>NZ_CP046603.1:0-4109802 GCF_009755585.1 Lysobacter soli | reverse complement strand
CGGTTCGGGAATCTTCGTCTCTTGTGCGTCCGGCGCCAAAGCACCGGAAAACCGCGGCGAAAAGCATCCCGCCGCGCGATGCACGGATCGCGGCGAACGGGTCTGGGGGTAGGGGCAGACTATCACCGCGACCGGGCGCGGAACAGGACTTGTCCACAGGTGGATTAACAGGTAGTCCACAGGCGTTCGCCGGCGCAGCCGGCTTCGCCTCCCAAAGTTTGCAGTGCAAACTTGGGGCCCCGTGGCGTGCGTTCCACACCCCGCTTCGCGCAGCGAAGCGCCCCCTAACTTAGGGGGCTGGCTTTGCTTCGTTTCCCGGTGGGTCGCTGCGTCGGAAGCGAGCCGGGTCAAGCACGGTTGACCTGGCACTCCCCAGGCCGCTAGAATCCGCGGTCCATTTTGCCGTTTACGCATCGAGCCGAACCATGGCCACCAAGCGCACCTACCAGCCCAGCAACCTCAAGCGCAAGCGCGACCACGGTTTCCGTGCCCGCATGGCGACCGCCGATGGCCGCAAGATCCTGGCCCGTCGTCGCGCCAAGGGCCGCAAGCGTCTTTGCGCCTAAGCGTCGCCGCTGCCGCTCCGCGCGGCAGTCGCACACCGGCCCTCGCCGGTAGCAGCAGATGACATCGGCCCGCTTCCCGCGCAGCGCGCGGGTTCGCGCGAAGTCCGATTTCGACCGCATATTCCAGCACGGACGGCGCACGGCGCTGCCCGTGCTGGCTCTGCATTGGCTTCCCAGTGACGTGCCTGCACGCATGGGCCTGGCCGTGTCCCGCAAGGTCGATCCGAACGCCGTCGGTCGCAATCGCATCAAGCGCGTTCTTCGCGATACCTTCCGTCGCCTGCGCGGGCAACTCGCCGCGGGTGACTTCGTCGTGGTCGCGCGTCCGGCCGCACGTCAGGCGAGCGGCCCGGAACTCGTCGCGGCCTTCCAGGGTCTGCTCCACCGCAGCGGGGCCCTCGCGCCCGACGCCGCGTTGCCCCTGTCACCGGCGCCCGGCACAATGCCGGCCGCTTCCCCTTCCGCCCCAGCGCCGCACGTCGATCGCGGCTGAGCAGCCTGTCGCCCATGAACCAGACCCGCGTTTTCCTGATCTTCGCCTGGCTGATGGTGGCGACCCTGCTGTGGATGGAATGGGGCAAGGAGAAGGCCGCGCCTGCCGCTCCCGCGCAGACCACGACCACCGCCGCGACCGCGACGGACGCCAGCATCCCGAGCACCGCCAGCGCGCCGGGCGCCGTCCCGGCCGCGCCGAGCGTCGCCGGCACCACGCCGACGGCTGCCGCCACGCCGGCCGCCGCGCCGAGCGTCACCGTCACCACCGACGTCCTGAAGCTCGTGCTCGACGGCGGCGAGATGCGCCAGGCCGACCTGTTGCGCTATCCCAGCACCGCCGACGACAGCAGCGCACCGGTGCGCCTGTTCGCCACCGATCCGGCCAACTACTTCGTCGCGCAGAGCGGCTGGGTGAGCCAGGGCGGCCAGGCGCCGACGCACCAGGCCGGCTTCGTGCCCGAAGGCGGCAAGACCGATTTCACGCTCGCCGATGGCGCCAACTCGCTCGAGGTCCCGTTCGTCTGGACCGGCAGCGACGGCGTGACCATCCGCCGCACCTACACCTTCACCCGCAGCAACTACGTCGTACAGGTGCGCGATGAAGTCATCAACGCCGGCGCCAAGCCGTGGCAGGGCTTCGTCTACCGCCAGCTGAGCCGCGTGCCGCGCGCGCTGGTGAAGAAGGGCCCGATGAGCGCCGAGCAGTACAGCTTCCAGGGCGCCGCGTGGTACTCCAGTGCCGACAAGTACGAGCGCCGCAAGTACGATGATTTCGTCGACGACGGCCCGCTCGACAAGCAGGTCACCGGCGGCTGGATCGGCATGCTCCAGCACCACTTCTTCGCCGCCTGGATCCCGGGCTCGAACGACACCACGACCTTCTCGCTCGCCACGCCCAGCGGCACCGGCGGCACGCAGTACCTCATCCGCGAAGTCGGCCCGGGCGTCACCGTCGCGCCGGGCGCGAGGGCCGAAACCACCGCGCGCCTGTGGGTCGGACCGAAGCTGGTCAAGGCCATCGAAGCGCAGCATGTGCCGGGCCTGGAACGCGCCATCGATTTCAGTCAGTTCAGCATCATGGCGACCATCGCCGGCTGGCTGTTCTGGGTGCTGGAGAAGATCTACGGCCTGGTCGGCAACTGGGGCTGGTCGATCGTCGGCCTGGTGTTCCTGATCAAGCTCGCGATGTATCCGCTGTCGGCCGCGCAGTACAAGTCGATGGCGAAGATGCGCAAGTTCCAGCCGCGCATCGCGCAGCTCAAGGAGCGCTACGGGGACGACAAGCAGAAGTTCCAGATGGCGATGATGGAGCTGTACAAGAAGGAGAAGATCAACCCCGTCGGCGGCTGCCTGCCGATCCTGCTGCAGATGCCGGTGTTCCTGGCGCTGTACTGGATGCTCTCGGAGTCGGTCGAACTGCGCCATGCGCCGTGGATCGGCTGGATCACCGACCTGACCTCGCGCGATCCATTCTTCGTGCTGCCGATCATCAACGTGGCGATCATGTGGTTCACGCAGAAGTTGAACCCGACCACCGGCATGGATCCGATGCAGGCCAAGATGATGCAGTTCATGCCGCTGGTGTTCGGCGTGATGTTCGCCTTCTTCCCGGCCGGCCTGGTGCTGTACTGGGTCACCAACGGCGCGCTGGGCCTGCTGCAGCAGTGGTGGATGGTGAAGAAGTACAGCGAGCAGCCGGCGAAGGCGTAATCCGCCGCGTCCTTTCGCACGAAGCCCGCCGGAAGGCGGGCTTCGCATTTGTGCCGCCGGTGCCCCCGTTCTGCCACCATGACGCCATGACCGATCGCGACACCATCGCCGCCATTGCCACCGCGCCTGGTGCGGGCGGCGTCGGCATCGTGCGGCTGTCCGGGCCGAAATCGCGTGCGATCGCGCAAACGCTCGCGGCGCGCGAACTCGTACCGCGAACGGCACACTACGTGCGTTTTCGCGACGAGCACGACGAGACGATCGACGATGGCATCGCGCTCTATTTCGCCGCGCCCGCCAGCTATACCGGCGAGGATGTGGTGGAGCTCCAGGCGCACGGCAGTCCCGCCGTCCTGCACGAAGTGGTCGCGCGCTGCGTCGCGCTCGGTGCGCGCCGCGCGCGGCCGGGCGAGTTCAGCGAACGCGCGTTCCTCGAAGGCCGGCTCGACCTCGCACAGGCCGAAGCCGTCGCCGATCTCATCGCCGCGGCCGACGTGCGTGCCGCACGCGCCGCACGTCGTGCGCTCGACGGCGAGTTCTCGCGCCGCGTCGATGCCATCGCCGACGAACTGCTCGCGATCCGCGTGCACGTCGAAGCCGCGATCGACTTCGCCGACGAGCCGATCGACACGCTCGGCGGCGAGCAGCTCCGCGTCCGCCTTCGCGACAACGCGTTCGCCCTCGACGACCTGCTGAAGGCCGCCGAACGTGGCCGTCGCCTGCGCGACGGCCTGCATGCGGTGATCGTCGGGCCGCCGAACGCCGGCAAGAGCTCGCTGCTCAACGTGCTGGCCGGCAGCGAGCGCGCCATCGTCACCGACATCGCCGGCACCACGCGCGATCTGCTGCACGAAACCATCCGCATCGACGGCGTCGAGCTCACGCTCGTCGACACCGCCGGCCTGCGCGAAGGCGGCGATGTGATCGAGCGCGAAGGCATGCGCCGCGCGCGCGGCGAATTGCAACGTGCGGACCTGGCGCTGGTGGTGCTCGATGCGCGCGATCCGGAAGGCGGGCGCGCAGCGGTGATCGACGCCATCGCCGATGTCCCGCTGCGCGTTTGGGTCCATAACAAGGCCGACCTGCTGGACGCCGATTCGCCGCAACCGCAGGACGCCCTGCACGTCTCCGCCCGTACCGGCGCCGGTCTGGAGTCGTTGCATGCACGCCTGCGCGAACTCGCGCAGTGCAACGCCGATGCGGCCGGCGAGGGCGCCTTCACCGCACGCGCGCGGCACGTCGATGCGCTGGCGATCGCGCGCGAACACCTTGCGCAGGCACGCGTCGAACTTGATCGCGAATCGCTCGACCTCGCCGCCGAATCGCTGCGGCTCGCGCATGACGCGCTCGGCGAGATCACCGGCCGCGTGCACGCGGATGACCTGCTCGGCCACATCTTCTCGAGCTTCTGCATCGGCAAGTAGCGCAGCGCCCTTGACCGGGATCAAGGCGCCGACATCGCTCCCGCGGGACAGTGCGCGCACTCCAGAACGCGGGCGCCGCATGCAGACCATCGAAACCGACGTGATCGTCATCGGCGCGGGGCCGGCGGGCCTGTGTCTGGCGCGGGCGCTCGACGGCAGCGGCTTGCGCGTCGCGGTGCTGGAACGCGAAACGGAGGCGTCCTTGCGCGCCCCGAAATTCGACGGGCGCGAGATCGCGCTCACCCAGCGCTCGGTCCGGCTGCTGCGCGAGCTGGGCGTGTGGAGTCGGCTGCCGCCGGACGAATGCCATCCGCTCTGCGAAGCGCACGTGTTCGACGCCGGCGCGCGCGAGCCGCTGAAGGTCGGCGGCGGCGACGAACCGCTCGGCTGGCTGGTGCCGAACCACGCGATTCGGGCGGCTGTGTTCGACGCAGTGTCCGTGTCGCAGGACGTCGAACTCCATGCAGGCGTGCGCATCGCCGCGGTCGAAGCCGACACGACCGACGCGCGTGTTCGACTGGAAGACGGCCGAAGTTTCGCAGCGCGCCTGATCGTCGCCGCCGACGGCCGCTTTTCCGAAACCCGGCGCCACCTGGGCATTTCCGCGCGGATGCACGACTTCGGCCGCGCGATGCTCGTGTGCCGCGTGACGCACGAGCGCCCGCACGACGACACCGCCTGGGAATGGTTCGATCGTGGCCAGACCTTGGCGCGCCTGCCGTTGGGTCGCGCAACGCCGTCCGGATGTCAGTCCTCCGTCGTGCTGACGCTGCCCGGCGCGCAGATGCGAGACCTGCAGGCGATGGACGACGCGGCATTCGCAGGGGAAATCGCCCGACGCTTCCACGGACGCCTCGGTGCCGTGTCCGATCCCGGGGAGCGCCACGTGTACCCGCTGGTCGGTGCGTGGGCGACGCGGTTCGCCGGCACGCGCGTGGCGCTGCTGGGCGATGCGGCGGTCGGCATGCATCCGGTGACGGCGCACGGCTTCAACCTCGGGCTGCTTGGGGTCGAGCGTCTGGCCGCGGAACTGCGCGACGCGGCGGCCACGCGTGCGGACCCCGGCGATCCGGTGCGACTCGCCCGCTATGAGCGCGGGCACCGGTTCGCGACCGCGCCGCTTCACCTCGCCACGCGCGGGATCGTTGCGTTGTTCACCGACGACCGTGCGCCGATTCGCGCACTTCGCGCGGGCGTGCTCCGCGCGAGCGCGGGATTCCCGCCGTTCCGTCAGCTGCTGGCCGCCTTCCTGTCCGACCGGCCGCGCGCCGGTCTACCCGGAAATCACCGCATTACGGCCCTGCGTGCCGCATCTGAACAGGGCGATGGGCGGCCCGGTCGCGCCGACCGATGGTAGGCTCCGATGGCCGTTCGCTTGACAAACAGGGGCCGCTCACGCGATCTAGTGCCTGTGTGCTCGTGACGGCGCACTTCAGGGGAGCTTTGCCAATGACGTTCGTTAATCCACAAGACCGGCGTTCGCGCCGACTGTCTGTCGTATCTCAGCTGTCCGTCGCGCTCGCCCTGTGCTGCGCGCTGACGGCCTGTAACAAGGAAGAACCCGCCCAGCCCACCGCCGCCGCGCCGGCCGCCACCCAGGCTGCGCCTGCGGTCACGGCGGAAACCGCGGTGTCGGCCAAGGTCTCGGCGCTGACCGCCGACCAGCTGCGTGAAGCGGCCCGCAAGGCGTATGCCGAAAACCGCCTGTACGCACCGGCCGAAGACAACGCGGTGGAGTACTACCTCGCGCTGCGCGACAAGGCGCCGGGGGACGCCGCGGTGTCCAGCGCGCTGACCGACCTGCTGCCGATGACGGTCATCGCCACCGAGCAGAGCGTCAATCGCGAGGACTTCGCCGAAGCCCAGCGCCTGGCCGCCCTGCTCGAAAAGGCCGATGCCCAGCATCCGGCGCTCGCGCGCCTGAAGGCCAGCATCGCCGCCCAGCAGGATGCGTCGACCAAGCGCGCCGCGCAGCAGCAGCTGACCGCCGAGGAAGAGGCGAAGAAGAAGGTCGAACTCGAGAAGAAGCGCGTCGAGGACCAGAAGAAGCAGCAGGAAGACGCCGCCCGCCAGCTCGCCGCCCAGCAGGCTGCGACCAAGCAGGCCGACGACAAGGCAGCGGCGGACAAGGCCGCAGCCGACAAGGCCGCTGCCGACCAGCGTGCCGCCGACGCCCGCGCCGCCGAGCAGCGTGCCGCCGCGGCCCGCCAGGCCGCCGCCGCACCGGCGTCGGCCGATGCGAGCGACCTGCGTCCGCTGTCGATGCCGCCGCCGCGCTACCCGCCGGAAGCCCTGCGCGCAGGGACCTCGGGCGAAGTGCAGGTCGAGTTCACCGTCGGCACGGACGGCTCGGTCACGGCCGCGCGCGTGGTGCGTTCCAACCCGGCGCGCATCTTCGACCGCGAAGCGGTCAACGCCGTGCGCAAGTGGCGCTTCCAGCCGATCGACGCGCCGGTGACGACGCGCCGTACCATCGGCTTCAACCCGCAGAGCTGATCGCGAGGCGGCGGCGAAGGTTGGGGGACTGACGCCACCGCACGCGCTTCGCAAAGCAACGCTGTAAAACGAAAGGCCCGGCGCAAGCCGGGCCTTTCTCTTTTTCCGTTGGGCACTCTGTTGGGAACGCTCGCCTACCTCAGCTTCATCCGTCGAACGCCAATCCCGACCATCATCCCGGCGAAGGCCGGGACCCAGGCCCGTGGCTTTCGGGCACTCCCCAAGTGGTGAACCACGTCACCGTCATTCCAGCAAAGCTGGAATCCATCTTGCTTCTGTGTCCTACCGCAAAGCAGCAGCGCAGCGCTGTAAGGCACGGTTCGTTCACCGATGCGACTCCGCTGGCCCTCACCCCAACCCCTCTCCCGGTGGGAGAGGGGCCAACAGCCGTCTTCCATCTGCTGTTGCTGTCGAACAGCCTATTCGTTTCTAGCCCCGAAGGGCGCCGCACAGGATGTGCGGCGGTGAGCGCTGAGCCATGGATGGCGAATCGCGAACGCGCCCTTTTGCTTTCCGGTCGTGGGACTGGGTTGGACTTGTACGCACTTTCTTTGGGTTACTTTTCTTTGTGCGAGCAAAGAAAAGTGACCCGAGCGCCGCAGGCGATCGGAAGCTTGGATTGTGATTCTTCTTTGCTCTTCGAACGTCACAGGGAAAGCATGAAACGTCCCTGGATGGTGCCGCCATTCGGCGGCCCAGAAGCGGCCCGCCTTCGCGGGAATGACGAGCAACTTCGAAAGCAACGCAACACACCAGCGTCAGCAAGAACAACGCCATGAGGCAACGGCTACAGAAAGAAGTAAAGCGCTGGTAGACCTAGCAACGCCGCAGCGCGCACCCACGCTGCGGCCAAACCACTAACCCGAAATCGCCAACCGCTCCTGGTGGTAACGCCGCACCGCGACGAACCACAGCAACGCCGCCACGGCAAAACCGGTGCCCAGGTAGATACCCCACGTCTGCATGTCGATGCCCTCGCCACGGATCACCTTCAGCAGCATCTGGTTCTGTGCGAGGAACGGCACCATGAACTGCCACGCCTGCGTCTTCACCGGGTTCACGATCAGCGCGATCGTCGGAATCATGGGCAGCAGCATCAGCCACGTCATGTGGCTCTGCGCTTCCTTCAGGCTCTTCGATGCCGCCGCCAGGCACGTGAGCAGCGTCGTGCCGATGAACACCATCGGCAGCAGGATCAGCAGCATGCGGCCGATCGACGCGAAGCTCACGTCGAGCATGCGCCCCACGCCCGTGCTCATCTGCGCGCTGAGGTTGAACGCCACCAGCGTCAGCAGCAGCGACAGCAACCCCATCGCGCAGGCAGCGGCGATCTTTCCGCTGACGATCGCACCGCGCGACGCCGGCGTGGCGAGCAGCGGCTCCAGCGATTGGCGTTCGCGTTCGCCCGCCGTGGCGTCCATGATCAGGTACGCGCCGCCGATGAAGGACATCAGGATCAGCAGGTACGGCATGATCGCGGCGAGCATCAGGCCACGCTTGGCTTCCTCCGTCGCAAGATCGCGACTGCCGACGCTCACCGCACGCACGACGGACGGATCGATGCCGCGCGCAAGCAGGCGCAGCGCGCCGACCTGACCGCCGTAACCTTCCAGCGCCGCGCGCACGCGCGCACTCGGGATCTCGCTGTCGCGACGCGTCGTATCGGCGACGATCTCCACCAGCGCCGGCTTGCCATTGCGCCAGTCGTTCGCGTAACTGGGCGAGATGCGCAGCGCGACGTCGAACTCCTGCCGCACGATCGCCGCGTCGATGTCGTTCGGCGCCTTCACCGCGCGGATACCCTGCGTGGCGAGAAACGCGACGAGATTCGGCGCGCGTTCCATGCCGACGGTGGGCACTTCGAGCGTGCGATCCAGCTGCGTGCGCGCGCGCGATTCGGCCAGCGAACCCATGCCGATCATCAGCACCGGATACAGCAGCGGGCCGAGCAGCAGCGCGAGCGCGAGCGTGCGACGGTCGCGCGAGATGTCGAGCAGCTCCTTGCGCATCACCGACCACATCGTCGCGAACATGCCGGGACGGGATTGCTTCATCGAACCGGCGCTCATGCGTGCAGTCCCTCTTCCGAACCGATGGCCTTCACGAAGGCATCTTCGAGGTTCGCCTCGCCCGTCTGTTCGCGCAGCTCATCCGCCGTACCGGCCGCGACGACCTGGCCCTTGGCGATGATGACGATGCGATCGCACAGCGCGGCGACCTCCTGCATGATGTGGCTGGAGAAGATCACGCAGCGACCTTCGGCGCGCAGCTGCTGCAGGAAGCCGCGCATCGCGCGCGTGGTCATCACGTCCAGGCCGTTGGTGGGCTCGTCGAGGATCACGTTGCGCGGATCGTGCACGAGCGCGCGTGCGATCGCGGTCTTGGTGCGCTGTCCCTGCGAAAAACCTTCGGTGCGCCGATCGAGGATGTCGTGCATCTGCAACGCATCGGCGAGCACCTGCGTGCGCGCCTCGATGGCCTGCTTCGACATGCCGTGCAGTTCGCCGAAGTACGCGATGTTCTCGCGCGCGGTCAGGCGCTTGTACACGCCGCGCGCGTCCGGCAGCACGCCGAGCGCGCCGCGCACCGATGCCGGATCGCGTGTCGCATCGACGCCGTCGACCAGCACCTGTCCGGCGTCGGGTTTCATCAACGTGTAGAGCATGCGCAGCGAGGTCGTCTTGCCGGCGCCGTTGGGCCCGAGCAGGCCGGTGATCTCGCCATCGCGCGCGGTGAAGCGCACGCCTTCCACGGCGCGCACCGTGCCGGTCGGCGTCTTGAAGCTCTTGTGCAGGTCCTGTGCGACGATCATCGCGTCACGGCTCCCATCCGTTGTATCCGGTGAACGGCGGCACGTAGCCGATCGTGTCGAGGCACTTTCCATCCAGCGCCTTCGCGTCGAGCGATTCGACGAACTGCCCGACGAGCTTGGGTAGGCAGCCGGTCGCGGCCACGTTGTGGCCTTGCCCGCGCAGTACGAAGTGGCGTCCGTTCGGCAGGCCTTTCAGCACGCGTTCGCCATAGGCCGGCGGCGTCACCGGATCGATCTCGCCCGACAGCAGCAGCGCGGGCACGTTGGAGTGCAGCGGCTTGTCGAACGTCGCCGGACGCGCGCCATGCGGCCACGCCTTGCATGCGGCGAAGAACGCGGGTCCGGTTTCCGCGCCGAGCACGGTGTCGGCATCAGCGGGATCGGGCGTGTAACGGTCCGCATCCTCGGCGCAGATCACCGACCACTGCATCGCACGCGACATGCGGCCGTCCATGTTGCGCGTGGCCAGCTGTGCCAGCGCCATCAGCGGCGCGTACTCGCCGCGATCGGCTTCGTCGATCACGACCGGCATCAGCGACATCATCTGCGGCATGTACGAGAACATGTGCGTGAGGCCGATGACGGTGTCGGCGGTGAGCGTGTCGCGACGACGCTGCGCGGTGGCGGGATCGCGGAAATCCACCTGCACCGGCGCTGTTTCCAGACGTTCCTTCAGGCCGCGCAGCTGCGTGCGCAGATCTCGCGGATAGCGTTCGCGACAGCCCGGCAGCGACTGGCAATGCGCCGACTGCAGTTCGAGCGCGCGCTCGAACGTACGCGCGAATTCGCTACCGACCACGAGTTCATTCGGCAGGACGCCGTCGAGCACGATCGAACGCGTGTGCGTGGGAAACCGCGTCGCATACTGCTGCGCCACGCGCGTTCCGTACGAGACGCCCACGAGATTGATCTGTTGCGTGCCCAATGCGGCGCGCACCGCATCGAGATCGCCGATAGCCTGCGTCGTCGTGTAGAAGCGCGGGTCTGCCTTGCCTTCCAGCGTTTTCGCGCAACGCGCGGCGTAGTCGGCGACGGCGGCGGCATCGACCTCCTCGTCCGCTGGCAGCGCGAGTTCCGCGCCGTTCGCATCGCGGCACGCGAGCGGGCTCAGCTTGCCGGTGCCGCGCTGGTCGATCAGCACGATGTCGCGATGCTTGCGCACGTCGCGCAATGCGGCATCGACGTCGACCGCGTACTCGGTAGCCGCCTGGCCCGGGCCGCCGGCGAGGAAGAACACCGGGTCCGGCGCCTTCGAGCCCTTGTCGCCGGCCGGAAGCCACGCGATGTTCAGCGGGATGCGGCGGCCGTCCGGCTTTGCCGGATCTTCGGGAACGTCGAGGCGCGCGCATTGCGCATCGATGCTGGACGAGGCGAGTGCGCCGGACAGCGTGCAGGGCTCGAAGGCGATAGAGCCGTACATGCGTTTTCCGGCGTCGGCGTCCTTGCGCGACGCGCTGGCGTCATCGCGAGGCGTGCAGGCGGTGAGGCAGCAGATCGCCAGTGCGGCGATCCATGCAGGAGACGTGCGCATCGGTTCCCTCGTCCGACGTGGAAGCCCCCAGCATGCCAGAGCCGGCGGGGAGTTTGATTGCACGTCGTATGGCGGATGGACGGCGCCGCGGCCTTCCATTGTCATCCCGGGGAAACGGCCGTAACGGGCCGGCGGGGCTCCAGGCGATTCGGGTTACTTGCTGCTGACGTACTTCTCGCGCCGCACCTGCGGCACTGGCAGCCCGTGGCCCTTCAGCGCTTCGAAACACGCATCGACCATGTTCGGGTTGCCGCACAGGTACGCGATGTCGTCGGTCGCATCCGGCGTGAACTCATCGAGGAACTGCTGCACATAGCCGTGACGTACGTCGGCGTGCGCATGCGGCGAATCAGGCGCCGGCAGCTCGCGCGAGAAACAGGGGACGAAGCGGAAGTGGTCGGGGTACTTGTTGGCGAAGGCGCGGAACTCGTCGCCGTACAGCAGCTCGTCGGTGTTGCGCGCGCCGAACAGCAGCACCACGCGAACGCCGCGCTCGCGGATCTGCGCTTCCAGCTGCGGCAGCATCGCGCGATAGGGCGTGACGCCGGTACCGGTGGCGATGAGCAGGTACCGCGAGTTCGCGTCGGTCGGCATCAGGCAGAAGCGGCCGAACGGGCCGCTCGCATCCACGTGCCCGCCGGCTTCCAGTCCCTCGAACAGCGCCGTGGCGGCGCCGCCGGGCACGTAGCTCACGGCGATTTCCACCGCTTCGCCCGGGCCCAGCGCGTGGTCGTGGATCGTCGCCAGCGAATAGCTGCGCTTGGTGGCGGTGCCATCGGCGTACTGGAAATGCACCTGGATGAACTGGCCGGGGATGAAATCCAGCGGCTGCCCGTCATCGCGCACGAACGTGTAATGACCCACGCTCGGGGCCAGCATGCGGCGGGAAACGAGCTTGAGCGGGAAATGCTGGATGGCCACGGCAGGTCCAGTGTGAAACGACATCGTGATGCAACAGTGTGTGGCCGGAGCGCCCACACGGGGGCGCCTATACTACCGTCTATCGCCGCGACGCCGCGGCGCAGGCCTTCACCGATGACCCCGGCAACCGCATCCCCGACCGCTTCCCCGAACGCGGCGCACGCCGCTCCCGCCCTGTCCGTGCGCGAGCTGCGCAAGACCTACGACAACAAGGTGCAGGCGCTCAAGGGCGTCTCGCTCGACGTCGCGCCCGGCGACTTCTTTGCCCTGCTCGGCCCGAATGGCGCCGGCAAGAGCACGCTGATCGGCATCGTCAGTTCACTGGTGAACCTGAGCGAAGGTTCGGTGTCGATCTTCGGCGTCGACCTGCAGCGCCACCGCGATGCCGCGATGCGGCTGATCGGCCTGGTGCCGCAGGAACTGAACTTCAACATGTTCGAGAAGCCCGTCGACATCCTCGTCAACTACGCCGGCTTCTACGGCGTGCCGCGCGAGGAAGCGTTGAAGCGCGCCGAGGTGGAACTCAAGCGCGCGCACCTGTGGGAGAAGGCGACGGTGATGAGCCGCACGCTCTCCGGCGGCATGAAGCGCCGCCTGATGATCGCCCGCGCGATGATGACGCAGCCCAGGCTGTTGATCCTCGACGAACCCACCGCCGGCGTGGACATCGAGATCCGTCGCGGCATGTGGAAGACGCTGAAGGAGATCAATGCCGCCGGCACGACGATCATCCTCACCACGCATTACCTGGAGGAAGCGGAAAGCCTGTGCCGCAACCTCGCGATCATCGACCGCGGCCGCATCGTCGAGCAGGGCCCGATGAAGGCGCTGTTGGCCAAGCTCGACGTGGAAGGCTTCCTGCTCGACATCGACGGCACGTTGCCCGCGCAGCTGCCGACCATCGAAGGCACCACGCTCACCGCGACCGACGACCACACGCTCGACATCGAGATGCCACGCGCGATGGACCTCAACCGCGTGTTCGCGGCGCTGGGCGATGCGGGCATCCGCGTGCGCTCCATGCGCACCAAATCGAACCGACTCGAAGAACTCTTCGTCCGCCTGACGGGCGAGAACGCACAGGACGGCACCGCGCAGACGCCGCCGGAGCAGGTGGCATGAACGACATGACGCAGACCCATCACGAGATGTCCGCAACGCAGCGCAACCTCGTCGCGCTCGGCACCATCGTGCGCCGCGAAGTGAACCGCATCCTCCGCATCTGGGGCCAGACGCTGGTGCCGCCGGCGATCACGATGACGCTGTACTTCCTTATCTTCGGCGGCCTCATCGGCTCGCGCGTGGGCACGATGGACGGCATCCGGTACATGGACTTCATCGTGCCGGGCCTGGTGATGATGAGCGTCATCCAGAACAGCTACGGCAACATCTCGTCCTCGTTCTTCGGCGCGAAGTTCGGCCGCCACGTGGAAGAACTGCTGGTCAGCCCGATGCCGAGCTGGGTGATCCTCACCGGCTACGTCGCCGGCGCCGTGCTGCGCGGCCTGATGGTGGGCGCCATCGTGCTGGTCATCGCGATGTTCTTCACCAAGGTGCGCCTGCCGCATCCGTTCATCACGCTGACCACGGTGATCCTCGGCGCGACGATCTTCTCGCTCGCCGGCTTCGTCAACGCGGTGTACGCGAAGAAGTTCGACGACATCGCGATCGTGCCGACGTTCATCCTCACGCCGCTGACGTACCTGGGCGGCGTGTTCTATTCGGTGAAGCTGTTGCCGCCGTGGGCCGAGGCGATGACGCACGCGAACCCGATCTTCTACATGGTCAACGCGTTCCGCTACGGACTGCTCGGCGTGTCCGACGTGCCGGTGTGGGTCGCGTATGGGCTGATGTTCGCGTTCGTGATCGCGCTGGCGAGCCTGGGCCTGTGGCTGCTCAAGCGCGGCGTGGGCCTGCGCAGCTGATGCGCATCCTCGTGCTCGGCGCCGGCGGCACCGGCGGTTATTTCGGCGGACGTCTCGCGCAATCCGGTGCGGACGTGACCTTCCTGGTGCGGCCCACCCGCGCGGCGCAGCTGGATGCGAACGGGCTGCAGATCCGCAGTCCGCTGGGCGACGCGGATTTCCCGGTGGCGCACGTCACGGCCGATGCGCTGCCGGCGCTCGCGCAGGCACGACCGTTCGACATGGTGCTGCTCAGCTGCAAGGCCTACGACCTGGACAGTTCGATGGACGCCATCGCGCCCGCGGTCGGCGGCGACACGTGGGTGCTGCCGATCCTCAACGGCCTGCGTCACTACGCGCCGCTGGACGAACGCTTCGGCGCGCGGAACGTGGTCGGCGGGCTGTGCTTCATCAGCGCGATGAAGGGCGCCGACGGCGAAGTGCGCCATCTCGGCCAGCCCGCATCGATCACCTTCGGCGAGCGCTCCGAACCGGCCGACAGCGAGCGCACGGCCGCTTTCGCCGCGCTGTGTTCGGCGGCGAACATCGACCACGTGCGTTCGATGCGCATCGCGCGCGAGCAATGGACGAAGTTCACCTTCCTCGCGACGCTCGCCGCCGCGACGTGCACGATGCGCGCGCCGATCGGTCACATCGTCGCCGCGCAGGGCGGCGACGCTTTCGTGCGCGGTCTGTACGCCGAATGCCTTGCCGTCGCTCAGGCCGAAGGCGAGGCGATCGATGCGAAGGCGCAGGAGACCGCGCTCGCCACGCTCACCGCACCCGGGTCGCCGCTCAAGGCCTCGATGCTGCGCGATCTGGAAGCCGGGCAGCCGGTGGAGGCGATGCAGATCGTCGGCGACATGGTGCTGCGCGCTCGCGCGGCCGGCATGGAAGCCCCGCTGCTGTCGGCCGCGTGGGTGCACCTGCAGGCGTACGAGGCGGGCCGGATCGCGGGCTGAAGGCGCCTAGCCGTCCGGCCGGTCGAACCGGTACCCGTAACCCCGCACGGCGTGCAGATAGCGCGGCTGGTGCACGTCATCGCCCAACGCCGCCCGCAGTACGCCGACGATCTGCCCCACCGCGCCGGGCGGCACGCGGCGATGGCCCCAGACCTCGTCGAGGATTTCCTCCGGCGAGAACACCTGCCCCGGCGAACGCGCCAGCAGGCACAGCACCGCGAAGGCCCGCGGATCCAGCGGCTGCTCCTCGCCGGCCCGGAGCAGGCGCCGCCCGTTCAGGTCTATGGCGATGTCGTCGAAGGCGAGCAGGGGCGGGTCGGGGCAGGTCATCGTGCGAAGGGTCAGGTCACCCATACCGATACGGGACGTGATGCCGGACGCGGCCCCCTACCGCGCCCGACCGACGTTTCAGCGCTCCGGCAGGCGGAAGAACGCCCGGGCCGTGGCGGTGGTCAGCGCCGCGGTCGTCGCCACGTCCTCGCCGCGATCGCGCGCCAGCTCTTCGACGATGTGCGCCAGGAACATCGGCTCGTTGCGTCGGTGCGACGGCGCCGGCTTGATCGTGCGCGGCAGCAGGTACGGCGCGTCGGTCTCGATCATCAGCCGGTTGGCCGGAATGTGCCGCACCAGCTCGCGCAGGTGCTGGCCGCGCCGCTCGTCGCACAGCCAGCCGGTGATGCCGATGTGCCAGTCGCGATCGAGGTAATCGAACATCTCCTCGCGCGTTCCGGTGAAGCAGTGCACCACGGCCGGGCCAAGGCGGCCGTCGAAGTTGCGCATCATCGACATGAAATCCGCATGCGCGTCGCGCTGGTGCAGGAACAGCGGCTTGTGCGTCTCGGCGGCGATCTGGAGCTGCATCTCGAACGCACGCCGCTGCGCCGGGCGCGGCGAGAAATCGCGGAAATAGTCGAGCCCGCACTCGCCGACAGCGACCACTTCGGCATGCGTGTGCAGCTCGCGCATCTCGGCGTCGCACTCGGCCGTGTATTCGCTCGCGTGATGCGGATGCACGCCTGCCGTGGCGAACAGCTCGCCCGGATGCTGCTTCGCCAGTTTCAGCGCGAGCGGCGAATGCTCGCGGCTGGCGCCGGTGATGACCATCTGCACCACGCCGGCTGCGCGCGCGCGGGCGAGCACGGCGTCGCGGTCGTGGTCGAAGGAGTCGTGGGTGAGGTTGGCGCCGATGTCGATCAAATCCATGCGCGAAGTCTAGCCGAGCGCGCCGTTTAGACTGTCGGCGTGACGCGCATCGACTTCCCCATCGACCCCCTGCTGCCGCAGATCCGCGCCAGCCTGGCCGACCATCCCCGCCTCGTGCTCGAAGCGCCGCCCGGCGCCGGCAAGACCACGCAGGTGCCGCCGGCGCTGCTCGATGCGCCGTGGCTCGCGGGCCGCAAGATCGTGATGCTCGAACCGCGTCGCGTGGCCGCGCGCGCGGCGGCGCACTTCATGGCGCGCCAGCGCGGCGAGGACGTCGGCGGCACGGTGGGTTATCGCATCCGTTTCGAGAACCGCGTGTCCGCGCAGACGCGCATCGAGGTCGTCACCGAAGGCATCCTCACGCGCATGCTGCAGGACGACCCGATGCTCGAAAGCGTCGGCGCGCTGCTGTTCGACGAGTTCCACGAGCGCCATCTGTCGGCCGACCTCGGCCTCGCGCTCGCGCTCGACGTGCAGGCCGGCCTGCGCGAGGACCTGCGCATCGTCGTCATGTCGGCGACGCTCGATGGCGAACGGCTGGCGGCGTTCCTCGATGCGCCGCGGCTGAGCAGCGCCGGCCGCAGTTATCCGGTTTCGATTTCCCACTTCGCCGCGCGTCGCGACGAATCAGCTGAACATCACACGCGCCGCGCCGTCGAACATGCCCTGGCGCAGCATCCCGGCGACGTGCTCGTCTTCCTGCCGGGGCAGCGCGAAATCGCGCGCGTCGATTCGCTGCTCGCTTCTATGGCCGACGCGGACGTTCTCACATTGCACGGCGAGCTCCCCGTCGAGGCGCAGACGCGCGTGCTGCAGCCCGATCCCGAGGGCCGGCGCCGCTTGGTGCTCGCCACCAACGTCGCCGAATCCAGCGTGACGCTGCCCGGCGTGCGCGTGGTGATCGACTCGGGGCTCGCGCGCGAACCGCGCTACGACCCCAACAGCGGTTTCGCGCGGCTGGATGTGGTGAACATCGCGCAGGCGTCCGCCGACCAGCGCGCGGGCCGCGCCGGGCGCGTGGCCGAGGGTTGGGCGTATCGGCTGTGGCCCGAGTCGCAGCGGCTTGAACCGCAGCGTCGGCCCGAGCTGGCGCAAGTCGAGCTGGCCGGCCTCGCGCTCGAACTCGCCGCGTGGGGCGATGCCGACCTGCGCTTCGTCGATGCACCGCCGCCCGGTGCGCTCGCGGCGGCGCGTGAACTGCTGCACCGGCTCGGCGCGCTCGACGGCGGTTCGATCACGCCGCTGGGCCGGCGCATGCTCGCGCTGGGCACGCACCCCCGACTGGCGGCGATGCTGCTCGCGCCGAAGGATGCGCGGGAACAGGCGCTCGCCTGCGACCTTGCCGCGCTGATCGAAGCGCGCGATCCGCTGCGCTCGCGCAGCGATTCGGTCGCCGAACGCTGGCAGGCGCTCGCCGCTTTCCGTGCGGGCCGCGTCGCGCCCGATGCATCGCGTTCCTCGCTCGCCGCGCTCGACCAGGCGGCGAAACAATGGCGCCGTCGCCTGCGCCTCGATGCCGCGCCGCCGCCGGATGCGCCATCGCATCAGCTCGGCGACGTGCTGCTGCACGCCTTCCCTGACCGCATCGCGCGCCAGCATCCGTCCGATCCGTATCGCTACCAGCTCGCCAACGGGCGCAGCGTGAAGCTGTTCGACGACTCCACGCTGTACGGCGAGCCCTGGATCGTGGTGAGCGAACTGCGCGACGAGGCCCGCGACGCGCGCGTGCTGCGTGCCGCGCCGCTGGACGAGGCGCGCCTGCGCGAGGACTTCCCGCAACGCTTCGTCACCGAGGACCGCGTGGTGTGGGACACGAACACGCGCGGCATCGCGGCCGTGCGCGAAACGCGCTTCGACCGCATCGTCATCGAAAGCAAACCGCTCGCGAAACCCGATCCCGCCCGCTACGCCGACGCGCTGGTCGACGCCGTGCGCCAACTCGGCTTGCGCGCGTTGCCGTGGACGCCCTCGCAGCGCCAGTGGCGCGATCGCGTGCGCTGCCTGCACGCATGGATGCCGGAGCTGGACGGACTGCCCGATCTCTCCGACGCCGCACTGCTGGACTCGCTGGACGAGTGGCTCAAACCCGCGCTCACGGGCAAGACGCGGCTGGACGCGCTCGACGAGCAGGCCTTCGGCGACGCGCTCAAGTCCACCACGCCGTGGGCGCTGCGGCAGAAGATCGATGCGCTCGCGCCGACGCGGATCGTCGTGCCCTCCGGCATGGAGCGCGGAATCGAGTACGCGTTCGACGACGAGGCCGATGCGCCGATCGCGCCCGTGTTGGCGGTGAAACTGCAGGAACTGTTCGGGCTGGCCGACACGCCGCGCATCGCCGACGGCCGCGTGCCGCTCACGCTGCACCTGCTCTCGCCCGGCGGGAAGCCGCTGCAGATCACGCAGGACCTGAAGGGCTTCTGGGATCGCACGTATCCGGAAGTGAAGAAGGAAATGAAAGGCCGCTACCCCAAGCATCCGTGGCCGGACGATCCGTGGAGCGCGACGGCGACGCACCGGGCGAAGCCTCGCGTCAGGTGAGCGGCCAAAGCCCCGCTAAACTCGCCCCATGACCACCGCCGCGATCGACAGCCCCGAATTCCTGCCCTTCAAGCTCGACCTCGTCGGTCGTCGCGTGCTGTGGTTGCGACTGGATGAGGCGCAGCGGCGCGAAGCGGCGTTCCTCGACGACCGCGCGGTGCCGTCGAATGCCGAAGGCGGCTGGGCACCGCTCGAATCGCTGCTGTCGCGCGTTTCCGACGAGGCAGCACCGGCGCACGCGATCTTCCACATCGGCCATTGCGGCTCGACGCTGCTCAGCCGCTTGATCGACACCTGGCCCGAGGTGCAGGGCCTGCGCGAACCGCTGCCGCTGCGCACGCTCGCCGATGCGTGGCCGATGCTCGACGAGGCGATTTCCCGCCTGTCGCCGGACGAAGCGGAAAACACGCTGCGCGCGCTGTGGGCGCGCTGGTCGCGGGCGCTGCCGCCGCATGCGCGCAGCGTGGTGAAGGCGACCAGCAGCTGCAACGGCCTGATCGCGCCGTTGCTGTCGCAACAGCCGCGCATGCGTGCGGTGCTGATCGACATGCCGCTGCGGCCGTACCTCGCCACCCTGCTGAAATCGCCCAACTCTGTCTTCGATGCCGCGAGCGCCGCCGGCGAACGCCTGCGTTACCTGCACCAGCACGGCGTCGCGACGCATCTGTCGCTGCACCAGATTCCGGTGCATCGCCAATGTGCGCTCGGCTGGCTCGCCGAGCAGATGCGCTTCGACGCGCTCGACAAGGGCCGCCACGGCGAGCGCGTGATTCGCGTCGATTTCGAATCGCTGCTCGACGAACCCGCGCGGGAGCTGCACCGCGTCGCCGCGCATTTCGAGCTGGATCCCGCGCGCGTGGATGAAGCGGTCGCCTCGCCCGCATGGGGCCGCTATTCGAAGGCGCAAGCGCACGGCTACGGACGCGATGACCGCGCGCACGACCTCGCGCTGTCGATGCAGAGCTTCGGCGCGGACATCGCCGATGCTGAAGCGTGGGTCGCGTCGATCGCCGCCACCTGACGGCTACACGACCCGCTTCGCGCTAAGCTCCGCCCATGTCGGAGTTCTCCGTTCATACGCTGCTCGATACCGGCACCGTCAAGGTGCGTGACGTGTTCTGCGCGGGCACGTGCCGGCACCGCAGCGCGGAGGAATGCGCGGCCAACACGCACCTGGTGTTCCCGTATCGCGGGCTCTACGCGCGCCACGTCGGGCAGGACCAGTCGGTCGCCGACGCCAACCACGTGCTGTTCTTCAACGCGGGGCAGGGCTACCAGGTAAGCCATCCGGTCGACGGCGGCGATGCGAGCCTCGTGCTCGCCGTATCGCCGGGCCTGCTGCGCGAACTCTCGCCGCGCGAACTGCTCGAACGTCGCGATGACCTCACGTACCGCCCGCAATCGCTCCGCATCGACCCGCGTGCACAGGCGCTGGTCGCGATGCTGCGCCACAGCCTGCGTCACGGCGGCATCGAGCCGCTGGAAGCCGAAGTGCTCGCCGTGACATTGATCTCGCGCAGCCTCGGGCCGCGCACCACGCACGAAACCACGGCGACGCAAGGCCGCAGGCGATTGGTCGATCGGGTGAAGGTGCTGCTCGCGAGCGATCTCGGCCGGCAGTGGAAGCTCGCCGAGATCGCCGAACACATCGGCGGATCGCCGGTGTACCTGACGCAGGCCTTCGCGCAGGTCGAAGGCATTCCGCTGCACCGCTACCACCTGCGGCTGCGCCTGGCGCGCGCGCTCGATCGGCTGGGGCAGGCCGAGGACATGTCGGCGCTGGCGCAGGACCTGGGCTTCTCCAGCCACAGCCATTTCAGCGCGGCCTTCAAGCAGGCTTACGGCCGCACGCCGACCGCGTTCCGCACCGCGGCGCAGGTCAAGAGCGCCTGACGCCGCCGCGTAGCCAATCGCTAAAGATTCCGACAGCGCCGCCTTCGCCCGGATCGTCCAATGGCCCTGCCCGGAATCGCCGGGCTCCCAATGGAGCGTGTCATGAGCGAGAACACCTGTGCCGTCTGCGATTACCCGCTGGACGAGAACCGCGTCGAGGTGACCATCGGCGGGCGGACCGTCGAGGCCTGCTGCGAGGAATGCGCGCAGAAGCTGCGCGAAGCCGAGCGGAGCGCGTGATGGACGCCGCCACCTTCTTCGCCGCGCGCCGGACGGTGCGCACGTCGTCCGCCACGATCGGCTATGTCGAGCGCGGCACCGGACCGGTCGCCCTGTTCGTGCACGGCGTGCTGCTCAACGGCTACCTGTGGCGGCATCAGTTGGAGGCCCTGTCCGACGTGCGCCGCTGCATCGCGGTGGACCTGCTGGCGCACGGCCACACCGATGCCGCCGACGGGCAGGACGTGTCGGTCACGGCCAACGCGCACATGCTGGCGCAGTTCCTCGACGCACTCGGCATCGACCGCGTCGATCTGGTCGGCAACGACAGCGGTGGTGGCATCTGCCAGATCTTCGCCGCGCTCTATCCGAAGCGGCTGCGCAGTCTCACGCTGACCAACTGCGATGCGCACGACAACTGGCCGCCGGAGGCGTTCGCGCCGTTCGTGGCGATGGTGGCCCATGGCGGACTGCCGGGCACGATCCAGGCGATGGTCGGCGACAAGTCGGTGTACCGCGCAGCGCTCGCACCGGCGTACGAACGCCCGCAGGACGTGTCCGACGCGACCATCGACACGTACCTGAAGCCCTTCGCCAGCGACACGCGACGGCTGAAGCAGCTGGAAGCCTTCGTCAACGCGTTCGACTGCCGGCACACGCTGGCGATCGAGGACGGCCTGCGCACGTTGCAGGTGCCGACGCTGATCGCGTGGGGCACGGACGACATCTACTTCCCGGTGGAGTGGTCGCACTGGTTGCAGAAGGCGATCCCGGCCACGACGCGGCGCGTAGAGTTCGAGGGCGCACGGATCTTCTTTCCGGAAGAACGGCCGGACGACTTCAACCGCGAACTGCGCGCGCATCTCGAGGCAACGCTCGCGTCGGCGCCGCGCACGCTCGACAACGCAACGGCATAGGACGTGACGATGGAACTTCCCAACTCCGGTACGAACGCGCCCGTCGTCGTGTACGGCGCCACGGGTCACACCGGCCGCTTCATCGTCGCCGAACTGCTGCGTCGCGGCCGCACGCCGGTGCTGTGCGGCCGCGACGTGGTGAAGCTGGCGGAGATGGCCCGCCACTCCCCGGGCCTGCTGTGCCACGTCGCCGCCATCGACGATGCCGCCGCGCTGGACACGGCGTTGCGCGGCGCGAGCGCGGTGATCAACGCGGCCGGGCCGTTCCTCGATACCGCCGCCCCGCTGCTCGATGCCGCGATCCGCAACGGTGTGCACTATCTCGACACGAGCGCCGAGCAGGGCGCCGCCGTGCACGTGTTCGAACAGGACGCGCGGGCGAAGGCGGGCGGGATCGTTGCGATGCCGTCGGTCGCGTTCTACGGCGCGTTAGCGGATCTGCTCGCGACCGCGGCGATGGACGACTGGGACGGCGCGGACGCGATCGATATCGCCGTTGGCCTGGACGGCTGGCATCCCACGCGCGGCACGCGCATCACGGGCGAGCGCAACCGCGCCGTGCGATGGATCGTGGAGGGCGGCGAACTTCATCCGCTGCCGGATCCCGCGCCGACGCGCGACTGGGACTTTCCGGCACCGTTCGGAACGCAGGAAGCGGTGATGCTGACCTTGTCGGAGATCGTCGCCATCGCGCGCCACCTGCGCAGCGAACGCGTGCGTTCGTACATGAACCTGGCGCCGTTGCGCCACCTGCGCGACCCCGCCACGCCGCCGCCCGTCGCGGCGGACGAACACGGGCGGTCGTCGCAGCGGTTCGTCCTCGATGTCCGGGTCGAGCGCGGCGGTCGCGTGCGTCGTGCGACGGCGCAGGGTGTCGATATCTATGCAGTGACTGCGCCGCTGATCGTCGAAGCGCTGGAGCGCGTGTTGTCGGGCGAAGTGGCGAAGGCGGGCGCGTGGGCGGCGGGTGAGGCATTCGATGCGGTCGGCTTCCTCCGCGCGCTGGCGCCGGAGCATTTCGTTCTGACGCTGGCCGAGGAAACCGACGCGAGTGAGCTCGCGAAGTCTCGCATGCCTGTGGCCGATGGGTTCCAGCTTTCGCTGGAATGACGGGGTTTAGCCCCTCTCCCATCGGGAGAGGGGTTGGGGTGAGGGGCAACGAAGCGGATGCGGTGACCCACGAACGCCAGACAGCGCTGCGCTGTTGCTCCGATACAACGCAATCGACGGCTTCGAATTCAAAATGGATTCCAGCTTTCGCTGGAATGACGACGACGTGGTTCGCCATGCAGGGAGTGCCCGGACGTTGAGGGCCTGGGTCCCGGCCTTCGCCGGCACGGCGGCTCAAAGCCCAGATGCGGCGCTTACGTATCCGCCCACATCCGGAACAGGTTCGTCCGCAGCGACTCCAGCAGCACCTGCAGGCGCTGGCGATCGCCCCCGCTGGCGGCCAGGCCGCGGGCTTCCTCCAGCTGCACCAGCAGTTCGCGCTGGTTGCTGTCGGCGACCCAGCTCTGCAGCCAGGTGATCGCGGCGATGCGCACGCCCCGCGTCACCGGCGTGACGCGGTGGATCGTCGTGGACGGATACAGGATCGCGCTGCCCGGCTCGAGCTTGTACGCCAGCTCCTGCGCGCCGAGCTGGATGGTCAGCTCGCCGCCGTCGTATTCGGACGGATCGTTGAGGAACACCGTGCACGAAAGGTCGCTGCGGATCGGCGGCGTCGACGGGAACAGCGCCTCGTCCACGTGCCAGCCGTAGTTCATCCCGGGCTCGTAGCGAACCACGGTGGTGCGCGCCATCGTGCGCGGCTGCGCGAACACGCGCAGCTCGCCGAACCGCATCAACGCATCGCGCGCGATCAGCGCGATGCGCTGGTTCGCCGGGTCTTCCTGCGGCGCCTGCAGGTTCTGCTTGATGGTCGAGTCGGGGTTGGTGATCCGGCCGTCGGCGAAGCGCACCTGCGGCAGCAGCTCGCGTACCGCCTGCAATTCGGCCGCGGAGAGCACGTTGGGCAGGATGCGGATCATGGCGATGCGTGCTCGGCGGTGGTGGCGGCCATCATCGGCATTCAGCCGGGGGCGGGCAACTTCCGCGCCCGATCACGCTGTTTCAACGACGGCTTGCCGACACTGGACCCCGTTCCCGAAACGGGCTGTACATCATGACGAAGCTGACTTCGATCCCCGAACGCGCGCTCGACCTGGCCTCGCTGGTCGGCGACAACCTCCGCAGCGCCGGCGACAGCCTGCGCCACTCGGTTCCCGCGATGACCCACAGCGCCGGCCAGTGGCTGGACGCCGGTGCGAAGCTCGGCGCCCTGAAGGGCGGCGCGCGCGTGGCGGGCGGCTTCGTGCGCCGCAATCCGGTGCTGATCGCCGCTGCCGTCGCCGGTGCCGGCCTGCTCTGGTACGCCGCCAAGCGTCGTGCCCGCCGCGTCGAGGAAGAACAGGACGAGCATGCGATCGAAGGCAGTTCGCGCCGCGTCGAAGCCCGTCGCGGCTCCGGCCGTCGCGCGCCGACGCCGCGCCGCAATGCATCCTCGCGCCAGCAGTCGCGCGTCGAGCACTGAACCTGTAGACGACCCGACCCTCCCCGATCCGGGGAGGGTTTGATGTTGGGTAGACGTCATTCCCGCGAAGGCGGAAATGATGCGCAGGAGTCACGCCATCACAGGCGTCGGCGCTTCCGGCAATTCGATGATGAAGCGCGCACCGCCGTTGCGGCGTGCTTCGTACCAGAGCTGACCGCCGGCGCGCGCGACGATGCGCTTGGCCAGCGACAGGCCCAGTCCGCTCGACAGGCCGTCGTAACGCGGATCGTCGTGCAGGCGCACGAACGGCTTGAACAGCTCCTTCTCGCGATCCGGCGGAATGCCCGGGCCGCGGTCGGCCACGACCAGTTGCCAGTAGCCCGGCGCACCCGCGCGCGCGGTGAGCAGCAGTTCGGAATCGGGCGCGTACTTCATCGCGTTGGTGACGAGGTTTTCCGCCACCTGGCGCAGCACGCGCGGGTGGATGCTCACCTGCGCGGCCGTTTCCGGCAGGCGCAGCTCGGCGCGGATGCCGCGAGCTTCCAGCTGCATTTCGTAGCGCTTGTGCAGCCAGCCGAGGATTTCGGCCAGATCCGCGCGACCGCCGCCGGTGTCTTCGTCGGCGAGCTTGTCGGACTGGCTTTCCAGATAGTGATGGATGTAGCCGAGCGCGTCGTCGGCGCTCTCGTGGATCATCTCGAGGTAGCGCGGAATGCGCTCGGCCTTGCACAGGCCGCTGCGCAGCAGTTCGGCGGCGAAGACCACGCTGCTCAGCGGGTTCTTCAGGTCGTGCGCGACCAGGTTGACCAGTTCCTCGCGCTCGCGGGCGACGCGTTCGAGGCGGTCGCGCGTGAGCTTCAGGCCGACGTGCGCGTTGACGCGCGCCAGCAGTTCCTCGGGCAGGAAGGGCTTGGTGACGTAATCGACCACGCCGGCGTCGAAGGCGCGCAGCAGCAGGTCGCGATCGTGCGCGGCGGTGACGAAGACCACCGGCACCTGCAGCGGACCGAGCTCATGCAGGGCGGCGATGACGTCGAAGCCGTCCATGCCGGGCATCATCATGTCGAGCAGGATCAGGTCCGGCGGGCTTTCGAGATAGCGCTGGAGCGCTTCCTCGCCGGAACTGGCGGACACGACTTCGTAGCCCTGGCGGGCCAGCAGGGTGCCGACCACGCGCAGGTTCACGTTCTGGTCGTCGACGACCAGGATTCGGCCCGAATTGCCAGCGGCTACGACCATGCTGCGTCCCTGTCCCCGGGGCAGCGTCGACCCCCTTCGCGCCGCGGTTTCATTGGGACAAACGGTATCAGAAAGGCGGGCGATTGCCGACATCATGTCCCCCGGAAGGCGGTTGGGCGCCGAGCCGATCCGGCAAAGAGGCAGGATCCGCAACGTCGCGCTACAGGTCGATTGCCCCTGCGGCCTAGAACGCATCGCATCATGTGACCCCCTACTCGGCCGAGTTTCCCCCATGACGCCGTCCCTCCGACCCCTCGGCCGATCCGGCCTGCGTGTCGCCCCGTTCGCACTCGGCGGCAACGTCTTCGGCTGGAGCGCCGACGAGACCGCGACCTTCGCCCTGCTGGACGCCTTCGTCGACGCCGGCTTCGACCTGGTCGATACCGCCGATTCGTACTCGTACTGGGTGCCGGGCAACGAGGGCGGCGAGTCCGAAACGCTGCTGGGCCGGTGGTTCCAGCGCAGCGGCAAGCGCGCGCGCGTGACCCTGGCGACCAAGGTCGGCAAGTGGGAACGCCACCGCGGGCTCGCGCCGACGACGATCCAGGCCGCCGTGGAAGGCTCGCTGCGCCGACTGCAGACCGACGCGATCGACCTTTACCAGGCGCATGAGGACGATCCGGCGACGCCGCTGGCCGACACGCTGGGCGCGTTCGCCCGGCTGATCGAGCAAGGCAAGGTGCGCGCGATCGGCGCCTCGAACTACTCCGCCGCGCGCCTGCGCGAGGCGCTGGACGTCGCCGAACGCGACGGCTTGCCGCGCTTCGAGACGCTCCAGCCCGAGTACAACCTCTACGCCCGCGCCGGCTTCGAGGCCGAACTGCAGCCGCTGGCGCGGGAACGCGAGGTCGCGGTGATCCCGTATTACGCGCTCGCCAGCGGGTTTCTCACCGGCAAGTACCGCAGCGAGGCCGACATCGGCAAGAGCGCCGCGCGCGCCGGTGCCATCGGCAAGTACCTCAACCCGCGCGGGCTGCGCATCGTGCAGACGCTGGACGATGTCGCCGTCGACCTGCGCGCCACACCGGCGCAGGTCGCCCTGGCTTGGCTGATGGCGCAGCCGACGGTCGCCGCCCCGATCGCCAGCGCGACCACGGTCGAACAGCTCCACGAACTGCTCGCCGCGGCGCGCCTGTCGCTGGGCGCGGCGCAGCGGAAGCAGCTCGACGACGCGAGCGCCGAATGAGCGCGACCACCGCAACCGCTCACCCGCAGGCCGCGCGCCGCGTCGGCCTGGCGATGGCCGCCACCGGCGCGATCCTGTTCTCGGCGAAGGCGATCCTGGCGAAGTTCCAGTACCGCTACGGCGTGGATTCGCTCGACGTGCTCGCACTGCGGATGCTGCTGTCGCTGCCGCTGTTCGTCGCGCTCGGCATCCGCGAGTCGCGCCGTCCCGAACGTGCGCCGATGACGCGGCGCGACTTCGGCCTGATCGTGATTCTCGGCGTGCTCGGCTATTACCTGTCGAGCCTGCTGGACTTCTGGGGACTGGAGTACGTGCCGGTTTCCCTGGAACGGCTGATCCTCTTCCTCAACCCGACCTTCGTCCTGCTGATCGGCGTGTTCGCGTTCAAGCGCCGCGTCGCGCGTCGCGAGTGGGTCGCGCTGGCGGTGAGCTATGCCGGCGTGTCGCTGGTGTTCGTCGAGAACCTGCGCGTGCAGGGCGAGCACATCCTGCTCGGCAGCGCGCTGGTGCTGGGCGCGGCGCTGAGCTACGCGCTGTACCTGTCGATGTCGGGCCAGCTCATCAAGCGCATCGGCTCGCTGCGGCTGGTCGCGTACGCGATGACGATCTCGACCGCGGCGACGCTTACGCATTACCTGATCGCGCGCGATCCCTCGCACCTGCTCGAACTGCCGATGCCGGTCTACGGGCTGGCGGCGATCAACGCGTTCTTCTGCACTTTCCTGCCGGTGACATTCACGATGGGCGCCGTCGCGCGCCTGGGCGCCGGCACCGCCGCGCAGATGTCGGTGCTGGGGCCGGTGTCGCTGGTGTTCCTCGGCGCGTGGCTGCTGGGCGAGCCGATCACCGCCGTGCAACTGGTCGGCACGGCGGTCGTCCTCGGCGGCGTGCTGCTGCTCACGCGGCCGGGCGCGAACTCGGTACCGGTGGCGGAAACGGCGCACAACGCGCCGGATGAAGACGAGTCCGGGAAAACCGCCGCGCGCTAGAGCCGCGCGGCGTTGGCGCGCTCGCGCACCTGCGCGAGCGTCCAGTCCTGCAGCAGCTCGCCGTCCTCCCACAGGGTGACGAGCGCGTCCTCGAATCCGGCCGGTGCGCTCGCCGCATCCAGCGACACCGCGCCATCGGGCAACGCCACCGTGCGGTATTCGCCCGATTCGACATGCCGCGCCAGCGTCATGCGGCCGCGCTTGCTGGTCTTGCCGAGGTCGGTGACCGGTTCCTTGTAGACGTCGATCCAGCGACCGTCCACGCGTGCGGCGGAGCACTTCAGCGCGAACTTCTGCGTGTCGCGATCCACGCGCTGCAAGAGCGCGCCGCCCATGCCGAAGGTGAGGTTGTCGGCGGAATAACCGGCGCCGGTGGCGCGTTCGAGGATCGCGCGGATGCTGTCGGGGTTGATGCCGTCGCCCTGGATCACGCGCACGTGGTTGAGCACGCGGAATCCCTTCCCGTTGACGACGTGGCCGAACGCCTCGTCGAGCCGGCGCAGGCATTCGTGCACGACCGCGACCGGATCGCCCGAATCGGGCCGGATCACCACCGTCGCGCCGGAGGCGATCACCTGCTCGCGCAGCGTGCGGCCCCAGTGCTCGGACACGGCGCGGAAGATGTCGTAGCTGTCGGACACCACGGCGACGATCGCGCCGGGCCTGGCGAACTGCCGCAGCATGTTCCGGTAGGCGTCGACTTCGCGTTCGCGACCCCACGCGGTGATCGTGCTGTGCTCGGCCGCGGGAATGGAGAACGCCGCCATCGGCTCGTGGTACCACGCGCGCGCCGCGAGCAGGCCGGCGACGGTGTCGGTGCCCATGAAGTTCACCAGGTGCGACAGCCCGCCGATCGCCGCCGACTCCGCACTCGACACGCCGCGCGCGCCGAAGTCGTGCAGCTTGAACGGCAACTGGCCTTCGGGATCGTCGCTGGTGCGTTCGAGGAAGCCGCGGATCGTCTGCTTCGCATGCCAGCTCACCGTGGCGACCGTCACCGGATACCACAGCCGCAGCAGCAGCGTTTCGATGTACGACGGCACCCAGAACGCGCGCGGGTCAGTCGATTCGATCGTCACCAGCGCCTGCTGCGTCGGCACGACCGTGCCTTCGGGCACGGCGCGGATGCGCAGCGGCAGGCGACCGCCGTGGCGGTCGACGATCTCGCGCCAGCCGGCCTCGTTGAACGGCTCGCCGTGTGCGGCGAACAGCTCGCGCGCCTGGTCGATGTCGTCGTGCGTGACGCGACGCGCGAGCGTCTGCTTGAGGATCGACTGCAGCCCGAAGAACACCGTGCGGTCGTACAGCCCGCCGCGCGACTCGACGTAGAAGAACGTCGCGTCCGTGCCCGGCGGGTACTGCAGCCAGTGGCTGGCCTTGTAGCTGTCGGTGTTCAGCAGGAGGTTGTCGAGGAAATCCATGGCGGGTCCGTCGTGGCGGTGCGGCAATGCTTTCGCGTCGCCGCGCGCGCTGTTTGATCGCGCTCAAGCCGGCCGACGCATCCTGCACGCGGCGCCGTCACGGTCGCGCATCACGGTTACAGCTGGCGCCATTGCCCCGGCGCCAAGTCGTCGAGCCGATGCGGCCCGATCGCCACGCGCACCAGCCGCAGCGTCGGCAGCCCGACCGCGGCGGTCATGCGGCGAACCTGGCGGTTGCGGCCTTCGCTGATGGTGATTTCGAGCCATGCGTCGGGCACGGTCTTGCGGAAACGCACCGGCGGATCGCGCGGCCACAGCGCCGGCGCGTCGAGGCGTTGCACTTTCGCCGGACGCGTCGGGCCGTCGTTGAGCACGACGCCGCGTCGCAACGCATCGATCTGCGCATCCGACGGTTCGCCTTCGACCTGCACCCAGTACGTCTTGGGCTCCTTGTGGCGCGGATCGGTCAGCCGATGCGCGAGCGCACCGTCGTCGGTGAGCAGCAGCAGGCCCTCGCTGTCGTGGTCGAGCCGCCCGGCCGCGTACACGTCCGGCGGCAGCCCGAATTCGGCCAGCGTGCGGCGCGGCGGCGTGCTGCGGTCGGTGAACTGGCACAGCACGCCGTAGGGTTTGTTGAGGGCGATGAGCATGCTGGAGCAGGAGCGAGCGTGGAGAAGCGAGGAGTGAGCACGCTTGCCTCACTTCTCACTCTCCGACCCCACCCTTCACATCAGGGCTTCACGAACCGCAGCGTCATCCGGTCGCTCTCGCCGATCGCCTTGTACTTGGCGTCGTCCTTCGCGTCGTGCTGGTTGGTCGGCGGCAGCGTCCACACGCCGTTGGGATGATCGGCGGTGTCCTTCGGATTGGCGTTGATCTCGCTCTTTTCCTGCAGCTTGAAGCCCGCTTTCTGCGCCAGTTCGATCACCAGCGCCTCGGTGAGGTAGCCGGATGTCTTCATCTTTTCCAGGTCGGTGCCCGGCTTGGCGCGATGGTCGACCACGCCGAGCGTGCCGCCCGGCTTGAGCACGTCGAAGAACGCCTTGAAGTAGGCGTCGGCCGTGCCGTCGTCGACCCAGTTGTGCGCGTTGCGGAAGGTCAGTACGACGTCGGCCGAGCCGGCGGCGCCGAAGTTCGGCGCCTTCGGATCGAAGTTCTGGACCTTCGCGTTGCCGTAAACGGCGGTGTCGGCCAGGCGCTTGGCCATCGCCTCGCTCTGGCGGTAGCGGTACTGCGGCTGGCCTGCGATCGCGGGGTCGTACATCGCCGCGACGTACTGGCCACCGTTCTTGAGGTACGGCGCGAGGATCTCGGTGTACCAGCCGCCGCCGGGGGTGATCTCGACGACAGTCTGCGTGGGCTTCACGCCGAAGAACGCGAGCGTCTGTGCTGGATGGCGGTACGAGTCGCGAAGGCGGTTCTTCGCATCGCGCGTCGGCGCGTCGACCGCGGCCTGCAGCGACGACTCGACTGCGACCGGCGACGTCACCTTCGGAGCGGGCTTGGTCTTGGATTGCGCGAGGACGGGGCCTTGCGCGACGAGCAGGGCGGGAACCAGGGCGGCAAGCAGAAGGCGTTTCATGCAGGTCTCCATGACGGTGCCGGCTCCGCACGGGGCCGGTGAACGGGCGGCCAGACTACCCCCAACCCCGTGGCGGCCACCATCAACGGACGGCACGGGTCCTTTTGGCGGGCGCCGGCTTGCGCGCCTTGGCGGGGGCCTTCTTCGGAGCGCCGCCGCGCCTCGGCGTCATCGCGTCGCTGGCCGCGTACGTCGCCGCTTCCTCCAGCAGCCAGTCGCGGAAACGCGCCAGCCCGCGATGGTCGCGCGAGCGCGACGGGTAGACGAGGTAGTGCGCGAATTCGGTCTTCAGGCGTTCGTCGAACAATTCGACCAGGTGCCCGGCTTCGACCAGCGGCCGCGCGAGCGTCACGCGTCCCAGCACGATGCCCATGCCTTCGGCCGCCGCCCGGTGCAGGTTTTCCGAATCGTCGAAGATCGCCACGAACCGCTCCGGCGGCTTCCCGCCGAACTTCGCGAACCATTCGCTCCAGCGCCCGCCGGGCGCGCCCAGCAGCGGAAACTGGCTGAGGGTGGCCAGCGTCGGCCGGCCGAGGCGCTCGATCAGCGCCGGGCTCGCGGTCGGCGTCATCCAGTCGTCGAACAGGTGCACCGCTTCCACGCCAGGCCACTTGCCCGGGCCGAAGCGGATGCCGGCGTCGATGGTGGTCTCGCGCGAGAAGTCGATGGGATCGATGTTGGACTGCAGGCTGATTTCCAGCTGCGGATGCGCGGAGAGGAAGCGCGGCAGGCGCGGCACGAGCCAGCTCGACGCGAAGGAGGGCATCAGCGTCACGGCGAGCGCGTCGTCGCGACGCACACGACGCGGCGCGAGCGCCAGTTCGATCGCTTCCAGGTGCGGCGCGATGCGGTCGTACAGCGCCTGCCCGTGTTCGGTGAGCTTCACGCCCCGCGCGCCGCGCACGAACAGACGCCGATCGAGGCGTTCCTCGATGGTGCGGATCTGGTGGCTCAGCGCGCTGACGGTGAGGTGCATCGACTCTGCCGCGCGGGTGAGATTCCCGGCGCGCGCGGCGGCGATGAAACCCAGCAGGGCCTGCAACGGCGGACGGCTCATTCGACCTCCTCGTGCCCCGGCGACGCTTGAACCGGATTCAAGACTGGCTTGCAGAACCGTCGCTTTTTCGGGCTCCGGCGCGGGCGTATCTTGCAACGCACTCAAGGAAGTTGTCCACGCCACGCAGGCCGCCGCACACCGGGAGCACGCCATGAACGTCTTCACCAATCTCTTCATTCCGCAGGCCGAACAGGCCGAGCCGCACCCGTTCGACGACCTCGACGAGCGCTTCGCCGGCTACGGCAACCGCATCGCGTCCGCGCGCTTCTTCGCACCGCTGGGCCACGCCCGCGCGAAGCGCGAGCAGGCGGCGTCCGAATCGTCGTTCGACGACGAACTCGCGATCTGCGGCTGCGGCTGACCTCCGCGCGCGCGTCGTCCGAAGGCGACCGCCCGCGTCCACTACATCGCCAGGTTTTCCCCCGAGCGCCGCGCCCCCACCGCGGCGCTTTTCCTTGTGCGGCCACAACGTGCCGCCGGCGCACCAGAAGACTTCGGCTCGATTGTTCGGCCCGGTTGAACGCCCTACAATCGCGAACGATTCTTATTTGCCGGCCACCGGCGCGACACGCATTGTGCGCTCCCGGCCAGGGCCAGCCTCCACTTCAAGGTTCCCGATGCGCTCCCACCGCTCCGCCGTCCGGCCGTTGCCGGTCTCGATCCGCCACGCGCTCGCCGTCGCGATGCTCGCCGGCGCCGCCATGCCCGCGTTGGCCCAGCAGGGCGCCAGCGCCACGGACCTGGATTCGGTCGAAGTGCGCGCGCCGATCGCCCGCACCGCCGGCACCGCGACCAAGACCGACACGCCGATCCGCGAGATCCCGCAGTCGATCTCGGTCGTCACCGACCAGCAGATGAAGGACCGCGCGATCCACGGGATCGAGGAGGCGATCTGGTTCACGGCCGGCGCGCAGGGAGGCGGCTACGGCGGCGATCCGCGTTCGGACTGGCTGCTCCTGCGCGGCTTCACGCCGGCGCGTTACCTCGACGGCCTCGCACTCGCCGAAGGCAGCGGCACGTCGATCACGCGCATCGAGCCGTACGGCCTGGAGCGCGTGGAAGTGCTGAAGGGTCCGGCGTCGGTTGCCTACGGTGCGATGCCGCCCGGCGGCATGGTCAATTACGTGAGCAAGCGTCCGACCGACGCGACGCTGCGCGAGGTCGAAGTGCAGGTCGGCACGTACGACCTGTTCCAGCTCGCCGGCGACTTCGGCGGCAAGCTCACCGACGATGGCGTGTGGACGTACCGCCTCACCGCGCTGGCGCGCCAGAGCGACGACGAAATCGACTTCGTCCACGACGACCGCTATTTCGTCGCGCCGGCGCTGACGTGGAAGCCGGACGAAGCGAACTCGCTGACGCTGCTCGCGCGCTGGCAGAAGAACGACACCGTCGCCGGCGCCGGCTTCCTGCCGGCCGAAGGCACGCTGCTGCCGAACCCGAACGGCCGCATCGCGCGCAACCGCTTCACCGGTGAGCCGGGCTTCAACAATTACGACAAGACGATGACGTCGCTGGGGTGGGAGTACTTCCATGACTTCGGCGGCGGCGCGACGTTCCGCCAGAACCTGCGCTACGGCGTGACGAAGATCGATCCGAGCACGTCGGTCGGTGCGTTCGGCTGGCTCACCGATCCGGTGACGTTCCAGCCCGTCGATTACCGCACGCTCGTGCGCTACCTCTGGAATACGGAGGAAGAGAGCAAGACCTTCGGCGTCGACAACCAGCTGCAGTTCGACTTCAGCACCGGCGCGGTCGAGCACACGCTGCTCACCGGCCTGGACTTCCGTCGCGCGCGCAACGATTACGCGTCGGCATTCGTGTTCGGCGCGCCGACGCTGGACCTGTTCGCGCCGGTGTATGGCTCGCCGATCGTGGAGCCTGATTTCTCCTCGCGCACGCGCCAGACGCAGTCGCAGTTCGGCCTGTACGCGCAGGACCAGATGAAGGTCGATCGCTGGGTGGTCACGCTCGGCGCGCGCCAGGACTGGGTCGGCACCGACACGCGCGAAGTCATCGGCGGCGCGCAGTCGCACCAGAGCGACGACAAGTTCTCCGGCCGCGTCGGCGTGAACTACCTCTTCGACAACGGCTTCGCGCCGTACATCGGCTGGTCGCAGTCGTTCCAGCCCACCGTCGGCACCGACTTCTTCGGCACGGCGTTCGTGCCGACCACCGGCGAGCAGACGGAGATCGGCCTGAAATACCAGCCGGCGAGCAATCGCGTGCTCGCAACCATCGCCGCCTACGAGCTGGTGCAGGAGAACACGCTGGTCGTGGATCCGAACCACACGCTGTACTCGATCCAGCAGGGCGAGACGAAGGTGCGCGGCGTCGAGCTGGAAGGCCGCTGGAACGTCGGCAACGGCCTGAGCGTGTACGGCGCCTACACCTACACCGATTCGGAAGTGACGAAGTCGACTGACCCGCTGTCGCTGGGCAAGGAAATCCCGCTGCAGCCGGAAAACGTCGCCTCGCTCGGCGCCGATTACACGATCATCGGCGGCGCGCTGTCGGGCCTGGGCTTCGGCGCGGGCGTGCGCTACACCGGGGAGCACTACGGCGATGCGTACAACGCGTGGCAGACGCCGTCGTACACGCTGTTCGACGCGTCGGTGCATTACGACATCGGCGCGTGGCGCCTGCAGCTCAACGCGCAGAACGTCGGCGACAAGGATTACATCGCGACCTGCAACAGCGGCACGTGGTGCTACTACGGCTATCCGCGCACGGTCACCGCGACCGCGCGCTACCAGTGGTGACCTGAGACGATGAATTCCCTCGCCGCCACGATCACGGCCATCGCGATGTCGCTGGTGTCGGCGGCGTCGCTGTATGCCGCGTCCCCACATTGCCGCTGGCCGTCGTGGCGTCGCCATGCCGCGCGCGGAAAGCTCGTCGGCGGCCTGCTGGCCGTGGCGTCACTGTGGGTCTTCATCGCGCAGCTCGGCGTCGGCGCCGGGCTGTGCGCGATGCTGGGGACGTGGATGCTCGCGCTGATGGCGCTTCCATATCTGGCGTGGCGCACTGCGCCGGCCGGTAACGGAGAGACACGCTGATGTGGGCGCGCGCATTCGCCGGGATCGTGCCGGGTTTCCTGCTGTCAGCGGGGCTGGTCGGCCTGCTCACGTGGGCGTTGCCGGGCCCGTGGCAGGGCACCATCGTCGCCGGGATCATCGCGTTCTTCGTGGTGTGGATCGCGGTGATGGGCGCGAGCTTCCAGTTCGCCAGCGGCAAGCGCGCGTGGGCGTGGCTGAGTGCATTGGCCATCGTTTCGCTGGGCGTGCTGTGGGTGTTGCAGTGGCTGCGCTGGGTCGAATGAGGACGCGATGAAGATTTCCTCCAGCACGTTGCGCACGTTCACCACGCTGCACACCTGGGTCGGCCTCGTCGCCGGCTTCGCGCTGTTCGTGGCGTTCTACGCCGGCGCGATCACGATCTTCCACCACGACCTGCAGGCCTGGCAGTCGCCGCACGGCGTTCACGCCACGTCGCAGACATTGGCCGAAGCGCAGCAGCTGCTCGACGAAACGCTCGCGCGCCATCCCGAGTCGCGAAAGCACGTCGGCATGGTGTTTCCCGGCGAGGAGTATCCGATCACCGCCACGTACTGGCAGGACGCATCGGGCGCATGGCGTTACGCGACCACCGAACATCCCGAAGGCCTCGACGAGATGCCGGGCGGCGCACTGTCGGAACTGGTCAACGCGCTGCACTACTCGCTCGGCATCCCCGTCGCCGGCACGTACCTGATGGGCATCGTGAGCCTGCTGTACGGGCTGGCGCTGATTTCCGGCGTCGTGATCCACCTGCCGAAGCTGGTCGACGACCTGTTCGCGCTGCGCCCGGGCCGCAACCTCAAGCGCATGTGGCAGGACGCACACAACGTCATCGGCGTTCTGAGTCTGCCGATGCACATCATGTTCGCCGTCACCGGCGCGATGCTGTGCCTGGTGATGATCGCGATGCTGGCGCTCAATCCGCTGATCTATCGCAACCAGCTGATGACGGCGCTCGGCCCGGCGATGGACACCGCGCCGGTCGTCGCGCCCGCGGGTCGTGAGCAGAAGATCGGCTCGCTCGCGATGTGGCATGAGCGCAGCATCGCCATCGCGCGCGACCAGGGCATCGAAGAGTTCGAGCCCGCCTACCTCAAGCTCGCCAACGCGGGCGATGCGAACGCAACGGTGGAAGTCACCGGCGAATCTTCGGGCACGCTCGGCCCGCTGGGTTCGGTCGCGATGAACGCCAATACCGGCGCGACGCTCGCCACCCAGCTGCCCGGCCAGCGCGACGCAAACCACGCGACGCTGTCGTCCGCGTACGCGCTGCATTTCGGCGAGTACGGCAACGCGTGGATGCAGTGGCTGTACTTCCTGCTCGGCCTCGGCGGCGCGTTCCTGTTCTACTCGGGCAACCTGTTGTGGATCGAGGCACGCCGAAAGCGTCGGCAGGCCGAACAGGGCCGCGCGCAGCTGTGGATGGCGCGTGCGACGGTGGGCGTATGCATCGGCGTGTGCGTGGCGATCTCCGTCGCGTTCATAGCAACGCAATTGCTGCAGCTGCCGGCACTGTCGGGCGTCGGGCTTCCATCCGGCGTGAATGCCGCGTGCTTCGCGACGTGGGCACTGTGCGCGCTGTGGGCCGCACTGCGGCCGCCGATCCGCGCCGCGCACGAACTGCTGTGGGTCGCCGCCATCACGACCGCGCTGATTCCGTTCGCGCACGGCATCGTTACGGGTGCATGGTGGTGGACCAGTGCGGCGGCCGGGCATTGGGCGCTCCTTGCGATCGATGCTGGCGCCATCGCCATGGCGGTTGGTTTCGCGTGGCTCGCCCGCGTTACCGCGCGCCGCATGCGCGAGGGCGAGGCGAACAGCGTGTGGGCGATCGCGCCCGCGCCGGTCGCCGCGCGCGTGGAAGCGCCGCAACCGTAGCGCGGCCGTCACGGGTCGTTCGCGGCGTTCTGCCATAAGGACGTCGCGAACAGGAAAGCCCGGATGCCTTCCACCATCACCACCCAGCGCGGCGAGTTCCGCCGCATCTACCGCGCGCTGCAGCGCAAGCCCGACCTGGCTGCGCGCACGCCGGTGTTCTTCTGCGAAGGCGATTCGTGGTTCTCCACGCCGCTGGCGATGAATCTGCTCGACTGGCTCGTCTTCCCCACGCCCGAAGACGAGGAGCGCGGCGTTCCGCAGTTCGGCGCAGGCGGCCTGTTCTTCCGAACAGAAAAGAGCGGCGACCTGGCGATCGACATCTTCTCCGAACGCCGCATCGCCGACCTCGTCGACTGGTACGAGGGCTTCGAGTTCGATGCGGTGTTGATCAGTGCGGGCGGAAACGATTTCGTCGCCGATTTCCTCAAAGGCCTGTTCGCCGGCCAATCGCCGATGACGCCGGAACAGGCGTTCGCGCGCGTCGAACGCTCGCGCCGTTTCGAGGAAGTGCGTGGCGCTTACCAGCGCTTCCTTCGCGCATGCAAGCGCACGCGGCCGAACACGCCGATCCTCGCGCACACCTACGACTATCCACAGCGCATGGGCGAGCCGGCACGCCTGACCGTGGCCAACCTCGGCGCGGCGGCGCTGCTGCGCGACAACATCGGACCGTGGATCGCGCCACACATCGCGCACGTGCTGCCGCAGGTGGCGCAGCAGAAGCGCTTCGCCGCGTTGCTGATCGACGGCTTCCACGACCACGTGCTCGCGCCGCTGGCCGCGCGCTCGGAGTTCTCCGGCCTGTTCACCTTCGTCGACCTGCGCGGCACGCTGCGGCAGGCCGACGCGTGGTTCGACGAGATGCATCCGACCGGCGCGGGCTTCCACACGCTGTCGCTGAAGCTGCGCCGGGCCGCGAACGCGCTGCTGCCGCCGGCGAAACGCCGCGCGTAACGCCTGCGTGGCATGATCGACGGCATGCAGGGCGTGCCCGAACATTTCGACCATCCGCTGGACCGGGCGCAGTTCCGCCGCCCGGCGCATCGCGATGGCGTGGAGCTGTATCGCGCGCATATCGTGCGGCACACGTTCGAGCCGCACACGCATGAAGCCTACGGGCTCGGCGCGATCGAAACCGGCGTGGAGCGTTTCCGCTATCGCGGCAGCGACCATCTGGCGCCGCAGGATTCGCGGGTGATGATGAATCCGGACGTGCTGCACACCGGTCGGGCCGAAACCGACGGCGGCTGGCGCTATCGCATGGCGTATATCGATGCGGACGTCGTCGAGACGGTCACGGGGCAACGCGGCCTGTGGTTCCGCGATGCGGTCGAACACGACGCGGCGCGGGCGAAGCGCGTCACTGTGCTTCTCGATGCGCTGTGGCGCACGGACGAGCCGCTGGCCTTCGACGGCCTGCTGTTCGAGCTGCTCGATGCATTCTCCGACCAGGCGCGCGCCGCGCGTCCACTGTCGCGAGATGCGGCGCCTCGGTTCGCGCGCGTCGTCGAGTTCCTGCGCGAGAACCTGGCGCGGAGGCTCACGCTGGACGAACTGGCCGCGGTCGCGGAGTTGAGCCCGTTCCATTTCCTTCGCGCGTTCCGCACGCAGTACGACGCCACGCCGCAGCAGATGCTGATGGCGTTGCGACTGTTCGAAGCCAAGCGCCGGCTGGCCAGCGGCGCCGCGCCGGCGCAGGTCGCGGCCGACGTCGGCCTGAGCGACCAGGCGCACCTGACGCGCGCCTTCGCGCAGCGCTACGGGGTGACTCCGGCGCGGTATCAGCGGCAGGTGCGCAGCTGATGCCGCTCTTGCCGCCTTGAGCCCCTCTCCCATCGGGAGAGGGGTTGGGGTGAGGGGTAACGGCGAATCAAGGTCCAAACCAGCAGTGCCTCGCTGCACTACCGGTTGTGCCATTCACACTCCGTTGCCCCTCATCCGCCCTGCGGGCACCTACTCCCGGAGGGAGAAGGGACAAAGCTCGGGCCGCAATCTCGTTCAAGACGCAGCGGCACGAACGCGCGACGCTTCCCCCATGCTCACCGGAACCCTCTACGCCCTCGCCGCCGGCCTTCTCTGGGGCCTGGTCTTCGTCGCGCCGCTGCTGCTGCCCGACTACCCGGCGGCGCTGCAATCGGTCGGCCGCTACCTCGCCTTCGGCCTGATCGCGCTGCCGCTGGCCTGGATCGACCGCGCCAACCTGCGGCGCCTGTCGCGCGCCGACTGGAAAGAGGCGCTCAAGCTCGCGGCCATCGGCAACCTGCTCTATTACGTGTGCCTGGCCAGTGCGATCCAGCGCGCCGGGGCGCCGTTGCCGACGATGATCATCGGCACGTTGCCGGTGGTCATCGCCATCAGCGCGAACCTTCGCGACCACCGCCGCGATGGACGCCTGCCGTGGCGGAAGCTCGCGCCATCGCTGTTGCTGATCGCGCTCGGCATCGCCTGCGTCAATCGGGTCGAGCTGGAGGCCCTGCGCACGCAGCCCGACGCCGATGCGTCGCGTTACCTGCAGGGCGCGCTGCTGGCGATCGTGGCGGTGGCGTGCTGGACCTGGTATCCGCTGCGCAACGCGGACTGGCTGCGCGCGCACCCGGATCGCAGCCCGCGCACGTGGGCGACCGCGCAGGGCGTGGCGACGCTGCCGCTCGCGCTGGCCGGCTACGCGCTGCTGTGGGGCGGCATGGCCGTGGCGGGACGCGACTTCGCGATGCCGCTCGGCCCGCGCCCGTGGTTCTTCGTCGGCCTGATGGCGTGCATCGGCCTGTTCGCCTCGTGGATCGGGACGCTGTGCTGGAACGCCGCCAGCCAGCGCCTGCCGACCGCACTGGCGGGGCAGCTGATCGTGTTCGAGACGCTCGCCGCGCTGGCCTACGCCTTCATCCTCCGCGGCCGCGCGCCCGAACCGCTGACGATGCTGGGCATCGCGCTGCTGATCGCCGGCGTGCTCTGGGCCGTCCGCATCCGCCCCGAAGCCAGCGTCGCCGAGGGCCACGCCGCCTGAAGCGCGTGTAGCGCGGCTCCACGACGTGTGAAGGCCGTGGCGGTTCCGCCGTCACGCCGCAGCGGCTAGGATTTCGCCCACGACGCACGCACGGGAGCGCGCGTCGCCTGGGTAAGCGCACGGGGACGCGCATGTCGACGAGACTGTTGATCGTATTGCTGTCGCTGGCACTGGGCGTGGTGAGCGGCGCGTTCGGCTATTCATTGATCGCCGGCAAGCGCCAGGCCGCCGCGCTCGCGGCCGCGCGCGAGGAAGGCCGCAAGGCGGCCGAGAAGGCGATGGCCGACGACATGGCCGCACTCAAGCCGGTGAGCTTCGCCAAGACCGCCGATGCCGAGAGCAAGGCCGGTGGCGTGCAGTTCGGCTACGAATACGTGAAGCCGAAGAACGCCGAGCTCGAGCCGTACTACAAGCTCGCGCACGACACCGACATGCTGCGCCACATCCCGGAAGTGCAGGCCATCGACGGCATGCTGATGCTGCCGCGGCCGATCAACTACGTCACCGCCGAATGCGGCGAGGTCAATGCGTTCTATTCGCCCGAACGCAATGAAGTGGTGATGTGCTACGAGACGATGAAGGTGCTTGAGCAGCGCGGCCGCGAGCTCGCCGCGCACAACAAGCTCCCCGACACGTACGCGCAGCAGTACCTGGATGCGAACTTCCGCTTCATCCTGCTGCACGAGACCGGCCACGCGCTGATCACGCTGCTGGAAATCCCGATCACCGGCCGTGAGGAAGACGCCGTCGACCAGCTCGCGACCACGCTGATGCTGCGCTTCGCCGGCCTCAACGAGTCCACCTCGACCGTCACCGAAAACCTGCGCATGGCGTCGAACTGGTTCCTCGCGCGCAGTACCGGCGAGTACAACCTCGACGCCTACGCCGACCAGCACGCGCTGGGCGAGCAGCGCTACTTCAACCTGCAGTGCCTGCTGTACGGCAGCGATCCGGCGCGCTACCTGAGCATCGTGACCGATGGCGACCTGCCGGAATCGCGCGCGCAGGGTTGCCCGGAAGAGTCGCGCCGCATCAGCAGTTCGTGGCTGCGCCTGCTGCTGCCGTACGTGGCGCCGAAGTACGAGATGACCGAGGAGAAGGCGAACCGCCTGTTCAAGCAGCGCGAGATCGAACGCGTGCGGAACACGGATTCGTCGTACATCCGCTGATCCTCCCGGGTCATGGGCTCGTTGCTGTCATTCCCGCGAAGGCGGGAATCCATCCTGCAGACGTATCACCTTCCGGATGCCCTGATGGTCCGGACGCCTGGATTCCCGCCTTCGCGGGAATGACAGCATCAAAGCGCGCCCGCCCCACCGCAGGAGGGCTTCACTCCCCCCAGCCCCCACTTCGTCGCCCCGCACCCGCGTTCGTCGCGCGCGCCCTTCCGGCCGGCGCCGGGGTCGCTATGCTGCGCCGCATTCCATCGTGACAGGCGCTTCCGTGTTCAAGACCCTGGCCTTCGTGCTCCGCATCGGCTTCGCCTGGCTCATGGCGTTGCTGGTGGTGTCGGCCATCTGGAACCAGCTGCCGGTGCTCGGCCGGCTCGACTGGGTGCTCACGATGGCCGGCATCGCGACGATGGCGCTGGTGGTCGTGGCCGCGTCCTCGCACGTGGACCGCGTGCGCCTGATCGCCAACCGCGTCGACAAGGAAGCGCTCGACAACCGCCAACGCCGGCAGGTCGAAGTGCCGTTCGAAGCCGGCGAAGCGTTCGACTTGGTCGACGCGGCAGTGCGCGAGCTGCCGCGCATCGGTCCGGTGGAAAGCGCGCGCGACAGCCTGCAGCTGCGCGCGACGGTGGCACGTCCGCAGAACGACGGCGACCATCCGCTCGGCCAGTGGAACCCGATGCGCTGGTTCGGCGTCGCACGCAACCGCATCCTCGTCACCGTCACGCCGGGTCGCGACGCCGCCAGCGTCACGCTGATTTGCGAACCGGAAAGCCCCGCGTGGAGCGACTGGTTCCTCGTCGACGAAGGCACGAACTTCGAGAACGCCGAGGCGATCACGCGGGCGATCAGCCGCCGCGTCGCGCAGCGTCGCCGCGACGAAAAGGCCGAGACCGCGCAGACCGCGACGGAGAAGGAGCTCACGGTCGCACGCCTGAACCTGCTGCACGCGCAGGTCGAACCGCACTTCCTCTACAACACGCTCGCCAGCGCGCAGCTGCTCACGCGCAGCGATCCGGCGCGCGCCGACGAGATGCTCGGCCACCTCATCCAGTACCTGCGCCGTTCGCTGCCGAGCACCGACAACGAGATGTCCACGCTCAGTGCGGAACTCGAACGCGCATTGGCCTATCTGGAAATCCTGAAGATCCGCATGGGCTCGCGCCTGGCCGTGCAGGTCGACGTTCCCGAATCGCTGCGCAACACGCCGCTGCCGCCGATGGTGTTGCAGACGCTGGTCGAGAACGCGATCAAGCACGGGCTGGAGCCGCGCACCGGTGGCGGCACGGTGTGGATACGCGCGCGCCGCGTCGATGACGTCGTCGCCGTGACCGTCGCCGACGACGGCGAAGGCTTCAACACGAAGACCAGCGGTACCGGCATCGGCCTGAAGAACGTGCGCGAACGGCTGCGCCTGCTGTACGGCGCGAGCGCGGCGCTGTCGGTGGTCGCGAATTTCCCCAGCGGCGTTGCGGCGACGATCTCCGTCCCGCCCGCCTTGCCGCCTGCGATCCCGACGGAGGGCCGTCATGTCTGAGACCAACTTCACCTGCGTCGTCGCCGAAGACGAATCGCTGCTGCGCGAGTCGCTGGTCAGGCAATTGCGCGAGGTGTGGCCGGAACTGCAGATCGTCGCCGAGTGCGAGGACGGCGCGAGCGCGCTGGAAGCGCTGGCCGAACACACGCCGACCGTCGCCTTCCTGGACATCCGCATGCCCGGCATCACCGGTCTGGAAGTCGCCGGGGCCGCCGCGCAGGTGTCGCCGCGCACGCAGGTGGTGTTCGTCACGGCCTACGATCAGTACGCGATCGACGCCTTCGAGCGCGGTGCGGTCGATTACCTGCTCAAGCCGATTTCGCCCGCGCGCCTTTCGACGACCGTGCAGCGATTGAAGGAGCGCACGGGCAACAACGACGCGGCGGTGCTCGCCGACCTGCTGCAACGCCTTGGTGCGCGGCCGGCCGCCACCGCGGCGCCGCCGCTGACGTGGATCACCGCCAGCGCCGGGCGCGAGACGCGCCTGATCCTCGTCGATGAAGTGGCCTACTTCCGCGCCGACAACAAGTACACCACCGTCGTCACCGCCGAAGGCGAAGCGCTGCTGCGCACGCCGATCCGCGAACTGCTGGGCGTGCTGGATCCCTCGACGTTCCGGCAGATCCACCGCTCCACCATCGTCAACCTGAAGGCAATCGCCGGCATCGTGCGCGACGACACCGGGCGCGGCACCGTGCGCCTGAAATCGCGCCCCGAAACGCTGCCGGTCAGCGCGCCGTTCATGGCGCTGTTCCGCCACATGTAACACCGACGCTTCCGGCAACGGATCGCCAGCCCATCTGCGAGGTGCACCATGAAGTTCCAGGCATTGCTGTATTTCCTGCTGTCGCTGTTCGGTTGCGACGTAGGCAAGAGCACGTTCGTCGATCGCATCGTGCATGACGGCGCGACGTCGCTGGACAGCCGCACGGTCGTGGAGGCCGGCGTGGCGCGCTTCGAGTGCCTGAGTAGCGCGAGCGGGCAGTGCTACTACACGTTGTTCCCGCGCGATTGTTCCGCGTCGAACAAGAAGGACGCCGGATGCCTGGCGAAGCCGATCCGGCAGTTCGCCGTCGCCGATGGCGACACGCGGCAGATCGCGGGGCTTCGCGATTTCCGGTTGTGCGTGAGCGATGAGAATGGCGCTGCGGCACCGGGTTGCCCGGTGCCGGAACCGGTCGCGCGCTAGCCGCTTTCGTAGCCCGGAAGCGGCCCCGGGAAGTTGTCAGGCAAGCCGGGCGTCATCGCCCGCGACTTCACCCCTCCCCTGCATTCGCAGGGGAGGCAGCCGGACATCAAAGCGCCGCGAGCGCCGCGTTGAACGTTTCGCTCGGACGCATCGCCTTGGCGAGCTTGCCCATGTCCGGGTGGTAATAACCGCCGATGTCCACCGGTTTGCCCTGCGCGGCGATCTGCTCGTCGACGATCTTCTGCTCGTTCGCTTCCAGCGCGTCGGCGAGCTTGCCGAAACGCGCGGCGAGTTCGGCGTCGGCCGTCTGGTTCGCCAGTGCGCGAGCCCAGTACATCGCCAGGTAGAAGTGGCTGCCGCGGTTGTCGATGCCGCCGACCTTGCGCGAGGGCGACTTGTCGTTGTCGAGGAACTTCGCGTTCGCCTCGTCCAGCGTGTCGGCCAGCACCTTCGCGCGCGCGTTGCCGGTGTGGTTGGCGAGGTGCTCCAGCGAGGCGGCCAGCGCGAGGAACTCGCCCAGCGAATCCCAGCGCAGGTAGTTCTCCTCGACGAACTGCTGCACGTGCTTCGGTGCCGAACCACCGGCGCCGGTCTCGAACAGGCCGCCGCCGGCCATCAACGGCACGATCGACAGCATCTTCGCGCTGGTGCCCAGTTCCATGATCGGGAACAGGTCGGTGAGATAGTCGCGCAGCACGTTGCCGGTGACCGAGATCGTGTCCTTGCCGTCGCGGATGCGCGAGAGCGACAGCTTCATCGCCTCCACCGGCGACAGGATGCGGATGTCCAGGCCTGCGGTGTCGTGGTCCTTCAGGTAACGCTCGACCTTCGCGATCAGGTTCGCGTCGTGCGCGCGCTGCGGATCGAGCCAGAAGACCGCCGGCGTGTTCGACAGGCGCGCGCGGTTCACCGCGAGCTTCACCCAGTCCTGGATCGGCGCGTCCTTGGTCTGGCACATGCGCCAGATGTCGCCGGCTTCGACCGTGTGCTCCATCAGCACGTGGCCGGCGTCGTCGAGCACGCGCACCACGCCGTCGGCGGGAATCTGGAAGGTCTTGTCGTGGCTGCCGTATTCCTCGGCCTTCTGCGCCATCAGGCCGACGTTGGGCACCGAGCCCATCGTCGCCGGATCGAACGCGCCATGCGCCTTGCAGTCGTCGACCACGGCCTGGTAGATGCCGGCGTAGCAGCGGTCGGGAATGATCGCCTTGGTGTCCTGCAGCTTGCCGTCGGTGTTCCACATGCGGCCGGAGTCGCGGATCATCGCCGGCATCGACGCGTCGACGATGACGTCGCTGGGCACGTGCAGGTTGGTGATGCCCTTGTCTGAGTTGACCATCGCCAGCGACGGGCGACGCGCGTATTCGGCGGCGATGTCGGCCTCGATCGCGGCGACGGTCTCCGGCGGCAGCGACGGCAGGCGCGCGTAGAGGTCGCCGATGCCGTTGTTCGCGTCGAAGCCGGCGCGGGCCAGCACGTCGGCGTGCTTGGCCAGCGTGTCGCGATAGAAGCGCTTGACCACGATGCCGAACATGATCGGATCGGACACCTTCATCATCGTGGCCTTCAGGTGCAGCGAGAACAGCACGCCGCGCGCGAGCGCGTCATCGATCTGCGCATCGACGAACGTCGACAGCGCCTTGGCGCTCATCAGCGAGGCGTCGATCACTTCGCCGGCCTGCACCTTGATGTTGGTCTTGAGCATGTTGCGGCGGCCATCGCTGCCGGTGAGCTCGATCGAGACCGTGCCGGCCTTGTCGATCACCTTCGACTGCTCGCTCGCGTAGAAATCACCGGCATCCATGTGCGCGACGTGCGAGGCCGAATCGGCGCTCCACGCGCCCATGCGGTGCGGATGCTTGCGCGCGTAGTTCTTCACCGACAGCGGCGCGCGGCGGTCGGAATTGCCTTCGCGCAGCACCGGGTTCACGGCGCTGCCCTTGACGCGGTCGTAGCGCGACTTGATGTCGTTCTCCTGCTCGCCCTTGGGCTCTTCCGGGTAATCCGGCAGCGCGTAGCCCTGCTGCTGCAGCTCGGCGATGGCGGCCTTGAGCTGCGGCACCGAGGCCGAGATGTTCGGCAGCTTGATGATGTTCGCGTCGGGCGTGGTCGCGAGCTGGCCCAGTTCAGCCAGGTCGTCGGCGATCTTCTGGTCGGGCTTCAGCAGTTCGGGGAACTGCGACAGGATGCGGCCGGCCAGCGAGATGTCGCGCGTTTCCACCGCGATGCCCGCCGGCGCGGTGTAGGCCTCGATGATCGGCAGCAGCGACTGCGTGGCCAGGAACGGCGCTTCGTCCGTCAGCGTGTAGAGGATCTTGGGCGTGTTGGGCATGTCGGCGTGACTCGCTAGCGGAAGACGGGGGCGGGTGCGCGGCTCGTCGCGGCGTGGCGCCGGCGGGGCCTGTTCGACGCGCGCGCCTGGGCGGCGCGCAACCCCGGCATTGTCGCGGTTTCGATGCAGCGCGGCAAAGCGCGTGGGCGCAACAGTGAGGCGCGCGGTGAGCGCACGCCAAGGCGCGCGCTACCGCACGCGAGGGTATGGCGTCGGAGGCTGGCGGCGGGCGATCAGGCCGCGCCGCAGCACTTCTTGTATTTCTTGCCGCTGCCGCACGGGCAGGGCGCGTTGCGGTCGGGCGTGGCCTCGCGGCGGATGGGCTCGCGCGGCGTCAGCGTGTCGATGCGGAGGTGGTGCAGGTCGGCGAGCATGCCCGGCAGCGAGGCGATGATCTCCAGTCGTTCGCGATAGCTGACCGGCTCGCCGGGCGCTTCGGGATCCTCGCCGACGATCTCGCCGCTGGCGAGGCGATCGAAGCGCAGGAAGATCTCGTCGACCCAGTCGTGCTCGTCGAGCCACTGGTCCCACTTGATCTCGCTCAGCTCGACCGCGCGGAAGAAACCGAATGCCCAGTCGCGGCCGACATCGAGCTCGTCGTCCTGTTCCTCTTCCGGGTTCTCCGGCAGCCAGAGCAGCGGCGCGAGATGGTCGGGCAGGTCGTCCTCGCCGAAGCGCACGCGCTGGTTGACCATGTTCCAGTGGCCCAGCAGCAGCGCCTGGACCTGTTCGCGTTCTTCCTCGTCCTTCCAGCGCGGGGGCGTGCCCCACACCGCGTCGTGCCACTGTTCGAACGGGACGGTTTCCGGCGCGACCGCGAGCGCGGAGAGGTAGCCGTCCAGCGCCTCCAGGTTGAACCCCTTGAACGGCACGGCGCGCTGCTCCAGCAGTTCGGCCAGGCGTTCGATCTGGTCGTCGTCGAGGTAGTTCGGGGCGGCTTTCATGGCGGCTCGTGCTTCGCGGGGGCGCGTCATGGTAGTCGCAGTGGGGTTGCCTCGCCGAGAATTCGCACATGAACCCGAAGCCGTCCGCGCCCATGGCGCCCTCGACCCCGTGCCCCTGCGGCCGCGGCCGCCCGTACGGCCAGTGCTGCGGCCCGCTCCACGCGGGCGCGCCGGCCGCCGATGCCGAGGCGCTGATGCGCTCGCGCTACTGCGCGTACGTGCTCGGTGATGCGCAGTACGTCCTGGCCAGCTGGCATCCGGACACGCGGCCGGAAACGCTCGACCTTGAGGACACCGCATCGACGCGCTGGCTCGGTCTCGACGTGAAGCGCCACACACCGCTGGATGCGGACCACGCGACCGTCGAGTTCGTCGCGCGATACCGCGTCGGGGGCGGCTCGGCCTTCCGGCTGCACGAAATCAGCCGCTTCGTTCGCGAGGACGGCCGCTGGTACTACGTGGACGGCATCCTGCCGCCACGTTGAACGCCGCGCCGGGGAAGCGCGCGGATAAAACACGCGGATAAGAACACGCGGATAAAAAAAGGGCGCGGTAACGAGCCGCGCCCATGCTTGCCCACCAGTGAGGTGGGGGAGAGAGACGGTTACTTCACCTCGAAGTCGCGCGTCTGCACGACCGCGCCATCGAGGAGGACTTCAAGCTTGTACTTGCCGGTCGGGAACCCGCCGGGCTTGCTGATGGTGAAGACGGTTTGGCCTGGGCCAGCGAAGTTCACGTCGGCGGTGTCTTCCTTGACGGTCTGGCCGTCCTGGAAGGTCCACTTCGCGCCGAGCTTGGCGGGCACCGCGGTCGCCGGATCGGACGTCGTCGTGCCGACGGACGCGTTGATCGTGTCGCTGGGCTTGAACGTCGCGGTCGGCGAAGCGACCTTCTTGTCGGCACCGACGGTCGGGCCGAGGTCGACCGTCGTGACGGTGACGGTGGCGACCGGAGCAGGCGTCGGAGCCGGGGCGGGAGCCGCCGGTTCAGTCGTCGCCGGCGGCGTGCTGGTGACGACGGGTTCTTCCTTCTTCTTGCAGCCGACCAGCGCGACGGACGCGAGCAGCGCGGTGGCGACGGCGGTGTGCAGGTGGTTGCGGATCATCGGGACGTCTCCTGGATTGTCGGTCGTTCACTCGCCCGCCGGCGGGATGCGCAGCACCTGGCCCGGCTGGATGCGATCGGGATCGTCCAGCTGGTCGCGGTTCGCGTCGAAGATCGCGTTCCACTTGCTGGCCTTGCCGTAGAACTGCTTGGCGATGTGCGAAAGCGTGTCGCCCTTCTGCACGGTGTAGGACTGCGCTTCGCCCGCGGTGGCGGACGTGATCTGCTCCGTCGAGCTGATCGACGACTGGACGTCGCTGAAATCGGGACGGATCTGTTCCGTGCTCTCGACCTTGCTCTGCACGTCCGAGAAATCGGCCTTCTTGTCGGGTTGGGTCACGTTGGAAGCCTCCTGTCGTGAGGGCGGAGGCACATTGGCACGCGTCCCGTTAAGGAAATATGGCGGCCGGGTAAGCGCTGCGCTTGTTCATTGCCGTTCGTCGCGACCGGGTGCAGGACGCTCGATTCCCGGCGTCGCGCGCCACGGATTGATGTCGAGCCCACCGCGTCGCGTGTAGCGCGCTTCGACCGACAACCGCTGCGCGCCCGTGCGTGCGAGGAGATCGACGAACACGCGTTCGACGCATTGCTCGTGGAACTCGGCGTGGTCGCGGAACGACACCAGGTAGCGCAGCAGTCCCGCGCGATCGAGCTTCGGCCCGTGGTAATCGATCACGATGCGCGCCCAGTCGGGCTGTCCCGTGACGGGGCAGTTCGACTTGAGCAGCGAACTGGTAAGCGTCTCGGTGACCACGCGCGACACATCGGCGGAGAGATGGTCGGCGTTCGGCGGGCCGTAGTCGTCGATCTCGACGTCGAGCGAATCGATGCAGTCGAGCACCGCGTTGTCGGGCGCGGCTTCGTCGATCGGCGGCAGGCCGAACCGCACGTCGACCGGCGCGCCGGCGACACGCGTGAGGTCTTCGACGATGCGCGCGTGCACGTCGGCGTCGGAGTCGAAACGCGCCGCGTTGAACGAGTTCAGGTAGAGCTTGAGCGACTTGGATTCGACCAGGTTCGGCGACGTCGCCGGCACCGTGATGGTCGCGGTGCCCACGCGCGGCTTGCCGCGGCGGTCGAGCCAGCTGAGCTCGTAGGCGTTCCAACGGTCCACGCCGATGAAGGGCAGCTCGCCGGATGCGATGCCGATGTGATCGCGGCCGAGCGAGCGTGCGATCGGGAACAGCAGGCTCGCGTCGTATTCGCGCGGGTAGTCGACGTGGCGACCGAGGGGGAGATCGTGGGTCATGCGGCGATTTTACAGGCGCGACCTGCGCCGCCTTCCTTCCGTGAAGCTGCGGCTTTGAAGTGACGTTGCGATGTGCCGATTGGGCATGAACTCATAGTTCATCGCGACGCCGTGACCATAGTTCACACAGGTGAAGGCCGACTTTGGCGCATCTATAAGAACAGCCGAGCGCATAGTTAAAGCGCAATAAAACTCCAAAAAAACAACAACATAGGAAAGCTATGGCGGTATCATAGACGCCACGGGCGCGCGAGGACGACCTATGACGGCCTATGTCTCCTACTGCGAGGCCAGCTTGGAAGATGGGGTTCTTCTAGCGCATCTCGGGTCTGGCCCTGCAGACCAAATAATTGCGCGCTCCCATACGGATCCCTCAATCCGGATCTGCGTGCGAGAGCCGTCCGACGACTCGGTGCGGTTCCGAGCGCGATGCGGCGTCGCAACACTGACGCCGGACGGTCTCGTCCCTCTTCCTCCAAGCGACCCAACCGAGCTACGGGGTGCATGGGCACGCCTGTTGCCGGTCGGCACACATGTATGGGCCATTCTGCGCCAGGCACACAATGATGGCCGCCTGGATGGGGCGATCTTCACGGGAACTGGCTGGCTCAAGGTCGATGGAAATGTTCTGGAATCGACTGATTCTGGTACCGCACGCGCTGCCTTGGCTGAGGCGGCATTGGCTCCTCCAGAAGCCACCGCCTATGTCCGCTTGGGAGGGAGACCCGAAGAAGTTGCCCAAGTCTTGGCGCTGCTTGATGCGGACCTGGGACGAGCGGATGAGCGATGACGACCGAGCACCAATTCCTCGCCCGTGTAACCAGCTGCCAACTTGCTGAGCGAGAAGAGGCCCTTATTGCCTCGCTGCATGATGGCAGAGTCCTGGTTGACCGCTCCGCCTACGGGCTGGCGCGGCAGCTGAGGAATGCCGGAATTCGCGCCGAAGAGGTATGTGTGCCGGACTGGCGGGAAGGCCCGATCGCCCCTGGCGCGGGGCAGAAGATCCGCCTATTCCACTGCCTCCGATGCTGGGAACAAGGCAGAGAGCCGCCCACGGATGCTGAAATCGATGGCCTGGCGGAATGACTGGCCCGACCTACCTGTTTCTGGATTCCGAATGGCCCGACGAAGCTGATACGGAGCTGGTGAGCCTCGCCGCCACCACGCGTTGGTCGACGCTCACGCACTACGTATGGCCTGGCTCGCTGTAATTGGACGTATCGAGCCGAGTTGGACACAAACCGACGATCGCGGGTAAGGGCCTCGAAGTCTCCACGCGTGGAGGCGTGTTACTTGCGTCGTCACTTTGGCGGTCCCACGCTGGTCGAACACCCAGTCGATGTGAGGTACCGCATGCAAATCCCGGCCGAAGCATTCATCCACACCACCTGGTCCGACCTGCCGCCGGGGAGTCTCGCCAAGTACAAGAACGACTGGCTTCTCGTCATCGATGAAAAGGGCGCGCGTGGCAAGTTCGGCGCCCTGATCGTGAACGGCAAGTTCAGGGGCACCGTCTACGATTTCGGGCAAGAAAATCCGCGCGTTCTCGCCCTGGCCGAAGGCTACAGCTGGCGGGCCGTTCTATCTGAGACTTCCTCGAGCACCACGTCAGAGGGCAAGCGCGGCGCACTAATGATCGGACCGCATGGCCCATTTCTGAAGTCGTTCGTCGGAGAGCAAGATGACGAAGGCTTGGTCGTCGGCCTTGATGGGAAGCTGCAGATGCTCCAGCACCCCCACCATCTGATGGCCGAGTCCTGGGCCGCGCATCTCGTCAACTCCGCGGGTGAAGCGAAGTGGGAGCTATTCGAGGTCGACGTGCAGAGCAACGTGGCACCACACATGATCATTGGCTGAGGGCTAGCCGGTTCCAATCGTCTCCGCATTCGGCCAAGCGTTGAAGGCACCACCGTCCGCCGCTACCCCTCAGATGACCGTTGCCACAGCGCCTGCTGACTTTGGCTCGGACTTCGGTTTCAAGCTCACCCAAAAGCCGGTACCAGGCTCCTGCGTCATCACGAGATCGGGGTAGGTCCGGACCATGTCGGAAAGGGTGGCGTGGCCATACACCTTCGCCGAGAAGCCCGGGTCTGTCCGCTTGAGGTACTGCCCTAGAGCCCCGAGCCCCACCCGACCATCTTCCGTGTCTCCTGCAAGCAGTGTCACCGCGCTGATCAGCGTCTTTGGTCGCCGCTTCGCGGGGGCTTTGGACGGAGACGCTGGTTTGAGCTCGACGGAATCGGTTCCCGCTAGCGATGGCTCCGGTCGCTGCCAGGCAAAGAACTGATCACTGGCATTGCGCAAGGCGTCCGGAGTCTTCGCTTCGCCAACTATAAAGACCGTAGCGCCCCGCTCGCGGAGCTTTCGGCAAAGGTAGGCGAAGTCAGAATCGCTGGTGACGAGGCAAAAGGTATCGGCCCGGCTGTCGAACATCGCTTCCATCGCGTCGAGGGCAAGAGCAATGTCCGCTGTGTTCTTTCCGGCCGCGTACTGGTACTGGAGGCAGGGCGTGAACGCCAGTCTGACGAGCGCCTCTTGCCATCGGTTAGCGAGGGTTGAGTGATTGCCATAGCCCCGCCGTAGCACCACGCGGCCGAACTGGGCCACCATGTGCAGGGCGTACTCGAGCGCTTCTGGGCTGGCGTTGTCGCAGTCAACCATGACCGCGACCCTTGCATCGGTATTAGGCGCAACTGTTCCCATGAGCCCTGTTGTCCCCATAGTTCCTTCTAGGTGGTCTAGATCCGACTGCCGACTCGGAATCTCGGCGAGCCGTCCAACGTTGTCCCCGCGGAGGAAGACGCGCCACTGGCCTGAAGGTACCTTGCCTCACGTGGGGACGACACCGTCTACGAACTCAACCCCGAGCAGGTTCGCGAGAAGCACCTGCTCTGGCGGCATCCTTCCGCCAAGGACAAGTATCGCGCGAGCGCTTGGGGCTTCATTCTTTGCCAGCATCGCCGCCTCAAGTACTGCCCGGTACTTAACGCACTGAAAGATACCGCGCGTAATGTCGGCAGCATTCGAGATCGTGGACTTGATTTCGGCAGCAACCCAGGCTCCTCGGGACTTGAACGACACGTCAAGGCAGTCGCCAGATGGGAGGGGCAGCTCGGTATCCCCGGTAATGGCCGGCGACAGACCGATAACAGCGGGGTTACGCGCAACAAACTCCTTTAGTTGCTTGTGCTCCGCACTTTCTCCAGCACCGCGATACGCAGCCGCTGCCTCTAGTGCCGCTGAGAAATCCAGCACTTGCGGCTTCAAACCAAGATCGGCCAGTAGGCCCCGCCAACCCTCGAATGCAGTAACGCGCTGTAGCTCAAACTGAATAATCTCTCTGCGACGCTTCAGCGGAAGATCCGCGAAGCTCTCCTTCTTGACCACAAACCAGCCAATACCCTCCCCCGGAAGGCCCGTCGCCTTGTTGACGACAAGGCATTGGATGGGGGGGATCGGTGTCCCCTTCTTGATCTGTAGATACTCCATAGTCTGTCCGACGCAGCCCAGAACGTAATTCAGGTTGCGGGGGTTCGGCATACCCAACTCGGCAGCAAGGGACGAGTACGAAATGGGAGTCGCAGCCTCAGCCTGTCGGACCAGGATTGGCAATGCGGCTCTTGCGCGTTCCTGATAAAGCTTGTCGCCAAAAATCGGTGCTGCAGTCGTCGCAGTTGCCATCGACTCCCCCTGTCCGAACTAGGGTGCGGAACCCAGTTGCGCTGGGTCACAGAGTACTCTTCCCGCCTGCCCCCCCGAAGATCGGATATCTAGAGAGCATCTCAGCCTTGCGCGCGGCGGCTCGGTATGCGCAGTCCAGTCCCGGCATCGCCATCACGCGGGTGGACGCGGCCGCGGGTGCCCAACTGGTCCGACCGCCCGATGATGCAACGAGAATTGCGGACGCGCCTACCAGTTGGTATTAAAAGTAGGAACCTCGCTGGCGCGGTACCCGCCACCACTGGAGGCCGTAATGAGCAAGGGCAAAGATCGGACCGTGTATCGCCGTGACGACGGAGCTTGGGTGAACAAGCGTAATGACGCCGATCGGGCGTCGTCCGTTCACCACACCCAGCGTGAAGCCGAGCAGGCTGCGAAGGGCATGCTGCGAAATCAGGGCGGTGGCGAACTGACCACCAAGGGCGTCGATGGAAAGATCCGGAGCAAGGACACCATTGCCCACCCCGATCCCAACCCGCCGAAGGACCGCGAGCACTGACGACGCTTTCGCCCAATCACTGCTACGAACGTCGTCGGGCCCAGGATGAGTAACGCATGTCAGAACTGTCGACCGAAGCAGTCAAGTTACTGACCTATCTGCTGCCGGGGTTTATGGCCGCGTGGCTGTTCTACGGGCTCACGTCACACCCGAAGCCATCGCAGTTCGAGCGCGTCGTTCAAGCGCTGATTCTTACCTTCGCCATCCAGGTCCTGCTACTACCGATCAAGTGGATGGCGATCGCGGCAGGCCACTTCGTCGACGCAGGCGCTTGGACATCGTCGTCTGCGCTAGCGATGTCATTTCTGCTGGCGATCGTCGTCGGTGGGGCGCTGGCGCATTTCACCAACAAGGACTCGCTCCACCGAAGACTGCGCGGCCTCGGGTTCACGTCTAGGACCTCGCATCCATCGGAGTGGTACTGCGTCTTCGACCGACAGCGATCGTTTGTAATCGTCCAGTTCCGCGACGGTCGCCGGTTATACGGGTGGCCCAAAGAATGGTCGAACACGCCGGAAGATGGCCAGCTCTACATCCAGTGGCCAAGCTGGATCGACGAGGCAGGTGAAGTCATCGACCTGCCCCAGCTCGACGGGGTTCTGGTTCACAGCAAGGATGTCCAGTGGGTCGAATTCACACACAACGAGGAACGCCATGACGAACGAACGCAGGACGCCACCTCCGACGGAGCGCCGGGGCTCCAACCCGCCGGCTCCGGGTCATAACGCCAACACCAATCCGCCTCCTACACAAAGCAAGCCAGCCCCGCCGCCGAACCCACCTCCGGCGCGTAAGGGCTGACGAGTATGCGCCTGAACTGCGTAGGCCCGCCCAACAGTCTCGGCATCTAGGCCACGTCTACTTGGCTTCGTAGGTATCCGCGCCTCCCGACTCAAAAAGGAGGCGCGAGATGTCCCACTTTATGGGACGCGGTTGGTCGCGCTTCGTGGGCGCCAGAATCGCAGCAGGAAGGCCTTCGTTGCATCGCACTAGCGCGCCATGGCGTCATAGGGCGCTCCCGCGGCCCTGACCTCGTCCGGTCAGGCCGATGTCAAACACCGGCCGCTGCCATAAGACCTGGAGTCTGTCCCTCGAGACGCCGGCGGGGCTCCCTCGGCACAACAACCAGCACATCACGCTAATCAGCGACGGCGACTGTCAGGGGCCGCCGGTGGTTCTGCCCCTCCCGACAAAGGCTTCTTCTGGGGGCTTCAGGAAGCTCAACACGACGAAGCGCAATGCTAATCAGGCATCGCTTCTTAGGCGCCGAATCTTGCGCCGCGACTTGAGTGCTTCCCTGACGCGCGTATCAGGTATCAACCAAAGAATCTCAAAGATATAGATAGGCATCGCCAACAAGATCGTGACGAAGAAGGGCGCCTGTTTGAGGGCTTGGTGCAAAGGCGTGAAGAGGATGAGGACCAGGAAGACGACGATGAATGCAACGAACAAGACGTAGTTGGCGCCGGCCTTGCCGATCAGGCGAGTGATCTCCAGCGAGTTCCAACGTAGTGAGTGAATCTTGCGGAGGTTGGCAAGCTTTCTTCCTCGCATGTATCCGCGTATCTGTGAGGGACCATGCACGAATGACTTCTTGATTGCCCAAGACACAGCGACGAAGAAGAGTCCGGTAAACCACCAAGATGGATCGGCAAGGTTCGAAAAGATGGCATCCATGTTGAGCTTCTTATTCCATTCTGCTGTAAACGATGAGGTCTGCGGATTTCCGTATTGACCGCGCAACCTAACTAAGTGCGATTATCGGCAGCCCGCGACCCAAGTTGAAGCGACTCACGTCTTGACCAGGCCGAGTCGAAGGTCACCAGCCCAAAGCTAAGTCGCCGATGGTAAGTTAAGGCTATCCATCAATACTGGCGCTAAGGCGTGAGCAATCGGATCCGAGCACTACGGGAGGCTCAAGGACTCACTCTCGAAGCGTTAGCGGAGCTCTCCGGCACCACCAACCAGCAAATCAGTCACCTTGAATCGGGCCGCCGCCGTCTGACGGTGGACTGGCTGTGCCGATTAGGGGAGGCGCTCTCGTGCCATCCCTGGGCACTGGTGGAAGAAGATCTGCCATCGACAGCGTTGCCCCCACCGGAAACCCGACTCCTAACTGGGTTTCGAGGGCTGCGTAGAGAGCAGCGAGAGGCCGTTCTGACGATTGTCTCCGCTCTATCCACTTCGGCCCGCCGACGAAGGGCATCCGAGTAGCCGCCAGCGTATCCATCCGCTTTGTTTGACTTTTTCCTACATTCGGTGTAGAAGCGCATTACGTTTCGCTAGCCTGGTTCAGTCATGGGCACGTCGCGTACCCGGGATGGGCAGAGTGCCGGCCAGGTAGTGCCGGTCGCTCAGTACGTCCGCATGTCGACGGACCACCAGAAGTACTCGACAGAGAATCAGCGCGACGCCATCCGCAAATACGCCGACCAGCACGATATGACGATCGTGCGCACGTACGCGGACGAGGGAAAGAGCGGTCTCAGCCTTGAGGGGCGCAACGGTCTAAAGACCTTGATCGATGACGTTCAGGCGTCACGCCCGCCTTTCAACGCCATCCTTGTGTACGACATTAGCCGATGGGGCCGCTTCCAGGACGCTGACGAGAGCGCGTATTACGAGTACCTATGCCGCCGCGCAGGTATTCGCGTCCATTACTGCGCGGAGCCTTTCGAAAACGACGGCAGCCCGATGACCGTAGTGATCAAAAGCGTCAAGCGCGTGATGGCTGGCGAATACAGCCGCGAACTCTCGAACAAGGTGTTCATGGGCCAGTGCCGCCTGATCGAGCTGGGCTTTCGTCAGGGCGGGCCGGCGGGCTTCGGACTGCGCCGAATGCTCCTCGACGACCGCCGACAGCCGAAGGCCGAGCTGCGCCTTGGCGAACGCAAAAGCCTACAAACGGATCGCGTAGTTCTTACACCCGGCCCGGCCGAGGAGGTCGCCGCCGTTAGGCAGATCTATGAGTGGTTCGTGCACAACCGCCGTTCGGAGCAGGAGATCGCCGAGTCTCTGAATGTCGCCGGGATCCGCACAGACCGAGGGACGACTTGGACGCGTGGAACGGTCCACCAGATCCTGATAAATGAAAAGTACGTCGGGAACAACGTTTACAACCGCACATCGTTCAAGCTGAAGCAGCGCCGGGTGCGTAACCCACAAGAAATGTGGGTTCGCGCGAACAACGCTTTCGAGCCAGTCGTTCCTCAGGAGCTCTTCTCACGAGCGAGCGCTGTCATCTCTGCCCGGTCGCGGCAGTTGGACGACAGCGACATGCTCGAACGCCTGCGAGACCTACGTGATCGAACCGGCGCGCTCTCCGGTCTCCTCATAGATGAACAAGAGGACATGCCGTCCAGCAGCGCATACCGGACAAGGTTCGGCGGCCTTGTCCGTGCGTACTCTCTGATCGGGTACGTTCCTCGCCGCGATTACGAGTATTTGCGGATCAACCGTGCTTTGCGAGAACGCCTCCCTGAAGTCTTATCCGAAGTCGTATTCGGCCTGCGACGCTCCGGCATCAGTCTCCACCGCGACGAAGAAAGTGACCTGATAACAGTGAACGGCGAGTTCACCGTCTCGGTCGTGCTGGCCCGGTGTCTACGGACATCCGGAGGCGCATTCCGCTGGCGGATTCGGTTCGATACAAGCCTCAGGCCAGATATCACTGTCGCGGTACGAATGGCTGCCGATCAGCAGCACATACTCGATTTTTACCTATTCCCCCGGATCGATCTCCCGATCCACCCCTTGCGGCTTGCTGAAGAGGGCAATGGCCTAGGACTGGACTCCTACTGCTTCGACACGCTCGATGCACTTTACGCCCTGGCCGAGCGCGTTCCGCTCCAGCTTGCTGCCTGAACTAGGGAGCGCCGCCATGCGCCCTATACAACAGATCCCTATAGACGATATTCAGGTGCTCAACCCTCGAGCTCGCAGTCGCGCTCAGCATCGAGAAATCATCGATAACATCGGCACTATTGGCCTGAAGCGACCCATTACGGTAAGCGCCAAACAGCAGCCTGACGGCGCTCTCCGCTATGACCTAGTGTGCGGCCAAGGTCGTCTTGAGGCCTACCGAGCGCTCGGCATCCCTGAGATCCCCGCTTTCGTCATAAGCGCGACGGAGGCGAACTGCATGATCATGAGCCTCGTCGAGAACGTCGCTCGGCGTCAGCACCCTGCGGTGGAGATCATGAGGGAGATCGAGACCCTGCGAAAGCGGGGCTACGACGATCAGCAGATCGCGGGGAAGATCGGAACGACGGCCTCATGGGTAAGTATGGTCGCGGGACTCCTGGACAACGGTGAGGAGCGTTTAGTTGCGGCCGTCGAGACCGGACTCATGCCAATAAGCATGGCAGTGCAAATCTCACGCAGCGACGACGCGGATGTGCAACGCCTGCTCACTGAGGCATACGCCGAGGGAGCCCTGCGAGGAAAGAAGCTGGGCATCGTCCGGCGCATTCTTGAGCAACGGACGCGGCGAGGAAAGTCTGAGCGGCACGGCTCACTTGGCCGCCGTGACAGGAATCGAAAGCTCACCGTCGAACAACTCAAACGAGTTTACGAGCGTGAAGTTGAGAAGCAGCAAATCCTGATCAAAAAGGCAGATATCACGCAGAACAGACTGATGTTCATCACGAGATCCCTTCGCGAGCTACGAGCTGACAAGCAGTTCGTCGCGCTGCTGCGTAATGAACGGATGGAAACCTTGCCACGCGCCTTGGCGGAGCGCATGACGACAGGGCCATCATAATGAACAACGCTCGCGATCCTGCTGGCAGCGCTAGCTTCGAGAAGAAGACTCGGACTGTGGCGATTGACGCCATCATTCGGCACAAAGCGTACCGTCCCACCTTCAAGCAAAGCCAGAAGTACAAGCAGATTGTAGCTTCGATACAGGCAGTAGGTCTCGTCGAACTGCCCGTAGTGATTCCGGACAGGAAGAACCCGGACAACTACTACCTCCTTGACGGCCAAATGCGCTTGGAAGCTCTCAAGGACCTGGGGGCGACCGAAGTGGAATGCCTTGTCTCCATGGATGATGAGGCGTACACCTATAACAAGCGCATCAACCGATTGTCCGTCGTACAGGAGCATCGGATGATCGTCATGGCCGTCGAACGCGGTGCACCAGAAGAAGAGATCGCCGTTGCACTCAACCTGTCAGCGAACACTATTCGCAGTAGGTTCCGTCTTCTTGATGGTCTATGCGCTGAGGCGGTTGCGCTGCTCTCAGACAAGCCGAACTGCACGATGACCGTGATCAATGTCCTGAAGCGGATGAAGCCGCTCAGACAAATGCAGGCTGCTGAGCTTATCGTGGGACAGAACAACTACTCGTCGAGCTTCGCAAAATCTATTCTGGCGGCCACCTCTGACGACCAATTAGTAGAGTCAGGGACGCCTAAGGGCAAACCAGATGGATCACGTGACCAACTTGCCCGCCTAGAGCGCGAGCTTGAAGCCACGCAACGCCGGACGCGCTTTGTCGAAGAGACGTTCGGAGACGACAATCTTTGCCTGACTGTGGCGCAGAGCTACCTGGCCAACATGCTGAGCAAACCCCGAGTAGTCCAGTGGTTGGCACAGCACCATGCCGACTACCTAAATGAATTCCAGGCCCTCGTGTCATCGTCGCTGCTACTGCCCACGCAGCCCTCGGATGCTGGCCGCACGCACACCCGGCGCCAATAGGGAGTCCCGGGGCCGCGAACAACCGAAGGCGTGAGGCCCATCAGGCGCACAGATGCTACCGGCTGATGGCCCTGCCGACAGTCCTTCACTCATCAGCGTCGACGAAGATAGGGTATCGGGCGAGCTGATCAGCTTTGCGCTGGCCATCACGTCCGTATGCACATGCGAACGCCTCAAGAGACGCCTCTCGCATCTCGCCACCCGGCGTTGCGATCGCTCTCACCAAGTGGCGTAACAGCGCAACGTAGATCGGCCACCTGTGCCTCTCGTGCTGGCGCAGCTCACCGACTCCGGTCACGCGATCGATCTCGCCCGCCACGAAGCTTACCGCCTCATACATCACCAGAAAGGCGGTACGGTCCGACGTGATCCTGAACCGCCCATCGGACTGGTCGGCAAGTGCAGTTCGCTGCAAGGCCTCCGTCAGAATCTCCATCGCCGCAACGAACCTTCTAGAGATGGCGAGAAAGCACAGCGCCTGAACGATGCAGCAGGCGGCGCCGAATGCTGCGGGTCGCTCGCCTTTCGACAGGAGGACTCGGACTGACAGAACGAGGAATGCCAAGCCATCCAAAGACCCGATGGCCTCTGCCGCCTCGTCCGCCCTCTCGTCTCTGAGAAGATCGGGTAGGTGATTCGGAACGACGCGCTCCAAGGCCACCTTCTGCCGGTAGCAGGCGGCCATTTCCGTCGTCGCATCGAGCGCCGCCCACAGGGGATGCTGATAGACATCCAGCGTTCCGGGCAGATGCGCCTCCAGCGCCAGCAGTTGCCTGCGGCTTGGCGCCTTCAAGCTCTCGCTGGAACGCGGGCCGGGCACGTGAAGTCCAGCCGGGATGGCTCCTCTCACCGTGCCGTACGCGCGTCTGAACCGCTTCAGATAGGCAATGTTCTCGGCCTCGACCTCACTTGCCCACGTCAGAATCCGCGCCGACTGAACGCAGGCACGCGACGGCTTGCCAGATGGCCATGGATAGCCGTCATCGTTTCCATTCTTTGGAAACTCTCCGGATAAATGGAAAGCGTCAATCACTTAGCCCCTTTTTCCGGCACGGAAAAAAATTGAGGTAGGGCAAGTCCCGACCTAGTCTCGGAATGGACCAAACCGTGCGGAGTCGAAATGCGATAGGCGCGAACCGTAGGAACCAAAACACGAGCACCTGAGACGAGAAAGCCCGGGAGGTTGGACTCCCGGGCTTCCGATGCCGCAGTCACCTTGGTCAGGGGACGGACGCAGGCATCTTGCGCTCGGGATTTTCTTGCTGTCAAGGGAATCAAGCTTCCGCCTATCGGAGGCTATGGGGCGTCTTATGCCTTCAGAGAATCTCATTCTGCGCGTGCATCTGGAGCGCGCAGGACTCGATCCGAAGCATCTACCCAGAGTGATCGATATGTGTCGCGCCAGTCCGGCAAGAAAGACTGGCAAAGGCGCCTTGGACAACATCACTGTTCGATTCCAGTCTCAAAAGAACGCCTGCTCCCGACTGCTGGAAAGCCATACCGTCGAGCGGCTCTACGCATATGAGTTGGAACTCGATCCAACAGTCGTCTGCTACTACAGCCAAGTCCAGTGCCATGGCATAGAGCGCAAGCAAAAGAGCGGCCGCCGGCACGTGTCGAACGCCACCGTGGACTTTCTGGTCGTTCGGAACACGGGCATCGAACTGATCGAATGCAAAACCCGGCAGGCCGCCGCCACTCTAGTTCAGAACAATCCAGAAGAGTGGCACAGCACCGAGGACTTCCAGATTTCCCGCCCACCCTTGGAGCGGTGGGCCGAGACGCTTGGTCTCCGGTATCGCGTCTGGCTGCAGCCACCCGAGTTTTCGATTCGCCTGGCGAACCTCGCGCTTCTATATGGCGTCTCGGCGCTGAAGGAACCGGGTGCACCACATCGGTTGGCGTTGGCACGCCTCAGCCGCTCCGCCTGCTCGATCTCCGAGCTGACCGATGCGGTCAAAGATTTCACACCCTTGACTGCACTGCAGCTTCTTCGATCGCGTCTTTGCTTCGGTCCGACGTTCAGCGTCGCGCTTGACGACATAGACAATTTCCTCCTCTTCGCCGATGAAGAGCAGGCCGATACTGCCGCACGTGCCGGCCTTGACCAGATCAGAGGTAGGTTGAAACAAGCCGATGACCCGATCTCGTCGGCCACCATGGTCGACCTCTCTCACGGTCGCGAACGCCTTGCCAAGTTGCTTCGAATGGAGGCTGGGCAAGAGGGCTTTACCCGAGCCTATAGGGAGCTGAAGAAGGCAGTGGATGCCGCTCGCGCAGCCGGTACATCGGAGCTTGTGCCATGCCTTACGAACTATGCCAACAGTGGAAATCGCACATTGCGGCTTCCCCCGGCGCAGGAAGAGGCGCTCCGCGTTGTTTGCCGCCTTTGGAATAGCGGCACGTTCCATGATATCGAAGACGCCCGCGAACGACTGCGCATCGAATGTCGTCAACGGGGTGAAGAGGTCACGCCAACCAGGACCACACTGTGTAGGAGATTGGCTGCGGAGAGCCCGACGAAGCACGCGCTCAGCACCGGGGGGATGCGCAAGTACCAGAACACTCGCGAATCGACCGATCCGCGCAAGCGTTCCCTAGATGCGCTTGCGGTGGGCGGCCATCTTCAAATCGACTCGACCCCCATCGACAACCGTGTATTCCCTGGCATCGAGAACATCCTGCTTCTAGAGCGGCCGCTGATCTACATCGCGGTCGATCGGTGCGCCGATGGACCGGTGGCCCACTCTTTGGGATTTGGCCCCGCACGCACATCGGCCCTAGCGATGCTCATCCGAGACTACGTACGCCGATATGGACGGTTGCCCCAAGTCATACAGGTAGATCGGGGCCCCGAAATGACGGCGAAATGGCTGGAAGGATTCTGCGACTACTACGGCATCATTCTGCTGATCAACCCGACTGCCGCGTCTGCCTCAAACGGCCAGGTGGAGAACGTCAACGGGCGGCTAAACCCAGTGTTGCATCGGCTGCCCGGCAGCACCAAGCCGGATCGTGACGGCCGCGGAGTGGATGGAAGATTCAAGAGTTATCGCACGGCCCGACTGCAGTTCTCATTCCTGCGGGACGAGGTTGAGAAGATTCTCCACGAGGACATCTGGTCTTCACCGTTGGCAGACGGTAGGTCTCCATCCGAACGCAGCCTTGAGGCACTGGAGCTCTTCGGTCATGTGGGGAAGGCCCAGATGTACGACGAAGACTTCCTTTTTCAAACGTCCACCAGGGTCAGCATTAGAACTTTGGACGAAAGGAGGGGCGTGCGCACCGGCGGCTACAGGTTCTCGAGCACTGAACTGTTGGCAGCTGCCCGCTTCTCTGACCTTGACGAGGTTCGCCGCGACTGCGCAGATCCAAGTTTGGTTCGTGTCCAGCTCAAGTGTGGCCGCTTCAAAGCTTGGTCCTCGCTTGCCCCGCGCCTTGCGGCACGCTCAGCGCTGGATGTCGAGTTCCACGCCTACTACGGGACACAACTCCGACGCGATAGCGTTCCACGCAGGGAACAAGTTCGCAGCAATCAGTACGCCCGCGCCGAGGCGATCTTGCAAGATCTCGCGCACAGAAATGAGTCGGGCCCCGCACAACCGGAACTGCGGACAGAGAAGCAGGCTGCTTTGCCGAGCCTTCCCTACGAAGCCATCGACGACTATCCGGAGCAGACTGCATGACGACGGCAACGTCCTTGATCGAGCACCCCCACTTTGTCGGCGCGCGTGACGATCTGCTGAGGGCTGCGGATCGCTCGCCTCCAGGAGGACTCATATTTGTCATTGGACCGTCCGGCGCGGGAAAGAGCGAGCTTCGGTACCTGGCCATGCGCGCTCTTGCCGGTGACCCTAGAAACTGGAAGCGAGGCCAGCTCCCAGCGATTGCCGTACGCGCGACGCTCACAGAGCGGAATCGGTTCAACCCGAAGGATCTCGCCATGAGAATGGCGATGGCACTCCGGAACCCAGACTTCTCCTGGTTGACGCCTCGCGGGGAAATTGCCGACCCCGACGTCGTACACATGGTCATGGACGCTAGAGAGATCTCTTCCGAGTGGTCGGCCATCAGGCAGTACCGCACTGAACATGACCTGAGACTCGAGTTCGAGATGCACGGGAAGGCACGGGGTGTTCGCTGGCTGTTCCTAGAGGAGGCAGCTTCCCTCGCCAGCGTGACCAAAGGGCAGTCCGTCTTCAACTATATGCTCAGCTATATGCAGCTGGCGAAGGAATGCCAGCTCACTCTGATACTCATGGGGACGCCGAGGGCGGCGGCGCTGTGGCAGTGCCACCCCGATGTATCCAGGCGCGCCCTCTTCGTTTGGGTGCAGCGCTATCGCGAGAACCGGCCCGACGACCATCTACGCTTTGCCCGTCTGGTCAAGACCATTCAGAAGCGATACCCGTTTGCGTCCCCCACGTTGGCGCTGGATCACCTGCAGCTGGTCATCGTGAACTCGGCGGGATCGTACGGCGAGGTGGAGCAGCTGTTTCGAAGGGCAGACATGGCGCGTGCTCGGCGCGGTACTGACCACATCGAGGCCCGCGACCTTGAAGAAGCCGCCTACCCGAAGCTTCAGCTTGAACGAATGTGGGCCGAAGCGAAGGCATTCGACGATCTCTGTGCGAAGAATCCAAGCCCCTCGGAGCTAGCTTACTCGACACTGACGTGGGGGAGCTCCCAGGACGCTGGCGAGAAGTGAACGCGATTCGCCCTTGGCAATGGACCGCACTGCCGCCGTTGGAGCTGCGCGGAGTGGGCACCCCCAACGCTGAATCGCTAGAGTCATATGTTGTGCGCCTGGCGCACGCATCTGGCGAGAAAGTTTCCACCCTCCTACAGAAGGTCGATGTCGCGAGCGGCGAGAAGCACGTTCACAACAATCGGCCACGTTCTCTTATCACCGGGCCCGGCAAGCGCCGTTTCATCCGCCGAGCTGAGACACTCAATACGCTAACGGGCAGCACGAACCTGTTGCGGGGTACGTTCTGGGCGCTCAACAGGCTGATCAATGAAACGGGACATGGTCTCAGTCACAATCGGCGTTGGTGTCCGGCCTGCCTGCTCGCAGACCCTGATGACTGGGTAGGTTGCCGTCTGGCTTGGCACTTCTCGCACCTGTCCAGATGCCAGATTCATAACGTAGCAATCGAGAGCACCTGTCCCCGTTGTGGCTCCGTGCAGCGAAGCGTTCCGTCGTTCTCGAGGTACGGCACGTGTACGGCTTGCAGGCAGCCGCTCGGGCACGCTGGCCGACCGGGACTGCCACTGACTTCGTCACAGGAATGGGTAGACAGAAACATCGGTGAGCTCGTCGCATGGATCTCTTCCGACGAGGCGTATGAGCTACCAGGCAATACTTACCGACGTTTCGAAAACCAGTTCGCTGGCCATCCCGGGCTGCGTCAGCAGCTTCACGAGCTCGGAGCGCCGACCGTGGCCATTATCCTCAATGTCGCCGCGGCACAGGGAGTATCCGTTCTGGATCTTCTGCTACGGCCGGAAGAGGTGGCGGCACCGCCGCTGATCGATCTCAGCACCGACTTCACGGGCATTCCCTTCTCCGCTGATTGGGAGAATGCCGCTGTCGCTAAGATTCGGCGCGTCATCACGATTCTCCTCAACCGACGTTGCGAGCTTCCTCCGCTCGGCCTTCTTCTTGAACGATATGAGGTCGAACGCGTGGCGGCGAAGTGGCATATGCCACAACTGCTCTGGCGATACGATCGCCACTATGATCGACAAGCCAAGCTTCTGCGGACGCGGATAAAGATTCGGGCCTTCTCGAAGGCGTTGTATCTGTTGCAGAAGTTGCAAAAGAGGGGGGTGGCCTACTCTGCGGTGGCGCAAGACACGCGGCTTAGCCGCCGTGATGCTATGAGGATTGTGAACGCTACGGCTCTAGTACTAGTAGCCGAGCATGCAAATTTCGCCACATAGCCGCATCTCACCCGCTTCCATAGTCGGGTTCGAGTCCTGGTGGACCCAGCACATAGGCGTCCGACGTTGTCCAGGGGCGGGATCCGCTAAAGATTGTCGTTTTGCGCCAATCTATGGTGGACGTCCGCGGAGTTTGTCGCTCCAGCTATGCGGTCTTGTGTGCAGGCCGATCTCCGCGACCCAGCAATTGACGATCCATCAAAGGGGCAGCGCCCATGCCTTGGCGTGGGCGTCGCGCGAGCGAGGGGATCGGATAGGCTGTGCGTTGTTACGGTTGTGGGCGGGCAGTGTGGTCCGCCCATCGGGTCGCCAAGGGGGGCGAGATGGGTACCTTCGACAAATGGGTTGACCGTGTGTACGGCGAAACCGACTTCGGCCGCAGCGTTGGCACGTCAGTGGCAGGCGTGGCCGGCCTTCTCGTGTACCTGTACTGGCGCGACTGGGTGATAGCCGTCTTCGCGGCCGTCATCGCGTTCCCGCTAGCGCGCCTGCTGTCGACGTGGCTCTATGAAAAGGTCCGGAGGGCGACGGGGCGGGAGACTGAGCGCGAGCGCGCTAAAGCGACCTATGAAGCGCTCAGCGATGAGGAGCGCAAGGTAGTTGCGGCCTTCGTGCAGGCTGGCGGCGCGGTACTCACTTGGACCCAGATGAATCGACTCCAGGTGTCCGGACCGGCCATCGAGACGCTAGTTCAGCGTGACGCGCTGCGCACGTCCATGACGGCCGACGGGATGCGGGAGACGTTCGTATTGGACACTGCGATCTTTGACGCAGCTGTCCGCGACGCGAAGCGCCTGAGCCCCGCCTAGGGCAAGTTCGTCGCAGACGAAGAACCCCGACGCAAGGCCGAGGGCCGGGGTGCCGCAGCGAGCAAAGCAGGGCCGCCTGTCAAAGCGCCATCGCCTCTGCAAAAGCGATTCGGCCGCCACGGGCCCGGCTGCCGCTTGGGCGAACCTCGCACCTCCTCCTAGTTTGCTCCGTCGGCGACTCAGCAGACGTGCAGACGTGCAGACCGCACATGCTGGATCGAGGTGTTCAAGCGCTGCGCGTCGCTATGGCTCGAAGTTCTTTGGCGTTCAACTGCCTTACATGCTCGCCATAACCATTTGGCTCGGCGCCTCTGCCGTCGTCGCGGGCGTCGGCTACTCCAAAGCTTCCGCTAAGTTGCCTTGGCTCGGGTCCCACACACATCGCCAGCATCTGTTTGCAATTGCTGCGGCCGCCCCCTCCTTGTACGCCGGGGTGTTCTTGGCGTTCAATGCGTTCGGCATGTAGGGCTTCCGGTGCGCGGCCCTCACTATTCAAGCCGAAGCCGCTTCGCGGCTCGGCTTAGTTCAGGCGCTTGACCGCTCGGGGAGTAGTCGTGATCTCAGAAGCATCACTCCGCTGGTCTCTTCAATTCCTGTCTGCACACGGTGATGGGGATCTATTTCCGAAGATCCCTGAGATTGACGCAATCAATTCGGAACCAACCGACTTCATAACTAATGTCACCGGAAAGCAGCTCGGCGACCTACCGGCAGGCCCCTGCCGTCGATTTCTTGTTCCAAAAGATGACTTCTCTTACCGACAGGCAACGCAGCTAGACCCTCAAGATTCGATCATCTTTTGCGCACTTGTTTACGAGTACGGCGCAGAGATCGAACGACGCCGCTTAGCAGCAGACACGATCTTCAGTTACAGATTCCACCCCACTCTTGTCGACGGGCTTTACGGAGAAAAAGAGAGCTGGAACAAATTCTGGGAATCTGCGTACCGCAAGGCCAGTAATTTTCAGTGGGTTCTCTATTGCGATATTGCGGATTTCTACAATCAGATTTATCACCATACAATCGAGAATCAGCTGATCGCTTCTTCATTTCCGAATCAAGTCACGAAGTGGCTAATCGGGTTATTCGAATCGACAACGGCAGGCGTTTCAAGAGGGGTACCAATTGGCCCTCACGCAACGCATCTTATTGCGGAATCAACTCTGATCCCAATTGACAACTCCCTGCGGGTACAAGGGCTTGATTTCTTGAGGTACGCAGACGACATACTCGTGTTCTGCGCGAGCGAACAGGAAGCAAGAGCGACACTAGGGAAAATTGCTACAACGCTTGATCAACAACAGCGACTCATGCTGCAAAGGCATAAGACCAAGCTGTTCAATCAGAGTGACTTTCAAGCCTTGTGTCATGAGATGGTGCAAGACCGCCCGATCTCAGACGAAGAAGACAGACTTCTAAAGATCATCAAGCGCTACTCTGGCGGAAATCCGTACAAAGTCATCACCTACAACTCCATCAGCGCTGCTGATTGGGCTCAGTTTTCGCAGGCCGCACTAGAGCAGGTGATAACCGAGTACTTGAGACAGACCCCTATTGATTTCATTCGCCTCAGATGGTTCTACCGGCGCCTCGCCCAAGTGGGACATCCAGGTGCAATCGACATTTCACTTCGCAACATCGAGAAACTTGGGCCTTGCTTAGCCAACATATGCACCTACCTGGCCTCCGTTCAATTCATAGACCAGCAAGATTGGTTGCGCTTGGGGGAGCGACTTCTTGGCCTCCTGAATCTGCCGGAAATTGCACAGCAGCCGTACTTCCGACTGTCGGTGCTTAGCCTATTTAGCAAGACTCCGCATATGAATCATTTCTCAAAACTTGCGGAGAGCTACAGCTCATCTGACGCTTTCGCGCAGAGGGAGATTCTTCTCGCCGCTAAGGCGAATGGAGCGGTAGATTGGTTGAGAGAGCACAAAGAGTCCTTTCAGCACATGGACCCTTGGCGTAAGAGCGCGTTTATCTACTCCGCCTCAGAATTTCCTCGCGACGAAAAGAAGTTCTTCTTGAATCGTCATCCTTTCTACAGGCCATTTGATCAAAGCCTGGCAAAATGGTCGAAAGCGGTATAACAGTCCGTCCAAGCCGACGCCGCTTCGCGGCGCGGATCATTTCAGGCGTTATGCAGGGGAGAGATCTGCGTGGGTGATGTTCACTTCTTTAGGTACACAGATCTTCCGTCTCTGATTCACATCCTCAAGAATCGCCAGCTAACTCTTCTTGATCCGATGACTTGGGATGACAAGAACGACTCAAGCTTTGTCACCCTGTACCGAGAGAAGAGCAAGCTCGCTTCAGTGCTGGCGCTGTGCTTCACGCGCTCTCAGGAGACGTATCACCACTGGCGGATATTTGCGCCAACTTCTTCTGGCGTTCGCATAACCCTCAATGAGCAGTCGCTTCGGAACTCAATAGATGGAATTGATGGCCTTCAGCTGATGGAGGTTGAGTACGTAAAGCTTGAGGATATTCGCAGCACGAAACTTCCCCGTCATCGTCTTCCATTCATCAAACGCTACCCGTACCGTGCGGAGAGTGAGGTTCGGTTGCTATGGGAGTCAGAGACAGAAGAAATGCTCTCCTACGCTTTGCCGATTGAGCTCAATGCGATCAGGCAGGTAACTCTCAGTCCGTGGCTCCACCCTGCGCTCGTAGAGAGCGTAAAGTCTAGCCTCAAGGCCATCGACGGTTGCAGCAAGCTCACCGTTCACCGCACAACGTTGATAAGCAACGATGAGTGGCTGAAGCATGGTACAGCTGCAACATAATAATTCGTTCAAGCCGATGCCGATTCACGGCACGGCTTAACTCAACCGATGGCGACTGTCCGATAGGGGACATTGGGGGAGGGCGGAGGCGGGATCGGATGCTAATGTCCGCTTTCGACCCGAAGCGGGCATTCGGCCTCGCGAGTTCAGATGACCTACGTTCCCCCCAAGCCTCTCCGCGAATGGCGCTTTGATGATCCGGCGAGAGAGCTGTATCAACTCCTTGTGATGGACGATCAGACCGTGTGCAGCGCCTTCGGTCGTTACGCCCATTCGTCCGGGGCGACTGCATGCTCCTGGTCAGATTTCGTGGCCGGCGCCCTCGATGACGTTGTGACTGGGGCGCACGGGGCGAACGTGCTCACCGAAGCACGGGAGTTCGTGGCAGCGAAACTAGGTGAAGTGTCCGCTTCTGACCGTTAGCGGACATCTGATGGGTAAGCTCGCCTCGCCGACGCTGATGTCCGCTTCCGACCGGATCGGACAACCTCCGAGGACGACCTCGGCAGCAGACGCACCAACTCCTAGTGAGTGAGCATGCTTGTTCTTCGACGACTCGACGTAGCGACGCGCATCACCATTATGGTGCCTAGCTCGGCAAGAGAGAACGTCGGAAAGCAGGGTTGACTCGCGCGGCCGGCAATGCCGTCGACCGTGCGCCCCCCAGCGATTACACCCGGCTATCACATGCGCTAGTGATATCCCGCTCGGGAGTCGGGAATGATCAAGTCAATCAATCCAAATCTCGGCGATCTCGATTGCGGCCTCATCGGCATCACCGAGCCAGAATGCCAGCGTGTCGGCGACATTCTCTACTCCCTGTCGAAAGCGGCCTTTGAGCGCGCATTCCCAGACCGTGGCGATACGCCAGCCGTCAGCGAGCAGCTTCTCGCGCGCATCGCGATCGCGCAACGCGTTACGAGCGATTTTCTCGCGCCAGAAGTCCGGTCGAGTACTAGGAAGCTTGAATAGCGAACAGTGGTGCTGGTGCCAAAAACAGCCGTGGACGAATACAGCAGCCCGAAACTTAGGAAACACAATGTCAGGCGTGCCCGGGAGCTCTCGGACGTGCAGCCGATATCTAAATCCTTTGCGGTGAAGCGCCTTGCGGATCAGCAACTCCGGGCCAGTGTCCCGGGCACGGATCGCCCGCATGTTGCGCGCGCGTGCTTCGGGACTGAGGACGTCAGACACGCTTGCGCCTAGCAACCTTTCTTGCGGCCCGCGCAGGGTGCTGCTTCGCCGCCAAGATCGCAGGTTTCATCATCTTAGCCACTGCTGCGAAGACCGGAACCACCACGGAGTTTCCGAACTGCTTGTACGCCTGCGTGTCGGATACCGGAATTCTGAATGTCGATTCACCAGGGCGGTCATAGCCCATCAGGCGCGAGCATTCCCGCGGCGTCAGGCGACGCGGTCGGCTCTTGAGGTTTTTCGGCTCATGCAGGGGCTTCAACGGGTTGAAGCCACGATCCACCAAGATCTCGGAGCCGTCCTTGTAATACCTCGCCGACAGGGTGCGTGTCACATCACCCTTTTTCACAAGCCCATACCCAAAGCCATTTCCCTTGACTTTGTGCCTAATCGAATAGTTGAACAGGTACTCCCATAGCTTCGGCGTCAGGATGTACTTGTCGTCCACTTTCGATTCGAGAATGTCACCGAGCGTGGGCCTCTCCTTCGGGAAGTGCTTCGCGATATTACGCAGCGAAAAACCGTCGTGAACGTTCAGGTCCTTTCGGAAGCCCACCAACACGATTCGCTCACGGTGCTGCGGAACAAAGTGCTTGCCGTCGATGATCTTGGGATCTTTGCCCGCGTCGTGAACTAGATCCGCTACCCAATAGCCCAGTTCGCTGAGAGTTTCTACAATTACCTTGAAAGTGCGGCCCTTGTCGTGGCTTTTCAGGTTCTTCACGTTCTCCAGAAGGAATGCCGCAGGACGCTTAGCCGCAAGAATTCGCGCGACGTCAAAAAACAGCGTGCCTTGCGTTTTGCACTCAAAACCATGAGCACGCCCGAGCGCGTTCTTTTTGGAGACGCCTGCGATGGAGAACGGCTGACAAGGAAAGCCCGCCAAGAGCAAATCATGGTCAGGAACAACGGCATCTATGTGACGGTAGGCCTCTTCTTCGGACACATCCTCCCGGCCGGAGAGGGTCATCTCCCGGATGTCACTATTGAAGACATGATGAGCCGGATCGCAGTGGTAATTGGCCTTGTAGGTTCGCACCGCCTCCTTATTCCATTCGCTCGTGAGCACGCAGCGGCCGCCGATGGCCTCGAAACCACGCCGAAGCCCTCCGACGCCCGCAAACAGATCAATGAAGTCGAACTCATGCTTAGCATTGGCTGGCTGCGGCAGCAGCGCCTCAAGAGCCTTGTACTCGACATGGCTTAGGCCTGGCGCGGCCTTGCCGTTGACCCAGCGGTTGAGCGTCTCGCGGCACGGGGCACCCGGACTGACAGCGGCAAGATGGGCCGCGATCTGCTTCTGGTCGTAAACCTCTAGGACTCGCTTCAGTAGGGCGAGTTCTTCTTCATGGGGGGTCATAGGATTCTCTTGCCCTGTTTCAGTGACAATCTATCACTCATTTGACCCAGCGTGCGGGGCAGGGGGCGTTGCATTGTCGGGCAGGCCAGTCGCGGTAATTGAGATGAAGTCGGCGCCTTGAAGGCCGTCAGGAATGTCCTTAGCGTCGGCACGGTCTCACGGGCTCCAGAGCTATGGAGACGCTCGGAACAAACTCTTCGACAACTTCGGAATGAGCGTGTCAACGAAGTGATAGCCGACAAGCAGATAGAGGTAGCGCTTGTTCGGGGACAGTGCCTGCGATTGGACGATCGTTCGTCCGGCGACGCTGACGTTCAAGCCTGCTCGCGGCCATCTAAAGGTGGGCGCCGACCTGCGGTGGAACATCCTGTCGACGGCGACCGGCGCGGACGTCGCCAACTGCATGGTCGGGATTCTCGATGATCCGACGACGCACCAGTTGAGCTAACGGTGCGCAGTTAACCCAGTTCCGCAAGCTTGTGAATCCGACCATGGGTCTTCCGTCCGATCGGGGAAATGGCAGCGCCGGCCAGATCGGCGAGCTCGTCAGCGTCCGCTCCGGGCCAGAAGCGGACCTAAACTTAGTCACGCCTTGCCCGCGTGCGCGCTCGCTGCCCAGCATCCACACCCCAGCGACAGCCGCTTCACCGGAATCAGTGAGCACTGATCAGTTGTGCTGTGCCACATCGACAAAGGCCGCATCGCTCTTCGGATCCCGCACACGGAAGTTAATCTGCTCAGGAATGCGGTTCGCCGGGAACTCCAGATGCATGCCCAGCGTGATTTCCGTGTCTTTGACGGAGGTTCCCCCAAAATCACGCGGGACGACGGGGTAAATCAGGCAGATGGCCTGTCGTGGCTGCGTCATCGCGACCAGCTGTGCATTCGGACTACTAAGCGCAGTCACGCCAGTAAGGTGAGCGGCAACGGCTTTGTGGCGGGACTCGGAGAACACGTTGAACCGTTCGGCGGTGCCACCGCGTTCGAAGACCCCGACCGCCTTCCCGTTGAAGCGCCACTTTCCGGCCGCGCTGGGATTGTCCATCAGGATCACGCGCCACTTATCGACGTCCGGCGAGTGCCCGCCTGTCCCCGATAAGAAACCGATCACCGCGGCGAACTGGTTTGCAGGCGTACCCCACCGATACGCCTTCAGGAACTCCAAGAACTCAGGAGCGCCGACGGTGTAGGCGCGACCTCGCAGCGACTGGCGTTGATCTTTCCAGGTGCCGGTCAGCTCCACGGGTTCGCCAAGCTGATTGCCCAGAAGGGTGGACAGCCTCGCAACGTTTGCCTTGCGCACAGCCGGTGCGAACGTAACGCGCCCGGACTGCGCGCCCTTCCCGCCGAAATTCTCCATGGCGATTTCGGCGTTGTGCATCTTGTTCTTCTGCGTGGGAATCAGCATGCCCATGGGAACCAGTGGCGGGACCTGAATGGGACGGATGCCTTGAGCAGAGTAAATTCTGATGCGCTGGCGAAAGCGCTCTTCGTCCATGCACACAGACTCGAACATGTCGTACAAGTCGACCTTCGCTTTGCCTACGGTCACCTGTGAGGCCAAGTAGAGCCGGACAAGATCGCGATACCCACGCCGAAAGCCAAACCAGCGACCCATCTGCATCAGGGTATCGGCCGCCTGCGCCCGCCGCAGAAAGTAGCTGATCGTCAAGCCTTCAACGGTGTAGCCGCGTGATAGCTTGGCGCCGCCTACGAGAATGTTCCACACACTCTCCTTGTCGAAGTCAGGCATGTCATCCTTGTTCGTATCGCGTCCGTTGACGACCAAGACCTGCTTCCGGGATCCTTCAAACTTCTCGAACGCCTGAATCAGAAACGGACGAAGTTCGGCAACGCTCACGGGACGCGCCAGGCCCGGCTCCTTCACGGCGGACACCGGTTCGAAGTCTTCCTTCCAGAGGCGCCACAGGCGCTCCAGCGAGACGGCCTTCCGGTATGCGTTCCTTGACAGCAGCTGCCTGACGGTGTCCCGGTCCTCATCATGAGCGTCCTGGCCTGAGGAGCGGTGGACCAGCATCGTATGGTGACGAGTGCTGACGGACCCGGGTGCCAGATCGTTACGGAACAACTTCAGGGCGCCAGTCAGAAAAAAGGCATCCAGCGCCTTAGCAAATGTCCCCGTGTCGTCGGAATCCACGATGCTGCGTACGAACGCATTGCGGTTAGAGACATAGCCCATGTCTGCGACTTCTTCCTTGCTGCGCGGGTTGAACTCGTCGTCGAAGTCATGGAAGTCCGCTACGCCCATGTAGTTGGCAGGCCGGGGAAGCAGTTCGATGAAGTCGCGCGGAAAAAGGTCCAGCGAGTCGCCGGGATTAATGAGTGTGTTGGCAGCGGGCGTCGCCGTGTACCCGACATACTGCGATCGGGGAAGCATCGCGAGCAGGTTCACAATGGCCTTGTTGGTACCGGTTCGCGTGTCCTTTCCTTCGGCCGGCTTCTTCCTTGGGTCGACGGTGTTCACAGATGCCTGATCGGACTCGTCGTCGATGATCAGGGCCGGGATGTCGTCGAAGGACATCTGCAAACCCTTCAGATCCGCGATGACCTTGCGGATAACGGCAGGGTTCTTCTTGATGACGATCAATCGGGCCGCGGTGGTACGCAGGTTGTCGGGGTGATTGAGGGGACGGTCCGCGAACTGCTTCTCGAAGCGCAGGACGTCACGTCCCTGTCCCAGCTTCTGGTAGTCCTCCACAGACGTAGTGATGCGACGGATATCGAAGCCACCCTTCTCAACGGGCAGACAGCCATAGGAAGTGAAGCGTTCCCAGTCCTGGTCGCCGCTGTATTCGTGGGCCTGATCGACCTGCCTGTCGCGCAGAATCTGCTCGCGGCCGACCAGTTCTTTGTCGAGGCGTCGCTGAGTCTGAAAGCGTAGGCTGTCGAGCATTCCCGCCAGCACGATAATCAGACGGTAACCCGCGTCCATGGCTTTAGCGATGACGGCGGTGAAGTTGGCCGTCTTGCCGCTCTGGACGTAACCCACCACGAGTCCGCGGACCGCAAAGGCTTCATGACGCTGCGGATCGGACAGGCAATGCATCACCTTGTCAGTCGACTCGTTAAGCGAGGTCGTGGCCGCTTCGTCCCAGCCGGATTGGGTCTGCAGGTAGCGCTCATACTGGCTCCAGTAGAACGTGCCTGCCTGCTGCTTACGCAGTTCCGAGTACCACGTCTGATGCTCGTTCGCGATCAGGACTGCATCGTCGAAGCCTTTGTGGATCGGAATATTCGTGAGCAGTGCCTCAGCCATCGCTGCGGACAATCTGAGGGCACTACAGACCAGCGAGCGACGCTCAGGCGTGAAGTTGCCGGTTTGCTCGGTCCATGGGGCTTCGCTGATGGCGTCCCAGGCACGAAGGTGACGCGCAAATACGAGGTGTGCCGACGAATTCGCAGCCCCTCGTGCGATCTCGCCGAACAGATACGCCACTGCACCGTCGATGTCGGAGGTCACCTCACGATCTTCCAGCTCGAAGCGGACTCTGCGCTCCAGCCCAGACGGGCCGGGTCCGGCAGACATTGCTTCGAGGGTCGCGTGCAGCAGCCCGACCAAGCGGGAGATCTCGGTCTCGTTCATGCCGTCTTCCTGAAGTAGCCGGCGGCGTCAAATGGCCGTCCGATGCCTTCCATGTTGAGTGTCAGGGTAACGTTGCGAATCCTTGGTGCAGCATCGACCGCGAGCACTCCATGCAACCACTCATGGCTCATGGCCGGGAAGTCGCGTCCAATGAAGATGTCCGTGACCGCAGCACTGGGCTGATAGCGCACCGTACATTCCGTGTGCCGCTCGTCGTAATCGGCCTGTGTCAGTGAATGATCGAATCGCTTTCGTGCCGGCTGTCCGGGCAGGAGTTGCCGAATGGTGGTCACCAAGTCGTTGACGGAGCGCCCGGGCCCAGCGCCGGGGTGACCCAGCCGAATGCTGATGAGAGACAGCGTGTGCCCCGGCGAAGGCGTCAGCTGGTTGAGGCCGTGGATCTGATGTTCCCGGACATTCGCCGTCGTAGCCTTCACCTCCAGTTCGTGCAGACCGAGGCGGAAGTCGTGAGACTCGCGTTCGCCACCGATCCAGCAGACGGTGTCCGTCGCACCGTTCCTTAGCAGCTCCTCAAGTACCATCAGTTCACCCAGCAGGCCAACGGCCCTTTCCTTAGACAGCTGGGTGACCTGAGCCACCAGTAGTCGAAAGTCCGCCAGACTGGACTCCAGCGCAAGCAGCCCGTCACTCTGTCCGTCGCGGATACGGGCCATAACGTCGTTGATGAGCGCATAGATCGCCCGGAACAGTTCCGGCGTATCCGTCAGCACCTCGACAAACCGGGTTCCCGCCAGCTGGACGGTGCGGAATGTAATGTTCCGCAGTACCCAGGAGTGCGACGGGAGCCGGCCCTCAGGGACACGCATTCGAAGCCCCAGTCTGGCCGGATTCAGAGCAAACACCAGCCGCAGATCCGGCTCACTCAGCATCGGCTGCTCAATCGGCAGGCCCGCTGAGATGTAGTGCTCCTCAAGCACTCGCCACTCCATCACTTCCGGTGCTGTCCTAGTCATAGTCGTTACTCAAAGCGCAGTGCAGTGGACAGCAACTCGGACAGGGCGTCGAGCTGTTTGCGGCGCTGTGCTGAGTGTCGCGCCTTGTCAAAGTCCTGCTCAAGCAGCAGGAAGAGCAGCAATTTGACGACAGGAAGATCGGTCTGCGTTCCGCGCTTGCCACCCAGGAGCTTGCGGCGCATGCGCTTGTCTAGGCGCAAACACATTTCCTCGCGATCCACCTCGAACAACGCGCCAGGATCGGAGAGCTCGTCCCAGACAATCTTCACCGGGCGGGTCTTGCTTCCATCACCGAGCACGTCGCGAGCACGCCGGGCGAGTTCCGCCGGAAGGGCGCCGTCAGGAACCAACGGATAGTCTGTCTGTGCCCGGACGTCCTTCTTGCGGTATACGCGTTCGGCGAGGCTGCGGTACTTCGAGAACTGCACGCCCGACGCTGAGGTCGCGGCCTGCATCGACTCGGCAAAGGGCGGCGGAACGATGACCAGTGACTTCTGAACGTTCAGGCCGAAGTGCTCATCCATGGATTCGGGCAGATCCACGGCGATGCGAGCCAGCGAGGTATGCGGCTCCGTTTCATGCTCGACCACGCCGTTCCAGCCGCCGGCTTGGATCAGGCGGTCATTGCGATAGAAGTAGAAGCCTTGCCGGGAGGCCGCCCGGTTGCCGAGTTTGTACTCGGGGCTCTTGCTGTTGGGCGGCCAGATATGAGCGATGGCCTTGATTTTGCCGATCTCAGGGATCGTGACCGGAAAGTTCTGCGGGAATTCCGGTGCGCCGCTCTCGTCGTAGCGAAACGGGTTAAGCGCGGCGATCTCGGTTGCACGATCGGCCTCGCTACCGTCGACATGCTGCGAATCAAGGCGAATAGACAGGCGCCGGGATTCGAGGAATCGATGGAAGTGCAGGCCGAGATGGACGCGCAGGCGGTTGAACAGCTGGCTCAGCGTGGCATCCACGCCGTTCTTACTGGTGGCGAGCCGGTCGATGCGGCTCCACTCGATGACGCTGCCACACCGGGCGAGGTCCATCGATGGGAACGGCCCGGCGGTGGCCTCGCGTGCTTCTTCGGACGGGATCTCCTCGAGGAGCCAGTTTCGTGAGATGCCCTCCACCGTCCAGCGACGGCCGCAGGCGCTGGCGCCGGAGACCGTATGTACAGACAGCGTTTTGGCATGGCTGAAGGAGGCCAGCTTCATACCCATGCCGAACTTGCCCAAGGACAGATCGCCGATGTCTTCATGGGCGCCGAAACGCATGGCGCGCTGAAGCAGGGACTCGGTCATGCCGTGCCCGTCATCGGCCACCAGCAACTGCACGATGGCCTGGTCGTCGTACTGCAGGCGGATCAGGACGTTCTTCGCTTTCGCATTGACGCAGTTGTCCACCAGATCCGATACCGCCTGCTCGAAGCTGTAGCCGATCTGGCGCAGAGCGTTGATCAGCTGCTCAGCATTCGGCGGAACCGACTGCCGGGCAGACCTGAGTTCCTTGTCGTCCATGTTTACTCCTCGTGCCCGCCTCTGCGCTGGGCGCTTCTAAAAATGTCCGGCGACGCCGGGAAGGTCGCCCCGTCAGGCCGGTCCCGATTCTGCGGCAGCCATCGCAGTTTGTTAAGGCAGTCAGGGAGACGGGCAGTCAGGCGGAAACTGACGGGAAACTGCTCAGGGGCAAACGCGGGCGAGTGGTACGACGCCGGTTCCGTGCGTTTCCGGAGCGTCTTTGCGCCGAATTACCTCGTCCGCAGGCTGGCGGAACTTGATGGGTCATTAAGGCCGGGGTGCGCATGCATCGGGAGCATGGCCCTCAAACTTTTCGGCTTGGCTTCATCACAGACCTTTGCCTTGCAGTACCACCGTCGGTCAGGTCAGCCTGAAGGCCGGCGCCGCCAGCAACGTCGGCCGCTTCTGGCCAACTTCATATCGGAAGAAATCGCCAAACGTGATGACGTTTGGGTGCACGTCGTAGTCGCTTTCCTTCAGTGACTCCGGTACGACCAGGCAGATATTGTGCCCGGACATGTCGCGGATGGCCTCATCGGAGATGCGGTCATCCACGGTCGCCAGAAAGATCGGGCTGGCAAATCGTTCCAGAGCGATCTGCTTCCAGCGCTCCCGGAGCGTGGTTTTGGCAGAAAGCACCATGGAGACGTGATGCTCGGCCGCGTTGTTTGCCAGGGATGCGGAGGTGGGCATGACGAAATCGGGTCGTCGGCCGCCGGTTACGGCCTGAGCCTCGTAGCGGATGTTGCCATCCTCGAGCAACCGCCGGATATGGTGCTCAAACGACATGCCTGCGCGCGATTTGCGATGCTGACTGGCACTGAGGAAGGTCGCATCGAGTGCTCCGAACCCGCGCACCACGGCAGTCGCAATGTCGACGCCTCCGCCCTGACCGGTAAGGATGCGCAGGACCTCGGCCGCGCGATGGCGCATTTCGGCCTGACGATAGAGAGCGTACTCGATATCCCGGCTGATGGTCATGACCGCGTCCCCGGGCGCGGCGAGGGCGAAGGGACTGAGTGACGACAGCCGGCGTCCGCGCATGAACTGGGTTTGCGCCATCTGTGCAAGCGCGTCGGTTGAGGGCAGCGCGGCAGAGGCGATGAATGCCGGCAGCGTCCCTTGCGCTAGTGCATGCGAGAGCTCTTCGATGAGCTGGCTGTATTCATCGCGTGCACGCAGCAGGTAGTCGGCCGGCAGAAAAAGACCGGTGTGGAAGTCGCTGCCCAAGTCGAACACGCTTTCCACGATCGCGGCGGCTTCGGAAGCAGAATCGACGATGAGGATCCAATGCGCCAAGCCGTCTGGCAGGTCGAAGGCTCCCATGAGAAGGAGCGAGGCAGGTGTTAGGCCTGCGAACTGGTCCTTGGGCAGCCCGGTGAAGTGTGTCTCAGACCCTTTGCGCAGGTAATGGACTACGCGCGAGATTCGCCATTCACCGGTCGTGGGCCAGAACGTACGCAGCTCGGTCTCGCGAATGTGGGCCCGGTCCGGACTGAGAGCGAGCAAGGGGGGGAAGAAGTTCGCGTTGCGGACATCCGACGGCACATAGAAGCCGTACTGACGCTTCATGGAGTCTTCAGCCCAGGAGCAGTCATTACGGGCGAGCTTTTTGATCCATACCGTGCGGCTCTTTCCGAGCCATTCGAGAATTTCGGGCCAGTCGGTCTGATACGCCACAATGCAATCCTTGCGCCAAGGTGCCGGAACACCGGCGGGTCAGAGAGGGAAGATAGGGGGACGGGGAAGGCAAGGAAAGGCGTTCCCCCGATGGCGTCGCCGGACTCCACGGTTACTGAGCTGCTATGAAGTCTGGGAGCCTTAGTAACTTGTCGAAGGCTCACGCGCCCGCGCCACGGCCTTGGAGAGCCTTCCCGGATCCTCAGCTCATGCTAGGTGAATTCAGGGCAAAGCAAGTCGTTGATCGATCAAGAAATGGGCGGTTGGCGAACACCTTCGCATGCCTCCTCCGTCTTCCTGCTTGCCTCACCGAGGCACAGAGAAGCGAAAGTCGTTCTCTGCTTGCGGAATGATTGCGAGAGTACTCGAGGGGCACCGATTCAACGTCAATTCCCGTTCCGTGGCATTCGGCGACAATCCTAGCAGCGTACAGCGCGTCATCGCAGCCCTCCTCAAGCGTCGCTGCGAGCTGCTGCCGCTCGGCTTACCCGGTAGCCGCTTGTCGCTGCAATGACCTTTCGAGGACTTCCCGGAGGTCTGGCGCGACCTCAATTGAATCTGGAATAGCAAAGTTCCCGAGCTTGCGATCGTCCTTGTGTTCGCGCCTGACGATGACCTTGATAGCCTTTAAGAGACCCTTCCCTAAGACTGAGTGCGGCCCTTGCTCTCCCAAATGCAACCAAAGCTCGTCGCTATTCGGGCTTCCGCCATCAGGGTACAGAAGGCGATTGATGACTCGACGCTTCTCCATGAATAGCTTCTTCGCCCCACCGATGGATGCTGCCGCTTCCACAACCCAGCTTTTCGCCGTGGATTCGGAGACCTTGTAAAGTTCAGCAAGATACTCCGGCTGGCAAAAGTAGGCCTCCACATCAACATGTCGCGTAACCCACGCGAACGACGAAGCATACTGGGCCACCCATTTCCCTGACTCCGCTTCCGTCATGAAATCCCGGTCGCGGTGGAGGATCATGCTCAGTTGGATGTCGCCCTCTCTGACGAACCCATCGACCAACGGCTTCCTAGGCAGGTTGTCTACACCGAAGCACCGGCAGACGGATATTTGGCGGGCGATGCTTGGCCATTGGCGGAGGATTGAGCGTATTGCTGTGTCATCTTCATCTTCGACAAAGAAGATCGCGCTCTTATCAAGCGCCCCCCATCCCATCAAGGTACGGATCCCCCTTTCTTCGTCAGAAACAACTCGACCTTCCTTCATCCAAACGAGCTGAACCGACGGGGACGCTGCTCGAACTACGTGCTGGCTATGCGTAGTAAGTACAACCTGTGCGCCAAACTCCTCGGAAGCGGCCTCTAGAGCTTCAATTAGCCTCTCTTGCTTGTCGGGGTGAAGGTGTGCATCTGGCTCATCTACGAGGAGTAGTCGCGGCCGAAAAAGAATGAGGTACGCGAAGATTTGCAGCACTTGAAGGATTCCGGTGGCGAGATCTTCAAGTGGCTTTGGGCCATTGTCGACGCCATCCCTCATGTACGTGGCATTGATGTGGATGTCCTCCCGCTCGTCGAAGGACACTTGGACAGAGAATCCCGGGTGGATCGTTGCAAGGAGCTCATTGAGGCGCCTTAGGCGCCCTCCGGGCGCTCCAGGCTCCTCGTCCCCCTGCCGGCTCGCAAGGTTGTAGAGAACATTTCGGAGTACTCCTCCTGCATCACCACTTGCTGCGTGTCGCCGCATGAGCGGTTGTGCCAGGATTGTCTCCCGTTCCGCCAGACCGGCGAGGCCAGGAATGTAGGCGGTGATCAAGTGACTGCGCTGCTTGAATGGCGTCACTGCCGATCCGCCCTCGATGTGCGCTGATATCGCGCCGCGATTTCGCGCAGCCCAAATCTTTATCGTCGCGCGTGGGGGCGGTGTGATCCCTGAAGTGTCGTGAACGAATGAGACTGCCGAATGGGGCTGCGAGACTCCTGAGCCAAGGTCACTGAAGTATCCAGTCGACAGAGGGCGACTCGACGGCAGGTAGTCTATTCGGTCGAACGCGATTACTTCCTTAGTGTTCTTGGGCGAGATGTAGCTAGCGGCCCGTGCCGCCCAATGAGCAGCCTGAAGAACCGATGTCTTCCCGGAGCTATTTGGCCCAACCAAGATGGTTACGGCTCCAAGAGGGATCGTTGCTTCATCAATTGTCTTGAAGTTCCGAATGTGAACTTCTTTCAGTCTCTGCCACTCACCAACCACCTTCGGCTTTGAGGTTCTCGCTTGGGCTTCCGAAGCGTGGATCGCCTTCAACCTAGCTACCAGGCCTGCGATCGGCATTTCGCATACTCGGCGTAGCGCCGAAGCCAGAATCCCAATTGCTACCTGTCGCCCGACGCCGCCGTCTTCCTGTTGCATCCCTGCGCGCTCCGTGCTTCGTACTGGAGCGATGTTATTCAGACTAACGCTGGGCATCAATTCAACCACAGCCATCTGAACGACTCGGTGTCGTTTGCGGAGCAGGTGCAACTGGGGGCAATGGCTATCTGAAATGGGGTGACCTTCACCGCCGGCTGGCAATAGATTGTCACCAAAGTTCCGCCGCTGCGCCGCCACCATAGTTCTGACAAATGGTGCCCAACTATGGTGGCGTGCCCACGATCGCGGCGGGGGACCGTCACGTTTCGATGAAGTTCCTGCACCTTCCAGTACAGTATTCAGGTTAAATTTCGGTTAGCTCCGGATACTCCACGGCACCGGCGCCACTCGCGTTTCCCCCCAAACCGGCGCCGGACACCTAATAAAGAGGCTGAGACCTTATGAAGCGTTCCCTGCTTGCCCTGACCCTGCTCGCCGCGCTGCCGTTCGCCGCGTCGGCTGCCGACAACGTCTCGTACAACTACATCGAAGGCGGCTACGTCGGCACCAGCACCGACACCATCGGCGGCTTCAACGACACGCCGGATTCGGATGGCTGGTCGGTCGGTGGTTCCGGCGCCATCGCGCCGAACTTCCACCTTTTCGGCAATTACAGCAGCCAGGAGTTCGACCACAACTTCGGCGACCTGGACCGCTGGCGCCTGGGCGTGGGCTACAACCACGAGATCAACTCCAGCGTCGACCTGCTCACCCGCGTTGCCTACGAGAAGGCCGAGTTCGATGCCATCGACCTGGACGGCTGGAGCGTGGAAGCCGGCGTGCGCGCGGGCCTGACCCCGAACATCGAAGCCTTCGCGCTGGCCGGTTACGAGGACTACGACCAGGGCGTCGACGGCGAGTTCTACGGCCGCGTCGGTGCGCAGGTGAAGTTCAACCAGACCTGGGGCATCAACGGCGAAGTGAAGTTCGTCGACGGCTACACCGAGTACTTCGTCGGCCCGCGCATCAGCTTCTGATCGCAGCGTCCGATCCCGCCACTGGCGGACAACGAGTTACACGACAGCGTTCTCTCTCCCCCATGTCGTGATTGGAAGCCCGGCCCACGCCGGGCTTCTTTTTGTGACTACAGGCACCCTTGTATTAACGATTTCTTCACGATATGGTGCGCCGGCCGCTGCAATGGCGGTCAGGGACCAATACCAAAAGGATCAGGGGACTCATGAAGAAGCGTTTTGTTCTGGCTGCCATGCTGGCGGCCGCGCCGTTCGTCGCCTCCGCTGCGGACAACGGTGTCAGCTACACCTACATCGAAGGCGGCTACAACCAGGCCCGCATCGATCACGACGACGAAATTCTGGGCGACTTCGACGCCGACGGCGGCTATCTGCGCGGTTCGTTTGGCGTGAGCAAGTCGGTTTACCTGTTCGGCAGCTACGCCAGTGGCGAAGACAGCGACAACGTCAGCCTCGACATCGGCCTGCCGGATCCGTACGAAGCAAAGGTCGACGACGAGCTGACGATCAGCGAAATCGGCGTGGGCTTCCACTCGGCCATGGGCGAGCGCGTGGACTTCATCGGCGAGCTGGCCTATTTCCGCATGGAAGAAGACTTCAAGGTCCACGACGACGAAGGCACCTTCACCGACCGTTGGCACGTCAACGGCGGCCGCGCCTCGGTCGGCATCCGTGGCGGCAACGAGCAGGTCGAAGGCTGGGCGAAGATCGGCTACCTCGATGCGAGCGACTTCAACGGCAACTTCGTCGGCGGCGTCGGCGGCCAGTACAAGTTCAACCAGACCTGGGGTCTGGTGGGCGAAGTGGAAGTGTTCGACGACCTGTCCCGCTACATGGTCGGCGTGCGCGCGAGCTTCTGACCGCGCTGCAACGCAACCACCAAAGACCCGACTCCGGCCGGGTCTTTCGTTTGCGATGCCCGCCTCATGCCGCGCGGGCGCTTTCGTGCCAAAGTGCGGCCTGGTTTGCACGCGCCTTTTTTTGGGGATCGGATGAAGAAGCAACTTGCACTCGCGACCGCGCTGGCGGCCGCGCCGTTCGCCGCGCTCGCCGGCGGACACAGCTACACGTACCTGGAAGCCGGGTACGCGCAACTCAATCAGGAACTGCCGGCGCCGGCAGGATTCGAAATCGACGACATCGAGGCCGGCGGCTTCTACGTGGCCGGTTCGGCGGAGATCGCGCCGTCCATCCATCTGTTCGGCGCCTACCGCAAGGGCGACGACGACGTCAGCGTCTCGCTGCCGATGGGCGGCGGTGAAATCGGCAGCGCGGGCATCGACATGTCGCAGGGCGTACTCGGCGCCGGCTGGCACCACGACCTGCGCGATCGCACCGACCTGGTCGCCGAACTGAGCTGGCTTCGCACGAAGATCGACGTCAAGGACGACGAGGAAGGCGCGGACGAAGGCGACGATGTCCGCATCGCCGTGGGCGTGCGCCACCTCATCGCCGACAACGTCGAGCTGTGGGTGAAGGGCAACTACACCGACGGCGATCTCTACGACGGCGCCTTCAGCGCCAGCGCCGGCGTGCAGTACAAGCTCACGCAGACGTGGGGCCTGGTGGCCGAAGCCGAAGGCGGTGGCGACACGTCGATGTTCGGCGTGGGCGTGCGCGCGAGCTTCTGACGAAGCGATCACGCGGGAAACAAAAAACCCGGCCTCGGCCGGGTTTTCTCTTTTGGACATCCGGAACGCTCAGCCGAACAGGTTGCGCGGGTATTCCGGTTTCTGTTCGCGCGAGAGCAGGAGCTTCAGGCCCTCGGCCGGCGTCAGGTCGCCATGCAGCACGCATTGCACCGCGCTGGAGATCGGCAGTTCGATGCCGTGGCGCTCCGCCTGGCGCATGACCTCGTCGGCCGTCTGCACCGATTCGACCACCTGCCCGATCTCGCGCACGGCGTCCTCGATCGACTGGCCGCGGCCGAGCGCGAGGCCCAGGCGACGGTTGCGCGAAAGATCGCCCGTACACGTGAGCACCAGGTCGCCCAGGCCCGCCAGGCCCATCAGCGTCTCGGCCTTGCCGCCAATGGCGTGATTGAGGCGAAGCATTTCGTTGAGCCCGCGCGTGATCAGCCCCGCGCGCGCGTTGAGGCCGAGCTGCATGCCGTCGGCGACGCCGGTGGCGACCGCGAGGACGTTCTTCATCGCGCCGCCGAGTTCGGCGCCGAGCATGTCGTTGCCGGTGTAGGCGCGGAACGCCGGACCGTGCAGCGCGTCGGCGACGGCCTGAGCGAACGGGGCGTCGTTGCCGTGCACGGTCAGTGCGGTCGGCAAGCCCTGCGCCACTTCCTTCGCGAACGACGGGCCCGTCACGACGGCCAGCGGCACGTCGGGACCGAGCACCTCTTCGGCGACTTCATGCAGGAACCGGCCGCTGCCCGGCTCGAAGCCCTTCGTCGCCCATGCCACGCCGGCGTGCGCCGGGCGATGCGGGGCGAGCTTGCGCAGCGTTTCGGCGAAGGCGTGCGAGGGCACGACGACGAGGACGAAGTCGGCCCCCTTCAGCGAATGCTCGAGATCGGTGGTCGCGCGCAGCGACGCCGGCAGCGGGATGCCGGGGAGGTAGCGCGGGTTCTCGTGGCGGGTTTCGATGGCCTCGATGCCGTCGGCATCGCGACCCCACAGCACGGTCGGGTGACCGTGCCGTGCGATCAGGGCTGCCAGGGCGGTGCCCCAGGAGCCCGCGCCGAGCACCGCGACGTTAGGAAGTGCGTTCGCTTCCATGCCGCGGCGCGATCAGGCGTTGCCGGCGGTCTCGGCGTCGGCCAGACCCGACTGCTGCTGCGCGGCGCGCTGGCGGAGGCCTTCGGCGTAGAGCGCGTCGAAGTTGATCGGCTGGAGGTAGAACGGCGGGAAGCCGCCGGCCTGGATGAGGTCGCTGATCAGCTGGCGGGTGTACGGGTACAGGACGTTCGGGCAGTGCGTGCCGAGCATCGCGTCCAGCGTCTGCGCGTCGAAGCCGGCCAGGCCGAACACGCCGGCCTGCTTCACTTCGGCGACGTACAGCGTCTTCTCGTTGGCCGAGCAGGTCAGCGTGATGCCCAGGACGACTTCGAAGGCGTTGTCGTTGAGACGCTGCACGCTCTGGTTGAGGTTCATCTGGAGCTGCGGCTGGGCCTGCTCGTTGAAGATCGCCGGACCGCCCGGAACCTCGAAGGAGACGTCCTTGACGTAGATCTTCTCGACGGTGAACGCCGGGCCGTTCGTTTCGGCGGACGCGGCATTGCCGTTGACGTTTTCTTCGGACATCTCTCGTGCTCCAAGCGTTGAAATAGCGGTAAGTGGTCGATTATGGCACGCGTTCACGACGTGCCCGGCTGTTCAGAATGCGTGGGCGAAGGCGCCCCGACGAGCCACCAAGGCCGGTCCCCAAGGACGGTGTTGGGGCGTGCGCGACGGCGATCAACCCCGCCGAGCGCGGCAAGAATCGCGCGTCAGGCGCGACCCTTCACCAGCGGCAGGTCGGCCGCCTGCCAGGCGCCGATGCCGCCGTCGAGCCAGTACACGTGCTTGAAGCCGGCCTTCTTCAGGCGCTTGGCGGCATCGGCCGAGCCCTGGCCGTTGCGGCAGACGACCACCACCGGAAGTTCCTTCGCGCCGGCGAGCAGCTTGCTCTCCGGATCGAACTGGCTGGGCTGCACCGACTTGCTGCCGGCGATGTGGCCCTTCTCGAAGTCGGCACTGGCCGACAGGTCGACCACCAGCGCGTTCTCGCGGTTCATCAGGCCCGTCAGCTCGGCCGGGCGCAGCGCCTTGTAGCCGCGGAACAGGCGCGCGACTTCGGTGTAGAGGATCGCCACCGTCAGGCCGACGAGGCCGAGCGAGAGGTAGAGGTGGCGCTCGGCGAAGGCCAGCAGGTCTTGGAAAGTCACGGCATCACGGCGCAGGAAACGGGGCCGGGATTGTCGCCCAGTGGCGACGGCGGCGCAAAACCGCGCGTTTTGCTACTCGCCATCCCACAGGTCCGGCATGCCGGACACGAGCCACCAGTTCTTGGACGCCTCGTCCCAGCGCCATTCCTCGCGGTAGCGGACCGTGCGTTCGGCCTGCGTGTGGCGGTTGACCACGCCGATCTCGATGTCGCGCAGCGCGATGCCGCCCTTCTTGTCGGCCGAGCTGTTGCGCTCGCGATAGGCGGTGATCTGGACCTGCTCGTAGCGCTTGAGCTCCAGGTCCGACACGGGGTGTGCCTCGCGGTAGCCCGGTTCGATCAGGCTCAGCGCACCCTCGAAGTCGCCCCAGCGGATCGCGCCCGACCATGCGTACTGGTTGGCCTGCAGCTGGTCCATCTTTCCGCGGGCGAAGGCGGGCGCGGTGGCCACGAGCAGCAGCGCCAGCACGGCCAGCAGCAGGGTCTTGGTCAGGCGCATCGCGTTCCCCTCGATTCGAGCGCCCATGCTAGCCGCTGATCGCGCCCGTCGCGCGCGGCTTGGCGATGGCGACATAGCGGGCGGTGAACTCCGTCGCGATTCCGCCGTCGGGCAGCTTCGCGCGGGCGACCAGGCCGATGCGCGCCCGGCCGCGTTCGCGCAGCGTGGCGATGAAGCCGGGCCATGCGGCCTCCGGCGCCAGTTCGGCTTCGACGTCCAGGTCGGCGAACAGCGGCGCGAGGTAGCGGATCTGGCTGTCGGCGACGAACACCTCGGCCTCCAGCCCCGCTTCCTCGACGTGCAGCGACACCAGGCCCCAGGACGCCAGCGTCATCATCGACGCCAGGCTGCCGCCGAACGCGCAGCCCTTGTCGTTGACGTGCGTGGACAGCGGCGCGTGCAGGCGCAGGCGGTAGCCGTCGTAATCGGCGACCGACACGTCCATCGCCGCCACCGGCGGCATCGACTGGTAATGGTGATGCAGGCGGGCGAGTGCGTCGGCGTACGGATGCAGGGCGCGTGGATCGGAAGTCATGCGAGGGCCGGAAATGGGGACGCGCGGGACGGCTATGCTGGTGCGATGCCTGCTCCCGCGACGCCCGGATGGTACGTGATCTCGCTGCGCGCACGCGGCGAGCATGCGCCGATGCGCGCTGCGGCCGCTTCCGCGGGTGCGGGTTTGATCGCGATCTCGCCTTGGCGCCTCCATCTGCGCGACGACGAAACCACACGAGAACGATTGCACGAAGCGTTGGCCGCACCGCGCGTGGTCGTCACCAGTCCCGTCGCGGTGCGTGCCGCGCGACGCCTGCAACCGTTGCGCGCGCTGCCCGCGCAGCGCTGGTTCGCGGTCGGCGAAGGCACGGCGATCGCGCTTCGCCGCGCGGGTGTCGCCGATGTGGAAGCGCCGCGTCGCATGGACAGCGAAGGGCTGTTGTCGCTGCCCGGACTGGCGGAACTGACCGGGCAAACGGTCGGCTTCATCACCGCGCCCGGTGGACGCGGCGTGCTGGTTCCCGCACTCGAAGCGCGTGGTGCACGGGTGATCCGCGCCGACGTGTACGAACGCATTGCCGTCGCGCCCTCCCCGCGCTCGCTCGCCCGTCTGGCCGAACTGGACGCGCCGGCGAAGCTCGCGCTCTCCAGCGCCGAAGCGCTGCAGCTCGTCGTCGATGCGCTTCCCGAGCCATTGCTCGATCGTCTGCGCCGCGCGCAGGTCATCGCCGCGAGCGAGCGTCTGGCCGACATCGCACGTACGCACGGCTTCACCGACGTGGTCATCGCGCACAGCGCGCGTCCAGCCGACCTCGTCGCTGCGGCGGCCGGCACGCCCGCGGAGTGACGCGCGTCGCCATCCGGTAGCATGGCGCCCTCCGCGCTTTGCCGAGTCAGCCGTGTCGACCGTGTCCCCTCCCGCCCCGACCCCGCCGCCCGCCCGCCGCTCGCGGGGCTGGATCGCGTGGCTGATCGTCGTCGTGCTCGCCGTCATCGCCGGCGCATGGGGATGGACGCAGTGGCAGGCGCGCAACGAGCGCGACCGCGAGCAGCAGCTCGATGCCGGCCAGCGCCTGGACGCGGTAGAAGGTCGCATCGATTCGATCCGTCGCGACCAGCGCTCGCAGCTGCAGCGACTGCAGCAGGCCGACGCGACCAATCGCGTGTTGCGCGATGAAGTGCTCGGTATCGGCCAGCGTTCGTCGCTGATCGAGGACACCGTGTCGAAGCTCGCCGATCCCAACCGCCACGGCGAACAGGCGCTGCGCCTGGACGAAGCCGAGCTGCTGCTCAACATGGCGCAGCAACGCCTGCTGATCGCCGGCGACCTGGAAGGCGCGCGTCGTGCCTACGTGCTTGCGGGCAACGTGCTCGACGGCATCGACGATCCGGCGTACCTGAGCCTGCGCCAGACGCTGCAGCAGGAACGCGCGGGTGTCGATGCCCTCGGCGTCGAACCGCGCGTGCGTGCGATGGCCGAACTGGATGCGTTCGCGCAGACGATCAGCACCGCGCCGGTCGAAGCGCAGTCCACGTTGCCGTCCGACGCGCCGTGGTGGCGCCGCGCGTTCGCGACGCTGATCGACGTGCAGCCGAGCGACCGCACCGTCGCCGTGCAGCCCGCCGATCGCATCGCCGCGGCGTCGGGCTTGCAGCTGGAAATCTCGCTGGCGCGTGCCGCCGCCGAACGTCGCGACGAAGCCGGTTTCCGCAAGGCGCTGCAACGCGCCGAAGGCTGGATGACGCGACTGTGGCCGCCGTCGCCGATGCTCGACCAGCAGCGCGCGAAGCTGCGCGAGATCGCGGGCCGCGAGCTTTCACTCACGCTTCCGACGCTGGGCAGCACACTGCAGCAGCTGCGCCAGTTGCGCGCCGCGGGTTGATCGCAACCTCGCCCGCGCGCAGAGCCGGATGGCCCGGCACGCACGAACACATCGACGACCCCGCGACGAGGAGCCGCCCATGAACCTGTTCCGCAACGTGCTGTTCTGGATCGTCCTGGCGCTGGTCGGCGCGCTGGTCGCGCAGTTGCTGGTGCTCGATCCGGGCTACGTGCTCGTGCGCTACGGCGGCAACGACTACACGACGAATGTTCCCAAGGCGATCGCGCTGCTGGTCGTCGTGCTCGCCGTGTTGTGGCTGCTGTGGAAACTGGCGACGCTGCCGTTCGTTGCGATGCGCCGCCATCGGCGCAAGCAGTCGCGCGCGCGATTGATCGACGGCGTCGACGCCGTGCATCGCGGCGAATGGACGCGCGCGGAAAAACTGCTGGAGCAGGCCGCGCAGGAACCCGACGCATTGGCCGTCGGTCGCATCGGCGCGGCACGTGCGGCGATGGCGCGCGGCGACGAAACCGCGGCGCGTGTGCACCTGACCGCGATCGGCACGGCCAACCCGGCCTCGCGCGCGATTGCCGAAGCCGAATTCGCGCTGGCGCAGGGCCGTGCGAGCGAGGCGCTGTCGATCCTCGATGCGCCGTCGGCGACGCCGTTGCCGCCGCGCGGGCTCGTGCTGCGCGGCGAAGCGCTGGCGTTGCTCGGCCGCAGTGGCGAGGCCTACGGCACGCTCGGCGCGCTGCGCCAGCAGCAGGCATTGTCGAACGAGCGCCTCGGCACGCTGGAAGCGCAGTGGGCCGCCGCGTCGTTGCGCGAGGCGGCCGATGCGAACGTGCTCGCCGATCGCTGGGAGGCCTTGCCCAAGCCGCTTCGCAACGATCCCGCCGCCGTGGCCGCCTATGCCGAGCGCGCCGCGGCAATGCGCTGGGACGAAGCGGCGTCGAAAAGCATCGAGCAGGCGCTGGACGCACAGTGGGACGAATCGCTCGCCGCGTTGTACGGACGGTTGCCGGTAAACCGATTCGAACAACGCCGCGCCACGGCGGAACGCTGGTTGCCCGCGCATCCGGCGAGCCCCGCGCTGCTGCTTACGCTGGCGCGCCTGTCGCGCGCGCACGGCCAGTGGCCGCAGGCGGAGCAATACCTGCATCGCGCGCTGGCGCAGGGCGGCAACAGCGAGGCGTGGGAGGAACTCGGCGATGGCTTCGCGGCGTCTGGCGAGGAGAAGCTCGCCCGCCATTGCTACGCCAACGCATTGCGCGCCGCGCGCGGCGAAGCGACACAGCCGCTGCCGGGGCGCGACATGCGGCAGACGATCTTCGACCAAGCGGTGGTGGAGGAGCGCGACGCGCATGGAGTGCCGCGGCTGCGGGAGTGATGGGCGCCGCGGTGTGCTTCGTGGCGACGTTCGCCGCGGGTGTCGATTCGCGACCGCATGAGCGTCTTTCCAGCGACGGCTGGCTTCGCTCCCACCGTCATCCCGGCGAAAGCCGGGACCCAGGCTCGTAACGTGCGGGCACTCTCGGGTCGGTGACCCACCTCACCGTCATTCCAGCGAAAGCTGGAATCCATCTTGATCTTTCCGCTGCCGCTGCCGTCGCTGTTGCTCTTGCTCGTCATTCCCGCGAAGGCAGGAATTCAGGGACTTTCCACGCTTTCCTTTCAACGCTTATGAGCTAAAGAAGAATCACGATCCAAGCTTCCGATCGCCTGCGGCGCTCGGGTCACTTTTCTTTGCTTGCCCAAAGAAAAGTAACCAAAAGAAAGGGCCTTCCATTTGCCCAGATCAATCCCACGACCGGAAAGCGAGTAGGCGCGTTCGCGATTCGCCATCCATGGCTCAGCGCTCACCGCCGCACATCCTGTGCGGCGCCCTACGGGGCTAGCGACGAATAAGCTGTTCAACAGCAACAGCAACAGCAACAGCAACAGCAACGGCAAATGGTTTCCAGCTTTCGCCGGAATGACGCCGCGTGCGCTTTAGCCCCTCTCCCATGGGCGAGCGAAGGGAGTGCAGAGCTGAGAGGGGTTGGGCAACGAAACGTCAACGGCAAACGACCTTTGCCGCACAGCGCTCGTTTTAACCCCTCTCCCATCGGGAGAGGGGTTGGGGTGAGGGGCAACGAAGCGTCAACGGCGAACGACCTTTGCCGCACAGCGCTGCGCTGTTGCTCGGCGCGTCACGCGCAGAAGAAAAGTGGATTCCAGCCGTCACCGGAATAACGACGCGTGCGCTTCAGCCCCTCTCCCGCCTGCGGGAGAGGGGTTGGGGGTGAGGGCCGCCGGCGGCAGCCCTACCGCGTCCGATAAAACGCCGGCAGCGTTGCCAGGAAGTCCGCGCCGGCGCCGCGGAAGCGTGTGTAGTTCTCGCCGATACGCGTCACCACCAGCAGGCGGGAGCCGACAATGCCGAACATCAGGCTCGCCAGCATCAACGCGATGCCCGCGAAGGTCACCGGCAACACGTCGCGTTGCACGCCCATCGCGATGACGCCCAGGCCCAGCGTCGCGCCCACCGACGCCACGGCGAGGTTGGCGCGCCGCCGCCGCAGGTGGCGCGCGCACAGGCCCAGCGTCACCGGCGTGCGGCGACGCACGAACAACGCGATGACGAGGTAGAGCAGCAGGCCGGCAAACACCACCAGGTACAGCGCCGGGTGGTGCCAGTAGAAGCGCGCATGTCGCAGCGGCAGTTCCGCCGGCTCGTTGCACTTGATGCACCGGCCCGGCAGCGTGCAGCCCGGCCGGACGACCAGGTCCTTGCCGTCGCGCCAGCAGTCGCCACCGAGTTCCGCGGACAGCGCTTCGCTCAGCCGCGACACAGGCGGCTGGTACGGATTCAACGTCCCCATCGATTTCCCCTCGAACCGCAGTGCCAGCGCACACGCCCGCTGGGAGCGTTCGCGGACCGCATCGCCGACGGTGTCCCCACACCGCCTGGCCCGCGCGCCGATCCTAGGCCCGAAAGGACAGATTGTGCAAACTCCATTCCAGTTCGACGGGCCGGAACGACCGCGCCAGCCAGAAAGACTGGCGCGCGAGTCGCAGACACTGGCGCATCAGGCCAGGTCACTGGCGCGCGAGTCGAAAAGAGTGGGGCGCGAGGTAAAACGGCTGGCGCTTCAGCCAGAAAGACTGGCACGCCAGTAAAAAACACTCGCGTGCGACTCTTCGAACCTGGCACGCGAGGCAAAAAGACTGGGACGCGAGTCCCGCGCACTGGCGCGCGAGACGAAAAGACTGCCGCGCCACGTCCCGACACTGGCGCACCCGGACCGCGACACGGCCGGGCGGCCAGCAAGGAAGCTCAGCGCTCCAGGATAGCGACCACGCCCATGCCGCCGGCGGTGCAGATCGACACCAGGCAGCGGCCGCCGCCGCGCTGCTTCAGCTCCTTCGCGGCGGTGGCGACGATGCGCGCGCCAGTTGCCGCGAACGGGTGACCTGCCGCCAGCGAGGAGCCGTTCGGGTTGATCTTCGCCACGTCGATGCGGCCCATCGGCGCATCCAGGCCGAGGCGGGCCTTGCAGTAGTCCTCGCTCTCCCACGCGCGCAGCGTGCACAGCACCTGCGCGGCGAAGGCCTCGTGGATTTCGTAGAAGTCGAAGTCCTGCAGGGTCAGGCCGTTGCGCTTGAGCATCTCCGGCACCGCGACGGTCGGCGCCATCAGCAGGCCTTCGCCGTGCACGAAATCCACCGCCGCGACCTGCGCGTCGCGCAGGTAGCACAGCGGTTCCAGGCCGTGCGAACGCGCCCATTCGTCCGAGGACAGCAGGCAGGCCGCCGCGCCGTCGGTGAGCGGCGTGGAATTGCCCGCCGTCAGCGTGCCGCGGCCGGAGGTCTTGTCGAAGGCCGGCTTCAGCGAGGCCAGCTTCTCCAGCGTGCTGTCGGCGCGCAGGATGTTGTCGCGCGCCACGCCGCGGAAGCTCACGACCAGGTCGTTGAAGAAGCCGCGCTCGTAGGCGGCGGCGAGCTTGAGGTGCGAGGACAGCGCCCACTCGTCCTGCGAATCGCGCGAGATGTTCCACTGCTTGGCCATGTCCTCGCAGTGCTCGCCCATCGACTTGCCGGTGCGCGGCTCGGCCACGCCCGGGAATTCGGGCTTGAGTTCGCGCAGGTGGAAGCCCTTGAACGCGGCCAGCTTGTCGCGCGGCGTCTTGGCACGCGAGGCTTCGAGCAGGCGGTGGCGCAGCTTGCGGCCGTAGACGATCGGCACGTCGGACGTCGTGTCCGAGCCGCCGCCCACGCCCACATCGATCTGGCCGGCGGCGATCTTGTTGCCGATGGTGATGATCGAATCCAGCGAGGTGCCGCACGCGCGCTGCAGGGTGATGCCCGGCGTCAGCGGCGACAGGCCCGAGGACAGCGCGGCTTCGCGGCCGAGGTTCCAGTCGCTGGAGTGCTTGATCACCGCACCCATCGCGACTTCGCCGAGCTGCTGGCCGTGCAGGCCGAACTTCTCGACCAGCGCGCCGAGCGTGCGCACGGACATGCCGAGGTTGCCGACGTCCGAATAGGCGGTGTTCTGGCGGCAGAACGGGATACGGACGCCGCCGAGCACGGCAACGGGACGGGCAGGACGCATCGCTACACCTCGCGAAAAACTCGGAAAGGGGGAAGTCGCCGGGGCCTTTACACCCGGGCGGGCATAATGGCCCTGAAGTGTACCGCCGGCTCCCGCGGGCGACCACACGCCACCGTATCCTCGATAACGGAAGCCATGACTCCAGCGCAGATCGCCATGCCCACGCCGCCCGCCACCCTCCACGTGCTCGGGGCACTCGCCCTGGAACTGCGCGGCGATTCGCCGGTCCACCGGCAGGCGTTGGCGCAGGCCGAAGTGGGCGCGCTGGCGGAGCTGATCGCGGCCGACCTGGCCGGCTTCGTGCCCGAAGCCGCGTCGCTGGACCTGATCACCGTCGGCGCGCATTACGACCCGGTCGAGCTGCTGCGTCCGGGCTGGCCGCTGCATCGCGAACTCGACCAGCTGGCCGCCCGCGCCCCGCGCGCCGGCGTCGCGCCGGATGCGGGGCGGGTCATCGCGTTCGGCGCGCACGACGCGCAGCTGCCTGGCGCATTGACGCCGTCGACCGATCACCTGGGCGGCCCGTTCCGCCTCGTTCCGTTCGTGCTCGGCGGCAGCGAAGCCGTCGCGGCGCGCGTGGGCGAGGCCTTCGAACGCGAACTGCTGGAACGCGGCATGGCCGGCGCGGCGACCGCGCTGGCGGCGCAGCAGGCCTTCGGCGTGCAGGTCGAACACGCGCGCTACCTCACGGTGCACGACCTGGCCGCGATGATGGCGATGCAGTACGACCATGCGGGCCTTGCCGAACTGTGGCCGCTGCTGGAAACCGCGCTGCTGCAGCCGGAAGGCGAGCACTGGCTCGACGCGCCGCCGGAACCGCTGGTGCACTACACCAGCGGCGAGGCACGCATCGCGATGTTCGAGCCGCGCGCGTGGAAGACGCGCTACGCCACCGAAGCGCCCTGCGACACGCCCGAATGCCGCGCGAAGCTGGAAGCGCAGCACCGTCATTTCCAGGCACGCCAGCGGCAGATCGCCGCCGTGCTGGGCGCGCACGGGATTCCGGTGAATTTCGTGCATTGCCCGGATGAGGGGCGCGCGGCGCTGGCGTGAGGTTTGTCGCGCGGCGGTGGTTCTTTCGCAACCGTCGTTTCCGCTGACGTTGGAACCCTTCCAACCGTCATCCCGGAGTAGGCCGGGACCCAGGCCCGCACCGTCGGGGCACTCCACGGCCGGTGAACCACCTTTCCGTCATCCCGGCGAAGGCCGGGACCCAGGCCCGCACCGTCGGGGCACTCCACGGCCGGTGAACCACCTTTCCGTCATCCCGGCGAAGGCCGGGACCCAGGCCCGTACCGCACGGGCACTCTCGTGCGGTGACTTCCACTCCACCGTCATCCCGGCGCAGCCCGGGACGCAGGCCCGCAGCGTCTGGGCACTCCACGGCGGGTGAACAACCTCTCCGTCATCCCGGCGAAAGCCGGGATCCAGGCCCGTAATGTTCGGGCACTCTGATCACGGTGAGCCACCTCACCGTCATTCCAGCGAAAGCTGGAATCCGTCCTGATCTTGCCGCTGCCGTCACCCTTGCCCTTGCTCGTCATTCCCGCGAAGGCGGGAATCCATGGACTTTTCACGCTTTACCCGCAGCGTCGAAGAGCAAAGAAGAATCACGATCCAAGCTTCCGATCGCCTACGGCGCTCGGGTCACTTTTCTTTGCTCGCACAAAGAAAAGTAACCCAAAGAAAGTGCGTACAAGTCCAAACCAGTCCCACGACCGGAAAGCAAAAGGGCGCGTTCGCGATTCGCCATCCATGGCTCAGCGCTCACCGCCGCACATCCTGTGCGGCGCCCTTCGGGGCTAGCAACGTAGAAGGCTGTTCAACAGCAACAGCAACAGCAACAGCAAGAGCAGTGGCAACAACAGCGACAGCAGCAACGCAAGCCACTAAGGCTCCGCTTACGCCGCCCCGCCCCCCACCTCAACCGCAGCCGCCGGCTTCGCACTTTCCGGGCTGATCTTCTCGATCGTGTGGCGCAGTTCGCGGCCGAGGATGAACTTGGCGTCCTTCGCCCACGTGTCCAGGCGGCTGTCGAAGGCGAGCTTGCTGTTCTCGTCCGGCCACACCAGGCGCATCTCGCGCAGTTTCTGGATGAAGCCGCGAAACAGCGTCTTGTCGAAGAACTCCGGCGCGGCCGGCGCGTAGAGCAGCGACAGGCGCTGCGCCGCCAACTGGCAGAGGCTTTCCAGTTCGGCCGCCGTCAGCGTGCCCGGGCCGTTCTTCACCAGCACCGAAATGGCGATGTAGTAGCGCTCGAAGGCCTGCTGCAGCGAATGGCCGATCGCGCGCAGCCGGAACACCTCGTCGCTCTGGCCGGAATTGCGCGCGAGGATGCCGCCTTCGTCGTCGCTGATCTTTTCTAGCAAACCTTCGCGGATGAAGACGTCGATGGTGCGGTTGAGGCGTTCGGCGAACTGCTCCTCCGTCCACGGCAGGAACAGCTCGGCCTGCAGGAACGGGTACACGCTGCGGCCCAGGCGCTGCACGCCGTTGATGCTCATGCGGCGGTTGTTCTGGAAGCAGCAGGCGATCCACGACGCCGCCGTGAACAGATGCAGCACGTTGTTGCGGAAGTAGCTCAGCAGCACCGCGTTGTCGCCGCTCACGCCCAGCACGTCGCCGAGCGGATGCTTGGTGCGGGTGAGGACGTTGATTTCCTCGCCGTGCGCGATGATCTCCTCGACCGGGTGCGGCGTCACCGTGACGCGGTCGGAGTAGGGCAGCTCGGCCAGCAGCGTCTTGCTCAGCTGGATCTGCGCGCGCAGGTCGGCCTCGCCCATCGCGTGCTTGGGCGTGGACAGCAGGGCGAGTGCGAGCAGGTTGATCGGATTGACGTCGGCGGCGCGGTTGACGTTCACCTGGATGCGCTGCGCGAGCGCGTCCACGGTGTCGGACAGCCACGCCGGCTTTTCCTCGTCGCTGACCGGCGCGCCGTCCCAGTCCGGCGCGTGCTCGGCCAGCACGTCGCCCAGGCGGATGGGTTCGCCGAAGTTCACCACCACCTGGCCGTAGTTGCTGCGCAGCACCTTCGGGATGCCCATCAGCAGCTGCCAGATGGATTCCTTTTCCTTCGGCTTGCCGGACAGCTCGTCGAGGTAGCTGTTGCCTTCCATCAGCTTCTCGTAGCCGATGTAGATCGGCTGGAACAGCACCGGGCGTGTGGGCTGGCGCACGAAGGCGCGCACCGTCATCGCGACCATGCCGCCCTTCGGCGGCAGCAGGCGGCCGGTGCGCGAGCGTCCGCCTTCGACGAAGTACTCGATCGAATAGCCGCCGGCGACCAGCTGCGCGACGTACTCGCTCAGTACCGCCGAATACAGCGCGCTGCCGCGGATGCTGCGACGGATGAAGAACGCACCGCCCTTGCGCAGCAGCGTGCCGACGACCGGCAGGTTGAGGTTGATGCCGGCCACGATGTGCGGCGGCACGATGCCGCGCGTGTACAGCAGGTAGCTCAGCAGCAGGTAGTCCATGTGGCTGCGGTGGCAGGGCACGTAGACCACTTCGAAACCGGGCGCGTCGTCCTTCAGCTTGTCCAGGTGGTGGACGAGCACGCCGCGGTAGATGCGGTTCCACACCGGCGTGAGCAGGAAGCTCGCCGAACGCACCACGGGGTGCGAATAGTCCGCCGCGATCTCGTAGGCGAAGCCGTGCGCCTTCTTCCACGCATCGGCGAGCGAACTCTTGTCGCGCGCGGCCTGGTCGGCGATGGCGTCCTTCACCGTGGGCGAAGCCAGCACCTGGTCGACGAGCAGGCGGCGCGTGGAAAGATCCGGGCCGATCACCGCCGCGCGGATGCGGCGGAAATGCGCGCGCAGCACGCGCGAGAGCTTGCGAACCGTGCGCTCGGGCGGCAGGCCTTCGTCGACGATCGCGCGCAGGCTCACCGGCGGGGCGAAGCGCACCAGCGTGTCGCGACCGTTGAGCGCGATCGCCAGCAAGCGGCGGAAGCGGCCGACCAGCGTCCAGTTTTCCGAGAACAGCACCGAGAACCAGCCGCTGTTCTTGTCCGGCGCGCGGCCGACGAAGATCGACACCGGCACCAGCTGCACGTCCATCGACGGATCGGCGCGGTGCGCGTCGAGCAGGTGCGCGAGCGAGCCCGAATGCGTCTTGCGCGACGGCGGCGCGGTGCCCAGCGACTGCTGCAGCTGGGTCAGCGTGTTGACGTTGCGGCGCGACAGCGCGAGGTAGGCGCGCTTGCGCTTGAGCGGATCGCCCGGGAGCGGCTGCAGCGGCGAGGGCAGGCCGGCCTCGCGGCAGGCGCGTTCGAGGATCAGCGCGTTCGACAGGCCGTAGTCCTCGAGCACGTAGCAGACCGGGCGGCCGCTCCATTCCTCGGGTATCTCGGCCGCCGGATTGCGCGGTTCGACGGTGACCTGCACCCACGGCGCCATGATCCGGCCGAGCAGCTTCGCCCACCACGGGCGACGCACGGACGGACGACGCGGGCCGCCCGGGCGACGACCGCGGTCGTCATCGCGAACGTGGCCGGCGGCGTCGATGGGAAGTTCGGCCTGGGCCGGGTCGGGTTCGGTTTCTGGTTCGGATTCGCGGCGGGACGCCTGCGCGGCATCGGGCTCGCGCGGTGCTTCGGCGCCGTCCGCCGGGGCAGGTTGGGATGTCGCCGCGTCCTCTCGGGCGGGCGAAGCGGCGGTCGTCGCGTCCTTGTCGGCGTCCGGGAAAGGCAGGGGCGTCTGGTTCGGCATCGCGGGCATTATGCCCTTGCGGCCTTGCGCGTTCAGGGCGCGGTGGCGGCGGGCGGGGCGTTCGTGGCAGCCGGCGGCGCCGGTTGCGTGACCTTGTCGGCGGCGGCGACGGGCGCATTCTCGTCGGTCGCCGGCTTGGGGGGCGAGCCGTTGGCCGAGCGCGCGGCTTCGGCCTCGGCGTGGCGCAGGGCGTCGGTCAGGTACCAGTGGCCGTCGCGTCGTTCGACCGCGAGTTCGGCCTCGATCGCCTTGCCGGCCAGCGTGTACTGCAGGCGGATCCGGGCGCGCTCGCCCTCGCGTGCGATCAGGCTGGCGCGCGCGGTGGCGAGGTCGGCATCGACATCCAGCCCGTACACCTTCACCACGCGCTTCATCCGCTCGAAGAACGGACCCATGCGCTCCAGGCTGTGGCGCATGCCCAGCTGGCGGAAGCGGTCCGGCCCGCCGGCCAGGCCCGTCTGGCGGGCGCCGGCGACCAGCGAGGGAATCGTCTGGCGCGCGAGTTGCACGTCGCCCAGCGGCGCCTTCTGCGCCCAGCGGCTGATCGCGCTCACCAGTTGCACGTAGTGCGCGCGTTCGTCGTCGCTGTAATCGCCTTCCGCGCGCAGGTACTGCGTCGCGAACAGCCCCAGCGTGGCCGCAGCGGAGCGGAGCTCGGCGTTCGCGCCGGAAAATTGACGCCGGTAGACGGTCAGCAGCTGCTTCTCCGCACCGGGCGCGGACAGCGCGTCGATGAAGGCGGGCAGGCGGTCGTCGAGCGGGAGGTCGGTCAGCGGCCAGCGCGTGCGGCCTTCGTTCCAGGCGGTGTTGAGCCGGGCGTGCAGCTCCGGCGGGACGGCGTGGCGCGAGTAGCTCACCAGGTCGTTGCGGCGCAGGTCGCGGATCAGCTGCTCGACCGCCTGCGTGGGTTCGGTCGGAGTCGGCTCGACCACCGGCGCGGGCGCGCGCTGGCACCCGCCCGCCATGAGGGCGGCCAGCAGCGTCAGCGCGGCGGTGGCGCGGGTGATCGGTCTCATGCGGATGCGGCTTCCCCCAAGTCGCTCGCGGCATCTTGGCGGCGTGACTGGAAGCCGGCAAGCCAAGGCCGTCCCGGATTGGAAATGTGGATGCGCGCGTCGAAATACCGGCATGGCGTCACATTCTTTGGGTCAAAAAGTGACGCGAACCGTCGAAATGCGTCTTCAGCCTCGGAAAATGTGATCGAAATCTCGTTCAGGATTGGCGAAATCGGCCGCTTCACGCATTCCTAACGGGTCGAAACCCGTTTTGAGACCGTTGGCACAGATTCTGCTTTCCAAGCCCTGACCCGGCACTTCGCCGGCGCAAGCGTCCTGCCACGCGCCGGACCTTATTCACTCCAAGGGCTTAGCACTCATGAAGAAGATCCTCCTCGTCGCCGCCGCTGCCGCCGGCCTCGTCTCCATCGCCCCGGCCTTCGCTGCCGACGGCACGATCAACATCACCGGCGCCGTCACCTCGACGACCTGCCGCATCAACGGCGCCAACAGCCCGGCCACGATCAGCGTGACCCTGCCGTCCGTCTCGACCGCCGCCCTGAACGCCGCCGGCCGCACCGCCGGCACGACGCCGTTCGCGATCGTCCTGTCGAACTGCAGCGCCGGCATCAACAATGCCGTGACCTACTTCGAAGCCGGTCCGACCATCGACACGGCGACGGGCAACCTGCGCAACACCACCTCGGGCGGCGCGGCCAACGTGCAGGTCAGCCTGCTCAACGCCGACGCCACCAAGATCAGCCTGCAGAACGCCGCCGGCTCGCAGAGCTCGCAGCAGGTCGCCATCGCCAACAACGGCGCGACCCTGAACTACTTCGCGCAGTACGTCGCCAACGGCGCCGCCGCCGGCGCCGGTGCGGTCACCTCGAACGTCACGTTCTCGGTTGTCTACAACTAAGCACCAGCGCTGCATCGCGGGCGCGGCAGTCGCCGCGCCCGCCTCGGCCCCGGCCGACCTTCTTCCCAGGATTTCGCCCATGAACCTCCTCATTCGCGCCGCGTGCGTGGCGCTGCTCGCAGCGTGCACCCTCGCCCCGGTGGCCCAAGCCAACGTGCTGGTCGGCGGCACCCGCGTCGTGCTGCCGGCGAAGGAAGGCGAAGTCACCCTGCGCCTGACCAACGACAACACCCTGCCGGCCCTGGTACAGGCATGGATCGATCGTGGCGATCCCAAGGCGACGCCCGATTCGGTCGACACGCCTTTCCTCGTCACGCCGCCCATGTTCCGCATGGAGCCGCAGCGCGACCAGAGCCTGCGCATCCTCTACACCCGCGAGCCGCTCCCGGCCGACCGCGAGTCGCTGTTCTGGCTCAACGTGCTGGAAGTGCCGCCCAAGCCCGCCGACCTCGAGGCCGAGGGCAAGAACTACATGCAGCTGGCGGTGCGTTCGCGCCTGAAGCTGTTCTTCCGTCCCGCCGGCCTGGAGGGCGATCCGCTCAAGGCCCCGGGCCTGGTGACCTTCCGCGCGGTGTCCGACAACGGCGCCGTGCTCGTGGTGAAGAACCCGACTCCGTACTACATCACCTTCAACGAAGTGACCGTGGACATGGGCGGCAAGGCGTACACCGCCGAAACCGGCATGGTCGAGCCGAAGGGCGAACTGCGCCTGCGCGTGACCGGGCTGACGACCCCGCCGGCCGCCGGCGCCGCCGTGCGCTTCAGCGCGATCAACGACTTCGGCGCCTCTTCCGCCTTCACGGGCGTCGTCGCTCCGTGACCTTTCGTGCCGGCCAGCTGTCGCCGGCACTTCGGCGTGTGCCGGGCCGTGCCGTGCTCGGCACCGCGATCGCCTGCGCACTGCTCGCCTGGTCGGGCGCGTACGCCGCCCCGGCCGCGCCGGCTGACGCGCAGTTCGACATGACGCTGCTCGCCGGCGGCTCGGATCAGGCGGTGGACCTGTCCCGCTTCGAGCGCGGCAACGTGATCATGCCCGGCGTGTATCGCGTCGACCTCTACCTGGACGGCCAGTGGAGCGGCGCAGCCGACGTGCGCTTCGAGGCGCCGCAGGGCGAGGCCAGCGCCGTGCCGTGCTTCACCGCCGAGATGCTCGACAAGCTCGGCCTGCCGACCGACAAGCTCGACGACGCCGCGCGTGCGCGCCTCGCCGCGCAGGACGGCTGCGTCGCGCTGTCGGACCTGATCCCGGACGCAACCGCGACCTACGACCAGGGCGAGCTGCGCCTGGACGTGACCGTGCCGCAGGCATGGCAGGGCTATCGCGCGCGCGGCTACGTCAGCCCCGACCAGTGGGACCAGGGCGTCACCGCCGGCCTGCTGAGCTACAACGCCAACGCCTACCGCACGCGCAGCGGCGGCGTGGAACAGACCACGACGTTCGTCGGCCTCAACGCCGGCCTGAACCTGGGTGCGTGGCGCCTGCGCCATGACGGCACCTACATCGGCACCTCGTCGGTCGGCGATGTGCCGTCCACGCATCACTACCAGTCCATCTCCACGTACGTGCGCCGCGACATCACGCCGTGGCGCGCGCAGCTCACGCTGGGCGACAGCTACACCACGGGCGAACTGTTCGACAGCGTCGGCGTGCGCGGCGTGCAGGTCGCCACCGACGACCGCATGCTGCCCGAGTCGCAGCGCGGCTACGCGCCGACGGTGCGGGGCGTGGCCGAAACCAACGCGCGCGTCAGCATCCGCCAGAACGGCGTGATGCTGTACGAAACGACGGTCACGCCGGGCCCGTTCCTGATCGACGACCTCTTCGCCACCGGTTACGGCGGCGACCTGGATGTCACGGTCACGGAGGCCGATGGCCGCGTGCGCCAGTTCTCCGTGCCGTACGCAGCCGTGCCGCAGCAGCTGCGTCCGGGCTCGACGCGCTTCTCGGTCGTCGCCGGCGCCGTGCGCGACGACGCTTCGCTCGACGAGCCGGTGATGGTGCAGGCCACCTTGCAGCGCGGCCTGAGCAACATGATCACCGGTTACGGCGGCGGCGTGACCACCGACGGTTACGTTTCGGCGCTCGGCGGCGTCGCGCTCAACACGCGCGCGGGCGCTTTCGCGGTCGACGTCACCGCTGCGCGTACGAAGCTGCCGACGGAACACGCGCAGACCGGCCAGAGCGTGCGTGCGACCTACAGCAAGATGTTCCCGGACTCGGGTACGTCCTTCAGCCTGGCGTCGTACCGCTATTCCACCAGCGGCTTCTACAGCCTGCGCGAGGCGCTCGCCGCCCGCGACCTGGCGCTCGGCTTCGACGTGGACGAAAACCTGGACGACAACAACGAGCTGCCCGGCGTGCTGACGCCGGAGCAGCGCGCCGCGCTGGAAGGCGAGCGCGATCCGCGTTTCGGCACCGGCAGCGCGCTGGATCGCCAGCGCAATCGTTTCGACCTCAACCTCAACCAGCGCCTGGGCAGCGCAGGCGGTTCGGTCTACGCGACCGTCTCGGCGCGCGACTACTGGACCCGCGAAGGCACCGACCTGCAGTTCCAGCTCGGATACAACAACCATTACCGCTGGTTCAACTACAGCGTGTCGGCCAATCGCGTGCGCGATTTCAACGGCCAGCTCAGCAACCAGTTCTTCCTCAACGTCAGCGTGCCGCTGGGCGGCAGCCCGCGCGCGCCGATGCTCACCGCCGGCGCGATGCACGACACCGACGGCCGCAACCAGGCCCAGCTCAGCCTGGCCGGCACGGCCGGTCGCGATGCGCAGTTCACCTATGGCGCGAGCGTCGCGCACGACGACGACGCGGGCACCTCCAGCAGCGTCAACGCCGGCTATCGCGCCGGTTTCGGCGCCGCCAACGCCAGCTACGGGCAGGGCGACGGGTTCTCGCAGGCGTCGCTTGGGTTGAGCGGCACGATCGTGGCGCATCCGGGCGGCGTCACGCTGGGCCAGTCGGCCGGGGACACCATCGCCATCGTCTCGGCCCCGAACGCCAAGGGCGCCCGCGTGGTCAACGCGCCGGGCGTCAAGGTGGATCGCTTCGGTTACGCATTGGTGCCGTACCTCGCGCCGTACGCGATGAACACCGTCGAGCTCGATCCCAAGGGCCTGCCGCTGGATGTGCAGTTGCAGTCGACCAGCGCCCGCGTGGCGCCGCGCGCCGGCGGCGTGACCATGCTGAAGTACGAAACGCAGTACGGTCGCGCGCTGATGCTGCGCGTGCGCATGGACGATGGCCGGCCGGTGCCGTTCGGCGCCGAAGTCACCGACATGCAGGGCCAGGCGCTCGGTACCGTCGCGCAGGGCGGCCGCCTGCTGCTGCGTGGCGCGGCGCGCGAAGGCACGGTTTCGCTGACCTGGAACGAATCCGACAAGCCGATGCAGTGCACCTTCACGTACCAGTCGCCGCAGCCGAAGGCCGGCGAGACCGCGGCGGACCTGCCGACGGTCGAGGCGCGCTGCATTCCCACCGTCACCTTCGCCGCGGCCAGCCTGTGACCGGCCGGCTTACGACACGACGCGACCGCACATGAACTCGTCCATCGCCCGCTTCTGCGCCGCCATCCTGTCCCGCTCGCCCGGCGGGGTGATCGCGTGGTTCCTGCGCATCGCGGTGCTGGCGCTGCTCGCTGCGACGGTGGCGATGCCCGGCCATGCCGTCGCGGCCGTGTCCAACTGCTCCACCAGTTCGGCCGCGAGCCTGACGATGGGCAGCGTGACCGTGCAGCCCAACACGCCCGTCGGCACGCTGCTGGGGACGCCCGTCTCGGTCAGCGTGCAGTTCAATTGCTCGAACATCCCGAGTGCCAACAACGGCGGCAACAACCTCTTCATCCAGGCCGGCAACCTGGCGCCCCGCGACCCGATGGACACCGGCGCGAACGGCATCATCTTCGACACGTCGATTCCCGGCATCGGCCTGAAGCTCACCGCGACGGAAGACCAGGCGTCGGCATCGGCCTGCCTCCGCTGCGGCCCTGGCAGCACCGCAGGCTTCGAAATGGGCGCGGTGCCGCGCTCGACCGGCCGCCTGACGCAGACCTTCACCGCGCAGTTCATCAAGACCGGCCCGGTCACGGCCGGCGTGCTTCAGGGCGTGCAGCTCATGCAGTTCTGGTGGTACGAGTACGGCTACACGCCCAGCAGCGGCCCGATGTCCACCGCGCTGACGCTCAACGGCGGCGCCACCGTGGGTCGCGTCGGCTGCACTGTCGACACGGGATCGCAGAACATGACGGTCGCGATGCCGCCGGTCAGCACCGCCGCGCTGCTGCCGGCCGCGATTGGCTCGGTCGCGGGGCGCACGCGCTTCAACATCAACCTGACGTGCGAGTCGGGCACCACCGCGTCGATCTCGTTCGCGACGACCAACGCCTTCAACAACTCGACCGGTGTCATCGCGCGCACCGCGGCGACCGGCAACGCCACCAACGTCGGCATCCAGCTGCTCGATGCGACGGCCTCGGCGCCGGTGCCATTCAATACGGCGAAGTCGATGGGCGCCACGCCCGATGGCCCGCTGTCGCTGCCGTTCCACGTGCAGTACTACCGCACCAGCACCGCCGCGATCGCCGCGGGCAACGTGCGCGGCACGCTGACCTTCACCATGACCTACCAATGACCCCCGATTCGCGCGAGGCGCTAAAGCCTGGCGCCTCGGGGTCGTAAATGGGACGTGCGTCGCGCAACGCACGTCGCGCAGGTCAATCGTAGGTTTGTGTCGCGACCCACACGGCCGTGCCGCCGGCGTCGCGCACGTACTGGTCGTAGTACGCGACCAGTTGCGAACGTGCATGCGAGGCGGCGGGTTCCAGTCGCAGGGTATAGGTCGTGGGAACCGACATTCCCGGACAACTCACGCGCAGGTGTTGCGGCACGTTCTGTGCAGGGGTTGGGATCGCGGCGGGAGCACAGGTGGGAGTCACCACGCTGCCCGTGAACGAGATGCGTCCGCCGGACGCATGCGCATTCGCCGTTACCACCATTGCGCAGAGCACGGCGCCCACCGTGACTCTGACTCGCTTCATGGCCTTTCCTTGCGCCTCTATGCGCGTAGTTCGCCTGTTCGCTCCATCGGCCGGGCTGAAGCTTCCTGAAGGGCTTTGCCCGGTCGGCGTCCGAGAATTGCAACCGACGTCACAGTTCAAGCGGCATCGTGCCGCCCGGACAGCGAAGCGCATCCGGGATCACGGCGATGTGTTCTGGCGAAGGAAAGACCAACCGTCCGTCGCCGGCGTGGGCGCGCGGGCGAAGAAAAAGGAGGCCGGGGGCCTCCTTCAAATCCGGCCGGGGCCGGAGGACTTCGAGTTGTGGCATGGCTCCGGCTCGCGCCGGACGGACGGCAGACTACCTGCCCTCCAAACCTAATGCAACCTCTCAAGAAACACGTTGCAACTCATTGATTTCAAATAACGAAATCAGGGCGCGAGGTTCAACGCCGCGCGCTTGGCCTCGCGGCGCGCTTCGCGCGGCTGGGCCCAGTCGTTGTTGAACAGCGCCGGCTCCCAACTGCCGTAGGTCGGGTTGGGGAGCATGAACCAGCGCTCGCCGAACCAGTCGCCGTATTCGTCCAGCAGCTGCGAGCGGCCGTCGCGCGTGTTCGCCGTGACCTGCACGAAGTCGCCGAGCTGGTCGCCGAACTGCATCAGCACGCGGTACTGCTGGCCGGCGAGGCGGCGACGGCAATCCTTCTCGCTGCCGTTCTGCTCGCAGCCTTCCACCACGGTGCCCAGGCCGAGGAACACGCTGTCGTCCTTCACCGGCATGCCGACGGCCTTGAGGTTGGCGATCGTCGCGTCCTTCAGGTGCACCGCGCGGTTGGAGAGGTAGAGTATCGTCACGCCCTTCGCGCTGGCCGCCTTGGCGAACTCGACCACGCCCGGCACCGCCTTGGCCTTCTTCTCGGCGACCCAGGCGTCCCAGGTGACCTCGTCGTACTCCTTGCCCTGGCTGACCAGGCGGGCCTGGTAGGGCGAGTTGTCGAGCACGGTCTCGTCCACGTCCATGACCACCGCCGGCGGCAGGCCGGTCGCCGCGTTGCCGCGCTCACCGGTGACCAGCGCGTCCCAGTTCTTTTCCTTCAATGCGACATCGAGCTTGTCCGCCGCGGCGCGATAGACGGTCGTGGTCGCGGCCTGGTATTCGGCGCTGGTCTGCACCCAGAGCACGGCGTTGAGGTTGTCGTCGGCCGGCGCGGTCGGCTTCGCGGTCGCAGCCGAGGACGCTGCGGGCGCGGGTGCATCGGCGGCCGGTGCCAGCGTGTCGCTCCGCTTGCATGCGCCCAGCGCGAGCGCGCAGGCCAGGACGGTCAGGGTGAGTACGCGGTGCGACATGGCGTGGGGCCGTTGACGATTAGGCCCGCGAGTTTAGCCGACGTCGCCGGCATGTCCGGTTTCAGCCGCATGGCAGCGGCAATGCGACAGGGCCGGCAAGGCCGACCCTGTCACGGTGCTTCGAAAGGATGCTTCAGAAGCGCAGTTCGACACCCAGCGTCGTGGTCGAGGCCGTGCCGATGTCCTCGTCGTAGTCTGCATCGTCGAAGTCGGAGTACGCGTAGCCGTTCACCATCACGTTGACGCTGAGGTAGCGCGTGAGATCCACGCCGACGCCCGCACCGAAGTACGCGCCATCGGTGTCCAGCTGCGTCGAGCTGGTGTAGGTCTCGCGCGGGAACGTCAGCACCTGCTCCTCGTAGCGCTCGTCGAGATCGGCGCGGAAATCGGCGTAGCCGGCGCGCGCGATCGCGAACCAGCGGCTGTTGCCGAAGGCGAAACGCGCGTTCGCGCCGATGTGGTTGTAGCGCGTTTCCAGGCTGCTTTCGTAACGGCTCCGGATGAAGGAATCGGAGTACTCCTCCACGTTGCCGATCGCATCGACGCGGCCCGTGCCGGCCTCGATGCCGACCTGGACGTAAGGACCTGCCTGCCAGCGGTAGCCCAGGCTGAAGGCCTGCGTGTCGGCGCTGTCCTCGCCGGTGTCGATATCCTCGTACGTCGCTTCGCCGAAGTTGCCGGCGAGGAAGAACTGCCCCTGCGCGTGCGCCATCGGCGACAGCGCGCCGCACGCGAGCGCCAGCAGCGCCGCGTATCCATGCTTGATCATCTAAACCCTGCTCCTGTGACTGACAGGGCGCTCCCCGCGCCCCGGCCCGCTCCGGGCGCGCGAATTCTAGCCGTGCGCGCGCCCGCGCGCCCAGCGTCTGCTCAGGTTGCCGCGACCTGCAGCGACACCTGCTTGCGACCGTCGGCAACCCATTGCGAGCCGACTTCGCTGAAGCCGAAGGCCGAGTGGAAACGCCGCGACGCCTCGTTCGGCGGCACGGTGTAGAACTCGCAGGTCACGGTATCCACACCGGCCGCACGCGCGAAGTCGAACAGGTCGCGATACAGCAGCGGACCGAGCTTGCGCCCCTGGTGCGTGCCGGCGACGACGACGCGATCGACGTACAAAAAGCGCGGATAACGCTGCGCGAACCACACGTAGTTGGGACTGTTGTAGGCGACGCCTTCGCGGAACGCCAACAGGAACGCGACGACCTCCTCGCCCTCGCACGCGACGCGGTGGTACGCGGCCATCGCATCGAGTTCGCGCAGGCGCGAGGCGTCCATCGGACTGAGCATCTCTTCCGATTCAAGGTTCAGCGCGAGGATGCGTGCGTGATCGGCCGCGGTGGCTGGACGAATGGAGAAGCTCACGCGGCGGCCTCGTAGAGTTCGATCGGCAATCCGTCCGGATCGGCGAAGAAGGTGAAGCGCCGACCGGTGTATTCGTCCACGCGTAACGGTTCGACCTCGACGCCGTGCGATTCGAGTTCCGCCGCGCTGGCGGCCACGTCGGTCACTTCGAACGCGAGATGACGCAGACCGCGCGCTTCCGGTCGCGACGGGCGCGGCGGCGGCGACGGGAACGAAAACAGTTCGATCTGCGTGTCGTCTGGCAGCGCGAGGTCGAGCTTCCACGAGTCGCGCGCTTCGCGGTACGCCTCGGCGACGACGCGCAGGCCGAGCACGCGTGTGTAGAAATCCTTCGAACGCGCGTAGTCGGAGGCGATGATCGCGACGTGGTGGATGCGGCGGAGATGCATGTGGTTCGTCATTCCACGGAAGCTGGAACGCATTCTGCGCCGCGCGCGCGGGGATCGAAAGCGATCCGCGCGACTCGCGGAGTCATTCGCCCAGCAATGCCTTGATCGCCGCAAACCCCGCCGCCGCGCGTTCCTGCTTGCGTGCCGCGTCGGCGACCGGATCGGCGCCGTCGCGCTGGATCTCCGCCGCCGGCAGCTCGTCGAAGAAGCGGCTGGGCTTCAGGCGCAGCTTGTCGCCCCACTTGGACGCCTCGCGCGAATGCGACAGCCACAGCTGTTCCTTCGCGCGCGTGATGCCGACGTAGAGCAGGCGGCGCTCTTCTTCCAGCGAGCCTTCCTCCAGCGCCATTTCGTGCGGCAGCGTGCCGTCTTCCATGCCGACGATGAAGACGTAGCGGAACTCCAGGCCCTTGGCGGCGTGCAGCGACATCATGCGTACCTGGTTGCCGGCTTCGCCCTTGTCGGCGTGCGACAGCAGCGCGAGCTGCGCGGCGAGTTCGCCCGGGCCGGAGCCCTTGCCGCCGTCGAACCATTCCGACAGCTCTTCCAGGTTTTCCTTGCGGCGCTGGAAACTCGCCTCGTCCTTGCACTGCGCGCGGATCGACGCGAGCAGGCCGCTCTTTTCGGCGAGCACGCGCACCAGTTCCGCCGGCGAGATCTTGAAAGCCTCGCCGCGCAGATGGCGCACGATGCTGACGAAACCGTCGAGCGCGTTCGCCGCACGCGGCTGCAACTGCTTGAGCACGCCGATCTGCTCGGCCGCGCGCGACATCGGCATGTGCGCCTGCTGCGCGAGTTCGGCGAGCTTCGCCAGCGTCGTCGCGCCGACTTCGCGCTTGGGCGACTGCACGGCGCGCAGGAACGCGGCGTCGTCGTCGGGATTGGCGATCAGGCGCAGCCACGAGAGCGCGTCCTTCACTTCGCCGCGTTCGAGGAAGGCCGTGCCGCCGCTCAGGTGGTACGGCACGCGCAGCAGCTGCAGCGATTTCTCCAGCACTCGGCTCTGGAAGTTGCCGCGGAACAGGATGCAGAAATCACTCCACGGCGCCTGCTTGGCGGCGGCGAGGAAGTGGATCTCCGCGGCGACCTTCTCGGCTTCGTGCGCGCTGTCGCGGCATTCCCACACGCGGATGCGCTCGCCGTCGGGCTGGTCGCTCCACAGCGTCTTGGGATGTTCGTGCGGGTTGTGCGCGATCAGCGCGTTGGCCGCGCGCAGCACGCGGTTGGAACAGCGGTAGTTCTGCTCCAGCTTGATGATCTGCAGCGACGGATAATCCTTGCCCAGCTGCAGCAGGTTGTCCGGATTCGCGCCGCGCCAGGCGTAGATCGACTGGTCGTCGTCGCCCACGCAGGTGAACAGGCCCTTCTCGCCGGCCAGCGCCTTCAGCAGGCGGTACTGCGCGTCGTTGGTGTCCTGGCATTCGTCGACGAGCAGGTAGCCGATGCGTTCGCGCCACGCCAGCCGCAGCGTTTCGTCGCCTTCGAGCATCTGCACCGGCAGGCGGATCAGGTCGTCGAAATCCACCGCGTTGAACGTGGAAAGCCGCGCCTGGTAGCGCTGGTACATCAGCGCCGCTTCCATCTCGCGCGGGCTTTTTGACACCGCCAGCGCTTCCTCCGGCGACAGCCCCGCGTTCTTCGCGCGCGAGATCAGATTGCGCATGTCGTCGATCGCGTCGGGCTTGCTGCCCGGCGGCATCAGGTCCTTGATCTGCGCCGTGCTGTCGTCGCTGTCGAACACCGAAAAACCGCGGCGCAGGCCGGCCTTGGCGTGGTCGATCTGCAGGAACTTCAGTCCCAGCGCATGGAACGTGCAGACGGTCAGGCCTTCGGCGGCGTCGCCCTTGATGCGCTTGGCGACGCGTTCCTTCATTTCCTTCGCCGACTTGTTGGTGAAGGTGATGGCCGCGATGCGCTTGGCCGGCATCGCGCGAGAGGCGATGAGGTGCGCGATCTTCTCGACGATCACGCGCGTCTTGCCGCTGCCTGCGCCGGCGAGCACGAGCAGGGGGCCGTCGGTGTGCAGGACGGCGGCGCGTTGAGGAGGATTGAGACCGTGCATGGGGCGCGTTTGCTGCCGCTGGGGCGGCCGCGTATTGTGCCGGAAGCGCCTTTCGGATGGGCGCGGCGCGAGGCTGAACACGCCGTGGGATGATCCGGTGGCCGCCGTGCCGATGTTCCATATCCGAGTGGAAGTCCCGACGGAAGGAAGGATCGCCATGCCTACCGCACGTTTCCTGATCCCGGCGCTGCTCGCGCTTGTGTTCGCGACCGACGCGCGCGCCGACGAGGCGCCGCCGCTCACCGGCGCCAGCTTCATGGAGCTGGACGCGATGCTGCCGTCGCTGCGCGGACGCCCGAACGAGGAGTTCCGCGTGCAGGGTCTGAAGGCCTACCAGCAGCGCCACTTCGACGAGGCGATCGCCCGGTTCGAACTGGCCTCCGGCTATGCCGACAAGTATTCGCAGCACTATCTCAGCCTGATCCACTGGCACGGGGTCGGCACGCCGGTCGATCGCGTGCAGGCCTACATCTGGAGCGACCTGGCCGCCGAGCGCGGCAACCCGCGCCTGCTCGCGATACGGGAGAAAATGTGGGCGCAGTTGAGCTCGCAGGAGCAGGCGCGTGTTCCGCGCGAAGGCGAGGCGTACTACGCACGATACGGCGACGACATCGCCAAGCCGCGCGCCGAAGCCGAGATGCGCCGCTTCGCGCGCGACATGACCGGCAGCCGCGTGGGTTATCGGAACCAGCGCATCGAAACCGGCGGCGGTCCGGTGAACGGCGTGTTCCTCACCGAGGTCGGCAGCAACGCCGCGGCCTACGCGGTCTCGGTCGCGGGTTCGCCGGACGAGCTGTATGGCAGGGAAGGCGGCCTGCGCCGCCTGGACGGATACTGGCAGGAACAGGATCGCCTGCTCGACGGCACGGTCGAAGTGGGCGAGCTCGAAACGGTGCGACGCGGCGGCCGCGGGCCGCTCGATCCGCGCGAACGCTGACGCACGACACCCCAATGACCGCGGAGAACGCCATGGAACTGGTTGCCTCGATCCTCTTCGCCACGGCGCTGGCCGCCGGGCCGACGACGCCCTCGCCGGAGGCACTGGACGCCGTCGTCGCGCCCAGCGATCGCATGAACGCCTCGGACCTCGACGAACGCACGCGCCTGGCGGCGAATTTCCCGAACGAACGCAACCGCCTGTTCGCCAGCGAGGCCGCGGCGCAGGGCCGCTGGGACGATGCCCTGCGTCTGTTCACCACCGCCGCTCGCTACGCCGACAAGTATTCGCAGCACCGCATCAGCCTGATGTACTGGCACGGCGTGGGCGTGGAGCGCGATCCCGCGCTCGCCTACGCGTGGGCCGACCTCGCGGCCGAGCGCATGTATCCCAGCTTCGTCGTGCTGCGCGAGAAGATGTGGCTCGAACTCGACGCGGCGCAGCGCGAGCGCGCGCTGCACGAAGGCGCGGCGCTCTACGCGCGATTCGGCGACCAGGTCGCCAAGCCGCGGCTCGCCGCGGAGATCACGCGCCAGAACACGCAGATCACCGGGAGCCGCGTCGGCTACACCGACGGCCGCCTCTACGTGCACGCGCCGCCGCCGGGCGCGAACACCATCGAGGACACCCAGGGCGGGTTCGATCTGCGCGCGATGTACGCGCCGTGGCGACTCGATCCGGAACGGTACTGGGCCGTCGAGGACGCGATCTGGAAGGATGGCTCGGTCGAAGTCGGCCCGGCCCGCAAGGCGCACGCACGCGACCGGGACGATGACTGATCCGTTCCCCTGAAGGCGGCGCGGCCGCGGTTAGACTCGGCGCTCGCCCCTCGAACGGATCCGCCATGCGCCTGGGCCTGGCCGCCAACCGCCTGCACCACCTTCGCGAAGACGCCGCACTGTTCCGCTGGCTGCAGGCCTGCGAGCCGGGCATCCGCGAACTCGGACTGGAATTGCACACCGTCGGGCGCACGTTCGACGCGATCGCCTCGGCGGGGTTGCTGCCCGGCTACACCGGGCTTCGCCGCTATCCGTACGGACGCGACGGCGGCTTGATGAAGCTGGTGGCCGAAGTCGTCGGCCTCGGCAGCCCGGAACGCACGCTCGATGGCGCGATCTACCTCATCGATCCAGTCGATCCGTCGTCGGTGTTTCCCGAAGCGATCGCGCTCAAGCGCCAGTGCGTGATCCACGGCAAGCCGTTCATTTCGACCGTGGCGTCGGCACGCGACTGGATCGAGGTGGAGCGCATGCACGCCGGTTTCGCGCCCGATCCGAAGGCCGACCCGCTGCACGCATTCGAAACGCAGACGCTGGCGCTGATCGCGCACGACGCGATGAAGCCGCAGATGATGGCCTACGCCGCCGAGCACTTCGACGTGCTGTCGCGCTTCCAGCGCCGCGTCGCCACGGGCACCACGGGCCAGCGCCTGAACGAGCTCGCATGGAGCCGCGGCTGGCCGCAGGGCCAGGCCTGGGTCCAGCGGTTCGAGAGCGGCCCGATGGGCGGCGACGCGCAGATCGCCGACCTCGTGCTGGAGCGCCAGTGCCAGCGCGCGATCTTCTTCGAGGATCCGCACGTCGCGCGGCAGCACGAGGCCGACATCCAGCTGCTCGAACGCGCCGTCACCACCGTCACCTTCGACGCGGTGTGCATCACCTCGCCGGCGGTGGCGACCCGCTGGGCGGCCGCCGTGCGGTTGCGGGCGGAGCGTCGCGGCTGACCAGCGCCGGAGACGCATTCCGGCCTTGATTTCAAGCCTGTGGCGCATGCCGTGCGCGCCGTACACTGCACGCATGGCGAAGCTCTATTTCTATTATTCGGCGATGAACGCCGGCAAGACCACGACGCTGCTGCAATCGGCGCACAACTACCGCGAGCGCGGCATGCGCGTGGCGATCCTGACGCCGCGCCTCGACGATCGCGCCGGCACAGGCGTGGTCGCCTCGCGCATCGGCCTGCGCTCGGAGGGCATCGCGTTCGAACGCACCGACGACCTGGACGCCATCGTGCGGCGCGACATCGCCGAACACGGCCCGCTGAACTGCGTGCTGGTCGATGAAGCGCAGTTCCTGACGAAGGCGCAGGTGTGGCAGCTCAGCGAAGTGGTTGATGCGCTGCGCATTCCGGTGCTGTGTTACGGCCTGCGCACGGATTTCCGCGGCGAGTTGTTCGAAGGCAGCCAGTACCTGCTCGCGTGGGCGGATGAGCTCACCGAGATCAAGACCATCTGCCACACCGGAAAGAAGGCGACGATGGTCGTGCGCGTCGACGCGCAGGGCCGCGCGGTGCGCGAAGGGCCGCAGGTCGAGATCGGCGGCAACGACCGCTACGTGTCGGTGTCGCGCGCCGAGTACAAGAAGGTCATGAGCGGCGAGGGCACGATCGAGCCGGTGCAGCCGCCGCTGCCGTTGTAGTTCAACCGCAGCCGCGCACGATCGCCGCGACCTCTCGCGGGATCGCGCCGCCGTCGGGCTGCGCCTCGCGCAGCTGTTCCTGCAGGGTTTCCAGACGCGCCATGGCCGTATCGCGATCCGGCCCGTGGCAACGCAGCTGCGCCGCATAAGCCTGTGCGCGCCACGCGGTGCGGCGCAGATCCAGGTCGCCGTGCGACAGGCCGGCGAGCGCATCCAGTCGCGTCAGTGCGCCGTCGTCGCCTTCCAGCGCCTGCGCGTGCGCGAGCGAGAGTTCGGCTTCGCGCGTGTTCGGATGCGTACTGCCGTAACCGCTGCGCGTCAGCGTCACGGCCTGCGCGAGATGCGCCATGCCCTGGTCGTGCTGGCCGAGCGAGAGTTCGATCACGCCCAGCAGCCGGTCGCTGTCGCCGATCAACGCATGACGCGGCCCGAAACGCGCAATGCGCAAATCGCGCGCTTCGGTCAGCGACTTGAGCGCGGCGCGATCGCGCCCGATGGCGTGCAGCAGCCGCGCCTGGTCGAACAACGCGTCGGCCAGCCGCGCGTTGTCCTCTTCGCGACGTGCGAGCGCGACCGCATGCTGCATCGACGCCAGCGCCGTCGCGTTGTCCCCGCGTTCCCATGCGACGAGGCCGAGCTGCCGCTGCAGGCGTCCGAGCTCGCTTGCACCGCGCTTCGTTTCTGCAGGATCGCCGCCGGCGTGCACGCGCCCCTGCTGCAACGCGATGGCCCCGCGCAGCTCGCGATCGGCCATCGCGTAACGGCCCTGTTCGATATGCAGCCCCGCGAGCTGGCGACGCAGCGACAGCGTGGCCGGGTGCTGCGCGCCGTACACCTCCAGCCCGAGCGCGAAGGCATTCGCAGCGGATCGCTCGGCGGCATCGATCTGTTCGAGGCCCTGCTGGAGCGACGCCATGTGCGAGCCGATCTCGACCATCAGCGCGTGCCGCGCGCCGACCTTCTGCTGCAGCTGCGTGCGCGCCTGCTGGTAGCCCTGCAGCGCGGCGCCGGACTGCCCGGCATCGGCCTGCAGGTTCGCGAGATCAATGAGGTTTTCGACCGTGCCGACGTCGTCGCGATCGTCGCGTCGCAACGTGAGCGAGCGTTCGAACAACTGGCGCGCACCTTGCCGTTCGCCGTTGTCGCGGCGGCAACGTCCGAGCTGCGAGTAGAACTCGCTGACCTGCGGCGGCAGCTGCGCCTGTTCGCGGCGCGCGGTCGGCAGCGCGGGCTGCATCAGGCCGATGCATTGGCGCGGCTCGCCGAGCAGCCGCAGCGCCTGGCCGCGCTGCGTGAGCGATTCCAGCTGCAGGCTCACCGGCGCATCGGCGGCGGTTTCCAGCACGCCCGCCTGCCGGTTGAGCAGCACCAGTGCTTCGCGGTAATCGCCCAGGCCGATGCGCAGGCGCGCGATCACGCCCAGCAGTTCGGCGCGCGCGCGGGGTTGCAGCGCGAGTTCGCGGTTGCCGCGATCGAGCGAGTCGTCGAGCAATCCGCGCAGATCAAGCGCCTGTCCTTCCGGCGTGCCGCGCGCGCTCTCGAACACGCCGACCATGAAGTCCTGCATCGCCTGTGCGCGACCGGCTTCCGCGACCGCCTGCCTCGCCTGCCACGCGACGATCGCCAGCGCTGCGGTCAGCACGACCGCGACGAGCGTGCCGGTCGCCAGCGCCCAGCGATGACGCCGCAGATACTTGCCGAAGCGATACCCGAGGTTCTGCGGGCGTGCCTGCACCGGGCGCCCGGCTTCGTAGCGGCTCAGATCCAGCGCGAGCGCCTCGACCGACGGATAGCGATGTTCTGGCCGCTTGGACAGCGTCTTGAGCACGATGTTGTCGAGGTCGCCCGACAGCATCCGCGCGTGCCGGCGCAGCGCGTGCACGTCGGCGCCGGCGTCTTCGGCGCGACGCAGCACGGTGTGCGAAGGACGCTGCGGATCGGCGGCGAGGATCGCTTCCTCCCATTCCGCATCGGTCTGCCGCTTCAGTCGATACGGCTTGGTGTCGGTGAGCAGCTCGAACAGCACCACGCCCAGCGCGTAGACGTCGGTCATCGTCGTGACCGGTTCGCCGCGGACCTGTTCGGGCGCCGCGTAGTGCAGGGTGAACGCGCGTACGCCGGTGCGCGTCTGCTCGATCATCGGCGCGTCGGAGTCGAGCAGTTTCGCGATGCCGAAATCGAGCAGGCGCACGTCGCCGCTGGGCGTCACCAGGATGTTCGACGGCTTGAGGTCGCGATGCACGATCAGGTTCGCGTGCGCGTGGCTGACCGCGTCGCAGATCTGGTGGAACATGCGCAGCCGCTGTTCCAGCGGCAGCTGGTGGTTGCGGCAGTAATCGGTGATCGGCTCGCCTTCGACGTATTCCAGCGCGAGGTACGGCAGGCCGTCGCTGCTGATGCCGGCATCGAGCAGGCGCGCGATGTGCGGATGCGCGAGCCGCGCGAGGATCTGCCGCTCGCGCGAGAAGCGCAGGCGCAGGTTGCTGTCGGCCAAGCCCGGGCGCAGCAGTTTCAGCGCGACGCGGCGCTGGTACAGGCCGTCGGCGCGCGCGGCCAGCCACACCTGGCCCATGCCGCCTTCGCCGAGCAGGCGTTCCAGGCGATACGGCCCGACCTCGCCACCGGCGCGCAGCGCGGACAGCGGCGGGATCAGCGGTTCGGAAAGGAAATCCTCGTGGCTTTCGTCCAGCGTGATGAGCGTCTGCAGCTCATCGGCGAGCGCGGGATCTTCCTCGCGCAACTGCGCCAGGCGCAGCTCGCGCGCCGGCGGCTCCAGTTCGAAGAGCGCGTCGAGCAGCGGGGAGATGCGTTGCCAGCGCTCGGGATCCATCGGTCAGGGTCCGGGGGCCAGGGATCGGGAGAGCGGTCGGCGCGCGGCCTCCGGCCTCACTCCTTCAACGACGCGAGCAGGAACAGCCGCGCCTTCTGCCAGTCGCGGCGGATGCTGCGCTCGGAGCGTTCCAGCAGCGCGGCGATTTCCAGTTCCGACAGCCCGGCGAAATAGCGCAGTTCGACGACCTGCGCCAGGCGCGGATCGACCGCGGCGAGCTTGGTCAGCGCGGTGTCGAGCCCGAGGGTGTCCTCGTCCAGACGCAGGCCGCCCTCGACGTCGTCGGGCAACTCGGTGACGCGATGCAGGTCGCCGCCACGCTTCTGGGCCAGCCGCTGGCGCGCGTAGTCGACCACGACGCTGCGCATCGCGGAGGCGGCATAGGCGAAGAAATGGGCGCGATCGTCGAACTGCGCCTCGCGGCGGCCGATGAGCTTCAGGTAGGCCTCGTGCACCAGCGCCGTCGCATCGAGCGTCTGGCCGTGCTGTCCGGCGAGTTGCCGGCGGGCCATCGTGTGGAGTTCCTGGTAGAGCGTCGCCAGGACGCGGTCCAGGGCACCCCGGTCCCCTTCCCGTGCGGCATCCAGCAGCAGCGTGATATCGGCGGTATCGGCCATGGGACGCCCCGTGCGCAGTGCTCCGGACTATACGCTTTTCCGTGATTGTCACCACGAAATAGTCGTGTAGGGATAGCGCGCGATGGCTTTCAGTTTTTTCCGACACGCTCCGGAAAAAAGCGTCCCGATCCGGAGTTATTTCTGACAGTGCCCGCACCAGACGGTGGTGCGCTGGCCGATCGACGCCTGCTTCAGCGGCCGCCCGCAACGCGGGCAGGGTTCGCCCCCGCGGCCGTAGGCGGACAGTTCCTGCTCGAAGTACCCGGGCGCGCCATCCGGCGCCAGGAAGTCCCGCAGCGTCGTCCCGCCGCGTTCGATCGCGTGGCCGAGGATGCGGCGGATTTCCTCCGCCAGCCGCTGGTAGCGCTCACGCGAGACCTTGCCGGCGGCGCGCAGCGGCGAGATGCCGGCGGCGAACAGCGCCTCGGCCACGTAGATGTTGCCGACGCCGACCACGACCCGCTGGTCCATCAGGAAAGTCTTCACCGGCGCGCTGCGGCCGCGGCTCAGGGCGAACAGGTAGTCGCCGTCGAACTGGTCCGACAGGGGTTCCGGACCCAGGTCGGCGAGCAGTTCGTGCGTCTCGCCCGGCGGCTGCCACAGCAGGCAGCCGAACCGGCGCGGGTCGTTGAAGCGCAGCACGCGCGCGCCCTGCCGCCCGCTGGGTTCCAGCGCGATGTCCACGTGGTCGTGCGCGCGCACCGGCGTGTCGGCGGGCAGCACGCGCAGGCTGCCGGACATCCCCAGGTGCAGCAGCGCGCTGCCGGCGGCGGTGTCCAGCAGCAGGTACTTGGCGCGGCGGCGCACCGCCGTCACGCGCTGGCCGGGAAGCAGGCTCACCACCTCGTACGGGATCGGCCAGCGCAGGTCCGGCCGGCGCAGGACGACGTTGGAGACGCGGCGGCCTTCGACATGCGGCGCAAGTCCGCGACGGGTGGTTTCGACTTCGGGAAGTTCGGGCATGGGGCGAGCGTACTATCGGGGCCGTTCCCTCCGGCTTTCGCCGTCATCCTGGCGAAGGTCGGGTTTGGCGACCGGAGACCGAGGGATGGGTTCGGGAACGGGCAACGACAAGGCCACCCCGACGTCCGTGCTCCAGCCCGCGCTGGGTGCGGCGCTGCGCGACTACACGCGTGGCGAGCTGGACCTCGCGCATGCCGCGCTGGGCGATCCCGACCTGCACGAAGGCGTCCACCAGGCGCGCAAGGCGATCCGCCGCGCCCGCGCCGTGCTCGCGATGGGCGACGGCCTGCTCGGGCCCGGTGCCGGCCTGGTCGACCGCGAACTGCGCGCGCTCAACGACGGCCTGTCGAACCTGCGCGATGCGCACGCGCTGGTGGAGGTGATCGACCGGCTGCTCAAGCGCGAACGCCGCGACGACGCGCGCGAGGTGCTCCAGCGCGCCCGCGAGGCCGCCGTCGCCACGCGCACGCAGGTCGCCAACGTCGCGACGCGGTCGGACCCCGGCCTCGTCTCGCGCCGCGGGATGCTCGACGTGCTCCGCGCCGCGTTGACCGCACTGGACTGGTCGCGCCCGACGCCGGCCGGGCTGCGCATGGCCATCGCCGACAGCGACCTTCGCTCGCACGAAGCGCGCCTTCGCGCATGCGAGGGCGGCGATGACGACGACTGGCATCGCTGGCGCCGTCGCGTCCGCCGCGCCTCGCACCAGCGCCGCGCGATGGAGGCCGTGGGATTGGCGGCTCCCGAGGATTCGGACCGCTTCGACAAACGCACCACACACCGGCTGGGCGAAGCGCAGGATCTCGCGCTGCTGCTCGATCACTGCCGCCGCGACTCCCCATTCAGCAAGGACGATCGCGACGCCCTTCGTGCGCGTGCGCGACCGCCGCTGCAGCGCGCGAGGCGGCGCATTGCGCGCCAGGTGGCTGAACGCCGCGACGCTTGCCCGACCGACTGAACGACCCCATCACATAACCACGCCATACCGGCGCGAAGGGTGCGTCCGGGCTGGCATGATCCGGTTCGTACCGCGCGAAAGCCGGTCACTTCCTGCCGGCAATGTGCTGCACCGGCGTTTCCGGAGTCGAAGAATGTCCCTGTCCGTGCTCGACCTCATCGCTGGCGGTTTGCTGCAGGCCAGCTGGGGTGAACTGCTGATCTACCTGCTGGTGGTCACCCAGCTGACGATCTTCTCCGTCACGCTCTACCTGCATCGTTCGATGGCGCATCGCTCGGTGGATTTCCACCCGGTGCTCGCGCACTTCTTCCGGTTCTGGAGCTGGCTCACCACCTCGATGATCACGCGCGAGTGGGCCGCGATCCATCGCAAGCACCACGCCAAGTGCGAGACCGAGGAAGACCCGCACAGCCCGCAGTTCAAGGGCATCGACACGGTGATGTGGCGCGGCGTCGAGCTGTACCGTGACGCGCGCGGCCAGCGCGAGGACATCGAAAAGTACGGCAAGGGCTGCCCGGACGACTGGATCGAGCGCCACCTGTACACGCCGCACGCGACGATGGGCCCGGTGCTGATGCTGGTGATCAACACCGCGCTGTTCGGCCTGTGGGGCGTGGCGCTGTGGGCCATCCAGATGGTGTGGATCCCGTTCTGGGCCGCAGGCGTCGTCAATGGCCTGGGCCACTGGTGGGGCTATCGGAATTTCGAAACCACCGACACCGCGACCAACCTCACGCCGTGGGGCTTCTGGATCGGCGGCGAGGAACTGCACAACAACCACCATGCGTTCCCGTCGTCGGCGAAGTTCGCGCTGCGCAAGTGGGAATTCGACATCGGCTGGAGCGCGATCAAGCTGCTGGAAAAGGTGCGCCTGGCGAAGGTGCTGCGCGTGGCGCCGACGCTGGACGTGCGTCCGAACATCGCCATGCCGGACGGCGAAACGCTGAAGGCGCTGCTGGCCATCCGCTTCCAGGCGATGACCGATTACTACCGCAACGTCACGCTGCCGGCGCTGCGCGAAGCCAAGCTGAAGCTGCCGCGCAACCTTCGCCAGGGCCTGGCCGACGACGGCCGCTGGCTCGACGACGACAAGCGCGCGAAGCTGCAGGCCTGGCTGGCCGAGCGCCCGAAGATGGCGACGCTCGCCGAGTTCCGCCAGCGCCTTGCGCAGGTGCTCGACGACCGTTCGCACGACGCGCAGGCGACGCTGCAGAAGCTGCACGCGTGGTGCACCGAGGCCGAAGCCAGCGGCATCCATGCGCTGCAGCAGTTCTCCGCGCGCCTGAAGGGTTACGCGATCGCGCCCGCACGCATCGCCTGACATCGCCGATGGTCGCGACGGATCGCATCGCCACGCACAAGCCCGCGCCGAAACGCGCGGGCTTTGTTTTGCTCCTCGCGCTGGCCGGCATCGGCAGCGCATCCGCCCAGTCGATTCCGCTTCGCCTCAACCGCGCGCCCGCGACGGCGACGACACCCGCACCGGAGCCCGCCCCGGCGCCAGTGGAAACGAACCTCGGCGCGGTGGACGCAAGCACCGACTACGTCGCGCGCATGGACGCCGACCGCGACGGCCGCGTCTCGCTCGCCGAATACCAGGATTGGCTGAGCTACGCCTTCACGCGCATGGACGCCAACCGCGACGGCGTGCTCTCGGCCGATGAACTTCCCGGCGGCCGCGGCAAGCCCGTCATGCTGGCCGACCATCGCCAGACGGTGGCCGAGCGCTTCGCGCGCCAGGATCGCAACCGCGACGGCTATCTCGACGCGCAGGAACTACTGGCGCCGCCGCAGTAGCGGGGCGCGCCGGACTGGTTCCTCCGGATCCGCCGAAACCGGACCACGCGTCGTACCGAACGCTCTCTACGCTGGCTTCGACTCCCTCGAGGCCACGACCATGCCCTGCTTCATCTGCGAGACCTGCGGCACCCAGTTCGCCGAACGCGCATCGCCGCCACCACATTGCCCGATCTGCGAGGACGAGCGCCAGTACGTCGGCTGGAACGGTCAGCGCTGGACCACGCACGGCGAACTCGCGCAACGCTTCAGCCTTCGCGTCGAAGAGGACGCCGGCCTGCTCGGCATGGGCATCGACGGCGATTTCGCCATCCCGCAGCGCGCGCTGCTGCTGCCGACGGGCGCCGGCCACCTGATGTGGGAATGCGTGAGCCTGGTGACCGACGCCGCCGTCGCCGCGTTGAAGGCGCGCGGCGGCGTGGATCGCATCGTCATTTCGCACCCGCATTTCTACAGCGCGATGGTGGAATGGAGCGACGCGCTCGGCGGCATTCCGATCCTGCTGCATGAGGCCGATCGACAGTGGGTGCAGCGTCCGTCCGATCGCATCGAATTCTGGCGCGGCGATGCGTTGCGGCTGTCCGACGACGTCACGCTGCTGCGCGTGGGCGGCCACTTCGACGGCAGCACCGCGCTGCACTGGAAGGACGGCCCGCGCGACGGCGGCGCCCTGTTCCCGGGCGACGCGCTGCAGGTCGTGCTCGATCGCCGCCACGTGACCTTCATGTACAGCTACCCGAACTACATCCCGATGAAGACGCGCGACGTGCACGCGATGCGCGCGCTGCTGGACGGCCTCGATTTCGCCGACGTGTACGGCTTCACCTGGGGCCGCAACATTCTCGGAGGCGGGCGCGCCGCGGTGGACGCGTCGTTCGAGCGGCATCTGGCGGCCGTGGCCGCATAACTCTCTCGACCTCGCGGCTTGAGCCCCTCTCCCCACGGGAGAGGGGTTGGGGTGAGGGTCGGGGCATGCGACCACGCCCACATTCGCGACGCCCCAATCGTTCAGCTCGAGCACTCACCGCCGCAACGCTTTCTCCAGCGACGCCAGGCGCTCGCGAATCTCCTCTTCGCCCACGCACCCCAACCCGAACGCCACGCCACACACTCCATCCTCGCGCCGCGACAACGCGCGCAGCGGCATCGCACCGATAGCATGCTCGCGCACGCGCGGCAGCAGCACGTCCGCGGCCTCCGCATCGACGAACCGCGCCGCGACATGGATCCCCGCTTCCGACGGAATGGCTGAAAGCCAGCGCGACAGCGGTCCGTCGAGCATCTCGAACAACGCCGCGCGCCGGCCGGCATACACGCGCCGCATGCGCCTCACGTGGCGCGCGAGATGGCCTTCGAGGATGAAGTCCGCCAGCGCGTCCTGCACCTGCGCGTTGCCGCAGGTGTCGGCGCCTTCCTTCGCCGCGGCGAGCGCGTCGCGCAGCCATTCCGGCGCCACCACGTAGCCCACGCGCAGCGAGGGAAACAGGCTTTTCGAGAACGTGCCGACGTAGACCACGCGCCCGTCGCGATCGAGCGTCTGCAGTGCGTCGAGCGGACGCGCGCCGTAGCGGAACTCGCCGTCGTAGTCGTCCTCGATGACCAGCGCGTCGCGTTCGCGCGCGAACTCGAGCAATGCGCGCCGACGCGCCATCGACATCGCAACGCCCGTCGGATACTGGTGCGATGGCGTCACGTAGACGATGCGCGCCTCGCGCGGCAATGCATCCACACGCAGGCCTTCGTCGTCCACGGGCACCGGTACGACGTCCGCACCGGCCGCGGTCATCGCCGCGCCCGCGGTCGGATAGCCGGGATCTTCGACCGCGACCACCGTGCGACCGGGCGTCACCAGCAACCGCGCGAGCAGGGCGAACGCCTGCCGCGCGCCGGAGGTCACGATCACGTCCTCCGCGCGGCACGCCACCGCACGCGCGAACAACACATGCCCGGCGATGGCCTCGCGCAGGCGCGGCCGCCCATGCGGCGGTTGGTACGCGAACGCCGCGCCGTTGCGCGGGTGGAACGCGCGCGACAGCAGGCGCCGCCACACGTCGAATGGAATCTCGCGATGGTCCGGCACGCCGAGGCGGAAGTTCGACGTCCACGCGTCGTCGCTCGCGACGGCGCTGCTCCACGACGGCGCCTGCCATCGCGTGCGCAAATGACCGTCGGCCAGACGCGGCGTGCGCGCCGCCGGACGCGTGGCGACGTCGGCGACCACCGCCTTAGCGCCCGCGCGCGTGATCACGTAGCCCTCCGCGACCAGCAGGTCGTACGCGGCGATCACCGTGTTGCGCGCCAGGCCGTAGGCGGTGGCGACGCGACGCGTCGAGGGCAGTTCGGCGCCCGCGCGCAGTCGGCGATCGAGGATCGCCTCGCGCAGCGCCTCATGCAGGGCGCGCGTGCGGCCGGTCGTGGCGACCGCCGCCAGGTCCAGCGGGAACTCGAAAACTGGTTCCATCGAAGTCATGGCAACTGGCCTGCGCGTGGGTCCAGCCCAAGCCTACGGTATGGCCATCGACCCCGCACCCGGAGCGCCGCCATGACCGCACGCCATCGACCGATCGACGACTTCCTGCCCGCCCGCGTCGCTGCCGCCGGCGACACGCCGTGGATTCCGATGTCGGCCGAAAAGTCCTGGACGCCGCTGCGATTTCTCGAAGACGGCCGGGGTTTTGTCGAACTGCTGCGCATGGCGCCGGGCGCGATCATGCCGCTGCATCGCCACACCGGCGAAATCCACGCCTACAACCTCGCCGGCACGCGCACGCTGTGCACCGGCGAGGTGATCGGCCCCGGCGATTACGTCTACGAGCCGCCTGGCAACACCGACTGGTGGCGCGTCACGGGCGACGCGGAAATGACCGCGCTGGTGGTCGTCATCGGCGCAGTGGAGTTCCTCGGGCCGGGCGGCGTGGTGACCTCGCGCGCGGATGCGCATTCGCAACGGCGCGCATACGAGGCCTGGTGCGCCGAATCCGGCCTTCCGGTGCTCGACTTCGCCGAATGAAGTGCGCCGCGATGTCAACGGGTACCGCGCCGCGGTGCACATTGCGACAATCGGCCTTCTCCCGGATTGCCGGGCTTTGACGATTGGAAGCAATGCAGCACACCCCGCAAGTCGCCGCAAAGATCGCCCGCCTCATCGCCGAGGAAATCAACGCACAACCGCAGCAGGCGCTCTCCGCCATCGCGCTGCTCGACGAGGGCGCGACCGTTCCGTTCATCGCGCGCTACCGCAAGGAAGTCACCGGCGGCCTCGACGACACGCAGCTGCGCAACCTCGAAACGCGCTTGACGTACCTGCGCGAACTGGAAGATCGCCGCGTCGCGGTGCTGGCCAGCATCGAGGAGCAGGGCAAGATGACCGACGCGCTGCGCGCCGACATCATCGCTGCCGACAGCAAGGCGCGCCTGGAAGACCTCTACCTGCCGTACAAGCAGAAGCGCCGTACGCGTGCGCAGATCGCGCGCGAAGCCGGCCTGGAGCCGCTCGCCGACGGGCTGCTGGCCGATCCGACGCAGGTTCCCGAAACGCTTGCGGCGACTTACGTCGATGCCGAGAAGGGCGTCGCCGACGCGAAGGCCGCGCTCGACGGCGCACGCGCGATCCTGATGGAACGCTGGGGTGAGGACGCCGCGCTCGTCGGCGAACTGCGCAACTGGCTGGCCGAAGTCGGCGTGATCCGCTCGCGCGTGGCCGAAGGCAAGGAAGCGGCCGGCGAGAAGTTCCGCGATTACTTCGACCACGCCGAACCGCTGTCGAAGATCCCGTCGCACCGGTTGCTCGCGCTGTTCCGCGGTCGTCGCGAGGAGTTCCTGTTCATCGACCTCGATCCCGGCACCGATGCCGACGCCGGTCACCTGCAGGGCGAAGGCCGCGTCGCGCACCACGCCGGCATCAAGGCGCAGGGTCGCGCCGCCGACAAGTGGCTGATGGATTCGTGCCGCCTGACGTGGAAGGCGAAGCTGCATCTTCACCTCACGCTCGACCTGTTCTCGCAAGCGCGCGAAAAGGCCGAGGCCGAGGCCATCGACGTCTTCGGCGACAACCTCAAGGACCTGCTGCTCGCCGCGCCCGCCGGCCCGAAGGCCGTGCTCGGCCTCGATCCGGGCCTGCGCACCGGCGTGAAGGTCGCGGTGGTCGATCGCACCGGCAAGCTCGTCGATACCGCGACGATCTATCCGCACGAACCCAAGCGCCAGTGGGACCAGTCGCTGATGATCCTGCGCGCGCTGTGCGCGAAGCATTCGGTGGAACTGATCGCCATCGGCAACGGCACCGCCTCGCGCGAGACCGACAAGCTCGCCGGCGATCTCATCAAGCTCGCGCCGGAGCTGAAGATGCAGAAGATCGTCGTGAGCGAGGCCGGTGCGTCGGTGTATTCGGCGTCGGAGTTCGCGGCGAAGGAGTTCCCGGACCTCGACGTGTCGATCCGCGGCGCGGTGTCGATCGCACGCCGCTTGCAGGATCCGCTCGCGGAACTGGTGAAGATCGAACCCAAGGCGATCGGCGTCGGCCAGTACCAGCACGACGTGGACCAGTTCAAGCTCGCGCGCGCACTCGACGCGAAGGTCGAGGACTGCGTGAACGCCGTCGGCGTCGACGTGAATACCGCCTCGGCGGCGTTGCTCACGCGCGTGTCGGGCCTGTCGTCGACGATCGCGCAGAACATCGTCGTGTATCGCGATGCGAACGGCGCGTTCAAGTCGCGCAAGGAACTGCTGAAGGTGCCGCGCCTGGGCGACAAGACGTTCGAGCAGTGCGCGGGCTTCCTGCGCATCGCCGATGGCGACCAGCCGCTGGATGCTTCGTCGGTGCATCCGGAGGCCTATCCGGTGGTCGAGCGCATCCTCAAGCAGTGCGGCCGCGAGGTGAAGCAGTTGATCGGCGACGCGTCGCTGTTGCGTTCGCTCAAGGCCGAGCAGTTCATCGATGAAACCTTCGGCGTGCCGACGGTGCGCGACATCCTGAAGGAACTGGAAAAGCCGGGCCGCGACCCGCGTCCGGAGTTCAAGGCCGCGCGCTTCGCCGACGGCGTGGAAGACATCAAGGACCTGCGCGAAGGCATGATCCTGGAAGGCGTGGTGAGCAACGTCGCCGCGTTCGGCGCTTTCGTCGACATCGGCGTGCACCAGGACGGCCTGATCCACATCTCGGCGCTGTCGGACAAGTACGTGAAGGATCCGCGCGAAGTGGTGAAGGCGGGCGACATCGTCAAGGTGAAGGTGCTGGAGGTCGACGTGCCGCGCAAGCGCATCGCGCTGACGCGTCGCCTCGACGACACCGCGCCTGCACCGCGTGGCGATCGCGATGACCGCAACGCGCCGCGTGGCAATGCGCCGCGTGGTGGACGCGATGGCGGCCGCGACGCGCGCGGTGGCGGTTTCAACGCCGCGCGCGCGAACACCCCGCCGCCGATGAACAACGCGCTCGCGGCTGCCTTCGCGAAGGCGAAGAAGAGCTAGTTCCCGCGCCGTCGTTCAGGGCGATCCCTTCTCCCGCGCGCGGGAGAAGGTCCCGGCGGAGCCTGCCCCGGACTTGATCCGGAGCTTGATCCGGGACGGATGAGGGCAGGGTGCCGCTGACGTTTCAGTCTTCACGCTCGCTCCCGACACATGACGATTGCGCATGAGGCCAGTCGCGCATCGCAGAACGCGCGCCAGATGCCGCATCGTGCGCCGCGCCGGGTCGGGCTAGGATCGCCGGGTCTCTCTGACCGTCGCCCGCCATGCGCCCGAACCTGCTCGCTCTCCTGACCGCTTCCCTGCTCGCCGCGCCGGCTTTCGCGCAATCCGCCCAGCAGATCCCGCCCGACACCGCCGCCGCCGCACAGGCGGTGCAGAAGGACGTCGTCGCGTGGCGTCGCGACATCCACCAGCATCCCGAACTCGGCAACAACGAAGTCCGCACCGCGAAGGTCGTCGCCGACCAGCTGCGCAAGCTCGGCCTGCAGGTGAAAACCGGCATCGCGCACACGGGCGTCGTCGCGGTACTGAAGGGCGGCAAGCCCGGTCCGCGCATCGCCTTGCGCGCCGACATGGACGCGCTGCCGGTGACCGAACAGACCGGCCTGCCGTTCGCATCGAAAGTGCGCACGACGTACCGCGGACAGGACGTCGGCGTCATGCACGCCTGCGGCCACGATGCGCACGTCGCGATCCTGCTCGGCGTCGCGACCGCGCTCGCCGCGCAGAAGGCGACCTTGCCGGGCGAGGTGATGTTCGTCTTCCAGCCGTCGGAGGAAGGCCCGCCGAACGCTGGCGAAACCTTCGGCGCCAAGCTCATGCTCGACGAAGGCGTCTTCCGCGATTTCAAGCCCGATGCCGTTTTCGGCCTGCATGTCTGGGCGGGATTGCCGGTGGGCCAGGTCGGCGTGCGCAGCGGGCCGATGCTCGCCGCAGCCGACGAATGGAGCCTGACCGTGCGCGGCGCGCAGACGCACGGCTCGCGTCCCTGGGATGGCGTGGATCCGATCACCGTCGCGGCGCAGATCCTGCTCGGCACGCAGAGCGTCATCGCACGCCAGGTCAACGTCGCCGCGTCTCCGGCGGTGCTCACCGCGGGGCAGTTCAATGCCGGCGTGCGCTTCAACATCATTCCCGACGAGGCGAAGCTCGTCGGCACGCTGCGCACGTTCGATGCGGCGCAGCGCGAGGACATCATCGCCCGCTTCCGCCGGACGGCCGAGGATTTCGCGCATGCCAGTGGCGCGACGGCGCAGCTCGATGTCGCCGCGAACGCGCCGGCGACGGTCAACGATCCCGCGCTCACCACGCGCGTGCGCCCGTCGCTGCAACGCGCGGTGGGCGAGTCGAACGTCGTCGAGATGCCGTTGCAGACGGTCGCCGAGGACTTCGCGCAGTTCGCCAACGTCGTGCCGGGCGTGTACTTCTTCGTCGGCTCCACCGCGAAGGGCACCGATCCCGCGAAGGCGCCGATCAACCATTCGCCGCAGTTCCTGCTCGACGAAGGCGCGCTCGACGTCGGCGTGCGCTCGATGCTGCAGGTGGCGCTGGATTACCTCGGCGCGAAGTAGCGCCGGATGACGCCGGCGGCCGCGCGAGCGCACGAAAGAGCGGACGCGGCCCGATCCGGCACAGCCGCTTCGGCTAGGATCGACGCATCACTCCGGGGAGTCACCGTCGATGCGCCTGATGCCCGCGCTGCTGAGCAGCGCACTGCTTGCCACGCCCTTGTTCATGACCTCGCACGGCGCCCACGCGCAGGCCGCGCCTGCCGGCGAGCGGCCGGAAGTCGCCGCCGCCGCGAAGTCCGTGCAGCAGAAGGTCGTCACGTGGCGACGCGATTTCCACCAGCATCCGGAGTTGTCCAACCGCGAGGAGCGCACCGCCGCGAAGGTGGCCGAACACCTGCGCGCGCTGGGCCTGAAGCCGAAGGTCGGCATCGCGCACCACGGCGTGGTCGCCATCATCCAGGGCGGCAAGCCCGGCCCGAAGGTCGCGCTGCGCGCCGACATGGACGCTCTGCCGGTGACCGAGCAGGTCGACCTGCCGTTCGCATCGAAGGCCACCGCGACCTTCCGCGGCGAGACCGTCGGCGTCATGCACGCCTGTGGCCACGACGCGCACACCAGCATCCTGCTCGGCATCGCCGACGCGCTGGTGAAGATGAAGGCCGATCTTCCGGGCTCGGTGATGCTGGTGTTCCAGCCATCGGAAGAAGGCGCGCCGGACGGCGAGGAAGGCGGTGCGTCGCTGATGCTCGAAGAGGGCCTGTTCAAGGACTTCAAGCCCGACGCGATGTTCGGCCTGCACGTGTTCTCGACGCTGCCCGTCGGCCAGATCGGCGTGCGCCAGGGACCGCTGATGGCCGCGTCCGACAAGTTCACCATCAAGGTGAAGGGCCGCCAGACGCACGGTTCGCGCCCGTGGGGCGGCATCGATCCGATCGTCGCCGCCGCCGACGTGATCGGCACCGCGCAGACCATCGTCAGCCGTCGCACCGACATCGCGAAACTGCCGGCGGTGGTGAGCTTCGGCGCGATCAAGGGCGGCATCCGCTACAACATCATTCCCGACGAAGTGGAACTGGTCGGCACCATCCGCACCTTCGATGAAGGCATGCGCCAGAAGATCTTCGGCGACCTGAAGAACGTGGCCGAACACGTCAGCGCCGCGAACGGCGCGACGGCGGAAGCGAGCGTTCCCGACCAGGACGGCAACCCGGTGACGGTGAACGACCCGGCGCTGACCGCGCGCATGATCCCGAGCCTGAAGGCCGTGGCCGGCGCCGACAACGTCATCGAACCGCCGCTGCAGATGGGCGCGGAGGACTTCTCGTTCTACGCGAAGGAAGTGCCGTCGATGTTCTTCTTCGTCGGCGCGACCGCGAAGGGCATCGATCCGGTCACCGCGCCGAGCAACCATTCGCCGAAGTTCGCGCTGGACGAAGCGTCGCTCGACCTCGGCCTGCGCGCGCTGCTGCAGGTAACGCTGGACTATCTGCATTCGCCGACGTCGGCCGCCGCGGTTGCCGACGCGCGCTAGGTCACGTGCCTAAAAGCCCTCCCCTTCAAGGGAGGGTTGGGTGGGGATGGCGTAACGCTTACGCGCTCCCTTCGAACCCCCGCTGCCGCCACGCCTCGAACACGCACACCGCCACCGCGTTCGAAAGATTGAGGCTGCGGTTGTCCGGTCGCATCGGCAGCCGCAGGCGCTGCGCGGCCGGCACGCTTTCCAGCACGTCGGCCGGAAGGCCGCGCGTTTCCGGCCCGAACAGGAACGCATCGCCCGGCTGGTAGCGCGGCGTGTCGAAGCGCACCGTGCCGCGCGTGCTCAGCGCGAACAACCGCGGCGGCGCCTGGTTCGCGGCGGTGATCGACGCCAGCGCCGCGGACAGGTCCGCATGCACCTGCAGCGTCGCGTACTCGTGGTAGTCCAGCCCCGCGCGCTTGAGCTGCTTGTCTTCCAGCGTGAAGCCGAGCGGTTCGATGAGATGCAGCCGCGCGCCGGTGTTGGCGCACAGGCGGATCACGTTGCCCGTGTTGGGCGGGATTTCCGGCTGGAAGAGGATGACGTCGAACATGCGCCCATGATCGCCTTCGCGCGCGCCGGCGTCACCAAGGCACGGGCTTTCCGCGGTAATCCAGGAACGTTCCGCTGTCGCCGATGCGCACGCCGTCGATGACCTTGAGCAGCCCGCGCACCGAATCGACCGGCGTTATCTGCGCGCCGCTGCCGCCCATGTCGGTCTGCACCCAGCCCGGATGCAGCGCGATCACGGCGATCCCGCGCTCGCGCAGCGCGGAGGCGAGCAGCACGGTCGCCATGTTCTGCGCGGCCTTCGACATCGCGTAACTCGGCGTGCTGAAGCTGGTGGTCGAGGCGATCGAGCCCAGCACGGAGGACAGGTTCGCGACTGTCGCGCCATCGACGAGGCGCTCGGCCAGCGTCTGCGTGAGCAGGAACGGGCCGCTCGCGTTGGTGCGCAGGCTGTCGTCGAGATTGGCCGGCGGCACGTGGCCGAAACGCTCGCCCGAATGCAGCACGCCGGCGTTGTTGATCAGCAGGTCGATGCCGTCCATTACCAGCGGCAGCTCGCGCGCCAGTTCGGCGTGCGATTTGGGATCGCCGACGTCCAGCGGCAATACGTGCAGGCGGCCGGGGTGTTCGCCGACCAGCTGGTTGAGCGCATTCGCGCGCCCGGGATGGCGACAGGTGGCGACGACGTGGTCGCCGTGCGCGAGCAGTTGTCGCGCGAATTCCAGGCCCAGCCCGCGGTTGGCGCCGGTGACCAGACTGCGACGTGGCGGCTGTCGGGACGTCATCGCACGAGTTCCGGAAGGTCGGGCGGGCAGTGTAGGGGCGTTCATGTGAGCGTCCGACGACGGCCGCCCGACCCGAACACGAGCCAAACTCCTACGCCCGATGGGACTTGTGGCCTAGTGCTCCGCCTCGCGGGCGACGGCTAGGATGCCTGTTCGAATCACAGGAGTCCGTCATGTCCGCTTCGTCCCGCCCGCGCCTGGCCGCGCTTGCCCTGGCCCTGGCCGCCACCTTCGGCGGGGTCGCCGCGCTCACGCCGGTGGCCGCGATGGCCGCACCCAAGACGACGGTCGACATCCCCTTCGAGGAATTCACCCTGCCCAACGGGCTGCGGGTGGTGGTGCACACGGACCGCAAGGCGCCGATCGTCGCGGTGAACCTCTGGTACCACGTGGGCAGCAAGGACGAACCGGCCGGCCGCACCGGCTTCGCGCACCTGTTCGAACACCTGATGTTCAACGGTTCGGAAAACCACCGCGGCGAGTACTTCGAACCGTTCGAACTGGTCGGCGCCACCGACATGAACGGCACCACCAATTCCGACCGCACCAACTACTTCCAGAACGTGCCGACCACCGCGCTGGACATGGCGCTGTGGATGGAATCCGACCGCATGGGCCATCTGCTCGGCGCGATCGACCAGAAGACGCTCGACGAGCAGCGCGGCGTCGTCCAGAACGAGAAGCGCGAGGGCGAGAACCAGCCGTACGGCCAGGTCTGGGACGCGCTGGGCAAGGCGCTGTATCCGAAGACGCACCCGTACCACCACAGCACCATCGGCTCGATGGCCGACCTCGACGCCGCCTCGCTCGACGACGTGAAGGGCTGGTTCCGCACGTGGTACGGGCCGAACAACGCCGTGCTCGTGCTGGCCGGCGACATCGATGTCGCGACGGCGAAGGAAAAGGTGACGAAGTACTTCGGCGACATTCCCGCCACGCCGACCATGGCGCAGCCGCAGGTCGACGTCGCGCCGCTGGCCAAGTCCACCCGCAGCACGATGACCGACAAGGTGCCGCAGGCGCGCGTGCATCGCGTGTGGAACGTCGCGCAGGCCGGCACGCCGGACCTCGACAAGCTGCAGCTGTTCGCGCAGGTGCTGGGCGGCAGCAAGTCCTCGCGCCTGGACAAGCGCCTGCTGCACGAGGAGAAGCTGGTCGATAACGTGTCCGCCGCGGCGTACTCCATGCAGCTCAGTTCAAACTTCGTCATTACCGCCGACGTGAAGCAGGGCGTGGACCCGGCGAAAGTCGAGGCGATCATCGACGAGGAGCTGCAGAATCTGCTGAAGGACGGCCCGACCAAGGCCGAACTGGAACAGGCGCGTACCGTCTTCAAGGCCGGCTTCGTGCGCGGCATCGAACGCATCGGCGGCTCCGGCGGCAAGGCCGACGCGCTCGCCGAGTGCACGGTCTACACCGGCGATCCGGGGTGCTTCCGCGACAGCCTGAAGATCATCGACACCGCCAGCGCGCGCGACCTCACGGCCGTTGCGAACAACTGGCTGACCAAGGGCAGCCACACGCTCGTCGTCGTGCCGGGCGATCGCACCCTCGTTGCCGAGGATCCCTCGGTCACGCCGGCACCGATGAAGCTGCCCGCGGTCGATCCCAGGTTCACCACCACGGCGAGCACCGTCGACCGCAGTGCGGGGCCGCCGAAGACCAGCCAGTTCCCGGACCTTCGCTTCCCTTCGCTGCAACGTGCGACGCTGAAGAACGGCACGACGGTGATCCTTGCCGAGCGCCATGACGTTCCCGTCGTGCAGATGAGCTACGAGTTCGCCGGCGGCTTCAGCGCCGACCAGGGCCGCAAGCTGGGTACGTCCAGCTTCGCGATGGGCATGATGGACGAGGGCGCGGGCGAGCTGGATTCGCTCGCGTTCGGCGATCGCGCCGAATCGCTGGGTGCGAATCTCGGCGCCGGCGCGTCGCTCGACGGCGGCAAGGCCTACCTCTCGGCGCTGAAGCAGAACCTCGATCCGTCGGTCGGGCTGTTCGCCAAGATGCTGCGCGAGCCGCGCTTCGACCAGAAGGAAATCGACCGGGTAAAGGCGAGCTGGGTCGCCGGCATCAAGCAGGAGAAGGCGCGTCCGAATGGCGCCGCCATGCGCGTACTGCCGCCGCTGCTGTACGGCGCCGGCCACGCGTACGCGATTCCCTTCAGTGGCAGCGGCACCGAGGCCTCCATCGCGTCTTTGACGCGCGATGACCTGCTCGCCTTCCATCGCGACTGGGTGCGCCCGGAAGGCGCCACGTTGATCGTCGTGGGCGACACGACGCTGAAGGAGATCGTCCCATTGCTCGACAAGCACCTGGGAGACTGGAAGCCAGCCGGCAATGCGCCGGCGCGTCCGCAGATCGGCGAGGTCGCGCGCCCGGCCAAGCCGCGCGTGTACCTGATCGACCAGCCCGGCGCGGTGCAGGCCAACATCTTCGCGGGCGAAGTCGTGCCCTCGACGAAGGACGCCGACTCGGTCCGCTTCGACATCGCCAACTCCGTCCTGGGCGGCGAGTTCTCCTCGCGCCTCAACATGAACCTGCGCGAGAACAAGCACTGGGCCTACGGTGCCTACAGCTTCTCGGCCAACGCGCTGGGCCAGCGCCCGTGGATGGCGTTCGCGCCGGTGCAGATCGACAAGACGGCCGATTCGCTCAAGGAACTGAACCGCGAGATCACCGACTACGCCACCGGCAAGGCGCCGCCGAAGCCGGAAGAAGTGGCGAAGATCCAGGCGACCGAAATCCTGAGCCTGCCGGGCGCGTTCGAGACGGCCTCGTCGGTGATGGGCGCCATCAGCGGCATCGTCCGCTACGACCGTCCGGACGACTACGTGTTCAAGCGCAAGGCGCAGATCGAAGCGCTCACGCCCGAACAGGTGAAGGCCGCCGCGTCGACGATCGACCCCAATGCGCTGACCTGGGTGGTCGTCGGCGACCTCAAGCAGATCGAGAAGCCGGTGCGCGCGCTCAAGCTGGGCGACGTGCAGGTGCTCGACGCCGACGGCAACGCGGTGACGGGCACGCCTTGAAGCGCACGCCATTGACCCCGGTACCCGCCGCCATCGCCCGCTCGTGACGCCGCCTCTGTCAGAACGCGCTGTCCGACAGAAGCGGCAAACCGCGACAACCGCCTCAGTCGTGGTTCACCGCCCGGCGTTCACAACGATGGCGGGTGCGGCGACAATCGCGCCCGTCCATTCATGCGCGGCGACGGCGTCGCGCGAATCAGGGGTCACGATGCGCAAGTCGATGGTGGGGATGGTTATGGTCTCGGCGCTGGTCGCTGGCGGCTGCACGTGGGTCGACATGGCGCCGGGCGCGTCGTCGGTGCGCGTGATCGACGGCAGCGGTCCGCCGGCCGGCTGCGAGAAGCGCGGCGAGGTCGAGGTGACGGTCAAGAACAAGGTGGCCTTCTACGAGCGCAACCAGCTGCGCGTCCGTGAGGAGCTGGAAACCCTCGCCCGCAACGAGGCCATCGGCCTGCAGGCCGACACCGTCCAGCCGATGGGTGGGCCGATGAACGGCTCGCAGCGCTTCGCCGCCTGGCGTTGCGGGGCACGTCGTGGCGCGACTGCGCCGGCGGTCCAGCCGGCCACCGGCAGCGCCCAGACCTATCCGATCGGCGGCTGAGCTTCACAGCGCTTAATCGATTCGCGCCGTCCGTCGTCCGAACGCCCCAACCATACGGGGCCGGATGGCGGAGGGCGGGATTTAAGCGTTAACATGGCGTGTTCTTTTCCGTTTCCGGTCAGCCGCCCATGTTGTTCCAGCACGTCGCCATCGCCGGTCTTGCTCATATCGATGCACCCCGCCGGCTGACCTCGGACGAAATCCACGCCCGTCTCAAGCCCACGCTCGATCGCCTCGGCATCAAGTACAACGTGCTTGAGGAAGTCGCCGGCGTTCGCGAACGCCGCTTGTGGGACGGCGAGGTCAAGGCCTCCGACGCCGCCACGCTGGCGGGCGTCAAGGCCTTGGCCGATGCCGGCATCGATGCCGACCGCGTCGGCCTGCTGGTCAACACCTCCGTCAGCCGCGACTACCTGGAGCCGTCCACGGCCTCCATCGTGTCCGGCAACCTACGCCTGCCCGACACCTGCCAGAACTTCGACGTCGCCAACGCGTGCCTCGCGTTTCTCAACGGCATGGACATCGCCAGCCGGATGATCGAGCGCGGCGAGATCGACTATGCGCTGGTCGTCAACGGCGAGACCGCCGAGCTGGCCTACGAGAAGACGCTCGACCGCCTCAGCCGCGACGACGTCACCGAAGAGCAGTTCCGCGATGAAATGGCCACGCTGACGCTGGGCAGCGGCGCCGCCGCGATGGTCCTGGCGCGCAGCGAACTCGCCCCGGGCGCGCCGCGTTACCGCGGCAGCGTCACGCGCTCGGCGACCGAGTGGAACCAGCTCTGCCGCGGCGACCTCGTGCACGACCGCATGATCGCCGACGGCCGCATGCTGATGATCGAAGGCCTCAAGCTCGGCCAGAAGACCTTTGCCGCCGCGCGCGCCGCGCTCGGCTGGGTGGTGGAAGAGCTCGACGAATTCGTCATCCACCAGGTCAGCAAGGCGCACACCAAGGCCTTCCTGAAGGCCTTCCGCATCGATCCGAAGAAGGTGCTGACCATCTTCGGCGAGCACGGCAACATCGGCCCGGCGTCGGTGCCGATCGTGCTGAGCAAGCTGCGCGAAGGCGGCCGCGTCAAGAAGGGCACGCGCATCGCGCTGCTGGGCATCGGCTCGGGCCTGAACTGCTCGATGGCCGAAGTGGTCTGGTAAGCGCCGCCCGCGTCACATCGAAGAACCCGGCCGCGTGCCGGGTTTTTCTTGGGCGACGCGAATGCGGCCCGCCCGGCACCACGACCCGAATACACCCACTCCGTCATCCGCGCGAAAGCGGCGACCCAGCCACTCCAAGCGACGTAGCGAAAGGCGCCGGATTCCCACGCTGGCGGGAATGATGAGCAGGAAACCAACGATGACGATCCACCTGCCGCTCCCTGATTACCCCTTCACGCCGCAGCGCTTCGACGTGCGCCCCGGCATCGCGATGAGCTACCTCGACGAAGGCCCGCGCGACGGCGAAGTGGTGGTGATGCTGCACGGCAATCCGTCGTGGAGCTTCTATTGGCGCAAGCTCGTGCTCGGCCTGCGCGATCGCTACCGCTGCATCGTCCCCGACCACGTTGGCATGGGCCTGTCGGACAAGCCGTCCGACGATCGCTACCGCTACACGCTGCAATCGCGCATCGACGACGTCGAGACGCTGCTCGACCGCCTCGGAATCGAAGGCGACGTCACGCTCGCCGTGCACGATTGGGGCGGCGGCATCGGCTTCGGCTGGGGCCTCAGGCATTCGTCGCGCATCCGCCGGCTCATCGTCACCAACACCGGTTCGTTCCCGCTGCCGGCGAGCAAGCCGTTGCCGAAGTCGCTGAAGTTCGGCCGCGATTCGGGTCTGGGCACGCTTCTGATCCGCGGCGTCAACGCGTTCTCGTCGGTCGCCTCGTACGTCGGCGTCGAGAACCGCATGCCCGCCGACGTGCGACGCGCTTACGTCGCGCCGTACGACACCTGGGCCAACCGCATCGCGACCTCGCGCTTCGTGCAGGACATCCCGCTGGGCGAAGGCGACGCCGCATGGCCGCTGGTCCAGGCGATGGGTCGCAAGTTGCCCGAGTACGCCGACCGCCCGGCGTTCATCGCCTGGGGCCTGCGCGACTTCGTCTTCGACAGGCACTTCCTGAAGGGCTTCACCGACGCGCTGCCGAACGCGCAGGTGCATGCGTTCGAGGACGCGGGCCACTACGTGCTCGAAGACAAGGCCGATGTCCTCGTGCCGAAGATGCGGGCGTTCCTGGACGCGAACCCGCTCTAAGTCGGGGATTTGGCCCTCTCCCTGCGGGAGAGGGGTTGGGGTGAGGGTCGGGACGCGCGATCAAGCTCGCACTTGCGATGCGCCCTCGCATCGAAAGCAGCGCACCCTCAAACCTCCGGCAACGGATTCTTCTCGTCCTCGCCCACGCCGATCCAGTCGTCCGGCGTGAGCAGCGGCAAGCCGTGCGCGAGGCGCGCCTTGTCACACTGCGCGCTCGCCTGGCCGAACTCCCATGACGCTGGCACCAGCGCGCACACCGACGGGCGCCGATCATGGATCGTGCAACGGCTGTAGCGGCCGATGTCGGCGTCGAGCGCGACGCAGCGCGGGTTCGACTGCGACGTCCCGCGCATGACGCGTTCGTGCGTGCGCAGCGATTCGGTCAGCTCGGGCGGCACCTGCCCGCCGAGTTCCGGGTCGGCTTCCGACCAGTGGAAACTCACGCGGAAGAAGGCGCAGCAGGCGCCGCAGGTCAGGCAGGGGTGGTGCATGGAAGGACCGTCACGAGGTCCGGCGAAACGGCGCCGGGTGCGGAATTCTGAGGCTTTGCGCGGCCCGTGCAAGCAGGCCGGACGCAGCGCCGCCCGTTCAGGCGAAAATGAGGCATGACCGACGTGTGCAACATCGCCGCGACCCTCCCCGGGCTGGCCGCCCGCTTTCCCGACCGCATCGCCATGCGCTGCCCCGGCACGCGCGGGCCGGACGGCATGGCCCGCTTCGACCTCACCCTGACCTACCGCGAGCTCGACGCGCGCAGCGACGCGATCGCCGCCGGCCTGGCGCGTCGCGGCATCGTCCGCGGCACGCGCACGGTGGTGATGGTGCGGCCGTCGCCGGAGTTCTTCCTGCTGATGTTCGCGCTGTTCAAGGCCGGCGCGGTGCCGGTGCTCGTCGATCCGGGCATCGACAAGCGCGCGCTGAAGCAGTGCCTGGATGAAGCGCAACCGGAGGCCTTCATCGGCATCCCGCTGGCGCACATCGCCCGCGTCGTGCTGCGCTGGGCAAGATCGGCGCGCATCCGCATCACCACCGGCACGCGCGCGTGGCTCAGCGACGCGACGCTCGCGCAGGTCGAACGCGACGGCGCGAACGCCGGCTCGCAGCTCGCCGCGACGCAGCCCGACGAGGTTGCCGCAATCCTGTTCACCAGCGGCTCCACCGGCGTGCCGAAGGGCGTGGTGTACCGGCATCGGCATTTCGTCGCGCAGATCGCGATGCTGCGCGATGCGCTGGGCATCGAGGCCGGCGGCGTCGATCTGCCGACGTTCCCGCCGTTCGCCTTGTTCGATCCCGCGCTGGGGCTGACGTCGATCATTCCCGACATGGATCCGACCAAGCCCGCGCTGGCCGACCCGCACAAGCTGCACGAAGCCATCGCGCGATTCGACGTGGACCAGCTGTTCGGCTCGCCCGCGCTGATGGCGGTGCTGGCGAACTTCGGCGCGAAGTTGCCGACGGTGAAGCGCGTGACGTCCGCCGGCGCCCCGGTGCCGGCCGACGTCGTGGCGAAGATGCGCGAACTGCTGCCAGAGGACGCCGGTTTCTGGACGCCCTACGGCGCGACCGAATGCCTGCCTGTCGCGGTCATCGAAAGCCGCGAGCTGCAATCCACGCGTGCGGCGACGGAAAACGGCGCGGGCACCTGCGTCGGCCGCGCGGTAGCGCCGAACGAGGTGCGCATCATCGCGATCACGGACGAGGCGATCGAAGACTGGACCGACGCGCGCATCGTGGAAGCAGGCGTCGTCGGCGAGATCACCGTCGCCGGTCCCACCGCGACCGACACCTACTTCAACCGTCCTGCGCAGACGAAGGCTGCGAAGATCCGCGAACGCGTTGCCGACGGCAGCGAACGCGTCGTGCATCGCATGGGCGATGTCGGCTATCTCGATGCGCAGGGTCGCCTGTGGTTCTGCGGGCGAAAGACGCATCGCGTCGAAACCGCGCAGGGCCCGCTGTATACCGAACAGGTCGAGCCGGTGTTCAACGTGCACGAGAACGTGCGCCGCACCGCGCTGGTCGGCATCGGCGCGATGGGCGCGCAACGGCCGGTGTTGTGCGTCGAGCTGGCCCATGGCGTCGACGCGAGCGAATGGCCACGCATCGAGCGTGAGCTGCGCTGGATCGCATCGGCGCACGCGCATACGTCCGGCATCGACACGTTCCTGCGCCATCCGAAATTCCCGGTCGACATCCGCCACAACGCCAAGATCGGCCGCGAGAAACTCGCCGTCTGGGCGGCGACGCGGGTGCGCTGACGCATGACGGCGCGCTACCGGCTCGACGATCTGATCATCGACGTGCCGCGCCAGCGCGTGGAGCGTGATGGCGCGCCGCTCGACGTCGGCGGGCTGAGCTTCCGGCTGCTGGAATTCATGCTCGAACAGGGCCAGCGCGTCGTCGGTTTCGACGAGTTGATCGAGCGTGTGTGGGCGCCGGCAGTGGTGAACGAGGAAACCGTCACGCAGCGCGTGCGGCTGCTGCGGCAGGCGCTGGGCGACGACGGACGGAACTCGCGCTACCTGCGTTCGGTGCGCGGGCGTGGTTACCAGTTGTGCGTCGCGCCGCAGCGCGAGGATGAAACGCGCGGCGACGCAATGCCGCCCGCGCGACGCAAGCGCCACATTGCCTTTGTAGGGATGGCGCTCATCGCGCTCGTCATCGGCGTCATCGCCTGGTGGATGCAGCGGCCGGACGAAACGAAGAAGCCGCAATCGCCGCTCCTGCAGCGCGCGGCGTACTACGCCGGCATCGGCCAGCGCGACGACAACGAGCGCGCGATCGCGCTGTATCGACAGCGGCTGCAGGAAGCGCCGGACGATCGCGACGCGATGATCGGGCTGAGCCGCGCACTCAGCGCGGACGCGTGCCTGTATAACGGCGACGCCACGCAACTCGACCGTGCGCAGGCGATGGCCGAACGCGTGATCGCCGCCGATCCGCGCAATGCTGCGGCGCACGCGGCGCTGGGCTATTCGTTCGATTGCCGCGGACGCATCGACGACGCACTTCGCGGTTACGAGCGCGCGCTGTCGCTGGATCCATCGAACGACGGCGCGCGTGCCTCGGCGGCGTACCTGTACGAACGGCGCGGGAGGCTGGCCGATGCGCTCGCAGCGAACCTCGCCGTTCGCGATCCGTCGCGTGTGCGCTTCCTGCAGATCCAGATCGCCGCGAATCTCGACCTGCTCGGTTACACGGCCGAAGCGGAATCGCGCTATCGCCGCAGTTTCCAGCTTTATCCGGACAACGTGTTCTCGAACCTGGCGTGGCCGTCGTTCCTGATGCGGCACGGGCGTCATGCCGAAGCTCAAGCGGCGCTCGACGAAGCGATGAAGCGCGGCACGGATCACGCAGGCCTGCACGTGCTGGCGGCGGAACTCGCGTGGTCGCGCGATGATCGCGACACCGCGCGCGAGGAAGCCGCGCGTGCCGTGGCGCTGCGACCGCACAGCAGTTTCCCGCGCAGCGTGCAGTACGCCTTCGCGCAAGTGCAACCGCAGCCGGCGATGCTGCGCGCGCAGGCCGAATCGTTGCGGGCGGGTCTGCGCGATGGCAGCGATCCGATCGACGGTATCGACGCCGCCTTGCTGCTCGACACGGCGGGCGACCGCGATGCCGCAATCGCCGCAGTGCGTGACGCCATCGCGATGGGCTATCGCGACGCGGCGTACCTGCGTGCATCGCCGTTGTTCGCAGGACTTCGCGAGTCGCCGGGTTTCGACGAGGCGCTGGTCGCGATCGACACGGCCATCGCGCGCGAACGCGAGGCCGTGCGTTCGCGCAAGCTCGATATCAGGGCAGCGCCTTGAGGATGTAGTCCGACATCAGCCGCTGCGACTGCGCGTGCATGTCGCGCTGGTTGTAGCGCGTGCGCGTGATCACCGCGACGAGTCGCTGCGACGGAACCACGAACACGTAATTGCCGCCGTTGCCCGACATCGCCCAGGCCGCTTCCTCCTCGCCGCGCACGTCGAAGCGGAAGCGCCACAGCAGGTAGCCGTAGTCCGCATCGTCGCGCGCCTGCGCATGCACCGTCGTCATCGCGCGGATCCAGTCGGCGGCGATCACCTGTTTGCCGTTCCAGCGTCCGCCGTCGAGCAGCAACTGCCCGAGTTTCGCCAGATCGCGGCTGCGGTAACGCGTGCCGCCGCCGCCCATGCCGATGCCTTCGGACGAACGCTGCCACTGGCTCTCGCGGATGCCGAGCGGTGCTTCCAGTGTCTCGCGCGCGAACGTCGCAAGCGGCTTGCCGCTGAGGCGTTCGACCGCAGCGCCCAGCAGGAACGAGCCCGCGGTGCAATACGAGAACGCGCGACCGTGCGGGCTATCCTCCGGACGCTTCATCCACGGTGCGTAGCCCTTGATCGGCAGGTCCAGCGCGAACTGCGTCCAGTTTTCGGCCACGTACATGCGCTCCTCGTTGCCGGCGGAGAATTGGTTGTCGTCGTCGCATTCCCATTGCGAGCTCATCGTCAGCAGGTCCTCGACGGTGAAGCGCGCCTTGCGGGGATCGGGATGAAGCCACGTCCGGTCGGCGAAGTAGCCGTAGATGGGCGCCTGCGCGCCGTCGATCAGCTTGCGGTCGACCGCCGCGCCGACCAGCAACGCGGTGACGGACTTGGTCGCCGAGCGCGTGTCGTTGAGCACATCGGGCCCGCCCGTGCCGAAATAGCGTTCGTAGACCAGGCGGCCGTCGCGGGCGATGAGCACGCTGGTCGTGTCGGGGGCCTGCCCGGCGGCGATGGCAGCGTCCATGGCGGCGAGGGTCGCGGCGTCGAAGCCTGCGCTCGCGGCGTCGGCGACGGGCCATCCATCATCGCGCGCGGCCGGCGGGGCCGCGGTGACGGCGCTGGTGGCGAACAGGACAAGCAGGGGCAGGGCGAACAGGCGACGCATCGGCAGGCTCCTTGGTTGGAGCGGCCATTGGCTGCCGGGCCTCGATGAAGTGCCTGAAATGCGAATGAAGAATTGTGAAGCCCGCTATCGGGCGGCTTTTGCCCCCGCCGGCAGGGCGTTGGAACCTGCCGCCGGCCCCGTTATGGTGTGACCCCTTTTCGCACGGAGACGGCCGATGAAGATCCTGGTGACCGGCGGCGGCGGCTTCCTCGGGCAGGTGCTTTGCCGTGGCCTGCGAGAACGCGGCCATGAGGTCGTCAGCTTCAACCGCGGCCGCTACGACGCACTCGACCGCCTCGGTGTGACGCAGGTGCAGGGCGACCTCGCCCAGCGCGACGCCGTCATCGCCGCGGCCGCGGGCTGCGAGGCGATCTTCCACAACGCCGCCAAGGCCGGCGCCTGGGGCAGTTACGAGAGCTACCACCTCGCCAACGTCGTTGGCACGCAGAACGTCATTGACGCCTGCCGCGCGCACGGCATCGGCCGGCTCGTCTACACCTCCACGCCGAGCGTCACGCACCGCAAGACGCATCCGGTCGAAGGCGGCACCGCCGAGACCGTGCCGTACGGCGACCACCTCAAGGCGCCGTACGCGGCAACCAAGCAGATCGCCGAGAAGCTCGTCATCGCCGCCAACGACACCGCGCTCGCCACCGTGTCGCTGCGACCGCGGCTGATCTGGGGCGTGGGCGACAACCAGCTGCTGCCGCGTCTGGTCGAACGCGCGCACGCGGGCCGGCTGCGTATCGTCGGCGACGGCAACAACCGCATCGACACGACCTACGTCGACAACGCCGCGCAGGCGCACTTCGACGCGTTCGAACATCTCGCACCCGGCGCCGCATGCGCGGGCCGCGCATACTTCATCAGCAATGGCGAACCGCGCACGGTGCGCGAGATCCTCAACGGCCTGCTCGATGCCGCCGGCGCACCGCAGGTCGACAAGACGATTCCCTTCGGCGTCGCATACGCGGCGGGCGTGTTGTGCGAAGGGTTGTGGCATGCGTTGCCGCTGAAGGGCGAGCCACCGATGACGCGCTTCCTCGCCGAACAGCTCAGCACGACGCACTGGTACGACATGGCGCCGGCGCGACGCGATTTCGGCTACGTGCCATCGGTCAGCATTCACGAAGGGCTCACCCGACTGAAGGTGGCCTGCATGGGACGGGCGTAGAGGCGCGCAGGCGTTCGGATCGTCACTTTTTGCCGACTGCCCCGTGCCTAGCATCGATTACACCCAGTCAGGCGCACCGCGCCACGGAGTGCACCGATGCTTAGCTACGCTGTCATCTTCTTCGTCATCGCGATCATCGCCGCGGTCCTCGGCTTCAGTGGTATCGCCGGCGCTGCCAGCAACATCGCCTGGATCCTGTTCGTCGTGTTCCTGGTGCTGGCCGTCATCTCGATGCTGCGCGGCCGCAGGGTCTGACCGGCGGATCGATCCATCGATCGAACCTGCTGATCTGACCTGCTGATCCAACCCTGCAACACCCGCGCCGGACGGCTGCCTCGAGGGGGCCGTCCGGCGCGAGCGGCCGGTGCGGGGACCGGGTTCGGGCCGCGGCTACAATGACCGCATGACCGACCCGACTTCCTCGCCGCTGGCCGCTCTGAAGCCACTGGCCGGGCGCGCCCTCGAAACCGCCCTCAACCGCGCCCTTGCGCTCGATCCCGACACCCGCGACCAGTTGCGCGCCCTCGACGAGCGCCGCGTCGTGCTGCGCCTGTCCGCGCCCGCGCTCGCCCTGCAGGTGCGTGTGGCCGGCGAACGGCTGGAAGTCGGCCCCGTCGCCGAAGACGAACCCGATCTGTCCGTGCGCGCCACGCTCGGCGGGCTGTTGTCGCAGCTCCCGTTCCTTCGCAACGACGACGCGCCGCCCGTCGGCAAGCTCCGCATCGAAGGTGATGCCGACCTCGCGCGGCGCCTGCAACGCCTCGCCGAACGATTCGATCCCGACTGGCAACAGCCCTTCGTGCGCGTGTTCGGCGAGATCGTCGGCGTGCAGGTCGCCAATGCCGTCGCCGCCGGCTTACGCCATGCGCGCGGCGCGGCCGGTGCTTTCGCGACGAATGCCGCCGAATTCGTGACCGAGGAATCGCGCGACGTCGTGCCGCGCGAGGAACTCAACGCCTTCCACGACGACGTCGACACGCTGCGCGACGACGTCGAGCGCCTGGCCGCGCGCGTATCGCGGCTGCGCACGCGCGCGCGGGGCGCCGCATGAAGCCGGTCTTCCGCGCCTGGCGCATCGGCCGCGTGCTGCTGCGCTACCGCCTGGACGACCTGCTCGACGACACGCCCGTCGAAGGCTGGCTGAAGCTCGCGCGCCCGTTCGTGCCGCGTGCATCGGCCGAGGTCGCGAATCTCTCGCGCGGCGCCCGTCTGCGCATGGCGTTGCAGGAGCTCGGGCCGATCTTCGTCAAGTTCGGCCAGATCCTGTCGACGCGACGCGACCTGGTGCCGCCGGATGTCGCCGAGGAACTCGCGCTGCTGCAGGATCGCGTGCTGCCCTTCGACGGTGAGACTGCGCGCGCGATCGTCGAGAACGCGTTGCAGATGCCGGTGAGCCAGGCCTTCGCGACGTTCGACACCACGCCGCTGGCGTCGGCGTCGATCGCGCAGGTGCACGCGGCGACGTTGCCGCCGGACGCCAACGGCGTCTCGCGCGAGATCGTGGTGAAGGTGCTGCGTCCGGACATCGAGAAGCAGATCGCCGGCGACATCGCGCTGCTGAAGGCGGTCGCGGGCGTCGTCAATCGCACGCATCCGGCGGCCGACAAGATCCGCCCGCACCTGATCGTCGAGGAAATCGAGAACACGCTCGCCGCCGAACTCGACCTGCAGCGCGAAGGCGCCAACGCGAGCGTGCTGCGGCGTTTCTGGCAGGACAGCGACGACCTCTACGTGCCGGAGGTGATCTGGTCGCACACCGCCGAGCGCGTGCTGACGCTCGAGCGCGTGTACGGCATTCCGTCGGACGACATCGCCGCGCTGGACGCGGCCGGCATCGACCGTCGTGCGCTCGCCGCGAAGGGCGTGCGCGTGTTCTACACCGAAGTCTTCCGCGACAACTTCTTTCACGCCGACGCGCACGCCGGCAACATCTGGGTCGACAGCGATCCCGCGCGCCGCGCGAACCCGCGTTTCATCGCGCTGGATTTCGGCATCGTCGGCCAGCTTTCGGACGAGGACCAGTACTACCTCGCCGAGAACTTCATGGCGATCTTCAACCGCGATTACCGTCGCATCGCCGAGCTGCACGTGCGTGCCGGCTGGATGCCGTCGTACATCCGCATCGACGAACTCGAAGCCGCCGCGCGCGCCGTGTGCGAGCCGTATTTCACACGGCCGCTGAGCGAGATCTCGCTGGCCGAGGTGCTGCTGAAGCTGTTCCGCACGGCGCAGCGTTATGAACTGACGCTGCAGCCGCAGCTGATCCTGCTGCAGAAGACGCTGCTGAACATCGAGGGCGTCGGCCGCCTGCTCGATCCGAAGCTGGACATCTGGGCGGTGGCGCGACCGGTGCTTCAGCGGATCCTCGTCGAGCGTTACAGCCCCCAGCGACTGGCGACGGAATTCCGCAAGCGCCTGCCGGAACTGGTGACGCACGCGCCGGAAATGCCGCGCCTGCTGCACGCGTGGCTGACGCAGCAGGTCGAAGGCAGGCATGAGTTGAACCTGCGTTCGCGCGACCTGGTCGAACTCAACCGCACGATCCACACCGCGCAGCGAAAGACCGTGGCGGCCGTGCTCGGCGTCGGCCTGCTGATCTGCGCGGCCGTGCTCTACGGCCTGGAAGCCGGCGGCCCGCGTTTCTGGTCGGTACCGGCGTCGGCGTGGATCGCGGGCCTCGGCGGCCTCTGGGCGCTGCTCGCGGCGTGGCCGCGTGGGCGCTGAGACTTACGCGCAGATGTGAAGAATGCCGACGCGCTGTTGCTCCCTCCCCTGCTTGCAGGGGAGGGCTGGGGAGGGGTGAAGTGGGTACCCGCATCCTTTCCGCAGAGCGCATGTGGAACCCATCTGGCGAAACGCCCGCCGCCTGCGTAGAGCCGCTACCGACGCCGAGCGTTTGCTCTGGTATCACCTCAAGGGCGGCAACTCGATGGCCACAGATTCCGCCGCCAGTTCCCCATCGCCGGCTACATCGCCGACTTCGCCTGTGTCGAAGGCAAGCTCGTCATCGAACTGGACGGCGGACAGCATCTCCAAGCACAGCACTACGATGAACGGCGCACGCAACGCATGAACACCAACGGCTATCACGTACTGCGCTTCTGGAACGACGATGTACTGCTGAGGACAAACCTCGTGCTTGAAGAAGTGCTGATTCATCTGCGGGAGCGCTCCCGGTGAACACTTCACCCCTCCCCAACCCTCCCCTGCAAGCAGGGGAGGAGGCAGAAGCAACGAGCGTCGAAGGCGCGAGCGATGCATTCGAAGCGCTCGACGTCATCCACGCCGACGACACGCTCGCCATCGTCAACAAGCCCGCGGGGCTGATGGTGCACGACAGTGCGCTGGCGCGCGGCGAGACGGACTTCGCGGCGGACCGTCTTCGCGAGCAGTTCGGCAAGCCCATCTTCCTGGTGCATCGCCTCGATCGCGCCACCAGCGGCTGCCTGCTGCTGGCGTTCGATCGCGAAACCGCATCGGCGCTCGGCAAGGTGCTGATGTCGCGCGAGGTCGAGAAGGAATACTGGGCCGTGTGCCGCGGCTGGCCGGAGGAGGCGTTCACCGTCGACCATCCGCTCGACGGCGGCCCGGGCAAGCCGCAGAAGAAGCCGGCGATCACGCACTTCCGGCGGCTGGCGACCACGGAGCTGTCGATGCCCTCGGCGGGCTTCGACACCTCGCGATATGCGCTGTTGAGCGCGACGCTCGATACGGGGCGATTCCGGCAGATCCGGCGCCACCTGAAGCACCTGTCGCATCACCTGATCGGCGATACCAGCCACGGCGACGGTCGCCACAACCGCAATTTCCGCATGATGGGAATCCACCGGATGCTGTTGCACTCGCGGCGGCTCGCGTTCGTGCATCCCGGCAGCGGCGCGCGCGTGGAAGCGGTAGCGCCGGTCGATGCGGAATTCGCCAAGGCGCTGGCGTTGTTCGACGGATTCACCGCCGCATAAGGCGTTGCCGAAGCCCGCGTCATCCCGATTCGGCTAAAGTCGCGCCCCATGCTCGAGATCACGCCCCGTCTGTCGATTCCCGACTCGGAACTGGTCGAGCGCTTCGTGCGTTCGTCCGGTCCGGGTGGGCAGAACGTCAACAAGGTCGCCACGGCGGTCGAGTTGCGTTTCGACATCGCCACCTCGCCGTCGCTGCCCGAGCCGTTGCGTGAGCGGCTGCTGGCCAAGCGCGACCGCCGCATCACCGACGAGGGCGTGCTGGTGATCAGCGCGCAGCGGTTCCGCACGCAGGACCGTAATCGCGAGGACGCGCGCGAGCGGCTCGCGGCGTTCATCGCGGGCGGCCTGGCCGTCGCGGCACCGCGCATCGCGACCCGTCCGACCCGTGCGTCAAAGGAGCGCCGGCTCAGCGGAAAGCGCGAACGCGGTACGATCAAGCGCGAGCGGACCCGGCGGGACTGGGACTGATCGACGCACCGAACCACCGCAGGATCCAACGAGGGGACATGTCCGACGCCGCTTCTCCGGTGCTGCCGCTGCCGCCCAGCGCGCCGCGCATCCACCGCAACGCCCTTGTCCGCTGGATCGGGCGGACCATCCTCCGACTCGGCGGCTGGCGCATGGAAGGCGCGTTCCCCGACCTGCCCAAACTGGTCCTGATCGGCGCGCCGCACTCGTCCAACTGGGATGGCGTGTGGGGCTTCGCGGTGGTGATGGCCACGGGCCTGGACCTGAAGGTGCTCGGCAAGGACACCCTGCTCAAGGCGCCGGTGGTCGGGCCGATCCTCAAGCGCCTGGGCGTGATCCCGGTGGACCGCAAGGCGGCGCAGGGCGTGGTCGAACAGGCCGCGCAGATGATCCGCGGCGCCGACAAGTTCTGGTACGGCCTGGCGCCGGAAGGCACGCGCAAGGTCGTGGAGAAGTGGAAGCCGGGCTTCTGGCGCATCGCCAAGGCCGCCGCGGTGCCGGTCGTGCCGGCGTACTTCCACTACGGGCGCCGCACCATCGGCATCGGCGCGCCGTTCGAGCTGACCGACCATTACGAATCCGACGTGGCCCGCATCCGTGAGTGGTACCGGAGCGTGTCCAACGGCAAGAACCACGACGCCTGACGCTCACGTGCGCGTGAGGTCGCTGATCGCTGCTTGAACGTCAGCGCTCGGACTGACCGGTCGAGTAATAATCCCCGCGTTCGAATAGCGCGGGCTTTATAAGCTCCACAAATGCCCGCGCCTGCGGGGACAAATACTTCCCCTTCCGGACCACCACGCCGTAGGTGCGCGAGGGGAAATACTCGGCCAGCGAGCGGGCGCAGAGCCGCTCGCGATCGGCTTCCGTGAGGCAGATCGCCGTGACGATGCTGATGCCCAGGCCCATCGCCACGTACTGCTTGATGACCTCCCAGCCGCCGACTTCCAGCGCCACGGTGTAGGGCACGCGGTTCTGCTGGAACACGAGGTCGATCAGGCGATACGTCGTGAGCCGCTGCGGCGGCAGGATCAGGCCGTAGGGCGAGAGGTCATCGAGCGCGATCGTCGCCTTCTGCGCCAGCGGATGGTCGCGCGGCGTGATCAGCATCGGCTCGAAGCGGTAGACCGGCTCGTAGCTGAGGTCGGCCGGGACGTCGAGCATCGAGCCCACGGCCAGGTCCACGCCGTCCGAACGCAGCAGGTCGAGGCCGCCCGCGCCGGTAACGTTGTGCAGGCTCAGCCGGACCTCCGGGTGCGCGGCGCGGAAGGCTTCGACGATCCGCGGCAGCAGGTAGAGGATCGTCGAACTGCCCGCGGCGACGTTCAGCTCGCCGGCATCCAGCCCGCGGATGCGCTCGTGGAAGGCCGCGTCGAGGCCATCGAGGCCTTCGACCAGCGGGCGGGCGAGGTCGTACAGCTCCTGGCCTTCGCGGGTGAGTGCGATGCGGCGGCCGGTCCGTTCGAGCAGCCGCACGCCCAGTTCCCGTTCCAGCGCCTGCAATTGCAGCGTCACGGCCGGCTGGCTGAGGTACAGCGCCTCGGCCGCGCGGGAGACCGAACCCAGTCGCGCCGTCTGGCAGAAGGCACGAAGGGGCTTGAGGCGATCGCCCTTGTAGGCGAAGCGCGGCGTGCCGGCGGCGTTCGAGCCCATTTCCTCAATCCCGTATTAGCTGAGCAAATGATATGCATTGACAAACCTTCATTGTCAAATAACAAACGCCAGCGCATGGTGGCTCCCCACGGTTACCACGGAGTTACAGCATGTCGGCAGTCATGGCGCATCCCCAGCAGGCGGATTTCGAGCAGGCCCGCATCGAGGTCATCGCACAGGCCCCCGGCCAGACCGACGTACTGACGCCGGCCGCCCTGTCGTTCCTCGCCGGGCTCCACGCGCGGTTCGAACCCGTCCGCCAGGCGCGCCTTGCCGCCCGCCGCGAACGCCAGGCGTTCTTCGACGCCGGCGGGCTGCCGGACTTCCGTGAGGACACCAGGGCCATCCGCGCGGGCGAGTGGAAGGTGGCCCCTCTGCCGAAGGCGCTGCTCGACCGCCGCGTCGAGATCACCGGCCCGGTCGATCCGAAGATGGTGATCAACGCGCTGAACTCGGGCGCGAAGGTCTACATGGCCGACTTCGAGGACAGCACCTCGCCGACGTGGTCGAACCTGGTCGCCGGCCAGCGCGCGCTGTTCGATGCGGTGCGCGGCACGCTCGAATTCACGGCCGACACCGGCAAGCATTACGCGCTGCGTCCGTTCGAGGAGCAGGCGGTGCTGATGGTCCGGCCGCGCGGCTGGCACCTGGACGAGAAGCACGTGCTCGTCGACGGCACGCCGATGTCCGCCGGTCTGTTCGACCTTGGCCTGTTCGCGTTCCACAACGCGCGCGAGCTGATGGCGAAGGACCGCGGCCCGTACTTCTACCTGCCCAAGCTGCAGTCGATGGAAGAGGCGCAGCTGTGGAACGACGCGCTCGACCACATCGAGCGCGAACTGCGCCTGCCGCCGGGCCAGCTCAAGGTCACCGTGCTGATCGAGACGCTGCCGGCGGTGTTCGAGATGGACGAGATCCTGCACGCGTTGCGCACGCGCATCGCCGGCCTGAACTGCGGCCGCTGGGATTACGTGTTCTCGTACATCAAGACCTTCCGCGCGCATCGCGACAAGGTGCTTCCCGAGCGCGCGCAGGTGACGATGACGCAGCCGTTCCTGAAGTCGTATTCGGAACTGCTGATCCAGACCTGTCACAAGCGCGGCGCGCATGCGATGGGCGGCATGGCGGCGCAGATCCCGATCAGCGGCGACGAAGAGGCAAACGAAGCCGCGCTCGCGAAGGTGCGCGCCGACAAGCTGCGCGAAGTCACCGCCGGCCACGATGGCACGTGGGTCGCGCATCCGGCGCTGATTCCGCTGGCGCAGGCGATCTTCGACGAACGCATGCCCACGCCGAACCAGCGCCACGTGCTGCGCGAGGACGTGTGGGTCACGCGCGACGATCTCATCAAGCCCTCGCTCGGCACGATCACGCGTGCCGGTTTCGAAGGCAACGTCGAGGTGTGCGTGCGCTATCTGGCCGCGTGGCTCGACGGCAACGGTTGCGTGCCGATCCACTGGCTGATGGAAGACGCGGCGACGGCGGAAATCGCCCGCACGCAACTGTGGCAGTGGCTGCATAGCGACGGTTTGTTCCTCGACGATGGCACGCCGGTCGACTTCGCGCTGCTCGAGCGCGCTTTCCTGAACCTGCCTTCGCGCCTCGGCGATCGCACGCGCATTCCAGGCGGAAGCCGCATCAACGAAGCGATCGGCGTGCTCGATCGCCTCACGCACGCCGACGAGCTGGAGGACTTCCTCACGTTGCCGGCGTACGCGCGCCTGGACTGACTCCTCATTCGCAACACGCCTGAGCTGTTCCGCTTTTCCATCATCGATACCGAAAGGAACACCGCCATGAGCACCACGCTGCAGACCGCCGAACAACTCCGCCACGACTGGGCGACCAACCCGCGCTGGGCCGGCATCACGCGTCCGTACTGCCCGCAGGACGTCGTGCGCCTGCGCGGCACGGTGCAGGTCGAGCATTCGATCGCCAAGCTCGGCGCGGAGAAGCTGTGGAATTCGCTGCACAGCGAGCCGTTCGTCAACGCGCTCGGCGCGCTCACCGGCAACCAGGCGATGCAGCAGGTGAAGGCCGGCCTGAAGGCGATCTATCTGTCGGGTTGGCAGGTCGCGGCCGACGCGAACATCGCCGGCGAGATGTACCCCGACCAGTCGCTGTATCCGGCCAACTCCGTGCCGCAGGTCGTGCGCCGCATCAACAACACGCTGCTGCGCGCCGACCAGATCCAGTGCGCCGAAGGCACGGGCAACGTCGACTTCCTGCAGCCGATCGTCGCCGACGCCGAAGCCGGTTTCGGCGGCGTACTCAATGCGTTCGAACTGATGAAGGGCATGATCGAGGCCGGCGCTGCGGGCGTTCACTTCGAAGACCAGCTCGCCAGCGTGAAGAAGTGCGGCCACATGGGCGGCAAGGTGCTGGTGCCCACGCGCGAGGCGGTGGAAAAGCTCGTCGCCGCGCGCCTGGCCGCCGACGTCATGGGCGTGCCGACCCTGATCGTCGCCCGCACCGACGCCGAAGCCGCCGACCTCATCACCTCCGACATCGACGACAACGACAAGCCCTTCTGCACGGGCGAGCGCACGATCGAAGGCTTCTACAAGACCAGCAAGGGCCTGGACCAGGCGATCAGCCGCGGCCTCGCCTACGCGCCGTACGCCGACCTGGTGTGGTGCGAGACCGGCAAGCCGGACCTGGAATTCGCCCGCAAATTCGCCGAGGCGATCCACGCGAAGTTCCCGGGCAAGCTGCTGGCCTACAACTGTTCGCCGAGCTTCAACTGGAAGAAGAACCTGGACGACGCGACGATCGCGAAGTTCCAGAAGGAAATCGCCTCCTACGGCTACAAGTTCCAGTTCATCACGCTGGCCGGCTTCCACAGCCTGAACTACGGCATGTTCAACCTGGCGCACGGCTACGCGCGCCGCCAGATGAGCGCCTTCGTCGAGCTGCAGGAAGCGGAGTTCGCCGCGGCCGAGAAGGGCTTCACCGCGGTGAAGCACCAGCGCGAGGTCGGCACTGGCTATTTCGACGCGGTGACGCAGACCATCCAGGGCGGCCAGTCCTCGACCGTCGCGCTGAAGGGTTCGACCGAGGAAGAGCAGTTCCACGAGAAGCGGGCTGCGGCTGCGTAACGCTTCCCTTCTCCCGCGCGCGGGAGAAGGTGCCCGCAGGGCGGATGAGGGCGGGCGTCGCCCCTCGCCCCAACCCCTCTCCCGCAAGCGGGAGAGGGGCTTCAAGACAGCGGTCGACCCCGCGCTCCAGCGCATTCAGGCCCACGCGTCCGGTCCCGGCGGCCCAGTCCGTTTCACACTGGATTCCGGTGCTATTCTCCAGCCTCCCCAGGGACTGGGCCCTCGTTGGATGACTCGTGACAGCGCGGCGTCTCTCCGGACGCGCGATTCCATCAACTCCGGCAAGTACGGCTCGGCGCCTGCGGACGTGGCGACGGCGGTGCTCACCGAAGCGGAATACGAGCTGTTCGCCGAACTGGGTCGCCCGCGCCGTGTCGAAGCCGGCCAGTTGCTGTTCCGCCGGGGTGAACTGGGCACGACGATGTTCGTCATCGCCCGCGGCGTGGTGGACCTGGATTTCGGCGACGACCTCGTCGGCAAGCGCCTGGGCCCCAGCGAATTCTTCGGCGAACTCGGCCTGCTAATCGGCGACCACGTCCGGAGCGCCGACGCCGTGGCCGCCAGCGACGGCCTGCTGATCGAACTGCGCCACGAGGAATTCCAGCGTCTGGTCGATCGCGACCCGGGGCTGGTGTCGTATTTCCTGCGCCGCGCGATCCTGCGCGTGGTGCTGAACGAGCAGAGCCTGATCCGCCGCCTGCGTCGTCGCAACGAAGAGCTCCAGTCCGCGCTCGACAGCCTGTACGCCGCGACGCATCAGCTCAACCAGACCGAAGAGCTCGTCCGCACGGACGAACTCACGCGTTTGTACAACCGTCGCGGCCTCACGCTGCACCTGCAGGAACGTCGCGAACAGGGCGCCCAGCGAAGCATGGGCCTGCTGCTGGTGGACTGCGACCGCTTCAAGCAGGTCAACGACGACCACGGCCATCTGATCGGCGATCGCGTGCTGCAGGGCGTGGCGAACATCCTGCGCTCGGTCGCGGGGCCCGAGGATCTCGCCTGCCGCATCGGCGGCGACGAGTTCTGCCTGCTGGTGGTGTCGGACCAGCGCGAGGAGGTGATGCGCTTCGGCGACTTCATCGTCTCCACCGCGCAGGGCCTGATGCAGATGTCGCACGGCACGCCGCTGATGTGCCCGCTGAGCGTCGGTGCCTGCCTCATCGACCCCGCGCGCGACTGGAACGATGGATACGCCCACGCCGACGCGGCGCTGTACCAGGCCAAGCGCCTGGGCGGCAACCGCGTGCACTGGCACGACATGGAACTGACTTCGGCCTGAGCCGACGGAGCGGAAGGACGCGATGAACGAGATGACCCATCGCCCCTCGATCGAAGCGCCACAGCTGCGCACGCTGCTGCTGACCGACCTGTGCGATTCGACCACGCTGGTCGAGCGCATCGGCGACGTGCAGGCGGCCACGCTGTTCCGCGACCACGATCGACTGGTGCTGGATCTGCAGCAGCGCTGGCGCGGACGGTTGATCGACCGGTCCGACGGCCTGCTGCTGCTGTTCGAACGCCCCATCGACGGGCTGGGCTTCGCGCTCGACTACGTGCGCGAACTGCGCGAGATGGGCGACGCGCGCCGGCTTGAGCTGCGCGCGCGCGCTGGCCTGCATGTCGGCGAAGTGCTCACCTGGCGCAACAGCGACGAAGCGGTGCAGGTCGGCGCCAAGCCGCTCGAAGTCGAAGGCCTCGCCAAGCCCATGGCCGCGCGCCTGATGGCGATGGCGCGCCCCGGGCAGATCCTGCTGTCGGCCGTCGCCGAACCGCTGGCGCATCGCGCCGCGCGCGAACTGGGCGAACGCGGCCAGCACCTGCTGTGGAAATCGCACGGCCGCTGGCGCTTCAAGGGCGTGCCCGACGGGCAGCAGATCTACGAAGTCGGCGAACCCGGCATTGCGCCGCTGCGCATGCCGCCGAACACGCCCAAGGCCTGGCGCGACCTGCCGCTGTGGCGTCGCCCCGCCGCGCTCGCCGCCGAGGCCGCGATAATCGCCGGCATCGGCGTGGGCGTCTGGTTCGCCACGCGCCCGGCGCCGGCGATCGCCTTCAACCAGCGTGACTGGGTCGTCGTTGCGGACCTTCGCAACCTCACCGGGCAGAGCGTGCTCGACGACTCGCTCGAACAGGCGTTCCGCATCAGCCTGGAGCAGTCGCGCTACGTCAACGTGCTGAGCGACCTGAAGGCACGCGACACGCTCGCGCGCATGCAGCTCAAGCCCGACACCATCCTCGACCGCGCCATCGCATCGGAAATCGCGCTGCGTGATGGAGCGCGTGCGGTGATCCTGCCGACGGTCGCCGAAGTGGGCGGCAAGGTGCGCGTGAGCGCGGAGATCATCGATCCGCATACGCAGACGACGATCTATGCCGAATCAAACGAAGGTGTTGGAGCCGACTCGACGCTGACATCCATCGATGCGGTGACCAGTGTTCTACGCGAGCGACTCGGAGAGCAGCTTGCCTCTATAAAGGATGATTCGGCGCCCCTGCCAACCGTCACCACGGGAAGCCTCGACGCATTGCGGGCATTCGGTCTCGGTCAGCGCTCGCTTTCGCGCGGCGACTACGACGAGGCCCAGCAATTCTTCGAACGCGCGACGGCCCTCGACCCGAAGTTCGCGTTGGCTTGGCTGGGTCAGGTGCGTGTCACCTTCGGCCGGGAGGACCTGAACAAGGCGCTCGTGCCCCTCCGTGAGGCTCAAAAATTCCGCGACCACCTAGCACCGCGCGAACGCATGTACCTCGATGCGTGGTCAGCACGGTTTGACGCACCGGCAAAGGCCGCAGCGAAGTGGATCGAACTGGCGAAGGTCTATCCTGACTACCACCCGGCCCAGGGCAATGCTGCCCTATGGCTCTACGAAGACAACCGGTACGAAGAAGCATTGCCTTATGCGAAGGCAGCGACTTCCGAACAATATGAATACATCGGCAGCAACCTCGATATTCTCGGGCGCCTCCAATTGGCGACTGAAAAATACGCCGATGCTTCCGCCTCGTTCGACCGTGCAGTAGCGCTGGGGCGCCAAGGCAGTCTTCGCAGGCAGGCTGCACTAAGCGCCACGCAACGACGCTACGACAGCGCCGAAAAGGCCCTGCAGAAGGTCCCGCTGCAGGATCTCCACGGCTACATTGAAAAGGTGTCGGTCGCAGTCGACAGGGCTGACTGGAACGAAGCGCAAAAGTCGGCTCGAACCGCACTGAGAATGGCAGAGGAGGCTGGCGGCTTCGATGCTCGCGCCTTCCTGATCCCTGCTGCGACCGCAAGCTGGCTGGCCGATGACGAATCCGGTGCACGACGAATGGCTCGGCAGGCCGCGGAGCGGGCCATCTTGGCCTTGAACGACAGCGCCAACCCGTATGCGGAAGATGACGCTGCGCTCGCCATTGGGGCCGCGCTGATTGCATTGCGTGTCGGTGACGATTCCGTGGCGGCGAAGGTGGAGGAAGCGTTGCAGCGCCAATCTTCCCTTATGGTTGCGACGAGCCTGCGCGAGCTCTCCGAAGTGATGCGCGCCGCCCGACTGCGTGCGCAGAAGAAGCCCAATGAAGCACTGGCGCTGCTGCGGCCGTATTTGACCGGCAATGAGCGCTATCAGACGAGGGTGGTTCTAATGCACGCTGCGGCGGATGCCGGCGAGTTCGCCGAAGCCGTCGAACACGCGCAGTGGTTGCAACGTAAGCGCGGCGCGGCCTTCATGGAACTCAAGTGCGGCCAGTGCCTACAAGCGCTGAATGTGGCCGACAGCAACATCGCTGCGCTTTTGGAAGCGCAGTTCCTGAAAAAAATGGGCAAGGCGAACGAGGCCGATGCCAAACTGAAGAGCTTCGACGCCTGGTGGGCGACCGAAGCCCTTCCGAGTTACTTGCGCACCCAGCGCGAGTCAGCGGTGACCACGTCCAGATTGGGAACCGTCTGATTCAAGCCGCGCAGTAGCATCGTGCGGATCTCCTCACGAGCGGCCTTGACCACTTCCTTCGACACCAGATCACGAACCTTGCAGTCCCGGAACGGCTCCATCGCGACCGCCGGCGACACTTCGCCGCACGCCGTCATCTGCCCCGGCGTCGGCGATTCGTAGCCGATCGTGCGCAGCGCGGCGAGGTGGTCGCGCTGGAAGCGCTCGCGGAACAGGTCATCGGTGCTCAGCAGATCCAGGAGCCGGTCGGCCAGAGCCGGGTCCAGCGGTGCGGTCAGCGGCTTGTTCATCCCCAATCTTCCCCGTCAAAGAGCCCGTTGCGGGCCAATCCGGCAAAATCTAACCGGTATGTGCGTGCTGTCACAACCGCGGACGTATGGCGTCCGACGTGCGGAAGGCAAATGCCCGGCCAGGGAGCGCTAACAGGTTTCGCCGACTCTGCATGTCGGCTTGCGTTTCGACGGTGCGCTCCCCCTTCCGCGGAACAGCGCGCGCACGCACAGTAGCGGCTTCGCCGAAGGGAACCAGGCATGCGTATCCGTCGTTGTGGAGTGGTGTATTTCGAGCCGCGGGAACAGGTCGAGTTCGATCTTTCCCTCCTGTTGACCGGCGGCGATGGGCTCAATCGCGAGCGGCGCTGGCTCGCGCTCGCGCCGCATCTGGGCCAGGAAGTCGAGGTCGATGGCGACGAGCGCGAACTGCTCGGCGTGCTTAGCCCTGGTCAATGGATCGACGCGGATTCGATAGAGGCCGAGGCGGATACGCTCGCGCGCCTGCTGCGCGAAGGCCTGGTGGTCAGCGACGCGCCCGAACACGCCGACCTGCGCGGACGCGACGAATCGCTGCGTCGCACGTACTGGCATCCGCTCGCCGCAACGCTGCACGCGTTCACGCGATGGAGCGGCGTGGACACCGTGCAGAACCAGAAGGACAGCGGCACCGAAACCGCGGTCGCAATGCGGCAGGTGCTGGGTGCGCCGCCGGTGGAAGCGGCGCGCCGCGTCGATGACGATGCGCGCGTGCGGCTTCCGCGCATCGCGCCGACCTCGTTCGACGACCTGCTGGCGCGTCGCGCGACCTGCCGCAATTTCGATGCGTCGCGCACGTTGCCGTTCGACACGTTCGCGCAGGTGCTGCAGCGCGTGTTCGCCGCGCAGGCGGAAGTGCGCGTCACCGACGACACGGTGTTCCTGAAGAAGAACGTGCCGTCCGGCGGCGGCCTGCACCCGATGGAGTGCTACCTGATCGTGCAGCACGTCGACGGCGTCGCGCCCGGCCTGTATCACTACCAGTCGCAGGAGCACGCGCTCGAACCGTTGCCGTCGCCTGCCAAGCCGCTGCGCGAGTTCGTAATGGACATGGTCGCGCAGCAGCACTGGTTCGCCGACGCGCACGTCGTGGTGCTGCTCTCTCCGCGCTTCGATCGAACCTTCTGGAAATACCGGCACCACGCGAAGGGCTATCGCGTAATCGCGCTGGAGGGCGGTCACCTGTCGCAGACGCTGTACCTGGCCGCGACCGACGCCGGACTCGGCGCGTTCATCACCGGCGCGATCAACGAGGTCGAGCTGGAGCAGGCTTTCGGCCTGGACCCGATCCACCAGGGCGCCCTGGCGATCTGCGGTTTCGGCTGGCGCGGGCCCGTGATGGAGACGGCCGAGCTGGACCCGGCAGAGCGTGTCTGGCAACGGGCGGACGGCTGACGCCGAAGGCTGCGGCGCCGGGCGACTATCAAAAGCCGGCGCTTCGCGGCTGAATGGCCGATTTTGCGGGTCTAGGCAGTCGACATTGCCAAATCTGGCGCGCTATGTTTGGAGGCCCACCACAAGGATTGTCGCAATGCGTGCCATCCGCTTCGTTTCCGCCGCCCTCCTGAGCCTGGCGCTCGTCGCCCCGGCCGCGTTCGCGTCCGTCGACAGCCGCGTGCTGATGCTCGACGACATCCGTACCCAGCAGACCGAGATCCGCGACGGCGTGGAAGCGCGCACCGGTCGCTACAAGGACCTGTCGAGCTCGCAGCGCAACGAGCTGCTGACCAAGCAGGCGCGCATGCTGCAGACCATCGAAGGCAAGCATTCCACGGCCGAACTGAACGACCAGCAGAAGACCGAAGTCTTCAACACGCTGGAGTGGATCGAAGCGGTTGTGAACAACGATGGCGAAGACCGCATGGTCTGCGAACGTCGCCCGGTGCTCGGCAGCACCCGCAAGGAGCGCGTCTGCAAGACCGCTACCCAGTGGCGCGAAGAGCGCGAAGCGGCACGCAACATGATGGATTCCCGCGGCAGCTGCATGGACTGCAAGAGCAACTGATCGCGACGCATCTGGCGTCGTAACCGGAGCCGGCCCGCCGGCTCCTGCGGCATCGGCAGGGGGATTGCATGAACAAGCAAGCGCACTGGGGAGTGTGGCTGGCCTTGGCGATCGCGTGCTCGTCGCCGCTCGCAGCGATCGCACAGGACGACGCTTCGCCGCCACCGCAGAAGCTCGAACGCATCCTCGCGCAGCAGCAGGAACTCAAGCGCGATCTCGACGCTGGCAAGACCGACGGCCTGACGACGCGCCAGGTCAACGCGATCCGCAAGGCGCAGGTGGATGTCTTCGCGGTAACGGAAGGCAAGACCACGCTCGATCAACTGTCGATGGACGACAAGGTCCGGCTCGAGAACGCACTGGAGCGGATCAACGCCGAAGTGAAGAACACACGCGCCGGCTACGATGAAAAGCAGGTCTGCTGGCGTGAGCGCGCGTCCGGTACCACGATGAAGGTGACCCGCTGTGGCACCGAAGCCGAGAAGCGCGAGGCACGCGAAGGCGCGCGCGACTACCTGGATCGCCCGAAGGTGTGCGGCGATCGCTGCGGCTGATCACCGCCAGGGGTTCTAGCCGACGCAACGCGATACGTCCATGAGCGGGTTCGGGTGGGCGCTGTTGCCCGCCAGCCGCGGTGCGATCGATCCAGCAATTCCACACGATCGCGGCTCACGCCACCGCGGCTTCGATCGCGCGCGTTGCGCGCCGTAGCGAAATAGCTTCCGTCAGGTGCGCCGTACCGATGGCGTCCGCGCCATCGAGATCGGCGATCGTTCGTGCGACACGCATGATCCGGTGCATCGAGCGTGCCGACAGCTGCAGGGCGTCCACGGCGCGTTCTAGCAGCAGCCGATCGGCGTCGGCGAGCCGACACGCGGCTGCGGTCTCGGGCTGGTCGAGCACGGCGTTGGTCTTGCCTGCCCGCGCATGCTGCCGCGCGCGGGCTTCGACGACGCGTGTGCGGACGGTGCCGGTGGATTCGCCGGCGGGCGCGTCGGGTCGCAGCGCGGCGGGCGGTAGGCGCGCGACTTCGACATGCAGGTCGATGCGATCGAGCAGCGGCCCCGACACGCGGCCTCGATAGCGTCGCACCGCGTCCGGACTGCAGCGGCATCGCCCGGACGGGTCGCCGGCCCAGCCGCAGGGGCAGGGATTCATTGCCGCCACGAGCTGAAATCGCGCCGGAAATTCCGCACTGCGCGCCGCGCGCGACACGGTGATGACGCCGGACTCCAACGGTTCGCGCAGGACTTCCAGTGCGCGGCGATCCCATTCGGGCAATTCGTCCAGAAAGAGCACGCCTTGGTGCGCAAGCGAGATCTCGCCCGGCCGCGGCTGCGCGCCACCGCCGACCAGCGCGACCGCACTGGCGGTGTGGTGCGGCGATCGGAAGGGCCGCTCGCGCCAACGCGCCGGATCGAGCCCGCGTCCGCTGACGGACGCGATCGCCGCCGCTTCCAGCGCTTCGCTTTCGGTCGCCTCCGGCAACAGGCCCGGGAGGCGAGACGCCAGCAACGTCTTGCCGCAACCGGGCGGGCCGATCAGAAGAAGGTGGTGACCGCCGGCCGCGGCAATCTCCAGCGCGCGTCGCGCCTGGGACTGGCCGCGCACGTCGGCGAGGTCCGGTCCGGGCGTGCGTTCAAGTGCGGGTGCTTCGGCGAACGGAAGCGGCTTGCGACCCGTGAGGTGTGCGCAGACTTCCAGCAACGTGCGCGCCGTGCGGACTTCGACGCGGCTGGCCAGCGCGGCCTCGGGGCCGTTCCCGGCCGGGACGATCAGTTGGCGTCCGGCATCGCCGGCGGCCAGCGCGGCCGGCAGCACGCCGTCGACCGCGCGCAGTTCGCCCGTGAGTCCGAGCTCGCCAAGGAATTCGCCGTCGGCCAGCGCCTCCAGCGGGATCTGCCCGCTGGCCGCGAGGATGCCCAGCGCGATGGGCAGGTCGAAGCGGCCTCCGTCCTTGGGCAGGTCGGCCGGCGCGAGGTTCACCGTGATGCGGCGCGCGGGGAATTCGAACTGCGCGCAAAGGATCGCCGCGCGCACGCGATCCTTCGATTCGCGTACCGCCGCCTCGGGCAATCCGACGATCGACATCGCGGGCAATCCGCCCGCCAGATGCACTTCAACGCGTACCGCGGGCGCACGGACGCCCGATCGTGCACGGCTGTGCACGAGTGCCAGGTTCATGGGATTTGGCCGCTTAGTGGTGCGGCTGCGAAAGCGTCCCGGACTGCGAGGACGGCGGCTCGGACTGCGAGAGCTGCGTCTCCAGTTCGGCGACGGTGCGCTGCAGCTCTTCGAGCTTCTCGCGTGTGCGCAGCAGGACCGCGCGCTGGACTTCGAACTCCTCGCGCGTCACCAGATCGAGCTTGGCCAGCCCGGACTGCAGCACGGCCTTGAAGTTCTGCTGCAGTTCCTCGCGCCCTTCGCGGACGCTCGGGGGAACCAGGGTGCTCAGGCGGCGGGCGAGATCGTCGATGGGATTCAGGTCGATCATGGTGAGGGATGGTCCTCGGGTGTTCCCGCCAGAGTGGGGGGTCGGCCGTGAGGACGCCGTCGGCATGGGCCGCGGCGGAATGTGGGGGAAGTCCGAAAGTGGCGTCACTCTACCCGAGACCCCACCCGGGGCGGCACCGTCTTCGTTATCCTCCCGCCACGATCGAAGGCGATCGCAGGAGAACGTAGCGATGAAGATGGTCATGGCGGTGATCAAGCCGTTCAAGCTCGACGACGTGCGCGAAGCGCTCGCCGAGGCCGGCGTGGCGGGCATCACCGCGACCGAGGTGAAGGGCTTCGGGCGCCAGAAGGGTCATACCGAGCTCTACCGCGGCGCCGAGTACGTGGTCGACTTCCTGCCCAAGATCAAGCTGGAAGTCGCCGTGACCGACGAGCAGGTCGACGGCGTCGTCGAGGCGATCATGAAGGCCGCCGGCACGGGCAAGATCGGCGACGGCAAGATCTTCGTCTGGGACCTGGAACGCGCCGTGCGCATCCGCACCGGCGAGCTGGACGGCGACGCGCTGTAACTCCACTCCGCCGTACGCCGGCGACGCCGGCAGGCCATCCATCGAAAAGGACGTCATGACGCGCCTTCCCGGACTCGACCTGCTCCGCGCGATCGCGGTGGTGTGGGTGATGCTGTTCCATTCCTTCCTCGTCGGCGGACTCGGGCCGGACTTCAAATGGCTCGAGCGCTACGGCTGGATGGGCGTGGACATCTTCTTCGTGCTGAGCGGCTTCCTCATCGGCCGCCAGGTGCTGGCGCCGCTCGCGCGCGGCGAGCGCCTCTCCTTCGGCGACTTCTACGCGCGGCGCGCCTGGCGGATCCTGCCGGCGTTCGTCGTGGTGCTCGCGATCTACGTCGCGTTGCCGCAATGGCGTGAAGCCGACGGCCTGGCGCCGTGGTGGATGTTCGCGACCTTCACCTTCAACCTGCTGGTCGACTACGGCACCCAGCAGGCGTTCTCGCACGCGTGGTCGCTCTGCGTGGAGGAGCACTTCTATCTCGTGTTCCCCGCGCTTGCCGTATTCATGGCGAAGCGGCCTTCGGTCGCGAAGTTCGTCGGCCTGTGCGCGTTCGTCGTGGTCGCCGGCATCGCGGTGCGTACCGGCACGTGGCTTCACTACGACGCCGTGCAGCCCGACCGGCCGTGGTTCGTCGAGGACCTGTATTACCCGACGTGGTGCCGCCTCGACGGGCTGCTCGCGGGCGTGGTGCTCGCCGTGATCGCGGTGTACCGCCCGGCCACGTGGGAGCGCCTGACGCGCTCGGGCAACGCGTTCCTGATGCTCGGCCTGGCCGGCATGGCGCTGGCGTTCTGGCTGTTCGCGCAGCGCACCGGTCTGGTGGGCAATGCGGTCGGCTGGCCGGTGCTGTCGTGGTCCATTGCCTGCCTCGTGGTGGCCGGCGCGAGTTCGCGAAGCTGGATCGGACGCCGCGCGCTGCCCGGCGCGGGGTGGATAGCCGCGATCTCCTACAGCCTCTACCTGAGCCACAAGCTCGTGTTCGCCGCGGTGGATCGCACGTGGGGCGACGCGCTCGTGGGACAGGGCTTCGCGACGTTCGCCGTATATGCGGTGGCGACGCTCGCCGGTGGCGCCGCGCTGCATTACGCCGTCGAGCGCCCCTTCCTGCGCCTGCGCGAACGTCGTCGCCACGCCGCACGGTTGCGGCTGGCCGACGCGGCGGCCTGAGTCAGCCGCCCTTGATCCGCCGGTAGACGCGCTTCCACCCCAGGCGGATCGCGTCGACCCAGCGCGGCGGCGCGAGCAGTTCGGCCTCGCGCGCGCTGGGGCCCTGCCCGGTCAGGCGCTGGCGCATCTTCGCGACGTTGGCCAGGTCGCTGCGGCGCAGCTCGCGCGCGAGCGGCAACCAGCGCAGCCACCGCGGGGTGCGCATGGCGGAGGCGAAATCGATCAGCACTGGTGTCGAGCCGGCAACCAGCACGTTCGCCGGATGCAGGTCGTTGTGCGTGATCCCCGCCGCGTGCAGCGAGGCGACCGCGCCGCGCAGTTGCTGGAACACGTGCGAACCGGCGTCGAGGGCGACCTCGCCCAGCGTCTGGCCAGGAATGAACTCGATGCCCAGCGCGAGGCCACCGATCGTGCCCAGCAGCGCCGGCGCATGGCGCCAGCCGCGCAGGCGGTCGAGGACGCGCGCCTCGCGCCGCACGAGCAGCCGCGCGGGCAGCGACAGTGGCGTGCGGCGATACCGCCCGTAGTCCTTGACCACGGCGGGGCGTCCGTCGACGTCGAGCACGTAGACGTCGGGTTCGAGGAAACGTTCGCCACGCTTGAGCAGGCGAACATCGGGCGGCAGCGACCGGGGGTCGCGCGGCAGGGTGGAGGCGTTCATCGGGGGATCCGGCGACGCGCGTCGTGCTCGGGGGAGGGCGGCGCGGCGGTTCTCTGAACCGGACGGTTCAGTTATTGAAATTTTAATGACGCGACCGAAGTCGTCGACGCGCCCCTGCGGCACTCACCGTTCCGCGGCCGCACCACATTTGGCACAAGGCACGCATCGGTTCGCGCCAATAAAAAAGCCCCGCCGGAGCGGGGCCTTGGATGGATCGGAGCGGGAACCTCAGCGGCCGTCCAGCTCCGCCGCCACGAACGGCGGCAGCACCGCGGCGCCCTGGTGCGCGTCGGCGGTGTAGTACTTGGTGTCGAAGTCCTTCGCGCGGGCGTCCGCCACGCGGAAATCGAAACCCTGTCCCTTGCGCGCCAGCGTGCAGCTCCACCAGCCCGTCGGGTAGCACGGCTGCGGGAAGGGCAGCGTCTGGAACGTGGTGAAGCCGGCCTTGCCCATCTCGGCGCGCATTTCCTTGATGAGCGAGAGCAGCATCAGCGGCGATTCGGACTGCTGGACCAGGATGCCGTCGTCCTTCAGCGCGCGGAAGCAGCTTTCGAAGAAGGCCTTGTTGAACAGGCCCTCGGCCGGGCCGACCGGGTCGGTGGAGTCCACGATCACCACGTCCAGCGAGCCCGGTTCGCAGTTCTTCATGTAGGCGATGCCGTCGTCGAACAGCAGCGTCGCGCGCGGGTCGTCGTTGGCGTCGCACAGTTCCGGGAACCACTTCTGGGCCATGCGCGTGACCTGCTCGTCGATGTCGCACTGGACGGCCTTCTTCACGCCCTTGTGCTTGAGCACCTCGCGCAGCGTGCCGCAGTCGCCGCCGCCGATGATCACCACGTTCTCGGGGTTGGTGTGCGTGAACAACGCCGGGTGGGACATCATCTCGTGATAGAAGAAGTTGTCCTTCGTGGTCAGCATCATCGCGCCGTCGATGAGCATCAGGTTGCCCCAGTCGGTGCTCTCGAAGATCTCGATCTTCTGGAACGGCGACTGCACTTCGTCCAGCTTCCGGGTGATGCGGTAGCCGATCGCCGAACCGGTCGGGTCGAAGTTCTCGTAATGCCAGGAAGTGTTGGTGCTCATGCGCGCGTCCCAGGGGAAAGGCCGTCCGAACGCCGTCGTCGACGGGCCGGGGCGGCGGGAAAAGGGGCGGCATTGTAGCGGAGAGCGTGTTACGGGCCGGATTCGTCGCCGATCGGCCCGGGCGACGGGACCGTCCGTCCCCGGGCTGTAGAATGCGCGTCCCCCCGCCTCCCCCGGAACCGCGCCGATGTCCCACTGGTCGCTCGATCAGGCCCGCAAGACCTACTCGATCCCGCACTGGTCGGAAGGCTATTTCGACGTGGGCGCGAACGGGCAGGTCGTCGTGCGGCCGCGCGGCGAGAAGGGCCCGGCGATCTCGCTTCCGCAGGTCGTCGACGCCGCCAAGGCCAACGGCGCCAAGCTGCCGCTGCTGGTGCGCTTCCCGGACATCCTCGGCGACCGCCTGGGCAAGCTGCAGGGCGCCTTCGCGCAGGCGCAGGCCGACTGGGGCTACGCCGGCGGCTACACGGCGGTGTATCCGATCAAGGTGAACCAGCATCGCGGCGTCGCCGGCACGCTCGCGTCGCACACCGGCGAAGGCTTCGGCCTCGAAGCGGGCAGCAAGCCGGAACTGATGGCCGTGCTCGCGCTGTCGCGGCCGGGCGGCCTGATCGTCTGCAACGGTTACAAGGACCGCGAATACATCCGCCTGGCGCTGATCGGCCGCAAGCTCGGGCTGGAGACCTTCATCGTCATCGAGAAGCCCTCCGAACTGGCGCTGGTGATGGATGAAGCCGCGGCGCTCGGCGTGAAGCCGGGCCTCGGCGTGCGCATGCGCCTCGCCTCGCTTGGCGCGGGCAAGTGGCAGAACAGCGGCGGCGACAAGGCGAAGTTCGGCCTCTCGCCGCGCCAGGTGCTGGATCTGTGGAAGAAGCTGCGCGATTCGGACATGACCGATTCGCTGCAGCTGCTGCACTTCCACATGGGCTCGCAGATCTCCAACGTGCGCGACATCGCCAACGGCATGCGCGAGGCGACGCGCTATTTCGTCGAGCTCTCGCGCCTGGGCGCCAACGTGCGCTACATGGACGTCGGCGGTGGCTTGGGCATCGATTACGAAGGCACGCGTTCGCGCGGCTTCTGCTCGATCAACTATGGCGTGCAGCAGTACGCCAACTCCATCGTGCAGCCGCTGTCGGACGCCTGCGCCGAGCACGGGCTGGTGCCGCCGCGCATCGTCACCGAATGCGGCCGCGCGATGACCGCGCACCACGCCGTGCTGGTGGCAAATGTGGCCGAAGTCGAGGAAGCGCCGGAAGGCCGCATCCCCGACGTGCACGACGACGAGCCGGCGGTGATCCGCCACCTGCGCGAGGTCTACAGCGAGCTGGAGCAGCGCCCGCCGGTGGAGCTGTTCCACGAGGCGCAGCACCACCACGCCGAAGGCCTGCAGCTGTACGCGCTGGGCCAGCTCGACCTGGTGCATCGCGCGCGCATCGACGACCTGTTCTACGCGATCGCGCACTCGGTGCGTAAGCGCCTGAGCTACGACGAGAAGAGCCACCGCGAGCTGCTGGACGAACTCAACGACCGCCTCGTCGACAAGTACTTCGTCAACTTCAGCGTGTTCGAATCGATCCCGGACGTGTGGGCGATCGACCAGGTGTTCCCGATCGTTCCGATCGAACGCCTGGACGAGGAACCCACGCGCCGCGGCGTGCTGGCCGACATGACCTGCGATTCCGACGGCACGGTGAAGACCTACGTCGAGAACGAGGGCCTGGACACCTCGCTGCCGCTGCACGCGCAGCGTCCGGGCGAGACGTACCGCATCGGGTTCTTCCTCGTCGGCGCGTACCAGGAAATCCTGGGCGACATCCACAACCTGTTCGGCGACACCGACGCCGTGGAAGTGCGTATCGAAGGCGACGGCGACACGCAGGGCAAGGGCTACAGGCTGACGCAGCAGCGTCGCGGCGACACGACCGACGTGATGCTCGACTACGTCGGCTACCGGCTCGACGACCTGCGCGCGGCGTATCGCGAGAAGGTCGCCGCCGCCAGCTTGCCGTCCGACGAGTCGGCGCGTCTGGACGCCGCGCTGGAAAGCGGTCTCACCGGTTACACCTACCTCGACGACGTGCCGCTGGCATGAGCGGGGAACGAAGGCGGTACCTCGTCCTGGCACGCCGCACGGCGGCCTTCGACGAGGCGGTGATCGGCCCGCACCACGCGCACCTGGACGCGCTGCGCGGGCAAGGCCGGCTGGAGCTGGCCGGTCCGTTTTCCGACAGGAGTGGCGGCGCGTACATCGTCCGGGCGGGTAGTCTGGCGGAGGCTGAAGCCATCGCGTTCGCCGATCCGCTCCACGTCCGCGGTTCCTCGGAAGTGACCGTGCACGAATGGAACGCCGCGCCCTGAACGGCCGGCGCTCTTCTCAATCAATCAACGGAACAAGCAGATGAAAGTTGGCTTCATTGGCCTCGGTGCGATGGGCGCCCCGATGGCCCGCTACGTGCACGCCAAGGGCCTGCTCACCGCGGTGGGCAACCGCACCCAGGCCAAGGCCGACGCGCTCGCCGCGGAGCTGAACGTGCGCGCGGCGCGCTCCGGCGCGAACTTCGCCGATTGCGATGTCGTGGTGCTGTGCGTGTCGCTCGATGCCGACGTGCTGGAAAACGTCGCCGCGCTCGCGGACGTGCTGAAGCCGGGCGCGATCGTAATCGACCATTCCACCGTCGCCGTGGATACCGCACGCCGCTGCGCCGCGCAGCTGGCGCAGCACAACATCGGTTTCCTGGACGCGCCGGTGTCCGGCGGCGTGGAAGGCGCGCGGAACGGCAAGCTGTCGGTGATGGTCGGCGGCGACGCGGACGTGCTGGAAGTCGCACGCCCGGTGATCGAAAGCTACGCGGCGCGCATCAGCCACATGGGCGCGACCGGCGCCGGCCAGGCGACGAAGGCCGTGAACCAGGTGCTCGTGGCAGGTATCAACGAAGCCGTCTGCGAAGGCCTGGCGCTGGGCGAGAAGCTGGGGCTGGATCCCGAAAAGCTGCTGCCGACGCTGCTGGCTGGCGCGGCGAACAACTGGTTCCTCGACAAACGCGGCGCGACGATGCTGCGCGACGAGTTCAGCCCCGGCTTCAAGTGCGCGCACATGCTCAAGGACCTGCGCATCGTCGCGGCGATCGCCCGCGATACCGGTGTGCGCATGAGCACGGTCGAACAGGCGCTGGCCGATTACGCCGAACTGATCGAACGCGGACAGGGCGAATCGGATACGTCCGCGCTGATCACGCTCAAGCGCGGCGGCTGAGGCGCTCGATTACGCGGTCCCGCGCCGGGCGCTGGGCCGTTCCTTCAGGCGCGCGCCCACGAAGGCGCCGAGCCATGCGAGCAGCAGGCTCGATCCGATCGCCAGGCGATTGAAGCGCAGCACCTTCGCGAGCGTCATTTCCGGTTGCACCGACACCAGCACGAACACGATCGCGAACCACATCAGGGCGATCAGGCCGACGGCGAACCACGCGAAGCGGCGGCCGGCGAGGACGCCGCCTGCAACCATCGAAACGAATACGCCGATTACGTCCAGCAGCGGCAACTGGCCCCACGGCGTGGCCTGCACGTGTTGCAGCTTCGCGCCGAACACGTAGCCGATGAGCGTGAACAGCATCAAGCCGACCAACGCGGCGATGCAGCCCGACAGAGTGCGCTTGTCCATCCGTTCCCCAGAGATCCCGTCGCGGCCGGCAGTCTAGCCGCGGAATGACGCGACGGCGGTGACCGCGGTCGCGCCTCGCCGGTTTGTGCACGCGTTGACCGGATCAACGGTGGTTTGTGGTGGCTGATCGGTTTGGGGCCGTCTGTTCGGCCAGCCGAAACACCAGCGTCATTCCAGCGAACGCTGGAATCCATTTTGCTTCTGCCATCCGCGCGAGCGTGGAGAGCAGCGCGAACGCCCCGGCCCTAAACCCCAACCCCTCGCCCGCGCGGGAAGGCGCCGCCACTTCCGTCAACGGCAAGCTCCTGGAGAAAAAAGGGCCCGCGTGCGCGGGCCCCCGATTCGTCATTGGCGCGGATGGGCCGCGGCCGATGGCAGGTGCTACTTCACCTTGATGGCCATCGCCTGCAGGCCACCGCCGGCGAGCTTGCGTTTGGCATCCGCGAGATCGCTCGCCGTGCCGTACGGTCCCATGCGAACGCGGTACACCGTGCTGCCGTTGATGGCCGCCGATTCGACGCGCGCGCTGAGGCCGAGCATCGCGATGCGCGCCTTCATTTCCTCTGCCTGGCCCGACGCCTGGAACGCACCGGCCTGCAGCAGGTAGCGGGTGCCGTCGTCGGTAGCCGCTGAGGACGTGGCCGGCGTGGCGGCGGTCGTCGCGGCCTTCGCCTCGGACGGCGCGCTCGACGCCGTGGCCGCCGGCGTGGCGGCGCTGCCCGTGGTCGGCGTCCGCGACGGGACGGTGTCGGTCTCGACAGGGCGCGGCAGCGCAGCGGTCTGCGCAGTCGTTGCCGGCGTCGCCGCGGCGTCGGCGTCATCGGCCGACGGGCGCGCCTGCTTCTCGCGCTCCGCGGCACGCTTCGCCTCGGCCTTTTCGCTGGCCGCGAGCTCGGCATCCGTCATCGGCACTTCCTTGCCCGGCAGCAGCGTGTAGAAGTCGTAGTCGGTGTCCTTCTTCGCCGCTTCGTCCTGCGTGCTCTTTCCTTTCCCCTTGGCCGGGACAGGCGTGGCGTCTTCGGCGATGGCCTCCTCGTCCGCGCCACTGGCCGTGGCCGGCTGCGCGTCGGGGTTGGGCTGCGGGCGGAAGAAGCCGTCACCGCCGGACTTGAAGTACTTCGGCGCGACTAGGATCGCGACCACCGCCAGCAGGATGCCCAGCACCATCCAGGCCCAGCCGGGCAGGCCGCTGTCGCCGCCGGAATTGCGTCGTGCCTGGGACTTGCCTCGTTTCGCCGCCACTTACATCACCTCGGGGGCGCTGACGCCCAGCAGTTCGAGACCGTTGGCCAGTACCTGCCGCGTCGCCATCGCGAGCACGAGACGCGCATCGCGGGTGTTGGCGTCGTCGACCAGGAACTGGTGGTCGTTGTAGTACGTCTGGAACGTCTGCGCCAGTTCGAGCAGGTAGGCAGCGATCTGGTGCGGTTCCAGGTCGCGGCCGGCGGTCTCGACGACGTCGGAATAGCGCAGCAGCGTGGCGATGAGTTCGCGCGCGGCGACGTCGTCCAGATCCAGTGGCTGGGCGAGGCCGTTGGCCGCGTCGAACGACAATCCGCGCTCCTTGAGCTGGCGCATCAGGCCGTACATGCGCGCATGCGAGACCTGCACGTAGTACACCGGGTTGTCGAGCGACTGGCTGCGCGCGAAGTCGATGTCGAAAGTCAGCTGCGAATCGGGCTTGCGGGCGATCAGGAACCAGCGCGTCGCATCGCGGCCGACTTCGTCGACCAGGTCGCGCAGCGTGACGTAGCTGCCGGCGCGCTTGGACAGCTTCACTTCCTCGCCGCCGCGCATGACAGTGACCATCTGGTGCAGCACGTATTCCGGCCAGCCGGTCGGGATGCCGCAATCCAGCGCCTGCAGGCCGGCGCGCACGCGGGCGAGCGAGCCGTGGTGGTCGGCGCCCAGCTCGGTGATCGCGCGCTCGTAGCCGCGCTGCCACTTGCTGAGGTGATAGGCGACGTCCGGCAGGAAGTAGGTGTACGTGCCGTCGGACTTGCGCATCACGCGGTCCTTGTCGTCGCCGAAGTCGGTGGTGCGCAGCCACAGCGCGCCGCCTTCCTCGTAGGTGTGGCCGTGGGCGACGAGCTCGCGCACGGTCTCCTCGACCTTGCCGTCGGTGTAGAGCGAGGACTCCAGGAAGTAGACGTCGAACGAGACGCCATAGGCTTCCAGGTCCAGGTTCTGTTCGCGACGCAGGTATGCGACGGCGAACTGCCGGATCGCATCGAGATCGTTCGCGTCCTTCGCGCCCGTCACGACGTGGCCTTCCACCTCGACGCTGTCGCCGCGCAGGTAGGCCGCCGCGACGTCCTTGATGTAGTCGCCGCGATAGCCGTCTTCCGGCCAGTCGGGATGTTCCGGACCGTGGCCCTGCGCGCGTGCCTGCACCGAAATGGCGAGGTTGTTGATCTGCGCGCCGGCATCGTTGTAGTAGAACTCGCGCGCCACGTTCCAGCCGTTGGCATCGAGCACGCGCGCGATGCAGTCGCCGATCACCGCCGCCCGACCGTGGCCCACGTGTAGCGGACCGGTCGGATTGGCCGACACGTATTCCACGCCGGCACGATGGCCCTTGCCGCTCTCGTTGCGACCGTAGGCCGCGCCCTGTTCGAGCACCTGGCCGATCTGGCGCCGCCACGCGGCTTCGTCGACGTGGAAGTTGATGAAGCCGGGGCCGGCGATCTCGACATTGGCCAGGTCGGCGTTCGCCGGCAGCGCATCGACCAGCGCCTGCGCCATCGCGCGCGGATTCGAGCGCGCGGGTTTGGCGAGCAGCATGGCGGCGTTGGTGGAGAAATCGCCTTGACCTGCGTTCTTGGGACGCTCGATGACGAACTCGGGCGTGACGAGGTCGGCCGGCAGGGTGCCGGCGGCGCGGAGGGCGTCGATCGCCTGCGCCACGAGGGCGCGGAGAGTGGATTTCACGGGATTCTGCGGGGTGCTGCGGGACCGGGCATTGTACGCGAGCGGGCCCGCGGAGCCGGCCGTTCACACCCAGCCTCGCGCCGCCAGCGAGACCAGCGTCCCGTCGCCGACCACGATGTGATCGAGCAGCCGCACGTCGACCAGCGCCAACGACTCCTTCAGGCGCGCGGTGATGGTGCGGTCCGCCGCGCTGGGCTCGGGATTGCCGCTGGGGTGGTTATGTCCGCAGATCGCGGCGGCCGCGTTGAGGGAAAGCGCGCGACGCACCACTTCGCGCGGATGAACCTGGGCGCCGTCGATGGTGCCCTGGAACAGCTCCTCGAACGCGATCGCCCGATGGCGGGTATCCAGGAACAGCACGGCAAAGACCTCATGTGGCCGGCCGCGAAGGCGCTGCGCGAAATAGCGACCGGCCGCATGCGGATCGCTCAGCACCGCGCCCCGTTCGAGCTCCGCGCCGAGGAAGCGATGCCCGAGTTCGAGCGCCGCGGCGAGCCGGCACGCGCGCGCCGGCCCCAGCCCCGGCAGCTTCGACAACGCATCGGCCGGCTGTTCCAGCAACGTGCGCAGCGGTCCATGCGCGTGCAGCAGGTCGCGTGCGGTAGTCACCGCATCTCGGCCGCGCAGCCCGGAGCCCAGGAAGATCGCCAGCAACTGGGCGTCGGACAACGCCTTGGCGCCATAGGCGCGCAGCCGTTCGCGCGGACGTTCGTCCGTCGGCCATTCGCGGATGTGGAGGGGGCGGATGGATGCGTCCATGGTGACCGAATGCTGGGAAAGACCGGCAGTGCTGCGCGGAAGTGGGCGGGCGGCCGCCGTTGCGCCGCTGCAGGCGATGCACCACTGAGCACCACCCGCGGCGCCGCACGCCGAACCCGCACCACCGCGTTCGTGTGACGGCCGCCCGCCGTATGCGTATTCCATCGCGTCGTCGCGGCGCGCACAGGCGGGCTGGGCAGGTCGTTCGGGTAAGCTAAACGCTGATTCGGCGGTAGGTATTTTCCAGATGGTCGAGCCTCGCTCCCTGAGCGGAACCAAGATCCTGCTGTGCGTGTGCGGCGGGATCGCCGCCTACAAGTCGGCCGAACTGGTACGCCGCCTGCGCGAGGCCGGCTGCGAGGTGACCGTGGCGATGACGCAGAACGCGCAGCAGTTCGTCGGCACGACGACCTTCCAGGCGCTCTCGGGCGTGCCGGTGCGCACCTCGCTGTGGGATGCCGCGGCCGAAGCCGCGATGGGCCACATCGAACTGGCGCGCTGGGCCGACCGCGTCGTCATCGCGCCGGCAACGGCGAACACGCTCGCCAAGCTCGCGCACGGATTCGCCGACGACCTCGTCACGACGTTGTGCCTGGCGACAACCGCGCCCATCACCGTAGCGCCGGCGATGAACCACCGCATGTGGCTGCATCCGGCCACGCAGGCGAACATCGCGACATTGCGCGAGCGCGGCGTGCAGATCGTCGGACCGAACGACGGGCCGCTCGCCGAAGGCGAGTCCGGGCCGGGACGCATGAGCGAGCCGGCGGAAATCCTCATTGCAATCGGGCAGGCCCTCGCATGAGCGCGGCCGAACGCCTGCGCGGGTTGCGCATCGTCGTCAGCGCCGGTCCGACCTACGAGGACATCGATCCGGTCCGCTTCATCGGCAACCGCAGCAGCGGGAAGATGGGCTTCGCCGTGGCGCAATCGGCCGCGCGGCTCGGTGCCAACGTCGTGCTGGTCGCCGGCCCCGTGTCGCTGCCGACGCCTGCGGGCGTGACGCGAATCGACGTGCGTTCGGCCGCGCAGATGCACGCGGCGGTGCTTTCGCAGTTGCCGGCCGACATCTACATCGGCGCCGCGGCGGTCGCGGATTTCGCGCCCGCGCAGGCGGCGTCGAACAAGATCAAGAAGACCGCCGGACAGGACACGCTGAACCTGACGCTGGTCCGCACGCGCGACATTCTGGCTGACATCGCCTCGCACGCGCAGCGGCCGCGGCTGGTGGTGGGGTTCGCGGCCGAAACCGACCACGTCGAGGCCTACGCGCGCGGCAAGCTCGAGAACAAGCGCCTGGACCTGATCGCCGCCAACCGCGTCGGCGTATCGGGCAGCGGTTTCGAGAGCGACGACAACATGCTGTCGGTCTTCGCGGTCGACGGTGCCAGCCACGTGCTCGGCCCCGCGCCGAAGACGTCGCTCGCCGACGACCTGCTGGAACTGATCGCCGCGCGAATGCCCGCCTGACCGTGCCGTTGGCACGATGCTTGCGTCTCCAACACGACATCGCGTGGGTACGATACCGCGCGCACCTTCACGACGGACCGCATGAACCACACGCTCGAACTGAAGATCCTCGACCCACGCTTCGGCGGGGAATGGCCGCTGCCGAGCTACGCCACGCCGGCGAGCGCCGGGCTCGACCTGCGCGCCGCGCTGGAGGAGCCGCTGGCGCTTCAGCCGGGCGATGCGGCGCTGGTGCCGTCGGGGCTGGCGATCCACCTGGGCGATCCGACGATGTGCGCGGTGATCCTGCCACGCTCGGGCCTGGGGCATAAGCACGGCATCGTGCTTGGCAACGGCACGGGGCTGATCGACGCCGACTACCAGGGGCCGCTGCTGATCAGCGTTTGGAACCGGGGCCGTGAGGCTTTTACGATCCAGCCGGGGGACCGTATCGCGCAGCTGGTGATCCTGCCGATCGTGCGGGCCGAGCTTGCGGTGGTGGACGAATTCGAAACCAGCGCCCGCGGCACGGGTGGCTTTGGCCACACGGGCGTGCGCTGACAAAGGGGATGGGAATGAAGGGTCTGGAAAAGGGACAACTGGCCGCCGGCGCCGCGCAGCTCAAGGTGCTGATCCCGGCGGTGATCGCGCTGTTCGCGCTGCTGGCGGCGTTCTTCGCGTGGAGCGGCTACCAGCTTCACCGGGACGGCTCGCGCCGGCTGTCGATCACCGAGGCGCGCAACGCCGCCGTCGAAGGCGCCGTGAAGGCGCTGGGCGTGGAACAGAGGCAGCTCACCGATCGTCTCGCGTCGCCGACGCTGCAGGCGGCGCTCGCTGCCGGCGATCTGGCGGCAGCTTCGCAGGAGCTGGGGAAGGGCTGGAACGGCGCAAGCGATGCCGCGGTGTTGCCGCTGGACCTCGCTGCCGAGTACGCGGCATTGCCGAAGGGCGGCTACGGTCGGCTGGGCGTGATTGAAGCAGCGGTCGCCGCGGGGCGTCCGGTCTCCGGCCTGGTCCAGCACAACGGCGGCCCGCAGTTGGCGCTGGCAGCGCCGGCGCACGTCGGCGACAAGACCGTCGGCGTGGCGTATGTGCGCCTGCCCATCAGCCGTATCGGGGCCGGCCTGTCGCAGGTCGATGTGTCCGATGACAGCTACCTCGCCCTGCGCCAGGGCGGCTACAGCGCGATCGAGCGTGGCGACAAGGGCCTGTCCGGCGGCGCCGAGGCGCTGGCGGCCAAGGTTCCGGGCAGCGACCTGCGCGTGGCCGCCGCAGTGCCTGATGTGGCTGGCGGCCCGTTCGGCATGGAGGCGCTGGGATGCTTCATTGCCGCGGCGGTGTTCGTGCTGCTGGCCTTCCTCGCGTGGCGCGCGCCGAAATTCGCCGCCAGGGGCAAGGCGGCCGCTGAGGAAGATGAAGGAGCCGTTCAGACGCTTGCGGAGAGCATGGAGGCCAATCCCCCTGTCCAGGCCACCGCTCCCGTGACTCCGCCCAAGCCCGCCGCCCCTGTTCCGTCCATCGCCATCGACCGCGGCATCTTCCGCGCCTACGACATCCGCGGCGTGGTCGGGCAGACGCTGGACGCCGGCGTCGCCGAGCTCATCGGCCATGCGATCGGTTCGCTGATGCACGAGAAGGGCCTGACCGACATCGTCGTCGGCCGCGACGGCCGCCTGTCCGGTCCGGCGCTGGTCGAAGGCCTGATCGCCGGCCTGCGCAAGGCCGGGCGCAACGTCATCGACATCGGCCTGGCGCCGACGCCGGTCGTGTACTTCGGCGCCTACCACCTGCGCGCGGGCTCCTGCGTGTCGGTGACCGGCAGCCACAATCCGCCGGACTACAACGGCTTCAAGATCGTGGTCGGCGGCGAGACGCTCTCCGGCGACACGATCACCGACCTCTACGCGCGCATCGCCGACGACCGCCTGCACCTGGGCGATCTGGGTTCGCTCGTCCAGCGCGACATCTCCGAGGACTACGTCCAGCGCATCGCCTCGGACGTGCAGATCGACCGCCCGCTGCGCGTGGTCGTCGATGCGGGCAACGGCGTGGCCGGCGAGATCGGCCCGCGCGTGCTGGCCGCCATCGGCGCCGACGTGACGCCGCTGTACTGCGACATCGACGGCACGTTCCCGAACCACCATCCGGACCCGAGCGAGCCGCACAACCTCACCGACCTGATCCGCATGGTGCAGCGCCTGGAAGCGGACGTCGGCATCGCCTTCGACGGCGACGGCGACCGCCTGGGCGTGGTGACGCGCGAGGGGGAGAACATCTTCCCGGACCGCCTGCTGATGCTGTTCGCCGCCGACGTGCTCGAACGCAACCCGGGCGCGGTCATCCTGTTCGACGTGAAGTGCACCGGTCGCCTGCCGGGGCACATCCTGCGCCACGGCGGCAGCCCGCTGATGTGGAAGACGGGCCATTCGCTGATCAAGGCCAAGATGCGCGAGACCGACGCGGAACTGGCCGGCGAGATGAGCGGCCACTTCTTCTTCAAGGAGCGCTGGTACGGCTTCGACGACGGTATCTACGCCGCCGCGCGCCTGCTGGAGATCCTGGCCGCGTCGCCGCGCAGCCCGAGCGAAACCCTCGGCGCGCTGCCCAACGGCATCTCGACGCCCGAGATCAAGGTCGACGCGCCCGATGGCGACCCGCACAGCTTCGTGGAGTGGTTCCGCGACGAGGCCAAGTTCGAGGGCGCGCGCCTGTCGACGATCGACGGCCTGCGCGTGGACTTCCCGGACGGCTGGGGGCTGGTGCGCGCGTCGAACACCACGCCGGTGCTCGTGATGCGCTTCGATGCGGATTCGCCCGAAGCGCTCGCGCGCATCAAGGCCGATTTCCGCACCCAGCTGCTGGCGCTGCGGCCGGATCTGGCGCTGCCGTTCTAACGCGGCCGCCGCCCCGGAATGAAGAAGGCCGACGGTGCGAACCGCCGGCCTTTTTCTTTCCGCGCTGGTTTGAACGATCCCGGTCCTGGACCGTCCGGCGTCAGCCCTTGGAGGGTTGCTTCAGCGCGTGGTAGCGCTCCAGCGCGGCGGCGAGTTCCTCGTCGATCATTTCGCGTTCGGCGAGCTGCTGGACAAGCAGTTCCTGCTGACGGATCAGCTGGTCGTGCTGGATGCGCACGTTCTGCTGCGCGGGCTTGGGCACCGGCTTGCCGGACAGCTCGTTCTCGCCGGCGCGACGAAGCAGGGCGACGAGCGTGTCGCGGCGGCCCACGACGCCCAGACGCGAGGCCTTGATCGCCTCGTCCATCACCGCCTGGCGTTCGCCGAATGCGCGGCGCAGGTCGTCCTCGGTGGCGTAGGACTCGACCATCGCCTGCTCGCGACGGCTGTTCGCTTCGGCGATCGCGGCGCTCTCCTTGTCGAGCTTCGCCTGAGCCTCGGCGGCGGCGCGCTCCTCGGGCGTCAGCGCCCGGGCGATCTGCTTGGTGGCCAGGCCGCTCTTGGCATTGATCTCGGTGCGCGCGCTGTCCACCGCATGGGCGGGCAGGGCATCGCCGCACACCCGGGCGCCGTTCTCGTTCCAGCAGTACAGCTTCTTGCCGGCGGCGGGCGCCTTCTGGGCGATCGCAACGCCGGCGGTGGCGAACATCAGCGTGCAGGCGAGCAGCGGCACGGTGCGGCTCATCAGGGTGCGATGGATCACGTTGCGGTTCGTCACGTCAGCAAAGTCCGAAGGATCTGTCGGGATTCCCCCAGAATCATGCAAGAGTCACGCCAGCACCGGCCGGGACGACAGTGCCCGGCATCAGCCGGCCGAGTCGCTGCCGTAGGCCTGCCGATAGGCCAGCAGGCGCTCGCGTTGCGCCGCCAGCTCCGCGTTGCCGCCGGCGAAGTCCAGCAAGTCGGACAGCGTTGCGACCGCGATGACCGGCAAGCCATGGTCGGCCGCGACCGATTGTGCCGCTGAGCGTCGGGTTTTGGCCGGGTCGATGGCCTCCTGTCGATCGAGTGCAATGACAATGCCGGCGGTTTCGCCACCTGCGTCACGAATCAGTCCGAGCGCCTCGCGGATCGCGGTGCCGGCGGTGATCACGTCATCGACGATCAGCACGCGGCGGCCCTGGAGCGGTGCACCGATCAGGTTGCCGCCCTCGCCATGGGTCTTGGCTTCCTTGCGGTTGAACGCCACCGGCAGGTCGCGGCCGCGACGTGCGTACTCGCACGCCAGCGCGGTCGCCAGCGGAATGCCCTTGTAGGCCGGGCCGAAGAGAAGATCGAACGCGACGCCGTGCGCATCGATCGCATCGGCGTAGCACGCGGCCAGCCCGGCCAGCGCGGCGCCGGAATCGAAGCGTCCCGCGTTGAAGAAGTACGGGCTTTGGCGCCCGGACTTCAGCGTGAAGGCGCCGAAGCGCAGGGCGTCGGCGCGCAGGGCGAGGTCGAGGAAACGGGCGCGGTGGTCTTGGGTCATGTCGTCGTGTGCGGATGGAGGAACTGCAGCATCACGTGCTGCGGGCCGGCGCTGCCGCCGTGGAAAAGCTCGCCGGTGTCGATGAAACCGGACTTCAGGTACACCGAGATCGCCGGCGCGTTGATGCAGTTGACCGTGAGCACCAGCACCTCGCGGCCGGGATGGCGCGCGCGCAGGTCGTCGCAGCAGGCGTTCATCGCCATTCGGCCGTAGCCGCGGCCCTGCTGGCGGTGATCGATCACGAACGCGCGCAGGCCGACGCTCGGCATGCCGAGCGAACGGCCGACGACCGCATTGGGCGCGAAATCGAGACGGTAGAAGCCGACGATCGCGTCTTCGGCGATCACCGCCATCGCTTCGCTCATCGGGTCGCGCAGCGTGTCGCCAAGATTGAAGGCCGTGTCGCCGACGTACCGGTACTGGTCCGGCGCCACGCGCAGCGCACGCACGGCGCGCGCTGGGGCGGAGTCGGGATCCACGATCGGTTCGACGCGGACGCTGGCGGTGACGGCGGACATGGCGGGAATGATAGCCCCGGGGCCATTTGAACCGCCCTGCCGCGGCGTTACCGCACGCCGGGCCGACGCTGACGCGCGAGGGGCTATGATCGCCGGCACATCGTCGTGGAGTGCGCATGCGCATCATCAGCTTCAACGCCAACGGCCTGCGTTCGGCCGCCAACAAGGGCTTCTTCGACTGGTTCCGCACGCAGGACGCCGACGTGTTGTGCGTTCAGGAAACAAAGGCGCAGGAGCACCAGCTCGCTGGCCCGCAGTTCTTGCCCGAGCGGTATCGCGCGTGGTTCAAGGACGCGATCACGAAGAAGGGCTACAGCGGCGTGGCGATCTACAGCCGGCGCGAGCCCGATGAAGTTCGCACGAGCATGGGCTGGGCGCCGTTCGACGACGAAGGCCGCTACATCGAGGCGCGCTTCGGCAACCTGAGCGTGGTGTCGTTCTACATCCCGTCGGGCTCGTCGGGCGAGCTGCGGCAGGGCTTCAAGTTCGAAGTGATGGAATGGCTGAAGCCGCATCTCGATCAATGGCTCGCCAGCGGCCGCGACTATGTGCTGTGCGGCGACTGGAACATCGTGCGCTCGAAGCTCGACATCAGGAACTGGACGAGCAACCAGAAGAATTCCGGCTGCCTGCCGCCGGAGCGCGAGTGGCTCAACGGGCTGTGCGTGGACACCTCGGGCTGGGTCGATGCCTACCGCGCGCTGCACGCCGAGGGCCAGGACTACACCTGGTGGAGCAACCGCGGCGCCGCGCGCGCAAATAACGTCGGATGGCGCATCGACTACCAGCTGTGCACGCCATCGCTCGCCTCGAAGCTGAAGGCGTGTTCGATCCTGCGCGAGCCGCGTTTCTCTGACCACGCGCCTTTCAGCGTCGACTATGACCTCTGAAGCCGCGCCGGCTGCCGAGCCGAAACTGAAGGGCTGGCGCCTGGTCGCCGCGAACCTGCGCGAGCCGAAAGTGCTGGTGATGCTGCTGCTGGGCTTCAGCTCGGGCATCCCGATCTACCTGGTCGGCAACACGCTCGGCTACTGGATGCGTGAGAACGCGATCGAGCTGTCGACGATCGGTTTCCTCTCGTGGGTCGGCCTCGCGTATTCGCTGAAATTCCTGTGGGCGCCACTCATCGACAAGCTCGACGCGCCGGTGCTCGGCAAGTGGCTGGGGCGCCGTCGCGGCTGGATGTTGTTGTCGCAGGTCATCGTGGCGATCGCACTGTTCGGCATGGCGAACGTGCAGCCGCAGGAAGGCCAGCTGGTGCTGTGGGGCCAGACGCTGGACCAGCTGGTGGTATTCGGCGTGCTGGCGCTGGTGGTGGCCTTCGCGTCGGCGACGCAGGACATCGTGATCGACGCCTGGCGCATCGAGATCGCCTCCAGCAACGAGCAGCAGGGCCTGCTGACGGCGACGTCCGCGCTCGGATACCGTGGCGCGCTGCTGGTCACCGACTCGCTGATCCTGATCTTCGCCGCGCACATCGGCTGGTCGCTGTCGTACGAGGTGATGGCGGCGCTGATGGGCGTCGGCATCCTCGCCACCTTCCTGGCGCGCGAGCCCGCCGCCAGCGTGCAGGCTGCGGCCGCATCGCATGGCTCGATGCTGTCGGCGCAAGGGATCTACGACGCGATCGTTGCCCCGTTCGTCGTGTTCTTCCGCGAGCACGGCAAGTGGGCGCTGGTGATGCTGCTGGCGATCAGCCTGTATCGCCTGCCGGACTTCGTCCTCGGTCCGATGGCAAATCCCTTTTACGCCGATCTCGGAATGGACAAGGAAACCGTCGGCGCCGTCCGCGGCAGCTTCGGCCTGCTGGCGACCACGCTGGGCATTGCCGCCGCCGGCCTGTGCGCGGTGCGCTTCGGCTTCTTCACGACCCTGATGGCGGGCGCGGTGCTCGGTCCGGGATCGAACCTGGCCTTCTCGTACCTGGCGCTGCACGGCGCCGATGCCGGCGTCTTCACGGCGGTGATGGTGATCGACAACTTCTGCTCGGGCTTCGCCGGCGTGGCGCTGATCGGCTACATGTCCAGCCTGACCAGCGCCGGCTACACGGCCACGCAGTACGCCCTGCTCAGCTCGTTCTACGCGCTGCCGGGCAAGGTACTGAAGGGAATGTCCGGCTGGACGATCGAACAACTGGAAGTGGGCCGCAGTTTGCTCGAGGCGTATTCGCTATTCTTCGCCGGAACGGCCTTGATCGGGATACCCGCACTGCTACTGTGCCTGGTCCTGGCCGCTCGCCGCACGGGCGCCCGCGCATCTGCGGTGGAATGACCAGGCACCGGCCTGGAAGGAAATCCGAATGACCGACATCATCCTTCACGACATCGACCCGCTGCTGCTGGACCGCGTCAAGCGCGTCGCGCAGGCACGCAGCTGGCCGTTGCAGGAGGCGCTGATGCACCTGCTCGAGCACGGCCTGTTCGCGTGCGAGGCCGAGCTCGCCGCGCGTTTCACCGATTCCGATGCCATGGCGCTGCAGGCCGCCATCGCCGCGCTGGAGCACATTCCGAGCGATCCGGGTTTCTCGAAGATCGGCCGAATGGAGCGGCCTTCGGACGTCAGCGTCGCCCCGCTCGAAAGTGCCGGCTTGACCGACGTCGACCGCGACCTGATGGCCTACGCCCAGAAGGGCTGATTCCCGCGGATTCGCGGAAAGCCCCGCCTCAGGTGGCCGGATGCACCACGCCGAGCACGCGCGGGCCGCGCGCGCCGGTCACGCTGGCGAGGTTGCCGGGCAGGCCCGACAGCGTCTGCCGCGCCAGCCATGCGAACCCCATCGCCTCGACGAAATCCGGATCCACGCGATGACGCGCGGTGGATTCGACAACCGCCTCCGGCAGATGCGCGCCGATACGCTCCAGCAGGCGCGGGTTATGCACGCCCCCGCCACAGGCGAGCACGCGACGCGTCGTCGGCTGGTGCGCGCGCAACGCGTCGGCGATGGTGATGGCACTCAGTTCCAGCAGCGTGGCCTGCACGTCGGCAGGCGACTCGTCGCCATCGAGGCGGCGTTCGACCCAGCGCAGGTGGAACTGCTCGCGGCCGGTGCTTTTGGGCGGCGGCAGCATGAACCAGGGTTCATCCAGCAGGCGCGCCAGCAGCTCGGCATCGAGTTCGCCTTGCGCCGCGAAGGCGCCACCGGCGTCGTACGCGGCGCCCGTGTGGCGCAGGCACCACGCGTCGAGCAGGCAGTTCGCCGGGCCGGTATCGAAGCCGCGCACGGGGCCGTCGACCGGCAGCAGGGTGAAATTGGCGATGCCGCCGAGGTTCAGCACCGCGCGGTCTTCGTCCGCGTCGGCCAACAGCGCCGCGTGCAGTGCGGGCAGCAGCGGCGCGCCGTGGCCGCCAGCGGCGACGTCGCGGCGGCGGAAATCGGAGGCCGTCGCGATGCCGGTGCGTTCGGCGATCAGCCCGCCGTCGCCCATCTGCCAGGTAAAGGGGTGGCGGCCGTCGAAGCGCGCCCCCTCCGGGCGGTGGCGAACCGTCTGGCCGTGCGAGCCGATCGCGCGCACGTCGCCGGCCGGCACGCCGGCTTCGGCGAGCAGGCGCTGCGTGGCATCGGCGAAGGACTCAGCGATCTGCACATCCAGCGTGCCCAGTTCGTCCAGCGACTGCGCATCGGACCCCTGGCCTAGCGCGACCAGCCGCGCGCGCAGCGCGTCGTCCCAGGCGTAAGTGCGGCCCAGCAGCAGTTCGACGGCGTCGCGGCCGTCGGGGTGTCGTTCGAAGCGGACGAGCGCGGCGTCGATGCCGTCCGCGCTGGTGCCGGAGATCAGGCCGACGAAGAGTCCGTCGACCGGCGGGCCCGAAGACCCGGCCGCGGAAGCCGGCACGTCAGGCCTTGGTCTTCGCGGTCTTGGCCGGCTTGCGCGCGGCCGGCGAGGGCTCGGACGCGTCGGCGTAGATGATGTTCTCGACCTTCTGGATCCGCGCCAGCGCGACGGACGTCTGCGCGCGGAACTGCGCCAGCGCGTTGCCCGACAGCGGCTCCGGCGGCGGCATGGTGATCGACAGCGGGTTGCGGTGCACGCCGTTGACGCGGAATTCGTAATGCAGGTGCGGACCGGTCGACATGCCGGTGCTGCCGACGTAGCCGATCACCGTGCCCTGCGCGATGCGCTGGCCCGGGCGGATCTTGCCGATGCGCGACATGTGGCCGTACAGCGTGCTGTAGCCGCGGCCGTGGTCCAGCACGACGGCGTTGCCGTAGCCGCCCTGCCAGCCGGCCGAGACGACGCGCGCGTCGCCGGCGGCCATGATGGGCGTACCGGTGCGCGCCGCGTAGTCCACGCCCTTGTGCATGCGCGTGCGGCCCAGCACCGGGTGCTTGCGCGTGCCGAAGTTCGAGGTCAGGCGCGCGTACGGGATCGGCATGCGGATGAAGCTCTTCTTCAGCGGGCGGCCGTCGCCGGTGAAGTACTCGGCCTTGCCGTCGCGCTCGAAGCGGAAACCGGTGTGCAGCTTGCCGCCGGTGGTGAAGGTCGCCGCCAGCACCGGACCGGTGCGCAGCAGTTCGCCTTCGCGCCAGGTCTGCTCGACCACCACGCTGAAGCGGTCGTCGGCGCCGACGTCTTCGTTGAAGTCGATGTCGTACTTGAAGATGTCGTCGGTCAGGGTGTTGATGTTGTTGCCCGACAGGCCCAGCTTGCGGGCCGAACGGAACAGCGACTTGCCGACCTTGCCGCTGATCACCACGGTGCGGGTTTCGGTCGGGCGGACGGTCACCTTCTCGGTGACCTTGTCGCCGGCGATCGCCAGCTCGACGCGGTGGCTGTCGTCGCGGTCGTAGCGGAAGGTGCGCAGTTCGCCGCTGACCGGCAGGTCGAAGGCGAGCTCGGTGCCGGGCTTCAGGCGCGTCAGGACGGACTTGTCGCCCGGGACGGCCTCCAGGATCTGGTGCATCGTCGAGGCCGGAAGGTCCATGTCCTCGAAGACCGCGCCGAGCGTCTGGCCGCGCTCCACGCGCACGATCTGCCAGCTGTCGCCGCTGTGCCCCTTCAGGCGCGACAGCGGGAGCGGCGGCAGCGCCAGCGCCAGCGAGCTGCGCTGGGCATGGACCGGCACCGGCACATTGGAAGTGGGGCCAAAGCCGGGCACGATCGCAGCAACAAGCACTCCAAGGGTGGCGAACAGGCTTGCGTGCGCCCAGTGGCGGCGCGTCCAGCGGCCATTGAAACCCCGGGACACCTGGCTTGCGGCGACCGGACGGTGTAGAGCGGCTTCACGCAGCGCCTTGAGTCGTTGGCGCCGATCCGTACCGGTCTCGGAAGTCGTCATGTGTGTGTCCCGCGCGCAGGTGTGAAGGCCATGTAGCGGCGTTACCATAGAGGCGCGAGCAGTGTGCGTCAAACCCTTGAACTGAATAGGGTTTTTCTTCACGTGCCCCGGCGGTTATGTTTAACCATGATTTAACCCGAATCCATGATCGTGATCGCATTGCGCGTTCACCATTCACCAGCGAGTCTCACTTTGTCCCCCCAGATTTCCGCCCCTGTCCAAGATGCCCTCGACCTGATCGGCCGCGGCGCCGACGAGATCCTCAAGCGCGAGGAGCTGGAGGCCCGCCTCAAGCTCGGTCGCCCCCTACGGATCAAGGCCGGCTTCGACCCGACCGCGCCCGACCTGCATCTGGGCCACACGGTGCTGCTGAACAAGATGCGCCAGTTCCAGGACCTGGGGCATCAGGTGATCTTCCTGATTGGCGATTTCACCGGAATGATCGGCGATCCGACCGGCAAGAACGTCACCCGCAAGCCGCTCACCCGCGAAGACGTGCTCGCCAACGCGCAGACCTACGCCGACCAGGTCTTCAAGGTGCTGGACAAGGAGCGCACGGAAGTGCGCTTCAACTCCGAATGGTTCGGCCAGATGGGCGCGGCCGACATGATCAAGCTCGCCGCGCAGCACACCGTCGCGCGCATGCTCGAACGAGACGATTTCGCCAAGCGCTACGCGGCGCAGCAGTCCATCGCCATCCATGAGTTCCTGTATCCGCTGGTGCAGGGTTACGACTCGGTCGCGTTGAAGGCCGACGTAGAACTCGGCGGTACCGATCAGAAGTTCAACCTGCTCATGGGGCGCGGCCTGCAGGAGCATTACGGCCAGCCGCCACAGATCGTGCTGACGATGCCGTTGCTCGAAGGCTTGGACGGCGTCAACAAGATGTCTAAGTCGCTGGGCAACTACATCGGCATCAACGAGCCGGCCATCGACATGGTCACCAAGACGATGAAGATCGACGACGTGCTCATGTGGCGCTGGATCGACCTGCTCAGCTTCGAGATCGGCATCGCCGAGGCCGCGCAGTTGAAGCGCGATATCGAGGGCGGACAGCTCAATCCGCGCGACCTGAAGCTGCGCCTGGCACGCGAGCTTGCAGCGCGTTTCCACGGCGAATCGGCTGCGGAACTGGCGATCGCCGGGTGGAATGCCGCGGTGCGCGGCGAGGGCGATATCGCGTCGCTGCCCATCAACGACGTCGCCGTGCCCGCCGAAGGCGTGCGCATCGCGGCGTTGCTGACGGCGGCGGGCCTGACGCCCAGCAATTCAGAGGCGAACCGCAAGCTGAAGGAACGTGCGGTGCGACTCGACGGCGAAGTCATCGAAGACGTGCAGCGTGTGTTCGTGCCGGGCTTCGAAGGCGTGCTTGCGGTGGGCAAGCGCACGTTCGCGCGCGTTCGCCTGATCGCGGCCTGACGTCTTATTCCATGCGTTATTGAACGCGCGCATCGATGTTGTGCGCGGCGTTCATGAAGCTTCAAAAAATTTCTTCGTAAACCTCTTCCAATTCCGATTGTGCGTGTGCACAATGCGCGCCCCGCCGAGGTGAATCACTGACGCGGGACGCGGTTGAAGCGGCGTTGTTCGAAGGGCGGTTGACGAACTTCGAAGGTGCTGTAAGATGCGCGGCCCTGCTGACGGGACGGCCTTGAAACGAGGCGCTGAACGGGAGGCGGGGGCAGCGAAAAAGATCTCGACACGGTGTTGACGGAATCGAAATTCGCTGTATAGTAGTCGGCTCCCTCGGGCACTTCGGTGCGGCGGGGTGAGGCAAGGGAAAGGCGCTGAGGCCGGCCCCGAGATCTTTGACAGTGTGCGCAGGTGACTTGTGCGGGCGTCTGGCTAGTGGATGGTTGTCCATCAGCAGATGTCCTGTAACAAGCATTAATGATTCAAAGCATGCAAATGCAAGCGAGTAATTGATGCCTGGAACGGGCTCTGCACTCAAGATATTGAACCTTCGGGTTCTGCAATTTTAAGTGAAGAGTTTGATCCTGGCTCAGAGTGAACGCTGGCGGCAGGCCTAACACATGCAAGTCGAACGGCAGCACAGAGGAGCTTGCTCCTTGGGTGGCGAGTGGCGGACGGGTGAGGAATGCATCGGAATCTGCCTATTTGTGGGGGATAACGTAGGGAAACTTACGCTAATACCGCATACGTCCTACGGGAGAAAGTGGGGGACCTTCGGGCCTCACGCAGATAGATGAGCCGATGCCGGATTAGCTAGTTGGCGGGGTAAAGGCCCACCAAGGCGACGATCCGTAGCTGGTCTGAGAGGATGATCAGCCACACTGGAACTGAGACACGGTCCAGACTCCTACGGGAGGCAGCAGTGGGGAATATTGGACAATGGGCGCAAGCCTGATCCAGCCATGCCGCGTGTGTGAAGAAGGCCTTCGGGTTGTAAAGCACTTTTGTCCGGAAAGAAAAGCGCTCGATTAATACTCGGGTGTTATGACGGTACCGGAAGAATAAGCACCGGCTAACTTCGTGCCAGCAGCCGCGGTAATACGAAGGGTGCAAGCGTTACTCGGAATTACTGGGCGTAAAGCGTGCGTAGGTGGTTTGTTAAGTCTGATGTGAAAGCCCTGGGCTCAACCTGGGAACTGCATTGGAAACTGGCTTACTAGAGTGCGGTAGAGGGGTGTGGAATTCCCGGTGTAGCAGTGAAATGCGTAGATATCGGGAGGAACATCTGTGGCGAAGGCGACACCCTGGACCAGCACTGACACTGAGGCACGAAAGCGTGGGGAGCAAACAGGATTAGATACCCTGGTAGTCCACGCCCTAAACGATGCGAACTGGATGTTGGGGGCAACTTGGCCCTCAGTATCGAAGCTAACGCGTTAAGTTCGCCGCCTGGGAAGTACGGTCGCAAGACTGAAACTCAAAGGAATTGACGGGGGCCCGCACAAGCGGTGGAGTATGTGGTTTAATTCGATGCAACGCGAAGAACCTTACCTGGCCTTGACATGCACGGAACTTTCCAGAGATGGATTGGTGCCTTCGGGAACCGTGACACAGGTGCTGCATGGCTGTCGTCAGCTCGTGTCGTGAGATGTTGGGTTAAGTCCCGCAACGAGCGCAACCCTTGTCCTTAGTTGCCAGCACGTAATGGTGGGAACTCTAAGGAGACCGCCGGTGACAAACCGGAGGAAGGTGGGGATGACGTCAAGTCATCATGGCCCTTACGGCCAGGGCTACACACGTACTACAATGGTAGGGACAGAGGGCTGCAAACCCGCGAGGGCAAGCCAATCCCAGAAACCCTATCTCAGTCCGGATTGGAGTCTGCAACTCGACTCCATGAAGTCGGAATCGCTAGTAATCGCAGATCAGCATTGCTGCGGTGAATACGTTCCCGGGCCTTGTACACACCGCCCGTCACACCATGGGAGTTTGTTGCACCAGAAGCAGGTAGCTTAACCTTCGGGGGGGCGCTTGCCACGGTGTGGCCGATGACTGGGGTGAAGTCGTAACAAGGTAGCCGTATCGGAAGGTGCGGCTGGATCACCTCCTTTAGAGACTAAAGACAGCAAATTGCTGGCCGGACGTCCGCACAAGTGACCTGCATCTAGTTCCGGGACCTCCCAAGGGGGAAGTCCGCGGGAGCGTCCCTCGTTTGAACAAGGGGCTTTAGCTCAGCTGGGAGAGCACCTGCTTTGCAAGCAGGGGGTCGTCGGTTCGATCCCGACAAGCTCCACCAAACCAGCCGTGCACGACTTTTGGGTCTGTAGCTCAGGTGGTTAGAGCGCACCCCTGATAAGGGTGAGGCCGGTGGTTCGAGTCCTCCCAGACCCACCACTCCCGAACGAAACTAGATTGCGCACACATCAAGAATTGAAGCGGTACGGCGCTGAGGCCGGATCGCGTTCTTTGAAAACTGGGAAAGTAGCGAGCGTTTTGAGACGAATGTCCATGACGTGTCGTGAGGCTAAGGCGGGTGCCGAAAGGCACCTTATAATTGAGTCGTTGAATTCGCGTTTGGGCTTTGTACCCCCGAACACAGACGACCCTGAGGCGACTTGGGGTTATATGGTCAAGCGAATAAGCGCACACGGTGGATGCCTTGGCGGTCAGAGGCGATGAAGGACGTGGCAGCCTGCGAAAAGTGCGGGGGAGCTGGCAACAAGCATTGATCCCGCAATGTCCGAATGGGGAAACCCACCTAGCAATAGGTATCCTGCAGTGAATACATAGCTGCTGGAAGCAAACCCGGAGAACTGAAATATCTAAGTACCCGGAGGAAAAGAAATCAACCGAGATTCCCTAAGTAGTGACGAGCGAACGGGGACCAGCCCTTAAGTTGATTGAGTTCTAGCAAAACAACCTGGAAAGGTTGGCCATAGACGGTGACAGCCCGGTATGCGAAAGAGCTCTTTCGATGAAATCGAGTAAGGCGGGGCACGAGAAACCCTGTCTGAACATGGGGGGACCATCCTCCAAGGCTAAATACTCCTGACCGACCGATAGTGAACCAGTACCGTGAGGGAAAGGCGAAAAGAACCCCGGAGAGGGGAGTGAAATAGACCCTGAAACCGTGTGCGTACAAGCAGTCGGAGCCCGCAAGGGTGACGGCGTACCTTTTGTATAATGGGTCAGCGACTTACTGTTCGTGGCGAGCTTAACCGTATAGGGGAGGCGAAGGGAAACCGAGTCTGATAAGGGCGCATAGTCGCGGGCAGTAGACCCGAAACCGGGTGATCTAGTCATGCCCAGGGTGAAGGTTGAGTAACATCAACTGGAGGCCCGAACCCACTCCCGTTGCAAAGGTAGGGGATGAGGTGTGATTAGGAGTGAAAAGCTAATCGAACCCGGAGATAGCTGGTTCTCCTCGAAAGCTATTTAGGTAGCGCCTCATGTGAATCTTCCTGGGGGTAGAGCACTGTTATGGCTAGGGGGTCATTGCGACTTACCAAACCATGGCAAACTCCGAATACCAGGACAGACTGCATGGGAGACACACGGCGGGTGCTAACGTCCGTCGTGAAAAGGGAAACAACCCAGACCCACAGCTAAGGTCCCAAATTTCGTGCTAAGTGGAAAACGATGTGGAAAGGCACAGACAGCCAGGAGGTTGGCTTAGAAGCAGCCACCCTTTAAAGAAAGCGTAATAGCTCACTGGTCGAGTCGGTCTGCGCGGAAGATTTAACGGGGCTAAGCACGGAACCGAAGCTTGGGGTGCACACTTTGTGTGCGCGGTAGAGGAGCGTTCCGTAAGCCGATGAAGGTGGATTGAGAAGTCCGCTGGAGGTATCGGAAGTGCGAATGCTGACATGAGTAACGATAATGCGGGTGAAAAGCCCGCACGCCGAAAGCCCAAGGTTTCCTTGCGCAACGTTAATCGACGCAGGGTGAGTCGGCCCCTAAGGCGAGGCAGAAATGCGTAGTCGATGGGAAGCTGGTTAATATTCCAGCACCTCGCGTAAGTGCGATGGAGGGACGGAGAAGGTTAGGCAGGCCGGGCGTTGGTTGTCCCGGTGAGAGAGTTGAGGCGGTCCCCTTAGGCAAATCCGGGGGGGCAACGTTGAGACTAAGGACGAGTCCTTTAGGACTAAGCTGCCGATATCACGCTTCCAGGAAAAGCTCCTAAGCTTCAGCTTACGCAGACCGTACCGTAAACCGACACAGGTGGGCAGGATGAGAATTCTCAGGCGCTTGAGAGAACTCGGGTGAAGGAACTAGGCAAAATAGCACCGTAACTTCGGGAGAAGGTGCGCCCTTTTTGGTTCATAGCTGAGAAGGGCCGCAGTGACCAGGCCGCTGCGACTGTTTATCAAAAACACAGCACTCTGCAAACACGAAAGTGGACGTATAGGGTGTGACGCCTGCCCGGTGCCGGAAGGTTAATTGATGGGGTCAGCCGCAAGGCGAAGCTCTTGATCGAAGCCCCGGTAAACGGCGGCCGTAACTATAACGGTCCTAAGGTAGCGAAATTCCTTGTCGGGTAAGTTCCGACCTGCACGAATGGCGTAACGACAGCGGCGCTGTCTCCACCCGAGACTCAGTGAAATTGAAATCGCTGTGAAGATGCAGCGTTCCCGCGGCAAGACGGAAAGACCCCGTGAACCTTTACTATAGCTTTACACTGAACGTTGAGTTCGTCTGTGTAGGATAGGTGGGAGGCTATGAAACCGAGGCGCTAGCTTCGGTGGAGCCATCCTTGAAATACCACCCTGATGTGCTTGACGTTCTAACCTAGGTCCGTAATCCGGATCGGGGACCGTGTATGGTGGGTAGTTTGACTGGGGCGGTCTCCTCCCAAAGTGTAACGGAGGAGCACGAAGGTACGCTCAGCGCGGTCGGACATCGCGCACTGTGTGCAAAGGCATAAGCGTGCTTGACTGCAAGATCGACGGATCAAGCAGGTACGAAAGTAGGTCTTAGTGATCCGGTGGTTCTGTATGGAAGGGCCATCGCTCAACGGATAAAAGGTACTCCGGGGATAACAGGCTGATACCGCCCAAGAGTTCATATCGACGGCGGTGTTTGGCACCTCGATGTCGGCTCATCACATCCTGGGGCTGTAGTCGGTCCCAAGGGTATGGCTGTTCGCCATTTAAAGTGGTACGCGAGCTGGGTTCAGAACGTCGTGAGACAGTTCGGTCCCTATCTGTCGTGGGCGTTGGAGATTTGAGAGGGGCTGCTCCTAGTACGAGAGGACCGGAGTGGACGAACCTCTGGTGTTCCGGTTGTCACGCCAGTGGCACTGCCGGGTAGCTATGTTCGGAAGCGATAACCGCTGAAAGCATCTAAGCGGGAAGCGCGCCTCAAGATGAGATCTCCCGGGAGCTTGACTCCCCTGAAGGAACCATCAAGACCAGGTGGTTGATAGGCTGGGTGTGTAAGTGCAGCAATGCATTGAGCTAACCAGTACTAATGATCCGTGTGGCTTGACCATATAACCTCAAGTGGCCTTGGACTTACGACAACGTCGTGACGTTCGGCTCACTCGCTACTTATCCCAACCTATCCGCTGAAGACGGCTTGCCGTCCTAAGCAAACCAACGAGAGCGTGCGCGCAACTCAGTACACCGAGCATTGCGACCCTCCACCCTCTCCCTGGTGACAATAGCTGTGTGGTCCCACCCGATCCCATTCCGAACTCGGAAGTGAAACGCACATGCGCCGATGGTAGTGTGGCTCAAGCCATGCAAGAGTAGGTCATCGCCAGGGGCTTTACCCCAGAAGGCCGGTCCATCAGGACCGGCCTTCTTCTTTTGCGCGATAAAGAAAGCGAACACCCGCATTGCCCGGTCTTCCAGGACAGGCGAGCCGTTTGTGGAGTGAGGCAACCACAACCTGGCGAGGTCAGTAATCGCCAGCCGCCGGTGCGAATTGGATTAGCCCACGATCCCGCGCACATACGTCGCTTCGACACACGCAGCTTCGCCGTCAGTAAAGAAGCTTGTTCGACCCAGCGCCTCGCATTCCGCGTACGCCCGTTTCTGACTAAACGGGCCGCCGAAACGTCACCACCAGCACATCCCGATGCGACGCCTGCGCCGGATCTTCCGGTTCCACGGGCGTAACGCCGTGGAAAACGCGCGAGTCGTCGACGAGCGCTGCATCGAGCGCGTGGGTGAGCGTGAAGCTCCCCAGTAGCGTGCCGTCGGAGGCGTGGATCGTGGTGGTTCCGCTGCCGATGTTCATCCGATCGATCAGCAGCACGAGGACGTAATCGACGCCATCGCGATGGACGCCCTCCGGCGTCGGCTGCCCCGGTTCGCCTGCGCGTGCTTCGATACGGAACTGGTGCAGTTCGATGTGCCAGTTCGCGACGTCCGGTGCGAGCCCGCCGAAGAATGAACGGCAGAAGTGCAGGATGCTGCGGAGGCTGGCGCTGTCGGCGACTTCGGGCAGTACCGGCGCGAACCAGCGCTCAATGCCGCCTTGCAGCGTGTTGTAGTCGCGGCTTTGGTAGTGCGGTTGATGCGGCTCGCGCGCGATCGTTTCACCGGTCGCCGAAAAGACCGCATGCCGTCGACGTCGATGCAATCCTACATTGGCGAGATACGCATCCGGCTCCAGCGAGTCCCAACTGCCCGCAAACTCGCTCCAGTCTGACAGCGGGCCGAAGGTTTCCAGCAGGCCGCGCATCGTGTCGCCTCCGACGAAACGGAAGCCGCCCTTGCGAAGTTCGTCCTGCAGGACGGCCGATGGCGGCAGCGTGTGAGGCATCGCGTTCAACCCGGCATTCCCGAAACCATCAGGGCGCGACGTGCAGCGCTGCCTGCACGAGCAGCCAGACCACGCACGCCAGGCCCAGCGCCCAGATCAGCGAACGCAGGTAATGCCGGCCGGCGATGTACACCAGGCCGTGCAGGATGCGCAGCGTGACGAATGCCAGCGACAGCGCCGCGATCTGCGAGTGCGCGACGCCGGCCAGCTGCGCCAGCACCACGCCGGCCGCAAATGGCGCGAACGCCTCGTAACTGTTGAGCTGCGCCGCGTACGCGCGTTGCGCGCGCGGGCTCTGCTGCTTTTCCTGCCAGCGTCGCGGATCGCGATTGTCGTAGCGCTCGCCGCTCGCCTTCGAAATGGCAACCCACAGGTACGGCAGCAACGCGGCGATCAGGACACAGACGTACGCGGTGGTGAGCGTCATGGCAGTTCCATGCGGCCAGGAGAGCCGCCAGCGTAGCCGAAAACGACAACGGCGCCGCATGGGCGCCGTTGCCGGTCGAACCGATCGAAGCGTTACTTCGCCGACTTCATCAGCTTGTCGTGCGCGCCGCGGAAGGCGTTGCCTTCGTACCAGTTCGGCCACTGCTCGTCGCCGGCCAGCGTGCGGCCGACGCCGTACAACGCTTCCAGGTCCTGCACCACGCCGTCCATCTTCCACGACGGATCGAACTGGTCGCCCGGCTTATGGTAGCGGTTGTCGCGATAGTCGGATTCAGCCTTGCGACCGGCATCGACGCCACCTTCGAGCAGCTCGCTGCCGCCCTTGGCGTACAGCGCCGGCACGCCGGCCTTGGCGAAGTTGAAGTGATCGGAGCGGAAGTAGAAGCCGTCTTCCGGCGTCGCCTCGGCGTGTAGCACGCGCTGCTGGCTTTCGGCCTGCGTCTTGAGCAGGTCTTCCAGCTCCGAGCTGCCGAAGCCCACGACCGTCATGTCCTTCGCCTTGCCGATCACCGGCATCGCATCGAGGTTGATCACGGCGACGGTCTTGTTGAGCGGAATGGTCGGATGCGCGACGTAGTACTTCGAGCCCAGCAGGCCCGATTCCTCCAGCGTCACGGCAAGGAACAGCAGCGAGCGATCCGGCGGCGGCGTCTGCTTGCTGAAGGCCTCGGCGATCTCGAGGATGCCCGCCACGCCGCTCGCGTTGTCGATGGCGCCGTTGTAGATCGTGTCGGCGTGCGGCTCGCCGGCGCTCGCACCGCCGTGCTCGTCGGCTTCATGGGCGTGGTTGCCCAGGTGATCCCAGTGCGCCATGTAGACGATCGCTTCGTCGGGACGCTTGGCGCCCGGCAGCAGCGCGACGACGTTGCGCGACGACTTCTCGCTGGTCTTGCTCTTCAGGTCGACCGACAGCTTTCCGTCCAGCGGAATCGCCTTGAAGCCCGGCTTGTTCGCGGCCTTGTAGAGCTCGTCGAGGTTCTGGCCCAGGTCGGCCAGCAGCGAGCGCGCGGCATCGCCGGTGATCCAGCCCTGCACCGGCAGGCGCGGTTCCGGATCGTCCTTCGCCGGCAGGTCGAACTGCGCGCCCGACCAGGAGTTCTTCACCACATCCCAGCCGTAGGACGCGCCCTCGGTGTCGTGGATGATGATCGCCGCCGCGGCGCCCTGGCGGGCGGCTTCCTCGAACTTGTACGTCCAGCGGCCGTAGTACGTCATCCGCTTGCCTTCGAAGAGCTTCGGATCCTGGCTGTGGAAGCCCGGATCGTTGACGAACATGACGACCGTCTTGCCCTTCACGTCGACGCCGGCGTAGTCGTTCCAGTTCTGCTCGGGCGCGTTGACGCCGTAGCCGACGAACACGAGTTGGCTGCCGTCGACCTTCACGTCCTCGCGGCCGGTGCGCGTTCCCACGACCATGTCGTCGCCGAACTTCAGCGTGCGCGGCTTGCCCTTGGCGTCGATGGTCAGCGTGGTCGACTCGTCCGCCGTGGTTTCCACCATCGGCACCGTCTGGAAGTAGCTGTCGCCGTTGCCGGGCTTCAGGCCCATGCGCTTGAACTGCGCTTCCAGGTACTGGACGGTCTTCTCTTCGCCGGCGCTGCCGGGCGCGCGACCCTCGAACTCGTCCGACGCCAGCACCTTCACGTGCTGGGCGAAATCGGCGGCGTTGATCGCGTCGTTGAAGGAATGGTTGTCGGCCGTCGCCGGCGCTGCCGCGGGCGTCTGCGGGGTGGCGGTGCTGGGCGCGTCGGCGGGCTTGGAGCAGGCCGTAAGCGCGATCGCGCCGACGATGCCGGCTACCGCCGTGCTGAGCAGGGAAACTCGGGACATGGGACCTCCGGAATGGACCAGGCCCCACGGCAGCCCGCGCCGCGCGGGGCCGCCGTGAAGGCGAACCCCATTCTAGGCATGCCGGCCGCGCCGTCACCGTGCATGGTCCGGCAGTTTGCCGGGACCGTCTCGCCCCGGGCCGCGGATCCAGTCCCGGAGCGCGGATCGCCAGTCTTTTCTGCTGGCGCGCGAGTCATTCCGCCTCGATCGCCAGCAATTTCGGCTGACGCTCCAGTCTTTGCGGCTCGAACGCGAGGCTCAGGAACTGGCGCGCGAGTGAAAAAGCCCAGAACGCCGGCCTCCGGGACTGGCGCGCCAGCCCGGGGCACTCGCGCGCCACGCAAAAAAACTGGCGCGCCAGGCTCGGAGCCTGACGCGCCAGTCTTCGGAACTCGACGAGGGTTCTTTACGAGGTCTGCGCTGCTTACTGCCCCGGCGGGGTCGCACCGTCGAACCGCACTGCCGTCGCTCCGCTGATCTGGCCGACCTTCGCCGTGCTGTGTACGTACAGCTCGACCTTGCGCTCGAAGTTCAGCGGGCCTTCGACGACCGCGTTCGGCCCGATGATGACCTTCGGGTCGCGCTTGTTGAACGAGAACCACGAGCCGCTCGGCTTGGTGTAGTGGATGCCGCCCTTCACGTGCGAATTCACGCCGACGGTCACGTCGCCGTTCACCGTGGTGATGCCGCCGGACAGGTCGGTGTCGACCAGGCCGATCGCGCCGTTCACCGTTTCGATGTCGCCGCGCACGTCGCCACCGCGGTCCACGAAGATGCCGCCGTTGACGGTTTCCAGCTTGCTGGACAGCTTGCCGTTGCCCGCCACGCGGATGGAGCCGTTTACCGTCTCCAGTCCTTCGGCCTCGACGTTCTCGGCGACGGTGATGCTGCCGTTGACGGTTTCGGCCTTGCCCGCGCGCGCGCCGGCGCCGATCTTGATGGAGCCGTTGACGGTCTCCAGGTCGCCGACCGTCTGGCCGGCTTCGACGGTGATGCTGCCGTTGACTTTATCGATGTCCTGGGCGGCGAACGCCGGCGCGGACAGCGCCAGGGCGAGCGGCAGGACGCAGAGGGAGCGGATTCGCATCGTTTCGGTTTCCGTGTTGGGACGGGCTTCAATGCATCGGATGCGCTGAAGGCGGAATCGGTTTACACCGCTTCGCTACAATCGCAGCCATCGCCGGCGCGGACCCGTGCCCGAAGTCACCATTGGCCCTTCACTCTGGAATCCCCCGACGTGCCAGCCTCCCCGATGCGCCCCAAACCCGTGGTCCTGCTGATCCTCGACGGCTGGGGGCATCGCGACGACCCGACCGACAACGCGCTGGCCCAGGCCCGGCTTCCGAACTGGGACGCGCTGGTCGCCTCGGCGCCGCACACGCTGATCCACACCGAAGGCCGCCACGTCGGCCTGCCGGACGGGCAGATGGGCAATTCCGAGGTCGGCCACATGAACCTCGGCGCCGGCCGCATCGTCTACCAGGACCTCACGCGCATCGACGCCGCCATCGAGGACGGCACGTTCTTCGGCAACGACGAACTGCGCGCCGCGTGCGCCGCCGCGCAGTCCAACGGCGGCACGCTGCACGTCATGGGGCTGCTGTCGCCCGGCGGCGTGCACAGCCACGAGAACCACATCTTCGCGATGCTCGAACTCGCGCGCGAGGCGGGCGTGTCGAAGGTCGCCGTGCACGCGTTCCTCGACGGCCGCGACATGCCGCCCAAGTCCGCCGAACCGAGCCTGGCCAAGCTGCAGGACGTCTGCCGCAAGCTCGGCAACGCGCGCGTGGCCAGCGTCAGCGGTCGGTACTACGCAATGGACCGCGACCAGCGCTGGGATCGCCTGCGCCGCGCATGGGATGCGATCGTCGAAGCGAAGAGCGAGCACGTCACGACCGGTCCGATCGAAGCGCTGCTGCAGGCGTACGAGCGCGGCGAGACCGACGAGTTCGTCGCGCCGACGGTGATCGAAGGCTCGCTGCCGATGGCCGATGGCGATGCCGTGGTGTTCATGAACTTCCGCGCCGATCGCGCGCGGCAGATCACCGCCGCGTTCGTCTCGCCGACGTTCGCCGGATTCGACGCGCGCAGGCCGAAGCTGTCGCGTTTCGTGTGCCTGACCGAATACGACGCGAAGCTGCCGGCGCCGGTCGCCTTTGGCCCCGACGATCTTCGCCACACGCTCGGTGAGGTGCTCGCCGACAACGGCCTGACGCAGCTGCGCATCGCCGAAACCGAGAAGTACGCGCACGTCACGTTCTTCTTCAGCGGCGGCCGCGAGGATCCCTACGCCAGCGAAACGCGCATCCTCGTGCCGAGCCCGAAGGTCGCGACCTACGACCTGCAGCCGGAAATGAGCTGCCCCGAACTCACCGAGAAGCTCACCGCCGCGATCCGCTCCGGCGAGATCGACGTCGCCATCTGCAACATCGCCAACCCCGACATGGTCGGCCACACGGGCAATATCGCCGCGGCTGTGAAGGCGGCCGAAGCGGTGGACGTCGCGATCGGCGCCATCGCGCAGGCCGTGCGCGACACTGGCGGCGCGCTGCTGGTCACGGCCGACCACGGCAACCTCGAAATGATGCGCGACCCGTCGACGGGCCAGCCGCATACCGCGCACACGGTCGGCCCGGTGCCGTTCGTGTACCTCGGCCCGCGTGCGGCGACGCTGCGCTCCGGCGGCGCGCTGCGCGACGTGGCGCCGACCATCCTCGACCTGCTCGGTTTGCCGAAGCCGGCGGAGATGAGCGGAACGAGCCTGCTCGCAGGCTGACCGCATGCGGCGCGCCGTCGTTGCGGTGAAGTGCGCGATGCTCATCGTCGCCAGCCTGGTGCTGGCGACGCCCGCGTTCGCGCAGAACAGTCGCGAGGCCGAACGCAAGCTGGAGAAGATCCAGCGCGAGCTGAAGTCGGTCGCCGCCGAACGCCGCAAGATCGAAGGCCAGCGCGGCAGCGCGTCGCGCCAGTTGCGCGAGGCCGACGAGAAGGTCGGCGAATCGAACCGCCGTCTGCGCGAGATCGAAACGCGCATGGCGAAGGAGCAGGCCTCGCTCGCCGCGCTGCAGGAGCAACGCACGCAACTGCAGCAGCGCATGGCTACGCAGCGGCAGGAGCTCGCGCAGCTGCTCCGCGCCGCGTACCTGCAGGGTCAGGATGCCCCGTTGAAGCTGCTGCTCGCGCAGGATCGCGTCGCCGACGGCAATCGCATGCTCGCCTACTACGGTTACCTGCAGCGCGATCGCACGCGCCGCATCGCCGAACTCGACGCGCAGCTGCGTGAACTCGATGAGGTGGAGCAGGCGATCGTGCAGCGTCGCAGCGAGCTGGATCGCACGCGCGAACAACAGCGTTCGCAGCTGGGCAAGCTGCAGAGCGCCCGCAAGGAACGCGCGAGCCTGGTCGCGCAGCTCGACAAGCGTTACGAGGACCGCAGCACGCGCGAGCGCGAACTCGGGCGCGACGCGGCCGGCCTGGAGCAGCTGCTGAAGAAGCTGCGCGCCGCCGCCGCGAAGGCCGAAGCGCAACGCCGCGCCGCCGCCGAACGCGCCGCGCGCGAAGCACGCGAAGCCGCCACGGCCGGCAAGGATGCGCCGCCGCGCCGCAAGCCCGCCGTCGTCGCCAGCGCCCCGGCGCCGCAGGTCGGTGGCCTGGGCTGGCCGGTGTCCGGTGCGTTGCTCGCCGGCTTCGGCGCGACCATGCCAGACGGCCGCGACAGCGACGGCCTGCTGATCGCCGCCGCCGCCGGCACGCCAGTCAAGGCGGTCGCCGACGGGACGGTCGTCTACGCCGAATGGATGACCGGCTACGGACTGCTGCTGATCGTCGACCACGGCAACGGCTACATGAGCCTGTATGCGCACAACGACGCGCTGCTGAAGGACGTCGGCGACGCGGTGAAGCGTGGCGATTCCGTCGCCACCGTGGGCACCTCTGGCGGCCACGGCCGCGCGGCGCTGTACTTCGAGCTGCGTCGAAATGGGGCTCCGGTCAATCCCGGAACGTGGCTGCGGCGTTGACGCTGAACGGTCGATCCGGTTGCGGGAACGATTAACGAAAGCCTTCCATTGCGCTCCCCCGCCGTGCCCATAATCACGGCACGCCGGGCGGAAGGCCGCCCGCTTCGCCTCACGCACCACCCCGGAGTTGCCGAATGTCCCTGCGTCGCCTCGCCCCGTTCGCCCTGGCCGCCTTCGTCGCCCTGCCGGCCGCCGCGCAGGAGGCCGACGCGCCGCCTGCCGACGCGCCGATCGAGTCGCCCGACGGGGAAACGGCCGAGGCCAAGGTGCCGCTGGACGAAATCCGCCGCTACGTCTCGGTCTACAACGCGGTCAAGCAGGCCTACGTCGAACCGGTGGCGGATCAGAAGCTGATGCATTCGGCGATCCGCGGCCTGCTGTTCGACCTGGACCCGCACAGCGTCTACCTCGACAAGGAAGACGCCGAGAGCTTCGACGAACAATCGCGCGGCGCCTACGACGGCGTCGGCGTGGAACTGATGCGCCAGCCCGACGGCTCGCTGCGCGTGATCGCGCCGATCGACGACACACCGGCCGCGCGCGCAGGCGTCAAGGCGGGCGATGTCATCACCGCCATCGACGGCAAACCCTTCAAGCCCGACGAAGGCGACCAGTCCGGCCCGCTGCGCGGCGCGCCGGGCAGCAAGGTCACGCTGACGATCGTGCGCGAAGGCAAGGACAAGCCTTTCGATGTCACCCTGACGCGCGAAACCATCCGCGTGGCGAGCGTGAAGAGCCGCATGCTCGAACCGGGCTATGGCTACGTGCGCATCAGCGCGTTCCAGGCCGACACCGCGGCGGATTTCGAAAGCCAGCTCGAGAAGCTCAAGGCGCAGGGCGGCGGCAAGCTGCGCGGCCTGGTCATCGACCTGCGCAGCAATCCGGGCGGCCTGTTGACCTCGGCGGTGCAGATCGCGGACGACCTGCTCAACGAAGGCAAGATCGTTTCCACGCGCGGCCGCATCGCGATCAGCGACGCCGAGTTCGGCGCGACGCCAGGCGATCGCCTCGACGGCGCGCCGGTCGTGGTGCTGGTCGACGCGGGTTCTGCGAGCGCGGCGGAAGTCCTCGCCGGCGCGCTGCGCGACAACAACCGCGCGCGCATCGTCGGCAGCCGCACCTTCGGCAAGGGCTCGGTGCAGACCGTGCTGCCGCTGGACAACGGCGACTCGGTGAAGCTCACCACCGCGCGCTATTACACGCCCAGCGGGAAGTCGATCCAGGCGCTGGGCATTTCGCCCGACGTCGTGCTGCAGCCGGGCAAGGACGCCGACAAGAGCATCCGCAACTTCAGCGAAGCCAGCCTGCCGGGCCACCTGCGCGGCGACGGCGAGAAGGACGGCGAGGAAGGCCAGCCCGGCCAGAACGCCGGCGACGTGCTCGACGGCGATGCGCCGATCGCTGCTGCGCTGGTGGAACTCAAGAAGCCGGTGGCGAGCGCGGCTACGCCCGCGCCGAAGAAGAACTGAGGCGCGCGCCGCGTCAGCGCGGCGCTTCGCCAATCAACCCGCACGCCAGCCGGATCGGTGCACGCGAGGCGACCGCCAGCGTGTCCTGGAACATCGTGCAATCGAGCAGATTGTCGGGCGACGAACGCCGGCCCGAATAGACGTTGATGTTGACCTGCGGAGCGTCGGGCGCGTCGGTCCACGCGAGCTGTTTCGCATCGAGCGAGACCGCCGGGAAATGCGCGACGGGCGTGCCGTCCAGTCGTGCGCCTTCGAGTTCGACCTGCGTGCGATGCAGCGTCAGCCAGGGGTTTTCGCTGCCCTGCACGTGCTCCGCCTGCGCCTGGGCGCTCGGGTCACCGAAGTAATCGGCGCTGACGATCAGCGATTCGTGCTGCGATACGAGGCGTTCACGCGCGGCGGGCGTCAGCGTGATCTCGACGTCGAAGGCATTGGATGTCGCGTTCGTCGCGTGTGTCGAATTCGTCGCAGGCGTCGTCGAAGCAGCAACCGCCGGCTCACTCCTGGCCGACTCGGGCGCGCGCTGGCAGGCCGCGATGGATGCGATCGATGCCGCGAGAACACAGGCGCGCAAGATCGTCCGCATCGCTCGCCTCAGCGCGGCTTGCCCGGCAGCGGGAACGGCGTGACGACCTTCTCGCCCGTGGTCGCGTCGCGGATTGCCGACTGCCCTTTGCGCTCCACTTCCTCGATGCGCACGATGCTGTGCATCGGCAGGTGCAGCGCGCGCGTGTTGCCGAACTCGTCGCGCAGGCGTTCTTCGGTGGGATCGATCACCACGCCGTCGTGCACGTCGAACACCAGTTCGCTCACTTCGGTGAAACCCCACAGCGCGCCCGAGGCGACGTTGCGTGCATAGACCTCGTACACCTTGCCGGCGTTGAGGAAGGTCACCTTGTAGAGCGGCTTGGACATGTCGGATTTCGCGATGGCGGAGCGGGTTGCACGCTGACGATGGGGTCGCGCGCCGCGTCAATCAAGCCGCTCCAGTCCCGCCTCAGAGCCCGCGCCGACGCCGCATGCGCCGCGCGATGCCGGCGCGGGCGATCAGCGCGAAGACGCCACCGAAGGCAAAGCCGGCGAGGTGCGCCGACCAGGCCACCGCGCCGAACGCCGGGCCGATGAAGGTGAAGACGAGTTGCAGCAGCGCCCACACGCCGATCAGCAGCGGCGCGGGCACCTTCACGAACTGCAGGAACAATCCCAGCGGCACCACGACGCCGAGCTTCGCGGCAGGAAACAGCGCCAGATACGCGCCGATCAGCGCCGACACCGCGCCGCTCGCGCCGATGATCAGCCGGTCCGGCGTGCCGATGGCGATCACCGCGGCCAGGTTCGCGACCGCGCCGCCGAGCAGGAACAGCACCAGCAGCCGCCACGGGCCCATCGCGCGTTCTGCCGGCAGCCCGAAGATCAGCAGGAACACGAGGTTGCCGAGCAGGTGCGCCCAGTCGGCGTGCAGGAACAGCGCGGTGACCAGCCGCCACAGGCTGCCGGTGCGGATCGACTGCCACCAGGCCTCCGGCGAGGCCAGGCCGCCCGAAAGCGCACCCCATTCCATCAGCAGCCGGCGCTGTTCCGCGCCGGGCATCAGCTCGACGGTGATGAAGCTCAGCCACAGCAGGCTGAAGAGGACGGGCGTGGCCCAGCGCAGCGGGATGCGCTCCCGGCCGGGGATCGTCACGAACACCGGAACGGGCCTCCCCCATTCAGCATCCGAAGACCGCCGGGACGCGAGAAAAAGCCTGTTTTACAAGTGCGGACGGGCATGCCGCTATTGTTAGCCTCGGGTTAAAAGCCGGGTTATAGTGCATACGGCGTCGTACGTCGGGAGGGGTTTCCGGCGATTTGTGGCGACCGACCGGACCGGCCGGGTCGCCATGTCGATGGCGCGGCCTGAAGAAGACGAAAAAATACTCCATTGGAGACTACACGCATGCAACACGCTTCTCGTTTCATCCAGCTGTCGGCGCTCGCCTTCGGCATCGCCGGCGCGCTGGCCGTTGGCCAGGCACAGGCTTCGGGTTTCCAGCTGAAGGAAAACAGCGTCAAGTCCATGGGCGCGGCGTTCGCTGGTGCCGGCGTCAACGAGACCGACTCCTCGGTCGTCGCCAACAACCCGGCCACGATGGCGCGTTTCAGCGGCACCACGATGCAGGTCGACGTCACCGCGATCGACCTCAGCTACGAATTCAAGGGCACCGGCACCGACGCGCTCGGTCGTCCGCTGACCGGCGGTAACGGCGGCGACGCCGGCGACATCGCGGCCGTGCCGGCCCTGTCGGTCATTCACAAGCTCGACAACGGCCTGGCGTTCGGCGCCATGGTCAGCGCGCCGTTCGGCCTGAAGACCGAATACGACGACAACTGGCAGGGCCGCTACTTCGCGCACACCTCGGACGTCGAGATCATCGACCTGACCCTGGCCGCCGCGCTGGACATCGTGCCGGACCGCTTCTCGGTCGGCGCGGGCATCATCTACTCGCGCGCCGACGTGACGCTGTCGAAGTCGGTCGACTTCGGCTCGCTGCTGTTCGCCAACACGGCCACCCGCCCGCTGCCGTTCGCGCGTCCGCAGGCCGCTGACGGCTTCGCCGAGATCCAGGGCGACGACACCGGCTTCGGCTGGACCGTGGGCGCCAACCTCAAGCCGACCGACAAGCTGGCCATCGGCGTGAGCTACCGCTCCGAGATCGACTACGAACTGGAAGGCACCGCCGACTGGACCGTGCCGGGCAACGTCGCCGCGGTGTTCGCCGCCAGCCCGACCACGCGTCCGCTGTTCCAGGACGGCGCCGCGCTGGCCAAGCTGACCACGCCGTCGGTGCTGAACGTCGACCTGCGTTACGACTTCACCGACAGCTTCTCGATGATGGCCTCGTACGCCGAGACCGGCTGGGAATCGCTGCGCGAAGTGCGCATCGAGTTCGCGAACCCGGATCCGGATTCGGTCGAGCCGTTCAACTGGAAGGACACGACGTTCGCCTCGCTCGGCGCCGAGTACAAGCTCAACGAATCGTGGACGCTGCGCGGCGGTGTCGCGTACGACGAAACCCCGACGCACATCGAAACCCGCACGCCGCGCCTGCCGGACGCGAACCGAATGTGGTACTCGCTGGGCGCCAGCTGGGCCGCCACGCAGGCGCTGGAAGTGAACTTCGGCTACACCCGCATCGAGCCGAACTCGCCGAAGATCGACATCACCTCGGGTGGTTCGACGCTGGTCGGTCCGTTCGACGGCGCGGCCAACCTGTACGGCGTCTCGGCGCAGTACAAGTTCTGATCCAACGCGTCATGCTGCATCGAAAGGCCCCGCTTCGGCGGGGCTTTTCTTTTGTGCTTCATTCGAAGCGGTTCGTGCGCAGCGCCGTGGGTGCCACCTTCGCCGGCGAGGCCAGGCAGCCGATCGGCTCGGAGCGCGACGTCGCTATCGAGCAGGACGCCGGCTTGCGCTCCTGCGATGCGGTGCGCATGTATGCGTCTTCATCGCAACGCGGTGCGTCCCGCGCGACGGCGGAGCACTGCACACCCGCGCGGCTTTGCAGCGGGTTCGTGTCGCGTTGCGCGGACGCACCCTGTGGTGGCCGCGGTGCAGCGCGCGCGAACAGCCATCCCGAAAACGCCGCCGCACCCGCCAGCATCAGTGCGCCCGACCATCCGAGCCATCTGCGTCGACGCTGACGAGTCCCTCCCGAAGCCGGCGTCGCATGCACCTGGGCGGGCGTGGGAGATGCGCTCGCCGAACCCAATTCCAGTACGGGCGCGATCCACTGGTAACCGAAGCGCGGCACGGTCCGGATCGCGCGCTGCAATGCTCCCGAATCGCCCAACGCCTTGCGGGCGCGCAGCATCGTTTGCGCGACGACCATGTCGGTGACTTCGACGCGCCCCCACACGGCCGCGATCAGTTCGTCGCGACCCACCGCGCGGTCGCGATGCATGACGAGGTAGGCGAGGCAATCGAAAGATTTCGGCGGCAGCGCCACGCGCTCGCCATCGCGGAGGAGGTCGCGCGACGGCGGATCGATCTCGAACTCCTGGAAGCGATACCTCGTGCGTCGCATGCGCCGGTGTCCTGTACATGCACCGATGCGCGATGCCTCGGGCCCGTTCCCGATGCTATGCGAGGCTTTCGTCCGCAAGGCGAGTTGAACGCCGCCTGCACGAGGCAAATCGCCAAGAAAAAGTCTCACTCAACGGCGATGGGCGCAATGCAGGCCGCATCGCGCCCATGCCGTTCCATCAATACGTTCTTGCCCGCACGAGCACGCCCGCCGCGTCGGCCGTGGCCTCGACCTTGATGTAGTAGCGCCCCTTCGCCGGCGACGTCACGTTGAGGACCTGGTTCGTGCCGGGGCGTACCGACGCGCCGATGTTCGACGCCGGCATCGGTTGGGATTCGTAGTTGAGGTACGCCGCGAGCGTGCCGCGGCCGCTGTAGCTGGTGAACTCCAGACGGGTCCGGCCCTCCGGAACGTCGATCGCGTAGATCACGCCTTGACCCGCGGCCAGCGGCGGCATCGACTCGACGAGGTTGCCGGTCAACGGCACCGACTGGATCGGCTGGCCGAATCGCTTGGCACGATCCACTGCGGCCGCCGCGTCGACGATGCCCGCGCCGATCGCGCGATCCGGCTTCGTCGGGAACGGACGCGCCGACGACACCAGCACGCCTTCGACCTGCGCCGGTGTCAGCGGCCTTGCGGCCACGCTCTGCATCAGCGCGACGATGCCCGAGACGTGCGGCGTTGCCATCGATGTACCGGTCATGCCGACGTAGCGGTCGCCTTCGGGCACGGTCGCGCCGGTGTTGTGTGTCGACCAGATGTAGCCGTTCGGCGAGCCTTCGACGCCCGCGCCGCCCGGCGCGGCAACGTCGACGCCGCTGCCGTAGTTCGAGTAACCCGCGCGCTGTCCGCTGTAACCCGTGGCGCCGACGGCCACCACGCGAGCGCAACTCGCGGGCGAGTGACCGGCGACATCCGCGTTGTCGTTGCCCGCCGCGACCACGACCGTGGCGCCAAGCGACACCGCCTTGTCGATCGCCGCCTGCGTATCGCTATCGCACGCGTGCGAGCCGCCCAGGCTCATGTTGATGACCTCGGCGGGATTCGGGTTGTCCGGCACGCCGTCGATGTGGCCGCCGGCCGCCCACACGATCGCGTCGTTGATGTCGGACGTGTAGCCGCCGCAGCGGCCAAGCACGCGCACCGGCACGACCTTCGCGTCGTAGGCCACGCCCGCGCCACCGATGCCGTTGTTGGTGACTTCGGCGATGGTTCCCGACACATGCGTGCCGTGCCAGCTGCTGCTGCTCGCGGTCGAGCCCGCGCCGCACTGGTCGGCGACGGTGAAATCGCCCAGGTCCCATCCGCCCGGCACGCGATCGTCGGTAGCGCGCCCCGAGACTTCGTGGTCGGTGATGAAGTCGTAGCCAGGCAGCAGGTTTGCGACGAGGTCGGCGTGATTCGTCGCGCCGGTATCGAGCACCGCGACCACGACGCCCGCGCCGCTCGCGCCGGCATTCCACGCACTGGTGACGCGCGCGCCGCCGGCGCCGGTGCCGTAGTGCCACATCTGGTGCGTGGCGAGCATCGGATCGTTCGGCATCGCGGTCGGGCGCATCAGGCGATCGACGCTCACCGATTCGACGTTCGGATCGCTGGCGATGGCGCGCATCAGCGCTTCGGCCTGCGTGCGGTCCAGGCGTTGCGATGCGCGCACGACCCGGCGGCCTGTCGCGGTGGTACGCAGCGAATCGATGCGCAACGCGGCGGCGCCGCGCAGGCCCGCGATGCGCGCGCCCATCTGCGGGCGCGCGCGCTCGGCGGCGGCGTTCATCGCGCGCTGGCTCGCGGCCGGCTGCGTGCGTTCGGCGCTGCCATCGCGGTACTTCACGATGAAGCGGGGAGAGACGGTGGCGTCGTCGATCGACGCCAAATCGACCGTGCCAGCGAATGCGGGAACGCAGGCGGCGGCGATCAGGAGGCTCAACAAGGTGCGGCGGAACGTCATGCGCTATTCCTCGAATGGACGTGCGGAAGGACGGCGCCCGCGACGGGCGCCGTTTCGATGCGGAGCGGGTTACAGGTCGAAACCGAAGCCGACGCCGGCGGCGTTGTCGTCGCTGCTGAAGGCGCCGCCGATGGAGAACGAAGCGCGGTCGCCGATGGCCTTCGAGTAGCCGATCGACAGCGCGCTTTCGCCGTTCTGCCAGCCGGCGCCGACGCCGATGCGGCCGCGTGGGCTGCGCGAATTCGCCGCGTTGATCGACATGTTCATCATCGCCGCGCTCATCGCGCCTTGGCGGTCGATGCGTTCGTCCTGTTTGCCGAGGCGATAGCCGACGTCGTCGCGCAGCTGCGTGAACTCGTCGCTCATCGCCTGGTAGCGGCTGTCGGTGTACGCGTTGGCGCGCGAGAGCGTCTGCGCGTCGCCGGCCTGCACCTGCTGCACGTTGGCGGCATCGTGTGCGTTGACGCCATCGGCGACCTGCGTGACGCGACGCTGCGACTGCGCGTTGCCGACCGATACGGTGTCGGCCTCGTTCGCGACCGAGCCGTGGCCCAATGCGACGGCATTGTCGGCCGTGGCTGAAGCGCCCTGTCCGATGGCCGTGCCCGATTCGGCGGTGACGCTCGCATCGGCCCCGACGGCCACCGCATTCGCCGCGCGCAGGGCCACTGTCGCGTTGCTGCCCACCGCGGTGCTGCCGTCGGCCAGCACCGATGCGCCGCTGCCGATGGCGGTGTCGTCGGCGCTCATCGCGACGCTGCTTTCGCCCACTGGCAAGCCTGCGCCGACGCCCACGGGCACGTCGCTGTGTGCGCCGCCGAAGTGGTTCTCGACGACCGTGAGGCGATCCCCGAGCCCGGCGATTCCCGCGTCGATCGCATCGAACGCCTGCGCAACCGTGTGGTACCGCGCGCCGAAGAGGTGGAACGTCGGCGCGGTCATCAGCCCGTTGGCGTCGAACGCCGCACCGCCGCCGAAGCCTGCGAGCACGGAGCCGAGCTGGTCGACGTTGACCGCGTCGGTTCCGGCGATGCCCGCGCGCAGGTTGGCGATCGTCGTACCGGTGGTGCCGCCGAGCGTGACCTTGTCGCGCGTGGTCGGGTCGTCGTACTTCACCGCCGCGTCGTCGAGCGTGCCGATGGTGTCGTCGAACTGCGCGATCGCCGTGTTGAGTTGTGCGACGTTGACCGCGTCGGTGTCTTCCGTACCGGCGGCGACGTTGGCGATCTGGCGCTCGTGGCCGGCCGAGCCGACGGACACGGTGCCGGCGCGATCGGCGATGGCGCCCGCGCCGATCGCGACGCTGTCGTCGGCCAGCGCCAACGCGCCGCTGCCGAGTGCGGTGGATCGCGCGGAATCGGCGACGGCGTAGCTGCCGACCGCGGTGCTATCGATGCCGCCGGCGAACGCGTTGAAGCCCAGCGCGCTGCTTGCGATGTCGGTCGCGAACGCGTTCGCGCCGACGGCCACGGCGTTGTCGGCTCCGGCGTAGGCGTAGGCGCCCGTTGCGGTGGCGTAGTCGCCGAAGGCCTGCGCACCGTTGCCGACGGCGGCAGCGTTGGTGCCATCGGCCTGTGTCGCGCTGCCGACGGCCAGCGTGCCGATGCCGGCCGCGGACGCATCGTGACCGAAGGCGACCGCGTCGTCGGACATAGCCTCGGCGTTGCTGCCGAAAGCCATCGCGTTGGAGATGTCGCCGCCGCCGCTGTTGCCGACGTGCGCGCCCATGCCGATCGCCGAACTGCTCGTGCCGCTGCCGCCCCAGACTTCCGCGCCTGCACCGATCGCGATGTCGTTGCGCCAGGTGCTCAGCGCGCCGTAGCCGAGCGCAAGACTGTCGACGCCCCACGCGACGCTGTCGGCGCCGATCGCCACGGTGCCGGCGTCGCGCGCCAAGCTGCGCAGGCCCATCGCGACGCTGGCATGGCCTTCGCCATGCGACAGGAAGCCAACGGCCACCGCGCCGTTGATGTTGGTCGGATCCGGGCTGCGATAACCGCCAATCGCGCTGCCCGGCGCGGGTGGATGATCGCTATCGCGGTCGTTAGTCAGCGCGGCCGGGCCGATCGCCGTGTCGTAGTTTGCGGTCGTGTATGAAGCCGACCCCAACGCCTGCGAACCCAGTCCCGAGGCGACGGCGCGTCCGTAGGAACTCGTACCGGCCGTCGGCTTCGGGGCGGCGCCGAAGGCCGTGTTCCAGTCGAGGTATCCGCCGAGCGCGGTCGAGCCGGACGCGATGGCATACGCCGATGTGCCGACGGCCGTGGACGTCTTGCCGTACGCGATGGCGCTGGCGCCGATGGCGGTGCCGTAGTTGTAGACGGCCGCCGCGCCGGAGCCGATGACGGTGTTGTACTGGTCCCGCACCGGTGCCTCGTAGGTGCGATAGCCGGTGCCGGGCTCGAGGACGTAACGGCCGTCGTCGTCCGTGATGGGCATGATCGTGTCGCCCATTGTCTGCGCGCCGTTGCCGATCACGACGTTGCTGGTGCCCTGCGACGCGGCGCCGGTACCGATCACGGTGGAGTTGGTCGCCGGACCCGGATCGAACACCACGCCGCGGCCGCCCCAGCCGATGACCAGGCTGGCGACCTTCGCCTCCGCGCGTGCGTTTGCGCCCATCACGATGGTGCCGTTGCCGTTCGCGCGTGCGCCGTTGCCGATGGCGATGGCGTTCTGCACCGGGGCCGCAAGCGACGTCTGTACGCGCGTGGTGATGCCGTTGGTGGTCGAGGTCGTGCTGCCGGCGATCACCACTTCCGTGGTCGCGCCGGTGCCGAGGGCGATGTTGTTCGCGCCGTTCGTGCGGGCCTGGTTGCCGATGGCGAGGCTGCCGGTCTGGTTACCGCTGGCCGGTGTCGGTGCGGTGGTGGTGGAGGTGGTCGGCGAACCTTGTGTGGTGGTCGTCGTGGTCGTGGTGCGCTGCGCCTGGGTCTGCGACTGGTTGCCGATGGCGATGCTGTTGTCGGGTTTGGCGACCGATCGCACGCCGATGGCGACGGCGCCGTTCCCAAGGGCCTGCGCCGCCGCGCCGATGGCCGTCGCGTTGTCGCCCTTCGTCCACGTGATCTCGTCCGGATCGACCTGGCCGTCGCCGTCGAGGTCGATCCACGAGCCGATGGCCGTGGCGTTCGTGCCCGAGGCGGTGGTCTCGTCGCCCAGGGCGACCGAACCGGAGCCGGACGCCTTGGCGTCGGGACCACAGGCGAAGGCGTCTGCGCCTGTTGCGGAGCTGTCGATGGGCAGCGGGTTGTTCGCGTCGTCGTACAGCTGGCAGTTGCCGCCGGCGAAAGCGGGCGTGGCGAGCGCGGACAGGAGCGCGAAGGTCAGGAGGCGGCGTTGCGGTCGGGTGCACGTCGGCATCGGGGGCATGGCGGTACTCGCTGGTGGGAAGGACACCCGGACGACTCGTCCGGGCGAACCCCAACCGTTGCTTCCGCCCCCGTGGTCGGCTTGAAAGCGCCATCACAAGCGGCCTCGCCGGATCACAGACCGTTCAAAAGACCGCGACAGGCCCATCAAATCCTGTAGGAATGCCGGAAGCGCCACACGGAGCTTTCCGAACCGCGGGGGCAAATCCCCCACAAACGAAAACGGCCCCGGCGTGTGCCGGAGCCGTTTCGCATTTCGACGCGGGCGGCCAGAGGCGCGCCCGCGAGGCTCAATCGCCCAGCGTCAGCAGCGAGGCGTTGCCGCCCGCGGCGGTCGTGTTGACGGTGATCGTTTTCTCGGTCGCGAAGCGCGGCAGGTAGTGCGGGCCGCCGGCCTTCGGGCCGGTGCCGGACAGGTTCTGGCCGCCGAAGGGCTGCACGCCGACGACCGCGCCGATCTGGTTGCGGTTGACGTAGCAGTTGCCGACCTTGATGCGCGAGGCGATCTTCTCGATGGTCTCGTCGATGCGCGAATGGATGCCCAGCGTCAGGCCGTAGCCGGTCGCGTTGATCTGGTCGATCACCGCGTCGAGCTGGTCGGCCTTCCAGCGGATCACGTGCAGCACCGGCCCGAAGATCTCCTTGTGCAGCTGGTCCAGCGACTTGAGCGTGTACGCGCGCGGGGCGAAGAAGCTTCCGTTGGCGGCGTCGGCATCGAGCGCGACTTCGGCGACCTTGGTCGCTTCGCGATCCATGCGTTCGGCGTGGTCGCGCAGCATCTTCAGCGCGTCCTCGTCGATCACCGGGCCGACGTCGGTCGACAGCAGGCCCGGATCGCCGACCTTCAGCTCGGCCATCGCGCCGGCGAGCATCGTGGTGACCTTGTCGGCGATGTCGTCCTGCACGAACAGCACGCGCGCGGCCGAGCAGCGCTGGCCGGCGGAGGTGAACGCCGAGGCGATCGCGTCCTTCACCACCTGTTCCGGCAGCGACGACGAGTCGGCGATCAGCGCGTTCTGGCCGCCGGTTTCGGCGATGAGCACGCCAATGGCCGCGTCGCGGGCGGCGAGCGCGCGGTTGATCGCGCGCGCGGTGTCGGTCGAACCGGTGAACGCGACGCCGGCGATGCGCGGATCCTTCGTCAGCGCGGCGCCGACGGTGGCGCCGTCGCCCGGCAGGAACTGCACGACCGCTTCCGGAACGCCGGCTTCGTGCAGCAGCTTCACCGCGTAGTAGCCGATCAGGTTGGTCTGCTCGGCGGGCTTGGCGAGCACGCTGTTGCCGGCGGCGAGCGCGGCGGCGACCTGGCCCAGGAAGATCGCCAGCGGGAAGTTCCACGGACTGATGCAGACGAACACGCCGCGGCCGGACAGCTGCAGCGTGTTGGATTCGCCGGTCGGGCCCGGCAGCGGCTCGATCGCGAACTGCTTGCGCGCCTGCGCGGCGTAGTAGCGCAGGAAGTCGACGGCTTCGCGCACTTCGGCCACGCCATCGGGGATCGACTTGCCGGCCTCGCGCGTGCACAGCGCGATGTACTGCGGCATGCGCTGTTCGAGCAGGTCGGCGGCGTGTTCCAGGATGGCGGCGCGGCTCGCGGCCGGCGTCATGTTCCACGCATCGTGCGCGGCGACGGCGTTCTGCACGGCCTTCTCGACCGTGGCGCTGTCGGCGGCCTTCCACTGCCCGACGACCTGGCGGCGGTCGGCCGGGTTGGTCACGGCGATGTCGGGGCCGGCGGCGTTCGCGCCCGGCACGAGCGGCGTGGCGCGCCACTCGCTGCGAGCGGCGGCGTTGACCTGCTCGGCGAGCGTGCGCAGCTGGTCGTCGTTGGCGAGGTTGATGCCCATGGAGTTGGTCCTGTCGATGCCGAAGCTGCGGTACAGATCGAGCGGCTGCGGGATGCGCGGATGCGCGATGGATTCGAATGCGGAGACGGTGGCGACCGGATCCTGCACGAGGTCATCGATGGCGATGTCCTCGTCGGTGATGCGGTTGACGAAGCTGGAGTTGGCGCCGTTCTCGAGCAGGCGGCGCACCAGGTACGGCAGCAGGTCCTCGTGCGAACCGACCGGCGCGTACACGCGGCACGGCACGTCCAGGCGATCGGCCGGGATCACCTCGGCGTAGAGGTCGTCGCCCATGCCGTGCAGCTTCTGGAATTCGAAGTGCTTCGCGCGCCCCATCGACTTCGCGCGCTGATGGATCGTCGCGATCGTCTGCGCGTTGTGCGTGGCGAACATCGGATAGATCGCATCGGACGCTTCGAGCATGCGGCGCGCGTTGGCGAGGTAGCTCACGTCGGTGTTCGGCTTGCGCGTGAACACCGGGTAGCCAGGCTGGCCTTCGACCTGCGCGCGCTTGACCTCGCTGTCCCAGTAGGCGCCCTTCACCAGTCGGACCGGGATACGGCGGCCGGTGCGGCGGGCGAGGTCGGCGATGAAGTCGATCGCCTCCGGCGCGCGCTTTTGGTACGCCTGGATCGCCAGGCCGTAGCCTTCCCAGCCTTCGAGCGAGGCGTCGGAATACGCGGCGGCGATGACGTCGAGCGACAGCTCCAGGCGGTCGGCTTCCTCCGCATCGACCGTGAAGCCGATGCCGTAGGACCTGGCCATCTGCGCAAGCTCAAGCACGCGCGGCACCAGCTCGGACATCACGCGCGCGCGCTTGGCGTGCTCGTAGCGCGGATGCAGCGCCGAGAGCTTCACCGAGATCGACGGCGCGGCGAAGACGTCCTTGCCCTTGAAGTCGCCGCTCTTGCCGATCGCGTGGATCGCATCGCGATAGGCCTGCAGGTAACGCAGCGCGTCCTTCGTGGTGAGCGCGCCTTCGCCGAGCATGTCGAAGGAGTAGCGGTAGGCGGCGTTGCCGTTTTTCTGCGATCGGGCGAGCGCCTCGCCGATCGTGCGGCCCATCACGAACTGGTGGCCCATGATCTTCATCGCCTGGCGCACGGCCAGGCGGATCACCGGCTCGCCGACGCGCCCGAGCAGGCGCTTGAAGGCGCCGTGCACGTCGCGCTTGGTCTCGTCGGCCAGGTCGACCAGGTGGCCGGTCAGCATCAGGCCCCAGGTCGAGGCGTTGACCAGCACCGAGTCCGACTGGCCCATGTGCTTCTTCCAGTCCGCATCGCCGAGCTTGTCGCGGATCAGCTTGTCGGCGGTCTCCTGGTCCGGAATGCGCAGCAGCGCCTCGGCCACGCACATCAGCAGCACGCCTTCCTCGCTGCCCAGGTCGTACTGGCGCATGAAGGCTTCGATCGCGCCCTGGTCCTTGGCGCGCGCGCGGACGCGGCGGACGAGATCCGCGGCGGTCGCCTGCGCAGCGACGCGGTCGGCTTCGGGCAGGCGGGCGCGGTCGAGCAGGGCGCGCACGTGGCTGGCTTCGTCGCGAACCCAGCCGGCGGTGATCGCGGCGCGGGGCGCGGCGGGTGTCGGCGGGAGTTCGGGGGTGATCAGCGCGTGCGGCGCCGGCGGGCCGTCGCTAGCGACGGCAGGGGCGGAATCGGAGGTCATCGGGGGCCAGGGGACAGCCTTGGGAAGCCGGATAGTCTAGAGCGTTCCGGTCGCCACGGACGTTGCGCGCCCGGGCTGCTAGGTTCCGGATGCAAGGGGGAAGAGTCGTACCGGATGAGGCGGGATTGCGAAATTTGCCTACTATTCCGCAAGCTTTGACAGCTGCGGTTGTTGGTGGCGTTCACGGTCGGTAAACTAAGCGGTTCCGCGGGGCGGTTTTTTGGTTCCCTTTTTGGGTCCCTCCAGGGCTGTGATGCCCGCTGCCTGCGGTCGCGGATGAGCCCGCAAGCCAAGCCGAACGGCTCAGCCAGTCCAGTACATCCAACTCAGCGTCTTTCTGGGGCTCGAACAGATGAAAGCCGGTCGTTTCAAGCAGTGGGGCGCGGGCATCGCCGCGATGGCGCTGCCGGTCCTTGCCAGTGCGCAGGCGGCCGATCCCAAGCGGTGGCAGCTCAACATGGGCCAGGGCGTGACCGTCCAGTCGGCCAACGCCTACAGCGCGCACATGTTCGCCCTGTGGGTGTGCGTGATCATCGGCATCCTGGTGTTCGGCGCCATGGCCTACGCCATGTTCAAGTTCCGCCACTCCAAGGGCGCGGTGCCGGACAAGGACTTCACCCACAGCACCAAGCTGGAAGTGATCTGGACCGTGGTCCCGGTCGTGCTTCTGGTCCTGATGGCGTTCCCCGCCACCAGCAAGCTGATCAAGATGTACGACACCCGCAACGCCGAGATGACCGTCAAGATCACCGGCTACCAGTGGATGTGGAAGTACGACTACCTCGGCGAGAACGTCGGCTTCACCAGCCGCCTGGACCGCAAGAGCGACCAGATCCGCCAGTCCGGCAAGGACGCGCGCGACGCCGACCATCCGCATTACCTGCTCGACGTCGACAACGTCCTGGTGCTGCCGACCGAGACCAAGATCCGCTTCGTGATCACCGCCGACGACGTCATCCACGCGTGGTGGGTGCCGGCGCTGGGCTGGAAGCAGGACGCGATCCCGGGCATCGTCAACGAGGCCTGGACCGACATCAAGGAGCCGGGCATCTACCGCGGCCAGTGCGCGGAACTGTGCGGCAAGGACCACGGCTTCATGCCCATCGTGGTCAAGGCCGTGCCGAAGGCCGAGTACCAGCAGTGGCTCGCAGCGCAGAAGGCGAAGAACGCCCCCGCGCCGGCTCCGGCTCCGGCCGCCACGCCCGCCGCTCCGGCCCAGCCGGAAGCGACCGCCCCGAATACCGACGCCACGGCCGCGACTGCTGAAAAGCAGGCGCCGGTCGCCGGCTGATCGTCCCGAATCCTGAGGTAGCCATGGCCGTCACGCACGCTGACACCCATCACCACGATGACCACGCCCACAAGCAGGGCTTCATCGAGCGTTGGTTCTTCTCGACCAACCACAAGGACATCGGGACGCTGTACCTGATCTTCAGCTTCATCATGTTCATCATCGGCGCAGGCATGTCGGTGGTGATCCGTGCGGAGCTGATGAAGCCGGGCCTGCAGTTCGTCGAACCGATGTTCTTCAACCAGATGACCACCGTGCACGCGCTGGTCATGATCTTCGGTGGCGTCATGCCGGCCTTCGTGGGCCTGGCGAACTGGATGATCCCGCTGCAGATCGGCGCGCCGGACATGGCGCTGCCGCGCATGAACAACTGGTCCTTCTGGATCCTGCCGTTCGCTTTCACGATGCTGCTGCTCACGCTGTTCCTGCCGGGCGGCGCTCCGGCCGGCGGCTGGACGCTCTATCCGCCGCTCTCGCTGCAGGGCGGCAGCAACGTGGCCTTCGCGATCTTCGCCATCCACATGATGGGCATCAGCTCGATCATGGGCGCGATCAACGTGATCGCCACCGTGCTGAACATGCGCGCGCCAGGCATCGACCTGCTGAAGATGCCGATCTTCTGCTGGACGTGGCTCATCACCGCGTTCCTGCTGATCGCCGTGATGCCGGTGCTCGCCGGCGCCGTGACGATGCTGCTGACCGACAAGTTCTTCGCCACCTCGTTCTTCAACGCGGCCGGCGGCGGCGACCCGGTGATGTTCCAGCACATCTTCTGGTTCTTCGGCCACCCCGAGGTCTACATCATGATCCTGCCGGCGTTCGGCGTCGTGTCGGAGATCATCCCGACCTTCAGCCGCAAGCCGCTGTTCGGCTACCAGGCCATGGTGTACGCGACCGCGTCGATCGCGTTCCTCTCGTTCATCGTGTGGGCGCACCACATGTTCACCGTCGGCATGCCGCTCGGTGGCGAGATCTACTTCATGTTCGCCACGATGCTGATCGCCGTGCCGACGGGCGTGAAGGTGTTCAACTGGGTGACCACCATGTGGCGCGGCTCGATCTCGTTCGAGGCGCCGATGCTGTGGGCGATCGCGTTCGTGATCCTGTTCACCATCGGCGGTTTCTCGGGCCTGATGCTCGCCATCGTCCCGGCGGACTTCCAGTACCACGACACCTACTTCGTGGTGGCGCACTTCCACTACGTGCTGGTGACCGGCGCGCTGTTCTCCATCATCGCCGCCACGTACTACTGGTGGCCGAAGTGGACCGGCCGCATGTACAGCGAGGGCGCCGCGAAGTTCCATTTCTGGTGGACGATGATCTTCGTCAACCTGCTGTTCTTCCCGCAGCACTTCCTGGGCCTGGCCGGCATGCCGCGCCGCATCCCGGACTACAACGTCGTGTTCGCGGACTGGAACCTGGTCAGCTCGATCGGCGCGTTCGGCATGTTCGTCACGCCGTTCATGATGGCCTTCATCCTGTGGCGCTCGAAGGCCGTGGGCGTCAAGGCAGAAGCCCGCGCCTGGCCGACCGCGCGTGGCCTGGAGTGGACCGTGCCGAGTCCGGCGCCGCACCACACGTTCTCGACGCCGCCGGTCATCAAGGATGGCGATCTCGCACACGGCGACATTACGCATTGATGCGTTGAAGGCGCGGAGGTGTTCGGCCGAACGCCGGATCCTCCGCTCCGACACGTACAGGCACCGACCATGAACCAGCCCGCCCACAATCCCGACGAGATCGCAGCGCGCCGCAAGGCCGCGCGTCGCACGGCGTTGTGGGTGGCGGCGATTGCGGTGGCGGTGTACGTGGTGTTCATCGCGATGAACACGGTGGGCAAGTGAACGGCGCGCAGGGCCAGCACGAATCCGCACCGGCGGCGCCGGCGCGCAAGAGCGCAGGCCTGGCGAAGATGGTCGTCGTCGCGATCGGCACGTTCGCACTGACCTTCGCGCTGGTGCCGCTGTACCGCATCGCGTGCGAGAAGGTGTTCGGCATCCGTCTGGAACGCACCGCGTCCCCCGGATCGGAGTCCGGGGCAGGCTCCGGCGTACAGGACGCGACCGCCGCCGCGAAGCGCGTGATCACCGTGCAGTTCGACGGCGGCGTCAACTCGAAGCTGCCGTGGGACTTCTCGCCCAATCAGGTCACGATGCAGGTCGTGCCGGGCGAGCTGTACGAAACCACGTACCACGCGCGCAACACCTCCGAGCGCACCGTCGTCGGCAGCGCCGTTCCGTCGGTGGCGCCGGCGCGCGCGTCGGGCTACTTCAGCAAGACCGAATGCTTCTGCTTCACCGCCCAGACGCTCAAGGCCGGTGAAGTGCGGGACATGCCGGTGCGCTTCATCGTCGATCCGAACCTCCCGGCCGACGTGAAGACCATCACCCTGTCGTATACCTTCTTCAAGAACGACACGCTCACCGCGCAGGCGCAGGGAACGGCACAGGCCGCGCCCGTCCCGCTGTCGGCACCGTGACCCTTTCCTTGCAATCGCATCACTGACTGGAACGCCGACATGGCCCAATCCCACTCGCCGGACGCCAACACCTACTTCGTGCCGCATAGCAGCCGTTGGCCGTTCCTCGGATCGATCGCGCTGTTCGCCACCATGCTCGGCATCGCCAGCTGGTTCAACGAGGTCAGCTGGGGCAAGACGATGTTCTTCGTCGGCATCGCGCTGATGATCGGCGTGCTGTTCGGCTGGTTCAGCGACGTCGTGCGCGAGTCGGTGCGGGGCAACTACAACAAGCAGGTCGACACCTCGTTCCGCATGGGGATGATCTGGTTCATCTTCTCGGAAGTGATGTTCTTCGGCGCCTTCTTCGGCGCCCTGTTCTACGCCCGCCAGTACGCGATGCCGTGGCTCGGCGGCGAAGGCGATGGCGTGATGACCAACTCGCTGCTGTGGCCGGGCTTCTCGGCCGCGTGGCCGAGCAACGGCCCGGGCGACGTCGGCGGCGTGTACCAGACGATCCCGGCGTGGGGCCTGCCGCTGCTCAACACGATGATCCTGCTCACCTCGGGCATCACCGTCACCGTCGCGCACCACGCGCTGAAGGCCGGTCACCGCAAGCAGCTGCTGGTCTTCCTCGGCCTGACCGTGCTGCTGGGCGCGCTGTTCCTGTACTTCCAGGCGGAGGAGTACATCCACGCCTACACCGAGCTGAACCTGACGCTGGGTTCGGGCATCTACGGCTCGACCTTCTTCATGCTCACCGGTTTCCACGGCGCGCACGTCACGCTCGGCACGATCATGCTGGCGGTGATCTGGTTCCGCTGCCTGAAGGGCCACTTCACCAAGGACAACCACTTCGCGTTCGAAGCGGTCGCCTGGTACTGGCACTTCGTCGACGTGGTCTGGCTCGGCCTGTTCCTGTTCGTCTACGTGCTGTAAGGCATGTGATTCGTGATTGGTGATTCGTGATTGGCTGAAGCAAAACCACAATCACCGGTCCAGCAAAAAGGCGACGGGACAACCGTCGCCCTTTTTGCTTTTACGAATCACGAATCACACCACTACGGCTTTCACGGCCCGCCGTGGAACTTGATCCAGCCCATGTAGTTGGCGAGCACGACCAGCAGGATCAGCGCGACGGACAGCGCGATGCGACGGGTGAGCGCGTTCACCGTGCGCTTGCTCTCGCCCTTGTCCACGAGCATGTAGTAGAGGCCCGCGCCCAGGTTCCACAGGATGACGATCAGGAAGGCGATGATCAGCAGTGTCTTGAGCGAATCGTTCATGGCGGCCTCGGACGCGCCCCCGTTCGGGGCGTGCCGGCCATTATGGCGCCGCGCGGCGGGGAAGTCGTGAGCCGCACGCGTACGCTCGTCGTCGGCTGGAGCGCGGCGCTGGTGGCGATCGCGCTGTTCGCCAACCTCGGCCTGTGGCAGTCGCGCCGCGCCGTCGAGAAGCAGGCGATGCTCGATGCCGCCGCCACGGTGATGGCCGATCGCACGCCGCGCCCACTGTCGCTCGCCAGCGACCCCATCCGTGCACGCGACTACGACTGGGCCGTCGGAAGCGGCACGTTCGATGCGCGCGATGCCCTGCTGCTCGACAACCAGCAGCGCAACGGCCGCGCCGGCGTCCGCGTGTACCGCATCTTCGTGCCGGCGCAGGGCATGCCGATGCTGGTCGACCTCGGTTGGCTGCCGCTGTCGGGCGATCGCAAGTTGCCGCAGGTGCCGAACCTCGACGGGACGATCGAACTTCGCGGGCTGCTCGTGCCGCCGCCGTCGACCGGCCTCGCGCTCGGCCCGGCGCTGGTGAAGCAGGGCGACGCGTGGCTGATGACGCGCGTCGACCTCGCCGCCATCGCCAGCGAGACCGGCCTCTCCGTGCCGCTCGCGCCCCGCGTGCTGCGCCTGGATCCCGCGCTGCGCATCGGCTACGAGCGCGACCTGGAGCTGCTGCCCAACACGCTTCCGCCGGACCAGCATCGCGGCTACGCGCTGCAGTGGTTCGCGCTCGCCGCCGCGGTGCTCGCGACGGCGCTGATCCTCACTTTCCGCAAGCGCCGTCGGCCATAAGGAGTTCGCATGAGCGACGACACGACCCCGAACGACATCCGCAGTCGCAACCGCAACCGCACGCTGTTGCTGCTGCTGTTCGCGATGTTCTTCGGCAGCATGCTGATCGCCGGTGCGCTGCGCTTCTCCGGCTGGCGTCCGTCCGGAACGAAGAACGTCGGCGAACTGCTCGATCCTCCCGGCGACGTGCGCGCGCTGACGCCGCGCCTGCTGTCGGGCGGCGATTACGCGTGGAAGGCGGGCGAACGCACGTGGCGCATCGTGGTCGCGCCGCCGGTCGATTGCGGCACCGAATGCGCCACGCTCGCGCGCGAGATCGAGACCGTCTGGCAGCTGTTCGGCAAGGACGCGGACGACGTGCACGTGCTGTGGCTGTGCCCGACCGACGCCTGCGCCTGGCCTGCCGGCGTGCCGCAGCCGGCCACGCTGAAGCTGCTCGCACCCGATGCCCAGCTGCGCGCCGGCCTGCCGCGCGTGGACGACACGACCGTCGCGGCCACCAACGCAAGCGCGAGCTCCAGCGGCCGCGGCGTTCCGGCCTACGTGATCGATCCCTACGGCTTCGTGATTCTGCGCTACGCTCCCGGCTTCGATCCGTCCGGCCTGCGCACGGACGTCGCCCGGCTGGTCAAGCTGAAGTGACCGGCACGCGACGAAGGAACAACGACAGGTTCTGATGAGCAGCATGACCATGCCCACCGAAGCCCGGGCCGGCTCGCGCCCCGCGGTTTACCGACATTTCCATCGCCTCGCCTGGCTGGCCGTCGCGCTCGCGTTCGGCGTGATCGTGTTCGGCGCGTTCGTGCGCCTGTCCAACGCCGGCCTCAGCTGCCCCGACTGGCCGACCTGCTACGGCCGCGCCGCGTGGCCGACCACGGCGCATCAGGTCGTCGACCACGCCGCCACCGCCATCCGTCCGGTCGAAGTGCACAAGGCCTGGCGCGAGCAGTTCCACCGCATGATCGCCGGCACTCTCGGCGTGCTCGTGCTCGGCCTGGCGCTGCTCGCCGCGCGCCGTCGCAAGTACGGCGTGCTGCAGGTGATCGCCGCATCGGTGCTGGTCGGCATCGGCATTCCGCTGTACATGCACGGCGAGCACGTCGCCGCCTCCGTGCTCGCCATCGCGGGCGAAGCGATCCTGCTGTTCGCCGCGCTGCGCTGGAGCAACGTCGACCTCGCGCGCGTGGCGTCGATCACGCTCGCGGTGATCATCTTCCAGGCGCTGCTGGGCATGTGGACCGTGACGTGGCTGCTCAAGCCCATCGTCGTGATGGGCCATCTGCTCGGCGGCCTGCTGACGTTCTCGCTGATCCTGTGGATGGCCTGGCGCGCGACGCACATCCCGATGCGCCTGGCCGAAGCGCAGCTCGTGCGCCGTCTGGTGATCGCCGGCATCGTGCTGCTCGGCGTGCAGATCGCGCTCGGCGGCTGGACCAGCGCGAACTACGCCGCGCTCGCGTGCGGCAACGATTTCCCGACCTGCGTCGGCCAGTGGTGGCCGCGACACGATTTCCGAGAAGCGTTCGTCCTGTGGCGCGGCATCGGCGTGGATTACGAGGGCGGCATCCTCGACGGCGAGGCGCGCATCGCGATCCAGCTCGCGCACCGCATGATGGCGATGGTCGTGTTCGTCTACCTGCTGTGGCTGGCGGTGCGCCTGATCCGCACGCCGGGCATGCGCGGCTGGGCGACGCTGCTGGGCTTGCTGCTGTTCGCGCAGGTCGGCCTCGGCATCGCGAACGTGAAGCTCGGCCTGCCGCTGTCGGTCGCGGTGATGCACAACGCCGGCGCGGTGCTGCTGCTGTTCGTGCTGGTGTCGCTGCTGGCGCGCCTGCGCCAGCCGGAGCCGTGATGTCCGCCGCCATGCCGAAGGCCACCGCCAAGCAGTACTGGGACCTCACCAAGCCGCGCGTGGTCGCGCTGATCGTGTTCACCGCGCTGGTGGGCATGTTCCTCGCGGTGCCCGGCCTGCCGCCGCTGCGCGAATCGGTGCTGGGCTTCCTCGGCATCTGGCTCGCGGCGTCGAGTGCGGCGGCGATCAACCAGCTGCTGGACTCGCGCATCGACGCGAAGATGGCACGCACATCGTGGCGCCCGATCGTCGCCGGACAGATCACGCCGACGCAGGCGCTGGTGTTCGCGCTGATCCTCGCCGCGCTGTCGATGGTCATTCTGGTGGTGTGGGTGAACACCATCACCGCGATCCTCACCTTCGCCTCGCTCATCGGCTACGCGGTGATCTACACCGTGTATCTCAAGCGCGCGACGCCGCAGAACATCGTCATCGGCGGCATCGCCGGCGCCGCGCCGCCGCTGCTGGGCTGGGCCGCGATCACCGGCATGACCGGCGAATGGGACTGGCCGCACGCGCTGCTGCTGGTGTTGATCATCTTCGTCTGGACGCCGCCGCATTTCTGGGCGCTGGCGATCTTCCGCCGCGCCGACTACGCGCGCGCGATGGTGCCGATGCTGCCGGTCACGCACGGCGTGGAATACACGCGCTGGCAGATCCTGTTCTACACGGTGCTGCTGGTCGTGGTGACGATCCTGCCGTGGGCCGCGGGCATGAGCGGGCTGTTCTACCTCGGCGGCGCGCTCGTGCTGGGCGTGGTGTTCCTGGGCTATGCATGGCGCCTGATGAACCCGCCGGACGAGATGTACGCGATGAAGGTCTTCAACTATTCCATCGTGTACCTGATGGCGCTGTTCGCCTTCCTGCTGCTGGACCACTGGCTGATGCCGCTGCTGCAGCCGGCGCCGGTGATGGAGTTCCGGCCGCAACCCTGATTCGAACTTCGAAACACGAGACCGCCGAATGACGCGCAACCGCTTCCGCTCCGCACTGATGTCGTTGTCCGCCGGCCTCGTCGCCGCCACCTCCGGCGCATTCGCGCAGGCACCGCAACTCATCGAGCCGGGCGCCCAGGCGGGCGAGGTCGTCGTCACCGCCGATCGCCTGCTCGACGTGCGCACCGGCCGCATGATCGACCATCCGCAGGTGCGTGTTCGCGACGGCCGCATCGTCGAAGTCGCGCGCGCCGGCGCCGCATTGCCGCCGAACGCGCGCGTGATCGACCTGCCGGGCATGACGCTCATGCCCGGCCTGATCGACATGCACACGCACCTGGACGCCGATCCCACCTACGGCGGCTACACGGGCCTGCAGTTCAACGACCGCTTCTGGTCGATGATTTCCGTCGGCAACGCGCAGCGCACCTTGCTCGCCGGGTTCACGACGATTCGCAACGTCGGCTCGGACGCCTGGAACGACGTCGGCCTGCGCCAGGCGATCGACGAAGGGAAGATCACCGGGCCGCGCATCGTCACGGCGGCGTACTCGTTCGGCGCCACCGGCGGGCATTGCGATTCGACCTTCTTCCCGCCGTCGATGAACCAGAAGAGCCCGTACAACGCCGACTCGCCGGAAGAGGCGCGCCAGCGCGTGCGCGAGCTGCGCAAGTACGGCGCGCAGGTGATCAAGATCTGCGCGACCGGCGGCGTGTTCTCGCGCAACACCGAGCCCGGCCAGCAGCAGATGAGCTACGCCGAGATGAAGGCCGTCGCCGACGAAGCGCACCAGTGGGGCCTGAAGGTCGCCGCGCATGCGCACGGCACGGCGGGCATCAAGGACGCGATCCGCGCCGGCGTGGACACGATCGAGCACGCGAGCCTGATCGACGACGAAGGCATCCGCCTGGCGAAGCAGCACGGCGCCTGGCTGTCGATGGACATCTACAACACCGACTACACGCAGGCCGAAGGCAAGAAGAACGGTGTGCTCGAGGACAACCTGCGCAAGGATCGCGAGGTCGCCGACATCCAGCGCGAGAACTTCAAGCGCGCGCATGCGGCCGGCGCGAAGATGGTCTTCGGCACCGACGCCGGTATCTATCCGCACGGCGACAACGCGAAGCAGTTCGCGGTGATGGTGCGCTATGGCATGACGCCGCTGCAGGCGATCCAGTCCGCGACGGTGAGCGCTTCGCAGGCGCTCGGCCGAGAGGATGTCGGCGTGGTCGAGGCCAACCGCTGGGCCGACCTCATTGCCGTCGCCGGCGACCCGACGCAGGACGTGACGCTGCTGGAGCGCGTGCCGTTCGTGATGAAGGGCGGCGTGGTGGTGAAGCAGGACGCGATGGCGCGCTGAGTCGCTTGAAACCCGAAGCCCCTCTCCCATCGGGAGAGGGGTTGGGGTGAGGGGCAACGAAGTGGCTGCTCCGGAACTCGCAATGTGGTGAAGCGCTGCGCGGCAGCGAAAGGCGCTGCTTACTGCGCCGCAATCCTCGGCGACAGCTCCGCATCGATCAGCGGCGTGGCCGACGGCAGGCGCGTCGGGTCCAGCAGCGCCGCCATCGTCGGATCGGCCGGATAGGCGGTTCCGTCGAACTCCAGCGCGACCGTGCCGGCTTCGTCGCCGCTGCCGACATTCACCAGCAGGTCGTGCCAGCCGCGGCTCGTCCGCGCGCCGATGGCGATCGGGGCGCGCACCGATACCGACTGGCCGACGAGCTTGTACCCGTCCTTCCCACCGTGGAAGACCAGCAGCGTGCAGCCGTCGGCCTGGCACCAGTTCTGGTCGTCGAGCAGCATCAGCAGGTCCTTCTTGCCGTCGCCGTCGAGGTCGGCCATCGCGTCGGTGCGGGCCGGGACCTCGCGGATGCTGCGCGACGCGAGGAAGGTCTCCAGCGCCTTGTCGGCCAGGGCCTTTTCGTTCACCGGCGCCGGAAGCGGCGCGCTCGCCTGCGCATCGCTGCGCGCGTTCGTGCTGCAGCCGGCACACGACAGCGCGACCAGGGCAAGCGCCGTGGCCAACGTGAATGGGGTACGCATGATCAGCTCTCCACCGAAGCTGAGCAGAGCTTGCGCCCGCTTGCGTGGTGGCGGAGTGAGCGTTTTCTTGCGGCTGTATCGGACTACAAAAGGCGTACCGCCGATACCCGCGCTCCGCGGAAACCGTCATCCCGGCGAAGGCCGGGACCCAGGCAGTCGACCTTTCAGGATGACGCCGGAACATCGGCGGAAGCGCCGGGCCTGGGTCCCGGCTTTCGCCGGGATGACGGTGTACCGGACGCTTCCGCCGAATCACGAATCACGAATCACGAATCACGGAGCCAACCTCACTTCCCCAGCAACGCCTGCTCCCAGAACAGCATCGTCGCCGCGTTGAAGTAGTCCACGTTGGTCTTCTTCTTGAAGCCGTGGCCTTCGTCGTCGTACAGCAGGTACCAGACCGGCTGGCCGTTCGCGCGCACCGCCTTCACGATCTGCTCGGCTTCCGTGTACGGCACGCGCGGGTCGTTCTTGCCCTGCGCGACGAACAACCTCGATGCGATGCGATCAGCGTGGTTGAGCGGCGAGATCTCGTCGAACACCTTCGTCATCGCGGGATCGCGTTCGTCGCCGTACTCCGCGCGGCGCAGGTCGCGGCGATAGCTTTCGGTGTTCTTCAGGAACGTGCCGAAGTGCGAGATGCCCACGATGTCGACGCCGGCCTTGATGCGATCGCTGTAGTGCATCAGCGAGGCGAGCACCATGTAGCCGCCGTAGCTGCCGCCATACACGCCGACGCGCGAGGCGTCGAGGTCGGGCTGCGTCGCGATCCAGTCCAGCAGCGCGCCGATGTCCTTGACCGAATCCTCGCGTTTCGCCGCATTGTCGAGGCTCAGGTACGTCTTGCCGTAGCCCTCCGAACCGCGCACGTTCGGCAGCAGCATCGCGACGCCGAGTTCATTCGCCAGGAACTGCGCGGTCGGATTGAACAGCGGCAGCGACTGGCCTTCCGGTCCGCCATGGATGTTGATCACGACGGGAATCTTCTTGCCTGCCGGCACGTTCGCCGGGCGGTAGTAGAACGCGGGAATCTCGCGCGGCTTTCCATCGACGGCGTCGAACGTCGGGTAGTGCACCAGCGTCGGCGCGACGAACTTCGATGCGTCCAGTCCGCCGACTTCGCTCTGCGTCCAGCGCGCGAGCTTCGCGCTGGCCAGGTCGATCACGTAGACGTCGCTCGGCGACGTCGCCGAGTTGAGCGTCACCGCAAGGCGTTTGCCGTCAGGCGAGAAGCCGAGGTTCACCACGACGCCGACCGGCAACTGCGGCAGCTTCACCTCGCGATGCGAGGGCAGCGACAGCACGTGCAACTTGTAGATGCCGTCCTCGTTCGTCGTGTACGCAAGGTGCTTTCCGTCGTCTGCGATCGCCAGATCCGCGACGTCCCACTGCGTCGACGCGGTAAGCACCTCGAACTTCCCGGTCTTCGGATCGTGATGGCGCAGCGTCAGGAACTCCTGCGGCTTGCCGTCCACCGGCTCGTCGGAGATGTAATACACGCCGCGCCCGTCGGGCGCGTACTTGAAGTCCTTCAGCGACGCCTTGCCCCCATCAACCGGGAACATCGTCAGCTTGCCGCTGGCGACGTCGACCACGCCGGGGTACGACTCGGCGGCGGAGACGTACTTCATCACCAGCAGCTCGCGGCCATCGGGTGAGAAGTCCATCGCGTTCCACTGCCCGCCTTCGGTGACGAGCACGCGCGGCTTGCGCGTGGCGAAATCCATCACCCACACGTCGGTGTCCTTCCCGTTGCGCGCGGTGCTGCTCCACGCGAACTGCCTGCCGTCGTGCGAGAACAGCGGTCCCTGGTTGCGCGCCTTGCCGTCGGTGAGCAGCGTGGTCTCGCGGGATTTCAGATCGAACCAGTGCAGCTGCCAGAACTCGTTTCCGCCGACGTCCTTGCCGAACACGAAGCCGTCGAGGTTCGAACGCGACGGCGCCGCCTCGATCGCCGCGAGCGGTTCGGGATAGAACGTCAGCTGCTCGCGCATGCCCATCGGCGCGCACACGCGATGCGCCTGCGCGGTCTCGGCAAAGCGCGTGCTGATCAGCAGGCAGTCGTCGCTCCAGCCGGCGAACGTCGCGCCGCGCGTGTTCTGGTACCGGCTGAGGCGTTCGGTCAGTTCGGGCGGAATCGCGGGGATGTTCTCGCTGGTGCGATTGCCGACCTGTTCACGTGCCACGGTCGGCGGGGCCGTCTTCTTCTGCGCGATGGCCGGCGTGGCGCAGGCGAGGAGCAGGGCGGACAGGAGCATGGAACCACGTGGCGACATGGGCGTTCCCCGGATGGAAAGCCCGAGCTTAGCCCGCGCCGCCTTTGCCGCGCCGGGCCGCTGTCGCGAATGCGGCCGGCGTCAGGCCGCGCGGCGTGAACGCCGCCAGAGCGCGCGGGCGCCGAACCGCACTGCTGCCGAGAGCCCGGCGAACACCAGCGCGACGATCAGCGGCAGCACGCCGCCGAAAGTGAAGGCCATGCCGGCGACGAAGCCGGCGATGCATTCGGCGCGATACACCGGCGCCAGGATCGCACGCCGAACAGCCCGAGGAAGAGCGCCTGCGTGACGCCTCCGGCGCCGAGCTTGAAGCCCGTCGCCATCGCCGTGCCGTAGAGGAACGACACGATCAGCCCGGCCCACATCGCACGCGTGACGCCGCCGAGTCGGCGCGCGCGCCAGCCGAACGCAAGGCCAACCGCGGGCAACGTCAGCAGACCGAGCCAGTTCGAGATGGCGGGCATGTCCGCGCGGTTGAGCAGGTGGTGGCTCTGCACGCCGCCGCCGGACCATTCAAGCGCCAGCTGCACGCAGGCGTAGAGCAGCCCGACCAGCGCGGGTATGAACAGCAGGCGGGACGAAGACGGCATCGGACACGCTCGCATCAGGATGACGCCACTGTCACCGTCCGCGATCGTGATCGCCCATGCAGGAAGTGCGGATGACCTTCCGCCCACCGGCGCGCCGTCAGTGGCGACTCAACATCCGCAGCGACAGCAGCTCGCGCAGTTCCTGCTTTTCCGCGTCGACGAGCGACGTCATGCGCGCCTGCAGCGATTCGATGCGCGCCTGCAGCGCCTGCGCATCCAGGCGCGCGATGGCGTCCAGGAACGCCTGCTGCCGGCGGTCGGCGTCGTCGAGCACGCGCGCATCCAGGGGCGTCGACGCGGTGGTTTCCACTGCACCGGCGGTGGCGAGTTTGGTCAGCGCCGGCGCTTCGCTGCGATCGGCGAAATGCTCCAGCACCATGCCGGTGGAGATGTCGGGGCGCTGGTGCACGAGTTCGATGATCTCCACCAGCAGGCCGATGCCGGGCTGGTCGAGCGAGGCGAAATGCAGCGACGCCGGCAACGCGAGCGCCACCTGCGGCTGCTGCATCAGCATCGTGATCGCGCTGCGCACGAGCGACGGTTTCGATCCGTGCGGCGCGTTGCCGGCCGCGCGCGCGCGCTGCGCGGGCACATGCGTTTCCGGCGCGCTCGCGCGTGCGCCGACGCCGGTGAGTTCGGTGAGCCGCTGCTTCATCAGATCGCCGAATGCGCCGTCGGGAATCTGCGCCAACAGCGGTTTGGCACGTTCGGCCAGACGGCCCTTGCCTTCGAGCGTGTGCAGGTTGACGTCGCTGGACAGCGAATCGAAGAAGAACTGCGACAGCGGCGTCGCCTGTTTCAGGTGCGCTTCGAAACCCTCGCGGCCTTCGTTGCGCACCAGCGAATCCGGATCCTCGCCGTCGGGCAGGAACAGGAAGAACGCCTGGCGGCCGTCCTTCATGCGCGGCAGCACCGATTCGACCGCCTTCCATGCGGCGCCGCGACCGGCGCGGTCGCCGTCGAAACAGAAGTAGACGTCGGGTGCGTTGCGGAACAGCAGTTCGGCGTGGTCGGGCGTCGTCGCGGTGCCGAGCGTCGCCACCGCGGTCTCGAAGCCGTTCTGGAACAGCGCGATCACGTCCATGTAGCCTTCGACGACGATCAGGCGCTCGATCCTGCTGTTCGCCTGACGTACCTGCCACAGGCCGTAGAGTTCGCGGCCCTTGTGGAAGAGCTCGGTTTCCGGCGAATTGAGGTACTTCGGACCGTTTTCCTTTTCGAGCACGCGGCCGCCGAACGCGATGGTGCGACCGCGGCGATCGTGGATCGGGAACATCACGCGATCGCGGAACTTGTCGTAGACGTGGCCGCGATCGTTCTTCGAGAACAACCCGCCGCGTTCGAGCAGCTTCATGCGTCGCGGATCGGTGCCCAGCGCATCGCGCAACGCGTTGAAACCATCGGGTGCGTAGCCCAGCGAGAAACGCGCGCGCGTCTCGGCATCGACGCCGCGGCTGTCGAAATAGCCCAGTGCGCGGCCGTTGCTTGCCAACTGTTTCTGGAAGAACTTCGACGCCGCATCGAGCGCGCCGTACAGATCCTGGCTGTCGGGATTCGCATTGCGCTGGTGCGTGTCGCGAGGCACTTCCATGCCAAGGCGCTTGGCGAGTTCTTCCACCGCGTCGAGGAACTCGAGGCGGTCGTAGTTCATCAGGAAGCTGATCGCGGTGCCGTGCGCGCCGCAGCCGAAGCAGTGGTAGAAGCCCTTCACCGGCGAGACGGTGAAGCTCGGCGACCGCTCGTCGTGGAACGGACAGCGCGCCGAGTATTCCTTGCCCTGGCGCTTGAGCTGCACGCGCGAGCCGATCACCTCGACGAGGTCGGTGCGCGCGAGCAGGTCATCGATGAAAGCGTCGGGGATGCGGGCCATTGGACGGTAAGGATGCCATGCGCTCACCCTTCTCCCGCTTGCGGGAGAAGGTGCCCGAAGGGCGGATGAAGGCGGCGGTTGCCCCCACCCCAACCGGCTCCCGCACGCGGGAGCGGGACAGCGGAATCAGTTCGCCAGACGCTTCTTCACCAGCGCCGACACCTGGCCCATGTCGGCCTGGCCGGCGAGCTTGGCCTTCAGCGGGCCCATGAGCTTGCCCATGTCGGCCGGGCCGGTGGCGCCGGTTTCGGCGATGGCGGCGTCGATCGCGGCCAGGATCTCGGCCTCGCCCATCTTCGCGGGGATGTAGCGCTCGATCACGACGATCTCGTCGCGCTCGACCTGCGCCAAGTCCTCGCGGCTGGCGGCTTCGTACTGGGTGACCGAGTCGCGGCGCTGCTTGACCATCTTGTCAAGCACGGCGATGACCGCGGCGTCGTCCAGTTCGATGCGCTCGTCCACTTCCTTCTGCTTGATGGCGGCGTTGATCAGGCGGATCACGGCGAGGCTGTGCTTGTCGCCGCCCTTCATCGCGGCCTTCATGTCGTCGGTGAGTCGCTGCTTGAGGCTCATCGGGCTGCTCCTTGGCTGGGGATCGCGCGGCGGGCGCGCGGAATCGGGGTGATGGGGGCCAGTCCGGGCATCCGGCGACGGCCCGGGTACGGGGCGGTCATCGCCGGAATCCGAAATCCGGAAACACAAAAAGCCGGCAGCGCAGGGCGCGGCCGGCTTGTGTGATGCGTCCGGGAGCAGGTCGCGCGGTGCGCGGACCCGCCAGGGCGATCAGTACAGGCGCTGACGCTTGGTCACGTCGCGCGAGGCGCGGCGCGCCTGGCGCTTCACCGCGGCTGCGGCCTTGCGCTTGCGTTCCTGGGTCGGCTTCTCGTAGAACTCGCGCTTGCGGGTCTCGGCCAGGACACCGGCCTTCTCGCAGGTGCGCTTGAAGCGACGCAGAGCAAACTCAAAAGGCTCGTTTTCGCGGACTTTGACGCTGGGCATACGTAATCTCGTTTCGGTAACCGGCCCGGGCAGGCCGGGGAAGAGCCGCGCATTATAGCGGCGGCCTTCTTGAAGGTGCAACATAGGGCCCTACTTTGGATGCAGGTCCTTGAATCCACACGCTTCCGGCCGCCCGGAAGCCGCCCTGCGCCCCCTCGCGGAAGTCCATCTTGAAAGTCCTCGGCATCGAAACCAGCTGCGACGAGACCGGTGTGGCCGTCTACGACACCGAATCCGGTCTGCGCGCGCACACCCTCTACAGCCAGATCGCCCTGCACGCCGAATACGGCGGCGTGGTGCCCGAACTGGCCAGCCGCGACCACGTCCGCAAGCTGCTGCCGCTGGTCCGCGAGACCCTGCGCGAAGCCGGCCTGACCACGTCCGACCTCGACGGCGTGGCCTACACGGCCGGCCCCGGGCTCGTCGGGGCGCTGCTGGTCGGCGCGGGCGTGGCCCGCTCGATGGCCTGGGCGCTGGACGTCCCGGCCATCGGCGTCCATCACATGGAAGGCCACCTGCTGGCGCCGCTGCTGGAGGACGACCCCGAGCGCGGCCGTCCCGAGCCGCCGTTCGTGGCGCTGCTGGTCTCCGGCGGCCACACGCAGCTGGTGCACGTGGAGGCGATCGGCCGCTACCGGCTGCTCGGCGAAACGCTGGATGACGCGGCCGGTGAGGCCTTCGACAAGACCGCCAAGCTGATGGGCCTTCCGTACCCGGGCGGCCCGCAGCTCGCGGCGCTGGCCGAGCAGGGACGCCCCGGCGTGTTCAGGTTCGCCCGGCCGATGACCGATCGTCCCGGCCTCGATTTCAGCTTCAGCGGCCTGAAGACGCAGGTGCTGCTGGCGTGGAAGGACAGCGACCAGGGCGACGCGGTCCGCGCCGACATCGCGCGTGGCTTCGAGGACGCGGTGGTCGACACGCTGTCGATCAAGTGCGAACGCGCGCTGGAAGCGGCCGGTTGCGACACGCTCGTCGTCGCCGGTGGCGTCGGCGCGAACAAGCGGCTGCGCGCGAAGCTCGACGAGATGACGCGCAAGCGCGGCGGCCGCGTGAGCTTCCCGCGCCCGCAGTTCTGCACCGACAACGGCGCGATGATCGCCTACGCCGGCGCGCTGCGGCTCGCCGCCGGGCAACATGGCGACCTCGCGGTGCGCGTCACGCCGCGCTGGGACATGGCGACGCTGGAGGCGGTGAATTCGTGAATCGTGAGGCGTGATTCGCGGGCGCAGCCGGTGCGCGCTGTAAGCTTTCGCTTCTGCGAATCCCCAATCACGAATCACGAATCACGGCTCCCATGGACCACGTCTTCATCGAAGGCCTCGAAATCGAGGCGCTGATCGGCATCTACGACTGGGAGCGCCGCATCCGTCAGCCGCTCGTGTTCGACATCGAGATGGCCTTCGACAACCGCATTCCGGCGGCGACCGACGCGATCGCCGACACGCTCAACTACAAGGCGGTGAGCAACCGCATCGTCGAGTACGTGTCGCAGTCCAGTTTCGAACTCGTCGAAACGCTGGCCGAACGCGTCGCGCAGATCGTGATCACCGAGTTCGGCGTCCAGCGCGTGCGACTGAAGCTGAGCAAGCCCGGCGCAGTGCGCGGCGCGCGCGCGGTCGGCGTGATGATCGAACGTTCCGCGTCCTGACATCGGCACCGCGTTCCGCATGAGCCGCGCCTACCTGAGCCTGGGCAGCAACGTCGATGCCGTGACGCACCTGCGTGCGGCCGTGCGCGCATTGCGCGAGCGTTTCGGCGAGGTCGTCATGTCGCCGGTGTATCGCACGCGCGCTGTGGGTTTCGACGGGCCCGATTTCCACAACGCCGCGGCGATCATCGAGTCCGACCTCGATCCGCACGCACTGAACGCATGGCTGCACGCGCTGGAAGACGCGCACGGCCGGGACAGAAGCGGGCCGCGTTACGGCGACCGCACGCTCGACATCGATATCGTGCTGTTCGACGGACTCACGCTCGAAGGCGCGGGCAATCTGCGCATTCCGCGCCCGGAGCTGAAACACGCGTTCGTGCTGCGGCCGCTGGCGGAGATCGCGCCCGACGTCGTCGTGCCCGGCACCGGTCGCACGCTCGCGCAGCTGTGGGCCGCCCATCCCGAACACGGAGCGACGCTGGAAACGGCGCCGCTCTGAGCGACGCGGACCGCGCCGGCCGTCCGAATTCGCGCGTCTTCCCCTTGCCACCGCGCCCGCACCGGCCCGAGGATGCGCGCTGGTCCATGGGGGACTGGGGAAATTGCGATGTTCGATAAGTTCTCGCGCAGTTGGGAGCTGGTGAAGGCGAGTGCGGCCGTGCTGCGCTCGGACAAGGAGCTGATGGTGTTCCCGGTCGTCTCCGCCGTCGCCACGCTCGTGGTGCTGGCGACGTTCCTGGTGCCGATGATCGGCTGGCGCGTTTTCAGCCAGGGCGTGGCATCGAGCGTGATCTGGGTGTTCCTGTTCTATTTCTGCCAGTACACGGTGATCGTGTTCTGCAACAGCGCGCTGGTAGCCGCCGCGATGATCCGCCTGGACGGCGGCGATCCGACGCTGGCCGACGGCTTCAACGCGGCGAAGGCACGCCTGCCGTCGATCCTCGGTTACGCGGCTATCACGGCGACCGTCGGCGTGCTCCTCAAGCGCATGAAGGACGACGACAACCTGCTGATGCGGCTGGTCGGCGGCGGCCTCGGCGCGGCATGGACGCTGGCGACGTTCCTCGTGGTGCCGGTGCTGGTGCACCAGGAAGTCGGCCCGTTCGAAGCGCTCAAGCGCAGCGCGAACCTGCTCAAGCGCACGTGGGGCGAGAACGCGATCGGCAATGTCGGCATCGGCATGGCGTTCGGCCTGATCTCGTTCGCCATCATCGTCATTGGCGCGCTGCTGGCGTTCGTGGCCGCGCAGCTGTCGGTGGCGCTGGCGGTGTCGATCGTGGTGTTGTTCGTGATCGGCCTGCTGCTGCTCGGCGTGTACCAGGCGGCGCTGAGCGGCATTTATGCGGCGGCGCTGTACCGCTACGCGATGGAAGGCGAGGCGCCGCCGGCGTTTCGCGCGCTGCAGCTGGAGACGGCGTTCGCGGCGAAGTGATGTCCGGGCGGCGCCGGTGTCACGACCGGCGCCGTCAGTTCTTTCCGGCTGGTGACGAAGGGGCTGTTCGAGCCAGCGGTTCCTAAACCGTCACACCGCCAGCAGTCGTCCGCCATCCAGATGCAGCACCTGTCCCGTGCTGTAGTGCGCGTCCTGCAGCAGCCAGCGCACGGCCTCGGCGACTTCCTCCGGTGTTCCGGTTCGGGCCAGCGGCGTGCGCGCAAGCATCGCCTGCTGCGCGGCGATGTCGTTGCGGTCTTGCGGCCAGAGGATCGCGCCCGGCGAGACCGCGTTGACGCGCACGTCGGGGCCGAGTTCCAGCGCGAGCGAGCGCGTCATCATCAGCAGGGCGGCCTTCGCCATGCAGTACAGCGTGTGTTCGCGCAGCGGACGCTCGGCGTAGAGGTCGGCGAGATTCACGATCGCGCCACGCGAGGCACGCAGATGCGGCGCGGCGGCCTGCGCGAGGAAGAACGGCGCGCGCGCGTTGCTGGCGAACAGCGTGTCCCATTGCGCCGGCGTCGCGGAGCCGATCGGCGTCGGCGTGAAGGTCGACGCGTTGTTCACCAGCGCATCCAGCCGGCCGAAGCGGCCCACGCATTGCGCGATCAGCTCGGGGAGGCGGTCGAACTCGGCCAGGTCGGCCTGAAGCAGCAACGTGCTGCCAGCGCGCGCGCGTTCCAGTTCCGCCGCCAGCGCGTTCGCCTCGTCCGACGAGCCACGGTAATGCAGCGCGATGTCGTAGCCCGCGCCGTGCAGGCGACGCACGATCGCGGCGCCGATCCGTCTCGCGGCGCCGGTCACCAGCGCCACGGGCGCGGCGGAGCGGGGCGTGCTCATGAAGATGCGTCCATGACGGGTCTCTCCGGGGCGTGGCGTATCCTGAGCGGCCAGTGTTCCCACGGCGATGCCGCATGTCCACCGATTCCCCCTCGCATCGTCCTGACGCGCAACAGCGCCAGCGCGAGGCCAACGCCCTGCCGACGCCCGACGCCGATGCGCTCGCGCACAGCGCGCGCGTGGACGAGCTGATCCGCGCGCAGATCGCCGGGAACGGCGGCGCGATTCCGTTCTCGCGCTTCATGGAGCTGGCGCTGTACGCGCCGGGCCTCGGCTATTACAGCGCCGGCGCGAGCAAGTTCGGCGAAAGCGGCGATTTCGTCACCGCGCCCGAACTCGGCCCGATCTTCGCCGCGTGCGTGGCCGAGAGCGTCGCGCCGGTGTTCCAGCAACTCGGGCCGCAGGCGCGGTTCTTCGAACTCGGCGGCGGAACCGGCGCGTTCGCCGAAGTCGCGCTGAAGCGGTTGATGGAACTGGACGCGCTGCCCGATCGCTATTGCATCCTCGAACCCAGCGCGCAGCTGCGGCATCGCCAGCGCGAGCGCCTGCAGGAGCGCCTCGTGCCGCCGCTGTTCGAGCTGGTCGAGTGGCTCGATGGGCCGTTCGACGACGAGTGGGATGGCGTGCTGTTCGCCAACGAAGTGATCGACGCGCTGCCGACGCCGCGCTTCGCCATCGAGGCGGGCGAGGTGTACGAGGAACACGTCGCCGTCGAAGGCGGCGAGCTGAAGCGCGTGCTGCGTCCGGCCGACGCGTTCCTCGGCAACGCAGTGCGTCATCTGGAACGCCAGCTCGGCCGCGAGTTCGAGCACGGCTACCGCTCCGAAGCGTTGCCGCAGCTGCCGTACTGGGTGCAGGCGGTGTCCGGCGGCATGCGCAACGGCGCGATGCTGTTCGTCGACTACGGCTATTCGCGCGGCGAGTTCTACCTGCCCGAACGCAGCGACGGCACGCTGCGCGCGTTCTATCGCCACCGCATGCACGCCGAGCCCCTGCTGTGGCCGGGCCTGCAGGACCTGACCGCGTCGGTCGACTTCACCGCGCTCGCCGAAGCCGGCGTGGCGGCAGGCTTCGACTTCGCCGGCTACTGTTCGCAGGCGAGCTTCCTGCTCGGCAACGGGCTGGCCGGCGTGCTCGAACGCATCGAGCGGATCGCCGACGAAGGCGAGCGCATGAAGCGCACGCAGGAAGTGAAGCGCCTCACGCTCCCCAGCGAGATGGGCGAGCGCTTCCAGGTGATGGGCTTCGAGAAGGGTGTCGAGTTCGGCGCGGCCTTCCTCGTTGGCGACCTGAGTTTCCGCCTGTGAGCGCGACGGCGAGCCGGCGCTCCTGGCTGCGCGAATTCCGCTGGCCCGCGCTGTGGGTGGCGATCTGGATCGCGATGATCGCCGCCGTGGTGACGTCCTCGCTGCTGCCGGCGCACGACCTGCCCGAGGTGCCGGACGGATTCGACAAGGTCGAGCACTTCGTCGGCTACCTGATCCTCAGCGCCTGGGCGGTGATGCTGTTCGCGCACCGGCGGGCGCAGGCGATCGCGGCGGTGGGACTGATCGCGCTCGGGGTCGCGCTGGAATTCGCCCAGGGCGCGTGGACGGTCAGCCGCATGGCCGATTCGGCCGACGCGCTGGCCAATTCGCTCGGCGTGCTCGCCGGGCTGATGCTCGGGCCGACGGCGATCGGCGGGTTGCTGGTCCGGATCGAAGAGAAGATCCGAGGTCGCTAGTGGCGTTTGGCGGCATTCGATCCCGTTCGCAGGTGCTTCGAAGCCGATGCGCGATGTTCGCGACCGGGACGTGCGCCCGGTGAACAGCGTCCGCCTGAGGTGAGATGGCGGTCGCAGTACAAAAGATCGCCATAAAAGCAGATTAGGCAAAACGACGGTAGGTATTGCGCAAAGGTTAAAGGCCGGTTAAAGCTCGGGGCTGGGCTCGACAGGGGGAGTCCGCCCACCCTGAGTAAGGAAACCGCCAATGCTCGTTGCCAACCGACATCGCCTGACCACGGCCGTCCTCGCCGCGCTGTTCTCGACCGTCGTATCGCCCGCCTTCGCACAGGACACCGCGCAGACGCCTCCGGCCCCCGCCGCGGCACCCGCCGACCGCCAGGAAGCCGTGGACCTCGACAAGCTCGTGGTCACCGGCACGCGCGTGCAGGGCCGCTCGCCCACCGAATCGATGTCCCCGGTCGATGTCTTCCGGCCGGCGGACCTGGAGAAGCAGGCCTCGGCCGACTTCACCGACCAGCTGGCCAACATCGCGCCGTCCTTCAACACGCAGCGCTTCCCGATCGCCGACGGCACCGCGTTCGTGCGCCCGGCCAACCTGCGCAACCTGCCGCCGGACCAGACGCTGGTGCTGATCAACGGCAAGCGCCGGCATCGCTCGGCGCTGGTGAACCTGCAGGTCGAACCGTTCGGCACCGTGAACCAGGGCTCGCAGGCCGTCGACTACAGCCTGATTCCCTCCGCCGCGATCCAGCGCGTGGAAGTGCTGCGCGACGGCTCGTCCGCGCAGTACGGCTCCGACGCCATCGCCGGCGTGATCAACGTGCTGCTCAACGACTACTCCGACGGCGTCCGCATCGACGGCCAGTACGGTTCGACCTACGAGGGCGACGGCGACCGCTGGCGCACCTCGTTCAACGCCGGCGCCGAACTCGGCGATGGCGGCTTCTTCAACATGACGGTGGAGTATTTCGATTCCGACCACACCTCGCGCGGCGTCCCGCGTGCGGACGCGGCGGACGTCGGCGCGGCCGTCGGCACGAACCTGGTGCCGTTCGAAGGTTTGGGCCAGCGCTGGGGCGATCCGGACGGCGAAGGCCTGCGCTCGTTCTTCAACGCCGAATACCCGATCAACGAGAACGTCAGCCTCTACGGCTTCGGCAGCTACGCCGACACCGAGTACGAATCCAGCTTCTTCTACCGCACGCCTGTCGGCGTGCCCGGCGTGACGCCGCGCGGCACGCTGATGGTCGACAGCGACGGCAACGGCGTCGCCGATCCGGTCGAGCAGTCGCTGGTGAACGACATCGTCGCGCGCGGGCTCAATCCCGCCGACTACCTCACCGCCGATGCGTCGAGCCCGTCGGGCTGGATCGCGCTCAACCCGATCTACCCGCTGTTCCCGGGCGGCTACACGCCGACCTTCGGCGCGGAAATCACCGACTACGAAGGCGTGTTCGGTGCGAAGGGCGGAACCGCCGGGAGCCTGCGCTGGGACGTCAGCCTGCGCCAGGGCGAGAACCACATGATTTACAAGATGACCAGCTCGATCAATCCGAGCCTGGGCCGCCTGAGCCCGACCAGCTTCGAGCCGGGCGATCTTACCCAGCTCGAGCGCGGCGCCAACGCCGACTTCGTCTGGCCGTGGCAGAACGACGTGTTCGCCACGCCCGTCAACGTCGCCTTCGGCGCCGAGTGGCGCGAGGAGACCTACAAGATCCGGGCGGGCGACACCGCCTCGTGGGAGAACGGCCCGACCGGCGCGTTGTTCGGCGTGGGCTCGGACGGCTTCCAGGGCGACTCGCCGGAAGCGGCGGGCGATTTCAGCCAGTACAGCCGCGCCGCGTACCTCGACCTGGAAACCGACGTGGTCGAAGACTGGACCGTCGGCGTCGCGGGCCGCTACGAGGACACGTCGAACTTCGACAGCACCTTCGACTGGAAGGTCTCCACGCGCTTCGCCTTCACCGACGCCTTCGCCGTCCGTGCCACCGTCAACACCGGTTTCCGCACGCCGACGCCCGGCCAGCTCAACACGCTGGACGTGACCACCACGGCCGACTCGTCGGGCAACCTCGTGCCGCTGGGCACGTTCCCGGTGGCGAGCGAGGCGGCAATCGCGCTCGGCGCCACGCCGGTGACGGCGGAGGAATCGCTGTCGTACTCGGCCGGCTTCGTGTGGTCGCCCAACGACGTCTTCAGCCTCACGCTGGACTACTACAACATCGAGGTCGAAGACCGCATCGCATTGCAGACGATCAACGTCGCCGACGGCTCGCCGCAGCAGCAGGCGCTGATCGACGCCGGCGTGCCGGGCGCGGAACTGCTGCGCCAGGTGTCGTACTTCGTCAACGGCTTCGACAGCACGGTGCAGGGCGTCGACCTCGTCGCGGTCTATCGCGCCGACTTCGGCGGCTGGGGCACCGGCGTGTTCGACTTCCGCCACAGCTACAACAAGCAGGAAGTGGACTCGGTGGCGGTAATCCCGGGCACGACGACGCCGGTCATCGACGCCGAACGCGTGGCGGACCTGGAGAACCAGCTTCCGAACAACCGCAGCGTCATCACCTTCGACTGGCGCTCGCCGTGGAACGTGAACTTCACCGCCCGCGCGAACTACTACGACAGCTGGGAGGACTTCACCTTCGGCGAGCAGGGCGAGTTCGGCTCCGAATGGCTGTTCGACCTGTCGGCGACCTTCGCCTTCATGGACGACAAGCTGCACGTGACCGTCGGCGGCAACAACGTCTTCGACAACTACCCCGACCGCGAGACGAACACCACGCTGACGTTCCTGGGCGCGAAGTACCCGCTGTCCTCGCCCTTCGGCTTCAACGGCGGCGAGTGGTACGTGAAGGCGAGCTACCAGTTCTGATCGACCGGCCGCGCGGTGCGACCGTGTTCACGGTTGCCCGCGCGGTGCGGCGGCGGGGCGCAGGGGCGTGTGGAATCCTGTGATCGCCGCACGGTTCCTAACGGAAGCTTCACGTATCGTGGCGTCGCGATGCCGCTAAACGGCGACGCGAAACGCGGACTCCCGGTGCCAGGGGGCGAGGGAGCCGCGGTCAGAGGATCAGGAAACGCCGGGCGACTGGGGAGTCGGCCGGCGTTTTTCTTTGGGTGGCTCGGGACTCTCAGTCCGGAACGAACAGCATCAGGACCACCGTCATCCCGGGAAAGCCGGGACCCAGGCCCGTACCGCATGGGCACTCCAACCACGGCGAACCCAGTCTCCGCCGTCATTGCAGCGAAAGCTGGCGCCCACCGTGGCGATCTAAGGCTTCTTCCCCGTAGCCTCCGCGATCGCCCGGATCCGCGCCTTCTTCATCGCCTCGCCGACCTCCGGCCCGCTCAGGCCGCGCGCGACGTCCTCCGCGCGCACCGTCATCGCCGACGCCAGCGCGGCCTTCAGCGCTTCGCCCTGCGGATAGGGCACGTCCTGGAGGCCGGCGCGGCCGCGCTTGTCGGCTTCGCACACGATCGCCATCTGCGCGATGCGCGCCGGCTTGCGGAACCCGTCGCAGCGCGCGAACAGTTCGTACACCGTGCTCGCGCGCAGTTCGTCAAATCGGTGCACGTTGAGGTGTTCGCGGCACACCGCTTCGGCCAGCTGGCGATGTTCGGTCGGCACCTTCAACCGGCCGCAGAGCCCGCGCAATGGAGCAAGGCCGGCGTGCTCGTGGCCGAGGTGCTTGGGCAGCACGTGCGAAGGCGTCAGCGCCTTGCCGAGGTCGTGCGTCATCGCGGCGAAGCCGATCAGGTCGTCGCCGGGCGCCAAGCGCGCGGCCATGTCGCAGACCAGTTCGACGTGCACGCCGGTATCGACTTCAGGGTGGTACTCCGCGCGCTGCGGCACGCCGTACAGCGCATCCACTTCCGGCAGCACGACGGCGAGCGCCCCTGCGTCGTGCAGCGTCCGCAGGAACGCCGACGGCGTCTGGCACGCAAGCGCGCGCCGCGTTTCCTGCCACACGCGCTCGGCGGTGAGTTCGGCCAGTTCGCCGGACGCGGCCATCTCGCGCATCAGCGCCATGGTTTCCGGCGCGACGGTGAAACCGAGCGAAGCGAAGCGCGCCATGAACCGCGCCGCGCGCAGCACGCGCAGCGGATCCTCGGCGAAGGCAGGGCCGACATGACGCAACACGCGCGCCTCGATGTCGCGCGCGCCGCCGTAGGGGTCGACCAGCGCGCCGTCTTCGTCCTGCGCGATGGCGTTGATGGTGAAATCGCGACGCTGCAGGTCGTCTTCCAGCGTGACCGAGGGATCGGCATCCACCACGAACCCGCGATAGCCGCGGCCGCTCTTGCGCTCGGTGCGCGCGAGTGCGTGTTCCTCGCCGCTCTCGGGATCGAGGAACACCGGGAAGTCGCGCCCGACGGCGCGGAATCCCGCCGCTTCCATCGACGCCTGCGTCTCGCCGACGACGACCCAGTCGTTGTCGCCGTGCGGCAGGCCGAGCAGGCGGTCGCGCACGGCGCCGCCGACGAGGTATCGCTTCATCCAGCGCTGCCTGTCAGCGCGGCGCGTGCTGGGCGAGCAGGGCAAGGATCTCGCGCACGCCGCTGTCGCGGCCGAGCGTGCGGGAGATCGGCGCCGATTGCCCGGACAGCCAGATGCGCAGTTCGGAATCCATGTCGAAATGCCCGGCCGTTTCGACCGAGAACATCACCACGCTGCGATACGGGATGCTCAGGTACTGCACCTTGCTGCCGGTGACGCCCTGCTTGTCGACCAGGATCATGCGGCGGTCGGTGAACACGATCAGGTCGCGGATGAGCCCGAACGCGCGCTCCAGCGTTTCGCCGGGCGCGAGCAGCGGCGCGAATTCCTCGGCGATCTTCTCCACGGGCTTCTCGCCCGCATGGCCGAGCAGGGTGTCGATCAGGCCCATCTGCGTGTCTCCGGAACGGTGCAGGCGCGATGCTAGCGCACCGGCGCGATGCGCTCCGTGTTCGGGCGCTTCAGCAACCGGCGAGGATCTCCGCCAGCTTCGGTTCCACCGGCGTGGGCGTGAGGTTCAGGCGGCGCAGGCCGTCTTCCATGCTCACCGAGTCCAGCTGCAGCGAACGCCAGTTGTCGCGGCTGATCGGCTTGCCGGGCAGCCATTCGCCGACTTCGGCCTGCAGCTTGCCGAGCGACGTCGGAAGTCCGAGCACCACGCGATGCCGCCCGCGACCGCGCGCGGCGAGCTTCACGATCTGCTTCAGCGTCATCACGTCGGGGCCGACCAGGTCGTAGGACTGGCCGATGCTGCGCGGCTCCTCGAGCGCCCTGGCAAAGGCCTGGACGACGTCGCCCACCCAGACGGGCTGGAAGCGCGCATCGGCACGACCGATCGGCAGCACCGGCGCGAACTTCAGCAGCCCGTCGAAACGGCAGAACAGGCCATCGCCGGGGCCGGCGATCACCGACGGACGCAGCAGCGTCCAGTCGAGCCCGGATGCGCGAACGTGTTGTTCGGCACGGCCGCGCGCCTGCAGGTAGTGGCTTTCCCCGCGCCCCGCATTGAGCGCGCTCATCTGCAGCAGCCGGCGCACGCCCATGCGCTGCATCGCGTCGATCAACGCATCGGTGATGCCGACGAACACGCGTTCGAAGCCGTCGCCGCGATCGCCCTTCTCGTTGAGGATGCCGATGAGGTTCACCACCGCGTCGGCATCGTCGAGCACGGCGGCGAGGAAGTCCGCGTCGGCGACATCGCCTTCGATCAGGCTCGCGCCCTGCGGTTTGAGGCGGCGCTTGGCGGCGTCCACGCCGCGACTGAGCACGGTCACGCGGTCGCCGCCCTGCAACAGGCGCGCGACCAGATGCCGGCCGACGAAGCCGGTGCCGCCGAGGATCACCACGTGACGTTGTGTCATGGCGAAAGTCTAGGCGAGGCCGGACTTCAACGCTGTGATCGGGAACTGGATTGTGTCGCCGGTGCGGCCGGCGGTGCCGCGGCCGGCGTCGGGCACGTGAAGCGTGTGCGCGCACCATCGGTGCGGCCGATCAGGCGATTGCTGAGCCGCAGCGCATCGCCGTTGAGGCGCCAGTCGTACAGCACGCTGAAGGCCAGCACGCGCGCGACGTACTCGCGCGTTTCCTTGTAGCTGATGGTCTCGATCCAGAACGGCGGCTCCATGCCGGGCCGCTGCGACTGCCAGCGCGCGAGCGGCGCCGGGCCCGCGTTGTAGCCGGCGATGACCTGGTACGGCTGGCCGCCGTACTTGTCCATCAGCTGACCCAGGTAGGCCGTGCCCAGGATGATGTTGGTGTCCGGGTCGTACAGGCTCTCCGCGCCGCCCCAGGACAGGCCGATGCGGCTGGCGACGCCGGAGCCGGTACCGGGCAGGATCTGCATCAGCCCCATCGCGTTGGCCGACGAGCGCGCGCGCGGGTAGAAGATGCTCTCCGCGCGGATCTCCGCCGCGACCCATGCCGGATCGAGGTTGTTCTTCGCCGCCTCGCGCCGGATCGTCGCCTCATGGTGCAGCGGGAAGCGCAGGCCGTACAGGCGCGACTCGTCGGGATTCTTCCCGAGCGAGAACACCGCGCGATCGAACCAGCCGTTGCCCTGCGCGACCTCCACCGCGATGCGGCGCTGCTCGTCGTTGAAGCGCGACAGCGCGTCGTCCCATTCGCGCACGGCCCAGCCGATGCGGTCGAGCTGGAACAGGCCCATCGCCCGCACCATCGCCGGATCGCGCGCGATCGCCTGCTGCGCGGCGGAGGTGGTTTCCGGCAGCCACGGGCACAGCGCGTAGGGCAGATCGAGGCGGTCGGCGGCCAGGAAACCGTGGAAGTCGGGCTTGTTCGCGGCGTCGCGGAACAACCGCTCGGCCTCGGGCTTGCGGCCGGCGATCTCGTTCAAGCGCGCTTCGAAATACATCCAGCGCGAATCGCTGCGCTGCTTGGCACCCATCTTCTGGATCCCCGCCAGCGCCGCCGGCCAGTCCGAACGCGACAGCGCTTCGCGCACGCGCCACTCGTGGAGGCGTTCGTCGTACGCCGAGGCGGGCACGGCGTTGAGGCGACGCGCCGATTCCGGCTCGTACGACGCCACGGTCCACAGCGCGATCTGGTACAGCATGCGGCCGCGCTGCGCTTCGCTCAGGCCGAGCGCGTCGGCGTACTTCGGCAGGATCGCCTCGGCGCCCGCCGGCGAGGTCTTGCCGTACTTCGCCAGGCCCTGCGATGCGATCTCGCGGCTGCGCTCGGTTTTCGGCCAGTTGAGCGCGCGCTCGTGAGGCGTGTCGAGGAAGGCGGCGTAATCGTTGGCGAGCGTCGCCTGATCGGCGGGCAAACCGCGCGCCGCGGCGCGCATCACGCCGGGCTGCCATTCGGCGGCGGCGAGTTCGATGCGTTCCCAGCGCAGCTCCGGCGTGAGTCCGCCCTGCGCCGCGAGCGCCGTCATCGGCGCGTCGCAGGCATCGGGCAGCGACTTGCCGGTCCGCCAGATCGCCTGCGCATCGCGTGTCCATTGCGCGTCGGCGCGGCCGAGCGCCTGCCGCGCGTCGAGCTCGTTGCAGCGCAGCGCGGTGCTCTTGATCGACGGACTCCACGCGGCGAGCACGGACGACCAGTCCTGGCGTCGTGCGGCGGCGGTGATCCACGTCTCGCGGAAAGCGTCGGCGACCGCCTTTCCCTGGTTGCGCGACAGGAAGGCTTGCGCGACGGCGGGCGACAGGTTGTCGATATCGCGCCGCAGCGATGCGTACTCGATCCATCCGTACAGCGGATGCTGCGCGAGGTCGGAGAACTGCGCCGCGTCGATCGGGCCGGTTTCGGCGGCCTGCAACGCGGTGCGCACGCGATCGAGCTTCGGATCGGCGAGCGGCTTCGGCAACGGTGGGATGGACACGGCGCGCGCGGCCGCGGGCGTCTGCGCGCAGGCAGATGCCGCAAGGGCCACGCTGCACGCAGCGAGTACGATGATGAATGGGCGGGGGACCATTGGCGGGACTATAGCCCAGCATCGTGAAGCGGCCGTCTCCATGATCCGCACTGCGGTCAGGCGTCGTTTCGGGTATGACGCATCGTGTGTGACGGGACCTTCTGGCCGGACGCGCGTGATGTCTGCATCTGTCGCATCGCGTGCCGTGTCGATGCGCGGCGTCCCGCAGCGCAGGGTTTCAATCGGGAGCTTCCATGTTGTTGTCACTCTTCGTGTTCCTCGGGCTCGGCGCGATCGCCGGCATCCTCGCCGGACTGCTGGGCGTGGGCGGTGGGCTGGTACTGGTGGCGGCGCTTGCGTGGCTGCTGCCCGGCATGGGCGTGCCGAAGGAGGCCGCGATGCACGCCGCGCTGGCCAGTTCGCTGGCAAGCATCGTGCTGACGGCCGCCGCTTCGGCACGCGCGCACGCCCGGCGCGGCAGCGTGCTGTGGCCGACGGTGGCGTGGATGGTGCCGGGACTGCTCGTTGGCGGCTGGGTTGGAAGCGGCATCGCCGTGCACATCGACGACGACGTGCTGCGCTGGATCGTCGCGGGTTACTGCTTCCTCGCCGCGGCGCAGCTGATCTTCGGTGGTTCGCGCGAGGCGCGCGGCACGGAAGTGCCAGCACCGCGCGGCGTTCCGATGACCGCGGCCGGCGTGGGCATCGGCGCGCTGTCGGCGGTGGTCGGCATCGGCGGCGGGAGCATGACGGTGCCCTTGCTGGTATGGCGCGGCGTGATACCGGTGCGGGCCGTCGGCACCTCGTCCGCATGCGGCGTCGCGATCGGACTGGCGGCCGCCATCGGCTACGCGATGCACGCGCCGCCCGGCGCGCTGCCGCAGCATGCGGTCGGTTACGTCTACCTGCCCGCGGCGATCGGCGTGGCGGCCGCGTCGGTGTTCGCCGCGCCTTATGGCACGCGTCTGGCGCATTACCTGCGCGGCGATACGCTCAAGCGCGTGTTCGCCGGATTCCTCGTGCTCGTGGGCACCAGTCTGCTGTTCAGCGGCTGATGGCCGCATCACCCGATCGCGTCGCTGCGCGCATCACGGAGCGACGAGGCGATGCTGTCGAGTGTCGCGACGATCGCCGCGCGGCGCAGCGCCACGTCGCGCGGTGAGTCGTCCGGCGGGGCCATGTGCGCGCCGACCAGCACCAGCGCGCCTTCGATGCGGTGCAGGAGTTCGCGCTGCCGCGCGGGATCGCCCGCGTCGATGGCCTCGTCGAGTTCGGCCAGCTCACTGCGACTGATCGCGAGCAGTTCGCCGAGGACGCGCCGGTAGTCCGATTCGTCCTCGTACATCGTCCGCAGGCGATCCAGCCCCTCGGGTTCGCCCCCGACGAACAACGCGTGCGCCGCGCCCGGCGACAGCAGCAGCGAGGAAAGCTTGGCCGCGAGCGCATCCATCTGGATGGGCTTGCCGAGGAAATCGTCCATGCCGGCGTCGCGGCAACGCTGGATCTGTTCCGGAAGGACGCTCGCGGACAGCCCGACGATAGGCAGATGCGTGCCGCCGGTCTCCGACGCGCGTACGGCGCGCGTCAGCGCGTAACCGTCCATCACCGGCATGTGGCAGTCGGTGAGCAGCAGGTCGTAGTGCGCGCGCTGCAACTCCGCGAGCGCCTCCTCGCCATTCGTCGCCATCGCGAAGGCGTAGCCCAGGCTGTCGAGCTGCCGCCCGATCACCGCGCGATTGATCGGGTGGTCTTCGGCGACGAGGATGTGCGCGGTGTGCGTCACGCTCGCCAGCGTCGAGTCCGTGGCGCCTGCGTCCGGCACGGCCAGGCCCAAGGCTTCGTGGCATGCGCGAGCGAGTGCGCGCGTGGTCTGGGGATCGCCGGCCATTCGCACGCGGTCGTCGTCCGACGTGTTCGGGGTATCGTCGGACGTGACGAGAACCAGCGGGCGGTCCACAAGTGCGGCGGGGATGGCCATGGCGGCGTCGGCGAACAGCAGGTCCATGTCGCCCGCCTCGAATTCGACCAGGTCCGACGCTTCGGCTTCGATCAGGCTGAAGCCGAACGAGCTCAGGCCGTTGCCGATTTCCTGCGAGCGCAACTCGTCGGCGATGCACACCACCGCCGTGCGGCCCTCGAACTCTGGCCGCCCCTGCAGCGGCTGGACGACCGCCAGCGGCAGTTCAAGCACGGCACGCGTGCCGTCGCCCGGCTCGCTTTCCAGGTGCAGGCTGCCGCCCATCATTTCGGCGAGGCGGCGGCTGATCGACAGCCCCAGCCCGGTGCCGCCGTAACGGCGCGTGGTGGATTCCTCTGCCTGCGTGAACGGCTGGAAGAGTCGCGCGAGGTTCTCGCGCGCGATACCGATGCCGGTATCGACGACTTCGATGCGCAACTGCTGTCCGCGGTCGGATTCGGCGAGCAGCCGGACCTGCAACGCGACGTGGCCCTGCGCGGTGAACTTGAGCGCGTTGCTGAGCAGGTTCGCGATGATCTGGCGAATGCGCATCGCATCACCGCGGAAGCGCGTCGCCAATCGCCAGTCGACGATGGAATACAGACGCACGCCGCCTTCCTTCGCGCGTACGCCGAACAGGCCGGCGACGCTGTCGACGAGTTCGCGCAGGTCGAAGTCGGTGTCGCTGATGGCCAGCCGCCCGGATTCGATGCGCGAGTAGTCGAGGATGTCGTCGAGGATCTGCAGCAACGCGCGCGCCGAATCGCGCGCCATCATCGCCATGCCGGACTGCTCGTGGTCCAGTTGCGTGTGCGCGAGCAGTTCCATCAGGCCGAGCACGCCGGTCATGGGCGTGCGGATCTCGTGGCTCATCGCGGCCAGGAAAATGCTCTTCGCGGCGACGGCCGATTCCGCCTGCGCCTTGGCTTCGCCCAGCGCATGCGCCTGCGCGTGAAGTTCGGTCGTGTCGACCCAGTAGCCGCTCCATTCAACGGCGCCGTCGTCGAGGCGCCGCGGCGTGCCGCCTTCGGTTCGCAACCAGCGCCAGTCGTCGCCGATGCGGATGCGGACATCGAAGGCCGGGATGGGCCTGAGCGTGCGCACCGCGGTGTCGATCGCCTGCTCGACGCGCGGCTGGTCACCGGGATGAAGGCGCGCGAACACGAGCGACTCGCGATGCAGCACCTCGTCCGGCGGAAGCCCGAGCATGCCCGCCGTGTCGCCGGCGACATACGTGAAACGACGCTGTCCGTCGGGCGACACGCGAGCCTGGAACACCGTGCCCGGCATCGCCTGCGTGATGTCGTGCAGTTGCTGTTCGGACGCGCGTGCGCGGGCTTCGGCCTCGCGGATGTCGGTGACCTCCACGATCGTGCCGATCAGGCGTAGCGGACCGTCCTCCGCCGCGGCGAGCGGGTGGCGCCACACGATCAGGTGGCGGAGGCCGTCGCGGCCTGCCTGCGCGGGCACGGTGAGTTCGCGCCGCGTCCCCTGTCCGGTCGCCAGTACGTGCATGTCCTCGCCGGTGAGGACGTCGTCGTCGATGCCGCTGGCGTGTGCGCTCTGCCGCGCGGTACGCCCGACGAGCTGTTCCCGCGCGACGCCGAACATCGCCTCGTACGCGCGGTTCACCGTGATGTAGCGGCCCTCGCGATCCTTTACGAACACCGCGTAGGGAATGTTCTCCAGCAGCGCCTGCTGGAAGTGCAGCTGCGCGGCGAGCGCGGCTTCCGCGCGCGCCTGCAGGCGCGATGCGCGCCGCAGTCGCGCATACGCCAGGCCGATCGCCCCGAGCACGAGCAGCGCCGCGACCGTCGCCAGCAGCACCCAGCGCCACGGCAGGCCGTAGACGTAGTCGGTCGTGAGCCAGCGCGCGCGGATGGCCTGGCGCTGGTCTTCCGCCGTGCTGTCCAGCACGCGGTCGATAAGTGGGATCAGCGGTTCATACTGGCGCTGCACACCGAACGAGAGCTCCGTATCGAAACCGGCCGGCCCGACGACGCGCAACTCGCCGGCGTAGCGGTTGCGGATCAGCGCGTCGATGGCCGGCAGCGTGCCGATGTAGGCGTCGGCCCCGCCGTTGGCGACGAGCGCGAGGCCGGCTTCGTTGCCGCCGACGGTGCGCAGCTTCGTCTGCGGAAGCAGCGCGTGCAGCGACGCCAGCACGCCGGGTTCGTCGCGGACGGCGACCGTGAGGCCAGCCAGATCGGACGGACTCGCGATCGCCGGCCCATGCAGCCGCGCGACGATGACCTGCGGAAAGTCTTCGTACGAGCGGCTGAACACCATTTCGTCGCCGTCGATGTCGCCGGTGCTGCCCGCGGCGATGAGGTCGATCTCGTTCGCCAGCGCCATGCGCTGCAGGCTGTTCCAGTCCGCCGCGGGTACCAGTTCGACGCGCAGGCCCAGCTTGCGCTGGATCAGTTCCAGGTAGTTCGCCGCTATTCCGTCGAAGCCGCCTTCGCGCGCGAGAAAGCTGTAGGGGAAGCGATCGACCTCGTAGCCCACGCGCAGTACTGGCAGCGAGGCGATCCATTCCCGCTCCGCGCGCGTGAGGCCGACGGCGTGCGACGTTGCCAGCGAAGGCACGTCGCTCGCACCCCAGCGCAGGCGCATCTGTTCGACTTCGCGCTCGGGAATCGCCGCTTCGGCCTTGCGCAGGATGCTGGCGAGCTCGCTACGGTCACGACGCACCGCGGGCGCGAGTTCGAACGTCGGAAGATCCAGCGGCCCGAGGATCGCCACGTCGTCCGCGCGCCGCTGTCGCACCAGTGCGGTCGTGCGCGGCAAGGTGACGCCGAGGTACGCGTCGGCCTGTCCGCGCGCGAGCATGTCCAGCGCTTCGTGGCCGTCGGCGGCGTAGACGATCGTCGCGCGCGGATGGCGCTCGGCGAATACCTTGGCCGACAGCAGGAAGCGGCGTTCGATCGTGACGCGGGCCGAGTCCAGGTCGCGCGCACTGCGGATCTGCACGTCTCCCTTTCGCGCCACCAGCATGATCTGCTGCGACGACACGAACGGCCGCAGCATGTGGAAGCGCTCCATGCGCTGGCCGATCACCGGCTGCGCGAGCAGCACGTCGTACGGGGGCGCCTGCTTCGACTGGCCGACCGCGATGCCTTCCCAATCGGTGTACGGATGGAATTCGAGTTGCATGCCGGCGCGCGCGGCGAGCATGCGCATGTAATCGACGCCAAGGCCTTCCGGACGGCCGCCGCGCCACGCCTCGAACGGCACGAAATCGCCTGCGAACACGCCCACCTGTACGACCGGGTGCGCGCGTCGCCACGCCTGCTCGGACGGCGTGAGCGAAATGCGCGGCGCGGCAGTCGCCTGCGAGCGTCCCGGCACGGGCTGCGCATGCGCCCATGCGGACAGGAACAGGCTGATCAGGAGCAGACAAGGCCACGCGAGCCGGTGGCGATGCCAGGAGGTGCCCAGGCTCATGGGGGTCTCGTCGTGAAAGGTCGTGCTTCCACCGCAGACTAGGTGGCCCCCGGAAGGGCAACCATCAGACTGGTCTGAATCTGCCTGCTATGACGACGCAGCATGTCAAGGCTGCGTGAAGTGCTTCCGTTGGGCACGCCGGACGACCGAGATCGGGCTTTGCCTCGCAATGCTGCCAGCGCAGTAAGAAACAGTCGCTGGCGAGCCGCGCGCACGCACCTCTCCGGCAAGTGGAGCTGCCATCCAAAAACACCTGCGTGGCGCAGTGAAGCCGATCCAGCGTCTACGGGAACATCCAACTGCTGGTGGGCGTATCGGCTCGCCGCGGTTGCGTTTCGCCAGATTTCTCTGATTTCCAGTTCCGCCCCTGCGGGCCAGCATGCGTGCCGTCGCTGGGGAGTGGCGAAGTGGGCAGCAACCGAACAACTGCCCTCCGAACGGCGATACCTCCAAACAACAGGACATATGGACGCATGAGCAAGACCCTGATTTCCGCCGCACTCTTCGCGGCCGTCGGCATCACGTCGCTGTCGGCCGCCGCCGCGGACGGCAAGATCACCTTCACCGGAAAGATCTCGGACGTCACCTGCACCATCAAGGGCGGCGACAACACCGACGGCGGCACGTCGAACTTCACCGTCACGCTTCCGAGCGTCTCGACCACTGCGCTCGCGACGTCTGGCCAGAGCGCGGGCGACACGCCGTTCAGCGTGGTCGTCGGTGGCAGCGGCCAGACGGGCTGCACCAACGGCAAGATCGCGAAAATGTGGTTCGAGACCAGCACGCCGACCGTCGATGCCGCGCACGGCGGCCGCTTGAAGAACACCGCCACCGGCGGTGCATCCAACGTGCTCGTCGGCCTGCTGAACAAGGCCGGCGCGACGATCGACCTTTCCAACAACGCAGGCGGCGACGGCTCGGCCGAAACGATCGCCAGCAACACCGCCACGCTCAAGTACACCGCGCAGTACTACGCGATCGGCGCTGCGGGCGCCGGCGACGTCAACACCTACGTGAACTACTCGGTCGTCTACAACTGAGTCGCGCGTGACGCATCTGGGCGGGGTCCGCGCGACCCCGCCGCTTCGGGGAAACTCCAGGAACTGCTCATGAAACTGCTCGCACGAGTGGGCTGCGCGTTCGCGTGGATGGCCGCTGGCCTCACGCCAGCGCATGCCGACGTCCAGATCGCCGGCACCCGCGTGATCTATCCGGCCGGCGAATCGCAGGTCACGGTCCAGGTTGACAACAACGGGCGGAGTCCGCGCCTGCTCCAGGTCTGGACGGATGCGGGCGATGCGAATGAAACCGCCGCGAACAGCACGGCGCCATTCCTCGTGACGCCACCGATGTCGCGCCTGGAACCCGGAAAGGGTCAGGCGCTGCGCCTGATGTTCAACGGCGCGGATGTACCGGAGGATCGCGAGTCGGTCTATTGGCTCAACGTGCTGGAAATACCGCCGCGTCCGAAGGGACAGGACGGCGGTGACAACTTCCTGCAGTTTGCGGTGCGTACGCGCATCAAGATCTTCTACCGCCCGCAAGGCCTGCGCGGTGCGCCGCTGGATTCGATCGCGCAATTGCAGTGGCGGCTCGTGCGTTCGGGCGGCGCCCCGTCGCTGGAGTGCACCAATCCCACCGCCTACAACGTTTCCTTCGCCGAGGTCCGCGTCGAGCGCGGAACAAGGGAAGCGATGCCAAAAGGTGGCATGTGTCCGGCGCTGGGCAGCGCGATGTTCCCCGTGGACGGCGAGCCCGGGAAAGGCAGCGGAACCGTGCTGCTCACCGCCATCAACGACTACGGCGGCTTCGTCGAAAGCCGCGCGTCCTACGCGGACTGAGGCCGCTAAGGCCAGCGTTCGAATCGACCCTTCCACCCGCAACGGGCGCATGACGCGCGCACGGGGTGCCGCCGCGAGCGCACGCCGGCCGCGGGCTGTCAGCAACGCGAGATCGAAACATGCATTCATTTGATTCATGCCTCCTCGCGCCAGCCGCGCGAGGCTACAGGCGAAGGCGCATCGTGGTTGTCGGGCTGGCCGTGCTGGGGCAGGTGCCGTTCGCCGCAAGTGCATCACCGGGTCCCTCGCCATCGCCCGCGCCCGAACCCGCGCCGGATGCCGTCGAGTTCAGTCCGCTGTTCCTCGGCGAAAGCGCGACGTCGACCGACCTGACGCGATTCGAACACGCCAACGCGGTGGCGCCCGGTGAGTATCCGGTCGACGTCTACCTCAACGGCTATCGGCTCGCGCGCCGCACGATCGAACTGCGCGCTTTGGCGGATGGCGCTGTGCGGCCATGCCTGTCAGGCGAGGCGCTGGATGCGCTCGGTGTCGACACCGCCCGCCTCAAGTCCGAGGGCGTGGATGTCTCGCAGACGTGCATCGACGTCGAGCGGGCGATCGCAGACGCGCGTGCAAGCTTCGACATGAATCAGTTGCGCCTGGACCTGTCGATTCCGCAAGTCGCGCTCCGCCGCAGCGCGCGCGGCCAAGTCGACCCGGCGCTGTGGGAACGCGGCGTCGATGCGTTGACGCTGGGCTACAACGTCAGCGCCAACCAGCTCGACTACGACGGCGGAGGCCACACGACGGGCGCCTATGCCGGGCTCACGATGGGGTTGAACCTGGGTGGCTGGCGCCTGCGCAACCAGTCGTCATGGCGCCGGGAAAGCGGGGCAGGCGACGATTTCCAGAACATCCGCAGCTATGCGGAGCACGACGTCACCGCACTGCAATCGCAGTTCACCCTCGGCGATACGTTCACCTCGGGCGAGCTGTTCGATTCGACCGCCCTGCGCGGCATCAAGCTGGCCACCGACGATCGCATGCGGCCGGATTCGATGCGTGGCTACGCACCTGTCGTACGAGGCATCGCCGAGACCAATGCCCGGGTGGTGATTCGCCAGGCGGGCTTCGTGATCCTCGAAACCAACGTCGCACCCGGCGCATTCGAGATCGATGATCTGTACGCGACCGGCTACGGCGGCGACCTGGAGGTCACCGTGATCGAGGCCGACGGCCGCGAGCGGTCGTTCTCGGTGCCGTACGCCGCCGTGCCGCAGTTGCTGCGCCCTGGCGTGTGGCGCTATTCAGCCGCGGCTGGGCAGGTCCGCAATGGCGCGCTCCACGGCGCGGCACCGAACTTCATCGAGGGCACGTTCCAACGCGGACTGATCAACCTGCTCACGACGTACGCCGGCGTGCAGGCCACCGACGGCCACCTCTATCGCAGCCTGCTCGTCGGTGCCGCGTTCAACACGCCGGTGGGCGCCGTGTCGCTCGACGTGACCGGGGCGAAGACGAAGTTCGCCCTTCCCGACGAGGACGCCTCCGGCTACAGCGCGCGCCTGACCTACAGCAAGAGCATCCCGCAGACGAACACCGACTTCGCGCTCGCCGCGTACCGGTATTCCAGTCGTGGCTACCTGTCGCTGGACGATGCGGTCCGCCTTGACGACGAGGTGCGCAATGGCGAGCTGCGCGGCGGCGTGGGCGACGGTGCGGGAAACCAGCGAAGCCGCTTTCAATTGACGGTGAGCCAGAGCCTGGGCGAGCGCGGCGGATCGTTGTTCCTGAGCGGTTCGCGCAACGACTATTGGGGCGGCTCGCTGCCGGTGGATTCGAGCTCTCAGGTTGGCTGGAACCGGCAGTTCCGCAACGTGTCGCTTGGCGTGAATGCCAGCCGCACCCGACTGGCGGGCCGCGGGTACGACAACCAGGCCAACCTGAGCCTGTCGATGCCGCTCGGAAGTTCCGGCTTCCGCAGCACGCCGTCGCAGGTCACGCTCGCCGCGGGCCACGACCACGACGGCAACTCCGTCCAGGCGGGCGTGACCGGTAATGCAGGTGGTCGTCGGCAGTTCAACTACGGCGTGAGCGGCAACTTCAACGATCGCGACACCGATTCGGTCGGCATCAATGCCGGCTGGCACGCCGCGCTCTCCACATTGGGCATGTCGTACTCGCGCAATGCACAAAGCCGGCAGGCCTCGCTGTCTGCGAGCGGCGGCGTGGTGGTCCACGCAGGTGGCATCACGCTGGCGCCGCAGCTGGGCGACACCATCGGTGTGGTGGAAGCCCGAAATGCGGCAGGCGCGCGGCTGCAGAGCGATCCGGCGATCCGCGTCGACCGGCGTGGTTACGCGATCGCCTCGAGCCTGATCCCCTACCGCATCAACGACGTCACGCTCGATCCCAACGGCCTGTCGGCGGATGTCCAGCTCGATACGTCCCGGCTGCAGGCGATCCCGCGCGCGGGTGCGGTGGTGGCGCTGAAGTTCGAAACGACGATCGGACGGTCGATCCTGATCCGGGCGCGTACGGAAGACGGTCGCACGCTGCCGTTCGGCGCACAGGTCGTCGACGGCGCTGGCAAGGACGCCGGCATTGTCGGTCAGGGCGGTCAGGTCTTCGTGCGGCTCTCCGGGGAGGAAGGGCGCCTGCTTACTGTCAGCTGGGCGCGCGACAGCCAATGCACCCTCGATGTTTCACCACCCCCTGCCGCCCAGCACGAACCCGCGGGCCTGTCGGTCGTCGACGCGGTATGCCATCCGTCGATGCCCGCGCCCATCGCGCAACTGATGGGTTCGCGGGAGGAAACCAGATGAACCGAATCCACTGCGAAGACCAACGGCCGACGCAAGGCGAGGCCACGGGCCATGTTGCGGCGGCTCCATCGGCGGGATCCATCACGGGACGAAAGATGAAGACGTACAGGTATCTGCTGGGAAGCGTGTTGTGGGCGTGCGCCATCCTGTTGTTGCCCGGCACGGCGTCCGCGAGGTGCACCGGCACGGTGTCGACCACGCCGTTTTCCCCGGCCGTGGTGTCGATCAACAAGAACACTCCCATCGGACAGGTGGTCGCCTCCGCGACGGTCACGCTGACCGTGGTCTGCACCGCCAAGGATGCGGGGGCATCCAGCGGCTGGAAGATGAACTACACCCCACAGGCGCCGCTTGTCGCCACATCGCTGGACCAGAAGACGTTTGCGACCGGCATGGGCGGACTCGGCTTCCGGATGTACACGAATGTGGGCGGGCTGATCGCACCGACGTGGTACGGCACCAACGGCGGCGACAACTTCTATCCGGGAGGTTGGGGCCCCGGCGGACTGGCGCCGTTGAACTCCACCAACACCTACACCTTCAAGCTTGACCTGGTGCGCACCGACACCTCGCTGAAGGCCGGCACTTTCAGCGATTCGCTCGTGCGTTTCGGTTATCAGTTCGCCGGCAACGACTGTCCCGAAGGCAAGGAGTGCACGCGGCAGTTCGGCAATCAGACCACCACGCCGGTGACTTTCCAGTTCATCGACCCGACCTGCGCAATCACGACCGGCACCGCCAACCAGACCGTGGCGCTGGACGAGGCGCGTGCGACGGAGCTTCCTTCGATCGGGTCCACTGCGCGCCCCACGGACTTCAAGGTTTCGTTCGAAAACTGCGCCATCGCCACCGCGGTCCGGATGCGCATGGACGGGGCGCCGGCCACACCCACCGTCCTGGCCAACACGGGCAGCGCCGCGGGCGTGGGTGTGCAGCTGCTCTTCCATGGCAATCCGCTGGAGCTCAACACCACGTTCGAAGCGGGCAGCTCGGGGAGCGGTTCGACCTTGGACGTCCCGTTCCAGGCCCGCTACTTCCGCACCGGGGGCTTGACCGGCGGGACGGTTTCCAGCGCGGTCACCATCACCGCCTCCTACTACTGACCCAGACGTATCGGGGCACCCGCCGCCGGCCGACTGGCCACGCGAGGACGCCTTTCGCGACCTCCCGAGCCCGCGCCGGGCCGGAATCGGGCTGCCTGGAGCGCTGCCTGGGGCAACACTCCCGCCAGACTGTGCCGATCGTTGGCCAACGCTTTGCCGCTTGTGGCCGATTCACGAATTGTTTACAACTCTGGGGTGCCGCCCGGGCAGGGGAGGCGGCCGTTGCTGCTGTTCATTCATTCGAGGGAGAGAGTAATGAGAGCCATGCGCCGTCAATCGCTCACGCGAGCGATCCAGCTGTCCTTGTTGTTGACCCTGCCGGGCCTCGCGGCCGCGCAGGACGCCACGCCGGCCCCGCAGGGTTCGGCCACCACGCTCGACACCGTCACGGTGACGGGTTCGCGCATCAAGCAGACCAACGCCGTCACGGCCCAGCCCGTGTTCGTGCTCGACAAGGCCAAGATTGACCAGACCGGCCTGCAGACCGTGGGCGATCTGCTCCAGCAGATGACCTCCAGCGGCAAGGCGCTGAACGCCAAGTTCAACTCCTCCGGCAACTTCGGCTATCCGCCGGATGGCGGCGGCATCGGCGCGGGTTCGGCGCAGGTCGACCTGCGCAACCTCGGCTCGCAGCGCACGCTCGTGCTGGTCGATGGCGTCCGCTGGGTCAATGAATCCTCCGCCTCGGGCGTGAGCGGCAGCGCCGACCTCAACACCATCCCGCTGGCCATCGTCGAACGCGTCGAAGTGCTGGAAGACGGCGCCTCGGCGATCTACGGCTCCGACGCCATCGCGGGCGTGATCAACATCATCACCCGCCGCAATTTCGACGGCGCCGAAGTGCACGCCTACTACGGCGAGTACGAGGACGGCGGCGACACCACCGAAGCCAGCCTGACGCTCGGCGGCAGCGGCGATCGCTGGTCGGCGGTGTTCACCGCCAGCTACTTCGAGCAGCAGGAAATCAGCTCCGGTTCGTGGGAACAGTCGCGTTATCCGACGCCGGGCACCGGCGTGCGCGGCGGCAGCTCGGGCATCCCGCAGGGTCGCTTCTTCTTCTGCGATCCGACGCGCCCGACCACCGGCGTGGGCGGCTGCGATGACGACACCGAGAATTGGTACGACATCACCCTCAACAACGGCACCACCACGCCGGTGTTCGATCCGAACAACCCGAACGGTGGTACGTACAACTCGTTCGACGGCAGCGACCGCTTCAACTTTGCGCCGTACAACCTGCTGCTGACGCCGCAGAAGCGCAAGGCGATCTTCGCCAGCGTCTATTACGACGTCACCGAGAACACCCGCCTGCACGTCAAGGGCCTGTACAACAACCGCACCTCGACCAACCAGGCGGCGCCGGAACCGATCTTCGTCGGCCCGGGCGCGGGTACGGGCGGCATCGCCGACACCATCAGCATCCACGCCGACAACCCGTACAACCCGTTCGGCTACACGCTCGATGCGAACTCGAACTTCCTCGTCGCGACGCGTCGTCCGGTCGAAGTCGGTCCGCGCATCTTCAACCAGGACGTCGACACGCTGTACTTCAACGTCGGCCTGGATGGCACCTTCACGCTGGGCACGAGCAGCTTCGGATGGGATTTCAACTACGCGCACGCCGACAACAAGGCGACGCAGGAATTCCTCAACGGCTACAACGTCGCCAAGATGAAGCTGGCGCTGGGTGATCCGGCGGTGTGTGCACAGGTCGCGGGTTGCGTGCCGCTCGACATCTTCGGCGGCCAGGGCCGTCCGATGACGCAGGCGATGATCGACTACATCCGCACGCGCCAGATCGACTCCTCCGAACAGGTGCTCGACCTGTACTCGGCGAACGTCACCGGCGACATGTTCAACATCGGCGATCGCACCGCCGGCTTCGCGACGGGCGTTGAACACCGCCGTTACCGCGGCGATTTCAATCCCGATCCGCTGCGCCAGAGCGGCGAGTCGCAGGACTCCTTCGCCGCGCCGGTGTCGGCCTCGTACGACGTGGACGAGGTGTACGCCGAATTCCAGTTCCCGGTGCTGTCGACCCTGGACCTGCAGGCGGCGATCCGCTACTCCGACTACTCCACCTTCGGCAGCACGACGACCGGCAAGGCCGGCTTCCGCTGGCAGCCGATCGAGGACATCGTGGTCCGCGGTACCTACTCGCAGGGCTTCCGCGCGCCGAACCTGGGCGAGCTGTACGGCCTGACGCAGTTCGGCGCCACGCTGGTCGACCCCTGCGGTTCGACCGGCAGCCCGGGCCCGGCGGATCCGTCCTTCGCGGCGGGCTGCGCGGCGCAGGGCGCGCCGCCGAACTTCGAGCAGGCCAACACGCAGATCACCACCTTCACCGGTGGTAATCCGGACCTGCAGCCGGAAGAGTCCGACAGCTACACCTTCGGCGTGGTGTACGCGCCGAGCTGGGCGAGCGGGCTGGACTGGTCGCAGCGCCTGGACTTCGAGGTGAGCTACTACCACCACAAGATCGACGACGCGATCCAGGCCCGCGACATCCAGGCGCTGCTGGAAACCTGCCTGCGCGAAGGCGGCGTCGGCTCGGTCAACTGCACGCCGTTCACCCGCGGCGCCGGTGGCAACCTCAATCCGCCGGAGAACTTCCTCGACAACCTGGGCCGCATCGAAACCGACGGCGTCGACTTCAAGGTCAACTGGTCGTCCACCGACTTCAGCTGGGGCCGCCTGAGCGCGTCGCTGCAGTCCACCTACGTCAACGACTACGAGGCCGTCGACGTCGACGGCAACAAGTCGCAGCGCGAGGTGGGCATCGAGGTGAACGACAGCGCGATCCCCGAGTGGCAGACCAACCTGCAGACCAACTGGACGATGGGCCAGTTCAATGTCGGCTGGACGGTGCGCTACATCTCGTCGGTCGACGAGCTGTGCTCGAACGTGCCGGTGTCCGAGGCCCCGGGCTGCATGGGCGGCGTGGAAACCAACAAGCTCGGCTCCACGACCTATCACGACCTCCAGTTCAACTGGGACAACGCGATGGTCGACAAGCTCAAGCTCACCGTCGGCGTGAACAACGTCTTCGGCAAGGAGCCGCCGGTGTGCCTGACCTGCTCGCTCAACGGCTACGACGCCGGTACGTACGACCTGCCGGGCGCGTTCTGGTACGTCAGCGCGGACTACCGCTTCTGATCGCCTGATCGTTCCGCAGTTCGAAAAACGAAACGGCCGATGGTTCTCCATCGGCCGTTTCTGTTTGTGGTGTCGTGGCAACCGTTTGTGCCGACGAGCGCTACAGCCGTACCAGGGTCTGTCGCTGGTCTTGAATCGAAGCGCGAGCCTTCAGCGCAACGCGGCGTCCGGCACGTGCAGGTCGAGCGACAGCGCCAGATGGTCCGACGCCGCCGCCGGGCGCGCCCGTGCGTTCGACGTCTTGAGCCCATCGCCGACCAGGATGTGGTCGATCGCCCGCTGCGGTCGCCAGCTCGGGAACGTGTGGACTTCGCCGTCCGGTGGCTGCAGGCGCGTGTTGCGGAACAGCGCGCGCATCTCGGGCACGTCGATGGAGCAGTTGAAGTCGCCCATCAGCACGGCGTTGGGATGGTCGTGCAGGAGTTCGGCGATGAAACCCAGCTGCGCGGCTCGCGAGTTCGCGCCGAGCGAGAGGTGCGCGACCGCGATCAGCAGGCCCTTGTCGCCCTCGCCATAGCGCGCGAGCAGCACGCCGCGCCCGGCGATGCGGCCGGGCAGGGCGTGGTCGATGACTTCCTTCGGTTCCAGCCGGCTCAGCAGGCCGTTCGCGCTGGAGGCGACGCCGCCGACGCGACGGTTCGGCTGGTGGCTCCAGTAATCGAAGCCGGCGCGCTGGGCGAGGTAATGCGTCTGGTTGGTGAAACCCGACCGCAGGCTGCCCGGATCGCTCTCGTTGAGGCCGACGATGTCGTGCTCGCCGGCCAGCTGCGCGATCGCGTCCAGGCTGCCGCGCTTGTTGCCCGCGGGCAGCACGTGGGACCAGCTGCGCGCGACGTAATCGTGGTAGCCGCGCGTGCTGGACCCCGCCTGGATGTTCGCGCTGAGCAGGCGGAGCCGGCGGGTATCCATTCGATCGTGCGGAGGCTTACTGGGCGCCGCCGGCGTTGGTCGCACCGCCCTTCGCGGCACGCTCCTGCGCGATCAGGTGATCGGCGATGCGCAGCGTGTCCTCGAAGCCCTTGCCGGTGACCTTGTACTTGCCGTTGATCACCATCGTCGGGGTCGAATCCACGCCGCTGCGGGCGATGAACTGGCCGGCGCGCTTCATCTTTCCTTCGATCGCGAAGCTCGACATCGTGCTGGCGAACTGCTTTCCGTCGACGCCGTACTTGGCGTAGAACGCGCCGATCTGCTCGTTGGTCGGCAGCGGCTGGACCGGCAGGACCTTGTCGACGTGGATCGCGTTGAAGACCGCCTCATGCGTTTTGTCGAGCACGCCCATGGTCTGCGCGGTGTAGAACGCGCGGGCATACGGCTCCCAGTAGCCGCCGAACGGAGCGGCCAGGGCGACGAACTTCACGTCGGCCGGCTGCTTGGCCTTCCAGGCTTCGACCAGCGGTTCGAAGTGCGCGCAATGCGGGCAGGTGTAGCCGAACACCTCGACCACCTCGATCTTGCCGCCGGTGGGCTCGGAGGGCTGGCCGCCGGCGATTTCAACGTAATCGGTGCCGGCGACGGGGGCCGGACCCTGCGGCGGGGCGGCTTCGGCGGCGGGCGCCGGCGCCGGAGCGGCGGCGGTCTCGGCCGGCGTGGCGGGCGCAGCCGGGGCTGGCGCGGTTTCAGCCGGGGCGGCGGGTGCCGTCGGGGCCGCCGGAGCGGCGGTCTCGGCCGGGGCCGGAGCCTGCTTGGAGCAGGCGGACAGGACCAGTAGTCCGGTCAGGACTACGGCGAGACGGGGCAGACGCGAATTCATGCAGACGATCTCCGCAAAGGTCGGGAAGCGGGGGGCCGCGCGGCGTCGGGCCGGGCGGCGGGGCACAGCCAAGAATACCGGCCGCGCACGGCCGGCGACACTCGACTCAGCGCGTTTTGCCGTCGCGTTCACGCGCGACGAGCTGGTCGGCGATGCGCAGCACGTCGGTGAAGTCGTGGCCGATCACGCGATAGCGGCCGTTGATCACCAGCGTCGGCGTGCCTTCCACGCCGCTGCGCTTGATGAACTGTTCGGCCTTGGCGACGCGGGCGGCGACGTCCGCGCCGTCGTAGGTCGCCAGGAACTTCGCCTGGTCGACGCCGTAACGTGCATAGAAGGGCGCGATCTCGCCCGGCGTGGCGTTGCGCAGCGGCAGCGAGCCGTCCGTGTGCAGCGCCAGGAACATCGCGTCGTGGCTCTTTTCGGCCACGCCCAGGACCTGCGCGGCGTAATAGGCCTGCGCGTAGGGCTGCCACGAGCCGCCGAACGGCGCCGCCATCGGGATGAAGTTCACGACCTTCGCGTTCTTCTTCGCCCAGGCCGACACCGTGGGCTGGAAGTGCGCGCAGTGCGGGCAGGTGTAGCCGAACACCTCGACGACCTCGACCTTCCCCTTCACCGGCGCGAGCGGCGTGCCGCCTTCGATCACCTCGTAATCCGTGCCCTCCACCAGCGCCGGCTGCGGCGTGGCCGCGGCGGCGGCGAAGGGAAGCAGCGCGACGAATACCAGGAGCGACGGGAACAGCGAACGGAGCAGCGGGCGGCGGGTCATCGGCGTTCTCGAAAGGGTGGGCCGGAAACTAAAGCGCCGGCCGTGGGAGCACGGCCGGCGCAGCAGGGATATGGAAGGTTCCGCCTCGGACCGCGGTCACCGGCGGAAGTTCACCGATCAGGAGCCGGTGGTCGGCTCGGCCGGCGTCGTCGGTGCGGCCGGTGCCGGGGCGGGCGCCGGGGCGGCCGGGGCAGCGGCCGGAGCCGGCGCGGCCGGAGCGTTGGCGACGGCGACGTCGTCGCGGCTCGGGTGCAGGCCCTGCAGGTAGCTCGACAGCGAACCGATTTCCTCGTCGGTCAGCTGCTTGGCGACGGCGACCATGATGTTGAACAGGTGCGCGTCGCGCTGGACGGTCGTGCCGGCGCGGTATTCCTCCAGGCGGCGCTGCGTGTACGGCGCCTGCTGACCGGCGATGTGCGGGTAGGCCGGGCCGGGGTTGCCGGCGCCGTCCGGACCGTGGCACGCCATGCACGCCGGGATGCCGCGCGCCGCGTCGCCCGAGCGGAAAAGCTGCTGGCCGATCTCGAAGTACTTCTTGCCGGTATTCGGGCCGGTGGCGACGGCCGTGTCGTCGGCGACGCCGGCGCCGGCCTTCTGCGTGGCGAAGTAGGCGCCGATGTCGCGCGCGTCCTGGGCCGACAGCGCGTCGGCGAACGGCTTCATCACCGCCGCCATGCCGGTGTTGCGCTCGCCGGTCTTGAACAGGTGGATCTGGTTGGCGATGTAGCGCTCGCTCTGGCCGGCCAGGCGCGGGTACTGCGGATCGGTCGGATTGCCATCCAGGCCGTGGCACGCGGCGCAGGTGCCCGCCTTCGTCGCGCCGGCCTTCGCATCGCCCCACACGGTCTTTTCCGGCGCGGTATTCAGCGGCGCCTGCTGGACGGGCGCGTTGTTCGGGACCGGGGTGACGGTGGTCTGGGCATAGGCAACGGCAGCGGCCGCGAGTGCGACGACGCCGACAATGCCGAGGATGCGGGCTTGGCTCATGTAGCTGGGCTCCGGAACACAGATGAGGCGACCGCCGGGCGGACGCCGGAACCGCGGAATTATCGTCGGGCGTTCAGGGGCGGTCAACGCGCGATGCGTGCCGAAAGCGGCCGCAGTCGTCGGTTTGGCGCGATCGCAGCACGGATTCGCCGTGCCTGCGCACATCCGCGGCGGGGTTTCGCGCGCGCCGTGCGATCCTAATGCGATGGCCAATCCCTTCGTCCGCGCCCGCTATCTGCTGTCGGCGCACAACCACAAGCAGCTTCCGCCCGACGGCGCCTTCGAGGTCGCGTTCGCCGGCCGCTCCAACGCCGGCAAGTCGAGCGCGCTCAATGCGCTGTGCCAGCAGAACGCGCTGGCCCGTGTCTCGAAAACGCCCGGCCGCACCCAGCAGCTGGTGTTCTTCGACATGACGCCGCCGGAAGTGGAGCCGCCGCGATACCTCGTCGATTTGCCCGGCTACGGCTACGCGAAGGTCCCGCAGGACCTGCAGGCGCATTGGCAGGCCTTCATCGATCAGTATTTCCGCACGCGCGAAGCGCTCAAGGGCCTGGTGGTGGTAATGGACATCCGCCATCCCCTCAAGGACTACGACCGCCAGATGCTCGGCTACGCGGTCGAACGTGGCCTGCCGGCGCACGCGCTGCTGACCAAGGCCGACAAGCTCGGTCGCGGGCAGCAGTCGCAGGCGCTGCATACGGTGAAGCGCGAGCTGTTCAGCGCGTTCGGCGATACGGTCAGCGTGCAGGCGTTCTCGGGCGAGTCCAAGCAGGGCGTGGACGAGGCGCGGGCGGTAGTGGCGGGGTGGCTGGGGCTGTCGGTCTAGCGATCTGGCGCGAGCGCGGGTGGTCCGCTCGTTCGCCAAGAAGCGCTCACTCCGTCGTCCCGGCGCAGGCCGGGACCCAGGCCCGTAACTTTCGGCGCTTCGATCACGGTGGGCCACCTCACCGTCATTCCAGCGAAAGCTGGAATCCATCTTGATCTAGCCGCTGCTGTCGCTGTTGCTGCTGTTGCTCGTCATTCCCGCGAAGGCGGGCCGCTTCTGGGCCGCCGAATGGCGGCACCATCCAAGGACTTTCCACGCTTCGTCGGAAGTCTTACAGAGCAAAGAAGAATCACCAGCCAAGCTTCCGATCGCCTGCGGCGCTCGGGTCACTTTTCTTTGCTTGCCCAAAGAAAAGTAACCAAAAGAAAGGGCCTTCCATTTGCCCAAATCAATCCCACGACCGGAAAGCGAGTAGGCGCGTTCGCGATTCGCCATCCATGGCTCAGCGCTCACCGCCGCACTTCCTGTGCGGCGCCCTTCGGGGCTAGCGACTTGCCAGGCTGTTCAACAGCAACAGCAGATGGAAGACGGCTGTTGGCCCCTCTCCCACCGGGAGAGGGGTTGGGGTGAGGGGCAACGGAGTCGTATCGGTGAACGAACCTTCCCGCACAGTGCTGCGCGTTGTTGCGTGACGGGCTTCAGGCGCAGAAGCGAGATGGATTCCAGCTTTCGCTGGAATGACGGTGACGTGGTTCGACAAGAAGGGAGTGCCCGAACGCCGCGGGCCTGGATCCCGGCCTTCGCCGGGATGACGACCTCGGAAACGCTCCTGCGAATCCCGAATCCCGAATCCCGAATCCCGAATCCCGAATCCCGAATCCCGAATCCAACTCCCAAAAAACAAAACCCCGCCGATGCACTGGCGGGGTTTGCGAAGCACCGCGGGAGGGCGGCTTAGAACTTGTAGTTGGCGCCGATCAGGTAGGTGCGGCCCCACTCGATGTACTCCAGCGGGCGATCCTTCGTGCCGGCGTAGGTCTGGTACGGCGAGTTAGTGAGGTTGCTGGCTTCGAACAGCAGCGTCAGGCCGGCCAGGCTGCTCGCCTCGCCGAAGCTGTAGCTGATCTGCGCGTCCAGCTGGTTCTCGCCGACGACGTAGCGCAGCGTGCGATTGCCGTCGAAGTTGCCGATCTCGCCGATGAAGTCCGAACGCTTGCGCTGGCTCACGCGGGCTTCGAAGCCGGCGCGCTCGTAGTACGCGGTGAAGTTGTACACCTCGTCCGACAGGCCCGGCAGGCTGATCGGATCGCTACCCACGCTGCTGGCGCTTTCCGGATCCAGGATCTCGATGTCGCTGTCGTTGAAGCTCGCGCTGGCGACGATGCCGAAGCCTTCCAGCGGCGCCCACAGCATGTCCAGCGGCAGCGACGCGCTCAGCTCGATGCCCTGCAGCTTGCCGCCCTTGCCGTTGTACGGCGCGGTGAAGTTGCCGATGGTCTGCGTCGGCGGCTCGTTCGGGCCCGGCACGTAGTCGGCAACGAACGCCGAGAAGTCGTAGCTGTCGTTGGTCTGCGTGTAGATGTAGCTGCGCAGGTCCTTGTAGAAGTACGCCGCGGCCACGTAGGCCTTGGTACCGAAGTACTTCTCGTACGAGATGTCGAACGCGTTGGCGCGCCACGGATCCAGTTCCGGGTTGCCGCCGCTCGCGCCCGGACGACCGGTGCTGGTGTCGACGCCGAACTCCAGCGATGCACGCAGCTGGTCCACGCGCGGACGCGCCACCTGGCGCGCGAGCGCCATGCGCAGCGTCTGGTCGTGCGGGAACAGGAACGCGAGGTTCATGCTCGGCAGGTAGTCGGTGTAGGTCTTGCCGTTCTCGTACGGCTGGACCTCGCTGCCCGGGGGCTGCGTGGAATCCCAGAAGTTCGCGCGAGAGGACTGGTCCGCATGCTGGATCTGCACGCCGACGTTGCCGCGCACGCCGACCGAACCCCACTCGGTGTCGATGTTGCCCTTGATGTAGCCGGTGGTGAGCTTCTCGTCGACCGTCCATGCCTTCGGGATCAGGTAGGACAGGTTGTCCACCGGCTCGAAGCTCATGTAGCGCGAAACCGCGGCCGGCACGTTCCACGCCGGGATGTAGCCCATGCCCGCGAAGCCCAGGTTCACCAGCCCGTACTGCAGGTCGCGCGCGATGGCGGTATCGCCCTGCGCGCCCAGGTTGATGTTGCCTTCCGGCTGGGTCTTCTGCTTCTCGCGATCGGCGTAGTTGATGCCGACGTCGATGTCCGACAGGAAACCGCTGGCGAACTGCGGCGCCGGGATCGCGGCGGCGAGCGTGTAGGTCTTCAACTCGTCTTCGACGCGCGGCACCTTGCCGTAACCGGAGCCGTAGATCGTGTTGGTGAGGAACAGCGTTTCCGGATTGGAGTAATCGCGACCCGGCACCAGCCACGAGAAACCGTCGCTGTTGTACGCAAGGCCGAGGTTGTCCAGCTGCGGACGCGGGATCTGCTGCGTGTTGTTCTCCAGCAGCAGTTCCTCGCGCTCGGCGCGCGACCAGCCGATGTCGGCCTTCACGCGGGCCAGGCCGACGTTGAAGTCGTTCGCCCAGCCGAACGCGTCGATCTTGTCCTCGCGCTTGCGGTACATACCGCGCACCAGCGGATAGACGTTCAGGATCGTGCCGCCGGTGAACGTGCCGTCGCTGTTGACCTGCGGATTGACCATCACCGGCACCGGATCGAAGCCGCCGTTGTAGCCGCCCAGGTTCACTTCGAACTGGTTCGCGGTGTCTTCCTGGTCGGCCTTCGTGTGGAACAGGTCGAGCGTGCTGGTCCAGTCGTTGGACGGACGGTACTGCACCGTCGCCATCACCGCGTCGCGCTCGATCTCGCCGGTGCGGCGCAGCGCCTTGATGCCGTCGGAGAAGTACACGCCCGACGGCACGCCATTACGCACGCGATCGGTGGTGTTGGTCTGGCTCCACGGCTCGTACAGGCCGACCTGGTTTTCCTGGATCGGCAGTTCGGTATGCGAGTAACCGATCGAGAAGCCCAGCGTACGGTCCATGAACTGGCCGATGTAGCTGGCGTTGATGCGGTTGCCGTCGCCGTCGGCGTTGGCGGCATCGCCCAGCGAATTGCGCTGGTAGCGGCCGCTCACGGCGATGACCGGCTTGTCGTAGTCGAGCGGACGCACGGTGCGCATGTCGATCGTGCCCGACAGGCCCTGGCCGACGAGGCCGGCATCGGGCGTCTTGTACACGGTCACGCCGCTCATCAGTTCGGCGGGGTACTGGTCGAACTCGACGCTGCGGTTGTCGCCGGTGGACACCATCTCGCGGCCGTTGAGCAGCGTGGTGGCGAAGTCGGGCGACAGGCCGCGCACGCTGATCACCTGGGCGCGACCGCCCACGCGCTGCGCGGACAGGCCGGGCAGGCGGGCGATGGATTCGGCGATGCTCACGTCCGGCAGCTTGCCGATGTCTTCGGCCGATACGGCTTCGACGATCGAGGTCGATTCCTTCTTGGTGTCGATCGAGGTCTCGATGCCGGCGCGGATGCCGGTGACGACGACCGAATCGAGCGTCTTGGTTTCATCCGTACGCGACGGCTCGCCTTGCGGCGATTGCGTGGCCACCTGGGCCTGCGCGCCGGCGGCGACCAGCATCGTTGCCGACGCGAGCGCCACGCTCAGCAGATTGCGCTTGAGTTGCATCTCCCCTCCCTCTCGAATCCGGTTTCTAATCGTTGTGTGTCGGCCCGCGTACGTCGCGACGGATGCCGCGCTCGCCGGGAGCCCGCGCCAGAGTCGGCAAGAAAAAACCGCTCAGGACGTAGCGGCGATGGTAGTTCGGCCCATCGCTGCACAAATTCCTTTGCATACGTATTCATCGGCTGTATGCGCGGGGAAAACCGCATGCAAGCGTTTTCCCGGCGCACGGAACTCCGCCCGCCCTGCGTGGCGGGAGCGGGTGTTGGGCGCTGGTCCGTCAGCGGCCGAGCAGGAACTGCAGCGGTACGTCGAGCCGGTCGCGCCAGGCGCGCTCGTTGTGCTCTGCGTCGGGGAATTCGCGGCTCATGAAGTCGCGGCCTTCGCGCCATCCCGCCTCGCGCAGGACGGCGTCCATGCGCTGCTGGTAGGGCGCGTAGCTCGCGTCGAGCGTCGCCGTGCCGTGGTCGAAATAGAACCGGTGCGTGCGACGCGCGGGCAGGTGCGCGGCGAGGTAATCGATCACTGCGCCGTCATTGGCCGGCCAGTGCGTCGACAATCCGCCGGCCGCGCCGAACACATCCGGGTACTCGCTCATCGCATAGGCGGAAATCAGGCCGCCCAGGCTGGAGCCCATCACCAGCGTGTCCTCGCGCGAGGGCTTCGTGCGATACGTCGCGTCGATCGCCGGCTTGAGTTCGTCGACGATGAAACGCAGGTAGCCGTCCGACAGCAGCTGCGCGCGCTGTTCAGGCGAAATCACGTCGGCGGGAATGGCTTTCGCGGGCCAGTATTCGTTCGAGCGAAGCGGCGTGTTCCAGATCGCCACGACGATGGCCTCGCGCACGCGATGGGCGTCGATGAGCTTCGTCATCGTGCCGTCGACGTCCCAGTCGATGCCGGTGAACGACAGCGATGGGTCGAACAGGTTCTGGCCGTCGTGCATGTACAGCACGGGGTAACGGCGCCTGGGATGCGTCGCGTACGACGGCGGGAGCCAGACGTCGACATTGCGCGAGGGAACGTGCGCCGAAGGCACGTCCTGGTAGCTGTCGACGCGACCGGTGGCCTGTAGCGCCGGCGCATTCACCGCGTACGCCCAGCGCAGGAACACCGGCAGCATCCGCGCCCACGCCGCCTGTTCATGCTTGCCGCCGGGCAGCAGGTAAAGCGACGCGTCCGCACGCGTCGGCCTGGCCGCGTAGTCGTCGTTGGTGCTGTAGCCGAGCTGTTTCAGGCCCTTCATGCCGCCGCTATCGGCGTTCCAGCCGTCGAGCATGTCGCGCGTGTCGTCCACGGCGTCGTCGATGCCGTCGCCGTCGCGATCGGCGGCTTCCTCGGCCGTGCCCACGGCGAAGAACCAGCGCGCGCCGTTGCGGGGCTCGCTCGCGTCCACCATGTGCTGCGCCATGCGCGTGCGCTGCATGCTGGCGTTGTCCGTGGTATCCGACGCCGGCCAGAACGACGGCGAGAACGCGCCGACGCGGCCGAAGATTTCCGGATACTGCCAGCCGACGTTGAAGGCGTTCAGCCCGCCGAGCGACCAGCCCAGGATCGCGCGCGCATCGGGCGTGGTGCGCGTGCGGTAGCGCGCGTCGATCGCCGGAACCAGCGTATGCGCCAGCCATTCCGAATACGCGTGCGCGTTCGTGCCGATGCCGCCGTAGCGCGTCTTCGCGACGAGGTTCGCGCCGGCCTTGCGATCGGACAATCCGTACGCGCCCATGCGGTCGGGCGGCATGTCGATGGCGACGACGATCGGTGCGCGGATGTCGCCCGAGACGATGAGTTGCTGCAGCGTTTCGCGCAGCTCCACCGCCTCGCGATCCTGCCCGTCGTTGACGTACAGCACGGGATAGCGTCGTGTGCCCGTCGCGTAATCCGGCGGCAGGTAGACGGTCGTCTTCATGCCCTGCGGCGCGAACGACGTGGCGTCCAGCGTAAACGGTTCGACGACGACGTCGCCCTGCACGGGCAATGGCGAAAGCGGTTCCACCGCCGTCGCCGTTTGCGCGATCAGCAATGCGAACGCGGCGCAGGCGAGGCGAAGGCGCATGGTCTGTCAGTCCACCCGCGCGTAGAACACGCCGCGCGGCGGAAGGTGCAGCGTTCCGCCCTGCAGTTCACCGGCGCGCAGGCCGTGATCGGTCAGCGGGGTCGGCGTGCCGATCGACGCGGGTACGGCCCACGTCTGCGCGCTCGCGGAAAGATTGAACACGACCAGCAGCGATTCTTCCGCGCCGCGACGCGTGAACGCGAGCACCGGCTCGTCCGCATCGAGGAACGCGATCTCGCCCGTTACCAGCGCCGGATGCGACTTGCGCCAGCGCAGCAGATGGCGAACGCCGTTGAGCACGGAGTCCTCGCTCGCATCCTGCGCGGCGACCGTCAACTCGCCGTGTTCGGCCGGCACCGGCAACCACGGGCGCGTCATGCTGAATCCACCGTGCGGCTGGTCGTTCCACGGCATCGGCGTGCGGCACCCGTCGCGACCCTTGAAGGTCGGCCAGAACGTGATGCCGTAGGGATCCTGCAGCGCCTCGAACGGTACGTCGGCTTCGGTCAGGCCGAGTTCCTCGCCCTGGTACAAGCACACCGAACCGCGCAGCGAACACACCAGCGCGACGAGCTGCCGCGCGAGGTCCGCATCGTACGCAGCGCCGGGATTCCAGCGCGTCACCGCGCGCTGCACGTCGTGGTTCGAAATGGCCCAGCACGGCCAGCCGTCGCGCATCTTCGCTTCGAGGTTCTCGACGGTGCCGCGGATGTACGCCGCGCTGGAATCGTCGGTCAGCAGTTCGAAGCTGTAGCCCATGTGCAGGCGACGATCGTTGACGTACTCGGCCATCGTCGCCAGCGAGTCTTCCGACGAGATCTCGCCGAGTGTCGTGGCGCCCGGATAACGGTCGAGCAACTCGCGCAGCTGTTCGAGGAACGGGATGTTCTCCGGCTGCGTGTTGTTGTACCAGTGGTACTGGAACGCATACGGGTTGTCCGGGCTGAAGCCGCGACCGGTGCGCAGTTCCAGGGGTTTTGCCGGGTTGTCGCGCAGCTGCGCATCGTGGAAGCAGAAGTTGATCGCATCCAAACGCAGGCCGTCGACGCCGCGGTCGAGCCAGAACTTCACGTTGTCCAGCGTCGCTTGCTGCACCGCGGGATTATGGAAATTCAGGTCCGGCTGCGAGGCCAGGAAGTTGTGCAGGAAGTACTGCTGCCGGCGCGGTTCCCACTGCCACGCGACGCCGCCGAACAGCGACATCCAGTTGTTGGGCGGCGTGCCGTCGGGCTTCGCGTCGGCCCACACGTACCAGTCGGCCTTCGGATTGTCGCGGCTCTCGCGGCTTTCCTTGAACCATGCGTGCTCGATCGAGGTGTGGCTGAGCACCTGGTCGATCATCACGCGGATGCCGAGCGAGTGCGCCTTCGCGAGCAGGCGATCGAAGTCGTCCAGCGTGCCGAACAGCGGATCGACGTCGCGGTAATCGGCGATGTCGTAGCCGAAATCGGCCATCGGCGACTTGAAGAAGGGCGAGATCCAGATCGCGTCCACGCCGAGGCTGGCGACGTAATCCAGCCGCGCCTCGATGCCGGGCAGGTCGCCCACGCCGTCGCCGTTCGTGTCCAGGAAGCTGCGCGGGTAGATCTGGTAGATCACCGCGCCGCGCCACCAGTTCGTCTGTCCTGCGTTGCTGCCTGCCGCCATCTGCCTTCCGTCCCCGACGCCGTCCTGCGTGTGTCTGCCGTGTCGTCCATGCCGAACCGGACGCGCGCCCCGGGCGCGCGATGGGGTGCACTATTCCACGGTGCGCCATCGCCGCGCATTGCCCCGGACCGCCGTTGGCCATGAATACGTATGCAGCCCGAACCCCCATCGCCCCCGCCGACTACCATGGGCCACCGAGTTGGGGACGCTGCATGAAACAAGCCCGCCCGGCGCCGTCGATGCGCCGCTCGCCAAGCCTTGCGCCCGCCATCGCGCTCGCGATCGCCGGTCTGGTCTCGGCCGGAAGTGCGTTAGCCGGCGATGCGGCCTGGCGCGATTCGATCGCGTGGCAGGGCGCCACGGCGCGCATGCAGGCCGACGGCGATGGATGGCGATTGCAGCCGAAGGCCGGCGATGCCATCGACATCGCCGCGCAGCCGATGAAGACCGACACCGCGAGTCCGATGTTCGACGGCCTTTTCGCACTCGCGCAGGCGGAACTGTCGAAGGCGCAGGTCGAGGCCATCTCCGACAACGCGTACGACAACGGCCGGCCGATCCCGTGTTCGTGTTTCGAGACCGGCGAGAAATGGCGCTACGTGTGGACGCGCGACCTGTCGTTCGCGGCGGACCTGTCGCTGGCGAATCTCCGCCCCGAACGCACGCGCAACGCACTGCGATTCAAGTTGTCCGACCTGCGCGCCGGTGCGCCGCAGGGCACGTACGTCGTGCAGGACACCGGCTCCGGCGGCAGCTGGCCGATCAGCAGCGATCGCGTGGTGTGGTTCCTCGCCGCGCGCGGGCTGGTCGATGCGCCGTCGGCCGATGCCGATGCGAAGCGTTTCAACGATGAGGTCTGGCACGCGTTGACCGACACGCTCGCGCAGGATCGCGCGTTCGTCTTCGACGGGGAAACGGGCCTGTATCGCGGCGAAACCTCGTTCCTGGACTGGCGCGAGCAGTCGTACCCGCGCTGGACGGCCGACGACGTCGCGTTCATCGCGCAATCGTTCGCACTGTCGAACAACGTGCTGCATTACGAAGCGTTGCGCTTGGGCGAACGCATGGCGCGCGAGCGCGGCGATGCGCGCGCGGAAGACTATGCGAAGCAGGCGCAGGCGCTCGCCACGCAGATCGAACGTCGCTTCTGGCGGGAGGATCGCGGCCTCTACATGAGCTACATCGGCACGGCGGCGCATCCGGTGCCGTTCGAAGCCTACGACCTGCTCGGCCTCTCGCTGCTGATCGACAGCGGCATCGCACCCGAAGCGCGTGCGCGTCGTGCACTGGCGACCTATCCGATGCTCGATTCCGGCAGCCCGGTGATCTGGCCGCAGCAGCCGGGCGTCGCGATCTACCACAACCGCGCGATCTGGCCGTTCGTCAGCGCGTATTCGCTGCGCGCGGCGCGCAAGGTGAACGACATCGCGCGCATCGAGCATGAAGTCCGTTCGATCCTGCGTGGAGCCGCGCTCGCCGGCTCGAACATGGAGAACTACGAGCTCGTCACGCAGGCCGTGCACATGGATGAGGGCGCGCTGAGCGGGCCGGTCGTCAATTCGCCACGTCAGCTGTGGTCGGTGGGGGGATATCTGGCGATGGTGATGGAGGGCGTGTTCGGCCTGGAGCCGGACGGCAGCATCACCCCAAAGATCCCGGCGACTTTGGTGCCAATGCTGTTCGGCCAGCGCGACCGGATTTCGCTGCGGTTGCCCGTTCGCGACATCGTGCTGGTCCGGCCGGCGAAGATCGATGGCGATCTGCTCGTCGCGGGGAAGCGCGAACGCGATGGTTCGCGCGAAACGGTGCAGCTCGTGGCGCAACGCAGCGCCACGAAGGCGGCGGCGTCGCCGCTCGACGCCGCCGCGTTCGCGCCGGCTTCGCCTGACGCGCCATCGATCGTCCAGTCCGGAAGCCGCTGGGACATCAACGTGCCTGTGAACCACCGCCTCTACGTCGATGGCGCGCTGCGTTCCGACGCATCGTCGCAGGTCCGTACGGTGCAGCTGCCGCAGCAGGACGCGCAGCAATGCGCGAGCCTCGCGCGCGTCGAACACGGCATCGAATCGCTGCACTCGCCCACGCGTTGCATCGGTGTGGACATCGCCATAGACGGCGCATGGCCGCGCAGCTGGCGCGCACCGAAGGCCGGGCGTTATGCCATCAGCGTCGATTTCACCAACACGCACGGCCCGATCAACACCGGCATCACTGCCGCGGTGAAGACGCTGGTCGTAGCGTGCGACGCCGTCGAAGAACAGCGCGGCACGCTGGTGATGCCGCACGGCGCGGCGCGTCAGCGCTCCAGCGCGGTCGTCATCGATGTGCCCGCGGGCGCAACGTGCCGCTTCACGTTGCGCGACGGCGTCAACATGTCCTATCTCACCCACAACGCCCGCTACACCGGCGGCGCCGGCGGCATCGACGGTCCGCTCAACGACGCCACCCTCGGCGCGCTGCACGCCGTTCCGCTGCGTGCCGCCCAACAGGAGAAGTCAGCGCGATGAGCACGAAACCGCAGCTGTCGTTCTGGCAGATCTGGAACATGTGCTTCGGCTTCCTCGGCATTCAGTTCGGATTCGCCCTGCAGAACGCCAACGTCAGCCGCATCTTCCAGACGCTGGGCGCGAGCATGGACGATATCCCCATGCTGTGGATTGCCGCCCCGTTGACGGGGCTGATCGTGCAGCCGATCGTCGGCTACCTGTCCGACCGCACGTGGACGCCCCTGGGTCGTCGCCGGCCGTACTTCCTGGTCGGTGCCGTGCTGGCGACGCTGGCGCTGTTCTTCATGCCGAACTCGCCGACGCTGTGGATCGCCGCCGGCCTGCTGTGGGTGCTCGACGCCTCGATCAACATCTCGATGGAACCGTTCCGCGCGTTCGTGGGCGACCAGTTGCCGACGTCGCAGCGCGCAAGCGGCTATGCGATGCAGAGCTTCTTCATCGGCGTGGGTTCGGTGATTGCGAGCCTGCTGCCGTGGATCCTCGCGAAAGCCGGCGTCGGCAACACCGCCGGCCCCGGCGAAGTGCCGGATACCGTGCGCTACGCGTTCTACTTCGGCGGCGCGGTGCTGCTGCTGTCGGTCGGCTGGACGGTGCTTCGCACGCGCGAGTACGCGCCGGAGGAACTGCGCGCGCATGACACGACCGTGCGCATGCCCGCGAGCGAGTTCGACGGCGCACGCGCGCGGCTCAGTGGCGTGGCGTGGCTGCTCGCGGGCGTGATCGGCGCGTTGGCCGTGTGGCGGTTCGCGCTCGACAAGCAGCTGTACATCCTCGCCGGACTGCTCGCCGGCTACGGTCTCGCGCTCATCGGCGCCAGCGTCATGCGGCGCGATCGCGCACTGGCGCAGATCGTCGGCGACCTGCACGACATGCCGGCCGAAATGCGCAAGCTTGCGGTCGTGCAGTTCTTCTCGTGGTTCGCGTTGTTCGCGATGTGGATCTACACCACCGGCGCGGTGACGCAGGTGCATTTCGGCAGCACCGATACCGCGTCGGCCGCATACAACGAAGGTGCGAACTGGGTCGGCGTGCTGTTCGCCGCGTACAACGGCTTTGCCGCGCTCGCCGCGATCGCGATTCCGCTGATGGTGCGGCGCCTCGGCCTGCGCGTGAGCCACCTCATCAACGTGACGCTCGGCGGGCTCGGGCTGCTGTCGTTCCTGGTGATCCGCGATCCGCAGTGGTTGCTGCTGTCGATGGTCGGCGTCGGCTTTGCGTGGGCGTCGATCCTCTCGCTGCCGTACGCGTTGCTGTCCGACAGCGTGCCCGCCGCGAAGATGGGCGTGTTCATGGGCATCTTCAATTTCTTCATCGTCATCCCGCAGCTGGTGGCGGCGAGCCTGCTGGGCTTCCTGCTCAAGCATTTCTTCGGCGGCGCGCCCATCCACGCCTTCACCATCGGCGGCATCAGCCTGATCGTCGCCGGCCTGTGCGTGCTGCGCGTGCAGGAGCCACGCGTGGCGGCTGTAGCCGCCACCGGTCATTGAGGAGTTTTCGAATGCGTTTGAAGGTGCCGTTCCGCGTCCGCTTCCGTCGTCGCGCGCTGGCGTTCGCGCTCGCCGCCTCCATCCCGGCCGCGCATGCCGCCGACGCGCCGGACTACTACGGCACGCTGGAGCCGTTCGCGAAGGAAGCGGTGTATTTCGTCGTGACCGACCGCTTCGTCAACGGCGATCCGTCGAACGATCATCGCGACCAGGGCGGCCCGGATCCCGCGACGCGCACGTTCGATCGTCCCACCGCGGGCAGCGATGCGGGCGACAACGTCGGTTACCTCGGCGGCGACTTCAAGGGCATCGTCGATCACCTGGACTACATCCGCGGCATGGGCTTCAGCGCGCTGTGGATCACGCCCATCGTCGACAACCCGGACGAAGCCTTCACCGGCGGCAAGCCCGCGCAGAAGGGCGGCTTCCTCACCGACGGCGGCAAGACCGGCTACCACGGCTACTGGGGCGTGAACTTCTACAAGCTCGACGAACACCTGCCGAGCAAGGGCCTGGATTTCAAGGGTCTGGCCGATGCGGTGCACGGGCAGGACATGAAGCTGGTGCTCGACATCGTCGGCAACCATGGCTCGCCCGCGTATTCGATGCCGAAGGCGCAGCCGCAGTTCGGGCAGGTCTTCGATCGCGACGGAAAGCTCGTCGCCGATCACCAGAACCTGCCGCCGGCCAAGCTCGATCCGAAGCACAAACCGCTGCATCGCTTCTACAACACGACCCCGGGGCTGGCGGAGCTGTCGGACTTCAACGAGAACGAACCGGCGGTGATGGATTACCTCGCCGGCGCGTACGCGCAGTGGATCGGGCAGGGCGCCGACGCGTTCCGCATCGACACCATCGGCTGGCTGCCGCATCCGTTCTGGCACGAGTTCGTCGCGCGCATGCGCCGCGAGAAGCCGGGCATGTTCATGTTCGGCGAGGCGTTCGAGTACGACGCGAAGAAGATCGCCGAGCACACCTGGGCGCAGAACGCGAACGTGAGCGTTCTGGATTTCCCGCTGAAGCAGGGCCTGGAGAAGGCCTTCGGGCACGAGCGCGCCAGCTTCGAAGTGCTGGCCGACCGGCTCTATCTCGACGGCGGCCCGTACGCGAACCCGTACGAACTGGCGACGTTCTACGACAACCACGACATGGCGCGGCTGGACGCGACCGACGAAGGTTTCATCGACGCGCACAACTGGCTGTTCACCGCGCGCGGCATTCCGGTCGTCTATTACGGATCGGAAATCGGCTTCATGCGCGGCAAGCCGGAGCACGACGGCAACCGCAACTACTTCGGCGCCGAGCGCATCGCGTCGGCCGCATCGCACCCGATCCATCGCAACCTGTCGCGCATCGCGCACGTGCGTGCGGCCTCGCCGGCATTGCAACGCGGCCTGCAGGCCAACGTCGAACTGAAGGGCGACCGCGCCGCGTTCTACCGCGTGTACCAGCACGAAGGCGTGTCGCAGATCGCGCTGGTGCTGCTCAACAAGGGCGATGCGCCAGCCGCGTTCGACGTGAAGCAGTACGTGCAACCCGGCGCGTGGCGCGCGGCGATCGCCGGCAAGGACAGGAAGGTGCGCGCCGGCGGTTCGCTGAAGGCGACGGTGCCGGCGCATGGCGTCGAAGTGTTCCTGCTCGACGCCCCGGTGACGCAGCCGCAACTGCGCGCCGAACTGGACCGCTTGATGAAGGTGAAGCGGCCGGAGTAACGCCGGGCCTACGCGCCGCTGGACTTCCGCACCACCAGGGAGGCCGGCAGCGTGATGCTCTGCGTCTGCTCGCCGCCGATCTGGCGCAGCAGCGTTTCCACAAGCAACTCGCCGGCGCGTTTGGTGTCCTGGAAGACGGTGGTCAGCGGCGGGCTGGTGAAGCGGGCCATCGGCAGGTCGTCGAAGCCGACCACGGCGATGTCTTCGGGCACGCGCAGGCCGGCGTCGGCGAGCGCGCGCATCGCGCCCACGGCGATCAGGTCGCTCGCGGCAAACACCGCATCGAATGCCCCGCCGCGCGCGAGCAGTTCGCGCGCCGCGGCGTACCCGTCTTCCTCGGAGCTTTCGGCGTCGACCTGGAGAATGGCCTCCATCGCGCCGCCGACTTCGCGCAACGCGGCATCGCAGCCGCGGAAGCGGTCGAAGAATTCCGGGCAATGGCTCGAAGCGCCGCCAAGGAACGCGATGCGGCGACGGCCCAGGCCGACGAGGTGTTCGCCCGCGATGCGGCCGCCGTTGAAGTTGTCGCAGCCGATCGACAGCCCCGGCTGGTCGTGCAGCACCGCACCCCAGCGCACGAAGCGCGTGCCCTGCGCGACGAGCTTCTCCAGCTTGCCGGTGTAGGCGAGGTAATCGCCGTAGCCCAGCAGGATCAGGCCGTCGGCCTTCATGCTGTCCTCGTAGTCGGCATGCCAGTCGTCGGAGAGCTGCTGGAACGAGATCAGCAGGTCCTGCCCCTCGCGCGCGCAGGCGCGGGTGATCGAACCGACCATCGACAGGAAGAACGGGTTGATGTGCGACTCGTCCGGCGTCGGATCCTCGAACAGCAGCAGTGCCAGCGTGCCCGAGCGCTGCGTGCGCAGGCTCGACGCGTGGCGATCGACCTTGTAGTTGAGCTCGCGGACGGCGTCCTCGACGCGGCGTCGCGTTTCGGCGTTGACCAGCGGGCTGCCGCGCAGCACGCGCGACACGGTCGCCTGCGACACGCCCGCGCGATGGGCGATATCCAGCGAGGTGATCTTGGTCTTCTTGCTGCGGCCGAGGTAATGCACTTGCGACATGCCGGCAGTATGTAAGCCCTTGTACGCAAAGGCTTGCCGCAGTGCGGCATCGGCATGCGCCACATCAAGCGAACGGCAGTCGAAGCGCGATTGGGTGGGCGAGGTCGGCAGACACCCGGCTGTGTCGACGCCGCGTGGGGTGGCCATTCCGGATTACTGCGTTGCATGGCCGTGGATGGGGTCATTCACGCCGCCTCGCTACACTGGCGTGATCGCCGCCACAGTCTGGGACGTCGTCCCGCTGCAGCCAGTCTCCATTCAAACGAGGTGTGTGTGTCCGGTCCCAGCCAGGTCAAGGATGTTCCAATCGAGGGTCGGGCCCAGCTCGTCGAATACCTCAGCTCCGGCATCCGGGCCCGCGAGGACTGGCGCATCGGCACCGAGCACGAGAAGTTCGGGTTCCGCGACGACGACCTGCGTCCGCCGACCTTCGACGGTGACCGCGGCATCGAGGCGTTGCTGAAAGGCCTGACCCGCTTCGGCTGGACGCCGGTCACCGAGCACGACCGCGTCATCGCGCTTACCCGCGACCAGGCCTCGGTCTCGCTGGAACCGGCGGGCCAGCTTGAACTATCCGGCGCGCCGCTGGAGAACCTGCACCAGACCTGTTCGGAAACCAACAGCCACCTGCGCGAAGTGCGCACCGTCGCCGAGCCGATGGGGCTGGGCTTCCTGGGTGTCGGTTTCCAGCCGAAGTGGCGTCGCGACGAAATGCCGTGGATGCCCAAGGGCCGCTACAAGATCATGCGCGAGTACATGCCGAAGGTCGGCTCGCTCGGCCTGGACATGATGACGCGCACCTGCACGGTGCAGGTGAACCTCGACGTCGGTTCGGAAGCCGACATGGTCAAGAAGTTCCGTGTGTCGCTCGCGCTGCAGCCGGTCGCGACGGCGATGTTCGCCGATTCGCCGTTCAAGGAAGGCAAGCCGAACGGCTACCTCAGCTACCGCTCGCACATCTGGACCGATACCGACGCCGGCCGCACCGGGCTGCTCGACTTCGTCTTCGACGACGGTTTCGGCTACGAGCGCTACGTCGATTACCTGCTCGACGTGCCGATGTACTTCGTCTACCGGGACGGGAAGTACATCGACGCGTCGGGGCAGTCGTTCCGCGATTACCTCGATGGCAAGCTGCCGGCGTATCCCGGCCACCGCCCGGTGCTGCGCGACTGGGCCGACCACAGCACCACCGCGTTCCCCGAGGTCCGGCTGAAGAAGTACCTGGAAATGCGCGGCGCCGATTCGGGTCCGTGGAACCGCATCTGCGCGCTGCCGGCGTTCTGGGTCGGCCTGCTGTACGACGACACCGCGCTCGATGCCGCCTGGGATCTGGTCAAGGATTTCTCGATCGAAGAACGCCACGCCTTGCGCGACGGCGTGCCGAAGCATGCGCTGAAGCTGCCGTTCCGCAACGGGACGGTGCTCGACCTGGCGCGCCGTGCGCTGGAGATCTCGGCCGAAGGCCTGCGTCGTCGTGCACGTCGCAACGGGAACGGTGCGGACGAGTCGGTGTTCCTGGAGCCGATGATGGAATTCGCCGAAGCCGGCATCACGCCCGCCGAACGCAAGCTCGACCTGTACCACGGTCCGTGGCAGGGCGACATCGATCGGGTGTTCCGGGAGTTCGCGTACTGAAGCCCTTGGCTGTCATTCCCGCGAAGGCGGGAATCCATGCTCGCGGACCTCAACGCCTCCGAAGGCCGGAATGATGGACGGCCCGATGGATTCCCGCCTACGCGGGAATGACAGCAAGAAAGCGGGCGGGCGCACCGCTCCAGCGCCCGCTGCCCCTTTAACGCGAATAAGTGCGCGAGTCGGGCCGCTATGCGGCCTGCCTCACCCGGTATTTTGTATCCCCGCCGAAATCCCGTTCACCGTCGCCACAAGCGCCTCATAAAGCGCATCGTCGGGGCGGTCCGCCGCGCGCCAGCGTGCGAGCAAGTCCACCTGCAGCAGGCTGATCGGATCGACGTAGGGATTGCGCAGGCGGATCGACTGGCGCAGGCGGTAGTCGCCCGCCAGCAGTTCATCGCTGCCCTTGATCGCCAGCACGGCCGCGCGCGTGCGCTCGAATTCCGCCGCGATGCCGGGATGGAAGCGCTCGTGCAATTCGCCGGCGAGCAGCGAGTAGCGCTCGAAGATGCCCGGCTCCGACTTGGCCAGCATCATTTCCAGGTCGTCGATCAGCGTGCCGAAGAACGGCCAGTCCTGCGCCATTTCGGCGAGCGTGTCGCGGCCGTGCGTTTCGAGCGCGCGTTGCAACGCCGTGCCGACGCCGTACCACGCGGTGAGTCCGGCACGATTCTGCGACCACGCGAACACCCACGGGATCGCGCGCAGCGAACCGACATCCCCCGTGCCCGCACGCTTGCTGGGACGCGAACCGATGCGCAGGCGTTCGATCACGTCGATGGGCGTTGCCGCGCGGAAATACGCGGGGAAGTCCGGGTTCTCGTGCACCAGCGCGCGGTAGTGCGCGCGTGCGTCGCGGGCGAGTTCGCTCGCGATCGCACGCCATTGCTCCTCGCGCGGTTCCGGCGCGCGCGGGCGCAACGTCGCGCGCAGCACGGCGCCGGTCGCCTGTTCGAGGTTGCGCAGCGCGATGGCGCGGATGCCGTACTTGCGGTGGATCACCTCGCCCTGCTCGGTCAGACGTAGATAGCCGTCGACCGAACCGCGTGGCGCGGCGATCACCGCGCGCTCTGTCTTGCCGCCGCCACGGCTGATCGAACCGCCGCGGCCGTGGAAGAAGGCGATGCGCACACCGCTGTCGCGCGCGAGTTCGGTGAGCGCGATCTGCGTGCGTTGCAGCGCCCAGCGCGAGGCGAGCATGCCGCCGTCCTTCGCGCTGTCCGAATAGCCAAGCATCACGACCTGACGATCGCCACGCGCGGCCAGGTGCGCGCGATATACCGGGTCGGCGAACAGCGCGCGCAACGTGTCGCTCGCCGCGTCGAGGTCGTCGACGGTTTCGAACAGCGGCGCGACGTCGAGCGGCACGCGGCCGTCGCCATCGACGCAGCCGGCCACGCGCGCGAGTGCGAGCACCGCCAGCGCGTCGGCCGCGCTGCGGCTCATGCTGACGATGTACGGGCCGAACGCCTGCGCGCCGTAACGTGGGCGCAGTCGCGCGACGGCGCGGAACACGTCGAGCGTCGGACGCGCGGTGCCGTTGCCGACGCCGCGCACCGGCTCGCTGCCGTCGAGCAGGCCATGCAGGCGCTCGGCGCGTTCCTCGCGCGAATGCGATTCCCACTGCGAATCGCCCAGCACTTCGGCGAGCGCCGCATCGTGCGTGGCCGAATCCTGGCGAAGATCCAGGCTCGCCAGGTGGAAGCCGAAACACTGCACGCGACGGCGCAGGCGCCGCACCGCGTGGCCGCCGGCGTGTTCGCCCTGATGCGCGCGCAGGCTGTCCTCGATCATGCGGATGTCGGCGAGGAACGCGGCGGCGTCCTGGTATCCGTGCACATGGTCGTCGGCCGTCGCGCGCAGTCGCGCGGCGATCAGCGCGAGCAGATTGCGATACGGCATGTCGGCGTGGCGCGGCTTCAGCGCGGCGGCGGCCTTCGGCAGCAGGTAGCGGTATTCCTCGATGCGCGCGAGCACCGCGTCGGCCACGCCGATGCGCTCCAGTGACTGGCTCAGCATTTCGCCGAGCGCGGCGACTTCCTGCCGGTACGCGCGCAGCACGAGCGAACGCTGGCCGGCGAGTGTGGCGGCGATGGTGTCGGCACCGACGTTCGGGTTGCCGTCCATGTCGCCGCCCACCCATGTGCCGAAGCCGATGACGGTCGGCATCGCGACATGCTCGCCGTAGGTCTCGCGCAGCGCGTCCTCGAACAGTTCGTAGAACACCGGCAGCACGCGATACAGCACGTCGGACAGGTAGAAGCCGACGTGCTCGAACTCGTCGGCGACGCTGGGCTTCACCGGCGGCGTTTCGGCCGTCTGCCAGCTCGCGGTGAGCGCCAGCCGCATGCGTTCCAGGTCGGCGCGGTGTTCGTACGGCGTGCGCGTGCGGTCGATATCGTCGATCAGGCAGGTGACGATCTGGCGCTCCTTCTCCAGCAGCGCGCGGCGCACGGCTTCGGTCGGATGCGCGGTGAACACCGGTTCGATGCGCAGCCGCTGCAGCAGCGCGACGACTTCCTCCAGGCTCACGCCCTGCGCGGCCAGCGTCGCGAGCACGTCGCGCAATCCGCCGGGCTGCCGGCTCGCGCCCTGTCGCTCGTAATCGCGGCGTCGGCGGATGCGGTGCACGCGCTCGGCGACATTCACCGCCTGGAAATAGGTGGCGAAGGCGCGCACCAGATCGCCCGCGTGTTCGAGTTCGACCCCGGCGAGCGCGTCGGCCAATTCGGCCACCGGCGCGTTCGACTCGCGGCGACGGATCGCGGCACGGCGCAGGTTCTCCACTTCGGCCAGGAACTGCGGCCCGCGCTGCTCGGCGAGGATGTCGCCGACGAGGGCGCCGACCGTTTTGACGTCTTCGCGCAGCAGGGCGTCGTGCGGGGCGAAATCGACGACGCGGAGGGGGTCGTTGGCGGACTCGGCGGGTGGGTTTTGTCGGGTCATCCGCCGAGCCTACCGCACTGCAACATGAGGCGGCGCGACGGTTGCGGCTGCAACGGTCCGACAGTGACCGCCCGGCTTCGCCGGTCGCGTTGTCTTTTCCTGATGACCCTCGCGCTGGAGTGCGCCATGACGCTGCGGATCCGCCTGTTCGGCCTCGCCGTCGCCTGCCTGGCCCTGGCCGGCTGCCCCAAGGCCCCGAAGGAAGACGCCGCGCAGGCGAACGCGCCGCCGCTGTTCGACACGTTCGGCGAGGAGCATCGCGACATCGCATCGAAGGTGCCCGAGGCGCAGCGCTATTTCGACCAGGGCCTGCGGCTGGCGTACGGCTTCAACCACGAGGCCGCCGGTCGCGCGTTCGCCGAGGCCGAACGGCTCGATCCCACCTGCGCGATGTGCGCATGGGGACAGGCGCTGGTGCTGGGGCCGAACATCAACCTGCCGATGTCGCCGGATCTGGCCGCCGATGCGACCACGCTCGCGCTGCGCGCGCAGAAGTTGTCGAAGAACGCCACGCCCGCCGATCAGGCGTTGATCGCCGCGCTGGTCAAACGCTACGAAACGCCCGCACCGGCGGATCGCGCGCCGCTCGACAAGGCCTATGCGCAGGCGATGGGCGAGGCGCACAAACAGTTTCCGGAGGACGACGACATCGCCGCGCTCTACGCCGAGTCGCTGATGGACCTGACGCCGTGGGCGTACTGGAACGCGCAGGGCGAGCCGACCGAATACACCGACACGCTGCTGGCCACGCTGGAAGGCGTGCTCAAGCGCAACCCGCGCCACATCGGCGCGGTGCATTACTACATCCACGCGGTGGAAGCCTCGCACCAGCCCGAACGCGCCGAGCCGTACGCCGATCGCCTTGCGTCGCTCGCGCCGGGGTCGGGGCACCTGGTGCACATGCCGGCGCACGTCTACATCCGCGTCGGCCGCTACCACGACGCCACGCTGAGCAACCTCGCCGCGAGCACCGCCGACAAGGCCTTCCTGGCCGTGTGTCGCGGCAGCAACGGCGCGTATCCGCTGGGTTACGTACCGCACAACTGGCACTTCGCGGCGATGACCGCGGCGCTGCACGGCTCGCGCACGCTGGCGATCGAAGCGGCCGACCAGACCGCGCAGCGCGTGGATGCGCAGCAGCTGGAGGCGATGCCTTTCATGCAGCAGTTCCTCGTCGCACCGCTGTTCGCGCGCGTGCGCTTCGGCGAATGGCAGCAGATCCTCGCCGACGACGCGCCGCCGTCGGAGGTGCCGTTCCCCAAGGCGATCTGGCATTTCGCGCGCGGCATGGCATTCGTGCGCACCGACAAACCCAGCGACGCCAGGAAGGAACTGAAGGCCCTGCAGGCCATTGCTTCGGACCCGGCGCTGGAGAAGGTCTTGCTGTTCGACATCAACCGCGCCGACCGCGTGCTCGACGTCGCGCAGCACATGCTCGCCGGCGAGATCGCGCTGGGGACGAAGCAGACGAAGGCGGGCATCGCCTCGCTGCAGAAGGCCGTCGCGGCCGAGGACCTGCTCAACTACAACGAGCCGCCGGACTGGCCGCTGCCGGTGCGGCCCTTCCTCGGCGCGGCGCTGCTCGACGCCGGCCGCGCGAAGGAAGCGGTCGCGGTGTACGAGGAAGACCTCGAGCGCTTCCCGCACAACGGGTGGTCGCTGTACGGCCTGGCGCAGGCGCAGCGCAAGCTCAAGCAGAAGGACGACGCCGCAGAGACCGAACGCCGCCAGGCCGCCGCGTGGCAGTGGGCCGACGTGAAGCTGGTGGCGTCGCGGTTCTAAAGGCGCGCGACCGTTCTCACCACTCCTCCTCCTCGTCGATGTCGTCCTCGTGCGGGCGCGGACGTCCGCCGCCTGCCGGCGGCTTGAAGCCCTTGGCGCTCATGCATTTGTCGAGCTTCGCGTGGTCCGGACGCTGGCCGTCCTTCGGCTCGCGGCGTACGCCCGGCGGAGGCGGCGGGGGCAGGCCCTGCTCCGCGGCGCAGGCGGTGATCGCCTCGCGGAAGGCGTCGCGGTCGGCGGGCGGGCGTTCGCCCGCGTGCGCCAGCGCGGCCACGCCGAGCGAGGCGACGGCCTGTGCCAGACGCAGTCGCAGTTGGCTGGGGAAATCCTGTTGCATCGGACGGTCTCCTTCGAACGTAGGGCGGCGAGGGGAGGAGGGCGCCCGCCGGCCGGGAAGTGGAAACCGGCGGACGCCACCCTCGGCCCGGACGCCGCGCATGGAGGGCATGCATGGCCAGCGACCGGGTGCCGCACGGTGCGATGGCGGTGTTGCCCGCGATTGCCGGGGCGTGTCGATGGCGCCATGTCGGCGCAAGCGTTCATCGGTCGTTTCGCCGCGCGCACGGCTGCGGCATGCGATGAGTCACCGGATCCGCCGTGCCGCCCCGCGTTCATCCAGCGCTGCGGGGCTCGATGTGTCAGCGCTGACATAAAGCGGCATCGGCGAACAACATCGCGTCGGCAGGATCGAGGGCGAGTCGTGGACCCATGTGTCCCGTTGCCGCCATCGGAGATCCCCCGATGGCGGCATTTTTCTGTCCGATTCGCGGTCCGGCGAGAACCAAGACATCCGGTTCGCGGTCTGCCTACACTCCGTTACGTCCTTCTGTCCGTGGTGGCATGGATCTGCAGTCGCTCCTGCTCGTCGTCGACGACGACCCCGACCTTCGCCGGCTCATCTCCGGCTTCCTGACCGAACACGGCTACCGCGTGGAGACGGCCGAAGACGCCGTGCAGATGCGGCGCGTGCTCGACGAACAACGCCCGGACCTGGTGATCCTGGACGTGATGATGCCCGGCGAGGACGGCCTGAGCGCCGCGCGACGGCTGACCTCCGAACGCGGGCCGGCGCTGATCATGCTCAGTGCGCTAGGCACCGATACCGATCGCATCATCGGGCTGGAAATCGGCGCCGACGATTACCTCGCCAAGCCGTGCAATCCGCGCGAACTGCTCGCTCGCGTTCGCGCGGTGCTGCGGCGACGGCAGCTCGCGGCCGATGCGGCGAGCGGTCACCTGTACGAATTCGCCGGCTGGCACCTCGACGTGATCCGTCGCGCGCTGCGCGATCCGCACGGCACCTACATCAACCTGTCCGATGGCGAGTTCTCGCTGCTGCGCACCTTCGTCGAACATCCGCAGCGTGTGCTCAGCCGCGACCAACTGCTCGATTGTGCGCGCGGCCGCGACAGCGAGGTGTTCGATCGCGCGATCGACAGCCAGATCAGCCGCCTTCGTCGCAAGATCAACGAGCGCGGCCACACCGAACTGATCCGCACCGTCCGCAACGAGGGCTACATGCTGTTGCCGACCGTCACCCGCCTGTGAGCACGCATCGGTGAACACCCGCGGCCTTCCGATCTTCGCCCGCACCTTCCTGGTGCTGCTGGCGGCGCTGGCGGTGGCGTACGGCATCGGCATCGCGCTGCTCGCCCTGCGCGAGCCGCCGCCGGCGGTGCGGTTGTCGGAAGTGGTCGCGCTGTTGTCCACGCGCATGCCGTCGGGCAATCCGCTGCTGGCGGTGAGCGAATCCGACGAAGCGCCGCAGCCGGAGCACGGTTTCATCAGCCCGCCGCCGCTGCGCACGCTGCTGGCGCGCTGGCTGGACGTGCCCGAGGACCGCGTGCGCTTCTTTGTGGCCGGCGCGAACATGCTGCCGCCGTTCCGGCGCATCGTCGTCATGCCGGGCACGCCGATGGCGCGGATGGACGGGGCCGATCCCGGCCGCCTGGGCGAGTACGTCGTCCCGCCGCCCCTGTCGCCGCCACCGCCGCCGGACGCGGCGCGCACCGAACCGGCCCGCCAGCGGCAGGCCGTACGCGTGGGTGAGCCGCAGCGCGTGGGCGGCCCGCCCTTCGCGCACGACCGCGACTGGCGCGCCGATTCGCACCTTCCGTTCGCCTTCGTCGCCGCGCTGCGCCAGCCGGACGGGCGCTGGCGCCGCGTCGAACGCATGGACCACGGCGTCGGCATCGGCCGAACGTTCGCGCTGATGTTCGCGATGGGCCTGATCGCGCTGCTGCCGCTGGCGTGGTGGTTCTCCAGCGCGCTCGCGACGCCGATCCGCCGCTTCGCCGCGTCGGCCGATCGCATGGGCCAGGACGCGCACGCGCCGGCGGTGCCGCTGGAAGGGCCGGCGGAAATCCAGCGCGCGGCGGCGTCGTTCAACGCGATGCAGGAACGCATCAACCGACTCGTGCGCGAGCGCACGCAGATGGTGGCGGCCATCGCGCACGACCTGCGTACGCCGCTGGCGCGATTGTCGTTCCGCCTGGACGGGCTGCCTGCCGACGCGCGCGAGAAGGCCACGGCCGACATCGCGGAGATGTCGCAGATGATCGAAGCGGCGCTTGAATTCATCCGCGAACAGCATCGCGAACGCGTGCGCGAGCGCCTGGACCTGCGCCTGCTGGTGGAAAGCGTGGTGGACGAGGAAGCCGACGTCGGCCACGCGGTGGCGCTCGCGCCGGGCGCGCCGGCGCCGCTGCGCGGCGATCCGCTCGCGCTGCGGCGCATGGTTGGCAACCTGGTCGACAACGCGATCAAGTACGGCCGCAGCGCGCGGGTGTCGCTGCACGACGATGCCGACGGCTACTGCCTGCGCATCGACGACGACGGCCCGGGCGTGGACATGACGCGCAGCGAACAGCTGTTCATGCCTTTCGTGCGCGGCGAAAGTTCACGCAATCGCGAAACCGGCGGCATCGGGCTGGGGCTGGCGACCGCGCGCGGCGTGGTGCTCGCGCACGGCGGCGACATCCGGCTGGACAACCGCGACGAAGGCGGCCTGCGCGTCACGGTGACCCTGCCGCACGAGGTCGGGTGATCGGGTCGTGACGCGATGCGCGATCAGGTTCCGAACGCCCTCCTGAACGGTTCAGCAAAACCCGCAACGCTTCACGCCTGGCGCGCCGCGCCGGGCGTATTCTGCAAACGCCGTCACCGTGGGAGCCGGCCATGAAACGATTCGCCATCTTCCTCGCCTTCTCGCTGCTGGCCGGCTGCGCCACCACGCCCGCCGTGTTCACCGATTACGACCCTGGCGTGAACTTCGGCCAGTACCAGACGTATCGCTGGGAAAAGCGTCCTGAAGGTTTCTCTCCGTTGCAGACGCAGCGCCTGGTCGCCGCGATCGACGCCAAGCTGCGCGAACGCGGCTGGACGCAGTCGACCAACGCGCAGGTCACGCTCGCCGGCAGCATCGTCACCGAGCGCCGCGTGCGCGTGGATACCTGGAACAACGGCCCGATGTGGGGCGGCTGGGGCTGGGGCGGTTGCTGCTGGGGCCCGGGCTGGGGCGCGTGGGGCGGCTGGAACACCTCCACCACCGTGCGCGATTACACCTACGGCACGCTCGTGCTCGACATGTTCGACGCGCAGACGCAGCGTCCGCTGTGGCGCGGTATCGCGATGGGCACCGTCCCGGACTCGCCGATCGCCCAGACCAACGCCATGCAGTCCAGCGTGGACCGCATCTTCGCGCAGTTCCCGCCGACCTCGGCCGCCGCGCAGATGCCCTGACGCAACGCCGCAAACCTCGCATCCACGAACGGGAGCCTCGCGCTCCCGTTTCGTTTTTTGCGGCGCGGGCGGCTGACTGACGTATACTCCACCCCAGTACCCGAGCGGGTGGCCGTCGTGCCCCATTCCCCCGAAGAAAAGAAGCGCGTCCAGGCCCGCATCCGCCGCATCAAGGGGCAGGCCGACGCGCTCGAACGCGCGCTGGACGCCGGCGCCGAATGCGGTGCCGTGCTGCAGCAGATCGCGGCGATCCGCGGCGCGGTGAACGGGCTGATGTCCGAAGTGCTCGAAGCGCACATCCGCGAGGAATTCGGCCAGGCCGCGTCGTCGCAGGAAGAGCGCGCCGAACGCGTCGCCGAACTCGCCGGGCTCGTCCGCTCGTACCTCAAGTAATCGTCCTTCCCCATTTCCAGGAGTCGCCATGAAATCCCGTGCCGCCGTCGCCTTCGCCGCAGGGCAGCCCTTGCAGATCGTCGAGATCGACGTCGCGCCACCCAAGGCCGGCGAGGTGCTGGTGAAGATCACCCACACCGGCGTGTGCCACACCGATGCGTTCACGCTCAGCGGCGACGATCCGGAAGGCCTGTTCCCGTGCGTGCTCGGCCACGAAGGCGCGGGCGTGGTGGTCGAAGTGGGCGAGGGCGTCACCAGCGTGAAGCCGGGCGACCACGTGATTCCGCTGTACACCGCCGAATGCGGGCAGTGCCTGTTCTGCAAGTCCGGCAAGACCAACCTGTGCGTGGCCGTGCGCGCGACGCAGGGCAAGGGCGTGATGCCCGACGGCACCACGCGGTTTTCGTACAACGGCCAGCCGCTGTACCACTACATGGGCTGCTCGACCTTCAGCGAATACACGGTCGTGGCCGAAGTCTCGCTGGCGAAGATCAACCCCGAGGCGAACCACGAGCAGGTCTGCCTGCTCGGCTGCGGCGTCACCACCGGCATCGGTGCGGTCCACAACACGGCGAAGGTCGCCGAAGGCGATTCGGTCGCAGTGTTCGGCCTTGGCGGCATCGGTCTTGCGGTGATCCAGGGCGCGCGCCAGGCGAAGGCCGGCCGCATCATCGCCATCGACACCAATCCATCGAAGTTCGACCTCGCGCGCAGCATGGGCGCGACCGACTGCGTGAATCCCAAGGATCACGACAAGCCCATCCAGCAGGTGATCGTCGAGATGACCGGCTGGGGCGTGGACCATTCCTTCGAATGCATCGGCAACGTCAACGTGATGCGCGCGGCGCTGGAATGCGCGCATCGCGGCTGGGGCCAGTCGGTGATCATCGGCGTCGCCGGCGCGGGCCAGGAGATCAGCACGCGTCCGTTCCAGCTCGTCACCGGGCGCAAGTGGATGGGTACGGCATTCGGCGGCGTGAAGGGCCGCTCTCAGCTGCCGGGCATGGTCGAGGACGCCATGCGCGGCGACATCGAGCTGGCGCCGTTCGTGACGCACACCATGCCGCTGGACGACATCAACGACGCCTTCGACCTGATGCATGAGGGCAAGTCGATTCGCTCGGTGATTCATTACTGAGAGGCGTCACGCTGGAAGCTGTCATTCCCGCGAAGGCGGGAATCCATTTCTCCGCCGCAATTCCGCTCTTCGTCAGCAGTGACGTCCGCACGCATGGATTCCCGCCTTCGCGGGAATGACCGCAATAGGAGCGAAACGCGGGGTCACACATCAGTAAGCACGGAACGACCATGGAACGCATCGAACACCGCGCCTGCTTCGGCGGCTGGCAGCACGTTTACCGGCATCACGCGAAGTCGCTCGATTGCGAGACGACGTTTGGCGTCTACCTGCCGCCGCAGGCGGAGCAGCGTTCCTGCCCGGTGCTGTACTGGCTGAGCGGGCTGACCTGCACCGAGCAGAACTTCATCACCAAGGCCGGCGCGCAGCGCTATGCAGCCGAGCACGGCGTGATCCTGGTCGCGCCCGACACCAGCCCGCGCGGCCCGGGTGTCGCGGATGCCGAAGGCTACGACCTCGGCATCGGCGCGGGCTTCTACGTCGATGCGACGCAGGCGCCGTGGTCGAAGCACTACCGCATGTTCGACTACGTCTCGCGCGAGTTGCCCGACCTGATCGAAGCGCAGTTCCCGGCGACGAAGGCGCGTGCGATCAGCGGCCATTCGATGGGCGGACACGGCGCGCTCGTCGTCGCGCTGAAGAATCCGGGGCGGTATCGCAGCGTCTCGGCGTTCTCGCCGATCGTGGCGCCGACGCAGGTGCCGTGGGGTCAGAAGGCATTCGCCGCGTACTTGGGTGAGGATCGCGAGGCATGGAAGGCGTGGGATGCAACGGCGCTGATCGCGACGGCGCCCGAGCGGCTGCCGCTGCTCGTCGACCAGGGCGAGGCCGACGAGTTCCTCGCGACGCAGCTGCAGCCGCAGCGCCTGCGCGAAGCCTGCGAAGCGGTCGGGCATCCACTCGAACTGCGCATGCAGCCGGGCTACGACCACAGCTATTACTTCATCGCCAGCTTCATCGGCGACCACATCGCGCACCACGCCGCCGCGCTGAAGGCGTAAGCGGCGCTCAGGCCAGGGCGAAATCGGTGTAGGCGAAGCGTCCGTCGCGCAGCACCGTTTCGCCTTCGCGCACCTGCAACGGTGCGCGGAACATCGGGCCGTCGTGCACCAGCGTGTGGAACTCGCCGTTCTCGCCGCAGGGATCGCAGCCCTCGGGAAATTGCGCGATCAACGCAGCGTCGAACGCGAGGCCGGCGAAGCGCGCGTCGAGTTGTTCCGTATCGACGCAGCAAAGCCGGGCGCGCAGGCCGCCGTCGTGCATGTCGCGCGCGAGCTGCGCGGTGTCGCGCCCGAACAGCGGCGTGTCGATGCGCCAGCCCAGCCGCGCGCACAGCGACTCGCGCCACGCGCGCACGTCGGCGAGGAACAGGTCGCCGAACGCGATGGTGTCCATGTCGGGCCAGCGCTCGCGTGCACGCGCAAGCGCATCGGCGAACGAGGCCTCGTAGGTCGCGTTGTCGCACTCGCGCGGAATGCGCGCTTCGATCAGCACGAGCCCGGCGGCGTCGGCCTGCGCGTGCAGGATGTCGCGCCGAATGCCTTGCATCGACACGCGGTCGTACTCGTCGGTAATCGTGGTGAGCAGCGCGACGACCTCATCGCCGCGCTGGCGCATGGCGTGGAGCGTCCACGCCGCATCCTTGCCGCCGCTCCACGACAGCAACCGCGGGCTCATGCCGCCGTGACGTCCCTCAGTTCCCATGCGCTGCCGGCCAGCCAGCGCAGGCGCTGGCGGAGGATCTCGCCGCCGATGCGCGTGGTCGCGACCAGGTCGATGTGCAGGTCGTGCTGCGCACCCTGCACGACGGCATCCGGATCGGTTTCGCCCAGCGCGGGATCGACCGCGTCCGGATCGTCCTGCTTCATCTTCCAGCGTTCGAAGAGCGACGGCTCGCGCAGCGCGGCCTGCAACTGCTCGGCGAAACCGTCGGGGCTGACCGCGGTGAAAGACAGCGACGAATCGCCGCCGCGCGCGCGCTGCGCGTCGGGAAGGCGGATGTAATAGCGCGTGGCCATCGTGGGTCTCCTGATAGGAGCGTCCAGTTTATGGACGTGAATATCCCCGCGCCGTGATGGATACGGCGGGCGCCGAAGCCGCCCGCCGCGCGCGTCAGGCAGTGAACTTCTGCCCTTCCGCCGCGAAGCCCACCACCACCGCGCCCTTGCCGACGTTGACCATGCCGGTCAGGCTCATGACGCTTTCGAACAGCTCGACATTGTTCGACGCGCAGGCATCACGCAGGCGTTCGTAGCCGGGCAGCGCGCGCAGGCCTTCTAGTTCGCCGCCGTAGCTCAGGCACATCGTCGGCGTCAGCAGTTCGCCGCGTTCCACGCGCTGGGAGACGTGCTCGAACAGTTTCTGCACCGCCGGCTCGAAGCCCTTGATCTTCGCCACCGGGCCGGTTTCGCCGCGGTTGGCGTGCAGGATCGGCTTGATGTCGAGCGCGCTGCCGAGCGCCGCGCTCAGGAAGCCGACGCTGCGATCGCCCTTGGCGCGCGCGCGGTTGCGCAGGTAATAGAGATCCGGCGGCACCATGTAGCCCTGCGTGTGCAGCGCGAGGTGCTCCAGGCGTGCGCGGATCTTCGGCGCGCCTTCGCCCGCGGCGCGCAGGCGGATGGCTTCCACCGCCGTCACGCCCTGCGCGGCGAACAGGTTCTGCGTGTCGACCACGCGCAGCGCGAACGGCGTCGCGTTGCCCGCCGCGGCGCGCACGGGCTTGTAGTCGTTGAGGATCGCGAAGCTCGCCTGCTGCGCGTTGTCGAAGATCGGACTGCGCGTCTTCGTGATCGTCATGCAGAAGACGTAGTCGTAATCGATCACCAGCCGCTGCAGGAACAGGTCCTGGATCTGCTGGACCGTGTACGGCATGGTCTGCGCCTCGTGGCCGCGTTCGGCGACGTGCGCGTGCAGGAACTCGAGCGTGGCTTGCTCGTCGCGATGATCGGCGAGCACCGCCTCGCCGATGCGGACGGTGATGGGCAGCACGGAGACCTCGTGCTGCTCGAGGTATTGCAAAGGCAGGTCGCAGGCGGAATCGACGACGAGACCGATGCGCATGGTTCCCCTCCCGGAAAGAGCGCTGGCTTTCGAAGTGTGACGGCCAGCATACCTTGTCCGAGACGGATGTCCGTGCGGCGCCGCCGCATGACGCTGCGCGTCAGCGTCGGCGCTGCAGACCCACCGGCAGCCCGCTCACGCGGCGCATTTCCTCCTCCTGCAGCAGCGACGCATCGTGCATCGCGGCGAGGGCGAAGTCGGTGGCGTCGTACCCCCAGAACAGCTCGTCGCCGACCGACAGCGTGGGCACGCCGTAGACGCCGGCGGCGATGGCCGCATCGGTGTTCGCGCGCAGGGCGGCCTTGGTCTGGTCGGCGTCGAGCGCGTCGGCGGGGACGTCCAGCGCGGCCATCAGCGGCACCAGTGCCTCGACGCTGTCGCCCGGGCGGCCGTGGGTCCATATCCAGTCGAAGATCGAGTCCACCGCCTCGGGCGTGTCGCCGGCGGCGATGCTCAGCCGCAGCGACGCCAGCGGATTGAACGGATGCGCCGGCGGGAAGCGCAGCGTCACGCCTGCCTGCCGCGCCAGCCACAGGACGTGGCGGTAGGTGAATTCGCGCTTGCCGGGGATTTCCGCCGGGCCCTTCTGCCCGCGGGCGTCGAGCACCGCGGCGAACACGATCGGCACCAGCCGCACCGGCGTGCCGGCGGCCTCGCGCTCGCGCAGCAGCGGTTTCAGGCGCTGCCACTGCAGATACGAAAATGGCGAGATGAAGTCGAAGTACCAGGTCAGCGAGGCGTCCATGCAGGCGTCCTCAATGCCACGCGCCGAGGATCAGCCCGTACAGGCAGAACTGGGCGATGTGGTAGCCGGCGTCGATCATCCACAGCTTCAGGCTGCGCTGGGCGAAGGCGTAGTTGATGCCGAAGCTCATCGCCACGAAGAACAGGCCGACCACGAAGCCCGCGCCGAAGCCGTCGGCGGCCGTCGCGGTGGGCGGCAGGAAGTTGGCGAACATCACCGCCGCCAGCAGGCTGCACACGAACGCGGTGGCGAAGATGCGCGCGGGATGACGCGGCGCGGTGTCCGGATCGATGCCGGCCTCGCGGCACCAGGCGCGCTTGAACAGCGGCCCGTACCAGAGGCCGCCCAGGACGAAGGAAGACACGGCGGCGGCGATCGCCGCGACCCAGTTGAAGTCGACGTGCGGAAGCGGAGGCATGGCGGGCGTCCTGTGCGTGGCGCGCGGGTGTGTGGCGCGAGGCGGTCAGGATAAGCCGGCGTCGGTATGGCGGCGAAGGCGGCCGCTTTCCGAGAAGTCGGAAGCCTCGAATTTCCGTCATCCCGGCGAAGGCCGGGATCCAGGCCGAGTGCGTGTGGGCACTCCCGTAGTGCGCACCCACCTCACCGTCATCCCCGCAAAGGCGGGGATCCAAGTCCGGCTATGTCACCTCTTCCGTCACGTGTGATGTACGGAAAGATGGATTCCCGCCTTCGCGGGAATGACAGCAGATGGCTGACGCCGGATGTATCGCGCGCGTCGCCCTCACCCCAACCCCTCGCCCGGGAGGAGAGGGGCCAAAAACGACGCCGCGCGTAAGGGGCCGCTACCTCACCGCCCCGACGCCGGATACGCCCGCGGCAGTCCGCCGTCGGCGGCCGGGGCGGCGGTCTTCAGGTAGCGGTCGCGCAGTTCGGTCTGGCGGCTGCGCATCGGGATCGCGCGGCCGTCCATCCACACCTGCAGGGCGGCGGCGTTCACTTCGAGCGGATCGCCGCTCCACAGCACCAGGTCGGCGCGCTTGCCCGGCGCGATGGTGCCGAGCCGGTCGGCGACGCCGAAGGTTTCGGCGGGCACGCGCGTCAGGCCGGCGAGGCCGTCCTCCCACGCCAGGCCATTGGCCACCGCGTTGCCGGCGAGCTGGCGGATCTTGCGCGCGTTGTGCGACGCATCGCCGGCCTGCGTGAAACCGACCTGCACGCCCGCCGCGCGCAGGCGCGCCGCGTTTTCCATCGTCGAGCCGAGCTTGTCGAAATCCGACGGCAGGTTGCCCAGCGGATTGACGAACACCGGCACCTTCGCCGACGCGAGCATCGGCGCCACGCGCCACGCTTCGGCGCCGCCGGCGATGGCCACGCGCACGTTGTGGCGTTGCGACCAGCGCAGCAGCTGGCGGATGTCGGCGGCGCGATCGACCTCGACCACCACGCGACCGCCGCCGCCGATGTACTTCGCCAGCGCGGCGCGGCCGGCCGGCGTCAGCAGCGCCGCGTTCGCGTCGGGCGAAATGCGGCCGCGCACTTCGTCGATCAGCTGGTCCAGGATCATCCACTGCGCCGCGCGCGAGTTGCCCGACAGCCCGGCCGCGTCGCCGCCGATGCGCAGGAACAGCTCGCGCGGGCCGATCGGATCGGCGCTGCCGTCCAGGCGAACGATGCCGCCCTGGCCGGCAACGATCGAACCGCCCGTCGCGGTGCCGGCGCCGAGCAGCGTCCAGCCGATGCCCTCGATGCGCGTCACCGGCACCAGGATCGAATCCGGGTTGTAGGCCAGCGTCACGTCGAACTCCGGCCGCACCGTCATCTGCTTGGTGTCGGCGCCCAGCGCGAGCGTGTTGTCGACGGTGTCCTTCTCGCCGGAGACTTCCTCCAGGCCGATCTCGGTGATGCCGCCGAACAGCGTCGGCGTCACCGAGCGGCCCTGTGCGTCGACCACCTGCGCGCCCGCCGGTGCGGACAGCCCGGTGCCGACGGCGCGGACCGTGCCGCCGGAGACGAGCACGTCGGCGTTCTTCAGCGTGCCCTGCGCGCCGGCCGTGTGCACGGTGGCGTTGCGGATCAGCAGCTCCTGCGCGCCGGCGCCCATCGAGGCCAGCAGCAGGCCGATGAAGAGGAAACTGCGCGTGGGCGAATACCACCGCGACCAGCCCGCGTCGCGTTCGCAGCACGCCAGTTCGAAGGTGTCGACCGGGCGGTTGTGCCGCGACCGACGGAACTCGATGAAGCGCCTCATTCCACACCTCCTGCGCTCGTGCCGGCGGCCGCGCCCTGCCCGAGCATGAAATCCGAGACCGGCTGGCGCGAGCGGTCGTTGCGATCGAACACGCGCGCACCGTCGATGTACACCTGCTCGGCGTGCGCGTAGACGCTGAAGGGGCTGCCGTTCCACACCACGACATCGCCCATCTTGCCGGGCTCCAGCGTGCCGGTTTCCGCGTCGATGCCCAGCGCCTTGGCGGCGTTCTGCGTCATCCAGCGGATCGCGCGCTCGGGCGGGATGTCCATGCCGGCGAGCTGCGCGTGCGCCATCACCTTGGCCGCTTCCTGGTTAAGGCGCTGGATGCCTTCCTCCGAATCCGAATGCACGATCGCGCAGCTGTTGGGCGGGCGATCGACCAGCGCGATGTTTTCCTGGATGCCGTCGAAGGCTTCCATCTTGAAGCCCCACCAGTCGGCCCACAGCGCGCCGCAGACGTTCTCGGCGGCGAGGCGGTCGGCCAGCTTGTAGGCCTCCACGCCGTGGTGGAACGCGGCAACCTTGAAGCCGAATTCCTTCGCCAGGTCGAGCATCACCGCCATCTCGTCGGCGCGGTAGCAATGGATGTGCACGCGAATGTCGCCGTTGATCGCACCGGCGAGCGTGTCGAGCTTCAGGTCGCGCTTGCCGCCGGTGTCCTTGTCGCTCTCGCCGGCGTCGTTGGCCGACTGCCACCAGCGACGCTTCTTCTCCGGCTCGTCCTTCTTCTTGCCGCCGTTCTTGGTGAGGTATTCGCTGGCGTCGATGAACGCCGCGCGATAGCCGGCGACGTTGCCCATGCGCGTGGCCGGGCCGCTCTTGCCGCCGTAGACGCGCTTGGGGTTCTCGCCGCAGGCCATCTTCAGGCCCCAAGGCGCGCCCGGGAATTTCATGCCCTGGTAGGTCGTGGCGGCGACGTTCTTGAGCGTCACGCCGCGGCCGCCGATCAGGTTCGCGCTGCCGGGCAGCACCTGCAGCGACGTGATGCCGCCGGCCAGCGCGGTGGCGAAGCCCGGATCCTGCGGCCACACCGAATGCTCGGCCCACACGTTCGGGGTCACCGGCGCGGTCATCTCGTTGCCGTCGCTGTGCGCGCTGACGCCGGGGCTCGGGTAGACGCCCAGGTGCGAGTGCACGTCGATCAGGCCCGGCGTCACCCACTTGCCGGTGCCGTCCACGCGGGTCGCGCCGGCCGGCGCCTGCAGGCCGTTGCCCACCGCGACGACTTTGCCGTCCTGCAGCAGGACATCGGCGCCGTCCAGCCGCTGGCCGGTGCCGGTGAGCACGGTCGCGCCGGAGATCAGCACCGGCGCGGCGGCGATGCGCTGGTAGGTGCTGGGATAGGGGTCTTCGGTGAAGCGGGAGCGGGATTTGGCCGACGAGCCGGCCTGCGGGTTGCCTGGCGAATCCGGCGGCGCGGCGTGCGCGGCGCCGATCGCCAGCGCCGCGATCAACGCGGCGGCGAGAGGTCGATGCATGGAGGTCCCCGGGTGAGTACGGCTCACAACGTCCCACCGTAGCCGCGCCGGCGCGGCGATGCCAACCCTGACGATGGTCATGGACGGCGTGACACAATGCCCGATTAGGCGCATCGGACTCGATGCGTACTGCGGCACACACAACTACAAGAGGAGCCATCCCCCATGAAAGACAAGGAACAGATCGTCGACAACTGGCTGCCGCGCTACACCGGCGTGCCGCTGGATCAGTTCGGCGAACACGTGCTGCTGACCAACTTCGGCGGTTACGTGAACATCTTCTCGCGCATGACCGGCGCGCCGGTGGTCGGCATGGACCGCCCGATGCCCAGCTGCACGCATGACGGCATCACCATGCTCAACTTCGGCATGGGCAGCCCGAATGCGGCGACGATCATGGATCTGCTCAGCGCCATCTCGCCCAAGGCCGTGCTGTTCCTGGGCAAGTGCGGCGGCCTGAAGCGGAAGAACCAGCTCGGCGACCTCATCCTGCCGATCGCGGCGATCCGCGGCGAAGGCACCAGCGACGACTACCTGCCCCCGCAGGTGCCCGCGCTGCCGGCCTTCGCGCTGCAGCGCGCGGTGTCGACGATGATCCGCGACCTCGCGCTCGACTACTGGACCGGCACCGTCTACACGACCAATCGCCGCGTCTGGGAACACGACGAAGCCTTCAAGGAACGCCTGCGTGCGATGCGCTGCATGGCCATCGACATGGAAACCGCGACGATCTTCGCCGCCGGCTTCGCCAACCGCATTCCCTGCGGCGCGCTGCTGCTGGTATCAGACCAGCCGATGATCCCCGAAGGCGTGAAGACCGAAGCGTCGGATGCGCGCGTATCGGCGGACTACGTCGACAACCACATCAACGTCGGCATCGAGGCGCTGAAGCTCATCCGTCGCAACGGAAAGTCGGTGCGCCACCTCCGCTTCGACGAGTGACGAACCCGATACGGGCACCGCAACGAACGAAGGCCGGCAATTGCCGGCCTTCGTGTTTTCGTGGATGTGCGAACGATCGCGTCAGTCGCAGACCATCTGCCACTCGTAGGTCTGCGTGTCTTCATCGAACACCTGTTGCGCCGTGCACGCCGGCGGTGGGGCCTGCGACGCATCCGACGTGTCCAGCGCCGTGGCGAACGATTGCGTCGCCAGCGAATTGGCGCCGCAGAGTTTCGCGATGGGCGGCGCGGGTGCGCCCGAAGGCTGGCAGTAGACACGCGCCGGCGTGCAGATCAGGAAGCAGTCGTACTGTGCGAAGGCGAAACCGGGAACGAACAGGCCCGCCAGCAGGATGGCGGCGAGGAGCATCTGTTTCATGGGATTTCCCTCAGGGAAACGGGAGCGGGGCGGTGTGCTTGCGGGAATCGGACCAGGGGGGACGGTCCATCCGAGCGTAACCAAGGGCCCGTTCGCTCGGCACGAAGACCGTCCGTTCAGTTTTGTGGAGATCGTGTCAAGGCGCCGTGGAGGCCTCAAAGAGGGCCGCGCGCACGCCGCTTCAAGGCTCGCCACAGGTCGCAGTGCATGCGACCTCCCGCAGGCACACTGTCCTCCGTGGAAAGGAGCGTGCCGGGGAGGCCCAAAATGGAGAAGTTGCTGTATCTGGCGCTGGGCGCCGTTCTGACCTGGGGGTTCTATTTCCTCCAGCGCCGCGTCGAACGACGCAGCGCGGTGGAGGCGATCGAACGCAACCAGAAACTGCTCGACCTCAAGCAGGGGCTCGACGAATCCAACACCAATCTCGACGACCTGCGTCGCCTCGAACATCGGCTGATCGGCAAGGCCGAAACGGCGGCGCGCATCGCCGACAACTACTTCACCCGGGCCGAGGAAGTCGCGCGACAGAGCGACGATTCGGCCGTCTCGCAGCGCGACATGAACCAGCAGGCCCTCGAGGAATTCCACAGCGCCGACGCGCGGCTGACGACCGTGGTCGCGCACCTGCGTCGCCAGCTCGACGAGGAAACGCTCGCCGTCTTCGACGACGCGCACCGCAGCTGGCTGCAGTTCCGCGAGCGCTACGCGCGCTTCGTATCGCAGTCCTACGCCGGCGGCGCGATCCGCCCGCTGATCCACGCCGTGACGCTGGAAAGCATCACGCAGCTGTGGACGGAGGAACTGGAGACGCAGCTGGGCGACGAGTCGTTGTGAATGCGGTATCGACTGATCCAGTTCCCGCATGCGGGAGGGATGGGGTGAGGGCGCGACGCGCGAACACCCGATCAGCAGGACGCATGCATTAGCCTTTGGCTTTCGCCATTTATCCCGCGCCCCATGCACACCACTCCCCAGGACCTCCTCACCTTCTGGCACCAGGCCGGCTACGAACGCTGGTTCGCGCGCGATGACGCCTTCGACGCGCGCTGCGGCGATTTCCTCGATGCGCACTTCGCCGCGGCGCGACGCGAGCTCGAACACTGGTTGGAGACCGCCGACGGTGCGCTAGCGCTGTGCCTGCTGCTCGACCAGATCCCGCGCAACGCCTTCCGCGGCAGCGGCCACGCGTTCGCGACCGACCCGCTCGCGCGCCATTACGCGGCACGCGCGATCGATCACGGCGACGACCTCGCGGTCGATGCGGCGCTGCGTCCGTTCTTCTACATGCCGTTCGAACATTCCGAGTCGATGGAAGACCAGGAGCGCTCGATCGCGCTGGCCTCGACGCTCGGCGGCGACGCCGGCAGGGGCTATCTGGAATACGCGATCAAGCATCGCGACGTGATCGCGCGCTTCGGCCGCTTCCCGCATCGCAACGCGATCCTGGGTCGCGAAACGACCGCCGAGGAACAGGCCTATCTCGACGCCGGTGGCGGCTTCTGAGGCAAAGAAAAACGCCGTAGCCGGGGACGCGAGGTCCGGGGAGCGGCTACGGCGTTCGGGAAACGTGCGCGGCAAGCGCCGCACGCCTGAGGCTAAGCGTTGCGGCCGGCACGTTGCGGTTCCGCGCGGTGAAGCGTGGCGGGGATGCGGTGAGGCGAGGTTCCGTGCAGGCGATCGCTGCCTGTTGGCGTGCGGAGTGACCCCTGCTGCGTTCGCCTCCGTCATCCCCGCGAACGCGGGGATCCAGCGACTTGCGAGGCGTTGACGACACTGGAGTTCTGCTTTCGCGGGAACGACGGTGATGGTGTTCACCGGCGCGGGAGTGCCCGCGGGTTACGGGCCTGGGTCCCGGCTTTCGCCGGGATGACGGCTTCGGACACGCTCCTGCGAATCCCGAATCCCGAATCCCGAATCCCGAATCAGTACTTCGGGATCGCCGCGTCGAAGTCCGCCCATGCGTCGATGCCGCCGACGACGTTGTAGACCTCGCGGAAACCCAGGCCGCGGAAGTGTTCCGCCGCCTGCTGGCTGCGGCCGCCGTGGTGGCAGAGGAACGCGAGCGGCGTGTCCTTCGGCAGCCCCTGCAGAGCCTCGATGCCGCCGTCGAGCGTGTCGAAGGCGACCGGCGCGGCGGCCAGCGAGCGCTCGTCGGCCGGACGCACGTCCACCAGGCGCAGCGCGCCGGCACGCACACGGGCGTCGGCCTCGTGCGGCGACAGCGTCCGCACCGGCGGCGCGGCGAGCGGATGCGTCACGGCCAGGCCGCGGCCGCGTTCGTCGTCGACCCAGTCGATGCTGATGCCGTCGGCGCGACGCACCTGCAGCGCGTCGGTCTGCAGGCGCACGCCTTCGATCTCGATCGCCACCGCGTTCGCGTCGATCGGCGCCAGCTGCAGGCGCACGTTGTGGCGCGCGTCGATGTCGATCTGCACGGCGTAACCGCCGCCGGCGTTGTCGATCGCGCTGCGCAGCATGTCGAGCGCTTCGGGCGTGATGGTGAACTCCGGCGGACGGCGGTCCGGCGGCGGCAGGCCGAGCGCGGTGTGCAGCTCGCCGCTGCCGGCCATCTGCTCGACGATGTCGCTGCCGCCGACGAGCTCGCCGTCGATGTACAGCTGCGGGATCGTCGGCCAGTTGCCGTACTGCTTGATGCCTTCGCGGATGTCGGCGTCGGCCAGCACGTTCACGTGCGCGTAGCCGTCCGGCAGCAGCGCGTTGAGCACGCCGACGGCTTTGGCCGAGAACCCGCACTGCGGCGCTTCGGGCGCGCCCTTCATGAACAGGACGACGCGGTTGGACTGCAGCAGGGTTTCGATGCGCGAACGCAGCGCGGGGTCGAGCGACATGGGCGGACTACCGGGTGGGAATGGGGTGCATGTGGGGGCGGGAAAGGGGTTTGGCAACCCGGCGTCGCCTTTGACCGTCATCCCGGCGAAAGCCGGGACCCGGGCCTGCAGCGTCCCTGCACTGCCGGCTCGGCGAACCACCATGCTCGTCATTCCAGCGAGAGCTGGAATCCATGTTGATCATTGTGATGCGACGACATGGCACCGGCCGAGATCAGGGCGCCAGGATCGTCATCCCGGCGAAAGCCGGGATCCAGGCCCGCAGCCTTCGGGCACTCGGGCATCAGCGGGCCGCGGGCGCCGCGAACGTCAACGTTGATGCTCTACCCGCCCCTCACCCCAACCCCTCTCCCGCTGGGAGAGGGGCTAAAACGAAGTGCGCCCCGCGAGTTGCGTACCATCCCCCCATGCCCACGCCCCTCCACCAGCCGCCCCGCCACCCGCACGCCTGGGCCTGGATCTTCGGACTCTCGCAAGTCGCCGTCGTGGCGATCTGGTGGCTCTGGGGCTGGAAGGCCGGCCTGCCCGCGCTGCTGATCACCCATGGCGCGCTCGTCTGGGCCACATTGCGCCCGCAATCCCGCCTGCTCAGCCCGGTGTTAAGCCGGTTGCCGACGAACGAGCGCGTCGTCTGGCTGACCATCGACGACGGACCGTCCGACGACACGCGCGCGGTGCTCGACCTGCTCGACCAGCACGACGCCAAGGCGACATTCTTCCTGGTCGGCGAGCGCGCGCAGGCGCGGCCGGAGCTGGTCGCCGAGATCGTCCGTCGCGGCCACGGCATCGGGCAGCACAGCCACACGCATCCGCAGGCGTGGTTCTGGGCGCTGCCGCCGCGGGCAATGCGCCAACAGATCGACCAGGCGCAGGCGGCGCTCACCTTCCTCACGGGCGCGCGACCGCGCTGGTTCCGCGCGGTGGTGGGCATGTCGAATCCGTTCGTCGCCGCCTCGCTGAAGCGCCACGACCTCGCGCGCGTGGCGTGGTCGGCGCGGGGTTACGACGCCGTGCTGCGCGATCCGGCCGGCGTGGTGGCGCGCATCGAACGCGACCTTGCGCCCGGTGCGATCGTGCTGCTGCACGAAGGCGCCGCGCACGGCCGCAACGTCGAAACGCTGGCGACGCTGCTTGTGCGATTGAAGGCGCTCGGTTTCGGGACGGTGTTGCCGGAGGAACTCGAACCGGCTCCTGCAACCCGAGGCGGCGAACCGCTTAATCGCGCGATGCCACGATCCGGAAATTGTTGAACGGCGTGTTGCCGCGCAGCGACACGAACTCCGAACGCAGGCCGGCGGCATCGAAGCGCGCGCGCAGCATGTCCGCGTCGGGATAGTGGATCGGCGCGGCGTTCATCCAGCCGACGACCTTGGCGAACACGTCCACCGCGCGGGTGACCTGCGCGCGATGGCTCCCGTCGGCCAAGCCCGTGCGGATCACGAGCTTCGCGCCGGGTTCGAGCATGCCGATGCAGGTGTCGATGGCGCGCATCTGCGCGTCTTCGGGCACGAACTGCATCACGTCGAGCAGCGCCACGCTTCCGCGATGCGCGGGCAGTTGCGCGCCGAGGTCCGCCGTGCCGAATTCCACGCCGTCGAGCCCGCAACGCGCCGCGGCGCGACGGCCGCGTTCGACCTTGCTCGCATCGTTGTCGAACCCGCGATACGACATGGTTTGACCGTCGGCACGCAGCGCATGCGCGAGCAGGCCGAGTCCGCAGCCGATGTCCAGCAGCGGCGCGCGCGTGCCGCGCAGCACGTCGCACACGCCGGGGTACAGTGGATCGGTGCCGAGCTTGGTGCGCGCGTAGTAGTAGTCGTAGCGGATGTACCAGCGCGGCAGGAATGCACGCGCGATGTCGTCCGCGCGCTGCGGCGGAAGCGGGCGGACCATCAGGCCGTCTGCGTTCACGTGGGCTCCTTCAGCGTTGCAGCAGCGAACGCGCGGCCGGCAGCGCCAGCGCGGTCCACAGCGTGTACATCGCGGCAGACGGATGCAGCCCGTCGTCGGCGAGCATCTCCGGCTCGGCGCCGCGTTCGCGCGAGATCGGCGTGATGTCGACGTACGCGACCTCGTGCGCCTCGCACACGACCTGCGCGGCGGCGTTGTAGGCGTCGAGTTCGGTGGCGACCTGTTCCGGTGTCGCCTGGGTCGTCTTCACGAACGGCGTCACGCCCCAGTCGGGAATCGACAGCACGAGAACGCGGTCGGCGCGACCGCGCGCGTAGCGGATCGCGCGCTGCAGCAGCGTTTCGAACTCGCCGCGGAAGTCGATCGCGCTGCGCCCGCGGTACTGGTTGTTCACGCCGATCAGCAGCGTGACGAAATCCCATTCGCCCAGCGGTTCGGCGCCATCGATGCCCCACGCGAGCTCGTCGGTGGTCCAGCCGGTGGTCGCGATGATGCGCGGATCGGCCAGCGCGATGCCCTCTTCGCGCAGCGCCTTGGCCAGCTGCACCGGCCAGCGGCCGCTTTCGGGCACGCCTTCGCCGATGGTGTAACTGTCGCCCAGGGCGAGGAAGGACAGCGCGGTGGCGGGCGCGTTCGCCATCAGGCCACCGCGACCTGCGCGTCGGCATCGGCCTGCGCGTAGCGGTCGAGCAGGCGTTCGACGCGGCGGAACACTTCGCGCAGGTCGTCGGGCTGCGGCAGCAACGTCACGCGGAAATGGTTGCGGTACGGCACGTTGAAGCTCGAACCCGGCACGACGAGGACGTCTTCGGTTTCCAGCAGTTCCAGCGCGAAACGGTGATCGTCGAAGCCCTGCGCCGCCGCGCCCGTCACCGCCGGGAACGCATACAGCGCGCCGGCCGGCGCGACGAGTTCGAGGTGGCGGCTCTGCTCGATGCTCTCGATCACCGCGCGGCGCGCCTCGAACAGGCGACCACCCGGCGCGCACAGCGGCGCGATGGTGTCTTCGCCGTGCAGCGCCGCTTCGATGGCGAACTGGCCCGGCACGTTGGCGCACAGGCGCAGCGCACCGAGCAGGTCCATCGCGTGATGCAGGTTGCCGCTGGCGACCGGGTCGCCCGACAGCACTGCCCAGCCCACTCGCCAGCCGCAGGCGCGATGCACCTTGCTCAGGCCGCCGAAGGACAGGCACGGCAGGTCGCCGGCGATCGGCGCGATCGGCTCGAACTTCGCATCGCCGTAAAGGATCGAGTCGTAGATCTCGTCGCACATCAGCAGCAACTTGTGGCGCTGCGCGATGGCGACGATCTGCTCCAGCAGCTCGCGCGGATACGCGGCACCGGTCGGATTGTTCGGGTTGATCAGCACGATGGCGCGCGTGCGGCTGGATACCAGCGACGCGATTTCGTCCGGATCGGGCAGGAAGCCGTTTTCCGGCAGGCAGCGGTAATAGACCGGGCGCCCGTCGTTGAGGATGGTCGCGGCCGACCACAGCGGGTAGTCGGGCGAGGGCAGCAGCACTTCGTCGCCGGGATTGAGCAGTGCGCGCAGCGACAGGTCGATCAGCTCGCTCACGCCGTTGCCGACGAACACGCGCTCCGGGCTCGCGTTCGGCGTGCCGCGCTGCTTGTGGAACGCGGCGATGGCCTCGCGCGCCTGTGGCAGGCCCTGCTGGTGCGTGTAGGGGTCGGTATCGCTGATGCGGTCGGCGATCGCGCGCTGCAGGTGCTCCGGCGCGCGGAAACCGAACGCGCCCGGGTTGCCGATGTTGAGCTTGATCAGCTTGCGCCCCTGGCCCTCCAGCTCGCGGGCTCGCCGTGCCAGTTCACCGCGGATCTCGTAACGGACTTCGGACAGGCGTTCGCGGGTCTTCACGGGGGGCAGGGACATTGCAGCGGCAGGAATGGGATTCGGAGGGCCAGACTAGCCCAAACCGGGCGCGAGAACAGCGAAACGCGCCATTTCGGAGGCGATCTCCTTCGAAACTTCCAACGCGATTCGCACAAGCATGCGTCCGCGCGCCCACCGTCGCGCGCGGCGCACTAGAATCCCGGGCCATGGCCCCAACCTTCCGACGCGCTTGATGTCCTCTTTCGACGCCCTCCAGGCGATCGGCTGGCCGCTGTCCGCGGACGCGCCGGCGCCAGAGGGCGCATCAGGCCCCGAGGCCCAGTGGCGCGAGCTGATGGCCGCCCATCCCCAGGCCCGACCGGCGCGCGTGGTCGAGCAGCACCGCAGCGGTTACATCGTCGCCGACGGCCCCGACACCGGTTTCCCTGTCGAATCGCTGCCCGAATGGCAGCGGCCGCCGGGCTACCGCAAGGGCACGGTCACCATCGACCAGCGCCCGGGCGTGGGCGACTGGCTCCTGATCGAAGGCAAAAAGGCCGTGGCATTGCTGCCGCGGCGGACCACGATCAAGCGCGGCGCGGCGGGCGAGCACTACCAGCAGCAGCTCATCGCGGCGAACGTCGACACCGTTTTCGTCGTGTGCGGGCTGGACGCGGACTTCAACCCGCGCCGCATCGAGCGCTACCTGCTGCTGGTCCGCGGCGGCGGCGTGGAGCCGGTGGTCGTGCTGACCAAGGCCGACCAGGCGGAGGCGGCCGACGCGGACGAGGCGATGTCCACCCTCGTCGAACTGGCCGCGCAGGGCGTCGCCGTGCGCGCGGTCAACGCGAAGGATCCGGCCAGCGTTGCGACGCTCAACGAATGGCTCGGCCCGGGCCGCACGGCGGTGCTGGTCGGCAGCTCCGGCGCCGGCAAGTCCACGCTGACCAACACGCTGCTGGGCATCGAGAAGATGAAGACCGGCGAGGTTCGCGAACACGATTCGCGCGGTCGCCACACCACCACGCACCGCGCGCTGATCCCGTTGCCGTCGGGCGCCTGCCTGATCGACACGCCCGGCATGCGCGAGCTCAAGCCGACCGGCGAGGAAGACGTCGCCGAGAATTTCAGCGACATCGAAGCGCTCGCCGAGCAGTGCCGCTTCCGCGACTGCAAGCATGCCAAGGAGCCCGGTTGCGCGGTGCGCGCGGCGATCGAAGCGGGAAAGCTCGATCCCCAGCGCTTCGCCAACTACCTCAAGCTCAGCGATGAAGTGGCCGGCGCGGCGAACAAGCTCGCGAACCGCCGCGCGCAGAAGGCCGACGAGAAAGTGCAGGGCAAGGCGCTGAACAAGCGGCTGGACGAGAAGTATGGGCGGCATTGAGCGCGCGCTCTGCTGCAGATTTGCTCCCTCCCCCTGCATGCAGGGGGAGGAGTAGGAAGCAATGGACAACGTCTCCCCCGACATCGCCCACCACGCCGCGCTCGACGCGCGCATGGTCGACGCCGTGAGGGACATCCGCCTGCTCGCCCTGGTGAGCTGGCCCGCCGGGCAGGAAGTGAACTTCCTCGCCGATTACGCCCGCGGCGTCGTCAGACTGCCGCAGCCCGAATACCCGAAGCTCGACTTCAGCCACGCGCGCGCCGAACTGGACGCGATCGCCAGTGCCGCCGATCCCTCGCATCCGCTCGGCATCTACCTGATGGAGTCGGCGCGCAGCTGGTCGATCGCCGCCTCGCTATGCGAGAACGTGGGCACGACGACGGTCGGCGATCTCTCGATCCAGCTGTTCGGCCGTCCCGACCAGTGCCTGCCCGGCGACGGCCCGACCACGCGCGATGCGGCGCGGCATTTCATCTCCATCGCCGACGAACTCGACCACGAGCTGATGGCGCCGGCCGAGCACGTCACCATCTCCGCCACCGCGCTGCAGTTGCAGCTGCAGCGCGAGCTGGACGACTACTTCGACGGCCGCGTGATCGACGTGGTGCTCGATCCGGACCTGATCGCCAAGGCCGCCGCCGGCGCCACCCGCATCCGCCTGCGTTTTGGCGCCGCCTTCAGCGATTACGACCGGCACCAGCTGCTGCAGCACGAGGCGTTCGTGCATTCGCTCACGGCGCTCAACGGCCGCGAGCAGCCGCTGATTCCGAGCCTGGCGCTGTCCTCGCCGCGGGTCACCGCCACGCAGGAAGGGCTGGCGACGTTCGCCGAACAGATCACCGGCAGCATCGACATCGGCCGCATGAAGCGCATCAGCCTGCGCATCGAGGCGGTGGCGATGGCGCTCAATGGCGCCGATTTCATCGAGGTCTTCCGCTTCTTCCTCGATTCGGGGCAGAAGCCGGAGGACAGCTTCGCCTCGGCGCAGCGCGTGTTCCGCGGCGTGCCGACCACCGGGGGCACCGCGTTCACGAAGGACGTCGTCTACCTGCGCGGCCTGCTGGGCGTGCACACGTTCTTCCGCTGGGCGCTGCGCGAACGCAAGCTGCAACTGTGCCGCTGGCTGTTCGCCGGCAAGATGACGCTGGCCGACGTGCAGCGCTTCGAGCCGCTGTTCGCCAGCGGCGTGCTCAAGCCCGCGCGCTGGCTGCCGCACTGGGTCGCGCGCGCCAATGGCCTCGCCGGCATGCTCGCGTTCTCGCTCTTCGCCAACCGGATTCGCCTGGACAAGATCGTCGCCGACGGCCACGTGCCGGACCTCTAGGGCCCCTCGGCTGCTCCGATCCGGGAGCCACGGCGCGTTTCCGCCATACCGTGGCGTCTTCGGTCCCGGCGTTAAGCGGCTAGAATCACCGGCCCGCCCGTGGTTTTCGCCCTGATGTCCGAACAATCGTCGTCCAACGAGCTCAAGCAGGCCGCGCTCGACTACCACCGCCTCAGCCCGCCCGGGAAGATCAAGGTCACCGCGACCAAGCCGATGGTGACCCAGCGCGACCTCGCCCTGGCGTATTCGCCCGGCGTGGCCTTCGCCTGCGAGGCGATCGTGGAAGACCCCAACCGCGCCAGCGAACTCACCGCGCGCGGCAACCTGGTGGCGGTGATCAGCAACGGCACGGCCGTGCTGGGCCTGGGCGACATCGGCCCGCTCGCCGGCAAGCCGGTGATGGAAGGCAAGGGCGTGCTGTTCCAGAAGTTCGCCGGCATCGACGTGTTCGACGTCGAGATCGACGAGCGCGATCCGGACAAGCTGGTCGACATCATCGCCTCGCTGGAACCGACCTTCGGCGGCATCAATCTGGAAGACATCAAGGCACCGGAGTGCTTCATCGTCGAGCGCAAGCTGCGCGAGCGCATGAAGATCCCGGTGTTCCACGATGACCAGCACGGCACGGCGATCATCGTCGGCGCCGCGGTGCTCAACGCGCTGGAAGTGGTCGGCAAGAAGATCGAGGACGTGAAGCTCGCCACCACCGGCGCCGGCGCGGCGGGCATCGCGTGCCTGGACATGCTGGTGGCGCTGGGCCTGAAGAAGGAGAACATCATCGCGTTCGACCGCGATGGCGTGATCTTCCGCGGCCGCGAACACCTGGATCCCGACAAGGCGCGCTACGCCAGCGACACCAGCGCGCGCTCGCTGGCGGAAATCGTCAGCGGCGCCGACGTGTTCCTGGGCCTGTCGGCCGGCGGCATCCTCAAGCCGGACATGGTCGCCACGATGGCCGACCGCCCGGTGATCCTGGCCCTGGCCAATCCCTATCCGGAAATCCTCCCGGAAGACGCGAAGGCCGTGCGTCCGGACTGCATCATCGCGACGGGCCGGTCGGACTACCCGAACCAGGTCAACAACGCGCTGTGCTTCCCGTACATCTTCCGCGGCGCGCTGGACGTGGGCGCCACGGGCATCAACGAGGCGATGAAGCTCGCCTGCGTGCGCGCCATCGCGCAGCTGGCGCGCGAGGAATCGGCCGACCTCGGCGCGGCCTACGGCGGCGAAGCGCCGGAATTCGGCGCCGAATACCTGATCCCGCGCCCGTTCGATCCGCGCCTGCTGGTGAAGCTCGCCCCCGCCGTGGCCCGCGCCGCGATGGAATCGGGCGTCGCCACGCGTCCCATCGAGGACATGCGCGCGTACGAGGAAAAGCTCGGCACCTTCATCTACCGCACGGGCCTGGTGATGAAGCCCGTGTACGACCGCGCGCGCAGCGACCTCAAGCGCGTCGTCTACGCCGAAGGTGAAGAGGAAACCGTGCTGCGCGCCGTGCAGACGGTGATCGACGAGAAGCTCGCGTGGCCGATCCTCATCGGCCGCCCGGACGTCATCGACACGCGCATCAAGCGCCTGGGCCTACGCATGCGCGTGGGCGTCGATTTCGAACTGACCAACATCAACGACGACCCGCGCTTCAACGACTACTGGCAGCAGTACCACGCGCTGACCGAACGCCGCGGCGTGTCGCCGGCGGCGGCGAAGAACCTGCTGCGTTCGCGTCCGACGCTGATCGCCGCGCTCATGGTCGAACGCGGCGAAGCCGACGCGATGATCTGCGGCCTGGTCGGTCGCTTCCACAAGAAGCTCGGTTACCTGCGCAGCGTGTTCGATTTCGACCCGGGCGTGACCGGCACGTCGGCGATGACCGGCGTCATCAACGACCAGGGCGTGTGGTTCTTCCTCGATACGCACGTGCAGTGCGATCCGACCGCCGAGCAGATCGCCGAGGCAACGCTGCAGGCGTCGTTCCGCCTGAAGCTGTTCGGCATCGAGCCGAAGGTCGCGTTGCTGTCGCACAGCAACTACGGCAGCCACGACAACCCGTCGGCGGCGAAGATGCGCCGCGTGTTCCAGCTCATCAAGCAGCGTTATCCCAAGCTCGAAGTCGACGGCGAGATGCAGGCCGACACCGCGTGGGACGAGGAGCTGCGCCACCGCATCTTCCCGAACACCCTGCTGAAGGGCCGCGCGAACCTGTTCGTGATGCCCAACCTCGACGCCGCGAACATCACCTACAACATGGTGCGCGTGATGACCGAAGGCGTGGCGATCGGCCCGATCCTGATGGGCCTGGACAAGCCGGCGCACATCCTGACGCCGGCCTCGACGCCGCGCCGCGTGGTGAACATGACGGCCATCGCGGCCGTGGACGCGCAGATCCGCGCGTCGCTTTCGTCGCAATAATCGCGGCGATTGCCCTCACCCCAACCCCTCTCCCGTAAACGGGAGAGGGGCTCAGGGAGCAGGAGGGCTTGAACGATCCATTCGCTTTGTACCCCTCTCCCGCGTGCGGGAGAGGGGTTGGGGTGAGGGCAAAGCGCCCGCTACGCCCCCAGCAATCCTCCCCCCATCTTCCCCGGCAGCGAGTTGTCGTCGCCGTCGTCCTGGTCGTCGTCCGCGTCCGGATCGCGCTCGGCGTCCGCATCGGCATCGAGCTCGCCGACTTCCGGATTCATGCCGCCGTTCGGAACGCCTTCCACGCGCGTCAGGCCTTCCTCTTCCGAGGAGGCTTCCTCCAGTTCCGTCGGACGACGGCCCAGTTCGTCGCGCTCGGGCTGGCGGCCGACGCCGCTGCGCGTATCGCCCTTGTGCTTGTCGGTGAGCTGCTTCATCCCGCGTTCCTCGATGGAAGACGTGCTCAGGCTAGGTCGCCAAGCGTGAGGCGGCAGTCGATATCGCGTGCATGAGTCGTGCATCCGCCGCACTACTTGGCGCGCTTCACGGGTTTCTTCTTCTGCTTCGCCTGCTGCGCACGGACGCGCTCCACCTCGGCCGGCAACGCGCGCTGCAGCATTGCGAGTACCTCCGCCGTCGCATCGTTGTCGATGGGTTTGCCCGCCGGCGTCCGTGCGGTGACGCGCGTGCGGATGACGTTGCCGGTTTCGGCGGCGGTCATCGCCTTGGTCAGCACGAGGAACTCCACGCCGCGATAACGCAGCGAATAGAGGTCGAGCATCTGCGCGCGCCCGAGATACTCCACGCCGCGCGCATTCACGACGATCTGTCCGACGGCGTTCCACACGTCGAGCTTGTCGGCCGCGAGCGTGAACTCGCCGCGCGTGACCACAACGGTCGGAATCGGCTGCTCGCGCGCTTCCTCCTTCGAAGGTACCGCCACGGGCGCCGGCGTCGTACCGCACGCCGCGAGCGCAAGCGCGATGCAACACGCGGTCAGTGCATCGCGCCGCATCCGGACGCATGATCGCGCGCGCATGGTTGCCTCCGTGGCCGAAACGCTCCCGCCCAACCTAGCGCGGCGTGCGTCGCGGCCGCGCGATGCCGTTCAGCCGCCCGCCCTCCAGCCCAGTCCCAGCGTGAAAGCGCGCCCCGGCGCAGGTTCGAAATACCGTGCGTTGCCTTCGTTCACGATCACCGAGCCCACGTAATCGCGGTCGAACACGTTGTCCACGCGCGCGAATCCGTACCACCCGCTGTTTGCCGCCCGCCACTGCAGTCGCAGCGCGAACGTCGCGTAGCCGTTCGACGCATCCGTATTGCGGTCATCTGTCGGTATGCCTTCGCTCGCGCGCATCTCGACGGCGGCACTGGTGCGGCCGTCGTGCGTGTTCCAGGCCAGTTCGGCGTAACCGTCGGCGCGCGGAATGCCGGGGATGCGGTTGCCGGCCTCCACCACCTGCACACGCTCCACGCCGCTGGTCAGCACGGTGTACGAGAAGCTTTCGGTGAAGCGTGCGCGGAGCCAGTTGGCGGTGAGCGCGTACGACCATTGCGGATGGAAGCGGCCTTCGAAACCCGCTTCGATGCCTTCGCGCCGCGTGCGTCCGGCGTTGGCGAAACTCGCACGGCCGCCGCGATTGTCGGCCGGCACGATCTCGTCCTCGCCATCGATGCGATACGCCGACACGCTCGCCTTGCCAGCGGAAAACCGCCAGCGCGCACCGATTTCCGCCGTGTCGAACTGCGCCGGCTCGAGTTCGGTGTTGAAACCGGCGCTGCCGTCGGGGCGATACGCGAGCTCGGTCACCGTCGGCGTTTCGAAGCCGTGGCCGACGCTGGCGAACACCTCGCCATCGCCGAACGCGCGCGACACGCCCAGCGCCGCCGCGGTTTCGCCGTAATCGAGCGAGCCGCTGTCGTCGCCATTGCCGGGCGCGATGTAGTGATCGTCCGATTCGAAGCGCAGCTTCGCGCGACGCACCGCACCGAGCACGGTCCAGTCCTGCGCGGGTCGCAGTTCACCGAGCACGAACGCCTCCGTGCTGCGGATGCCGTTGTCCTCGTCGCGACGCAGCCGTCCGCGCACGCCGAGTTCGTCGCCGACGAAGTTCTCGTAGCCGCGGCGTTGTTCGTCGAGCCAACCCGCTTCGGCGCCGAGCGTCAGTGCGCCGCGCGCGAATTCCCAGCGATGCCCCGCGTCGACGCCGGATGAACGACGACCAAGGTCGATCACGCCTCCCGCGCTGCTCGGCGCGCGCTGCGCGACCGGCGGGATCGCGAGGAACTGCACGACGTCGCGCGTCACGCCGTAACCGCCGATCCAATACTCGCGGCCCGGCGCGTATTCGTCTTCCCATCGCGCGCCGAGCTGCGCGTTGTCGATCTTCTTGCGCGTGTCGAACTGTTCGGCGACAGGATCGGTGCCGTGCGGATCGCGTTCCCACTGCTCGCGCGTGAGGCCGAGCGGGTCGTCGGTATACGGCTGGCTCAGCGCGCCGGCGACGATGCGCAGTCGCGCGTGATCGTTCGGCGTGTACTGCGCGACGCCGTCGAGTTGCGCGCGTTCGGCCGCGCTGTGCGGGCGATCGCCGTCGGTGGTGAACCAGCTGCCGAGCGCGCGCCATTGCCACGCGTCGTTCGCACTTGCTCCTTCGAAACCGGCCGCCATGCGCGCGGTGGCATTCGAACCGATCCAGCCTTCGACTTCGGCGGCGGGGCCATCGAACGCGGTTTCGCCGATGATCGCCCCGCCAGCCGCGTTGCCGTATTGCAGCGCCAGCGGGCCGCGCAGCACCTGGATGCGGTCGAGTGCGCTCAGCGGAAAGCTTGCCGCCTGCCCCTGCCCGTCGAGCGCCGACGAGGGAATGCCATCGACGATCAGCTTGATCCCGCGAATGCCGAACGTGGAGCGCGCGCCGAAGCCGCGACTCTGCACCTGCAGGTCCTGCGCGTAGTTCTGTCGATCGAGCACGGTGATGCCGGGCGCGCGCACGAGCGATTCGGCCAACGACACCTGCCGCTGGCCGGCACGCAGCGTGTCGCCTTCGATGACGCTGATCGAACCGGGGAAATCAGCCAGCGAATGCCGCGCGCCGAGCACTTCGACGGTGTCGAGCGTGGTGGCTTCGGCCGAAACCGACTGCGCCGGGGCAGGGGAGTGGAAGAGCAGTGTCGCCAGTGCGAGCGCGAGGGGGGCGGTGGCCGGGACGTACGCGGCCGGAGCGGGCCGCTTACGCCGTGAAATCACGCACACAGCCGCCCCGCTAGGGTGTCGGCCGGAATCGTCCTGCTGGGGTGGGGTCATGAAGGTCGCAATCCGCGCAATGCTCGTTCTGGCCATTGTGGCCGTGCCCATCGTCATCTCGGCGCAAACGAGCTCACCGACGACCCCGGCCCCGGTGGTTCCGCCCGATCCGGCAACGCAGCCTGCGCCCGCCGCGCCGCCCGTGTCGCCCGAGCCGCCCATCGACGACCCGATGCCGATGGACCTGGACGGTGACGGCGTGGTCACCGCCGCCGAACACGCCGCCGGCGCCCGCGCGCTGTTCGAGCACATGGACGCTGACCACGATGGGAGCGTCACCCGCAAGGAGATGACCGACTTCCAGCGCCAGGTGCTGGGCGCGGCGATTCCGCCGGTGAGGTGAGGCGGCTGCTGGCGCGGCGATTCCACCGGTTCGGTGCAGCGCTTGTGGTCCCCTCTCCCGCGCGCGGGAGAGGGTTAGGGTGAGGGCAAGTCCGTCGATATCGCCGCCTGCGCCCTCACCCCAACCCCTCTCCCGCAGGCGGGAGAGGGGCCAAGAGACGGCGTGATCCTGGCATCGGCGTGATCGCCATTCCCCAACTACATCGTCATCCCGGCCTACACCGTCATCCCGGCGAACGCCGGGACCCAGGCCCGCACGCGATCCGCCTCATCACGTCATTCCGCGAAGGCGGGAATCCATGACTTGCAGCGGCCGAAAACATCGCCAGTGCGAGCGCAGTCTCGCGCCCCGCCCCTCACCCCAACCCCTCTCCCGCTGGGAGAGGGGCTAAAAGCATCCGCCCCCGTACGCAACCCCGCGCCGCCATTCGCCTTTCGTAGCAACGAAGTGGCCCACCCACGGGGTCCGGCGGGGCAGGTCCGGCTGTTAGAATCGATGCTCTAACCCGTCCCCACACGAGGCGCGGCCAATAGGGGCCGCGATACGCATGACGTCTCTCCACGCTGTCATCAACGACCTGATCCAGAACGACCCGGACCCCACCGAAACCCGCGAGTGGATCGAGTCCGTCCAGGCGGTCATCGCGCGCGACGGCGCCGAGCGCGCCCACCAGCTGCTCGAAGGCATGGTCGAAGTCACGCGCCGCGCCGGCGCGCACCTGCCGTTCCAGCCGACCACCGAATACATCAACACCATTCCCGCGCACCTGGAGGCCAAGAGCCCCGGCGACCACGCGATGGAATGGCGCATCCGCTCGATCATCCGCTGGAACGCGCTCGCCATGGTCGTGCGCGCCAACCGCAAGCCGGGCGAACTCGGCGGCCACATCGCGTCGTTCGCCTCCGCCGCCACGCTCTATGACGTGGGTTTCAACCACTTCTGGCGCGGCCCGGACGGCGACCACCCGGGCGACGTCATCGGCGTGCAGGGCCACAGCTCGCCGGGCATCTACGCCCGTTCGTTCCTCGAAGGCCGCATGAGCGAATCGCAGCTCGACAACTTCCGCATGGAAGTCGACGGCCGCGGCATCTCGTCGTACCCGCATCCCTGGCTGATGCCCGACTACTGGCAGGTGCCGACCGTGTCGATGGGCCTGGGCCCGCTCGCGGCGATCTACCAGGCGCGCAACTGGAAGTACCTGGAAGGCCGCGGCCTGCTGCCCAAGAGCGACCGCAAGGTGTGGGCGTTCCTCGGCGACGGTGAGACGGACGAGCCCGAATCGCTCGGCGCCATCTCCGTAGCCGGTCGCGAAGGCCTGGACAACCTGGTCTTCGTCATCAACTGCAATCTGCAGCGCCTGGACGGCCCGGTGCGCGGCAACGGCAAGATCATCCAGGAACTGGAAGGCCAGTTCCGCGGCGCCGGCTGGAACGTCATCAAGACCATCTGGGGCAGCTACTGGGATCCGCTCCTGGCGCGCGACACCAGCGGCAAGCTGCGCCAGCTGATGATGGAAACCGTCGACGGCGAATACCAGAACTGCAAGGCCTTCGGCGGCAAGTACACGCGCGAGAACTTCTTCGGCAAGTACCCCGAAACCGCGCAGCTGGTGGCGAACCTGTCCGACGACGACATCTGGCGCCTCAACCGCGGCGGCCACGACCCGCACAAGGTCTACGCCGCGTACCACGAAGCGGTGAACACCAAGGGCATGCCCACCGTGATCCTCGCCAAGACGGTGAAGGGCTACGGCATGGGCGCGGCCGGCGAGTCGCTCAACCCCACGCACCAGACCAAGAAGCTCGACGACGAAGCCGTCCGCATCTTCCGCGACCGCTTCAACATCCCGGTGACCGACGCGCAGCTGGCCGACGGCAAGGTGCCGTTCTTCCACCCGGGCGAGAAGTCGCCTGAAATCGAGTACATGCACGAGCGTCGCAAGCAGCTCGGCGGCTACCTGCCGCAGCGCCGCCGCAAGAGCAGCCAGACGCTGGAAGTGCCCAAGCTCGAAGCCTTCGACCGCCTGCTCAAGAGCACCGGCGATCGCGAGATCAGCACCACGATGTCGTTCGTGCAGTCGCTCAACATCATCCTGCGCGACAAGCAGGTCGGCCCGCGCTGCGTGCCGATCGTCGCCGACGAAGCGCGCACCTTCGGCATGGAAGGCCTGTTCCGCCAGATCGGCATCTACGCGCCGCACGGCCAGAAGTACAAGCCGGTCGATCGCGACCAGCTGATGTACTACCGCGAAGACGCGGCCGGCCAGGTGCTGGAAGAAGGCATCACCGAAGCCGGTGCGTTCACCAGCTGGATGGCCGCGGCCACCAGCTACAGCACCAACGACCTGCCGATGCTGCCGTTCTACATCTACTACTCGATGTTCGGCTTCCAGCGCATCGGCGACAGCGCGTGGCAGGCGGCGGACATGCGCGCTCGCGGCTTCCTGCTGGGCGCCACTGCCGGCCGCACCACGCTCAACGGCGAAGGCCTGCAGCACGAAGACGGCCACAGCCACCTGCTCGCCAGCGCCATCCCGAACTGCCGCAGCTACGACCCGACCTTCGGCTTCGAAGTCGCGGTGATCCTGCAGCACGGCATGCAGCGCATGCTCACCGAGCAGCAGGACGAGTACTACTACCTCACCCTGATGAACGAGAACTACAGCCATCCGGACATGCCCGAGGGCGCGGCCGAAGGCATCATCAAGGGCATGTACCTGCTCAAGGACGCCGGCAAGGCGAAGAAGGGCGAGCTGCGCGTGCAGCTCATGGGTAGCGGCACCATCCTGCGCGAAGCCATCGCCGCGGCGGAGCTGCTGGACAAGGACTTCGGCGTCACCGCCGACATCTGGTCCTGCCCCAGCTTCACCGAACTGGCCCGTGACGGCGAAGACGCGATCCGCGCCAACCGCCTCAACCCGGAAGGCGAACAGCGCAAGCCGTACGTCACCCAGTTGCTGGAAGGCCGCAGCGGCCCGGCGATCGCCGCCACCGACTACGTGCGCACCTTCGCCAACCAGATCCGCGAGTTCGTCCCCACGCGTTACACCGTGCTGGGCACCGACGGCTTCGGCCGCAGCGACACCCGCGAAAACCTGCGCCGCCACTTCGAAGTCGACCGCTTCCATATCGCCCACGCCGCCATCGCGGCCCTGGCGGCGGAAGGGAAGATGACCAACAAGGACGTGGCTCGGGCTATCAAGCAGTACAAGATTGATAGCGAGAAGCCGAATCCGCTGGGTGTGTAAGGCGTTTCGGTAAATCGTAGTAGTTAAGAAGAAGGGCGGCCGAGAGGCCGCCCTTTTTGCGCGCGGTCCTCGGCGCTTCAGGTTCCGATAACCGTCGCGCGATAGCTATGCGGCTCTAGAAGACAGTTCGCGGCCACCGGTCCTGTGAGCACAAACATCTGCGGCTTCCTCCGAAACGCGAAGAGACGGTAGAGGTGAAACTGGCGAGACTGCTCGCTAGAAAAATCCAGCTCGTTCGGTGTCACGAAGAATGGGGTCTCGGCCATGTACGCAGTCGTTTTGACCTCGATGAAGCGTTCGCGTCCATCAGTATCAAAGGACAGGATGTCGTAGCCCGTGCCGTCACCTCGCACTTGCGAGACGTGCTCGATTCTATCGACATAGCGTTTGGCGCCTTGCTCATGGAGGCGACGTGCTTCGAACTCCATGACAAGGAGCTCCCCGGCCAGGCCGAGCGAGCGGTTGCGCGCTTCCCGCTCCAAATAGTCACGCTTGATCGGCGATCTGCGTATCCATTCCGCGCGCTGCTCCTGTACGCGCTCCTTTGCCTTTGGCGCCTCCACCACGAAATCTTCAAAGTTATCTACGACCGGAGTTTCAGCCGGTCTCTCGACGCTGCGGAGCGCCGCTTCATCAAACGCTCGGTCTTGAGCCAATGTATTCCCGACTACTTCCACCAAAAGTTGCTGGAAATTGGCCGCAGGCTTATAGCCGCTCAAAGCCTGCGCTCCGTAAAGGCTCATGACAGCGCTTATATTCCGATGCTTGTACTCAACTGCCTGAATGCTCCGAGCGGGCAGGGCCGCGAGTAGACGCCGGTTGTGTTCGGCCTTGTTCGCCTTCTGACCGAGTTCCTGCATGCGCAGCATCTGAAAGTATGTTGCGACCGTCGCTTCCACTTCTGCTCGCGTCCACGGAAGTCCGGTTTCGCCCTGTTCGTTGTCCATAAAAGACACCTCTTGGTGCCTCCAGGATACAGGCGACGGGCTCGCCCCCCCCCCCCCCCCCCGGTCCGGGCATCGTAGCCCGGGGAATACGCAAGCTCACCCGTGGCAACACCGGGGTCTGTGCCGCCTCTATTCGCAGGCAACTCCGTCGCCATCTCGGTCAAGCTTGCTGCTATACCCCGCGTCGCCACGACGAATCGGTGCGGCGCCTGCCGCACGAGCTTCGGAGCAGTTGGCGAAATAGGTGCCGCCCGCTGATCTCGAGGGCGCGAACTCGTTCGGAGAAGTCGGGGGCACGCGCGATTTGAGAGTCGAGGATGACTTGCCGCCGCCATGGCAGTGATACCCGCCATTCTTTCGATCGCTGTGGCAGCCCTCGGAGTTGGTTCGACCGCCGTGCGACCAGGCGGATGCGGACACGGCAAAAACGAGGATTCCGACAATGAACTTCATACTCACGACCCCATGTGGGTTGGCCCGGCCGAGGTCGGTAAGTCGCATATCGGCGTCTCTACCGGAAAGCCTTATTCGGCCTCTGATTCGCCTCGGCTTACAAGCTAGTCGCCTAGAATCTGCTCATGCGCGCTAGATAACTGTTCGTGTTCGCCTGCTGACTCTCGAGACGATCGCGTTGACAGCTTCTGGGCAGGGCAAATAGGAAGTAGAAGAGCCGCGAGGATCCGAACGAGCAAGTTCACGGCTTGCTCCTCTGCTCGACCACCGAGTCGTACTCGGCGAGCTTGCGGGCGACCTCTTCGTCGCCCTCGTATTTGTCCCGTAAGCGTGCCAGCGCCTTGTCCGTTCCGGAGCAATACGCGGCTTTCCCAAGCTCAAGCTCCAGAGCCCGTTCTCGCTGCTCGGGCGTCGGCTTCTCGGTTCGAAAGTAATCGCACAGGTTCCGGGACCTGGCGAAATCCACCACTTCCTCGGGCGTTCCGTACGGGAAGCCCGGCGCCCAGGAAAGTTCCTCGCGCGAGGTATCGAAGCGCGCCCGCATGCTTTCGCGTCCGGCTCGTTCATCGGCGCGTCTTTGGTCCATCGCGTAGATGGCGTAGCACAGGCCCGGATCGAGGTCGAAGCGCACACGGCAGAACGCTTCGAATCGTCTGTTTGCTTCACGGCCGATGTTTTCAGGGCGGCGCAAGTCGCATTCGCCGCAAAGCACGGGGTTGCGATAAACGACGGTCCACGACGGATACTGTTTGAGGAAGAATTGGTAGCTGGTCGTGTGCTCGTGGTCGATGGCCTCGAAGCCAATAAACAGCCATAGAACCAAACCGGTTCCAAGAGCCAGAAGAATGCGACCGAGGTGCCTCATTGCGGCGCCTCCAGGCGGAACTCAGCTCGCAGGCGGTTGACGATCGCCATCCCCAACAGCCCGGGGCAAGCACGTCCTTCCTGACTCGCGAGTCTTTGGAACTCGCGGTGTCCGCCGAGCATTCGAATGGGAAAGTAGCTCCTCAGAGTGTGAACCAACTGCGCGAGTGCCCGCACCTGCGCAGGAGGTGGCGGGCTGACGCCGCCGCTCACCTGATCTGCCAGCAACTCCGGTGCGTTCTTGATCTGTTCGGCGCGAGGCTTCTCTTTGTACTCCTGCTGGTATGCCTCACCGGGTTCGCTGAGGTCGTTCAAGAGCACGATTCCAATTCGGCCCGTATTGCCTTGGGATACGTGTGCACCCTTGAAACGGATGTCTCGTGCCTCGTAGATGATGCCGGTGCACGAGATTGCGTAGTGATAGCTCATGTACCCGAACTTCTTCACGTCGGTGGACTCAACCCGTCGGAGCTGATCAAGCTCGTTGGCGCTGCATGAGTAGCTGTTCCCGGCGTGATGGAGTACGAGGCAGGTGTAATCCCAGTCAGGTCCATCCGTGCGCGCAGGATCCTCGGGCTTCGCCTTCCATTGGGATCGCTCATTGAACGTGAAGCCGCTACGACGCAGCGCGACAATGATCGCCTCACGAGTGGCGGCAGGGTTGTTGATCCTTGCCTTGATCGTCTCGACCCTTCCCGGCTCATCCGAAATCCTTCGCAGGTTCTCCGCCGTATCAAACGGGCTGCTGCTGAATTCATGTGCTCTGTACGTCATGACAGGTCGCTCTTGGAAATGGAGTTGCCGATGGGAGAGGTAAAAACGAAGTGGATTGACACCCGCTCTGGAGCGCTTGACGTGATGACTTCCGTCAACCCGTCCTCGTCACACTGTCCTCGCTGGACTCGTCCATCCTCGCGGGTGAGTACATACCGGCAATGCGGCAGGGACTCGCCCGTCTCGTAATCGGTGGCATGAAAGCGAAGTGCGTACTTCGCCTTCTCCTGCGGCCTCATGTCCGCGCTCGTGAAGGCCGCGGCCGCACTACCGACTGAGTGGGACGCTTTCCTTGGCGAAACATCCGCAATCTCCACGCTATGCAGCCGCTGCTTCGTCGAAACCATCTGGTGGCCGCACGCCAGCAGGCAGCCGTCGTATGCGGCCAATGCGCTGTTGCTGAAGAACAGCGTGGCGCCTTGCACGACTTTGGTCGGGCCGCATTGGCCGCAGATCACGGTGTTGTTGACGCGGACGAGCGGGCGGGATACGCCATCCAGGCACTCGATGACCCAGCCGGGGTCGCCTTCGATCGCTTCGCCGCCTGCGGTGGTCGAGTCGCCGACCACGATCAGGTACTTCTGTGCCACGTGCTGCTCCTTGCTGTTGGGAACAACCGCAGCACAACAACGCATTGGCGACGGCGCAACGCGAAAAACGTGCGGGGCCAACTGCCAGTTCACCTGCTACTTCTTCGCGTTGATCACACGCGCCTCCGCACGCACTCTCGCTGCCCAAGGAGCTTCAAAACTCCGAAAGCTAGCGGGACCCACCTCCGTCATTCGGTGGGTTTTTTATGCCCGACGTCTGGGCAGTCCGACGCAAGTAGCTCCGCGTCGGGAGGGCGGCGAAATACAACACCTCGAAAGAGGGAATAAGCCCGGCCGGCTAGCTTCGGTTTTTGAACCTCCCGACACCTTGCGCCGCATCCCGCGGCGAAAGCCGGCTGGTTTGCTGGAGACCCTCAGATGCAAAAGGAAGTTTGCTGTTCGCACGCCTCGTTCGTCGGCGTGCTCTTGCCCGACTTCGCGCACCACAAGCTGAAACTGGCGCGCGACCAGTTGGTGTTGCTGGCGCAGCTCGCCGGATCCGGCGGGGATGGCGATGACGCCGAGTTCCGCATCGCGCCCGGCGTGCTCGCCGAGCTGTTCGACCGTCAGGCCGCGTACCTGGACGAGGTGCTGTGCTGCGTGCTTGAGGCGCCGCCGTAAGACGGCGTTGAAACTGCCGCAACCTAATGGCGTTCCAGGATGCTGGAACGCCAGTCTTGCAGCCTGACCTGCCGCTGGCGCTTACCGCGCGGCCGCAACCTGCGCCCGTAGATGTGCGTACCACTCCGCTTGAACCCGCTCCACGGGGCCGATCGCCTCCTCGAACTCCGCTAGCGAGCCGCTGCCGTCGAGCAAGCTTCGATACCCCTTGGCGTAGCGGCCGTTGTCGTAGTGAAGGAGGAAGTGGGTCAGGCTCCAGAACTCAATGTAGTAAAGGTTGACGTGCTGGCCGATGGGCGGACCGGTGCCCTCGACGAGATCGCGCAACGGCACGAGTCGGCGCTGAGCGAAGTCCTCCCGAAGGTCGCCGCTGAGGTACAGGCTCGGCAGCCACCAGATCGGATACGCATTCCGGTCCGCCGACCCCGGCACCAACGTGCCGCCGACGATACGGCTTGCGCCAAGGTAGGACGCTAGGCCTTCGTTCAACCACCGCGCGCGGGCGAAATCCGCAACTTCGTGGTGCAGTTGATGTGTCGCTTCATGCAGCATCCAGTGGTACGGATTGCGTTCGTTGGCTGCGTAATACGCGAAGCACGTGGGGGGCAGATAGTACGCCTCGGCCCAAGGCTTGCTGTGGTTGTTAGCCTTGAACTGCGCCCGATCGCGATAGAGCACCAGTTGCAGCTTGCGTCCGTCGGCGCGTTGTGACGGCACGCCGGGGAAGATGCCGAGGAATGCGCGATGCAGCGCTTCGACCGCTTCGGCGATCTGCGTCGTCTGTTCAGCGTTGGCGTGGCTCGCGATGGCGTAATGCGTCGTCTCGGTGTTCGCGTGGAAGGCACGATTGCCGACGACCGAAGCGTGCCCGGCAGGACGTGAGGCAAGCGGCGCCGCGTCGTGCGGCGGGTGCCGAAGGGCGAACCACGCCGTCACCGCAAGCGCGCCACACAACGCCAATCCCCCATCGCGCGTCGCATCTCCACGAATGCTCCTGCTGATTCGCCTCCCCAGGCGATGTTCTGAGTGTCGCAGGTGCGTGGATGTGTAGCCATCCCGCCAACATCCATGCCACCAACCGCCCGCCCGTCGCCCGGCGCGCACTACGCGACGCAAGGGCGGCCGGTGTGCGCATGACCTGCGTTGGAATCCATGCGCCTGCTGGCGCTTGCCGTCGGGCGCGTCCTCCATCCCCCACAGGACATCGCCATGAACTCCCCACACACGCTTTCCGCGCGTTCGCTCCGTGCGCGCGCGTGCACGCCGCTGGCGGCCGCACTCGCGCTGTGTTCCGTGCTGCCCGCCTACGCCGATTCGGTGACCGACTGGAACGCGCTTGCCAGCGGGCCGACCGTCGCGCCGCGGTTCGGCGGGCCGCAACAGCAGTCGCGCGCGCTGGCCATCGCGTCGCTTTCGGTGCACGACGCGCTCAATTCGATCCAGTCGCGCTACAACACGTATCGGCCGGTGGCGAGCGCGCCGGGCAACGCGTCGCCGGATGCGGCCGTCGCGGCGGCCAATCGCACTGCGTTGCTGGCGATGCTCGATGCGCTGCCGCCTCCGCCGACGCCCGCCGAAGGCACCGCTCGCGCGAACGCCATCCTCGCGATCAACGCGGCCTACGACGCGGCCATCGGCCCCGGCGCGCCGGATGCATCGGAAGCGGCCGGCATCGCCGCGGGCGAATCGGCGGCGGACACGCTGCTCGCGTTGCGCTACGCCGACAACGGTTCGGGCGGGCTCACGCCAACCGACGGCTCGGGCACGCCGAACCTGCCGGCGTATTCGCTGCCGCCATCGGTGGGCGTGCACCAGCCGACACCCGCGCCGGAGTTCCCGGCCGTCACCACGCCAGCCTTCATGGGCTGGGCGTTCGTCACGCCGTTCGCGGTGACCAGCGCGACGCAGTTCCATTCGGCGCCGGGAAAGATCTTCAAGGTCACCAGTGCGAAGTACGCGTCCGAGTACAACCTGGTGAAGTCCATCGGGGATGCGCGTGTTCGTGGCGCGCTGCCGAATTCGCCGCCCAGCGACATCGCGCGCTTCTGGGCCGGCGGTGGCCTGGACTGGAACGGCAACGTGCGCATCATCGCGATCAACCGCGGGCTCGACCGCTGGCAGAACGCGCGTCTGTTCGCGCTGGTGAACATGTCGCTGGCAGACGCCGCGATCACCAACATCGCCGACAAGTACCAGTACAACTTCTGGCGTCCCGTCACCGCGATCCGCTGGCCAGATGACGGCAACCCCTTCACGAAGAGCGACGCGACGTGGCGGCCGTTCCTGCAGACGCCGCCGTACCCGGACTACCCGTGCGCGTCGACGACGCTCACCGGCGCTGCGGCGCAGACCATGCGGCGTTTCTTCAAGAGCGATGCGCTGACGTTCACGCGCACGGTGAATGCGCCCATCGCGCCGCTGCCGGCGCCACTGGTGGACCTGCCGGTGAAGGCGATCACGCGCAGCTATCCATCGCTGTCCACCGCCGAGCAGGAGCAGGCGATGGCGCGCGTGTACTCGGGCATCCACTTCACCGAAGGCTGCCTGGCCGGGCTCAGGGCGGGCAACAAGGTGGCGGATTGGGTGTTCGGGCATCAGCTGCAGGTGAAGTAGTTGGCGCGCTCGGCTTGCCTTGCCCTCACCCCAACCCCTCTCCCGCAAGCGGGAGAGGGGCTCTGTCATCTGGAGGAGATGGGAGTTCGGAACATCCCGACGGCGGGATTCTGATTCCCCGGAATCCCGTCTTTGGCCGGGGCATGCGAGTACCCAGCTGATTGGGGGACGAAGGGCACAACGCGCCTTCGCGTTCTCTCTCCCATCAGGAACTCAAATGAGCAAGCTCGCAGGAAAAGTGGCCGTCGTGACCGGCGCATCGAAGGGTATCGGCGCCGGCATCGCGACGGCGCTGGCCGCCGAAGGCGCGGCGGTCGTCGTCAATTACGCGTCGAGCAAGAGCGGCGCCGATGCCGTGGTCGAACGCATCACGAAGGCCGGCGGCAGGGCGATCGCGGTGAAGGCCGACGTCTCGAAGGCCGACGACGCGCAGGCGCTGATCGACGCTGCCGTGAAGGAATTCGGCCGCCTCGACGTGCTGGTCAACAACTCCGGCGTGTACGAATTCGCGCCGCTGGAGGCGATCACGCCGGAGCACTTCCACCGCCACTTCGACATCAACGTGCTCGGCCTGCTGCTGACCACGAAGGCCGCGTCGAAGCACCTGGGCGAAGGCGCCAGCGTCATCAACATCGGTTCCATCGTCTCGCGCCTGACGATGCCGGAAACCGCCGTCTACACCGCCACCAAGGGCGCAGTGGACGCCATCACCGGCGTGCTTTCGCGCGAGCTCGGTCCGCGCGGCATCCGCGTCAACTCCATCAATCCCGGCATGATCGAGACCGAAGGCTCGCGCGAGATCGGCGTGATCGGCTCGGATTTCCAGCACGCCATCGTCGCGCAGACGCCGCTGGGCCGCATCGGCCAACCGGACGACATCGCCGACATCGCGGTGTTCCTCGCGACGGACGCCTCGCGCTACATGACCGGCGAACTGCTGAAGGTCGCGGGCGGCCTTCGCTGAGGATTCACGACGCAGGGGTGCGCCGCGCCCCTGCGTTGCTTCTGGCTGTGAAGCGGTGTCACCGCAGCGTTTGGTCTCGGCGACGACGCGGCGGCACGAAGAACCACGCCGCGATCACCAGCGCGGCAAACGCGCTGTATGCGGCGACAAACGTCCACCACGGCGCGTCGAAGAAGATCAGCCGCGACAGCCAGTGTTCGATGAAGGATTCGCCGTAGCTCGCCTGCCCCGCGCGTCGGCGCAGCGCCTGCTCCCACACCGTGAGCGGGCACAGCGCGCCGAGCCACGCCTGCAGCGCGATGAACACCATCAGCAGCACGTGCGCGATGCGCCAGCCGAACCCGCGCACCCAGCGCCAGCGCGTGCGGCCGATGAAGATCGCGATCGCGCCGAAGATCACGAACGCGACGATGCCCACGTGCAGCGCGAGGATGGCGTCGGCGAGGGCGGCGGCGAGCGTCGGATTCATTCACGCGCACTGTAGCCAACCGGTGCCCATGCCGCTCACGCCGCCTCGTGCACAATGCGGCGAATGCGCTATCCCCTGGTCATCTTCGACTTCGACGGCACGTTGGCCGATTCATTCCCGTTCTTCGTGAAGGCCCAGCACGCGCTCGCGCAGCGTCACGGCTTCACCGCGATCGACGAGGCGCGCGTCGAGGACCTGCGTCGCCTCGGCACGCGCGAGTTGCTGCAGGAGCTGAAGTTCCCGACGTGGAAGGTGCCCATCGTCGCGGCGGATTTCATCCGCATGATGCGCGGCGCGCCGCCGGTCCCGCTGTTTCCGGGCGTCGCCGACGTGCTGCGCCAGCTGCGCGAACGCGGTGCGCGGCTGGCGATCCTCACGTCGAACTCGGTCGAGAACGTGCGGCGCGTGCTCGATGCGGAGCTGATGGAGGCCATCGAACTGATCGACGGCGGCGCGCACGTGCTCGGCAAGCACCGGCGCATCGCGCGGATGCTGAAGCAGGCGAAGGCCGATGCGTCGCAGGCGATCTACGTCGGCGACCAGGTCAGCGACGGCGAAGCGGCGCGACGCGTGGGCGTGGCGTTCGGCGCCGTGGGTTGGGGCTATTCGCACGCGGACACGCTGCGGGCGATGGGCGCGGAGGAGTTCTTCGAGACGGTGCCGGAGCTGGGGCGGCTGGCGCTGTAGCGCGCATGTAGCCCAAACGGAAGCGCGCTCGGAAGAAACCGCTCGCGGCTGCCGTCACGCCGCTCTTTCGCTGTCATTCCCGCGAAGGCGGGAATCCATGCTTGCGCGCGTCACCCCCTCCGGAAGCCGGAATGATGGACGGTCAGATGGATTCCCGCCTTCGCGGGAATGACAGCTTTAGCAGCCCGGTGAGCTACCTACCGCGCTAGAACGCCCTGCGCCCGAGCCCGTTCACATCCTCAAGGTCGCGCCACCTGCTGCAATGCAACATAATGGCCCCATGTCCCCCGAATCCCCCACCGCGCCGGTGCTGAGCCCGCGCCAGGTCGCCCTGATCCTGTTCGCCCTCGCGATGGGCGGTTTCGCCATCGGCACCAGCGAGTTCGTCGTGATGGGGCTGATCAGCGAGATCGCGCGCAGTTTCGGCGTCAACGAGCCGCAGGTCGGCCATGTCATCAGCGCCTACGCGCTGGGCGTGGTGGTGGGCGCGCCGACGCTGGCGATCCTCGGCAACCGGCTTTCGCGCCGCAGCCTGCTGCTGTGCCTGATGGGGTTCTACGCGCTGGGCAACCTCGCCAGCGCGCTCGCGCCGGGCTATTTCACGCTGATGGGCGCGCGCTTCATCGCAGGCCTGCCGCACGGCGCTTACTTCGGCATCGCCGCGCTGGTCGCCGCGCGCATCACGCCGCCGGAACAGCGCGGTGCCGCGGTCGGTCGCGTGATGCTGGGCCTGGCGATCTCGCTGCTGGTCGGCAATCCGCTCGCGACGTGGATGGGGCAGACGTTCGGCTGGCGATGGGCGTTCGGCCTGGTGACGCTGCTCGCGATGGCGACGGTGTTCATGACGATGCACGTGCTGCCGCGCGGCATGAATGCGCCACGCCCGGATGCGCTGCGCGAGCTGCGCGACTTCAACCGTAAGCCGGTGTGGCTGGCGCTGGGCATCGGCGCGATCGGCTTTGCCGGCATGTTCTGCGTCTTCAGCTATCTGACGCCGACGCTGGTGCACGTCACCGGCGTGCGCGAGAGCTTCGTTCCGTTCGGCCTGGTCGCGTTCGGCATCGGCGGCATCCTCGGCACGCTCGGCGGCGGATGGATGTTCGACCGTTACCAGTTCCGCGCCGTGCCGATGCTGCTGGTGTGGTCGATCGTGGTGCTGCTGGTCTTCCCGTTCGCGGCGAAGTCGCCGTGGACCGTGCTGCCGGCGGTGCTCGCGGTCGGCACGATGGGCGCGCTGGCGACGGTGTTGCAGGCGCACCTGATGGACGTCGCGCGCGAGGCGCAGACGCTGGCCGCCGCGTCGAACCACTCGGCGTTCAACTTCGCCAACGCGCTCGGCCCGTGGCTCGGCGGCATGGCCATCACCGCCGGCTACGGCTGGACGTCCACCGGAGTGGTCGGCGCGGCCACCGCGGTGTGCGGTTTGCTGATCTATGCGTGGGCGCGAGCGGATCTGCGGCGTAGCGAGGGGGCGGCGCTGGAAGACGCGGCCTGAAGCGTCGCGTTACGCGGGCACCGGTAGCACTACAGCCGTTCTCAGCTGTCATCCCCGCGAAGGCGGGGATCCATGCTTGCGAGCCTCACCATTTCCGGAGGCCGGAGCGACGTCGGACAGATGGATTCCCGCCTTCGCGGGAATGACGGCAAAAACCGAGTGGATTCCACGCCTTCGTCGGAATGACGGCAAAACGAGCGAGCGCGGTCAGCGTGCGCCGCGCGCGAGCGTTTCTTCCACCGCAGTGAACGCCGAATGCGTACCGGGCGGCGCGTCTTCCATGCCGGTGGCGAAGTACACGACGCCCGTGCCCGACGCACGGTCGATCCACACGCCCGACAGCAGGCCGTACGCCGCGCCGGCGTGGCCGCTGCGCTCGATGCCATCGCCGAAGGGATCGTCGCGACAACCTTCGCGTTTCGTCGCCAGCGTCTGCACGGCAAGACCGTAGCGGCAGAAGAAACCTTTTCGCGACTGGCCGCTGGAATCCTCTTCCACGGTGAGGCCGTTGTCGGCCGTGTACGTCCACTGCGGTTCGAACATCGTCCGCACCGACGCGGGCGACAACACGCGAACGCCGTCGAGTTCGCCTTCGCGCAGCAGCATGCGGCCGATGCGCGCCAGCCCATTGGCGGAAATGCGCAGGCCGCCTTGCGGCGAGAACATCGCGCCGTTGCGGCCCGGCGTCCATTGCGACAGATCGCAGCCGCCGTCCGTCGCGCGGATCACGGCGCAACGGGGCTTGCGTCCGCGCAGGTTGTCGTACACCGGCTTGCCCGTGGGATCGTACTGAACGACCGCGCGCGCCGCGGTCTCGCGGCTGCAGCTTTCCCAGTTGAAGCAGGCGTCGATCTTCAGCGGCGCCAGAACGAGCCGCTGCATCAGAATGTCGAAGCGTTCACCGGTGGCCTTCTCCATCGCGGAAGCGACGAGCGGGAAGTTGACGTTCGCATAGCGGAAGAAGGTGCCGGGCGCACGTGTGGCGTTCCAGGCGCGGGGATCGTCGGTGATGTCGCGGAGCGCGCCGTCGATGGGAACCTTCCAGTAACCGGCCGCATCGGTTAGACCAGCGCGGTGCGAAAGCAGCAGTCGCAGCGTGATCGGCGTATCGGGAAACGCCGGGTGGCGCAGCCGCCAGCCGAGCAGCGGCGACAGGTCGGCATCGAGGTCGAGCTTGCCTTCCTCGACCAGGCGCATCGCGCCGATGGTGGTGACGAGTTTGGAAATCGACGCGATGCGCACCGGATCGTCGGCGGTGATCTTGCGCTTCGCCTCGAAGTCGGCGAATCCGTGCAGCTGGGTATCCGTCGTGCCGTTGCGATCGAACGCCACGCGCACGCTCGCGATCGGTGTTGTTGTGCTTGCCGGAGTCGAGCATGCGGCGAGGAACATCGACAGGGCTAGGCAGCGGATCATTCGCATGGGGTCGCTCGCAGGAGGGCAGTCCCAAGCGTAGCGGCAGGGGCCGCATGTTGCAGCGATGAAACGCTTGCCTGCCGTCGCGAAAGCCGCATGAGGCCCTTCACGGACAAGCTCGTTATGCGGGCGCACACTCGTGACGAACGATGCGGGGGCCTGCGATGAACGACGGAACGCGCTCCACGTCGCCAGAGGGAAACGGAGTCGACGATACCGTCATCAAGGACATGCTCTGGGCGTTCGCCGTGCGATCGCCCGAACACGCCGCGCTGCTGGTCGGCGCACATGGGCGCATCACGTGGACCAATTCAGGCGCCGAAGTCATCCTCGGTGCCGAGCCCGGCGGACTGGTCGGCCGCGACATCTCCTCGATCTTCATCCCGCGCGACATCGCCGCTGGCATCCCCGAGCACGAAATGCTGGAAGCGCGATCGCGCGGCACGGCATCGGACGATCGCTGGATGGCCCGGCTCGACGGCTCGCGTTTCTGGGCGTCGGGCACGATGGTGTATCTCGGGCCATTCATCGAAGAGAAGGCGTGCTGCGCCTTCCTCAAGCTGTTCCGCGACCTGACCGAAGTGAAGATGCAGCTGGAAAGCAGCCGCAAGCGTTGCCGCGCGGCCACCGAGTCGAGCGACAAGAAGAGCGCGGCCATCGCGCTGCTCGCACATGAACTGCGCAATCCGCTGTCGGGCATCAGCCTCGCCGCGGGCATGCTGAAGCGGAAGATCGGCGACCAGCTGCCGGCGACCGGCGAGCCGCTGGACCTGATCGAACGCAACGTGACGCTTGCAGCACGCCTGATCGAGGACCTGATGCAGCACAGCAAGGTCGGTGCGGACGGCTTCAAGCTCGACAAGGCGACCTGCAACCTGCGCGAGATGCTCGACCACTCGGTGTCCATCGCCAAGCGCCAGATGGAGCAGGAAGGCCGGCACGTCGAGGTGCTGCTGCCGGAGCACGAGATCGTCGTGGAAGTCGACCCGATGCGCATGCAGCAGGTGTTCGTGAACCTGATCGCCAACGCACTGCGCTACACGCCGGCGCCGGGGCAGATCTGGGTCACCGGCACGCTGGAGGGCCCGGAGGCGATCGTGCGCGTGACCGACGAAGGCATCGGCATCGCGCCGAACCGGCTGGAGCGCCTGTTCGAGATGTTCACGTTGCCGCGGCTGGACAGCTCGAAGCTCGGGCTGGGGCTCGGCCTTGCGCTCGTGAAGAAGATCATCGAGCTGCACGGCGGCACCGTGCAGGCGCGCAGCGAAGGGCCGGGGAAGGGCAGCCAGTTCGTGGTGCGCTTCCCGCTGCGCTGATCGTTACAGCGCGCCGGTGCGCACGTGGAAACCGAGTGCGCCGGCCACCATGCGCAGCGCTTCGTCGTCGCGCTGGCGCGTGATGAATCCGGCTTGCGCGTGCTCGCCGGTTTCGTACGTCCACAGCGTGTAGTGGTGCTCGCGCAGGCGGTCGAAGGCGACGTTGACCAGCGCCGGCACTTCGGCCTCCGCGAGGAAGTCGTCATCGTCCACGTCGTCGCCCCAGTCGATGCGCAGGCCGAACCGCGCGGCGAGCTCATCGAGCACTTCGATCAGCCCGGCGGGATCGGATTCCTCGACATGGAAGCCGGCGCGCCAGTCGATGGCATCGCGCAGCGCCTGCACGGGATCCTCGCCGTCGGCGAGCGCTTCGCGGCAGCGGGCGAACTGTTCCATCGCCGCGTCCTCGTCGTCCGGATTGACCAGCAGCAGGAACTGCCAGGCGACCGCTTCCTGTGCGGCGTCCTCGTCGAGGTCGGCGTCGTCGTGGAACGAACGGGCGAAGTTGTCGTCGGGGTCGTATTCGGAATGCATGGCGCGCTACTGCGGGCGGGGCGCACAGGATACGGCGCGACGCGGCGGTGGCGCGTGCAGGCAAAAAAGAAGGCTGCCGAAGAACACCGGCAGCCCTGAAAGGAGTGGACGCCCGGGGGGAGGTGGGCGTCCGGCCGACTCGCAGCGGCCGACGCCAGCGTCGCTGCGCGGCGATGAGCGCTCCATAGGAGGAATCCGAATCGCGCCTTCCGTCGGGAGGTTGGATGCGGCCGTGGCGATGACGCGGAGGCGGGATCACGCTGCCCGCATCGCCCGCGCGGAGTGCGCCCGTGGCTTCGATCCAGCGCGACATCGACGTGGACATTCCGCTGCGCGATGCGTGGGACGCACTGCGCGACGTCGGCAAGATCCACACCCGTCTGGTGCCCGGCTTCGTTGTCGACTGCCGCATGGAAGGCCGCGTGCGCGTGGTGACGTTCGGCAACGGCACCGTGGTGCGCGAGCCGATCCTCGATATCGACCAGACGCGTCATCGCGTTGCGTGGGCCGCGGTCGGAGGGACTTTCGAGCATTACAACGCGTCGGTGCAGGCGTTCGACCTCGACGGCGCGCGAACGCGGATCCGCTGGATCGCCGACCTGCTGCCGGATGAGGCGGCTTCGACAGTGGACGGGATGATCGCGGAGGGGTTGTCGGTGATGAAGCGGACGTTGGAGGGGGCGGGCGGGGGTTGAGCATCGGTGCGCGGCGCGAATGCGGGAATCCATCGGCTTTGCTCGTGCTCGTCATTCCCGCGAACGCGGGAATCCAGTGTCTTTGTCGTGGCTCGTCATTCCCGCGAAGGCGGGAATCCATGGACGTTGCTGCGGTGATCCAAGTGGGAGCAAAGCGCAGAACCAGCAGCGCTGTGCGCCCGAGGTAGGTGACCGTTGCCGCTTCGTTGCCCCTCACCCCCAACCCCTCTCCCGGTGGGAGAGGGGCTCAAAGGCCGCCTTACGGCAACGGCGTCCCCTGGTCCGCGATCGCTAGCCAGCGGTGGCCGTTGTGGCTGTAGGTCACGCCGGTGTAGGCGTGCTGGCGGAAGCCGATGCGGGGGATCTCGTACACCGTCTCGTACAGGATGAACGCGGCGTTGCAGCCGTCGACCACGCGATAGACCTCGGTCCAGGTCCACTGCGCCTCGCGGTTGGCGAAGTGGCTGGCCAGCGCGGTCATGATCGCGTCGATGCCGACGCGCCTGGCGCCGCTGGCGAAGATGGTGATCGCACGTTCGTCGTGGACGGCGCGGAAGGTCTCGGCGTCGTAGTCGCGGAAGGATTCCATGTCCATGCGCTGGGCCAGTTCGAACTGGCGCGCGCAGCCGCGGGCGCGGTGTTCGCCGCCGCCATCGCCAGCGAATGCAGGCGCGGCAGCGGACAGGAACAGCAGGCAGGCAACGGCCGGAAGGCAGCGGAGCAGGAGCGGGCGGATCGTCATCGTCGTGTCCTCGACGTGGGGGCAGACGGACGGTAGGCCCGCAAGCGGCCCCGTTCGAGAGCCACTATCGAGGCATTCCATGGGGCCATTCCGTCGCGGGCCTGCCGCGGTGCGGCCACAAATTCCCCGCATAATCGAGTGCCCCACACGTCATCGGAGCCCCACCCATGACCCTGCTCGTGACCGGCAGCGCCGGCCATCTGGGCGAAGGACTGATGCGGCAGCTGCGCGCCACCGGTCGCGACGCGGTCGGCATCGACATCAAGCCTTCGGCATTCACCGACCACGTCGGTTCCATCACCGATCGCGACTTCGTGCGCCGACGCATGAAGGGCGTGCGCGCGGTGGTCCACGCCGCGACGCTGCACAAGCCGCACGTGGCGACGCATCCGCACCAGGACTTCATCGACACCAACATCAGCGGCACGCTCGTTCTGCTCGAGGAAGCGCTGGCCGCGAACGTCGAGTCGTTCGTCTTCACCAGCACGACCAGCACCTTCGGCGCCGCGCTGACGCCGGCGATGGGCGAGCCGGCGGCGTGGATCAACGAGGACGTCGCGCCCATCCCCAAGAACATCTACGGCGTGACCAAACTGTCGGCCGAGCAGCTGTGCGAGCTGTTCCACCGCAAGCGCCGCCTGCCGGTGCTGGTGCTGCGCACCTCGCGCTTCTTCCCCGAGCCCGACGACAGCATCGACGTGCGCAACGGGTTTTCCACCGCCAACGCGCAGGCGAACGAGCTGCTCTACCGTCGCGTCGACATCGCCGACGCGGTGGACGCGCATCTTCTGGCGGTCGAACGCGCGAAAGCGATCGGCTTCGGCCGCTACATCATTTCGTCGACGACACCGTTTACGCGCGAGGACCTGCCGGAACTCCGTCGCGATCCGGCGACCGTGCTGGCGCGGCATTTCCCCGAAGCGCCGGCGCTGTACGCCTCGCGTGGCTGGCGGATGTTCCCGCAGATCGACCGCGTGTACGACAACGCGCGTGCGCGCGAGCAACTGGGCTGGCAGCCGAAGTACGACTTCGCACGTGTGCTCGACGCGCTGCGCAGTGGAGAGGATTTCCGGAGCCCGCTGGCCGAGGCGGTCGGCAGCAAGGGCTACCACGACGTGGTGTTCGAGGACGGACCGTATCCGGTGGTGTCTTGAACCAACGCCGTCATTCCCGCGCAGGCGGGAATCCATCGCTCCGACGCGTCATGTCCTCCGAAAGGGCTGAGGCGTCCGATGGATGGATCCCCGCCTTCGCGGGGATGACGGCATTGCGGGGATCTCGAACGACTACTGCCCCTTCGGCCGCACCTGCACCGCCGCGGCTTCCGTGAACGCCACGCGCAGCATGTCGCCGACCTTGAGCTTCGGCAGGCGCGCCTGGTATTCGGGCTTGCGCACGTCCAGCGTCACGACGTTGCCGCGCGGGCCTTCGACGGTGATGGTGTTGTTCTTCGTGTCGATCGCGCGGATCGGCGCCAGTACGGTGACGACTTCGGCCGCGCCCACCTTCGGCTTCTCGCCGAGCTTGCCGACCTGCTCGTCCTTCGCGATGTACGCGCCGGGCTCGGCGCTGCCGGCGGGCTGGATGTCGACGGTCACCGCGCGCATGTAATCCAGCGACACGGTGTCGCCCTTGTGGATCTGGTCGAAGTTGCGGACGGTCTCGTCGGCGTGCACTTCCACCTTGTTGCCGTCCGGCCCTTCCACAGTGATCAGCCGGTTGGGGGTGTTGATGTCGACGACCTTGCCTTCGACCGTCACGACGACGGCCGCGGACTCGCTGCGGTTGGGATCGGGTGGCGAGGGCTTGGCGGCGTACGCGGTCGTGGTGGCCAGGGCCAGGACGATGGCGAGGAAAACGGGGCGGAGCGGGAGCGGGGAAGTCTTCACTGCGTCCTCCGTGCGAGTGGGTGCGCATCGCGCGGCGCGCGACGGCAACGCGCCGCCCAGTCCGGGCGGCGCGGTTCAGTGTGTGCACGGAAAAGTGAAGGCCGCGTATGTTGCGCGGCCTTCGCATCGCGGGACCTCAGTGGATCGTGGGTCCGTCCTGCTCGCGGTAACGCACCTTGGCCAGCGCGTTCTCGTCCGAGGGTTCCTCGCTCCGGGACGCCGCCTTCGGCTGCTTGCGGTCCTCCAGGTCCTTCTTCTGATCCTTGGCGCCTGATTTCTGCTGCGCCTGGCCCTTCTGCTTGTCCGGTCGCATCGCGTCCTCCTAGTGGTGGCGCTTGTCGCTGCCGGAACGATGGTCGTCGCGGCCTTCGTCGCGGGTCGACGGCTCCTTGTGCACCGCGTGCTTGCGCTGTGTCGGACCGTCGTGGCCGGCGCGCATGGCGTGGTCGCGATCGGTGTCGCGATTGCCACCGGACGGCGGCGTGGTGTGGTCACTCTTGACCCGATCCCGCGCGTGCTTGTTGGTGCCCATGGTGTCTCCGCTTCGTCGAGGGAACACCAACCTAGAGAGCGCGCTGTTAGCGGTTTGGAATCGCGATGTAACGCAGGCGTTACCGCACGCGCGTTCAGCCTGAATGCGAAAAGGCCCCGGAATTCCGGGGCCTTTTCGGTCGATGCAGCTGAACGCCGGCGGTGATCAGTGATGCAGCAGCACGTCGGCGATGATGCCGGTGGCCACGGCGATCAGGACGTAACGGCCGTCGTCGCTGCGTACCCAGCGGTGGCCGCGGGGCGGCTCGCGCAGGTCGTAGTGGCGGTAATCGTCGACGTAGACGCGACGTTCGACATAGACCACGCCGCGGCGGTAATCGTGCTTGTTGTGGCCCTTCTTGTGGCCGCGACCACGGTCGTGGTGGTCGTCATGATCGTCGTAGTGGTCGTGACGATCACGGTCGTGATGCTTGTCATGGGCCGAGGCGGCGACCGGCGAAAGCAGCAGGAAGCCGATCGCGAGAGTCGAAAGCAGGCGCTTCATGAAATCCCCTGTGTGCATGCGAGTTGCGGTGATGGATCTGGTTTGTGTCGATCCTGACTGGGGCGCACCGCCTGGCAATCGGGTTCGCGCCGAATCGCGACGCAGTTCGCGCTTTGTGACCGGAATCCTTCACCTCGGCTTTAGGTAAGCGCTTACAGCACCCCTTTGGAACGAAAAAAAGCCGGGGTGGCGCGCGAACCGGTCGCGCGCCACCCCGGCAATCTCCCTGACGAGGAGTGTGCCCAGTGTGGCCGCCGCCCGTCGCAGGAGGCGAGACGGCGCGCCGCGCCGCCTCCTACACTCGCCCGAACGTGAACGCCTGAGGGGAAGGGAATGAAGCGTCGTGCCGTCGTGGCCCTGGCGGGCCTGTCCGTCGCCTTGTCGCTGGCCACCGCCGCGACGCCCGCGCAGGCGCCAACCGCGCGGGCCTCGGCGCCCGTCGTGCTGCGGGCCGCGCACCTGTTCGACGGCCGCAGCGGCCGACTGGTGTCGCCGGGCCTGGTGGTGGTGCAGGGCGATCGCATCGCCGCCGTCGGCGATGCCGCCGTGCCGGCGGGCGCGAAGGTTATCGACCTGGGCGAGGCCACGCTGCTGCCGGGCTTCATCGACGCGCACACGCACATCGCGTCCAACCACGACGACAACTGGGCGCAGGGCTTCTACGAGAACATGCTGCGCTTTCCGACCGAGCAGTCGTTCCACGCGGCGCGCAACGCGAAGCTGACGCTCGAAGCCGGCTTCACCACGGTGCGCGAGGTCGGCGCGCCGGATTTCGTCGACATCGCGCTGCGCAACGCGATCCGCGACGGCCTGGCCGAGGGCCCGCGCATGCTGGTCGCAGGCCACGCCCTCGGTTCGACCGGCGGGCATTGCGATGCCGCGCCGTTCCCGCCGGAGCGCGTCGTGCCGCTGGGCCCGCGCGACGGCGTGTGCAACGGCGCCGAGCAGTGCCGCCTCGCCACGCGCGAGCAGATGAAGTACGGCGCCGACCTCATCAAGATCTGCGCCTCCGGCGGCGTGCTGTCGGAAGCCGATCCGGTCGACGTCCCGCAGCTCACGCCCGACGAGCTGCGCGCGATCGTGACCGAAGCCCACACCTGGGGCCGCAAGGTCGCCGCGCACAGCCACGGCGATCTGGCCGCGAAACTCGCGGTGGAAGCCGGCGTGGATTCGATCGAGCACGGAAGCTTCCTCACCACGCCCACGCTGCAGCTGATGAAGAGCAAGGGCACGTACCTGGTGCCCACGCGCATGACGCAGGTGTGGGTGCTCGACAAGGCCGACACGTATCCGCCGCAGATCGGCGCCAAGGCGCGCGCGGCCGGCGCGGCGCACCAGAAGATGTTCAAGGAGGCGCTGCGCGTGGGCGTGCCGATCGCGCTGGGCACCGACGCCGCCGTGTATCCGCACGGCCTCAACGCGCAGGAATTCGGCGACATGGTCGACCTCGGCATGACGCCGTCGGCGGCGCTACTCACCAGCAGCCAGGGCTCGGCGAAGCTGCTGGGCATCGAGAATGAAACCGGCACGCTGGAGGCGGGCAAGTTCGCCGACATCGTCGCCGTGCCCGGCAACGTGCTGGAGAACATCCGCGCCACGCAGAAGCCGCTGCTGGTGATGAAGCAGGGTGCGCTGGTGCGCGGGCCTCAAGGCGATCGCTGAAGGCGCGCCCCGCGGCCACCCGCTTGAGCGGCCCCGTGGGATTGCCTACCCTCTTGGGCGGGGAGCCGGCCGCGCGCTGGCAGGGAAGAGGGGAAAGGCATGGACCGTCGGATCGGTATCCGCGCGCCGTTGACGCGTGCGGTGGCAGCTGTGATGTGCGCGATGGCTGTAGCGTCGTGCGGGGGAGGCGGAGGCGGCGGCAATGTCCGAAACGAAACGCCGCCCGCAGGCGGCAGCGCGCCGCCACCCACTACCCCGACGCCGCCCACTCCGCCGCCGACCACGGCAGAGCCGCCGCCGGTCACCCCACCCGTCACGCCGCCGGTGACTCCGCCGCGTACGCCGCTCGATCGTGCACCGCCGGTGCTCGATCCGGCCATCGACGCGCACCTGCAGCTCGACGACACGTTCGGCGGCCATCCGTCCTATGGGGAGCGGTCGCGGGTCGGCATCATCGATTCGGGTGTCGACAGCCAGCGTTTGTCGCGCCTGGGCACCCCCTTCGGGGCGCACCGCGTTGCCGATCCGTCCACCATGGACACATCCGTGCCCGACAAACTCGGACACGGAACGCAAGTTGCCCGCATCATCCTGGGCTACAACGTCGATGGGCACCCAGGCGGCGTCGCGCAGCGGGCGACCTTGGCATCGTTCCGCTATCTCCAGGACGACGCAGCGTCGGTACAGAACGTCAAAGCCGACGGCACCTTCACCGCGGGTGCGCAATGGCTGGCCGATGGCGGGGCGAACGTGGTCAACGTTTCGACCGATAGGCTGCGCTGGGACAGTGAGGCGGGACGAAACGAGCTTTACGACGGCTTTTCGCGCCTGGCCTCGCGCGACGCCCTGATCGTGGTCGCCGCTGGCGACGCGACGGACTTTGAACCCTCGCAGCTCGCGAAGTTGCCGCTCACGGGCGCGGATCCCCAGGGCTTGCGCGACAACTGGCTCGTCGTGGGCGCAGTCTCGAGCGAAATGCCCGACCGCCTCTCGTCCACGTCGAACGCGTGCGGCGTCGCGAAGGACATCTGCCTGATGGCGACGGGCGACGTGAAGACGGTCGATCCGAATTCCACGGGACTGGTCAACGCGCACGGCACCGATTTCGCGGCCGCGCAGGTGAGCGGCGCGGCGGCCGTAGTGCGCGATCGATTCACTTACCTCAGTGCCGAACAGACGCGGCAGATCCTCCTCGGCACGGCCACGGACCTGGGCGCTGCCGGCGTGGACGACGTGTTCGGACACGGCCGGATCGATCTGGAAAAGGCGCTTAACGGGCCGGGGCGTCTGGACTGGGGCCAGATGCAGTTCGATTTCAGCGGCATCGTCAACAGTGGCTTCGGTGGCAACTGGGCCAACGACATGAGCGGCCAGGGCGGCCTCACCCTGTACTCGAACCGTTCGCTGCTGATGTTCCTCTCAGGCAACAACACGTACACCGGTCCCACCGTCGTGCACGGCACCTCCGGAATGACGGTGGGCATCCTCGGCGAGCAGGCGAGCGACGTCATCGTCCGCGACGCCGGCTGGGTGACCCTCGCCGACGGGGCGCTGCTCAAGGCCGACGTGCGCGCCGAAACGGGTACCGGCGGCGTGACGTTCGGGACGCCCAGCGGTGCGGGATGGCCAAGCGTCCGTGCAGGCGACGTGCGCGTACTTGGCGAACTGTCCAACGCCTCCAAAGTCCAGCTGCCGAGCAGTGGCATCGCCGTGCACGTCGGCGGCGATTACCTGCAATCGGACACCGGCATGCTGTCGATGTACCTGGGCGGCAAGCCGCTGGACATCGCCGGAACGGCCCGCCTGGACGGCCGTCTCCGCATAGCCGGCACGGTCAACGGCTATGTTTTCAATGCGCGCGCCGATGTCCTGAACGCGTCGCAGGTGGAGGGCACCTTCGACTCCGTCGACTGGACCGCGCCTTCGTACCTGCTTAGTGCCACGCCGCATTACGAGCCGCAGGGCGTCTGGCTCGAACTCACGCGAAACAGCGTCACGGCTACCGCGTCGCGCCTCGGACTGTCGGCCGCGGCGGTGCAGGGTGCGCAGCGCGTGGAGGAAGCGTTCGGCCAGCTCGACGCGACGCCGGCATCGGCCGATCCGGCCTTCCTCTCGGCAGCCGCGGCCCTGCAGGCGAGCGATTCGGCCGCGGGACTGGAGCGTTCGCTGGCCTCGTTGTCGGGCGAGTTCCACGCAATGGACGCCGGGTTCGTCCGCATGACGATGGACGACGCGCGGCATTCGCTTGAGGCGCGCATGGATGCCGTCGGTGCCGGCGATGTATCGCACCTCTGGTCGAGGTCGTTCGAACAGCAACGCGCTGATGGCGGCGTGGACGTGCGGGCCAGCGGCTGGACCATGGGCGCCGATGTCACGCGCGCGAATGGCGCAACGATGGGGCTGTCGATGACGGCATCGGACGGCAATCGCTGGCACGGCGCGCGCAGCGACCGCGAACACGCCCGTCTCTTCGAAGGCCAGTGGTATTCGAACTGGGAGCTTGGTGAAGGTCGCTACCTGCTCGGTAGCGTCGGCGTTGGCCAGGGGCGGCGTGCGCTCCGTCGCGAGATCGACCTCGGCGCGGATCGGTATCGGGTGGACTCGGATCTTCGCGAGCGGCATGCCACGCTCGGCCTGCAGGCAGGCGCGCGGGTGCGGTGGTCGGCCACGTCCGTTGTTCCCTACATGGGGCTGCAGGCGATCCGGCTGCAGCGCGACGCGTTCCGTGAAGAAGGCGCTGCGGGCTTCGGGCTGGCCGCGCCTGCGTCGGATGCCACTGCTGCGATGGGCATTTTCGGAGCGCGCATGAACCACCAGATGCCGTTCGCCAGCGCCGGGTGGATGCTGCAGGGGCGGATCGAATGGCAATCGTTGCTGTCGCAGTCGGACGGCATGCGGGCGCGTTTCACGGGTCTGGACGCATGGGCGCCGCTGGACGGCACCGGCTGGGGGGAGGACATGGGCCTGTTCGAACTGGGGTTGGAGCGGCAGGCGGGCGGGGCGCAGTTGCGCCTGAACTTCGGCACGCGCAGCACGGCGGGGTCGCAGTGGAGCACCGCCATGCTGGAGTGGCAGCGCGAGTTCTGATCTGGGCCCTTGTCGTGCCACGCGCGGCGCCGCCGTATGCGCGGGTTGGTAGGATCCGCGCAAGTGATCAGTTTTCGAGAAGCGGCGCCGCGGGCGCCGCGCGAGGATGCCTTCCGCCGGCCCGCATCGTGCGGGCCATCCGCCACGGAGCGCTCGAATGAACTGGAACAAGTGGATCCGCCAGGCCCATCGCTGGCTGTCGATTGCCTTCACGCTGTTCGTCATCGCCAACTTCGCCGTGATGGGGCGGGGCGACATCGCGCTGTGGGTCGGCTTCGCGACGCTGGTGCCGCTGGCGTTGCTGCTGGTCAGCGGGCTGTACATGTTCGCGTTGCCGTACCTGTCGCGTCGCCGGGTGCAACCGGCCTCCAGGCAAGCCTGAAACGCTTGCGCCGGAGTAATTGCCTGACTAAAGTCAGGCAATGGACGAACGTCAGATCGAACAGGTCCGCAGCTTCAACCGCTCGGTGACGCGCCGGATCGGGGCGCTGTCGGACGACTTCCTCGGGCGCGGCCGTCCGCTGGCCGAGTCGCGGCTCCTGTTCGAGATCGGCCGCGGCGGCGCCGACGTGCGCGACCTGCGCGCGCGGCTGTCGCTGGATTCGGGCTACCTGAGCCGCCTGCTGCGCGGCCTTGAATCGCAGGGGCTGGTGAAATCGCAGCCGGCGCCGGATGACGCGCGCGTCCGCCGCGTGCTGCTGACGGCAAAGGGACGGCGGGAATTCGAGGCGCTGGACCGGCTGTCGCAGGACTTCGCGACCTCGATGCTGTCGCCACTCGGCGAGGCGCAGCGTGAGCGCCTGACCAGGGCGATGGCCGACGTCGAACGCCTGATGCGCGCCGCCGCCGTGGTCATCGAACCGGCGGATCCCGCCAGCGCCGATGCGCGCGCGTGCATCGACGCATACCTGCGCGAACTCGACGAACGCTTCGACACGGGCTTCGACGCCACGCGCGGCCCGAGCGCCGATCCGCAGGAACTCGTACCGCCGTCCGGCGTGCTGCTGCTCGCGCGCCTGGACGAGGACGCGCTCGGCTGCGGCGCGCTGAAGGTGCTCGGTGACGGCGTCGGCGAGATCAAGCGCATGTGGGTCACGCCGACCGCACGCGGCCTCGGCATCGCCCAGCGCATGCTCGACGCACTGGAAGCGCGGGCGCACGCGATGTCGCTGCACACGCTGCGCCTGGACACCAACCGCACGCTGCTGGAGGCACGCGCGCTGTACGCGCGCAACGGCTACGTCGAGATCCCGCGCTACAACGACAATCCCTACGCGGATTACTGGTTCGAGAAGCGCCTGGCCTGACGCGCGTTACGCGCCCACGCGCTCGCGCACCGCGTTGAAGTCGCGCACCGGACGCACTTCGATCGAACCGAAGCGCGACCACGGAAACGAATGCGCGATGTCCACCGCAGCTTCGATATCCGGCGCCTCGATCAGGTTGAAGCCGGCGAAGACTTCCTTCGCTTCGGCGAACGGACCGTCGAACACGTGCGTGCTGCCGTTGCGGGCGCGGATCGAACGCGCGGTGCTGGGGACTTCGAGCTGTTGCGAATCCAGCAGCACGCCGCGCTCGCGCAGGGCGTCGGCCTTTTCGATGCAGTCCTTCATCAGGCGGTCGTACTCGCCTTCCGGCAACGCGTCGAGCAAGGCCTGGTCGGTATAGATCATCAGCAGGAATTTCATGGCACTCCGCGGATGCGTACTGGGGACACGCATTGTGGCCCATGCGTGCGACGGCGCGATGTACCGGAAGACACACGACGGCGCCGCGATGGCACGTTTCGCCGATTCGCCCGCTGACGGGACGGTTCTTCCCCCCGATACGGGCTTATCGGCGCGGGGTCGCGTGCCTAACCTGTCAATCCTCCCCCGCAACGGAATGCCCGCCATGCTCACGCCACGCCAGGCCCAGTTCGCCTTCGTTCCGCTGGTCGTCACGCTGATGTCGGGCGTGATGAGCTTCGCCATGATCGCCTTGCACCGCGGTTTCGGCCCCGGGCTTGTCGAGGCCTGGCTGCGCGGATGGCCCGTCGCGTTCGCCGTCGCGCTGCCGGCCGCGTGGGTGATCCTGCCTGGCGTGCGCGCGCTGCTGGCGCGTGTGACGAAGGTGTGCAGCGAAGCCACCGGATCGTCGCGCCGCCTCGGCCGCATGGGATGAGCGACATGCCGTCGGCGCCGCTCCGGTACGATGCCGCGGGTTCTCCGCAGGAAAAGGAACACGGCATGGCGTCCACCGCCGGCTTGCAGGCACACGATCCCGTCATCGACCCCGTGATCGATGTCAGGGGGCTCACCAAGACGTACTCCACCGGATTCCAGGCGCTCAAGGGCATCGACCTGCAGATCCGTCGCGGCGAGATCTTCGCGCTGCTCGGGCCCAACGGGGCGGGCAAGACGACGCTGATCAGCATCATCTGCGGCATCGTCAACGCAAGCTCCGGCAGCGTCACCGCCGACGGCCACGACATCGTCCACGACTACCGCGCCGCGCGCATGAAGATCGGGCTGGTGCCGCAGGAGCTGTCGACCGACGCGTTCGAAAGCGTGTGGGCGACGGTGAAGTTCAGCCGTGGCCTCTTCGGCAAGCCGCGCGATGACGCATACCTGGAAAAGGTGCTGCGCGACCTTTCGCTGTGGGACAAGAAGGACAGCAAGATCATGGCGCTGTCGGGCGGCATGAAACGCCGCGTGCTCATCGCCAAGGCGCTGTCGCACGAGCCGTCGATCCTGTTCCTCGACGAACCGACCGCGGGCGTCGACGTCGAACTGCGCCACGACATGTGGGAAATGGTGCGTCGCCTTCGCGAGAACGGCACCACGATCATCCTGACCACGCATTACATCGAGGAGGCCGAGGACATGGCCGACCGCATCGGCGTGATCAACAAGGGCGAGCTGGTGCTGGTGGAGGACAAGGCCACGCTGATGCGCAAGCTCGGCAAGAAGCAGCTCACGCTGACGCTGCAGGCGCCGCTGGAGCGCATTCCCGACGACCTGGCCGAATACCCGCTGGAATTGGCCGAAGACGGCCATTCGCTGGTGTACACCTTCGACGTGCAGGCGCAGGAAACCGGCATCGCCGCGCTGCTGCGTCGCCTCACGCAGCACGGCATCGACTTCAAGGACCTGCATTCGTCCGAAAGCTCGCTGGAGGACATCTTCGTCAGCCTGGTCCGCCAGAACCGGGAGGCGCGCGCATGAACCTGCACGCGATCCGCGCCATCTACCGCTTCGAGATGGCGCGCACGTTCCGCACGCTGATGGAGTCGATCGTCTCGCCGGTGCTGTCGACGTCGCTGTACTTCATCGTCTTCGGCGCGGCGATCGGTGGGCGCATGGGCGATGTCGACGGCGTGAGCTACGGCGCCTTCATCATCCCCGGCCTGATCATGCTGTCGCTGCTGAGCGAGAGCATCTCCAACGCATCCTTCGGCATCTACATGCCCAAGTGGGCGGGCACGATCTACGAACTGCTGTCGGCGCCGGTGTCGGCGATGGAAATCGTGATCGGCTACGTCGGCGCCGCCGCGACCAAGTCGCTGATGCTCGGCACGCTGATCCTGCTCACCGCGCGCTTCTTCGTGCCGTACGAAATCCAGCATCCGTTCTGGATGCTGTGCTTCCTGGTGCTGACGGCGCTGACCTTCAGCCTGTTCGGTTTCATCATCGGTCTGTGGGCCGACAGCTTCCAGCGCCTGCAGCTGGTGCCGCTGATGATCATCACGCCACTGACGTTCCTGGGCGGTGCGTTCTATTCGATCAGCATGCTGCCGCCGCTGTGGCAGAAGGTCGCGCTGTTCAACCCGGTCGTGTACCTGATCAGCGGTTTCCGCTGGAGCTTCTTCGGGATTTCCGACGTCAACGTCGGCATCAGCGCGGCGGCGATCCTCGGGTTCCTGCTGCTGTGCCTGGGCGTGGTGTACTGGATCTTCCGCACGGGCTGGAAGTTGAAGCAGTAAGCCGCTCCGCGCGACAAAAAGAAGGGCCGCAGCTGCGGCCCTTCATGTTTCCGGCGACTTCGATGACTAGCTGCGCTCGCCTTCGCGCAATTCCTGCGTGAGCCAGCGATCGATCAGGCGTTTCTCGAAGCGCAGCGGATCGCTGTTGAGCGAAGCGCTGTCGCTCATCAGGAAGCCCGGGTCGCTCAGCTTGCGCTCGCCCTGCGCGATCACGTTCCCGTCGGCATCGGTGAGGCGCACGTTGAGCGTCATGCGCGGCGGATAGACGTCGCGGATGATGCGCGTGTTCTGCAGGTTCGGGCCGTGCCACGGTTCGAACATGCCCGCGCGGCGGATGTCGAGGATGTCGACATCCAGGCGCTGGCCTTGGGGCAGGCGCTTCTCGGCGCGCTCGCGCAGGTAGCCCGCGAGTTCCTGCACCCAGTTGCCCTGCGAGGCTTCCCAGCGGTTGCCGCTGTAGCGAAGTTCGCTGAAGCGCGACGGGTCTTCCCATCGCACGTTGACCGAATCGCTTTCGGGCAAGGCGCGCGGTGCATCCGGATCGGTGACGTTGCGGACGCCGGCGGTCGCGGTGGAGGCGAGGGCAGCGGCGAGAAGAAGAAGGGCGAGGCGCGATTTCATGGCGACCTCCGAAAGGATGGGGAACTCGGATTCTCCCACCGCCGACGCGCGCCGGCGACGCGGCTCGCAGCGACGTACAGCCGGCGTTCGCGGTTTCGAGCCACGAACCCTTAACAGGTCAAGGCCTTCGGCTGAGAGTTTTTCGGACCCGTCTCATATCGGCCCCGGGGACCGATCCGGAAACTTCCTCCTGCGCCGCGATGGCGCTTCGCCCGGCACGTATCGCAGCCGGAATTCCCCGGCCAGAAGTCCACCGCGTCCGGTCGCCGGGCGCCGCCATCCGCCCACGGAGCCGTTCCATGTCCCCCGCCGCACGCAAAGCCCGAATCCGTCCCATCCGCTGCGGTTGGCGCAGCAGCCTGCAGGTGATCTGCGCAGCCGCGATGCTGGTTGCCGCCACGAGCGCCGGCTCCGGCTGGGCGCGCACGCACGTCGCCGTGCCGGCGCGCGCGGTCGCGGTCGAAGCGGGGATGGGCGGTCCGTACCTGCCGGCCTCGCAGGCGCCGCACTACGACCTCGCCGCGGACCTCGCGCACCTGGACGCGGTGCCGCTGCACAAGGCGGACGACGCGATCGACCCGTCGGCGGTCGCCTGGAATCCGGTCAAGCGCGACTGGCGCGAGAAGCTGCTGAGCCTGCTGCCCGTGGCGCCGGTGCGGATCACGTCCGGCTTCGGCCGCCGCCACGATCCCTTCGGGCGCGGCGACGCCTTCCACAGCGGCATCGACTTCGCCGGCACGACCGGAACGCCGGTGCATGCCTGCGGCGACGGCGTGGTCGTGCAGGCGCATTACACGAAGGACTACGGCAACGTGGTCATGATCGACCACGGCCAGGGCATCGTGACGCTGTACGCGCACAACAGCCGGCTGGAAGTGCGGCCGGGCGACGTCGTCCTCGCCGGGCAGGAGATCTCGAAGATGGGCTCGACCGGCCGTTCGACCGGTCCGCACCTGCATTTCGAAGTGCGCCAGTACGGGCGCCGGATCGACCCGGGCCGTTACCTGGCGGGGCTCTGAGGCTTACTCGCCGGCTTCCGCGTCGCGGAACCAGGCCTCGACCTTGCCCTTGTGCTTCATCGTCATCGGGTTGCCGCGGCGATCCAGCGCCTTGCCGACCGGCAGCCGCACCCAGCCTTCGCTGATGCAGTACTCCTCGACATTGATGCGCTCGACCCCGTTGAAGCGGATGCCGATGCCGCGCTCGAGCACCGTCTCATCGAAGAACGGGCTGCGCGGGTCGTTGGAGAGGCGGTCGGGCGGAGTGTCGGTCATGGCGGGATTCGTGTTCTGGCGCGGGTGTCGGCACCGGGCAGGCGCCGGGGCCGCACAGGATACGTGCGGCCGCGCGATCCCGCAGCCTCAGGGGTGCTCGCCGCGGCCCTGCGCCTTGGCGCGGGCGATCACCGCCCGGACCCGGTCGCGGTCGGTGTGGCGCGAAATGGCCACCGCGCCCAGCTCGATCGCGCGTTCGCGCAACTCGGACGGTACGTCGTAATGCGCGCCGGAGGTCTTGTTCTGGAAGGCCCGACGCGGGATGTCCAGGCGCTCGGCCATGGCATGCAGTTCGTGGAGGGTGTCGGCCATCAGGTGGGCCCAGCGGCGGCCGCGCCAGAGGTGGACCGCATCATCGACATAGACCGTCATCGCGGGGAGAGGTAATCGGTGGACATGCTGAATGGGGATCCTATCTGAACCGCCCGGGCCGGTCCGGATTTGCAAATCCGACCAAACACGTCCAACATGCCTCGCGCTGCGTTAGCCAAGGGTCACGGTGAATGTGACCCGATGTGGATTTTCTTCTCCATCGTTGCACCTCGCTTTCTCCTTGCGACCAGCTCCAATGCCGCGATAGCGGTCTCACCATCCGTATAGGAGAAAGTCATGTCGAACCGTGAAACCGGTACCGTCAAGTGGTTCAACGATGCCAAGGGCTTCGGCTTCATCAGCCGCGAGAACGGCGAGGACGTGTTCGTCCACTTCCGTTCGATCCAGGGCTCGGGCTTCAAGAGCCTGCAGGAAGGCCAGAAGGTGTCCTTCACCGTCGTCCAGGGCCAGAAGGGCCTTCAGGCCGACGCCGTGCAGGCCCTGTAAGCCTTTAGCGCCAAGCGTTACCAAAAAGCCCGGCGAAAGCCGGGCTTTTTTTTTTGCGTGACGCCCGGCGGCAGGCCGGGCGTCCCCACGCATGGGCGGGCTACCGGCTCAACGGGTACGGAACGCAAGCAGGCGTCCGTCGCTGCCCGAAGACGGGTAGCCGTAGACATCGGTCGTTCCGGGCATGATGTAGAGCATGCGACTGGCGGAGATGGCCACCTGCCCCGGCGTCGGCGTCTGCCACACCGGCTTGCGGGTCGCCAGGTCGATCGCGTACAGCGCCCGGTTCGTGCTGACGAACGCGAGGTTGTTGGTGACGACCACGTTGTGGAAGAACACCGTGTCTGCCGTCCCCGGGATCCACGACCAGAGCAACTGTCCGGTCTTCTCGTCGATCGCGTCGAACGACTTGGGATTGTTCGACGCCGCGTAGATCACGCCCTTGGCGACGGCCGGGTAGGCGTGGTAGGTCTTCACCGACGTCCAGCGTTCGCTCAAGGTGTCGATCGCGTAATTGCGAAGCGGGCGCGTCTCGTTGTACCAGTCGCCGACGAAGCCGGTCACGCTGTTTTCCGCGCCGACGATCGGTGTGGCGCGGTGGTCGACCTGCAAGCCGCCCGGCTGCGGGCCGATGCTGCCCAGCAGCGTGCCATCTCGCGAATCCAGAACAGTCAGGGTGCTGCCGTTGTGGGCATACAGACGGTTCGCGTCGTCCAGGGCTGGCGTGTTCATGCCGTAGGTGCCGCCCGACGCTTCCCACTTCTTCAGTCCCGTGCTCCGCTCGAACGCGTAGACGACACCGCCGTAATAGCCCGAGTTCACGTAAGCCACGCCGTCCTTGACGGTCGGCGCGAGGATGTCGGCCCATTGCGTGCGAAAGCCCGACTGCATCTGTGGCGTGCCATCGGCCGCATCGAACGCCCAGAGGAACGTGTCCTCATGCCCCGTCGTCGGCACGTAGACCGTGCCACCCGATGCCGCGGGCGGATTGAGCGAGCCGTAGCGCAGCGTGAACTGCTGGGACCACTTCACCGTCCCGTCCTTTTCATCGAGAGCGAACAGGCCCGGTCCCGCCGTACTGACACCGTCTGCGGCCACGTACACCATGCGGCCGCTGGTCACGACCGGAAAGATCGGGCCCGTCGTGGTTGAAGTGGAGACGGCCGGACGCTTCCATTCCCATGCCTTGGCAAACCGCGTCACGTCCAGCGTTATGGGGACGTAAGCGTTGTGGGCCGCATTGCCCTGGGTGGTCTCCCACTCGGGCATCGGCGTGATCTCCACCTTGTAGGACAAGGTCTGCGAAGCGCTCGCGTAGGGTTTGACGCACTGGACGTCTTCGCACGCGCGCACCGTGATCGTGCCCGCGCGCGTCCCCGGCACGACCGCATTGGACAACGGCAATGAATAGACGAAGTCCGGATTGCCGCTGGCGGTGACAGCGGGAGTGACGAAGGTGCCGCCGTCGTCGGCGACCTGCAGGTAGACCTGGGCCGAACCCAGATTGGCCGCGGTCCATCGACCGGTCACGTCGGCCTTCGCGTCGTCGCCAAAGGCGAGCGTCAGCGAGATCGGCGGGGTGGACAGAGTCAGTCCCACCGAGGGTGTTGCCGGCGGCGGCGTCGTGGGAGGCGTCGTGGGAGGCGGTGTTGAAGGTGCCGGAGCTGGCGTACTGCCGCCCCCCCCACCACCACCGCCTCCGCATGCAGAAAGCGCGCAGATCACTACGAGCGCGCCCAAGGCGCGTGTCTTCTTCATGAATTTCCCCTTCCTTGGCCCGCGCGCATGGGGTTGCGTGCCGGTTTCCCGGCATGGGCCGTCCCTGGATTGTCCCCGCGCCGACTATAGCCGGCCCGCGCCGGACGCGTCAGCCGCGCCGCACCCGCACCATCCGGTCCATCAGGTGCTCGACCGCGTTGCCGGCGTGGGTGCAGCGGCCCAGGTGGACGGGCGAGGTCTGGATGATCGAGCTGCGCTTGGCGGTGAGCCAGTGGAAGCGCGCGCGCTGCGGCAACAGGCCGATGGGACCGCTGCCCGGGCCGCCGGCGCAGATCGCTTCCATCGCCTCCAGATGACGGCGCACCGTGTCCAGGTCGATGTCGGGATCGAGCGCGCGCAGCCGCGCCTCGTCGACTTCGATGCGCGCCTGCAGGAACTTCGCCGTCGGGCACGACAGCAGGATGCCGACGTTGACGAACTCCTCGCGTTCCACGCGCGGGACCACGCGGATCACCGCGTAGTCGTAGGTATCGCGGCGCGGCGTCTCAGGCGCGTGCATGGATCGCCTCCTCGACGAAGCGCTGGCGCTGCGCCAGCCGCTGCATGAAATGCTCGACGTAGGCCGCGCGATGTTCGGTGGGATCGGCCGGTGTGTCCGCGCCGACGAGCCACGCGTCGGGCACGAGCGCGAGGATCGCGTCGAAATCGCCCCGCGTCAGCTTTCCCGACAGCCGTGCGTCCGCGCCGGCGATGTCGTCTGCCTGCGGCAGCAGCACGTGCTCGCGGATCATCGGGAACGCGCTGCCGGCATGCGTCGGCGAGCCGTCCCAGCCGTGGTGGAAGTACAGCGCCGCGCCGTGGTCGATCAGCCACGGGTTGCGATGCCAGACGAGCAGGTTCGGATTGCGGAAGCTGCGGTCGACATTGCTGGTGAAGGCGTCGAACCAGACGATGTCGGACGCCAGCGCGCCCGGCACGCGTTCGGCGACGGGATCGAAATTGATCGCGCCGGGCAGGTAATCGAGGGCGAGGTTGAGGCCGTCGCTGGCCTTGATCAGTTCCTGGATTTCCGGATCCGGTTCAGTGCGCGCGAGCTCGGCGTCGAGTTCGACGAACACAAGTTCCGGGATCGGAAGGCCGAGCTTGCGGGCGATTTCGCCGGCGACGAGCTCGGCCACCAGCGCCTTCACGCCCTGGCCGGCGCCGCGGAATTTCAGGACATAGAGGCCGTCATCGTCGCCTTCGACGATCGCAGGCAACGAACCGCCTTCGCGCAATGGCGTGACGTAACGGGCAACGTTGACGGTGCGCAGGGTCATGGGTCGCGGCGGATGAGGGCCGCGACAGGGTACTTGGCACGGGAAACGAGCGAAAGGAACGTCCGCTCGTTACTTTCTATCAGCGGCGATCGGCATCCTTCGCCGGCGGCGTGCCCGGCGCGCCCGGCGTGGCGTCGCGCTGCTTGCCGCCGCTGAAGCCCTGCCAGTCGTTCTCGCTCTTCTTGGTGTTGCGATCGCCCGAGCTGTGCTCGTATTCGCGCTCGGACTTGCCGCTGGTGTTCGGGTCGTTTTCGACGTGACGCTGGCCCATGACGGACTCCATCTCAGAATGGAACGTGCATGGAGCGTGGGCGATTCGGGCTGAACCCCTTGTCGCGAGGATGTATGCGTCGCGCGAAGAATCGCGCCGGTGATGCCTACCAGGTGTCCTCGAGCATGCGCGGGCGACTCGCGAGCCAGCCGCCGTACAGCAGCGCGAGCAGGCACAGCGTCAGGAACGCGAACGGCCACTCCCAGCCGTGCGTGGCCTCGTGCAGCCAGCCGAACAGCAGGGGCCCGAGGCAGCTGAGGCTGTAGCCCACGCCCTGCACGAAGCCCGACAGCCGCGAGGAACCGCCCGGCGTGCGCGTGCGCAGGTTGATCAGCGTGAGCGAGAGCGGGAACGTGCTCGGCCCCAGGCCGAGGAATGCGACCCACAGCAGCGGCGCGGCCATCGGCGCGAGCAGCAGGCCGGCGAACGCGGCGATGTAGCTCGCGCCGCATGCGACGACGATCGGGAACGGATTGCGGATGCGCACCGCCAGCGCCGGCAGGAACAGCGCGCTCAGCAGGCCCATCGTCGAGAACAGCGCGACCATCGTGCCGCCGAGCGCGTGCGAGCCGCCGGCTTCGGTGAGCAGCTTCGGCAACCACGTGAACATCGAATACGTCGTCAGCGACGTCATGCCGAACATCAGCGTGAGGCCCCACGCGACGGGCGAACGCCAGACGCGACCGCGCGCGCTGCCGTTCGCGCCATCCTTCGCGCCATCGAGTTCCGGTGCGGGATCGCCGCTCGCGACAGCTTCGTCGTGCGCCTGGCAGAGCGCCTTCGCCTGCCGCGATTGCCCGTAGCGTTCCATCCACAACACGCCGATCCACGGCAGCGCGGCGGCGGCGGCGACCAGAGACCACGCGCCGAGCGACACGCGCCAGCCGGCGGCGGTGGCGATGGGGACGGCGAGCAGCGCCGGCAGGATCGTGCCCAGCTGCAGCACGGTGATGTAGAGCGTGCTGACGGTGCCGACGCGATCGGCGAAGTAGCGCTTCACCAGCGGCGGCAGCACGACGTTGCCCATACCCATGCCGGACAGCGCGATCGCCGAGGTCACCAGCAACATCGCCGTGTCGCCGACAAACGCGCGAACGAACAGGCCGATCGCCGCGAGCGCCATCGCCAGCAGCGCCGTGCGTTCGAGGCCAAGGCGATGCGCGATGGCCGGCGTCACCACGCCGAACACGGCGAATGCCGCCGTCGGCACCATGCCAAGCACGCCGGTCATGGTCGGACCGAAGCCGAAGGTGTCGCCGAGGGTGTCGAGCAGCGGCGTGAGGGAGGTCACCGCCGTGCGCAGGTTGAACGCCGACATCGCGATGCCCGCCAGCACGAGCGCGCGGTCGCGCCACAACGGGCGGACGAGCGGGGCGGCGAGGGAGTCTGCGTTCATTGCGGGAAGTCCTGTGCACCCCGCGGATCTAAGCAGGGCGATGCGTGCGGTTCGATGTCGCGGATGCTGCGGAAGATGCGCGGCGCGCGGCTGAATACGTGAAGTTTGCGGGATGGAGGCATGTGCGGCCACCCGGCGGGCGGCAACACTGGGTTCCAGTGTGGACCGCCGGACATCGGTTTTCACGGCCGAATCACCATGCTGACCGCTTCCGCACACGTGCCGCGAGGATTCACCCGCGATTCGCATCGGCCGACGAAGACTCCAGCCCACTGCAACGATCCACTGCAAACCAGGGAGTCATCGAATGAAGAAGACCATCGTGCTGACCGCGCTGCTGTCGCTGTCGACCGTCGCGTTCGCGCAGGACGCCAAGCCGGCGGCCCCGCTGACCGAAGCGCAGGTGCGTGCGCGCCTGACCGAGCAGGGCTACACCAAGGTCAACGACGTGAAGTTCGAGGACGGCGTGTGGAAGGCCGACGCGCACAGCGCGCAGGGCGACAGCGTCGACGTGCGCCTGGATGCGAAGACCGGCCAGGTCTACCCGGACAAGCAGGTCGCCAACCTCAGCGAGGCCGACGTGCGTGCGCGGCTGTCGGCCGAGGGCTACACCAACGTGCACGACGTCGATTTCGAGGACGGCATCTGGAACGCCGAGGCCGATGATCCGTCGGGCAAGGACGTGGAGCTGAAGATCGATCCGGCGACGGGCAAGGTGATCGGCAAGGAAAAGGATTGAGTTTCAGGCGGTGCTCTCCCCTGACCCGGTGATCAGGGGCACTCCGCCCATGCACTTAGCCCCTCTCCCGCCTGCGGGAGAGGGGTTGGGGTGAGGGCCGGGCAGCGGCATTGTGCTGACCGCGGGCTCCGCCCTCATCCGCCTGCCGGCACCTTCTCCCGCTAGCGGGAGAAGGGCAGCACCCCCGGCCCCTGTGCATAACGTTGGCTGGCACCCCGCCTCCCCGCTCCGTACCATCGGCCGGCACTCCGACCCCAGGTCCCATCCATGAAGCTACCGGCCGTATCGCTGCTTGCGCTGTCCCTCTCGCTCGCCCTGAATCCCGCCGTCGCCGGCAAACCGGCGGCGACCGACATCGACCCCGCGCGCCTCTCGCAGGACGTGAAGGTCCTCTCCTCCGATGAATTCGAGGGCCGCGGCCCCGCCACGGCCGGCGAAACCAAGACCATCGATTACGTCGTCGCGCAGATGAAGGCGGCCGGCCTGCAGCCCGGTGGCGACCTGAAGGACGGCAAGCGCGAATGGACCCAGGCCGTGCCGCTGGCACGCGCCGAGATCAAGGGCACGCCGACGATTTCCGTTGCCGTGAAGGGCAAGACGCAGGCGCTGACGCAGGGCGAGCAGATCGCCGTGCGCGCCGCGCAGGACGGCTCGACCGCCGTCGACATCAGCAAGGCGCCGCTGGTTTTCGCCGGCTACGGCGTGAGCGCCCCGGAGCGCGGCTGGGACGACTTCAAGGGCGTCGACCTCAAGGGCAAGATTGCCGTGGTCCTGATCAACGATCCGGACTTCGATGGCGGTGAAGGCGATTTTGGCGGCAAGGCGATGACCTACTACGGTCGCTGGACCTACAAGTACGAAGAGGCCGCGCGCCAGGGCGCGCTCGGCCTGCTGATCGTGCACGAAACCGATCCGGCCTCGTACGGCTGGGCGACGGTCAAGAACTCCAACACCAACACGATGTTCGACGTCGTGCGCGACAAGCCGGCCTCGGTGCATCCCAAGCTGGAAGGCTGGATCCAGCGCGATTTCGCGCAGCAGCTGTTCAAGCAGTCGGGCCTGGATTTCGACGCGCTCAAGGCGCAGGCGAAGACCAAGGCGTTCAAGCCGGTCGAACTGAAGGGCGCGACGCTGAGCGCGAAGTACGACGTGGATCGCCAGATCATCACCTCGCACAACATCGTCGGCCGCATCGACGGCACGAAGCGCCCTGACGAAACCGTCATCTACTCGGCGCACTGGGACCACCTGGGCGTCGGCCAGCCGGACGCGAAGGGCGACAAGATCTATAACGGCGCGGTCGACAACGCGACCGGCACCGCCGCGCTGATCGAGATCGGCCGCGCGTTCGCCAAGGCGCCGACGAAGCCGGAGCGTTCGGTCGTCTTCCTCGCCGTCACGGCGGAGGAGAAGGGCCTGCTCGGTTCGGAGTACTACGCCTCCAAGCCGCTGTACCCGCTGGGCAAGACGGTGGCGGTGATCAATATGGACGCGCTCGATCCGCACGGTCCGGCGCGCAACTTCACCACCTCCGGCAGCGCGAAGCAGGAACTGCTCGACGAACTGATCGACACGGCGAAGAAGGTGGCGAACCTGGATTACGTGACCGATCCGAAGCCCGAAGCCGGCCACTTCTTCCGCTCCGATCACTTCCCCTTCGCCAAGCGCGGCGTTCCGGCGGTGTCGTTCGGCTCGGGCAACGACCTGGTCGACGGCGGCCTGGAAGCGGGCAAGAAGATGGAAGACGCGTACGTCGCCGACCGCTACCACCAGCCGGCCGACGAATGGGAAGCCGACTGGACCTTCCTCGGCATGGCGCGCGACTTGGGCCTGCTCTACACCGTCGGCCGCAACCTGGCCGATTCGGATCGCTGGCCGAACTGGGACGCGTCGAGCGAGTTCCGCGCGGCGCGTGACCAGACGGCGGGTGATCGGAAGTAACGCCTCGCTGATCCTCCCTCCCCTGCGTGCAGGGGAGGGAGGGGAGGGGTGAAGTCCGTGCGGTAACGTCGAGAGCAGCCCGCAGCGTTTCACTTCCTTGGCTGTTCTCCCGTGTCGCTTCGTTGCCCCTACCCGGCCCGAACGCGTAGCGTTCGGGCGTTCGAAAGGCGCGCGAACCAGTGGTTCGCAAGCAGCGCCTTCTCACCCCGACCCCTCTCAGCTCTGCACTCCCTTCGGTCGCCGCTGGGAGAGGGGCTTGAGCGCCTCGATCACCGCATCGCTCTCCACCACCTGCGCGAACTCCGCCCGCAATGTCGCCAGGTGCGCGCGCTGTATCGCGTCGGCGGGGATCACCGATCCGTCGGCATCCTTCAGGTCGAAGCACGCGCACGCATCGCCGATGACGATCGTGCGATAGCCCAGGTTCGCCGCGACGCGTGCGGTCGTCGACACGCACATGTCCGTGCTGATGCCGAACAACACGACGGTGTCGACATTCAGTCGACGCAGGCGCAGGTCCAGATCGGTACCGATGAAGGCCGCATTGACCGACTTGCTCACCAGCGGTTCGCCTTCCAGCGGCACGAAGCCCGGACGATGCGCGTTGCCCGGATGCCCGGGCGCGAGCACCGAGCCTTCCATCACCGAATCGTGCCGCACGTGGATCAGCGGCAAGCCGGCGCGGCGCCACGCATCCAGCATGCGCAGCGCATTGGCCTCCATCGCCGGGTTGTTGCGCGGCGGCCACGGCGGCAGGTCGAAACCGCATTGCACGTCGATGGGAATCAGCGCGCTGCGCGTGTCGAGTTCTAGGGTGGAACGCGGGGCATTCATCGATCGGGGATCTCCCGGGGCGGTGGGCGCCCACGATGCGCGCTCGCCAGCGCCGGTCTCAACCCGGCAGAATGCCGGGACACCGGCACGCCCGTTGCGATGAAACACCTCGACGCCATCGATCGCCAGCTCATCGCGCTGCTGCAGGACAACGCGCGTCTGTCGACGGTCGCGCTCGCGAAGGCTGTCGGCCTTGGACGCACCACCGTGCAGGAGCGCCTGCAACGGCTGGAAAGCGCAGGCGTGATCGCGCAGTACACCGTGCGACTGGGCAGCGGCGGCGATCCGCTGCAGGCGTGGCTGATGCTGCGTTATGCCGACGGTTTCAGCTGCGACGACGTGATGCCGCAGTTGACCGCGATGCCGCAGGTACGGCTGTGCCACAGCGTCGCCGGCGAGCTCGACCTGCTCGTGCTGGTGCAGGCGGAGTCGCCGGGCGAGCTTGCCGATCTGCGCGAGCGCGTCGCCGCGATCAAGGGCGTGGACGATGTCACCACGGTGCCGGTCCTGCGTACGACGCTGGATCGGCGGTGACTGGCAAGCCTTGCCGCGCTCGGTGCCTATAGCCCCGCCATCCATGGCGTCACGCGACGAGCGTCGGATTGCCCGGCCCGGCCATCCATGGCCGGGCGTTCGGCCGCGCGCGAGCCAGTGGCTCGCCAGCGCGCGGCCTTACCCCAGTTTCCGCGAGGCTGCGTAGGCGGCCAGGTTCCCGAGTCCCGTCACGCCGAGCAGTACGGCGACGACGCCGGGGGTGATCTCGGTCCAGCCGAACGCTTCGATCAGCGCGAAGCCGAGGCCGACGGCCAGCAGCAGGATGCCCCAGCGCAGCGAGGCGTGGCGGCGCTGCAGCGCTTCGGCCTGCACCAGCGAGCGGATCAGGTCTTCCGAGCCGTTGCTGGCGATCAGCTTGGCGCGGGTACGCGCGTCCACGACCACCTTGATGGCGTAGACGACGCAGATGAACAGGGTGATCGGGATCAGGATTTCGAAGTTCATGGGTGTGTTCTCGGGACCGTGGCGTGGGGTACGGGGCAAGAGATACGGCCGCCGCGCGACCGGTTGCAGCGGCCGGAAACAAACTTCGTGAAGGCCGCGTTGCAACCATCCGGCCCCTGAACGTATCCACAAAGGTCATGACCGGTGAAACCCCGTGACCGAGGACGACCGCAGGTTGGTGGATGCCGTGCTGGGCAACGTGCCCGGCGCGTTCGAACGCCTCGTGCGCGAGTACCAGGGCCTGTGCTGGCACATCATCCAGCGCATGGTCCGCCAGCCGGAGGACACCCGCGAGCTGTGCCAGGAAGCCTTCCTGCGCGTGCACCAGTGCCTGCACCAGTACCGCGGCGAGAGCGCGCTGAAGTCGTGGATCGGGCAGGTGGCCTATTCGGTCGCCAAGCGGCACCTCGAGAAGCGCCGCATCGCCATCGCCGAACCGGTAGGCGACGAGGACGACGGCGTCAGCCTGCTGGACCAGCTCAGCGACGGCTTCGACCTGGAAACGGCCTGTGCCGATGCCGAGATCGCCGCCGGCCTCCACGAGGAAATCGAATCGCTGCCGCCGTTGCAGCGTACGCTGCTGACGCTGTATCACCTGGATGAAGTGCCCATCGTCGAGATCGCCCGCATCACTGGCCTCGCCGAAGGTACGATCAAGAGCCATCTGTTCCGCACCCGGGCGCGGCTGCGCGAACGCCTGCAGGCCCGGATGGGAGTGACCGCATGAACACACCTGACGATCGCAAGCCCGGAAGCGAAGACCCGCCGATCCACCGCACCGGCTGGCGCGGCATCGACGCCTTGCGCCTGGAAGCCGAATGGCAGGCGCAGGAACACGCACTCGAACAGGAACGCCGCGGGCAGCCGCTCGATCCGGCCGATTCGCGCCTGGCCGAGTACCGCCTGATCGCGCGCGCATTGCGCACGCCGGCGATGGAGCCGGTGCCCTACGACCTCGCGGCGCAGATCGTGCGCCACGTGGAAGGCATGCCCGCGGCTGGCGAACTGTTCGAACGCTGGCTGCTCCGCGTGCTCACCGCGATCTTCGCGATCGCGGTCATCGCGGTGGTCGCCGCGTACGGCGCGCAATGGATGCCGGCCTTCGCCAGTCTATGGCCGTCGTTGTCGCCGCAATCGGCCGACTGGGCGGGGCTGCTCGTCGGATGCCTCGCGGTATCGCTGGCATGGCAGGGCGTGGTCCGCCTGATGCGCGCGGATGAGGAGATGCCGGCGGGGTTGGCCTGAGTTGAGCCCCTCTCCCTGCGGGAGAGGGGTTGGGGTGAGGGCCGGGACGTGCGATCACGCATGCACTCACGATGCCCAGGCTGTCATTCCCGCGAAGGCGGGAATCCAACTGTCCGCGTTCTCACGCTCTTCGTAAGTCGTGATGTGTCGTGAAGATGGATCCCCGCCTTCGCGGGGATGACGGCGTTCGATTCGATCGATGCCAAAGCCCCTCTCCCCACGGGAGAGGGGTTGGAGTGAGGGTCGGGACGTGCGATCACGGGCGCATGCCCGTGCACAAAAGGCCGTCATTCCCGCGAAGGCGGGAATCCAACTGTCCGATCCCTCACGGCCTCCGTAAGGCGTGATGCGGCATGAAGTTGGATCCCCGCCTTCGCGGGGATGACGTCTTCCAGCGCGAGTGCGATTTGAAGAAGCGCCGCTTCGAATGACGAGTCGATGCCATCCATGGCGCCGCACGTCAGGCTCCGGAAAGCCCGGCCCGGCCATCCCTGGCCGGGCGTTCCGCAGGCCACGCGGCAGTGCCGCGTAGGCGGCCTGCCTCACCCATCCATAACCGTGCGTTCGGCAGGCCACGCGGCAGTGCCGCGCAGCACGAGCTTCGAAAGGGATGCCACTGCCATCCATGGCGCAACGCACCGGCTTCGGATCGCCCGGCCCGGCCATCCATGGCCGTGCGTTCGCGGCCGCGCGCGCCAGTGGCGCGCAAGCGCGGCCGCTCACCCCTTGATACAAACCACCTGCCGCAGCGTATGCACGATCTCCACCAGGTCGCGCTGCGCCGCCATCACCGCATCGATGTCCTTGTACGCGGCGGGCGACTCGTCGATCACGCCTGCGTCCTTTCGACATTCGACGTGCGCGGTGGCCTCGCGGTGCTCCTTGAGCGTGATCCGCGCGCGTGCGGCGGTGCGGCTCATCACGCGGCCGGCGCCGTGGCTGCAGCTGTGGAAGCTGTCCGCGTTTCCCTTGCCGCGCACGATGAAACTGCGTGCGCCCATGCTGCCCGGGATGATGCCGAGCTCGCCCTCGCGCGCGCTGACGGCGCCCTTCCGCGTGACGAGCAACGATTCGCCGAAGTGGTCCTCGCGCTGCACGTAGTTGTGGTGGCAGTTCACCGCCGACTTCTCCGTCTGGAACTTCGGCAGGCGGTGGCGCATCTCGTGCAGCACGCGCGCCATCATCGCCTCGCGGTTCGCACGCGCGTAGTCCTGCGCCCACGAGACCGCTTCGACGTACTCGTCGAACAGCGGCTCGCCTTCGAGGAAGAACGCGAGGTCGCGATCGGGCACGTGGAAACCGAGCACGCGCTTTTCCAGCTCGCGACGCGCCAGTTCGATGAAGTACGTGCCGATGAGGTTGCCGGTGCCGCGCGAGCCCGAGTGCAGCATCACCCAAACGCGATCGGCCTCGTCGAGGCAGATCTCGATGAAGTGGTTGCCGCCGCCGAGCGTGCCGATCTGGCGATCGAGCTTGTCCGGGCGGATCTTCGGATGCTTCTGGCGGATCTTCGCCAGTCGCGCGACGAGGTTGGACTTCTCCAGCGCCGTCTCGACGCTGTCGGGAATCCGGCGGTGCTCGCCGCCCGGACCGTTGCCGACCGGAACGCTGCGCTCGATGGAGTTGCGCAGCAGCGACAGGTCGTCCGGCAGGTCGTCGGCGCGCAGCGTGGTGCGAACCGCGGCCATGCCGCAGCCGATGTCGACGCCGACCGCGGCCGGGATGATCGCGCCCTTCGTCGGCACGACCGATCCCACCGTCGCGCCGATGCCCAGGTGCACGTCGGGCATCACCGCGACCCACGGCCCGACGAAGGGCAGGGTGGCGATGTTGCGCAGCTGCTGCCGCGCCTGGTCCTCGACCGGCACGCCGTGCGTCCAGCCCTTGATCGGCGTGGTCGCACCTTCGGCGTGCAGCAGGTCGAATGAAGCGTGTTGCGTGTTCATGGTTCCATTCCTTGTGAAAAACCGTGCGGCGCGAATCCGTTCGCTCCGCACGGAAGCTTACTGCTTGAGGCTCACCAGCTGCTTCATGACGCCGTCCAGGCCGCCGAACACGGTGAGCTTGTCGATCTTCTCGGTCACCTTCTCAAGAGCTTCCAGCTCCTTCAGGCGCATGAGCACCGGGCTCTCCTCGATCAGCTTCGCGGTGTTGAGCAGGGAACGCGTGGCGTTCGCCTCCTCGCGACGACGGATCACGTTGGCCTGCGCCGACTTTTCCGCCTGCACGACGCTGTTGAGGATCTCCTTCATCTCGCCCGGCAGGATCACGTCCTTCACGCCCACGCCGAGCAGCTCGACACCGACCTCGCCGACGCGGCCGCGCACGTAGCCGAAGATGTCGGCGTCCAGCGAGGCCTTGTCGCCGAGCAGTTCGTCCAGCGTCTTGGCGGAGACCGCCTTTCGCAGGCCGAACTGCAGCTCACGGTACACGTAGTCGGCGTACTTGCCGACCTTCGTGATCGCGGCGACCGGATCGACGATGCGCACGCTCGCGGCGAGGTTCACGCGCAGGCTGACCTTGTCGCGCGTGAGCAGCTCCTGGCCGGACACCTCGAGCGACTGCACGCGCAGGTCGACCGCCTGCACCACGACGTTCTTCCGGAAATTCCAGAAGGCGTAAGAACCCGCACCGACGACACGCGCGAGCTTGCCGTCGATGAACACCAGGCCCGCGAACTCCGCCGGCACCGGCAGCACGACCGCGACCTTCTCGAGCACGCCGAGCTGGCGCAGACGCGTCGCGACGTCGGTCGGCACATCCGGCTCGTCCTGCAGCGCGAGCGTGCGGACCTCGATCGCGATCGGGCCCTTCCAGTACAACCGGCGCGAACCCGGCGCGAGGATTTCCTCCAGGCGGCCGTTCTTCATCACCAGGCCGACTTCGCCAACGCCGATGTCGGCGAGCACGAACGTGTCGGCCAGGCGCGTGCCCAGCGCGTCGATCAGCGCGTTCTCGTCGCTGCCGAGGTACTCGGCGCGAAGCGCGATGTTGTGCACCTTCACCTCGACCGCGCCGAACGGGTCGAACCACGTGTGCACACCCGGCGCGATGACGCCTTCGAATTGACGGTTGCGATACACCAGGCCGCGCTCGCCGTCGCCGATCACGACCTTCTTGGTCCAGAACATCGGAATGTCCTCCTTGTTGTTGGCTCTGATGTTTCGATCCGCTTGGGGCGCGAGGGATCGGTCGTCGCGTTTGATTGGCGTCCGGCGAAAGCGCCGCGACGCAGGAAAAAGTTGGAAACGCCCCCGACGCCGAATCCGCGGAGCACGTCGCGCTCGACGCATTCGATGCGATGGCGACATGGATCGCGTCGCAGGCCGACATCGCCTGCGAACGGACCCGTGCAGCCAGCGCACGCATGCGCGAGGGCGGCGGCCCGGCGGATCCACCGCTGCGATACTCCGATCGCATCCGCATGAAGCCGGATGCGACACGGAACGCCGCAAGAGGCGTTTCCGATGAAGGGACTTTCGTCCCGATGTAACGACGTGAAAGGTCGTTTGGAGCGGGAATCGAACCCGCGACTCTCAGGCTTTGGACCTGATGCTCTAACCAACTGAGCTATCCAGTGGTGGACAAGCCGGAATCGAACCGGCGGCCGATGGCGTGCGCCATTGCTCTACCTCTGAGCTACTGTCCCGGCACGACGCACCGCTCTACATCCCGGCATACGCAGCGGCAGTGCCGCGCGCACCGGGCAGGTACGGCTTCCGCCGCGAACCTGCGCCGCTGTGGACGTTTCGCGTGATGCGTCGTTCATTGGCGTCGCGATCCACCGCAAGCGATGAGTCGTGACGTCAATCCTGTGTGCGAATGCAACCGCCCGCCGCCCGCGCCGAAGCATCCAGGCGCAGCGCTGTTGCGCTCACGGCATTCCCTTCATCGAAACCAGCATGTTCCGGATGCTTCGGGATGCGCGATGCACTCGCGTTTGTCGTTGTTTGAAATGCCTTGAAAAAAGGGCCTTTGCGAACGCCGAAAAGAAAACGCCCCCGGGTGGTGAACCCGAGGGCGTTCGCATTGCCTCGGGGAGATCGGGGTAACCGACCTCCCGTGTGCAGGAGATCAGTCGATGGGCTTGCCTTCGTCGCGCAGTCGCGGCGCGGACGCGCACAGACCGCGGCCCTTGGGCTGCAGTGCGTGGCGCTTGGCGATGTGGGCGACGGCGTTCATGGAAATCGACTGACTCGAAAAGTGTGTGGTGGAACGAAGGTCGCGCAAGTTACGCATTCGTTAAAACGAATGCAAGACCGTTCGTCGGGAAATGAACGGTCGTATGCAATGCAACCAGCAAATCAACATCGGCGAATCAACGCAACAACGGCGCGAGCTGCGTCCACACGTGATCGCGCAGTTTGGGCTGCGCGCTCGCGACCGGATGCAGGTTGTCGTCCTGGAACGCGGTGCGGTCGGTCGCGATGGGTTCCAGCAGGAACGGCAGCAATGCGATGCCGTGCTGCTTCGCCAGCGCGCTGTAGTTGTCGCTGAAACCCTGCGTGTATTCGCGACCGAGGTTCGGCGGCATGCGCATGCCGATCAGCAGCACCTTCGCGCCGCTCTTCTTCGATGCGGTGATCATGCGGTCGAGATTCGCGCGCGACTGCGTCAGCGGCAATCCACGCAGGCCGTCGTTCGCGCCGAGTTCGATCACCACCACGGCCGGCTTGTTGCGCTTGAGTTCGCCATCGATGCGCGCGGCACCACCGGCGGTGGTCTCGCCGCTGATGCTCGCATTCACCACGCGCCAGCCGGGCTTCGTCTTCGCGATGCGGTCGGCGGTAAGCGACACCCAGCCCTGCGATGCGGCGAGCCCGTAGCCGGCCGAGAGCGAATCGCCCATCACCAGCACGGTGCGCGCCGGCTGCGTGGCGGGTGCAGCCTTCGCGGCCTGTGCCGCCGCCGGAAACGCAACCGCCAGCATCAGCGACGCCGTCACGACCCAGCCGATGGCACATTGCACGGCGTGCGAAAGGCGCGCATATCCCGAGAGGACGGCGCCGGAACCGCCAATGATGGCCTTCTTAAAGAACATTTAATCCGCGCTCCCAATGATGGTCACAGGAATGTACCGCCCCACGATGAACGACAAGAGCATAAGGACGAACATGGCCGATTCCATCGCACCGCGCACGCAGGCACAAGCGGCGCTTCAGGTCGCCGCGCTCGGCAAGCGCGTGATGCTGCCGTCGGGCGAACTGGTGATCCTGGACGATGTGTCCTTCGACATCGCGCCGGGCGACACGGTGGCGATCGTCGGTGCATCCGGCTCGGGCAAGAGCACGCTGCTGTCGCTGCTGGCGGGGCTGGATACGCCGAGCAGCGGGCGCGTGGTGGTCGACGGCGAAACGCTGTCGACGCTGGATGAAGACGGACGCGCGCGCGTGCGCGGCGAGAAGGTCGGCTTCGTGTTCCAGAACTTCCAGCTGCTTCCGTCGCTCACCGCGGTGGAGAACGTGATGTTGCCGCTCGAACTGCGCGGCGATCGCGAGGTCGATGCGCCTGCTCGCGCGATCCTGGAGAAGGTCGGCCTCGGTCAGCGCCTGAACCATTACCCGCGCCAGCTGTCCGGCGGCGAACAGCAGCGCGTCGCGCTCGCGCGCGCGTTCGTCACGCGGCCCTCGCTCCTGTTCGCCGACGAGCCCACCGGTAACCTCGACACGCACACGGGCCAGGCGATCATCGAACTGCTTTTCGAACTGAATGCGCACGCCGGCACGACGCTGGTGCTGGTCACGCACGACGAGCACCTCGCCTCGCGCTGCGGCCGACTGCTGCGCCTGGAGAGCGGCCGGCTGGTGGCGTCGTGAGCCGCACGTCGGGCAATACGTTCGGACTCGCGTGGCGCCAGCTGCGCCGCGATCTCGCGGCCGGCGACGTGCGCATCCTGATCGCAGCACTGGTGCTCGCGGTATTGGCCGTCACCGCGGTCGGTTTCGTCACCGATCGCGCCGAGCGCGCGCTGGCGATCGAGGCCAACCGACTGCTCGGCGGCGATGCCGTCGTGCGCGCCGATTCGCCCATCACCGGCGCCGTGCGCCAGGCCGCCAACGCATCGCAACTGCAACGCACCGAAACCATCGAACTGCAGACGATGATCCGCGTCGGCGAGCGCCTGCAGCTCGGCGACCTGCGTGCGCTGGGCGAGGGCTTTCCGCTCCGTGGCGCGTTCCGCATCAACGGCAGCGATGGCGTCGAACGCGATGCCGGCAGCGTGCCAGCACGCGGCACGATCTGGATGAGCCGCGCCGGCGCCGACAAGCTCGGCGCGAAGCCTGGCGACCAGATTGCGCTGGGCGACGCGCAGTTCCGCCTCGCCGCGCTGGTCGTGCAGGAGCCGGACGCCGCGCTCGACTACTTCAACGTCGCGCCGAAGGTGTTCCTCAATCTCGCCGACGTGCCGTCCACGGGGCTGGTGCAGGAGGGCAGCCGCATCCGCTATCGCCTCGTCGTTGCGGGGCCTGCTGCCGCGGTGGAGACCTTCGTCGCGAAGGCGAAGCCGGCGCTCGGACGTGGGCAGCGCCTGGAAACCATCGCCGACGCGCGTCCTGAAATCCGTTCCGCGCTCGATCGTGCCGGCCGCTTCCTCGGTCTCGCCGCGCTCGTCTCCGTCGTGCTCGCCGCGGTCGCGGTCGCGATGGCCGCGCGTCGCCACAGCGCACGGCATCTGAGCGGCACCGCGGTGATGCGCTGCCTCGGCGCGAGCCAGCGGACGCTGGTCGGCATCCAGGTCGGCGAACTGCTGATGCTGGGCGTCATCGCCAGCACCATCGGCGTGCTGCTCGCGTTCGCGCTGCAGTGGGCGATCGGCGGCTGGCTCGCACAGGCGCTGAAGCTGTCGATACCGCCCGCCGGCCTGATGCCCGCGCTGCAGGGTTACGGCGTCGGTCTGGTCGTGCTGATGGCGTTCGGTGCGCCGCCGGTGCTTGCGCTGCGTCGCGTGCCCGCGCTTCGCGTGCTGCGTCGCGATCTCGATCCCACCGAGCCGAGCGCGTGGCTGGTCGGCATCGCCGGCTTTGTCGGCCTCGCCGCGCTGTTGTGGTGGAAGGCGGGTTCGGCGGCGCTTGGGCTGTCGATGCTCGCCGGCATCGCCGCAACGCTGCTGGTGCTCGCGCTGCTGGCGTGGGCGCTGATCCTCGTCGTGCGCCGCGTGCGTTCGCGCCTGCGCGGCAGCCTGCGCTACGGTCTGGCGAACGTGAGCCGTCGCGCCGGCACGAGCATCGCGCAGGTCTCGGCGCTGGGGCTGGGCCTGATGGCGCTGCTGCTGCTCACCTTCGTGCGCACGGACCTCCTGGACCGCTGGCAGCTCGCGCTCGCCGCGGACGCGCCGAACCGCTTCATCATCAACGTGCAGGACGACCAGGTCGACGCCGTGCGCGCCTTCGTCGCCGAGCAGGGCGTGGCCGCGCCGACGCTGTATCCGATGATCCGTGGTCGCCTCACCGCGCACAACGGCAAGCCGGTCACCGGGAAGGACTACGAAGCGCAGGGCGAACGCGCGCAGCGTCTGGCCGAACGCGAGTTCAACCTGTCCGTCGCGGACCATCTTCGCGATGACAACCGCATCACGGAAGGCAAGTTCTGGACCGGCAAGCCTGCAAAACCCGAAGCCTCCGTCGAGGAGGAGCTCGCCAAGCGTCTCGGCTGGAAGATCGGCGACCGCATCGCGTTCGACATCGCCGGCCAGCCGTTCGAAGCCACCATCACCAGCCTGCGCAGCGTGGAATGGGAGAGCTTCCGGCCGAACTTCTTCGTGATCGCCTCGCCCGGCTCGATGGACGGATTGCCCGCCAGCCACATCACCGCGGTGAGCGTGCCGCCCGAGCGCACGCGATTCACGGCCGATCTGGTGGCGCGCTTCCCGAACCTGTCGGTCATCGACATCGACGCGGTGCTCAAGCAGGTGCGCAGCACGGCCGACCAGGTGTCCACGGTGGTGGAAGTGGTCTTCTACTTCTCGCTGGTCGCCGGGCTGCTGGTGCTGATGGCCGCGGTGAGCGCGAGCCAGGACGAACGCCTGCTCGAAGGCGGCGTCATGCGCGCGATCGGCGGCAGCCGTCGCCAGCTGCGATTGGCGCAGGCGTCGGAGTTCGTCGCGATCGGCCTGCTGTCCGGCCTGACGGCGGCGATTGCCGCCTCGCTGCTGGCCGGTGTGGTCGCCACGCAGGTGTTCGACCTGCCCTGGGAAGCGGACTGGCGGATGGCGGCCGTCGGCGCGGTGGCCGGCGTGCTCGCCGCGCTGCTCGCCGGCATGTTCGCCACGCGACGCGTGCTGGATGCGCCGCCGTCGGTGACGTTGCGGGAATTGCAGGGCTGATTCGCAAGCAGCCCCTCTCCGCAGAGAGGGGCTGGGCGGGTTACTGCATCACCGGCTGCGGGCGTGCGCTGAAACGACGCGCGTAATCGCGCTCCTCGACGACGCGGTCGACCTCTTCGGTGGCGAGCTCCGGCGCGCCGTAGACGGCGTAGGCGATCTCGCCGTCGCGTACCCCGATCTGGTGCAGGCGGTAGCGAGGGCGGCCGCCCCCGGTGTTCTCGGGGTAATGCAGCGGCGGCTCGGCGCCATCGATGTCCAGTTCGCTGTTGTCGACCGTACCGCCGACGAAGAGGGCGCGCATCGCGATTCTCCTTTGGGCTTTGCACGATGGTGGCGCGCCGCGCGTTGAATCGGCATGAAGCCGAGGCCGGACGCGGCGTCGCACGCGGGTAGAATTGACGGCAATCACCCTTTTTCCATGCCCGGGACTGCCCATGCGCGCCGAAGACGGCGACGACGCACTGGAAACCCTGTTCCTGCCGTTCATCGACGGCACGCTCGCGTGGCCGTCCGACGGCGCGCTGTTCCTGCGTGCACGCGACGGCTGGCCGCTGCACCAGCGCGCCTGGCCCGGGCTGCGGTGCGAACAGAGCTTCCGCCCTGCCGCCGATGCGCTGGAGCGTTCGGGCCTGTCGCTGGCCGAGGAGGACGAGACCTCGCGCGTCCCGCTCGTGCTCGTCCTCCCGCCGCGCCAGCGCGACGAATCCCGCGCCTTGTTCGCACGTGCCATCGCGCGCTGCGCCCCCGGCGGGCGCGTCGTCGCGTGCGTGCCCAATAACGAGGGTGCGAAGTCGGCCGAGGCGGACCTCGCGCGTATCGCGGGCCCGGTGGGCAACCTGTCGAAGAACAAGTGCCGCGTGTTCTGGACCGCGCCGCTGGATGGCCCCGCCGACGCCAATCTCGCCGCGCAGTGGGCGCAGGCCGACGCACCGCGCCCCATCGCCGACGGCCGCTTCGTGAGCCGGCCGGGTGTGTTCGCGTGGGATCGCATCGATGCGGCCTCGCGCCTGCTCGCCGATCACCTCCCGCACGATCTGGCGGGGCACGCGACGGATCTCGGTGCGGGTTACGGCTACCTCACCACCGAGCTGCTCGCGCGCTGCCCCGGCATCCGCGCGGTCGATCTGTACGAAGCGGAGCGTCGCGCGCTCGACCTGGCGCGCGTGAACCTCGCGCCGTTCGCCGAGCGTGTCGCGCTGCAGTTTCACTGGCACGACGTCACGCGCGGCATCGACGACCGCTTCGACGTGATCGTCTGCAATCCACCGTTCCACGCGCAGGGCCGCGGCGATCGCCCCGACATCGGCCGACGCTTCATCGCCGTCGCCGCGCAGGCGCTGAAGCCCGGCGGACGCCTGTGGCTAGTGGCGAACCGGCATCTTCCGTACGAAGCCGAACTCGATGCGCATTTCGGCAACGTGCGCACGGTGGCGCAGGAAGGCGGATTCAAGATCGTGGATGCAACGAAATCGCGCGAAGGACGCACTGCATGAAGCTGGTCAAACTCATCGCCAACCTCGGTTACGGCAGCCGCAAGGACGTCGCGGCGATGTTCCGCGAAGGCCGTATCACCGATGCGCAGGGCGAAGTGCTATACGCCGACGACAAGGTCGGCCACGACGCGATCCGCATCGACGGCGAACCGCTCGATCCGCCAGCCGGCATGACGCTGATGCTGCATAAGCCGATCGGCTACACGTGCTCGACCAAGGATCCGGGCCGCGTGATCTACGACCTGCTGCCGCTGCGCTTCCGCGCGCGTTCGCCGCTGCTGTCGAGCGTCGGTCGGCTCGATCGCGACACCAGCGGCCTGCTGCTGATGACCGATGACGGCGCGCTGCTGCATCGCATCGTCTCGCCGAAGGCGAAGCTGGCGAAGGTGTACGAAGCGACGTTCGCGCACGATCTGCGCGGCGACGAGGGCGAGGTGTTCGCCAGCGGCACCTTGATGCTCGAATCGGAAAACACGCCGCTTGCGCCCGCCGCGCTGGAGGTGCATGACGCGCGCCACGCTGCATTGACGCTCACCGAAGGCCGCTATCACCAGGTGCGACGCATGTTCGCGGCCGTCGGCAACCACGTCGATGCGCTGCATCGCAGCCGCATCGGCGGTCTTTCGCTCGGCGATCTGTCTGCCGGCAAGTGGCGCATGCTCGATGCGGCAGATCTCAATGCGCTCTTCGGAGGCGCGGCATGACGCTCGACTTCACGCCCGCGGCGGTGCTGTTCGACATGGACGGCCTGATGATCGAAAGCGAACGCGCGCTGCTGCAGTGCTGGCGCGAGGCGTCGCAGGAACTCGAGCTCGAGCTCGAGGATGCGCTGTGGCTGTCGTTCGTCGGGCTGTCCGATCGCGCCTGCCACGCTTTGCTTCTGGAACGTCTGGGTGACGAGGCACTGCTCAAGTCGCTGCTGCACGGCCTGCAGGTGCGCTACGACGCCCACGTGGAAGCGGGGCTGCCAGTGAAGATCGGCGTGCTGGAACTGCTCGCGTTGCTGGAAGAACGCGGCATCCCGCGCGCCGTCGTCACGTCCACCCGCCGCGAGCGCGCGCTGCAGAAGCTCACCACCACCGGCCTGCTGCCGCACTTCCACGACGTGATCGCCGGCAACGAGGTGCAACACACCAAGCCCGCCCCGGACATTTACCTGCTCGCCGCGCAACGCCTGGGCGTGCCGCCGTCGGAATGCGTGGTGCTGGAGGATTCCGTGCCTGGCGTGCGCGCGGCGCTCGCGGCTGGCATGACGCCGATCCAGGTGCCGGACCTGGTGATCCCCGATGACGCCGTGCGTGCGCTCGGCCACCGCATCGTCGATTCGCTGGTGCATGCGCGGGCATTGATCGAGCCGGCGCTGAGGTAAAGCCCTTACTCCATCAACCGCTTCCACCCCTCGACGCCCAGCTCCTCCAGCGTCGCGATATTCCGCTCCACGATCACATCCGGATCCGGGAATGCGGCCACCGCGCGATCGATGCTCGCCTCGCGCAGCAGGTGCAGCGTCGGGAACGGCGCGCGGTTGGTGTAGTTGCCCATCTCGTCGGGATACGTGCCGGCGAACTGGTACTGCGGATGGAAGCTCGCGACCTGGATCTCGCCTTCCAGTCCGAGCGCCGCGACGGCCGCGTCGGCGCGATCGAGGAAATCGTTGTAGTCCAGGAAGTCCGTAAGCACGTGCGGATGCACCAGCAGCGTGGTGTCCACGGCCTGCGCATCGGTTTGCGACAGCAGCGACAGCTCCGCGGTCAGTTCGTCCAGCAGCGCCTCGGTCGTCGTCGCTTCGCTCAGCACGAAGCGCACCTGATGCTTCACGTACACGGCTTTCGCGAAGGGGCACAGGTTGAGCCCGATCACCGCGCGCTCCAGCCAGCGGCGGGTCTGCGCGATGGGGTCCTCGCCGCTCATGTCAGTCGCGGAAGTTTTCGAACTGCAGCGGCCGTTCGAACTCGACGCCGCGAAGCAGCGCGATCGCGGCCTGCAGGTCGTCGCGCTTCTTGCCCGTCACGCGCAGCTTGTCGCCGTTGATCTGGCTTTCGACCTTGAGCTTGGCATCCTTGATCGACGCCTGGATCTTCTTGGCCAGTTCGCGCTCGATGCCCTGCTTGACGGTGATCTTCTGCCGCGCGCCGGCGAGGTTGGTTTCCACGTCGCCGAACTCCAGGCAGCGCACGTCGATGCCGCGGGCGATCAGTCGCGCACGCAGGATGTCGTTCATCTGCTTGAGCTGGAAATCGCTCGGCGCCGATTGCGTGATGGTCTGGTCTTCCAGCACGAACTTCGCGTCCACGCCCTTGAAATCGAAGCGGGTGCCGAGCTCGCGGTTGGCCTGGTCGACGGCGTTGGTGAGTTCGTGGCTGTCGACTTCGGAGACGATGTCGAAGGAAGGCATGGGCCGCTCCGGAGGGCGTTTCGGGGGCGCAAAGGGTAGCGCAGCGGGCGCGAAGCTGCAGCGTTGGAACGCTGTGTCGGCGCATGACGGCCGTTGGCGCACGGCGCGGAAACATCGGGCCGACTAGACTTTGCCGATTCGTCTTGAAGGAGCACCGCATGTCCACGCCCGCCTATGCCGCGCTGAGCGCGACCACGCCGCTTGCGCCGTTCGCCATCGAGCGCCGCGAGCCGGGCCCGCGCGAAGTGCTGATCGACATCCTCTACTGCGGCGTCTGCCACTCGGACATCCACCAGGCGCGCGACGGATGGGGCGGCTCGGTATTCCCGATGGTGCCGGGGCACGAGATCGTCGGCCGCATCGCCAAGCTCGGCAGCGAGGTCACTGCGTTCAAGCTCGGCGAGGCGGTCGGCGTCGGCTGTTTCGTCGATTCGTGCCGCCAGTGCCCGTCGTGTGAAGCCGGCGAGCAGCAGTACTGCGACTTCGGCATGACCGGCACCTACAACAGCTTCGAGCGCGACCATGCCGATCGTCGCCGTCAGGATCGCAGCCGCCCGACCTACGGCGGCTATTCCACGCAGATCACCGTCGACGCCGGTTACGTGCTGCGCATTCCCGAGTCGATTCCGCTCGATCGCGCCGCGCCGCTGCTGTGCGCGGGCATCACCACGTACTCGCCGCTCAAGCATTTCGGCGTGAAGCCAGGCGATCGCGTGGCCGTGGTCGGCCTCGGCGGCCTGGGGCACATGGGCGTGAAGCTCGCCGCCGCGATGGGCGCGCACGTCACGGTACTGAGCACGTCCGAATCCAAGCGTGCCGATGCGCTCGCGCTGGGCGCGCAGGATTTCGCGGCGACGCGCGACGGCGAGGTGTTCAAGAAGCTCGCAGGCAGCTTCGACTACATCCTCGACACGGTATCGGCCGAGCACGACTACAACGCGTACCTCAACCTGCTCAAGCTCGACGGCACGATGGTGCTGCTCGGCCTGCCGGAAGCGCCGGAATCCGTGGCCGCCGGCGTGCTGATCCGCAAGCGTCGCCGTCTGGCCGGCTCGATGATCGGCGGCATTGCCGAGACGCAGGAAATGCTCGATTTCTGCGCGGCGCACGGCGTGGCGTCGGATATCGAAGTGATCCGCATGGATCAGATCAACGAGGCGTACGAGCGCATGCTGAAGTCGGACGTGCGCTACCGGTTCGTGATCGATATGGCGAGTTTAAAGGGCTGATCTGGTCTGCCGCGGTCTCCTCGCGTCATCCCGGCGAAAACCGGGACCCAGGCCCGTAGCGTCCGGGCACTCTCGTACTGGCGAACCACCTCACCGCCATTCCAGCGAAAGCTGGAACCGGTCCCAACCGTCATCCCGGCGAAAGCCGGGATCCAGGCCCGCAACATCCGGGCACTCCGGCAGCGGTGAGCCACATCACCGTCATTCCAGCGAAAGCTGGAATCCATCTTGTCGTTGCTCTTGCTCGTCATTCCCGAGAAGGCGGGCCGCTTCTGGGCCGCCGAATGGCGGCACCATCCAGGGACGTTTCATGCTTTCCCTGTAACGTGCGAAGAGCAAAAGAAGAATCACCCGCCAAGCTTCCGATCGCCTGCGGCGCTCGGGTCACTTTTCTTTGCTTGCCCAAAGAAAAGTAACCAAAAGAAAGGGCCTTCCATATGCCCAAATCAATCCCACGACCGGAAAGCGAGTAGGCGCGTTCGCGATTCGCCATCCATGGCTCAGCGCTCACCGCCGCACATCCTGTGCGGCGCCCTTTGGGGCTAGCGACGTATAGGCTGTTCGAATCAACAGCAACAGCACACAGCACACAGCACACAGCACACAGCACACAGCACACAGCACACAGCACACAGCACACAGCACACAGCGACGGCAACGCTGAAGGCCTTCGCCGATGAGCGGCTCCTGGCCTTATAGTGCGGACCCCACCCGCCGGTTCCCGCCATGCCTCCCTCCCGCAACGCGCACCAGGGCCGCGCCATGCTGACCATGCTGGTCGCGGTGGCGATGTTCGCGATGATGGATGCGGGGCTGAAGCAGTTGTCCACGCACTATCCGCCGTTCCAGGTGGCGTCGCTGCGCGGCGCGGCATCGCTGCCGCTGGTGCTGGTGTGGGCGCTGTGGACGGGCGGCGTTGCGCCGCTGCTGCGCGTGCGCTGGTCGCTGCACGTGCTGCGCGGGGTGCTGGGCGTGGCGATGATGGCGACGTTCGTCTACGCCGTGTCCAAGCTTCCGCTGTCGACGACCTACTCGATCTTCTTCATCGCGCCGCTGCTGATCACCGCGCTCTCGGTGCCGGTACTGCGCGAGAAGGTCGGGCCGCGACGCTGGGCGGCGATCGTCGTCGGCCTCATCGGCGTGATCGTCCTGTTGCGGCCGACGGGCGAGGGCATGATCAGCCTCGCCGCACTGGCGGTGCTCATCGCTGCGGTGATGTACGCCGTCAGCGCGATCACCGTCCGCATCCTCGCGCGCACCGACAGCACGCAGTCGATGATGGTCTGGCTGATGGTGATGATCGCGCTCGGCGCGGGCGCGCTGGCGTGGCCGGAATGGGTGGCGATCCGCCGCGAGGACTTCTGGCTCATCGCCTTCATCGGTGTCGCAGGCGCGTTCGGCCAGTACGCCATCACCGAGGCATTCCGCCTGGGCGAAGCCTCCGCCATCGCGCCGCTGGAGTACACCGCGCTGGTGTGGGGCGTGCTGTTCGACCTGACGTTCTGGGGCGTGTTGCCCGACGCGATCACCTGGGTGGGCGCGGCGATCATCGTCGCCAGCGGCCTGTACCTGATCCGTCGCGAGAAGGTGCACGCGGAAGCCGAGCACCCGTAGGCAGCATCACACGCGTCGTGCGGTCGTTCGCTTCGCCGCAGGTTTGGCGGCCTTCGTGACGGTCTTCTTCGCGACCTTCTTCGTCACTTTCTTCGCAGCCTTCTTCACCGCCTTCGCCGGCGCTTTCGTCGCCTTCTTCGAGATCGCCTTCCGCCCGCGCGTGATCGGTTCCGGCGGTGGCAGCCGCTCGCCGTAGAACACCTGACAGGTCTCGCAGAAGAACGCGCGGCGCTGGAAATGGCCGAGCTTGGCGCGATACGACAGCCGCGTGCCGTCGCGCGGGCAGATCTGCTTGGTGTGCACCTGGTAGTGCTTGCGCAGGACGAACTGCTTCTTCCAGTGCAGGAAATCAAAGCTGTATTCGCGCGCCTGCGTGATCAGCTCGCCGAGCTTGCGCGAGGACAGCGCGCCGACCTGGCTCTCAGGGTGCACGCGGATGCGGTGCAGCACTTCGTTCTTGATGATGTTGCCGACGCCGGCAAAGATCGTCTGGTCGAGCAGCGCGTCGGCTGCGAGCAGCGTTGGCCTGGCCTTGAGCTTGCGGCGCGCCTTCTTCGGATCCCACGCATCGGCCATCACGTCGCCGCTCCAGTCGTAGACGACGTCGAGGTCGCCTTCGATGTAGCGCAGCGAGCATGCGTAGAAGTTCAGTTCCTGCCCGTCGTCGAAGCGCAGGCTCATGCGCGGTGCGGCTTCGCGTCGTTCGTTGATGCGATAGCTGCCGAACAGCATGAAGTGCACGCGCGTCGCGAACGTGGGGAAGCGGATCAGGAAGTGCTTGCCCCAGCTGCACAGCGCGGTGATGCGCTCACCGCGCATGCGCTGGAGGTCGAGCCGGCTGTTGCCGCTGACCTCCTCGACCACGCGCCCTTCGAATCCGATCGCCTCCTCGCGGAGGATGACGATCGTGGGACCTTCGGGCACGGGCGGATCAGCGCTCGGTGCTGGCCGACAGCGCCGCGTTCAGCTGCGCGTTCCCGCTGACCAGATCGGCCCAGCGCAATTCCTGGCCATTGCGGCGACCCTTCTCGACGAGCTTGAGGCCGTCGGCATCGATGGTCAGGGTGTAGGCGCGTTCCTCGATTTGGATTTCGCGACGCAGGGGCTTGTCGAGCTTGGTGGTCATGCGCAACTCCTTGCAGGGGGAATTCAGGGGTCACCGCGACCCTACGGGGAGGCGGTTAGCGTGGCGTGAATGCGTTCAGCGTGCGGTCGAGCCGCGAGCGCGCTTCGTGTGAAGTCGTCCCGCGACCGAAACGAAACGGGCCCCAGAGGGGCCCGTCTCGCGTGCATGGAACGGTGCGACTTAGAAGCGCGCGCCGAGGCCCACGCCCACCGTGACCGGATTCAACTCGGCCTTGCCGACGTTGGCGCCGTCGACGGTGACGTTCGGCTGGCCGGTGGTGTCGTGCATGTAGCGCACGTCCGCACGGGCGAACCACGTCGGGGTGATGTTGACGTCCACGCCGGCGGTCGCGATGGCGCCCTTGGCGGTTTCGACGCCGATGTGCTGGCCGGCCAGCGGGCCGGTCGGCTCGGCCTTCTCGCCGTCGGTATTGGCTTCGAAGTAGCCCAGGCCCACGAACGGACGCACGATGCTCTGCGTGTTACCGAAGTGGTACTGGCCGCTCAGCGCGTACGGCTGGGTGTCGACGCTGGCGACCTTGCCATTGGGCGTGCGCACGCGGTTGCCGAACTTGTCGGCCGCGCCCCACGCCTCGATGGCGATGTTGTCGGTGATGTAGTAGTTCGCGCTCAGCGTGGCGGCGCCGTCGCCGTCCACGTTGGTGCGCTCGCCGGCAATCATCGGATTCTTGGTCGGTTCGGCCAGCGTGTAGCCGCCGACGACCGCGAACTTCTTGACGCTGGTATCGGGACCGGTGATCTCCTGCGCGAAGGCAGGGGCGATGGCGAGGGTGGCCACGACGGCCAGGGTCAACTGACGAAAGTGCTTCATGGAGAAATCTCCTGTTATTGGTTTATCGATCACGCCTTGGGGGAGGCATCGCCTTTGAAGGCGCCGCCACCGTAGCGATCGGTCGATGAACCGTTCTTGCCGTGCAATCGCGATGCGCGGAACTTTCGCGCCGCGCTCACGGCTACGCGCTGTGCGAGCGTCTGCCACGTTCGTGATGAATCGTGCTTGACCATGCGCTCGCGTCGTTGACGAACGCTCCACGCATCGGCTTTCCGACGGGCGTGTATTCGCGGTGGAGGACAACGCGGCACGCAGGAGGCAAGATGGAAACCCACGGAAAGGGCGGGGGGAGTGCTCCATGAATCGACAGTTAGCGTCGTGCGCGTTGTGCCTCGCGTTCGTGGCCGCGCCGGCCTTCGCGGCCGAGGTGGACATCGACGCTTCGTGCGACATCGACAGTGACTACGACCTGACCATCGACGAACGCAGCGTCATCCTGACGCGCGAGGCCGGCGTGCCGCACGCGATCGTCATGCGGCAGGGCAGGCTCTTCGTCGACGACCGCTGGGTCGAGTTGAACGCCGCCGACCGCCAGCGCATCGCCGAATTCGAGCAGGGCGCGCGCGCCGCGATGCCGGAGGCCCAGGCCATCGGGCGCGACGCCGCGGACATCGCCTTCACGGTGCTGGGCGAAGTGGCGACTGGATTCGCCAGCGACCCGAAGCTGGTGCAGCAGAAACTCGATCGCGCGCGTTCGCAGATCGACGCGCGGCTCGCACGCTCGGTCACCGCGACGCGCTTCAACGGCCGCGAGCTCGGCGACGGCATCGGCGAAGCGGTGGCCGAGGTGATCCCGAGCATGATCGGCGACATCGTGTCCGGCGCGATCGGCGCGGCCTTCAGCGGCGATGCGTCGCGGCTCAAGCGGCTGGAAGACCTGGACGCCCAGATCGACGCCCGCGTCGAACCGCGTGCCCGGGCGCTGGAAGCGCGGGCGCAGGGCCTGTGTCGCCGCATGGTCGAACTGGACCGGATCGACGACGCGCTCGAATTCCGCCTGCCGGGCGGACAGCCGCTGGGGCTGCTCCGGGCGAGCCGGCCGGACGAAGACACCCCGGCTGCGAACGCCGCCGAGGAAGCGGCCCGGGCCGGGCAACTTCCTGAAAAGACACGCTGAGTACCGGATACCGGTACGTACGGAAGTCTTGGTTGGCGCATGGGCCGCCAAACCGCACAATAGGGTTTTCGCGTCTGCGGGACCCCCCCACAATGGCTGAGCTCAAAGAAGCACGCGTTCCCGACATCGGGGACTACGACGGCGTGCCGGTGATCGAATTGCTGGTCGCGGTAGGCGACACGGTGAAGCTGGACCAGGGACTGGTCACGCTCGAATCGGACAAGGCCACGATGGAGGTTCCGGCGCCGTTCGCCGGCGTCATCCGCGAGATCAAGGTCAAGATCGGCGACGAACTGGCCGAAGGCAGCGTGGTCGCGCTGATCGAACCGACCGACGGCGCGCCGGCGGCCGAAGCGCCGAAGCCGGAGGCACCGAAGGCCGAGCCAGCCAAGGCCGCCGCGCCGGCCCGCGCCGAACCCGCCGCGCCGTCGCAGCAGGTGCGGGCGGCGGAGACGGGTACCAGCGTGGAGCCCGTCGTCGTCCCGCAGCAGGCCGACCGCATCGCGCAGGCGTCCATCGATGCCTCGCGTCCGGGCGTGGACCCGGAAGCCATGCCGCCGCGCAGCCCGCCGGTGACGTTCGACTCCAATGAACTGATGCCCGACAAGGTGCCCTACGCCAGCCCGGCGGTGCGCCTGTTCGCGCGTGAGCTCGGCGTGGACCTGGCGCAGGTCGGCGGCAGCGAGCGCGGTGGCCGCATCAGCCGCGAGGACGTGCAGAAATTCGTGAAGTCGGTGATGGAAGGCGGCGCCGCGCCGTCGGCCGGCGCCGCACCGGTCAGCGGTGGTGGCGGCCTCAACCTGCTGCCGTGGCCGAAGGTCGACTTCGCCAAGTTCGGCGAGATCGAGAGCAAGCCGCTCTCGCGCATCCAGAAGCTGTCCGGCGCGAACCTCGCGCGCAACTGGGCGATGATCCCGCACGTCACGCAGCATGACGATGCCGACATCACCGATCTGGAAGAGCTGCGCGTCGCGCTCAACAAGGAAAACGAGAAGAGCGGCGTCAAGCTGACGATGCTCGCTTTCCTGATGAAGGCATCCGTCGCCGCGATGCAGAAGTACCCGACCTTCAACGCCTCGCTGGATGGTTCGGGCGAGAACCTGGTGCTGAAGAAGTACTTCCACATCGGCTTCGCCGCCGACACGCCGAACGGCCTGGTCGTTCCGGTCGTGCGCGACGTCGACAAGAAGGGCGTGCTGCAGATCGCGCAGGAAACCTCGGAGCTGGCGAAGAAGGCACGCGACGGCAAGCTCGGCCCGGCCGACATGACCGGCGGCTGCTTCTCGATCAGCTCGCTCGGCGGCATCGGCGGCACGAAGTTCACCCCGATCGTCAACGCGCCGGAAGTGGCGATCCTCGGCGTGTCGAAGTCGGCGATCCGTCCGGTGTGGGACGGCAAGCAGTTCGCGCCGCGCATGATCCTGCCGCTGTCGCTGAGCTACGACCACCGCGTCATCGACGGCGCCGCCGCCGCGCGCTTCACCGCGTACCTGGCGCAGCTGCTGGCCGACATGCGGCGCGTGCTGCTGTGACGCAGCGCGCGCTGGGGGTGGCGCTTGCGGCGTTAGCAGCGCTGGCGACGACGTCCGCCGCACACGCCGCCGATGCGTGCGCGGTCGACCTCGGCCGGGGCTGGCCGCCGGCGACGGAGAACTACGGCACGGCCGTGGAGCAGCTGTTCTTCGGCGGCGCCAAGCCCGTGCTCAGCCTGACCCGCCTGCCCGCGCGCAGCGTCGAGAGCGGCGTGCAGCTGTTTGCCGGCGAAGGCGAGGGCGACTGGCGGCTTCGCTTCACCGAAGCGGACGAACGTGTCGAAGTGTGGAGCGGCGGCAAGCGCGAGCTTCGCGTCGGCCAGCAGCCCGACGTCGTCGAAGTGCCGATGCCGGCCGCGCTTGCGCGTCGCGTCGTGACCGACTGGCAGCGCGCGCTCAGCACGCAGGTGCCGGCCGACCGCGCGGCGCAGTTCCACGAAGGCGAGGTGCTGCTGTTCGTCGTCGGTGAATCCGCCACTGGCGAGCCGCTGCGCGTCAGCGGGCTGCAACCCGCGTGCGGGCCGACCGCCGAACTCATGGAACAGCTCGGCCTGCTGATCGAGGCCACCGACGACAGCGACGAGAAGCGCTTCAAGCGCTGGCGCAAGCTCGAGGAGTCGCTGGACGAGCTGGAATCGCAACTGGAACAGACGCTCGCCGGCGCCACCGGCTGAGTCGCAGGAGACCCCCACAATGGCGACGATTGAAGTCAAGGTGCCGGACATCGGCGATTACGACGGCGTGCCGGTGATCGAGCTGCTCGTCGCCGTCGGCGACACGGTGAAGAAGGACCAGGGCCTGGTCACGCTGGAATCGGACAAGGCCACGATGGAAGTGCCCTCGTCCGACGAAGGCGTGGTGAAGGAAATCAAGGTCAAGGTCGGCGACAAGGTCGCCGAAGGCGCAGTGATCGTCGTGCTCGAAGGCGCGGGCGAAGCCGCTGCACCGAAGGCCGAAGCGCCCAAGGCCGCTGCGCCTGCCGCGCCGGCTGCTCCCGAACAGGCCAAGCCGCCGGTGGCACCGTCGCCGGCCGCACCGCCGAGCGAGGCGCCCAAGCCCGCGCTCGGCACGGGCCGCAAGGCCGACATCGAATGCCGCATCGTGGTCCTGGGCTCCGGCCCCGGCGGCTATACGGCGGCGTTCCGCGCGGCCGACCTCGGCCTGGATACGGTCCTCATCGAGCGCTACGCCAGCCTCGGCGGCGTGTGCCTCAACGTCGGCTGCATTCCGTCCAAGGCGCTGCTGCACGCAGCGGCGCTGATCGATGAAGCCGCGCATTCGTCCGACATCGGCATCAGCTTCGGCAAGCCGAAGATCGACCTCGACAAGCTGCGCGACTTCAAGCAGAACAAGGTCGTCGGGCAGTTCACCAAGGGCCTTGGCGGCATGGCCAAGCAGCGCAAGGTGCGTACGGTGCAGGGCGTCGGCAGGTTCGTCTCGCCCAATGAACTCGAAATCACCGGCGATGACGGCAAGACGCAGCTGCTGCGTTTCGAGCAGTGCATCGTCGCGGCCGGTTCGCAGGCCGTGAAGCTGCCGAACTTCCCGTGGGACGACCCGCGCATCATGGATTCCACCGACGCGCTGGAACTGGCCGAGGTACCGAAGAAGCTGCTCGTCGTCGGCGGCGGCATCATCGGCCTGGAGATGGCGACGGTGTACCGCGCGCTGGGCAGCGAAGTGACCGTCGTGGAATTCATGGACCAGCTGATGCCGGGCGCCGACAAGGACCTGGTCAAGCCGCTGGCCGATCGCCTGAAGAAGCAGGGCGTCATCGTCCATCTCAAGACGAAGGCCGCGAAGGTGGAAGCCTCGAAGTCCGGCATCACCGTCTCGTTCGAGGCGGCCGAAGCCGGCGCGACGCCCGCGCTGGAGAACGGCACATGGGATCGCGTGCTGGTCGCGGTCGGCCGCGCGCCGAACGGCAACAAGATCGACGCCGACAAGGCCGGCGTGCAGGTGACCGATCGGGGCTTCATCCCGGTCGATCGCCAGATGCGCACGAACGTGCCGCACATCTTCGCCATCGGCGACCTCGTCGGCCAGCCGATGCTGGCGCACAAGGCCACGCATGAAGGCAAGCTCGCGGCGGAAGTCGCGGCCGGCGAGAAGCGCGAGTGGGTTGCGCGCGTCGTGCCGTCGGTGGCGTATACCGATCCGGAAATCGCCTGGGTCGGCGTCACCGAAACGGAGGCGAAGGCCAAGGGCCTGCATGTCGGCGTGGGCAAGTTCCCGTGGGCGGCCTCCGCGCGCGCGGTGGGCATCGGCCGCGGCGAAGGTTTCACCAAGCTGATCTTCGACGAGAAGACGCACCGCATCATCGGCGGCGGCATCACCGGCGTGCACGCGGGCGACCTGATCAGCGAAGTCGCCCTCGCCATCGAAATGGGTGCCGAGGCCGGCGACATCGGCGCGACGATCCACCCGCACCCGACGCTCAGCGAAACGGTGGCGATGGCGGCCGAAGTCTACGAAGGCACCATCACCGACCTGTACATCCCGAAGAAGAAGTAAGTCGGGACAGCAGCTGCAACGAAACAGGCGCGGATTTCCACGCCTGTTTCGTTTGCGTCGCAGCAAGCCGGATCAGAACGAGAACGACACGCCCGCGACCGGACCCTTGAAGCGGTGGTCGAGGCCGAGCGAGCCATCGCGACCGCCGCGGCGTGCATCGAGCTTGAACCAGTCGTAGCCCACGAACGCGCCGAACACCGGCGTGAAGCGGTATTCGACCGCTGCATTCGCGCGCGAGATGCTTCCGTCGTAATCGCCGAAATCGCCCCAGTCGGCGTCCAGGTACTGGCCCTGCAGGTTGATCAGCCACTTCTCGCTCGGCGTGAACGTGAAGCGCGCACCGACCACCGGCGCATAGCCGTCTTCCTGGTCGCTGTCCTCGTAACGGTACGGCCCGGCTTCGGCGAGCAGCTTGCCGTCGAGCTTCGCCCACTCGGCACCGATCTGCAGGCCCATCTCGAAGGTGTCGGTATCCACCACCGCGTAGTCGTACATCAGGCTGGCCAGCGTGAACTCCACCTCGGCGCGCGCGAAGCTGCCGGCCGGGATCGTGTACACGTCGTAGGACAGGTCACGATCGAGCGTGGTGGTGTTTTCCTTGTCGTACTGGAAGTAATCAAACACCAGGCGCTGGCGATCGCTGAAGCGGAACGTGCCGTCGATTCGCGGCGACACTTCGTTGCTGCCGAAATCGAAGTCCTGGCTGTAGCGGTAGTCCTGCCCCATGAAGGTCGTGTTGGCAGTCAGTTCGCTGGAAGCATCGGCATCCATCGCGCCGATGCGGAGGGTGAATCGATCGTTCTGTTGCGCCTGCGCGGCGCCGGCGAAAAATACGGAAGACAGGGCCAACGCAAGGCCCAAACGCTTCAACTCCATCATCAGTCCACTCCATCGAGGCGATTGCGAGTGCGTAATGGAGCCTCAACGGACATGCAGCAGAAGTGAAAGCGCGCGCATCGCATGCGTTGATGTGGCGATGGCGCGTTCGAGCGCAAGCGCGCTCACATGCGACTCACGCGAGCTGCATCGTCGTTGCGCGAAGTGGGGAATGACGTCGATGCGCAGTGCGCATCACTTCAGTGCGATGCGCGACCAGACGTCAGCGAAGAACAAGCGCGCACACAGCGCGGGGCGACACAAAGCGCGGGTCGACACAAAAGGAGAAGCCCCGGCGCGAGCCGGGGCTTCGGAGGGCCCACCTAGACTGCCGTTGACGAGGAGAGAGCGTCGGCGGGCGATCGCTGGTTGGGACCGGGCAAGTCCCGAAAGGTTCCGCGCTTCGCGGCCGTCATCGAAAAACCGGATCGACGTCACACTGCGACGGCGTCCTGCCGGCGCGCCTCGATGCGCTTCCAGATCTTCTCGTGGAAGTGGAAGGCGACCGTGTTGCAGGCGGGCTCGACGAGGGCGAGGGCGCCGCCGACCCAGACGCTGCCCGTCATCAGGTAGCCGACCATGAAGGCGACGCTGAAATGGACGGCGGCGAAGCTGAAAGTCTTGGCCATGGGGAGAGTCCTTCCAACGAGAGTGGTTCTCATTATGCGGACGCCTGCCAGCGGGTCCAATCGAATGTTCCGGCCGGCCCGATAGTTTCGGCCTATTGTTCGAGAAAGAGTCGTAGGGCCGCCGAACCGTGCGGATTGGCCCGAATCCGGGCGAAATCCGGGCTTCGTGACTGGCGCCGGTTGCCCGGACTTAAGGGGACCTTTATACTTTTGCGGCTCTACCGGGCGCTTTGCGCCTGCCCCAGACCGACGAGTCCCGCGTGCACGATCCCTTGTCCGCAGGCCGCCGGCTGGCGTCGCGCGCGACTGCCTGGCAGGCCGCCGCGGCAGCGCTGGCCGCGCTGGCGTTCATCCCCCTCGGGGCGCCAATGGCGCTGGCGGCGGCGGTGGGCGGCGGTGCAGTCGTCGCAGGCGGACTGGTGGCGGCCCTGATGGCCCTGGGCGGCGGCATCCAGCCGGCCGGCATGGCGATGGGGCGGCTTCTGGCCGGGGTGATGTTGAAGTGGGTGGTGGTGTTTGGAGTTTTAACCCTCGGCCTGGCCGGGTTCAAGCTGCCGCCATTGCCGATGCTGGTGGGAGTGCTCGCGGCGACGCTGGCATTCGTATTGGCCAATCTTTTGAAACGATAAGGTGTCTTTCGTGAGCGAACAGACCGGTTCGGGCGGCCTGAACGAATACATCCAGCATCACCTGCAGCAGAACACGATCGAAGTGTTCGGCGGTGCGTTCCATATCGACACCTGGGCGGTGTCGCTGGTGCTGGGTCTGATCTTCATCGGCTGGTTCGCGTTCTTCGCGCGCAAGGCCACCGCCGGCGTGCCGTCCAAGGGGCAGGCATTCGTCGAGCTGATCCTGGAGTTCATCGACGGCCAGGTGAAGGACAGCTTCCATGGCGACCGCCGTTCGATCACGCCGCTGGCGCTGACTATCTTCATGTGGGTCGTGCTGATGAACGGCATGGACCTGCTGCCGCTCGACCTGCCGGGCTGGCTGGTGAAGACGACCGCCGGTGCGGAAGTCGCGCACCACACCTATTTCCGCTGGGTCCCGACCGCCGACCTCAACACCACGCTCGGCCTGTCCGTCGTCGTGTTCTTCCTGATCCTCTACCACTCGGTGAAGGCCAAGGGCGGCTTCGGCTTCGGCAAGGAACTGCTGACCGCGCCGTTCCATGCGCACGGCACCGGCGCCAAGATCGCGCTGGCACCGGCGAACCTCGGCCTCAACGTCATCGAATACCTCGTCAAGCCGGTCAGCCTGGCGATGCGACTGTTCGGCAACATGTACGGCGGCGAGCTGGTCTTCATGCTCATCGCCGGCCTGCTGGGCGGCGGCCTGCTGATGTTCGTGCCGGGCGTGCTGTTCAACACGGCGTGGGCCCTGTTCCACATCCTGATCGTGCTGCTTCAGGCCTTCATTTTCATGATCCTCACCGTCGTCTACATCGCCGGCGCGTACGAGAGTCACTGATTTCGCTTTACCGCTTCACCTTCCAAGCTTCACCTTCCTTAGTCGTCCAAACCAAAACGTTTCAGTAGGAGAAAACCATGGAATTCATCGCCAGTGTGCAGGGCCTGACCGCTATCGCGATCGGCATGATGGTCGGCCTCGGCGCGATCGGCGCGTGCCTCGGCATCGCGCTGATGGGCTCGAAGTTCCTTGAGTCGGCTGCCCGCCAGCCGGAACTGGTTCCGATGCTGCAGGGTCGCATGTTCCTGCTGGCCGGCCTGATCGACGCGGCGTTCATCATCGCGCTGGCCGTCGGCCTGCTGTTCGCCTTCGGCAACCCGCTGCTGGGCGCGCTGCAGACCGCCGCTGGCGCCTGATCCCGGGCCGCAAGCCGATCTATTGAGCCGTCCGTGACCCGGGCGGCTCTCCCGGGCGTAACCGCCCGAAAGACAAGCGTTCCATCGGAGCTGTCATGAATATCAACATGACCTTCTTCGGCCAGATGATCACGTTCGCGATCCTCATCTGGTTCACGATGAAGTTCATTTGGCCGCCGCTGAACAAGGCGATCGAAGAACGTCAACAAAAGATTGCCGAGGGCCTGGCTGCTGCCGAGCAGAGCCAGAAGAACCTCGCGCAGGCACAGCAGAGCGTCGACGCCGAGCTGCGCAGCGCGCGTACCAAGGCCAACGAGATCATCGAGCAGGCGCACCAGCGCGCCAATCAGATCATCGACCAGGCCAAGAACGACGCGATCGCCGAAGCCAACCGACAGAAGTCGGCGGCCGAAGCCGAGATTGCGGCGGCATCGAACCGCGCCCGCGAGGAACTGCGCAAGCAGGTCTCCACGCTGGCCGTGACCGGCGCCGAAAAGCTGCTCAAGCGCGAAATCGACGCCAACGCCCACAAGGCGCTGCTCGACGAGCTGGCAGCCCAGCTTTGATCTGTGCACACGGCATCACCCAGGCTCGCTCGAGCGGAATGATCTGAAATGACCCAGGCCTTGACCCTCGCCCGTCCGTACGCACGTGCCGCCTTCGCGCTTTCGCGCGAGGGCGGTCGCACCGCTGCGTGGTCGCAGGCGCTCGCCTTCGCTTCGCGCGTGGCTGCCGATCCGCAGGCGCAGGCGCTGCTCGGCCACCCGCTGCTGAACCCTGCCGACGCGGTCGGCCTGCTTGCGCCGGACGGCGCCGATGAAGCCTTCACCCGCTTCCTCGGCCTGCTCGCCGACAACCGCCGCCTCGTGCTGCTGCCGGAAATCACCGGCCAGTTCGAAGAACTGCGCGCCGAAGCCGAGCGCGTGGTCAAGGCGAAGGTCACCGCTGCGAGCGAGCTGCCGTCCGCCGAACTCGACGCCATCAAGGCCGCGCTGAAGAAGCGCTTCGGCCGCGAGGTCGAGATCGAGACGGCGGTCGATGCCTCGCTGATCGGCGGCGCCGTGATCGACGCGGGCGACGTGGTCATCGACGGCTCGCTGAAGGGCAAGCTCGAGCGCCTGCAGTCGACGCTGTCGCAATAACGAATTCATCTGCAATTCCGGTCTATGCCGGATCAAGGGACTCAACCCATGGCAACCACCACGCTCAACCCGTCCGAAATCAGTGAACTGATCAAGACCCGCATCGAGAAGGTCAAGCTGACCGCCGAAGCGCGCAACGAAGGCACCGTCACCTCGGTGTCGGACGGCATCGTGCGCATCTACGGCCTGGCCGACGTGATGCAGGGCGAAATGATCGAGCTGCCGAACAGCACCTACGCGCTGGCGCTGAACCTGGAGCGCGACTCGGTCGGCGCCGTGGTCCTGGGTGACTACGAGCACCTGCGCGAAGGCGACGTCGCCAAGACGACCGGCCGCATCCTCGAAGTGCCGGTGGGTCGCGAACTGCTCGGCCGCGTCGTGAACGCGCTGGGTGAGCCGATCGACGGCAAGGGCCCGATCGGCGCCTCGCAGACCGCTCCGGTGGAGCGCGTCGCCCCGGGCGTGATCTGGCGCAAGTCGGTCGACCAGCCGGTGCAGACCGGTTACAAGACCGTCGACGCGATGATCCCGATCGGCCGCGGCCAGCGCGAGCTGGTCATCGGCGACCGCCAGACCGGCAAGACCGCCCTGGCCATCGACGCGGTGATCAACCAGAAGGGCACGGGCATCAAGTGCGTGTACGTGGCGATCGGCCAGAAGGCCTCGACCGTCGCGAACATCGTGCGTCGCCTGGAAGAGAACGGCGCGCTGGCGCACACGATCGTCGTCGCCGCCACGGCGTCCGAATCGGCCGCCATGCAGTACATCTCGGCCTACTCGGGCTGCACGATGGGCGAGTTCTTCATGGATCGCGGCGAAGACGCGCTGATCGTGTACGACGACCTGTCCAAGCAGGCCGTGGCCTACCGCCAGATCTCGCTGCTGCTCAAGCGTCCCCCAGGTCGCGAAGCCTACCCGGGCGACGTGTTCTACCTGCACAGCCGTCTGCTTGAGCGCGCCGCGCGCGTGTCCGAGGAGTACGTCGAGAAGTTCACCAACGGCGAAGTGAAGGGCAAGACCGGTTCGCTGACCGCGCTGCCGATCATCGAAACGCAGGCCGGTGACGTGTCCGCGTTCGTGCCGACCAACGTGATCTCGATCACCGACGGCCAGATCTTCCTGGAAACCGACCTGTTCAACGCCGGCATCCGCCCGGCCGTGAACGCCGGTATCTCGGTGTCGCGCGTCGGTGGTGCGGCCCAGACCAAGATCATCAAGAAGCTGTCGGGCGGCATCCGCATCGCGCTCGCCCAGTACCGTGAGCTGGCTGCGTTCGCGCAGTTCGCCTCCGACCTGGACGAAGCCACCCGCAAGCAGCTCGAGCGCGGCCAGCGCGTCACCGAGCTGATGAAGCAGAAGCAGTACGCGCCGATGTCGATCGCGCTGCAGGCCCTGTCGATCTACGCCGTCAACGAGGGCTACCTCGACGACGTGCCGGTCAACAAGATCCTGGCGTTCGAAGAGGGCCTGCACGCCCACTTCGTCAACACGCAGGGCGAACTGGTCAAGACGATCAACAGCACCGGCAACTGGAACGACGAGATCGAGGCGACCTTCAAGAAGGGCATCGCCGAGTTCAAGCAGACCGGTACCTGGTAAGCGACGAAAGTCGGTCATCCGCGCGGGCTCAGGCCCGCGCCGTTGAATCCAAGCAGACGAGAGCAGCATGGCAGGCGGACGCGAAATCAAATCCAAGATCAAGAGCGTGCAGAACACCCGCAAGGTGACGCGCGCGCTCGAGATGGTCTCGGCTTCCAAGATCCGCAAGGCGCAGGAACGCATGAAGGTCTCGCGTCCGTATGCGCGCGTGATGAAGCAGGTGATCGGCCACCTGGCGCAGGCCAACTCCGACTACCAGCATCCGTACCTGGTCGAGCGCCAGGACGTGAAGCGCGTCGGCTACATCATCGTGTCGTCGGACCGCGGCCTCGCCGGTGGCCTGAACAACAACCTGTTCCGCAAGCTGCTCGGCGAGTTCCGCAAGTGGCACGAGCAGGGCGTCGAGATCGACGTGGTCACCATCGGCCAGAAGGCCTCGGTGTTCTTCCGTCGCATCAAGGTCAACATGGTCGGTTCGGTCACCCACCTGGGCGACCAGCCGAAGCTGGAAGACCTGGTCGGCGTGGTCAAGGTGATGCTGGACGGCTACAGCAGCGGCAACCTCGACCGCGTGTTCGTCTGCTACAACGACTTCGTCAACACGATGACCCAGCGCGCGGCGTTCGACCAGCTGCTGCCGCTGCCGCCGTCGGAGACGCAGGTCGCCAGGCACGACTGGGATTACATCTACGAGCCTGATGCGGAGAGCGTGCTGAACCACGTGCTCAACCGCTATGTCGAGTCGCTGGTGTACCAGGCGGTGCTGGAGAACGTCGCGTCCGAGCATGCCGCGCGCATGGTCGCGATGAAGGCCGCCTCCGACAACGCCACCAAGCTGATCGGCACGCTGAACCTGGTCTACAACAAGGCCCGCCAGGCGGCGATCACGCAGGAAATCTCGGAAATCGTCGGCGGCGCCGCGGCGGTCTAAACCAACACGAGGCGGGCGCGCCATCCGCGACCGCCACACAGATTCAAGTTAGAGGAAATCACCATGAGTCAGGGCAAGATCGTTCAGATCATCGGCGCCGTCGTCGACGTCGAGTTCCCGCGCGAGTCCGTGCCGAAGGTGTACGACGCGCTGAAGGTCGACAACACCGCCATCACGCTCGAAGTCCAGCAGCAGCTCGGTGACGGCGTCGTCCGCACCATCGCCCTGGGCTCCACCGACGGCCTGAAGCGCAACCTGGTCGCCACCAACACCGGCCGCGCGATCGCGGTGCCGGTCGGCGCCGGCACGCTCGGCCGCATCATGGACGTGCTGGGCAACGCCATCGACGAAGCCGGCCCGGTGCAGGCTGCCGATCATTGGGAAATCCACCGCGCGGCCCCGACGTACGAAGACCAGTCCTCGGCCAACGAGCTGCTGGAAACCGGCATCAAGGTCATCGACCTGATGTGCCCGTTCGCGAAGGGCGGCAAGGTCGGCCTGTTCGGCGGCGCCGGCGTCGGCAAGACCGTCAACATGATGGAACTGATCAACAACATCGCCAAGGCGCACTCGGGTCTGTCCGTGTTCGCTGGCGTGGGCGAGCGTACCCGCGAGGGCAACGACTTCTACCACGAGATGAAGGACTCCAACGTCCTCGACAAGGTGGCGATGGTGTACGGCCAGATGAACGAGCCGCCGGGCAACCGCCTGCGCGTCGCGCTGACCGGCCTGACGATGGCCGAGTACTTCCGCGACGAGAAGGACGCCTCGGGCAAGGGCCGTGACGTGCTGCTGTTCGTCGACAACATCTACCGCTACACGCTGGCCGGTACCGAAGTGTCGGCACTGCTGGGCCGCATGCCGTCGGCGGTGGGTTACCAGCCGACGCTGGCCGAGGAAATGGGCGTCCTGCAGGAGCGCATCACCTCGACCAAGACCGGTTCGATCACCTCGATCCAGGCCGTGTACGTGCCCGCGGACGACCTGACCGACCCGTCGCCGGCGACCACCTTCGCCCACCTCGACGCCACCGTCGTGCTGTCGCGAAACATCGCCTCGCTGGGTATCTACCCGGCCGTGGACCCGCTCGACTCCACCTCGCGCCAGCTCGATCCGAACGTGATCGGCCTGGAGCACTACGAGGTCGCGCGCAAGGTGCAGTCGACGCTCCAGAAGTACAAGGAGCTGAAGGACATCATCGCGATCCTGGGCATGGACGAGCTGTCGGAAGAAGACAAGCAGGCCGTGTCGCGCGCCCGCAAGATCGAGCGCTTCTTCTCGCAGCCGTTCCACGTGGCCGAAGTCTTCACCGGTTCGCCGGGCAAGTACGTGTCGCTGAAGGACACCATCCGCGGCTTCAAGGGCATCGTGGAAGGCGAGTACGACCACCTGCCGGAGCAGGCGTTCTACATGGTCGGCGGCATCGAGGAAGCGGTCGAGAAGGCCAAGAAGATCACCGGTTGATCGGTTGATCTTGTTCCCTCTCCCATCGCAGCACTGAACGGTGCGCGAAGGTGAGAGGGTCAGGGTGGAGGCTCCGCTTCCGCCCTCACCCCAACCCTCTCCCGCAGGCGGGAGAGGGGGACGCAGAAGAAAGGCACGTTCTCCATGGCATCCACGATTCGTTGTGACATCGTCAGCGCCGAGCAGGAAATCTTCCACGGCGACGCCGAGCTGGTGGTCGCCACCGGTGAAATCGGCGAGCTCGGCATCGCGCCGAAGCACGCGCCGCTGATCACCCGCCTGAAGCCGGGCAAGGTCGTGGTGACCCTGCCGGGTGGCGAGCAGCTGGACTTCGCGATCTCCGGCGGCATCCTCGAGGTGCAGCCGACGGTCGTCACCGTGCTGGCCGACACCGCCGTGCGTGCGCAGGACATCGACGAAGCCGCCGTCCGCGACGCGAAGGAAGAAGCCGAGCGGATCCTGTCGAAGAAGGATCCGAAGATGAGCATGGAAGAAGCCCAGAGCCAGCTGGCCATGAGCATCGCCCAGCTCAGCGCGCTGGAGCGCCTGCGCAAGAACATGAAGCACTGACGGCAACGCTGCGCGCAGCCCGCTCGATGCACAGAAGGCGACGGAGACCCCGTCGCCTTTTTTGTTTGGCCTCGCCGGCGAGCGGCGTACGCGCCTACCGCCGATACACCCAGTGCCGCGACAGCACGAAGCCGATCGCCGCGACCGTCATGTCGATCGCCGGCTTCGCCAACCACGCCCAACGCAAGCCGACGGCGTCGTCGATGTGCCCCACTGCCCAGGTGCTGATCGCCGTTGTCGCGAGCCACATCAGCGCAAAGCGCGCGAACTGCCGGCCACCGACCGCCGTCTCGTCGCTGGCGAACGTGAACCGGCCGTTCGCCCAGAACCCGATCGCCGCACCGCTGATCCGTCCGACGATGTTCGCCGGTTCCACCAGCAGCCCCGACGCGCTGAGCGCGACGAACACGGCCCAGTCCACGAGCAGTTGCACGCCGCCGACCACGACGTAGCGGCCGCCTTGCCGGGCGAGGGTCGAACGATCGGGGCGGGTACGCATGACGCGATTCTAAGCGAGGCCCGCGCGCGTCCCTGCACGCGACCCACACGCACGGCGCGTTGCGTTTCGCATTGATAAGATCCCCGCGGTCGCGTCCACGAGTCCCTCATCGCATGAACCCGCTCCACGTCGTCATCCTCGCCGCTGGCGAGGGCAAGCGCATGAAGTCCGCCACGGCCAAGGTGCTGCAGAAGATCGCCGGCAAGCCGATGCTGGGTCACGTGATCGACACCGCGCGCCAGCTCGGCGCCGCCGGCATCCACATCGTCTACGGCCACGGCGGCGAGCAGGTACGGGCCGCGTTTGCCGACCAGACCGATCTCCACTGGACCGAGCAGGAGCAGCGCCTGGGCACCGGCCATGCCGTGCAGCACGCGATGCCGTCGGTGCCGGTCGATGCACGCGTGCTGGTGCTGTACGGCGACGTGCCGCTCATCACTGCCGAGACGCTGCAGCGTCTGCTCGCTGCGGAAGGCCGCATCGCGGTGCTGGTCGCCGACCTCGACGATCCCACCGGCTACGGCCGCATCGTGCGCGATCCGCAGGGCCGCGTGGGCCGCATCGTCGAACACAAGGACGCCGACGACGAGCAGCGCGAGATCCGCACCGTCAACACCGGCATCCTCGTCGCCGACGGCGAGGCGCTGCGCCGCTGGTTGCAGCACCTGGGCAACGACAACGCGCAGGGCGAGTACTACCTCACCGACGTCTTCGCCTCCGCCGCCGCCGAGTTCAACGCGGCCGAGATGGTGCACGTCGTCGATCCGATCGAGGTCGAAGGCGCTAACGACGCGTGGCAGCTCGCGCAGCTGGAGCGCGCGTTCCAGCGCCGCGCCGCGCGTGCGCTGTGTTTGCAGGGTGCACGACTGGCCGATCCGTCGCGATTCGACCAGCGTGGTGACGTGCGCGTGGGCCATGACGTGGAGATCGACGTCGACGTGGTGCTCGAAGGAAAGGTCGTGCTCGGCGACGGCGTGCGCATCGGTCCGTTCTGCCGCCTGAAGGACGTCACGCTCGGCCCGGGCACGGAAGTGCGCGCGCACTGCGATCTCGATGGCGTGATCGTCGAAGGCGCCGCGCAGATCGGCCCGTACTCGCGCCTGCGTCCGGGCACCGTGCTCGCCGATGGCGTGCATGTCGGCAATTTCGTCGAGACCAAGAACGCGCGCATCGGCGTCACCAGCAAGGCCAATCACCTCACCTATCTGGGCGACACGGTCATCGGCGCGGGCGTGAATGTCGGCGCAGGCACGATCACCTGCAACTACGACGGCGTGAACAAGTCCACGACGACGATCGAGGACGGTGCGTTCATCGGCTCGAATTCCTCGCTGGTCGCGCCCGTGACGATCGGCCGCGAGGCGACGATCGCGGCCGGCTCCGTCGTGACGCGCGATGCGCCCGAAGGCAAGCTCACGGTCGCTCGCGCGCGGCAGGCGACGATCGAAGGCTGGCAGCGGCCGAAGAAGAAGCCGAAGCCCTGATTTCGCATCGGAACCGGGTGCTGCGTGACGCAGCTACCCGGTCCCCACTTGGCCGGAGCCGGCTTTCGTCGCGATGACGGTTCAGTGCTTGGACACGCCAACAGCGGCGACCGCATTGCGTCGCGAACGGAATGCAGCCACGCGGCGCGAATCCTTCAGCGATCCCCGGTGCGCGCGAGGAAATCCAGCACCAGTCCGGCCACTTCGTCGGGATACTGATGGTGCGGCGCGTGGCCGGTGCGCGAGTAGAAGACGAACCGGGCGTCCTGCATCTTGCCGATCAGCGGGAACCAGTTCTGGCCGGCGGTGCTGGTGTCGTGGTCGCCGGCGATGACGAGGATCGGCAGGTCAAGCTGCGCGAGCTTCTGCCTGCGTCCGGCCGCGTCTTCGTGGAACTCGCCGGCGACCTTGAAATAGCGTTCGAACTGCGCCTGCTGCGACGGGATGTGCGCATCGATGTCGGGCCGCACCCGGATGCGTTCGTGCGATGCGCGGGCGCGGTCGCGGCTCAGCGCGGAGGCCGGCTCGAAGAACAGGACTTCTTCATCGGCAAGGTCGTTGACTGGCTTCAGTGCGCGTTCCAGGAACGCCGGCTGCAACGGAATCTCGTTCTTCCCCGGCGGATTCGTCGCCAGAAGCACCGCGTGGTCGACGCGACCCGGTTTGTCGATCAGGTACGCCTGCGCCAGCAATCCGCCCCACGACCATCCCAGCAGGTCGAACTTCTGCAAACCCAGCGCATCGACGAAGCCGTCCAGCGAGGCGACGGCCTGTTCCATCGTCTGCGGCTGCGTGCCCGGCGAATACCCGATGCCGGGCAGTTCGAACAGGATCACCGTGTGTTGTCGCGCAAGTGCATCGACGAATGCGGGATCCCAGGTGTCCAGCGTGCCGCGGAAGCGGTTCACCAGCACGAGCGGCGATCCGCGTCCCAGCTTGCGGTACGCGATGCGAGCGGAACCGACCTGCACCGTGCGCGTTTCGGCCCCGGCTGCGCCGTCGGCAGCGAGCGCGTGCGGCGGGAAGAACGTGCCGGCGATCAGGAGAAACAGCAACGGCAGCCTGCGCATGGAATCCTCTCGTGGATGCGCTCGCGCGCGTTGGCTCAGCGTGGATCGATGTCCGGGATATCGAACTGCATCAGGTTCCAGCGCGTGACCTTCTCCTCCCACTCGTCGCCCTCGCGCGGCGTGAGCGGAAGGGCGAGGTTCGCCACGAGCATGCGTTTGCCCTGCACCGCGGTGGCAGCCGGGAAGAGCAGGCCCAGCGGCGCGCCATCGTTGCCGATGCCGTCGAAGTGGCCCGCGCGGGCCCGAACGAGCCCGTTGGCATCCAGCGCGACCACCGCGTCGATCTGGTTCGAGGCGACCCAGAGCAGCCCGTCGTGCAGCAGCAGCCCGTCGGCGCCGTAGACGCCGTCGGCGAGCACATCAAGTTTGCCGCCGGCCAGCGGCGTGCGCAGCACGCGGCCGTCGCCGGCGTTGTTGACGTAGAGCAGGCCGGCGGCTTCGTCGATCGCGATGCCGTTCGCGCCGAACGGCAGCGCGCCTGTCGTGGCGAGCAGCGGATCGCGCACCAGCACGTCGACCTTGCACGGCCGGCAGGTGGTCGCATCCTGGATGCGGTAGATCGCGCCCTGGAACGAATCGGACACGTATGCATCGCCTGCGGCGTTGAACGCCAGTCCGTTGATCGCGGGGAAGCCCGCCGAACCGAAGACGATCCGGTCCTGGCTGCCATCGGGATTGGCGATGAGGCGATCGCCAGGCGCGGGCGGCGTCAGCGCCGCGAAGCTCGCGATGTCCTCGGGGGATTGGCCCGTCGCGAACTTCGCGGGCAGGCGCTGCAGTTTCGATGCGCCGAAGTTGAGGAAGTAGAGCGCGCCGTCGGCATACGCCAGGCCGGTGATGGGCGTCGGCCCGAGGTCCACGCGGGCGAGCAGCTTTCCCGTCGGCGACAGGCGAACGACCTGGTTCCGGCGCGCCGTCGCGGGTTCGCGGCTGTCGAAGGAACCGACGTATACCTCGCCGGTGGCGGGATGGGTCGCGAGGCTTTCCGGATGGCGGAAGTCGTCCGGCAACGTCACGAACGGACGCGTTTCGATGCGCATCGGCGCACCCGCCGATTGCGCTGCCGCAAGCGGGCACACCAGCGTCAACGCGATCACGCAAAGCGTCGTCTTCATCTCCACGCACCTCTGTCCGAAGTCGAGTCTGGTGTTTCGCGACGCATCACGTCGCCGCGGCCGTCCGGAGCCCACGCCGTATGCGCATCGCCTGCACCCCGGCGCCGGCGAGATAGGCGAGGAAACCTACGCCCACGATCGCCTTCAGCACGGGATCTTCCGGACCCGTGAAGGCCGGATCGCCGATCGGAATGCGCGTGCCGGTCTCGGTCAATCCGGGAATCAGATGGAAGAACAGCGTCAGCGAGTTGCCCAGCACCGTGATGTATCGCGCGAGGCCCGATCCGCCGGCGCGTTCCGCCATCGCCGCGACCGCGAGCACCACCAGCGTGGCGATCGCGAGCATGTGCGGCGCGCCGAACCCGCCATGGCGGAAGATGAAAAGCCCGGTGAACGCGGTGGCTGCCGTCAGCCAGACATACAGCGCGCCCGAACGCGTGCGCGTCCCGATCTCGCCGTAACGCACGAGCGACCGGATCCCGAAGAACACCGCCACCAGTGCGATGGCGGTGTGGAACATTCCGAACGGCGAGATGTCGAGCATGGCGAGCACTCCAGCGTTCGCGCCGGCGGACGTTCGCGGCGGCGGTGCGGCGTCAGGACTTGGCGAAGGCCAGCAGGTCCGCGTTGAGGCGGTCCTTGTGCGTGTCGGTGATGCCGTGCGGCGCGCCTTCGTAGACGATCAGCTTGCTGTCCTTGACCAGCTTCGCCGACGCGCGACCGGCGGCATCGATCGGCACGATCTGGTCGTCGTCGCCGTGGATGATCAGCGTGGGCACGTCGAAGCGCTTGAGGTCTTCGGTGAAGTCCGTCTCGGAGAAGGCCTTGATGCTGTCGTAGGTGTTCTTGTGGCCGCCGAGCATGCCCTGCATCCACCATGCGTTGATGACGCCCGGCGAGGGCTTCGCGCCCGGACGGTTGTAGCCGAAGAACGGGCCGGACGGGATGTCGAGGAACAGCTGCGCGCGGTTGGCGACAAGGCCCTGGCGGATGCCGTCGAACACCGAGAGCGGAAGCCCGCCGGGATTGCTATCCGTCTTCACCATGATCGGCGGCACGGCCGACACGAGTGCGACCTTCTTCACCCGCTTGGTGCCATGGCGACCGACGTAGCGCGCGACCTCGCCACCGCCGGTGGAGAAGCCGACCAGCATCGCGTCCTTCACGTCGAGCTTGTCGAGCAGCTGCGCCAGGTCGTCGGCGTAGTGGTCCATGTCGTTGCCATCCCACGGCTGGCTCGAGCGTCCGTGCCCGCGGCGATCGTGCGCGATGCAGCGGAAGCCGTTGGAGGCGAGATGGAACATCTGCGATTCCCAGCTGTCGGCGTTGAGCGGCCAGCCGTGGCTGAAGACGACCGCCGGGCCGGTGCCCCAGTCCTTGTAGTAGATCTCGACGCCGTCTTTGGTGGTGATGGTGCTCATGGTCTTTGCGATTCCTGCGTCAGGGGGAGTGGGGGTGGCGGCGGCCTGCGTCGCCGGCGGCGGTTCGGAGGACGAGCAGCCGACGAGGGGAAGCAGCGAGGCGGCGGCCAGGGCGGTGCCGCCGATCAGCACCGTGCGGCGGCCTTCGTCGATGGGGGTGGCGCGATCGTCGTTTGGCATGGTCTTCGCCGGATCTGTGGTCGGCACCTGGGTGCCACGGAGGAAGGCCGGCGCGGCGGTGTGGCGCGCGCCCGGCATGTCCACGATAGGAAGCCGGTCGCCCCGCGGCGTACCCGCATGAGGGGTGAGGCCGTCCCCCCTGTTCGGGGGAGTGCGGATCGCGCGATGGCGTGATCGCCACGGCATCCCCCGTTCTGGGGAGTCGCGATTCCTACCGCTGGCGGTTTGCGCGGCGTGCGCGCGAAGCCAGTCTGGACGCAGCACGCGAGTCCGCGTGCCATCCCCGTCGGAGCGCTCCCATGCCCAAGGCTTCCCCCGGTCCGAGTTCGACGTTGCTGACCCCAACGGATCACACGCTGGTGCTGATCGACCACCAGTCGCAGATGGCCTTCGCGGTGCGTTCGATCGATGTCGGATCGCTGCGCACCAATGCCGCCCTGCTGTCGCGCGCGGCCGTCGGTTTCGGCGTGTCGACCGTCGTCACCACCGTCGCCGAAAAGAGCTTTTCCGGCCCGCTGTTCCCGGAGATCGGCGACACCTTCGCGCAGGGCGCCGTGTACGACCGCACCACGATGAACGCGTGGGAAGACGTTCCGGTCGTCCAGCGCATCAATGAAATCGGGAAGGACCGGCTGGTGTTCGCCGGACTGTGGACCAGCGTGTGCATCGTCGGGCCGGTACTGTCGGCGATCGAACAGGGCTTCCAGACGTACGTGGTCACCGATGCCTGCGGCGATGTGTCCGACGAAGCGCACGAGCGCGCCGTCACCCGCATGGTGCAGGCTGGCGCGGTGCCGATGACGAGCCTGCAGTACATGCTCGAACTGCAGCGCGACTGGGCGCGCGGCGAGACGTACGGACTGACGACCGGCATCGCGCGCGAACTCGCCGGTGGCTACGGGATCGGCATCCAGTACGCGAAGGCCATGTTCGGCGCGCAGGAAGGCGGGCACTGAGCGCGGCGGTGCGGCCACCACCTCCCCCGGGTCGCACCGCCACGCTTCCATCGGGAGAAGCACGATGAAACCGTATGTGTTGTCGCTCGGTGCCGGCCTGCTCGTCGGCATCGTGTACGCGTTGCTCAACGTCCGCTCGCCCGCGCCGCCGGTGATCGCGCTGGTGGGGCTGCTCGGCATCCTGCTGGGCGAGCAGATCCCGCCGCTTCTCAAGCATTACCTGCGCAAGGACGCGCGGGCGACGGCGTGGATGGACGAGCAGGTCAGGCCGCACGTGTTCGGCGACCTGCCGCAATGCCGCCGCACGCCCGCCGCGCCGGACGATCCGGACGCGCGCTCATGACCTCCGACCGAACCGGCGTGGACGCGGGGCGGCGCGCCTTCCTCGGCGCGGCCGTCGGCGCCACGTCGGTGGCGGTCCTTCCCGCGATGGGCACTTCGACGATGCCAGACCTGATCCTGCACGGCGCACGCACGACCACGCTCGACCGCACGCGTCCCCGCGCATCGGCGGTAGCGATCCGCGACGGCCGCTTCCTGCGCGTGGGCGACGATCGCGAAGTGCTGGCGCTCGCCGGACCGGCGACGAAGGTCATCGACCTGCAGGGCCGCAGCGTGCTTCCGGGCCTGTGCGACAACCACACGCACGTGATCCGCGGCGGCCTGAACTACAACATGGAGCTGCGCTGGGACGGCGTGCGCAGCCTGGCCGATGCGATGGCGATGCTCAAACGACAGGTCGCGGTCACGCCACCGCCGCAATGGGTGCGCGTGGTGGGCGGCTTCAGCGACCACCAGTTCGCGGAGAAGCGGCTGCCGACGCTGGATGAACTCAACGCCGTCGCGCCCGACACGCCGGTGTTCATCCTGCACCTGTACGACCGCGCGCTGCTCAACGCCGCGGCGCTGCGTGCGGTGGGCTACGGCCGCGACACGCCCGATCCGCCGGGCGGCGAGATCGCGCGCGATGCCAGCGGCAATCCGACCGGCCTGCTGCTCGCGCGGCCCAACGCCAGCATCCTGTACGCGACGCTGGCGAAAGGGCCGAAGCTGCCGTTCGACTACCAGCTCAACTCCACGCGCCACTTCATGCGCGAGCTCAACCGGCTCGGCGTCACCAGCGTCATCGATGCCGGAGGCGGCTTCCAGAAGTACCCGGAAGACTATGAAGTGATCCGACGCCTGGCCGACGAAGACCAGCTCACGGTGCGGCTGGCGTACAACCTCTTCACGCAGAAGCCGAAAGAGGAAAAGGAGGACTTCCTCAACTGGACGCGCACGTCGAAGTACCGCCAGGGCAACGACTACTTCCGCCACAACGGCGCGGGCGAGATGCTCGTGTTCTCCGCGGCCGATTTCGAGGACTTCCGCCAGCCGCGTCCGGACATGCCGCCGAACATGGAAGGCGACCTGGAAGCGGTCGTGCGCATCCTCGCGCAGAACCGCTGGCCGTGGCGCATGCATGCCACGTACGACGAAACGATCAGCCGCGCGCTGGACGTGTTCGAGAAGGTGAACCGGGAGATCCCGCTCCACGGACTGCACTGGTTCTTCGACCACGCCGAAACCATTTCGGATCGCTCGATCGATCGCGTCGCGGCGCTCGGCGGCGGCATCGCCGTGCAACACCGCATGGCCTACCAGGGCGAGCATTTCGTCGAGCGTTACGGCAAGGCGGCCGCCGCGGCGACGCCGCCGGTAGCGAAGATCATGGCATCGGGCACACGCATCTCGGCGGGCACGGACGCCACGCGCGTCGCGTCGTACAACCCGTGGGTGTCGCTGTCATGGCTGGTCACGGGGCGCACCGTCGGCGGCATGTCGCTGTATCCGCCGGAAAACCGGCTGGATCGCGAGTCGGCCCTGCGCATGTGGACCGAGCGCGTCGCGTGGTTCTCCAACGAGGAAGGGAACAAGGGAACGATCACCGAAGGCCAACTCGCCGACTTGGTGGTGCCGTCGCGCGACTACTTCGGCTGCGCGGAAGACGAGATCGCGCACATCGCGTCGCTGATGACGGTGGTCGGCGGTCGCATCGTGTACGCCTCCGGCGACTTCGCGTCGCACGATCCACCGATTCCGCCGGCGATGCCGGACTGGTCGCCGGTGCGCACGCAGGGCGGCTACGCCCGATCGGCCGACGTGCCGGCGCGCGATGCGCTCGTGCAGACCGCCGGTTGCGGATGCGCACACGCCTGCAACGTGCATGGACACGCACACGCGAAGGCGTGGGCCGCGAACGTGCCCACCGGCGACCTCAAGGGGTTCTGGGGTGCGCTCGGCTGCGCGTGCTGGGCCGTGTGAGGGCGAGTGCGGCGTTACTGCGTCATCTGGCGCAGGATGCCGCGCCGGATGCCGATGCGGATGGCCTCGGTGCGGTTGTGGCATCCGAGCTTCTCGAAGATCCGCGACACGTGCGACTTGACCGTCTCGATGGAGATGCCGAGGTCGCTGGCGACGCGCTTGTTCTCCTTGCCTTCCGACAGGAGTTGGAGGATGCGCAGTTCGCGCGGCGTCAGCAGTTCGTTGCCCAGGTGCGTCGCGACGTCCGCGCACACTTCCGCCGACACGTACCGCCCGCCTGCATGCACCTTGCGGATGCAGTCGAGCAGCTCGTCGCGTAGCGCGCTCTTGAGCAGGTAGCCGGCTGCGCCCGCCGCCATCGAATCGCGCGCGTTCGCATCGCCGCGGAAGGTCGTCAGGATGACCACGCGCGCTGCCGTGTACTCGCCGCGCAGGGTGCGCACGCCTTCCAGGCCGCCCATGCCGGGCATCTGCAGGTCCATCAGCGTGATGTCGGGCAGCAGGCGGCGGAACGCGTCCAGCCCGGCCTCGGCGTTCGACTCGCCGCCCACCACTTCGATGTCGGATTCGTTCGACAGCATCGCCGCGATGCCTTCGCGCAGCGCGGGATGGTCGTCGATGGTCAGCACGCGTATCGGCATGGCGCTCACGCTGGGGGACGTGGTCGAACGGTCGAGTCCGCTCGTGGTGGAAAGAGTACCTCCGCGGTGACGGCCGGCGCGACAGCGGATCGCGTCCGTCATTCACCCGGATGGGGGAGGTCGCCAGGGCAAGGATGGTGGATTGCATGGCGTCGGCCGGCTTCTACATTGGCCTCTCGCGGGCAAGGACCGGGAGTGGCCACGATGCTCGTCAATATTCCCTGCCTGGATGCATTGCTCGACCGGCACGCCGACCCGCTGGGCGCGTCGTTCAACGCGTACCGCAACCACGCGTACCGGGTGGTCAACTTCCATTGCCTGCTCGGCGGCGAGGACATCGACCTGGAAAAGCTGTCCATCGCCGCGGCGTACCACGACCTCGGCATCTGGTCGGCGGGCACGTTCGATTACTTGGCGCCTTCGATCGCGATGGCAAACGCGTACCTCGAGGACATCGGGCGCACGGAGTGGGCCGGCGAGATCTCGGCCATGATCGACCACCACCACAAGCTGACGCCGTGCGATCCGCGCGAGCGCGCCAGCGTGGAGACCTTCCGCCGCGCCGATTGGGTGGACGTGTCCCGCGGCCATCTGCGGTTCGGCCTGAAGCGCCGCGTCGTCGCGTCCGTCATGGACATGTTCCCGGGCTTCGGCTTCCATCGCCTGCTGCTGAAGCTGTCGCTGAAGCGGATGCTCACCCATCCGTTCAGTCCACTTCCGATGCTGCGCTGGTAGCAGCCTGGATGGTCGGCGGGGCCGCTTCGTTCAACGCCTCGGGTACGCCTCGTCCGCATCGATGCCGACCTTGACCTCCGTACCGCCGCCCGACCTGCCGCTGATGGACAACGTCGCGCCGATCAGCAGTGCGCGTTCGCGCATGCCCTTCAGGCCCCAGTGGCGCTCCACGCCCATCCGGTCCTCGGCGATGCCGACGCCGTCGTCCTGCACCGTCAGGACGACACCGGCGTTGCCGTAGGTCAGGCGGATGTCCACGCGCGTGCCGTTGGAGTGCACGCAGGCGTTGCTGATCGCCTCACGCCCGATCTGGCGCAGCTCCTCGTAGACGATGGGCTGAAGCGGTCGCGGCGGTAACGGCACGGTGATGTCGCACACGAGCTGGTGCTCGGCCGCGAGTTCCTGCGCGTGCCGCCCCAGCGACTCGGCCAGGTCCATCGTGCTCGCTTCGGGATCGCGCAGCTGGTGGATGCGGTCGCGCCCTTCGCGGATGGTGTCCTGCGTGCGATCGAGCACGCGCTCCATCTGCTGGCGGAGCGCCGCGTCCTGCGGCAGCTTCGAGGCGAGCGCCTGGAAGCTCAGCAGCATGCCCTGCATGCCTTGCAGGAGGGTGTCGTGCAGGTCGCGCGCGATGCGGTTGCGTTCCGCCATCTGCGCATCGAAACGATCGCGAAGGCGTGCCGTCGCGTAGCGCAGCCGCAGCGCGTAGAGCATCGACAGGACGAGCGCGAGCGCGGCGACGACGAGCGCCTTGAACCACATCGACTGGATGAACGTCGGCGGCACCGTGAAATCGAGCGACGCACCCTGCGGATTCCACACGCCATCGTTGTTCGCCGCGACGACCCGGAACCGGTAATCGCCCGGCGCGAGGTTGGTGTAGAACGCCTGGCGGCGGTTGCCGGCCTCGACCCAGTCGTCGTCCACGCCGAGCAGCTGATAGCGGAACCTCACGCGCCTGGGCACCGTCAGGCTGAGCGCGGTGTAGTCGATCTCGATCCGCGACGCACCCGCGGGCAGCGTCGCCGACGCGGGATCGCGCAACCGCTGCGACCCGAACGCGAGTCCGGTGATGCTCACCGGCGGCGGCATGCGGTTGCGCGCCAGCCGCGCGGGCTGCACCTGCACGATCGCGTCCGTCGTCAGGAAGCGCAGCACGCCGTCGCCCCCGAGGACGGCGCTGTTCCTCGAATAGCCCGTCACGGCGGGCGCCTTCAGGCCATCGTCGAAATCGAACAGCTGCGCGTGCAGCGGCGCATCCGGGTCGTCGAAGGCGCGGGCGAGGGCGTCGCGCGACACCCTCGCGATGCCCGCACGCGAGAGCATCCAGGTGTAGCCGAGCCGGTCGTCGGCGATCCCGACGACGCCCTGCAGCCAGGGAGCATCGCGCCCGAGTGGCGTGATCTTCCCGTCGCGCAGCCGCGCCATGCCGCCCACGCTGGCGAGCAGGACATCGTGGCCCATCGGCTGCAACGCGGTGATCTCGCCGCCCGGGATGTCGTCCTTCTTCCACACCACGCGGGTGTCGGGAAGTTCCATGTAGACCAGCCCGCGCGAACGCACGTGGGCGAGCAGCCCGTTGCGGTAGGCGATCAGCGTGGTGACCTTGAGCGGCCCGTCCGGTCCGTCGGGCAGGCTGTCGGTCCAGGTGCCGTTCTCGTAGCGCGTGATGCCGCCGCGCGTGCGACTGAACCACAGGCGCCCGTCCGGCGTCGCCACGCAGTCCAGCACATTGCGGCGCTTGTCGGTGGGGATGCGCTCGAAACGCTGCCCGACGCCGCGGAAGAAGGCGTCGCTGGTCGCGAACCAGACCACGCCCATCGCGTCCTCGCACAGGGCCTGCGGGTTGTTGAGGCCATCGAGCAGCCGCGTCGTGATGCCCTTCGGCGAAATGCCGTACAGGCTGTCGGAATCGGCGGCGTAGACGGTTCCGTCGCGCGCGCCCATCACGATGTAGCCGAATCGCGAATACGCGGGGATGTCGGTCGCCGGGCGCACGTTGGCCGGCGTGAAGCGATCCAGCCCCGCGCTCGTGCCGACCCAGAGATTGCCTTCGCGGTCTTCCAGGATCGACAACGCACGATCGGAAGACAGGCCGTCGTTCGCGGTGAAGGTTTCCTCGACGGGACGGCCGCCGCGGTACAGGGCGTCGGGCGTCGCGATCCGGAACATGCCCGCCGAATACGTGACACCCCAGATCGAACCGTCGCGATCGAACAGGAACGTCCGGTACGAATGCGTCGCCGATGCGGCCGGCACCGTCGCGAAGGGCGGCACGTCCGGTCGTGCGAGCGGAACCGACGGCAACCGGCGCGTGCCTTCGACGCCGCTCGACTGCCACACGCGTCCGGAGCGGTCGGTCGCGAGTCCTTCGTTGTAGCCATCGCCGCGGGTGCCCGCGATGCCCACGTTGCGGAAGCTCCGTTCACCGGGGGCCAGCACCAGCGTCCTGGCGCCATCCGAGACCCAGAGGCGTCCATCCCGGCTCTCGGCGATGCCCCATGCGGAGGGCGCGGTGATGCCCCACTGCGCGCCGATGCTTTCCCAGCGGCCCGCCGCATAGCGCATGAACGGGTGGTTCGAATTGCCGGTGATGGTCCAGACCGCGCCCGAGCGGTCCTCCAGAAAGCGGTACACCCATCGGTCGCTGGCCGCCGGCGAGCGGTCGATCAGCGTTCCTTTGCGCAGCAGTACGATGCGGCCGGACTGGTAGCCGATCCAGAGGTCGCCGTTGCGCGCCGTCAACAACGCCGAGACCGGCTCGCCCACGCGCGCGCCGTTTGCGCGGGCGGGGACGACCTCGAAGCGCACGCCGTCGAAGCGATGCAGTCCGCTGTCGCTGCCGGTCCAGAGGAAACCATCCGGCGTCTGCGCGAGGGCATAGATGCCCAGCGGCACGCCGTCCTCGGCGGTCCATCGCGTGTGTCGGAACTGGTTGATCCCGACGTTGGGATCCAGCGCATGCACGGCCGCCGCGCACAGCAGCATCGCAAGACCGGAAAGGACTGCCAGGAGTTGGCGCACCACAGCCCCCGTAGGCTGTCTGATCGTGTGGGATTGATCGCGTGCGCGGAGTCCCCTCGCGCAGGAGCCCATCCTAACCGTTCTCCAGCCAGGACCGGCTCATCCTTTCGACGTATGACGACCGCCCGGTAGTCGGCACTTCTTCGTGCAACGGAAGCGTAAGGCAAGCCCGCACGACGATGCGAACGGTTGCGGATGACATCGGTACGTCGCCCGCTTTTCCTCTGACCGACAGCACCCGGGATAGTCAACGTTGAAAGGCGTGCGTAGCGGTCACGTGCCTTCGGGATCGGCGTCGAACCGGCCAGCGGCACGTCGACGGCAAGCCGCTGCAGCCGTCCAGCTGCCAGCCGCTGCAATGAATCCCGCGGTGGACACGCTTCTCTGTTAGCGTTCGAAGCCTGCCGCGAGGAAAAACATCACATGGGCACGAGTCCGGAAGGTCTGCTGCACTACGCGAAAGAGTTCATGGATGCGGCGAACGTGGTCGCCGACGAGAGCGTGATGGCGAGCCACACGCTGATCGGGCATTCCATCGAGCTGGGGCTGAAGGCATTCCTGCTGGCGAAGGGAATTCCCATGGAACAGCTCAAATTCAAGCCGTATGGGCACGACCTCGGCTACATGCTCGACGCGGCCGATGCGCTGGACCTCAACAGCTATGTCGAGTTCGCGGCCGACCACCGCACGGCAATCGGCGTGCTGAACGACGTCTATTCCACGCACGGATTCCGCTACTACGAGCCGAACACCGTGCCGATTCCCGAGTGGAAGACCGTCAACGACGTGGCCGACCGCCTGGTCCAGCGCCTGCGCGAAATCACGCAGGAAGCCAGCAGGACATGGGACCAGGAGCCCGCCTGAGCGCGCAACGACGCGATTGCCCCGCGATGTCAGGCGGCGGCTGAGCGGGCCTTCGTTGCTTCGAGAATCAGATCGGCGACCTCGCGCGGATGCGAGATCAGCGAAACATGGCTGGATGCCAGTTCCACCGTGCGCGCCTTCATGCGCGACGCCATGAAGCGTTGCAGGTCGGGATCGATCGTCCGGTCCTTCGTGGAGACTGCATAGAAGCTCGGCTTCGTGCGCCACGCCGCCTGCGTGGTGCGGCCGGTGAGTAATGCCTTGCGGAAAGGCTGCTGCACGGCGAACAACGCACGTGCCTTCGCCGTTGGCAGGTCGCCCGCGAAGTCGCGCAGGAATGCGGCTTCCGAAAGCCGGCCTTCGTCGCCGTCGTACACGATCCCGGCGGAAGCGGGCGGCGTGGGAAAGCGCTTGGCCAGCGCGGCGTAGTCTTCGCCCGCGTCGGGTGCGCGCGCGGCGACATAGACCACGGATGAAACGTTGGGATGCGCACCGGCTTCGGTAACGATCATGCCCGAGAAGGAGTGCCCGGCCAGCACCGTCGGACCGTCCTGCCGGTCCAGCACGCGGCGGCAGGACGCGACCGCTTCCTCCAGCGTGGTCAACGGATTCTGCACCGACGTCACGTTGAGCCCTGCGGCCTGCAGGTGCGGAATCACTTCCAGCCAGCTCGATCCGTCGGCGAACAAGCCGTGCACGAGCACGACATTCCTCGCCTTGCCTGGTGCGGACGTTTCCTTCGCGAACGAGGGTCCCACCGCGGTGGCCGCAGCGCCCGCGAGCAGTGCGGTGTTGAAGGTCCTGCGGTCCATCGGGCGTCTCCGGATCTGGAAGAGGGATCCTGTCCTCGCGAGCGGAGTGGAAGCGCAGTGCGAGGGCCTGAAGCGCGAACCGGCCGGCGAATGGAACCTGCCGGCGAACGAACGAAGAATGCGCCATTGGCGCTTCCGAGTCCAAGGGCGCCTGAAGCGCCCCGACTGGCGCGCTTACCGCGCAGGCGGCACCGAAACGCCGGCGTCCGTCTGCACCACGGGCTTCATCGTGCCGTCGGGGTTGTATTGCAGGTGCTCGACCGTGACCGCGCGCCGTCCGATCGCGCCGTTCTGGTCGCCGATGGCGAGCGCGGCGTTGTGCAGGAACAGGTACCAGTCGCCCTTGAACTGCACGATGCCGGGGTGAATCGTGAAGCTGTACCTGCCCGAACCCGTCAACTCGCCGCGATACGTCCAGGGCCCCTGGATCGACGGCGCGGTCGCGTACGACACCTTTTCGTCCCGGTGTGTCGCACGGTCGAGCGAGGCGTACGTCAGGTAGTACATCGCGCCGCGCTTGTGCAGCCACGGGCCTTCCTCGAAGTGCGGCGGCGTGATTTCGGTAATCGGCCCGTCGATCTCGATCATGTTCGGCTTGAGCCGGGCGATGTAGCACTGCCGGTTGCCCCACGCGAGCCACGTCGTGCCATCGTCGTCGGTGAACACCGTCGGGTCGATGTCTTCCCAGCTGTGCGTGCCCTTGGGCGTCATCTCGTTGGTGACGAGCGCCGAGCCCTTCGCATCGACGAACGGCCCGGTGGGCGTGTCGGCCACGGCCACCGCGATCGCCTTGCCCGGATGCGTGCCGTCGTGCTCCACCGCCGCGTAGAACCAGAACCGCCCGTTCTTCTCGATGGCCTGGGACGCCCACGCATCGGCCTTGGCCCACTTGAAGTCGGCCACCTTCATGATCGGGCCGTGGTCGGTCCAGGTCTTCATGTCGGCCGTCGAATAGACCAGCCACTCGCGCATGTTGAACATCTCGTCGCGCTGGGCTTCATCGTGCCCGACGTAGAGGTACAGCCGGTCGCCCACCACCAGCGGTGCGGGGTCGGCGGTGAACTTGTCGCGGAACAGGGGATTGGACCCCGGCGCGGTCTTCGTTTGCGCCACGACCGCAAACGGCGCCACCGCCAGTGCCAGCAGCATGATCGACATGACACGCGTGGCCTGCCTCGTGCGGTTGCCCATGCTGTTCCCCGTCGTGTGCGGCCGCAGGTGCGGCGTGGAAAATCGCGTGTCCAGAGCCTGCGCCGAGTGTACGAGACCGCGGCAGTGCGCGCCCTCGCACGCCGGCCTCGCAGGCGACACGTCGGTCGTCGGCCGCCTCCGCTCGACGTCGTGCCGTTTCCACCGGGCACCGGACGGCGTTGGTCAGCCGCAGTTGGGGTTCCTCACGCAGTCATGACCCGTCCCGGTGCATCAGTAGGACCGATTCATGAGATACAGGGCGCCGGCATGCCCGACGCTAACGCCACCGCCACCATGGACAACTCGAACGGACACGGCTGGCGGCGATGGGCCGTGGCGGTGGGCGCGGTACTCATCGCCTGCCTCGCACGCGCGGTGCTGTGGCCGGACCTTTTCCGCGAAGCGACGTTCATGCCGCTGTTCGGCGCCGTCCTGCTGTCCGCGTGGTACGGCGGCCTCGGGCCGGGGCTGTTGGCGGTGGCGCTCGGTGCGGCGTTCATGGCGTGGACCATCTTCCCGCCGCTCGAGAATTTCGCCGTCTCCGATCCGCGAAGCCAGCTGGGAATGGCGCTGTACCTCGCGTTTGGTACGGGCATCTGCCTTGCGTGCCACTCGCTGCATGCGTCGCGACGACGCCAGCGCGTGGTGCAGGCCGCGCTGCACGAGGTCAAACTGCGCGAAGCGATGACGGTGGCCGAGACCGCGCAGCTCGCGGCCGAGGCGCAACGCAAGGATCGTTTTCTCGCGACGCTCGCGCACGAGCTGCGCAACCCGCTCGCGCCGGTGCGATACGCGGTGGAAATCGCGCGGCGCAATCCCGCCTACGCGTCCGATGCGCTTGCGACGATCGACCGCCAGGTCGATCACCTCAGTCGTCTCGTCGAAGACCTGATGGACGTCAGCCGCATCGCGCGCGATCGCCTGGAACTGCGTACCGGCATCGTGCGCGCGGAGGACGTGCTCGCGGTTTCGCTCGAAACCGCACGCCCGGTCATCGAAGGCGCGCTGCATCGGCTGGACATCGTCGAGCCCGATCGGAGATGGGCGCTGGAAGGCGATCTCGTGCGAGTCGCGCAGGCCATCACCAACCTGCTCAACAACGCGGCGAAGTTCACGCCGCCGCGCGGGATCATCCGGGTGGAAGTAACGGCGGACGATGCGACGCTGTCGTTCACCGTGACGGACAACGGCGTGGGGATCGACGCGAACGACATCGAACGCCTGATGCAGCCGTTCGAGCAGGGCGTCCCGCCGCCGCACATGGCACCGTCGGGACTGGGCATCGGGCTGGCGCTTTCGCGCCAGATCGCGCAGCTGCACGGCGGCTCGCTGGCGCTGGAACGCGGGCCCGATGGCACCGGCACCCGCGCGACACTCCGCCTGCCGCGTGCGCACGACGTGGCGCCTGCCGTCGATCCGGTGCTCCCTGCGCGAAGCACCGAAGCAATCAGCGTCCTCGTTGCCGACGACAACGCCGATGCCGCCACCACGCTGCGGCTCATGCTCGAGCTCGAAGGCCACACGGTGCATGTGGCCAGCGACGGCGAAGAAGCGTGCCAACTGGCCGAGGCGGTGCGTCCGGCCGCGGCCTTCATCGACCTCGGCATGCCGCGCCGAGATGGCCTGCAGGTGTGCGGCTGGATTCGCAGCCGACCGTGGTCGCGTCGCACGCGGCTGATCGCGCTCACCGGATGGGGACAGGCGTCGGACTTCGAGCGCACGCGGCGTGCGGGTTTCGATGCGCATCTGGTGAAGCCCGTCGATTCGGACACGATCATGCGGGCGCTGCGCGGCGAGGATCGTTCTGCGGCGAATTGAGCGCGTTGCACGGTTGGTCACGGGAACTTGCTGGCGTGTTGGCGACGCAATGCGAACGGGCCGAGCGTGGTTCCTTCTCGACCGGCCGTGGCTCACGTGGTCGCGGTGCGCTGGTTGACATAGAGCTGAGCGCTGGCAAAGAGCCAGGTGGCATGAGATTGCGCCTTACGGCAGATGGTTACTGATCTGCTGCGAGGCCAACCGTACGCGAGCCGGCTCCGCTGCAATGCGCAGGCACAGCGACATCGCCGTGCTGTCGCTACGCGTGGCTCGCAGCGTCGTCCCGAATGATCCCGTGACCGCTGCGGGCGTCGCTGCTGCACATCGCGCAACGAAAACCGTCGTCGCGCAGGTGACCATCTGAAGCGACATGCGATGAAACGGACTCAAGCATCTGCGCGCGTTCGTGTGCGTTCCACTCGCGGCCGCTTATGCACTACGCGAACTTTTCGGAGCGTAGGATCCATCGCTCCAGCACAAGACCCACTCCATTGCTGGCACGTATCTACGTAGCCCCATTCCTGGAGGTCCCATGCGCGCACTCGTCTATAACGGACCGCGCGACGTCAGCGTCGTCGAGCGGCCGGATCCCACCATCGAGAAGCCCACCGATGCGCTCGTTCGCATCACCACCACGAACATCTGCGGCTCCGACCTGCACATGTACGAAGGCCGCACCTCCATGGAGAGCGGCCGCATCCTCGGGCACGAGAACCTGGGTGAAGTGATCGAAGTCGGCAAGGCGGTCGAACGCGTCAAGAAGGGCGATCGCGTCTGCCTGCCGTTCAATGTGTCGTGCGGTTGCTGTGAGAACTGCGAGCGCGGCTTCACCGGTGCGTGCATCCGCGCCAATCCCGGTGGCGTGGGCGCCGCGTACGGCTTCGCCGACATGGGGCCGTACGCCGGCGGCCAAGCCGAATACCTGCGCGTGCCGTACGCGGACTTCAACTGCCTGGTCCTGCCCGAGGATGCGGAGGAGAAGGAAAACGACTACGTGATGCTCGCGGACATCTTCCCGACCGGCTATCACGCGACCGAACTCGCCGGCGTGCGGCCGGGCGAGAGCGTGGTCATCTATGGCGCCGGCCCCGTCGGCCTGATGGCGGCGTACTCGGCCACGATCCGCGGCGCCTACCAGGTGATGGTCGTCGACACCAACAAGGATCGACTCGCGCTCGCCGAGCAGATCGGCGCGATCCCGATCGACGACACCGAGCAGGACGGCGTGGAACAGGTGCTCGAACTCACCAACGGCCTGGGCGCGGACCGCGGCTGCGAATGCGTCGGCTACCAGTGCTTCAACTGTGCGCAACGCGAAACGCCCGGATTGACGATGAACAACCTGGTGAAGGCGGTGAAGGGCACCGGCGGCATCGGCGTGGTCGGCGTGTTCGTTCCGCAGGACCCGGGCGGTGCGACCGATCTCGCGAAGGAGGGCAAGATCCCGTTCGACATCGGCATGTTCTTCTACAAGGGCCAGCAGATGGCCATCGGCCAGTGCCATGTCAAGCGCTACAACCGCTACCTGATGAACCTCATCCACGCAGAGAAGGCGACGCCGTCGTTCGTGATCTCGCACGAGCTGCCCTTGCAGGACGCGCCCGAAGGCTACGAGAACTTCGACGCGCGCAGCGATGGCTGGACAAAGGTCGTGCTCAAGCCCGGCCGCTGACTGGAGTGCATACCGACATGGCGACGACCCGATCAGAGCGTGCCGAATCGACCGCGCGAGGCCGCGCGCTTTCGGCTATTTCCGACCCGCGCCTGGTGGAGGTGGCGCGTTTCGACCACGAGGTCACCGGCGTCAGCGTGAGCGAGGACGGCCGCATCTTCGTCAACTTCCCGCGCTGGACCGAAGACATCGAAGTGTCCGTCGCCGAGTTGCTGCCGGACGGCAGCCTGCGCCCCTATCCGGACGCGCGCTGGAACGAATGGCGCAATGCGAAGAAGAACGCGTTGTCGCCCGGCGACCGCTGGGTCTGCGTGCAGAGCGTGGTGGCGGACGGGCGCGGCTCGCTCTGGGTGATCGACCCCGCTGCGCCGGCGACGGCGTTCCTCGTGCAGGGCGGACCGAAGCTGGTGCGCATCGATCTTGCGAGCGACGCGGTCGTGCAGACCATCGCGTTCGACGAGCAGATCGCCCGTGAGGGTTCGTACCTCAACGACGTGCGCTTCAGCCCGGATGGTCGCCACGCCTACATCACCGATTCGGGCACGCGGGGCGCGCTGGTGATCGTCGACCTTGAAACAGGCCGCGCGCGGCGCGTGCTCGACGGCCATCCCAGCACGCAGCTGGAGAAGGACGTGGTGGTCACGCATCACGGACAGGAAATCCGCCGACCGGACGGCCGCGGCGTGGAGTTCAGCTCCGATGGCATCGCGCTTGCGCCCGATGGCGAAACGCTTTACTGGCAGGCCGTCACCGGCCGCACGCTGTATCGCATTCCCACGCGCGTGCTGCACGACGTGACGCTGTCGGAGCATGAGGTGGCCGACGCGGTGGAGATGGTCGGCGAGAACGGTGTCTCGGACGGCCTGTGGATCGATCCACAGGGACGCATGTACATCTCGGCACTGGAGGACGACGCGATCAAGGTCCGCGAGGGCGACCACGTCGAGGTGCTGCTGCAGGATTCGCGTCTGCGATGGCCCGATACCTTCTCGCAGGGGCCGGACGGCACGATGTACGTCACCGCGTCGCGCATCATGGACAACGCCTGGCACGATCCCGAAGCGCCGGCGCGGCTGTCGACGACGCTGTTCCGGTTCACGCTGGACGGAGCGAACACGCGACCGCACTGACACGGCCGACCGGCCGATGATGGCGCTGGCGGCATGAAGCCCGATGCGCGCGCAGCACGCGCGGTTCGGGCCGAGGCCGCGAATACGCGACCCTGAGGTTGGCATGGCCCATTAAAGCCATGCCCACGTGATCAGTCGTGCGGTCAAAGCAGGTGGCGCAGCGTCGGCAGGTACTTCTCGCTGGAGCCCGTGTTGACCGCGACCACGCGCTCGCCACGCTGGACGAGCCCGCGGTCGAGCAGCTGCGGCAGCGCCGCGAGGCACGCTGCGCCTTCGGGCGAAATCCAGTCGTGCGTGCGGCGCCACGTCGCCGCGAGTTCGGATTCGATGTCGCCTTCATCGACCGCAACCGCGGCGCCACCGCTCCGGCGGATGATGTCCAGAACGCGGAAATGACCGACGCCACCGGGCACGTTGAGGCCCACGGCCAGCGTCCCGCCTGCTTCGACGACGGTCGTGTCCGCTGCGCCGGTGTCGAATGCACGCACGAGCGGAGCCGTTCGTGCACTCTGCACGCACAGCATGCGCGGGCGGCGCGAATCGATCATGCCCAGCGCCTCAAGTTCGTCCCACGCCTTCCACATCCCGAGCACGCCGGTGCCGCCGCCGGTCGGATAGATCACCGCGTCGGGCAACGACCAGCGCGTTTCGCCCGGCAACGGCTCGGCGAGTTCGAGGCCGAGCGACTTCTTTCCTTCGATGCGCCAGCCCGGTTCCTGGAACGTCGCGACGGAAAACCAGCCATCGGGGATGTAGCGCTCCTTGAGGAACGCGCCGGCCTCGCGGATGGTCGGGCCGACCAGTTCGAGCGTCACGCGATCGGGATGGCGCTTGGCCGCCGCAGCGACGCCGCCGAGGATCGGCATCGGCGTGTCGTCCGGCATCGCGACCACGACGCTCAGCCCGCCTTCCAGCGCGTAACGCACCAGCGAATCGCCGGCGTTGCCCTGCGTCGGCACCGCGAGCCTGGTCAGGCCCAGGCGACGCGCCTGCGCGGCCACCATCGCCATGCCGCGGTCCTTGAAGCTCTGTGTCGGGTTCGCGCCGTAGCCGGGATGTGCCTTGCCTTCGTCCTTGAGCTGGAGCGCGAGGCCTGCCTTAGCCGCAACCGGATGCGCCGAATAATCGAGCAGCGGCGTCGCGCCTTCGCCGAGCGGCACCAGATGCGCGGCGTCGACCGGATCGTCGGCATCGAGCGCCATCAACGCGCCGAAGCGCCACAGGTCGCGACGCTGCGGGCGATACCACGCGGCATCCGGCTTCTCGCGCGCCAGTCGCTCCAGATCGAGCACCATCTCGACCGGCCGGCCGTCGACGGGATCGAGGTTCATCGGTACGTCGGCGGAATACTCGACGCCGGAGGCGATACCACGAAGGCAGCGGACGTAGGACATGGGTGGGCCGGACGGGGAGGTCCGTCCTTGTCGCAGCCCTGCGCGCGTATTGCAACCACGCACGGCGCTGCCTCCCTCGCGGTCCCGCGACGCGCGTCGCAATGCTTTCGCGCTGGCAACCCGGTTGACCTCACCTGGGCGCGTCCCTGACTTCCGACGCTTCTTCCTGCACGCCATCTGACGCACGATGGCGGACCGGAACAGGAGGATCCACATGCAGAAGCCCCATCCCTGGTTGCGCACCCTCGGCGTCGCGCTCGTTGGCATCGTCGCACCCGCCGCGGCGCAGGACCTCGCGGTGGTCGGTGCGCGGGTGTATCCGTCTCCCGACGTGGCGCCCATCGAGGACGCGACGGTGCTGATCCGCAATGGCCGCATCGAGGCCGTCGGTCCGCGCGGAAGCGTGAAGGTGCCGCGCGGCGTACGCGTGATCGAAGGCAAGGGCACCAGCGTGACCGCGGGGTTCTGGAACAGTCACGTCCACCTGATCGAACCGCCGTTCCACCAACCCGACGCGCAGCCCGCCGCAGCGCTGGCGGATGCGCTGCGCGAACGGTTCACGCGATGGGGCTTTACCACGCTGTTCGACATCGCTTCGCTGCCCGGCGACGTGCGCGCGCTTCGCGGCCGCGTGGAGCGCGGCGAGGTCGTCGGCCCGCAACTGCTGACGGTGGACATGCCGTTCTATCCCGAGCACGGCACGCCCATCTACGTGCGCGAACTGTGGGCAGTCACAAAGGCGCCCAGCGCCGAGGTGGCCACGCCTGAAGCGGCGCGTTCGCGCGCGACGGCGCAGGTCGGGGCCGGCGCCGATGGCGTGAAGCTCTTCACCGGCGCCATCGTCGGCAAGCCCCAGGGCGTGCTGCCGATGCGCAAGGACGTCGCAAGCGCGATCGTCGACGCCGCGCACGCGCACGGCAAACCGGCCTTCGCGCATCCGACCGACCAGGCCGGACTCCAGGTGGCCATCGACAGCGGCGTCGACGTGCTGGCGCATACGGCGCCGGACGCGGGCGAGTGGTCGCCGACGCTCGTCGCGCAGTTGAAGGCTCAGGACATCGCGCTCGTGCCGACGCTGACGCTGTTCGATTCCGAACTGCGCCGCGAACGCGCGCCCGACGCGGTCGTGCAGCGATTCGTCGGCGCCGCGCAGCAGCAGGTCAGGGCAATGGCGGATGGTGGCGCGCAGATCCTGTTCGGCACCGACGCCGGCTACATCCAGGTCTACGACACGCACCAGGAGTACCAGCTGATGGCCGGCGCCGGACTGGACTGGCGCCAGATCCTCGCAAGCCTGACCACGGCCCCGGCGACGCGGTTCAACCAGGCGTCGCAGCGCGGGCGCGTGGCGAAGGGCATGGCGGGTGACCTGGTCGTGCTGGGCGCCGATCCGCAACGCGCGCCGGACGCATTCGCCGATGTGCGCATGACGGTGCGCGACGGCGTGGTCATCTACGATGCGGGCGCGCGGGAACCGACGCCATGACCGACCACGTCGCCTCATGCAGTTGCGGGCAGCTGCGCATCACCGCGCGCGGCGAGCCCGCGCGGGTGTCGATCTGCCACTGCCTGTGCTGCCAGCAGCGCACGGGCAGTGCGTTCGGCGTGCAGGCGCGGTTTTCCGAAGAGGCGACGACCGTCGAAGGCGACAGCACGCAATTCGCGCGAACCGGCGACGAAGGTACGACGGCGCACTTCCACTTCTGTCCCACGTGCGGGGCGACGGTGTTCTGGCGCGCCGACGCCATTCCCGGCTTCGTGACGATTCCGGTCGGCGCATTCGCCGATCCGACGTTTCCGGCGCCGACCGTGACGGTGTATGTCGACCGCAAGCACCCGTGGGTGCGGTTACCCGACGGCATCCAGTCGCTCGACTGACCGCTGTCGATTCCGCGCGTCCCCGTTCGTCATCAGAACAGGCGGACACGTCGATCCGCACGGAGTGATCCCATGCGCAAGCTCATCGTGGCCGCGTTCATCAGCCTGGACGGCGTCATGCAGGCGCCGGGCGGGCCGGAGGAAGACACCAGCGGCGGCTTCGCGTACGGCGGCTGGATCGTGCCGTATGCCGATGGTTCCGGCGACGTGATGGACGGCGTGTTCACGCGGCCGTTCGCGTTGCTGCTGGGCCGTCGCACCTACGAGATCTTCGCCTCGTACTGGCCGCACGTGCGCGAAGGCGCGCCGCACCGCTTCATCGCCGACATGTTCAACCACGTGACCAAGCACGTCGCCACGCACCATGCCGACACGCTGCAATGGCAGAACAGCCGCGCGCTGGACGCCGACATCGTCGCGGCCGTGCGCGAACTCAAGCGCACCGACGGCCCCGACCTCGTCACGCAGGGCAGCAGCGAACTGGTGCATCAACTGTTGGCCGCCGGTTTGGTCGACGAGCTGCGACTGATCGTGCATCCGATCCTGCTGGGGCAGGGCAAGCGCTTGCTCGACGATCGCGCGCAGCCATCGGCGTTCCGGCTCGACGCCACGCGCACGACGTCCACCGGCGTGCTGGTCAATCGCTATGTGCGCGAAGGCGAGGTGCGGACGGGTTCGTTCGAATCCTGATTCCTGCCGCCGCATCGCTCGCGCTGCCCGACCGTCGGCACGCGACATTTCCCGGGCGTGAAACTTTCCTGCCGGCGCGGCGACGCCAAGGCAAGGTGCGCCGCGTGCGGTCGGCCGTCGAGGCCTGATCGCCCGCTGTCCCAACGCAATGTTGGGCGACTTATCTGATTGATTTCGGAACTGTCCGATGTTGTGGGCGGGCCGCGACGAGGAACATGCACCCGTCGCTAGGGCCAAGGCCTTGCGGCCCAACCAATCCCCCAAGCACACATCAGGAACTCCGTAATGAAGAAGACCCTGCTCTCCACCGCCCTGGTCGCCGTCGTGGCCGCCGTCGCCATGCCGTCCGCCTTCGCCGCCACCGGCAAGATCACGATCAATGGCGTGCTGCGCGCCGGCACCTGCACCGTGACGCCGAGCTCCGGCGCGAGCGGCAGCGCCGCCGACATGGTCGTGACCCTGCCGGGCACGCCGGCGGGCGCCCTGTCGGCCGCCGACAGCTATGCCGAGACGACCCCGTTCAAGGTCCTGGTGGGCGGTGGCGCATCGGATACCTGCAATGACCAGGTGACCCACCTGAACTTCGAGAACACCTCGGGCTCCCTGATCAACGCCGATGGCTACCTCGACAACTCGGCCACGGGTACCGCGACCAAGGTTGGCGTGCGCCTGCTCAACGGCGACACCCACGCGACGATCAACCTGGCCAACCCGAGCGACGCCAACAACCCGGTCGCAACGCCGGTCTCGGGTACGCCGGGCGTCCTGAACTATCAGGCGCAGTACTACAGCAAGACCGGCGGCGCCACGGCCGGCACGGTCAACACGTACGTGATGTACACCGTCTCGTACTGATCCATCCGCAGTACCCGGTGATGCCGGCACGTCCGGCATCACCCCCTCTTCCGCACGCCTGCTCCGGACCTCCCCCATGAAACTCCTCCATCGCACCACCCTCGCGCTGATGCTCACGGCGGTCGGGTGCTTCTCGTCGGCACAGGCGGGCATCTCGCTGGTCGGTACGCGCGTGATCTACCCCGCTTCCGAGCGCGAAGTCACCGTCACGATGAACAACAAGGGCGACACGCCGCGCATCGTGCAGTCGTGGATCGACGACGGCGACGCCAACGCCACGGCCGAAACCGCCAAGGCGCCGTTCCTGCTCACGCCGCCGCTGTCGCGCGTGGAGCCGGGCAAGGGCCAGACGCTGCGCATCATGTTCACCGGCGGCGACCTGCCGCAGGATCGCGAATCCGTCTACTGGCTCAACGTGCTGGAAATCCCGCCGAAGCCGTCGTCCGACACGCGCAGCTACCTGCAGTTCGCCGTGCGCACGCGCGTCAAGATCTTCTATCGCCCGACCGGCCTGACCGGCGACGCCGCCAGCGCGATCGGCCAGGTCACCTGGCGCCTGGTGCACGACAAGGACGGCATGGCGATGGAGTGCACCAACGGCACGCCGTTCAACGTGTCCATCGCCGACGTCCGCCTGAAGGGGGCACCGGCCGATCCGTCCATCGGCAAGGGCGGCCTGTGCCCGGCGAAGGGACGCGAGACCTTCCCGATCAAGGGCGGCAACGACGCCGGTCGCCTCGTCTATCGCGCCATCGACGATTACGGCGCCTACCTCGACGGCGAAGCGGCGTACACGCGCTGACGCCCGAGCCGCTCCGCCGCCAACACCGGCATCCACCGATTCGCACTCCAGGCGCCTCGTTCGCGAGGCGCACGGGAACGTCTTGCCCCTCGAAAGCGCGGCGCATGCCGCTGCAGCGGGAGGCGCCCAGATCAACGGTATCCGCAATGTCCCGCATCGCTTCCCTTTCGCGCTCCACGCCGGCCGCGTACCGCCGCAACCTCACCGTTTCGATCCTGGCGGCACTGGGCACGGCGCCGGTCATCGCGCTTGCCGCGCCGGCGCCCGATCCGTCGCCGGAACCGCAGAACGTCGAATTCACCTCGGCCTTCCTCAGCGGCAGCGCCAGCGCGGACCTCTCGCGCTTCGAGCACGGCAACCCGATCCTGCCCGGCCAGCAGTCGGTCGACCTCTACGTCAACGACGCGCTGATCTCGCGCGAGACGGTGACGTTCCGCGAGGCGAACAACGACATCCAGGCCTGCTTCGACCTCAACCTGCTCGTCGCCGCCGGCATCGACACCACCAAGCTCGAAGCCGAAGGCCACACGCTCGACGGCAATTGCCTCGACCTGCGCGAACTCATCGCCGATGCGCGCGTGCACGCCGACGCCGGCGACATGGGCCTGCACCTGTCGATCCCGCAGAGCTACCTGCGCCGCAGTGCTCGCGGTTATGTCGACCCCAAGCTGTGGGACGACGGCGTCACCGCGTTCACGCTGGGCTACTCAGCCAACGTCACCAACACCGACAACGACTTCGGCGGCAACACCCGCTCGGGCTATCTCGGCCTCAACGCCGGCCTCAACGTCGCCGGCTGGCGCGTGCGCAACCAGTCGTACTACAGCTGGAACCAGCGCGGCGGTTCCGACTTCACCAACATCAGCACCTACGCGCAGCACGACGTCGATCGCCTGAAGTCGCAGCTCACCGTCGGCGACACGTTCACCTCGGGGCAGCTGTTCGATTCGGTCGGCTTCCGCGGGGTGTCGCTGGCGACCGACGACCGCATGCTGCCCGACTCGATGACCGGCTACGCGCCCATCGTGCGCGGCGTGGCCGAAACCAACGCGACGGTGGAAATCCGCCAGGCCGGCTACGTCATCTACCAGATGAGCGTGGCGCCGGGTCCGTTCGAAATCAGCGACCTGCCCGCGGCCGGTTACGGCGGCGACCTGCAAGTGGTCGTCACCGAAGCCGACGGCCGGCAGCGTTCGTTCAACGTGCCGTTCGCGGCCGTGCCGAACCTGCTGCGTCCGGGCTCGTGGCGCTATTCGGCCATCGCCGGCGAACTGCGCGACCAGAACCTCACCGATGCACCGAAGTTCGTCGAAGCCACCTACCAGCGCGGCATCAACAACTGGCTCACCGGTTATGCCGGCCTGCAGGCCAGCGATGGCGACCTGTATCGCAGTGCCGTGGTCGGCGCGGCGTTCAACACGCCGATCGGTGCCGTGTCGGTGGACGTGTCCGGTTCGCGCGTCAACTTCAGCGAAGACCGCGGCAGCCAGTCGGGTTACTCGGCGCGCGCCACGTACAACAAGAACATTCCCTCGACCAACACCAACTTCGCGCTGGCCGCGTACCGCTATTCGAGCCAGGGCTATGCGGACCTGTCGCAGGCCGCGCAGTGGGACGACCTCATCCGCAACCAGGGCATGAACGGCCTGCTCAAGGATTCCGGCGTGGAGCGCAACCGCTTCTCCGTCAGCATGAGCCAGAGCCTCGGCCGCGCCGGCTCGCTCAGCCTGACCGGCTCGCGCCACGATTACTGGTCGGGCCGCGACGTCAACACCAGCTACCAGCTCGGCTGGTCGGCGCGCTGGCGCCGTGCGAACTTCGGCGTCAATGCCGGCCGCTCGCGCATCAACGATGGCAGCTACGACACCACCTACGGCATGACGCTGTCGGTGCCGCTGGGCAACGACCGCAGCGTGAGCGCGCCGGTGCTCAACGTCGGCACCGCGCACGACACGCAGGGCAACCGCGTGCAGGCCGGCGTGGCCGGCGTCGCCGGCGACCGCTACCAGTACAGCTACGGCGCCACCGGCAACTTCAGCGACCAGAACGACGACACCGTCAACCTCTACGGCGGCTGGCGCGGTGCATACGGTTCGGTCAACGGCTCCTACACGCAGGGCACGGGTACGCGCTCGCAGAGCCTGTCGGCGCAGGGCGGCCTGGTCGTGCATCCGGGCGGCGTCACGCTGGCCTCGTCGCTGGGCGACACGATGGCGATCCTCCACGCCGACGGCGCCAAGGGCGCGCGCCTGGGCGACGGCATCGGCAAGATCGATCGCCGCGGTTACGCCATCACCAACAGCCTCATGCCGTACCGCCTCAACGAGGTGTCGCTGGATCCCAAGGGCATTTCGTACGACGTCGAACTGGAACAGACGCGCGCCACCGTCGTGCCGCGCGCCGGCGCCATCATCCCGGTGTCGTTCGAAACCAAGACCGGCAGCGCCTACGTCATCCAGACCACGCGCGACGACGGCAAGCCGCTGCCGTTCGGTTCGGAAGTGAAGAGCGCTGCGGGCCAAGTCGTCGGCTATGTCGCACAGAGCGGGCAGGCCTTCGTGCGGCTGCCGGACGCGAACACGATCGCGCTGTCGGTGGACGTCGGCGATGGCACGAGCTGCGCCATCGACTGGTCGCCGGCAGCGGCTACCAAGAACGCAGCAGGGATCGCCACCACCAGCGGCGTCTGCCGCGCGCATTGACTGGCGGCCGCGTCGTTCAAACGCCTTTCGCCATCACAACCAACAGAGCAAACGCCCGGCTACGTCGTACGGTCGGACGCGCACCTCGTCAGGAGCAGCACCATGAAGTTTCTAGAAGACATCGCCTATCGGGGGCGCGCAGCCCTGGGAAGGCTTGTATCCGGCCATCGGACGGGCGTCTTGGCCGCCGTGTTGATGGCGGTGGCCTTCCTTCCGTCCGTCAGCCACGCTGAGTGCACAGTCACGCAACCCGGCGGTCCGCCGGGAAGCGCGCCCGTCATATTCGACATTCCGGCGACGAACATCCCGATCAATAGCAATGCACCCAACGGCACGCTTCTCGCCACCGCTACCGTCATCACGCAGGCGCCTCCCGGCGTGACGATTGTCCGGGTCAATTGCGATTACGGCGTCCTAAGCTGGGACTGGACATCGCCGTTGCCGAGTGTGCCCGGCTACCCGTCGAATTACTTCCAGACCAACATTCCCGGCCTGGCGATAACGATCGAGTATGCGTACAACCACACGCTTCTCCCGATCATGGGCAGCACCATTGGCGCCGCCGGCACTTCGTTCCTGATCAACGATTTCACTTACACCGTGAGGTTCTACAAGGTGGGCCCCATCACGCAGGGTGGGCCGTTGACCGGGATCATTGCCCAACGCTTCTTCCACGCATACGGGGTTGCTTCCCCGGGCTTCCTTGCGATCCAGATTGGCGGTGGTGGGATCATCATCCAGCCCAGTTTTCCCACGTGCAGCGTGTCCACCCCCGACGTGGTGGTGTCGCTGGACCAGGCGTCGGCGGCCGATTTCAGCAGCGTCGGAAGCGCGCTGGGCGAGAAGGACTTCAACGTCTCGCTGGCCTGCTCCGGTGGCGATCCGAGCAGCAGCACGAACCTGCACATGTTCCTGACCGACCAGACCACGCCAGCCAACCAGACGAACATCCTGTCGCTGACGTCCGGTTCGACCGCGGCGGGCGTGGGCGTGCAGATAGTCAACAACGGCACGCCGGTTACCTTCGGCCAGACGTCGGCGGCGCCGACAACCGACATCACCCGCAACATCGTCGTCAACACGCCGACGGTCGATATCCCGCTGAAGGCGCGCTACGTGCGCACTGGCAACATGACCGCGGGTTCGGTTACGGCCATCGCGACGTTCACGACCACGTACAACTAGCCAACACGCACACCGACGCCGGATGCGCATCGCCGACACTCGCGATGCACATCCGGCGTTCCTGTTTCCGTGGCGCTCGCCGCCTCATTGCAGTGCGACACCCAAAAGAAACGGCGGGATCGCTCCCGCCGTTCTTCATTTCCTGTCTGATGCGAAGACTCAGGACGAAACCGGCTTCACCGCCGGCGGCGACCACTGGCCGTCCAGGATCGCCTGCTCCGGCCAGTACGTGCGCACGTACAGCGAGAAGTCGGCGCCCTTGGGCGAGGGCAGCCAGTTCGCGCGCTGCACCGGGTCGCTCGGAGCGTCGGGCTGCACGTAGATCGTCAGCGTGCCGTCGGGGTTGGGCTTGAGGTCCTTGTTCTTCGTGCCGACGGAGTAGCGGTTGATCTCGTTCGGCGCGAAGAAGTGATCCGCGTCGTACAACGTCAGCGACCAGAAGCCCTTCACCGGCGGGCCGCCCTTGTCGAAGGTCACCGTGTAGCGCTTGCTGCCGTTGAGCCGCGCGCCGGTGTCGTCGAGGTCTTGGTAGAAGTACGTCGCCTCGTTCGGCTTGTTCACGTAGATGTTCGACTTGGCGACGGCGGTGCGCGTGAAGTAATCCGAGCCGAACTGCGCGCCGTTGCGCACCGTCGTCCAGTTGTGCGGCAGCGGCACGCCGAAGTTGCGGAACTGCAGCAGCGGCGCGATGAGTTCCTGCTCGGCCTTCTTCGCTTCGTCGATGGCGGCGGCCTTCAACGCCGGATCCTTCTGCAACGCGTCCACCAGCGCCAGCGCCTGCGCGTAGCGGGTTTCCTCGCCGGGCAGCGGCTTGGCGTCCTTCAGCACGACGGGCAGTTCGTCGAAGAACGTATCCGGATTCACCTTCGGCGCTTCGCCGCCACCGGGTGCGCGCGGCGGTTGCGGGAACGACGGATTCTTCGACCAGTCGTGCTGCTTCAGCTTTCCGTCGAACTTCGACAGCGGGTACATGTCGATCTGCGCCACCAGCGGCTGCACGGCGGCGCGATCTTCCGCGGTGTCGAGCAAGGCGACGCGCGGGATCACGTAGCCGGTGTTGGTGCCGGCGCGGAAGACTTCGGTGATGCCCTGCGGCACCTCGCCCTTCCAGTCGGGACCGGCGAGCAGGTAGAAGCCCGGCTTGGTGTCGTACATCTTGCCGAGCTTCACGAAGCTGTCGGTGCGCGAGTCCACCACCTGGTACACCCAGAAACGGTCGCCGAAGTCCGGCACCTGGATCACCACCGGTTCGATGTCGAGCGCGAGCGGCCCGCCGCCGTACACGACGTCCTGGTTGGGGCAGGCGACTTCGCGCTCGGACGGCGCGACGTAGTCGGTGAGCATCATCAGGCTGTTGGGCGGCGCCGCCGGAAGCACGCCGCCGAGCTTTCCGGGCCCGGGCAGATCCTTGAAGCCGAGCCGGCGGTTGTAGATGTTCACCATCGGCCACGCCCAGAAATACGTGTCGCGCGCGGCCATGCGCACGTAGGGCTCGGTGAGGCGCGTGCCGGCGACGGGGCCGGGCACGGCGGGTGCGGGCGTTGGCGTGGCAGCGGGCGCTGGTGCGGTGGCGGCGGTGGGTTGCGGCGCAGGCGTCGCCGCGTCGGGAGACGGCTGTTTCTGGCAGGCCGCGAGCGACGTCGCGGCAACGATGGCGAGGGCGAGGGTGTGGATGCGCATGGGCTGTCCTTGTCGTGGGGATCGTGTGTTCGGGTGCCTGCGCATCAGGAGCGCTTCACCAGCGGAGGTGGGAAGTAGCTGCCGTCCTTCACGCCGCCCTTCGGCCCGTAGAAGCGGAAGGTGAGGCGGTAGTCCTGGCCGCGCGGCGTCGGCAGCCAGTTGCCGTCGGGCGCGTCGGCCGGTTTGTCGGCGGCGAAGTAGAGCGTGAGCGAGCCGTCGGGGTTGTACTTGAGGCCGGATTCGCGATTGAGCAGGAAGCGGTTCTTCGCGTTCGGCAGGACGCGCATGTGGCGAGGGTCCACCGCGATCACCGACCAGAAGTAGTTCGCGTACTTCTCCGGCAGGTCGTCCTTGGGGAAGGTCAGCGTGTACACGTGGTCGCCGTTGAGCTGCGTACCCGTGGCGTCCAGATTGCCCTTGTAGTAGACCACCTCGTCCATGTCGTTCGCCCAGATGCCCGCGTAGTTGACGAGCGTGCGACCAAGCCAGTCGTCCTTGTAGGTGCCCGATACGGCTGGGCGGGCCCAATGGTTCTTCGTCGTGCCGTGGCCGATGGTCGGCGAGGCCTTGGCGAAGTCGACCAGCGCCTTCTCGCGGATGACCTGGTCCACGCGTGCGCGTTCGGCGGGGTCCTTGATGCCTTCGGCAATCGCACGCGCCTTCGCCGCCACCGCGTCCATGCCGGCATTGATGTCGGCTTCGCTATCGAGTACGGCCGGCGCGGCTTCGAACGCCTCGACGCCGGGCAGCTTGTCCATGTCGAAGGGCGGGATCACCGGCAACGTGGGCAGCGCCGGCGTACCGGTGGCCTTGAACGCGAACTGGTGCTGCAACGCTTCGGCACCCTTCCAGTCGTCGCCCAGTTCCACGCGCGCCAGGACGCGCGCGTACTTCACCGGCAGATCGATGCGCGTCGCATTCGCCGGCAGCTGCACGTTCGCGCCCTTCAGGCACACCGCGAACTCGCCGTTCGGATGCGCACGCTGCGTTCGTTCGTTGATGTTCGCCAGCGTCTCGCCCCAGCCGTTGAGGAACTGCACGGTGTAATAGCGGCCCGTCACCTTGGGCACGGTCACCAGCGTGCAACTGCTCTCGTCGACGGCGATCCACGCTTCGGAATAGGCAACGTCGAGGTTGGGATTCGGCCAGTCCACCGCGCCGGGCTTGCGGTGGACGATCTCGTTCCACTTGAAGCCTTCCTTCAGGTCGAGCTGCTGCTGGCGCAGCACCAGCAGGCGCGACAGCAGGTAGATGTACGCATCGCTGATGTCCTGGTCGGTGTACGACCGGGCGGGCGTTGCCGCGGGAGTTGCGGTTGCGGGCGGCGTCTCGGCGGCGCCCTCCGGTGCGGGCGTGCGATTGCACGCGGTGAGCGGGACCAAGGCGACGGCAACAGCGACAGCCAACCAGCGGACACGGGGCATGGCGGCAACTCCTTGCGGGGTAGGGGGTTGATGCGAGCGCCGGCGTGAAACGGCGGTGAAGTCGGATAAAGCCGAAGCGAGCTGAATGTGTACGGCGTCGCAAGTTATTGATGCTACGAAGGAAACCGCTCCCGACTACCCCGAAACTGTCGCGTTGCGGCGCGAAGCGAACTCATGCGGTGCGGCGGTTGCGGGCGCCTGCGTGCTGGCATTCGGGCGCCGAACGTGGTCATATGCGCGCCGCTGAAGTGCGAGCGCCATCACATTTCGTGGCGCCGCCGGGGAAGCAGCACCAAACAGGGGAATCACCATGTGGAATTCGGGCGCGACCCAGCGATGGGTCGGCGTGAACGGTGTCGTGCGCGCGCTGCGCATGTCGGGTCGATCGGGCGCGATGCGCCACGCGGCCATTGCGATCGTGGCGTTGCTGGCCGGCGTGTTCGCCGCGCCGGTGGCCGCGCAGAGCACCACGGTGTCGATCACGGGCGCCAACCGGCCCTCGTTCTCGCGCGCGGGTCAGCCGCTGACGTTCTACGTCCAGCTCTCGGCGGGCAACGCCGAGATCGCCGGGCTGAGCTTCACCAGCGGCAGCCCGTCCGGCATGTCGGCCGTGAGTTGCCCGAGCCTGCCGGTCGCGGTCAACGCGACCACCACGTGCACCTTCACCTACACCACGACCGACATGGACGTGGCGATGGGCAAGGTGACCGCGCTCGGTCGCTGGCGCGCGACGCGCACCGGCGCCGCCGCACGCTCCGGCTCCACCAACACCGTCGAGCTGGGCTACGCGCCGCCGCGCGCACCGGACGCGCCCACGGTCGTTACCGCGACGGCCAGCGACGGCAAGGCAGTGGTCAACTTCGCCGCGCCGTTCGACGGCGGCTATCCGATCGACGACTACACCGTCACCTCGCAGCCCGACGGCATCACCGCGACCGGTGCGAACGGTCCGATCACCGTCAACGGCCTCACCAACGGCGTCACGTACCGCTTCGCGATCACCGCGCGCAGCACGATGGGCTCGAGCGCTGCGTCCCCATCGTCCAACGCCGTGACGCCCAAGGCGGTGCAGAGCATCGACTTCCAGAACCCGGGCGCGCAGAACTTCGGCACCTCGCCGACGCTGACCGCGACGGCGACGTCGAACCTGGCGGTCGCCTTCAGCTCCGGCACGACCTCGATCTGCACGATCACCGCTGGCGGCACGCTGACCTTCCTCTCGGCCGGCACCTGCACCATCCACGCCGACCAGGCCGGCGACACCGTGTACGACCCGGCCCCGCGCGTGTCGCAGTCGTTCGTCGTCAACGCGATCCTCCCGGATGCGCCGACGATCGGCACGGCGACCGCGGGCGATGCCGAAGCGACGGTGGCCTTTACCGCGCCGGCCTCCAACGGCGGCTCGGCGATCACGAACTACACGGTCACGGCGAATCCCGGCGGCAACACCGCCACGGGCAACGCGAGCCCGATCCGCGTCAACGGTCTCACCAATTTCGTCGCCTATACCTTCACCGTTACCGCGGAGAACACCGCCGGCACGGGACCGGCGTCGGCGGCGTCGAACAGCGTGGTGCCGAACACCGCGCCGCAGGTGACATCCGTCGCCGTGCCGGCGAACGGGCTGTACGGGCCGGGGCAGAACCTCGACTTCACCGTGACGTGGGACCAGAACGTCGCCGTTACCGGGACGCCGCGGATCGCATTGACCATCGGCTCGACGACGGTGCAGGCGACGTACGTGGCGAACCCGACGGCCTCGACGGCCGTGTTCCGCTACACGGTGCTCGCCGGCCAGATGGACGCGAACGGCATCACCGTCGGCGCGCTGTCGTTGAACGGCGGCAGCATCGCCAACGGCTACGGCACGCCGGCACAGCTCACGCTCAACTCCGTCGGCAGCACCGCCGGCGTGCTGGTCGGCACGAACAACCAGGCGCCGGTGAACACGGTGCCGGGTGCGCGTTCGGTCACCGAGAACGCCACGCTCAACTTCGGCAACACGATCTCGATCGACGACGCCGATGCCGGCAGCGCGCAGGTGCAGGTCACCCTCGCCGTGAACAACGGCACGCTGTCGCTGTCGAACGCGGCGGGACTGGCGTTCCTCACGGGCGACGGCAATGCCGATGCCACGATGACCTTCGACGGCACGCTCGCCAGCATCAACGCCGCGCTGAACGGTCTCACGTTCACGCCGACGACGGGCTATCACGGCGCGGCGTCGTTGCAGATCACGACCAACGACCTCGGCAACACCGGCTTTGGCGGCGCGAAGACCGACACCGACAACGTCGCGATCACCGTCGTGCCGCTGGACAACACGCCGCCGGTCGTGAGCGCGATCGCCCTCGTCGACGCATCGCCGACGAACGCGACGACCGTGTCGTTCGACGTGACCTTCAGCGAAGCCGTCATCGGCGTGACCGTCAGCGATTTCACGCTCCTCGGCACCAACGGCACCACCGGCTCCGCTGCCGGACTGGTGACGTCGGACAACATCCGTTACCGCATCACCGTCACCGGTGTGTCGGGCAGCGGCACGCTGAAGCTCAATCTCAACGCGAGCACGGGCATCACCGATGCGGCCGGCAACGCGGCTCCCGGCTACACGGCCGGGCCGGCCTACGCGATCGACCAGGCCGGGGCGCAGATCGACAGCGTCGCCACGCCTGCGGCCGGCCAGTACGTCGCCGGGCAGACGCTGACGTTCCAGGTGACGTTCGACGAGAACGTGACCGTCACCGGCACGCCGTCGCTGCCGTTGACGCTGGACGTGGGCGGAGCGCGTGAAGCGACCTACGTGAGCGGTTCGGGCTCGACCACGCTGACCTTCCACTACACCGTGGCGGCAGGCGACCAGGACCTCGACGGCCCGGCGCTCGGCAACGCCGTCGTGTCGAACGGCGGCACGATCGCCGATGCCGCGGGCAATGCGGCGCTGCTCACGCTGAACAACGTCGGCAATACCTCGGGCATCGTCGTCGGCCAGCTGGCGCAGGCGATCACCGGTTTCGCTGCAACGCCGACCACGCCGACGTTTGCGCCGAACGGCACCTTCACCGTCGCCGCCACCGGCGGCGCGTCGGGCCAGCCGGTCGTGTTCGCGTCGACCACGGCGTCGGTGTGCACGGTCGCCGGCAACACGGTGACGATGCTTGCGGCCGGCACGTGTTCGCTCACCGCCGACCAGGCGGGCGACGGCCACTACAACGCCGCGCCCCAGGTCACGCTGGATGTGGCGATCGGCACGGCGACGCAGACGATCACCGGCTTCAGCGCCACCCCGACCGCCCCGGTGTATGCGCCGAACGGCACCTTCGCGCTCGCTGCCGTGGGTGGTGCGTCGGGCAATCCGGTGACCTTCGCCAGCACGACGCCGGCCGTGTGCACCGTCGCGGGCAATGTCGTGACGATGCAGGCGGCGGGCACGTGTGCCCTCACCGCCGACCAGGCCGGCACGAACGATTACGTCGCCGCTCCGCAGGTCGCGCTGCAGGTGGTGATCGGTCGCGCGACGCCGACGCTGTCGTGGCTGGGCGAGATGAGCCGCGTCGTCGGCGAGGCCGCGTTCGATCTGCCCGATCCGGGCAGCGACAGCCGCGGCGCGTTCACCTTCACCAGCAGCAATCCGGCCGTCGCCACCGTGAGCGGACGTCGCGTGACCATCGTCGGCGCGGGCGTGACCACGCTCGTCGCCACGCAGGCCGCGGACGGCAACTACGCGCAGGGCACGGTTAGCGCGACGCTGACCGTCACCGATCGCCCCGATCCGACCAAGGACGCGAGCGTCGCCGGCGGATTGCAGGCGCAGGTGGATGCGAGCGTGCGCTTCGCCGCGGCGCAGCTGTCGAACATCCAGGGCCGCTTGCGCGAACAGCGCTTCGCCACCGCGAACCACTCGCGCAACGACCTCACCTTCGCGATGGCGAGCCGTTCCGGCGGCGCGGTGTCGATGAGCGCCGAGCAGTTCGCGTCGATGGAAACCGCTCACCTGCCGACCGGTCTTGCGGTGTGGTCGGCGGGCGCGATCACCAGCGGCGGGCGCGATGAGGGCGATTCCGACTTCCAGAGCGACGGCGTGACCGTCGGCGCCGACTGGCGCTTCAACGATCGCCTGCTGTTCGGCGTCGCGGGCGGCTGGGGCTGGGACGACACCGACCTGGACGACGCGCGTTCGCGACTGGACGCGCAGCAGCGCGCCGTGTCGATGTACGGCCTGTGGCGTCCGGCGCAGCGCTGGTTCGTCGACGGCATCGTCGGCTGGGGCGAACTGGACTTCGACATCCGCCGCCACAGCGAGGTAGCCGACGCGACCGCCACTGCCACGCGCAGCGGCGACCAGGCGTTCGGCGCGCTCACCGCCGGCTACGAGCACGGCGGCGGCATCGGCATGACGCTGACCGGTTACGGTCGCCTCGACGCCAGCCGCACGACGCTCGACGCGTACCGCGAGCAGGGCCTGGGCATTTACGACCTCGCCTACGGTTCGCAAACGGTCGAGAACAGCGGCGCGTCGCTCGGCGTGGAAGGCAGCTTCCCGATCCTCACCCCGCGCGGTTCGGCGTTCCGTCCGTACTGGATGCTCGAATACCGCGAAACGCTGGAGAACCGCAGCGACGTGGAACTGAATTACGTCGTGCTGCCGGTGGACGGTGGCTACGTGCTCGGCATGCGCGGCTATGGCGACAACGCGCTGACCTACGGCGGCGGCATCGACATGGAACTGGCCCGCGGCTGGAAGCTGTCGCTGCTCGGCCGACGCCAGCACGCCGACGGCCAGCGCCCGAGCAGCACCTTCGGCCTGCTGCTGTCGTTCTCGCCGGCGGCGGCGGCGAGCGCAGCGAACTTCCGTGACGACGTCGTGGACGCGGCGGCGCAGCCGCAAGACGCTGCGAAGCCCTGACGCACGCACGCCGGCACCGCCACGCGCGGTGCCGGCCTGTGCACAACACAGCGTCCTTTGGCGCGGGTTGTTCTGGACACGGGGCGGCGCCAACCATGGACCGTCACCACTCCAAGGACGCCCGCCATGACCGAGATCCTGCGCTACACCGCCTTCACCACCGATCCGGCCGGCGGCAACCCCGCCGGTGTCGTGCTCGACGCGCGCGGACTCACCGACGCGCAGATGCAGCAGATCGCCGCGGACGTGGGCTATTCGGAAACCGCGTTTTTCTCGCCGCGCGACGACGGCGCGTTCGACGTGCGCTATTTCAGCCCGCGGGCGGAAGTCACCTTCTGCGGGCACGCGACCGTCGCCGCCGTCATCGCGCATGCGCAGCGGCACGGCGCGGGCGAGCGCACGCTGCATACGCGCGCGGGCATCGTGCGGGTGGACGTCGATGCGGGAGAGCGCGCGACGCTGGTCAGCGTGGCGCCGCGCGTGGAGCCACTCGCGGACGAGGACCTGACGGCCGTGCTGGCCGCGCTGGGTTGGGATCGCGATGAACTCGATCCCGCCTTGCCGCCGGCGATCGGATACGCGGGTGCGTGGCATCCGGTGATCGCGGTCGCGTCGCGCGATCGACTCGCGCGCCTGGACTACGACTACGACGCACTCGCCGCGCTCATGGCCGCGCGCGACTGGACGACGATCGACCTCATCCATCGCGAGAACGACAGCACCTTCCACGCGCGCAACCCGTTCCCGCCCGGCGGCGTGGTCGAGGATGCGGCGACCGGCGCCGCGGCCGCAGCGCTGGGCGCGTACCTGGCGGCGAACGACGCGCTGCCTGCGGAACGCGCGTTCGTCATCCATCAGGGCGTGGACCTTGGGCGACCGAGCCGGCTGGACGTCGCCGTGCCGGAAAACCTTCGCGATGGCGTGCGCGTCAGCGGCGCGGCGGTGGCGATCGACGGTTGATCGCCATCCATTGAATGCGGTGCCTGGCGAGTTCCTCGCCATTCCACCGCATTCGGCACAGTCGCTGCCCGGAGCGTCGCACACGACCCAGCGCACACTTCCGCCCCGCGCCGCCTTACGACCAACGCCTATAGCCCGTTCGTCACTTGACGGCCCCCGAGCCCCCCACCCACAGTCGGTGCGATTTTGTCTCGATCGCCTGCCCGCCCGCCGTTCCGGCGTCCGCGGGCCCACTCCGGGGGTACTACAACAGTGGATAGACGTTCCTTCCTCACCATGTCCGGCATCGGTGTCGCCGGGCTGATGTTGCCGTTCGGCCGCGCCATCGCCGCCGAAGAGCTGCTCACCACCCTCGACGTGGCCAAGAAGAAGCAGCTGGCCGACGCCGCGCTGCAGGCCGCCACGTCCGCGGGCGCCAGCTATTCCGACGTCCGCATCGGCCGTTACCTGCGCCAGTTCGTAATCACGCGCGAGGACAAGGTCCAGAACGTCGTGAACACCGAATCCACCGGCATCGGCGTGCGCGTGCTGGTCAACGGCGCGTGGGGTTTCGCCGCCACCAACGCGCTGAACACGCAGGGCGTGGTGAAGGCCGCGCAGCAGGCCGCGGCGATCGCCAAGGCCAACGCGAAGATGCAGACCACGCCGGTCCAGCTCGCAAAGGCGCCGGGCGTGGGCGAGGTGTCGTGGAAGACGCCGATCAAGAAGAACGCGATGGAAGTGCCGCTGAAGGACAAGGCCGACCTGCTGCTTGGCGTGAACGCCGCGGCGATCAACGCCGGCGCGAACTTCGTCAACTCGATGCTGTTCCTGGTGAACGAGCAGAAGTACTTCGCGTCCACCGACGGCAGCTACATCGACCAGGACGTGCACCGCATCTGGGCGCCGATGACCGTCACCGCCATCGACCAGGCCACCGGCAAGTTCCGCACGCGCGACGGCCTGTCCTCGCCGATGGGCCTGGGGTTCGAATACCTGGACGGCGCATCGTCGGGCAAGGTCATCTCGCCGAACGGCGTGGTGAACTACGGCCTGTCCTACGACATGAAGGAAGACGCCATCGCGGCCGCAAAGCAGGCGAAGGCCAAGCTGAAGGCGCCCTCGGTCAAGCCAGGCAAGTACGACCTCGTGCTCGATCCGTCGCACACCTGGCTCACCATCCACGAGTCGGTCGGCCATCCGCTCGAACTCGACCGCGTGCTCGGCTACGAAGCCAACTACGCCGGCACCAGCTTCGCCACGCTGGACAAGCAGAAGGAGCGCTTCCAGTACGGCAGCGGCATCGTCAACATCTTCGCCGACAAGATCCAGCCGGGCAGCCTCGGCGCCGTCGGTTACGACGACGAAGGCGTGAAGACCAAGAAGTGGGACCTCATCAGCGACGGCAAGCTGGTCGACTACCAGACCATCCGCGACCAGGCCCACATCCTCGGCAAGACCGAATCCGACGGCTGCTGCTACGCGGACTCGTGGTCGAGCGTGCAGTTCCAGCGCATGGCCAACGTGTCGCTGGCGCCGGGCAAGAACAAGCTGTCGGTCGCCGACATGATCAAGGACGTCGAGAACGGCATCTACATCATCGGCGACGGTTCCTTCTCCATCGACCAGCAGCGCTACAACGCGCAGTTCGGCGGCCAGCTGTTCTACGAGATCAAGAACGGCAAGATCACCCAGCAGATCGAGGACGTCGCCTACCAGATCCGCACGCCGGAATTCTGGAACGCCTGCGCCGCCGTCTGCGACGAAAGCGACTATCGCCTCGGCGGTTCGTTCTTCGACGGCAAGGGCCAGCCGGGCCAGGTCTCGGCGGTCTCGCACGGTTCGAGCACGGCGCGCTTCAACGGCATCAACGTCATCAACACCGCCCGCAGCCTCGGCTGATCGCGCGCTGGAGAACTGAATAAATGAGCATCTTCACCGAAGAACAGTCCAAGGCCATCCTGGACAAGGTCATCAAGCTGTCCAAGGCCGACCAGATCAGCGCGACGCTGTCGGGCTCGGTCGACGGCAACATCCGTTTCGCGCTGAACAACATCTCCACCAGCGGCATCGTCGACAACACCGAACTCGCGGTCGAAGTCGCCTTCGGCAACCGCGTGGGCACGGCGACGATCAACGAGTTCGACGACGCCTCGCTCGAACGCGTCGTGCGCCGCGCCGAAGACCTCGCGCGCCTGGCGCCGGAAAACCCGGAGTTCATGCCGGCGATCGAGAAGCAGACCTACAAGCCGAGCCCGACCTTCAGCGAATCCACGGCGGGCATCACGCCGGAATACCGCGCCAAGGTGGCGGCCGATTCCATCGGCCCGTGCAAGGGCGAGAAGCTGATCGCCGCGGGCTTCCTGGAAGACGGCCAGAACTTCGTTGCCATCGCCAACTCCAACGGCAACTTCGCCTACCAGCGCGGCGCGAACTTCAACTACACCTGTACCGTGCGCACCGAAGACGGCCGCGGTTCGGGCTGGGTCGGTCGCAACCTGAAGGATGCGTCCGACTTCAAGGCCGATGCCGACATCCGCACCGCCATGCGCAAGGCCACCGAATCGGCCGAGGCCAAGGCGCTGGAGCCGGGCAAGTACACCGTGATCCTGGAACCGGCCGCGGCCGCGGGCCTGATCTCGTTCATGATGAATTTCTTCGACGCGCGCCAGGCCGACGAAGGCCGCAGCTTCCTGTCGAAGAAGGGCGGCGGCAACAAGCTCGGCGAGCAGGTCTACGACTCGCGCGTGAACATCAGCGCCGACCCGTGGGATCCGCGCGCGCCGGTGCTGCCGTGGGATTCCGAAGGCCTGCCGCGCGAGAAGATGAACATCGTCGAGAACGGCAAGGTCGTCGCGCTCAACTACTCGCGCTACTGGGCCAAGAAGCAGGGCAAGCGCGCCGTGGGCGAGCCGGGCAACCTGCTGGTCGCCGGCGGCGACAAGTCCACGGCCGACCTGGTGCGGGGCACGCAGAAGGGCATCCTCGTCACGCGCACCTGGTACATCCGCATGGTCGATCCGCAGACCGTGCTGCTGACCGGCCTCACGCGCGACGGCACCTTCTACATCGAGAACGGCCAGATCAAGCACCCGGTGAAGAACTTCCGCTTCAACGAGTCGCCGGTGATCATGCTCAACAACATCGAGGAACTCGGCCGTCCGGTGCGCGTGGCCGGCGACGAATCCTCGTTCGTGATGATGATCCCGCCGATGAAGCTGCGCGATTTCACCTTCACCTCGCTGTCCGACGCGGTGTGACGGGGAAGTTCGATCGTGCAACGTCGTGATTTCCTCAGCTTCACCGGTTTGACCACGGCAGGCGCGCTGCTCCCGTTCGGGCGCAGCGTTGCTGCGGAAGCGCTGCTGGAACCGGTCGATCACGCGCGTCGCCGGCAGCTCGCCGACGCCGCGCTCACCACCGCCCGTGCCGGCGGCGCGCAGTATTCCGACGTGCGCATCGGCCGCTACCTGCGCCAGTCGGTCATTACCCGCGAAGCGCGCGTGGAAAACGTCGTCAACGCCGAGTCCTCCGGCGTTGGCGTGCGCGTGCTCGCCGATGGCGCGTGGGGCTTTGCCGCCACGCACGTGCAGACGCCCGAGGCCGTCGCGCAGGCGACGCGCACCGCGTTGTCGATCGCAAAGGCGAACGCGCGCAACCAGACGCGCAAGGTCGAACTGGCGCCCACGCCCGCATTGGGCGAGGTGCGCTGGGCCACGCCGATCCGCAAGAACGGCATGGAAGTGCCGATCAAGGACAAGGTCGACCTGCTGCTGTCGGTCAATGCCGCGGCGATGAAGGCCGGCGCGGATTTCTTCAACTCCACGCTGTTCCTCATCAACGAACAGAAATACTTCGCGTCCACCGACGGCAGTTACGTCGACCAGGACATCCACCGCATCTGGTTGCCGGTGACGGCCACCGCGGTGGACAAGGCGAGCGGCAAGTTCCGCACGCGCAATGGCCTGTCCGCACCGATGGGCATGGGCTACGAATACCTGGACGGCGCGGCGGCGGGCAAGCGCGCGCTGCCCGGCGGCATCACCGCCTACGCCACCAGCTACGACGTGGTGGAAGACGCGGTGCAGGCCGCGCGCGACGCACGCGCGAAGCTCAAGGCGCCGTCGGTGAAGCCGGGCAAGTACGACCTGGTCATCGATCCGACGAACCTGTTCCTCACCATCCACGAGAACGTCGGCCATCCGCTCGAACTCGACCGCGTGCTCGGCTACGAGGCCAACTACGCCGGCACCAGCTTCGCCACGCTCGACAAGCGCGACGCCGGCTACAAGTGGGGCAGCGACATCGTCAACTTCGTCGCCGACAAGACGCGGCCGGGCAGCCTCGGCGCGGTCGGTTACGACGATGAAGGCGTGAAGACGAAGCAGTGGGACCTGGTGCGCGATGGTGTACTCGTCGATTACCAGGCCACGCGCGATGAAGCGCACATCCTCGGCCACACCGAATCGCACGGTTGCAGTTATGCCGATTCGTGGTCGAGCGTGCAGTTCCAGCGCATGGCGAACGTTTCGCTGATGCCGGGTAAGACGCCGCTCAGCGTCGCCGACATGGTCAAGGACGTCGAGAACGGCCTGTACGTGCAAGGCCGCGGTTCGTACTCCATCGACCAGCAGCGCTACAACGCGCAGTTCGGCGGCCAGCTGTTCTACGAGATCAGGAACGGAAAGGTCACCGGCCTGGTCGAAGACGCCGCGTACCAGATCCGCACGCCCGAATTCTGGAACGCGTGCGTGGCGATCTGCGACGAGCGCGACTTCCGCCTCAACGGTTCGTTCTTCGACGGCAAGGGCCAGCCGAGCCAGGTCTCGGCGGTGTCGCACGGCGCGGCCACGGCGCGGTTCAACGGAATCAACGTCATCAATACCGCGCGGTCGATATGAACCGCGCGCAGTTCCTCCGCCTGATGCTGGGAAGCGCGGCAGCCGCGATGCTGCCGCCTCTCGCGCAGGCGGCGGCTGCGGACTACGACTTCTGGCTGACGCGGTTGAAGTACGACTCCGGCGACTGGGACGTCGACCAGCGCATGCCGGCGAACCTGATCACCTCGCTGATCGACTACACCCACCTGCGCGTCGACCCGAAGGAACACGTGCTGGCGCTGGCCGATCCGAAGATGATCACTGCGCCCTTCTGCTACCTCGCCGGCCACAAGCTGGTGGACTTCAATCCGGCCGAACGTCGCAACTTCGAGCGTTACGTGCGCAACGGCGGTTTCGTCTTCGTCGACGACTGCAACCATGACATCGACGGATTGTTCGCCAAGTCGTTCGAGGAACAGATGGCGAAGATCTTCGGCCCGAAGGCGCTGAAGAAGCTGCCGAACAACCACGCGCTGTACCGCAGCTTCTTCGAGTTCAAGGACGGCCCGCCGGCCACCACGTTCGAACTCAACGGCTGGGGCGACGACCTGGTGCATGACTACCTGAAGGGCATCGAGATCGACGGCCGCCTGGGCGTGCTCTACAGCAACAAGGATTACGGCTGCGAGTGGGATTACGACTGGCGCAACAAGCGTTTCCTCGCCGAGGACAACACGAAGTTCGCGGTCAACATCGTGATGTATGCGTTGAGCAGTTGATGCCCCAGGGTCGTCATCCCCGCGAAAGCGGGGATCCAGCGACTTCAGGGCGGACGACGAAGGCACTGGATTCCCGCGTGCGCGGGAATGACGAGCAAGAGCGAACACGGACTCCACACATGAACCACACCCTCACCGAAGCGCAACTCAAGACCCAGCTCGAACGCCTCGGCACGCTGCGCAGCGCCATCGCGCAGGCCATCGTCGGCCAGGAATCCGTCGTCGAGCAGTTGCTCATCGGCCTGCTTGCCGGCGGCCACTGCCTGCTCGAAGGCGTGCCGGGCCTGGGCAAGACGCTGCTGGTGCGCTCGCTCGGCCAGGCGCTGGAACTGCAGTTCCGCCGCGTCCAGTTCACGCCCGACCTGATGCCCAGCGACATCCTCGGCACGGAGCTGCTGGAAGAAGACCACGGCACGGGTCATCGTCATTTCCGCTTCCAGCCGGGCCCGATCTTCACCAACCTGCTGCTGGCCGACGAACTCAACCGCACGCCGCCGAAGACGCAGGCCGCATTGCTGGAAGCGATGCAGGAGCGGACCGTCAGCTACGCCGGCGTGACGCACACGCTGCCCGCGCCGTTCTTCGTGCTGGCGACGCAGAACCCGATCGAACAGGCGGGCACATATCCGCTGCCGGAAGCGCAGCTGGACCGCTTCCTGCTGCACATCCGCGTGGATTACCCGACCGAACGCGAGGAGCGCGACATCCTCGCGCAGACCACCGGCACGCACAGCGCGCACGTGCCCAGCGTGATGCACGGCGAGGAAGTGCTCGCGTTGCAGGCGCTGGTGCGCGAGGTGCATTTTGGCGACGACCTGCTCGCGTGGGTCACGCGCCTGGTGCGCGCCACGCGCCCGGGCGCCGACGTGCCCGACGAAGTGAAGCAGTGGGTGAAGTGGGGCGCAGGTCCGCGCGCGGGCCAGTCGCTGGTGCTCGCCGCGAAGGCGCGTGCGCTGCTGCACGGCCGCCTCGCCGCGACGCGCGAGGACATCGCCGCGCTCGCCGCGCCGGTGATGCGCCATCGCCTGCTGCTGTCGTTCGCCGCCGAAGCCGAGCAGAAGAGCGCCGACGACGTGATCGCCGCGCTGCTGCGCGCGGTGCCGTTCAACGGCTGATCGCCACGTTCCGATGAACGCGCCCGGCACCCGCATCGCCGACTTCATCCCGCCCGCCGTGCGCGCGCGGCTGAAGGACCTGCGCCTGACCTCGCGACGCGCGGTCGGGCTGCAGGGGCTCGGGCTGCATCACAGCCGCAGTCGCGGCGCGGGACTGGAATTCGCGCAGTACCGCGCGTACGAGCCGGGCGACGAACTGCGCCAGATCGACTGGAAGCTCTACGCGCGCTCGGACCGCTTCTTCGTACGCGAGGCCGAACGCGAGAGCCCGCTCGCCGCGTGGCTCCTGATCGACGCGAGCGCGTCGATGGCGCAGGAAGACAAGGCGCGTCCGGGCTGGTCGCGGCTGACGGCGGCGAAAGGCCTTGCGGCTTGCGTGGCCGAACTCGCGCTGCGGCAGGGCGACCGCTTCGGTTTGGTCGCGTTGCGCGACGATGGTGTTCGTCTGCTCGCGCCGGGCGCGGGGCTGCGCCAGCGCGACCGTTTCCTGCTCGAACTGCACGGACTTGAAGCGCGCGGGCAATGGCCGTCGCCGGAAAAGCTGCGCCCGCTGTGGGAACGCATCGGCGCGGGCGATCTGGTGGTGCTGCTCAGCGACGGTTTCGACGAAGGCGCCATCGACGTGATGACGCGCCTGGCCGCCGCGCGTCGCGAAGTGCTGGCGGTGCGCATCCTCACCGCCGAGGAACGCGACTTCCCCTTCAGCGGCGGCCACCGCTTCCACGATCCGGAAACGGGCGAGGAACTGCTCGGCGACGGTGCCGCGATGCGTGCGGAGTTCCTGGCGCGCTTCACGCAGGCTCGGCGTGAACTCGATGCGCGGCTGGATTCCAGCGGCATCCGCCATGCCGAATACGTGCTCGACCAGCCGCTCGACCTGCCGCTGCGGCGGCTGTTCGGCGCGCGCGACGCCGCGGAGTACGCGTGAGTCTCGCGTTCCTGATCCCCGCCGCGCTGGCTGCACTGGGCGCACTGCTGATCCCGCTGGCGATCCACCTCGCGCGCCGCAGCGAGCAGCGTCCGACCGCGTTCGCCGCATTGCGCTGGCTGCGGCAGAAGCCCAAGCCGCGCCATCGCATCCGCTTCGACGAATGGCCGCTGCTGATCGTGCGCCTGCTGCTGGTCGCGCTGATGGCGCTGCTGCTCGCGCGTCCCGTGCTGCACGGTGGGCAATCGCATGCGCCGTACGTCGCCGTGGCGCCGGGCGTAGATCTGGCAAAAGCGCGAGCGGTGTTCGATTCGCCGCAGGCGCGTTGGCATTGGCTGGCGGCGGGCTTTCCGGAAGTAGAGGCGATGCCGGATGCGGCGCACGCATCGCTTCCGAGCCTGCTGCGCGAGCTCGATGCGAGCCTGCCGGAAGAGGTCGCGCTCACCGTCTTCGTGCCGGAGCGCATCGATCATGCCGATGGCCGACGCATCGTGCTGTCGCGCAAGGTCGACTGGCGTGTCGTGCCGCGTGCGATGCCGGCTGACGCTGCACGGAAGGCATCCGCCGCGCCTGCATTGATCGTCCGCCACGCGGCTGATCGTGCGACGGCAGCGCGCTATCTGCGTGCCGCCTCGCTCGCGTGGCAGCCGACGGGTTCGAATTCGAAGGTGGATTCCGCATCCACCGACCAGCCGTTGCCTTCCGATGCGAAGCAGCTCGCGTGGCTCGCGCCGGGCGATGTTCCGACGAATGTCCGCGACTGGGCGCGTAATGGCGGCACCTTGCTTCTCGACGTCGATGCGAAGCTCGCCGACGTATCGACGTGGACGCCGGTGTGGCGCGATGAAAGCGGCTCGACGCTGATCGAAGGCGCAGCGTACGGTCGCGGCCGCGTGCTGCGCTTCACTCGCGCTCTGGCGCCGCAGGCGATGCCGCAGCTTCTCGACGCTACGTTTCCGCAGCATCTGCGCGACGCGCTCGAACCGCCGGCCGCGTCGCCGTCGCGCGCTTTGTCCGCTGAGCACGCGCCGTTGACGGGTGGCCCGACGTTCCCGATCTCGCCGCGCGATCTCCAGGCATGGCTGGCGTTGCTCATCGCGCTGGTCTTCCTGCTCGAACGCTGGCTCGCGACGTCGTCGCGACGCGCGGTGGCGCCATGAACGCGACCACGCTGCTACGCCAGACCTTGCAGCACGCCCGCACGCGCGTCGCGCTCGACGCCGTGGCGCGCACGTTGCCGTGGGCCCTCGCCATCGCGGCCATCGCCTGGCGTTGGCAAGGCGTCGGCGTGGCCTTGGCGGTGTTCGTCATCGCGACCGCCGTCGCCGTGGCGTTCGCGATCCATCGCGCGCGCAGGCTCGACACGCACTGGCTCGTGCAGCGCCTGGACGCGACGCGTCCGGACATGGAGGACAGCACCGACCTGCTGTTCGCGCCCGAGGCGTCGATGACGACGCTCGAACGCCTCCAGCGCGCTCGCCTGATCGAGCGTCTTGAGCGCGGCGCGACGCCGGACCTTCGTCCGCGCTGGTGGACGCGCGCGATCGTGCTTTCAGTGACGATCGCCGCCATCGTGTCCGCCGCCGCGCTGTTTTGGCCGAATCGTCCTGCGCAGGCCTTCGACGACGTCGTCGCGCAGCTCAGCGGCGAGGCCGCCAGACCGACGCACACGCGCATCGTCGAGCAGAACCTGCGCGTTGCGCCGCCCACCTACACGCGACAGGCCGCGCGCGACGAGCCTTCGCTCGACACGCGCGCGCCGCAGGGCACGAAGCTGATATGGACGCTGCGCCTCGCGCCGCAGCCCGTCGCCGCCGAACTCGTCTTCCACGACGGCCGCCGCACTGCGCTGCGTCGCGATGGCGACGTCTGGCGCGGCGAGCACGTGCTCACGCGTTCGGCGCTGTATCGACTGAGCCTGACCGATGCGCCGCCGCTGCGCGATGCTAAACCGCATCGCCTCGATGCCGTCGCCGACCGCCCGCCGCAGGTGCGCGTGATCGAACCCGACCGCAGCTTGAGCCTCGCCACCGCGAACCAGAAGGCGTGGTCGGTTTCGTTCGAAGCGAGCGACGATTACGGCATCGCGAACACGGCGAAGCTGCGCGTCACGCTTGCGCAGGGCAGCGGCGAGAACATCACCTTCCGGGAGCAGACCGTGACGTTGCGAGGCGCCGGCAGTGCTGCCACGAAGCGCTTCTTGCATTCGCTGGACCTGCGCGCGCTCGGCTTCGCGGTGGGCGACGACCTCATCGCGCAGCTGGAGGTGGAAGACAACCGCACGCCGTCGCCGCAGAACGCGCGCAGCGCGAGCCTCATCCTGCGCTGGCCGTCGGATCTCGGCACCGAAACCAGCGACATGGAAGGCATGGTGCGCAAGGTGATGCCGGCGTACTTCCGCAGCCAGCGCCAGATCATCATCGACGCCGAAGCGCTGTTGAAGGAAAAGCGCCGCCTCGACGCCACCGAATACCTGCGGCGCAGCGATGCGATCGGCGTCGACCAGCGCATCCTGCGCCTGCGTTACGGCCAGTTCCTAGGTGAAGAGGCCGAAGGCGAGCCGAAGCCGCCGCCGACGTCGGATGACGTTGCCGCCGTCACCGAATCTGCGACCGAAGACGAACACGACCACGCGAACGAACCGGCGACGGACGATCATGCGCACGACAACGCCGCCGCGACGCCCCCGGCTTTCGGGCAGGAAGGCGCGGTCCTGGAGGAATATGGCCATACGCACGATCACGCCGAAGCGGCGACGCTGCTCGATCCGGAAACGCGCGCGACGCTGAAGCTAGCACTCGACGCGATGTGGCAGTCGGAAGGCCATCTTCGCCAGGGGCATCCCGACCTCGCGCTGCCCTATGCGTACACCGCGCTCAAGCACATCAAGCAGGTGCAGCAGGCCAGCCGCATCTACCTTGCGCGCGTGGGGCCTGAGCTGCCGCCCATCGACGAATCGCGCCGCATGAGCGGCGACCGCACGGGCATCGCGCGCCGCGGCGATGCGCTGGTCGCGGCGACGGCGCCCGATCCCGCGCTGCTGCAGTTGTGGCAGGCGCTCGACGATGCGCGCGCTCGTAGCGACGACATGGACTTCGCCGCGCTGGACCGCTGGCTGCGCGCCAACGAATCGCGCGTGGCCGATCCGCTGTCGCTGATCGCCGCGATCGACGCGCTGCGCGCCGAACCATCGTGCGCGCCGTGCCGAAGCGAACTGCGCGCGCAACTGTGGCCGCTGCTGTCGCGGCCGCCGGCCGCCGTGCCGCGTCGCGACGACGGCGATGCGGCCGGTCGTCGCTATCTCGACGCACTGCGGCAGGAGAACGCGCGATGACGTGGTTCACGCCGACGACGACGGCCTGGGTGCTCGGGCTCGCGACGGTCATCGCGATCGTGCGCCTGCTTGTGCGCCACCTGCGCGCCAAGCCGGCGCAGCGCTCGCAGCCGGCGCGCATCGCGGCGCTGCTTGTCGCGCAACCGCTGTGTGCCGCGCTGCTCTACTTCGCGCTGTGGCCGCCGACGGTGCCCGGTCGCGCGGGCACGCTGGTGATCGCCACCGCTGGCGCGCAGCGCACGCAGGTCGCGTCCGGCGATGCGCTGGTCGCGCTTCCCGAAGCGCCCACGTGGGCGGAGGTCGAGCGCGCGCCAGATCTCGCGACCGCATTGCGACGACATCCCGGCACGCAGCGCGTGCGCGTCATCGGCGAAGGCCTCGATGCGCGCGATCGCGATGCGGCATCGGGCCTCGTCGTCGAGTTCACAGCGCCGCCGCTACCGCGCGGCGTGCTCGAGCTGCATGCACAAGAGCGCATCGCGGTGGGCGACGAATTCAGCGTGTCCGGTCGCGTCGGCGGCGTGCAGGGGGGCGTCGTTGAACTGCTCGATCCGGCGCGGCGTCGCGTCGACCAGATGACGCTGCCGGCCGACGGGCGCTTCGCCCTGACCGCCACCGCGCGCGGCGAAGGCAGCGCGATGTTCCGCATTCGCGTGTTCGATGCGCGCCAGCGTGCGGTCGAAGACGTCGACGTGCCGGTCCAGGTCGAGGCGCAGGTGCCGCCGCGCGTGCTGGTGATCGCCGGTGCACCCAACCCGGAAGTGAAATACCTGCGTCGCTGGCTGGAAGACGCTGGCCTGCCGGCGCAGACGCAGATGGCGGTCGGCGGTGGCGTGCAGCTGGGCGATGCGCCGGTTTCAATCGATGCCGCAACGCTGTCGCGCTTCGACGTCGCGATCCTCGACGAACGCGCGTGGTCGTCGCTCGGCGATGCGCAGCGTGGCGCGCTTGATGCCGCAGTGCGCGACGGCCTGGGCCTGCTGATTCGCGTGACGGGCGCGTTGTCGGCGAACGAACGTGCGCGCCTGCGCGCACTCGGTTTCGTCGTCGAAGGCGGTCGCGACTCCACTGTCGCGAAGCTTGCGCAGGGCGCGCGCGACGATGCCGCCGAGCGTGCACGGCTGGGTCCCGGCACGCAGGACGCGCCGCGTTCGCACGAGGAACCGCCGGTCGCGGTGCCGGAACTCACGCGTCGCGATGCGAAGCTCGGCGCCGCCGATGGCGTGACGCTGCTGCGCGATGCGAAAGGCGCGGTGCTCGCCATGTGGCGCGCACACGGGCGCGGTCGCGTGGGAGTGTCGTTGCTGGCCGACAGCTATCGCCTGGTGCTTGGCGGTCGCGACGATCGCCATGCGCAGCTGTGGAGCGATGCCGTCTCGACGCTGGCGCGCGCGCGAACCCACGCGGCGTTCGATATCGACGCCGATGCATGGCAGGGCGAGCGGATGTCGCTCTGCGGCGTGCAGGAGGGTGCGGCGGTCGTCGCGCCCGACGGTTCGATGCATCGGGTGCTGCGCGATCCGGCGGCCCGTGGTTGCGCCGCGTTCTGGCCCGAATCCGCGGGCTGGCACCGCGTGCGATCGGGCGATCGCGAACAGGCGTTCTTCGTGCGCGCCCACGATGCGGCGCCGGGCCTGCGCACGCAGGCGATGCGCGAGGCGACGCTGCGCCTCGCATCGTCCTCTTCGAATGTTGCGAACGATCAGGCGACGGGACCGGATCGACCGGGCGCGCGTTGGCCGTGGTGGCTCGGCTGGCTGGTCGCGAGCGCGGCGTTGTGGTGGTTCGAGCGTTCGCGCATGGGGCGCCGCATCAGCGCAGCGTGATCGAGCGCGACGGCCGCGTATCGGCCTGCAAGGCATCGCGCAGCAGCTTCAGTGACGCCGTGCGCCGCCCTTGCGTCTCGGACGCGACGCAATCGGACGGCACGCGCAGTTCGAAGCCGTGCATGTCGGCGTCGGTTGCGGTGGCGAACACGCACACGTCCAGCGCGACGCCGGTCAGGATCAGCTTCTTCGCGCCGAGCTTGCCCAGCAGCATGCGCAGCGGCGTATCGCGAAAGCCGCTGCGCTCGGGCTTCAGGACGAAGAAGTCGTCCTTTTCCGGATGCAGCAGCTTCACCAGCGGCGCACCGAGCGAACCCGCCGCGCCGCATTCGGCGACGACCTGCTTGAAGTCCGAACGCCACTGGCCGTAGTTGTCGTTGACGTAGATCGCCGGCACGCCGCGCGGCTTCAGCCGCTTCTTCAGGCGCGCGATGTTGCGTGCGGCCGGCAGGGCCGCGGCGAGCAGCTTGTCGCCCCGCGGGAAATCCAGGGCGTTGATCATGTCGATGATGAGGAGGGCGTGGCCTTTCACGCGTCGCTGCAATGAGGAACGGGAAGGCTAGGATCGACGCGACGAGGTGAGCGTGCCGTCAGAAGTCATTTCCGTGAGCGGCTGATTCGCTTGGAAGCGCCCTCATCCGCCCCTCCGGGGCACCTTCTCCCGCAGGCAGGAGAAGGGCATCAACAAGTGAGCGGCGACTACGCTCAGTTCACCGGCGCGTAGCGCAGCGTCAGGAACCACTCCCGTCCAGCCTGGTTGTAGAACGCGACGGTCTCGTAATCGCGATCGAACACGTTCGCCACGCGGGCCTGCAGCGTGAGCGAGGTGGTGATCGCATACTCCACGCGCAGGTCGAGCGTGCCGTAGCCGCCGAGGCGACGGGTGTTGGCGACGTCGTCGAAACGCGAACCTTCACCCACCGCGGTCGCGCCGATGCGGAACTTGCCGAAGGCGCGATCCACATCGACGCGGGCGCTGTTTTTCGCGCGACGTGCGAGGTCGTTGCCTTCGTAGAAGCCGCTGCGGTTCTCGGTGTCGAGGTAGCTGATCGCGCCGTTGATCGTCCATTCGGCCACCGTGGTGTCCACGCCCAGTTCGGCGCCGCGCATGCGCGCGCGCTCGACGTTGTTCGGCAGGCCGATTGCGGCGTCGAAGGCGATCAGGTCGTCGACGTCGGTGTCGAAGGTATCCAGGCGCACGTTGAACGTATCGCCGCGCCACGCGACGCCCAGTTCCCACGTCTCCGAATCTTCCGGACGCAGGTTCGCGTTGCCGAAGAACGGGTAGTATAGCTCGTTGAACGTCGGCGCCTTGAACGCGCTGCCGTAGCCGGCAGTGACGCGCCAGTTCTTCGCGAACTCGATGCCCCACGCCGCGCTGCCGGTGGTGTGGCCGCCGAACTGCTCGTTGTCGTCGCGACGCACGGACGCTTCCACCGACTGCGCACCGATGCGGCCCTGGTACTGCACGAAGGCGGCCTTGTTGTCGCGCGACAGCTCGTCGTACTCGGTCGTGCTGCTCACGCTGTCGTCGAGCCAGTCCAGGCCCACGCTCAGCAGGTGCTTCTCGGCGAGGCCGAAATCGCCCTGCAGTGTCGCGCTGTCGCGGTAGGTGCTGAAGTAGTCGAGGTAGGTGTCGCCGAGGTAGTTGTCGGACGCATCGGTGTTGCGGCCGGCGGTCAGGTGCAGGTCGACGCGGTCGTTAGGGTGCCAGCGCAGCTTGCCGCCGACGACCTGCTGCACGGTCTTTGCGCGATCGGTGAAGTCGCCGTCGAACTCGTTGTCGCCTTCGTTGCGCAGGCCGTGGCCTTCCAGGCTCCACTGCTCGTTGAACTCGATGCCGCCGCGGACCGACAGCGCATCGCGCGTGTAGCCGTCGCGGTCGGGCTGCGAATCCGGCGCGATGAAGCAGCCGGCGCCGTCGAAGGTCACCGGGTCGAAATAACCGCGGCACGCGTTGATGCCCTGCGTGTGGCTGTGCGAGTAGTCCGCGCCGAACCACGTGCGGCCGCTGCGGCCGCCGAAGCCGGTGGCGAATTCGTTGAGGCCGTTGGAACCGCCGCCGACGGTGACGCGCGGCGCGAAGCCTTCGCGGTCGCGGCGCGTGAACACCTGGATCACGCCGCCGATGGCGTCGGCGCCGTAGAGGCTCGAACGCGGACCGCGCACGATTTCGACCCGGTCGATCAGGTCGACCGGGAGATCCTGCAGCGACGCGAGGCCCGAAGTCGCCGAGCCGATGCGGATGCCGTCGACGAGCACGAGCACGTGGTCGGATTCGGCACCACGGAGGAACAGCGTCGTGAGCTTGCCCGCGCCGCCCTGGTTCGACAGCGAGATGCCGGCGCGACCGCGCAGGAGGTCCGGCAGTGAACGCGCCTGGCTGCGGCGGATCTGCTCGGCGTCGATCACTTCGACCGGCGCGAGCGCATCGTTGACGGTGACCGCGGTGCGGTTGGCGGTGACGACGACTTCGTCCAGGTCCGTCGCCTGCGGCGCGGCGTGCGCGAGCAGGGGCAGGGCGGACGCGCAGGCCAGGGCGAGCGCTTGGACGTGGATGCTGCGGAAGGACATCGGGGTTCTCCGGCGCGTGTTCGCGCCAACGGCAAGGGGAACGGTTGCCGGGAGAATCGAGGCTGCGGACAAGGGCGCGGACGCACCGACGTCGCCGCCGCGACGCCCTCCGCATCGCAACCAGGGGTGGTCCGGCCTGTCGCCAGGCGGTCCGTGCGGAGAGGCCGGTCTCCGGACTCGCGAGGCAGGACAGGGTCCTCGGGCAGCGGCGCCTTCCCGTGCGTGCGCACAGTGGCCAGTGCCTAGCCCGGATCCGGATGGATCCGCCTTCGCTTACCGTTGCGGGGGCAGTGCCGGAATGGCCGCGTGGGCGTCACCGGCTTCCCGTTTCAACCCGTGGGCAGACGCCGCCGGGTCACCTCGAAGCGGGGCGAAGTCTACGGCATTTTCTCGGCGAGGCCAGTTGAAAGCCCCTCTCCCGTTTGCGGGAGAGGGGTTGGGGTGAGGGCAGGAGGCGCAGGCAACTATCTGGAAAGCATCGGCATCGATCGATGTCGACGCAGCCATCCGTGGCGAAAGAAGACCGGCTTGCCGAACGCCCGGCCCGGCCATCCTGGCCGGTCGTTCGCCGGACCACGCGGCAATGCCGCGTAAGCGGTCCGGCTCACCCTCATCCGCCCTTCGGGCACCTTCTCCCGCTTGCGGGAGAAGGGAAAGAAAAGCTCAGTCCCGATCCGCCGGCTCGTCGAACAGCGTCGGCATCGCGATGCTTTCTTCCTCGCGCGCCATCTGGGTCGTGGTGACCGGCGCGGCGGCCGGCTTGTAGCGCGGCGGCGGCAGCAACGCGGTGGCCGCGTCGGCGGCGAGGATCAACTCGCTGCGGCGTTCGTCGGAGATTTCCTGCCAGTGGCAGTCCTGCAGCGCGCCTTCGATGGCGTAGAGCAGGTTGAGCGTCGGCTTGAAGCCGGCACGCTTGACGCGCATGAAGGCTTCCACCGTGCCGGCGGCCGCGAGGTCCTCGCGCGTGCGCAGGCCGACCTGGCGCAGCCAGGCGGCGGACTTGGGGCCGATGTTGCGCAGCTTGTCGGCCTGCTTCGGGTCGGGCTTGTCGGTCATTCCAGTGACTCCACGAAAGCCCGCGCGATTGCCTCCAGGCCGTGCTGGTCTTCAACGTCGAAACGATCCTGAACCGGACTGTCGAGGTCGAAAACGCCGATCAGCGCGCCCGTCGACGACACCAGCGGGACGACGAGCTCGGAGTTGGAGGCCGAGTCGCAGGCGATATGGCCCGGGAACGCGTGCACGTCGGCGATGCGCTGCGTCTGGCGGGTCGAGGCCGCGGCACCGCATACGCCCTTGTCGAGCGGAATGCGCACGCAGGCCGGCAGGCCCTGGAACGGGCCGACGACCAGTTCGGTGCCGTCGAAGAAATAGAATCCGGCCCAGTTGAGCTGCGGCAGCGCGTTGTACACCAGCGCCGACAGGTTGGCGGCATTGGCGATGCGATCGCGCTCGCCGTGCATCAGCGCCTGGGCCTGCGCAAGCAGCTGTTCGTATTGTTCCGGCTTGCTGCCGCTTAGACTTGCGCTGGTGAACATGAGTGCCTCGAACCTGCCGTCGCATAGTGCCTGGGATGCCAGTGTAGATGGGGCCGGACCGCATCGCCGCAACCTGCCTGGCGGGCAGGTGCGGCGATGACGCGCGGCTGGTTCGTCACCGGCACCGACACGGGCATCGGCAAATCGCTGGCCAGTGCGACGCTGCTGCACACGCTGCGCGCGGGCGGGCAGCGTGCGGTGGGCATGAAGCCGCTGGCGAGCGGTTGCGAATCCACGCCCGACGGCTGGCGCAACGAGGACGCCCTCGCGCTCCAGGCGGCGAGCGATCCGCGACCGGCCTACGACGACGTCAATCCGTTCGCCCTGCCCAATCCGCTGGCGCCGGAGCTCGCGGCCGCCGATGCCGGCATTCGCGTTACCCTTGCGCCCATCGTGTCCGCATTCCGGCGCCTGTCCTCGCAGGCCGATGCGGTGGTCGTGGAAGGCGTGGGCGGCTGGGCCGCGCCACTGTCGGCCGACCTGGACCAGGTCGACCTCGTGCGCGCGCTCGACCTGCCGGTGGTGATGGTCGTAGGCCTTCGGCTGGGCTGCATCAACCACGCGCGCCTGACCGCGCGTGCGATAGAACACGACGGATTGCGGCTTGCGGGCTGGATCGCCAACGACATCGACCCGGCGATGGCCCGCGCCGACGACAACTTTGAGCTGCTGAACCAGCGGCTCCCGGTGAAATGCTGGGGACGGCTCCCGTTCCGCGAAATGCCCGATCCCGCACAGCTGTGGTCTTTGCTCCAACCGGCCTGATCGTCGATAGGCGTGACCAATGGGAGATGGGCTGCTCCCGTGCAATGCTAGACTGATCGGTATAGGAATTCGAACCCGTCCGGGCTTCACCGCTCGTCATGAAGGAACTGGAGTCTTCCCCCATGGTCAAGAACCCGCGCACGGTGGCGATCGCCGCCGCGTTGGCCCTCGCACTGTCCGCCTGCGGCGGCAAGGATCAAGCCCAGCAGGGTGGCGGCATGCCGCCGCCGGAAGTCGGCGTGGTCACAGTGAAGCCGGGCGACGTGCCGTTGCAGAAGGATCTGGTGGGCCGGCTGGCCGCCTTCCGCAGCGCCGACGTGCGCGCCCGCGTGCCGGGCGTGCTCCAGCGCCGCGTCTACGAGGAAGGCAGCGACGTGAAGGCCGGGCAGGTGCTGTTCCTGATCGATCCGGCGCCGTTGCAGGCCGAAGTCGGTCAGGCGCAGGCGTCGCTGGCTTCGGCGCAGGCCAACTACGCCAATTCCAAGGCCGCGGCCGATCGCGCGCGCCGCCTCGCCCCGGACAAGTTCGTCTCGCAGTCCGACCTGGACAACGCGCTGGCCGCCGAGCGCAGCGCCGGCGCGTCGGTGAAGCAGGCCGAGGCCGCGCTGGCCAACGCCCGCATCAACCTCGGCTACGCCACGGTCACCGCGCCGATCAGCGGCCGCGCCAACCAGCAGCAGGTCACCGAAGGCGCGCTCGTCGGTCAGGGCACGGCCACGCTGCTGACCACCGTCGACCAGATCGACCAGCTGTACGTGAACTTCTCGCTGAGCGTCAGCGAGCTGGAGCAGGTGCGTCGCGCGCAGCAGCTGGCCGGCGATTCGAAGGTGCAGGTGATCCTGCCCGACGGCACGCCGTACGAGCACCCGGGCAAGCTGGACTTCTCCGGCGACGTCGTGGATCCGACCACCGGCGCGATCGCGTTGCGTGCGCTGATCCCGAATCCGGAAAAGAACCTGCTGCCGGGCACGTTCGTGACGCTGCAGGCGACGCTCGGCACGCAGCCGAATGCGTACCTCGTCCCGCAGACCGGCCTGCAGCGCGACGCGAAGAGCGCGTACGTGCTGGTCGTCGGCAGCGACGGCAAGGTCGCGCGCAAGGACGTGCGCGCCGAGCGCCAGCAGGGCGGCAACTGGGTCGTGACGCAGGGCCTGTCGCCCAACGACCAGGTGATCGTCTCGGGCGTGCAGCGTGCGCAGCCGGGTTCGCCGGCCACCGCCAAGCCGGCCGACGCCGGCGATGCGGGCAAGCCGGGTGCCGCGGCCGCGCCGGGCGCTCCCGCGCAGGGACAGGCTGGCCAGAAGCCGGCTGAAAAGGCCGCCGGTCAGGAACCGGCCAAGAAGGACTAATCCCCCGCCATGTCCAGATTCTTCATCAACCACCCGGTCTTCGCCTGGGTCATCGCGATCCTGATCTCGCTTTGCGGCGTGCTCGCGATCCTGAACCTCGGCGTCGAGTCGTATCCCTCCATCGCGCCGCCGCAGGTGACGGTGTCCGCGTCGTATCCCGGCGCGAGCGCCGAAACGGCCGAAGGCGCGGTCACGCAGGTCATCGAGCAGCAGCTGACGGGCATCGACAACCTCGTCTACTTCTCCTCCTCGTCCAGCTCCAGCGGCGGCTCGAACATCACCCTGACGTTCTCGCCGGGCACCGATCCGGACATCGCGCAGGTGCAGGTGCAGAACAAGGTCGCACTCGCCACGCCGCGACTGCCGACCGAAGTGACGCAGCAGGGCGTGGTCGTCGCCAAGGCGAACGCGGGCTTCCTGAAGGTCGTCGCGCTGCGCTCGGACGACGAGTCGATGGACCGCGACGCGCTGAGCGACATCATCGCCTCGCGCGTGCTCGACCAGATCGCGCGCGTGCCCGGCGTGGGCAGCACGCAGCTGTTCGGCAGCGAATACGCGATGAACATCTGGCTGAACCCCGATCGCCTGCGTGGCTTCGGATTGTCGGCCACGCAGGTGCTGCAGGCGGTGCGCTCGCAGAACGTGCAGTTCGCCGCCGGCAAGATCGGCGCCGACCCCGCGCCGGTGGAGCAGGGCTTCACCGCGACGGTGTCCGCCGAAGGCCGCTTCAGCACGCCCGAGCAGTTCGGCAACATCATCCTGCGCACCAACACCGACGGCACCTCGGTGCGCCTGCGTGACGTCGCGCGCGTGGGCCTCGGCGCGACGTCCTACGGCTTCGACAGCCGCTGGGACGGCAAGCCCGCGGCCGGTTTCGCGATCCAGCTGGCGCCGGGCGCCAATGCGCTGGGCGTGGCCGAAGCCGTCACCAAGCGCATGAACGAACTGCAGGCCACGTTCCCGAAGGGCGTGACCTGGTTCTCGCCGTACGACAGCTCGACCTTCGTCGCCGTCTCGATCAAGGAAGTGATCAAGACGCTGTTCGAGGCGATCGTGCTCGTGTTCCTGGTGATGCTGATCTTCCTGCAGAACCTGCGCGCGACGCTGATCCCGACGCTGGTCATCCCGATCGCGCTGCTCGGCACGTTCCTGGGGATGTACTTCATCGGCTTCACCATCAACCAGCTCAGCCTGTTCGGCATGGTGCTGGCGATCGGCATCGTGGTGGACGACGCGATCGTGGTGATCGAGAACGTCGAACGCATCATGACCGAGGAAGGCCTGTCGCCGAAGGCCGCCACGCGCAAGTCGATGTCGCAGATCAGCGGCGCGGTCGTGGCGATCACGGTCGTGCTGGCGGCGGTGTTCATCCCGTCGGCGTTCCAGGGCGGTTCGGCGGGCGAGATCTACAAGCAGTTCGCCATCACCATCGCAATGGCGATGTTCTTCTCGGCGTTCCTCGCGCTGGGCTTCACGCCCGCGCTGTGCGCGACGCTGCTGAAGCCGACCGCCGACCACCACCGCGACAACATCGTCTTCCGTACCTTCAACAAGTACTACGACAAGATCGCCAAGACCTACGTCGGCCACATCGGCCACGCGATCAGCCATGCGCCGCGCTGGATGATGGTGTTCGGCGTGCTCGTGGTGCTCGCGGGCTTCCTGTTCACGCGCATGCCGGGCAGCTTCCTCCCCGAGGAAGACCAGGGCTACGCCATCGCGCTGATCAACCTGCCGGCCGGCGCCACGATCAACCGCACCAACGCCGTGCTGGACCAGGTGCGCGAAACGGTGGCGAAGGACGACGCGTTCGACGGCATCTTCACCGTCGCCGGCTTCAGCTTCGTCGGCCAGGGCGAGAACGTGGGCATCGCGTTCATCCGCCTCAAGCCGTGGGACGACCGCAACGTCACCGCTTCTGAATTCATCCAGAAGGCGAACATGGCGCTGTTCGGCATCCGCGACGCGCAGATCTTCGTGATCAACCTGCCGACGGTGTCGGGCCTCGGCCAGTTCGGCGGCTTCGACATGTACCTGCAGGATCGCAGCGGCCAGGGTCGCGCCGCGCTGACCGAGGCGCGCAACACGCTGCTGGGCAAGGCCGCGCAGGACAAGGCGCTGACCGGCGTGCGTCCGAACGAACTGGAAGCGGCGCCGCAGCTGCGACTGGACGTCGACCGCGTGCAGGCGCAGTCGATGGGCCTGTCGGTGGGCGACATCTACAGCGCGATCCAGCTGATGCTGGCGCCGGTGTACGTCAACGACTTCGTCGACGAAGGCCGCGTGAAGCGGGTGACCATGCAGGCCGACGCGCCGTACCGCACCGGTCCGGAATCGCTCACGCGCTTCTACACGCCCAGCCCGCTGACGCAAGCCGCCCCGGGCGAAGCCACGTCGATGGTGCCGCTGTCGAACATCGTGCGCAGCCACTGGATCACCGCATCGCCGTCGCTCACCCGATACAACGGCTACGCCGCGGTGGAAATCGTGGGTTCGCAGGCACCGGGCCACAGCTCGGGCGAAGCGATGACCGCGATGCAGAACATCGTCGAGAAGGACCTGCCGCAGGGCTTCGGCTACGACTGGACGGGCCAGTCGTACCAGGAAATCCTGTCGGGCAACCAGGCGCCGGCGCTGCTCGCGCTGTCGATCCTGGTGGTGTTCCTCTGCCTGGCGGCGCTGTACGAAAGCTGGTCGGTGCCGGTGGCGGTGCTGCTGGTCGTCCCGCTCGGCGCGCTCGGCGCGGTGCTGTTCTCGCTGCTGCGCGGGCTGCCGAACGACATCTACTTCAAGATCGGCCTGATCACGGTCATTGGCCTTGCGGCCAAGAACGCGATCCTGATCGTGGAGTTCGCCATCGAGCAGCGCCAGCACGGCAAGACGCTGCGCGAGGCGACGATCGAAGCGGCGCACCTGCGTTTCCGTCCGATCCTGATGACGTCGTTCGCCTTCATCATGGGCGTGTTCCCGCTGGCGATTTCCAGCGGCGCCGGCGCCAACTCGCGTCACGCGATCGGTACCGGCGTGATCGGCGGCATGATCTTCGCGACCTTCCTTGGCCTGCTGCTGATCCCGGTGTTCTACGTCGCGGTACGTCGCCTGCTGGGCGACAAGATGGACGAGAAGCCGGTGATCGAACGCGACGACGAGGAGCCGACGCCACGTCCGGCGACGTAACGCGATCGTCTGCTTCACGAAAAAGCCCGCCGGTTGGCGGGCTTTTTCTTTGCAGCGTCGATGTCGTGCGCGCGGCGATCAATCGCGTGCGTCGTCCGCATCGCGCCACGATCGCGCGTCGCCGGGAAGATGCCCGTCCGGATCGTGCACGCGCAGCATCCGCGCAGGCAGCTGGCTGGAGTTGAACAGAACGAGATTCGTACCGCCTGCATGCGCGGACGACGGAAAGAGAATGCCGGCGGCGCCGGCATCGAGCGCGATATCGCCCAGCACCCAGCTCGGCGGCTCACTGCGTTCGTCGAAGGCGAGGCGTCGCCAGTTGCAGGCGTAATCGGCCCAGATCGGCTCCCAGCGAACGCTGTCGAAACCGGCGGAGAAGTCGACCACCACGAGCGGGCCGACTAGGAAGGTCACCAGCGTCCCGGGTGGCAGCAGGAGCTCGTGCTGGCGGTATTCCTCCAGCGCGGTGATCGCGTCCTTCGACAGATAGAGCGCTTCGAGTCCGGGCCGGTTGAAGCGGCCGCCCTTGCGTGCCGCGCCGGCGCCAGAGGTCGGCGCGTGCGACCAGCGCGGGACGATGACGCGATACAGCGCGTCGCCATCGCCCAACTGGCGCAGGATCATCCGGTCGCGCCGCCGGCAACCGATTCGATGTAGTCGATCACGACCTGCGCCTTGCCGGCCTGAACCAGCGCATCGGCGGTGAGGTAATCGAAGTCGGCCAGCGGATCGTTCATGAACCAGAAGATGGCGCGCGTGCGATCGCCGCCGGCGGCGTCCTCCGCCGCGGCGATGACGCGCACGACCTCGCGCAAGTACTGCTGGAGGTGTTCGTTCTGCGGGCGCGCGGTCGGCGTGTTGCGGCTGACGCGGGCGCGTTCGGCCAGGCTCTGCACCTGCAGGCCCAGCGCGTCGCCGATGCGGCGGGGCGAGAGGTAGACCTGGTCGGGCTCGCGAACGGCTTCGGCCAGGCTGGCGCGGGATTTCATGACGGCGTTCATCAGGAACTCCGGTCGAGGCATGCACGAATCATGCACGAAATTCGCACGTAATTCCACCTGCAGGGCCCGACCGGCTGCACGATCGCCCAAAGAAAAAACCCGGCAGCACGGGCTGCCGGGTTTCCAGTCCGCCGGGAGGGGAGGCGGACGTCTTGGAAAAAGAAAGCGAAAGGAGAGAGTTGAAGCGGTAGGGATTACTTGACGCTGGCGGCCTTCGGGGCGACCGACGCGGCGGCCTTCACGGTCTTCTCGACCTCGCCTTGGACGCCGCGGGCGGCGGCTTCGAACTGCGACTTGGCCAGCTCGGAAATCGCGCCCTGCGTCTTCATCGTGCGGCCGAAGACTTCCTGGCCGGTGGCGACGCCGCGCTCGAAGTTCTCGCGGGCGACCTGCGTGCCCTTCGGCCACAGGTTCTTGAAGCCGTCGAAATCGCGGATTTCGGCCGCTTCGCCGAGGAAGGCGAACGTGGCGTTGACGCGGTCCTCGATCGCCGAAAGCTGCAGGCCGAAGACGGCCTCGGCGTTGTCGAGGGCGAGGCGGTTGACCTGTGCGGCCGTGTCCGCGAACTGGCGCGTCGCGGCGGCGAACTGTTCGTTGAACGGCTGGTACATGGTGGTCTCCAGGCAATCCGGGGAGGGAGGGGGTTCGGATTGTGCGGTGCAGCATAACCGAGGATTTGTTGCGGTGCAACACGGGGCGGCACGGGACTCAGGTCCCATTGGGGGAGTTGAAGTCCGGTGGCAGAATCCCGCTGCAACGGGCTCTGCCCGCGCAGGATCGCCAACCAGGATGACCGGACGATGATGCAGGCCCGCCTCCCCTCCACGCCGCGCTGCCGGGGGCTGATGGCCAGCCTGGCCGTCCTCGTCGCCGTCCTGCTCGGAGCGGTCGCATCCCCGGCCATCGCCCAGACCGCGGCTCCGGATCCGGCGCATTCCGCCCATCTCCCCTGCGTCGGCCTGGTGCTCGGCGGCGGTGGTGCGCGCGGGTCGGCCCACGTCGGCGTGCTCAAGGTGCTCGAACGCGAGCGCATCCCCGTCTGCAAGGTCGCCGGCACCAGCATGGGCTCGATCGTCGGCGGCCTGTACGCCACCGGCTACACGCCGGCGGAGATGGAAAACCTGATCGACACCATCGACTGGGCGGACATGTTCGTCGACGACCCGCCGCGGCCCGGCCAGCCGATGCGCCGGAAGGACGCCGATTTCCGCTACCTGCTCGACCTGGAGATCGGCTACGTCGACGGCCGCGTCGTGTTGCCGGTCGGCATCGTGCAGGGGCAGAAGCTGTTGATGCTGATGCGCCGGCTGACGATCTCGACCTGGAACGTCAATGACTTCGACCAGCTGCCGATCCCGTTCCGCGCCGTCGCCGCCGACATCATCAACGGCGACAAGGTGGTGTTCGAGGATGGCGACCTCGCGCTGGCGATCCGGTCGAGCATGTCCGTGCCCGGCGCTTTCGCGCCGGTGCGCGTGGGCGACCGCCTGCTCGTCGACGGCGGCATGGTCGACAACGTGCCTGTCGATGTCGTGCGACAGATGGGCGCCGACCGCCTCATCGTCGTCGACGTCGGCTCGCCGCTGCACAAGGAAGAGGCGCTGACCAATCCGCTGGTGATCATGGACCAGATGATCTCGGCGCTGATGACCGAGAAGACCGAGGCGACGCTCGCCACGTTGCGCCCGGAGGACGTGCTCATCCGCCCGGAACTGGGCGACATCACCGCGGCGGAATTCAACCGCGGTGCCGAAGCCATCGCCATCGGGGAACGCGCGGCCGAAGCGGCGCTGCCGCGGCTGCGCGCGCTGTCCGTGGACGAGGCGACGTACGCCGCCTATCGCGAGCGCCAGCGCAAGCGCGATTTCGATCCGAAGCTGGTGGCGTTCCTCGACGTCGTTGAAGGCCGCTCGCCATCGGCGACGCGTGAAGTCGAGCGCGCCGTCGCGCCGAACCTGGACGAGCCGTTCGATGCGGAGCGCCTGGAGAAGACCATCGGCACGGCGTACGGAGACGGCCGCTTCCAGCAGATCGACTACCGCCTGGTCGAACGCAACGGCGAACGCGGCCTGCAGATCATTCCGGCGGAAAAACCATGGTCGGCGTTCGGCAAGCTCGGCTTCCAGCTGGACGACAACTTCAACGGCCGCAACAGCTATATGGTCTCGGCGGAGCTGACGTTCAACGACGTCAACACACTGGGCGCGGAATGGCGCAACGTGCTGCGGCTGGGGCGCATCACCGGACTGCTGTCGGAGTTCTACCAGCCGCTGGGCGAAACCGGCGCGTTCTACGTGAAGCCCGCGCTCGAACTGCGCAACGAATCCTTCCCGCTGTGGATCGAGGACGCGCAGCTGGCCGAGTACCGGGTCAACCGGCGCCAGGTCGCCGTCGAAGCGGGCTGGTCGCCGCAACCGGAATGGCGCGTCAGCGCGCAGCTGGTCGCCGGCAAGGATCGCGGCGACCTGCTCATCGGCAATCCGGCCGACTTCACCAACAGCGAGGAGAAGTACGCAGGCGTGTTCTACAACGCGACCTGGGACACGCTGGACAACATCAACTTCCCCACGCGCGGCATCCGCGTGAGCGCGGACCTGGAGACCTACCACGACACGGCCGGCGCGAACGTCGAAGGCGACGTCGCGCGCCTCACCGCCGACTGGGCGCAGGCGTGGGGCCGCTACCACCTGCTGCTCGGCGCGCACCTGAGCAGCGCCTTGGAAGACGACAGCTTCTTCCAGACGCAGGGCTTCCTCGGCGGCTTCCTCAATCTTTCCGGCTTCGACGAACGCGCGCTGTTCGGCACGCAGACCGCGCTGGCACGCGCGGTGATGTACCGCCGCACGGGCAACACGAGCCGGTTGTTCTCGATGCCGATGTTCGTCGGTGCGAGCGTTGAAACCGGCAACGTCTGGGCGACGAAGGACGAGGTGGACGACGACCTGATCCTCGCCGGCAGCCTGTTCGTCGGCTTCAGCACGCCGCTGGGGCCGATGTTCCTGGCGTACGGCGCCAACGACGAAGGCGAGAACTCGTGGTACCTGACGTTCGGCTCGCTGCTGCGGCCGCAGGTGAAGTGATGCCGGGCGCGCCGGTGGCGCGCCTCAGGCCTTGTAGTGGCAACCCGACGTGCAGGTCTCGTGCACGACCACTTCCGACAGCAGCGGGAGCGAGGGCTTCAGCTGGTCCCAGATCCACTTCGCCAGCACTTCGCTGGTCGGATTCTCCAGGCCTTCGATGTCGTTGAGGTAGTGGTGGTCCAGGCGGTCGTAGATCGGCTTGAACGCTGCCTTCAGGTCGGCGAAGTCCATCACCCAGCCGAAGTGCGGGTCGATGTCGCCCTCGACGTGGATCTCGATGCGGAAACTGTGCCCGTGCAGGCGCGCGCACTTGTGACCCTCGGGGACGTTGGGCAGGCGGTGCGCGGCTTCGAGCGTGAAGGCCTTGAAGATTTTCATGCGCGCAGTGTACCGCCGGGCCGTCGCCCGGGCGCTGCGACGCTCCTGGCGCGGGCGGCATCCAGAGATAGAAATCCCTCGGGAAACTCCTCCATGCCGAAGCTGCTCCGCGTCGCCGCCCTTTTGCTGCTGTCCGCCTTCGCCGCGCATGCCGAGCCCGTCCCGCGCGAGCGGGTCGACGCCGTGGCCGATGCGATCGCCGCGAACTACTTCGATCCCGCGCGTGGGAAAACCATCGCCGACGACCTGCGTCGCGATGCCGCGAGCGGTAAGTTCGATGCGCTCGCGCCGCAGGCGCTGGCCGACGCACTGACGGCGCGCCTGCGTCCGCTCGATCGCCATTTCCGCGTGCGATGGGAGGGCGGTGGCGCGACCGATACGCAACCGGCCGGCCCGCGCCGCCGCTCGCCGCCGGCGAACCACGGCATCGCAACGGTGGAAACCCTGCCGGGCGACATTGGGCATCTCCGTCTGAGCGAGTTCGCGCATTTCGAGTTCGGCGACGCGAACGCGCCCGAACGCGCCGCGATCGATGCGGCACTCGTAAAGCTCGCCGACAAGCGCGCGATGATCGTCGACCTGCGCGGTTGCCGCGGCGGTTCGCCGAGCATGGTCGGCTACCTCGCCAGCGCCTTCGTCGCGCCGGGCGCCGACATCTACAACACCTTCCATACACGTACGCAGACGCTGAGCGAGGCGCCCGACGCGCCTTACGCCACGCCGCGCACGCAGGTGCCGTTGTACGTGCTGATCGACAAGGGCACCGCCTCGGCGGCCGAGTCGTTCGCCTATACGCTGCAGAGCGCGAAGCGCGCCACCATCGTCGGCGCACGCAGCGCGGGTGCGGCCAATCCCGGCGGCATGATCGACCTCGGCGACGGTTACAGCGTGTTCGTGTCCGACGGCTCGCCCATCAATCCGATCACGCGCACGAACTGGGAATCGACCGGCATCGCGCCCGACGTTGTGACCACCTCCCACCAGGCGCTCGACGCCGCGCTACGTCTCGCCCACGCGCCACGCTGAACGGAAAAAGCGTCGTACACGCCGGATTCGCATCGGTGAACGAACACGACGCGCGAAGCGGGCGATATCGCGGATTTCACGCGGAACTACGCATTTGCGCTGAAAGCTGTGCGCACCTTCAACGGGAGCCACGACATGAAGATCCGAACGAATTCGACCTTGTTCGCCGCCGTCTTCGGCGCGGCCGCGATGATCGCCGCGCCGGCCATGGCGCTTGCGCAGGATCGCACCCAGACCGAGGCGGAAGAGGAAAGCGACTCCGCGCAGCCGGTCAACGACACCTGGATCACCACCAAGGTGAAGGCCGATCTGATGGCCACCTCCGACGTGCCGGGCACCGAGATCGACGTCGACACCACCAACGGCGTGGTGAAGCTGTCCGGCACGGTCGACAGCAAGGCCAAGCATGACAAGGCGATCTCGGTCGCCAAGGGCATCAAGGGCGTGAAGAGCGTCGATGCCAAGGGCCTGACCGTCGCCAAGGGCGACAAGAAGTAACGAACCGATAGGGCGGCCCTGGGGCCGTGCGGGCGGCAAACGCCCGGGTGTCCGCACCCGGGCGTTTTGTCGTGGAAAGAGGAGAACAACGCGATGGCGAAAGAGAAGAAGCCGACGTCGAATGCCGATGGCACGGCGGCGAAGCAGCAGGCGATCCAGGAGCAGGTCGAGGCGAAGGAAGCGAAGAAGTCGTCGGCCGGCGATTCGGAGTCGAAGAAGAAGCCGGTGCAGGCCGGCACGCGCAAGCAGCCCGAAAATCCGCTGCCCGCGCAGCACCAGGACAAGCCCGGGCAGGAACACGAACTCGATCCGCGCCCGCGTTACCTCGCGCCGGACTACAAGGGCAGCGGAAAGCTGCAGGACATGGTCGCGATCGTTACCGGCGGCGATTCCGGCATCGGTCGGGCCGTGGCGGTGCTGTACGCGCGCGAAGGCGCGGACGTCGCGATCGTCTACCTCAACGAGCACGAGGATGCCGAGGAAACGCGCGCCGCGGTCGAGAAGGAAGGCCGGCGCTGCCTGGTCATTCCTGGCGACGTGAAGGATCCGAAGTTCTGCGAGGGCGCCGTCGCCGCCACCGTGCAGGCGTTCGGCAAACTCGACATCCTGGTGAACAACGCCGCGTTCCAGATGCATGCGCAGTCGCTGGAAGACCTCACCGACGAACACCTGCAGGAAACGCTGCAGACCAACATCGGCGGCTATTTCCACATGGCGCGCGCGGCGCTCAAGCACCTGCCCAAGGGCGGCTGCATCGTCAATTCGGGTTCGGAAACCGGTCTGTTCGGTTCGAAGCAGCTGCTCGATTACTCGGCCACGAAGGGCGCGATCCACGCCTTTACCAAGTCGCTGGCGAGCAACCTGCTCGAACGCGGCATCCGCGTGAATGCCGTCGCGCCGGGCCCGGTGTGGACGCCGCTCAATCCGGCGGACCGGGATGCGAAGGAAGTGGCGAAGTTCGGCGAATCCAGCGACATGGGCCGTCCCGCCCAGCCGGAAGAGCTGTCGCCCGCGTATGTGTTTCTTGCTTCGCCCGTGTGCTCGTCGTACGTCAACGGAATCGTGCTGCCGGTCATGGGCGGGCCGTATGGGTGAGGCAGGCCGCTTGCGCGGGTGAGTAGGGGTGCTTGCGCGGCATTGCCGCGCGCCCCGACGAACGACCGGCCACGGAGGGCCGGGCAGGGCGTTCGAAGCCTGATGCGTAACGCCATGGATGGCGGTGGTGCGGTCGACGGAGTAGCGCCTTTGTCTTTGCTGTTGCTCCGGGAGCCGCCTCTGCCGTCGCTCGTGCTGTTGCTCGTCATTCCCGCGAAGGCGGGAATCCATGGGCGTTCCACGCTTTCGCGTTGCATTTGGAGTGTGAGGAGAACAGCGGCACGCGCAGGTCGCAAACGCTGACCGCCAAGCGTGAAAAGTCCATGGATTCCCGCCTTCGCGGGAATGACGGGGGCATGGTTTACCCGTGAGGGAGTGCCCAAGCGTTCCGGGCCTGGGTCCCGGCTTTCGCCGGGATGACGGTGTTCTGAGGTGACGGCGGTCGTGAAGTGACGGCGGTGATGAAGTAACGACGGGTGATCTGGAGCGACGACGGTGATGAAGTGACGGCGGGTGATCTGAAGTAATTGCGGTGATCTGTCGTGATGGAGGCCATCAACCAACCACAGCCATCCTCACGTCGCTGCACGTAAAGCACCGCCCGACGGCAGCTCCAATCCAACCCGCCGCTACTCCGCCTCCTCCACCTTCCGCTCCCGCAGCTTCGTCATCGCGGCCTCCTCGCGGGCGCCCATGATCATCTCGGCGAGCCATTTGACGAGGATCGTCTGGTACGCCTTCTGCGCGGGCTTCTGCGAGAACGCGTGATCTGCGCCCTCGATCACGCGGCGCGTCAGCGAGCGCGTGTTGTGGAGCGCGTTGGCGTAGTTGTCGATCACCGGATGCGGCACGACGGTGTCGTGTTCGGCCGCGACGAGCAGCGCGTGGCCGCGATACTCCGCGCACGCACGCAGCACGGCGTTGTCCTGCCAGTCCATGCGGCGCTGTCGATACGCCACCAGGTCGGTGTCGATATGCAGCTGCAGCTTGGGGCGTTCCCAGCCCTCGTCGCGATAGATCGCAGGAGAGCGCAGCGCGAGCCAGCGCACTGGTCGCTGCGCCGTCATCAACGCCGCCAGATACCCGCCGTAGCTGATGCCGACCACCGCGATCGCATCCGGATCGACATTGGGCCGCGCCGCGAGCCAGTCGTACGCGGCGAGCAGGTCGGCGAGGTTCTGCGGGCGGTTGACCTTCTCCCAGTGACGCGCGGTGCGCTCGTGCCCGCGCAGGTCGAAGGTTAGGCAGACGCAGCCGATGCCCGCCGCTTCGCGCGCGCGCACCAGGTCGTGTTCCTGGCTCCCGCCCCAGCCGTGCACGAACAGCACGCCGGGCAACTGCGACGGCGGCGAGAGCACCGTGCCGCTGATGCGCTCCTGTTCGACCGCCAGTTCGATGGTTTCGAGGCTAACGTCCATGCGCATCGTCCTGCGCGTCGAGCAGGGCGTACTTCGTCATCGGGCCGACGTGCGGATCCTCGCCACGGAAGGACACCTGCGCGCCCGGCGGTGGATCGACCAGCGCGTGGAACTCGTGCGTGGACACGTTCACGCGCGACGGCAGCGGATCGCGGTGCATCGCTTCGAGCGCGAGGATCTCCGCCGGCGTCGCACCGCCCACGCGCCAGGACTGTTCGAGTACGCCGGTACGCGGCATGCCGGACGGATCCACGCCGAGTGCTACGTCGTAGTTTCGGCGCGATGCGAAGAACGCCGGATACGCGCGCGACACCTCCACGTCGTAGCGGATCGCGCAACGCAGGACGCGACGCTCGGCTTCATCGTTCAACGTGGCGAGCAGGTCGTTGAGGTCGCCCCGGATGCACGCGAGCGAGGAGCCGCCGTACACCGACAAGCCCGACCGGTTGCGCGTGAGCCTCTGCATGCCGAAGTAGGCGATGCGGTGCGGCCCGAGCGCGACGGTGCCGACGCTGTAGGTCTTGACCGGCTTGAGGTTGAGTTCGACCACGGCGCCCACGCGCGCGAGCGATTGCGGGTCCAGGTGCGCGAGCGCGGCGTCGAGCGACTTGCGCTCGGTCGCGACCGACTGCCCGAGCCCGCCGATGCCGTCCGCGCGCTTGATGCGCGCCGGCAGGCCCTGTTCGAAGAGCGAGCGCGCCGCGCGGCCGACGTCTTCGACGGTGAAGGCCGCAAACCCTGGCAGCGTGACGTCGTCGAGCGCGCGGCCGAGCTCGTCGGACCAGCCTTCCGGCTTCATGCGTGCGCCGTCGACCAGCGGATGCGTGATCGTCTTCGTCGCCACGAACGCGTGCGGCACGACGCCGCCGAGCAACTGCTGCGGCCCGGCGATGCCCAGTTCGTGCGCATCGGAGGCGAGCAGCGTGACATCGGGCACGAAGAACGGCGGCGCGTCATACCGCGCGCCGGCGTCATGCACGCCTGCGTACTCGAAGTCGAGCAGCGTCGCGACGCGTTCGCCTATCCAGCGGCCGGTCGCCACCTCGTGTTCGCTGCGACGATCGCGTCGCAGCAGTTCGACCACGCAGCCGGCACCGTCTGCGCAGGCAGCGCGGCCGGGGTCGGGTGCGGTCTGGGTCCAGACTCCGCCGGCCGCCATCGTGCGGTCAGTCCGGTGCCTTGGCCGGCACGAAGGGCGATACCGGATCGCTCGCCGGGAAGGTTTCCTCCAGCGCCTGGTCCTGGTTCTCGCTCTCGTGCTGCTTGCGCTTCTCGCGCTCGCGCGGGTCCTCGGGCTTGTCCTGCGAGGTCTTCTTGTCGTCGTGCAGCGGCGGGTCTTTACGATCCTGCGACATGGCGCGGCTCCGGTGTTTCGTATCGATGTTGCATCGACGATACGACCGCGCCCGGGTAACGCCGCGTGATGGCGCGGGTGTCCGTGAATGCGCCACCGGACGCTGCTGTTCACGTGGATTTTCGCCGGCGCGGCGGATGGTTTTGTCGCGGCGACAGGCCGCGCCGCGACGCCTCGTATGGACTGGCACAGCAAGTTCGCCAAGAGTGCGGCCCGCTGGACCGGCAACGCCTCGTGCTTCGGCCTGGCGGTGCTGGTGGTGGTCGTGTGGCTGGTCAGCGGGCCGATGTTCGGGTTCAGCGACACCTGGCAGCTGGTCATCAACACCGGCACGACGATCATCACCTTCCTGATGGTGTTCCTGATCCAGAACACGCAGAACCGCGACACCGAGGCGATGCAGATCAAGCTCGACGAGCTGATTCGCGCCACGCGCATGGCCGAGAACACGCTGCTGGACCTGGAGGAACTCGACCAGGCCGAACTGGATCGCCTGCGCAAGCGCTACGAGGAACTCGCCCGCCTCGCGCGCGAACACAGCGATTCCCGGCGGCGCGACTCGCCCGCGCACGAGCATGCGCGCAAGACGGATGCGGCGCGATCGGGCGAACGCGACGGCGGCTACGACGATCGCGGCGAACATCGCGAGCCGGCGCCGCGCGGAGAGTGACGCGGCCTCAGCGCCAGGCGCTGCCGACCTGCACGTAGAGCGTCTCGTCTTCCGGGCCCCACGCGTAATCGACGCCGGTGTAGAGGCCGAGCACGCTGGCGATCTTGTAGCGCACGCCCGCGCCCTTCGCGACCTGGCTCGGCGCCTCGCCGAAATCGTTGTGACGGCCCCACGTGCGGCCGGCGCCGAGGAAGCCGATCAGCGCCCAGCGCGGCGTGGTGTTCCAGCGCAGTTCGGTTTCCAGCGTCGCCGCGCGCGTATCCGCGTAGCGTGCCGAACCGACGCCGCGCAGGTCGATGAACGGCAGGCGATAGAACGGGATGTCGCCGTTGGCCCAGCGCACGTCGATGCGACCGCCGAGCACGAAACGTTCCCCGCCCATCGGCAGGTAGGCGAAGGCGTGCGAGCGGTAGCTCTGGAACGTCGTGTCGCTGCCGAAGGCGTCGTCGTAGAAGTTGCCTTCGATCTGCCCCAGCCAGCCGCTGTTGGGCGTGAACGAGTTGTCGCGCGTGTCGTACTGCAGCGACAGGCCCAGCCCCGACGTGGTCTGCGCGCGCTCCTTGGGCGTGAAACGCTGCGCGTCGCCGGCAATGTCGAAGCTCAGGTCGAGGTCCATGTACGTCCACGACAGGCCGAGGTAGAGGTTCTCCTCGCCGAGTCGCCGCGCGATCTTCTGGAACGACACCATGCCCTCGGCGTTGTAGCCGATCGCCAGCGGCTCGGTGAAGCGGCCCGGCGTGTAGAAGTCGAGGTTTACCGACGCTTTCGCGACGCCGCCGGTGTAGCGCCAGCGATCGTCCTTGAAGTGCAGCATCGCGCCGCCGCCATAGGCATGCGTGCCGTTCTCGGTCTTCATCGCCATGCCGCCGAAGAGGTTGGGCGGCACGAGTTGCTGGCGGCCGTCGGCCGTCGTGCGCGTGGTCGCCGCACCCGCGGGGCGATGGAAGAACAGCGCGGCCAGTCCGCCGCCATAACCGACGGCCGGATCGCTGACGATGATCGGCACCGGCAGGAAACCGCCCTTGCGCTCCAGCAGCCAGCGCGACATGTCGAACTTGCCGTCCTTCGGATCGTGGAGCAGGGCGCGCAGGCCGGGCTTTTCAGCGGCCGCGTCGTCGGGCTCCGGCGCCGCGGTTCCGGAGCCCGACTGCGCGAAGGCCGTGGCGTACGCGAGAACGCCCGCGAGCGTCAGCGCGCAGCGCAGTCCCGCGCGGCGCATCAGTGTTCCGGCACCAGGAACGTGACGACCAGGCGCACGCCCCAGTCCGGCCCGCCGCGTGGCGCGTCGACGTAACCGCGAACGCCTCTGGCGAAGCTCAGCGTTTGCCCGCCGATGCGCGTGACCTTCGAGTACAGCACGTTGATCGGCACCGTCCACTGCTGGTTTTCCCAGTCGTAGGTGGACTCGGAATTGAACGTGAGCGTGCGCCCGCCCGGGAACTGGCGCGCGAAGAACGGCTGCAGGAACGTGTTGCTGAGGTCGGGATCGTTCGCCGAACCGCCGAAGGACCAGATGTGGTTGGCGAGCGCGCCGACCGTCCAGTGCTTGCCCTGGTGCAGCACGAGCACGCTCGGCCCCGCGCCCCATTCGTCCACGCCGAGGAGGTCGTCGCTGGCGGTGGGCAGCAGGAACACCGGGCCGATGCCCCACGTCAGGCCGCCGGCGGTGGGCTGCTTGGGCGAGAAGAAGAACGTCGGCGTGACGTTGCCCAGGCCGAACTGGCTGCCGGACTTGCCGGCGATGTCCTCCTGGTAGATCACCGGCGCGATCACGCGCGTGATCAGGTTCCAGTCCTGCGAGATCGATGCCGGGATCACCGGCTGGATGTTCAGCGTCTGCTTCGTGCCGTCCTCGCTGCCGTAGCCGAAATCGGCGTTGTACTGGAACGGCACGCTGATCATCGACGCGACGGGGTTCGACAGCTTCTTCGCCAGTTCGTCGGCGCTTTCCTGCGCATGCGCGACAGGCACCGTGGCGGCGGCAAGAACGATTGCGAAAAGGACGCGCGTGCACATGCTCGAACCTCCGTGTTCGTGATCAGAAGGCGATCGTCGCCGTCACCATGAGCGGATCGCCCTTGATGCGCCGCTTCACGTCGAACTCGGTGAGCCAACGGGCGGCGAATTCGACCTGGCCGCCGTCCCACTTGTTCGTGTAGTTGACCGTCGGGCCCAGCGCGAATGCGCGACCCTTGAAACCGTTGAGCCGGTCCGCCGTGGGGCCCTCGTCGTCCTCGATCTGCTGGATCCAGCCACCGATTCCACCGACGCCCCAGCCGTTGGCGAAACGCTTGACCAGTTGCGCGTCGAGGCGGAATACCGCGCCGTTCTGGTAATCGGTGGCGTCGTTCTTCGTGTAGATGTCGACGGCGCCGACGGTAGTGAATTCCAGCGTGCCCTTCTGCATCAGCTGCGTGTAGCCGATGGTCGGCGAATACGTCCAGTTGTTGAGGCTCAGGTTCGCCAGGCGGTCGGGGTCGTAATCGCCCCAGTCCGTGTAGACGTACAGCGCCAGCGTCATGTGCCGGGTCTGGTCGAAGTGGTAGCCGGCGATGATCGGCGCGAAGAACGGGTCGAAGATGTCCCAGTCGGCCTTGTCGTTCACCCGCCCGGTGCGCGAGCCGATCGACACGTTGGCGGTGACGTCGACTTCCGCGAATGGCAGCGTCGCCATTGATGCGAAGTTCCAGCGGCCTTCGCCCGTGTCCCAGACATACAGGCCGGTGACGCTGAGCATGTCGAAGGTCGCGTCCATGCCGAGCGTCAGCTGGTTGTTCAGCGGGACTTCGCGCGAAGCGCTGATCTCGCCACTGTAGTGCACGTAGCCGATGGCGGCATTGAAGCCGGGCGTCGGCGGCACGACGCCGGCGAAGGACTGCACGTTCGTGCCGGTGATGGTGCGGCCGAGTGCGCCTTCGGTCGCGAACGCGGGCTGGGCCAGCGCGGCGCAACCCAGCGCGATGCCGGCGGCGAGCAGGTGACGGGTGTTCATCGTTCTCTCTCCAAGCCAATTCAGACGCCGTCTCATCCGGCGTCGAGGAAACAGACGCGGCGCGGTGCATGGCCGCCGCCGCGCGTTGATCGATCAGCGACGACGGAAACCGCCGCCGCCGCGGAAGCCGCCACCGCCGAGTCCCGGACGGAAGCCGCCGACCGGCCGCTGCATGCCGCCCGCAGGCCGCTGCATGCCACCGCCGCGCTCGAAGCCGCCGGTGCGTTCCATCGCGCCGCCCTGGCGCTCGAACGCAGCGGGATTGAGCGAGCCGCCATCGCCGCGGATGCGCGCATCGCCGCGTTCGCGCGCGAAGCGGTCGCCGTCGAGCGAACCCGGATCCACGTTCTGCCGCGTCTGGCCGGACAGGTTCTGCGAGCGGTCGGGACGATCGACCTGCGTCCAGCCGTTCTCGTCGTGCCTGTAGACGTTGCCGTCGCGACCGGCGTAGACGTCGTCGTTCACCTGCACCACGCCACCGCGGTTCAACGTCCCGGTGTCGGCGTTGTAGTGGAAGCCGCCCGCGCCACGTGCATCGTTGCCGTTCGGCCCCTGCGTGTTGAACGCGCCGGCCGCGCCCGCGCCGTTGGGGCCGATTGCCGCGCCGCCCGCGGCCTGCGTCACTCGGCCGGTGTTGGTGTTCACGACGGTGCGTTCGCCCGCGCGCGCGGCCTGGCCGGTGTACGGATTCACTGCCGCGGCGCCGCCGCCCGCGACCACGCGACCGGTCTCCGGGTTGTAGCGGATGCCCTGCGCCCCCGCGCTGGTCGTGCCGGTGTAGACGTTGGTGTTGACGCCCGCACGGCCGATGCCGCGTCCGCCGGTGGCTTCGTTGTAGTAGCCGCCGCGCGCGCCGCGACCGACGTTGCCGGTCCACGGATCCGCCCACGCCGCGGCCGTGCCGCGCACCGCGGCGTTACCCCAATGGCCGTAGACGTTCCATGCCGCCGCGCCGCCACCCCACCAGCCGTATGGATATGCCGGGCCGTACCACGGGCCCCACCACGGGCTGTACGGGCCGTACCAGCCGTCGTACCAGCCCCAGCCCCAGCCGAAGCTCCAGCCGACCCACGGGTTCCAGCCGAAATACGCGCCCATGCCGTACGTCGCCGGGCAGCCGTACCAGTACGCGCCGACCCACGGCGTGCACGCGTAACCCGTGCCGTACACGACGACGTTGTCGGTCACCACCGTGCCGTAGTAACCCGGCGTGTAACCGACGTACACGTCGTCGCCGTCGTTGCCGTACACGCGTACGTAGGTGACGTAATGCAGCGGCGAACTGGTCGGGATGCCGTAGATCGCGGGAGGCACGCTGGTGGCGACGGTCCACGGTCCCGTCGGCGAGGACGCGGCGAACCAGATGCCCTTGTCGACGGCGTAGTAGCTGTCGTTCGCCACGCGGATCACCGGCACCGCCGTGTTGCGCGCGTACTGCAGCGAGGTTCCTTCGATCTTCGCGAACTGCGGCGCGCCGTCGTAGGCGACGGTGAGCTTCGCCTGCGCCTTCTTCACCGTCGCGGTTTGCGGGATGTCGTTGGCGTATCAGCGCTTCCTTCGACTCCGGCGTTCCGGGAATCGACGCGAGAACGCCGCTCTTCGGGCTTTCCGGCGGGATCCTCGCGAAGTCCGCCGGCAGTCGGTTCGGCGCCACGTACCGCCACGGCCCCTTGCTTCCCGGCGCCGTGAACCAACGGCCCGATACCAGCACGTACCACGCGTTGTCCGCGCCGGCATCGACGAACACGTCCGCACCGGTGTTGGTCACGTAGCTGAGTCGGGTGCCCTCGATGGCGGCGAACTGCGGATCGCCCTGCACCGTGATCAGTTCGGCCGGATGCGTGCGCACATGCAGCGCGGGCATGCCGCCGTTGGCGAATGCGTCGGCGAGCGCCTGCGGCGGCTTGTCGAGCGTGTCGACCTGCTTCGACGACACCGCCTGCTGCATCGCCTGCGTCAGCTTCGCGTCGACCGTGGGCGCAAGCGTCCACGGACCGTCGAGCGACGCGGCCTTCGCCCAATGGCCCGCCAGATGCGTGTAGTACTGGCCGTTCTGCTCGAGCAGCAGCGAACGGCTATTGATCACGCGCTGCACGCCGGCCACGCCGCTGGGCTTCAGCGCGGGGTTTCCGTCGACCAGCACGAGCACCGCCGGCTGCGTGCTGAAGAGGATGTCGGGCGGATCGTTGCGGACGGGAAGCGAGGCCGGCGTCTTCGCATCCACGGCGGCGATCGCCAGCGCGGATTCGAGCTGGTCGAGCGAGACGGTGAGCGTGGACTTCTGTTCCAGCTGCGCGCGCACCAGTTCCAGGTACTGCGCCTGCTTCGCGGTGGCGGTGGGGAAGCTCGCGTTCGTGAGCTGGATGTCGCTTAACACTACCGCGCGCGCATCCTTGTCGATCTGCGTGCGCGCCTGGAAGGTCACCGCGCCGTAGTCGGCGGTCTGTTCCGGCTTGCCGTCCGCGCCGTTGTGCGTGCCGGTGTCCACCGACATCGCGAAACGTCCCTTGAGCTGGTTGTCGTTCCAGCTGTCGTATTGCGGCTGGTGAACGCTGAAGGTGGTGCCGTTTTGCGTGAACTGCCGCGGGAAGGGACGCGCGTCGATGTTCGCCGTAGCATCCGATGTGGACGACTGCGCGACCAGCAAGACCTGCGCTGTCGAAGGAACCGCGACACAAAACGCCACCGCCGCGCTCAACACCAACGACTGGATACGCATATGCACTCCGTTTGCAAGGTCGTTCCCAGCGACGCGTGAACGACGTGGTGGGCGGCGGATGGTGACAGGAAACGCGAGCAGGCAAGCCCAGAAAATTTCAGCGACGAATCGTCAATTCGGTGGATTCACGACGATGTATTGCACCGACGTTCCTGCGTACTGCGGCTGATACCAGGTGTTGCCACACTGCTGGTACGCGATGCCGTTGACGACGGTGGTGACGCAGCTGGGCGGCACGGAATTCACGATCGAACCGACCGCCGCCGCCGTCACGGCCACGGCCGTGGTGACCGCGGCCGCGGTCGCGACCGGATGGTCGTCATACCAGCCGTGATGCCAGCCGTTGTCCACGTCGATGTCGATGTCGTTGTGGACGTCGATGTTCGTGTTGCGGCTGACGTTCGTGCTGCGGTTGACCTGGGTGTTGCGGTTGACGTTCGTGTTCGCGCTGCGGCTGGGTGCGACCGCATGCCCACCGGCGCCAGCGTGATTGACGCTCGTGCGCGCACCGCCGCGGGCGCGTGGACCCGCGTGCGCATCGGACGTGACCGCGAGCAACGCGACCGCACCGGCCAGCAGGCCGATGCCCGCGCCGATGGCGATCGTGTTGCGCCACGGGCTCGCGTGCGGTGGGGCGTGCCGCTTCGACGCACGATGTTTCGTCGCAGCGTGTCTCATGGCGACACCTCCTGCACGGCGACCAGCTCGATGCGATGCGCATCCTTCGGCGGCGTGAACGCGAAATCCGCATCGCGAATCGTCGCATTCGTGTTCCATCGCAGCGTGCTGGCGTACTGAGGCTGCGCCGCATCGTCGGTGGTGGTGATCACCATGCGGCGCGGCAGCGGCTTGTCGCCTGCTTCGATCCAGATCTGCCAATCCACGCCGTCCTGCCGGAAGGCGTACTGATCGGTGACGCTGCCGTCGATGCGCGCCGGACCGACGTAAGCCGCCGAACGCAGCGACGAGACCGGCGCCCGCGCCGTGCCCCACAGGAACAGGTCGGCCAGCGGGAGTTCGATGCCGTACTTGTCTTCGGCCAGCGCGAGCAGTCCCGCGATCGTCGGCGGGGCCGGCGTCTGCGCGTACAGCTTGTTGCGCGGGCCATAGACCGTCAGCGTCTTGCCGTCGTAATAGAGTTCGCGCTCCTTGCGGTCGCTCTTCATGCCGATATACAGGCCGTTCGGCGAACGCACCTTGTAGTCGAGCGTCCCGGGGAACTCCAGCTTCTGCCCGTCTTCCATCACCAGGTCGATGGTGGTGTCGGCATGCAGGCCGAACTGCTTCAGCGACCGGAGGTAAGCGGACATCTTCTCGAGCGCGGCGATCGCCTCGGGCTGCACCTGCGGCGCGGCCATGATGGCGGAGGAGGGTACATCGCCTGTCTGCGCACGCGCGAGCGCCGGCGCGCACGCGATGGCCACGATGACGACGAACAACGAAGAACGACGCATTGCGCACCTCCTCGATGTTGCGGCGGCCATGACGGGCGCCGCGTGGCCGCGCTGCGGCCATGGCGACACGTCACCGTCCGCGAGGGGCTGGCGACGCGCCTGTCTTCATGTGCATGCAGAGGATGATGTCGCGCGCGAAGCTGCAGCCGCGCATCGTGCGCGCTGCTTCGCCGCCGCGGCCAGGCACGGTTTGCCTGCTCGACATCGTCCTCCCTCCCGGCAATCCCGTTGCGGTTGGTGCGTGACGCATGCGGTGCTTGCGCGATGCAACAGGCGCGACGCTACCCGCCGGCACATTTCCGGCAATGTGGCGTGAAACCGTCGTGACGAGCGCGCGAACGCGTGTCCGTTCAGGCTGAACGACGACGCGTCCGCCGACGAGCCGTCATTCCTGCTGCGTGATTACGCCGCGTCGGGCGCGAGCATCGTGCCGGTGATGCCGCGCAGGTGCTGTTCGAGTTCGCCGATGCGTTCGGCCAGGCGCCGCGTCTGTTCGTCGTCCAGATGCTGCATGTCGCCGAGGATCGCGGCCAGCCGCGACAGGCGTTCGCTTTCGTCGCGCACATGCTGCCGCTGGCGCAGCGCGAACTGCTCCTCGGCATTCACGGTGCTGCGGCGATGCAGGTCGATGAGCACGTCGTAGAGCCGTTCGGCGATGCGGCGGTCGCCGTCGCTCCACGGCACGCTCTGTCCGCGCACCGTCTCGCGCCACGCGGCAAAACTGCGTCGTGGCGCGATTCGCAGGCCGTCGTCGGTCGGTACCGTCGCCTTGTGGGGATGGCCGGCCCAGGTGACTTCCTCGACCTGTTCCTTGCGGAAGCAGTACACGCCGTCGCCATCGCGTCCGAACGCCATGGCCAGCACGCCGGCGAGACCGTCTGCCGGCCGTTCCTGGCTGCGCCAGTCCTCGCGAAGGTGCGTGGAGGCGACCGCACCCGCGCGCGCGGCGCCCCACGCGCACAGCTCGGAGAACGACTCGCCGCCCGGGACCGTGCCGATGCTCAGCTGCCGGTTGCCCAGCAGCATCATCACGCCGTCGGCATCGAGCAGCTTCGCGATCACGCGCAGGTACGTCGGCAGCACGTCGGCGAGCACGCGCCCCTTCTGCGTCGCTTCGCGCAGCACGTCGCCGAGCTGCTGGCTCTGGTCGTACAGCGCCATCGCGGTGGCCTGCTCGTGGCCCGCCACGCGCATCGACACGTACATGCCGAACAGGTCGGCGGTGGCGCGGATGCCGGGCGGAACGAGCCGGGCAACGCGGTGGTGGCACGCGATCAGGCCCCACAGGCGACCGCCGCTGACGATGGAAATCGACATCGACGCGCCCACGCCCATGTTGCGCAGGTATTCCAGGTGCACGGGCGACACGCTGCGAAGCGCGTGATGCGACAGATCCAGCGATGCACCGCCGGCATGGCGCGGCGGTTCGATCGGCACCGGCATGTAGCCCGAATCGGGAATCACGCGAAGCCGGTTCATGAGGTACAGGTGCCGCGCCTGCACCGGGATGTCCGAGGCCGGATAGCGAAGGCCGAAGTACGGCTCCATGCCGTCGGCGTGATCTTCGGCGATCACTTCGCCGGCCTCGTCCGGGCGGAAGCGATACACCATCACCCGGTCGTATCCGGTCAGCTCGCGCACCAGTGCCGCGACCTGCTGGAAAAACGCCGGGCCCGGATCCTGCCCGGCGATGCGGCTGATCATCGCGTTGGCCGTCAGCGGGCCGACGTTGTCCGTGCCCGGCTGCTGCGGTTCGATCTCGATGTGCACCAGCCCCTGGTGCAGGTGCGTGCTGATATCGCACAGCGCGCCGTGCCCGCCGATGTTCGTCGTCGCCACGCGCTGCGCGGCCAGTCCGGGCTCGATGAAACGCAGCGCATCGGCGATCGCTTCCAGGATGCTTTCGTCGACGTGCTCGCGCAGCGACGTGCCCAGCAGCTGCGCCGGCGTCTGGTCGAACAGGTCGGCGACGTTGGCCGAGGCATGGCGCACCGTCCAGTCGGGCCAGCTGCAGCTCACCAGATAGCCGTGCGGCTGGATCGCGCCGGACAGGTGGATCGGTTCGCGCGCGCAGATTTCCGCGTCCGTGGCGTTGGCGATGTTCATCCGGTTCCTTCCTTTTCGACGCGCAATGCGTCGCGCAATGCGGCTTCGACGGCGGCGAAGGCGCGATGGCTGGCGGCGACGAGGCGATCGAGCTGGCCTTCGTCGGGCGTGGCGTCTTCCAGTTGCCGGAGCAGGTCCGGCCAGCCGCTGGAGGCGGCGTGCTCGTTCAGGTAGCGCGCACCGGCGCGTCCATCGAAACCCAATGCGCCGGCCTGGCGCAGCAGCAGGCGCGCGCCGAGCGAGGAGCCTTCAAACACGTACGCCCAGCCGAGCCGCTCGTAGCGATCTTCCAGTTCCACGTCCGCGGGCGTCGCTTCGCCGACGATTCCGAGCGTATGCAGATCGTCGGAAAGCAGCGGCAGGTAGCGATCGCGGGCGCCGTCGGGCAATGCGCTGGTCGCGACGAAGCGATGCATCGCGCGCAGGTAGGCGGCGTAGTCGCGGTGCTTCGAAACGCCATCGGGAAGCAACGCATCGACGCGTCCATGCGCGGACGCGGTGGCATGGCGCAGATGCGAGCGGACGGGGCCCAGCGACATCGGGCGCTCCCGCGCGATCGAGGAGCTCCAGATTACCCGATCCGTGCTTGCCGCGGTGGTCCGTTCAGGCTCAGCCCTGCGCCGTGGCGCTCTCGCGCTGGTTGCGCGATGCAGTGAACGCCGACGGATGTTCCCCGATGCGGAAACCCATGCCGGGAATCGTCTGCAGCAGCGGCGTGTCGTGCCCGCGATCGATGGCCTTGCGCAGGATGTAGAGGTGGCTGCGCAGCGAATCCGAATCCGGCGGCTCGTCGCGCCACACCTCGCGCTGGATTTCCTCGCGACTGACCACGCGCGGCGCTTCGCGCATCAGCAGGTGCAGGATCTGGAAGCCGATCGGCGTGAGGTGGATCGTCGTGCCGCCGCGCTCCGCGCTCATCGCATGCGGATCGAGCACGAGATCCCCGACGCGGATCGGCTCACCCGCGGTCTTGCGCGAGCGGCGCATCAGGCCACGCAGGCGTGCCTCGAGTTCCTCGATCGAGAACGGCTTGGTGAGGTAATCGTCGGCGCCCGCTTCCAGGCCTTCCACGCGATCTTCCACCGTGTCGCGCGCGGTGAGCATGAGGATGGGCGTGGAGCGGCGCTGCTCCTGCCGGATGCGGCGGCACACTTCCACGCCGTCGATGCGGGGCAGGTTGCGATCGAGCAGGATCGCGTCGTACGGGTTGTTCGCCGAGAGCCGCAGCGCTTCGGCACCATCGCGGGCGTAATCCACTTCGTAGCCACCCGCCTCGAAATAACCGCCGAGCATTTCCGCGATGGAAAGGTGGTCCTCGACGATCAGGATGAGTCGACCGTTCTGGTTCATGTGCGTACCGATGCAAGAAAACCTCTGGATTTCAAGACTCGGTGAAGAACCGTGACGCGCACGTGAGAGCGTTATCGCAACACGCTTAACGCAACGATGAAGAGACTTAACGTCGTCTGCGCGTTCACGATTCCGTCGCCGCATCGCGCTGATGATCGAGCTCATCGCAAACCGAAACGGAGACTGCAATGGCGAACATCGAACATGAACTGCGCGTGGTGAACAGCCTCATCGAAACCACCATCGACAGCGTGGACGGCTACCGCGAGGCGGCCAGCGACGCGCAGAACCCGACGCTGCGCACGCTGTTCGAGCGCCGCGCGAGCGAGCGCCAGGCAGCGGTCGCGGCCTTGCAGGCCTACGTCGTCTCGCAGGGCGGCAAGCCTGAGGACGACGGCACCGTGCTCGCCGGCGCGCATCGCGTGTTCGTGGACCTGCGCGCCGCGCTGTCGAAGGGCGACGAGGCGGTGGTCAAGGAAGTCGAGCGCGGCGAGGACCACATCAAGCACAAGTACGAGGAAGCGCTGAAGGACCTCGAGCTCTCGCCGGCCGCGCGCGACGCGATCGACAAGGCCTACGCCTCGGTCAAGCAGGGACACGAGGAAATGAGCCGCCTGAAGCACGGCTTCGAGGCGTTGGGCTGATCGAGCGCGTCACCATCAACCGCGCCGGCCACCGCACGGGACGCGCCGCATGAATCCTGACGTGATCGGCTGGCTCGCGTCGATCGTTCTTCTTGCGACGCTCATCCGCCAGGTCGTGACCATGGCGCGCGACCCGGAGGCGAAAGGCGTCTCGCGCTGGCTGTTCATCGGCCAGTGCGTGGCGTCCGTAGGTTTCGTCGCCTACAGCGCGATGGTGGGAAACAAGGTGTTCGTCGCCACCAACGTGGCGATCCTCATCACGGCCATCGTCGGTCAATGCATCGTGGCGCGGCGCAAGTCGCGCCACGCGCGCGCCTGACGATCGCGCCATGGACCTGAAAAGCGGCTACCCGTTCTGGGCGGTCAAGAACGGGCTGATGCAGTCGTATGGACCGCTTCGCACGGATCTTCGTTGCGACGTGGCCGTCATCGGCGCCGGGATTACCGGCGCCATCATCGCAGACGCGCTCGCCGACGCCGGGCACGAGGTCGCGGTATTCGACCAGCGCGACGTCGGCTGGGGCAGCAGTGCTGCCAGTACGGCGCTGCTCCAGTACGAGATCGACACCCACCTGACCGACCTCGCACGCGAGTACGGCGAGGAACCGGCTTCGATGGCGTATCGCGCATGCGAGGACGCGATCGAGATGATCGGCGACCTGGCGCGTGGTGTCCGCGATGTGGATTTCGCCCGTACCAACAGCCTGTACTTCGCGAGCAGTCGGTGGCACGTGCCACGTCTGCGTACCGAATTCGAGGCCAGGCGTCGCGCGGGCCTGGACACGCACTGGCTCGATCGCGGCGATGTCGCGCGTGAGTACGAGTTCGACGCGCCGGCGGCGCTGCTCACGACCCAGGCTGCGCGCGTCGACCCGTATCGGCTCGCGCATCGGCTGTTGCAACGCCTGCACAAACGCGGCGGTGGCGTATACACGCGCACACGGTTGAAGCCGGTGCGGACCACCTCACGGCAGGTCGTGCTCGAAAGCGATGCCGGCGCACGCGTGGTCGCGCGGGACGTCGTGGTGGCAGCAGGCTACGAGTCGCAGCGCTGGATCGACCAGAGCCTGGCCCGAAATCGCAGCAGCTACGCGTGCATCACGGAGCCGGTGGAGCTGGGCGCGCTCGCGGACACCATGCTGTGGGAAACCGCGCGGCCGTACCTCTACATGCGTGCCACCGGCGATTCGCGCCTGCTGGTCGGCGGTGAGGACGATGCGGTGGACATCCCCCGGCGTCGCGACCTGCGCGTGGACAAGAAGGCGGGCCAGCTGATGAAGCGCGTGCAGGACCTGTTTCCGCGATTGACCACCGTCCCGTCGTTCGCTTGGGCGGGGACGTTCGCCGAAACGAAGGACGGGCTGCCCTTCTTCGGGCCCCATCCGCAATGGGGCCCGCGCGTACTGTTCGCGATGGCGTACGGCGGCAACGGCATCGTCTACAGCATGCTGGGGGCTGGGCTGATGCGCGCGTGGCTCGAGCGGCGTCGACACCCACTGCAGGCGCTGTTCGGGTTCGAACGATTGCGTTGAGGGTGCGCCAAGCGTGTCCGGCCCTGCTGACGTCCGTGAACGCGAGCAGGTGGCGCCTGGTGGCGGCGGAACGGCCTCGTCGCCACCCAGCGGGCAACAAAAAACCCGCATCGCTGCGGGTTTTCGTGTGTTCTCGCGGATGGTGGCTATGGGTGGACTCGAACCACCGACCCCAGCATTATGAGTGCTGTGCTCTAACCGGCTGAGCTACATAGCCCCGCGGAGAACCGCGAATTATTCATGCCGAAGGGGTGTCCGTCAATCGCCTCCGGCCGGGTTGTCGTCGCGGGCGAGGGCGTGGCAGAGTCGGGGGCAGTGAATTCAGGAGTCCGCATCGTGATCGATCCGGACGGCTACCGACCCAACGTCGGCATCGTCCTGATGCACCCGGACGGACGCGTGTTCTGGGCGCGCCGCGTGCATCGCGACGGCTGGCAGTTCCCGCAGGGCGGGATGAACAGCGACGAGACGCCGCTGGAAGCCATGTACCGGGAGCTCCGCGAGGAGACCGGGCTGCTTCCCGAGCACGTCGAGGTCCTGGGCGCCACGCCCGGCTGGCTCCGCTACCGCCTGCCGCAGCGGGCCATCCGCCGCAACGACCGCCTGGTCTGCATCGGCCAGAAGCAGGTGTGGTTCCTGTTGCGCCTGTGCGGGCAGGAGTCCGACCTGCGCCTGGACCTGACCGACAAGCCCGAGTTCGACCACTGGCGCTGGGTCGACTTCTGGTACCCCGTCGAGCATGTGGTCATGTTCAAGCGCTCGGTGTACGCCCGGGCGCTGCGGCATCTGGCCCCCGCCGCCCGGCAGGTGGCCGGACCGGCGGCGGTACCGACGCCGGGGCCCGAATTCCGCCCCCAGGACCAGATCGGCCGCAGCCGCGGCCCGCGCTGGCGCGGTGCCGGAGCGGGGTCCGGGCCCCGCTGACCGGGGCTCCGAACCGGTTGTCGTCGATTAATTGACAATCATTCTCATTCATGGCGGAATGGCCCTGCAGCCGATCCGGCTGTCCAGCCGAATACCGCCGCCGTGTACGTCTGCATCTGCAATGGGGTCACCGATCACGACATCCGCTCGGCCGCCGAGGCCGGTTGCCGCAGCGTGACCGAGCTGACGATGCGTACCGGCGCCGGCGCCAACTGCGGCAGCTGCCTGGACATGGCCGCGTCGCTGCTCGATGCCGCCCACGCGGTCCGCGAGCTGCCCTTCCCGGTGATGCAGGAAGCCGCCTGAGCTTCTTTCCCAACCGAGACTGATTCTCGGACGCGGCTGCACCCGATTCGCGTTCCGTCATCGCGCCCCTTAACGGGCTAGAGTGCCGCCATCCCACGTCTTACGGAGGCCGGCCATGAAGGGCGACGCCAAGGTCATCGAGTTCCTCAACAAGGCGCTCTACAACGAGCTGACCGCGATCAACCAGTACTTCCTGCACGCCAAGATGCTGAAGAACTGGGGCCTGAAGGAACTGGCCGAGCACGAATACAAGGAATCCATCGACGAGATGAAGCACGCCGACAAGCTGTCGGAGCGCATCCTCTTCCTCGAAGGTCTGCCGAATTTCCAGGCGCTGGGCAAGCTGCGCATCGGCGAGAATCCGCGCGAAGTGCTGGCGTGCGATCTCGCGCTCGAACTGGAAGGCCTGCCGCTGCTGCGCGACGCCATCCGTCATTGCGAGTCGGTGAACGACTACGTCAGCCGCAAGCTCTTCGCTGACATCCTCGATTCCGAGGAAGAACACATCGACTGGATCGAGACGCAGCTGTCGCTGATCGAGCGCCTGGGCGAACAGAATTACCTGCTCACGAAGCTGGAAGACTGATCGCCTTCCATCGCGAACGCTGAAACAAAACGCCGCCGGATCCGGCGGCGTTTTTCGTTGGCGGCCCGTCAGATCGGCCCGGGTTTCGGCGTGCGGCGGAACAGCATCCGCCATACCCACCACAGCAGCAGCGCGACGGTGATGCTGATCAGCACGACGAGGCTGAGCGCGATCCACGGATGCGCGAACACGAGCGCCAGGCCGCCGATCGTGGCCGCGTCCTCGGTGATCGAGGCCGTCCAGTTGCTGACCGGTTCCGGCGAGGTGTTGAGCAGGGCGCGCGAGCCCGACTTGAGGACGTGGCTGGTCAGCGCGACGCCCGCGCCGGCGGCGAGCGCGCCAACGCCGAGCTGCCCGTCGGGCGACAGCGTGGCGGCCGCTAGGAAGGCGCCCGCCGGGACGCGCAGCAGCGTGTGCAGCAGGTCCCAGCCGGAGTCGACGCCCGGAATCTTGTCGGCGAAAAATTCACCAGCGGCGAGCAGGCCCGAGACGCCAAGGACCCAGGGCGAGGCGGTAACCTGCAGCGCCTGCGGCAGGTCCAGCCAGCCGAAGAAGCCCGCCAGGCCGACGCCGAAGACCGTGAGGTACACGCGGATTCCGGCCAGCCAGGCCAGAACTACGCCAATTGCGAACAGGTGCGCATCCGTCATGTCGCTCCCTCGCTAGACTGTCCATCGAAGTATACGGGCTGGGGAATCCGGCGACTCACCGCCGGAAACACGCTTATGAACAACACGCCGCGCAGGGCGCCGCCGCCGCGCTTCACGATCGTCCAGCAGCGTCCGGACCGCCGGCCGCTGATCGCGGCCGTGCTCGCCATCGCGTGGCTGGGCTCGCTGGCGGGCGTGTGGTTCGGTGCCGAGCGCCATGCCGCGCCCAAGCTGCCGCAGGTGACGGCGCAGCTGGACGCGGCCCAGGACGAACTGCGCCGCTGGCGCTCGCAGGCCGAGCAGCTCGCCCAGCGCGAGGCCACGCTGTCGCGTTCCGACCAGATCAGTCGCGCCGCGAACAAGGAAGTGCAGGGCGAACTAGCCGAGCGCGAGGAGGAAATCTCCGACTTGCGCGCGAACCTCGCCTTCTACGAGCGGCTGGTCGGCGCCACGGGTCAGCCGAAGGGCCTGAGCGTGCACTCGGCGCGCTTCGATGCCGAGTCCGGCGGCAGCTGGCGCTACCAGATCGTGCTGACGCAGAGCCTCAACAAGGGCGCGATCAGCCGCGGCCGCCTGCATTTCACCGTCGAGGGCGTGCGCCACGGCAAGCTCGCGACGATCAGCTGGGACGAGCTCCACCAGCGCAGCTCCGCGCCGCCGCAGGACTATTCGTTCCGCTATTTCCAGCAGCTCAACGGCAGCGTGATGCTGCCGGCCGACTTCACGCCGCAGCGCGTACGCGTGTCGCTCGACGGCGGCGACGTCGCCGTGGAGCAGACGCTGGGCTGGCAGCTCGGCGCCACCTGATCCGACGATTCCCCCTTACTGCCGGTCCGCCGGCGCGCAACCGGAAGTACCCGATGTTCAAGAACAAACCCGCCCAGATCGACGGCCAGGTCGACACCCTCATCGGCGCGCAGGTCGTCATCCACGGCGACCTGAAGTTCAGCGGCGGCCTGTACGTCGAAGGCCGGATCGTCGGCAAGGTGATCGCCGAGGAAGGCCAGCGCGCCACGATCACGCTGGCCGAGAACGGCAGCATCGAGGGCGAGGTACGCGCGCCTGTGGTCATCCTCAACGGCCGCCTCGATGGCGACGTGTACGCCAGCGAGCGCGTCGAACTGGCCGCGAAGGCCCGCGTGCAGGGCAACGTGCACTACCAGGTCGTCGAGATGCTGGCCGGCTCGGTGCTGACCGGCCGCCTGATCCACGCCGGCGCCCACGAAGGCCACGCCCTGACTGAAGCGGATCTGGACGGCGCCGCCGTTCTGCGCTGACCGTCACACCGGCTCGCGGTAGGCTGGGCGCCGATTCCCACGGCGCCCCGGCATGACCCCGAGCGATCCCGAGCAATCCACGTCGCCCCGACCGCCCGGCCACGTGCCGGAGCCCGTCGCCGCGCCTTCGGCCGCGCGCGACACGCTGGTCGGCGGCCGCACGCCGTTGCTGCTTGGCATGGTCGCGGTGGCGCTGCTGTTCGGCCTGTGGGGCGCGTGGCGCGTGTTCGCGCCGGCGCCGGACAGCCCGCAGGCGCAGCTTGAGAACCGGGAACGCGAAACGCGCAGCCAGCGGCGCCAGATCGAACAGCTCGAGCAGCGCGTGGCGACGCTCAGCCGTTCGGACCAGATCAGCCGCGACGCCAACCGCGACCTGCAGAGCACGCTGGCCGAGCGCGACGAGGAAATCGCCGGCCTGCGCGCCGACGTCGCCTTCTACGAGCGCCTGGTCGGCAGCACGGCACAGCGCCGCGGCTTGGCGGTGCACTCGCTCCGGTTGCAGCCGCAGAACGACACCGCCTGGCATTTCACCGGCACGCTCACCCAGAACCTAAACCGCGGCGCGGTCAGCACCGGGCAGCTCACGCTGGCGATCGAAGGCACGCGCGGCGGCAAGCTCGAAAAGCTCACCTGGCCGGTGCTGCGCCAGCAGGCCAACGCGCCGGGCATGACGTACTCGTTCAAGTACTTCCAGCAGGTCGAAGGCGACATCTTCCTGCCGCCGGGTTTCACCCCGGTGCGCGTCGCCGTGCGCTTGGCGCCGCGCTCGGGCGCGCCGATCGAGCAGTCCTTCACCTGGGCCGACGCCACTCGCGACGTCGCGCCGGCCACCGCGACGCCCTGAAACCGGCGTTGCGGCGCCCGCAGGACGCAGCGACCCGTCCTGCGGCTTGAACAACCCGGCCGCGCGCCCCATCCTTTTTCGCATGGAATTGCCCACCGTTTCCCCCACGCCGGACTACCAGTCCCTCGATCGTCCCCTCCAGTTCTCGTCGGCCGCCGCCCGCAAGGTGCGCGAGCTGATCGCGGAGGAGGGCAACGACGCCCTCAAGCTGCGCGTCTACATCCAGGGCGGCGGCTGCTCCGGCTTCCAGTACGGCTTCGAGTTCGACGAGGCGCAGGGCGAGGACGACCTCGCCATCCAGACCGATGGCGTCACGCTGCTGGTAGACCCGTTGAGCCTGCAGTACCTGATGGGCGCCGAGGTCGACTACACCGAAAGCCTGCACGGCGCGCAGTTCGTGATCCGCAATCCGAACGCGAAGACCACCTGCGGCTGCGGTTCCTCGTTCGCGGTGTGAGCGACACGCCGGCACCCTTCGCGTTCGTCGAAGCCGGCGCGGATGCCGCCTGCCGCGGTGCGCTCGATCGTGCCGACCGCCTTCGCGACGATCCCGACGCGCTGAAATCTCGCTGGCCCACCTCGCGCGTGATCCTTCTGGACGAGAAGGGCAACGCGTACGCCGACGCCGAAGGCCGACTACTCGCCATCACCGGGCACGACGTCAGCGAGGGTCCTGGCGGTGTAGGCGCCGCGGTGTTCCTCGGCCTCGACCCACATGACACGGCATGGTTCGCGCTGGAAGGCGCGCTGACCGCGCTCGATGCGCCGCGTCGCGTCGACCTGCGCAGCGCCGCGGCGTCGTGGCCGGCGTTCGATGCGAGTGTGTTCGCACAGGCGCGCGCGCTCCAGCACTGGCGAAGCCGCCACCGCTTCTGCGGTGTGTGCGGCGGGGAAGTAGCGTTGTCGCGCGCCGGCTGGCAGGGCACGTGCACGAAGTGCGGTGTCGAACATTACCCGCGCACCGATCCGGCGGTGATCGTCGCCGTCACCGATGGTTCGCGTTTGCTGCTCGGTCGCCAGGCCGCGTGGCCCGCGCGGCGCTACTCGGTGCTCGCGGGTTTCGTCGAACCGGGCGAATCGCTGGAGCAGACCGTCGCGCGCGAAGTGCTGGAAGAAACCGGCGTGCGCGTGCGTCGTTGCCGTTACATGGCCTCGCAACCGTGGCCGTTCCCGGGCTCGCTGATGCTGGGTTTCCACGCCGACGCCGAACCCGACGAGCCGCAGGTCGACGACGAGCTCGAGGAAGCGCGGTGGTTCACCGCTGACGACGTGCGTCGTGCACGCCAACGCGGCGAATGGGGCAGCACGCAGGACGACGGCGAAGGCCCGGTGCTGTCGCCGAGCATTTCGATCTCGCGCTGGTTGATCGAACAGTGGCTGGCGGAGCAGGGCGGCGCGTAAGCGAGCCGTTATCAGTCGCCTTAGAAGAAGCCGTCATCCCGGCGAAAGCCGGGACCCAGGCCTGTAGCGCACGGGCACTCTAGTACGAGCAACCAACAGCACCGTCATTCCCGCGAAGGCCGGAATCCAACGGTCTGACGCCCCGCCTCATTCGGCGTCGTTGATGCGCGCAAGCATGGATCCCCGCCTTCGCGAGGATGACAGCCAAGGGTGTAGTGCGCCGTATCTTCGAATCATTTCGGTGATGTGTCGCAACAGAATGCCGTCATCCCGGCGAAAGCCGGGACCCAGGCCTGTAACACACGGGCACTCCCGCACCCGAAACCTACCTCACCGTCATTCCCGCGGAGGCGGGAATCCATCGGTCCACCGCCGCGCCTCATTCGAAGGCGTTGATGCTCGCAGGCATGGATCCCCGCCTTCGCGGGGATGACAGCCAAGGGCGCAGTGCACTGCATCGCGAATGATCTTGGCTGCAGCAGGCAACTGCCTCACGTCGCGAAAGACGCCCGCGAGACGTGTGGGCCATCACTCCGCCAGGCTCACCCCGCCCCCTCTCAGCTCTGCACTCCCTTCGGTCGCCGGCGGGAGAGGGGCTATGAGCAGACGCCATCGCTCCCGCAACGCCACGCTAGAATCGATCCAGCCCACGCGACCGGAGCCGCCGCGCAATGTCCGCCACCCTGATCGCCGTCGTCGTCGCGCTGGTGCTCGGCCACATGGCGCCGTCGCTTGCGGCGTCGGTTCGCCAGTACGGCTGGTACCGCGACTGGCTGCGCTGGCTCGACTCGCGTTTCCCCGAAGGCAGCTTCTGGCGCGGCCGCTGGGGCCTCGTGCTTGCGCTGGCGCCGATCTCGCTGCTCGTCACGCTGTTCCAGCTCGCACTGCACGATGCCTTCTTCGGCCTCGCGAGCCTGATCTTCGGCGTTGCCGTGCTGTTCTACGCGTGGGGCCCGCGCGATCTGGACGTCGATGTCGATGCCGTCGCCAACGCGCCCGATCCCGTCGCGCGCCGCACCGCTGCGATGCGCCTGTGGCCCGAAGGGGGCATGCCCGCGGTGCTCGACGGCGGCAGCCTCGTCGAAGCCGTCTTCCGCAACGCGCAGCACCGCTGGTTCGGCGTGCTCTTCTGGTTCCTGCTGCTCGGGCCGTTCGGCGCGTTGCTTTACCGGCTTACCGCCATTTCGGCCGAAGGCGAAGCGGCCAGCGCATTGCCGAACGAAACGCGCGAAGGCGCGCGTTACCTGTTCGCGATCCTCGACTGGCCCGTCGCGCAGCTGATGACGCTCTCGCTCGCGCTGGTCGGCAACTTCGACACCGTGCTCGGCGCGTGGCGCGATGCCGGTGGCGCGTCGTTCGACGTGCGCCGTCCGTTCCTCGGCGCCGTCGCGCGTGCCAGCGTGAAGTGCGAACTCGCCGACGAGGCCGCCGATTACGACGACGTCACCACCGGCGTGGAAGCCGGCGATGCCGGCCTGGTGCCGACACCGCCTCCGATTCCCGCGTTCTCCGGCGAAGTGCCGGAACTGCGCGACGCGATGAGCCTGGTCTGGCGCAGCCTGCTGGTATGGCTTGCGGTGCTCGCGCTGTTCGTCATCGCGGGCTGGGTGAGCTGACGCTCAGCCCGGCGCCATCCACGCGAACATCGGCAGGTTCCGCAGCACGCCGAACGCGATAAGCGCGACGATCCACACGCGTCCATCGTGCGCGTACCGGTTGAGCGACGCAGGCAGCAGCGGCCGCGCAAGCCACCACTGCGCCAGCATCGCCGCGAGCAATGGCAGCGCGATCATCGCCAGCGGATTCATCGACCACGCACGCGCCACATCACCATGCACCAGCGCGTGCAGCATGCGCGTAAGCCCGCAGCCGGGGCAGTGCAGGCCGGTGATGGCATGGAACGCACACGCCCACAGCGCATCGGGTCCGAACGCCCGCAACACCGCCACGCCGCCGAACGCGACCACCGCCGCGGCACCCACCGCGGCGGTACGCACGTCGAACGCAAGCGAAGATGCGCGTGAAACGACGGCGTTCATTGCTGCACGCGCTGCACGTTTTCCAACTCCTGCATCATCTGCTGGTAATGCGCCATGCCGCCGGCGCTGATGAACCAGATCGTCCAGCACAGGCCGAGGATCGTCAGGCCCGTGGTGATCCAGCACCACAGCTTCGCGCGACGCGACGCGACCCACGCGCCGGCTTCATCGCCCGCGGCGAGCTTGGTGTTGACCTGCGCGGCGAACACGATGGCCACGATGCCCGGGATCGTGCCCACGATGCAGCAGAACAGCACCGAGGCGATCGTGATGAGGATCGCCCAGATCATGTAGTTGGGAATGCGCGGCGCCAGCGAAGGCGGTGGCGACGACGGCGGGATGGGAGGCGGCACGTTCATGGCGATCCTTCGGGTGCGCCGCGACGCCGCGGCGAACCGATCCTAGGAAACGCCCCATGGTCCCGCCGTGATGGCTCAGGCGGCGTCGCCGCGCATCGCCCGCACCTTCGCTTCCAGCGTGGCCGCGTCGATGGCGGGATCCAGGATCGGCGCGTGCGCGATCACGTCCACCGGCGCTCGGAACCTTCGCGGGACGCGCATCCGGCCCAGTCGCGTGTCTCGCCGGCTCCACATGCTCGTCCACATGTTGCGCAGGGCCATCGGCACCACGGGCACGATCTGGCCGCGCGCGGCCGCGCGTTCGAGGATGTGCTCCACGCCGGACTTGAACGGCGCGATCTGACCGTCCTTCGTCAGCGCGCCTTCGGGGAAGATGCCGACCAGTTCGCCTTCGGCCAATGCGGCGTCGATCTCGTCGAACGCCTTGCGCATCAGCTCGGGGTCCTCGCGCGCACCGGCGATGGGGATCGCCTTCGCCGTGCGGAAGATCCAGCTCATCACCGGGATGTTGAAGATCCGGTAGTACATGACGAAGCGGATCGGCCGCGGCACGCTTGCAGACAGGATCAGCGCATCCATGTAGCTCACGTGGTTGCACACGATCAGCGCCGCGCCTTCGTCCGGGACGTGCTGCTCGATGCCATGCGGACGCATGCGGTATAGCACGCGCACGAACACCCAGCTCAGGAACCGCATCATGAACTCGGGCACGATCGTGAAGATGTAGATCGCCACGATCACGTTCGCGACCGCGAGTGCCAGGAACACCTGCGGGATCGTCCAGCCGAAGAAGCGCTGCACCACGATGCCCAGCGCCGCCGCGAGCACTATGAAGCCCGCGTTCTGGATGTTCATGCCGGCGATCACGCGCGAGATCTCGCTGCGCGGCGTGCGGCTCTGGATCAGCGCGAACAGCGGCACCACGAAGAAGCCCGCGAACAGGCCGATCCCCGTCAGGTCCATCGCGATGCGCCAGCTGCCCGGCTGCTGCAGGAACGCGCCGATGCTGAGCCCCGTGGCCGTCGCCGCGCCGCTGCGCGCGAAATACAGGTCGATCATGAAGGCGCTCATGCCGAACGCGCCCATCGGCACCAGGCCGATTTCCACCGTGCGCGCGGACAGCTTCTCGCACAGCATCGACCCCACGCCCGTGCCGACGGAGAACAGCGCCAGCGCGAAGATGTACAGCGTGGCGCTGCCGCCCAGGTTGGCTTCGGCATAGGTCGGCAGCTGCGAGGTCAGCACCGTGCCGATGAACCAGAACCACGACACGCCCAGCACCGAGTTGCGCACCGCGAGCTGCTTTTTCGCCAGCCGCAGCACGGCGAGCGATTCGGGGATCGGGTTCCAGTTGATGCGCAGGTCCGGCGCGCCCGGCTCTGCGCGGGGAATGAAGCGGCTCACGATGTTGCCGCCCACGGCGAGAAGGATGATGGCTGTGGCCGCCACCACCGGCCCGTGCGAGCCGGCCAGTTCGAAGATCAGGCCGCCGAAGATCATGCCGACCAGGATCGACATCGACGTGCCCATCTCGACCAGTCCGTTGCCGCCGGTGAGTTCTTCCGGCTTCAGGACCGACGGCAGGATCGAATACTTCACCGGCCCGAACAGCGTGGATTGCACGCCGGTGCAGAACAGCGCGACGAGCAGCACCACCATGTTCTGCGTCAGGAAGCCCACCGCTGCGAGCGACATGATCACGATTTCCATCGTGGTCGTGATGCGGATGAGCTTCGACTTCTCCAGCTTCTCCGCGATCTGCCCCGCCGTGGCCGAGAAGAGGAAGTACGGCAGGATGAACAACGCCGGCGCGATGTTGGTATAGAGCGTGCGCTCCTCTGGCGTCACCCCGAGCCAGAACAGCAGGCCGATGATCGCCTGCCGGTACACGTTGTCGTTGAACGCCCCCAGGCACTGGGTCACGAAGAACGGCAGGAAGCGCCGCTGCCGAAGCAGGTCGAACTGACTGTGTGCCATGCACGCGAGTGGTTGGGGCGATGCGCGCGAGACTAGCAAATGGGGGAAAACAGCGTCATCCCGGCTGGGCGATGCCCCGACATTGGCCCCTCTCCCCGCTTGCGGGAGAGGGGTTGGGGTGAGGGGCGGCGGCGTGTTGCCGCCGTCCCGGTGGTGAAAGGCGCAGATTCCCGCGCGCGGGAATGAAGGAGGTGGACGCCTCGTCATCCTTCCTCAGGGCGACGCAGCAAACGCAATCAAGCCCACATCCGCAGCGGCACCAATCCCCACCATGCGAGCACGCACGTCCACTGCAGCACGGCAAGCATCGCGAACACGTCCAGCTTCGTGAGCACGGACCAAGGCCTCCGCCGCAGCGTCGCAACCAGACCCGCCAGCATCGTCAACGGCCACAGCGCGGTGACGATGGCGAGCAGCACGCTCGCGGCGGTCACGTCGCCCAGCTCAAGGAACGACTGGCGGTAGAAGAACGGCAGCGGCAGCAGCAGCGCGAGCAGGCCCGAGAAGGGAATCAGCACGGCTATGTTCGCGGTGGTCCGCCGGCGGATCAGCGCATGCGCGCCCGACGCGAGCAACCACACGCAACCGAGCAGGCCGGCGACCAGGCTGCCCCACAGCAACACCATGCGTGCGAGCGGTGCGCGCTCGTAGGTCTGAAGCCCGGTGCTGATGACGCGGCGTCCATCGGGCGCGGCGATCAGAGCGTGCGAGGCGATGACGCGCTCTGGCGCACGCAGAAGACGGTCGCCGACGGGATGCAGCGCGAGCTCCTTTCCCTGGAACGGCTTGAAGCGCAATGCATCGCCCTCGTGCGTGACGCGCACGAAGTTCAGCGTGGTATCGAGCCATTCCAGGCTGGCGAAGCGGTTCGGCGAGGGTACGTAGATGCCGTTCCACTCGGACAGGTCGCGCACCGTGCCGCTCACGTGCTTCGGCGGCGACGCGGGCAAGTGCAGCGCTTCGATCAGGCGCCTGTCGAGCTTGCCGTAGTCGACGCCTTCCACGTCGGCGTTGACGGCGATGAAGAACGCGCGCTGTTCGCGAGGAAACAGGCACAGCATGGCGCGATAGCCCACGGTGCTCCCGCCATGGCAGCGGCCGACGACGCCGTGCCGGTCGCGCGTGGACAGGCCAAGTCCGTAGCCGACGCGCAGGCCGGCATCGGCGGCTTCGGTGGCGACCGGCTCGCCCATCGCACGCAGCAGCGGGGCATCGATGAACGGCGCGCCGTCGATGCGGCCGTCGCTCATCAGGAAGCGCGCGAGCCGGCCCATGTCGGCCGCGGTGGTCGTGAATTGTCCGGCGGGGCGGATGTAGCTGGGCACGGCCGCGTGCGTCGCACCGTTTTCGAAATGCCCCATCGCCAGGCGCGGATCCGCGCGTTCGCCGTCCTGTGTAGTGAAGCCGAACGTGCTGTCGTGCATGCGCAATGGCGCGAGCAGGTGCGCGTCGAGGTAGGTTTCGTAACGCGTGCCGGTAAGGCGTTCGACCACCATGCCGAGCAGCGTGTAACTCGTGTTCGAGTACGAATGGCGCGCGCCCGGGCGACTGCGGACGCGCAGCGGGCCGCGTCCATCGAAGGCGTCGCGCAGCGGCGTGTCTTCGCGCGGCACAAGCGTGAACGCCTGCGAGAAGCGAACGTCATCCAGCCCGGCGGTGTGGTCGAGCAGGTGGCGGACGCGGATCGGGTCCGTCGACGCCCATGGATTGTCGATTTCGATTTCCGGCAGCAGCGGAGCGACGGGTGTGTCGAGCGCGAGCTTGCCCTGCGTGACGAGTCGAAGCACGCCGGTCGCGAGCAGCGTCTTCGCCACGGAGCCGACGTGGACGCGGTCGTTCGCCTGCATCGGCTTGCCGGTGCGGGCATCGCGCGTGCCGGCGGCACCGGTGGCGATGGTGTCATCGATGAGCGTGGACCACACGGCGCCCTGAAGGCCTTGCGATGTCAGTTCCTGCGCCATCGTGTCGTGCAGTGCCGCGGCGCTTCCGGCGAAGGGAAGTGCGAGTAGCGAGAGCATGCATGCGAGGCGGCGAAGCGCGCCTTGGAACATTCCAGTGTTCACGTCGTCGTGCGGCCTTGCGATGGCAGGCGACAGTGTCGGGCGAGGCCGCGATCGGAGCCTGTGTCCTTCGTCACGAGGCCGAACGGCGGCTGACGCGGCGATTTTTCGGTCGGTTCACTCGTGCATGGCTACGCTGCGGATGCGATTCACACCAGGAGGTCGTCATGTCGTCCGACACCAAGTCTCCGCTCGACCACGTCAACGACACGCTGCTGCAGCTCAAGGAAATGCGGCACTACGCGAAGGGCAACGTGGAACGGCTCACCGCGCAGTGGCTGCTGTTCGACGGCGAGCTGGCGAAGTTGAAGGAAGCCGGGAACATCGAGGACCTGATGACACGGCAGGCCGAGTTCTACGATGCGCTGGAGCGCGTCATCGCGGAGCTGGAGGACGTGGTGGTGAAGTTGACGCCGGCGCCGGAGGAGGGGGCGGCGTAAAGGCTTCCTTGAGCTGGTGCGCTAAGAAGCCAGAACCAGCAGCGCTGTGCGTTTGAGGTGGGTTGCCGCGAGCGCTTCGTTGCCCCTCACCCCAACCCCTCTCCCGATGGGAGAGGGGCTCGGGCCAGCAGGAGAGGCAGGTGAGGGGCTTCAGATCACGCCGGCTCTTCCGCCCGCTCGCGCTCGATCGCGCGCCAGCCGATGTCGTGGCGGTGGAACTCGCCGTGCCACGAGATGCCCGCCACCGCTTCGTACGCCTTGTGCTGCGCATCGGCGACAGTCTCGCCGAGCGCGCACACGCACAGCACGCGGCCCCCGGCGGTGACGACGTGTTCGCCTTCCAGCTTCGTGCCCGCGTGGAAGACTTTCACGTCATCCACTTCGGGCGCGTCCCAGCTGTTGATGACGTCGCCGGTGCGCGGCGTGTTCGGGTAATGCTCGGCGGCCATCACCACGCCGAGCGACGGGCGCGGATCCCACTGCGCGCTGGCGGTATCGAGGCGTTCGTCGATCGCGGCTTCGACCAGGTCGAGCAGGTCCGAGCGCAGGCGCAACATCACCGGCTGCGTTTCCGGATCGCCGAAGCGCACGTTGTATTCGATGACCTTCGGCGCGCCGCTCTTGTCGATCATCAGGCCGGCGTAGAGGAAACCGGTGAACGGGATGCCGTCGGCCTGCATGCCGCGCACGGTCGGTTCGACGACCTCGCGCATGATGCGTGCATGCACCTCCGGCGTGACCACCGGCGCGGGCGAATACGCGCCCATGCCGCCTGTGTTCGGGCCGGTGTCGCGGTCGCCCACGCGCTTGTGGTCCTGGCTGGTCGCCATCGGCAGCGCGGTCTTGCCATCGACCATCGAGATGAAGCTGGCTTCCTCGCCGTCGAGGAACTCCTCGATCACCACGCGCGCGCCCGCGGCGCCGAACGCGTAGTCGGAGAGCATGTCGGTGATCGCCGCCTCGGCTTCGGCGAGCGTCATCGCGACGATCACGCCCTTGCCCGCGGCCAGGCCGTCGGCCTTGATGACGATGGGCGCGCCCTTGTCCTGCACATACTCCAGCGCGGCCTCGGTTTCGGTGAACACCGCGTAGTGCGCGGTGGGAATGCCGTGGCGCGCGAGGAAGTCCTTCGCGTACGCCTTGCTGCCTTCCAGCTGCGCGGCGGCGGCGGTGGGGCCGAAGATGCGGTGCTTTTTCTCGCGGAATCGGTCGACCACGCCGTTCACCAGCGGGCCCTCCGGGCCGACGACGGTGACGCTGACGCCCTCGCGTTCGACCAGCGCGAGCAGGCCTTCGATATCGGAAGCGGGCACGTCCACGTTGCGGCATTTGGCTTCGGTCGCGGTGCCGGCGTTGCCCGGGGCGACGAGGACTTCGCTCACGCGGCGCGATTGCGCCAGTTTCCAGGCCAGGGCGTGCTCGCGACCGCCGGATCCGATGACGAGGACTTTCATGCTCACTCCTGCCGCGCGACGTGGGATCGCGATTTTACGCAAAGCCTTCCGCGGGCCGCGACCGGCGCGCGTGGCTCATGGAATGGAACGCGCCCGCGCCGGCGCATCGGCCGCGCGCGTTCATGCGGATCGCTCAATGGGTCGAGAACGAGCGGTGGTAGCGAACGTCGCCCTTCGCGCCCGCATCGTTGAAGGCCAGCGACTGGAAGTACTGCGGCGGCGCGTCGGCGTATCGCAGTTCGCCGTCGTTGTTGAAGCCGAAGCGGGCGTAGTACTCCGGCTCGCCCAGCACGACGCAGCCGGCCGCGCCCTGGTCGGCCAGTTCGGCGAGCCCGGCGCGGATCAGCGCGGTTCCCACGCCGTGCCCCTGATCGCGAGGCGCGACCGCGACCGGGCCCAGGCCGTACCAGGACTGCGCGCCGTCGATCGCGACCGGCGAGAACACCGCCACGCCGGCGATGCGGCCGTCGATGTCGGCCACCAGGCAAAGGCTGAGCTCGCCGTCCTCGCGCAGGGCATCGACGATGCGCTGCTCGATGCGCCCCTTTCCGTCCGACTCGGCGAACGCCTCGCCGAGCAGTGCGCGGATCGCCGCGTGATCGTCCTGGGTTTCGGTGCGGATCCACATAAAGCCTCCGGGCGTGTGGGCGGAGTGTGGGGGATCGGCGGTTACGGCGGTGTCGTGCGCGTCGCGGGTGCAATGCGGGAGTGCCGGCCGGCACGCGCCTGGGTCCCGGCTTTCGCCGGGATGACGGGGAGCCCGTTGTCGATCGAGTTGCTGTCATCCCCGCGAAGGCGGGGATCCATCTTTCCGGTCCGTCACCGTCTTTCGTGAGGCGTGACGCTTGCACGCATGGATTCCCGCCTTCGCGGGAATGACGGTCAGGTGGTTGCCGGAATGCGGAGTGCCCGGGCGGTACGGGCCTGGGTCCCGGCTTTCGCCGGGATGACGACCACGGACCTGCTCCAGCGAATCCCGGGTCAGTGGCGGAAATGCCGCACGCCGGTGAAGACCATCGCCAGGCCGTGTTCGTCGGCCGCGGCGATGACTTCGTTGTCGCGCATCGAGCCGCCCGGCTGGATCACGGCCTTGATGCCCGCTTCGGCCGCGGCGTCGATGCCATCGCGGAACGGGAAGAAGGCATCCGACGCCATCACCGAACCCGGCACGATCAGGCCCGCATCGGTCGCCTTGATGCCGGCGATGCGCGCCGAATACACGCGGCTCATCTGGCCGGCACCGACGCCGATGGTACGGTGGTCCTTCGCATACACGATGGCGTTGGACTTCACGAACTTCGCCACGCGCCACGCGAACAGCAGGTCGTCCAGCTGCTCCTTCGTCGGCGCGATCTTCGTGACGACCTTCAGCTCGTCGCGCGTGACTTCGCGGATGTCGGCCGTCTGCATCAGCAGGCCCGAGCCGACGCGCTTGACGTCGACGTTGTTGCGGCCGTCGCCGTGCGGGATGCGCAGCACGCGCACGTTTGCCTTCTTGCGTGCGTAGTCGAGCGCGCCTTCCTCGTAGTCCGGCGCGATCAGCACTTCGACGAACTGGCGGTCGAGGATCGCCTTCGCGGTCGCCGCATCGAGCTTCGTGTTGAACGCGAGGATGCCGCCGAAGGCGGACGTCGGATCGGTCGCGTACGCGAGTTCGTATGCGTCGCCGCAAGCGACGCCTTCGGCCACGCCGCACGGATTGGCGTGCTTGACGATCACGCACGCGGGGCGCTCGAACTGGCGCACGCATTCCCACGCGGCGTCGGCGTCGGCGAGGTTGTTGTAGCTCAGCTCCTTGCCCTGCAGCTGCGTGAACGTCGCCAGCGTGCCCGGCACCGGCCACAGGTCGCGGTAGAACGCGCCCGCCTGGTGCGGGTTTTCGCCGTACCGCAGGTCCATCACCTTCACGAAGCTGCCGTTGGCCTGCGCGGAGAACGCGGCGCGCGAGCCGTCCTCGACGTTGATCGACGACAGGTAATCGCTGATGCGGGCGTCGTACTGCGCGACGCGGTTGAACGCGGCGACCGACAATGCGAAGCGCGTCTTGCCGGACACGGCGCCGTTGTTGTCCTTCAGCTCGGCGACGAGCGCGTCGTATTGCGCCGGATCCGTAGCGACCGTCACGCGCGCGAAGTTCTTCGCCGCCGAACGCAGCATCGCCGGGCCGCCGATGTCGATGTTCTCGATGATGTCTTCCAGCGTGCTCGCCGGATCCACCGACACCTTCTCGAACGGATACAGGTTCAGCACGAGCAGGTCGATCGCGCCGATGCCGTGCTGCGCCATCACCGCTTCATCCAGGCCGGCGCGGCCGAGCAGGCCGCCGTGCACGATCGGATGCAGCGTCTTGACGCGGCCGTCCATCATTTCCGGGAAACCGGTGACGTCGCTGACGTCCTTCACCGGCAGGCCGGCATCGCGGATGGCCTTGGCGGTACCGCCGGTGGAGAGCAGCTCGACGTTGAGCGCGTGCAGCGCGCGCGCCAGTTCGATCAGGCCGGTCTTGTCGGAGACGGACAGCAGGGCGCGGCGGACAGTGACCGGCGGGCCGGACAGGAGTTCGGAGGTCATGGGGGTGGCAGCGTGCGGCGGGGAGCTGGGAATTATACGCAGCGGGGCTGGGCGGGCTCCGGCGTCCGAAGCACGGTCGCCTTGACGCCGCGATTCCTGCGAGGACGTGGCGCTTGATAAGCCGCCATTCCCGCGAAGGCGCGGCGCCTTGAAGCCGTCATTCCCGCGCAGGCGGGAAGTCATCTGTCGGAAGTGCTACGGCTTTCGGAGGGCGTGATGCGCGCAGGCATGGATCCCCGCCTTCGCGGGGATGACAGCAGAGGGCGCGACGACAGCGGAAAGCGCGAGAGACGACAGCAGAGAACAGAGGACGTCGGAAACGGACGACGGCAAAGAACGAACGGCGTTTACGCGCGTCGAGCTGGCGCGCTCAATCCAGTCCGTATTCGCGCAGCTTCTTGCGCAGCGTGGCGCGATGGATGCCGAGCATCGATGCCGCACGGCTCTGGTTGCCGTCGCAGTGCTGCAGCACTTCCACGAAGAGCGGGATCTCGAGTTCGCGCAGCGCGATCTCGTAGAGGTTCTCGGTGCCGTGACCGTCCAGGTCGCCGAGGAAACGACGGATCGACGTGGCGACATGGTCGCGCAGCGGCACGCGCGGCGCGGGTCGTGCGATGTCGTTTCGGTCGGTCGCGGCGTTCAAACGGAATCCCCAGTGTCGCGTCGATCCGGCCCGGTGCGGGATCGGCGGGAGGGCGAGTCTATCGCGCGCCTGTCGCAGGCGCCAATGATGCGGCGAGGTCAGCGGAAGTCGAACGTGAACGCCACGATGCGCGGTGCCGGTTCGATGACCTGGAACGTCACATTCGCGCTCTGTCCGGGCAACAACCGGTCGTCGGGACGATGCGCGCCGCGGTATTCAGCAGGGGCGAACGCACGCACGCCGACCGGGCGGCCATCCACGTCGGACAGGCTCAGCACCAGCGTCGGCCAAGGCTGCGGCCAACGCGCATCGTTGCGGAAACTCGCATCCACCGCGAGCACGCCCGGCGCGTTCGGCTGCGGTCGCACGCTGCGCTGGAGCATCGTGAACGCCGCCGGTTCGCGCCACGCCGGCACGTCGCAGCGCAACACGCCGCATGCGCCGCTGACGAGCGGTCGCCAGCGCGGATCGGCGGCGAGTTCATGTCGCTGAGCGAGCAATAACTGCAAGGCGAACAACAGTGCGAGCGCGGCGATGCCGGCGTACCAGCCCCAGTGCGTGGGCATGGCCGCGTGCTGCACGCCGTGGCGCGCGAAGCTCGGCGCGCCTTTCCGACGCGGACGCGCCGTACGTTTGGCGGGTCGTGCCGGCGTACCGCCGGCCGTAGCCGCGGCGATGGCGTCTTCGTAAGTCGGCGACGGCGATTCGATCGTGCCATCGCCCGCATCGACGGCTTCGTCGTCGGTGGTTGCGGACGTAACCGTCGTCGTGTCGAGGCGTGTCGCGTCGGATGCTGCGTCGAGCGGCGCAGCGTCGTCCGTCGCTTGCGAGGTCGCCTGCGTCGGTTCGCCTGGCCGCGCGTCTTCAATCGTCGAAATGGTTTCCTCGACGGACGATTCCGTCGACGCTTCGTCCTGCACCAGGCCATCGCAACGCGGGCAACGCTGTGGCGCACCGTCCGGACGGACGATGAGCGCGACGAGGAAACCGCAGTGCGGGCAGGGAACGAACATGGCGGCTATTCAAACATGCCGCCGTGCGCCGATGTTATCGGCGGCGCACGCCTGTGACGCGCATCCAGTCTTCCAGCCGCTCGGCGCGAAGGTCGTCGAAGTCGGCGCGGTAGCGCGCCATGACCTCGTCTTCCTGCCCCGCGAGGATCCCCGACATCGCGATGCGACCGCCCGGGGCAAGGCGCGCGACGAGCGTGTCGGCCAGCGCCACCAGCGCCGAGGCGAGGATGTTGGCGACGACGACCGGATAGGTGTCGACCGGTTCGGTCTCCGGCGAGTACGCCACCAGCCGGTCGGCCACGCCGTTGCGCTGCGCGTTGTCGTCGGTGGCGGTGAGCGCCTGCGGGTCGTTGTCGACGCCGATGGCCTGCGCGGCGCCGAGCTTGATCGCCGCGAGCGCGAGGATGCCCGACCCGCAACCGAAATCGAGCACGCGCTGGCCGGCCAGCGCGCCTTCGTCAGCGAGTTCGTCGAGCCATTGCAGGCAGAGCGCCGTGGTCGGGTGCGTGCCCGAGCCGAAGGCCAGGCCCGGATCGAGCCGGACCACGGCGGCATCGGCGGCGTCGGCGCCTTCGGGAAGGTCGTGGTTCCACGGCACGATCCAGGTGCGACGGCCGAAACGCAGCGGCTCGTACTGGTCCATCCAGGCGCGTTCCCAGTCCTGGTCCTCCACCTCGCGGAAACTCGCGCGCGACCAGTCCAGTCCTTCGTCGGCGGCATCGAGCGCGTAGAGCAGCAGCTCCGGCGAGGTGCCGCCTTCGAACAGCGCGGTCAGCAGCATCTCGTTCCACAGCGGCTGCTCGCCGACGCCGGGCTCGAAGATCGCCTGTTCGTCGGGGGCGTCGGCATGCTGGTCGGCCAGCGTCACGGCCAGCGCACCGACGTTTTCCAGCGCGCGCTCGTAGCGCGGCTGCTGGGCTTCGGTGCAGGGCAGGGTGAGTTCCAGGAACGGCATGGCGACTCGGGACAACGGCGACGGGCGGCCATGGTGGGCCGTGGCCGGGGCGGCGTAAAGCGGGCGCGGATCACATGCCTGCATTCGGCGCCCGCATTCAGGTGACGCGCCGCGGCGCTTTGCACCACTTGGCCTAGAATGGCGCAACGCCGGCGCCAGCCGGTGATCCCCCGCCGATGACCGACACCCTGCAAACCGGGATGAGCAGACGATCGCCTTCGTGGCCGGGCACCCGCACGCTCGCCTGGGCGACGCTGGTGCTGCTCGTCGTCGCTTCGGTGGCGGCGTGGGTGCAGGGCGGCGATCACGACAGCGTCGAGCGCGTCGCCATCGCGACGGCCGTGGATGCCCGTCTTCCCGAAGGAAGCGTCGATCGCACGATAGACCGACCGCGCGCGAGCGCGATCCAGGCGCCGGACGCCGCACCGGCGACGCGTTCGGCGGTCCGGCAGGCGTTCGATTCCAGCCGCGACCTGTTCGCCTACGCGCAATCGCTCGAGCCGGCCGCGCGCGAGCGCGATGCCGACGCGATCTGGATGATCAGCCGCGTCTACGAATACTGCTCCGGCTTCGCGACATCGCCGGCCGCGTTCGATCGCGACACGCGCGTGATCGGCGAGATGGGCATGCGCGGCTCCGCGGCGATGGTCGCCGCGCGCGAGCGCGTCAGCGAGCGTTGCGCGCGTTTCGCCCCGCAGGACGAACTCACGCCGCGGATGATCGTGCTCAAGCGCGTGGAAGCGGCCGAAGCCGGCAGCGTTGCCGCCGAGGCCTCGCTGATGGCCTCCGGCGAGCCGCTGAAGGACACGCCCGAATACAAGCGCGAGCTCGTCGAGCGCGTGCAGAAGTCCGAAGACCCCGAAGCCTATTCGGCGCTCGCGCCGGCGATGGGCATCGCGGCCAGCGGCAAGGTCGAGTACAGCGACAAGGTCGCCGGCACGCAGTTCTCCGAACTGGCCTGGCAACTGGCGGCATGCCGGCTGGGCATGGACTGCACGGCCGACAGCGCGCTGATGACCTCCTACTGCGCCAACGGCGGCATCTGTTCCAGCGTGCCCGGGCAGGATTTCGAACGCTTCGTCTTCGACGCCGCCGTGCCGCGTCAGGGCGTGGACGTGATCAACGACATGGTCGACTCGCTCATGGGCGGGAAGAGGGAACTGAGATGAAGAGTGTTGCACTGACAACGAGGCCGCTGGCGGGAAAGGTCCGCCGGTATTTCTGGGTGCTGCTGTTCGCCACCTACTCGGTGGGGGCGGCCGGCGTGATGATCGATGTGCTCGCCGACGAGTACCGCCACCTGTCCCAGGTCGCGGTGACGACGGCGCGTTCGTCCGAGGAGCTGCGGATGTCGGGTGCGGCGCAGGTTGCGGCGGTGTACCGGGCCAGCAGCGGCGCGCCGTTCTCGACGTTGCCGCCGGGCAGCACGTTCAAGGTCGTCTGGCCCGACGGCTCCAGCGAATACGTCATGGTGGTCAATCCGGCGTCGAGCGCCGGCACGCAGCCCATCGCCGGTACGCAGAGCACGGGCAGGAAAATCGGCAACAACGACCTGACCGATGCCGCGGCCGATGCCTCCGGGGCCGTGCATCGCTGATGCTGTGAACCTCTTTGCGGGCGCCCTTCAGCGCGACGCCCGCTCCGCGCGCCCGGCGGGCGCGGTCTCGAACTGCGGCGGGACGAAATCCACCGGCACCCGCACGATCGACCCCGATTCCTGGCGCTCGGACTGGATGCGCCAACCCCAGGCGGTAGTGATCGCCGACTGGTCCAGCTGCGGATAGCCCGACGACTCGCTCAGGCGCACCGCACGCACTTCCCCGCACGGATTGACCAGCAGGCGCAGCTCGACGCGGCCGCCATCGCCGTGGCGCGCGAGCGAAGCCGGGTAGCGCGGCGCCGGCATCTGTTTCGGTGCCGGCGTGCAGGCTTCCTTCTCTATCAGACCCCGCCACGCGTCGTAGGACGCCGAATCGTCGCGCGTGGCCGGTTCGGGCGGCGCCATCGCCGCGGTGTCGGCGCGCAGCTTGCGGCACGAAGCGGCGGCCGGATCGCAGTGCACGCGGGCGAGGACGCGGTAGTTCTGAGCGTCGGAGCGGTCGATCACCTGCACCGCCGCGCCCGGCCAGCGTCCCGCGTCCGGCGGCGAGAAGGTCCACTGTCCGGCGGACTCGCCGCTGTCGATGGAAAAGCTCGTCAGATCGGGGCGGAAGGCGAAGTAGTCCGCGTCCGGCAACGCGGCCAGTTCGCGCTCGTCCATCGCGCCGCTGGTGCGGTACCAGGCGAGCAACTGCTCGCGGTACAGCCGCGCGACGTCGTCGTCGGCGTCGCCGACAAGTTCGACCTTCAGCCAGTCGGTCGGCGCCTTCGCCCCGGCGCGCTTGTCGGCGGCTTGCTTCTGGGACGTGCGCTTGTCGGCCGCGGGGGATTTCGACGCGGCGGCGACCTGCAGCGACGACAGGCCGATCATGAGCATGACGAGCAGGCGCGGGGACATGCGGGCTCCGGAGGCGGGTGCTGCGACCAGCGTACAAAGAAAAACCGCGGCCTGGGCCGCGGTCTGGGGTCACACGATGGAGAGCGCCTTTTCCTTCTGTTCCTTCAGGCGCTTTTCCAGGTAGTGGATGTTCATGCCGCCCTGCTGGAAACCGGCGTCGGACATGATCCGCTGCTGCAGCGGGATGTTCGTCTTGATGCCGTCCACCACCATCTCCGACAGCGCAACGCGCATGCGCGCGATGGCCGTTTCGCGATCGGGCCCGTGCACGATCAGCTTGCCGATCATCGAGTCGTAGTTCGGCGGCACGCGATAGCCTTCGTAGATGTGGCTGTCCACGCGCACGCCCGGGCCGCCCGGTGCATGGAAGTGCTGGATCAGGCCGGGGAACGGCATGAACGTCTCCGGATCCTCGGCGTTGATGCGGCACTCGATCGCGTGGCCTTCCAGCACGACGTCGCTCTGCTTGATCGAGAGCTTGTGGCCGGCGGCGATCATCAGCTGCTCGCGCACCAGGTCGATGCCGGTGACCAGTTCGGTGACCGGATGCTCCACCTGGATGCGGGTGTTCATCTCGATGAAGTAGAAGCGGCCGTTCTCGTAGAGGAACTCGAACGTGCCGGCGCCGCGGTAGCCGATGCGCAGGCAGGCTTCCACGCAGACCTTGCCGATTTCCGCGCGCTGTTCCGGCGTGATGCCCGGCGCCGGCGCTTCCTCGACGACCTTCTGGTGACGGCGCTGCATCGAGCAGTCGCGCTCGCCCAGGTGGATCGCGCCGCCCTGGCCGTCGGCGAGGACCTGGATCTCCACGTGGCGCGGGTTCTCCAGGAACTTCTCCATGTAGACCATGTCGTTGCCGAACGCGGCTTTCGCCTCGGACTTCGTGGTCTGGATCGCCGCAGTGAGGTGCGCCTCGGTGTGCACCACGCGCATGCCGCGACCGCCACCGCCACCCGCGGCCTTGACGATGACCGGATAGCCGATCTCGCGCGCGATCTTGACGTTGGTCGCCGCGTCGTCGCCGAGCGGGCCGCCGCTGCCGGGCACGCACGGCACGCCGGCGGACTTCATCGCGCGGATGGCTTCGACCTTGTCGCCCATCAGGCGGATCGTGTCGGCCTTCGGCCCGATGAAGATGAAGCCCGACTGCTCCACGCGCTCGGCGAAGTCGGCGTTCTCCGACAGGAAGCCGTAGCCGGGATGGATCGCCTGCGCGTCGGTGACTTCCGCCGCGGCGATGATGGACGCCATGTTGAGGTAGCTGTCGGTCGACGGCGCCGGGCCGATGCAGACCGACTCGTCGGCCATCGCGACGTGCTTGAGGTTGCGGTCGACGGTGGAATGCACCGCGACCGTGCGGATGCCCAGCGCGTGGCACGCGCGCAGGATGCGCAGCGCGATTTCACCGCGGTTGGCGATTACGACTTTGTCGAGCATGGGCTGTTCTCTGGAACGGGGACGGGGCAGTTCACGTGGGCGTGGCCTGAGCCTCGCCCGTCGCGCTTACCCGATGACGAACAGCGGCTGGTCGAACTCGATCGGCTGGCCGTTCTCGACCATCACCTTCAACACCGTGCCGGCGACGTCGGCCTCGATCGGGTTGAACATCTTCATCGCCTCGATGATGCCCAGCGTGTCGCCGGCCTTGACCGCCTGGCCGACCGTGACGAACGCCGGCTTGTCCGGCGAGGGCGAGCCGTAGAAGGTGCCGACCATCGGCGCACGGACGATGTGGCCCGGCGGCAGGTCCGCGGCAGGCTTGGGCGCGCCGCCGCTGGCTGCTTCAGTCGGGCCGTGCATCGGCATGACCGGCGCCGGCTGCGGGGCGGCCTGCATGATCGGCGCCGCGGCGACCTGGATGCCCTTCGGCGTGCGGGCCAGGCGGACGGATTCCTCGCCTTCCTTGATCTCGATCTCGGCGAGGTTGGATTCCTCGAGCAGGTCGATCAGCTTCTTGATTTTGCGCAGGTCCATGTTCGGGCCTCAGGTTGCGTGCGCCCGGCGAGCGGGCAGGCAGGTGGATGTCAGGGCGTCCCGGCGGGCGCGGCCATCCGGGCCAGCGCTGCGTCGAGTGCGTATCGGTAGCTGTCCGCGCCGAAGCCGCACACCACGCCGACCGCCAGGTCGCTGAAGTAGCTGGTGTGGCGGAAGGGCTCGCGGCGGTGCGGGTTGGACAGGTGGACTTCGATGAAGGGCAGGGCGACGGCCGCCAGAGCGTCGCGGATGGCCACGCTGGTATGGGTGAAGGCCGCCGGGTTGATCAGGATGAAGCTGGTGCCGTCCTGGCGCGCGGCCTGGATGCGGTCGACCAGCACGTGCTCGGCGTTGGACTGCAGGCTCTCGAAGGCGTGGCCGGCCGCCTGCGCGCGCTCGCGCAGCGAGGCGTCGATGTCGGCGAGCGTCGCGCGGCCGTAGACCTCCGGCTCGCGCGTGCCGAGCAGGTTGAGGTTGGGGCCGTGCAGGAGCAGCAGCTTTGCCATCGGGGCCGGAAACACGCGCCAACGCGCGTCGATTGGGGGCGAAGGCCGGCAGTGTGCGCCATGCCCGATGGGGTGTCCAGACGTTCGCCGCCGTATCGACGAAGTTCGCGGAATTTAATCGGGCGTTTGAGTGGTCGCTCTAATCCGCGACCCAGTTATCGATTTCGCCATGCTGGAACGGCCCAATCTTCTGCCTGATCAGGCGGCCGTCGGCGGAAATCAGCGCCGTATAGGGCAGGACGCCCTTCGGATTGCCCAGTTGGACGCCCGCGTCGCGCGGGCCGGCTTCGTCCAGCAGGATCGGATAGCGCACGGGAACACGCTTGAGGAACGCCTCCACGGCGGCCGCGTCATCCAGCGCGATGCCGACCACTTGCGTGCCGTTCGCGCCCTGGGAGGCCGCATAGCGATCCAGCTCGGGCATTTCCTCGATGCACGGGCCGCACCAGCTCGCCCACAGGTTCACCAGCACCGGTCGGCCGGCGTACGCGGCGGGCAATTCGACGGTGGCGCCGTCGAGTGCGGGAAGGCGGATCGTCGGGACGGCTTCGCCGCGCCGTGCGACCGGAAGATCGGCGGGCGGCTTCGGCGCGCTCGCGTCCATCGCCGACTGCAGCGCGCGCTGGCCGACCTCGGTACGCAGCAGCGGACCCGGACCGTTGACCACGAGGCCGGCGACCACGCCCAGCGCGCCGGCGATGGCCGCAACGAGCAGGATCTTCGCAGTCGAACCCATCAGCGGGTCGCCTGCTCCGACCCTGCGCGGCCGGCACGTTCGACGAAGTTCTCTGCTTCCTCGAAGCCGAACAGCCGCAGTTCGCGGCGCTCCGCGCCGCCCTGGTACCACAGCGTCGCCGGCGGGCCGATGATGCCCAGGCGCTTCATCAGTGCCTGGTCGACGTCGTCGTTGGCGGTGACGTCGGCCTTGAGCAGCACGAAGCCGTCCAGCGCCTTGTGCACGGCCGGATCGGGGAAGGTGTACTTCTCCATTTCCTTGCAGGCCACGCACCAGTCGGCATAGAAGTCGAGCATTAGCGGCTTTCCGGCCGCCTGCGCTGCGGCGATCTCGCGGTCGAGGTCGGCCGTCGACTTGATCTTGCGGAACGGCAGCTCGGCTTCGACCTGCGCGCCTCCGCCGACGAGACCGGCCAGCGGCTTGAAGGGATCGCGGCTGCCGGCCATCGCGCCGACCAACTGCGCGGCGCCGAACAGGCCGAGCACCAGCGCCGCCGTCCAGCCCATGATCCGCGCACCGTCGTGGCGCGAATTGCGCACCGCGGTGGCCGTGGTCGCCGCCGCGGCGAGCAGCAGCACGCCCCAGAGCGCGAGCGTCACCGGCGCCGGCACGATGCGCGAGAGCATCCACACCGCCAGCCCCAGGAAGACGAAGCCGAACGCGCGCTGCACCGCGACCATCCACGGCCCGCTGGTCGGCAGGCCCTTGCCGGCGGCGACGCCGAAGACGAGCAGCGGCACGCCCATGCCCATCGCCAGCAGGAACAGCGCCGCGCCGCCGAAGGCCGGATCCTGCGTCTGGCCGATGTAAAGCACGGCTGCCGCCAGCGGCGGAGCGACGCAGGGGCCGACGATCAGCGCCGACAGGGCGCCCATCATCGCCACGCCGGCGAGCGAGCCGCCACGCTGGCGATCGCTCATCGCGCCGAGCTTCGATCGCAACGCGGACGGCAGCTGCAGTTCGTACAGCCCGAAGCTCGACAGCGAAAGCACGACGAACAGGGCGGCAAAGGCAACGATCACCCACGGCGTCTGGAAGGCCACCTGCAGGTTCGCACCGACCAGGCCCGCGACGACGCCGGCCGCGGTGAACACCAGCGCGCTCGCCAGCACGTACACGAACGACAGCGTCAGCGCGCGACGGACGCCGAGGTTCGGGCCCTGGCCGGCGATGAGGCCGGAGAGGATCGGGATCATCGGCAGCACGCACGGCGTGAACGACAGTCCCAGACCCAGCGCGAAGAAAGTCAGCAGCGCGAACCAGCGCCCCTTGCCGGACAGCGCGGCGGCGAGGCGCGCGTCTTCGGCCTGTTCGCCGTTGGCTGCGTTGGTCGCGGGCGCGCGATCGCCGGTCGATGTCGCGGCCGAAGGAGCGGGCGCGGTCGGCGTCGGTGCGACGGCGGTATCGCTCGCGGGAGGCTGCGCGGGCGCCGCGCCCTGCTCACCGGCCGCAAGCGGAAGCTGCGTCGAAGGCCCGTTCGAGATCGCCTGCACCTTCCGCGCGGGCAGCGCGACGTCAACCACCCGCGTCATCGGCGGATAGCAGATGCCGTCCGTCTGGCAGCCCTGGAATCCGGCCGTCAGTCGCAGGGTCGCCGGCTCGGTCGTGCGTGCGCTCACCGGCACCGGCACGTCGATCTGGTCGAAGTACACCGTGACGTCGCCGAAATGCTCGTCGCGATGCGCCACGCCCTTCGGCCAGCGCGGTGCGCCGAGCGCGAAGCCGGCCTTGGTCGCAGCGGCGTCGAGTTTCAGCGTGGTCTTGTCGCGATACAGGTAATAGCCGCGCGCCGGGGTGAAGCGCAGCAGCAGCGTGTTGCCGTCGCCGGCGATCGCCTCGAAACCGAACGCCTGCTCCGGCGGCAGCGGCAGCGCATCGGTGCCGGTGCCGGCGTTCTGGCCGAGCAGCCCGCCACCCAGCGGCGCGTTGCCACGCGGGCCGAAGTTCACCAGCGGCTTGGCGTTGTCCTGCGCGGCGGGGGGCAGCGCAACGGTCACGCTGCGCGTCTGCGGCGGGTAGCAGATGCCGGCGTCGGCGCAGCCCTGGTACTTGATCTTCAGCGTGACCTGGCGCGCGCTGGCCTGGCCGGGGAGCACGGCGGTGAGCTGCTGCCGGTAGGTTTCGACCTTGCCGAAGAACTCGTCCTCGTGCTGATCGCCCCTGGGCAGTTGCAGCGGCTGCGCGGCGAAGCCGGCGTCGGCCTGCACGGCGATGCGGTGGCGATACAGGTAATAGCCGTCGGCGATGCGCCAGCGGATCTCGATGCGGTCGGCGGACGGCGCCTCGGCCCGCAGCGCGAAGGCGTCGTCGACCGGCAGCAGGTCGTCGGGATCGATCGCGGCGGCGGCGGGCATCGCGGCGAATGCGAGCGCGAGCGGGAGGAAAAAGGAAAGCAGGCGCGCGGCGCGCGTCCGGATCGGGTCAGTCATCGTCACGTGTCTGTTCGTCCACCCAGCCGAGGTAGGCGGCGAGGCCGCCGACGGCTTCGACCGCGAGCGCCTCGGGCAGTTCATACGGATGCAGCGTCTTCAGCCGCGCGATCAGTTCGTCCTGGCGCGCCGCCGTGGTCTTGATCAGCAGCAGGACTTCCCCGCTGCGTTCGATCGCGCCCTGCCAGCGGTACACCGAGCGGAGGCCGGGCAGCACGTTCACGCACGCGGCCAGTCGCTCGTCCACCAGCGCGGTGGCGAGGGCGTCGGCGGTCTGTGCGTCGGGGCAGGTGCTGAGCACCAGCCGCACGCGCGGGTCGGTGGCCGTGGGCATGAGGGGCGCCAGTGTAGGGCCTGCCTGCGGCCGCTGCCCGTGCCGGGCCGGCCCGCAGCGTTCCGTCGGACCTTGCACGATGCGCCCCCGGATGGCGTAGGCTGCCGGCGCCGGCGTTCCGCTGGCCGGCCAGGAGGTTCGATGTCCCATCGCCCGTTGCTCGCATCGCTCGGCCTCGTGCTGGCACTCGCCAGTTCCGTCGCGATGGCCCAGACCGGAGACGCGCACGGCATCCGCGTGCGTGCCGCCTGCGCGCAGGCGACGCCGGCGCCACGGCTGTTGCTGGACCTCAGCTGCGAGAGCGCGATGAACTGCTGGAGCGATCCGGCCGACCTCAGCGTGCTCGACCTGGAGTCCGGCGAGCGCCTGGCGACGTCCGGGCGCGACCTGGTCTACGTCGACGCGTCCGGCGCGCCGCAGGCGGAGCCGCCGATGCAGGGCACGATCCGCGCCGTGTGGACGGCCGTGCTGGCCGCGCCGCTGACCGCGAAGCAGCTCCAGCTCGTGCAGGGCGACGAGACCGCGACGGCGGCGTTCGCCCCGGCCGCCGATTGCGCGGCGCTTCCGGCGGCCGCGGTCCGGCGCCTGGCAGGCGGCTGAGACGCTACACGCGCGCCGTCTTCGCCGTGACGCGCGCTCGCCCGGTACGCAATTCGGCCAGCTGCTCGACGACTTCCACCAGCGGCGCCCTGGAGCGCGTCGGCGCCGCGCGGAAGGCGGCCAGCAGGCGCAGTTCGAGCGGATCCTCGACCAGCACGGCGTCGGCCGCCGCCACCGAATCCAGCGCCGTATCGGCCGACAGGCCCATGCTGCCGCGGCCGGTCGCCAGCCATTCGAACTGGACACCGGTGACCAGTGCGATCTCGCGCAGGTGCGCCACGCTGGGGAACTTGCCGCGCGCCGCCTCCCAGTGACCGACCGCACTGCGCTGCACGCCGACGGCGGCCCCGAGTGCGGCCTGCGAGAGGCCGGCGTGACGGCGGGCGAGGCGGATCCGCTGCTGGGGTGTCATCGCGGCTACCTATGGTCACAGGGTGAACGACATACACTCGAAGCTGTGCGCTGTCGGTAGCCGGTGCGCCACCGAAAGCAAGTCCGGATCGCAGATTCTGGCAAACCTTCGGGCCGGATGGATACCGCTGGTCAGCAGGCGCAAGCAGTCCGGAGCTGGCCCGAACGCGAAGGAGCGCACACCATTGCCGTGCGCCGCGTCAGGCGCAGGTTCGAAGCACGTGCGCAGGGATGGCGCCGGGCCAGGACGGCAACTTCGATACCAAGGAGCGCGTTCCACGGGGCGCGCTCTTTCTTTTTTTGGCCGGCGCCTTGCCGGCGCCGCACGCTTCCCGCGTTCGAACCAGTCGCTCCCGCCTGCACCGGATATGTCGGGCAGGCCTTGAAAGGTTCCGCTGCCGCCCCATCTCCGACGGATCCCGGTTCGCCGGGTACTGTTTGCCCGCGATCTTGGCACTCGTCGCGGGCGACTGCTAAAATTTCGACACTTTTTCCGCTGTTTCAACCACTTACAGAGGTGTTCGTCGCCATGAATATCAAGCCGCTCTACGACCGCGTGGTCATCAAGCGCATGGAAGAAGAAAAGATGTCCGCTGGCGGCATCGTGATCCCGGACTCCGCCACCGAGAAGCCGATCAAGGGCGAAGTCGTCGCCGTCGGCGAGGGCAAGGCGTTCGACAACGGCAACGTGCGCGCCCCAAAGGTCAAGGTCGGCGACAAGGTCCTGTTCGGCAAGTACAGCGGCACCGAAGTGAAGCTGGACGGCACCGAATACCTGGTGGTGAAGGAAGACGACATCTTCGCCGTGCTCGGCTGAAAGCCGTGATTCGTGTTCCGGGAATGGCGATTCGGACGAGCGCAGCGCGCTGACCGATCCCCCCGCATCACGAACCTCATGGTTGTCGCTTTCCACGAATCACAAATCACGAATCACGAATCCCGGAGTTAAGAACCATGGCAGCCAAGGAAATCCGTTTCGGTGAGGACGCGCGCGTCAAGATGGTGCGCGGCGTCAACATCCTCGCCAATGCCGTCAAGGCAACGCTCGGCCCGAAGGGCCGCAACGTCGTGCTCGAGAAGAGCTTCGGCGCCCCGACCATCACGAAGGACGGCGTGTCCGTCGCCAAGGAAATCGAGCTTGCCGACAAGTTCGAGAACATGGGCGCGCAGATGGTGAAGGAAGTCGCGTCCAAGACCTCCGACAACGCCGGTGACGGCACCACCACCGCCACCGTGCTGGCGCAGGCGCTGATCCGCGAAGGCATGAAGGCCGTCGCCGCCGGCATGAACCCGATGGACCTCAAGCGCGGCATCGACAAGGCCGTCGCCGAAGCCGTGGGCGAGCTGAAGAAGATCTCCAAGCCGTCCTCGACGTCGAAGGAAATCGCCCAGGTCGGCGCGATCTCGGCCAACAGCGACACCAACATCGGCGACCTCATCGCGCAGGCGATGGACAAGGTCGGCAAGGAAGGCGTGATCACCGTCGAAGACGGCTCGGGCCTCGAGAACGAACTCGACGTCGTCGAGGGCATGCAGTTCGACCGCGGCTACCTGTCGCCGTACTTCATCAACAACCAGCAGTCGATGCAGGCCGAACTGGACGATCCGTTCATCCTGCTGCACGACAAGAAGATCTCCAACGTCCGCGACCTGCTGCCGGTGCTGGAAGGCGTCGCGAAGGCCGGCAAGCCGCTGCTGATCATCGCCGAGGAAGTCGAAGGCGAAGCGCTGGCGACGCTGGTGGTCAACACCATCCGCGGCATCGTGAAGGTCTGCGCCGTCAAGGCCCCGGGCTTCGGCGACCGTCGCAAGGCGATGCTGGAAGACATGGCCATCCTGACCGGTGGCACCGTGATCTCCGAGGAAGTCGGCCTGCAGCTGGACAAGGCCACCATCAAGGACCTCGGCCGCGCGAAGAAGGTGCAGGTCTCCAAGGAGAACACCACCATCATCGACGGCGCCGGCGATGCCTCGGGCATCGAAGGCCGCATCAAGCAGATCAAGGCGCAGATCGAGGAGACCTCCTCCGACTACGACCGCGAGAAGCTGCAGGAGCGCGTGGCCAAGCTGGCCGGCGGCGTGGCGGTGATCAAGGTCGGTGCCTCGACCGAGATCGAGATGAAGGAAAAGAAGGCGCGCGTCGAAGACGCCCTGCACGCCACGCGTGCGGCGGTGGAAGAAGGCATCGTGCCGGGCGGCGGCGTCGCGCTGCTGCGTGCCAAGGCGGCGATCGCCGGCCTGAAGGGCGCCAACGAAGACCAGAACCACGGCATCCAGATCGCCCTGCGCGCGATGGAAGCGCCGCTGCGCGAGATCGTGACCAACGCCGGCGAAGAGCCGTCGGTCATCCTCAACAAGGTCATCGAAGGCAAGGGTGCGTTCGGCTACAACGCCGCCAACGGCGAGTACGTCGACATGCTCGAAGCCGGCATCCTGGACCCGACCAAGGTCACGCGTACCGCGCTGCAGAACGCCGCGTCGATCGCCGGCCTGATGATCACGACCGAAGCGATGGTCGCCGAGCTGCCGAAGAAGGAAGAGCCGGCGATGCCGGGCGGTGGCATGGGCGGCATGGGCGGCATGGACTTCTAAGTCCCGCTTCCCGCGTCACGCGACACGAAGAACCCCGCAGCGATGCGGGGTTCTTTTTTGTGCGATCGGGCGTCGTGCGCACAACGCGTCGAGCCGATAAGCTCGCGCGCATGCCGACCTCCCTGATCATCGTCGACGACTTCCTCAGCACGCGCGACGCGCAATCGCTGCGCGAGGTCGGACTGCAACTTACCTATCCCGAGCAGCAGGGCGCGTTTCCGGGGCGCAATTCGCTCGAACGCATCGAGATGGACGGCCTGGACCGCACGGTGTCGAACATCGTCGGCGAACGGGTCAAGCCGATCTCGCCGCTGCAATCGCACGCGAAGTTCCGCATGACGCTGGCCGCCGACAAGGGCCGCGCGAAGGTGCACATCGACCAGGCGTACTGGTCCGGGATCCTCTACCTCAGTCGTCCCGAGGATTGCCGCGGCGGCACCGAATTCTTCCGACACCTCCCGACCAACAGCGAACGTGCGCCGTGGAGCCAGGAGGAAGCGCGCGCGATGGGGTACGACTCGCTGGAGCACATGCACCAGCAGGTGATCGAGAAGGACACCAACGACGACGCGAAATGGGAGCGGACGATGACCGCGCCGATGCGTTTCAACCGGCTGGTGCTGCTGCGCCCATGGCTGTGGCACACCGCGGGGCCGGCATTTGGCGACCGCATGGAAAATGGCCGGCTGGTGTACCTGATGTTCTTCGCGGGCGCGTAATTGCGCCCGGAAGACCCTGTTTCCAAACCTGAACAGGGCTGGCGTTACAGGTCGATTGAAGCGCTATTTGAACCGCTGAGTTCTATTTTGCAGTGCAGCGTGCATTGCACCTAACGGTTCCTTCACGATCAGCGCGCATCCCGACGTGGGGGAGGGAGCAGGCCCGCAACCGGTTCGACCGGGGCGGGCTTTTTATTTGCCTCGTCGGCATGCCTCTTGCCGCGAGCATGTCGTGCGCGCTCCGATAGCGCGCAGTTCAGATCGACGAAGCGAACGCGCGTGACAGAATCGGCGCGATGACTTCCCCCGCATCCGCTTCGCCGCCCGACCGATTCCAACCGCTGCTGGCGCGTGTCCTTCCGCGCCTGCGCGCCGTGCTGCCCGGCGAGCTTCTCACCGATCCGCACGCGATCGTCCGCATCGAACGTGTCGCTATCGCGAGCGACTTCGCCATCGACACGCTCGTGCGACAGCCGGAACTGCTGGAGCGCCTCCTGCGCGACGACGGCGCCGAGCCGCCTGCGGAACCGGTGCTCGACGCCGGCAACCGCGCCGACTGGCCCGCGCTGCTGCGTCGCTATCGCGCCGCCGGCTCCACGCGGTTGATCTGGCGCGACGCGCTCGGCCTGGACGACGTCGACGCGACACTTGCCGGCAGCACGCATCTGGCCGAGCGGTGCCTGCAGATCGGCCTGAACGCGGTAGAGACCGAATTCGCCCAGCGCCACGGCGTGGTGCGCCATCGCGACGGCAACGCGCAGCGGCTGGTCGTGTTCGGCCTGGGCAAGCTCGGCGGCGGCGAACTCAATTTCAGCTCCGACGTCGACCTGGTCTATACCTACGAACACGACGGCGAATCGGACGGCGCGCGTCCGCTCGATGCGGAGCACTACTTCGCGCGCCTCGGCCAGCAACTGGCGAAACTGCTCGACGAACCGACGGTGGACGGTTTCTGCCATCGCGTCGACCTGCGCCTGCGGCCGTACGGCAACGCAGGCCGCGTCGCGTGGTCGTTCAACGCGATGGAGCAGTACTTCCAGCGCGAAGGCCGCGACTGGGAGCGCTATGCGTGGCAGAAGGCGCGACCCGTCGCCGGCGACGCGGCAGCGGGCGAGCGCTTTCTCGACAGCCTGCGTCCGTTCGTCTATCGCCGCTACCTCGACTTCGGCGCGCTGGATGGCCTGCGCGGCATGAAGGCGGCCATCACCGCCGAAGTCGCGCGCAAGGAACTGGCCGACGACATCAAGCGCGGGCCCGGCGGCATTCGCGAGATCGAATTCCTCGTGCAGGCGCTGCAGCTGATCTACGGCGGGCGCGAGCCCGACCTGCGCGATCGCCGCCTGCTACTGTCGTTGCGCGCGCTGGTGGACGCGCGGCAGATGGGCGCCGAGGCCGGCGACCTGCTCGCCGATGCGTACCGCTTCCTGCGGCGACTGGAAAACCGCCTGCAGATGCTGCGCGATGCGCAGACGCATGCGCTGCCCGAGCGCGAGGACGACCGCGACCGCATCGCCTTCGCACTGGGTTTCGACGACTGGACCGCGCTGCGCGAAGCGCTCGACGTGCAACGCGCCCGCGTCGCCACCGAATTCGAAGCGCTGCTCGCGCCACGTCGCCGCCGCAACGCGCCCGACGCGCTGACGACGTACTGGCGCGCGCTGCCCGACGGCGGGGACAGCGAAGCCCTGGCCGACGCGGGCTTCGTCGAAGCGGGCAACGCGGACGGCGCGCTGCGCGATTTCGCGCGCAGTCCGGGCGTGCGTGGCCTGTCGGACAGTGCGCGCGGACGCCTCGATCGCGTGATGCCGTCGCTGTTGCAGGCGGCGGCCGCGTCGAGCGAGCCGATGCTCGCGCTGCGGCGGCTGCTCGCATTGCTGCACAACGTGCTGCGTCGAAGCGCGTACCTGGCGCTGCTGGACGAACAACCCGTCGCGCTGGCGCGTCTGGTCGAAGTCGTCTCGCACAGCGCGCTGCTCGCCGAACGCCTCGCGTCGTATCCGTTGCTCCTCGACGAGCTGCTGGACGCACGCGTCGCCGGCCCGCTGCCGGGTCGCGACGAACTGCATGCGGCATGCGCAGACGCCGCGCCTGGCGCCGACGACGACGCCGAAGCCGTGCTCCAGGTGTTGAACGAAGTCCGGCAGGCATTGAGCTTCCGCATCGCGATGGCGGTACGCGACGGCCGCCTGTCCGCGGTCGATGGCGCGCGCCAGCTCGCGTGGCTCGCCGACGGCGTGGTGATGCGCGTGCTGCGACTGGCCGAACATGAAGTCGCCAGTGCGCACGGCCGTGTCCCCGGTGCGCGCTTCGCGGTGATCGGCTACGGCAGCCTCGGCGGCGAGGAGCTCGGCTTCGGTTCCGACCTCGACCTGGTCTTCATCTACGACGCGCCGGGCGGCGAACACGCGCATTCCGATGGTGCGCGACCGCTCGAAGTCACGCGCTGGTTCGCGCGCGTCGCGCAGAAGGTCGTCGCGCTGCTCGGCGCGGTGACGGGTGCGGGTCGGCTTTACGACGTCGATGTCCGCCTTCGCCCCGACGGCGCGAAAGGCCTGCTCGTGTCGAGCCTTGCGAGTTACCGCGACTACCAGCGCGATCGCGCGTGGACGTGGGAACACCAGGCGCTGGTGCGGGCGCGTTTCGTCGCGGGCGATGAATCGCTGGGCGCGGACGTCGAGGACGTGCGTCGCCAGACGCTGTCGCGCACGCGCGACATGGAGCGCGTGCGTGAGGACGTCGTGTCGATGCGCCGTCGCATGCGTGCAGAACTCGACCGCACCGACGCCGCGGCGTTCGACCTGAAGCAGGGCGAAGGCGGCCTGGTCGATCTCGAATTCCTGCTGCAGTACGCCGTGCTCGCGCATTCGGCGCAGCACCTGCAGTGGCTGTCCTCGCGCAACACCTGCGAGCTGATCCAGGCGACCGGCGAAAGCGGCTGGCTCGACGAAAACGAAGTCGGAGCGTTGACGCAGGCGCACGCGACGCTCGTCGATGCGGGCCTTGCGTGTACGCTCGATCGTCGCCCTCGAAGGCTCCCGATCAACGACGCGATCGCCACCGCACGCGCGGCGATTTCAGGCGCGGCGAAGCGGCACGGACTGGACTTCGATCAGGACGCCAGTCGCTGACGGACTTCGCCCGCCACGCGCGCGGTTTCGCGCAGCGGCGTGATCGCAAAACGTCCGGCATCATCGCCGAACGAACGCACGCGGCCGGTGTGCAGCAGCGATTCGACGAACCGGCGCGGTCGTCCTTCGACGCGTTCGTGGCCCGCGACGAACACCGGTGCCCATGTCGCGCAGGCTTCGGACAGCATGTTGACCGAGTCGGCGGTGCAGACGATGCGGTCGGCCCAGGCGAGCAGGCCGGCGTAGGGGTTCGGGCCATCGGCGCCGTCGGTCCAGATCAGGCCGGGCACGCCGCGCAGTCGATCGCGCAACGCGGCGGCGACATGCGTCGGCGTGCGGCGCGACGTCGTGGCGAGCACGCTGCCGCCTTCATCGCGCGCGACACGTTCGACGTTGAGCAGCAGCGCGTCGTACATCGCGTCGTCGAAACGCGCGTGCGCGCTGGCGCCGCCGACGAGCAGCGTCGTGCGTGGGCCGGGCAGGGCGCCGATGTCGGGGAACGCGTGGCGACCGGCCGCGAGCCAGAGGTCGTCGACCGGATTGAGGCTGCCGATCATCGAGATGACGTTGTCGCCGTGAAGTCCGTCGTGTTCGGGCGCGATGACGAGGTCCCAGTGCCGCGTATCGATGCGGGGATCGAGGATCTGCACCGCACGCGCACCACGCGATCGCAACAGCCGCGTCGCCAGGCCGGCCTGGCGGCCACAACCGATCGCCAGCGACGGTGGGGTTCGCATCGCCTGCTTGAACGTGCGGCCGAACGCATTCGAGCAACCCGGCAACGCCCGTGGCGCGAACCACCGCCATGGCGTGCGCGGGGCCAGCGTCCACGCGCGGAAGGGCTCGGCCAGCGCGGTCGCGAGCGCCTGCGCCTGGCGCACGTTGCCGGCATGGCCGTCGGTGATCGTCCAGGTCGAGGGCCCGCGTGAGGGTGCGGAATCGGGTCTCGTTCGTTGCACGTTTGTGAGTAATCCGTTCCGGATCAGTCGGCTGTTGCGAACGTGCCAGACTCTACACTCTCGAACCTCGGCCGCGGCGGTGTCGCGGCTCACCACGGAGCACACGATGTCGCAGAACACCCCGCCGCTGCCCGCGTCCGCGCTGGACCAGCTCTTCCGCACCGCCCGCACGCACAACGAGCTCAAGGGTGAGGTGAGCGACGAGACGCTGCGCGAACTCTACGACCTGGCCAAGTGGGGCCCGACCAGCGCCAACATGTCGCCGCTGCGCCTGGTCTTCGTGAAATCGCCCGAAGCCAAGGCCAAGCTCGCCCCCGCGCTGGACGAAGGCAACCACGCCAAGACGATGGCCGCGCCGGTCACCGCGATCGTCGCCCACGACCTCGCGTTCTACGAAAAGCTCCCGTACCTGTTCCCGCACACCGATGCGCGCGGCTGGTTCGAGGGCAAGCCGGAGGCGGACCTGACCACCATCGCGCTGCGCAACGGCAGCCTGCAGGGCGCCTACGTGCTCATGGCCGCGCGCGCGCTGGGGCTGGATACCGGCCCGATGTCGGGCTTCAACAATGCGCTGGTGGACGAAACCTTTTTCGCCGGCACGAAGATCAAGTCCAACTTCCTGATCAACCTCGGCCATGGCGACACCGCCAAGCTGTTCCCCCGTTCGCCGCGCCTGTCCTTCGACGAGGCGGCGCGGATCCTGTAACGCCGCAGTACCCGCTCGCCCTGCACACCTCACGGAGATTTCCCGCATGTTCAAGCGCATCGCCCTCACCGCGGCCCTCATCGCCGCCAGTACCGCCGCCAGTACCGCCGCCTTCGCCGCCCCCGTCACCTACAAGATCGACCCGAACCACACCGACGTCGTCGCGAGCTGGAGCCACTTCGGCTTCTCCAACCCGATCGCGCATTTCGGCCAGGTCGACGGCAGCATCACCTACGATCCGAAGAACGTCGGCACCTCGAAGGTGGACGTGACGATCCCGCTCGCGGGCCTGGATTCGCACGTGGAGAAGTTCGACGAACACCTGCGCAGCGCCGATTTCTTCGACGCCGAGAAGTATCCGAACATCACCTTCAAGAGCACCAAGGTCGAAGCGGCCGGCGACAAGAAGCTGCGCGTGTTCGGCGACCTGACCATCAAGGGCGTGACCAAGCAGGTCGTGCTCGACACCACGATCAACAAGATCGGCGAGCAGCCGATGGCCAAGCGCGCCGCCGCGGGCTTCGATGCGACCACGACGATCAAGCGCAGCGACTTCGGCGTCGACAAGTACGCGCCGAACGTGAGCGACAACGTCACCATCCGCATCACGACCGAAGCGGTCGTGCCTGCCGCCAAGTAAGCCGCGGGCGGACATCGGGGGCGGGAACGGGGACAATGTCCCGGTTCCCGCCCTTGTCGTTTCCAGCGTCCAGATGATCGTCCAGCGCCCCTCCAGCGAACGCGGCCAGTCCGCCGCCTCCGGCCGCGACAGCCGCCACGCGTTCTCCTTCGGCGGCCATTACGACCCGCAGTGGATGGGCTTCGGCCCGTTGCGCGTGCTCAACGAGGATCGCCTCGATCCCGGCGCGGGCTTCGACACGGCGCGCCATGCGAACATGGAACTGCTGGCGTTCGTCGTGTCCGGCGAACTCGCGCACGAGGACGCGATCGGCGGCAACGGCGTCGTTCGCACCGGCGAGCTGCAATGGCTCAGCGCCGGCCACGGCACCGAGCACGCCGAACGCAACGCATCGGCCTCCGAACCGCTGCACCTGCTGCAGTTGTGGATCCAGCCGTCGCGCCTGAACCATGAGCCCGCTTACGCGCGCCGCGCCGCTGCGCCCGCCGACGCGCGCGGCTGGACGCTGCTCGCCTCCGGCGATGGCGCCGACGGCAGCCTCGCGATCCGGCAGGACGTGCGCGTCCTGCAGGTCCGGCTCGATCGCGGTGAGACGGCGGACGTCGCGATGGATCCGTCGCGGCTGTACTGGGTACAGGTCGTGGACGGCGAGGCGACCGCGAACGACGGCATCGCGCTGCGTGCCGGCGACGCGCTGGGCGTTCACGACGAGGCCGGCACGTTGCGCCTGACGGGGGCCAGCGATGGGCGGGCGCTCGTCCTCCTGCTGGACCTGCCCCAGTAGGGGTGAGTCGCGCCGTTTCGCGCCGGCCTTCGCATCGGGGCTGGTAAACTTGCGGCCCCGCGTCGCCACAGCCGTTCCGACCCATGACCGCAGCCAACGCCCATCCGACCCAGGCCAACGCCGAGCAGCGCTATGTCGTGCATCGCGCCGACCTGCCGCTGAGCTGCCCGCTGCCCTCGATGGCGCTGTGGAACTCGCATCCGCGCGTGTACTTGCCCATCGAAGCCGAGAACGGCGAGGTGCAGTGCCCGTACTGCGGCTCGCATTTCGTCCTCGAAGACTGACCTCCGCGCCGCGCCGGTGCCGCGAATTCCTTCCGCGGAGCCGCGCATGCGCCGGCTGACCGTCGTCCAGCTGCTGCCCGCCCTCGAATCGGGCGGCGTCGAACGTTCCACCCTCGAGATCGCGCAGGCGCTGGTCGATGCCGGCCATCGCGCGATCGTCGTGTCCAGGGGCGGCCGGCTCGTGCCGCGCCTGCTCGCATCGGGCGCCGAGCACGTCGCGCTCGACATCGGGCGCAAGTCGCCGCTGACCTTCCGCCACGTGTTCGCGCTGCGTGCGCTGTTCGAGCGCGAAGGCGTGGACATCGTGCATGCGCGTTCGCGCCTGCCCGCATGGGTGGGCGAATTCGCGCTGCGCAGCCTGCCGGCGTCGACACGCCCGCGCTGGGTCACGACCGTGCACGGACTCAATTCGCCGTCGCGCTACAGCGCGGTGATGACGCATGGCGAACGCGTGATCTGCGTGTCGGACACCGTGCGCGACTTCGTGCTGCGCCAATACCCCGCGGTCGATGCATCGAAGCTGCGCGTGATCCCGCGCGGTATCGATCCGCGCACGTTTCCGCGCGCGCCGCATCCCGATCGCGAGGCGCGTGCGTGGGCCGCGGCGCTGCATCCGGCGCTCGGGGGCGATGGTCCGCTGCTGCTGTTGCCCGGACGCGGCACGCGCCTGAAAGGACACGCCGACGCACTCGCACTGCTTTCGCGCGTGCGCGGGGACGGCGTCGACGCACGACTCTGGCTGCCCGGCGCGCGCGAGGCCGGACGCGAGGCGTACATCGCCGAACTGGAAGGCGAAGCGGCGACGCTCGGCATTGCCGACGCGGTGGCCTTCACCGAACCGACCGACGCCATCGCCCGTGCGTATGCGGCCAGCGACGTCGTGCTGCAGCTGTCGCGCAAGCCGGAGGCGTTCGGCCGCACGGTGCTCGAAGCCTGGTCGGTGGGTCGCCCGGTGCTCGGCTGGGCGCACGGCGGCGTCGGCGAACTGCTCTCGAACTGGCAGCCCGATGGCGCGGTGGCGCAATTCGATCTCGATGCCCTGTATCGCCGCGGCTACGAACTTCTTACGCATCCGGCGACGCCGCCGGCTACGATTCCGCATTCGTTGCATGCGATGCAGGAGGCCACGCTTGCCGTCTACGCCGAGCTCGTCGATGAATCCCGCTGACACCGCGCCGGCCGAAGGTCGCGTGCGCGGCTGGCGCTGGGCGCCTGCGTGGATCCTCGCCTACGTCGCGCTCTGGCCCGCACCGGGCTATGCCGAAGGCGTGCTCGTGCTCGGCGCGCTGGCGGCAATCGTGCACCTGGCGCTGTCGCGATTCCGCGGTGGCGCGAAGCTGCTGAGCAATCCCGCGTGGGCGCTCACCAGCGTGCTGTTCTTCGCGTACTGGACGCCCGAGCTGGTGTCGGCGATCGACGCCATCGACCCCGCACGCGCGCTCCGCGAAGCGGCGGTCGACCTGCGCTACCTGCCGTTCCTGTGGCTGGTCGCCTCGGCCGTGGCCGATCCGCGCGGTCGGCGCATCACCTTCGGCGGCCTGGCGATCATCGTAGGCATCTGGACGCTCGACGCGCTCGCGCAGGCGGCGACCGGCGCGAGCCCGCTGTTCTCCGGCATCGACGGCATCAAGCGCGCCATCAGCGGCCACGGCATGTGCACGCCGCAGGAAGTGGCAGCCGTCGATCGCCTCAGCGGCGTGCTCGGCCCGTGCAACCTCAAGCTCGGCCCGGTGCTTGCGAGCCTGTCGCCGTTCCTGCTGTTCGTCGGCGGGCGTCGCATGGGCACGGCCGGCTGGCTGCTGGCCGCCGCGGCGATCGGCATCGTGCTGGTGCTGGCCGGTTCGCGGGCGTCGTGGATCACCTATGCCGTCGCGCTGGTGCTGTCGGGCTGGCGACTGGTCGGCTGGAAGAAGCTGATCGGCGTGTTCGCGCTGGGCGCCATCGTGATCGCCACGCTGAGTGCCACCGTGCCGCAGGTGCGCGAGCGCCTCATGCGCACCACGCATGCGGTCACCGCGGATGTGGAAGGCGTGGACAGCGCGCTCTCCGGCCGCGCACGCATCTGGAGCGCGGCGCTGTGCATGGCGCGCGAGCACCCGATCAACGGCATCGGCGCGCGTGGCTTCCGCGAGGCGTTTCCCGCATGCGATCCCGCGCCGGGTCAGACGGCGGCGTGGGGCACGGGCCCGGCGCTGCACGCGCACCAGATCGTGCTGGAAGTGCTCAGCGAAACCGGCGCGTTCGGCATGCTGCTGTGGCTGGCCGGTCTCGCACTCGCATGGCGCGCGTGGCGCTTCGCGGATGAGCAGGCGCGCGAACGCGCACGTCCGGCGATGTGGGCGCTCGCGGTGACGGTGTTCCCGATCAACACGCACCTGGCGTTCTATTCGACGTTCTGGGGCGGGCTGACGCTGCTGCTCGCCGCGCTGTACGCCGGCAGCCTGCTCGCGCGCGAATAGCCGTCAGCGCTTGCCGTAGGGCGAGGTCATGCCCGGCGGGCGGCGCTTGAAGCGGCGGTGGATCCACAGGTACTGCGTCGGGGCCTCGCGGACCATCGCCTCGATCGCCGCGTTGACGCGGGTGGAATCGGCCGCGGCGTCGTTCGACGGAAAATCCTCCAGCGGCGCGCCGACGCGCAACACGTAGTCGGCACCTTCGCGGCGATGGAAGAACGGCACCACGGCGCAGCCGCTCAGGCGCGCGAACTGGTGCGTGGCGGTGATCGTCGCCGCCGGCACGCCGAAGAACGGCGCGAAGACGGTGTCCTTGCCGCGCATGTCCTGGTCTGGCGCGTACCAGAGGAAGCCGCCCTGCTTGAGATGCCGGATTGCCGGGCGGATCTCGTCGTTGGTGAACATCGCCTTGGCGTAGCGCAGGCGACCACGCTTGACGGCCCATTCCATCACCGGGCTGCGATGACGGCGGTACATGCCGGTCAGCGGCAGGTGGTCGCACATCAGGCGGCCGCACATCTCCAGCGTCATGAAATGGCCCGACACCATCAGCACGCCGCGGCCCTGCGCGCGGATGTCGTCCAGCAGTTCCAGCCCTTCGATGCGCACGGTGCGGCGCATCGGCGCGGCCGAGCCCCACCACGCGCGGGCGAACTCGAAGAACCCGATGCCCAGGTCGCGGAAGCTGTCGCGCAGCAGGCGCTCGCGCTGGTCGGCGGACATCTCCGGAAAGCACAGCTCCAGATTGATCTGCGCGGCCTTGCGCCGCGATGATCCCACCAGCAGCGCGAACGCGCCGATCAGCCGACCGAGGCCGCGCTGCACCGACCACGGCAGGCGCGCGCCCAGGCACATGACGCCGAGCGCGAGCCACATCGGCCAGTGGCGCGGACCGAACGGCGGAGACGGGGGCGAGGTGGGGGATTCGACAGCCTTGGGCATCCGCAGATTCTACGGGGCGGCTGCCTGCATGCAGTAGACGCTCGCGATGCGAGCGCTATCCGCGCCGACTGAGCAACGCGCGGACGGCGGATCTTCGCCCGGCCGTCACCGGCTTCGCTATCCTTATGCCGATGCCGAAAGACCCCATCGAGCGCCTGCTGCGCGGCCTGTATTCGGTCGCCCTGTATCTGTTGGCGCCGATCACGGTCTATCACCTGATCTGGCGCGGCCTGCGGCAGCCCGCGTATTTCCTGCGATGGCAGGAGCGTTACGCGCATTACGGCGATGCCCCGCCGATGCGCACGTTGTGGGTCCACGCGGTCTCGGTGGGGGAGGTCAACGCCGCCGTGCCGCTGGTCAACGCGCTGCGACGCGCGAGGCCGGACCTGCGCCTGCTGGTCACCACCATCACGCCGACGGGTTCGGAGCGCGTGCAGGCGCTGTGGGGCGATGCGGTCGAACACGTCTACCTGCCTTACGATCTGCCGGGCGCGGTCGGGCGTTTCCTCAAGCATTACCGCCCGTACGCCGCACTGATCATGGAAACGGAGCTGTGGCCTAGCCTGTTGTTCGGCTGCCGCGACGCTGGCATCCCCGCGGTCATCCTCAACGCGCGGTTGTCGGAGCGCTCGCTGCGCGGGTATCGCGTGCTTGCGCCGCTGGTCGCGCGCGCGCTGCGCACGGTGCGGACGGTGGCCGCGCAGTCCCATGCCGATGGCCAGCGTTTCGTGCGGCTCGGCGCGAATCGGGAGCAGGTCGCTGAAGTGGGCAACCTGAAGTTCGACGTCGCCGTGCCGGAAGACCTCGCCGGTTTTGCGGCGCAGTGCCGTGCACGCTGCGGCGAACGTCCCGTCTGGATCGCCGCGAGCACGCACGAGGACGAGGAGATGGCGGTGATCGCGATCCATCGCCAGCTGCGCGCGCAGTTTCCCGACCTGCTGATGCTGTGGGCGCCGCGCCATCCCGAGCGCTTCCGCACCGTCGCCGATACCGCGCGTGCCGCGGGCTGGAACGTATCGACGCGCTCGCGCCAGCAATGGCCGCAGGCGGACGATGCGGTGTTCGTGATCGACACGCTCGGCGAACTGATGAGCTTCTACGCCTGCGCCGACGTCGCCTTCGTCGGCGGCAGTCTGCAGGCCATCGGGGGGCACAACCTGCTCGAACCTGCGGCGACCGGCACGGCGATCGTCACCGGGCCGCACCTGCACAACTTCGTCGAGATCGCCCAGCGCCTGGAAGATGCCGGCGCGTTGTGCGTGGCGCCCGACGCCGAGCACGTCGAACGCGCGCTGGCCGAACTGCTGTCTGATCGGGAACGACGCGAGCGCATGACCGACGCCGGCCGTGCGCTGGTCGAAACCGGTCGCGGGGCGCTCGCCCGCACGCTTGACCTGTTGCAGCCGCTGCTGCCGCCGCAAGGCTGATTCGCGGGACTTCGCGATTCTTCTGATGGTGCGCGACCGCGCACGCCGACAGACTTCACGGCCCGTGAACGCCCGGTGTTGCATCTGGCGACGGACATCACCTGAAGGAGCGAGTGACGTGAAGCAGCCATCCGGAAAGTCCATCGCGCACGACCATTCCGCATTTGCGATGCCGGGCCTGGCCCTGGCGGCATCGCTTTTGGTGTCCGCCTGCGCGAGCACGAGCGAGTCCGCCTCGTCTACCTCGCCCGCTTCGCCCATGTCGCCTGCTGCGACTGTGTCGTCTCCGGCGACTGCCGAAGCGGTGCCCGAGATTCGTCCTGGCGTGCTCGCGGGCTACCTCGGTCGCGAATTGCCGGACAGCCTGAAACTGCTGCCCGCGCCGCCGAAGGAAGGATCGGCCGCCTTCAGGCAGGACCAGGCCGTGAGCCGTGCTTCGCAGAAACTGCGCGGAACCGCGCGCGACACGCAGGCGACTTCCGACGCAGACCTGAGCTTCCCGCACGTGGCCGACGCGTTCTCGTGCGCGCTCGGCGTGCCGGTCTCACAGGATCAGTCGCCGCGCCTGTACCAGTTGCTTCGCCGCACGCTGACCGACGCGGGGCTCGCTACATACGCCGCGAAAGACCACTACAAGCGCACGCGTCCATTCGTGTTCTACAAGGAAGGCACGTGCGCGCCGAAGGACGAAGCGGCGCTGCGCAACGACGGCTCGTATCCGTCCGGCCACACCTCGATCGGCTGGATGTGGGCGCTGGTGCTGACACAGGTCGCACCCGATCGCGCCGATGCGTTGCTGGCGCGCGGGCGTTCCTTCGGCGAAAGCCGGCTGGTCTGCAATGCGCATTGGCAGAGCGACATCCTGGCGGGTCGCACGATCGCGTCGGGCACGTACGCAAAGCTGCAATCGAACGCGACCTTCCAGGCGGATGTCGCCGCGGCATCACAGGAAGTGCAGTCGCTGCGGGCGAGCGGGAAGACGCCTTCGGTGGATTGCAGCGCGGAAGCAGCGGCGCTCGCCATTCCCATCGACGGCGTCTTGTAGGCGATCGCCCAAAGAAGAAGGCCGGACGTTCCGTCCGGCCTTCGTCATTCGTGCGTGTCGGTACCGATCAGCCCGGCACGTCGCCCGCCGGCAGCTGCGAAGCGGTGTCCACGGTGAGCAGGCGGTTCACGTCCTGCACGTCGGCGATGTCGAGCGTGCCGGCGGCCTGTTCCAGCAGCAGGCGGCTCTGCAGGTGGTTGTAGCGCGCGCGCGCGAACTCGAGCTGCGCGGTGAACAGGTTGTTCTGGTTCTGCAGGACGTCCAGCACGGTGCGCGTGCCGACTTCCAGGCCGACCTGCGAGGCGTCGTACGCGGCCTGCGCCGAGACCAGCGCGAGGCGGCGTGCCTCGACTTCGCTGATGCTCGCGACCAGCGTCTGGTAGGCGTTGCGCGTGTTGCGCACGAGCAGGCGCTTCTGCTGTTCCAGCTCATCGGCCGCGACGTCGCGACGCGCCAGCGCCTGGCGCACGCCCGACTGCGTGGCGCCACCGGAGAAGATCGGCACCGACAGCGTCAGGCCGACCTGCGGACCGAAGGTGCGGCTGTCGATGTCGCGCGTCGCGTCGAGGATTTCGCGCTCGCCCCAAGTCGTGCTGTCGCCATAGGAACCGCTGAGGTAAAGGCGGGGCCAGTGGCCTGCGCGCGCGGTCTCGACGTCGGCTTCGGTAGAGGAGACCTGCAGTTCCTTCGCACGCAGCGCCGGGTTGTTCTCGATGGCCGTGCTCACCCAGCCGTCGGCGTCGCGCGATTCGGTCAGCGACGGCTGGTAGTCCTTCGGCAGGCCCTTGATGTTGCGCACCTGCTGGCCGGTGATTTCCGCCAGCGCCTGGTACGAATCCTCGACGGCATTGCGGGCCAGGATCGTGTTGGCGCGCGCGCTGTCGTACTGGGCGCGGGCTTCATGCACGTCGGTGATCGGCGCCAGGCCGACTTCCAGGCGCTTGGAGGCGTAGTCGAACTGCTTCTTCAGCGCCGTCTCGGCGGCTTCGGCGGCGGCCAGCGATTCCAGCGCGATCAGCACGTTGAAGTACGCGGCCGAGGTGCGCGTGATCAGGTCGTTGCCCGACGCCGCCAGCTGGAAGTCCGCCGCCTGCGCCAGCGCCTTGGCGCTCTTGTGGCGGGTGAAGTTGCCGCGGTCGTAGACCATCTGGCTGAGGTTCACGCCGGTGCTGCGCGTGGTGCTCTCGGTGTCGCTGTCGCCGGGGTTGATGGTGCCGTCGGCGTTGACCGAGTTATTGCCGCGCGAGTAGCTGCGACCCTTGGTGATCGAGGCCGAACCGTCGATCTGCGGCAGCATCGCCGCGCGCGTCTGCACCTGGCCTTCGCGGATCGCAAGGCGATTGGACTCGGCCGCCGCGAGTTGCGGATCGGCCGTGCGTGCCAGCTCGTAGGTCTGCAGGAGGTCTTCGGCGGAGGCCGTGGCCGGCAACAGGGCCGACAGGCTCACGGCTGCGGCGAGGGCGATGACGAGCGGGCGGCGGATCATGCGAGGTCCTTGTCCGTGTTGCGTTTTGTTGAGCCGCCCGCGGTCTGCAGGCGTGTGGGGGTACTGCTTCAGAACTTGAATACCGGGGCGGGGGCCGCACCGGCGAGATAGGGAAGATCGGTTTCGAACAACGATTGGATGCGCAGCGCGTTGACATCGTTGCGCACCAGCACCGCTTCCATCACCGGCGAGCGACCGCGCACGACGAACATGCGGCCGTTCGGCTCCAGCCAGTCGATGAAACGCTGCGGGATCGTGTCCACGGCGCCAGCGACGAGGATCGCGGTGAAGCGGCGCTCGGTGGTCCAGGCGAACGCGTCGCCGACCACGACCTGCACGTTGTCGACCGACTGCTCCGACAGCGCCGCCGAGGCGGCCTGCGCGAGGTCGGCGTGGCGCTCCAGCGCGAGCACGTCGCGGGCGAGGCGGCCTGCGCAACCAGCCAGGTAGCCGGTGCCGGCGCCGATCACGAGCACGTCGTCGGCCGGATCCAGCGCGAGCGCCTGCAGGGCGCGGCCCTGCAGGACCGGCTTCATCGTGAATTCGCCATGGGCCAGCGGCAGCGCGAGGTCGGCGTAGGCCAGGTTGCGATGCGCCACGGGCAGGAAGGCTTCGCGCGGCAGCGTCGCCATCACATCGAGCACGCGGCCATCAAGCACGTCCCAGGGACGCACCTGCTGCTCGACCATCAATTCGCGTGCCTTGTTGTAATCCATGGGGTTCATCGGGGGCTGACTCGTGCGCGGAAGACCGCGAATTGTACCGGGAATACCGCTGCCGGCCTTTGCGGGCGCGGCGCACAGGATGGCCGCGGCCCCAAGTCAGACTGAGTGCCAGAAGTAACCAAGACGGATGTCATCGACGCGACCGACCGCTTGCGGCGGGCTTGCCGGCCGCGGTGTCGCGCACCTGGTAGGCGCGCAGGAACAGGTCCACGGCCGAGGCCAGATGCGCCTGGATTTCGTCCTCCGCCGGCCCCGGCCCACCGAACACCAGGCACGCGTGCGGTTCGCCCTTGAGCAGGCTGAAAAACTGGCCCGCGGCGCGCGCGACGTCGGGAATCTCCAGCTCGCCGGCCTTGATGCGCCGCTCGAGCAGCGCGGAGAAATCGGACTGCACGCGCATCGGGCCGGCGTCCCAGAACAGCTTGGGCAGGCCGGAATTCGACATCTGCGGCGAGCACAGCATGCGATGCCCGGCGACGGCTTCCGGCGCGGTCACCATCGAATAGAACGCGTGGGCGATGTCCATCAGCCGATCGCGCAACGGCGTGTCGGGCGAGGGCTCGAACAGGGAGGACGGCAGCGACAGGTCGCAGTGCGACTCCACCGCGGCGAGGAACAACGCGTCCTTGTCGCCGAAGTGGCTATAGACGGTGAGCTTGGAGACCCCGGCCTCGGCGGCGATCTGGTCCATGCTGGCGCCATCGAAGCCGTGCTGAGTAAACATTCTTTTCGCCGCCTCCAGGATGGCGGCGCGCTTGCCCATGTCCTTCGGACGTCCGGGGCCGGCCGGCTTGGCGGTTGCGCCCTGCGGCGCGGAAGGCTGGCGTGGAGCGGTCATGCGGCAATACTAGACTAATCAGTTTGATATTTATACAGTACCCGCAAGTACATTAATTAACTGCAGGGACCCTCGCAATGCGCAGTCCTTTCCCCGCTGCGTTCCGCCTGTCGGCATGGACGCTGGTCGCCTTTTCCACCTTTCTATTGAGCGCCTGTGGGCGCGATGGCGCGGTCGAGGAAGCCCCGCGCCCGGTCCTGGTCACGCATCCGGTCGCCGCCGACCACACCGCCAGCGCCTTCGCCGGCGACGTGCGGGCACGCGAGGAGAGCCCGCTGTCGTTCCGAGTCGGCGGCAAGCTCGTCCAGCGCAATGTCGACGTCGGTGACCACGTGCGCGCCGGCCAGGTGTTGGCGACGCTCGATCCGGGCGACCTGGAGGCGCAGGCCCGCGCCGCGAAGGCGCAACTGGCCGCCGCCGAAGCCGAACTGGGCCGCGCCCGCGCCGATCAGGCGCGCTTCGCGAAGCTGGCGAACGAGCAGTTGGTGAGCCGTTCCACCCTCGACGCCCAGAACGCGGCGGCCACCGCTGCGCAGGGCCAGGTGAATGCCGCCCGCGCCGAGGTCGAAGTCGCGAGCAACCAGGCCGCCTATTCGCAACTGCGCGCCACGCGCGACGGCGTGATCGCCGCGCGCCAGGCCGAAGCGGGGCAGGTCGTCGCGGCCGGGCAGTCGGTGTTCACGCTTGCCGCCGACGGCGTGCGCGAGATCGCCTTCGCCCTGCCCGAAACCATGGCCGGCAAGGTCAAGGCCGGCCAGCCGGTGCAGGTCGAAGCGTGGTCGCGCCCCGGCCAGCGCTGGAACGGCCGCATCCGTGAAATCTCCCCCGCGGCCGATCCGGCGTCGCGCACGTTCGCCGCTCGCGTCACCGTCGATGCGCCAGCTGGCGCGATCGACCTCGGCCAGAGCGCCCGCGTCTACCTGCCCACCGACGACCGCGGCGGCCTGAGCGTGCCGATCGCCGCGCTCCAGCGCGAGAACGGCAAGGCGGCGGTGTTCGTCGTCGACATGAAGACCTCCACGGTGAAGCTGCGCCCGGTGCAGGCCGGCGCGTTCGGCGAGGACCGCGTGCCGGTGCAGGGCGAACTCGCCGCGAACGAGTGGATCGTCGCCGCCGGGGGACATCTGCTCCGCGACGGGCAGAAGGTGCAGCCGGTCGATCGGGAAAATCGCCCGATCAAGAACAACTGAGCGAAGCCAGTGCGAGCGACGCGCCGATGCAAGCAGCGCGCGACACCCGCACGGCACGCATGCCCTTCCCCCGCTCGCGGGGGAAGGGGACGGGATGGGGGACAGCGCCGGTCGCGTTCGACGAAGCCGGCGCAGCACCCCACCCCTAACCCCAACCCTCTCCCGCACGCGGGAAAGGGGACAAGCAGACGAGCTGACGCCTGATGCGCTTCAACCTCTCCGAATGGGCGCTGCGCCATCGCAGCCTGATCATCTACGCAATGCTGGTGATGGCCATCGCCGGTACGTTCTCGTACCTGCGGCTGGGTCGCAGCGAGGATCCGGCCTTCACCTTCAAGGTGATGGTCATCCGCACGCTGTGGCCCGGCGCGACCGCCGAGGAAACCTCGCGCCAGGTCACCGAGCGCATCGAAAAGAAGCTGATGGAAACCGGCCAGTACGAGTTCATCCGCTCGTACTCGCGCGCGGGCGAATCGCAGGTGATCTTCGTCGCGCGCGATTCGCTGCGTTCGAAGGACATCGAACCGTTGTGGTACCAGGTGCGAAAGAAGGTCGGCGACATCCGCGCGACCCTGCCCAGCGACGTCGTCGGCCCATTCTTCAACGACGAGTTCGGCGACACCTTCGGCAACATCTACGCGCTCACCGGCAAGGGCTTCGACTACGCGGTACTGAAGGACTACGCCGAGCGCGTGCAGCTGCAGCTGCAGAAGCAACCCGACGTCGGCAAGATCGAGCTGTTCGGCGTGCAGGACGAGAAGGTGTGGGTCGAGCTGTCGAACGTGAAGCTCGCCACGCTCGGCATTCCCGCGGCCGCCGTGCAGCAGGCCCTGGACGAACAGAACGCGATGGTGCACGCCGGCTTCTTCGAAACAGGCAGCACGCGCGTGGCGCTGCGCGTGGGCGGCAAGTTCAAGTCCGTCGAGGAAATCCGCGAATTCCCGATCCGCGTCGGCGACCGCACGTTCCGTCTTGCCGACGTCGCCGACGTGAAGCGCGGCTTCTCCGATCCGCCGGCGCCGCGCATGCGCTTCATGGGCGAGGACGCGATCGGCATCGGCGTCGCGATGAAGGAGGGCGGCGACATCCTCAAGCTCGGCAAGACGCTGGAAACGCAGTTCGCGCAACTGCAGGGCACGCTGCCGGCCGGCATGGAACTGCGCAAGGTCGCCGACCAGCCCGCCGCGGTGACCGAATCGGTCGGCGAGTTCGTGCGCGTGCTGTCCGAAGCCGTCGCCATCGTGCTGCTGGTGAGCTTCTTCTCGCTTGGCCTGCGCACCGGTTTCGTCGTCGCGCTGTCGATACCGCTCGTGCTGGCGATGACCTTCGCCGTGATGGACCTGTTCGGCGTCGGGCTGCACAAGATCTCGCTCGGCGCGCTCGTGCTCGCGCTCGGCCTGCTGGTCGACGACGCGATCATCGCGGTGGAGATGATGGCCATCAAGATGGAGCAGGGCTTCAGTCGCCTGAAGGCCGCGGCGTTCGCGTGGGATTCCACTGCGTTCCCGATGCTCACCGGCACGCTCATCACCGCTGCCGGCTTCCTGCCGATCGCCACCGCGAAGTCGAGCACCGGCGAATACACGCGCTCGCTGTTCGAAGTGGTGACGATCGCGCTGCTGGTGTCGTGGATCGCCGCGGTTGCGTTCATTCCGTACCTCGGCGACAAGCTGCTGCCCGATTACGGCCACGCGGCCAAGCCGCTCAAGCCTGGATCGATCGCGTATCGCTGGCACGAACTCCGCGAGCGCATCGCCAGCCGCTTCCCGAAGCTGCACGACTACATCGCGCCCAAGCCGCCCATCGACGGCCATGCGCACGATCCGTACGGCACGAAGTTCTACGTGAATTTCCGTCGCTGGGTGACGTTCTGCGTGCGTCGCCGGTGGCTGGTGATCGCGGTGACGGCGGCGGCGTTCGTGCTGTCCATCGTCATGTTCCGCTTCGTGCCGCAGCAGTTCTTCCCCGACTCCACGCGACCGGAACTGATGGTCGACATGGAACTGGCCGAAGGCAGCTCGCTGCGCGCGACGACCGAGCAGGCGCAACGCTTCGAGCAGATCCTGAAGCAGAACAAGGATCTCGCGAACTTCGTCGCGTACGTGGGCACCGGTTCGCCGCGATACTATCTGCCGCTCGACCAGCAGCTGCCCGCGGCGAACTTCGCGCAGTTCGTGCTGACGCCGAAGAACCTGGAAGCGCGTGAGGAAATCCGCACGTGGCTGATCGATGACGTCTTCCAGAAATTCCCCGAACTGCAGATGCGAGTGACGCGCCTGGAAAACGGCCCGCCGGTCGGCTATCCGGTGCAGTTCCGCGTTTCGGGCGAGCACATCGACCAGGTGCGGAAGATCGCCTACCAGGTGCGCGAGAAGATTCGCGAGAACCCGCACGTGGTGAACGTCAACCTGGACTGGGACGAGCCGAACAAGGTCGTGCGCCTGGTCGTCGACCAGGAGCGCGCCCGCGCGCTGGGCGTGAGTTCGGCGCGGCTGTCGCAGTTCCTGTCCAGTTCGTTGTCGGGCTCGCACATCAGCACGTATCGCGAAGGCAACGAACTGATCGAGATGCTGCTGCGCGGCCCGGCCGAGGAGCGACTTCGCCTCGACATGCTCGGCAGCCTGATGGTGCCGACCGAAAGCGGCGCAAGCGTTCCGCTCACGCAGATCGCGACGCTGGATTACGGCTTCGAGGAAGGCATCATCTGGCATCGCGACCGTCAGCCGACGATGACGGTGCGCGCCGACATCTACGACGGCACTCAACCGGCGACGGTGACGGCGCAGATCTCGCCGACGCTCGACGGCCTGCGTTCGAAGCTGCCGTATGGCTATTCGATCGACATCGGCGGCAGCGTGGAGGATTCCGCGCGCGGCCAGAAATCGATCGCCGCCGGCATGCCGCTGTTCGTGTTCGTCGTGTTCACGCTGCTGATGCTGCAGCTGCGCAGTTTCTCGCGCAGTTTCATGGTGCTGCTGACTGCGCCGCTGGGCCTGATCGGCGTGACGCTGTTCCTGCTGGTGTTCCGCGTGCCGTTCGGCTTCGTTGCGATGCTGGGCACCATCGCGCTGGCGGGCATGATCATGCGCAACTCGGTGATCCTGGTGGACCAGATCGAGCACGACATCGGCGAGGGCGCCGCCCCATGGCAGGCGATCGTCGAGGCCACGGTGCGTCGCTTCCGCCCGATCGTGCTGACCGCGCTCGCGGCGATCCTCGCGATGATCCCGCTGTCGCGCAGCGCGTTCTTCGGGCCGATGGCGGTGGCGATCATGGGCGGCCTGACGGTCGCCACGTTCCTGACGCTGCTGTTCCTGCCCGCGTTGTATGCGGCATGGTTCCGGGTGAAGGCGCCGGAGGCGGCGTAACCGCGACGCGGTGGCAGGAAACGAAAAGGGCGCCTCCGGGCGCCCTTCTTGTTACTGCTTCGGTGCAACGCTCCACGGCGGTGGCGGCGCCGGGATCGGGTGTTCGAGATCGAACTCGATGCGCACTTCGCGACCGGGGCGGGTGAGTTCGTAGGTGAAGCGCTCGTGCGGTTCGATTTCCATCGCCCAAACGTTCGACACCGACGTGGCACGGTCCTCGCGGGCGAACAGCGCCTTCGATGCGGCGTCGGCCGGGAATTCCTGCCGCTCCTCCGTGCCCATGTCGAGGGTGTCGCCGCCGTACTGGCTCAGTTCGGCCTCGGTGCCGTCCTCGTGGCGATGGTCGTGCTTCAGGCGCAGCCCCGTCGGGGTGCGCGTGAGTACCCAGGTGCGCGAACGATCGCTGCCGACGAAGAACGGGATGCGAATGGTGTCGCGGCTGCATTCGCGCACGTGCATGGTCAGCGCCTTGCCGGCCAGCGGGTTATCGGGGGCGGGCGGGCGATCGGCCACGATCCGGCCGGCGAACGCCTGGCCGCAAAGCGCGGCGACGCGCTGGAAAAACACGTCCTGCGCGGCCGAACTGCCGGCATCGGGTGTGGAACCGCAGGCGGTCAGGCCGAGGGCGAACGCGAAAACGAGGGCGGTGCGTGGGCTCATGGGCGCCCACGCTAGCCCGAAGCACGTGAAGCCGGCAATGCGACCTCGGCCCAGTAACGTCGAATCGCGCCGGCCGTCTCAGTCGCGCATCACCACCGGGTGGCATTCCAGTTCGAGCTGCTCCAGCACCGCGACCATCGCCGCCTGCGTGGACACGCCGCGGCCGGCCGGCGCGAGATCCGCCGTGAACACGCCCGCCGCAAGCGCGCCATCGACCGCCTTCTCGACACAGCGCGCTTCCGACTCCAGGCCCAGCGAATGCCGCAGCAGCATCGCCGCACTGAGGATGGTCGCGTACGGGTTGGCGACGCCGCGGCCGGCGATGTCGGGCGCCGAGCCGTGGATCGGCTCGTACAGGCCCACGCGCCCTTCGCCCAGCGACGCCGAAGGCAGGAGCCCAAGCGATCCGGCGAGCATCGAGGCCTCGTCGGTGAGGATGTCGCCGAACATGTTCTCGGTGACGATCACGTCGTACTCACGCGGTCGCGAGAGCAGGTGCATCGCCATCGAATCGACCAGCTGGTGCTCCAGCGTGACATCCGGAAACTCGTCGCGAACCACGCGCGTCGTCACTTCGCGCCACAGCCGCGAGGTCTCCAGCACGTTGGCCTTGTCGACAGAAGTCACGTGGCCGCGCCGGCTGCGCGCGAGCGTGCACGCGCGACGCACGACGCGCTCGATCTCTTCGACGCTGTATTCGCACAGGTCGCTCGCCGAGGTCGCGGTGCGCTGCTTCTGGCCGAAATACACGCCGCCGGTGAGTTCGCGCACGACGATCAGATCGACGCCGGTGAGCAGGTGCGGCTTGATCGGCGAAGCGCCGAGCGCCGCCGGATGCGGCTTCACCGGGCGCAGGTTGGCGTACAGGCCGAGCGCCTTGCGGATCGCGAGAAGGCCCTGTTCCGGTCGCACCTTCGCGCCCGGATCGGACCACTTCGGCCCGCCCACGGCGCCGAGCAGCACGGCGTCGGCGCGCTTGGCCGCATCGAGCGTCCGTGCCGGCAGCGGCTCGCCGGTGGCGTCGATGGCCGCGCCGCCGATGAGCTCGTGCGTGAAGTGGAACTCGTGCCCGTAACGTTGACCGACGGCACGCAGCACCTGCACCGCGGCGGCGGTGACTTCCGGGCCGATGCCGTCGCCCGGCAGAACGACGATCTCAGCTTGCATGGCGGAACTCCTGGGTTTGGCGTTGTTGTTCGAACTGCGAAATGGCCGGCGACTGCTTCAGCAGGAAGCCGAGCTGGTCGACGCCTTCGAGCAGGCAGGTCTGCGCGAACGCATCCAGCGGGAACTGCACGCGGCGCCCATCGGGCAGCGTCACGCTGCGTTGCGCGACATCGATGCGCAGCTCCACGCCCGGCTGTTCGAGCAGTTCGTCGACGATGGCTTCATCGAGCACGATCGGCAGCAGGCCGTTCTTCAGCGCATTGCTGCGGAAGATGTCGGCGATCTCCGCGCTGATCACCGCGCGCAGGCCGAGGTCGGTCAGTGCCCACGGCGCGTGCTCGCGCGAAGAACCGCAGCCAAAATTGCGACCGGCGACGAGGATCCGCGCGCCGATGTTCTCCGCGCGATTGAAGGGGAACTCGGGGTTCGGCGAACCGTCCGGCAAACTGCGCCAGTCGTTGAACGCGTGCTTGCCCAGACCTTTGCGTTCGGTCGTGGTGAGGAAGCGCGCGGGGATGATCTGGTCGGTGTCGATGTTGCGTTCGCGCAGGACGACGGTGCGCGATACGACTTCGGTCAGCGGCTGCATCAGGCGGTCTCCAGCTCGGCGGCCGCGTGCGGCGCGGGTTCGGTGGTGAGGTAGGGGCGCGGGTCGGTGATCTCGCCGGCCACCGCGCACGCGGCCGCGGTCGCGGGCGAGGCAAGCACGGTGCGCGCGCCCTTGCCCTGTCGGCCTTCGAAATTGCGGTTGCTGGTGGATACCGCCAGCTGCCCGGCGCCGACGATGTCGCCGTTCATGGCGATGCACATCGAGCAGCCGGGTTCGCGCCATTCCGCGCCGGCGTCGCGCACGATGCGATCGATGCCTTCGCGCTCGGCATCGCGCTTGACCTGCTCCGATCCCGGCACCACGAGCATGCGCACGCGCGGATGCACGCGGCGGCCGCGCAGCACGCTGGCCGCTTCGCGCAGGTCCGACAGTCGCGAGTTCGTGCAGCTGCCGACGAACACCACGTCGACGGCGCGGCCGGCGATCGCGGCGTTGGCATCCCAGCCCATGTAGTCGCGCGCCTTCGTTTCGTCCGCATCGCCGCTGCCGGGCACATGTACACTGATCGCCGCGACCTGGCCCGGATGCGTGCCCCACGTGACGGTCGGCTGGATGTCGCGCGCATCGATGCGCACCTCGCGGTCGAACGTCGCGCCTTCGTCGGTGCGCAGTTCCTTCCACGCTGCGACCGCGGCCTCGAACGCTTCCCCTTGCGGCGCGCGCGGACGGCCGCGCAGGTACTCGAAAGTGACTTCGTCCGGCGCGATCAGCCCGGCGCGCGCGCCGGCTTCGATCGACATGTTGCACACCGTCATGCGCTGCTCCATCGACAGCGAGCGGATCGCGCTGCCGCGGTACTCGATGACGTGGCCCGTGCCGCCGTTGACGCCGATCACGCCGATGACATGCAGGATCAGATCCTTCGCGCCGACGCCCGGCGCGAGTTCGCCGTCGATGGTGATCGCCAGCGTCTTCGGTTTGCGCTGCAGCAGGCATTGCGTGGCGAGCACGTGGCCGACCTCGCTGGTGCCGATGCCGAACGCAAGCGCGCCGAACGCGCCGTGCGTGGCCGTGTGGCTGTCGCCGCAGACGATGGTCTGGCCGGGTTGGGTGAGGCCGAGCTCCGGCCCCATCACGTGCACGATGCCGCGCTGCGGGCTGTCGTAATCGAACAGCTCCACGCCGAAGCGCGCGCAGTTCGCGCGCAACGTGTCGACCTGCGCACGTGCTTCATCGTTCACGTAAGGACGCTGCCCGTTTGCGGTGACCGGCAACGTCGGCGTGGAGTGGTCGAGCGTGCCCTTGGTGCGTTCGGGCCGGCGCACCGGCAGGCCGCGCGCGTCGAGTTCGGCGAACGCCTGCGGCGAGGTCACTTCGTGGATCAGGTGCAGGTCGATGTAGAGGATCGCCGGCGCCGCCTCGGATTCGGGCGTCACGACATGGGCGTCCCACAGTTTGTCGAACAGGGTTTTTGCTTGGCTCGTCATTGACTTGGCTTTCTGGAATGAGGTCAGGCGATCGCCGCGGCGCGCGTGTCTGCGGCCTGCGCACGCGTGCGCTGCAGGCGGTTGGCGATGTCGAGCCACGCGAGCGCGCTGGCTTCGAGGATGTCGGTGCTGGTGCCCGAGCCGGTGAACTCGCGCCCGTCCACGCGCGCGATCACCTGCGCCTGGCCCTGCGCGTCGTCGCCGGTGGTGACGTTGGAGACCTGGTAGCTGTCGATCTCCAGCGCGATGCCGGTGGCGCGCGCGAGCGCCGCGAACAGGGCGTGCACCGGCCCGTCGCCGACCGCCGCCTCGCTCACCGATGCGCCCTCGGCATCGACCAGCTGCACGCTCGCGGTGGGCAGACTGTCCTGCGCGACGCCTGTGCTGACGTGGAAACGCGCCAGGCGATGCCCGCGAGCCGCGCGTGCGTCGGCGCCGAGCACCAGCGCTTCCAGGTCGGCATCGAACACTTCGCGCTTCTTTTCGGCCAGCGACTTGAAGCCGGCGAAGACCGCGTTGAGTTGCGCTTCGGGCAGCGTGAAGCCCAGCGCCTGCAGGCGATCGCTCAGCGCCGCGCGGCCGCTGTGGCGGCCCATCACCATCTGCGACTGCGCCCAGCCGACGTCCTCCGGCCGCATGATCTCGTACGTGCCGCGATGCTTGAGCATGCCGTGCTGGTGGATACCCGACTCGTGCGCGAAGGCGTTCTGCCCGACCACGGCCTTGTTCCGCTGCACCGCCATGCCGGTGATGCGCGAGAGCAGGCGCGAGGTGGGAACCAGGCGTCGCGTGTCGATGCGCGTGTGCGCGCCGTAGTACTCGCCGCGCACACGCAGCGCCATCACCAGCTCCTCCAGCGCGCAGTTGCCCGCACGCTCGCCGATGCCGTTGATCGTGCATTCGACCTGCCGCGCGCCGCCTTCGATCGCGGCCAGCGAGTTGGCGACGGCCAAGCCGAGGTCGTTGTGGCAGTGCGCGCTGAACACCGCTTCGTTCGCGCCGGCGACGCCCGATTCGACGACGGACGCGCGCAGGTATTCGAAGAGGGTGCGGATCTCGCTCGGCGTGGTGTAACCGACGGTGTCGGGAATATTGAGCGTGCGCGCGCCCGCCTGCACCGCGGCGATGCAGACCTGCGCGAGGAAGTCCGGCTCGGTGCGCAGCGCGTCCTCGGCGGAAAACTCGACGTCGTCGACGTGGCGCTTGGCCAGTTCGACCGCCATGACGGCACGTTCGAGCACCTGCTCGCGCGTCAGCCCCAGCTTGTGTTCGCGATGCAGCGGGCTGGTGGAGATGAACACGTGGATGCGCGGATGCACGCTGCCGTCGAGCGCGCGCGCGCAGGCTTCGATGTCGCCGACGTGGCAGCGCGCCAGCGTCGCAACGGTTGCGCCGCGCACCTCGCGCGCGATGGCGCGCACCGCGTCCATGTCGGCTTCCGAACTCGCCGGAAAGCCCGCTTCAATCACATCGACACCCAGCTCGGCGAGCGCGTGCGCGAAGCGGAGCTTCTGCGGCGCGGTCATGCTGCAGCCGGGCGATTGCTCGCCGTCGCGCAGGCTGGTGTCGAAGATCCGTACTCGGGCGGCGGGGTCGTTCATGCGGTGAGCTCCTCGTGGTCGCGCGCGGCGACGGCGGCGCGCGGCTTGGATGGGAAAGCGGGATTCAGGGTCGCGATGGCGGGCTCCAGCGCGGGCGCGGGCATCGCATCGCGATGGCGGCGACGCGGCCGGCGCGGCGCACGTGGGCGCACGTCGGACAGCAGTTGCGCGAGCACGACCGCGTCGACGTTTCCGCCGGACACGACGGCGCACTTGCGCTTGCCGGCGATGCGACGGCCGGCGGCAAGGGCCAGCGCGCCCGCGCCTTCGGCGATGACGTGCTCTTCCAGTGCAAGGCGCACCAGCGTTTCGCGCAGTTCGGCCTCGCGCACGACGACCACGTCGTCGAGCAGTTCGGCGAGCAGGCGTTGCGTGAGATGGCCGGGTTCCTTCACGCGCACGCCATCGGCGAGCGTCGCGACCGGATCGCGCGGCGTGCGGTCGCCACGCAATGCGCGCAGCATCGAATCGACGCCTTCGACCTGCGCGCCGATCACGCGAACGCCCTGCGACTTCAAGGCCAGCGCAACCCCGGACGCGAGCCCGCCGCCGCCGATCGGCACGAGCACGACGTCCGGCGCGAGCGCGGCCAGCTCCAGCCCTACCGTGCCTTGGCCGGCAATCACGTCGGCGTCGTCGAACGCGGACAGCACGCGGTAGCCGTTCTGCTCGGCCAGCTCCGCGGCAAAGGCTTTCGCTTCGTCGTAGGTGTCGCCATGCAGGCGCACGGTCGCGCCCCAATGCGCGACACCGGCGATCTTCGTCTGCGGCGCGTTGCGCGGCATCACGGTGATCGCGTTGACGCCCAGGCGATACGCGGCCCACGCCAGGCCCTGCGCGTGGTTGCCGGCGGAGGCGGCGATCACGGGTCGATGGTCGCCGCGTTCGCGCGCCGCGAGCAGCGCGTTGAGCGCGCCGCGCACCTTGTACGAACCGGTGCGCTGCAGGTTCTCCAGCTTCAGCCAGCAGCCGAAGCGTTCGGCGTGGTGCAGCGGCGTCGCCGGCAGGTAGCGACGCAGCCGCGCCTGTGCCGCGAGCACGTCGGCCGCGGTGACGCGTACGTCGGTGGGTACGTCGCCGTCCATGTCAGACGGCCGTCAGCCAGTGCGTGTACGACGACTCTTCGCCACGAACGACGCGACCGTACAATGCCTGCAGCTCGCGCGTGACGGGGTTGTCGCCGAACTCGCGCCGGTCGAGCGCGCTGATCGGTGCGATCTCCGCCGCCGTGCCGCAGACGAAGACTTCGTCGGCATCCAGCAGTTCGTGATGCGTGACCGCGCGCGATTGCGCGCCGCTCAGCGCGATCACGCTGTCGCGCGTGATCCCGGGCAGCGCGTCGCGATGCGACACGGCCGTGACTTCACCGCCGCGCACCATGAACACATTGGCGCCGGTGCACTCGACCACGTAACCGTCTTCGTCGACGAACAGCGCTTCGTCGAAGCCGCGCAGGCGCGACTCGCGCTTGGCGAGGATCGAGTTGATGTACGCGCCGCACAGCTTCAGTGGCGGCAACGACGAGGCCGGATTGCGCTTCCACGGCGACACCGTCAGGCGCGAACGCTTGCCGTTGAGGTGCACGACGGTGGGCAGCGTCATCACCATGAAATGCTGGCTCAGGCCCGGCACGTCCAGTCCGACGGTCACGCCGTCCGCGCCGTTGCCCAGCCACGTGAGCGGGCGCACGTACGCATCGCGATGCCCGTTCGCGCGCAGCGTCTGTAGCGTCGCATCGAACGCTGCATCGACGTCGAAGTCGATGCCGAGCAGGTCCGCGCCCTTGCGCATGCGTTCCAGGTGCTCGGGCAGGCGGAACACCGCCGCGCCATCGCGTGTGGCGTAGCTGCGGATGCCTTCGAACACGCCGGTGCCGTAATGCATCGCGTGCGTGGTCAGCGGCGCGTGCGGCGTATCGGCGGCGGTCAGTTCGCCGTCGAACCACAGCAGCGGCATGCCCGGACGGCGCGCTTCGTCGCGCAGCTCGATGGGCTTGCCCGCGGGTTGTCGCGAGGCGATGGCTTCGGGAGCGATCACCGACATGGCGACACCTCCACCGCGAGGCAGTCGTAGAGCTTCTCGAGCTGGTGCTGCAGGTTGGCTTCGTCGCGTTCGCCTTCGACGGTCAGCCGCAGGTACCAGCGGTCGCCGTCGGCCTGCGCTTCGCCGTCGACGGCGAGCGGACGGAAACCGCGGCGTTCGGCCGCGCCCAGTACCCGCGACAGCGCGCCTTCGGCCTGACGGAGCGTGAGATCAAGCTGGTATCGCATGGCGGGGATCCTCGGTGGGGGTGGGTTCGTTCGACGCGCCAGCCTCAAGCTCCGGATCGAGCATCTGCGCGTTGTTGTGGTTGGGCGGCACCAGCGGCCACACGTTCGCGGCCTGGTCGATGGCGACGTGCAGCAGCGCCGGGCCGTCGGTCGCGAGCAGCGCCTGCAGGGCGGCTTCGACGGAATCGGCGCGATCGACGTGCAGCGCCTGCACGCCGAACGCCGCCGCGACCGCGCCGAAGTCGGGGTTGTCGGACAGGTCGATCTCGGAATAGCGCCGGTCGAAGAACAGCTCCTGCCACTGGCGCACCATGCCGAGCGCCTGGTTGTCGAGCAGCACGATCTTCACCGGCAGGCCATAGCGGCGCAGCGTCGCCAGCTCCTGCACATTCATCAGGAACGAGCCGTCGCCGCTGACGCACACGACCGGCGCGTCGGGCGATTGCAACTGCGCGCCGATCGCCGCCGGCAGGCCGAAGCCCATCGCACCGAGCGCGCCGCTGGTGAGGTGCTGGCGCGGCGTACCGAAGCGCCAGTGCTGCGCGACCCACATCTGGTGCTGGCCGACGTCGCAGGCGACGATCGCGTTGGGCGCCAGTTCCGACAGCCGCTTCAGCAGCGCCGGCGCGTACACGGTCTCGCCCGGAGCGTCGTAGCGCGCGGCGAATTCGTGCATGCGCTGCTGGCAGGTCGCGCGCCATTCGCGCCGCGCCGCGCCGTTGCGACCGTGCAGGTGCGCGGCGCAGGGCAGGGTGAGCGCGGTCAGTGTGCGGCGGATGTCGCCGCACACGGCGGCATCGGCGTGGCGCAGCTTGCCGATCTCGCACGCGTCCAGGTCCATGTGGACGACGCGCGCGTTCGGCGCGAACTCCGCCAGCTTGCCGGTGGCGCGATCGTCGAAGCGTGCGCCGACGACGATAAGAAGATCGCTTTCCTGCACCGCCAGGTTCGCCGCGCGGCTGCCGTGCATGCCGAGCATGCCGAGGTTCAGCGCGTGGTTCGACGGCAGCGCGCCCAGTCCCTTCAGCGTCAGCACGGTCGGGATCTGCGTCGCATCCACGAACGTGCGGAACGCCTGCACCGCATCGCCCAGCGCGATGCCACCGCCGCCGTAGACGACGGGCTTCTTCGCCTGCGAGATCATCGCGAGCGCCGCGTGCAGCGAGGCGTCCTTCGGCGCGGGCACGTCGTCGATTTCCGCCGGCACGTGCAGCGGAAGATGCGACGCGTCGCCGACCTGCACGTCCTTGGGCAGGTCGATCAGCACCGGGCCCGGGCGACCCGAGCGCGCGATGCGGAACGCCTCGGCGACGACATTCGGCAGTTCGTCGACGCGGCGCAGCAGGAAGCTGTGCTTCACGATCGGCATCGTCATGCCGAACACATCCAGTTCCTGGAACGCGTCGGTGCCCATCAGCGGCGTGGCGACCTGCCCGGTGATGATCACCATCGGCACCGAGTCGAGCATCGCGTCGGCGATGCCGGTGACCAGGTTCGACGCGCCCGGACCGGACGTCGCCACGCACACACCTACGCGCCCGCTGGCCCGCGCATACCCGTTCGCCGCGAAGGCCGCGCCCTGTTCGTGGCGGACCAGCACGTGCCTGAGCTGCGATCCGTGCAGCGCATCGTAGAAGGGCATGATCGCGCCGCCCGGGTAGCCGAAGAGCGTATCGACGCCTTCGGCCGCCAGGGCCTGCACCAGCCAGCGGGCACCGTTCATCACGCGGCCTCTGTCTGCGCCTGGCGCTTTTCGGCTGCGGCAGGCGCGGCCTGCGGCGCGGTCGAAAGCCACTTCATGTTCGCGCGAAGCTTCTTGCCGACCGCTTCGATCGGATGGGTCAGGTCGCCTTCCTTGAGCGCCTTGTAGTTCGCATTGCCAGCGGCGTATTCAGCGATCCACTGGCGCGCGAACGTGCCGTCCTGGATCTCGGCGAGGACCTTCCTCATCTGCGCGCGCGTGTTGTCGTCGACCACGTAGGTGCCGCGCGTAAGCGCGCCGTACTGCGCGGTCTCGCTGATGAACTCGTGCATGCGCGTGATGCCGCCTTCGTAGAACAGGTCGACGATCAGCTTCAGCTCGTGCAGGCACTCGTAGTACGCGACCTCCGGCTGGTAGCCGGCTTCGACCAGCGTTTCCCAGCCGGCCTGCACCAGCTTGGTCGCGCCGCCGCACAGCACGGCCTGCTCGCCGAACAGGTCGGTTTCGGTTTCTTCCTTGAAGGTGGTGCGGATCGCGTTCTGGCGCGCGCCGCCGATGCCGGCGCAGTAGGTCAGCGCGAGCTGCTCGGCGTTTCCGCTCTTGTCCTGGTAGACGGCATAGACCGACGGGACGCCGCGGCCGATCTCGTATTCGCGACGCACCAGCGCGCCCGGGCCCTTCGGCGCGACGAGCACGACGTCCAGGTCCTCGCGCGGCGTGATCTGCCCGTAATGCACGTTGAAACCGTGCGCGAACAGCAGGCACGCGCCCTGCGCGATGTTGGGCTCGATCACTTCGCCGTAGAGCTGCGGCTGCACCATGTCGGGCGTAAGCACGGCGACGAGTTCGGCGTCCTTCACCGCCTCGCTTGGCGACTTCACGGTGAAGCCGTCGGCCTTCGCCTTGATCTCGGTCGGGCCGCCCGGACGCAGGCCGACGGTGACGTCGAAGCCGGAATCGCGCAGGTTCAAGGCATGCGCGCGGCCCTGGCTGCCGTAACCGACGATGGCGACGCGGGGTTTTTGCTGGGTGGTCATGATCGTGTCCGTAGTGGATGGAGGGCGGTGCGGAGGGTCAGGCGAGGAACAGTTCCTTCGTTTCTTCGGGCGTCACGGGCGCTTCCTCGATGAACTGCACGGGGATGTCGCGCGACTTCGCGCGGGCCGCATCGAGCGGGCCGGGCGCCGTGACCGCGCCGCGCGAGGCCGAACTCACCTGCGCGGCGTACTTCGCGAGCACGCCCGTGGCGACGCGCGGCGCGATGCGTGCCGTGGGGCGCGTGCGCAGGTCGGCATCGACGTCGATGCGGCGCGTCTTGACGTCGATACGCACGCGATCGCCGTCGCGCAGCTTCGCGATGGGGCCGCCGCGCGCGGCTTCGGGCGAGATGTGGCCGACCATGAAGCCGTGCGTCGCGCCGCTGAAGCGGCCGTCGGTGATCAGCGCGACGTCGTTGCCCAGGCCCTGGCCGACGAGCGCAGCGGTGACGGCGAGCATCTCGCGCATGCCCGGGCCACCCGCGGGGCCTTCGAAGCGGATGACGACGACATCGCCCGCGCGGATCTGGCGCGCCTGCACGGCGTTGAACGCGGCTTCTTCCGAATCGAAGACGCGCGCGGTGCCCTCGAAGTGTTCGATGCCGTGGCCGGCGAGCTTGAGGATGCAGCCTTCCGGCGCGAGATCGCCGTAGAGGATTGAATAGCCGCCACGCGGCTTGAACGGGTCCGACACCGGACGCACCACGTCCTGCGCGCCCGGCGCGGGCACGTCGTCGAGTTCGGCGAAGAAGCTGCGGCCGGTGACGGTCGGGATGTCCTCGATCAGGCCCGCGGCACGCAGTTCGCGCGCGACCAGCGCCGCGCCGCCCATCTCGAACATTTCCGCGGCGGTGTAGCGCCCGCCGGGCTTGAGGTCGGCGATCACCGGCGTGCGCGCAGCGGCTTCGAATTCCTCCAGGTCGAACGCGACGCCGGCTTCGTGCGCGATCGCCAGCAGGTGCAGCGCCGCGTTCGTCGAACCCGCGGTGGCCGAGACCGCGCACGCAGCGTTGCGCAGCGCTGCGGGAGAGAGGATCTCGCGCGGTCCCGGACCACCGTTGCGCAAACGCTGCATCGCCAGCGCGCCGCAGGCCCGCGCGGCGGCGGGCTTGTCGGCATGCACGGCGGGAATATCGTTGAGTTGCAACGGCGACAGGCCGAGGAAGGTCAGCACCATCGCCATCGTGTTTGCGGTGAATTGCCCGCCGCACGCGCCCGCGCCGGGGCAGGCGTGCGACTCGATGCGATGCAGTTCGGCATCGTCGATGCGGCCGGCCGAATGCGCGCCGACGGCCTCGAACACGTCCTGCACCGTCAGGGGCTTGTCGCTCGCGTCCTTGCGGCAATGGCCGGGCAGGATCGTGCCGCCGTACAGGATCACGGTCGGGATATCGAGTCGCGCCGCCGCCATCGCCGCCGCCGGGATCGTCTTGTCGCAGCCGACGAGCAGCACCATCGCATCGAGGCAATGGCCGTTCACCGCGAGCTCGATCGAATCGGCGATGGTCTCGCGCGAGGGCAGCGAGGCGCGCATGCCGTCGGAGCCCATCGCGATGCCGTCGGTCACCGCAATCGTGTTGAATTCAATGGGCGTGCCGCCGTTCTCGATCACGCCCGCGCGAACGTGCTGCGCCAGATCGCGCAGCGTGTAGTTGCACGGCGAGACGTCCGACCACGTATGCACGACCGCGACCAGCGGCTTGGCGATCGCCTCGTCGCTCAATCCGGTCGCGCGCAGCATGGCGCGTGCGGGAGCGCGTGCGGGGCCCTGCTTGATGGCGTTGCTTCTCACGAACGGCGATCTCCTGGCTGGACGTTCCGCAGGGCGAAAACAAAAACCCCGCGCCGTTTCGGGCGCGGGGTCTTGGGTATCGACCTGGGTGTGTGGTTCTTACTTACACAAACCCGTACTCCGCGCTGGCAAGCCCGGTAATAAGTACGAGTACAAGAATGAGCGAGGCCGCGATGGGCGCGGCCTTCATCAGAAGTGCGATGGCGATGCGACGCGCGTCAGCCTGCGACGCGGCGGCGGCGGAGCGTTGGCCCCGGCCCGATGCGGTCTGCGAGTGGTTGCTGCGCTGCGTCATGGGATCGAGAGAAACACGGCCGGAATGGCCGTGTCAACAGTTTCTTTCGTAACTGCGAAGAAGTGCGGCATGCGCCTCACGTTGAGGGCCCGATGGTTTCGGATGTAACTGCACCGGTACGCAGCGCATCGCGCAGCGCGGCGTAATCGGCGGGCAATCGCTGCGCCGATGCCGGCCGCGCGAGGCACTGCGCGAGCGATGGTGGCACCGGGACTTCGTGCCCGACTAGAGGTTCGACGATGGTGTCGAACTTCGCCGGATGCGCGGTGGCGACCACCGCCCACGGTCGCGAGTCGCCTCGCGACCGGAACGTTTCCAGCACGTGCAGGCCCGCAGCGGTATGCGGATCGGCGACGACGCCATGGCGTCGAGGCGCCTCGCGCACGACGTCGGTGATCGTCGCATCGTCGACGGTGAATGCGCGAAGCGAACCGCGGAGTTCGTCGTCGCCGGTATGCCAATGGCGAAGGCGCTCGAAGTTGCTCGGCGCACCGACGTCCATTGCGCTGGCGAGCGTCGCCGTCGTCGCGCGTGGCTCGTACGGATCGCCGGCGAAGTAACGAGGCAGCACGTCGTTCGCGTTGCAGGCGAGCACCAGGTCGCCGATAGGAAGTCGCATTCGCCGCGCGACGAACGCCGCGCACGCGTTGCCCAGGTTTCCGGTGGGCACGATGAGATTGAGCGCTTCCCCGTGCCGTCGTGCGAAATGCAGCGCGGCGTGCGCGTAGTACGCCACCTGCGGCAACAGGCGCCCCAGACTGATGCTGTTGGCCGAGCTGAGCGACACCTCGCGTCGCAGCGCTTCGTCCGACAACGCCTGCTTCGCCATGCGCTGGCAATCGTCGAACGTGCCCTGCACGCGGAACGTGCGCACGTTGTCGCCCCAGCATTCCAGCCCGTGCGCCTGGCGCGGCGACACGCGACCTTCGGGATACAGGATGACGACGTTGAAGCCATCGCGCCGATGGAACGCCGACGCGACGGCCGCGCCGGTGTCGCCGGAGGTCGCGACGACTATCGTCGTTGGCGCCGCATCCGATGGCCGCAGCCGCGACAAGGCTTCGGCGAGGAAGCGCGCGGCATAATCCTTGAAGGCAGCGGTCGGCCCGTGGAAGAGTTCGAGCAGGTGATCGCCGTCGCCGGTCATCGCACGCAGCGGCGCATCGAACGAATAGGCGTGCGCGCAGATCGCGGGCAACGCATCGCGCAACGACGACTCGACGAAGTACGGCGAGAGCACCGCCTGCGCCGTCTGCGCGAGCGTGTCGACGGGCTCGATATCGACCGCCGGAATGCGTTCGGGAACGTACAGCCCACCGTCCGGCGCGAGGCCCGCGACGAGTGCGGCGTCAATCTGCGTTGGCGGCGTGTTGCCGCGCGTGCTCACGAATTTCATGCGTACGCTCCGGCCGAGATCACGTCCGCGCGCGGGCCCGCGACCGGGGTGACGTACGCGCGCGAACCGTAGCCGGCCGATGCGAACGCGGCCTGCATCGCAGGCGCGGCGGCGTCGGCCTGCGCGCGCGAGGCGAACCACGCGAACGTGCTCGGTCCCGCACCGGAAATGCTGGCGCCGAGTGCATCGTGGTCGAGCGCCGCGGCCTTCGCTTCGGCGAAGCCGGGAATCAGCGGCGCGCGGCGCGGCTCGACCAGCAGGTCGCGCAGCCCCTCGCGCAACAGCGTCGCATCGCCGCGCTGCAAGCCGGTGAGGAACAGCGCGAGATGCGCGCTCTGTTCAACCACGACATGCAGCGGATACGGATCGGCGAGCACGGCGCGCGCGCGGCGCGTCTCGAGCACCTGGTCGGGATGCACGACCACCGCATGCAGCCACGATGGAACGTCGAGCGGGATCATGCGCGTCGCGGTGGCCATCACCACGCCGCCGAGCAGCATCGGCGCCACGTTGTCGCCATGGCGACTGCCGCTGGACACCGATTCGCCGTCAAGCGCGAAGTCGTACAGCGCCTCGCGCGCGAGCGGCGCGTCGAGCACGGCATTCGCCGCGACCAGCGCCGCGACGCAGGAGGCCGCCGAACCGCCCAGGCCCGAGCCGAGCGGAATGCCTTTTTCCAGTTCGAGTTCGAAGCCGTGCGCGAGGCCAAGCTTGTCGCGCAAGGCGATAAGCGCCTGCCCGGCGGTGTTGCGTTCGGCCTGCAGCGGCAACGTGTCGGCGCCTTCGACATCACCACGAATGGCCGCGATGCGCACGACCGGTTCTTCGATGCGCCGCACGATGGCGACATCGCGCACGCCGTCGATGGAGTGGCCGAGCAGGTCGAATCCCACGCCGATGTTCCCGACGCTGCCCGGCGCGAAGGCGCGCGCGATGCGGGGCCGGGTTGCGTTGCGTTGTGCGTCGATGTCGCCGCTCATGCGTTGACCTCGACGCGCGCTTCGACCGGCGGCGACGACCACGTCGACGACACGCCGAGCGACTGCGCGATGGCGAGCACATCGCCGAACACGCCCGCGGCGGTGACATCGGGGCCCGCGCCCGGACCCTGCACGACGAGCGGATTCTCCGAGTAGCGACGCGTGCGGAACTGGACGATGTTGTCGGTCAGTCGCGTGTGGCAGCAGGCGTGTTCGGCCGGCAGCGCGACTACGCCGACGCGCGCGACGCCGTCGCGATCGAGCTGCGCCAGGTGCCGCAACGAGCGTCCCTTACGCGCGGCATCGCGCTGGCGCGCGAGCATCGGCTCGTCCATTTCGGCAAGGCGCGCGAGGAATTCCTCGCGGCCGACTTCGCGCAGTGCCGGCGGCACCAGGTTTTCCACGTCCACATCCTCCAGCGACAGCGCACGACCGGCCTCGCGCGCCAGGATCACGAGTTTTCGCGCGACATCCAGGCCGGACAGGTCGTCGCGCGGGTCCGGTTCGGTGTAGCCGAGCGCCTGCGCCTCGCGCACGAGTTGCGAGAACGGCACCGTCCCGTCGAACCGGTTGAACAGCCAGGCCAGTGTGCCCGAGAGCATGCCGTCGATGCCGTGCAGCTCGTCGCCCGTGTCGAGCAGGTTGCGCAGCGTGAGCATCACCGGAAGGCCGGCGCCGACGGTCGCCTCGTACCGGAAGCGCCCGCCGCCGCGACGGCTGGCGTCCTGGATGGCGGCGTAATGATCCCACGCGCCGCTGCCGGCCTGCTTGTTCGGCGTGACCACGTGGATGCCGCGCGCGAGCCAGCGCGGGTATTGCGCGGCCACGCGCGGGCTCGCGCTGCAGTCGACGATCAGCGCGTGCGGCAGGTGTTCGCCGCGGACGTGGTCGGCGAAGCGCTCCAGGTCCACCGGCTGCGCGGCGCCGCCTTCGAGCCGCGCGGCGGCATCGGCGGGCTCGACGCCGCGTTCGTCCAGCACCATCGCGCGGCTGTTGGCGATGGCGCGAAGACGCAGGTCGAGGCCGGATCGCTGCCGGAGCTGCGGCAACGCGGCGGACATCTGCACGAGCAACGCGGTGCCGACCTGGCCGGGCCCGATCACGCCCACCGACAACGTCTGCGGCGACAGCCAGAACGCCGCATGCGCGGCGCGCAAGGCACGCGTGGCGTCGTTCGCGCCGATGGCGACGGAGATGTTGCGTTCGCCCGCACCCTGCGCGATGGCGCGCGCGTTGACGCGCGCCTGTGCGAGCCCGCCCAGCAATCGCGCCGCGACGCCTGGCGTGCCGACCATGCCGTCGCCCACCGCCGCGAGCACCGCGATGTCGCGCGTAAGCGTCACGCCCTGCGCCTGCCCGTCGGCGATGGCGTCGGCGAACGCCGCGGCGGCCGCGTCGCGCGCGCGTTCGGCCTGGTCGGCGCGCAATACGCAGCAGATCGAATGTTCGGACGAGCCCTGCGAGATCATCGTCACCGACACGCCCGCGCCGCGCAGCGCGCCGAACAGGCGCTCGGCCGCGCCGGGCACGCCGACCATGCCGTTGCCGACCAGTTCGACGATGGCGAGGTCGCGCACCAGGCTCAGGCCCTTCACCGGCGTGCCGTCGCGGCCGCTGTCGGGCGCGATCAGCGTGCCCGGCGCTTCGGGCCGCTTCGTGTTGCGGATCCACAGCGGGATGCCGCGCTCCTGCACCGGGGCCATCGTCTGCGGATGCAGCACTTTCGCGCCGAAATACGCCAGTTCGCACGCTTCCGCGTAGGACATTGATGGCAGACAGACCGCTTCGGGCACGAGGCGTGGATCGGCGGACAGCACGCCGTCGACGTCGGTCCAGATCGTCAGCGCGTCGGCATCGAACAGGTTGGCGAAGATCGCGGCGGAGTAGTCACTGCCGTTGCGGCCCAGCGTCGTCGCGTGGCCCTGCGCGTCGCGCGCGACGAAGCCGGTGATGACGACATTGCCTTCGGCGTTGCCCGCACGCCACTTTGCGAGTCGCGCGCGGCTCTCGGGCCAGTCCACCGCCATGCCCATTTCGCCCGCGTGGACGACGAGCACGTCGCGCGCGTCGAGCCGGCGCCACGATGCGGCATCGCCGCCGAGCGCGACGTGCATCAGGTGCGAGGAGAACACCTCGCCGAAGCCGGGCAGGCCGGCGGCGAGAACCGCCGCGTCGGCTTCGCCCGCGCCGATCGCATCGAGATGGCGGCGCAGGGTTTCGAATTCGGCATCCAGCGCGGGCTGAAGCGCGAAGTGTCCATCCGGATCGAGCGCCGTTGCGGCATTCGCATGTCGCTCGCGCAGCGCATGAAACGCGGGGTGCCACGCGTCCCTGCGTTGCGCGGTTTCGAGCAGCGCGATCAGCGCATCGGTGACGCCCTGCATCGCCGACACGACGACCACGCGCGTGCGGGAAGGGTCGTCCACCAGCGCCGCGGCGGCGCGATAGAGCGAGGCATCGGCAAGACTGCTGCCGCCGAACTTGTGCACATGGCACGGCGGGGCGGAAGGTCGTGAAGCATCGGCGGGCGGCATTGCGGCGGGCTCCTGTTGGGCCCCGCGAACCGTCCGGGTGCCAGGCCTGCGCACCCGGGTCGGGGTGCGGAGGCGTGGTCTTCAGATCACCTGGACACGCCCGTCCGCACCCGCAAGCGAGTGGTACCGGTACCCGTGGTAATCGCAACGACGGCCGCGAACGCCGCGTCGATCGGCGCGGTTCGGTCGGTCTGCGGCAGCGTGTTGCGATGCGTCATGCGCCGAGAAGATCACGCGGTTTCGGGGACTGTCAACAGTTACATACGCAACCGGAGGCCGCTTGGGGCCGCCGACGTGAACAGGGCCGCCTCGCGCGGCGTTGGACCCGCGCGGCGGCGCGTGGTGAAATGCGCGCCGAAGCGGGGGTACCGGTCGGTCGACCGGTTGAGAAAGACCCTTCGAACCTGACGCGGTTGAGACCGCCGTAGGGAAGCTTCGCCGGATGCGATCTACCGTCGCGTCCGTCGCTGCCCGCTTCGTCCCGGCCCGCGAGGGCGCTCCACAGGACGAACCCAATGAACGCAGTCCCCTCCCAGCTCATCCAGCAGGCCGAACAGCTCTCGGCCGACGTCACGCGCCCGATTCCCGGCTCGCACAAGATCCATGTCGAAGGCTCGCGCCCGGACATCCGCGTCCCGATGCGCGAGATCGTGCTCGCGAAGACGCCGACCATGTTCGGCGGCGAGGAGAACGCGCCGCTGGCGGTGTACGACACCTCCGGCGCGTACACCGATGCGAACGCGCAGATCGACCTCGCGCGCGGCCTGGCGCCGCTGCGCGCGGAGTGGATCGCCGAGCGTGGCGATACCGGCGTGCTGTCGGAGCTGTCGTCGGAATTCGGGCGCAGGCGCGAGCACGATCCGAAGCTCGATGCGGTGCGTTTCCGCAATCGCCCCATGCCTCGCCGTGCGCTGTCCGGCGCGAACGTCACGCAGATGCACTATGCGCGACGCGGCATCGTCACGCCGGAAATGGAGTTCATCGCCATCCGCGAAAACCAGCGGATCGAGGCGATCCGCGAAGCGCACCTGCTGCGCCAGCATGCGGGCGAGAGCTTCGGAGCGAACATCCAGAAGCTGATCACGCCGGAATTCGTGCGCGATGAAGTGGCGCGCGGCCGCGCGATCATCCCCAACAACATCAACCATCCCGAAAGCGAGCCGATGATCATCGGCCGCAACTTCCTCACCAAGGTCAACGCGAACATCGGCAATTCCGCGGTGTCCTCGGGCATCGCCGAGGAAGTGGAGAAGCTGGTGTGGTCGATCCGCTGGGGCGCCGACACGGTGATGGACCTGTCGACCGGCAAGCACATCCATGAAACGCGCGAATGGATCATCCGCAATTCGCCGGTGCCGATCGGCACGGTGCCGATCTACCAGGCGCTGGAGAAGGTTGACGGTCGCGCCGAGGAACTCAACTGGGAGATCTTCCGCGACACGCTGATCGAACAGGCCGAGCAGGGCGTGGACTACTTCACGATCCACGCCGGCGTGCTGCTGCGCTACGTGCCGCTTACCGCAGGCCGCGTAACCGGCATCGTCTCGCGCGGCGGTTCGATCCTCGCGAAGTGGTGCCTGGCGCACCACAAGGAAAACTTCCTCTACACGCATTTCGAAGAGATCTGCGAAATCATGAAGGCCTACGACGTGGCCTTCTCGCTGGGCGACGGCCTGCGTCCGGGCTCGATCGCCGACGCGAACGACGCGGCGCAGTTCGGCGAACTCGAAACGCTGGGCGAACTGACGAAGATCGCGTGGAAGCACGACGTGCAGACCATGATCGAAGGCCCCGGCCACGTGCCGATGCAGCTGATCAAGGAAAACATGGACAAGCAGCTGCGCGAATGCGGCGAGGCGCCGTTCTACACGCTTGGTCCGCTGACCACCGACATCGCGCCCGGCTACGACCACATCACCAGCGCCATTGGTGCCGCCATGATCGGCTGGTTCGGCACCGCGATGCTCTGCTACGTCACGCCGAAGGAACACCTCGGCCTGCCTAACAAGCACGACGTGCGCGAAGGGTTGATGGCGTACAAGATCGCGGCGCACGCGGCCGATCTCGCGAAGGGTCACCCGGGCGCGCAGGCGCGCGACAACGCGATGAGCAAGGCGCGTTTCGAGTTCCGTTGGGAAGACCAGTTCAACATCGGCCTGGATCCGGAGCGCGCACGCGAATACCACGACGAAACGCTGCCGAAGGACGCGCACAAGGTCGCGCATTTCTGTTCGATGTGCGGCCCGCATTTCTGCTCGATGAAGATCACGCAGGACGTGCGCGACTACGCGAAGGAACACGGCGTCGACGAGGAAGCCGCGCTCAGCGAGGGCATGGCGGAGAAGTCGGCGGAGTTCCGCGCGCAGGGCGCCCAGGTGTACCGCAAGGCCTGACGATGGCCGTCAGACGGGGAACGAGGGTGCGCCCTCGTTTCCCGCCCCGCTCATTCCCGCCCGCCTTCGGCTAGGCTTTGCGCGACCCATTCGAAGGATCGCGACCATGGCGGAAAACCGCATCGGCCTGTTGCGCTGGCGCGTGCAGGCGCGGCGCCATCCGTCGGCGTTTCTGCTCGCGGCGCAGCTGCTGAGCCTCATCCTCTATCCCATCTTCGACGAGACGCGCAGCAGCGGGCGCGTGCTGTTCGGCGCGCTCGGCGTGGTGGTGCTGATGCTCGCGGTATGGGTGGTGAACCGCAGCCCCGCGAAGGTGTGGGTCGCCTGGCTCCTGGCCGCGCCCGCACTGGGGTTGTCGGTGCTGTCGGTGGTGCTCGCGAACGACACGCTGCTGGTCGTGTCCTCCGCGCTGGAGGCGCTGCTCTATCTGTATGCGGCGTCGAGCCTCATCGCCTACATGCTCGGCGACCATCGCGTGACCGCCGACGAACTGTTCGCCGCCGGCGCAACGTTCACACTGCTCGCGTGGGGCTTCGCCTACGCGTATTTCGTCTGCCAGGCGTGGTATCCGGGCAGCTTTACCGGCGCGCTGCGCCCGGGCGAGCCGCGCACGTGGCTCGAACTGCTGTTCCTCAGCTTCACGACGCTGTCGGCCACCGGGCTCGGCGACATCCTGCCGCTGTCCTCGCCCGCGCGCGTTCTGGTGATGCTGCAGCAGTTCGCCGGCGTGGCGTACATCGCGGTGGTGGTGTCGCGCCTGGTCGGCCTGACCATGCTGCGCGCTACGAAGTAGGGCAGCGCATCGCTGCAGCCGCGCTCCGCAGGGCTTTAAAGGGCTCTTAACACGGCTGTGCTATGAAGCACGCAGCGTCCTTCCTCAGGTGCTTTCGGAAGGCGAGGGGATGGGGAGTCGACCGTGCCGGAGAAAAAGATTCGCGCCGGGTGGCGCGAATGCTGGAACGTTACGTTCTGTAATACGTCGGCGAGAGAGGGCCTGAAGCCACCCCCGTGTAAACGGGAGTAAGCCTGCCGACGTTAGAATGTCCGGGCGAGCATTGCTTTCCCCGTCGGGTCTGGCCTCTTTGCCGGGTTTGCCGAGTAGTCGTATCTGATCCATTCGGCACATGACGGCCGTTCAGCTTGCCGCTCACCATTTCGGATTCATGCAAAGAACCCTCGAACCCTCCACACCGCCCCTGCCGTCCGAGCGACTGCGCGTGGGCGAGTGCGTGGTCGACGTGCCGCTGCGCGAGATCCGCGCGCCGGGCAAGCGTCGTCCATTGCGCATCACGCCCAAGTCGATGGGCGTGCTGCTGGTGCTGGTGGAGCAGGCCGGGCGCGTGGTCAGCCGCGATTCGCTGATGACCGAGGTCTGGCCGGACACGCTGCCGACCAACGACGTGGTCACGCAGGCGATCACTCAGCTGCGCAAGGCCTTCGACGACGAGCGCGGCAATCCGCGCTACATCGAGACGATCGCGAAGAACGGTTATCGCCTGCTCGCGCCGATCGAATGGATCCATACCGGTGGCCCGGCCGCCAGCGCGGACGTGGTCGCCAGCGACGAACGCTGGTCCGATCCGACCCGCACCACGGCCAAATACCCCGCCATCGCGGGTGCCGATCCGAGCGAACCGCTCGCCCCGGTGCCGTTCCCGGCGTCTTCCACGCCGCGCGGCACCTGGACGTCGATCGCGTCGGTGATCTTCGTCGTGGCGCTGCTGGTGGCCGGACTGGTGGCCTGGGCGCTGATCCGCGCCCCGGCGCAGCCGGAAGTGGCGCCGGTCGCCGTCACTGGCATGCAGGGCCTGCGCAGCGAGCGGCCCTACCGCCTGATCACCTCCGCGCCGGGCTTCGAGCTGTCGCCGGCGCTCTCGCCCGATGCCGGCCTGGTGGCGTACGTCGCCATCCCCGAGGGCCAGCGCGGCACTGCGATCATGGTGCAGACCACCGAGCAGACGCAGCCGCGCCAGCTCACGCGTCCGCCGGAAGGCACCGACGACGCTTCCCCGGTGTGGTCGCCCGACGGCCGCTGGATCGCCTTCATGCGGCTGTCGGAGAGCAGCTGCAGCATCCGCCTGGTCACGCCCAACGCGCGCGCCGAGCACGAGGTCGGCGTCTGCGATCGCCGTAGTCCGCCGACCTTCGACTGGACCCCGGACAGCAACGGGCTGATCTTCGGGAGCATGAGCACCGACCAGGGCACGGTCGGGCTGCGCGTGCTGAACCTCGACAGCGGCCAATGGCGACCGATCGAGTATCCCCACGATCCCGACGAACTCGACACCGACCCGCGCTATTCGCCCGATGGACGCTGGATCGTGTTCGTGCGCAACGCGCCGCTGGGCGACTTCTGGCGCATCCCGGCGCAGGGCGGCAACGCCGAGCGCCTGAGCCGGCTGCGCGCCGACCTGCGTGGCTGGGACTGGTCGCCGACCGGGCGCGGGCTGATCTTCAGCGCCATGGTCGACGGCGAGTACCGCCTGTTCCGCCTGGATACCAGCACCGGCGAAGCCCGGCAGATGGGCGTGGACGATGGCCAGGCGCCGGTGGCCGCGCGCTCCCGCCACGCCATCGCCTTCGTACAACGCAGGCCGTATTTCGGTCTCTACCGCGTCCAGCTGACCGATGGCGACGGCCCGGGCCGGGTGCACGTGGTCGAACCGCTGTTCGCGTCGGCGGCGCGCGACCTGCTGCCGTCGATCGCCCCCGACGGCCGGCAGCTCGCGTTCGTCTCCGACCGCTCTGGCAGCAACGGGCTCTGGGTTGGCGACGTGTCCCAGCCAGACACCCTCCGCATGATGGGCGGCGTCCGCCCGGGCACGCGCTACGCGCCGGCATGGTCGCCCGACTCGCGCCGTCTGCTGGCGACCGGCATCGACGCCCAGGGCCGAGGCGTCGTGCAGGAAGTGCTGGCGGCGAGCGGTCAGGTCTCGACGTTGTCGGTGCCGGACGCCGAACCCCTGCAGGCCCAGTATTCGGTCGATCCGAACCGGCTGTTCGTGCTGGCGGCCAGTGAGGAAGGGGCGCCGCAGCTCCGGCTGTACGACCGGTCCGCGACGCCCTGGCGGGTGCTGGGCCGGATCGACGGCGTGTCGCACTTCGAGGTGGACGGAGCGCGCAACCGGGTGTTGTTCACGCGGTTGACCGAAGCGGGGCTCTGGGAGGCTCCGCTGGACCTGGGTGCCGCCTCGGTCCGCCAGGTCAGCGCAAGCGTGCCCACCGCCGACCGGTATCGCATGTGGACCGTCGCACCGGATGGCGAGATCCGCTACCTCGAACGGCTGCAGGACTGCGCCGCCAGCCTCCGCCGGATCGTGCCTGCCGACCCCGCTCCGCCCCGCTGCCTGGACCAGCTGCGACGCTCCGCGGTGAACGGATTCAGCCTCGGCGGGCCGCGCAATGAGGCGGCCTATCTGGCCCTGGTCGACTGGGACGGGGCCGATATCGGTTACATGGAGCTTCCGAAGGAAACGACGGAGGTTGTCCCGGGATGGGTCAAGTAATTGATGCAGCTGGGAAAAGTGCTATCGGAAATCCTTCGGTTTTGCATTCGGTGCGATTTCGGATAAGTCTCCACCAACTTTCCTGATGTGAAGTGGGTGTGTGCGGCAAATCCATTGACCATTCTCGGCACATGAGGTGGACCAATGGAGCAAGTGCAATGGGCGGACCGCGGGCAGCTGCTGCAGCTCGAAACGCCTGAGGGCGCGGTTCAGGGCGGTTGCATCGGCGTCTCGCGACTGGGCAGCGTCCAGTCTTCGGGAGGCTTCTCGTTCTGGCTGCAGCTGCACGGCAGCTCGTGGGTCGAGGCGAAGGAAGGCAAGTTCCGGCTGCGCAGCGGCGACTGGATCGCCTTCGAGAAGGACTCCAAGCCGACCGTCCAGGCGGACCGCTTCGGCGTCTGCGTCGGTCTGACGCTGACCGGCGAGGCGCTGCGCGAGATGACCCGCTTCGCCGACCGTGGCCTGTATGCCGGCCGCGGCCAGATGTCCCGCCACGATGCCCGCATCGGCCTGCGCCTGTGGCGCGAGGCGGCGGCCCGCCTGGCCGAGAACCCCGGTGCCGGCTTCGACGCCTCGCTGCTGCGCCCGATCCTGCTCCACCTGGCCGGCGTCCAGCGCGACCTGGCTGCGCGCATCCCGCGCTGCCCGGGCCGCTCGCGCAGCCGCAAGCGCCAGGTATTCGGCCGCCTCCAGCGCGCCCGCCTGTACCTTGAAGGTAATTGCGACCGCGTGGTCCGCATCAGCGAACTGGCCGAACTGACCAGCTTCTCCAGCTGGTACTTCTCCAAGACGTTCCACAGTCTTTATGAAGAGAGCCCGCAGGCGGCCTCGGCGCGCATGCGCCTGGAGCACGCGGCGGACCTGCTCACCAGCACGTCGATGATGATCGGCGAGGTCGCCGCGGCCAGCGGATTCGACAACTGCTGCAGCTTCGCGCGCGCCTTCCGCGCACGCTTCGGCGTGTCGGCCACGCGCTACCGCGCCGCCGCCGCCACGCGCGGCGAGCCGGGCAAGGCGCAGGCCGCGGCGCGCAAGTCGCTGGAGCGCAAGTCGCTCGCCACCAACGGCTGATCGATCGCACATTGCAGTACGCAACGGCCGGCGCAACGCCGGCCGTTTTCGTTTGTGCGCGAAAACCGCCAACGTCGTCGCAGCTTCGACGCACGGGCCCACTCCCAATGCGCGTTGCGGAGCGCCGCAATCGTTAAGGTCGTGTCCTCACTGGCAGATTGCGCAAAGTCTCTCAACGCTAGCCGCAAAGCGATCGTCCTCTTCAGAACTTAAGTTTGATGGGCGTTTAACACGCCCATAACAGATATCTGGAGAGAGATAGATGAACCATCGCAATTTGCGCACCGCGATGCGCGTCGGCATGCTGCCGGCGGGTATCGCGATCGCACTGGCGCCGGCATTTGCCGTCGCGCAGGAAGGCGGCGAGCAGCAGGCGACCACCCTCGATCGCATCGAAGTCACCGGTTCGCGCATCAAGCGCGCCGACGTCGAGACCTCGCAGCCGATCTTCACCCTGACCCGCGCCGAGATCCAGAAGCAGGGCGTGACCTCGGTCGCCGACGTGCTGCAGCGCATTTCCACCAACGGCGCAGCACTCAACACCACGTTCAACAACGGCGGTGACGGCTCGTCCGGCATCAGCCTGCGCAACCTCGGCGAAGGCCGCACCCTGGTGCTGGTCAACGGCCGTCGCTGGACCCAGGGTCTGGGCGGCAGCGTCGACCTGAACACCATCCCGGCGGCGATGGTCGAGCGCGTGGAAGTCCTGAAGGACGGCGCCTCCACCATCTACGGTTCGGACGCCATCGCCGGCGTGGTGAACATCATCACCCGCCAGAACTTCGAAGGTGCCGAAGCGGGCGCCTACCTCGGCCAGTACTCGCAGGGCGACGGCAACCGCGAGGCCTACGACTTCACCATCGGTACCGGCAGCGATCGCGGCAACGTGATGATCGGCGCGTCGTACGTGAAGGAAGACGCCGTCATGGCCGGCGATCGCAAGATCTCCGCTGGCGGTCCCCCGTTCTTCGGTGGCCAGTCGGGCACGGGCTTCCCGGGCTCCTTCGTCGATCCTTCCGACGACACCCGTTACGTCCTCGACAGCAGCGGCAACCCGGTCCCGTACGTCTCGTCGGTGCACGGCTACAACACTGCACCGGACAACTACCTGCTCACCCCGCAGGAGCGCACCTCGCTGTTCGCGCAGGCGAACTACGACATCACCGACAACTTCCGCTTCAAGACCGAGATGCTCTACAACGAGCGCATCTCGGAGCAGTTGCTGGCTGCCATGCCGGTTACCGGCATGACGCTCGACGCGCAGAGCTACTACAACCCGACGAACCCTGACGGCCAGTACGGCAACGTTCTCGGCGGCACGGCTCGCGACCTGATCGGCGTGAACCGCCGCTTCCAGGAATCGGGTGGCCGTTCGTTCAACCAGAACGTCAAGAACTGGCACTTCTACGGTGGCTTCGAAGGCTTCTTCGAGATTGGCGATCGCTCGTTCGACTGGGATACGGGCTACCGCTATGACCGTACCGACGAGAACGACCTGACCTACGGTCTGTTCAACCTCGCCAACCTTGAGTCCGCCTACGGCCCGTCGTTCCTCGACGCCGACGGCGTCGTCAAGTGCGGTACCCCGGGCGACGTCATCGCCGGCTGCGTGCCGGTCAACGCTCTGGGTCCGAACGGCGCGATCTCGCAGGAGGCCATCGACTACACCGCCTTCACCGCGCACGATTCCAGCCGCGTCACGTCGAAGAGCTACTACGCCAACGTCAGCGGCGACATCGTCGACCTGCCGGCCGGCCCGCTTGCGTTCGCAGCCGGTTACGAGCACCGCACCGAAGACGGTCAGTACGATCCGGACGCGTTTATCGCCGCCGGCCTGAGCACGGGTAACGGTTCCAAGCCGACCGCTGGTGGTTACAAGCTCGACGAGTACTACCTCGAGCTGGCCGTGCCGGTCCTCGCCGACCTGCCGGGCGCCAAGCTGCTCGACTTCTCGCTGGCCACGCGCTACTCGGACTTCAGCAACTTCGGCAACACGCTGAACAGCAAGTTCGGTTTCCGCTGGAAGCCGATCGACGACCTGATGGTCCGCGGTAACTGGTCCGAGGGCTTCCGGGCTCCGACGATCAACAACCTGTACGCCGGTGACTCCGATTCGTTCGAGAGCTACATCGACCCGTGCTCGACCCACTCGGGCATGCGTACCGGCCAGACGGCCCAGCTCTGCGACGCGCAGGGCGTGCCGGCGAACTTCGAGCAGCCGGGCGACGGTTCGTCGCGCCAGACGCTTGAGCCGTTCACCTGGTCCTCCAACGAGAACCTGCAGCCGGAAACGTCGACGACCCGCACCTTGGGCTTCGTCTACAACCCGAGCTGGCTGGAAGGCTTCGACATCTCGCTGGACTGGTGGAAGATCGAGATCGAGAACGCCATCAGCCGTCCGGAAGCTCAGTTCATCCTGGACAAGTGCTACGCCGGTACGCCGGGTGAGCAGGCGATCTACTGCGGCCTGTTCTCGCGCGATCCGAACTACCCGGGTGATCCGAACATCATCACGCAGCTCGAGATGCCGCTGCTGAACCTCGCCGAGTACAACGTCGAGGGCTGGGACATGACCGTGAACTACAAGTTCCCGGAAACGTCTTTCGGTAAGTTCTCGGTGACCTGGGACAGCACCTACACCTCGAACTGGTCGACGAAGGCGACTGCCGACTCGGCGGAAGAGCAGCGCCAGGGCCTGTACCTGCCGCAGGATCCGTACTGGCGCATCAAGTCCAACCTGTACCTGGATTGGACGATGGGCGACTGGGGTGCGACCTGGGGCATGCGCTACAAGTCCGGCCTGGACGAGAGCTGCCCGTACGCTGGCGGCAGCACCAACGCCGAGGCCTACTGCTCGGATCCGGATCGCGTGACCGCCGATGGTCCGGCCCCGCGTAACCACCTGGGCGCGACGACGTACCACGACATGCAGGTTCGCTACAACACGCCGTGGAACGCGACCGTCTCGGTTGGCGCGAACAACGTGTTCGACAAGGAACCGCCGCTGTCGCTGCGTGCGCCGTACAACCAGTTCGATCCGCAGTACGACCTGCCGGGCACGTACTACTACGTGCAGTACCGTCAGCGCTTCTGATCGATCGCTGCATAGCAACACGCAACACCACTACGGCCCCGAAAGGGGCCGTAGTTCTTTCCGGGGCTCGTAACCTGCGCTTTGCGGAGTGTGGCGCACGGCGCCGCGGGCGCTACGATAGTGGCTGATGGTTCGCCCGGATCCGCAATGAAACTGCAGGTGCCCTTCATCCAGTTGCCCATGAGCTTCGATGCCGCCGCGCTCGAGGCGGAAATCGGCGCGCTCGGCGAGGGACCCTGGAAACCGCATCCGCAGGGATTCGCCGGCAACTCGATGCTGCCGCTGGTGGCGGCCGACGGCGATCCCGACAACGAGGCCTTCGCCGGCACGATGCAGCCCACGCCGCACCTGCTGCGCTGCCCGTACCTGACGCAGGTCTTCGCCAGCCTGGGCGCCACGGTCGGCCGCAGCCGGCTGATGCGCCTGTCGGGCCACGCCGAAGTCACGCGCCATGCCGACCAGGGCTACTACTGGGCCGAGCGCGTGCGCGTGCACATTCCCGTCGTCACCCAGCCGACAGTGCGCTTCGAATGCGACAGCGCCGTCATCAACATGGCCGCGGGCGAATGCTGGATCTTCGACACCTGGCGCCAGCACCGCGTGCTCAACGATGCCGTGCAGTCACGCGTGCACCTGGTGGTGGACACGGTCGGGGGCGGACGCTTCTGGGACCTGGTCAACCACGGACGCCCGCACGATGCGCCGCGCACCGGCTGGCAGAACGTGCGCATCGCGCCGAAGCCGGGCGAGGTGGCGTCCTTCGCCTGCGAGCGTGTGAACGTGCCCGTCGTGATGAGTCCATGGGAACTCAACGACCACCTCGGCCTGCTCATCGGCGATGCGGTGCCACATCCGAACCTGCCACAGGTGCGTCAGATCGCGATGCGTTTCTCGCGGCAATGGCAGGGGCTGTGGTTCGAATTCGGCGAACGCGAGGAAGGCCGCGCGCGATACGCCGCCGCCCTGCAGCGCTTCCTCGACGACATCCGCGGCCCGAGCCAGCCGATGGTGCTGAAGAACGAGCTGCGCTGGTTCAATGCACTGATGACGATCGTCGGCAAGTTCGCGGTGAGCGATGCCGCCTCGCAGGCACCGGCCACCGCGGCGCGACAGCGCGAGGTCGGCGACAACGCGTGATTCCACGTCGCCTGAAACACTGACGCACACAACGAAAAAGGCCGCACGTGAGGCGGCCTTTTTTTCTCAGCGAAAGCCGACGATCAGAACTTCGGCTTGTCTTCTTCCGCGTTGTAGCGCGCGATGGCGTCGTTGAGGATCGCCTTGGCCTCGGCGGCGTCGCCCCAGCCTTCGATCTTCACCCACTTACCCTTCTCCAGGTCCTTGTAGTGCTCGAAGAAGTGGCCGATGCGCTCGAGCCAGTGCTTGGACACCTGCTCGATGTCGGTGATGTGCGAATAGCCGCCGAAGATCTTGGGCACCGGCACGGCGATCAGCTTCTCGTCGGAGCCGGCCTCGTCGCTCATCTTCAGCACGCCCACCGGCACGGCGCGGATCACCGAACCGGGCACCAGCGGCAGCGGGAGGATCACCAGCACGTCGGCCGGGTCGCCGTCGCCGCACAGCGTGTGCGGGACGTAGCCGTAGTTGCACGGATAGCGCATCGGCGTGGACAGGATGCGATCGACGAAGATCGCGCCCGACGCCTTGTCGACCTCGTACTTGACCGGCTCGGCGTCCTTGGGGATTTCGATGATGACGTTGATCTCATCCGGCGGGTTCTTGCCGGTGGGGACGAGGTCCAGGCCCATGCGTTGCTCCGACTGCTGAAGGCCGCGCCAGGACGGCGGGGCGGGGGTTTGGGATAGCGGGGCCGGTATTTTACGTGTCTGGCTGCTGCGGCGCAGCAGTGGCGTTGGCCGCGGCGATGGACCCTCACGCCGGGCGGAACGAAGCCCCTCTCCCGCGTGCGGGAGAGGGGTTGGGGTGAGGGGGAGGGTGGTCGACTTCGACCAGGCGCCGGGCCGCCTCCCTCACCCCGGCCCCTCTCCCGCGAGCGGGAGAGGGGGAAGTTCGCCTTACAGCAGCGGCACTAGCAGCAGCGCCACGATGTTGATGATCTTGATCAGCGGGTTGATCGCCGGGCCCGCCGTGTCCTTGTAAGGGTCGCCGACGGTGTCGCCGGTCACCGCCGCCTTGTGTGCGTCGGAGCCCTTGCCGCCGAAGTTGCCGTCCTCGATGTACTTCTTGGCGTTGTCCCACGCGCCCCCGCCGGTGGTCATCGAGATGGCCACGAACAGGCCCGTGACGATCGTGCCGATGAGCAGGCCGCCCAGCGCCGTCGGTCCCAGCAGCAGGCCGACGACGATCGGGACGATCACCGGCAGCAGCGAGGGCACGATCATTTCCTTGATCGCCGAACGGGTGAGCATGTCGACGGCCTTGTCGTACTCCGGCTTGCCCGTGCCTTCCATGATCCCGGGGATCTGGCGGAACTGGCGGCGCACTTCCTCCACCACCGCGCCGGCCGCGCGGCCGACGGCTTCCATCGCCATCGCGCCGAACAGGTACGGGATGAGGCCGCCGATCAGCAGGCCGATGATCACGTAATGGTCGGACAGGTCGAACGCGAACGAGCGCCCCGGATTGGCGGCCGACAGGTTGTGCGTGTAGTCGGCGAACAGCACCAGCGCCGCGAGCGCGGCCGAGCCGATCGCGTAACCCTTCGTCACCGCCTTGGTCGTGTTGCCGACGGCGTCGAGCGGGTCGGTGACGTTGCGCACTTCCGGCGGCAGTTCGGCCATTTCGGCGATGCCGCCGGCGTTGTCGGTGATCGGGCCGTATGCATCGAGCGCGACGATCATGCCGGCCATCGACAGCATCGCCGTGGCGGCGATCGCGATGCCGTACAGACCGCCGAGATAAAACGCGAGCCAGATCGCCACGCACACCGCGACGACCGGCAGCGCGGTGGACTTCATCGACACGCCCAGGCCCGCGATGATGTTGGTGCCGTGGCCGGTGGTGGATGCGGCGGCGACGTGGCGCACCGGCTTGTACTGCGTGCCGGTGTAGTACTCGGTGATCCACACGATCGCGCCGGTGAGCGCCAGGCCGATGAGCGCGCAACCGTAAAGGTTCATGGCGCCGTGCGTGTTGTCGCCCATCAGCTGCGTGGTGATCGGGTAGAACGCGATCGCCGCGAGCACCGCCGACACGATCACGCCCTTGTACAGCGCGCCCATGATCGAGCCGCCGGCCTTCACCTTCACGAAGAACGCGCCGATGATCGAGGCGATGATCGACACGCCGCCGAGCACCAGCGGATACAGCACCGCGTTGCGTCCGGCTTCGGCGAGCATCAGGCCGCCGAGCAGCATCGTCGCGATCACCGTGACGGCGTAGGTTTCGAACAGGTCCGCCGCCATGCCCGCGCAGTCGCCGACGTTGTCGCCCACGTTGTCGGCGATGACCGCGGGGTTGCGCGGATCGTCTTCCGGAATGCCGGCTTCAACCTTGCCGACGAGATCGGCGCCGACGTCGGCACCCTTGGTGAAGATGCCGCCGCCCAGTCGCGCGAAGATCGAGATCAGCGACGAACCGAACGCCAGGCCGACCAGTGCATGCAAGGCGTGCTCGCCGGTGAAGCCCATGCGCTGCAGCACGAGGTAGTAACCGGCCACGCCGAGCAGACCGAGGCCGACCACGAGCATGCCGGTGATCGCGCCGCCGCGAAACGCGACGTCCATCGCCTGGCTCATGCCCTTGCGCGCGGCTTCCGCCGTGCGCACGTTCGCGCGCACCGATACGTTCATTCCGATGTAGCCGGCGGCACCCGACAGCACCGCGCCTAGCAGGAAACCCACTGCCGTGGCCCAGCCGAGGAAGAAGCCGATGAGGACGAACAGGACGACGCCCGCGATCGCGATCGTCGTGTATTGCCGGTTGAGGTAGGCGCGCGCGCCTTCCTGGATCGCGCCGGCGATCTGCTGCATTCGTTCGTTGCCGGCGGGTTGTGCGCCGATCCAGCGCGCGGAGATGATCCCGTAGAGGATCGCGATGACGGCGCATACCAGCGCCAGAACCAAACCGTACTGCTCCAGCATGAATCCCTCCCCGTAGAAGTGGAAACACCAGGAAAACGAGTACTGCGCAATCGAATTGTGAGCTGCGCGGGTCGTGGGCCACCGCGACAACGGCCCGACTATCGCACAGGCCGCAGGCCCGACGCACGCTGTAGACGCAGCATTCAGCGCACCCGTGCCAGCCTGCGGTCCCCGTCACGGAAAGGGATTCCCGCCGCCATGCGAGTGTCGCCGCTCCTTCTCCTGCTCTTCACGCTGCCGGCGCTGGCAGCCACTCCCAGGACCGATGCGAAGGCCGATGCGAAGCCGGAAATCGCGCGTGGTCCGGTCCAGCCGCAGGCGCAGGGCGCCGTGCACACGCTGCGGCAGATTCCCGAAGCCTGCGCGCGACTGGAAGGCATGTTCACCGGACAGGCCGACGATCCGTATGCGTTTACCGTGGTGCGCATTTCGCCGCAGTGCCAGCCGCGCGCGCGTTTCGTCGATGCGGCGAAGGCGAAGCCGGCCGAAAACGGATGGGTGCTCAACGACCTCATCCGCGTGCCCAACGCCGCGTGTCCGTCGCAGCAGGCGGTCGTGCACATCTGGCGGAAGCCGGTGGACAAGACGGCGAAGCTCGACGGCCAGGGACAGCAGCGCATCTACCTGGAAGAGCAGTCGCAGAAGGCGAAGGCCGGCAAGCTCGACGCGATCCCGATGTATGCCGCGCAGATGCAAGTCGAGGGCAAACCCTGCGCGCCCTGATTTTCGCGCCTCGGAAAGGACGAAGGCCGCCGGAGCGGCCTTCGTCGCGTCACGTGTCGGGCATTACAGCTTGGGTAGTTCGCTCGACTGCGGTCGTGCGACCACCAGCACCTTCCCGCCCTGCAGGAACGGGCTGACCGTGCGCGTCTCGGTGCCGGTGCTGTACATGAAGACCGCACCGGTCGCCGCGACTGGCGCCGACACGACGTTGGTGAACGAACCTACCGCCGTATCGCTTTTACCCACCTGTCCATCATCCGGCGTGAGCATCAGGTACGCAGGTGCGCGCCCGGACGGATTGAGGAAAAGCGTGAGCGAGTACAGCGAGCCGCGCCGTACGAAATCGCTGAAGCCGTAGCGCCGGACCGGCTGGAAGTCCGCATCGAGCACTTCGACCGCCGCCGCGAATGTGCCGCCGGTGGACAGGCTCACCGAGACGTCGACCTCGGCCGGTGGCGTGATCGCATCGAGCCGGTACAACGCAACCGGTCGGGGCGCGCCATCGTTCGAGCGATAACAACGCGCCACCTGCGCGAACTCGAGGTACTTCGCGTCCGGCTTCTTGCCTTCGGCCGGGAAGCGCAACGGCGTGCCCGAGACCGCGATCGCCGGCAGGCTGTCGACGCAGTTCGCGCTCACGTCGGGCATCTGCGCCTTGTAGGCGATGCTGGAACATCCGCTGGCGAGCAGGCACGCCAGCGCGGTCGTCATTCGGATGCGCATCGTCATGGCTTACAGCTGCCGCGCGATTTCGGACGCGATCGAATCGATCGCCAGTTTCAGTCCGTCGACCGAACGCGGCCCGGCGGCCTGCAGTTCGTCGAAGCCCGGGTAGCTGAACTCCGGGTCGGCGTTCATCGCGACCGCATCGCGCATGTTGAACACATTGTTGTACGCGAAATAGTCGGTGTAATAGTTCTGCTTTCCGTCGGGGCTAACCAGGCGCACGGCCATCGTCGCCGTCGGGCGATAGGGCGCGGCGTCGCCGGCGCCGGCGGCTGCGTAACCGAAGAAGCCGAAGTTGATGTCCATCTGCGCGTCTGCGCCCTGCGTGCCCGTATAGGCCTTGCGCAGGCCAAAGGTGCCTCGCGATGCCTTCGTCTTCTCGACCTGCGACTGCGGCCAGACCAGGGTATAGCCGCGCTCTTCCATGCGCACGGTGAGGCGTTCGCGGAAGTAGCCGAGCGGCTGGAACTGCGCCTGTTCGATCAACGCGTTGAGCTTCTTTTCCTTGCTGGCCATGTCGCCTGCGGCGATGAGGCCGCCGATCAGGCCGAAGTTCGCGCCCGGGTGGTTCATCATGAACACCGCCGGACGCGTTTCGTGGGTCTCCAGCACGGCGATCGTCTTGATCGTCGTGTGGGTTTCGCGGTTGAACGCCTGCTGCTTGGGCATGCTGACGCAGCCGGTCAGGATCGAGGCGAAGGCGAGGGCGCACAGCGTGCGCAGCGGATTCCATTTCATTACGACGTCCCCTGAGTGAGTGGTTCACCTCGAGGGAACGACGCGCAGCGACTGACTTCCCCTCAGCCCCGGACGTCCAAACGATTTGTACCCTCCCCCCGAGGGCCCCGGCAGGCGCCGGGTGCTGAAAGCTTCACCGACACCCGGCGATTTCGCAATGCCCGATCAGCCGGCGTAGGGCGGCAGCTTCTTCTCGACCAGCGTGTGCTTCAGCGACACGTACTTCGGCAGGCCGTCGCGCCCGTACGGCGGCGGCGCTTCGCCGCGGATCAGCGGTTCCAGGTACCGCCGTGCCGGTGCGGTGATGCCGTAACCGTCGGCGCGGATGAAGTCGTCGGGCATCTTCTTTTCGTGGTTGGCGATCTGCGACAGCGGCGCGGCTTCGACCTTCCAGCGATACGGCATGTCGGACGTGCGCACGATCACCGGCATCACCGAGTTCATGCCCTTCAGCGCGAACTCCACGGCCTTGCGGCCCACCGCCTGCGCCTGGTCGAGGTCGGTCTTCGACGCGAGATGGCGCGCCGAACGCTGCAGGTAATCGGGCAACGCCCAGTGCACCTTGTAACCGAGCGCGTCCTTCACCCGGCCCGCGAGAAACGACGCCACGCCGCCGAGCTGCGTGTGGCCGAAGGAATCCTTGCCGCCGCCGGCGTCGGCGACGAACTTGCCGTCGGCCGTCTGGATGCCCTCGCTGGCGACGACGACGCAGTAGCCGACGCGCTCGACGGTGGCCTTCACCTTCGCGAAGAAGTCGGCTTCGTCGTAAGGACGTTCGGGGAAGAGGATGAGATGCGGCGCGGCGTCCTCGCCGTTGCCGGCCAGCCCCGCGGCGGCGGCGATCCAGCCGGCGTGGCGGCCCATCGCCTCGTAGACGAAAACCTTCGTCGACGTATCAGCCATCGCCGCGACGTCCAGCGCGCACTCGCGCACCGACACCGCGGTGAACTTGGCGACGGAACCGAAACCCGGGCAGCAGTCGGTCACGGCCAGGTCGTTGTCGACCGTCTTCGGCACGCCGACGCAGGTCAGCGGGTAATCGAATTCGGCAGCGAGCTGCGAGACCTTCAGCGCGGTGTCGGCCGAATCGTTGCCGCCGTTGTAGAGGAACCAGCGCACGTCGTGGGCGCGGAAGACCTCCAGCAGGCGTTCGTACTTCGCCCGGTCCTGATCGAGCGATTTCAGCTTCACCCGGCACGAGCCGAACGCGCCGCCGGGCGTGTGGGCGAGCGATCGGATCACGCCCGCCGGCTCCTTCGAGGTGTCGATCAGCTCTTCGCGAAGCACGCCCAGGATGCCGTTGCGGCCGGCGAGCACGCGGACCTTGTGCGCGCGGGCGGTCTGGATCACGGCCGAGGCGGTGGCGTTGATGACAGCGGTGACACCGCCCGACTGCGCGTAAAGCAGGGTTCCGGAGGGCATGTCCAATTCCTGGTCCGTGGGCGGATCGGGTGAGGGAGGCTGGGCAGGATGCGGTAAAGTGACCGCGAATTTGCCCGCCGGGGCAGGCTGCTGCGAGTGTAGCGCCGGTCGGCGGGCGGCGATCCCGGACCTGGTCCGGCGTGCGCCGGCCCCAGCGGCACCCCGATTTTTCCGTTCTAGGAGTGATGTTGATGCGATTGGTACTTCTGGGCGCGCCCGGCTCCGGCAAGGGCACGCAGGCCGCGCGACTCAAGGACCATCTGCAGGTCCCGCACATTTCGACCGGCGACCTGCTTCGCGCCGAAGTGGCCGCGGGCAGCAAGCTGGGTCTGGAAGCGAAGGAAATCATGGCCTCGGGCAACCTCGTCAGCGACGAGATCCTGCTGGGCATGCTGGAAGACCGCTTCTCGCGCGACGACACGAAGGGCGGCTTCATCCTCGACGGTTATCCGCGCAACCTCGCGCAGGCCGCGGCGCTGGACCAGCTGCTGCAGCGCATCGGGCAGCCGATGGATTACGCGGTGCAGCTGGAAGTGCCGACCGAGATGCTCGTCGAGCGCATCGCCGGCCGCGCCAAGGCCGAAGGCCGCGCGGACGACAGCCCGGAATCGGTGCGCCGTCGCCTGCAGGTCTACAACGACCAGACCGCGCCGGTCGTCGATTTCTACCGCCAGCACGGCCAGCTCACCGTCGTGAACGGCGTGGGTTCGCTGGACGACGTGTTCACCCGGATCGTCGAGGCGCTTGCGCCGGCGAAAGAGATCGGGTGATTTGATTCAAGCCCCTCTCCCGCTTGCGGGAGAAGGGTTGGGGTGAGGGCAAACCGCCGATGCGCTTCGATCGAAGTCACTGGCCAACGTCCCTCACCCCTTGCCCTCTCCCGCAGGCGGGAGAGGGGGAGTGATGGCCGTGCGGTGCACACTCCGGTTTGCCGTGCCGCCACCCTCCAGGAAGTCTCGATCTTGAAGATCCATATCCTTGGCATCGCCGGAACCTTCATGGGCGGTGTCGCCGCGCTCGCGCGCGAACTCGGTCACGACGTCGAAGGCAGCGACCAGGCGGTGTACCCGCCGATGTCCACGCAGCTGGAAAACCTCGGCATCGCGCTGAAGCAGGGCTACACGCCCGACCACATCTCGGCCGATTGCGAACAGATCGTCGTGGGCAACGCGCTCTCCCGCGGCAACGCGGCGGTGGAGCAGGTGCTCGACGACGGCCGCCGCTACACGTCCGGCGCGCAGTGGCTCAGCGAGAACCTGCTGCCCGGCCGCGACACGCTCGCCGTCGCCGGCACGCACGGCAAGACGACCACCACGACCATCCTGACTTACCTGCTGCAGGCGGCCGGTCGTGAACCAGGCTTCCTGATCGGCGGCGTCGCGGAAGACTTCGGTGTGTCCGCGCGCGTGGGGCAGGGCCGCGAGTTCGTGGTCGAAGCCGACGAGTACGACACCGCGTTCTTCGACAAGCGCAGCAAGTTCGTGCACTACCGCCCGCTGGTCGCGATCCTCAACAACCTGGAATACGACCACGCCGACATCTTCCCGGACGTGGCCGCCATCCAGCGCCAGTTCCACCACCTCGTGCGGACCGTGCCGCGCCGCGGCCGCCTGATCGTCAACGGCGAGGACGCGCACCTGGCCGAAGTACTGGCGATGGGGTGCTGGACGCCGGTCGAGACCTTCGGCCTGGATGCGAGCCAGATCCCCGCATCCGCCGGCGAACGCAGCCACGGCGACCGCGCCGACGACCGCAGCGTAGCGCGCGCCGCATTCGACTGGATCGCGCGCCTGATCGAACAGGACGGCAGCCGCTTCGCCGTCGTGCATCGCGGCGTGGAACTGGGCGAAGTGACATGGCCGCTGCTCGGCCGCCACAACGTGATGAACGCGCTGGCCGCGCTCGCCGCGGCGAACGCGGTCGGTGTCGGCGTGGCCGGCGTGCTCGGCGCGCTGTCGGAGTTCCGCAGCGTGAAGCGCCGGCTGGAAGTGATCGGCCAGGCGCAGGGCGTCACCATCTACGACGATTTCGCGCACCATCCGACCGCGATCGCCACCACGCTGGCGGGCCTGCGCGCGAAGGTCGGCGATGCGCGGATCGTGGTCGCGATGGAACCGCGCAGCAATTCGATGCGCCTGGGCGCGCATTCCGATGCGCTGGCGCCGTCGCTCGACCTCGCCGACACGGTGGTGTTCCTGCATCGTCCGGAACTGGCGTGGGATGCCGGCAAGGTCGTGTCCGCGCTGGCCCACGAAGGCGTTGCCGTGCCCGACGCCGACGCGCTGATCGCCGCGTTGCGCGAACGCGTGCGCGACGGCGACCACGTCGTGTTCATGTCCAATGGCGGCTTCGACGGCGCACCGCGCCGCTTCTTCGCCGTGCTCAAGGACGCCGCCGCGCGCTGACGCGGCGCGCGGCCTTCGCGTCGCGGGCACTGGATCGGCCCTACACTGGCCGCAATGTCCGACGACGCCATGCCGCAACCGCTGGGGCTGTTTCCGCTGCACACCGTGCTGGTTCCCGGCGCGGCGCTCGGGTTGCGCGTGTTCGAACCGCGTTACCTCGACCTCGTCCGCGATTGCACCCGCGCCGGCCGCGGCTTCGGCGTCTGCCTGATCATCGACGGCGAGGAAGCGGGCGCGCCGGCGAGCGCGGCCGCATACGGCACCGAGGCGGTGATCGAGGACTTCGACCGCGGCGAGGACGGCCTGCTGACGCTGCAGGTTCGCGGCACGCGCCGCTTCCATGCGCACCGCGTGCGCGTTCGCGACAACGGCCTGCAGGTCGCCGACGTGAACTGGTGCGATCCCGATCCCGACGATCCGCTGCGGCCCGAGCACGGGCTGCTCGGCAAGTTGCTGGAACAGATCGTGGAGCAGATCGGCGGCGAACACGCCAAGGCGCCGCACTCGCGCTTCGACGATGCGGCCTGGGTCGGCTGGCGACTCGCCGAGCTGCTGCCGCTGGAAAACGCGCAACGGCAGGTGCTGCTCCAGACCGACGATCCGCACGCGCGGCTCGACCGGCTCCTCGCGCTACTTCCCTGACGCGTTTGCCGGCGTCGTCGTGCGCACGCGCAGCACGGGCGTGTCGCCGTGCGGATGCGCGTCCTCAGCGGTGTCCAGGTCCTTCAGGGCTTCGCGCACCATCGCGTGCGCGCGTCCGTCGTCGCTGACCGGCAACCACAGCGCCGCCACCGCGAGGGGCTTGTTCAGGCGCAACGTCTGACTCGTGCCGATCCATAGCGGCGTGCCGTCGTCCAGGCGCACCGGCGCGCGCCACAGGCGCAGCACGAACTCTTCGTCGTCGCTTCCGCCCGGATGCACCATCAGCAGCGTCTCGGCCTGCGCGTCGAGCGTGGCCGGAAGCACGGGCTGCTCGCTTGCCGAGGTGTCGTCGTCGAGCAGGCCCAGCGTCGCGATCCAGTCCGCCTGCGGCTGCACGTGCCAGCCGCGCGCTTCCAGGCGTTCGCGCAGCGGGTCGAGCGAGCCGGCGACCTGCACGTCCAGCGGCCAGCGGCGGCGCTGGTCGCGTTCGTTGCGCTGCGCCGGCAGCTCGCTCCATCCCTCGCGCCACCATGCCTCGGCATCCATTACCGACGTCGGCGTCGCGGCGGCAAAGCGCGCCAGCAGCGTGTCGGCGGTGCGCGGCGCATGCCACAGCGCGGCGATGGCGAAGGTGCCGTAGAACAGCCACGCCAGCGGGCGCATCCAGAACGAGCGCTGCACGTGGCGGCGATACGCGATGCCCAGCGCCAGCAGCCAAAGCACGCCGAACAGCGTGCCGCCGACGAGGTCGCTGGGCCAGTGCGCGCCCAGGTACAGGCGCGAGAACGCGACCAGCGTGGTGATCACGCCCGCGAGCAGGTACGGCCACACGCGCGTGCGGCCGGGCAATTCGCGCGCGATGAGCACTGCGAAGAAGCCGAACACGATGGTCGACATCGTCACGGCCACCGACGGGAAGCCGAAGCCGGCCGGCGCGGTCGGCGGACGCGGCATGTCGATCACCGCTTCCAGCAGCGACGTGAATACCAGCCCGAACACGATCGCCGCCGCGAAATGCGCCGCCGCCATCCAGCGCTTGCGCCACAGCAGGTAGGCCAGCGCGACCAGCACCGCCGGGCCGAGCACGGAGGCATCGCCGATGCAGGCGAGCGCGGCCATCAGGCGGTCGGCGAGCGGGTTGCGCAGGCTCCACATGAAGTCGTGGATGGTGTGGTCCAGCGCCAGCGGCCCGCCGCTGGCCAGCAGCGAGGCGACCAGCGTGAACCACGCCCAGCTGATCGCCAGCAGGCACACGGCGAGCATCAGCAGCGACGGGGATTCGGGCCGGTTCGGATCGATCAGCGCGGCCGCGTACGGCCCCAGCCGCGGATGCTGGCGGGTCCAGCGCAGGGCGCGCGCGAGCAGGGTGTCCGCGTGGTCGGCGAACCATCGCCACGTGTACAGCACCACCGCCCAGACCAGCGCGACCGCGACTGCCAGCGCGCCGAGCACCAGCGCAAGGCGATCGGCCACCGCGGCCACCGCGTCGTAGGACCGCCCCAGCACCCAGCCGGGCGCGAGGAAGAGCGCCGACCATGCGATGCAGGCGACCAGGCTCGGAAGGGCGTAGCGCCGCAGCGGCATGTGCAGCATGCCGGCGATGGCGGGTACGAACGGCCGCACTGCGCCGACGAAGCGCGCGATGAAAATGCTCTTCACGCCATGGCGGCGGAACATCGCCTCGCCGCGATCGAGCCACTGCGGATAGCGCGAGAACGGCCATCGCGATCGCAACTGCGGGCCCCATCGGTGGCCGACCCAGTAGCTCAGGGCGTCGCCGATGAAGGCGCCGAGCGTCGCGCACACCAGCGCATACGGGCCGCTGATGTGCCCCAGGCCCACCAATGCGCCGACCGCGAACAGCAGCGGCAGCGCCGGCACGACGATGCCCAGCAGCACCACGGCGTCGCAGAAGGCGATGAGGAAGATGACGGCGCCGGCGGCGACGGGGTGCTCCGCGATCCATGTGGTCGCGCTTTCGATCCAGGCCGGTTCCATCGGGCGATTATAGGCAGCGCGTCCATGACGACGCGATGGCGACGGTCACGGTGACGATCGGCATCCGCGGGGAGAACCCTCGGCCGTCCCGTCCGTGAATCGCGATTCCGTACACTGGCGCGATGTCTTCATCATCCGACGACGCCATCGAAGTCCAGGCGCTCAAGGCCGACAGCTTCGGCCGCATCGCGCTCATGCGCGACGACCGCGGCCTGTTCGTGCGTCGCGACCTTCGCCATGTGCCACTGTGGCTGCGCGTTCCCGCGTGGTGGCTCGCACGGCGCGAGGCGCGCGCGCTGCAGCAGGTCCACGGCCTGCACGACGTGCCGCAGCTGCTGCGCTGGGACGGCCGACGGCTCGACCGCAGCTACATGGACGGCGCGGCGATGTACCAGCGCCCGCCGCATGGCGACCTCGCGTATTTCCGTCGCGCGCGCCGCCTGCTGCAGCAACTCCATCGGCGCGGACTGGCGCACAACGACCTGGCGAAGGAGGCCAACTGGCTGGTGCTCGCCGACGGCCGGCCCGGGATCATCGACTTTCAGCTCGCCACGCGCGGGCAGCCGCGTTCGCGCTGGATGCGGCTGCTCGCGCGCGAGGACCTGCGTCATCTGCTCAAGCACAAGCGCACCTATTGCCCGCACGCGCTGACGCCGGTGGAGCGGCGCGTGCTCAAGCGCCATTCGTGGCTGCGCGAGGCGTGGTTCGCCACGGGAAAGCCGGCCTACCGGTTCGTGACGCGGCGCATCCTGAAATGGGAAGACAACGAAGGTCAGGGACCCAAGCCGTGACCTTCCGGCCATAATCGCGGCGATCGGCGCGCCTAAGGCGCGCGCAACGTAGGAGACGCGCCATGCGCACCCTGTCCGGAAAAACGCTCTTCATCACCGGCGCCTCGCGCGGCATCGGCCGCGCCATCGCGCTGCGGGCCGCGCGCGACGGCGCCAACGTCGCGATCGTCGCGAAGTCGTCGGTTCCCAATCCCAAACTGCCCGGCACGATCCACACCGTGGCCGAGGAAGTGGTCGCCGCTGGCGGCGAGGCGCTGGCGATCAAGTGCGACATCCGCGAGGAAGACGAGGTTCGCGCCGCTGTCGCCGCGACGGTCGACGCGTTCGGCGGCATCGACATCCTGGTCAACAACGCCAGCGCGATCTGGTTGCGCGGCACGCTCGACACGCCGATGAAGCGCTTCGACCTGATGCAGCAGGTCAACGCGCGCGGCACGTTCCTGTGTTCGCAGGCCTGTCTGCCGCACCTGCTGAAGGCCGCAGATCCGCACATCCTGTCGCTCGCGCCGCCGCTGAACCTGGATCCGAAGTGGTGGGCGCCGCACACCGGCTACACGCTGGCGAAGATGGGCATGAGCTTCGTGACGCTGGGCCTGGCCGCGGAATTCGGCCCGCACGGCGTGGCGATCAACGCGCTGTGGCCGCGCACGGTGATCGCCACCGACGCGATCAACATGATTCCCGGTGTCCGCCCCGAACTCTGCCGCACGCCGGAGATCGTCGCCGACGCCGCGCACGTCGTACTGACGCAGCCGTCCGGAGGCTACTCGGGCCAGTTCCTGATCGACGACGACGTGCTTTCCGCCGCCGGCGTCACCGACTTCAGCGGGTACGCCGTCGATCCGGACGCGAAGCATCTGCTGCCGGACCTGTTCCTCACCGACGCGCAGCTCGCGCGGCCGCCGCGCTGAGTCTCATCCCGTGGCCGACGGCAGCGTAGTGCCGCAGTGACGGCAGAAGTGCGCGGCCGGATCGTGGCCTTCCAGCCCGCAGCCCGCGCAGCCGCGGCGATCGAGACGACTCGCGTCGCCGCTCGCCTCGCGCAGGCTGCTGGCCAGTTCCGCGGTGTAGATGCCGGTCGGCACGGCGATGATGCTGTAGCCGATGAGGATCAGCAGCGACGTGATGAAGCGCCCCAGCGTGGTCTGCGGCGCGATGTCGCCGAAGCCGACCGTCGCCATCGTCACCACGGCCCAGTACATGCTCGTCGGGATGCTGGAAAAACCGTGTTCCGGACCTTCGACGACGTACATCAGCGCACCGAAGATCACGGTGATGGTCATCACCGCGCATACGAAGACGAAGATCTTGCGGCGGCTGCGCCATAGCGCACCGACCAGCACACCGCCTTCCTCGACGTAGTGCGTGAGCTTGAGGATGCGGAACAGCCGCAGCATGCGCAGGATGCGCAACGCCAGCAGGCTCTGGCTGCCGGGCAGCAGCACCGACAGGTACGTCGGCAGGATCGATGCCAGATCGACCAGGCCCCACAGGCTGATCGCGTACCGCCACGGATTGCGCAGCACCGCCAGGCGCAGCGCGTACTCGGCGGTGAACAGCAGCGTGAATCCCCACTCCAGCCCGTGCAGCAGGTCGCCGTGGCGCGCATGGATGCGCGCGACGCTGTCGAGCATGATCACCACGACGCTGACCAGGATCGCCGCGATCAGCACCAGGTCGAAGTTGCGCGAACGCCGTGTGTCATGGCGGAACACGATGTCGAACCAGCGGCGACGCCAGCCTGTTTCGCGTGCGGGTTTGAGTTCCGGATCCATCAGCAGCGTGGGCATGCGGGCCTCCCGCCGCGATTGTGCGCAGCCCGGACGTGCACGGCGCGCCAAGCCGCTTGTCGCGGGCATGCGACCGCGGTAACGTCGCCGCGCAAATCGGGGGAAAGGAATGTCGTATCTGCAAGGACTGCCGGCCTTCGCCGGCTATTTCGCCGTGGGCCTGGGCTTCGTCGCGCTGTTCCTGGCGCTGTACCTGCACCTCACGCCGCATCGCGAACTCCGGCTGATCCGCGAGGGCAATCTCGCAGCGGGCACGGCGTTGTCGGGCGCCCTCATCGGATTCTGCCTGCCGCTGGCCAGCGCGATGGCGCACAGCGTGAGCCTGGTGGACCTGGCCGTGTGGGGCGCGGTCGCGCTGCTTGCTCAGGCCGCCGCCTATGGCTTCACGCGCCTGCTGTTGCCTGCCTTCCCGGCGCGCATCGAGCGCGGCGAGCAGGCCGCGGCGGTGCTGTCGGCGACGCTGCACGTCGGTGTCGGCCTGCTGAACGCCGCGGCGATGGTGTACTGATGGCCCGGCGCAAGCGTTCGCTCGAAATACCGTGGCTCACGATCGGTGCCGTCGCGCTGATTGGATTGCCGATCGTGTACGAGGCCACGCGCGATCCGATGTCGCGCAACCGGTACTACGACCGTTCGAGCTGCGAGTGCGACTACGGAAACCGCTGCGAGCGCGATTACGAAGGCGGATCGTGGGTCGGCCCGTGGTACGCGAGCAACGCCGGCGACCGCAAGCCGGACGATCCGGGTGAAGGCGCCTGTCGCCATCAGTACCGGGGCGGTGGTTACTACTATGGCGGCGGTGGATCGGGTGGCTACCGCCCGCCGATTGGCGTGCAGCAGGGGTATCGCGGCGGATTCGGTGGCACCGGCCGTATCCACGCCGCCGGTTCCTGAGCGCCACATGCGTCGCGAATCGATTTCGCCGCGTGAGGATTGGCGCGCGCGTGTGGAAGCGCTGGGCTTCGACTTCCACACGCCCGACGGCCCGTATTGGGTCGAGGATGCGTGCTATCGCTTCAACGCCGCCGAGATCGAGCGCATCGAAGCGGCCGGCAATGCATTGCACGCGATGTGCCTGGAGGCGGTGGCGCGCGTCGTCGAGCGTGGCGACTATGCGCCGCTCGGTCTCGACGATCGCGCGGCGACGCTGGTCGAACGCACCTGGCGCGCTGGCGAGAAGGCGCTGTACGGACGCATGGATCTGGCCTACGACGGCCATGGCGAACCGAAGCTGCTCGAGTACAACGCCGATACGCCGACCTCATTGTTCGAGGCATCGGTGGTGCAGTGGTACTGGCTCGAGGAAACACGCGCCGGCGGCGACCAGTTCAACCTGATCCACGAGAAGCTCGTGGAGCGTTGGCGCGACGTACTGCCGGAGCACGCGTCGGTGCACTTCGCCGGATGCCTGGAGTCGCGGGAGGACGAAGCGACCCTCGAATACCTGCGCGAAACCTGCGCGCAGGCGGGATTCGACGCCCGCTGGCTCGACATTTCGGACATCGGCTGGCGCGACGCCGCGTTTGTCGACCTTGCCGACCGCCCGATCACGCAGCTGTTCAAGCTTTATCCGTGGGAATGGATGATGGCCGAGCCATTCGCCGCGCATCTGGGCATGGCGGCCACGCGCTGGATCGAACCGGCGTGGAAGCAGGTGCTGTCGAACAAGTCCTTGTTGCCGCTGCTGTGGCAGCTGTTCCCCGACCATCCGAACCTGCTGCCGGCGTCGCACGATCCGCGCGACATCGGCGGCCCGGTCGTCGCCAAGCCTCGCCACGGGCGCGAAGGCGAAGGCGTCTTCATCGCCGAGCGTGGCATCGCGTTCGCCGAGCCCGGGGTCGTGTACCAGGCTTTCGCGCCCCTGTTCCGGGGCGAGGGCGGGCATGCGCTGCTGGGTGCGTGGATCGTGGGCGACGAAGCGGTGGGCCTGGGCATACGCGAGGACGACGACGCGGTCACCCGGAACACCAGCCGCTTCGTGCCGCACTGTTTCGACTGACGCGGCCCCCTTGGCGCGGCGATGCGCGACAATGTCTCTCCCACGACGACCTATCCGCCCGATCGATGAGCGCTTCCTCCACCGACCTGTTCTCGCTGTCCGAACGCTACTACCTGCCGGTCTACCGGCCGCGCCGGATCGTGCTCGACCACGGTCGCGGCGCGCGCGTGTGGGATCGCGATGGTCGTGAGTACGTGGATTTCGGCGCCGGCATCGCGGTGAATGCGCTCGGCCACGCGCATCCGCCGCTGGTCGCGGCGCTGACCGAGCAGGCGGGCAAGCTCTGGCATACCTCCAACGTGTTCGTCAGCGAACCGCCGCTGCGGCTGGCTGAAGAACTCGTCACCGCATCGCGTTTCGCGCAGCGCGTGTTCTTCTGCAATTCCGGCGCCGAGGCGAACGAAGCGGCGATCAAGCTCGCGCGCAAGTGGGCGGCATCGCAGGGCCGCGCGCCGGCGCAGCGCGGCATCCTCACGTTCCGCGGCAGCTTCCATGGCCGCACGCTCGCGGCGGTCACCGCCGGCGCGCAACCGAAGTACCACGAAGGGTTCGAACCGCTGCCGCCGGGCTTCGTCTACAGCGATTTCAACGACCTGGCCGCAGCCGAAGCCGCGATGGCGTCGGGCAGCGTGTGCGCCGTGCTGGTCGAACCGGTGCAGGGCGAGGGCGGCGTGACGCCGGCGACGGCGGAATTCCTGCTCGGCCTGCGCGAGCTGTGCGACCGTTTCGGCGCGCTGCTGATGCTCGACGAAATCCAGTGCGGCATGGGCCGGACGGGCCACCTGTTCGCGTGCCATGCCTATGGCGTGACGCCGGACGTGGTGACGCTGGCGAAGGCGCTGGGCAGCGGTTTCCCGATCGGCGCGATGCTGGTGGGCGAGCAGGCCGCAGAAACGATGCAGTTCGGCGCGCATGGCACGACCTTCGGCGGAAACCCGCTCGCCGCCGCGGTGGCACGCGCTGCGCTGGCGGAGTTGTCATCGCCGCAGCTGCTCGCGAACGTGACGCGCCAATCGCAGGCGATTCGCGATGCGCTGGTTGAAGTCGACGCGGAACTGGGCCTGTTCTCCGAAATCCGCGGCATGGGCCTGATGCTCGGCGCGCAGCTGCGCGAAGCGCATGCGGGCAAGGCGGGCGCGATCCTCGATATCGCCTGCGACCACGGCCTGCTGTTGCTGCAGGCCGGGCCCGACGTGCTGCGTTTCGTCCCGGCGTTGAACATCGGCGATGACGACATCGCCGAAGGTTTGCAGCGCCTGCGTTCGTCGTTGCGCGCGTTCGTCGCGAACGCGGGCTGATCCGGACGTAACGCCTGCAAGCAAAAATCCCCGCTGACGCGGGGATTCTTTATTTCGCGGATCTCAGCCCAGTTCGGCGAACGACGCGCGTGCCGCGTCGATCGTGTGCGCGATCTCCGCATCGCCATGCGCGCTCGAGACGAAGCCGGCTTCGAACGCCGACGGCGCCAGGTACACGCCGCGGCCCAGCATCGCGTGGAAGAAGCGGTTGAAACGCGCGGTGTCCGACGCCTTCGCGTCCTCGAACGTTTCCACCGGACCTTCGCGGAAATACAGGCCGAACATGCCCGGCGCGCGCGTGGTGGTGAACGCGATGCCGGCATCGCGCGCGGCGGCTTCGAGGCCGTCGCACAGCACGTGCGTGCGGCGCTCCAGTTCAGTGTGGAAACCCGGCACCTGGATCAGGTCGAGCGTCGCAAGACCCGCGGCCATCGCCACCGGATTGCCGCTCAGCGTGCCGGCCTGGTAGATCGGGCCGCTCGGTGCGACCTGCTCCATCAGGTCGCGACGACCGCCGTACGCGCCCACCGGCATGCCGCCGCCGATGATCTTGCCGAACGTCGACAGGTCCGGCGTGATGCCGTAGAGCGCCTGCGCGCCGCCGAGCGCGACACGAAAACCGGTCATCACCTCGTCGAAGATCAGCAGCGCGCCGTGCTTGCTACACAGTTCGCGCAGGTGTTGCAGGTAGCCATCGCGCGGCAGGATGCAGTTCGCGTTGCCGACGATGGGTTCGATGATCAGGCCCGCGATTTCGCTGCCGATTTCGTCGAACAGCTTCGTGGCCGCGTCGAAATCGTTGTACGGGATCGTCGAGGTCAGGTCGGCCAGTGCCGACGGGACGCCCGGGGAATTCGGCAGGCCCAGCGTCATCACGCCGCTGCCGGCCTTCACCAGGAAGCTGTCGCCATGGCCGTGGTAGCAACCTTCGAACTTCACGATGCGCGTGCGCCCGGTGGCGCCGCGGGCGACGCGAATCGCCGACAACGTCGCTTCGGTGCCCGAGTTCACCATGCGCACCATCTCGCAGCTCGGCACAATCTGCGCGATGCGCTCGGCCATCGTCACTTCCAGCGCGTTGGGCACGCCGAAGCTGAGGCCGTTGACCATCGTTTCGGACACCGCGGCGAGCACCTGAGGGTGCGCGTGACCGGCGATCATCGGGCCCCACGAGCCGACGTAATCGACGTAGCGGTTGCCGTCGACGTCGACGATGTATGCGCCTTGTGCGCTCTGCGCGAAGAACGGTTCGCCGCCGACCGACTTGAAGGCGCGCACCGGCGAGTTCACGCCGCCGGGAATGAGTTCGCGGGCGCGGGAAAACAGGGCATGCGAGCGTTCGTGGTTCATGGCGTGGAAATGTCCGTCGTGGAAGAGGAATGCGCAGGCCGCGCATCGAAGCAGTCGAGATAGGCGCGCACGGCAGCCGCCGGATCGGCCGCGTCGAACACGCCGGATATCACGGCGAGCAGGTCGGCGCCCGCCTCGACCAGCGGGCGAGCATTGTCCGGCGTGATCCCGCCGATCGCCACGCGCGGCAGGCCGAGCGGCGCGCTGTCGCGCAGCAGGTCGAGCGTCGCGCGCCGCGCGTTGGGTTTTGTCGGCGAGGGAAAGAACGCCCCGAACGCGATGTAGCTGGCGCCGGACGCGGCGGCCAGCCGAGCGAGTTCGGGATCGTCGTAGCACGAGGCGCCGATGATCGCCGCGTCGCCCAGTGCGGCGCGGGCCGCGGCGAGCTCGCCGTCGTCCTCGCCCAGGTGCGCGCCGTCGGCGCCGATCGCCGCGGCAAGGCGCCAGTCGTCATTCACGATCAGCGGCACGCCGTAGCGGCGGCACAGAGGCAGGAGCTTCCGGGCCTGAGTGGCGCGGAGGGCCCCGTCCGCGGCTTTGTTTCGGTACTGCAGCCAGGTGGCGCCGGCAGCCAGAATGACCTTCACGCGGGCCAGTAGGCGGTCGGTGTCGGTTTCGTCAGGCGTGATGGCGTAGAGGCCGCGCGGCGGCCAGGGCGGATTCATGCGGGAAGCTTCCGTGGGCGCGGGCGCGGTGGGACAATGCGCGTTCCCGCAAAGCCCGCATTATCCGCCCATGTCCGAGACCGCTGCGACCACCACGTTCCGCACCTGGATGTGCGTCGTCTGCGGCTTCATCTACGACGAAGCCTTGGGCCTGCCGGAAGAGGGCATTGCCCCGGGCACCCGCTGGGAGGACGTTCCGGACACCTGGACGTGCCCGGACTGCGGCGTCACCAAGGACGATTTCGAGATGATGCCGCTCTGAGGCGGCTCATGGGGCGGTTCAGGGCTTCACCAGGCCCGGGCTGAACGTCAGTTCCGCGCCGTCCTGGAGCTTCAGCCGCGCCGCCTGGCCGGCGTTGAGTTCGAGCACGTAACGCGCCGGCGCGTCGCTGGGATACGGCGGGCAGCGGTCGCCCAGCGAGCAGGGCGGTACGTCACGCTGCTGCGAGACCAGCTTGCGGGCCGAATCGAAATAGAGGATGTCCAGCGGGATCTTCGTGTTCTTCATCCAGTAGGCGAGCGGCTCCTGGCGCTCGTGGATGAAGAGCATTCCGCGATCGGCAGCCATTTCGTCGCGGAACATCAGGCCGCGCTCGCGTTCGGCCTCATCGTCGGCCACTTCCACCGCATAGCGCTGGCCGCCCAGCTCGACCCAGGTGTCGGCGCCACTGGCGCAACCGGACAGGGCGAGGCCACAGCACACGAACAGCAGTCGGAAGGCGGTCATATGTGGCTCCAGGGCGCCGGGAACAGGGAAGACCGGAACATCCGGCAACGCCTTTCGCGAGTCAATGAAAAAACATTCGACGCACCCCTTCCCAAACCCGGAACGCATGTGCACAATGCGCGCCCCGCCGAGGTGAATCACTGACGCGGGACGCGGTTGAAGCGGCGTTGTTCGAAGGGCGGTTGACGAACTTCGAAGGTGCTGTAAGATGCGCGGCCCTGCTGACGGGACGGCCTTGAAACGAGGCGCTGAACGGGAGGCGGGGGCAGCGAAAAAGATCTCGACACGGTGTTGACGGAATCGAAATTCGCTGTATAGTAGTCGGCTCCCTCGGGCACTTCGGTGCGGCGGGGTGAGGCAAGGGAAAGGCGCTGAGGCCGGCCCCGAGATCTTTGACAGTGTGCGCAGGTGACTTGTGCGGGCGTCTGGCTAGTGGATGGTTGTCCATCAGCAGATGTCCTGTAACAAGCATTAATGATTCAAAGCATGCAAATGCAAGCGAGTAATTGATGCCTGGAACGGGCTCTGCACTCAAGATATTGAACCTTCGGGTTCTGCAATTTTAAGTGAAGAGTTTGATCCTGGCTCAGAGTGAACGCTGGCGGCAGGCCTAACACATGCAAGTCGAACGGCAGCACAGAGGAGCTTGCTCCTTGGGTGGCGAGTGGCGGACGGGTGAGGAATGCATCGGAATCTGCCTATTTGTGGGGGATAACGTAGGGAAACTTACGCTAATACCGCATACGTCCTACGGGAGAAAGTGGGGGACCTTCGGGCCTCACGCAGATAGATGAGCCGATGCCGGATTAGCTAGTTGGCGGGGTAAAGGCCCACCAAGGCGACGATCCGTAGCTGGTCTGAGAGGATGATCAGCCACACTGGAACTGAGACACGGTCCAGACTCCTACGGGAGGCAGCAGTGGGGAATATTGGACAATGGGCGCAAGCCTGATCCAGCCATGCCGCGTGTGTGAAGAAGGCCTTCGGGTTGTAAAGCACTTTTGTCCGGAAAGAAAAGCGCTCGATTAATACTCGGGTGTTATGACGGTACCGGAAGAATAAGCACCGGCTAACTTCGTGCCAGCAGCCGCGGTAATACGAAGGGTGCAAGCGTTACTCGGAATTACTGGGCGTAAAGCGTGCGTAGGTGGTTTGTTAAGTCTGATGTGAAAGCCCTGGGCTCAACCTGGGAACTGCATTGGAAACTGGCTTACTAGAGTGCGGTAGAGGGGTGTGGAATTCCCGGTGTAGCAGTGAAATGCGTAGATATCGGGAGGAACATCTGTGGCGAAGGCGACACCCTGGACCAGCACTGACACTGAGGCACGAAAGCGTGGGGAGCAAACAGGATTAGATACCCTGGTAGTCCACGCCCTAAACGATGCGAACTGGATGTTGGGGGCAACTTGGCCCTCAGTATCGAAGCTAACGCGTTAAGTTCGCCGCCTGGGAAGTACGGTCGCAAGACTGAAACTCAAAGGAATTGACGGGGGCCCGCACAAGCGGTGGAGTATGTGGTTTAATTCGATGCAACGCGAAGAACCTTACCTGGCCTTGACATGCACGGAACTTTCCAGAGATGGATTGGTGCCTTCGGGAACCGTGACACAGGTGCTGCATGGCTGTCGTCAGCTCGTGTCGTGAGATGTTGGGTTAAGTCCCGCAACGAGCGCAACCCTTGTCCTTAGTTGCCAGCACGTAATGGTGGGAACTCTAAGGAGACCGCCGGTGACAAACCGGAGGAAGGTGGGGATGACGTCAAGTCATCATGGCCCTTACGGCCAGGGCTACACACGTACTACAATGGTAGGGACAGAGGGCTGCAAACCCGCGAGGGCAAGCCAATCCCAGAAACCCTATCTCAGTCCGGATTGGAGTCTGCAACTCGACTCCATGAAGTCGGAATCGCTAGTAATCGCAGATCAGCATTGCTGCGGTGAATACGTTCCCGGGCCTTGTACACACCGCCCGTCACACCATGGGAGTTTGTTGCACCAGAAGCAGGTAGCTTAACCTTCGGGGGGGCGCTTGCCACGGTGTGGCCGATGACTGGGGTGAAGTCGTAACAAGGTAGCCGTATCGGAAGGTGCGGCTGGATCACCTCCTTTAGAGACTAAAGACAGCAAATTGCTGGCCGGACGTCCGCACAAGTGACCTGCATCTAGTTCCGGGACCTCCCAAGGGGGAAGTCCGCGGGAGCGTCCCTCGTTTGAACAAGGGGCTTTAGCTCAGCTGGGAGAGCACCTGCTTTGCAAGCAGGGGGTCGTCGGTTCGATCCCGACAAGCTCCACCAAACCAGCCGTGCACGACTTTTGGGTCTGTAGCTCAGGTGGTTAGAGCGCACCCCTGATAAGGGTGAGGCCGGTGGTTCGAGTCCTCCCAGACCCACCACTCCCGAACGAAACTAGATTGCGCACACATCAAGAATTGAAGCGGTACGGCGCTGAGGCCGGATCGCGTTCTTTGAAAACTGGGAAAGTAGCGAGCGTTTTGAGACGAATGTCCATGACGTGTCGTGAGGCTAAGGCGGGTGCCGAAAGGCACCTTATAATTGAGTCGTTGAATTCGCGTTTGGGCTTTGTACCCCCGAACACAGACGACCCTGAGGCGACTTGGGGTTATATGGTCAAGCGAATAAGCGCACACGGTGGATGCCTTGGCGGTCAGAGGCGATGAAGGACGTGGCAGCCTGCGAAAAGTGCGGGGGAGCTGGCAACAAGCATTGATCCCGCAATGTCCGAATGGGGAAACCCACCTAGCAATAGGTATCCTGCAGTGAATACATAGCTGCTGGAAGCAAACCCGGAGAACTGAAATATCTAAGTACCCGGAGGAAAAGAAATCAACCGAGATTCCCTAAGTAGTGACGAGCGAACGGGGACCAGCCCTTAAGTTGATTGAGTTCTAGCAAAACAACCTGGAAAGGTTGGCCATAGACGGTGACAGCCCGGTATGCGAAAGAGCTCTTTCGATGAAATCGAGTAAGGCGGGGCACGAGAAACCCTGTCTGAACATGGGGGGACCATCCTCCAAGGCTAAATACTCCTGACCGACCGATAGTGAACCAGTACCGTGAGGGAAAGGCGAAAAGAACCCCGGAGAGGGGAGTGAAATAGACCCTGAAACCGTGTGCGTACAAGCAGTCGGAGCCCGCAAGGGTGACGGCGTACCTTTTGTATAATGGGTCAGCGACTTACTGTTCGTGGCGAGCTTAACCGTATAGGGGAGGCGAAGGGAAACCGAGTCTGATAAGGGCGCATAGTCGCGGGCAGTAGACCCGAAACCGGGTGATCTAGTCATGCCCAGGGTGAAGGTTGAGTAACATCAACTGGAGGCCCGAACCCACTCCCGTTGCAAAGGTAGGGGATGAGGTGTGATTAGGAGTGAAAAGCTAATCGAACCCGGAGATAGCTGGTTCTCCTCGAAAGCTATTTAGGTAGCGCCTCATGTGAATCTTCCTGGGGGTAGAGCACTGTTATGGCTAGGGGGTCATTGCGACTTACCAAACCATGGCAAACTCCGAATACCAGGACAGACTGCATGGGAGACACACGGCGGGTGCTAACGTCCGTCGTGAAAAGGGAAACAACCCAGACCCACAGCTAAGGTCCCAAATTTCGTGCTAAGTGGAAAACGATGTGGAAAGGCACAGACAGCCAGGAGGTTGGCTTAGAAGCAGCCACCCTTTAAAGAAAGCGTAATAGCTCACTGGTCGAGTCGGTCTGCGCGGAAGATTTAACGGGGCTAAGCACGGAACCGAAGCTTGGGGTGCACACTTTGTGTGCGCGGTAGAGGAGCGTTCCGTAAGCCGATGAAGGTGGATTGAGAAGTCCGCTGGAGGTATCGGAAGTGCGAATGCTGACATGAGTAACGATAATGCGGGTGAAAAGCCCGCACGCCGAAAGCCCAAGGTTTCCTTGCGCAACGTTAATCGACGCAGGGTGAGTCGGCCCCTAAGGCGAGGCAGAAATGCGTAGTCGATGGGAAGCTGGTTAATATTCCAGCACCTCGCGTAAGTGCGATGGAGGGACGGAGAAGGTTAGGCAGGCCGGGCGTTGGTTGTCCCGGTGAGAGAGTTGAGGCGGTCCCCTTAGGCAAATCCGGGGGGGCAACGTTGAGACTAAGGACGAGTCCTTTAGGACTAAGCTGCCGATATCACGCTTCCAGGAAAAGCTCCTAAGCTTCAGCTTACGCAGACCGTACCGTAAACCGACACAGGTGGGCAGGATGAGAATTCTCAGGCGCTTGAGAGAACTCGGGTGAAGGAACTAGGCAAAATAGCACCGTAACTTCGGGAGAAGGTGCGCCCTTTTTGGTTCATAGCTGAGAAGGGCCGCAGTGACCAGGCCGCTGCGACTGTTTATCAAAAACACAGCACTCTGCAAACACGAAAGTGGACGTATAGGGTGTGACGCCTGCCCGGTGCCGGAAGGTTAATTGATGGGGTCAGCCGCAAGGCGAAGCTCTTGATCGAAGCCCCGGTAAACGGCGGCCGTAACTATAACGGTCCTAAGGTAGCGAAATTCCTTGTCGGGTAAGTTCCGACCTGCACGAATGGCGTAACGACAGCGGCGCTGTCTCCACCCGAGACTCAGTGAAATTGAAATCGCTGTGAAGATGCAGCGTTCCCGCGGCAAGACGGAAAGACCCCGTGAACCTTTACTATAGCTTTACACTGAACGTTGAGTTCGTCTGTGTAGGATAGGTGGGAGGCTATGAAACCGAGGCGCTAGCTTCGGTGGAGCCATCCTTGAAATACCACCCTGATGTGCTTGACGTTCTAACCTAGGTCCGTAATCCGGATCGGGGACCGTGTATGGTGGGTAGTTTGACTGGGGCGGTCTCCTCCCAAAGTGTAACGGAGGAGCACGAAGGTACGCTCAGCGCGGTCGGACATCGCGCACTGTGTGCAAAGGCATAAGCGTGCTTGACTGCAAGATCGACGGATCAAGCAGGTACGAAAGTAGGTCTTAGTGATCCGGTGGTTCTGTATGGAAGGGCCATCGCTCAACGGATAAAAGGTACTCCGGGGATAACAGGCTGATACCGCCCAAGAGTTCATATCGACGGCGGTGTTTGGCACCTCGATGTCGGCTCATCACATCCTGGGGCTGTAGTCGGTCCCAAGGGTATGGCTGTTCGCCATTTAAAGTGGTACGCGAGCTGGGTTCAGAACGTCGTGAGACAGTTCGGTCCCTATCTGTCGTGGGCGTTGGAGATTTGAGAGGGGCTGCTCCTAGTACGAGAGGACCGGAGTGGACGAACCTCTGGTGTTCCGGTTGTCACGCCAGTGGCACTGCCGGGTAGCTATGTTCGGAAGCGATAACCGCTGAAAGCATCTAAGCGGGAAGCGCGCCTCAAGATGAGATCTCCCGGGAGCTTGACTCCCCTGAAGGAACCATCAAGACCAGGTGGTTGATAGGCTGGGTGTGTAAGTGCAGCAATGCATTGAGCTAACCAGTACTAATGATCCGTGTGGCTTGACCATATAACCTCAAGTGGCCTTGGACTTACGACAACGTCGTGACGTTCGGCTCACTCGCTACTTATCCCAACCTATCCGCTGAAGACGGCTTGCCGTCCTAAGCAAACCAACGAGAGCGTGCGCGCAACTCAGTACACCGAGCATTGCGACCCTCCACCCTCTCCCTGGTGACAATAGCTGTGTGGTCCCACCCGATCCCATTCCGAACTCGGAAGTGAAACGCACATGCGCCGATGGTAGTGTGGCTCAAGCCATGCAAGAGTAGGTCATCGCCGGGGGCTTTACCCCAGAAGGCCGGTCCATCAGGACCGGCCTTCTTCTTTTGCGCGATCAAAAAAGCAAACTGGCGCATCGCTTGACGAACGTCAGCACAGGCATGCGCTGCAGAACCTTGCGAGATTCAACGGCGGCCGATCCCCCGCGCCACGAGAATCAGAACAGCGATCCCGTCGTTCCCGGTGCCGCAGGTGGTTCCTTCGAGGTTCCGCGCGTCCAACCTCCAGCGCCAAAAGGCTTCGCGGTAACCGCCTTGATCCTCTCAGGCTGCTCCCGAGCTTTCCGGTGCGCCTCTTCGGCCAGCACCTTGAACTGGCGTTCGCGCTCGAGCCACAGCTCTTCCACTGAATCCGTGGGCTTGCTGCGCGCCGCCACGTCTTCCTCCAGCCCCGCCTCCGGAATCGTGGCGAACGGAATCCGCATCGGCGCCGCGTCCTGCTCCAGCGCCTCCTGCATTGCGCCGAAGTAGAGCGTGTTGTTGCCGTAGCGCCGGTTGATGGAGTCGAGCGTGGCGCTGATTGCCTTCGCGCGCCCGCGCGTGGCCATCAGTTCCTGGGTGATGCTGCCAACCGGTTCGAGCTGGGTCAGCGTAACGGCCACGGATAGCGGCGGGTGCCGCCTGGCGTTCCAGCGCTTCCGCTGGATGGCGGTTTCGAGCGAAGCGAGTTCATCGCCGAGTAAACGCAACAAGGTCGGCGTGTCGTCGAGGGGCGCAAACGTGAGGTCGCGCTCGAAGCGGTTTTCCATCCCGACAAAACGAATGCGGATCGAAAGCCCGCCCGCAAGGTAGCGCTCATGCCGCAATCGCATCGCGGCCTTCGCCAGCAGCTTGAAGAGAACGGCGCGCGCGCCCTCGAACGTGCGCAGTTCAGGACCGAGCACGTGCGAGTGGCCCAGCGACGCGCGGCGCTCGGTCCGGCCCGGTAATTCATGCCCGCGCAACTGCAGCCAATAGCGTTCACCTTCGATGCTGCCCCACGCGGCGCGCAACTGGGATCGCGATGCAGCGCAGAGCTGCTCGGACGTATGGATCCCGGCGCGCAGCAGGCGCTGCTCGACCGATGGCCCGATGCCGCAGAACTCCCTAAGCGCCAGCGAATGCAGCGCACCTGGCAGATCCGCCTCTTCCAGGACGGTCAGTCCATCCGGCTTGCGCATGTCCGAAGCCGTCTTCGCAAGGAACCGGTTCGGCGCAATGCCGATCGAGCAACGGATCGCCGGACTGAAGCCCTCGTCGACCAGACGCTGCTTGATGCGCTTGGCGATCGCCTCCGCATTGGCGCGCTCGCGCTCGCGGCCGATCAGCCAGCACGGCACCTCGTCGATCGATTCGGCCTTGCCGTGCGGAATGCACTCCTCGATGGCGGCCATCAGGCGATGGTGCATCGCGATGTATCGGGCGGGTCGCGCCTCGCGCAGGACGATATCGGGGCAGAGCTCCAGCGCTTCCCACACTGGCGTGCCCGTCTTCACGCCGAAGGCCTTTGCCTCATAACTGGCGGCGATGGCGCAGGTCGTGGCCGACATGACGGGCACGACAGCAACGGGCCGGCCGAGCAGCGCCGGCTCGTCGTACTGCTCCACCGAGGCGAAGTACGAATTGAAGTCGACGAAGAGGCAGCGCAGGGTCATGGCGTACCGGCGAATGCACCCGGAAAAGCGAGAGCACCGGAGGAAAGTGTCGCGCGCCGGCGTCGCCGGCGTGTATGCGAGCCGATTGTCGACGCTGCCGGTCTCACGTCTTGAGACCGGCCCACCACGGAATTACAGGACGATCGGCGGCTCGCCGCCGACGATCACCACGTCGGCCGGCCGGCGCGCGAACAGGCCGACGCTGACCACGCCCGGAATCTGGTTGATCGCCTGCTCCAGTCCGACGGGATCGACGATCGCGAGCCCATGGATGTCGAGAATGACGTTGCCGTTGTCCGTAACCACGCCCGCACCGTCTGCGGTCTGGCGCCACACCGGCTGGCCGCGCGTCATCGCCTGGATCTCGCGCGCGACGAGGCTGCGCGCCATGGGGATCACCTCGACGGGCAGCGGGAATCTGCCGAGCACGTCCACGCGCTTGCTCGGATCGACGATGCACACGAACTTCTGGCTCGCCTCGGCGATGATCTTCTCGCGCGTGAGCGCCGCGCCGCCGCCCTTGATCAGGCGCTTGTGCGGATCGCATTCGTCCGCGCCATCGACATAGAGCGACAGCGGGCCGGTCGCGTTCAGATCCAGCACCTCGATGCCGTGTTGGCGCAGACGCGCGGTGCTCTGGTCGGAGCTCGACACGGCGCCCTTGATGCGGTCCTTGATGCGCGCGAGCGCGTCGATGAAGAAGGCCACGGTGGAACCGGTGCCAACGCCGACGATCATGCCGTCCTCGACGTACTCGATGGCCTGTTCGCCGGCCAGGCGCTTGCTTTCGCTCATGTGGGCTGCGTGGGTAGTGGAAATTGGAAAGGCGCGACGCGCGCCGGCGTCACTCGAGCGACAGCAGATACTTCCATTGCGCAGCCGACACCGGCAACACCGACAGGCGATTGCCGCGGCGAATCAGCGCGAAGTCCTCGCCGAGCTTGCCGGCGTGCTGCTTGAGTTCGTCCAGCGTGATGGTGCGCTTGAACTTGCGCTCGAACGCGACGTCGACCAGGAACCAGCGCGGTTCCTCACGCGAACTCTTGGCGTCGTAATAGTCGGATTTCGGGTCGAACTGCGTCTCGTCGGGATACGCCTTGCTCGCCACCGTCGCGGTGCCGACGATGCCCGGCACGTCGGTGTTGGAGTGATAGAACAGCACGCCGTCGCCGACCTGCATGCCATCGCGCATGAAGTTGCGCGCCTGGTAGTTGCGCACGCCGTTCCAGGGTTCGGTGCGCACGCGTTCGAGATCGTCGATGGAGAACGTGTCCGGTTCGGACTTCATCAGCCAGTAACGGCGACGGGCGCTCATTCGGAACTCCTGCAGTCGAGCGTGGACGATTGCGTGCACACCGCGTCCAGGGCGACATCCCAATCCGCGCGGTCGAGCGTCTCGACCCGTTGCACGTCGAACGCGGCTCCGACCAGCCACGGCGGCCCAGGGCGCTGGTGGCGGAAGGCGAAGCTGCGATCGTACCAGCCGCCTCCCATGCCGAGCCGATGGCCGCGACCGTCGAAGCCCACGAGCGGAGCGACGACGACGTCCATCTGTTCCGGTTCGAGCATCGAGGTTTCGGCGATGTCCGGCTCCGGGATGCCGTGGCGATTGCTCACCAGCGCGTCGCCCGGCCGCCACGGCGCGAAGCGCAGGCGACCATCGTCGTTGAGTACAGGGAGGCAGTAGACACACTCGCGCGGCAGGCGCAGTTGCCACACGTGCAGCGCGATCTCGCCATCCATGGCCCAGTAGCCGGCGACGTAACCCGAGGAGGGCGCGAAGGGGAGCGCGAGCAACTGCGCGGCGAGACGTTCGGCGGCGGCGATGCGCTCGCCGGCAGGCAGTTCACGGCGGCGGTTGCGGAGCTCGCGGCGCAGCGCCGTGCGGTCGACCGTCATGCAGCGCGGGATCCTGTAGTGCGGCGCCGCGAAGGCGGCCGGTGGACGGGAATCAACGAAGTTACGAAAGCCGGGCGCGACCGCGCGCGGCCACATAAAAATTCGGGCGCGAATCCGCGCCCGAACCGGGGTGCGGCATTTCTGCCGCGACCGTGAGATGGAAGTCCTCCGCCAATGGCGATGCTTGCGAAACGACCTTGAACCCGGGGTTCAAGTGGGGACGCTTGGATGCCTTCGGGCTTCCCGCTACGAGGCGGACCTGCACTCCGGGCGTCCGCCGCGCCCCCGTGGTCGTCATTAAGGGACAAGGCGAATGTTTGCGCACGCTGTCGCGCACAGCAGAGGACGAGGGGAAAGTATAGCGCGGCGACCTACCGCTGCGTGTCCGCTCGTCGGTGCCGGCTCGGGAACGATTCAGTGCACGAATGCATTGAGTTCGATCTGCGCATTCAGTGTGAACGCAACGTCGCGCTTCAACGTGCCGGTACGTCGAACAGGTCGTCCAGGCGGCGATGCAGGGTGTTGAGCGTGCGTTCGAGTTCGCGGTCGCGCGTGGCCAGTTCGTCGCGCATCTGCTGCAGGTCGTGCGCGAGGTTCAACGCGGCCAGCACGGCGACGCGATCGAGCGCGGCCATGCGGTTGGTGCCGCGGATCTCGCGCATCTTGCCGTCCAGCAACTTCGCGGCGGCCTGCAGGCTGTCGCGCTCGCCGGGTTCGCAACCGACGGTGTATTCGCGATCGAGCAGTCGGATGCTGACGACTTCGCTGGTCATTGCGATCTCACGTGTGCTGTTCCAGCGATTTCAGCCGCGCGATCATCGCTTCGACCCGCGTGCGCGCCTGTTCGTTCTTGGCGAGCAGCGCGGAGCGTTCGCCCATCAGTTGTTCCTGTTGCTGGCGCAGGCTGCGGTTTTCCTCGGAGAGGCGACGCGCGCGGTCGGCCAACTGCTCGACACGGTCGGCGAGCGACTGCAGTTGCGCGAGGAGTTGGGCCTGTTCCATGCCGGGCACGATAGCAGGGCGGGGTGACGGGTCAAGGGCGCGGCCGGGTGGGGCTGCGCGCCCGTTCACGCCTGCCGTCAGACCGTGTCCACGGTCCCGCTGCCGACCGGCACCGAGTGCGGCGTCCAGGCCCGGATGAAGGACAGGCAGCTGGCCGCTTCCAGCGGACGCGCGAGCCAGTACCCCTGGATCTCGTCGCAGCCACGCCCGCGCAGGAACTGCATCTGCGCCTCGGTTTCCACGCCCTCGGCGATCACCGTCAGGCCCAGCGAATGCGCCATCGCGATGACCGTGGTGGTGATGGCCTCGTCGTCGGCGTCGCGGGTGAGGTCGCCGATGAATTCCTTGTCGATCTTCAGCGTGTGGATCGGCAGGCGCTTGAGGTAGGCCAGCGACGAATAGCCGGTGCCGAAGTCGTCGATCGCCAGGCCCACGCCGAGCGAGCGCAGCGCATCCAGCGTCGCCGAGGTCTGCCCGGCGTTGGCCATGATCACGCTCTCGGTCAGCTCCAGCTGCAGCATCTCCGGCGGCACGCCGCTTTCGACCAGCGCACGCGCGACCTGCTTGGGCAGGTTGCCGCGCAGCAACTGCAGCGAGGAGACGTTCACCGCCATCGTCAGCTGGTCCAGGCCCTTCATGCGCCAGCCCTTGAGCACGCTGCACGCTTCGCGCAGCGCCCATTCGCCGATGTCGAGGATGAGGCCGCTTTCCTCGGCCAGCGGGATGAACTGCGCCGGCGAGATGGCGCCGAGTTCGGGGCTCGTCCAGCGCAGCAGCGCTTCCACGCCGGTGATGCGCGAATGGTCCAGCGAGAGCTTGGGCTGGAACACCAGCCGCAGCTCGTTGCGGTCGAGCACGCCGCGCAACGCAGCGGAAATAGTGGCGCGCCCGCGAATCTCGACGTCCATCGCCTCGGTGTAGCGCATGAACGTGCGTCGTCCCGCGGCCTTGGCCTGGTACATCGCGGTGTCGGCGTGCTTGAGCAGGTCGGTCGGCACCAGCGCGTGGTCGGGGTACAGGCTGATGCCGATGGACGGCGAGATCACCACGTCGTGGCGCTGGTCGATGTCCAGCGGCGCTTCGAACGAGGCGAGCACGTCGCGCGCGACCTGCTCGGCGTGTTCGATGCTTTCCAGGTTTTCCAGCAACACCGTGAACTCGTCGCCGCCCAGGCGCGCGACCGTGTGCGTCGGCCCGACGGCATGCTGCAGGCGATGCGCGGCCGCGCGCAGGATGCGGTCGCCCGCAGCGTGGCCGAGTGAATCGTTGATGTCCTTGAAGCGGTCCAGGTCGAGGAACAGCATCGCGATGCGCGTGTTGCCGCGGCGCGCCTTCACGATCGCGCGCGACAGACGCTCGGACAGCAGCGCGCGGTTCGGCAGGCTCGTGAGGGTGTCGTAGTTGGCGAGGTAGCGCAGTTCCTGCTCGGCGCGCTTCTGGTCGGTGATGTCGCCCAGCACCGCGACGTAATGGCCGTGCTGACCGCCGGCGTCGAGCACTTCGCTGCCCTGGAACCAGCACAGGAATTCGTCGCCGTTCTTGCGCTGCTGCCAGATCTCGCCCGACCAGCGCCCGTTGCGGCGCAGCTCGGCGCGTACGTGCTGGTAGAACGCCGGGTCGTGCTGGTCGCTGTCGAGCAGGCGCGTTGGGCGGCCGATCACTTCCGCGTCGCTGTAACCGGTCATGCGGGTGAAGGCCGGGTTGACCGACACGAAGCGGAATTCGCGGTCGAACACCGCCACCGCTTCCATCATGCTGTCGAGCACCTGGCCGGCGATGCGGCGATCGCGCTCGGCGCTGCGGTTGGCGGTGATGTCGCGCGCCGTGCCGGCCACGCGCAAGGCGCGTCCGGTGCCGTCGCGTTCGACCACGCGGCCACGCGCGCGCATCCAGACCCACTTGCCGTCGGTTTCGCGAACGCGGTGTTCGGACACGTACAGCGGCGTTTCGCCGCGCAGATGGCGACGCAGCGAGGCGATGGCGCGCGGCAGATCATCCGGATGGATCTGCAGGTTCGCATCGACCAGCGTCTGCACGCCGAGATCGGTCGTGAGGCCCGCCTGCTCGTCGGCACGCGTGCGGCGCAGCACGCGGCGCTCCAGATCGTAGTCCCAGAACTGTTCGCCCGATGCCCACAGCGCGAGCTTCAGGCGCTCGTCGCGTTCGCGGATCTGCGCGAAGTAGCCGCGCTCCCGACGGCGGTCCTGCAGGCGGCGCCAGGTCAGTCCGCCTACGAATGCGAGGAACGCCAGCACGGCGGCGGCGATCACCAGCGGATGCCGCCACACCGGCGGCGCTACATGCACCGGGATGTCGAGGGTCGCTTCGTTCCAGGCGCCAGGCCGGTTCGTGGCCTGCACGAGGAAGTTGTAGCTGCCCGACGGCAGGCGCGAATAGGTGACGTCCTGCGCGGTGCCGTTGTCGATCCAGTCGCGATCGAAACCGTCCATGCGGTAGCGGTAGCGCGTGGCCGCGGTGGGTGCGAAATCCAGCGCGCCGATGCGCAGTCGCAGCAGGCCGTCGCCTTCGTCCAGATCGAGTTTCGGCGCCTGCCACAGCGAACTCGGATCGGCCTTCGCCTGGTTGCCGACCCATGCGCCCAGCAGTCGCAGCGGCGCGGTGTAGCCGGATTCGTGCATACGACGCGGATCGAACAGGTTCAGGCCGCGCACGCCGCCGAAGGCGATGCGTCCGTCGCCCAGCTGCGCGACCGAGCCGCCGTGGAATTCCAGGTCCTGCAGGCCGTCGGCGAGGCCGTAGCTGCGCGTGCGCTCGTCGCGGATGTCGTAGCTGATGATCCCCGCCTGCGTGCTCAGCCACAGCCGGCCCGCCGGCGCTTCGGCGATCGCGAACACCACCGGCACCAGGTCGCTGCTCAGCGTGCCGGTGAGCGGATGCGCGAAGTGCACGCTGCCGTCCTTCTCCTCGACGACGCGACTCAGGCCGGCGTGCGTGCCGACCCACAGCGAACCGTCGCTGGCCACGTGCAACGCGCGCACGCGATTGCCGGGCAAGCTCTGGGGATCGGTATTGAGATGGCGGAAGTGACGAAGGCGACCGGTCGCCGGATCGAGCACGTCCAGCCCGTCGCCGGTGCCGAACCACACGTGGCCGTGGCGGTCTTCGACGATCGCGTGCACGACCGGATAACTCAGTCCGCTGGGATCGTTCTCGCGATACGCGAAGTGCGCGAGCTTGCCGGTGTCGGGCCGGTAGCGGTACGCCCCGTAGCCGTGGCTGCCGATCCAGAGCGAGCCGTCGCGTCCGAGCGCGAGCGTGCGAAGCGGCGTGCGGCCAAGTTCCGGTATCGGCAGCGGGCGCGCGGTGCGACGCTGCGGATCGAGGCGATAGAGGCCGGTGTCGGTGGCGACCCACAGATCATCCGGGCCCGCCTTCGCGAATCCGGTGACGTGCGGCGTGCGGCCCTGGTCGGCCAGCAGCGCGCTCAGGTCCTCGAAGCGGTCGTCGTCCAGCGCGTAGCGGAACAGGCGCGCGTTGTCGGTGCCCAGCCACAGCGCGCCGTCCTGGCCTTGGACGATCGAACGGATGCTGTCGGCCGACGCCGGACTGTCGGGGCGGCGCGGGTGCTCCATGTTGAACACGTAGCGAAAGCGCGTGCCGCGCGGATCGGCGACGGCGACGCCGCGGAACTGCCCGCCGATCCAGAGCATGCCGCCTCGGTCGATCATCAATGCGTTGATCGAATCGTCCGGAAGGCTGGCATCGATGCCAGGTTCTTCGCGGACTTCCTCGACGTGGCCGCTGACCGGATCGAGCCGGCGCAGGCCGTAGCCGTAGACGGAGAACCAGAGCTGCCGGTCCGGCGCCTGCGCGATCGCGCGCACCACCGGCGCGTCCTCGCCCGGCATCGGCTGTTCCGGCCACGCGCGCATGAGTTCGGGGCCATTGCTGTGCAGGCGGAACAGGCCGTCGCGTCGTCCGACCCAGAGCTGGCCGCCGGCGTCCTGGAACAACGCGGTGACCGCGTCCTCGGGGCCGATGCGCTCGGGCAGGCTGCCGTCGAGCCGGTAGAGGCCTTGCGGACCTCCCCACCAGGCCACGCCGTCGCGTGCGGCGAGCAGGCTCTGCCGGCTGGCGTTGCCGATGACCTGCGTCTCCAGCGGCACGACCGTCTGGCGCTTGCCGGTGGCCGGATCCAGGCGTTCGAGGCCGGCGACGGTGCCGACCCACACCTGTCCGCGCTGCGGCAGCACGGCCATCACCTGCCGGTGCGGATGCGCCGCGCCGGAGGCCTTGAAGCGCTTGATCTGTCCGTTCGCGAGGTCCAGCCGGCTGAGGTATTCCGAGTACGTGCCGACCCACAGCGCGCGGTCGCCGTCCATTGCGAGCGCCGTGATGTGGCTGTCAGGCAGGCTCGCGGCGTCGCGCGGGTTGTGGCGGTAGGGCAGGTAGCGCTGGCCGTCGTAGCGGTGCAGCCCGCCCTGGGTGGCGACCCAGACGTAGCCCTGCGTGTCCTGCGCGAAGGCGGTGACGGTGTTCTGGACCAGGCCGCGCTCGCTGCCGGGGCGGTCGAAATAGAAGTCGCGCGTGGCCGCGCCGGCCGTCCCGGCCAGGGCTGCAGCGAGCACGAACACCACGCCGGCGAGCCGGGCGGCTGGCATCAAGGTCTGGCGGAACACGAACACCCCCGGCAACGACTCCAGCGTTGCTGCGTGCAGTGTAGGCAGGCGTTCGCGCCGGCAACAACCATCAGGTTGTTACACTGCCGCCCGTCCCCCTCTTTCCCGCACTTCGCGCCCGATCGTGTCCGAAATCGAACTGCCTTCCGTCTCCGCGATCGAGGCCGAGAGCCGCCAGCTGGCGCTCGCAGCTTCGCCCTTTGAACTGCACGGCGGCCTGTGCGGCTGGCTGGCCGGCGGCGGCGCCTCGGTGCGCGAATGGCCGGCAAAGGTGCTGGCCGACGACGCGCTCCCCGCGCCCGCTGCGGGCAGCGCGCTGGACGAACTGCGCCTGGCCAGTGCCGCGCAGCTGGCCGACCGCAGCTTCGACTTCGCCCTGCTGCTGCCGGAACCCGACGCCTCGCTCGCCGAGCGCAGCGGCGCGCTGTTCGAGTGGTGCCGCGGTTTCCTCGGCGGCTTCGGCCTGTCGACCGGTTCGCGCCCGAAGCTCTCGGACGAAGGTGCCGAAGCGCTGGGCGACTTGGCCAAGCTCGCCGCCGCGCAGCCGCAGAGCGACGGCGACGAGGAAGACGAGGAAGCGCTGGTGGAGATCGAGGAATTCGTGCGCGTGGCCGTGTTGCTGCTGCACGGCGACTGCGTGCTGGCGGCGCAGCATCGGCAGAAGTTGAACTGACGTCGTGGCCCGGTTGCGCGTAGCGCAAGCCGAGTCACTGGATTCCCGCCCGCGCGGGAATGACGAGCCTCAAATGCACAAACCCCTCCGCATTCCCGACAAGGCCTACGCGAAGCGGCGCAAGCAGCTCATGCGCATGGCCGGCGACGACGCGATCGCAATCCTGCCGTCGGCGCCCGAGCGCATCCGCAGCCGCGACACGCACTATCCGTATCGTCAGGATTCGGACCTGCTGTACCTCACCGGTTTTCCCGAGCCCGAAGCGGTGCTCGTGCTGGTGCCCGGTCGCAAGCACGGCGAGGTGATCCTGTTCTGCCGCGAGCGCGATCCCGAGCGCGAAGGCTGGGACGGACCGCGTTTTGGTCCGGAAGGCGCGGTGGAGGCATTCGGCCTGGACGATGCGTACCCGATCGCCGACCTCGACGACATCCTGCCCGGCCTGCTCGAAGGCCGTTCGCGCGTGTACTACCACTTCGGACGCGACCAGGAATTCGACCTCAAGCTCATCGGCTGGCTCAATCGCGTTCGCGCCATGGTGCGACAGGGCGCGCAGCCGCCGCACGAGTTCCTCGAACTCGGCCATCTGCTCGACGAGCTGCGCCTGTTCAAGGATCGCGACGAAATCCGCCTGATGCAGCGCGCCGCCGACATCAGCGTGCTCGCGCACGAAGCCGCGATGCTCGCCGCGCGCCCCGGCATCCACGAATACCAGTTGCAGGCGGAAGTCGAACGCGTGTTCCGTTCGCACGACGCCGATCCCGCGTACAGCAGCATCGTCGGCGCCGGCAGCAACGCGTGCGTACTGCATTACCGTGCGAACGCGGCGCAGGCGAAGGACGGCGACCTGGTGCTCATCGACGCCGGCGCCGAATACCGCGGCTACGCGGCCGATATCACGCGAACGTTTCCGGTCAATGGCCGCTTCACCAGGGAACAGCGCGCGCTGCACGACCTCGTCGGCGAAGCGCAGGCCGCGGCGCTCGCGCAGGCGCGGCCGGGCATTCCGTACGAGACCGGCCACGTCGCCGCGGTGGAAACGCTGACCGAAGGCCTGCTTCGCCTCGGCCTGCTGAAGGGCAAGCTGGAGAAGAACCTGGCTGACGGGAGCTACCGTCGTTTCTATCGCCACAAGACCGGCCACTGGCTCGGCCTCGACGTCCACGACGTTGGCGAATACCGCTTCGACGGCGAATCGCGGCTGCTCGAACCCGGCATGGTGTTCACCATCGAACCGGGCGTCTACATCTCGCCCGACGACGCCACCGTGGATGCGAAGTGGCGCGGCATTGGCATCCGCACCGAAGACGACGTGCTGGTCACGCGCGACGAACCGCAGGTGCTGACGAATGCGCTCGCGCGCAGTGCCGACGAGATCGAGGCGTTGATGGCTTCGCGCGGCTGAGGTTGGCTGGCAGCATTCCGCCGCACCGGCGTCCCGCCCTCCCTGTCATCCCGGCGAAAGCCGGGACCCAGGCCCGACTCACATGGGCACTCCTTCAACGGTGAACGACTTCACCGTCATTCCAGCGAAGGCTGGAATCCATCTTGCCGTTGCTCTTGCTCTTGCCCGTCATTCCCGCGAAGGCGGGCCGCTTCTGGGCCGCCGAATGGCGGCACCATACATGGACGTTTCATGCTTTCCTGTGACGTTTGAAGAGCAAAGAAGAATCACTCGCCAAGCTTCCGATCGCCTGCGACGCTCGGGTCACTTTTCTTTGCTCGCACAAAGAAAAGTAACCCAAAGAAAGTGCGTACAAGTCCAACCCAATCCTACGACCGGACAGAGCAAGGGCGCGTTCGCGATTCGCCATCCATGGCTCAGCGCTCACCACCGCACATCCTGCGCGGCGCCCTCCGGGGCTAGCAACGAATAGGCTGTTCAAGAGCAACAGCAACAGCAACAGGAACAGCTCGAAGCAACTGCTCAAATCAAAGCGCTCGAAGCAAAGCCGTCGGCCCGCCGACGCCTCGAAACACCAACCGCCCAAACAAGAACGCCGCAACCAAAGAATCGGTCGCGGCGCTCGTGGATGACGAGCGAAGCGAATCAGGCCGCTTCGTCGAAGGCTTCGCGCGTCAGGTTGATCGGCGCGTCATCCGTGCACACGACGTCGTCCTCGATGCGGATGCCGCCGAAGGGCTTGAACGCGTCCACGCGCGACCAGTCGACGCTGTCGGCGTGGCCGTTCTTCTTCACCTCGTCCAGCAGCATGTCGATGAAGTACAGGCCCGGCTCGATCGTCACCGCCATGCCCGGCTCGAGCACGCGCGTGAGGCGCAGGTACGGGTGGCCGTCGGGCTTGGCGATGGTGCCGCCTTCGTCGCTTGCCGCGAAACCGGCGACGTCGTGCACCTGCAGGCCGATGCCGTGGCCGATGCCGTGCGGGAAGAACGCGCTGCTCACGCCGGTAGCGACGGCGGCTTCGGGCGAGACGTTGATGACGCCGAAGTCCTTCAGCACGCCGGCGAGCGCAAGGTGCGCATCGAGGTGGATCTGCTTGTAGTCCGTGCCGGCGCGTACCTGGTCGCACATCTTCAGCTGCGCGGCATCCACCGCGTCGATCATCGCCTGGAACTCGCTGCCGGCGTCGTAGGCGTAGCTGCGCGTGATGTCGCAGGCGTAGCCGCCGTGCGCGGCGCCGGCGTCGATCAGGAAGCTGCGCGGCGACTGCGGCGCGATCGTGTCGCGATCGGTGTAGTGCAGGACCGCGCCGTGCTCGTTGATCGCGATGATGTTGCTGTAGGGCAGGTCGTTCGCGTCCTGCGCGGCGGCCTGGCAATACACCAGGTGGATGCCGAACTCGCTCGCGCCGGCGCGGAAGGCGCGCTCGGCCGCACGGTGCGCGCGCACGCCGCGACGCGAGGCCTCGCGCATCATCTGCACTTCGTACGGCGTCTTGAATGCGCGGTGGTATTCCAGGTAGTTCACGACCGACGCCGGGTTGTTCGGCGCGAAATTGCCCACCGTGCTGTTCGCCTCGCCCAGGATCGCGCAGCGCGCCGGGTTCGCCGGCAGGTGCTGCAGCGCTTCGTCCGGCGTGCGGATGGTGACGATGTCGAAATGCTCGACCCAGTAGCCGCTCGGCGCCGACGGCACGACGTGCCAGTAATCGAACGGCTGCAGGAAGATCAGCTTGGGCTTCTGGCCCGGCGTGGCGACCAGCCAGCTGCCCGGCGCGCGCGTGAGCGGCAGCCATGCCTTGAACTGCGGATTAACCGCGTATGGGTAGTCGCGGTCGTCGAACACCTGGTAGTGCGACGTGCCGCTGGGAATGACGAGATGGTCGAAGCCGCCGCGGGCGAGGGCCTGCTCGGTGCGGCGGTGCAGTTCGGCGATGTGGTTCGGGTACAGCGCGGCGGCAGTGGTCATTCGGATGCGGTCGAAAGGCGGGAACACCGCCCATTGTGCCGCATGGCGTCGACGCGTCCGTATTCAGCCAAGGCAATCGACGGATCACGCGAGCCGCAGGGCCGCGCGCTGCAAGCCGCGGCGCCATTTGGCCGTGTCACATCGGCTTGCCGTGCCCCGATTCCAGCCAGTGGCGCAGCTGCTGGAGTTCGCTCTCCAGCATCGTGATGAAGCGGAAGCCCGACCACGTTTGCCCGGGCGTGCTGGTGCTGTCCTGCCAGAGCAGGTGCGCGCCGACCTCGATGGGCGAGGACTGGTGCGGTGCGCCGCGCAGGTTGAAGCGCAGCTGGTAGAGGCCGTCCTCGACCAGTGGCGCGGTGGCGATGAGGAGCATGCCGGTTTCCGACAGGTTGCTGAGCTGGCCGATCACCGTGTCGGTCATGGTGTCGACGACCTGCACCGGTTCCTGGATCGCACGGCGGCGGGCGCGGCGGAACTCTTCCATCATGCGGGCATCCCCTTCAGGCGTGGGCTTCGGAGTGGTTGTTGTGCCCGACCAGCTGGCCGAGCGCGCCCATCACCGCGCTCCATGCGCGGTCGACCAGGCGGCTCTTTTCCTCGGTGACCACGCGTGCGCGACCGGCGGCGACCTGGCGCGCGAGGCTGTCCAGCGACTGCTCGGCCACGCGCTGCCCGCGCTGGTTCACGAACAGCGCGTTGTCGGTCACCGGGCTGAACCACGACAGTCGTCGGCGCACGACTTCGCCCGCATCGCCGATGTCGAACTCGAACCACGTGCCGAACGGAAGCGTGCGCAGGTGGCGCCAGCATTCCTGTTCCTTCGGGGTGCGCTCGGCGGCTTTCGGCGCGGGTGCGTCGTCCGTGCCCAGGCGCGTGCGCGCCTTGAGCTTGAGCGCCAGTTCCGTGCGCGAGGCCGCATCGTCGTTGGCCGCCACCGTGCCGGTGACGAGCTGGCGCGAGATCGCGCCTGCGTCCTCGACGTGGTAGCCGACCTGCGTCAGCGCGGCCTCGATGTCCTCGCCGAGCGCACTCGACACCTGCCCGAGTTGTCCCGCCGCGTTGGCGGCGACGATCTCCCGGGTGGCGTCCAGCTGGCGCTGCCATTCTTCCGAATCCTCGCCGCTGCGCAGCAGCGTCAGGGTCAGCACGTCGGTCCACGCCTGGCTCAGCAGCGTCTGCACGAAGCGCGGGAGCTTGTGCTCGCTGATGATCGCCTCGATCGCATCGCTGGCCTGGCGCTTGGCCAGCACCAGCTTCTCCTTGCCGCGCGCGGCCTCGACATGCCGCCGTTCGGCGACCTCGGCCTTGCGCGCCATCGCACGCAGGTGTTCCTGGAGCTGGCGGTTGGCGTTCTCGAACACGCCGTTGTCGCCGTCGTAGTTCTCCACGACGTGGTCGACCGCGCGGCGCAGCTGGTCGTTGAGCTGCGGGTCGGCCTCGTCCCTGGGCACCCAGTGGGCGCCGGCTTCTGCAACGGCGTTGAGCAGCTGGCGAGCCGGGTGTTCGTTGCGGACGAAGAAGCCGCGGTCCTGCAACGCCAGGCGCACCAGCGGCACCTGCAGGCGGTTGAGCAGCGTGCCGACGGCGGCGTCGGAGCGCAGCTCGCGGCCGATCTCGTTGTAGAACAGGTCGAGCAGTTCGAAGGTATCGGCATCGTCGCGCGACAGGAACGTCGCTTCGCCGCGCTGCTGCCGCGCCTGCGCGAGCAGGGTCTGGCGGACGTCGGTGAGGTTGCGCGGCGGCGCCTGGTGCAGGGGGACGTCCTGCAGTGCCGACAGCGCGTTGGCCAGTTCCTCGCGCGTGAGCGTCGGGCGCGGCGCACCGGCATCGGAGCCGCCGGCGCCCGGCCGCAGCCGGTTCATCGCATCGCGACGCGCGGCCAGCAGCTGCTGCAGCAGGTTGAAGGTCTCGCTTTCCAGCGCCGGACCGTTGCCGCCGTCGTGGTTCCCGGGCCAGTCCGTCATCGGGCGCTGTCGCTGCGGCGCATCGACCGCCTCGCCCGGCTCGGCGACGCGACGCTGGCCTTCCTGACGCTGCGGCGAGCGCGGGCGGATCGGCACGAACGACAGGCTCGGCAGCACGTTCTCGCGCGCGAGCAGGGCGTTCATGGTTTCCACCAGCTGCGCGTAGCCGGTCATGACCTGGTGGTCGAAGACCTTGTAGAGGTGCAGCCGGGCCTCGGGGCTGATCTGCAGCGCGTGCGCGGCATCGGACAGGATCTTGCCCAGCGCGTACGGCCCGACTGGCAGGCGTTCGGCATCGAAGGCCGGCTGGCCCGCCAGCACGCCGAAGCGCTGGCCGAGCAGCAGCAGCGGAAGGCCGGCGCGCGATTCCTGGCGCGCGGCGATCGTGCGCAGCAGCAGCGATTCGTCGACCTCGCCGTGCTCGACCAGCTTGAGGTCGCGGAACGCCGGCGCGCTGCCGTTGCTTTCCAGCGGGGCGCCGACGGGATCGCGGATCGTCGTCAGCTCGCTTTCGACCAGCGCGAGGTAGCGCGGCACCAGGTCGGCGCGGTTGAGGCGCGTGGTGCGCAGGGTTTCGAGATGGCTGGCCTGCTGCGCGGGATTGCGCGCGAGGTCGGCGTGCTTGAACAGCTGCTGCTCGAATTCGCCGAGCATCGCTTCGAGCTGGCGCGACATTTCGTCGGAGACCAGCGCATAGAGATGTTCGAGAACGCGGCGCACGCGCGGCGGCAACGCCGCCGAAGCCAGGGTAGGACGAGGGATCGAACTGCCTAGGGGTTCGAACGTGGCGGACATGGGATCACCGTCTCAGATCGGACGATCATGCATCGACCCATCCGTGCCCCGCCAGCCTTGTCGCTCCAGCGTGGTCCCTCAGGGGGCGCACTCGATGAAACGTCGGACGACCTAAACAGCGGCCAGAGCCGCTTGCGACCGTGGCTTGTCCCGGGACATGCGCGTAGTGGTCGGCCCGGCTCAGTCGACGGTGTAGCCGGCCACCTCATGCGGCAGTGCGGCAGGATTTGCGCCATCGGCCGCGTCCTCGTCGAGGAACAGTTCGATCACGTCGTTGGTAAAGCGGCGGCCGAGTTCCGTCGGCCGGACGCGGTCGCCATCGACCGACAGCCAGCCTTGCGCTTGCGCCTGCTCAAGGGCGGGGGCGATCATCGTGCGCGGCAGGCCGGTGCGTGCTTCGAACGCGTCGAGCGCGAACCCGTCGACCAGCCGCAGCGCATTGAGCATGTATTCGAACGGACGACGCGCCGGCGCGATGCGGTCGTCGCCGCCGATCGCCTCGGCATGACCCGCCGCGGCGAGATAGCGCGTCGGATGCTTGGTCTTCCAGCGGCGCAGGATGTCCTGCTCGGCGCCGAGTGTGATCTTGCCGTGCGCACCCGCGCCGATGCCGAGGTAGTCGCCGTACTGCCAGTAGTTGACGTTGTGCAGGCACTGCCGGCCGGGCCGCGCATAGGCGCTGACTTCATATTGCGCGTAGCCCGCCTGCGCGAGCATCGCCTGGCAGTGCTCCTGCATGTCCCAGCTCGCGTCGTCGTCGGGGATGTCGCGCGGCGGACGCGCCGCGAACACCGTGTTCGGTTCGAGCGTCAGCTGGTAATGGCTGACGTGCGTCGGATCCAGTGCGAAGGCGCGTTCGAGGTCGCGCTCGGCCATCGCCAGCGTCTGGCCAGGCAGGGCGTACATCAGGTCGAGGTTGAAGTTGTCGAAGCCCGCGTCCTGCGCGAGCTTCACCGCCGCCTCGGCCTCGCCGCTGTCGTGGATGCGGCCCAGCCGCTTGAGGGTTTCATCGTCGAAGGTCTGGACGCCGAAGCTCAACCGGTTCACGCCCGCGGCGCGGTAGAGCTCGAAGCGGCCGTGCTCGGCGGTGCCCGGGTTGGTTTCCAGCGTGATCTCGCAGGCGGGCGCGAAGCGGAGGCGGCTGCTCGCCGCCTGCAGGAAGCGGTCGATGAATTCCGGGGGGAACAGGCTCGGCGTACCGCCACCGAAGAAAACCGAATGGATCGTGCGACCCCACACCAGCGGCAGGTCGTAGTCCAGGTCGGCCAGCAGCGCGTCCACGTACGCGTCGAACGGAAGCGGCCCGCGCCCCTCGTGCGAATTGAAATCGCAGTACGGGCACTTGCGTACGCACCAGGGCAGGTGGACGTAGAGCGAGAGGGGCGGGGTGGTGAGCATTCGGGAATTCTGAGCCTTCGGGATTAAAGAGCCGTCATCCCGGCGAAAGCCGGGACCCAGGCTGGGGCGCCATCAGGAAGCGAGCCGATCACCGCTGCGATGATCGGCGACACGCCAGCTCCGCCGACCCTCACCCCAACCCCTCTCCCATTGGGAGAGGGGCCAAAGCCAGGCCTCAAAGCATCAGCTGCCGCTTCAACGCTGCGAGCGCGAGCCCGCGATGGCTGATGCGGTTCTTGAAATCCTTGTCCAGTTCGGCCGCCGACTTGCCCTGCTCGACGTCGAGGAACACCGGGTCGTAGCCGAAGCCGCCAGCGCCGCGGCGTTCGTGCAGCACGCGTCCTCGCCAGAGGCCTTCGGCGATGACCGGCTGCGGATCCTCCGCGTGGCGCAGCAGCACGATCACCGCATAGAAGTGCGCCGTGCGCTGCGCATCGGGTACATCGCGCAGTTCGTGCAGCAGCTTGTCGATGTTTGCGTCGGCATTGCCGTGTTCGCCGGCATAACGCGCCGAATACAGCCCGGGCGCGCCGCCGAGCGCATCCACGCATAGCCCGCTGTCGTCGCCGAGCGCGGGCAGGCCGGTTTCACGCGACGCCTTGCGCGCCTTCAGCAGCGCGTTCTCGACGAAGGTCAGGCCCGTTTCGTCGGCATCGGCGACGCCGAGTTCGCCCTGCGTGACGATCTCGATGCCGGTGTCGCCCAGCAGTTCGCGGATCTCGCGCAGCTTGCCCTGGTTGCTGCTGGCGATGACCCAGCGTTCGCGCGCGCTCATGCGGCCGGCTCCAGCAGGTCCCAGCGGTTGCCGTACAGATCCTCGAACACCGCGACGGTGCCGTAGGGCTCGCGGCGCGGTTCCTCGTGGAAGCGCACGCCATGCGCGAGCATCGACGCGTGGTCGCGCGCGAAATCGTCGGTGTGCAGGAAGAAGCCGACGCGGCCGCCGGTTTGCCGGCCGATCGCCGCGCGCTGCTCGTCGTCGACCGCGCGCGCCAGCAGGATCGCCGTCTGCGCGCCGCGCGGGGCGACGAGCACCCAGCGCTTGCCATCGCCCATGTCGGTGTCTTCGCGCAGTTCGAAGCCGAGCTTGCGCACGTAGAAGTCGATGGCCTCGTCGTAATCGGCGACCACCAGAGCGAAACAGGCGACGTGCTTTTGCATGTCCGGCGTCAGAGCCCGAGCGCTTCGCGCTGCTTGGCGATGAGCTCGGCGATGCCGGCTTCGGCCAGCGAGGTCAGCGCATCGAGTTCCTCGCGACGGAACGCGTGGCCTTCGGCCGTGCCCTGCAGTTCGATGAAACCGCCGCCATCGTTCATCACGACGTTCATGTCGGTGTCGCAGGCGCTGTCTTCGGCGTAATCCAGATCCAGCACCGGCACGCCGCGGTAGATGCCGACCGATACCGCCGCGACGGCGCCGAAGACCGGATCGCGCGCGATCTCGCGGCGCTTGAGCAGCCACTGCACCGCGTCGACCAGCGCGACGTAGGCGCCGGTGATCGCCGCCGTGCGCGTGCCGCCGTCGGCCTGCAGGACGTCGCAATCGAGCGTGATGGTGCGCTCGCCCAGCACCTTGCGATCGATGCAGGCGCGCAGCGAGCGGCCGATGAGGCGCTGGATCTCCAGCGTGCGTCCGCCCTGCTTGCCGCGCGCGGCCTCGCGGTCGGAGCGCGAATGCGTGGCGCGCGGGAGCATGCCGTACTCGGCGGTGACCCAGCCTTCGCCCTTGCCGCGCAGGAACGGCGGCGCCTTGTTCTCGACGCTTGCGGTGCACAGCACGCGGGTTTCGCCGAAGCTCACCAGCACCGAACCTTCGGCGTGGCGGGTGTAGCCGCGTTCGATGCGGACTTCGCGCATCTGTGCGGGCGCGCGGCCGCTGGGGCGCGCGACGGAGGCCGGGAGGCCGGCGGAGGGGGCGACGGGCGTGCCGGACATGGCCTGAATACCTTGGTTTGTACCGTTCGGAGGCGCGCGAGTTTACCATTCGCTCCCGGTCGGCCCTGCCCGACGACGCTGGATTTGTCGATGATCCGCAGCATGACCGCCTTTGCGAGCGGCGAACGCGCCACCCCGTGGGGCACGCTGGGTTGCGAGCTGCGCTCGGTCAACCACCGCTTCCTCGAACTCGGCGTACGCCTGCCCGACGAACTGCGCGCGCTGGAACCGGCGCTGCGCGAACGCGTCGCCGGCCGCGTCGCGCGCGGCAAGATCGACCTCACGCTGCGCCTGCGCTCGCCCGAAGGCGAGGGCGCGCTCCAGCTCAACGCCGCGCGCCTGCGCGAACTCAGCGAGCTGGCGCTGGACCTGGATTCGCGTTTCCCGCGCCTGCGCACCGAGCTGACCGAACTGCTGCAGTTCCCCGGCGTGTTGCAGTCGCAGGCGACCGATCCGGCCGAACTGCAGGCGCAGGCGCTGTCGCTGCTGGACGAGGTGCTCGACGAATTCGTGCGCGCTCGCGAGCGCGAGGGCGGCAAGCTCGCCGCGGTGATCACCGAACGCGTCGACGGCATCGCCGCGCTCGCGTCCGAAGTGCGCGCGATGATGCCGCAGATCCGCGCCGGCCAGCGCACCAAGCTGGAAGCGCGACTCGCCGATCTCGCGCAGCCGCTGGACAACGGCCGGCTGGAGCAGGAACTGGTGATGTGGCTGCAGAAGCTCGACGTGGACGAGGAACTCGATCGCCTCGACTCGCACGTCGCCGAAGCGCGCCGCGTGCTGAAGCTGAAGGAAGCCGTCGGCCGCCGCCTGGATTTCCTGCTGCAGGAATTCAACCGCGAAGCGAACACGCTCGGCTCCAAGTCGGTCGACGCACGCAGTTCGGCGGCCGCCGTCGAACTGAAGGTGCTCATCGACCAGGTTCGCGAGCAGATACAGAACATCGAGTAGCCGTGATGGGTGATTCGTGATTCGTGATTCGCGCAGAGCCGAAGCGCGCCACGATTCCGAATGCCCTTGGCCGGTACCGCTCGCTCCGTTTTTTGAACACGCGTCACCAATCACGAATCCCGACCCAATGCGCGGAACCCTCTTCATCGTCGCGGCCCCTTCCGGCGCCGGAAAATCCAGCATCGTCAACGCCGTGCTGGCGCGCGATCCGAACATCTGCCTGTCGATCTCGTTCACCTCCCGCAAGCCGCGGCCGGGCGAGCGGCACGCCGAGCACTACCACTTCGTGAGCAGGGAAGAGTTCGAGGGCATGGTCGCCGCCGGCGATTTCTTCGAGCACGCGCTCGTGCACGGCGACTGGAAGGGCTCGGCCCGGCAGTCGGTGGAGCCGCAGCTGGCGTCGGGCAAGGACGTGCTGCTGGAGATCGACTGGCAGGGCGCGCGCCAGGTGCGCGAGAAGGTGCCCGACGCGGTCAGCGTGTTCATCCTGCCGCCATCGCGGCAGGCGCTGGAGCAGCGCATGCGCAATCGCGGCCAGGACAGCGAGGAGGTTATCGCCCAGCGCCTGGCCGCCGCGCGCGAGGAGATGTCCCATTACGGCGAGTTCGACTTCGTGATCGTCAACGAGGACTTCGAGACGGCCGTGACCGAGATGTGCTCGATCTTCATCGCCAGCCGCGTCCGCAAGGACCAGCAGGTGGCCCGCCATTCGCGGCTGATCACGGCCCTGCTGGCGGACGATCCCGGGTCCTGATCGACTCCCGCCGCCTGTCAGGCCACCGAAAGCGGCGCCTGAGGCCCGTAACCTACTGATTCATAAAGCGCGGCTTGCCTGTGGACAACTGCCCGGGTAGACTTCGCGGTCCCATTTAGACGCACGACGGCCCGCCGGCCGCCAGGAGCCCCATGGCCCGCATTACCGTTGAAGATTGCCTGGAAGTGGTCAACAACCGCTTCGAACTCGTCATGATGGCCGCCAAGCGCGCGCGCCAGCTGGCCAATGGCGTGGATCCGCAGCTGGACAACAGCGAAGCCAACGACAAGCCGACCGTGCTGGCGCTGCGTGAGATCGCCGCGCGCCGCATCGACACCGACTACATCGACGCCGTCGAGAAGGCCGAGCGCGAGCGCAAGGAGCGCGAGGCGCTGGAGTGGGCCGCCGCCGAAGTGGTCGCCGACGACGACCTGTCCAAGGGCGACGACTGATCCAACCCGTCGCGGCCGGTTCTGCTGGCCTGCTGCACGAACGGCCCCGCCTGCGCGGGGCCGTTTTCGTTTGGGCGGTGCCTTGATCCGACGACGTGAAGACGGCGACCGGCGTTCCACTTTTCGCAGGCTGCGACACGGCGTGAGCCGTCTAGCGGGGGATCTTCGCGCGCAGGTCCGTTCCTGACCGTGGGATAGCCATAAACGGCACCTATTCAGCGCATCGATCCGCTCGCATTGCGCACATGGACCACCGCGCTTAGATTCCTTACATGACCCCCGCACAACCCGCACCGACCGCTCCGCTTCCGGTGCCGCCGCTCCACGACGACGCACAGGTCCCTGACTACGTGCGCGAGCTGGAACAGGCGGCCGACTACCTGCCCGACGACCAGCGCGCACAACTGCGGCGGGCGTGGGCGGTGGGCGCGGCCGCGCACGTCGGGCAGACGCGCAAGTCGGGCGAGCCGTACATCACCCACCCGGTTGCCGTCGCGAAGGTGCTGGCCGACCAGGGCCTGGACGTCGAGACGCTGATCGCGGCGATCCTGCACGACACCATCGAGGACACGCCGCTCACCTACGACGGCCTGGTGAGCGAGTTCGGCGAAACCGTGGCCGAACTGGTCGATGGCGTCACCAAGCTGGACAAGATCCAGTTCCGCGATCGCCAGGAAGCCGCGGCGGAAAGCTTCCGCAAGATGCTGCTGGCGATGTCGCGCGACCTGCGCGTGATCCTGATCAAGCTTGCCGACCGCCTGCACAACATGCGCACGCTCGGCGCGCAGAGCATGGAAGCGCGCCATCGCATCGCGCGCGAGACGCTGGAAATCTACGCGCCCATCGCGCAGCGACTGGGCATGAATTTGATCAAGGCCGAGCTGCAGGACCTCGGCTTCCGCGCGCTGCATCCGTGGCGCCACGCGGTGATCGAAAAGCGCCTTCGCACGCAGCCGGTCGTGCGGCGCGAATCGCTGGTGCAGATCGAGGCGCAGCTCGCGCAGCGTCTGGCGAAGGAGAAACTCGCGCACCGGCTCGTCAGTCGCGTGAAGTCGCCGTGGAGCATCTACACGAAGATGCGCGCGGAGCACAAAACCTTCGCGCAGGTGATGGACGTGTTCGGTTTCCGCATCGTCGTGCGCACGGTGCCGGACTGTTACCACGCGCTCGGCGTCGTGCACGCCGCATACAAACCGCTGGATTCGCGCTTCCGCGACTTCATCGCCATTCCGAAGGCCAACGGTTACCAGTCGCTGCACACGGTGCTGTTCGGCCCGTATGGCTCTCCGATCGAAGTGCAGATCCGCACCGAGGAAATGGACCTCATCGCCGAACGCGGCATCGCGGCGCACTGGTCGTACAAGCACGGCGGCGACGGCCCGAACAGCGCGCAGACCCGCGCGCACAGCTGGATCGCCAATCTCGTCGAATCGCAGCGCGCCACCGGCTCGTCGCTGGAATTCCTCGAGAACGTGAAGGTCGACCTCTTCCCCGACGAGGTGTACCTGTTCACGCCGAAGGGCGACATCATGTCGCTGCCGCGCAATTCCACCGCGCTGGATTTCGCCTACGCCGTGCACACCGACGTCGGCAACCGCGCGGTCGCCGCGCGCGTGGACGGGCGACTGGTGCCGCTGCGCACCAAGCTCGCCAGCGGCCAGCGCGTGGAGATCATCACCGCGAAATCGTCGACGCCGAAGCCGCAGTGGCTGGAGTTCGTCGTCTCCGGCAAGGCGCGCACGTCGATCCGCCAGCAGCTCAAGCAGCTCGAACACGAGGACGCGGTGCAGCTGGGCCATCGCATGCTCGATCGCGCGCTGGAAGCGCTCGGCATCTCGCTCGACCGCGTGCCCGCCGTGCGCATGGATGCGTATCTCAACGAATTCCGCTACCCGCGGCTTGAGGCGCTGCTGGCCGACATCGCGCTGGGCAACCGCATGCCGCAGCAGGTTGCGATGGCGCTCGCGCGCGAAGCGCCGGGCAAGCCGCTGCGCACGCCGGGCGGCAACATGCTGCCGATGTCGCAGGACAAGATCCTGATCACCGGCGCCGAACGCGGCGTGATCAGTTTCGCCAACTGCTGCCTGCCGATTCCCGGCGACGAGATCATGGGCTACCACACGGCCGGCAAGGGCATCGTGGTGCACCGCCTGGACTGCCCCAACGTCGCCGACTACCGCAAGTCGCCCGATCGCTGGGTGCCGATCGGCTGGGACCGCCAGGTCGCCGGCGATTTCTCCGCCGCGCTGCGCATCGAAGTGGACAACCGTCCGGGCTCACTCGCGCAGGTGGCAGCCGCCATCGCCGAAGCCGAGTCGAACATCGATCGTGTCGAATACCTCGAACGCGACGCGAACATCGCGGTGATGCGCTTCGCCATCGAAGTCAGCGATCGTCGCCATCTGGCCGACGTGATGCGGCGCGTGCGACGCCTCGCGGTGGTGCTCGGCGTGCAGCGGATGTGACTGTGGCTGCGCGGGACAGGCGCGCGTCGTCGCATCTGCGCTAACCTCGCGCTTTCGCAATCAGGAACCCGCCCATGTCCCGCCAGATCATCCAGACCGACAAGGCGCCGGCCGCGATCGGCCCCTATTCGCAGGCCGTGCGCGCCGGCGACACCGTGTACCTCTCCGGCCAGATTCCGCTCGATCCGAGCACCGGGCTGCTGGTGGAAGGCGACATTACCGCGCAGGCGCGTCGTTCGTTCGAGAACCTCAAGGCCGTGTGCGAAGCCGCCGGCGGTTCGCTCGGCGACATCGTGCGCCTGGGTCTTTATCTCACCGACCTCGACAACTTCGCCGCGGTGAACGCGGTGATGAGCGAGTTCTTCCAGGCGCCGTATCCGGCGCGCTCCACCGTCGAAGTGTCCGGCCTGCCGCGCGGCGCGCGCTTCGAAGTCGATGCGGTGATGGTGCTGGACTGATCGACCGCGTTTCGCAGCCCGGTATGCGGAGCGCATCCGGGCTGCAGTTGCATCAGTGGCGGAACGTCCGCCACGCCCACAGGCCGAGCACCGCAAGCGCGACCGCCCAGATCGCCACGATCACCACTGCCATGCCGCGGCTCACCGGCCGGTCCGCCACTGCCGCCGCTTTCGCCTGCGAATCGGCGATGACCCCGGCCGGCACCATCCGCAACACCAGCCACACGCCAAGCGGCACGAGGATGACGTCGTCCAGGTAGCCCAGCACCGGGATGAAGTCGGGGATCAGGTCGATCGGACTGAGCGCGTACGCCGCGACGGCGAGCGCGAGCAGGCGCGGAAACCACGGCGTGCGCGGATCGCGCGCCGCGAACCAGACGACGAGCGTCTGCCGCTTCAAGCCGCGAGCCCAATTGCGCAGGCGCGACATGCGTCCGATCAGCCGCCAGGCGTTGCGTGTTCGACGGCGCTAGCGTCCTGCTTCTCGCCCGCGCGCATCTCGCGAGGCGCGACGCCGGTCCAGCGCTTGAACGCGCGTCGGAATTCGCGCGCGTCCTTGAATCCCACCGCCGCGCCGACGTGCGCGATGCTCAGTCGCGCGTCGGCCAGCAATGCGCGCGCCGATTCGCTGCGCACGCGGTCGTGCAGTTCGCTGAAGCTGGTGTGCGCCGCGTGCAGCTGGCGGCGCAGCGTGCGTTCGGTCAGATGCAGTTCCGCGGCGATCTGCACCTCGCGCGGGTTGTCGGCGATGCGCTGGCGCAGCAGGCGTTCGACCACAGCCACGATCTCGCTGCGCGGCTGCCCGGCCGGCATCTGCTCCTCGCACAGCGCGATGATCTGCTGCGCGCTGGCGCTGTTGTTCGCCGGCATCGCCGCCTGCAGCCAGCGCGGATCGATCACCACGCGGTTGCGCGGCGCTTCGAAGCGCACCTCGCAGGCGAATACATGCACGTAATCGGCCGCGTACGACGGCGCGGGATACGTCAGCTCGAGCACGCGCGGGCGGAACTCCGCGCCGAGCAGGCCACGGCACAGCATCAGCGAACTGGCGAACAGTTCCTCGCACAGGAACGGCTCCAGTTCCGGCTCCGGCGACTGCATGCGCGCGACCACGCCCATCGAGCCGTCGTCGTATTCGTCCAGTTCCAGTTCCATCATCGCGCCGGTGATCGGCGCGTAGCGGATGCCCAGCTGCATGGCCTGCGCAAACTGTGGCGCGGTCAGCATCGCTAGACCAAGCAGGCCGAAATGCCCGATGCCCTGCCGCTGCCCGAGCACCAGCCCGGGCCCGTGCACCGGCAGGCTGCGCACCGCGCGGCGGATGATCTGGCACGCCTGCCGGTAGGAGAGATAGACCGGCGCATCGCCGTCGAACGCGGCCGGGCCGAGCCGCAATCCCGAGAACCAGTGTTCGCAGGCGACGCCGTGCTCGCGCGCCATCGCGACCAGCCCGGCGACGATGCCGCTCTTGATCGTGGCGTTGTTCAATCGGGGATCGTCGCGGTGCTGGCTCGGCATACGCTGGCGTAGCTTGTCCGGTTTTCCCCCCTGAGTATGCCGGCTTTGCCCTCCACCGGGATCGCCGGAAGGTCACAGACTCCCGAAGGGGGCCGGGGAGGGGCCACGCCGCAGGGTCGGCGTGGCCTGTTTTCGGCGGGGATATTCGCGACGGGAAGTCCGTCGCAGGACAGGACTGGAGTCGGATGAAGCGCATCGTGCTCGGCGTGGCGGTCACCATGGGACTGGCGGCACTGGCCGCCTGCCAGCAGCAACAGCCGGCCGCGCCCGCGGCCAGCCCGGACTTCCAGAAGGTGCTGATCGAGCGCCTGCTCGACGCCAAGCCCGGCGACGTCATCGACATTCCCGCCGGCCGCCACGCATTCGACCGCAGCCTGACGCTGCGCGTGAACGGCGTGACGATCCGCGGCCAGGGCATGGACAAGACCATCCTGAGCTTCAAGGACCAGAAGGCCGGCGCCGAAGGGCTGCTGGTAAACGCCGGCGATTTCACGCTGGAGAACCTCGCCATCGAGGACAGCAAGGGCGACGGCCTGAAGATCAACGAAGGCGACAACATCACCATCCGCGGCGTGCGCGTGGAATGGACGGGCGGGCCGAAGACGACCAACGGCGCGTACGGCATCTATCCGGTGCAGACCACCAACGTGCTGATCGAGGATTCGGTCGCGATCGGCGCGTCAGACGCGGGTATCTACGTCGGCCAGTCGAAGAACGTCGTCGTGCGCCGCAATCGCGCCGAACGCAACGTCGCCGGCATCGAGATCGAGAACACCATCGGCGCCGACGTCTACGAGAACATCGCGACGCAGAACACCGGCGGCATCCTCGTCTTCAACATGCCGAACCTGCCGCAGCCGGGCCACACCACGCGCGTCTACAACAACAAGGTTTTCGAGAACAACACCGACAACTTCGCCGCGAAGGGCGCGGCGGTTGCGAGCGTGCCGGCCGGCTCGGGCGTGGTCATCAATTCCAACGACAAGGTCGAGATCTTCGACAACGACATCGCCGACAACCAGACGGCGAACGTCATTGTGTCGAGCTATTTCTCCACCGGCTACATGACCGACAAGGGCGTGGCGAAAAGCTTCGATCCGTATCCGGAAGAGATCGCGATCCACGGCAACCGCTTCAAGGGCGGTGGCGACAAGCCCGACGGCTTCGACCTGAAGGCGTTGAAGGTCGCGATGTTCGGCCTCAACGGGCGCTTGCCCGACGTGCTGTGGGATGGTTACGTCAACGCGCAGCGCGCTGGCGGCGCGCAGGTCTGCATCGACAACGGACAGGCGCAGACGCTCAACGCCGACGGTCCGAACAAGTACAAGAATCCGAGCGTGGTCACCGACAAGGTGCGCTGCACGCTGCCGCCGCTGCCGGTGGTGACGCTTCCTGCCAAGGCCGCGGCGACGACCGCGAAGGCGGCTCCGTAGGCATGAAGCAGTTCGTGATCCACGCGGCCCTGCTGGTGGCCGCGATGTTCCTCGGCGGTTGCCAGCGTAGCGAAGCGCCGGTGCTGTTCCACCCGCAGGGCCAGCCGCAGACGCTGGGCGAATGGCATGTGCTGTCCTCCGACGGAAAGCAGTTGAAGCTCAACCACGGCGTCGAACCGTATGCGCTGAACAGCGCGCTGTTCAGCGATTACGCGCACAAGCTGCGCACGATCTGGATGCCGGAAGGCAGGAAGGCGAAGTACAGCGCGAATGACGCGTTCGACTTCCCGGTCGGCACCATCATCAGCAAGACGTTCTACTACCCGCGCGGACAGGACGGCGCGGTGCTGCGCGTGGCCGAACAGAAGGGCGAATCCGCGAACGGGCTCGATTTGTCGAAAGTGCGCCTGATCGAAACGCGGCTGCTCGTGCGTCGCGAGACGGGCTGGGTCGCGCTGCCGTACGTGTGGAACGAAGAGCAGACCGAAGCGACGCTCGCGCGCGCCGGCGACGTCGTGCCGCTGACGATGCACAAGCCCGACGGCAGCGCGAAGACCTCGTTCGCTTACATGGTGCCCGACGAAAACCAGTGCGCCGGCTGTCATTCGACCAACAACACCACGCGCGAACTGCATCCGATCGGACCGAAGGCGCGGCATCTCAATCGCGACGATCCCTGGCACGAAGGCCAGAACCAGCTCGCGCGCATGGTCTCGCTCGGACGGCTCGAAGGCCTGCCGGCGACGGGCGTTCCGCACAACGCACGTTTCGACGATGCGAGCGCGTCGATCGAAAGCCGCGCGCGTGCGTATCTCGACGTGAACTGCGGCCATTGCCACAGCCAGGTTGGGCCGGCCGATACCTCGGGCCTGTGGCTCGACGCCGGTACCGACGAGGCGCGCCGCCTGGGCCTGTGCAAGCCGCCGGTCGCGGCGGGGCAGGGCACGGGCGACCACCTGTTCGACATCGTGCCCGGCAAGCCGGATGAGTCGATCCTGATCTACCGCATGAGCAGCCTGGATCCCGGCGCGATGATGCCCGAGGTCGGGCGCGCCACCGTGCACGAGGAAGGCGTGGCCGTGGTGCGCGACTGGATCGCCGCCTGGCTGGGCAATTGCACCAGCGATGGCGCGCACGTCGCGATGAGGTAAGGTGCCTTCGTCGCGCGGAACAGGGGCGTGCGACGCGGCACTGCAGCAACGAAGTGAGCCGCTACAAAACTAGAAAGCCATTGGGAGGGGAGTTCCGATGTCGCCACGCAAGAGCAGGCTCGCGGTCGGTCTAGGCCGCGCGCTCTTTGGATGTTTCGCCGTCGCGGCCTCGCCGCTGGCATTCGCGCAAGCCGCGTCCACCACGACGGACGCCACGCAGCTGGACACGATCACCGTCACCGCGCAGAGCCGCGAGCAGGAACTGCTCGACGTGCCGATTGCGTTGCAGGTCGTCACCGAACAGCTGATCGATGACGTGGCCGCCGAAGACCTCGGCGACATCGACAGCTTCGTACCCGGATTGCGCGTCAACAGCCTCCAGCCGACGCAGCCGAGCTTCCAGCTGCGCGGCATCGAGACCGACGACTTCGGCATCGGCACCGATCCGGCCGTCGGTGTGTACGTCGATGGCGTGTACGCCGGACGCGGCGGCGGCGTGCTGCTGCCGTTCACCGACGTGCAGCGCATCGAAGTGCTGAAGGGCCCGCAGGGCACGCTGTTCGGACGCAACACCGCGGCCGGTGCGATCTCGATCATCACGCACCGTCCCGACACCGACGGCAACCACGCGCGCGGCAAGCTGCGCCTGGGCAACGACAACAAGACCTACTTCGAAGGCATGGCGAACATCGCCGTGAGCGATACGTCGGCCTTCCGCTTCAACGGCATCTTCAACCACAGCGACGGCTGGATACGCGACGCGGACACCGGCGAGGACCTCGCGCCGGAAGACAACTGGGCCACGCGCGCCGCGTTCCAGACGCGCTTCGGCGACAACACGCGCGCATGGATTTCGTGGGACCACGAAAGCCTCGACCAGCGCGGCCAGGCGACGACCAGCGTCGTGCCGATCCCGGCACTGCCCGCGTTGCCGACGGCGCCGGCGGAACCGGATTCGTTCCTGGATCCGGAACGCCAGCCGTACAGGACCGACGCGCCGGATGCGGAAACGCGCACGTTCGATGGCGTAACGCTGATCGTCGACCACAACTTCGGCGGCTTCAGCCTGACCTCGACGAGCGCGTGGCATGACTACGATTCGCTCAACCGCGTCGAGGAAGACGGCACGAACCTGAGCTATCTCTACGTCGATTCGACGAACACCGAGAGCAACACGAACTTCTACCAGGAGTTCAAGTTCAACGGTTCGACCGACCGCATCGACTGGGTCGCGGGCCTGAGCTACTTCCAGGAAGACGCCGACCAGACCAGCGAAGTCAACGCGCTGACCGATTCGGTGGACACCATCGCCAACAACCTCGGTCTCGCGCCGGGTGGCCTGTACGGTCCGCTGACGATGGCGGCGAACATGTTCGGGATTCCGGTGGATCTCACCGGCCTGCCGTGGAACGAGAAGTTCGTGAACTCGCTCGACACGAAGGCATACGCTGCGTTCGGCGACGTGATCTGGCATGTCAACGACAAGACCAACCTCACCGTCGGCTTGCGCTACACGCGCGACGAGAAGGACTTCACCTGGTTCAACGACCTGCGCAGTGCGCCGGAACTCGACGCGCAGCTGGCGCTGCTCGACCGCATCGGTTTCCTCGATGCGGCCGGCATTCCGCTGGAAATGCTCGTGTTCGACATCGCCTTCATCGATCCGCCGGCGTTGGCGAACAAGGGCGTGCTCAATCGCGCGAAGAAGTCCTGGGACGACTGGAGCCCGCGTTTCGTCGTCGACTACCACTTCAACGACAACCTGATGGGCTTCGCCTCGCTCGCCAAGGGCTACAAGGCCGGCGGCTTCAACGCACTGCAGATCGGCAGCGAGTTCGAGAACGAGGACGTCTGGAACTTCGAGACGGGCATCAAGCACGCGCTGCCGGACTATCGCCTCGCGTACAACGTGTCGGCGTTCTACTACGTCTACGACAACCGCCAGGCCGTCACGCTGGACATGACGACCGACATCCCGCGTTTCCTGGTCAACACGTCCGACCAGGAAGCGTACGGCGTCGACTTCGACCTGCGCTGGCAGGCCACCGACGGACTCGGCTTCGACTTCAACGCCGAGTACCTGGATTCGACCTTCAAGACCTACGTGAACCCGCAGGGCCTGGACCTCGGCGGCCAGCCGACCGGCGCGCCGGAATGGTCCTTCGCCGCCGGCGCGAACTACGTGTGGCGTCTGGCTGATGCCGGCGACGTGCGTGCTTCGGCGCGTTACTCGTACGTCGGCAAGTGCCGCACGAATGATGAATCCGTGTCGGTGCTGGGCTGCGGCCGCTTCGGCCAGGCCGAGGCGGGCGAGGCGCAGGAAATCCTCGACGCACGCATCGGCTGGACGTCGGCCACGGGGCACTGGGGCGTTGCGGTCTACGGCAACAACCTGCTCGACAACCAGTACGTGAACTCGTTCGGCACCTACGGCATGACCGTGCTGGGCACCGTCGGCGCGCGCATGACCCAGCCGCGCACCTACGGCGTGGAGCTGACGGCAAACTTCTGATCGCACCAGGCAAGACCCCTCTCCCGCACGCGGGAGAGGGGGCGGGGTGAGGGCCTTCCGACACGGCGCCGCCCACTTTCCCTCTTTCTACCGACGCGCCTTTCGCGGCATCCTTTCCCGATGCCGATTCGCAAGGGCGGGGCGTCCGTCGATCTTCAACAGCAGCCGATCAGCGCCCTGAAGGGCGTCGGGCCGCGCGTGGCCGAGAAGCTCGCCGCGCGCGGGCTCGCCACGCTGCAGGACCTCTGGCTGCAACTGCCGCGCCAGTACGAGGACCGCACCGCGCTGACGCCGATCCGCCTGTTGCAGCCGGGCGTGGCGGTGCAGGTGGAAGGACGCGTGGAAGCGGTCGAACGCGGATTCCGTTACCGCCCGATGCTGCGCGTGGCGCTCGGCGACGATTCCCACGGCACGCTGGTGCTGCGCTTCTTCCATTTCCGTGCCGCGCAGGTGGCGCAGTTCCAGGTCGGCGCGCGCGTGCGCTGCTACGGCACGCCGCGACCGGGCCAGCACGGGCTGGAGATCGTCCATCCGAGCTATCGGATGATCGACGAGGCCGGCGACGACGCGCTGGGCACCAGCCTGGATCCGGTGTATCCGGCGATCGAGGGCCTCGGGCCGGTGTCGCTGCGGCGCCTGATCGGCCAGGCGCTCGATCGCCTGCCCGACGAAGACGCGCTGGAACTGCTTCCGCGCGAGCTGCGCGACGGTTCGAACCTGCCTTCGTTGCGCGAAGCGCTGCTGACGGTGCATCGGCCGCCGCAGGATGCCGACGTCGCCGCGTTGCTCGCTGGGCGTCACCCGGCGCAGCGCCGCCTCGCGATCGAGGAACTGCTCGCGCACCACCTGAGCCTGCGTCGCCAGCGCATCGCGCAGCAGGCACACGCCGCGCCGGTGCTGGACCGGATCGCGCTGGCGGACACCTTGCGCAAGCGGCTGCCGTTCGCGCTCACCGGCGCGCAGCAGCGCGTGTTCGAACAGATCCGCCATGACCTCGCGCAGCCGCACCCGATGCTGCGCCTGGTGCAGGGCGACGTCGGCAGCGGCAAGACGGTCGTCGCCGCACTCGCCGCGATGTGCGCGGTGGAAGCCGGCCGGCAGGCCGCGTTGATGGCGCCGACGGAACTGCTCGCCGAGCAGCACCTCAACAACCTGCGCGGCTGGCTCGAACCGCTCGGCATTCGCGTCGCGTGGCTCGCCGGCAAGGTCACCGGCAAGGCGCGCGCGAAGGTCCTGGAAGAGGTCGCTTCAGGCGAGGCGCAGGTCGTCGTCGGCACGCACGCGCTGATGCAGGAAGGCGTGGCCTTCCATGACCTCGCGCTGGCGATCGTCGACGAACAGCACCGCTTCGGCGTGCACCAGCGCCTGGCGCTGCGCGACAAGGGCAGCGGCGGCAGCGGCAATGGCGATGCGATCGTGCCGCACCAGCTCGTCATGACCGCGACACCTATCCCGCGCACGCTCGCGATGGCCGCGTACGCAGACCTCGACGTTTCGGCCATCGACGAACTTCCGCCCGGGCGCACGCCCGTGCAGACGGTCGCGCTGAGCGCCGAGCGCCGGCCCGAACTCGTCGAGCGCATCCGCAAGGCCTGCGCCGAAGGGCGGCAGGCGTACTGGGTGTGCACGCTGATCGACGACAGCGACGAGGTGGTGGCGCAGGCCGCACAAACGACCTACGAGGATCTGTGCAAGCGTCTGCCCGAAGTGCGCGTCGGCCTGGTGCACGGCCGCATGAAGGCCGCCGAGAAGCAGGCCACGATGCGCGCGTTCAAGGACGGCGAGATCGGCCTGCTCGTGGCGACGACGGTGATCGAAGTCGGCGTCGACGTGCCCAACGCGTCGCTGATGATCATCGAGAACGCCGAGCGCCTGGGTCTCGCGCAGCTGCACCAGCTGCGCGGGCGCGTGGGTCGCGGCAGCGCGGCGTCCAGTTGCGTGCTGCTCTACCAGGCGCCGCTGTCGCAGATGGCGCGCCAGCGCCTGGAGACGATGCGCGAGACCAACGACGGCTTCGTCATCGCCGAGAAGGATCTGGAACTGCGCGGGCCCGGCGAACTGCTCGGCACCCGCCAGACCGGCCTGGCGCAGTTCCGCGTGGCCGATCTCGCCCGCGACGCCGACCTGCTCCCGCAGGTGCACGAGATGGGCGAGAAGCTGCTGCGCGAATCGCCGGAACTGGCCGAGCGGATCGTCGCGCGCTGGGTCGGCGGCGCCGTCCGCTTCGCCTCCGCGTGAGTCGCCGCCGCCCGCCGAAACCGCTGCGTGAAGGCCGAACCTGCAGCCCGCGGCCCGAAACGGGCATCATGAACGCCCGTCGTAGCCTTCGAACCCGCCGATCGTGATCCCCGCTCCAACCGAACATCCCGTCGGACGGCACGGCTCGCAGCCGTTCATCGCCGCCGACGTCGGCGGCACCCATGCGCGGCTGGGGCTAGTCCACGTGCGACCCGGCGGCAAGGTCGACGTGCTGGCCTACCACCGCTACGTCTGCGCCGAATTCCCCTCGCTCGCCGCCATCGTCGACGACTTCGCGAAGACCCAGGGCGCCGAGCGCACGCACGTCGTGGTCGCCATCGCGGGCAGGCTCGAAGGCGACACGCTGATCAACGCCAACCTGCAGTGGCCGGTCTCGCTGGAGCGCACACGCCGCGAGGCCGGCATCGCCTACTTCGCGCTGCTCAACGATTTCGAGGCCGTGGCCTGCGCAATGCCCTACATCGACGTGGCCGCGATGACGCGCGTCTGCGGCCCGGTCCAGGCCGGCGACGGCCCCGCGCTCGTGCTCGGTCCGGGCACCGGGTTCGGTGCGTCGCTGTGCCTGCCGCGCACGCTCCAGCAGGGCGTGCCGCTGCGCGTGCTGGCGAGCGAGGCCGGGCACGCGTCGCTCGCCGTCGGCACGCCGCGCGAGATCGCGCTGCTCACGCGCCTGCTCCAGCGCTGGCCGCACGTGGACAACGAGCGCGTCCTGTCCGGGCCCGGCCTGGTGAACACCTACACCGCGCTGTGCGAGCTCGACGGCGTGACGCCGAAGCTCGCCACGCCCGAGGCCATCGCGGCAGCTGCGCAGGCCGGTGGCGACGCGCAGGCGCGCGAATCGCTGCAGCTGTTCTGCAGCCTGCTGGGCAGCCTCGCGGGCGATCTCGCGGTGACGTTCGGCGCGGATGCGGTTTACCTCGCCGGCGGCATTCCCGCGCAGATCCGCCCGTTCCTGCTCGATAGCGACTTCGCAGAGCGCTTCCGCAACAAGGGCGTGCTGGGCGAGGTGCTCGCACGCGTGCCGGTGTGGCTGGTCGACCACGGCCAGCTGGGCCTTGTCGGCGCCGCCGCCTGGTATTACGAGCGCCATTCCGGCTTCTGACCCGATCGGCCTTGCTCGGCCGATCAAACTTTCCGGGAAACCCTGATGGGCAATCGCCGACAGTTCCTGCAGGCCACGATGCTCGCGGCCGGCGCCGCCGTTCTCCCGCGCGTGGAAAGCACACCGGTCGCAGGCGGTGCGCGCGTGGTGTCCACGTGGGACTTCGGTGTCGGAGCGAACGCGGCTGCATGGCCGGTGCTCGCACGCGGCGGCAGCGCGCTGGATGCGGTGGAAGCCGGCGCGCGCTGGGCCGAGGCCGACCTGTGCAACCCCACCGTCGGCCGCTGCGGCAACCCCGATCGCGACGGCGTGCTGACGCTCGACGCCAGCATCATGGACGGCGACGGCCGTTGCGGGGCGGTGGCGGCACTGGAGGACATCGCGCATCCGGTTTCCGTCGCGCGCGCGGTGATGGAGAAGACCCCGCACGTCATGCTCGTCGGCGCCGGCGCGCAGCAGTTCGCCATCGCGCAGGGTTTCGAGAAGACGCCGCTGCTGACCGATCAGGCGCGCGATGCATGGCGCGAGTGGCTGAAGACGTCGAAGTACGCGCCGCAGATCAACGCCGAGCGCCAGACGCGGCCCGGCGACAAGACCAACCACGACACGCTCGGCATCCTCGCGCGCGACGCGCAAGGTCGGCTCGCCGGCGCGTGCACGACCAGCGGCATGGCGTGGAAGCTGCACGGCCGCGTCGGCGACAGCCCGATCGTCGGCGCCGGTCTGTATGTCGACAACGAAGTCGGGGCAGCGACCGCCTCGGGCGTCGGCGAGGAGATGATCCGCAACGCGGCGAGCTTCCTCGTCGTCGAACTGATGCGGCAGGGCCGCTCGCCGGCCGACGCGTGCCGCGAAGCGATCGACCGCGTCGTGCGCAAGCGTCCGGAAGCCAGCAAGACGCTGCAGGTGTGCTTCCTCGCAATGAACAAGGATGGCGATGTCGGCGCATTCGCGCTGCATCGCGGCTTCGTCTATGCCGCGCAGGACGCATCGCCGGGCCCGCACGATCGCCTGTTTGACGCGGCGTCGGTGTACCGGACCGAGCAGAAGTGACGCCGGTAACGCTTGAAATCGCGGCCAATTCGCTTGCCTCCGCGCTGGCAGCGCAGGAAGGCAGCGCCGACCGCGTCGAGCTTTGCGAGAACCTCGGCGAAGGCGGCTGCACGCCGTCGTACGGGACGCTGGCGATGGCGCGCGAACGCCTGCGCATCCCCCTGTACGTGCTGATCCGTCCGCGCGCCGGCGACTTCCGCTTCGACGCGCTCGAACGCGACACGATGCTGCGCGATATCGAACTGTGCGTGCGTCTGGGTTGCGATGGTGTGGTGATCGGTGCGCTCGATGGGAATGGCGACGTCGATGTCGCACTGTGTCGTGATCTCGTCGACGCTGCGCGCCCGCTCGGCGTGACGTTCCATCGCGCGATCGACGTCGCACGCGATCCGCAGGCTGCGCTGGAGGCGGCGATCGCGCTGGGTTGCGAGCGCGTGCTGACGTCGGGCGCGCATGCCACCGCGATGGAGGGCGCGGACGTCATCGCTGCGCTCGTGCAGCGTGCTGCCGGGCGCATCGGCGTGATGGCCGGAGCGGGTGTGACGCCCGAAAACGTGCGCGATCTCGTGCAGCGCACTGGCGTTCGCGAGGTGCATGCCTCGGCGAAAACGCTGGTCGAATCAACCCTGGCGCTAACGCGCCGGCTTTCCGGACTGGAAGCGCAGCGATGGCAGACGGGCGCAGCGGTCGTGCGCGCGCTCCGGCAAGCGCTGGAATCGTGAAAAGCGCTCGACACGCGTCGCGGTGATAATCGGCCGATGAACAAGATCCCTCTCCTGATCGATACCGACCCTGGCGTGGACGACGCGCTGGCCCTGCTGATGGCGTTCAACGACCCGCGTCATGAGGTCGTCGGCCTCACCATCGCCGCCGGCAACGTCGGCCTGAAGCACACCGTCGCCAACGCGCTGAAGCTCTGCGAAGTCGCGGGCATCGAGGCGCCGGTGTTCGCCGGCTGCCCGGGCCCGCTGCTGCATCCCGCACCGGATGCGGGTTACGTGCATGGCGAGGACGGCTTCGGCGACGTGGGCTACGAGCCCGCGCAGCGCGCCGCGGAACGCGAGCACGCCGCGCAGGCCATCCTGCGGCTCTCGCACGAACACGCTGGCAAGCTGCTGCTGGTCGCGCTCGGTCCGCTGACCAACGTCGCGCTCGCCCTCAAGCTCGATCCGACGCTGCCCGAACGCGTCGGCCGCATCGTGGTGATGGGCGGCGCGGTGACCGGCCACGGCAACATCACGCCGGGGGCGGAGTTCAACGTGTACTTCGACCCGGAGGCGGCGCACATCGTCTTCGAGGCGTTCCCGCAGATCGACCTGGCCGACTGGGAAGGCACCATCGCGCATGGCCTGCTGCACGACCACGTGGTCGAGTGGCTCGCCGCCGACTCACCCCGCGCGCGCTTCTATGAGCGCATTTCGAAGAAGACGCGCGAATGGTCCGCCGACCGCCGCGGCGACTACTGGCATTCGGCCGACGCGCTGGCGATGGCGTACGCGCTGGAGCCGGACGGCGCGACGGAGTTGGTCGATCGCCCGGTCGTGGTCGCGCTGGGCCACGGCCACGCGCGCGGCATGACGGTGGTCGACTGGAACCGCCAGAACGGCCAGCCGGACCGTTTCCGGATCCTCATGCGCTACGACCAGGCCCGGTTCGAGGGGCTGATCCGGGCGGCGCTGGCGGCGGGTTGAAATCCGCCTCCGGGGCGACTTGCGCGAGGGTAGGGGCGGCCGCTATACTGCCGCGCTTTCCCCGAATGAATTGGTGAGTGCCATGAAGGCCGGCATCCATCCCGACTACCGCGACGTCGTTTTCCAGGACGTCACCACCGATTACCAGTTCCTGACGCGTTCGACCCTTGGCAGCAAGGAGACGATCAAGTGGGAAGACGGTAACGAGTACCCGCTGATCAAGGTCGATATCAGCTCGGCTTCGCATCCGTTCTACACGGGCAAGCACAAGATCGTCGACACCAGCGGTCGCGTCGACAAGTTCCGCAAGCGTTACGCGCAGAAGTAATCCGCGGTCCGCGCTTTCGAGCGCGACCCACGGGACTTCGCACGACGACTCGCCGGCCTCGCGGTTGCCCGCGGCGTCCCGGATTGCGACGAAGCTTCGCGCAGAAATCAGCCGACGGCTGCCGAAAGGCGGCCGTCGGTTTTTTCGTGTCCGCACGAGTGCGGCGTCGGATTTGCGAGACCGGTCCCGTCGCAAGTCGTCTGAGGGCGTCGGGCCGGGCGGCCGTCCAAATTCCCGGGCGCTGCAGCCAGTGCGCCGAAGGGAGGGCGGCCAGGACGACGGGTGGTCGGCCATCAATGAGCGCCCATGCCCTGCGTCCCCACTGGCCGATGGGCGCGCGCTTTTTCGCCATCTGGCCGCTTCCTGCGCCCATTCCCTCGTAACGGAGGGAACCCGCCGGGATGCGCCCGAGCGTGGCCTGCCACCAAAGTCCGAGTCAGCGCTCGAAGGGCGTTGTGCGATAATTCACGGATCGCGGCGCCGATCTGTGCCGTGACCCCCGTCCCCCGCTCCGTGCCGTGTTTCCCGGCGGCATGCAGACTTGAGGAGTGTTTCGTGTCCGATTCCAACAAATCCGGCTTCGATCAGGTCTCCCTGACCGCCGGCGACAAGACCGTGACCCTGCCGGTCCACCATCCCGTCCTCGGCCAGCCGTGCATCGACATCGCGAAGCTGCCCAAGGAAACCGGCGCCTTCACCTACGACAACGGCTTCACGGCCACCGCCAGCTGCAAGTCGGCCGTCACCTACATCGACGGCGATGCCGGCGTGCTGCTGTATCGCGGCTACCCGATCGAGCAGCTCGCCGAGAAGTCGAGCTTCCTCGAAGTCGCGTACCTGCTGATGAACGGCGAACTGCCGAGCAAGGGCGAGTTCGATTCGTTCGAACACGAGGTCACGCATCACACGATGATGCATGAGGCCTTCCGCACGTTCCTCTACGGCTTCCGCCATGACGCGCATCCGATGGCGATGCTGGTCGGCATGCTCGGCTCGATGGCGAGCTTCTACCACAACGATCTCGACCTGGAAGATCCGGAACAGCGCCGCCTGGCCGCGATCCGCCTGATCGCCAAGGTGCCGACGATCGCCGCCGCCTGTCACCGTTATTCGATCGGCTGGCCGATGCGCTATCCGAAGAACAACCTCGAATACACCACGCGCTTCCTGCACATGATGAAGGAAGTGCCGAGCGAGCCGCTCGAGCTCAACCCGGTCGCCGCCAAGGCGCTGGACCTGCTCTTCATCCTGCACGCCGACCACGAGCAGAACGCGTCGACCTCGACCGTGCGCCTGGTCGGCTCCACCGGCGCCAACCCGTATGCGTGCGTCGCCGCCGGCGTCGCCGCGCTGTGGGGCCCGGCGCATGGCGGTGCGAACGAAGCCGTGCTGAAGATGCTGGAAGAGATCGGCCGTCCGGAGAACGTCGGTTCCGCCGTCGCCAAGGCGAAGGACAAGGAATCGGGCTTCCGCCTGATGGGCTTCGGCCACCGCGTCTACAAGAACTTCGACCCGCGCGCCAAGATCATCCGCGAGATGACGCACAAGGTGCTCGGCGAGCTCGGCATCAACGATCCGCTGCTCGAAGTGGCCATGAAGCTGGAAGAGGCCGCGCTGAAGGACGAGTACTTCGTGCAGCGCAAGCTCTACCCGAACGTCGACTTCTATTCCGGCATCATCTACAAGGCGCTCGGCATCCCGGTGGAAATGTTCACCGTGATGTTCGCCATTGCGCGGACCGCCGGCTGGGTCTCGCACTGGCTGGAGCAGCAGAACGATCCGGAAAACAAGATCGGCCGCCCGCGCCAGATCTACATCGGCTCGCCGCAGCGCGATTACACCGACCTGGCCAAGCGCTGAGTCCATCGCGCCGGTGGCTCGCGTCACTGTCGACCCTTCGAAGCCGCGGCCACGCCGCGGCTTCGTCGTATTCAAGTGGTCGATCTACGCGCTGCTCGCGGGCGACGTCGTCCTGTACTCGTTGTACGGTCGGCTCACGGAGCTGATCGACACCGCGGCGTGGCTGGTCCTGCTGATGCTGTTCGAGTGGGAAACCGGCGGCTGGCCGCTGCGCGCGCGCTGGATTCCAGCGCTGCACGGCGTGCGCCTGCTGGCGAGCATCGCCGTGGTGATCGCCGTGGCGGGCTACGCGCTCGAACGCGTGTGGCTGGATTTCTTCAACGAAATGACGTGGCTCGGCGTGGTCGCGCTGCTCGAGCTCGAAGTGCGCCTGCCGCGCGGGGCCGTGCGACTGCATCGCATACGTCGCGCGATCGCCGCGGCGCTGTATGTCGCGCTGGTCGGGTTCCTGCTCACCTGGGCGGTGATGGGTTTTGGCGACGAAAACCCGCAGGCGGCGTGGCTCGACACGTGGGACGCCTTGCTGTGGCTGGTGGCATTCGTGGTGATCGAACTCAACGTGTTCGGCGCGCGCGATGCGGGCGCGAGGCCACGCAGGACGGGGCTGGCGAACGCGCCGCGCTGAGCGCCGGGCGTTCCGGTTCCGTCAGACCCCCGTGTAACCCTCGATCTCTTCCTCGGCCAGCATCTGGCGAAGCTGCGCCGCGCTGGCGCGCTTCATCGGCTTCTCGTCCAGATTCGACAACGGCGCCTGGCGCAGGCCGTCGAGCGGCAATACCGTCAGATCGAACGCAATTTCTTCGGCACTGAACACCCACACCGGCACGTCGGCGATGCGTTCGCGATCCAGTCGCACGCGACGGCTGCGCGATTCGGCTGGAATGCCGTGCTGTTCGAGGAAGCGCGGCGGCGCATCGGGGTCGTCGCTGAACAGATGGAGCGCGACCGGGCTGCGTGTATCGGCCGTGCCGTCGAGCACCGATCCGACCAGCCGCGGCTGGAACGCCTGGAAGAATTCCATCGCGCGCAGTGCGGCTTCGCGACGCTGGCGCAACGCGGGCACGTTCTCGCGCTGGAACAGGCGCTGGTATTCGCGCAGCGCGTCTTCGATCTCGCGATTCCGCGGCAGCGAAGCGTCATCGAAGATGCCAAGTCGTTCGGCGGCCTTGAGCTTGGCCTGGTGATAGTCGCGAATGCCGCCTTCGGCCATCAGGCGCGCGGCTTCGTGGGCGAGGCGATGCCGGCGTTCGCGTGTGCGGGTGAGCGCGTGCTGGTGGGCGTGCTGTCGAGCGTGGGGCATGAGGACCTCCGCGGCTGGCACGACGTGGCGGAATTCGCCGCGGCCGGCAGCGCCGGCATGGCGAAGCTAGCATGTTTCCTGGCGCACGCACGTTACCTTCGCTGGCGTGTCGGTTTCGTGGACGCGCTCGCCCGAGGATGAACGCAGCCCATCCGTGACGCGACGCCCAAAAAGAAAACGCCGGGACATGCCGGGCGTTCTCATGCGTATCGATGGCGGCGATCAGAAGATGTCGAACGCTTCTTCCGTCGGCGCGGTTTCCTGCGGACCGTAGTCGACGTAGCTCTGCATGCGGTCGAGGTCTTCGGCCTTCACCCATTCGATGATGCCGCCTTCGCCGCCCGGGATCAGCGCGCCGTTGCCGGCGACCGACACCTTGACCATGCCTTCCGGCGGATCGTTCAACGCCAGCGGCTGGTCCTTCAGCGCCACGCGCATGTAGTCGATCCAGATCGGCAGCGCGGCCTTGCCGCCGTACTCGCGATAGCCGAGCGACTTGTAGTTGTCGCGGCCCACCCAGACGGTGGTGACGTACGGGCCACCCACGCCGGAGAACCACGCGTCGCGGTGATCATTGGTCGAACCGGTCTTGCCGCCGACGTCGTCGCGTTCGAGCACCTTTGCCGGCGTGCCCGTGCCGCGCTTGACCACGTCGCGCAGCATCGAAACGATCTGGTAGGCGATGCGGCCGTCGATCGCCCGCGGCGCGAGCACCATGTTGCTGGTGTCGATGACCGGCTTCTTCGGCTCGTCCTTCGGCGCTTCGGGCGTCGCGGCGGGCGCGGCGGAACCGGCGGGGCCGAGGTTGAAGCCATCGACGACCGTGGTGTTCTGCACCGCGCGGCCGACGGTGCCGGGCACGCCGCATTCCGGGCAGGCGACGGCGGGCTTTTCCTTGAACACCACCGCGCCTTCGCGATCCTTCACTTCATCGATGAACCACGGCGTGATGCGGAAGCCGCCGTTGGCGAACACCGCGAAGCCGCGCGCCACCGACAGCGGCGTCAGCGACGCGGTGCCCAGCGACATCGACAGGTTCGGCGGCAGCTCGGCTTCGTCGAAACCGAAGTGGCTGATGTACTTGCGCGCGTAGTCCACGCCGATGGCGTCGAGCAGGCGCACCGAGACGAGGTTGCGCGACTGGACCATCGCCTCGCGTAGGCGCATGGGGCCGGCGAAGTTGCCGCTGTCGTTCTGCGGACGCCAGATGTGGCCGCGGCGATCCTTGAAGACCACCGGTGCGTCGAGCACGACGGACGCCGGATTGAAGCCACGCTCGAACGAAGCCGCGTAGACGAACGGCTTGAAGCTCGAACCCGGCTGGCGGCGCGCCTGCGTGGCGCGGTTGAACTTCGCGCCCGCGAAGCTGTAACCGCCGGAGAGCGCGCGCAACGCGCCGTTGGCCGGTTCCAGCGACACCAGCGCGGCCTGCGCCTGCGGCACCTGGTCGAGGCGCCAGCGTGCCGGCGGCGGCACTTCGCCCGGCTTCACCTCGGCGTTGGATTCGATGCGGCTCACGCGCACGAGATCGCCACGCTTGACCAGGCTGGCCGGCGCGCGATCGCCGAAGCCCTGGCCATTGCCGAGTTCGATCTGCGTGCCATCGCCGAGCACCAGCTGCACCTGGCTGCCGCTCACGCCGGTGACGATGGCGGGCATCAGCGCCGCCTGCGGGGCGATGTTGCGAAGGCGCGCACGAACCGCGGCGACGTCCTCGTTCGGTGCGAGGTCGAAATGCTGTTCCACGCCGTGCCAGCCGTGGCGGCGGTCGTAGACGTGCAGGCCATCGCGCACGGCCTTGTCGGCCGAGGCCTGCAGCACCGGGTCGATGGTCGTGGTGACGTGGTAGCCCTTGGTCAGCGCCTCGTTGCCGAAGCGGGCGACCATCTCCTGGCGGACCATCTCGGCCACGTAGGGCGCGTACACCTCGACGGGGCGCTCGTGCGGCGTGGCGTGCATCGGCACGGCCTTCGCCTGCGCCGCTTCGGCTGCGCTCACGAACTTCAGCTCGACCATGCGATCGAGGATGTAGTCGCGGCGCACCTTCGCGCGCTCGGGATTGGTCAGCGGATTGCCGCTGGACGGAAACTTCGGAATGCCCGCGAGCGAGGCCATCTCGTCGAGCGAAAGCTCATTGAGCTTCTTGCCGTAATAGAACTCCGCCGCGGCCGCGACGCCGTAGGCGCGATTGCCGAAGAAGCTCTTGTTCAAGTACAGCTCGAATATCTCGTCCTTGCTCAGCTCGCGCTCCATGCGCATCGCCGTGAGCATCTCGGCGAGCTTGCGCGTGTAGCTGTATTCGTTGCTGAGGAAGAACTGGCGCGCGACCTGCTGGGTGATGGTCGAACCACCCGGCACGCGCTTCGCATCGGTCGTGGCGATGAGCCACACCGCGCGCGCGACGCCCTTGAAGTCGACGCCGTGGTGCTTGTAGAAGCGCGCGTCCTCGATGGCGAGGAAGGCCTGCTTCTGGCGCTCCGGGACATCCTGGATCGACACCGGGTAGCGGCGCGTCTCGCCGAACAGCGCCATCAGGCGTCCGTCCTTCGCGTAGACGTACATCGGCTCCTGCATCTCGACCGCGCGCAGGGTTTCCACGTCGGGCAGCTTGGGGGCCACGAGGTAGTACAGGGTGCCCAGCGCGATGGCGCCGAGCAGGGCCAGGCCGGCCAGCGCGAACAGCGCCCAGCGCAGCAGGCGACGTATACGGGGCATCAAGCAGATTCCGATTGCGGGTGTAGTGGGCGTGGAGTATAGAGGAGCAGGGAAGGGGGTTTTTTGAGCGCAAGCACACCGGCCAAACGCCCGGGCCGCAAGGCTGGGCGGACACGGGGACCCAGGGGTGGGTCGACCCGGCCGGAGGGCGCCGCGAGGGGTTGGAAAGTGACGCAGTAAGGCAATTCGGAAGGAAAAGGTTGCCAGCCTGTGCAAACTTGGTTATTTAAAGCAGGGTCACACAAGGCGCACGTAAGCGCCTGTGGCAAGGGGAAAATATCGTGGGGATCGTCACAAAAAGCCAGCCGGCGGTCGTCGGCGTGGATATCAGTTCGACTGCCGTAAAGCTGTTGCAGCTCTCCAAGGCCGGCAACCGCTATCGCGTCGAGCATTACGCGGTCGAGCCGCTGCCGCCCAACGCCGTCGTCGAGAAGAGCATCGTCGAGGTCGAGGCCGTCGGCGAGGCGATCCGTCGCGCCGTCGCGCGTTCGGGCACTCGCGCCAAGCACGCTGCCGCCGCGGTCGCGGGTTCGTCGGTCATCACCAAGGTCATCCCGATGCCGGGCGACCTGGATGAGGACGACCTCGAGTCGCAGGTCGAGCTGGAGGCGGTGAACTACGTCCCGTATCCGATCGAAGAGGTCAACCACGATTTCGAAGTGCTGGGCCCGATGCCCGGCAGCCCGGACATGCTGCAGGTGCTGCTTGCGGCGTCGCGTTCGGAGAACGTCGAAGTGCGCGCCTCGGCGCTGGAGATCGGCGGCCTCACCCCGAAGGTGATGGACGTGGAGGCCTTCGCGCTCGAGAACGCCTTCGCGCTGGTCGCCGACCAGCTCGGCGGTCCGCGCGACGGCCTCATCGCGCTGGTCGATTCCGGCGCGACGATGACCACGCTCAACGTCCTGCGCAACGGTCGCAGCCTGTATGCGCGCGAGCAGGTCTTCGGTGGCAAGCAGCTCACCGACGAAGTGATGCGCCGCTACGGCCTGAGCTACGAGGAAGCCGGCCTGGCCAAGCGCCAGGGTGGCCTGCCGGAGAGCTACGAAGCCGAAGTGCTGGAGCCCTTCAAGGAGGCGATGGTCCAGCAGATCAGCCGCCTGCTGCAGTTCTTCTACGCGGGCAGCGAATTCAACCGCGTCGACCAGATCGTCCTGGCCGGCGGTTGCGCGTCCATCGCCGGCATCGCCGAGATGGTCGAGGAACAGCTCGGCGTGCCGACCACCATCGCCAACCCGCTGGCGCACATGACGCTCGGCCCGCGCGTGCAGGCGCATGCGCTGGCGCAGGACGCCCCGGCCCTGATGATCGCCTGCGGCCTGGCCCTGAGGAGCTTCGACTGATGGCACGCATCAACCTCCTCCCGTGGCGCGAAGAGCGCCGCAAGCAGCGGCAGAAGGAAACCGGGCTGATGCTCGGCGCGGCGGCCATCGGCGCGCTGCTCCTGTCGTTCGTGATCGTCAGCTACTACAACGGCCAGATCGACGGCCAGAACGAGCGCAACGCGTTCGTCCAGAGCCAGATCGACGACGTCAAGAAGAAGAACGAGGAAATCAAGGTCCTCGAAGAGAAGAAGGCCAAGCTGCTCGCACGCAAGGAAGTGATCGAGAAGCTGCAGGCCAACCGCTCGCAGATGGTGCACCTGTTCGATTCGCTGGTGCGCACGATCCCCGACGGTGCGGTGCTGACCTCGATCAAGCAGGACAGCGAGACGCTCACGCTGGAAGGTCGCGCACAGTCCAATGCCCGCGTCAGTACCTACATGCGCAACCTCGAGGGCTCTGGCTGGATGACCAGCCCCGACCTGTCGATCATCGAGGCCAAGGGCGCCGACAAGGGCCTGCCGTACGTGTTCAAGCTGCAGGTCAAGCTCGCCAATCCGAACGCGCCGAAGGACGAGGACGGCGACGGCGTGCCGGATGCGCCGGCCGCGCAGATCGCACAGTCGGGCGATGCCGCCGCGACCGCGGGCGCGGCTCCGGCCGCTACCCCGCCGGCAGCCACCACGCCGGCCGTCCCGGCTGGCTCCGCCGCACAGCCTGCCGCCACGCCGGGCGCTCCGGCCGCCACGCCTGCCACTGCGCCCACGGCGCCGAATGCCACGCCGGCCCAGGGAGCGGCGTCATGAGCAAGAAGAAACCCATCAAGCTCAACGAGCTGGACTTCAACAACATCGGCGGCTGGCCGCAGCAGGCGAAGATCGGTCTTTGCGGCGTGATCGTCGTGGTGATCGTCGGCCTGGCCTGGTACCTGTTCGTCAGCGACAAGCGCACCGAGCTGGAAAGCCTCGAAGCGAAGGAAGTGACCCTGCGCGCCGAGTTCGAGACCGAGCAGGGCAAAGCCGCCAACCTGGAACCGCTCAAGCAGCAGCTCGCGCAGATGGAGCAGCAGCTCCAGCAGATGCTGCGACAGCTGCCCAGCAAGACCGAGATGCCCGACCTGATCGTCGACATCTCGCAGACCGCGCTGGCCACGGGCATCACCAACGAGCTGTTCCAGCCTGGTCCGGAAGAACCCAAGGAGTTCTACGCCGAAAAGCCGATCGCGCTGCGCATGGTGGGCAGCTACCACCAGTTCGGCGGATTCGTCAGCGGCGTGGCTTCGCTGCCGCGCGTGGTCATCATGACCATGCACGACATCTCGCTGAAGCCGCGCGGAAAGGAAGGCGCAGCGATCACGCCCAACAGCCCGCTGGAACTCGCCGGCACGGTCAAGACCTATCGCTATCTGGACGAGGAAGAAGTCCAGAAGCAGGAAGCGGCCGCAGATGCTGCGAACGGCAAGGCCGGGACCGGCAAGGCTGGCAATGGCAAGGAGGGGACCTGAGATGCGCGCACTCCTGATTGAAGGCGCCGCTCCGCTGCGTGCCCTGACGGCGATCGCCCTGGTGCTCGGCCTGGCCGCGTGTTCGCGCGGCATCACCAGCACGCCGGGCGAGGCGCCGAACCTCGAGAAGTGGATTGCCGAAGTCAAGGCGCGTCCGGCGCCGCCGCTGGATCCGCTTCCGGTGATGCAGCAGTTCGAGACGTTCGAGTACAACGCCTACGCCTTGCGCGATCCGTTCAGCACGGCCTTCACCGACGAAGGCGGCGGCAATGGTCCGCGTCCGGATGCAGGCCGCCGCAAGCAGACGCTGGAGCAGTTCCCGCTCGACAGCCTCGACATGGTTGGCACGCTCGGCAAGGGGAACGGCGTGATCGCGCTGGTGATGGCACCGGACAAGGTGACCTACCGCGTGACGCCGGGGAACTACATGGGGCAAAGCGACGGTCGCGTGACCGGCGTGTTCGAAGACCGCATCGAGCTGGTGGAACTGGTGCCGGATGGCGCGGGTGGATGGTTGGAGCGTCCGGCCACGGTCGCGCTTGAAGATCAATGATTCTTGGGGGAATGCACGATGACCGTTTTTGAACCGGGTAGCTTCAGCGCGCGCGCTGATCGTCGCCCCCTGCTGCGTAGCGGGTCCATTGGCCTGCTGATCGGCGCGATCGCCGCCGTCAGCGCCGTCCATGCCGCAACGCCGGCACCGGCTGCGCCGACGGCCGTCGCGCCGCCGGCCAGCCTGGATCCGTCCAAGCAGCTGCCGGGCACCGTCGAGGTGTCCAACATCGACTTCAAGCGGGGCAGCGACGGTTCCGGCCGCCTGGTCGTGAAGTTCAGCGGCGATGGCGCCGCGCCGGACCTGCGCAACCAGGGCCAGAGCGTGGTGGTCAACGTCGGCAACGCCAAGCTGCCCGACTCGCTGCGCAAGCCGCTGAACGTGGTCGATTTCGCCACGCCGGTGCAGCGCATCGACGCGCGCACCAGCGGCGCCGGCACGCAGCTCGTGCTCGACATGAGCGGCAACTTCGAATCGATGGCGTACCAGACCGGTCGCGAGTACATCGTCGAGATCGTGCCGCGCACCGGCGCCGCCACGGGTCGTGCCGTCGGCCAGTCGACGACGGGCAAGGCGCCCGCGACCGGTGCGCGCAGCTACAGCGGCCGTCCGGTGACGTTCAACTTCCAGGACGTGCCGGTTCGCACCGTGCTGCAGCTGATCGCCGAAGAGTCCGGCCTGAACATCGTGGCCGCCGACACAGTGTCGGGCAATGTCACCCTGCGCCTGATGAACGTGCCGTGGGATCAGGCGCTCGACATCGTCCTGCAGGCCAAGGGCCTGGACAAGCGTCGCAGCGGCAACGTCGTGTGGGTCGCCCCGCAGGCCGAGATCGCCAAGTACGAGCAGGACAAGGAAGACGCGCGCATCGCGCTGGACAACCGCGTCGACCTGACGACCGAATACATCCAGATCAACTACCACAACGCCGCGCAGATCTTCAAAGCGCTGACGGAAGCCAAGGGCATCGGCGGTTCGGGCGGCGGTGGGCAGGGCGGCGGCGCTGGCGGCAGCACCAACAACGACAGCGGCTTCCTCTCGCCGCGCGGTCGCCTGGTCGCCGATGAACGCACCAACACCCTGATGATCAGCGACATCCCGAAGAAGGTCGCGGAGATGAAGCAGCTGATCCACGTGATCGACCGTCCGGTCGACCAGGTGCTGATCGAAGGTCGCGTGGTCATCGCGCAGGACACCTTCGCCCGCGAGCTCGGCGCACGTTTCGGCATCGCCGGCACGAAGGACGGCAAGTACTTCTTCAACGACACCATCGAGAACAACGACCAGACGCGCGGCTCGTTCGCGGAGGCCGCCCAGACCGGCGACCTGCCGACGCTGTTCAAGGGCCCGATGAGCAACCTGGGCGTGCTGAACCCGGCCGGCTCGGTGGCGCTGCAGATCCTCAATGCCGGCTACGCGCTCGACATCGAACTGTCGGCCATGCAGGAAGAAGGTCGCGGCGAAGTGATCTCCAACCCGCGACTGGTCACCAGCAACCAGCGTGAGGCGGTGATCCGCCAGGGCCAGGAAGTGGGCTACGTGACGATCTCGCCGTCGCAGGGCAGCACGACGATTCCGATCCCGAACGTGCAGTTCAAGGACGTGCTGCTGGAGCTGAAGGTCACGCCGACCATCACCCACGACGGCCGCGTGTTCCTGAACATGAACGTCAAGAAGGACGAAGTCGAAGGCTACGTCGACACGTCGATCGGCCAGGTGCCGACCATCGCCAAGCGCGAGGTCAACACCGCGGTGCTCGTCGAGGACGGTCAGACCGTCGTCATCGGCGGTGTCTACGAGTTCCGTGATCGCAGCGACATCTCGAAGGTGCCGTTCCTGGGCGACATCCCCTTCCTGGGCAACCTGTTCAAGAAGAAGGGCCGCAACAAGGACAAGGCCGAGCTGCTGATCATGGTCACCCCGAAGGTGATGAAGGTCGAACAGCGCGGGTGAGGCAGGCCGCTACGCGGCACTGCCGCGTGGCCTGACGAACGCCCGGCCAGGATGGCCGGGCCGGGCGATCCGAAGCTCGTAACACTTCGCCATGGATGGCAGCAGTAGCGCTACAGCATCCGGTGCCACGCGGCACTGCCGCGTGGCCTGACGAACGCCCGGTCAGGATGACCGGGCTGGGCGATCCGAAGCTCGTAACGCATCGCCATGGATGGCAGCAGTAGCGCTACAGCATCCGGTGCTACGCGGCACTGCCGCGCGGCCCGCCGAACGCCAGGCGGGGTTCGGCACCTTGGCGGCCCATGGCGGCTCCAGCGCCGGACGCGAACGCCAAAGGGCCCCCTCGGGGCCCTTCTGCTTTTCATTGCTGAATGAATGACGCGATGCGTGAACTGCATCGTCCGTCTTCGGTCAAACTGGCCCGGATTCCCCACCGAGACCGCCATGGACCGCCGCAGCGACGATCTGTCCCGTCTGCACGACGCCTTCCGCGCCCTGCGGGATGCCCTATCGGCCGAGATCGTCGGCCAGTCGGCCCTGATCGACCGCCTGCTGATCGCCCTGCTGGCCGACGGCCACCTGCTGGTCGAGGGCGCCCCCGGCCTGGCGAAGACCAGCGCGATCCGCGCCCTCGCATCCCGCCTGGAAGCCGATTTCGCCCGCGTCCAGTTCACGCCCGACCTGCTCCCGGCCGACCTCACCGGCACCGAGGTGTGGCGTCCGCAGGAGGGCCGCTTCGAATTCCAGCCCGGTCCGATCTTCCATCCGATCCTGCTGGCCGACGAAATCAACCGCGCGCCCGCCAAGGTCCAGTCCGCCCTGCTCGAAGCAATGGGCGAGCGGCAGGTCACCGTCGGCCGCGCGACCTACGCGCTGCCGCCGCTGTTCCTGGTGATGGCGACGCAGAACCCGATCGAGCAGGAAGGCACCTTCCCGCTGCCGGAAGCGCAGCTCGACCGCTTCCTGATGTACGTGCGCATCGGGTATCCGCAGGCCGCCGCCGAGACCGAAATCCTCCGGCTCGCCCGCGAGCGCGCACGCCAGGCCACGCAGCAGGTAGCCGCCGCCGTCGAACGCATGCCGATGGACGATGTCTTCGCCGCGCGCAACGCCGTGCTCGACCTGCACCTGGCGCCCGCGGTCGAACGCTATCTGATCGAACTGGTGCTCGCCTCACGCGATGCCGCGCGCTACGACGCGACGCTCGCACGCCGCATCGCCTGGGGCGCCAGCCCACGCGGCTCGATCGCGCTGGAACGCTGCGCGCGTGCGCACGCGTGGCTCGCCGGGCGAGATTTCGTCACGCCCGACGACGTGCGCGCCGTCGCGCCCGACGTGCTGCGCCATCGCATCCTGCCCAGCTACGAAGCCACCGCCGAAGGCTGGGACGGCGAGCGCCTGGTCGTCGAGCTGCTCCAGCGCGTCCCGTTGCCGTAAGGCTTCGCGTGACGCGTCGCGCGTCGCTCACTCCAGGTCTGCGCTCCAGCGGCTTCAATCGACCCTGACGTCCAACGCTCCCGAATCGATCGTGTCCACCTCCACGCCACCCCGCGAAGACACCTCCGGCAACGGCGTCGTGCCGACGCTGCCGGAACTGGTCGCATTGCGGCAGGCCGTCGCGGGACGGCGTCCGGCACAGCGCGGCCGCTTCGGCGTGAGCGGCCACGCCCTGTCGCCGTTGCGCGGCCGTGGCATGGAATACGCCGAGTCGCGCGAGTACGTGGCCGGCGACGACGCGCGCCACATCGACTGGCGCCTCACCGCGCGCACAGGCCGCGCGCACACCAAGCTCTTCCAGGCCGAGCGCGAGCGCCTGAGCCTGATCGTCGCCGACACCTCGCCCTCGCTCTACTTCGGCACGCGTGTGCGCTTCAAGTCGGTGCAGGCGGCGCGCGCCGGCGCGGTGGCCGCATGGGCCGCGGTGCGCGACGGCGATCGCATCGCCGCGTTGCGCGGCAGCCAGCGCGAAGCGCCGATCCCGCCCGCCGCCGGTCCGCGTGGCGCGTTGCGTGTGCTCGACGCGCTGGTGCGCTGGTATGCGCGTCCGCCGGAGGACGACGCCGGCCTCGGCGTCGCGCTCGATCATGCGCAGCGCCTGCTGCGTCCGGGCTCGCGGCTGGTCGTGCTTGCCGATCCGGCGAGCATCGCGGCGTTGCCCGCGCAACGATGGCCCGCGCTCGCGCACCATCACGAAGTGATCGTGCTGTTGCTGACCGATCCGCTGGAAGTCGCGCCACCCAAGGCGTCGTTGCCGTTCCTCGGCGGCAGCAGCGTCGACATGGCGCGCGATGCACACCGCATCGATGTCGACCTCTCCGTCGCGGCGCAGCGACAGGCGTGGCGCAACGAATTCGGTCGTCCGCTCGAGGCCGCGCTGGCGCAGCTGCCCGCGCGCGGCGTGCGCGTGCAGGCGTTGTCGACGCAGGCCGAGAGCGCGTCATGGCTGCCGCTGCTCGGCCGAAACCGGCCGCTGGTGGCGTGATGGCCGCGCCCGCATCGCTCGTGCTGCGCGACATCCACGCCACGACGGCGCCGTCGTGGTGGCCGCCCGCGCCGGGCTGGTGGATCGTCGCCGGGGTGGTGGTCGCGACGTTCGTTGCCATCGCGTGGTGGCGTGCGCGCGTGCGCCGTCGTCGTGCCGCTATCGCCGCCTTGTTCGATCGCGAAGTGGACGCCGCATCGACGCCGCCGCAACAGGTCGCGGCGATGTCCGAGCTGCTGCGCCGAGCCGCACGGACGCGGGACGCGCGGGCCGACACGCTGCATGGCGAAGACTGGCTGCGTCATCTCGACGCCGCCGCGCCGAAGCGCAAGCGCAAGGCGCCTGCCCGAACCGATTTTTCCGAAGGCCCCGGCCGGTTGCTGCTCGACGGCGGATTCCGTCGCGATGTGAATCCCGGCGACGTCGCCGTGCTGCGCGCGCTCGCGCGCGAACGCTTCCTGCACTGGATGGGCGCGCCCCGGTGATCGACGCGCTGCTCGCTCCGTTCCTCTCGCTGCACGAGCACTTCGCGTGGCCGTGGATGCTGCTCGCGCTGCCGTTGCCGTGGTTCGCGCGATGGCTGCTGCCCCCGGCACGTCATGCGTCGTCGGCCGCGTTGCGCGCGCCGTTCGGCGACCGGCTGGATCGCGTCGCGCATGCCGGTGGGCGCACGGCCTTTGGTTCGCGCGCGAGCTGGCTGGTATGGCTGGCGTGGATCGCGCTGTGCATCGCCGCGGCGCGCCCGCAGCAACTTGGCGACGCGGTGCAACCGCCGCAGGTGGGTCGCGACCTGATGCTCGCGCTCGACCTCTCCGGCAGCATGCGCGAGCCCGACATGGAACTTGGCGGCAATACCGTCGATCGTCTTACCGCAGCGAAAGCGGTGCTCGCCGACTTCCTCGATCGCCGCCGCGGCGATCGCGTCGGCCTGATCGTGTTCGGTCGTCGCGCGTATGCGTTGACGCCGCTCACGCTCGATCTCGCCTCGGTGCGCCAGCAACTCGAAGACAGCGTGATTGGTCTGGCCGGCCAGGAAACCGCCATCGGAGACACCATCGCGCTGGCGACCAAGCGTCTGCGCGGGCAGCCGGCGGAGCAGCGCGTGCTGGTGCTGCTCACCGACGGCGTGAACACCGCGGGCCTGCTCGAACCGAAGAAGGCAGCCGAAATCGCGAAAGCCGAAGGCGTGCGCATCCACACCATCGCGTTCGGCGGCGAAGGCACGATGTCGCTGTTCGGCCTGCCGGTGCCGATGCCCGGCGCCGGCGACGAGATCGATGAAGCGACGCTGCGCGAGATCGCCAGCAGCACCGGCGGCCGCTTCTTCCGCGCGCGCGACACCGCACAGCTCGCCGGCATCTACGCCGAAATCGACCGGCTCGAACCGATCGAACGTCCCGGGCAGGCAGTGCGCCCGCGCATCGAACGTTATCCGTGGCCGCTCGGCGCCGCGTTCGCGCTGGCGTTGCTCGCCTTCGCCTGGCCGCAGCGGAGGCGCGCATGAATCCGTTCGCCGACCTCTCGCTCGCATCGCTGCACCTGCTGCGCCCGCAATGGTTGTGGGCGCTGCTCGCGTTGCCGGTGCTGCTCGGTTTGTGGCGCGTTCGGCGACGTCGCGCCAGCGTCTGGCGCGAGAACGTCGATGCGCATCTGCTGCCGCACCTGCTCGTCGAACGCGGCGGTGCGCGCGTTCGCTGGGGCGCATGGGTCGCGGGGCTTGCGTACGTCCTCGCGGTGTTCGCGCTCGCCGGGCCGAGCTGGCGGCAGACGCCGCAACCGCTGTGGCAGAGCCGCACGCCGCTGGTGGTTGCGGTCGATCTGTCCGGCGCGGCGCTCGCGGCCGATCTACCGCCGTCGCGACTGGCGCAATCGCGCGCCAAGCTGTCCACGCTGCTGCGCGAACGCCAGGGCGGGCAGGTCGCGCTCGTGGCGTTCGCCGACGATGCGTTCACCGTCGCGCCGCTCACCGAAGACGCCGCCAACGTCGCGCTGTTCCTCGACGCACTGTCGCCCGACGTCATGCCCGTCGACGGCCAGCGCGCCGATCGCGCGATCGAATCTTCGGTGCAGTTGCTGAAGCAGTCCGGTTTCGATCGCGGCCGCATCCTGCTGATGACCGACCACGCTGGCGACGGCGCGAACGATGCCGCCTCGGCTGCGGCGAAGCAGGGTTTCCGCGTAGACGTGCTCGGTGTCGGCGCCGAAGCCGGCGCCCCGTACCGCCGCGGCGACGGCACCTTCGCCAACGCGCGGCTCGACGAAGGCTCGTTGCGCGGTCTCGCCTCCGCCGGCAACGGCAGATACGCGCGCATCGCCAGCGACGATGGCGACCTGCGCGCGCTGGGCGTGCTCGATCCCACCGACACCGAGGACGCCACGCGCGTGGACGGCAAGCGTGGCAGCGCGTGGCAGGACGAGGGTTACTGGCTGCTGCCGCCGTTGATGCTGCTGGCGTTGTTCGCGTTCCGGCGTCGCGCGGCGCTGGCGATGATCGCGATGTGCGTGCTGTGGACGCCGGTGAAGGCCGCCGACCTGTGGCGCCGCGCCGACCAGATCGAACACGCGCACATCGCGCAGGGCAACGAGGCGTTCCGGCGCGGCGATTTCAACGCCGCCGCACAGGCGTACCAGTCCGCCGACAGCGCCGACGCGCACTACAACCGCGGCAATGCACTGGCGAAGGCCGGCCAATATCCGCAGGCGATCGCCGCCTACGACGAGGCGCTGAAGCGCCAGCCGAACATGCCGGACGCGGTCGCCAACAAGCGCGCGGTGCAGGCGGCAATGAAGCGCAAGCCGCCGCAGGGCGGTGGCGGGCAGTCGAAGGACCAGGACAAATCGAAGTCCGACCAGAAGCCGCAGTCCGGACAGGGGCAGCAGGGCCCGCAATCGCAGCAGGACAAATCGCAGCAGTCCGAGCCACAACCGCAGGATTCGCAGAAGCAGGATCCGGCCGACAAGCCGTCATCGGAAGGCTCGCCGGCGGATGCGCAGAAGCAGCGCGAGGCCGACGCCGCGCAGCGCGAACGCATGCAACGCGCGCTGCAACAGCAAGGTCAGGCGAAGCCGCCGCAGGACGGCCCGTCGCGCAACGAAACACCGCAGCAGCGCGAACAACGCCTGGCGAACGAAGCATGGCTGCGCCGCGTGCCGGACGATCCGGGTGGCCTGCTGCGCGAGAAATTCCGCATCGAGTACGAGCGCCGCAACAACCGCGGCGAGGGCAACGAATGAACGTCGCGAGCTTCCCGTCACCGGCTGTCCGGCCCCGCTGGTTCGCGCGCGCGATGCTCTTGCTGCTGCTCGCGCTGGCCAGCATGAACGCCGCGGCGCAGGTGCGCGCGTGGCTCGATCGCGACCGCATCGCGATGGGCGAGACGGTCACGCTCAACATCGAAAGCACCGCCGCGACGACCTCGACCGAACCCGACTACGCACCGCTGCTCAGCGATTTCTTCGTCAGCGGGCGCACGAGCCGACGCGAATTCGTGATGGGCACCGGCGGCAGCACGGTGCGAACGCTGTACGCCGTGGCCCTGCGTCCGCGCCGCGACGGCGTGATTACCGTGCCCGCGCTCAACGTCGGCAGCCTGCGCACGCAGCCGATCCCGCTGACGGTCGCGCCTTCGGCCGCGCCGTCGCCGACGCGCACCGAAGAGGTGTTCATCGAAAGCGAAGCCGATGACCCCGATCCGTACGTGCAGCAGTCGGTCGGCTGGGTCGTCCGGTTGTATTCGGCGACGCCGCTGATTTCGGGGCAGCTCGACCAGGACGCGCCCGACGGCGCATCGCTGCAGCGCGTGGGCGACGACGCGCAATACCAGCGCGACATCGGCGGGCGTCGCTATCACGTGGTCGAACGCCGCTTCCTGCTGGTGCCCGAGCGCAGCGGCACGCTGACGGTGCCACCGGCGCGTTTCGAAGGCCGCGGTGCGGGCGGTTTCTTCGATGACCTGCTCGGTGGCGGACGTGGCGGCGCGCTCGAAGCACAGGGCACGCCGCGCAAGCTCGACGTCCAACCCGCGCCGGCGAACGCACCGCAGCCGTGGCTGCCGCTGCAGAACCTGACGCTGCGCTACCAGTCCACGCCGCAGGAACTGCGCGTCGGCAACGCCGCGACGGTCACCGTCGAAGCGCTCGCCGATGGCGCTACCGCCGCGCAGATGCCGGAGCTGCAACTGCCGCCAATCGACGGCGTGCAGGTGTTCGCCGAACCGGTGCAGGCCGACGAACGTTTCGTCGACGGGCGCCCACGGGTGAAGCTCACGCGGCGCTTCTCGCTCGTGCCGGCGCGGGAGGGCAAGGCGAGCATGGCCGGCCTGCAACTGCGCTGGTGGGACGTACGCGCCGGGCAGGCGCAGACGTCGAACCTGCCGCCGCTGTCATGGACGGTGTTGCCGGGCACCCCCGCCAATGCGGGCAACGGCTCGCCGGGCGCGGCGACGTCGCCCTCGGGAACGATTTCGACAACGCCGGGCGGCACGGACACGTCGGGCACCGCCGCGCGCTTCACCGATCTGGGCGGCGCGAACCGGGCCTGGGTGCTCGTCGCGCTGCTGTTCGCGGCGCTGTGGCTCGTCACGCTGGTGTGGGGCCTGCATCGCGGCGACGCGGCGAAGGTCGTGCCCAAAGCGCAGGGCGACGCGCCCGCGCCGCCCTCGGCCGGCGGGCATGTCGACCTCAAGCGCCTGATCGACCGCGGCGACCTCGGCGACGTGGCCGACGCCCTGTGCGCGCTGGCCCACCCGCCCGCGCGCGACCTGGACGAAGTCCGCGCCCGCCTGGCCGACGCCGACCAGCGCGAGGCCGTGGATGAACTCCAGCGCGCCCGCTGGGGCGGCGGCAGCGCAGTCACCGCGCGCGAGGCGCTGCGTCGCGCCTTCGCCAAGGGGCCGATCTGGCGTTCCGTACCCACCCGGACGGCGTCGCCGCTGCCACCGCTGTACCCGGGCAGCGGGCCGCAGCAGGAAGGCTGAGGCGCCGAGCTGGTGTAATCTCGCCGGCTGATTTTGCCGACGAGACGCGCCGAATGAGCCACATCGCCCTGCCCGAAGCCCGCATGCCGGCGAAGGGGATGCCCCTCCACATCAAGGTGCTGCTGGGCTTCATCGCAGGCGCGGTGCTGGGCCTGTTCGCGCACTTCATCGCGCCGGGCTCGCCCTTCGTGCTCGGCGCGGTGAGCTACGTCGCGCAGCCGATCGGCCAGATCTTCCTCGCGCTGCTCTTCATGCTCGTGCTGCCGCTGATGTTCTCGGCGCTGGTGCTGGGCGTGGCGGAATTGGGCGACGTCGCGAGCCTCGGCCGCCTGGGCTGGCGCACGCTGATCTACACCGCGGTGGTCACGCTCATCGCGGTCGCGATCGGCCTGGTGATGGTGAACCTCATCGCGCCGGGCCAGGGTATGGATCGCGGCATGCTCGACCAGGCGATGGCGCAGGGCGCGCAGAAGGCGGGCGAGATCGCCGCCACCGGCCAGCAGCTGGACTTCATGAAGATGCTGCTGGGCATCGTGCCGAAGAACGTGCTCGCCGCCGCCGTCGACGACAAGCAGAAGCTCGGCGTGATGTTCTTCGCGCTCATGCTCGGCATCGGCCTGGTGATGACGCCCAGCCCGCATACGCAGGCGTTCAAGAATGCGGTGCAGGGCCTGTTCGAAATCTGCATGCGCCTGATCGGCATGATCATCAAGCTCGCCCCGTACGCGGTGGCGTGCCTGATGTTCGCGTTGTGCGCGCAGTTCGGCTGGGAGCTGCTGCTGGTGCTGGGCAAGTTCGCGCTGACCGTGGTGCTGGCGATCGCCGTGCACATGTTCATCGTGCTGCCGCTGTGGGTGAAGTTCGCCGGCGGCATGAGCCCGCGCGCGTTCTTCCGCGGCAGCCAGGAAGCGCTGCTGACCGCGTTCGCCACCGCCTCGTCGACCGGCACGCTGCCGGTGACGCTGCGCGTGGCCGAGCAGAACCTGAAGCTGCCGCGCAAGGTCGCGCGCTTCGTGCTGACCGTCGGCGCGTCGGCGAACCACCACGGCACCGCGCTGTTCGAAGGCATCACGGTGCTGTTCCTCGCGCAGGCGTTCGGCGTCGAACTGACGCTGATGCACCAGGTGATGGTGCTGGGCCTGTGCCTGCTCGGCGGCATCGGCACCGCGGGCGTGCCGGCCGGTTCGCTGCCCGTGATCGCCATGATCTGCGCCGTGCTCGGCATCCCGGCCGAAGGCGTCGGCATCATCCTCGGCGTCGATCGCTTCCTCGACATGTGCCGCACCGCGCTCAACGTCACCGGCGATCTGGCGACTGCCGTCGTCGTGGCGAACCGCAGCGGCGACGTCGCCGAAAGCGAGGTCGTGATGCCGGCCGAAACCGCGCCGGAAGCCGTCGGCTGACGCGCATCGCCGCCGGCATCGCCCGGCGGCATCGGCAGTGCGTGCGCGATCCGTGCATCGCGCATGCCCAATCGGGCGTCGCACGCGAAGTGAGGGATGAAGACGCCCTCCACGCCGGTTTCTGCATCATGCTGGATTCCCGCCGCAGCGTGGAGTTCCGGGATGACGCCCGAACGCGACCGCGACACGAACACGAAAGGCACCGATAACGGCCGGATGCCGCTCCACTGGAAGATGGCGATCGGTTTCGTCGCCGGCCTGGTCCTCGGGCTCATCGTGCATTCCACCGTCGGCGCCGACGCCCCGTGGGTGCAGTGGATCACCAGCAACGTCACGACGCCGGCCGGCACGCTGTTCCTGCGGCTGATCTTCATGCTCGTCATCCCGCTGCTGTTCTCGGCACTGGTGATGGGCGTGGCGGAAATGGGCGACGTCCGATCGCTCGGCCGCATCGGCTGGCGCACGCTGGCCTACACGATTGTCGTGTCGGGCATCGCGGTGATCCTCGGCCTGGTGCTGGTCAACTGGCTGCAGCCGGGCGCGGGCGTCGATCCGGCGCGCGCACAGGCCCTGCTCAACGAAGGCGCCGAACGCGCCAGCGCCATCGTCGGCAGCGCCAGCGACCAGCCCAAGGGCTTGGACATGCTGGTGTCCATCGTCCCCGACAACGTGGTCAAGGCCGCCGCCGACAACACCATCCTCGCGGTGATGTTCTTCGCGTTGATGCTCGGCATCGGGCTCGTGCTCACGCGCACGAAGGCGACCGAAACGCTGCAACGCGGCATCGAAGGCCTGTTCGACGTGTCGATGACGCTGATCGGACTGGTCATCCGCCTGGCGCCGTACGCGGTGTTCTGCTTCATGTTCAACCTCGCCGCGCTGTTCGGCTGGGAACTGCTGCGCAGCCTGGGCGCGTACGTCGGCGTGGTCGTGCTCGCGCTGGCGCTGCACCAGTTCGTCGTCTATTCGCTGGTGCTGAAGTTCGCCGCCGGCTACTCGCCGGTGCGGTTCTTCCGCGGCGTGCAGGAAGCGATGGTGATGGCGTTCTCCACGGCGTCGTCGAACGCGACGTTGCCGACGTCGCTGCGCGTGGCCGACGAGAAGCTCGGCCTGCCCAGTCGCGTGTCGCGCTTCGTGCTGACCGTCGGCGCGACGGCGAACCAGAACGGCACGGCGCTGTTCGAAGGCGTCACCGTGCTGTTCCTCGCGCAGTTCTTCGGCGTGGAGCTGACGCTCGCGCAGCAGTTCACGGTGATGTTCGTCTGCATCCTCGGCGGCATCGGCACCGCGGGCGTACCGGCGGGCTCGCTGCCGGTCGTCGCGCTGATCTGCGGCATGGTCGGCGTGCCGCCGGAAGGCATCGGCCTGATCCTGGGCGTCGACCGCTTCCTCGACATGTGCCGCACGACGCTCAACGTCACCGGCGACCTCATGCTGGCCACCGTGGTGTCGAAGGGCGAACCGGACGGGCCTGGGGCACTGGAAGACGCCTGATCGGGGCGAGGGCCGGGGCGACATCCCCGGCCCGGGGTGTGACAATGGGCGTCCGCCGGCCGGGCAGCGCGCCCGGAGCCCCCGCGCGGCCTCCTCCCGCAGCCGAAGACCGCCCGACGCCATGACGACGCCCAGCCGCCGCGACCTCGCCAACGCCATCCGATTCCTCGCCATCGACGCGGTGCAGGCCGCCAATTCCGGCCATCCGGGCATGCCGATGGGCATGGCGGACATCGCCGAGGTGCTCTGGAACGACTACCTGCGCCACAACCCGGCCAATCCGGACTGGTTCAACCGCGACCACTTCGTGCTGTCCAACGGCCACGGCTCGATGCTGCAGTACGCGCTGCTGCACCTGTCCGGCTACGACCTGCCGATCGAGGAGCTGAAGAACTTCCGCCAGCTGCACTCGAAGACGCCGGGCCATCCGGAAAACTTCATGACGCCCGGCATCGAGACCACCACCGGTCCGCTCGGCCAGGGCTTCGCCAACTCGGTCGGCATGGCGCTGGCCGAGAAGCTGCTCTCCCAGCGCTTCAACAAGCCCGACTTCTCCGTCGTCGACAGCCGCACCTGGGTGTTCATGGGCGACGGCTGCCTGATGGAAGGCATCTCGCACGAAGCGGCCTCGCTCGCCGGCACCTGGGGCCTGCACAAGCTGGTCGCCTTCTGGGACGACAACAAGATTTCCATCGACGGCAACACCGACGGCTGGTTCACCGACGACACGCCGAAGCGTTTCGAAGCCTACGGCTGGAACGTGATCCGCGGCGTCGACGGGCATGACGCGGAGAAGATCAAGGCCGCCATCGAGCAGGCGCTGAAGTCGACCGACAAGCCGACGCTGATCTGCTGCCGCACCACCATTGGTTTTGGTTCGCCGAACAAGGCCGGCAAGGAGTCCTCGCACGGCGCCGCGCTGGGCAAGGACGAAGTGGCCGCCACGCGCGCCGCGCTCAACTGGAACTACGGCGAGTTCGAGATCCCGCAGGCGATCTACGATGGTTGGCGCAAGCGCGACCACGCCGGCGAAGAGAAGGCCTGGAACAAGCTGTTCGACGCGTATGCCAAGCAGTTCCCGGAACTCGCCGCCGAATTGACGCGCCGCTCGCGCGGCCAGCTGCCGGACGGTTTCGTCAAGGCGGCCGACGAGTACATCGCCAAGCTGCAGGCCGACGGCCCGACCATCGCCTCGCGCAAGGCCTCGCAGATGGCGATCGAAACCTTCGCGCCGCTGCTGCCGGAACTGATCGGCGGCTCGGCCGACCTCGCGCACTCCAACCTGACCCTGTGGAAGGGCAGCAAGTCCGTCGCGACCGACGATCCGAACGCGAACTACGTCTACTACGGCGTGCGCGAGTTCGGCATGACCGCGATCAGCAACGGCCTCGGCCTGCACGAGTGCTTCATCCCGTTCGACGCGACCTTCCTGGTGTTCAGCGATTACGCGCGCAACGCCGTGCGCATGAGCGCGCTGATGGGCTCGCACGCCATCCACGTCTACACGCACGACTCCATCGGCCTGGGCGAGGACGGTCCGACGCACCAGCCGATCGAGCACATCGCCTCGCTGCGCTACATCCCGCACAACGACGTGTGGCGCCCGTGCGACGCGGTCGAATCGGCGGCGTGCTGGAAGGCCGCGATCCTGCGCAACGACGGCCCGAGCTGCCTGATCTTCTCGCGCCAGAACCTCGCCCACCAGCAGCGCAGCGCGCAGCAGGTCGCCGACATCGAGCGCGGCGGTTACGTCCTGAAGGATTCGGTTGGCGCACCGGAGCTGATCATCATCGCGACCGGTTCGGAAGTCGGCCTGGCCATGGATGCCGCGAAGCAGCTGGGCGACCAGGTGCGCGTGGTGTCGATGCCGTCGACGACGGTGTTCGATCGCCAGGACCCGGCGTACCGCGAATCGGTCCTGCCGAAGGCCTGCCGCAAGCGCGTGGCGATCGAAGCGGGCGTCACCGATTTCTGGCGCAAGTACGTGGGCCTGGACGGCGCGGTGATCGGCATCGACGAGTTCGGCGCCTCGGCCCCGGCCGAACAGCTGTTCCCGTACTTCGGCTTCACGGTCGAGAAGGTGGTCGAGGCGGCGCGTTCGCTGTAACGGCGATCCTCGACATCGACGACTTGAAAGAAGCGGCTTCGGCCGCTTCTTTCGTTTGGGCCTCGCGCTACGAACCGCGGCTGCTCTCCACCAGCGCCAACGACACCAGCCTCGCTTCCAGTCGCTCGCCAAATCCCTGCGGCGACGCAAGATCCATGCGTTCCAGCGCTTCGCGATCGAGTGCCTTCGCTCCCAACGCGCGCCATACCGTACGCAGCTTCGCGCCTCGCGTCGCGGTGTTCGACTTCAGCCAGGCCAAGGCCTTCACCAGCCGCTGCTCGACCGGCGTGAAATCGCTGCCCAGCGGGTAGTCCGGCAGCGCGCCGTTCTTGTGGAACGGTCGCAACGCAGCGGCGAGACGTTCAGGCGTATTGCGCGAAGCGGACGCCTGCAGCGCGAAGTCGGCGCGCAGCTTGCCCTCGCGCTTGGCGACATCGACAAGGCCCTGCTGGAAACGCGCATCGGCGATGGCCGTCATCGCCATCACGCAATCCTCGTCGCAACGTCCGCGGATGTCGGCGATCCCGTATTCGCTGATGTACACGTCGCGCAGGTGGCGCGGGATCGTCGTGTGCCCGTAGTTCCATACGACATTCGACGTGACGCGGCCCCCGGATTCACGCACCGAACGCACCATCAGCACCGAGCGCGCATCCGGCAGCGCATGCGCCATCGCCACGAAGTTGTACTGCCCGCCGACGCCGGACACGACGCGTCCGTCTTCCAGTGCGTCCGACGTCGCGGCGCCGAGCGCGGTGGCCATCATGCAGGTGTTGAAGAAGCGCGCGTCGCGACGTTGCAGGCGCTCCAGTTCGATGTCGCCGACCAGGTCGTTCACTTCGCCGACGCGACGCATGCCGATCGCGCGGCGCGTGTCCGGCGGCAGGTCGCGCATCCAGGCGTAGAACTCCGGCGAGCCGAGATAGAACGCGCCGTGCAGGAATTCGCCCTGCTGTTCGAGCAGCGCCAGATCGTGCGCGCTCGGGCCGCCGCGTTCGATGCGCTGCATCGCCGCCAGATCGTCCACCACGCGACGTTTGATCACGCCGACTTCGACCAGCTTGCGGAAGCCTTCGTTGATCATCTCGCTGCAGCCGTACAGGCCGCGCTCGAAGGGCGACAGCGTGTCGTCATCCGCACGCGGCGAGCCGAGTGCGCGCAACACGTCGCGATACGCCTCGTTGTCGACGTGGCGCAGCACGAGCGCATGGCAGAGCGCATCGGCAAGCGCGCCGATGCCGATCTGCAAGGTGCCGCCGTCGACCACCAGCGTGCTCGCGTGGAAGCCGATGGCGTAGTCGGCGTCGGTGACCGGCTGGCGCGGCAGGCCGAACAACCGGGGATACGGGCCGGGCGGCGTCACGATCGCGTCGAAGTAATCCGGCACGACCGTCGCGCTGCCACCGAGCCACGGCAGGCGCGGATCGACTTCGGCGATCAGCAGCGGGCGGGGCAACCCGCGCGCCACGACGGCATCGACCGCGTCGAAGGTCAGGTCGGTGTTGCACGACAGCGACAGGCGCGACCCGTCGGGCGAGCGCGCGACCTTCTGCACGATCGCATTGAGTCCGCGGTCGGCGAGCGCCCGGGCGACGTGCGTGTAGTTCAGGCTCGCGTAACGGCGCTGCACCGGCACGGAGTTCAGCATCGCGCCCGATTGCAGGTAGAACTCCTCGATCTCGACGTGCGCCGGCAGCGCATTGCGCTTGAGCGCCTGCACGTACGCCAGTCGCGGGAAATCCGCGCCGAAATGACGCTCGATGAACGGCTTCACGAAACGGCCTTCGAGTCCCTTTCCGCCGCCGGGCGGATCGAGCGACAGCGCGGTGTACAGGTGCAGCGGACGCGAGGTGTCGTTCTCGATCCGCGCATACAGCGCGTTGAGGAGCCGGTGCGGCTTGCCGAGGCCAAGCGGCGCGCCGATGTGCAGCGGGCCGGCGATGCGCTTGAGCAGGAAATCGGCCGCGGTATCGACCGAATCGAAGGTGAGGGGAGCGGGGCGGGGTTCCATGGCGGAAGCCTAACGTGATCGACGCGTTTCCGGATCGCTCAGATTCGGTCGATGGGAATCCGGAGGTAGCGAACGCCGTTGGTGTCCGGCGGCGGCAGCGCGCCCGCCCGGATGTTGGTCTGCACGGCCGGCAGGATCAGCGCCGGCATCGCCAGCGTCGCATCGCGCGCATTGCGCTGCGCGACGTAATCGTCCTCCGGGATTCCATCGCGCACGTGGATGTTGTCGCGACGCTGCGCGCCGATCGTGGTCTCGCACGCGACCTCGCGCCCGCCCGGGCCGTAGTCGTGGCAGACGAACACGCGCGTGTCGTCGGGTAGCGAGTCGAACAGCCGGCGGATCGACCGGAACAGTGTGCGCGCATCGCCGCCGGGAAAATCGCAGCGCGCCGTGCCGCCGTCGGGCATGAACAGCGAGTCACCGGTGAACAGCGCATCGCCGACCAGGTAGGCGCAGCTGTCGCTGGTGTGGCCGGGTACCGCGATGACGCGCGCGTCGATGGCGCCGATGCGGAACGTGTCGCCGTCGGCGAACAGGCGGTCGAACTGCGAGCCGTCGGTGCGGAAGCTGTCATCGAGGTTGAACACCGGTGCGAAGGATTTCTGCACGTCGACGATGCCCGCACCGATGGCGACCTGCGCGTTCGGCCACTGCGATTTCAGCCATTGCGCAGCGCTCAGGTGATCGGCATGCGCGTGCGTTTCCAGGATCCACTGCACATCGAGGCCGCGTTCGCGTGCGGCGTCGACGACCTTCTGCGCCGACGTGGTCGACGTGCGTGCAGCCTTCGCGTCGAAATCGAGCACGGGATCGATGATGGCCGCGGCGATGCCAGACGGATCGCGGACCAGGTACGTCCACGTGTTGCTGTCGGCGTGGAAGAACGGCTGGATGTCGGGCTTCATCACGATCTCCGCGCGGGGCCGGACGCCCCGCGGCGCCAATCTAGCGGATCGCCGCGACCGTTGTGATGCGGCCTCGTTAAGACCGCCGAGACCAGGCCGGCGCGAGCGCGATCAGCGCGACAGTGCGGCGTTGAGCGTCACGGCCAGTTCCGCGCCGCCACGACGCAGCTGCTCTTCGGCCAGCGGCCGCCAGGTCTGCACGTACGCATCGCCGATCGTCGCCTTCGCCGGATAGAAGCCCGGACGAAGCACGATGCGGCATGAAGCTTCCGCCCACTGCGCCGACGGCGGCGACAACGGCTGCGGCGGCAGGTCCACGGCGAGCGGTATCGCGCGCAGGCGCTGCAGCCACGCGGCTTCCTCGAGGTTGGCCGCCTTGAGCATGCCGCTGTCCCACAGCGAGTGCAGGTTGGTGCCGCGGCCGTCGAACTGGACCTGGAAATCGTTGCCGCCCTTGTCACGCCCGAAACCCGCGTGCAGCGGCTGGTGCGCATCGCCGACGAAATGCACGACGAACTTCAGCGCCTGCAGGCGTTCGGCCTTGCTGCGCGAGGCGTCGGCGAGGATCGCGGTCTGCGCGCGGATCGCCTCGACCACGCAGTCGCCGTCCTTGCAGTGTTTCGCGGCGTCGTACCGGCAGTCGTCCTCCGCGATGTTCACGTAATGCCAGCGGCTGCTGCGCTTGCCGAGGTCGGGATCGTGTTCGCGCAGTTCGTCGGCCCAGCTCGCGATGCCGGGCAGCGTCGGATCGGCTTCGCCTTCCAGCAGCCGGGCGATCTGCGCGCGCGCCTGCGGCGTGAGGTCGTCCCACGCGAGCGCGGCGACGAGGCGATGGCCGAGACGGCCCCACGCGTGCGCCGGATGCGGCACGAGGAGCAGGGCGATGACGAGGGCGGAAAGAATGCGGGCCATGCCGGCATTTTAGCCGGCACGGCCCTGCGGAAGGATTGCCGTCCGAGCGCATTCGCGCGTCGGACGATGCACCGTCGCGCTATCAGAACTTCATGACATACGCCGCGCCGTAGACGATCGGATCGATGTTCACCGTGCCCAGGTCCGCGCCGTCCAGCTTCACGTCGGTGTCGATGTCGATCCAGCGTGCGTCGATGCGGATCGCGCTGCGTTCGTTCAGTGCGAAGTCCACGCCGGCGTGCGCCGCCAGGCCCCAGGAATCGTCGAGCTTGAGCTTCGATCCGGCCAGCGCGCCACGCGTGTCCTCGCTGAAGAACGTCGTGTAGTTCACGCCGGCGCCGAGGAACGGCGACACCTTGCCCTTGGTGTTGAAGTGGTACTGCAGCGACACGGTCGGCGGCAGCTGCCTGGTGCTGCCCACCGTGCCCAGGCCGGCGATGCTGACGTCGTGCTCGAACGGCCACGCGGCGATGACTTCCACGCCGAGGTTGTCGCGGACGAAGTACTCGAAGGTGAGCGTCGGCTTCACGTCGGTGTCGACGCGCACCGGCAGGGTGCCGTCGGCCAGGCGGCCGTTGCCGGATTTCGGATCGACCGCGTGGACGCCGACGCCCAGCGTCCAGTCGCCTTTGGACTGGGCGAGAACGGGCGTGGCGGCACCGGCCAGGGACAGCGCCAGCGCGCAGGCGAGGAAGGTCTTTTGCATGGGAGCGTCTCGTTGGGAAGCGTGTGTGGGAACGCTTCCAGTCTCCGCAGCGGATCAAACGGGCGCTTGATCATGATCAATTCAGTCCCGCAGGCCCGGGCGCGGCCGGCGAAACGGGACTGCCCTGTTAGAATGGGCGCTCGCGGTTTCCCCTCGTCCGGGCTCGCTCGCCCGGGCTTTTCACGACCACCCGCCGCGCGCGTCGCGGCCGCAGGAGCTTGGAACTCATGACCATCAAGGTTGGCATCAACGGCTTTGGCCGCATCGGGCGCAACGTGCTGCGCTCGGCCGTGCAGAACTTCGCTGGCGAGATCGAGATCGTCGCCATCAACGACCTGCTGGAGCCGGAGTACCTGGCCTACATGCTGCGTTACGACTCCGTGCACGGCCGCTTCAAGGGCGAGGTGTCGGTCGAGGGCAACACGCTGATCGTCAACGGCAAGAAGATCCGCCTGACGCAGGAGAAGGATCCGGCCGCGCTGAAGTGGGACGAGGTCGGCGCCGACGTCGTCATCGAATCCACCGGCCTGTTCCTCACCAAGGAAACCTGCCAGAAGCACCTCGACGCGGGCGCGAAGAAGGTCATCCAGTCGGCGCCGTCGAAGGACGACACGCCGATGTTCGTCTACGGCGTGAACCACACGACCTACAAGGGCGAGGCGATCATCTCCAACGCGTCGTGCACGACCAACTGCCTCGCGCCGCTGGCGAAGGTGCTGCACGACAAGTGGGGCATCAAGCGTGGCCTGATGACCACCGTGCACGCCACCACGGCGACGCAGAAGACCGTCGACGGTCCGTCCAACAAGGACTGGCGCGGCGGCCGCGGCATCCTGGAGAACATCATCCCGTCCAGCACCGGCGCGGCGAAGGCCGTCGGCGTGGTGATCCCGGAGCTCAACAAGAAGCTCACCGGCATGTCGTTCCGCGTGCCGACCTCGGACGTGTCCGTCGTCGACCTCACCGTCGAACTCGAGAACTCCGCGACGTACGCCGAGATCTGCGCCGAAATGAAGGCCCAGTCCGAAGGCGCGCTGAAGGGCATCCTCGGCTACACCGAAGACAAGGTCGTCGCCACCGATTTCCGCGGCGATGCGCGCACCTCGATCTTCGACGCCGAAGCCGGCATCGCGCTCGACGGCACCTTCGTCAAGCTCGTCAGCTGGTACGACAACGAGTGGGGCTACTCGAACAAGTGCCTGGAAATGGTCAAGGTCGTCGCGAAGTAACCTGCGACCGACGCAATACCCGCAAGGGCCGGCTCGATGCCGGCCCTTGCTGTTTCCGTGCTCGGCGAATCGCGCCAAACCCCTTGTTTTCGACCGCTTTGACCCGCACTACACCGTCATGAACGACACGCGCGACATGCCCGGTCCAACCGCCGAAGACGCCCTTACCGAGCGGCACCTGGCCGAACTGGTCGACCGCTTCTACGAACGCGTTCGTGCCGATGCCGAACTCGGTCCCGTCTTCAACGCCGCCATCGACGACTGGCCCGAACACAAGCGCATGCTCACCGCGTTCTGGTCGTCGGTCGCGCTGGGCACGAAGCGGTATCGCGGCAATCCGATGGCGGCGCATCGTCCGCATCCGATCCGCGTCGAACATTTCGACCGCTGGCTTTCGCTTTGGCGGCAGACCGCACGCGAAGTACTGCCCGCCGACCAGGTCGAACGCGTCTGCGCATACGCGGAGAAGATCGGCTACAGCCTGCGCTACGGCCTGGGGTTGATGGAGCGCAAGGGCGCGTTGCCGCTCGGCCTGCCGACCGTCTGAGGCCGACATTCACCCATCGCGGCGCGGTTGCAATGCGCCGTTGATTCGCCGAGGCTGCGATCCCGAAGGGGCCGGAACGACAGGACCGCCGACGGCGGCAACCGGCCCGGGGACATCGCATGGAAGGGTTGCTGGTTCTGGTTGCGCTCGCGGTGCTTGCCGTGCCTGTGCTGCTGATCGTCACGCTGCTATCGCTGGGCGGAGTGAAGACGCGCGTCGCGGAGCTGGAGCGACAGCTCGATGCGATGCGCCGCGCGGCCAGCGCGCGCGAAACCGTCACGGCACCGCCGCGCGAAACGCCTGTGGCCACGCCGGCGCCACCGGTCACGCCGCCTCCTGTTCCCGAAGCCGCGCCACCGCGCGAAACGCCGCGTCCCACGCCCAGGCCGACGCCCGCGGACCTGCCCGAAGCCTGGCGCGTCCAGGCATCCGAACCCGAAGCCGAAACCCGAGCCGAACTGGAAGCCCCACGTGCGCCGCCGCCGGGGGCCCGCGTCGCGCCCGCGCGTCCGGACATCGTCACGATGGGCCTGCGCATGGTGCAGCGCTGGTTCATGACGGGGAACGTGCCGGTGAAGATCGGCATCCTCGTGCTGTTCGCAGGCGTCGCATCGCTGCTGAAATACGCGAGCGACCAGGGCTGGATGCGCATGCCGATCGAATTGCGGCTGGCCGGCATCGCGGGCGCGTCGCTCGCCGCGCTGGTCTTCGCGTGGCGCAAGCGCGAGCGCAACCGCGTCTTCGCGCTGAGCCTGCAGGGCGGGGCGATCGGCATCCTGCTGCTCACCGTGTTCGCCGCGTTCAAGCTCTACGGTCTGCTGGATGCCGGGCCTGCGTTCGCGCTCAGCGTGCTGTTGATCGCCGGCGCCGGTGCGCTGGCGGTCCTGCAGGACGCGAAGGCGCTGGCGGTGTTCGCGCTGCTCGCCGGATTCCTCGCGCCGATCTGGCTGTCGACCGGCAGCGGCAACCACGTCGCGCTGTTCTCCTACTACGCCGTGCTCAATCTCGCTATCGCCGGCGTGGCGTGGTGGAAATCGTGGCGCGTGCTCAACGTGCTCGGTTTCGTTTTCACCTTCGGCATCGGCGCGCTGTGGGGCGTGTCGGCGTACCGGCCCGAGAAGTTCGCGACGACTGAACCCTTCCTGCTGTTGTTCTTCGCGATCTATCTGGCGATTCCGCTGCTGCACGCGCGGCGCCAGCCGGAAGGTCGTCGCGGCCTGGTCGAAGGCTGCCTGATGTTCGGCACGCCGCTGGTCGCCTTCTCGATGCAGGCGGGACTGCTGGCGGGCGATCGCCTGCCGCTCGCGTTCAACGCGCTGGGCCTGGCGGCGATCTACGCACTGCTCGCCGCGTGGCTGCGTCGCCGCGACGGCTACGGCGCACTCACGCCGATGTACGCGCTGCTGGCGGTCGGTTTCGCGACGCTCGCGGTGCCGCTCGCGTTGTCCGCGAGCGCGACGGCCAGCGTGTTCGCGCTGGAAGGCGCGGCGCTGGTGTGGCTCGGCCTGTACCAGCAGCGTCGATGGCCGCAGTTCGGCGGCACCTTGCTGCAGTTGCTCGCCGCGTTCGCGTTCGTCGTCGGCTACGCGCCCGCGGGCGAGGTCGCCATCGCCAATCCGGTGTTCATGAGCGCACTGCTCATCGCGCTGGCGGGATTGGCGAGTGCGTGGAGTTACCGCAGCCGGCCGGGCCACGAAACGTTCGCCGCGGCGTTCTACCTGTGGGGTCTTGCGTGGTGGCTCGGCAATGCCGTGAACGAAATCGAGCGTTTCGTGGCGCCGATGCACCGCGCCGACGTGCTGCTCGCGTTGATCGCGGTAACTGGCTGGATCGCGGCCGAAGTGCAGCGACGCCGTCCGGCCACCGCGCTCGCCTGGACCACGCTGGGCGCGCTCGTCGCGGCGGGTCCGATCGCGTGGGTGCAGGCGCAGGTACACGCGCATCCGTTCGCCGGCCACGGCGCGTGGAGCTGGCTGGTGTACGCCGCGCTCGGATTGCGATCGCTCGTGTGCCTGCGCGCGAGCGCGCACGCAGTCGCCGCACGGGCGCAGTTCGTGTGGCTGCTGGTGTGGCCGCTGGCGATCTCGTTGCTGCTCGACTGGCTCTGCGTCCGCTTCGCGCTGGCCGGCGGGTGGCGCGTGCTGGGCCTCGCGCTGCCGTGGTGCACGCTCGCCGCGTTGAGCCTGTTCCGCTGGCGATGGCTGTCGATGCCGCTGGGCGAGCGTTTCGATGGCAGTCGCGCCGGGTTGCAGGCGGCGGGCTTCACGGTGCTGGCGGTGGGCTGGCTGCTCGCGCTCTTCAGCGCCGACAGTGGCGCGCCGCTGCCATGGATTCCGCTGCTCAACCCGCTCGAGCTCGCGCAGCTTGCGGTGCTTGTGCTGTTCGCGTGCTGGCTGGTCACCGACGAGGCGCCGGACGCGCTGCGCCGTCTGCGGCCGATCACCCTGTCACTGGCCGGCTTCGCGCTCGTGACCGCGAGCGTGCTGCGCACCGTGCACCATTGGGGAGGCGTCGCCTGGAGCGACGCGATGCTGCACACCAGCCTCGCGCAGACGAGCCTGAGCGTCACGTGGAGCGTGCTCGGCGTGATCGGCTGGGTGCTCGGCTCGCGCCGCGGACAGCGCGGACTATGGCTGGCCGGCGCGGTGCTGATGGGCGTCGTGCTCGCGAAGCTGCTGCTGATCGACCGCGGCAATCTCGGCAACGGCCTGGGCATCGCCTCGTTCATCGCCTACGGGCTGCTGTGCACCGTGGTGGGTTACATCGCGCCGGTGCCACCGCGCCACGCTTCCAACACCGACCACGTGGGGACCGAACCTGCATGAAGAAGTGGCTCCTGCTCCTCCTGGTGCCGTTCGCCGCAACCGCCGGCGCGCAGTACGCGCGCGAGTGGCCCCTGCAACTGGACACGCCTGATGCCGGCGCGTATCGCGTCGAGCTCGATGCGTCCGTCTACCGGCAGTTGCAGTCGCCCGCGCTCGCCGATCTCGACGTGCTCGACGCGCGGGGCGAACCCGTGCCGGCGGCATTGCTCGATCCGTCCACGCCTGCGGTGCCGGAAGTGCGCACGGCCGAGCTGCCGTGGTTTCCGCTGCCGCCGCGCTTCCGCGGGAACGATGTGGCCTCGATCAGCGAAATCGACACCGACGGTCGCCTGCGCCGCGTCGAACTGCGCGACGGTGGCGGTGGTTCCGTTGCGGGCAACGGGTTCCTGCTCGATGCCAGCGGCGTCGAGTTGCCGATCGACGCAATTCGCGTGAAGTGGGACGCAGGGCAGGCGCCGTTAGATATCGGCGTGAGCGTGAGCGCGTCGGACGACCTGCGAGAGTGGCGCGTCGTCGCCGACGGGGCGCGCCTGGTCGAACTGACCAATGCCGGCCAGCGCGTCGTGCGCGACCGCATCGAACTCGCGCCGGTGAAGGCGCGCTACCTCCGCGTGATGCCGCTGGAACCTCAGGCGCAGCCGCTGCGCGTCTCGGCGGTCGTCGCCGAACTCCAGGCGACGCCCGTCGCGGCGCAGTGGCAGTGGAACGTGCTGTCGGGCAGGCGGGTGGACGACGCCGACGGCGACGTGCATTACGAGTACGAACTCGATGGCCGATTCCCGGTCGCGCGGGCGGACATCGCGCTGCCCGGCAACAGCACCGGCCAGTGGCGACTGCAGGCGCGCGACGACGCGACGCAGCCGTGGCGCGACGTCGCCGCACCGTGGCTCGCCTTCCGCCTGCAAGGGCAGGGCAATGGCGATGCCTCGCCGCCGCAGCCGCTGTCCGGCCTCCATCGCGAACGCTACTGGCGACTGACGCCCATCGGTGGCGCGCGGCCGACGGATGTTCCGCAGCTTCGTCTCGGCTACCAGCCGGAGACGCTGGTGTTCGTCGCGCGCGGCGAAGGCCCGTTCGCGCTGGTCGCCGGCAGTGCGCGCTCGACCCGTGCCGATGCGCCGATCGAACCGCTCGTCGAGGCCATGCGTACGCAGCGTGGCGCGCAGTGGCAGCCGGCGATCGCGACACTGGGCGAATCGACCGAGCGCGGCGGTGCCTCGGCGCTCACGCCCGCGCCGGTGCAGCGCGACTGGAAAACGTGGTTGCTGTGGGGCCTGCTGGTTGCCGGCGCGGCGCTCGTCGCCGGCTTCGCCATCAGCCTGCTTCGCAAGCCGCGATAGGCGCGACGCGCGCGCCGCCCGGTCAGTTGATCGTGTAGCCGGCCAGGCGCCAGGTGTTGTCGTCGTCGTAATGGAGCGAGACGAGTTCCTCGGCGACGCGATTGGTCGAGAAGCGCGTCTGGAAGCGCGCGCTGACGTATGCGCCGGCCGGCACGTTGCCGCCGGCGGGCACGAGGTTCCGCGACACCGACGTCCATTCGCGCGATACCGGCGTGCCCAGCGCGTTGCGGCGGGTGGCGATGCCGTCGACGAACTGTTTTTCGGTGGCGGCGGCGCGCGCGACGGGCGATGCGCCTTGCCAGACATGCGCCGTCTGTCCCTGGTCGATCAGCTGCGCGACCGTGAGCGCGGCCTGCACGACGGCGTTGGGATCCACCGACGGCGCGGCGCGCGCGACCGCCGCGGGGTTTGCGGGAGCGGGCTGCGGCGGGGCCGCGGGGCGGGTCTGCGCGATGGCGGCGAACGAGGCGCTGAAACAGCAGCGCGATGGCCAGCGGAAGGCGTGCGTTCATGGCGTGGCTCCGTCGGTGTGGCGCGCGGAGCCGGAAGTCTCGCCGGGGCGATGTAAAGGCGACGCGAGAACGATCGTCCCCGCGCCGCCCTCGCTCAGAACGCGGCGTCGAACGCCACTTCGCCTTCCACGCCGACCTGGTAGGCCGACACGCGGCGTTCGAAGAAGTTCGTCACTTCCTGCACGTCCTGCAGGTCCATGAAGGCGAACGGATTGGTCGCGTTGAAATGCTTCGGCAGGCCCAGCTGCGCGAGGCGCTGGTCGGCGCAGTACTGCAGGTACTGACGCATGTCCTTCGGCGACAGCCCCGCGACGCCACCGGACAGCACGTCCTGCGCGAACTGCATCTCGCATTCCACCGCTTCCTCCAGCATGCGCACGACCTGCGCCTTCAGTTCCTCGTCGAACAGGTGCGGCTCCCTCGCTGCGCGCGGTGCGGATCACTTCGAACGCGAACGCCATGTGGCAGCTTTCGTCGCGGAACACCCAGTTCGTGCCCGACGCCAGCCCGTGCAGCAGCCCGCGCGAGCGCAGGTAGTAGACATAGGCAAACGCCGCGAAGAAGAACAGGCCTTCGATGCAGCAGGCGAAACAGATCAGGTTGAGCAGGAACTGGCGACGCTGTTCGGCGGTTTCGATGCGCTGCAAACCCTGGATCGAATCTATCCACTTGAAGCAGAACTCCGCCTTCGCGCGGATCGACGGAATGTTCTCCACCGCCGCGAAGGCCTTCGCGCGCGCGACCGGATCGGGCAGGTAGGTGTCCAGCAGCGTGAGGTAGAACTGCACGTGCAGCGCTTCCTCGTACAGCTGGCGCGACAGGTACATGCGCGCTTCGGGCGCGTTGATGTGCTGGTAGAGGTTCAGCACGAGGTTGTTCGCCACGATCGAATCGCCCGTGGCGAAGAACGCGACGAGGCGTTCGATCAGGTGGCGCTCGGCCGGCCCGAGCTTGTGCTTGAGGTCGTTGACGTCGAGTGAGAAGTCGACTTCCTCGACGGTCCACGTGTTGCGGATCGCGTCGCGGTACATCTCGTAGAACTGCGGGTAGCGCATCGGCCGCAGCGTGAGGTCGAAGCCGGGGTCGAGCAGGCGGGGCGTGTGCGACATGGTCATTCTCGTCTGGGACCTTGCCCTTCAGCGGCAGCCGTTCCGCGATCCTGCGGAAGGGGAGGGAGGCAAGCCACGCATCGGCTGCCGGCTGAAGGGAAGGTTGGGGTTTCGTCATTCCCGCGGAAGCGGGAATCCAGTGCCTTGAGGCTTTCGTTCGAAGTCGCTGGATCCCCGCGTTCGCGGGGATGACGATGGGATCACTGGCACGCCTCGCACGCTTCCGGATTCTCGAGCGAGCACGCCACCGCGTCGGCCGGCGTGACTTCCGGCTTCGGCGCCTGCGCGGCCGCGCCGCTCACCGTCGCCTTCGCGATCTTCGTCGCCGGTCGCGAGCGCAGGTAGTACGTCGTCTTCAAGCCCTTCTTCCACGCGTACATGTACATCGACGACAGCTGGCCGATGTTCGGGCTTTCGATGAAGAGGTTGAGCGACTGGCTCTGGTCGATGAAGGCGCCGCGCTCGGCGGCCATGTCGATGAGCGAACGCATCGGCAGTTCCCACGACGTGCGATACACCGCGCGCAGCGATTCGGGAATCGCGTCGACGCCCTGGATCGAGCCTTCGGACATCTTGATGCGGTCGCGCAGTTCCGGCGTCCACAGGCCCAGCGCCTTCAGTTCCTCGACGAGATAACGGTTCACGACGAGGAAGTCGCCCGACAGCGTCTCGCGCTTGAACAGGTTTCGACACCTGCGGCTCGATGCATTCGTAGCAGCCGGCGATCGATGCGATGGTCGCCGTCGGCGCGATCGCGACCAGAAGCGAGTTGCGCAGGCCGTGCTCGCGGATGCGCGCACGCAGCGCGTCCCAGCGTTCGCCGTCTTCAGGCACCACGCCCCACGCATCGAACTGCAGCTCGCCCTGCGCCGCGCGCGTGTCCTCGAAGCTGGGATGGCGGCCACGCTCCATCGCCAATTCATTGGACGCCGACAACGCGTGGAAATAGATCGCCTCGGCGATGCGCGCCGACAACGCACGTGCCGCGTCGGAATCGAACGGCAGGCGCAGCTTGAAGAACACGTCCTGCAGGCCCATCACGCCCAGGCCGACCGGGCGCCACTTCAGGTTCGCGCGACGCGCCGTTTCGATGGGATAGAAGTTGAGGTCGATGACGCGGTCGAGCTGGCGCACCGCAAGGCGCACGGTCTCGGCGAGCTTGTCGAAATCGAAGCGGCCGGCATCGCCATGCAGCGGGCCCGTCGGCGAACACCTCGACGTGGTGCGAGAGATTGATCGACCCCAGGTTGCACACCGCGGTCTCGTCCTGAGACGTGACTTCCAGGATCTCCGTGCACAGGTTCGATAGGTGCACGACGTTGCCGTCGCGAGCGGTCTGGTTGCACGCGCGGTTGGACTTGTCCTTGAAGTTCATCCAGCCGTTGCCGGTCTGCGCGAGCGTGCGCATCATCCGCGCGTAGATGTCGCGCGCCTTTACCTGCTTGGTGGCCAGTCCGGCGACTTCCGCGGCGCGGTACGCGCGATCGAACGCCTCGCCCCACAGGTCGGTCAGCTGCGGCACCTTGGCGGGATCGAACAGCGACCACTCGCCGTCGGCTTCGACGCGGCGCATGAATTCGTCGGGGATCCAGTTCGCGAGATTGAGGTTGTGCGTGCGGCGCGCCTCGTCGCCGGTGTTGTCGCGCAGTTCGAGGAATTCCTCGACGTCCGCATGCCACGGCTCCAGGTACACGCACGCGGCGCCCTTGCGCTTGCCGCCCTGGTTCACCGCGGCGACGGACGCGTCCAGCGTCTTCAGCCACGGCACGATGCCGTTCGATAAACCGTTCGTGGAACGGATCAGCGAGCCGCGCGAGCGGATGCGCGTGTACGACAGGCCGATGCCGCCGCTGAACTTCGACAGCTTCGCCACGTCCATGTAGCGCTTGTAGATGCCTTCGAGCGAATCGTCCGGCGAATCGAGCAGGAAGCAGCTGGAGAGCTGCTCGTGCGTGGTGCCCGAGTTGAACAGCGTGGGCGAGGACGGGATGTAGTCCAGCTGCGCCATGCGCTTGTACAGCGCGAGCGCTTCGCCCACGTCCTCGCTCAGCGCGCAGGCGATGCGCAGGAAGAACTGCTGCGGCGTTTCGATCACCGTGCGCGCGGTCGGGTGGCGCAGCAGGTAGCGGTCGTAGAGCGTGCGCAGGCCGAAGTAGTCGAAGCGCTGGTTGTGCGCGTTGTCGATCGCGTCGTTGAGCTTGCGCGCGTGCGCCTGCACGAACGAGAGCAGGCGATCGTTGATCAGCCCCAGCTCATGCCCGCGCTGCACGGATTGCGAGAACGCGTGGATCTCGATGCCTGCGACTTCCTTCTCGATCACGCCCGCGAGCAGGCGCGCGGCCAGTCGGCCGTACTCGGGCTCTTCGGCCGTCAGCAGCGCGGCGGTACGGATCGACAGTTCGTCCAGTTCGCGCGTGGTCGCGCCGTCGTACAGGCCGGAAATCGTGCGCGTGGCCACGCGCATCGGATCGACGAGAACAGGCCTTCGCACGCACGCGTCACGGCGCGGACGATCTTGTTGAGGTCGACCGGTTCGCGACGGCCGCTGCGCTTGGTCACCGTCATGGTGAGGTTGGCGGCGGGCGGCGTCAGCGCGAAACCGGGATCCATGTCGGATGCGCGGGTCTCGGGCGGACGCGTCGCGCTCTCGCGGGCAGGCGTGGCGACGGGGGCTTGCGTGGTGGTGGTCATCGGCGACTCCGGTGCGTGGGCGCACGTCTGGCCGTCCTCTCCCTCGAAGGACGACGCGGGCGCGGGAGTCGAAGCGTGAATGCGGGGTGTCGCGCAGCCCGAGACCGGGCGGGCGACGGCGCGAACCGTCGCGTGCAGCGACACCGACCGTCTTCCCTCCGAAGACTCCGTGGCCGGTCACCGCGCGGTGTGCAACGCGCGGTTGTCGGCAGGTCTTCGGACTCGGGACATGACGCGAACACGAAGGTCGCATCGCCTACCGGTGGCCGCTTCCCGGGCATCTCGCCCAGTGCCATGGCCACCTTCGTTTCCCATACCGCTGCGGGGCAGTGCTGGATTCCCACCAGCTTCCCGTTTTAAGCCGACCTGCGAAGGTCGGCACCGACGGGCCACAACATAGTGGGGGTGAGTGGATCCGTCAACGCAAATCTTGTGGATAACAGCAGAATCGAACATGCGCGAGATTTGCCCATGCGGATGCGGCAGGGGACAATGCACGCCCTCGCGCCGCGCCCGCACGCTGCGCCGCGCCGTCGTCTCACCCCCATCCCGCCCTTCCATCGAAGGGCCGCAGAGGAAGCTTCCATGTCCATCGTCCGCATGTCCGACCTCGACCTCCACGGTGCTCTCTGAAAGACGTGCCGATCGACGGCGGGCGCATCACCTCCGAACAGCGCATCACCGCCGCGCTGCCGACGATGAAGCTGGCGTTGGAGAAGGGCGCCGCGGTGATGGTCACCTCGCACCTGGGCCGTCCGAAGGAAGGCACGTGGACGCAGGAGGACTCGCTGGCGCCGGTCGCGAAGCGCCTGTCGGAACTGCTCGGCATCGACGTGCCGCTGGTGAAGGACTGGGTCGACGGCGTCGACGTGAAGCCGGGCCAGCTCGTGCTGCTGGAGAACTGCCGCATGAACGTCGGCGAGGGCAAGGACGACGAGGCGCTGTCGAAGAAGTACGCCGCGCTGTGCGACGTGTACGTCATGGACGCGTTCGGCACCGCGCATCGCGCACAGGCGTCCACGCACGGCGCGATCCGCCACGCGAAGGTCGCCGCCGGCGGCCCGCTGCTGATGGCCGAACTCGACGCGCTCGCCAAGGCGCTCGACAACCCGGCGCGCCCGCTGCTGGCGATCGTCGCCGGCTCCAAGGTGTCGACCAAGCTCGAACTCCTGTCGTCGCTGGTCTCGAAGGTCGACCAGCTGATCGTCGGTGGCGGCATCGCCAACACGTTCATCGCCGCGATGGGCCACGGCGTCGGCAAGTCGCTGGTCGAGATGGACCTCATCGACACGGCGAAGAAGATCATGGCCGATGCGAAGGCGCGCGGCGCGGACATCCCGGTGCCGGTCGACGTCGTCGTCGCGCCGGCGTTCGCCGCCGATGCGCCGGCGACGGTGAAGGCCGTCGACGCCGTGGGCGCGGACGACATGATCCTCGATATCGGCCCGCAGACCGCCGCGCGTTACGCCGAACTGATCAAGGCCGCCGGCACCGTCGTGTGGAACGGCCCGGTCGGCGTGTTCGAATTCGACGCCTTCGGCAAGGGCACCGAAGTGCTGGCGCGCGCGATCGCCGCATCGAAGGCGTTCTCGATCGCCGGCGGCGGCGACACGCTTGCGGCCGTGGACAAGTACGGCATCGAGGACGACGTGTCGTACATCTCCACCGGCGGCGGCGCGTTCCTGGAGTTCCTGGAAGGCAAGGAACTGCCGGCGGTCGCGGCGCTGAAGGCGCGGGCGTAACTACCGCGATGTAGCCCGGGCAAGCGAAGCGCACCCGGTTGCCCGCACCGTCACGCATCACCCGGGCGCTTCGCTCACCCGGGATACAAAAGCATTCGAGTACCCGCATGACCACGCTCTTCTTCGACATGGACGGCACCCTCATCGATTCGGCCGTCGGCATCACGCGCTGCGTGGAGCACGCCATGTGCAGATGGGCCTTCCGGTGCCGCCACACGAGGAACTGCGCCGCTGGATCGGCCCCGCGCTGCGCACCAGCTTCGGCCCGCTGCTCAACGACGATGCGAAGGTCGAGCAGGCCGTGCTGCATTACCGCGACCGCTTCGAGACGCACGGCTGGGCCGAGCACGAGGTCTACGCCGGCATCGGCGAGACGATCGAAGCGCTGCACGCGGCCGGACATCGCCTCGCCGTGGTCACCGCGAAGAACGAGCCGCACGCGCGCAAGATCGTCGACCACCTGCCGTTCGGCCATCGCTTCGACGACGTCATCGGCGCGACGCTCGACGGCCGCATCAGCCACAAGGACCAGCTCATCGCCGAAGCGCTGCGCCGGTTCGAGCTTCCCGCCGACGCGTGCTGGATGATCGGCGACCGCCGCATGGACATCGAAGGCGCGCGCCATCACGGCATGCGCAACATCGGGGCTGTGGGGTTTCGGCGGCGAAGCCGAGCTGCGCGAAGCCGGCGCGCTTCATCTGGCGCAGGCGCCGGGCGACATTCCGGTGCTGCTCGCGGCGTGAGCGCGTGTCGCCTCGCGTGATGCGGATCACACGGATTTCACGGATCAGCCAACCGCTCTGATCGGGGCAATACGCGCCGCAACGCGCTCCAGCGCGCCGCGCCCCGGTTCAAGTCGCATGCGCCCCGCGCACGCCCTCGCGTCGCGATCCTCTCCACACGGCCTTGCGCCCGATGGTGGTCTGCTTTCCACCCGGGTTTTTCAGACCACTTGGATGGATGCGATGGTGTATGGCGGCGTGACTGGAGCGGTCGAACCGAAACGGCGGACAGCTGTGCTAGCGTCGCGGGGTTCCAGGGACCGCCATTCGATGACGACTACAAAACGCCGCACCAAGATCCTCGCTACCCTCGGCCCGGCCACCGATCCGCCGGGCGTCCTTGACGCACTGCTCTCCGCCGGCGTCGACGTTGTCCGCCTCAATTTCTCGCATGGCGATCCGTCCTCGCAGATCGCCCGCGCGCAGGCCGTGCGCGACGCTGCGCAACGCGTCGGCGTGGAAGTCGGCATCCTCGCCGACCTGCCCGGCCCGAAGATCCGCATCGAACGTTTCGCCGAAGGGCGCGTGCTGCTCAAGACGGGCGACCGCTTCGACCTGGTCGCCAGCAATGACGCACCGCCGGGCAATCTGCGCGAAGTCGGCGTGAGCTACCTCGGCCTGCCCAACGACGTGCGTCCCGGCGACGTGCTGCTGCTCGACGACGGCCTCCTGCAACTGCGCGTGGGCGCGGTCGAAGGCGAGCGCATCGTCACCACCGTGCTCAACGATGGCGTGCTGTCCGATCGCAAGGGCCTGAACAAGCAGGGCGGCGGCCTGTCGCTGGGCGCGCTGACCGAGCGCGACAAGGAACTGATCGCCGTCGCCGCCGAACTGGGCGCGGACTTCATCGCCGTGTCGTTCTGCCGCAACGCGCAGGACATGCACGACGCGCGCGAGATCGCGCGCAGCCACGGCAGCGATGCCGCGCTGGTGTCGAAGATCGAGCGCGCCGAGGCAATCGAGAACCTCACCGAGATCGTCGATGCCTCCGACGTGGTGATGGTCGCGCGCGGCGACCTGGGCGTGGAGATCGGCGACGCCGAACTGCCGGGCCTGCAGAAGAAGATCATCCGCGAGGCGCTGGAGCGCAACAAGGTCGTCATCACCGCCACGCAGATGCTGCAGTCGATGGTCGACAGCCCGATCCCGACGCGCGCCGAAGTGCTCGACGTCGCCAACGCGGTCATCGACGGCACCGACGCGGTCATGCTCTCGCAGGAATCGGCCGCTGGCCGCTATCCGATCAAGGCGGTCGAGGCGATGGCGCGCATCTGCCTGGGTGCCGAACGCCAGTTCAACCACGACACCGATTTCGAAGCCGCACCGCGCAACCTCGAACGCGCCGACCAGGCCATCGCCATGGCGGCGATGTTCCTGTCCGAACACATCGGCGTGCGCGCGATCATAGCGATGACCGAATCGGGCGGCACCGCGCGCTTCCTGTCGCGCTTCCGTTCGCAGGTGCCGATCTACGCGCTCTCGCGCCACGACGGCGCGCGCCGCCGCATGGGCCTGATGCGCGACGTCGTCGCCTACAACTTCGACAGCCGCGGCCTGACCTCGCGCGATGCCGCGCGCAAGGCGGTCAAGGCGCTCTTCGAGCAGAACCTGCTCAGCGTCGGCGAACGCGTGATGTTCACCAGCGGCGACCACATGGAGCAGCTGGGCGCGACCAACACGCTGCGCCTGCTGCAGGTGGGCGAGGGCGGTTCGGCCGAGGGGCTGGGCGAGCTGTAACCGGACGCGCTCGCGATTGCGACGTGGCGTCCACGATGGCGCCACGTTGCCTGCGGACCACCGCGGGGCATGTAAACGCATACATCCCAAGTGGTATTGAAATCCGGGGTGTCCGGTCTGCAAGTGGTTGATTTTTCGTCGCGTTAACCGGCTCTTTGCACGGCGACGTGGCTATAATGATGGGCTTCCCACCGCTCCCGCAGGACGACCCATGAGCATCGAACAGCTTGCCGAAACCGCCCAGGCCATGGTGGCCCCGGGCAAGGGCATCATCGCCATCGACGAGTCGGGCGCGACCTGCGCCAAGCGTTTCGCCGGCGTCGGCATCGAGAACACCGAAGAAAACCGCCGCCGCTACCGCGAGCTGCTGCTCACCACGCCGAAGCTGAGCGACTACATCTCCGGCGCGATCCTGTTCGACGAAACCATCCGCCAGTCGACCTCCGACGGCGTGCCGTTCGCCAAGTACATGAGCGAGCACGGCATGATCCCGGGCATCAAGGTCGACAAGGGCACGCACAACCTCGCCGGCTTCCCGGGCGAAGTGGTCACCGAAGGCCTCGACGGCCTGCGCGCGCGCCTGGAGGAGTACTACAAGCTCGGCGCCCGCTTCGCCAAGTGGCGCGCGGTGATCAACATCGGCGAGGACATCCCGTCGGGCACCTGCATCGACGCCAACACGCACGCGCTCGCCCGTTACGCCGCGCTGTGCCAGGAGCAGGGCCTGGTGCCGATGGTCGAGCCGGAAGTGATCATGGACGGCAGCCACGACCTCGACACCTGCTACGAAGTCACCGAAGTCACGCTGCGTTCGCTGTTCGCCTCGCTGTACGAGCACAGCGTCATGCTGGAAGGCACGATCCTGAAAGCCTCGATGGTCGTGCCGGGCACCACCAGCGGCGAAGACGTGGGCTACGACGAAGTGGCCGCCGCCACGCTGCAGTGCCTGAAGTCCACCGTGCCGGCGACGCTGCCGGGCATCGTGTTCCTGTCGGGCGGCCAGTCGGACGAAGCCGCCACCGCGCACCTGAACGCGATGAACCAGATGGGTCCGAACCCGTGGCCGCTGTCGTTCTCGTACGGCCGCGCCATGCAGGCCGCCGCGCTGAAGCTGTGGTCGCAGGACCTGGTGAACAACTTCGCCCGCGCCCAGCAGACCGTATACGAGCGTGCCCGCGACAACGGCCTCGCCGCGCTGGGCCAGTGGAAGCAGGCCGCCTAAGCGCCGGCGACCATCGCAAGCAGTACCGAAAAGCCGGCCCCGCGCCGGCTTTTCCTTTATGGGCTGCCCGATTCGGATGAGCGCGCACACATCGCCTCTACGCGACGTGCACGCCGTGTAGACGAGCATCCGGCCTGCAGGCACGCGGGAACGGATCCCGTTGATCCGGATCAAGTCCGCTCCCCGGGCCCATCAGCAGACTGGACGTCACGGACGCCAAGGCACCGGTGTCCTCGCGCAAGCGAACGACAGGAGCGGCCATGGACCAGCCAGATGACAACGTCATCAAGCGGAGAGAACGCGCGGCCTTCCTGCTGCTGACGGCGGTGGTGTTCCCGCTGCTCACGGTGATGATCGTCGCCAGCTACGGCTTCATCGTGTGGTTCTGGCAGATGTTCGTCTCCGGCCCGCCGACGGGGCACTGACATGGCGGCGCCGGACCGGTCCCGACGCGCATTGCTGTTCGGCCGTCGTGCGGCGACCGCGCCGCTGCGCCCGCCATGGGCGCTGGACGAAAACGACTTCCTCGACGCCTGCACCGCCTGCGGCGCGTGCGTCGATCGCTGCCCGGAGCGCGTGCTCGTGCGCGGCACGAACGGACGCCCGGTGTTCGATCCGCGACTGGGCGAATGCACCTTCTGCGGCGATTGCGAAAGTGCCTGCACGCCGCGCGCGCTGGATCGCGCCATGGCGAACGAACCGTGGACCTTGAAAGCGCTCGTCGCCGACACCTGCCTGCCGCGCCAAGGTGTGGTCTGTTCGAGCTGTCGCGACGCGTGCCCCGAGCGCGCGATCGCGTTCCCGCTCACCGCGCGCGTCCCGCTTCCCACCATCGATCCCGAACGCTGCACCGGCTGCGGCGCCTGCGTCGGCGTGTGCCCGGCGCAGGCCATCGCACTTTCGGCGCGTGCCACGGAGGCCGCATGAAACCCGACGACAACGCATCCGGCGACGTCCACATCGCCAGCTTCGTGGTGCAGCACCGCGTCGAAGCCGCCGACGCGATCGACGCACACATCGCCGCGAGCGACGACCTCGACCTCGCGCTGCGCGCGGACACGCGCAGCGTCGTGCTGTGCGAATGCGCCGACCAGTACGCGGTGCTCGACCGCATCGACGCGTTGCGCGCGCTGCCCGGCGTGCTCAACCTCGCGCTCGTCTACCACCACGCCGAACCGCGCGAGGCGCTCGACGCGCCGGTGCGTTCGGCTTCCGATATCCAGGCTTCCGGAGTCGCGCCATGACCACACGCCGCGAGTTCATCCGCAACACCGCCGTCGCCACCGCCGCGGCCGCCGCCGGACTCCCGCTGCCGGGCGATACCGCCAACGTGCTGACCGAAGGCGACCTGACCGCGCTGAAGTGGGACAAGGCGCCGTGCCGCTTCTGCGGCACCGGTTGCGGCGTCAACGTCGCGGTGAAGGAAGGGCGCGTGGTCGCCACGCACGGCGACGTGCACGCCGAGGTCAACCGCGGCATCAACTGCGTCAAGGGTTACTTCCTGTCGAAGATCATGTACGGCAGCGATCGCCTGACCTCGCCGCTGCTGCGCAAGAAGAACGGCGTCTACGCGAAGGACGGCGAGTTCACGGAAGTCACGTGGGACGAAGCCTTCGACGTGATGGCCGCGCAGTTCAAGAAGGTGCTGAAGGAGAAAGGGGCCGACCACATCGGCATGTTCGGCTCGGGCCAGTGGACGATCTGGGAAGGCTACGCCGCCAACAAGCTGATGAAGGCCGGCTTCCGCAGCAACCACATCGATCCGAACGCGCGTCATTGCATGGCCTCGGCGGTGATGGGCTTCATGCGCACCTTCGGCATGGACGAGCCGATGGGCTGCTACGACGACATCGAAGCCGCCGACGCGTTCGTGCTGTGGGGCTCGAACATGGCGGAGATGCATCCGATCCTGTGGACGCGCGTGACCGACCGCCGCCTCACGCATCCGCACGTGAAGGTCGCCGTGCTGTCGACGTTCGAGCATCGCAGCTTCGAACTGGCCGACATCCCGATCGTCTTCAAGCCGCAGACCGATCTGGTGATCCTCAACTACATCGCCAACCACATCATCACCAGCGGCAAGGTCAACCGGCAGTTCGTCGATCGCCATACCAGCTTCAAGCGCGGCAACGACGACATCGGCTACGGCCTGCGTCCCGACAATCCGCTGGAACTCAAGGCGAAGAACGCGAAGGATGCGAACGGCGGCGAGGTCATCGACTTCGACCAGTTCGCCGCATTCGTAAAACCGTACACGCTCGACAAGGCGGTCGAGATGACCGGCGTGGAACGCGGCTGGCTGGAGAAACTCGCCAACCTCTACGCCGATCCGGACGTCAAGGTGATGTCGTTCTGGACCATGGGTTTCAACCAGCACACGCGCGGCGTGTGGTGCAACAACATGGTCTACAACATCCACCTGCTGACCGGGAAGATCGCCATGCCCGGCAACAGCCCGTTCTCGCTGACGGGGCAGCCGTCGGCATGCGGCACGGCGCGCGAAGTCGGCACGTTCAGCCATCGCCTGCCGGCCGACATGCTCGTGGCCAATCCCGAGCATCGCAAGCACGCCGAGGAAATCTGGAAGATCCCGCACGGCATCATCAATCCCAAGCCCGGCTACCACGCGGTCGAACAGAACCGCATGCTCAAGGACGGCAAGCTCAACGCGTACTGGGTGCAGGTCAACAACAACATGCAGGCCGCGGCGAACCTTTACGAGGAAACCTGGCCGGGCTATCGCAATCCGCAGAATTTCATCGTCGTGTCAGACGCGTATCCGACGGTGACGGCGCAAGCCGCCGACCTGATCCTGCCCGCCGCGATGTGGGTGGAAAAGGAAGGCGCGTACGGCAACGCCGAGCGGCGCACGCAGTTCTGGCACCAGCTGGTGAATGCGCCGGCACAGGCGCGTTCGGACCTGTGGCAGCTGATGGAGTTCTCCAAGCGCTTCACCACAGACGAATGCTGGCCGGCCGACATCCTTGCGGCGAATCCGCAGTTCAAGGGCAAGACGCTGTTCGACGTGCTCTACAGGAACGGCAACGTCGACCGCTATCCCGTCAGCGACATCCAGCAAGGCTACGCGAACGACGAATCCACGCACTTCGGCTTCTACGTGCAGAAGGGTCTGTTCGAGGAATACGCGACGTTCGGTCGCGGCCACGGCCACGATCTCGCGCCGTTCGACGCGTACCACAAGACGCGCGGCCTGCGCTGGCCGGTCGTGGAGGGACGCGAGACGCGCTGGCGCTATCGCGAAGGCAGCGATGTATACGTACCACCGGGCGAGGGGTTCCGCTTCTACGGCAACAAGGACGGACGCGCGGTGATCTGGGCGCTGCCGTACGAGCCGGCCGCCGAATCGCCGGATGCGGAATTCGACCTGTGGCTGGTCACGGGTCGCGTGCTGGAGCACTGGCATTCGGGCTCGATGACGATGCGCGTGCCGGAACTGTTCCGCAGCTTTCCCACCGCGATGGTCTTCATGAACCCGGACGACGCGCGCAAACGCGGCCTCAAGCGGGGCGACGACGTGCGCATCGTGTCGCGTCGCGGCGAGATGCGAACGCGCGTGGAGACGCGCGGCCGCAACCGCATGCCCGAAGGCGTAGTGTTCGTGCCGTGGTTCGATGCCGGGCAGCTCATCAACAAGGTGACGCTGGACGCGACCGATCCGATTTCCAAGCAGACCGACTACAAGAAGTGCGCGGTCAAGATCCTGGGCGCATAGGAGGCCGGCCATGAGCAACGCATTCGCGCGCAATCGCCCACTGTGGATCGCAGGCGCGCTCACCGTCGCGGTGATGGTGCTGGTGTTCATCGCCGGCTGGCTCTTCGGCAGCGGCAGCGAGAAGAAGCGTGAGGCGCGGCGCGAGGTCGCCGCGCAGCCCGCGCACGTGGTCAGCCCGGATTCGGCGCTCGGCCGCACCGATCGTCGCCAGATCGATGCGTTGCGCCGCGGCATTCCCATCGACCAGGAAGCGGCGCCACAACCGTTGTGGCACGTACAGAACATGGACGTGAAGCGCGAGCGCGCGTATCCGATGCAGCCGCCGACGATCCCGCACGCGATCGACGGCTATCAGGTCGACAGGAACAGCAACCGCTGCATGCTTTGCCATGCGCGCGCGAACGCCGAGAAATTCCAGGCGCCGCCGGTGAGCGTCACGCACTACATGGATCGCGACGACCAGTTCCTGGCGACGATCTCGTCGCGTCGCTACTTCTGCAACCAGTGCCACGTCGTGCAGACCGACGCGCCGCTGCTGGTCGGCAACACCTTCCAGACGATCGACGCGGTGCTCGCCGCGGCGGAAGCGGGCACCGCCACCGCGGAAGCCGCGAAGGGGCGGCCGTGATGCGCCGGCTGTGGCAGTGGTTCTGGCGCTGGTTCCAGCCGTACTGGCTGACGTTGCGCCGGCCGAGCGTGCATTACAGCCTGGGTTTCCTGGTGGCGGCGGGCTTCGTCGCCGGCATCGTGTTCTGGGGCGGTTTCAACACCGCGCTGGAGGCGACCAACACGGAGGAGTTCTGCACCAGTTGCCACGAGATGCGCGACAACGTGTTCCAGGAACTGAAGACGACGATCCACTACACCAACCGCTCCGGCGTTCGCGCGACGTGCCCGGACTGCCACGTGCCGCACAAGTGGACCGACAAGATCGCACGCAAGATGCAGGCGTCGAAGGAAGTGTGGGGCAAGATCTTCGGCACGGTGAACACGCGCGAGAAGTTCCTCGACCACCGGCTGGAACTGGCGATGCACGAATGGGCGCGGCTGAAGGCCAACGATTCGCTGGAATGCCGCAACTGCCACAACTATGAATCGATGGACCTGACGCGCCAGAGCGCACGCGCCGCGCAGATCCACCAGCGCTGGCTGGTCACGCGCGAGAAGACCTGCATCGATTGCCACAAGGGCATCGCGCATCACCTGCCGGACATGGCGGGGATTCCTCAAGGGTGAGGAGCGGCGCTTGCGCGCCATTGGCGCGCGCCGCGACGAAGGTCCGGGCGGGAGGCAGGGCAGGTCACGTGCCCTCACCGTCATTCCCGCGAAGGCGGGAATCCAGGGACGTTCCATGCTTTCACGCAAGGATTTCCGCCCCATGGCCTCGCGCTTCCGCTAAAGCGTGAAAAGTCCCTGGATTCCCGCCTTCGCGGGAATGACGGTGATGTGGTTTGCCGGTACGGGGGTGCCCAAGCGTGTGGAGCGTCGATCCTGGCTTCGCGCGCTTTAGCCCCTCTCCCGGGACGGCGGTTTCAAGAGGGCCGCTGAGCGCCGGGAGGAAGCGCGCCCCCCATCGCACGCGCCCTCACTCCGCCAGAACCTTCCGATAGGTCCCGGCCATCTCCTCGCCGAAACATGCGAATACCACGCGGACCGGCGCGTCGTGCGCACCGAGCCATGCCCGCACCTCGCGCACCGCGATCGGCACCGCGCGTTCGGGCGGATAGCCGTAGATGCCGCAACTGATCGCCGGAAACGCGATCGACGCGACGCGCTGCTCCATCGCCAACCGCAGCGACTCGCGATAGCACGAGGCGAGCAGGGCGGCTTCGTCGGAACTGCCGCCGTGCCAGATCGGCCCGACGGTGTGGATGACATGCCGCGCGAGCAGCCGGTGGCCACCGGTGATGCGTGCCTCGCCCGTCGGGCAGCGCACGCCGGGGCGCACCTGCGGCAGTGCGCGGCATTCGTCGAGCAAGTCGGGGCCTGCCGCGCGATGGATCGCGCCGTCCACGCCGCCACCACCGAGCAGGCTTTCATTCGCGGCGTTGACGATGGCGTCTACGTCGAGAGTGGTGATGTCGGTTTGGCGGACTTCGATGGGCATGGTGGGTTTGGTTGGTCGGAAGGAAACAGCGCAGCGCTGTTCGGCAACGACAGGTCGCCGTTTCCGCTTCGTTACCCCTTCCCGGCCCGAACGCATAGCGTTCGGGCGTTCGAAGGCGCGCGAACCAGTGGTTCGCAAGCAGCGCCTTCTCACCCCCAACCCCTCTCCCGGTGGGAGAGGGGCTTCAAGCGCGAACGGAGATGACTCGTCCCGCGCTGGATCCCACTTAGGGCAACGACGCCAACCACTCATCATCCGACCCCTCGTTCACGCCTTCGAACAGGAACGTGGACAGGTAGCGTTCGCCGGTGTCGGGCAGCATCGTGAGGATCACCGAGCCTTCCTCGGCGTTGCGCGCGACTTCCAGCGCCGCGGCGGCCGTGGCGCCGGAGGAGATGCCGACGAAGATGCCTTCTTCCTGCGCGAGGCGGCGCGCGGTGTCGCGGGCGAGGACGTCGTCGATCGGCAGGATCGCGTCGGCGACATCGCGATTGAGCACTTCCGGCACGAAGTCCGGCGTCCAGCCCTGGATCTTGTGCGGCTGCCATTCCTTGCCGGCCAGCAGCGACGCGCCCGCCGGTTCGCAGGTCGTCACGCGCACTTCGGGGCGCGCGACCTTCAGCACTTCGCCCACGCCGGTGAGCGTGCCGCCCGTGCCCCAGCCGGTGACGAAGTGGTCGAGCCGGCGGCCGGCGAAATCGCGCAGGATTTCCGCCGCGGTCGTCTGCCGGTGGTAAGCGGGATTGGCCGGGTTGGTGAATTGCCGCGCGAGGAACCAGCCGTGCTTCTCGGCCAGTTCGGCGGCGCGGCGCACCATGCCGCTGCCGCGCTCGGCGGCGGGCGTGAGGATGAGTTTCGCGCCGTAGGCGCGCATGAGCTTGCGGCGTTCCATCGAGAACGAATCGCTCATCACCGCCACGAACTTGTAGCCGCGCGCCGCGCACACCATCGCCAGCGCGACGCCCGTGTTGCCCGAGGTCGCTTCGATCACCGTGTCGCCGGGCTTGAGCTGGCCGCGCGCTTCGGCGTCCAGGATGATCGCCAGCGCGAGGCGATCCTTCACCGAGCCGCCGGGATTGAAGGCTTCGACCTTCGCGTAGAGCGTCACGTGCTTCGGCGCGAGGCGGTGCAGGCGGACCACCGGGGTGCGGCCGATGGTGTCGAGGATGCTGTCGTGGATCATCGGGAAACTCCTGGGGTCGGGGCCTGAGGGCGAAGGGGCCTGGAGCGGGGACGCAGGACGCGGCCGGAATCGGCCATCGCAGGCGCGGATGCGCCGTCGCGGCCGTCCACGAGACCGTCATCGGAGAGTGCCACAGTCGGGTGTCAGATCCCGTTCGGTACCGTCCGGAAGCCGGGCCGCCGGTCGGAAGCCGGCCTTGCACGTTCTGGCGCCTGCGGCCGTTTGCGCAATGAGTTGTCAACCAATGGGCTACGCAGCCGTTGATGCCCGACCGCTAGAATCCCCGGGCTCCAACGTCACACCACGTCAGTTCCCTCCAGGCGATCGCATGCGACCTTGTTCCAGATTCAGTTTTCGCGCCCTTCGTGCCGGCCTCGTGCTGGCCCTTGTCGGTGCGACCGTCGCATGCGGCAGCAATGGCGCCGAGCAACGCAAGGACGGTGGCGGCGATCGCCCGATCCCCGTTACCACGCAGCAGGTGCGCATGCAGCCCTTCAGCGACACGCTGCTGGCGCTGGGCAACGTGAAGGCGCGCGAATCCATCACCGTCACGGCGAAGGTCAGCGAGACGGTGCAGCAGGTGCATTTCGAAAGCGGCGACGTGGTGGCCGCCGGCGCACCGCTGGTCACGCTCACCGGCCGCCAGCAGCAGGCCGCGTTCGAACAGGCGCAGGCCACCGCGAACGAAGCCGAGCGCCTCTACCAGCGCCAGCGTGAACTCGCCGACCAGCAGCTGGTCGCGCGCTCCACGCTCGATACGCAGGTGGCGTTGCGCGATGCCGCACGTGCGCGCGTCGCGCAGATGCGCGCCGACATCGGCGATCGCGTGATCCGCGCGCCGTTCGCCGGCGTGCTCGGCATCCGCCAGGTCAGCCCGGGTGCGCTGGTGACGCCGGGCACGGCGATCGCCACGCTCGACGACACCGCACGCGTCTACGTCGATTTCCCCGTTCCCGAGGCGATGATCGCCACGCTCGGCGTCGGCCAGCAGGTCGCCGGCACGAGCACGGCGTATCCGGGCCGCACGTTCGAAGGCCAGGTCAGCACGGTCGACGCGCGCGTGGACGAAGCCACGCGTTCGGTCGTGGTGCGCGGCGATTTCGCCAACCCCGACCGCGCCCTGCGCCCGGGCATGCTGCTGCAGGTGCGACTCTCGCGCCCGGAACGCCAGGCGCTGCTCGTTCCGGAAATCTCCATCGTGCAGGTCGGCACCGATTCGTTCGTGTACCGCGTGAAACCCGATTCGTCGGTCGAACGCGTCGACGTGAAGATCGGCGCGCGCCGCGAAGGCCTGGCCGAAGTCACCGAAGGACTGAAGGTCGGCGACCGCATCGTCGTCGATGGCACCGGCAAGCTGCGTGTCGGCGCGCGCATCGTCGACGCCGCCGGAGACAAGGTGCCGGCGGGCGAAGTCGGCGCGGCCACCAAGAGCAGTTCGGCCAAGGCCGGCTGACCACAGGGCGCATGCGATGAACCTGTCCGACCTTTCGATCCGACGACCCGTCTTCGCCACGGTGATGAGCCTGCTCATCATCGTGCTCGGCGTGATGGCGTTCTCGCGACTGACGCTGCGCGAACTGCCGGCGATCGATCCGCCCATCGTGTCGGTGCAGGTGGAATACCCCGGCGCTTCGGCGGCGGTGGTGGAAACGCGCATCACGCAGATCCTGGAAGACGCGCTCGCCGGCATCGAAGGCATCGAGACCATCGAATCGCGCAGCGTCAACGGGCGCGCCTCGATCAGCATCGAGTTCACGCTCAACCGCGAGATCGAAGCGGCCGCCAACGACGTGCGCGACGCGGTGAGCCGCGTGCTCGACCGCATGCCGGACGAGGCCGATCCGCCGGAAGTGGAGAAGGTCGAATCCGACGCCGATCCGATCCTGTGGCTGAACATGAGCTCCACGCGTATGGACACGCTGCAGCTGTCGGACTACGCCGAGCGCTACGTGGTCGATCGCCTGTCGTCCGTCGACGGTGTCGCGCAGGTGCGCATCGGCGGCCAGCAGCGCTACGCGATGCGCGTGTGGCTCGATCGCGACGCGCTCGCCGCGCGCGGCATCACCGTCAACGAAGTGGAAAACGCGCTGGAAGCGGAGAACGTCGAGCTTCCCGCCGGTCGCATCGAATCCAACGCGCGCGACTTCACCCTGCGCGTGGCGCGCAGCTACCAGAAGCCGGAAGACTTCGCGCAGATCCCGCTGGGCAAGGGCACCGACGGCTACGTCGTGCGCCTGGGCGACGTCTCGCGCATCGAGCTGGCCTCGGCCGAACGCCGCGCGTACTACCGCAGCAACGGCGAGCCGAACATCGGCCTCGGCATCGTCAAGACCTCCACTGCCAACAGCCTCGACGTCGCGCGCGCCGTGCGCGAGGAAGCCGAGAAGGTGCAGAAGACGCTGCCGGAAGGCACGAAGATCTTCGTCGCCTTCGACACGACGATCTTCATCGAGTCCGCCGTCGAGCGCGTGTACCACACGCTGATCGAGGCGATCGTGCTGGTGCTGGTGGTGATCTGGCTGTTCCTCGGCAGCTTCCGCGCTGCACTCATCCCGGCAGTCACCGTGCCGGTGTGCCTGATTGCCGCGTTCATCCCGCTGTACCTGTTCGGGTTCTCGATCAACCTGCTGACGCTGCTCGCGTTGGTACTCGCGATCGGCCTGGTGGTCGACGACGCCATCGTCGTGCTGGAAAACATCCAGCGACGCACCGACCTCGGCGAGCCGCGCCTGGTCGCCGCCAAGCGCGGCACGCAGCAGGTGGCATTCGCGGTGATCGCGACGACCGCCGTGCTGGTCGCGGTGTTCCTGCCGGTAGGCTTCATGGAAGGCAACACGGGACGCCTGTTCCGCGAGCTGTCGGTCGCGCTCGCCGGCGCGGTCGCGATCTCGGCCTTCGTCGCGCTGACGCTGACGCCGATGATGTCCTCCAAGCTCGTGCGCCCGCACAACCAGGAGAAGTCGAACTTCATCCACCGCTGGGTGAACGCGCGTCTGGACGGCATCACCACGCGCTATCGCGGACTGCTCTCGCGCACGACGGCGCTGGCGACCTCGCGCATCTGGCTGCTCGTCGTCGGCGTGATGCTGGCGACGATCGTCGTGAGCGGTCTGCTGCTGAAGCTGGTGCCGTCCGAACTCGCGCCGGCCGAAGACCGCGGCTCGTTCCAGATCATGATCCAGGGCCCGGAAGGCGCCGGTTTCGACTACACCGTGAACCAGGTGCAGCAGGTCGAGAAGATCGTCGCCGCGCATACCGGCGAAGGCCAGACGATCCAGCGCTACAACCCGCGCGTGCCGGGCGGTTTCGGCGCGAGCGAGGAAATGCACACCGGCCGCATCGCGGTGTTCCTGCAGGACTGGAAGGATCGCAAGACCTCCACCGCCGAGGTCGCCGATTCGCTGCGCGCCGAACTGGGCAAGCTGCCCGGCGTGCGCGCGATGCCGCAGGTCTCCGGCGGCCTGGTGCGTTCGCGCGGCCAGCCGATCAACATCGTGCTCGGCGGCCCGGAATACGCCGAACTGGCGCAGTGGCGCGACAAGCTCATCGCGAAGATGGAAGCCAACCCGGGCTTCTTCTCGGTCGACTCGGACTACAAGGAAACGCGTCCGCAGATGCGCGTGGAGATCGACCGCCAGCGTGCGGCCGACCTCGGCGTGCCAGTGACCGACATCGGCCACGCGCTGGAAACCATGATGGGCAGCCGTCGCGTCACCACCTTCGTGCAGAACGGCGAGGAGTACGACGTGATCGTGCAGTCCGACCGCGAACTGCGCGCCTCGCCGGAAGACCTCGCGGCGATCCAGGTGCGTTCGCGCGACGGCGGGCTGATTCCGCTGTCGAACCTGGTGACGCTGCGCGAGCTCGCCGAACCCGGCAGCCTCAACCGCTTCAACCGCCTGCGCGCGATCACCATCAGCGCCGGCCTGACGCCGGGCTATCCGATGGGCGAGGCGATCAAGTGGCTGGAAGACAGCGTGCGCACGGAGCTGCCGGACCACGCGCAGATCGACTGGAAGGGCGAATCGCGCGAATACATCCAGGCCGGCGGCGCGGTGCTGCTGACCTTCACGCTTGCGTTGCTAGTGGTGTACCTGGTGCTTGCCGCGCAGTTCGAAAGCTTCATCCATCCGTTCGTGATCATGCTGACGGTGCCGCTGGGCGTGCTCGGTGCGCTGATCGGCCTGGCCGCGACCGGCGGCACGCTCAACCTGTTCAGCCAGATCGGCATCGTGATGCTGGTGGGCCTGGCGGCGAAGAACGGCATCCTGATCGTCGAGTTCGCCAACCAGCTGCGCGATGAAGGCCGCAGCATCCGCGACGCGATCGTCGAGTCCTCGTCGGTGCGCCTGCGCCCGATCCTGATGACCTCGATCGCGACCGTCGTCGGCGCCGTTCCGCTGGTACTGGCCGGCGGCCCGGGCTCGGCCAGCCGCGCGACCATCGGCATCGTGGTCATCTTCGGCGTGTCGTTCTCGACGCTGCTGTCGCTGTTCGTCGTCCCGGCGTTCTACGTGCTGCTGGCCAAATACACGCGTTCGCCGGAAGCAGTGAGCCAGGAGCTGGAGAAGCTGGAGGCGAGCACGCCGTCGGTGGGCGGGCACGCTTGATGTGACAGCTCCTTCTCTGCTCGGATGATTCTGTCCCCTCTCCCGCTCGCGGGAGAGGGGCTATGAGCGCGGCGCTTCCGTTCGACCTGAACCGCCATTCCGCCACCCTGCGCCCGGCCGGTTACCCTGTGCGCATGCCCGCCCTCGCGCCCAGCTCCCGTTTCGAATCCGAACGCCTGACCGGCGACGGCTTCGTCCTGCGGCCCTGGCGTCCGGCGGACCTGGAATCGCTGCTGCACCACGCGAACGACGCGCAGGTCGTGCGCGGCCTGAGCAGCCGCTTCCCGCATCCATACACGCGGCGCGACGGCGAGCGCTTTCTCTCCGGCGAAGTGGTCGACCTGGACGATCCGGTGTTCGCCATCGAAGTCGACGGACACGCCTGCGGCGGTATCGCCGCGCGCCCCGGCGACGGCGAACGCGGGCAGTCGGCCGAACTGGGTTACTGGCTCGGCCGCTCGCTGTGGGGCCGCGGGCTGATGACGCGCGTGGTCGCGCTGTATGCGCCGTGGGCGATGCAGCGCATGGCGCTGTTCCGCCTGCAGGCGACGGTCCTCGATTTCAACGAGGCCTCCGCGCGCGTGCTGCTGAAGAACGGTTTCATCGAAGAGGGCGTCGCGCGCTGCGCCCTGTTGAAGAACGGCGAACCGCACGACCTGCGCGTGTTCGCCAAAGTGAGAAGGAGTCTGTGTGACGCACCGTGATCCCCCCAGCCGCCCGCCGCGCGGGCCGCGTCCGCCCGGCCCGCCCTCGCGCGATGCCGCCTCCCCGTGGGGCGGCACGCACGTGCGCAGCCGCAAGGAGCGCTTCGAGGACAACACCACGCGCTTCCGCCGCGATCGCGCCGAACACGAGGCGCAGACGCACGGCGGCCGTCACCGCGATGCGCCTGCACACGACACGCGTGCGCATGAAGGCGAGCACGACGGCGAACACGCCGCGCATCCCGCGCGCGAACGTCGCAGCGCGGAGCTTCGTCTGTATGGGCTCAACGCGATCCACGCGGTGTTCTCGCGCCGGCCGCAGGCGATCCGCAAGCTGTACCTCGCCGAATCGCGCATCCCCGCGTTGCAGCCGCTGCTGAAGTGGTGCGTCGCCAACCGCGTGGGCTATCGCGTCGTCGACGAAACCGACCTGCACAAGCTCGCCGCGAGCAGCCATCACGAAGGCGTGGTCGCCGACGTGCTGCGCGAGGAGCCGGCCGCGCTCTCGACGTGGCTGCGCGACCTGCCGTCCGGCCCGCAATGTGCGATCTGGCTCGACGGCGTGGGCAATCCGCACAACTTCGGCGCCATCCTGCGTTCGGCGGCTCACTTCGGCGTGTCCGCGATCCTGTTGCCGAAACATTCCAACCTCGCGCTGTCGGGCGCCGCCGCGCGCGTGGCCGAAGGCGGTGCCGAAGCCGTCCTGCTCGTGCGCCTGGGCCGCGAGGACAACGCCATCGCGCAGTTGCGCAGCGCCGGTTTCACGCTCGCCGCCACCGTGGTGAACGGCGGCACCGACGTCTTCGCTGCGCCGTTGCCCGAACGCACGATCTACGTGCTGGGCGCCGAAGGGGAGGGCATGGATCGCGAACTCGCCGCGGCGTGCGACCTGCGTCTGTCGATCCCGGGAACGGGGCTGGTGGAAAGCCTCAACGTGGCGTCGGCAGCGGCGGTGCTGCTGGCGGCGTGGAAGGCGAAGCGGGGCTGAGGCCGCGCTTTGAGCCCCTCTCCCTTCGGGAGAGGGGTTGGGGGTGAGAAGGCGCTGCTTGCGAACCACTGGTTCGCGCGCCTTCGAACGCCCGAACGCCATGCGTTCGGGCCGGGGAGGGGCAACGGAGGATGGCGTTGAACCGTCATTGCGACACAGCGCTGCGATGTTGCTTCGCGAGCCAGAGCAATAATCAAGATGGATTCCAGCTTTCGCTGGAATGACGGTGATGTGGTTCACCTCACGCGGAGTGCCCGAAATGTACGGGCCTGGGTCCCGGCTTTCGCCGGGATGACGGCAACTGTTTGTCGAGGTGCGCAGCCTGCGAACGCACGCAGCCTGCGAACGCATGCCGCCCTACGAACGCGCGTCGCCCACCCGCACCGGCAAGCACGCCCGTATGCACGTCCCCGCGCCCGGCACCGTTTCGATGTCGAACGTGCCGCCCAGGTGCGTGGCGCGTTCGCGCATGGCGATCAGGCCCAGGCCGTGGACGTGGTCGGGATCGAAGCCGCGGCCGTCGTCGATGATCGACAGCAGGATCTGATCGCCACGCGGCGCGAGCAGCACCGTCACCTGCGTCGCGCCGGAATGGCGCAGCACGTTGGTCAGCGCTTCCTGCGCGATGCGGAAACACGCCAGTTCGACCCTGGGGTCCGGGCGATCCAGCAAGGGCGCGAGGTCCAGCTCCAGCGCGGGCGTGCCGCCGCGGCGGAAGAGCCGCTCGCACTGCCAGCGCAGCGCCGCGACGAGGCCGAGCGCGTCCAGCTGCGGCGGACGCAGCAGGATCGAGAGGTCGCGCAGCTTGGCGATCGTCGAATCGGCGATGCCGACGATCTCTTCGACGATCTCGCGGCGGCCCGCCTCGTCCTCGCCTTCGAGGGACGTCGCCGACATCTTCATCGCCGAGATCGCCTGGCCAATGTCGTCGTGCAGTTCGCGCGAGAGCGTGCGGCGTTCGTTTTCCTGCACGTCGATCAAGCGCGCGTTGAGTGCATGCAGTTCTTCCTGCTGGCGTTGCAGGTGCGCGGCCAGTTCGACCTCCCGCGTGTCCGAACACGTGCGCCGCAGCATCGCGAACAGCAGCACCGCCACCAGCGGCAGCGACAACGCATTGGCGATCCAGTGCGCGGCGTCGCCGAAGAAGCGGCGCAGTTCCAGCGCCAGCGCGGGCGCGACGAGCGCCATCCACACCACCGCCAGCGCGGCCATCGCCAGCGACAGCAGGAACCCGTTGCGCCCACGCAAACGGGCGCGCAAACCTGCGCGCCCGTCCGGGGTGTGCCCTGGAGACCCGGTGGGTCCCGTCGGCGATGGAGGGATCTGGTTCATCCCGTCATGTGGAGGATCAGAAGAGTTCGACGCTACCAGCATCCATCGACTGCTGCATCACGGCCTTGTGAGGCGGACGCTCCCACTCGGACTTCATCTGGGCGATGCGCTGGCCGAGCTGGTGCAGGGCCTGACGGACCTCGGCGTCGGCGCGGTCGGCGTTGTGCAGCAGCTGGTGCAGGGCGGTGGCTTCGCGGTTGATCGCGCTCAGGCGGTCCAGGTGCGTGGTGGCCGCGCCCAGGGCCTGGGTGGCGATGTCCTCGAACTGCAGCGAACGCACGGCCTCGGCGACGGAGCCATCGATGGCGCGACCGCAGTCGGCGATCTCGCGCATGCCGTTGCCTAGCCCACGGTTGATGCCGTCCACGCGTTCCAGCATCGCGGCGGCTTCGGCGCGGGCGCCGCGGGAGCGGTCCATGTCGCGGGACGCCATCGTGGTGACCGTGTCGCGGACGCGGGCGATGGCGTCCTTCGAGCTGTGCGCGAGCTTGCGGATCTGTTCGTTGAACGCGGTCGAGCGCTCGGACAGGTTGCGCACCTCGTCGGCGACGACCGCGAAGCCGCGGCCCGCCTCGCCGGCACGCGCCGCTTCGATCGCGGCATTCAGCGCGAGCAGGTTGGTCTGGTCGGCGATGGACTTGACGTCTTCCAGCAGCGCGAAGATGCCGTCCAGGTGCTCGGCCATCGCGTCGATGTGCGTGACGGTGGTGGTGCTCTGGCCGCTGACGGCTTCCAGCGCTTCCACCAGCTGTTCCATCTGCTGGCTGGCCTGCAGGGCGAAGCGCGAGACGTCCACGCCGCCGTGTTCGCCGTCGGTGCGGTCGATGATGCGCGAGACCACTTCGCTCTGTTCGCGCGACTTGCGGTTCACCGCTTCGAAACTGGTGCCGAGCTTGGCGACCGATTCGCGGATGAGCACGCGGGTGCGGTCGATCTCGCCGCGCGAACCCTGCACTTCGGAATTGACGAAGTTGCGCAGGTCGTCGAGCAGGCGCGTCTGTTCGCGCAGCATCGCCGAGTCGTTATGGCTGGGCCGCTGCATGGTCCAGGCGAAGCCCAGCCACGCGAGCGTCATGGCGACGAGGGCACCCCATTGCACGGCGGCGGGCCACTCCATCGCTTCGGCGGCAATGAGCAGGGTCGTCAGCACCAGCGGTGCTGCAAGGCGAATCAGTACGCGGGAATCCATCTTCGATCTCACCGAATGGGGCAACCTAGATAACGGCGGGCGGGGGCGGTGCTTTAGGTGAAAAGCGCCTGGCTTGCGCGGCGTGTCGTGGCTGTGACGTGCTGCGCGTTTTGACGTTTCTTCGACAGCGCTCGGGTGCGGGCAGGCGAACCACGTCGCGGTGCGTTCGTTTCCTTGCTGTCATCCCCGCGAAGGCGGGGATCCAGGCTTGCGCGCGTCAACGCTTTCGAAGGACGTGGCGCGCCGGAGACATGGATTCCCGCCTTCGCGGGAATGACGGCAAACATCCGAACGCCGTCCGGTTTGAACCCTTACTCGTGCGCCGTTCCCGCCAGCAGCTTCTGCGCGACCAGCGACAGCGGCACGGTTTCCTGCGCGGCGCCCAGCGCGACCGCGGCGCCGGGCATCCCCCAGACGACGCTGCTGGCTTCGTCCTGCGCGATCGTGGCCGCGCCGGCCTTGCGCAGCGCGAGCAGGCCGCGCGCGCCGTCGTCGCCCATGCCCGTGAGCAAAGCGGCGCTGGCGTTGGCGCCGACGTGTTCGGCGACCGAGTCGAACAGCGCGTCCACACTCGGGCGATGGCGGCGCACCGGATCGTCGTCGCCAAGGCGGCAATGCCATCGCGCACCGCTGCGGTACACGCGCAGGTGGCGGCCGCCCGGGGCGACGTAGGCGTGACCGGGCAACAGTTCCTGGTCGCGCTCGACGTGGATGACCGTCATGCGGCTGTGGCGGTCCAGGCGGTCGGCGAAGGGCGCGCTGAATGCGCCCGGGATGTGCTGCGCGATCACCGTCGCGGGCGCGTCGGCGGGCATCTGCGAGAGCACTTCGCGGATCGCCTCGGTGCCGCCGGTGGAGGCGCCGATGGCGATCAGCCGGTGCGTCGTGCGATACGCCACCGGAGGCGTCGCGATCGTTTCGCCCGCGCGCACCGGTGCCGGCGCGACGACGCGCGCCTTCGCGGCCTGCTTGATCTTCTCGATCAGCAGCCCGGCGTATTCGGTCAGGCCGCGCGCGACGTCGAGCTTGGGCTTGGCGATGAAATCCACCGCGCCCAGCGCGAGCGCGTCCAGCGTGACCTGCGCGCCGCGCTCGGTCAGCGTGGACACCATCACCACCGGCATCGGCCGCAGGCGCATGAGGTTGCGCAGGAACGTCAGGCCGTCCATGCGCGGCATCTCGACGTCGAGCGTGAGCACGTCCGGATCGAGCTGCTTGATCTTGTCACGCGCGATGTACGGATCGGCCGCGCTGCCGACGACGCGGATGCCGGGATCCTCTTCCAGCAGCTGCGTCATCAGCTGGCGCACCAGCGCCGAGTCGTCGACGACGAGCACGCGGATCGGGCCACGCGCGGCGGGATTGCCCCGCTCGGAAATACGGACCGCGTTCATCAGAACAACTCCACGCTGCCGCTGGCGACCGGCTCGCGGGCGAGGCGACCGTAGTAGGCGCGTTCGGCGTCGACGATCACGTCGTTGCGTGCCGACGGCAAACGCTTGACCAGCGTGCGCCCGGTCTGCGCGAAGAAGCAGACCTTGCGAGGATGGATGTCGCCCAGGTCCTGCGCCATCACGGGGATCTGTTCGGCGCTAAGGTACTCGAGCACGAAACTCGCGTTGCGCGTGCCGATGGGATCGCTGTAGAAGCCCGAGAGCACGTTCCCGCCGCCGAAGACCTTCGCCATCAGGCGCGAGCGTCGCGCGCCGCGCTTGAGCAGGTCGTTGATCAGCAGTTCCATCGCGTGCGCGCCGTAACGCGAGGACACCGAACCGGCTTCGCCGCCGGGCAGCATGAAGTGGTTCATGCCGCCGACCTGCACCAGCGGGTCGTACAGGCACGCGGCCACGCACGAACCCAGCAGCGTGACCAGCGCGATCGGGCGGTCGGTGACGCGGTAGTCGGCCGGCAGCAGCTTGATCGCCTCGGTCTGCAGGACCGGATCGAAATAGCTGCCCGGTTCGACGGCGGGGCGGGCGGGGCTGATGGCGACGTTCATGGCGGTCACTTGCGGCCGGCGGGGCGGTAGGTCGTGCGTCCGCACGCGGTGACCAGGTCGTGCGCGTGGCCGAAGCTTTCCGAATGCCCGGCGAAGAGCAGGCCGTCGGAGGCGATCAGCGGCGCGATGCGCGAGAGCACCTGGTACTGCGTGGCCTTGTCGAAATAGATCATCACGTTGCGGCAGAACACCGCATCGAAGCCGCCGCGCAGGCCGTAGTCGTCGTCGAGCAGGTTGAGCGGGCGGAATTCGATCAGCGCCTGCAGTTCGCGCTTCACGCGGCACAGGCCGGCGTTGTCGCCGCTGCCGCGCTGGAAGAACTGGCGTCGCCGCTGCAGCGACAGGCCGTTGATGCGTTCCACCGGATAGACGCCGCGCGCCGCGGTCTGCAGCACGTTGGTGTCGATGTCGGTGGCCAGGATGCGCACCGGCGGCGTCATGGTGCCGTATGCCTCGCAGGCGGTGATCGCCAGCGTGTACGGCTCCTCGCCGGTGGAGGCGGCGTTGCACCAGATCGACGCGCCATCCCTGCAATGCGTGCGCAGGTGGTCGGCGAGCATGTCGAAGTGGTGCGACTCGCGGAAGAAGGAGGTGAGGTTGGTCGTGAGCGCGTTGATGAAGCCCTGCAGCTCGGCGTCGGGATCGGACTCGACGTAGTCGAGGTAATCGCCGAAGCGGTCCAGGTCGAGCGCGCGCACGCGCCGTGCGAGACGGCTGTACACCATGTCGCGCTTGTGCGGATGCAGGTGGATGCCGGCGTACTCGCGGATCATCTTGCAGACGCGGCGGAAATCGCGGTCGTCGAAGGTGAATTCGCGGTCGTCGGAGGTGCGCGGGGAAGGACGCATGGGCGTGATGGAGTGGGTGCGATCAAGCGCCTGCGTTCCGGCTCCTCCCCCTGCGCGCAGGGGGAGGTTGGGAGGGGGTCGTGAGGCGCGTCAGCGCCGAGCTCGCCGCGTTGCGGCGTCGCGACCCCTCCCCAACCCTCCCCTGCAGGCAGGGGAGGGAGTCACTGCATGTGGAACTGTTGGATCAGAACTCCTGCCAATCCCCGTCCGCGCTGTTCGCGGCGGCGGTGGCGCGGACCTTGCGGGCGGCGGGCTTGGCGGCCGGTGCGGCGGTGCGGGCGCGCGCGGGCTTGGCCTGGGGCATCTCGACCACGGTGGCCTGCGCGGCGCGCACGGCCTGGGCCGAATGCGCCAGGCGGAATACCGCGACCGTCTGCACCAGTTGCTCGGACTGCTGCTCCAGGCTGCGCGCGGCGGCCGACGCCTGTTCGACCAGCGCCGCGTTCTGCTGCGTGCCTTCGTCCATCTGCGTGATCGCGTTGTTGACCTGCTCGATGCCCGAGCTCTGCTCCTGCGACGCCGCCGAGATGTCGGCGATGATGTCGGTGACCTTCTTCACGCTGGTCACGATCTCGTGCATCGTGCGGCCGGCCTGGTCGACCAGCTGGCTGCCTTCCTCGACCTTGCCGACCGAGTCGCCGATCAGCTGCTTGATCTCCTTCGCCGCGTTCGCCGAACGCTGCGCGAGCGAGCGCACTTCGCTGGCGACCACCGCGAAGCCGCGGCCCTGTTCGCCGGCGCGCGCGGCTTCCACCGCGGCGTTCAGCGCCAGGATGTTGGTCTGGAACGCGATGCCGTCGATCACGCCGATGATGTCGGCGATCTTCTTCGACGACTGGTTGATGGCGTTCATCGTGTTCACGACTTCGCCCACCACCACGCCGCCCTGGCCCGCGACTTCCGCCGCGCTCTGCGCCAGCTGGTTGGCCTGGCGCGCGTTGTCGGCGTTCTGGCGGACCGTGCTGGTCAGCTCTTCCATCGACGAGGCGGTTTCTTCCAGCGACGCGGCCTGCTGCTCGGTGCGCTGCGACAGGTCGTTGTTGCCGGCGGCGATTTCCGCGGCGGCCGAGCTGATCGCGTCCGAACCCTGGCGGATCTGGCCGACGATCTGCGCGAGCTGGTCGACGGTGCGGTTCGCGTCGCTGGCCAGGCGGCCGAACTGGCCCGGCAGTTCCACTTCGACGCGGCGGTTGAGGTCGCCATCGGCCACGGCCGACAGCAGCGTGCCGACTTCGTGCAGGCCTTCCTCGGCGGTGGCCATCAGCTGGTTCAGCGACTGCACCACGTCGTGGTAGACGAACTCGAAGCGCGAAGCATCGCCGCGGCGGCTGAAGTCGCCGGCGACGGCGGCGTCGACCAGCGTCTTGATCTCGGCGTTGATCGCGTTCATGCCGTTCTTGACCGAGTCGACGGCATCGGTGATGCGCGCCTTCTGGCCCGGCAGGCGGTCCATGTCGTGCGACAGGTCGCCGCGCGCGTAGGAAGCGACGATCTCGATGGCGCGCGTGTTCACCTGGATGTGCGAGTCCACCAGCGTGTTCACTTCACCGGCCATCTGGCCGTAGGCGCCCGGGAAATCCTCGCTGCGCAGGCGGCGGTCGATCTCGCCCGCCTGGTGCGCTTCGAACAGGTCGCGCTGCGCGCCGGCGAAATTGCGCAGCGTGTTGATGGCGCGTTCCAGGCCGCGCGCGATGTCGCGCACTTCGTCGCGGCTGTCCACGCGCACCGCGTCGGGGAATTCGCCGCGGGCGAGCAGGTCGGAGGCGTCCTGCACTTCCTTCAGCGCCGAACGCGTGCTGCGGCTGAAGCCCAGGAACAGGTACGTGGCCAGCGCGAGGATCAGGATGCACGAGCCCAGCGTCCACGCGGTGCGCTGCTGCAGGCGCGCGATCTCGGTCGTGGCGGCGTGGTTGAGCGAGGTGCTCGACGCCGACAGCGCGGAAGCCAGCGCAAGGCGCGTGGCCTCGGTGCGCGCGGCCATGATCTTCACCGGAAGCACCGGCGTTTCGGCGTCGAGGATGTGCTTCTGGATGTCGGCGTTCTGCTTGGCGACCGCGTCGAGCGCCTTGCGGAACGGCGCGCCCATGCTCGCGCCGAGCGACGCCATTTCTTCCTCGGCGTCCTTGATCTCGATTTCCGAACGCGTGCGGACGTAGTCCTGCATGTTGCGCGAGACGGCAAGGCCCGTGCGGTCGTCGACCCAGATCGCGCCGTCGCCCAGCACGCGCAGCGCGGTGGCGCTCTGCTGCTGGGTGTATTCGGCGAGCGTGGGCACCCACACGGTGGCGGCGCGGCCCATGTAGAGCACGGCGGCGTTCTGCGCCTGTGCCAGGCCGGTTTCGTCGGCGATCAGGCCGTGCACTTCACCGAGCTTGCGCACGGCGGCGGCGTGGTCGGTCGCGGCGGCGGCCGAATCGGCGTGGTCGCCGTTGGCCTTGTCCCACGCGGCGCGCGCGTCCTTCAGCGCGGCCGGCAGCGCCGACTCGGCCAGGTTGCGCGTCTGCCAGGCGGTGAGGGCGTCGAGCTCGCGGTTCACCACCGCGGCCGATTCCTGCAGCGTCTGGTCGGACACTTCGTCCTTGGCGAACTTGCGCACGACCTGCAGCTCGTGCTGCTGGATCGCCAGCATCGCGCGGTGCAGGTGCGACAGGCCCTGGACCGCGTCGCGCTGCTTCGTCGCGGCGTTGACCTCGGCATTGGAGCGCACCACCAGGATGCCGGCGAGCACGCCGCAGGTGAGCATGAAAGCCGCACCGATGACCATCGCCTTCTGGTTGAAGCGAAGCTGGGACATCAGGCGGGTGGCCGGGGCCAGGAAGCGGTCCAGCAACGTGGCGGACGGCCGGGTGTGGGCAAGCGTGGACATGGATCCTCTCGGACGGAACGGACCCTTTCGGGTCGACACCCGTTGCATCGGCGCCGCGCGAGGAAACTTTAGGTGGGAGGTGGAGTGCTCCGTCCTCTGCGTGCGGCCGGGTCCTCCCTCCCCTGCTCGCAGGGGAGGGTTGGGGAGGGGTCGCGAAGCCGCATCGCGGCGAGCTCGGCGCTCGCGCGCCTCACACCCCCTCCCAACCTCCCCCTGCACGCAGGGGGAGGGGCAAAAGCAGGAGCAGGGGCAAGAGCTGGCCCTAAAGATTCCCCAACTCATGCCGATGACCCCGATGTCGCCCGACATCATCCCCAAGGAGTCATCCCATGCGCCGTTCCCTTCTGACCGCCACCGGCCTCGCCGTGCTGGCCCTGTCCTTCGCCGCCCCGGCTTCGGCCGACCTCAAGCCGACCAAGCGCGTCGAGCCGCAGTACCCGGCCGAAGCCGCGCGTGCCGGCACCCAGGGCTTCGTCGAAGTCGAATTCGTCGTGGACGAAGGCGGCAAGGTCGCCAGCGTCTCGGTCGTCAACGCCAAGCCGGCCCGCGTGTTCGAGCAGTCGGCCGTGCGCGCCGTGAAGCAGTGGGAGTTCGCTCCGGGCGGCGGCAAGGGCAAGGTCCGCCTCGACTTCTCGCTGTAAGCGATCGACGGCCTCTCCCGACATCGCCGTTTACAGGAAGGCGCGCCGGAAACGGCGCGCTTTTCTTTTGTCCAAGCGTCGCGCGCCGCTCAGAAGCGGTGGGCGTTCGCGCAGGCGGCGACGTGGTTGTAGTCGCTGGACATGCAGCGGTAGAAGGCCTGCTTCTCGCCGGTGGCATCGGCGCAATCCTGCGGCGTCACTTCGGCCAGCGCCGCCCGCAGCTTGACCGCCTGGGCCTCGAAGCCGGCGCGGTCGATGTAGCCGCCGTCGGCGTTCTTCTGGCCGACCTCGAGCATCGTCTCCAGCCCGTAGCGGGCGTTCTCGACGGCCTTGCCGCAGGACAGCTCGACGTCGGTCTCCTGCACCTGCAGCAGCCCCTGGGCGATGCCCTCCGCGGTGGCCTGCACGTCGGGCGGGAGTTGTCTCGTTCCGTCGTCCTTCGCGACGGCGGCGAAGGCGCTGGCGAGCAGCAAGCTGGCGAACGACGCACGCAGCGTCGTGGTGATGCGGATGTGGTCCATCGAGTTTTCCCCTGTGCGGCTTCGTGCCGCGAGCGGGGAGCTTAACCCGAGCGTCTGACGGGGCCGCTATCGGTCGTTCTGTCGTTCTGTCGTCCGTGATCCGTCAGAACAACCACACCGTCATCCCGGCGAAAGCCGGGACCCAGGCCCGTAACGTTGGGGCTATAGGGAGTGAACGACCACGTCGTCATTCCGGCGAAAGCCTGGATCCAGGCCGGTCACGTGTGGGCACTCCGTATGCGGCGAACCACCGCACCGTCATTCCAGCGAAAGCTGGAATCCATTTTGATTCTGCGGCTTAGTCACGAAGCAACATCGCAGCGCTGTGCGGGAATCGTCGTTCACCGCTACCGCTTCGTTGCCCCTCACCCCAACCCCTCTCCCGGCGGGAGAGGGGCTCAACTTCCGTCATCCCGGCGAACGCCGGGACCCAGGCGCGCAACGTTCGGGCTCTAGGAAGTGAACAACCACGTCGTCATCCCGGCGAAAGCCGGGATCCAGGGCGGTCACGTGTGGGCACTCCGGAGGCGACGAACCACCGCACCGTCATTCCAGCGAAAGCTGGAATCCATTTTGATTCTGCGGCTGCGTCACGAAGCAACACCGCAGCGCCGTGCGGAAATGTCGTTCACCGCTACCGCTCCGTTACCCCTCACCCCAACCCCTCTCCCGGTGGGAGAGGGGCTTGACCGCCGTCATCCCGGCGGAAGCCGGGATCCAGGCTCGTTACGTGTGGGCACTCTGGCAACGGCGAACCAACCGCACCGTCATTCCAGCGAAAGCTGGAATCCATTTTCCTTCTGCGCTCGACGTGAGAAGCAACATCGCAGCGCTGTGCGGCAACGGTCGTTCGCCGGTGCCGCTTCGTTACCCCTCACCCCAACCCCTCTCCCGGTGGGAGAGGGGCTAAGAGCACCGCGCGAAAGCGGGATCAAACGCCAGCGTCAGCCTTCGACACCAACCTCACCGCCGCCCCGCGATCCGCGCCAGTTCCGCGCCCACGGCGACGGCGCTCGGGCCCGCGCGGCCGACGCGGAACACCGCTACCGCTTCCACCAGTTGCGCGGCCTGCTGTTCCAGGCTGCGGGCGGCCGCGGCGGACTGCTCGACCAGCGCGGCGTTCTGCTGCGTGCCTTCGTCCATCTGCGTGATCGCGCCGTTGACCTGCTCGATGCCCGCCGTCTGTTCGTTCGATGCAGCCGAAATGTCGGCGATGATGTCGCTCACCTTGCGCACGCTGGTCACGATGCCCTGCATCGTGCGGCCGGCCTGGTCGACCAGCTGCGTGCCCTGCTGCACTTCCACCACCGAGTCGGTGATCAGCTGCTTGATCTCCTTGGCCGCGTTCGCCGAACGCTGCGCGAGCGAACGCACCTCGCCGGCGACGACCGCGAAGCCGCGGCCCTGTTCGCCCGCACGCGCGGCTTCCACCGCGGCGTTCAGCGCCAGGATGTTGGTCTGGAACGCGATGCCGTCGATCACGCCGATGATGTCGCCGATGCGGCTGGACGATTCACTGATCGCGCTCATCGTGCGCACCACGCGGTTGACGATCGCGCCGCCCTCGGACGCGACCTGCGCCGCCTCGCGCGCCAGCTCGTTCGCGTCGCGCGCGCTGTCGGCGTTCTGGCGCACGGTGGAGGTCAGTTCCTCCATCGACGAGGCCGTTTCCTCCAGCGCGGCCGCCTGGGATTCGGTGCGTCGCGACAGGTCGTCGTTGCCGGCGGCGATTTCCGACGCCGCGCTGCCGATCGCGTCGGCGCCTTCGCGGATGCCGCCCACGATCTGCGCAAGACGATCCACGGTCTCGTTCGCGTCCTGGCTCATGCGCGCGAACACGCCGTTGAAATCCCCGCGCATCCGCGACTGCAGGTCGCCCTGCGCCAGTCCGCGCAGCAGCGACGACAGCGCCGTCAGGTTTCCGTCGGCGGTCGACATAAGGCGATTGAGCGTCTCCACCATCGTGCGGAAATCATGGTCGAAGCGCGTCGCGTCGCCGCGCGCGGTGAAATCGCCGTCCGCGGCGGCGGCCGAAAGCCGCTGGATTTCCGCGTTGATCGCACGCAGGTTGGCCTTCACCGAATCCATGGTTCGCGTCAGCACTGCCTTCTCGCCGGGCAGGCGGTCCATGTCCTGCGACAGGTCGCCGACCGCGTAGCGCTCCATGATGCGCAGCGCACGCTGGATCGACTCGATGTGGGAGGCGACCAGCCCGTTGGTATCGCGCACCATCGTGCCGTACGCGCCGGGGAAGGCCGATTCGTCGATGCGGAAGCTGATTTCGCCTTCATCGTGACGGCGCGCCATCTCGCCCTGCGCGAGCGAGTAGTCCTCCAGGCGGCGGCACATGCGCTCGAGCGCCTGCTGCAGCTGGCCGATCTCGTCGCGCTGTTCGGTATGGATCACCAGGTCGAATCGTCCGTCGGCCATCGCCTGCGCCGCCTGCGTCGCGCCGCGCACCGAACCGGCGATGTTGCGAGCGATCAGCACGCTCAGCGCGATCACGGCGGCCAGCGCGAAGAACGCGGCGATCAGCAGCGTGCCGCCGAAACGCCATGCGCGCGCGGCGATGTCGTCGGTGTACTCGCCGCTGCCGATGACCCAGCCCCAGCGCGGCAAGTGTTCGACGTAGGAAATCTTTTCGACCGGCCCTTCGACGCCGGGCTTGGCCCACTGGTAGTCGACGAAACCGCCGCCCGCGCGCGCGACCTTCGCCATCTCCACGAAGATGCGCTTGCCGTCGGGGCTCACGTAGTCGGTGAGGTCCTTGCCGTCGAGCTGCTTCTGGTGCGGATGCATGAGCATGCGCGGATGCTCGTCGTTGACCCAGAGGTAATCGGTGCCGCCCTTGCTGCGCAGCGTGGAGAGCGCGTGGAGCGCCTCGCGCTTTGCGACGTCCTCGGGAAGCTTTCCGGCCTGCGCGAGGTCGGCATAGCGCTGCACGAGCGCGAGACCGGCGCCGACACGCGTATGCAGCCGCGCGCGTTCATCGGCGATCTGGCCGTGGTAGTTGCGTTCGACGGCGATGCCGGTGAGCACCACCAGCCCCAGCGACAGCGTGACGATCATCCACGCGAACTTCGCGCGCAGCGAAAGGGAAGAGAAGCGGAACAGGTTCGACATGCACTACACCGCGATTGGTTACTCGACGCGGGAGCGCGTCTTGCACGTGTTATCGGCAGCAGGCGCGTTTGATGCAGATCAAATCCGCTGGATTGGGCAAGTTTCTGGCTGAATGGGCGAAGTGGGGTGTGGGTCGCGGTTGGGGAGTGCCTACGCGAGCCCGAACGCTAACGCGAACGCATCAAGCGCCGTCATCCCATGGGCACCGTCATCCCGGCGTAGGCCGGGATCCAGGCCTGTAGCGTGTGGGCACTCCGGGCGTGGGCAAATGACCACATTCGTCATTCCAGCGGAAGCTGGAATCCATTTGGCTTGCGCTCTTCGACCAACAGCGCAGCGCTGTGCGGCAGTGGCTGTTCACCGGTACGGCTTCGTTGCCCCTCACCCCAACCCCTCTCCCGATGGGAGAGGGGCTAGTGCACCGTCATCCCGGCGAAGGCCGGGATCCAGGCCTGTAGCGTGTGGGCACTCCGGGCGTGGGCGAACCACCGCTTTCGTCATTCCAGCGAAAGCTGGAATCCATTTGGCTTCTGCTGTTCGACGTACGAGCAACGGCGCAGCGCTGTGCGGCAGCAGCTGTTCACCACAACCGCTCCGTTACCCCTCACCCCCAACCCCTCTCCCGATGGGCGAGGGGCTCAAGGCACCGTCATCCCGACGAAGGCCGGGATCCAGGCCTACAGCGTGTGGGCACTCCGGGCGTGGGCGAACCACCGCTTCCGTCATTCCAGCGAAAGCTGGAATCCATTTGGCTTCTGCACCGAACGTACGAAGTAACAACGCAGCGCTTTGCGGCAGTGGCTGTTCACCACAGTCGCTCCGTTACCCCTCACCCCAACCCCTCTCCCGATGGGAGAGGGGCTCAAGCGGCGTACGTCTATCGTTGGCAGAGGCTCATCCGTCAATCATTCGCCGCCCGCAGATACTGCGGCGCGTTAGAACTCAGGCGGAAGGACGCGACGGTCTGCATCAGGTCCGATGCCTGTTCCTCCATGCTGCGGGCGGCGGCGGAGGCTTCCTCGACCAGCGCGGCGTTCTGCTGCGTGCTCTGGTCCATGTGCGCGATGGCCTGGTTGATCTGCTCGATGCCGGCGCTCTGCTGCAGCGTCGCGGCGCTGATGTCGCCGATGAGATCGGCCACGCGCTTCACGCTGCCGACGATCTCGTCCATCGTGCGGCCCGCGCTTTCCACCAGTCGCGTGCCGGCACCCACGCGTTCGACCGAATCGCCGATGAGGTGCTTGATCTCCTTGGCCGCCGTCGCCGAACGCTGCGCGAGCGAGCGCACTTCGCTGGCGACCACCGCGAATCCGCGGCCCTGTTCGCCGGCGCGCGCGGCTTCCACGGCGGCGTTGAGCGCGAGGATGTTGGTCTGGAACGCGATGCCGTCGATCACGCCGATGATGTCGGCGATCTTCTTCGACGACTGGCTGATCTGCGACATGGTGTCGACCACGCCGTGCACCGCATCGCCACCGCGCGAGGCGATCGCGGTGGCCTCGATCGCGAGCTGGTTCGCCTGGCGCGCGTTGTCGGCGGTGTGGCGCACGGTGCTGGTGATCTCGTCCATCGACGAGGCCGTTTCCTCCAGCGACGCCGCCTGCGATTCGGTGCGCTGCGACAGGTCGGTGTTGCCCGCGGCGATCTCGCGCGCGCCCTCGCCGATGGTGTCGGCGGCGACCTTGATCTGGCCGAGGATGCCGGCCATCGCATCGACGAGCGAATTGATGCCCTCGCACAGCTGCGCGATCGAACCGGTCTTGTCGGCGGTCTCGATGCGGCGCGTGAGGTCTCCGTCCTTCGCCGCGTTCACCACCACGTGCGTCTGCTCGACCGCGCGCTGCAGCGCATGCGTGTCGCGCACCTGCGCGGTGATGTCGGCAGCGTACTTGACGACCTTGAACGGCTTTCCGTTCATGTCGAAGATCGGGTTGTACGAGGCCTGGATCCACACTTCGCGACCGCCCTTGCCGAGGCGCCGGTACACACCGGCGTCGAACTGCCCACGACCGAGCTTGGTCCAGAACTCGCGGTACTCGGCGCTGTTGCGGTAGGCCTCCTCGGCGAACATCGAGTGATGCTGGCCGCGCACTTCGTCCAGCGTGTAGCCGGTGGTGGCCAGGAAGTTCTCGTTCGCCGAGAGGATGCGGCCGGTCAGGTCGAATTCGATCACCGCCTGCGACTTGCTGATCGCCGCCAGCTGCCCGGCGAAATCGGCCGCCTGCATCTTCTGCGCGGTGATGTCGGTGGCGAACTTCACGACCTTGCGCGGACGGCCCGCACTGTCGAACACCGGGTTGTACGAGGCCTGGATCCAGATCTCGCGACCATCCTTGCCGAAGCGGCGGTACTGCCCGGCATCGAACTCGCCGCGCGCGAGCTTGGCCCAGAAAGCGCGGTACTCGTCGCTGCCTGCGTGCTCGCGGTCGACGAACATCGAATGATGGCGGCCCTGGATCTCGTCGAGCCGGTAACCCAGCGTGCGCAGGAAGTTCTCGTTGGCGTGCGTGATCGTGCCGTCGAGGTCGAATTCGATCACCGCCTGCACGCGGTCGATCGCGCGGATGCGGCCTTCCATGTCATGGATGCGCGCGTCGTTGGCCGACGAGGGCGCGCGGGTGGCGGAGAACGCCGAGACGAGGCGACGGAGAAGCGACGGGGCCGCGGGCACGGAAAGCGCTGCCGCGGCTGGCTGGCGATTGGAACGCATGGCGGGTCCTCTTCATTCCCTGTGAAACAAATCGAACGCGCCGCAGATCCCATGCGGCGCAGGACATAGCGTTGATTTGTGGACTCACGAAAGATCGCCCTGGGGGCGGCGGACCTTGGGTGGGGCACAACGCGGCTGGCTTGGCGGATTCGCTCCGCCTGGCGTGCTTTTTGGCGTTGTTTTTGTTTTCGGTACTGCGTGATGCGTGATGCGTGTTGTTTTGCTGTTCTGTGTCGCTTCGTGCTGTTGCTAAGCCCCTCTCCCGCGTGCGGGAGAGGGGTTGGGGTGAGGGCAATCCAGCGATGTCGTCCTACTCGCCCTCACCCCAGCCCTCTCCCGCAAGCGGGAGAGGGGGCGTTTCGTTTTAATCATCAAGCCGCGTTCGCGTGCGCGACCAGGCCCATCTCGGCGCTGGTCATCAGCTTCTCGATTTCCAGCAGGATCAGCATGCGTTCGCCGTGCGTGCCGATGCCGGTGATGAACTGGCGGTCGATCGTCGCGCCGATTTCCGGCACCGGGCGGATCTGTTCGGATTCCAGGCGGACCACGTCGGAGACGCTGTCCACGACCATGCCCACGACGCGGTCGGCGACGTTGAGCACGATCATCACCGTCAGCGCGTTGTATTCGGCCTTCGCGAGGCGGAACTTCAGGCGCATGTCGATGACCGGCACGATGGTGCCGCGCAGGTTGATCACGCCCTTGATGTACTCGGGCGCGTCGGGGAGGCGGGTGACGGTGTCGTAGCCGCGGATTTCCTGGACTTTCAGGATCTCCACGCCGTACTCCTCCTCGCCCAGTGCGAAGGTGAGGTACTCGTCGGCCGATTCGATGGTGGCGGTGATGTCGTTCATGTGGGTGTCTCGTTCGTATCCGGTTTGCTGCTGTTCGATCACGCCGCCTGCGGCATGCGCTGCGCCTGCACCAGGCCGCCGACGTCGACGATCAGCGCGACGCGGCCGTCGCCCAGGATCGTCGCGCCGGAAATGCCCTGCACGCGGCGGTAATTGGCTTCCAGGTTCTTCACCACGACCTGCTGCTGGCCGAGCAGTTCGTCCACTTCCAGCGACAGGCGCTGGCCGTCGGCTTCCACCACGACCGCGATGCCGTTGCTGGCGTGGGTGCCCTGATGCGACCCGGACAGTCCGTACTGCGCGGCGAGGTCGACCAGCGGCAGGTAGTCCTCGCGAACGCGCAGCACGCGCGCCTCGCCGGCGATGGTGCGGATGTCGCCCGCGGCCGGCTGCAGCGATTCGATCACCGAATTCAGCGGCAGGATGAAGACTTCGCCGCCGACGGCAACGGTCATGCCGTCGAGGATGGCGAGCGTCAGCGGCAGGCGGATCGACACCGTGGTGCCGGTGCCCTTCTTCGAGCGGATCTCGACCTGGCCGCCGAGCGCGGCGATGTTCTTCTTGACCACGTCCATGCCGACGCCGCGACCTGAGAGGTCGGTGAGCTGTTCGGCGGTGGAGAAGCCCGGGTGGAACACGAGGTCCCACACCTGCGCGTCGGTGGGGTTGTCGCCGATCGGCAGGCCGCGTTCGGCGGCCTTGCGCAGGATGCGTTCGCGATCCAGGCCGCGGCCGTCGTCGGTGATTTCGATGACGATGTGGCCGCCCTGGTGCTGCGCGTTGAGGCTGATCGTGCCGGTTTCGTCCTTGCCGGCCGCGCGGCGGTCGGCGGGCGATTCCAGGCCATGGTCGATCGAGTTGCGCACCAGGTGCACGAGCGGATCGACGATCTTCTCGATCACGCCCTTGTCCAGCTCGGTCGCTTCACCGCTGGTGCGCAGGCGCACCTTCTTGTCCAGGCGCGCGGCGAGGTCGCGCACCATGCGCGGGAAGCGGCTGAAGGCGAACTCCACCGGCAGCATGCGCACGCCCATCACGGCTTCCTGCAGGTCGCGCGTGTTGCGATCGAGCAGTTCCAGGCCGGACAGCAGCAGTTCGTTGGCAACCGGGTCCAGCTGCGTGGAGCGCTGGCGCAGCATCGCCTGGGTGATCACGAGTTCGCCCACCAGGTTGATCAGCGCATCGACCTTGTTGACGGCGACGCGGATCGAGGTATCGCCCGCGTCGGCGGTCGTGGCCTTGCGCGCGTCGCTGTTCGCGCGCGTGTCGAGCGCGACGACGTTGTCGCTGTCGACCGGCGCCGGCGGCGGCGCGATGGCGGATGTCGCGGGAATGCCTTCGATCGCCAGTTCGCACTGGTCCTCGACCCACGCGAACGCGTCGTCGATGGCGCTGCGCGGCACGCTGCCGGGCAGCATGAGGTCCCACGCGATGTAGGCTTCGTACGGATCGAGTTCGGAGAACTTCGGCAGCGTGTTGTCGAGCGCGGTGACGCCCAGTTCGCCGTGGCCGGCCAGTTCGCGCAGGATGCGCAGCGGGTCGTTGCCGGACAGGAACAGCGACGGCGCCGGCTTGAAGCCGATGCGCCATTCGGCGATTTCCGGCTCCTTCGATGCGGCCTTCGTCGTCGCGGCGACTTCGCGGCCCATCATCTTCGCCAGGCCGTCGTGCGCGCGCTTGAGGCCTTCGGTGTCGATCGCATCGCCGTGTTCGGCGGCGGCGAGCAGGCCGCGCAGCGCGTCGCCCGAGACCAGCAGCGCGCCGATCGCGTCGGCGTCGAGCTGGCGGCGGCCGCTGCGCGCTTCGTCCAGCAGCGTTTCCAGCTGGTGCGTCAGTTCGCTGATGGCGGTGAAGCCGAACGTCGCCGCGCCGCCCTTGATCGAATGCGCGGCGCGGAAGACGACGTTGATGGTCTCGCCGTCGGCCGAGCCGGATTCCATCGCGAGCAGGCCCGCCTCCATGGCATCGAGGTTTTCGCGGCTTTCCTCGAAGAAGGCGGCGTGGAAGCGGGTGATGTCCATCGTGACGGCTCGGTTGGTCGGATCAGGCGGAAGGACGGAGACGGATCAGCCCAGGACCTTGCGGACCGTGGCGAGCAGCTGCTCCGGATCGAACGGCTTGACCAGCCAGCCGGTCGCGCCGGCGGCCTTGCCTTCGGCCTTCTTGTCGCCGCCGGATTCGGTGGTGAGCATCAGCAGCGGCGTGAAGCGGTAGTCCGGCAGCTGGCGCAGCTGGCGGATCAGTTCGATGCCGTCCATGCGCGGCATGTTCACGTCGGTCACCACGGCGTCGAAACGCTGGGTCTTGGCGACGTCGAGCGCGGCCTGGCCGTCCTCGGCTTCGCGGACGTTGAAGCCGCCGCCGGTCAGGGCGAAGGCGACCATCTGCCGCATGGAGGTGGAGTCGTCGACGATCAGCAGGTTCTTGGACATCGTGGCCGGCTTCTGTTGGAAGTTGAAAGGAGAGGTGGGGATGGGATCAGGCCGTCGGCGCGTCGACGCCGAGGCTCTTGGCGAGCGCGAGCTGGCGCGCGGCGTCGGCGAGCACCGGCGATGCGCCGGTCACGACGGTCGCGAGGCCAAGCGCGGCGCGTTCGCGCACGAAGGCATGGAGCATCTGCAGCCCGGCCGTGTGCACGCGCTCGACGGCATCGCCGGTGAGCGAAAGCGGTTCGGCGTCCTCCAGGTGCGGGCGCAGCGCGGCCTGCAGGTCGGCGACGTGTTCGATGCCGAGGTCGGAGGGTAGGGACAGTGCGTTCATGGCTGTGTGCGGTTCGCCGTGGTCATTCGAAGGGGATAACGGCGCGGGAAGCGGGGACTTGAGCGGCGGCGTGGCGGGCGTTTGCAACCGCTTCGATCGGACCCACTGCTGCCATCCATGGCGCGACGCTTCAGGTCCCGGAACGCCCGGCCCGTCCATCCATGGCCGGTCGTTCGGCAGGCCACGCGGCAGTGCCGCGTAAGCGGCCTGCCTCACCCAAACAGCGCATTCGCATCCAGCAACACCGTCGGCTTCGCCACCACGCGCGCCACGCCGACGATCGCCCGCGACGGCGAGGCCATCAGCGGCGGTTCGATGCGGTCCGGGCCCAGCGTCACGACGTCGTCGACCGCGCTCACCAGCGCGCCGATCAGTTCGTTGTCGCGTTCCACCACGACGATGCGCGCGCGCTCGTCGGGCGTGACGCGACCGGTGCCCAGCCACAGGCCCAGGTCGAACACCGGCACGATGCGGCCGCGCAGGTTCATCGCGCCCAGCACCGACGGCGCGGCGCCGCGCATGGCGACGATCGGCACGGTGCGGCCGACTTCCTGCACGCGCAGCAGTTCGACGGCGTAGCTGTCCTCGCCCACGGCCACGCGCAGCCAGCGGTGCGTGGTCGTCACTGTCGGCATCAGCGCGGGCGGCGTTACTTCGACCGGGCGCAGGCCGCGCGGCTCGGCCGGTGGCATCGCGTTGCGCGGCGCCGCCGGTGCCGGCCTCGGCGCTGCGACAGGCATCGGCGGCGCGGGCGGCGGCGACGGTTCGGCCATGGCCGCGGCGAAGAGCGGGTCGGATTCGAGTTCGGCGAGCAGGCCCGGGTCGATGCCCGGAATGTCCGGCGTCGAGGCTTCGTTCGACGCCAGCATCGCGGCGAACAGCGGATCGGAATCCAGTTCGGCCAGCAGGCCTGGATCGATCTGCGGCACCGCGGGCGCGACGTCGTTCGCGACCGCGGGTGTCAGCGCGGCGAACAGGGGGTCGTTGTCGAGCTCGGCGAGCAGGCCCGCGTCGATGAGCGGCGCCGCGGATGCTTCAGGCGGCTGCTGCGCGGCGAACAGCGGATCCGAATCCAGCTCCGCCAGCAGATTCGCATCGATGCCGGGCGGCATCGCGACCGGTGCCGGAATGTCGGCATCGACCGGATCGGAAGCGGGCTCATCGACCGCCATCACCGGCGCGTTCGCCGCGACGGGCGCGGGCGCGACCGCGTCGACGTTGAGGTCGAGCAGTTCGTCGAGGTAGGCGTCGAGGGCGGGGTGGTTCATGTCAGATGTCCAGCAAAGAGCGCGTCGTCCCCGCGCGGGCGGGGAGCCATGGACGTTGCCCTGCGAATCGCATGCCAGCGGACGGCCAAGGGTTCCCGCCTTCGCGGGAACGACGGTGAGGGGTCACGCCGCTTCCTTGTGCTGTTCGCCGGCGGCTTCCTGCTCCAGCAGCCACTTCAGCGCGCGGCGGTACATGTCGACGCCGCGGCCATCCGGCGGCGCGGCCTGCACCAGCGCCGAGGCGTCGCGCAGGCGCGTGTCCATCGGCACGGCATACGGCCAGACGCGGTCGCCGTAGCGGTCCTGCAGCTCGTACAGGCTCGCAACGCCGGTGCGCGTGCGGCGGTCGAACAGCGTCGGCAGCACGTGGCGCGGCAGCGGGCGACGGCGCGAACGCTCGACCATCTCCGCCGTGCGCAGCATGTCGGCCAGGCCGTGCAGCGCGAGCGGATCGGTCTGCGTCGGCACGATCAGGCGATCGGCCGCCGCCAGCGCGTTGACCATCAGCAGGCCGAGCGTGGGCGGGCAGTCCATCAGCACGTAGTCGTAGACCTCGCGCACGGTGTGCAGCGCGCGACCCAGCGCGAGGCCGAGGCCCGGCTGCGTCGCGCCGCGGCGTTCCAGCGTCGCCAGCGCCGGCTGCGCGGCCACGACCTGCAGGTCGGGCACGTGCGTGTAGCGCGCCAGTTCGAGCAGGCCCACGCCGTTGCCGACGAACAGGTCGTGGGTGCCGGACGGCGGCGGATCGGCGGGGATCTCGAAGGCGCGCGTCAGCGAAGCGTGCGGATCGAGGTCGAGCAGCAGCACGCGGTTTCCCGCGGTAGCAAGCCCGCGTGCGAGGCAAAGCGACGTGGTCGTCTTGCCGACGCCGCCCTTCTGGTTGGCGATAGCCCAGGCGCGCATCAGCCCGCTCCCGGTTGAGTGGTGGAGGAATTGGTTCGTGCCGCGGCGGCGGCGCGTGCGGTGTCGGCGGCGATGCCTTCGTTTCCGGCGGCATGCGCGCGTGCGGCGGCGGCCGCGGCGCCGGGCGCCTTCACGGCCGGGTAGAGATCGGCATCGACGCCCGGTGCTTCGTCGGCCGGCTCGTCCATCGCGATGCTCGCCGGGCCGCGGTCTTCGATCGCATCCGGCCCCTGCGGGCTGGCGAGGATCACCAGCAGCACGCGGCGGTTCGCGTTGCGGCCTTCGGGCGTGGCGTTGTCGGCGATCGGCTGGTACTGGCCGTAACCGACCACCGCGAGCCGGCTCGGCGAAATGCCGGCCTGCGACATCACATGGACGATGCTCGCCGCGCGCGCGGTCGACAGTTCCCAGTTCGACGGGAACTGCGCCGTCGCGATCGGCATGTTGTCGGTGTAACCCTCCACGCGCATCGCGTTGGGTTCGCCGGCCAGCACGGTGGCGATGCGGCGCACGGTGTCCACGGCCTGCGGGTTGGGCGCGGCGACGCCGCTGGCGAAGAGGATGTCGCTCTGGATCTCGACTTCCAGGAAGTTGTAGCTGCGGCGCACGGTGACCAGCTTCTGCTTCACCAGTTCCGACAGCGCTTCCTGGATGCGGCGGCCGATCGAATGCAGCTGCTCGCCCTGCGCGGATTCGCGCTCCGACACTTCGCGCGCGGCGTCCTTCCCGCTCGCGCCGAAGGTCGGCATGTCCAGCACCTGCTTCATGCGCGGCGAGGCGATGGGCGTGGACGAGGAGGGGCCGGACTTCGAGCCTGGCGTCACCAGCGACGGCCGGTCGAACGCCGAACCGCGCAGCTGGTGCATGCCCAGCTGGATCGGCGAGACCGTGCGCGGCGGGCCGCCGAACGCCGAGGACAGCGCGTCGGCCAGCACGCGGTACTTGCCCTCGTTGATCGAGGAGATCGCGTACATCACCACGAAGAAGGCCAGCAGCAGCGTGATCAGGTCGCCATACGGAATGGCCCACGCTTCGTGGTTGGCGTGTTCTTCGTGCTGGTGGCGGCGGCGCCCGGCCATGGCTGTGCGTGCTCCGTCAGACCACGAAGCCGTTGAGGCGCGCTTCGATGTTGCGCGGGTTCTCGCCCTGGGCGATGCCGATGAGGCCTTCGATGATCATCTCGCGCTCGTCGGCCTGCTGGTTCACCAGGCCCTTCAGCTTGGCCGCCATCGGCAGCAGCATCAGGTTCGCAAGGCCAATGCCGTAGATCGTCGCGGTGAACGCGGCGGCGATGCCGTGGCCGAGCTTGCTCGGGTCGGCGAGGTTCTTCATCACCGCCATCAGGCCCAGCACCGCACCGATGATGCCCAGCGTCGGCGAATAGATGCCGGCGCCCTCGAACACCTTCGCCGCGGCGAGGTCGCGCTGCGACTGGCCGTGCAGTTCGATTTCCAGCATCGAGCGGATGTGCTCCGGCTCCACGCCGTCGACGACCATCTGCAGGCCCTTGCGCACGAACGGATCGTCCTGCGCGGCGACTTCGGCCTCCAGGCCCAGCAGGCCCTGGCGGCGCGCGACGGTGGACCACTCGACCAGGCGCGCGATCATCGCCGGGCGATCCTGCACCGGCGGACGGAACACCCAGCGCACGATGTTCAGCGCACGCTTGAACGTCGCCATCGGCGTCTGCACCAGGATCGCGGCGATGGTGCCCAGGATCACGATGACGAACGCCGCCGGCGACCACAGGCCGGACAGGCCCGCACCCTTGAGGATGCTGCCGCCGATCAGCGCCACCAGCGCCAGTACGATGCCTATGAGGCTGAGTCTGTCCATCGTTGGGAACGTCCGTGGGGTTTTGTCCTCGTCATCCCCGCGAAAGCGGGGATCCAGTGCCTTGCCCGGCATGCGGAAGACGCTGGATTCCCGCTTTCGCGGGAATGACGTGTGGTTTACGGATCGGATGCGTCAGGAGTCTTAACGGTCCCTGCCCGCACTACTTGAGCCGCGCAGTCCCGTTCTGAGCAGCGCGTCGACATCCAGGATCAGCGCCATGCGGCCGTCGCCGACCAGGCTGGCGCCGGCGTAACCGGCCAGGCCGCGCAGGGTGCGGGGCAGGGCCTTGATGACCACTTCCTCGCGACCGCGCACGCGATCGACCGTCAGGCAGAAGCGCGAATCGCCCGACTGCAGCACCACGCAGGTCGTCGCCGCGCCGGGTTGCGGCGCAAGGCCGAGCCAGGTGCGCAGCTCGATCAGCGGCAGCGGCTGGTCGCGCAGGTCGAGCATGCGCTGGCCGTCCACCCACAGCGGTTCGATTCGGTCGTGCGCGAGCACTTCGACCACGCGCACCAGCGGCAGCGCGTAGACGTCCTCTTCCAGTTCGATCAGCAGCGTCGGCAGGATCGCCAGCGTCAGCGGCACGCGGATCGCGAAGCGCGAACCGCGGCCGACTTCCGAATGGATCTGCACCTGGCCGGACAGTTCGCGGATCTTCGACTGCACCACGTCCATGCCGACGCCGCGCCCGGACAGGTCGCTGACTTCGCTGCGCGTGGAAAAACCCGCCATGAAGATGAGGTTGAGGCATTCGTCCGCGGTCAGGCGCGCGGCGGCATCGGAATCGATCAGCCCCTTCTTGATCGCGCTGCGGCGGATCTTTTCCGGGTCGATGCCGGCGCCGTCGTCGCTGACTTCGATCGAAACGTGGTCGCCTTCCTGCTGCGCCGACAGGCGCACGGTGCCCTGTTCGGGCTTGCCGGCCGCGCGGCGTGCCTCGGGCGATTCGATGCCGTGGTCGATCGCGTTGCGCACCAGGTGCACCAGCGGATCGGCCAGCGCTTCGACGAGGTTGCGGTCCAGTTCGGTCTCGGCGCCGACGATTTCCAGTTCGACCGACTTCTTCACCTGACGGGCGACGTCGCGCGCGAGTTTCGGGAAGCGCGCGAACACGCGGCCGACCGGCTGCATGCGCACCATCATCACCGCCGACTGCAAGCGCGAAGTGGCGACGTCGAGCGCGGTCACGGCGCGGTCGAGGTCTTCGTCGCGCAGGCGCGGGCGGATGGTCTTGAGGCGATTGCGCGCGAGCACGAGTTCGCCGACGAGATCGACCATCGCGTCCAGGCGGCGCACGTCGACGCGGACGGTGGGGTCTTCGGCCTTCGCAGGTGCGTTCGCGGCGGGCGCCTTCGCCTGTCGCGCGGGCGCCGGCGCGGCGGCCGGCTTCGGCGCCGTGCCGGGAGCACCGTGAAACTGGTCGAGCATCGCGTCGAATTCGGCGTCGAGGTCGCCGTGCGCGGGCGCGGCTTTCGCCGGCCTGGGCGACAGCGTCGGCATGTGCGTCGCGCCGGCGCCGGTGCCGTCGCGCAGGGACTTCAGCAGCGCCGGCGGCGCATGTTCGGGTTCCTCGCCGTTGGAAATGGCGGCGAGCATGTCCACCAGAAGGTCCAGCGACTGCTGCGCGCCGTCGAACGCCTCGGCGTCCATCGGCACGGTGCCGTCGCGCGCGACGTTGAGGCGATCCTCCACGGCGTGGCAGATCTCCACCATCGGGCCGAAGTCGAGGAAGCCCGCGCCGCCCTTGATGGTGTGGAAACCGCGGAAGACGGCGTTGAGCGCGTCGCGATCGGTGTGCGCGTGTTCCAGCGCGACCATCTGCTCGCCGAGCTGGTCGAGGATCTCGCGCGCTTCGATCAGGAAGTCGGCGGCGATGTCGTTGGCGATGGCGCTCATGTGGATCTCATTCCAGTTACGTCATTCCCGCGGAAGCGGGAATCCAGTGACTTCGCCCCGGCGCACGCAAGGCGCTGGATTCCCGCCTTCGCGGGAATGACGAGCAGGAGCGAAGGCACTGAGTGCATCTCAAAGCCCCAGCGACGACAGCAGGTCGTTCGCGTCTTCCTGCGTCGCGGGCGTCGGGTCCACGCCCGCCACCGACGGGCCGTAGCCGCGGTTGTTGTGGTTGAGGTGGATGGGCGTCGCCTCGCTGTCGGTGATCTCGCCCAGGCCGGCGTGCACCGCGCGGACGAGTTCGACAACGCGGCGGATGATCTGGCCCGTCAGGTCCTGGTAACCCTGCGCGGCGGTCATTTCCGACATGCGCGAGCGGATCGCGGCGATGGTCGCGGCCTGTTCCTCGGTCGACGCATCCGGCAGCGTGCCCAGCAGCACGCCGCATTCCTGGATGAGGTCGAGCGTGCGGTGGCTCGCGTCCTCGCTCACGTGCACGACGTGCTCGAGGCGCGCGCAGGCTTCCGGCAGCGAGGCGTTCGGATTCGCGCTGCCGTTGCCGAGCGCGGTGTCGAGTTCGCGCGCGAGCTTCGCCAGGCCCTGCACCAGCGGCTGGCTGCGCCACTGGATCAGCGCGTCGACGTTGCTGCGCCAACCGGCGAGGTCGTCGTGTTCCAGCGCCCACAGCGCCGCATGCAGGCGACCGATGACGGCCTGCCTGTCTTCACCGCCGAGCGCCTTCTCGCAGGAGGGCGCGTCGATCACGCGGCCGCTCCCAGGCGTTCGAACACCTTGTTGAGCTTGTCTTCCAGGGTCGCGGCGGTGAAGGGCTTGATGACGTAGCCGTTCACGCCGGCCTGCGCGGCTTCGATGATCTGCTCGCGCTTGGCCTCGGCGGTGACCATCAGCACCGGGATCTTCGCCAGCGACGCGTCGGCGCGGATCGCCTTGAGCAGGTCGATGCCCGGCATGCCCGGCATGTTCCAGTCGGTCACGACCAGGTCGTACGGCGCCTTCTTCAGTTCCACCAGCGCGGTCATGCCGTCGTCGGCTTCGGCGGTGTTGAAGAAGCCCAGGTCGTTGAGCAGGTTCTTGACGATGCGGCGCATGGTCGAGAAGTCGTCGACGATGAGGATGCGGATGTTCTTGTCCATGTGGGCTTGCTCTGGTGCGAAAGGGGATATCAGGCGTTGATGCGGAAGCGGGTCAGAACTCGTCGTCGTCGTCGTTGTGCGAGCCGCGCCATTCGCCCAGTCGCGAACGCAGGCGCAACATCGCCTGGCCGTGGATCTGGCAGACGCGCGATTCGGAAACGTTGAGCACCGCGCCGATCTCGCGCAGGTTCAGTTCCTGCTCGTAGTACAGCGACAGCACCAGCTGCTCGCGTTCGGGCAGGTTGCCGATCGCGGCGCCGAGCGCCTGCTTGAAGGCGACCTGTTCGAACTCGCGCGCGGGCGTCGCACCGGCGTGGCCGCCCAGGTGCGGTTCGCCATCGTGTTCGTCGACGTGCGCTTCCAGGCTGATGAGCTGGCCGCGCGCGGCGTCCTCGAGCATGCGGTGGTATTCGTCGAGCGGAACGGCGAGCCGGGTGGCCACTTCCTGCGCGGTCGCGGCACGGCCGGTGCTCTGCTCGACCTCGCGCGTGGCGGCGACGACGTCGCGATAACGGCGATGCACCGAGCGCGGCACCCAGTCGCCGCGGCGGATCTCGTCGATCATCGCGCCGCGGATGCGGATCGACGCGTACGTCTCGAACGCGGCGCCCTGGTCGGCCTGGAAATTCCGGGCGGCGTCGATCAGGCCGAGCATGCCGGCCTGGATCAGGTCGTCGATCTCGACGCTGGCGGGCAGTCGCGCGGCGAGGTGGTGCGCGATGCGGCGCACCAGTTCGCCATGCTTCTCGACGACTTCCGTCGCGTTGACCGTGTCGGCCGCGCGCTGGGTCGCCTTGTAGTGCTGGGCGGCGGCGTTCATGCGACGGCGCTCCTCAACGGATCGTTGGTGCTGGCGGCGCTGGCGCCGTGGGCGACGAGGCGCTCCATGAAGAACTCCACGCCGCCGCGCGGGCCGACCGGCGACTGCCAGCTGTTGGCGCGGCGCGCGATGTCGCGGAAGGCCAGTGCCGACGGGCAGCCCGGGAAGGCTTCGACGACGGCTTCCTGGCGCTGGATCGCGCGGCGCAGCCATTCGTCGCGCGGCACCGCGCCGAGGTAATGCAGCGTGACGTCGAGGAAGCGCGCGCTGACGCGTTCGAGCTTCTCGAACAGCTGCTTGCCCTCGATGGCGTTGTTGACCTGGTTGGCGAGCACCTGCACGCGGGTCACGCCGCGCTCGCGGCTGAGCACCTTGATCAGCGCGTAGGCGTCGGTGACCGAAGCCGGTTCGTCGCAGACCACCACGATCACGTCCTGCGCGGCCTGGCAGAAGGTCAGCACGCTGTCGGAGATGCCGGCGGCGTTGTCGACCACCATCGCGTCCAGCGGCAGGTCGAGCTGGCAGAAGGCGTGCACCAGGCCGATGTGCTGCTGCGGGAGCAGTTCGGTCATGTGGCGCTTGCCCGAGGCGGCCGGCACGACCCAGAGGCCGCGCGGGCCTTCGAGCAGCGTGTCCTGCAGCTCGCAGCGGCCGGCGAAGACGTCGGCGAGCGTGAACTGCGGCGACAGGCCGAGCATCACGTCGACGTTCGCAAGGCCCAGGTCGGTGTCCAGCAGCAACGTGCGCTGGCCGGCGTGGACCAGCGCCATGGCGAGGTTCACCGATACCGAGGTCTTGCCGACGCCGCCCTTGCCGCTGGCCACGGCGATCACGCGCACGGGCGGGCGTGCGGTGCCGTTGGCGGCGGGAATGGCGTTGATATCAGCTGGCGAATGCATGTCGGTCCTCGGTGGGGAGGGTCACGGGGCGGGGCTTGAGTTGCGTCAGTTCGAGAGACCCGAGGGGGTTATCGGCAGCACGTCGCACTTTCTCGAGGGTCGAAACCAGACGAGTTGCGTCGGCGGCGGCGATGTCCGTCGGGACGGCCTGTCCGTCAGTGGTGTAGGCCAGGCTCAGGCCCTGCTGGACCAGCACCGACAGGGGCGAACCCAGGCGGCCGGTCTCGTCGAGCTTGGTCAGGACCACGCCTTCCGGCGAGGCCGGGCGGTAGCGGCGGACCACTTCGCCCAGGTCGTGGGCGTTGGTGTTGGCCGGCAGGACCAGCAGGCTGCGCACGCGCTTGGCGGCGCGCAGCCAGAGGATCTGGCCGAGCAGGGCGCGATCGCGCAGGCCGTGGCCGGCGGTATCGACCAGCACCAGCGGGTAGTCGGCCAGCTGGTCGAGCGCGTCGTTCAGCGCCTCCGGGCCGGCGGCTTCGCACACGGTCACGCCGAGGCGGCGGCCGAGGATGTGCAGTTGCTCCGTGGCGCCGGGGCGTTCGGTGTCGGTGGTGACCAAGGCGACGTCGCGTGCGCGGTGGCGCTGGGCGAAGCGCGCGGCGAGCTTGGCGGCGGTGGTCGTCTTGCCGGCGCCGGTCGGACCGACCAGGGCGATCACGCCGCCGTCGTCGATGGGTTCGTGGCGGGCGACGGAAATCGCGCGCGCCAGTTCTTCCAGCATCGGTTCGCGGACCTGTGCCGGGTCGAGACGGGCGTCGATGCGGCCGGCGATCGTCTGCGCCAGATTTTCGTCGCAGCCGTACCCGACCAGCATGTCGAACGCCGCCGCACGCGCCGGCGAACCGCGCAGACGCTCGACGGTGAGCTGCCCGAGCTCGCGCTCGATCAGCGCACGCATCGTCGCCAGTTCGTCGCGCATGGCGATGAACGAGGGATCGCGTTGGTCGGCGACGGCGTGAAGGTGGGTCGGGGCGGCTTCAGCCCCTCTCCCCTCGGGAGAGGGGTTGGGGTGAGGGGCAACGGAGTGGGTCGTCAGCAGATCGACGTAAGAGGCAGAACCCCCAGCGGCAGCGACATCGGAGCCGTGATCGTGATTGCGCCCCTTACCCTCGATCCCTCTCCCGACGGGAGAGGGAAGCACAGCCTCATCGCTCCACAGATCCGCCAGGCTGCGATATTCGTGCGCCGGGTCGGACGCTGCGACCTGCGTCGCGGAAAGCGCCGCCGGCACTTCAAACTCCGCCGCCTGCGCCGATAGAGAGGGTGCAGCGTCACCGATCACGACCGCAGCCGTGGGCGCGACCCGTGTCGGATCGGTGACGCTGTCCCTTGTTGCTTCTTGTGCGACCGCGGCCTGCGCAAGCGCAGCTGCGGTCGCCTCGAACTTTTCGCCCTGCGGAATCAGTGCGGCCATCATCGCGTCGAAGCGCGAGGTGTCCGGCGGCGGCAGCGATGCCGCGACCCGCGTTTCGTCCTTCGATGCGCGCGGCGCGGTCGGCACCGGCGTGCCGTCGCCGATGGCGAACACGGCGCGGCCGCGGATCGGCGACTCGGCGACCTTCGCCTTCGCCTTGGCCGACAGCGCGACCACGGCCGGTTCCTCGCGTTCGACTTCCACGCGCGTGGCGTGCGCGGGTTCGGATTGCGTCATCTCGATGCGCTCCACGGTGGCGCGGGTGTCGGCCTGCTGCGTTGCGTCGGTGGCCGGCGCGTCGTTCGACGGCGCCGTCCACGCGGGCTTGGACTTCGACGGCTTGGTGAGCAGTGCGGCGAGCGAACCGAAGCGGGTCTTCTCTTCGGTGTTCGCGGCCGCGCGCAGCGCTTCGGCCTCGCTGGAGATGGATGCGCGCGACGCGTCCATCGCCGGCTGCGACGTACGCATCGTCGGCACCGCGGCCACCGTCGCCGGCGTGACCGGCGAGGCCACCGGCGACGGCGCGGCCGGCATCGACGGCAACGCGGCGCGCAGGGCCTGCTGCGCCAGCGATTCGTCGTAGTCGGTGGCCGCGACGATCTCGATGCCGTCCTCGGTCGGACGGTTCGACAGGATCACCGCGTCGGGACCCTGTTCGTCGCGCACCATGCGCAGCGCGGTGCGCATGTCGGGAGCGGTGAAACGTTTGATTCGCATGGTCGAAAGCCGGGATTCGTGATTCGGGTTTAGTTATTCGGCGAAGCGTCGGGATTCACCCCACCGCCCCCACCAACCGCAACCGCTTGTCCTCCGGCACCTCGCCGTAGGCCAACACGGTCAGCGCGGGGACGCTGTGCCGCACGAGCCGGGCGATCGCCGAACGAATCCCGCCTGGGACCAGCAGCACCGCGGGTTCGCCGCGGCCTTCCTGGCGGGTGACGCACTCGCTGAGGTTCTGATGCAGACGCTCGGCGAGTCCGGGTTCCAGCGCGGCGCCCTGGCCGCTGACGGAGTCCTGCAATACCCGTTCCAGAGCCGGCGCCAAGGTATAGACGGGCAGCTCGGCGCCCAGTCCGTTGAGTTCCTGGACGATGAAGCGGCCCAGCGCCGTGCGGACGGCGGCCGTCAGCAGCGCCGGGTCCTGCGTGTGCGGACCGTGCTCCAGCAGCGCCTCGACGATCTGCCGCAGCTGGCGCACCGGCACGCGTTCGGCCAGCAGCGACTGCAGCACGCGCACGATCGTCGACAGCGGCAGCAGCTTCGGCGTCAGGTCTTCGACCAGGCGCGGCGAGGCCTTGGCGAGCGTGGCGAGCAGCTGCTGCACTTCCTCGTGGCCGAGCAGCTCGGCGGCGCGCTCGCGCACCAGGTGCGAGAGGTGCGTGGCGACCACGGTGGCGGCATCGACGACGGTGTAGCCCAGCGACTCGGCCTGCGCGCGCTGGCTGGGCTGGATCCACACCGCGTCGAGTCCGAACGCCGGATCCTTGCCGGGAATGCCTTCGATCTTTCCGTACACGTGGCCCGGATCGAGCGCGAGGTGGCGATCGGGATGGATCTCGCCGCTGGCGATCGGCACGCCGTGCACCAGCACGCGGTAGGTGCCCGGCGCGAGCTCGAGGTTGTCGCGCACGTGCACGGCGGGAATGAGGAACCCCAGGTCCTGCGTGAGCTTGCGGCGCACGCCCTTCAGGCGCGCCAGCAGTTCGCCGCCCTGGTGTTTGTCGACCAGCGCGATCAGGCGATAGCCGACTTCCAGCCCCAGCGGCTCGACCGGACGCAGTTCGTCCCAGCTCAGTTCCGGCTGCGCGGCGGCGGTGGCGGCCGCTTCGGCTTCGGGCGTGTCTTCCTTCGGCGAGAGCGCGCGCTTGTGCATCTTCCACGCGGCAAAGCCGAGCAGCGCCGCCAGCGTCAGGAAGGGCAGGTTCGGCATGCCCGGCACGATGCCGACCAGCCCGAGCAGCGCGGCCGAGACCGCCAGCGCACGCGGATGCAGCACCTGCGTGGTGACCGCCTGGCCCATTTCCTGTTCGCGCGTGGCGCGCGTGACCAGCATCGCGACCGCGGTGGAGATCAGCAGCGCCGGCAACTGCGCGACCAGGCCGTCGCCGATGGCGAGCAATACGTAGGTGGTGCCGGCGTCCTTCAGCGCCATGTCGTGCTGGAGCACGCCGATCAGCACGCCGCCGATGATGTTGATCGCCAGGATCAGAAGGCCCGCGATGGCATCGCCGCGCACGAACTTGCTGGCACCGTCCATGGAACCGTAGAAGTCGGCTTCGGCGCGCACTTCCTCGCGGCGCAGCTTGGCGTCCTCGCGCGACAGCAGGCCGGCGTTGAGGTCGGCGTCGATCGCCATCTGCTTGCCGGGCAGGGCGTCGAGGATGAAGCGCGCCGACACTTCCGAGATGCGCCCGGCGCCCTTGGTGACGACGACGAAGTTGACGATGGTCAGGATCGCGAAGACCACGATGCCGACCGCGAAGCTGCCGCCGATGACGAACTGGCCGAAGGATTCGATGACGTGGCCCGCCGCCGCCGGGCCCTGGTGGCCGTGCAGCAGCACCACTCGGGTGGAGGCCACGTTCAGCGCCAGGCGCAGCAGCGTGACCAGCAGCAGGACGCTGGGGAAGATCGAGAACTCCAGCGGCCGCCGGACGTACACCACCGCCAGCAGCACCACCAGCGACATGGCGATGTTGATGGTGAACAGCGCGTCCAGCACCAGCGGCGACAGCGGGACGATGACCATCGCCAGCATGGCGAGGACGACGATGGGCGTGGCCAGGCCGCTCTTCACGGCGTGGCCCATGCTGGAGAGGGAGAAACCTCCGCCGGAAGCCTGACTGCTCATGCTGTCGGCTTTCCGTCAGGGCCGGCTTCACCGTCGGCCAGGCCCTTTTCGACCGACACATCGCCCAGCGTCGGCATCGGCCCATGCGCCGGGTGCCAGCGCTTGAGCTGGTAGACGTAGGACAGCACCTGCGCGACGGCGGCGTAGAGCTTCACCGGGATCTCCTGGTCGATCTGCGCATGCCGATACAAGGCGCGTGCCAGCGGCGGTGCCTCGATGATCGAGACGCGGTGCTTGCCGGCGACGTCGCGGATCGCCAGGGCGATCTCGTCCACGCCCTTGGCCACGACCTTGGGCGCGCGCATCTTCCCGGCCTCGTATTTGAGGGCGACGGCGTAGTGGGTCGGGTTGGTGACCACCACGTCGGCGGTGGGCACGGCTTCCATCTGCTGGCGGCGCGACAGCTGCGCGGCGATCTGGCGCACGCGCGCCTTCACTTCCGGGTTGCCTTCGCTTTCCTTGTATTCGTCGCGCAGCTCCTGCTTGCTCATCTTCAGGCGATTGCGGTACGACCAGTGCTGCCACGGCACGTCGATCAGCGCGAGCAGGCCCAGCGCGCCGACCATCGCCATCACCGCCTTGGTGATCAGCGACAGCCCGACGGCCACGCCTTCGTGCAGCGACATGCCGGCCATGTCGGTGAGATGGCGGAACGCGCCCCACACGACCATGCCGGCCAGCCCGCCGATCAGCAGCACGCGCAGCACCGAGCGCACCAGTTCGGCGAGGCTCTCCTTGCCGTACATGCGCTTGAAGCCGTTCATGGGGCTCAGGCGCGCGAAATCCGGCGCCAACGACTTGCTGGCGAACCGCAGCCCGCCCATCACCATCGGCGCGATGAAGCAGGCGCCGAGCGCGGCGAGCAGCACGGGCAGCATGGGCTTCAACAAACCCAGCAACAGCGAAGCGGCATGCGGGACGAGGCGGTCGGGCTGGTCGAGGATCGCCGGATCGATGGTCAGCGCCTGCCGCAGCCAGTCCTGCGATGCGCTGCCGATGCCCGAGCCGGTCGCCACCAGCGCCATCGCCGCGCAGCCCAGCACCGCCACGTTGCCCAGTTCGCGCGATCGCGGGACGTCGCCGCGTTCGCGCGCCTCGCGCAATCGTTTCTCTGATGGCTGTTCGGTTTTGTCTTCCTGGTCTTCGCTGGACACGGTGCGGTTCCGTTAACCGTCATCCCCGCGAACGCGGGGACCCAGCGACGTTCAGTCCATCAGAAGCGAAGGCGCTGGGTTCCCGCTTTCGCGGGAATGACGAAGATCTTCGTCATGCGGTGACTGCGCGTGCCGCCTCGAAGGCGGAATCGAACAGACGCTCCACCGGACCCTGCATCTCGCGTGCCAGCAGCATCAGCAGCACCAGGCCGACCAGCAGCGCGACCGGAAGGCCCAGCTGCACCGGGTTGAGCTGCGGCGCCGCGCGGGCCAGCACGCCGAAGGCGAGGTTCACCGCGAGCATCGCCACGATCACCGGCAGCGCCAGCAGCAGGCCGGCCTGCAAGGCGGCGGTGAAGAACGTCGGCACCACCGACAGGAACTGCTGCACGTCGGGGATCGGCGTGCCCAGCGGCAGCGCGTGGTAGCTGTCCAGCAGCAGCCGCACCAGCGCCAGGTGCGCGTCGAAGGCGAAGAACAGCAGCCCGAAGACGAGGTAGAACCACTGCGAGAGCACCGGCGAGGACGCACCGGACAGCGGATCGGCCATCGTCGCGAACGACAGGCCCATGCCCTGCGACACCAGTTCGCCGGCGAACTGCCCGGCCTCGAACGCGAGCCGCAGCACGGTGCCGATCGCAAGGCCCACGGCGAATTCGCGCACGACCGTGAGCACCGTGGCGGCATCCACGCCCGCCGCCGGCGGCGTGGGCAGCAGCGCCGACAGCGCGCCCGACAGCGCCAGCGTGATCATCAGCCGCGCGCGCATCGGCACGCCGCGCCCGCCGATCATCGGCATCGCCTGCATGGCCGCGCCGATGCGGATGGCATGCCACAGCACCGTGGCGAGCATGCCGAACAGGTTGAGGCCGTCGATGATGGTGGCGGAGGTGGGTTCCATCAGCCGGCGCTCCGGACAGGCGCGCCTGCGTTTTCGCTCGTCATTCCCGCGAAGGCGGGAATCCATGTCTCAGCCGCATCAGGCCTGACGTAGGCGGTGACACGTCGGATGGATGGATGTTCGGCTTCGCCGAAGTGAAGCGCGAGCCCGCCTTCGCGGGAATGACGAGCAGAAGGGTGGCGGCAATCACGCGGAGCCACCGCCATCACCCAACAATATGCGGAATGCGATGAAACAGATCCGTCGTGAACCCGACGAGCTTTCCGAGCAGGAAGTTGCCCGTCAGCGCCAGCGTCGCCACCAGGGCGATGGCCTTCACGACGAAGCCGATCGTCGGTTCGTTGAGCTGCGTGGCGGCCTGCACGATGCCGACGACCACGCCGACCACGAGCACGGCGATCAGCGGCGGCGCGCCGAGCAGCAGCGCCATCTGCAGGCCGCGGCCGATTTCGGTGAGTGCGGTTTCGGGCGTCATGGCGGCGCCCTCAGACCGGGTTGAACGAGGCGGCGAGCGAGCCCACCACCAGCACCCAGCCGTCCACCAGCACGAACAGCAGGATCTTGAACGGCGCCGAGATCAGCATCGGCGAGAGCATCATCATGCCCATCGACATCAGCACGCTGGCCACGACCAGGTCGATGATCACGAACGGGATGTAGATCAGGAACGCGATCTCGAACGCGGTCTTCAGCTCGCTGGTGAGGAAGGACGCAGCGAGCACGCTAAAGGGCACGTCCTGCGGCGTCGCGTACGGGCCGCTATTCGATAGCCCGGCGAAGGTCATCAGGTCGTTCTCGCGGATCTGCGCGAGCATGAAGCCGCGGAACGGCTCCGATGCGGCGGTCCACGCGCTGCGGAAATCCATCTGGTCGTTGAGGTACGGCGCGATGCCCGCGGCCCAGGCCTGGTCGAACACCGGCGTCATCACCATCGCGGTGAGGAACAGCGCCAGCGCGAGCAGCACCTGGTTGCTCGGCGTCTGCCCGGTGCCGAGCGCCTGACGCAGCAGGCCCAGCACGATGATGATGCGCGTGAACGCAGTGAGCCCGAGCAGCGCCGCCGGCAGCAGCGTGATGCCGGTCATCAGCAGCAGCACCTGCATCGGCATGCTGACCGGTTCGCCACCGACCTTGCCGACGGTGACCGACGGCAGCGGCTTGTTCAGCGAAGGCAGGCCCGGTGCGGACAGCGGCGCGGCGGGTTGTGCGGTCGCCTGCGCGGCGACGGGGTCGGGGAGGGCCTGGGCGTGGAGCGGCGCGAAGGCCGTGGCCATCAGGATCAGCGCGACCGCGAGCGACAGCGCGACAGCGAAGCGGCGCCACGGGGCGCTGGAGAAAAAAGGAGCCGTCATCCCGGCGAAGGCCGGGACCCAGGCCATCACGGCCTGGGTTCCCGCGTTCGCGGGAATGACGGATTCCCCAAAGGCTTCGTCGCGCTGGAGCGCCGACGAGGTAGTCGGATGGCGATGCGAGAACGTCACGGCTTCTTCCCAAGATGCTTGGCCAGCAGCTGCGCGAAAGGCGTCGCGAGGTTCTGCAGGTTGGGCGTTCCCTGCGAAGGTTGTGCCACGGGGAGCGGTTCGCTGAGCGTGTGCAGCGTCGTCATGCCGTTCTGGCCGACGCCGAGCAGCAACTGCGTGCCGCCCACGTCCACCACGACGACGCGATCGCGCGGTCCGAGGCTGAGCGAGCCGACCACGCGCAGGCCGTTGCCGCCGGCCACGCGACCGAAACCCGGCATGCGCTTGGCGAGCCAGCCGAGGCCAAGGATCAGCGAGACGACCAGGATCAACGCGAACACCGCGCCGCCGACGCCGGGGCCCTCGGCGGGCTTGGCGAAGGTTTGCGGTTTGGTGGGCTGGCCCACGGTTGCGGTGTGCGCGGTCGCGGGCTTTTTCAGGACCTGCGCCGCCGTGGGTGCGGCTTGCGGTTCTGCCGGATTCGACGCGACGGCTTCGCTCGTGCCCTCACCCCGGCCCTCTCCCGCAGGAGCGGGAGCGGGGGCAGGAGCAGCGGCCTCGACCGTGTTCACCGTCGTGCCGATCACGATGTCGGAGCCGGAGCGAAGCCCGTCTTCCGCCTGCGGGAGCGGGGTTGGGGTGAGGGCCACCGCGGCGGCCGACTCGACGGAACCCGAACCGCTCATCGCAGCCTCTTGATCCGTTCCGCCGGGCTGACGACGTCGGTCAGGCGCACGCCGAAGCGGTCGTTCACCACCACCACTTCGCCCTGCGCGATCAGCGTGCCGTTGACGTACAGGTCCAGCGGTTCACCGGCGGCGCGCTCCAGTTCCACGACCGAACCCTGGTTGAGCTGCAGCAGGTTGCGGATCGGGATGCGCGCGCGGCCGACTTCCAGCGACAGCGTCACCGGCACGTCGAGGATCACGTCCAGGTTGAGGTCGCTCGTCAGGCCGCCGGTTTCGGCGGTGAGCGGGTCGAACGCGGCGCGTGCGGCGGAATCTTGGTTGTTCATCGGCATCAGGCCTGGGTGAGCGCGGTGTGGACCGCGATGGAATCGGGATTGGTCGGATCGAACACCGGCTTCTCGCGCACGGCGTGCACGGCGTTGACCTTGATGGCGTTGCGGCCGTTGTGCGTGCCGAATTCGCCGGAGAACAGCGGCATCTGCTCGACCTTCAGCGTGGCCGTGCCGGGGATCTCGATCGGGATCACGTCGCCCACGCGCAGGCGGCACAGGTCGCGCAGGCTGATCGAGCGCTGCGCCAGCACGCTGGACAGCTCGATCTCCGCGTCGTGCAGCTGCGAGCGCAGCGCGACCGTCCAGCTTTCGTCGCGTTCGATGCGGTCGCTCTGCACGCCGGCGTCGAGCTGCTCGCGGATCGGTTCGAGCATCGCGTACGGGAAGGACACGTGGAACTCGCCGCCGCCGCCTTCCAGTTCGACGTGGAAGCGGCACACCACGATGTACTCGCGCGGGCTGATGATGTTGGCGAAGTGCGGGTTCACCTCGGAATTGAGGTATTCGAACTCCACCGGCATCACCGGCGCCCACGCGTCCACCAGGTCGGCGAAGGTCTGCTTGAGCAGCAGCTGGATCACGCGCATCTCGGTGGGCGTGAACTCGCGGCCTTCGATGCGGGTGTGGTACTTGCCCGAGCCGCCGAAGAAGTTGTCCACCACGGTGAACACCAGGCGCGGTTCGAACATCACCAGCGCCGTGCCGCGCAGCGGCTTCATCTTCACCAGGTTGAGGTTGGTCGGGACCTGCAGCGAGTGCATGTACTCACCGAAGCGGATCAGGTCGATGCCGCGCACCGACAGGTCGGCCGAACGCCGCAGCAGGTTGAACAGGCCGATGCGCCAGGTGCGCGCGAAGCGCTCGTTGATCATCTCCAGCGTCGGCAGCTTGCCGCGGACGATGCGGTCCTGGCTGGCGAAGTCGTAATTGCGTGCCTCGCCCGGCGCCGGCGGCGGCTCGGTCTCGACCGCGCCGCTGTCCACGCCGTGGAGCAGGGCGTCGATCTCGTCCTGTGAAAGCAGGTCGGTCATCATCGAAATCGCGCTCCGGCGCTGTTTACTGCGTGACCAGGCTGGTGAAGAACACGGCTTCGACCTTGTCGGGCGCGCGTTCGGCCTTCAGCACGTTGCGCACTTCGGCCAGCGCCTGCTGCTGCAGGCGTTCCTTGGCCGAGCGCTGCGCGAGCTGCGCGGCGGTCTGCTGCCCGAACAGGAGCAGCAGGCGGTTGCGGATGGCCGGCGTGTGCAGTTCGAGCGCGGCGCCGGTGGCTTCATCGCGCGTCATCACCTGCACGTCGGCCTGCAGGTAGCGCACCGAGGAGGTGTCGGCGAGGTTCACCACGAACGCCGGCTCCAGCGCGTAGTAACGCGCCGGCTGCGTGGCGGCGGATTCGGGCTTGTCGGCGGCATGCGCTTCGCCGCCGCGGCCCTGCAGGAACCAGAACGCACCGGCACCGGCCAGGCCGATCGCCAGCAGGGCGATCAGGATCCACAGCGCGAGGTTGTTGCTCTTGGGCGCGGGCGGAGCGGCTTGGGCGGCAGGCTTGGACATTGCGGTGGAACTCGGCGAATGGGGATGCCGGATCCGTGCAAGGGGTGTGCCGGTGGGTTGCCGATCGCCCGGTGTTGGCCCCTCTCCCTGCGGGAGAGGGGTTGGGGGTGAGGGTCGGCGGAGTGTCGGCGTCACCGGCCGCGCGGTTTTAGCCCCTCTCCCTCCGGGAGAGGGGTTGGGGTGAGGGGTGGCGGAGTGGGGAAGTCGCAGGTCGTCGATGCCCTGCTTTCTTAGAGAAAGCAAAAAAACCTAGCGCTGCAGATGCATGGGCTTACCAGCGCTACGGCTTCGTTGCCCCTCACCCCAACCCCTCTCCCGGTGGGAGAGGGGCTTAACACCGCGGGAGCGGTGTGGTGGTTGGCTGACTGAAGGCGTCGGGCTTTTGACGGAGCGCCCGCGTCAGACTCCCGACAGCCCCTCGCGACCCCTTACGCGTACTCGTCCAGCAACCCCCGCGACGCCCTCACCGCCGGGCCGCGCGACCAGCCGGCGTCGTTCGCCGCCTCGCCACGCTCGTTCGAACCGCCGAACGAAGCCGTCTGCCCGTTCGACTGCTGCTGCGCCTGGCGCTGCCCCACGTCGGCCTGGCCGAGCTGCAAACCCTGCTGGCCGAGCATTTCCTTCAGGCGCGGCAGGCTGGATTCCAGGGCGTGGCGCACGTCGGGCTGGGCGCTGTGGAATTCGGCGTTCACCCGGTTGCCGTCCAGTTGCAGGCGCACGTCGATCGCGCCGAGGTGATCGGGCGTGATGCGGATTTCGGCGTGGCCGATCTTCTGGTCGGCCAGCCACGCGATGCGCGAGGAGAAGCCATCGTCGAAACCGTTGTCCAGCGGGATCGGCGTGTTCGCCTGGACCGCCGCCGCGACACCGCGCGGAAGCGGATGGTTCGTCATCGTCGACACCGAGGGCAGCGACGCGGACGTCGAAGCCGTATCGCCGATGCCGATCGAATCCAGCGCGGCGGTATCGGTAGCGCCCGAGGTCTTCGTGTCCGCCGAAGCGGCCGCGCCCATCGCCATCGCGAACGCCGCCGTGGCGTCGCCATCGGTCGGCGCAGCAGTCGCCGCTTGCGCAGCGGGCAGCGTCGGCAGGACCGGCGCGGTGGCATTGCCGCCGCGCGGATCGGAAGCCGTCGCCACGGCAACGTCACGCAGCAGGCCGGGCGGCTGCGCTTCGGGGGCAACGGCGAACGACGTCGCGGCGGCACCCGTGCTGGCGCCCGCCAGGCCGTTGAGCAGCGCCAGCATCTGTTCGGGAAGCGCCGGCGCCGTTGCATCGCCGGGCGCGGCCGTCGGAGCGGTCGAGGTCGTGTCGCTGGGAGCCGTCGTGTCTTCCGAAGCGGTCGCCGCGGTGTCGGACCCGGAACCGCCATCGCTCGCGTCGCGCGGTGCATCGTCCCTGGACTCGGCACGCGCGGTCTCGCGCGACGCGTCGTTCGATTTCGTCTCGTTGGACTTCGTTTCCGACGACTTCGATTCCTCCGCTGCACGCGGCGAATCCGCATCGCGCGGCGACATGTCCTTCCCCTTCGCCTGCGCGGACGCATTCGGCGATTCGTTCATGCGCGATGCCGTGGTCGACCCGCGCGAACCCTGCGCCTGCAGCATCCGGTCGAATCCGCCCGACGAAGCTGCGTCGTCCTGCGCGTTAGAAGCACGCGAGGCATCCGGAGTCGTGTTGCGCGCCGAATTCGCGCGCTGCCCGCCGAAGAGGGCGTCGAACGCCTGCATCACTCCGCTCCGTCGTTGCCGTTGGTGCGGCGACGGCCGCCGAGGTCGTCCAGTTCGCGCTGCACGCGCTGTTCGGCCACGCGCGATTCCTGCGCGCGGTAGCTGTCGGCCAGCTTCTCCAGCACCTTGTTGTCGCGGCTGGCGAGCATCAGGCGCGTGCGTTCGACGTCGCGGTTCTGGCGGCTGGAATCGACGATGCGCGTCTGCTGGTCCACGGCGGTTTCGAGCTTGGCGCGGAACGCGATGCGGTTGGCGAGCAGCGCCGGGGCGATGGTCGCCTCGCTGGGCGTGATCGCGTATTCCTCGGCGTAGCGGCGCAGCGCGTCCAGGCGCTGTTCCTGTTCGGCCAGCTGGCGGTCGCGCTCGGCGACGTCGCGCGCGGCGGCGTCCTGGCGCTGCTGCATCAGGTTCAGGAGCGGATCGAGGCGTTGGGAGCGGGTCATGCAGTCTCCATCTGTCGGGCGACAACGGGTTCTCGGACATCGTCGAGCAGGCGGGCGAGCGCGTCGCGGCTGGCGGCGACATCCGACGCCTCGCTCACGTCCTGGCCCAGGAAATTCAGGATCGCCGGCCAGCGCGCCAGCGCTTCGTCGACGACCGGGTCGTTGCCGCGCTGGTAGGCGCCGATGGCGATGAGGTCGCGCTGCGCGTTGTAGGCGGACATCAGGCGCTTGAGCTTGCGGATGCGCTCGCGCCACGGCGCGTCGGTGATGTCCTGCATCACGCGGCTGACCGAGACTTCCACGTCGATCGCCGGGTACTGGCCGGCATCGGCGATGCGGCGCGTCAGTACGATGTGGCCGTCGAGGATCGCGCGCGCGGCGTCGGCGATGGGTTCCTGCTGGTCGTCGCCTTCGGTGAGCACGGTGTAGAACGCGGTGATCGAGCCGCGCCCGTCGGCGCCGTTGCCCGCGCGTTCGACCAGCGCCGGCAGTTTCGCGAAGACCGACGGCGGATAACCGCGCGTGGTCGGCGGCTCGCCGACGGACAGGCCGATCTCGCGCTGCGCGTGCGCGTAGCGGGTGAGCGAATCCATCAGCAGCAGCACGTGCAGGCCCTGGTCGCGATACCACTCGGCGATCGCCGTGGCGCGCAGCGCGCCGTGCAGTCGCGCGAGCGGCGGGCGGTCGGCGGGTGCCGCGACGACGACGGCGCGACGCAGGCCTTCCTCGCCGAGCGTGGCTTCGACGAAGTCGCGCACTTCGCGGCCTCGTTCGCCGATCAGCCCCACCACGATCACGTCGGCGGCGGTGAAGCGGGTCATCATGCCCAGCAGCGTGGATTTACCGACGCCGGAACCGGCGAACAGGCCCACGCGCTGGCCGCGGCCGATGGGCAGCAGCGCGTTGATCGCGCGCACGCCGACGTCGAGCGAACGCGTGATCGGTTCGCGCATCAGCGGATTGACGGATTTGCCGGCCAGGCCGACCCAGCTTTCGGCGCGGATCGGGCCGCGGCCGTCGAGCGGCACGCCGTCGGAGTCGATGACGCGGCCGAGCAGGCCTTCGCCGACGGCGACTTCGCCACGCTGGCGCGAGGGCACGACGCGCGCGTTCGGAAGCAGGCCTTCCAGGTGCGCGCTGGGCATGAGGAAGGTGCGGTCGCCCGAGAAGCCGACGACTTCGGCATCGACCCACACGCCGCCGTGCGTTTCCACGCGGCAGCGCGAACCGAGCGGCGCGCTGCAGCCGGAGGCTTCGAGCGTCAGGCCGACGGCACGACGCAGCACGCCTTCGCGCGCCAGTCCCATCGAGACCGGCTGCGACGACGAAGCGCCCAGCCGCGCGGCGAGGCGGAGATTGCGGGCGTCCTGCCAGTGGGAGGCGGGGGTGGTCATGGGGTCAGGCGCTGCAAGTCCCGTGCCCTCGCTTCTGCTCCCTCCCCTGCGAATGCAGGGGAGGGTTGGGGAGGGGTGAAGTGGCGATCGGAAACGTATCCGTCAGAAGCGCTTTGCTTCGACGCATCCGCAAGGAGCTCGCCGCTGTGCGGCTTCGCGACCCCTCCCCAACCCTCCCCTGCGAGCAGGGGAGGGAGCCAGAAGCAGGGGAGAAAAGCCCCGTCACCGCGCCACCCCATGCGCCGCGATGGTGCTCTCCAGCGCCGCCTGCAGGCGGGCGGCGAGCGTGCCGTCGATGCGCACGCTCTCGCTGTGCACGCGCAGTTCGCCGCGCGCCAGCGTGGTGTCGTTGGTCAGGCGCACGCCGTCCAGGCCGGCCAGGTGCGGGTACAGCACGCCCATGTCGTCCGGGTGCAGGCGCAGTTCGACGCCGCGCTGGCTGGTGCCGACGGCGTCGAGCGCTTCGCGCACCAGGTCGGCCAGCAGCGACGGATCGGCCGTGTACGCCGGGCCGATCAGCGAGCCGGCCACGCGCACGGCCAGTTCGGCGAGCGCTTCGGAAACCTCGTCGTCCAGCCGCGCGAGCGGACGCGTGAAGCCGTCGAGGATGCCTTCGATCTGCGCGACCAGTCGGCGAACTTCGGCCTGGCCCGTCGCGAAGCCTTCCGCGTGGCCGCGGGCGAGGCCGTCGGCGTAGCCCTGGTCGTGCGCGGCCTGTTCGATCTGCTGCAGCTCTTCCACGCTCGGCGGCGGCGGAAGTTCGACGACGGGCTCGGGCTCGACCGGCTCCAGTCCCGGCGCGGTCCAGCGCACCGCGCCGGCCATTTCGGTGTTCCACGCCGCGGCGGCACTCGCGAAGGCCGGACTCATACGAACGCTTCAGCCTTGGCCGCGAGCTGGATCGTGCCGGCGTCGGCCATCTTGCGCACGAGCGAGAGGATTTCCTTCTGCGCCGCCTCGACTTCGGCCAGGCGCACCGGACCGCGCGCTTCCATGTCTTCCACGAGGATTTCGGCCGCGCGCTGCGACATGTTCGAGGTGATCTTCTCGCGCACCTTCGCCTCGGCGCCGCGCAGCGCGACGGACAGCTTGTCGTTGGGCACTTCGCGCAGGATCGCCTGCATCGCGCGGTCGTCGATCTCGGCGAGGTTGTCGAAGACGAACATCAGGTCGCGGATGCGCACGCCGAGTTCGCCGTCGACCTCACCGATCGCGCCGAGGATCTGCTCGTCCTGGCCCGAATCCATGAAGTTGAGGATGTTCGCCGCCACCTTCACGCCGCCGACGGAGGACGACTTCAGGTTCTGCGCGCCGGCGAACTGGCGCGCCATGACGTCGTTGAGTTCGTTCAGCGCGTTGGGCGGAATGCCGTCGAGCGTGGCGATGCGCAGCAGCACGTCGGCGCGCACGCGGTCGGGCAGGCACTTGAGCGCCTCGGCGGCCTGGTCGCTTTCCAGGTGCGCCATGACGATCGCGATGATCTGCGGGTGTTCGTTGCGCACCAGGTCGGCGATCGCGCGCGGTTCCATCCACTTCAGCGTGTCCAGGCCCGACGTATTGCGGCCCAGCAGGATGCGGTCGATCAGGCCGCTCGCGCGTTCCTCGCCCAGCGCCTGCACGAGCACGGCGCGCACGTATTCGTCGGCGCCCGAACCCAGCCCGCTCGGCTGCGCGAGCGTGTCGACGAACTGGTCGATCACCTTGCCCACCGATTCGCGCGAGACGCCGCTGACGGAGGTCATCGCCACGCCCAGCTTCTGCACTTCCTTGGCGCTCATGTGCTTGAGCACCTCGGCGGCCTGCGCTTCGCCCAGCGAAAGCAGCACCACCGCGGCGCGCTGCACGCCACTCAGTCCGGTCGTATCAGGCATCGGATTCCACCCAGTCGCGTACCACCTGCGCCACACGCTTGGAGTCGTTGCTGACCGCCGCGCGCGCCACTTCCAGCTTGTCGTCGAAGGTCATCGCGCCCGGCGGCAGCGCGGGCGTCGCGGCTTCCTGCGCCGGCGCGGACAGCGCGACGGAGATTTCCTCGTCGTCCACCGGGATCACGGTGGCTTCGGCCAGGGCCTTTTTGTTCTTCTTCGTGTCGGGTTTGGCGCCCATGAGCTGGCGGAACATCGGGCGCAGCACGAACAGGATCAGCGCGAGCACGGCGAGGCCGCCGACGATGATGCGCAGGAATTCCATCGCGCGCGGGTGTTCCCACAGCGGCGTGTTCTCCTCCTCGCCCATCGCCGTGATGTCGCGGGCGAACGGCGCGTTGACCACCGACACCGCGTCGCCGCGCTGCTGGTCGAAGCCGATGGCCTGCTGCACGAGCGACTCGATTCGCTTGAGTTCGGCCTCGTTGAGCGCGCGCAGCGACGGCTTGCCGTCCTTCCCGATCGCGGCGGGCACGTTGTCCACCAGCACCGCGGCGGTGACGCGACGCACGCGGCCCGGCCCTTGGCGCGTGTGCGTCAGCGTGCGGTCGATTTCGTAGTTGCGCACCGAGCTGCGCGAGGACGGTCCGTTCGGCGCGGCCTGCTGCTGTTGCTGCGCGACGGCGGCCGCGTTGGGCGCGTTGGCATTCGGCGCGGCATTGGCCGGCGGTGCCGCGGCCGGCGTGTTGCTCGCGCTGCCCGGCACGCCCTGCGGCGCGTTGCCGCCACCGGCGCTGGATTCGGACAGCTGCTCGCTGCGGATCATCGGCTGCTGCGGGCCGTAGACCTCGCGCGCCTCCTCGGTCTGCGCGAAGTCCATGTCGACGCTGACCTGCGCGCTGACGCGGCCGTTGCCGGTCATCGGTTCGAGCAGTTCGTGGATGCGCTGGACGTAGGTCGCTTCGAGGCGATGCTGCTGGTCGAACTGCTTGGCGCTGATCGCCGCGTCCGAATCCGGATCGACGTTCGACAGCATGCGGCCGTACTGGTCTACGACGGTGACGCGTTCCGGCGGCAGGCCGGGGATGCTCGAGGCGACCAGGTGCACGATGGCGTCGACCTGGCCCTGTTCGAGCGCCGCGCCGCTGTGCAGCTGCAGGACAACCGACGCGCTGGCCGGCTCCTTCTGCCGCGTGAACGCCGACGGCTTGGGCATCGCCAGGTGCACGCGCGCCTCGCGCACCGGGCGCAGGTTGGCGATCGTTCGGGCGAGTTCGGATTCCAGCGCGTGCTGGTAGCGCGCGTTCTCGATGAACTGGCTGGTGCCAAAGCCCTGGTCGCCCTTGATGGCCTCGAAGCCGGAATCGGTCTTGGCCGGCAGGCCGGCCGCGGCGAGCGCGAGCTTCGCGTTGCCCAACTGGTCCTGCGGTACGGCCAATGCGCCCGAACCCGGATCGATGCGGAAGGGAATCTGCGCGGTGGTCAGCAGCTCGGAGGCTTCGCTGGTCGACTTCGGATCGAGCCCGGCGAAGACCGGCACGTAGTCGGGCTTCTGCGTCCAGAAGAACATCCACAGCCCCAGCGCGATGACCGCCGCCACCAGCGCGAACAGCCCCAGCTGCCGCACGACCGGGATGTCCTGCAGCCCGCGCAGTTCGCGCAGCTTGGATTGGTTGGGGAGGGTGATGACGGCCATGTCGGTCTAGGTGTCGGGATTCGGATTCGTGGAAGCGCGGTGTGCCGTCGTCAGACCGGCATGTTCATGACGTCCTGGTACGCCTGCACCAGCCGGTTGCGGACTTCGACCGTGGCGCGGAAGGCGACCTGCGATTGCTGCATGGCGACCATGACGCGAGCCAGATCCGCGCGCGGATCGCCCAGCTCGAATGCCTGCTGCAATGCGCCCGAGGTGTTCTGCGCGCGGCTGACGCTGTCGATGGCGTTGTTGAGCGTCTGCTGGAATCCCGGCGCGCCGGCCGCCCCCGTCGCACCGGACGCCGCTCCCGGGGCGAGCGCCGACGGGGCAATGGCATTGCCCGGCGCGGCGTCCGGCCCGCGCATGCGCATTTCGTGCGCGCGGATCTGGGACAGGATGGAGGAGATGGCGTCGGTCATGGTCCGTGGCGTGGCACGTTCGGGTCGTCCTGCGAGGTACAGGCAAGCGGCGTGCCACGGTTCATGAACGGGTTATTGGCGCGGGGGTTTGGTTCTGCGACGGAAGGTCGGCGCTTGGTTTGGCGGCTCTTGCAGGTCCCCGCACAGGCGTTTGCTGTTGCTGCTGTGGCCGTTGCTGGTCGCTCTTTCCCAGCGACTTAAAGCGAGCCGAGCACCGGAGCTGGAAAGGGACGAAGAGCCGCGCGCTGTCTGAGCGCAGCGCAGCGGAGCGAGTTCGCGCGGCGCTCCCTTTCCAGTGAGGAGCGCAGGGCACCGCCGCGTAGCGGCGGCTCGCGTCAGGAGCGAACGGTTTTGGTTACTTTTGCCAAGACAAAAGTAACCCGCCCTTCAGGGCGGAAGCTATTGCTCGTGATGTTGATCTTGTTGTTGAGGGGCCGCCCCTCAAGCAGCAGCAAAGCAACAGCACTCAAGCAAGTGCAAAGCTTCCGCTCGTAAACGAGCGGGTTACTTTTGTTTCGGAAAAAGTAACCAAAACCATCCGCTCCTGACGCGAGCCGGCGCCGCTGCGCGACGCCGGTCCCCTGCGCTCCTCCCCGGAAAAGGGACGTCGCCCGAACTCGCTGCGCTCAGACAACGGGCGACTCTTCGCCCTTTTCCGGCTCCGGTGCTCGGCTCGCTTTAAGTCGCTGGGAAAAGCGAGGGCAACTGCAACAGCGGTAAGCCCAGCAACAGCGAGAGCTACAGCAAGAGCTACAGCAAGAGCAGGCTTGACGCTACTGGAGCGACGGCGCCGCTTTGAGCCCCTCTCCCATCGGGAGAGGGGTTGGGGTGAGGGGTAACGAAGCCTCACCGTTGAACGATCGTTGCCGCACAGCGCTGCGCTGTTGCCCGCTCAACGCTGCCGCAATCCCCACAGAGCAAATGGATTCCAGCTTCCGCTGGAATGACGGCGATGTGGTTCGCCGTGCAGGGAGTGCCCGTGCGTTACGGGCCTGGGTCCCGGCTTTCGCCGGGATGACGGCTTTCAGCCCCTCTCCCATCGGGAGAGGGGTTGGGGTGAGGGGTAACGAAGCCTCAGCGGTGAACAACCTTTTGCAACACAGCGCTGCGGTGTTTCTTATCGACCGAACGCAGACGCCAAACGGATTCCAGCTTCCGCTGGAATGACGGCGATGTGGTTCACCGTACAACGAGTGCCCGTGCGTTACGGGCCTGGGTCCCGGCTCTCGCCGGGATGACGGCTTTCAGCCCCTCTCCCATCGGGAGAGGGGTTGGGGTGAGGGGTAACGAAGTTTCAGCGGTGAACAACCTTTGCCGCACAGCGCTGCGCTGTTGCCTGCTCAACGCTGCCGCAAATCCCCACAGAGCAAATGGATTCCAGCTTCCGCTGTAACGACGGCGATGTGGTTCACCGTACAAGGAGTGCCCGTGCGTTACGGGCCTGGGTCCCGGCTTTCGCCGAGATGACGGCTTCGGTGACGCTTCCCGCATCACGCATCACGCATCACGCATCACGAATCACGCATCACGAATCACGAATCACGAATCACGAATCACGAATCACGAATCACGAATCACGAATCACGAATCACGAATCACGAATCACGAATCACGAATCACGAATCACGAATCACGAATCACGTTGCGAGCGCTACCACCGCCCGCCCAAAAAAATCAGAGCTCCGCCAGCTCCATCGTGTCGCGTTCGATGCCGTACTTGCGCAGCTTTTCCACCAGGGTCGTGCGACGCAGGCCGAGCAGCGGTGCGGCGTGGGCGACGACGCCGCCGGTCTGGGCGAGCGCGGCGCGGATCAGGTCCAGTTCGATGTTCGCGATGTGGCCGCGCAGGTCGATGCCCTGCGGCGGGAGCGTCGTGGTCGGCGACAACGTCGACGGATCCGGCGCCTCGGCTTCGCGCATCAGCGCCATTACCGGGGCCGGTTCTTCCGGCTGGATCGCGTCGATCGAGGCCAGCGTTTCGGCCGGCAGCGTGCAGCGGTAGCGCGCCGGCAGGTCGTCGGCACGCACCAGGCCATTGGGATGCAGCACGGACAGACGCTCCAGCAGATTGCTCAGCTCGCGCACGTTGCCCGGCCACGCGTACTGCTGCAGCATCGCGACCGCATCGCCGGCCAGCGTCACGCGGCCGCGGCCGCTGTCGGACAGCTGGCGCGAGATCGCGTTGATCAGGTCCGGCAGGTCGGCGGCGCGCTCGCGCAGCGACGGCATTTCGATGGGGAACACGTTGAGGCGGTAGAACAGGTCCTCGCGGAACTTGCCTTCGGCGATGTGCGATTCCAGGTTGCGGTGCGTCGCGGCGATCACGCGCACGTCGCACTTCATCGTCGCGCCGCCGCCGACGCGCTCGAAGCAGCGTTCCTGCAGCACGCGCAGCAGCTTGACCTGCATCGCCATCGGCATGTCGCCGATTTCGTCCAGCAGCAGCGTGCCGCCTTCGGCCATCTCGAAACGGCCCTTGCGCTGCGTCAGCGCGCCGGTGAAAGCGCCCTTCTCGTGGCCGAAAAGTTCGCTTTCCAGCAGGTCCGGCGGGATCGCGCCGCAGTTGATCGCGACGAACGGCTTCTCGCGACGCTTGGAACGCGCATGGATCGCGCGCGCGGCGACTTCCTTGCCGGTGCCGGATTCGCCCAGGATCAGCACGGTCGTGTCGAAGTTGGCGACCTGATCGATCATGCGGTTCAGGCGCAGCACGGCGGCGCTGCGGCCGGTCGGGCCGACCTGCGGGATCTCGCGGCGCGCGTCGTCGTCCAGGCGCTTGAGGCTCGCGCGACGCAGCACGTCCTGCAGCTGCGTGCGACGGATCGGGTAATCCAGCGCCCAGACCGAATCGGGGTGGATCTGCACGCGCCAGCTGGCGTTGTCGCCATGGCCCGGCAGTTCGAGCACCGGCGGATGCATCGGGTGCGAGCCCAGCCACGCGGCAAAACGGTCCCATGCGGCCGCGTCGCCGCTGGTGTCGCCGGCGATGACGGCGACCCAGTCGGTGGCGCGCGCGCGATCGAGGTTGATCTCGCTCGCGTCGGCCGCGATGCGCGGGGTGAAGTCCATGAACTCGAGCAGCGTCGCCACGCGCTCGGCGCGCGCGAGGTCGTTGTCGATCAGGAGGATGCGGGACTCGCTCATGGGGTTTCTTCCGTGGCCAGGCGCTCCAGCAGCGGGAGCACGTCCTGGATGTAGGCCAGCTTGCTGACGAAGGCATCGGCACCGGCGCGCAGGGCGTGCTCGCGGTGCTCGGTGTCGTCGAAATGGCTTGCGATGACGATGAAGGGCAGGGGTTCGTCCTGCGCCTTGATCAGGCGCGCGGCCTGAAGGCCGCCCATCTCCGGCATCGCCATGTCCATCAGCACCACGTCCGGACGCAGCGTCTCGCACTGGGTGATGGCTTCGATGCCGTTGCCGGCAGTGCCGACGACATTCGCCCACGGCTGCTTGCGCAGGTGGCGGATCGCCGCGCTGATGAAGCCCGGATGGTCGTCGACGATGAGGATTCGCAGTTCACGCATGATGGTTTCAGCCCGCCTTCGCCATGAGAGCGGCCGGACGGCGGCGCTGGCGCGCCGGCGCGATGGCCAGCTGGTCACGGTACTTGGCGACGGTGCGGCGCGCCACGCGCACGCCCTGGCGGGCGAGCAGGCCGGCGATGGTGTCGTCGGCGAGCGGCGCGTGCGAGGGCTCGTCGTCGATCAGGCGCTTGACCATCGCCTTGACCGCGCTGCCGGAGACTTCCGCGCCGTCCAGGCGTACGGCGAATAGCCGCTTGAGTTCGATCGTGCCGCGCGGCGTCTGCAGGTACTTGCCGCTGGTGATGCGCGAGACGGTGGATTCGTGCATGCCGATGGCGTCGGCGACTTCGCGCAGCGTCAGCGGGGCGATGGCTTCCTCGCCGCGCTCCAGGAACGCGCGCTGGCGTTCGACCAGCACCTGCGTGGTGCGCAGCAGCGTGTCGTTGCGCATCGCCACGCCGCGCACCAGCCAGCGCGCTTCGTCGAGCAGGCCGCGCAGCGCGGACACGTCGCCGGGCGCATCGGCCAGGGCGCGTTCGCAATGCGGCGCGATGCGCAGGCGCGGCGCGGTGCGGCCGTTCAACGCGACGTGCCAGCGGCCGTCGGCGCGCCAGGCGACGACGTCGGGCACCACGATGTCGCGTTCGTTCACGGCGGCATCGGCGATGGGATGGGCGCGCAGGGTGAGGATCAGCGCGACGGCGGCGCGCACGGCCTCGGCGTCGACCTTCAGCGCCCTGGCGAGCGCGGCTTCGTCGTGCATCGCGAGCAGGTCGATGTGATCGGCCAGGATGCGCGCGGCGAGCGTGCGGGCTTCGGATTCGGGCTGCAGCGAGAGCTGCGCATCGAGGCATTCGGCGGCGTCGCGCGCGGCCACGCCCGGCCATTCGCCGTGGAGCAGGCGCTGGCGGACGATTTCCAGTTCCGTGGCATCGACATTGCAGGAGCTGGCACCGAGCAGGTGCAGTTCGTCGAGCGGGGCTTCGAGGTAGCCGCGATCGTCGCACTGGTCCAGCCACCACGCGGCCAGTTCGACGTCGCGCGGCTTCCACTGCAGCGACAGCGACTGCAGCAGGCGCACGCGCGGATCGCTCGATTCCCCGTCGGCGATCCGCGAAGCGGCGTCGTCGTCGAACTCGCCGCCGCCGTTGCCGCCGGACAGGAACGACGGCTCCGGAAGCTCGTCCCATGCGGCCGCTTCCTGCTGCGCGTCCGTCGCCGAGTCGACCCCCTCGTCCTCGGCTTCGTCCTGTTCGAGCAGCGGGTTGCGCTCCAGCGCCTGGCGAAGCTCGAGTTCGAGCTGCGGCGCGGTGAGCTGCAACAGGCGGATCGACTGCAGCAGTTGCGGCGTCAGGTTGACGCCCAGCCCGAGCTTCGGGCTCATCGTTGCTTTCACGGTTGTGTCCCCATCCGCCGGAGCCGGCGGCACGGAAGTCATCGTGATGTGAAGGTGACGGCAAACGAATCAGGGCGTGCCCGGACATCTCTCGGGGCAAACCTGTCGTGTTGTAGGGGCCGCCCTTACTTTGCGACGTGTTCCTGACTGGCCCTGTGCGCCTGCGTCAGGCAGTGACGCGGGTGGGCACGGAGATGGCGGTCACAATTTGGCTTTGTGACGAGGAATTGGCGCTTGGGGTGTGACGGGTTCGTGGCGTCGCGGGGGTGTTGCAAGGGGTGGGCCAGAAGGGGCCCTGCCTTTTGCTTTTGCCTTTGCCGTTGCTGTGGCTGTTGCTTGCGCCTTGATCAGCGCTTAAAGCGAGCCGAGCACCGCGAGTTTTGGCGACGACCCCTCTTTGGTGAGGAGCGCAGGGGACCGGCGTCGCGTAGCGGCGCCGGCTCGCGTCAGGAGCGGGTGGTTTTGGTTACTTTTGCCGAAACAAAAGTAACCCGCTCGCTTGCGAGCGGAAGCTTTGCACTTGCTTGAATGCTGTTGCTTTGCTGCTGCTTGAGGGGCGGCCCGGCAACAACAAGATCAACATCACGAGCAACAGCTTCCGCCCTGAAGGGCGGGTTACTTTTGTCTTGGCAAAAGTAACCAAAACCGTTCGCTCCTGACGCGAGCCGCCGCTGCGCGGCGGTGCCCTGCGCTCCTCGCCGGAAAAGGGACGTCGCCCGAACTCGCTACGCTGCGCTCCGCTCAGACAGCGGGCGACTCTTCGCCCTTTTCCGACTCCGGTGCTCGGCTCGCTTTAAGTCGCTGGGAAAGGCAGAAGCAACCGCAAAAGCGGTAGAGCATAAGCAACAGCCGGGGCTACGGCTTTGAGCCCCTCTCCCGCCGGGAGAGGGGTTGGGGTGAGGGGTAACGAAGCCTCAGCGGTGAACGGCCGTTGCTGAACAGCGCTGCGCTGTTGGCTTCTCGATCGAACGCAAAAGCGAAATGGATTCCAGCTTCCGCTGGAATGACGACGAAGATGGTTCGCCACGTCGGAGTGCCCAAACCCTACAAGCCTGGATCCCGGCTTTCGCCGGGATGACGGGGTTCTTTAAGGCCGCGGCAAATGAAGAATGCCAGCTACGGGAAACACAGAAGTGCGCCGACCCTGCGCGCAGCTGGCGCTACCGCCGCCACCCGGCGGCGAAGAAAAACCTCAGCCCGCCGGCCGATCGTGCAACCGCATCGCCATGCGCAGCAGTTCGATCGCGTTGCGGCAGCCGAGGGTGGCCATGATGCGGGCGCGGTGGGTTTCCACCGTCTTGACGCTGATGCCGAGGTCGGCGGCGATCTGCTTGCTGGTGCGGCCAGCGCCCAATGCGGCGAGGATCTCGCGCTGGCGCGGGGGCAGGGCGTCGACGCCTTCCTCGCTGCGCGGGCGCGCGAACAACTGCGGCGCCGAGACCTGCGGGCTGAGGTAGGTCCGGCCGGCGGCCGCCGCGCGGATGGCGATTTCCAGTTCCGCCGGCGCGGCTTCCTTGACGACGAAACCGCTCGCGCCACGGGCCAGGGCTTCACGCACGTGGGTGGGATCGTCATGCATCGACATCACCACCACGCGGCAGTCCGGATGGTCGCGGCGCAGTTCCACCAGCGCCTCGAAACCGCTGCGGCCGGGCATGGAGAGGTCCAGCAGGACGATGTCCGGCTGGTGCTGGCGCGAGCCGACCACGGCCTGGTCGGCATTGGCGGCTTCGGCCACGACTTCGATGTCGGCGAAGGACTCCAGCAGACGCCGCAGTCCAGCCCGCACCAGTGTGTGGTCGTCGCATATCAGTACGCGCAACAGCCCCGAGCCCAACTCCGTTCCCCAAAAGCGTCAACTCTCCGTCGGGGCACCTTAGCCGAGGTGACGCGAAGGGACCATTCGCTCACTTCCGGAATGTGACGGGTCTGACAAATGTTCCACCGTGCCCGCGAGCACCGGACGCACCGGTATGGGCCTTTTTGTCAGGCCTGTCGCATTCATTTTGGGGTTTCGCAGCCGGGCGAACGCGAATGTTCCACGCTCCGGGCGTCGGGGATCAGCGCAGGCGCCGGCTTTCGGCGACCTGCTTGCGGTGCAGGCGGAACAGGTGACGCTCCAGGGCGTCGGCCAGCGTCGCGGCCATCGGCTCGAAGGCGATCCAGACGCGGGCGCCTTCGGCGGCGATCACGTGCGCCGGCAGTTCGATGCAATCCGGCAGCCAGTCGGCCGGCTGCACGCGCAACGTGCCGCGGGCGCCGGGACGGATCGCCAGCGCGTCGCCGAGGACGTCGATGCGCGCGCCGCGCGTGGACCAGCGCAGCACGGTCGGCGGCGGAAGGTCGCCGCGGTCGCGCAGCATCGTGCCGAGCAGGCCGAGCACCAGGTCGAGCTTGGCCTCGACGCGTTGCAGCGCGGAGGACGGTTCGGCGTGTTCGTCGCCGTCCTCGCTGCGCGCGTTGTCGCTCAGCGCCAGCGAGGTGAGCAGCATTTCCGCATGCGCCGCGGCGACGTGCGCGGCGGCGGTGTTGGTCGGACCGGGCAGGAACGCCGCCGGGCGCCGGTCCTGGTGGACCAGCACGTCGTCGAACAGTTCCAGGTCCGCCGACTGCGAGGTCATCCGGCCAGGCTCCGGTAGGCGAGGGCGCCGCGACGTTCGCGGCCCATGCGCGCGAGGATCGCCGCGGTTTCGTCGCGCATCACCACCAGGTCGGCCAGCAGCGCCTGCTGCTGCGCCAGCAGGTCGCGCCACGGTTCGGCCGACAGGCCCGACAGCTTTTCCGAACCGAGCGTCTCGCGGAGCACGCGGTCGTGCTCGGCGAGCAGTTCGATCGCCAGCTCCCACTGCTGCGCGTGCATCGCCGCGCGCACCTGCGCTTCGGGCAGGGCGGGAACGGCAGGCGTGGCGGCGTGGGTCATGGCGTGGCTCACGGCTTGGGCGCGATGGCGAGCCAGGCCGATTCGATGTCGCCCAGCAGGCCGTCCACTTCGGTCAGCGCGGCGGCGTCGTTGTCGCTGTTGGCGATCAGCAGGCGCTGCTGCGCGTAGTCGTACAGCGACTGCAGGCCCTGCGCGATCTCGCCGCCGGCGTCGAGGTTGAGCGCGCCGCTCAGGCCGGTGATCAGGCCGCTGGCGTCGCTGATGGCCTTGGCCTTGCGCGGGATGTCGCCGCGTTCCAGGCACGCGCCGGCCAGGCGGATGCGATCGCGCGCACCCGACAGCATCAGCGCGACGAGGCGATGCGGATCGGCCTCCAGCACGGCGGCGCTGACGCCGGTGCTGCGGTACTGGTTGGCGTAATTGCGGTTGGCGCCGAGCATGACGATGAGCTCCTGGTATTTCTTTTAGCCGAATTGCTGCGAAAGGAAGCCGCTGGAGCCCTGGAGCTGGGTGACCATCTGCTCCATCGCGGTGAACTGCGCGGTGTAGCGGGTCTGCAGCGATTCCATGCGGCGATCCAGGTCCTCGTACTGCTTGTCGTACGTCTTCAGGCGCGCGTTGAGGCTGTCGCTGCGCGAGTCGAGCAGGCCGTCGGTTTCCAGCACGCTGTCGAGCATGCCTTCCAGGTCGGCGCCGTAGCCTTCCTCGCCCGAGAACAGCCGCGACAGCGCGCCCGGATCCTCGCCCAGCGCCTTGGTCAGCGTGCTGGTGTTGAGCGCGAGCGTGCCGTCGGTGTTGATCGACAGACCCAGCGCCTTGAAGGCGACGACGTTCTCGCTGGCCATGTTGCGCAGCGAGCTCTGCAGGCCGCGCACCATCGAATCGCCGGTGAGCGCCGAGGCGGTCTTGGTCTCGGCGTTGTAGGCGGTGAGCGACTTGGTGAGGCTGATCGAGGCGTTGTATGCGGTGACGAACGCCTGCAGCGTCTTCTGCACGGCGGCGTCGTCGGTGGCGACCTTCAGGCTGAAGGTTTCGCCGGGCTTGGCTTCGGTGAGGTTGAGCGTCACGCCGGGCAGCAGGTCGGTGAGGCTGTTGCTGCTGGACGTGCGCGTCAGGCCGTCGACCTTCACCACGGCGTCCTTCGCCGCGACGGTTTCGGTCATGGACGTCTGCACGCCCGGGTCGTAGACCAGCGCCGACAACCCGCCGTCGCCACCGCTGGTGGTCACGCGCAGCTTGCCTTCCAGGCCCGAATCGACCGCCGTGAGCACCAGGTGCTGGCCGCCGTCGGCGTTGACCAGACTCGCCTGCACGCCCTTGCCGGCGGCGGCGGTGTTGATGGCGGTGCGGATGTCCGACAGCGTGTTGCGGCCGTCGGCGATGTCCACTTCGATCTTCGTGTCGCCGGCCTCGATGACGAGCTTGCCGGTGCCGATCTTCGCGTCGGCGGCCTTCGCCGGCGAGGTGAGGCGGTGCGCGCTGGCGAGCGATTCGACTTCGATCTTGTATTCGCCGACGGTCGCGGTGGTGTCGGCCGAGGCGGTGAAGCCCGCCTTGTCCTGCACGGTCGCCGTGCGGGCGTCGGTGCCGCCGTCCTTGCGCAGCTTCTCCAGCGAGGACTGCAGGCTGGAGAAGATGCTCTTGAGCGAGCCCATCGCCGACAACTGCGTCTTGGCGGCGTTCTCGCCGCGCGCGATGCGGCTTTCGATCGGCGAGCGTTCGGCGGCGACGAGCTGGGACACCAGCGACGGGATGTCGATGCCCGAACCGAGCGTGGAAATGGCCATGACCGCTTACCCTCCGCGTCGACCGTGCACCGCGCGCGGCGGCAGGGGACGGGGCGAACGATGAGCGGTCATGGCGACTCCTTTCGGAAAAAGCCGGAGGGATGCGTTCGCGCGCATCCCACCGGGGTGCCATCGGGGCGCGGTTCGCGCGCCCCTTCCGGCGGTGGATCAGCCCAGCAGGCTGAGGACGTTCTGCGGTACGGCATTGGCCTGGGCGAGCATCGCGGTACCGGCCTGGCTGAGGATCTGCGTGCGGGTCAGCTCGGCGGTTTCCTTGGCGTAGTCCGCGTCACGGATGCGGCTGCGCGAGGCGCTCAGGTTCTCGCTCGTCGCCTGCAGGTTGGCGATGGTCGAGGTGAAGCGGTTCTGCACCGCACCCATGTCGGCGCGGGCGGAGTTGACGCTGGTCAGGGCCTTGTCGACGATTTCCATGGCCTGCTGCGCGCCGGTGAAGCTGGAGATGTCGAGGTCCTTGATGTACTTCGTGCTGCCCGCCGAGGCGGTGGCGGTGGCGGCGATGCCGGCTTCGGCCATCGTGATGCCCGTGCCGCCCGTCAGCGTGCCGGCGGTGAAGGAGAAATCCTTGCCCGCGGTGATCGAGGTCAGCGTCAGCTTGTTGCTGGAATCCAGCGAGGCGTAGACGCCGGTCTGGTCCATCTTGTCGTTGATCGAAGCGGCCATCTTCTTGGCCACGTCGCCGCCCGTGTCGCCCACGCCGATGTCGACGGTGTCGATCGTGACGCCGTTGACGGCCATGCTGGCCAGCGTGCCGGTGGCGGTCGCCGTGCCGGTCGAAACGGCGGCGGTCGAGGTCTGCGCGGCGGCGAACTGGGCCTTGCCCAGGGCGTTGGCGTTGGCGTCGACGATGCTGTTGACGGCGATGGTCTGGCCCGAGTTGGCGCCGACCTGGAACAGCGCGCCGGCGAAGGAGCCGTCGAGCAGCTTGGTGCCGTTGAAGTTGGTCTGGTTGGCGACGCGGTCGATTTCCGAGACCAGCTGCGTGACTTCGGCGTTCAGCGCGTCACGGTCGGACTGCGAGTTGGTGGCGTTGGCCGACTGCACCGACAGCTCGCGGACGCGCTGCAGGTTGTTGCCGATTTCGACCATCGCGCCTTCGGCCGACTGGGCCAGCGAGATGCCGTCGTTCGCGTTGCGCACGGCGACGTCGAGGCCGCGGATCTGCGTGCTGAAGCGCTCCGAGATCGCCAGGCCGGCCGCGTCGTCCTTCGCGCTGTTGATGCGCAGGCCCGACGACAGGCGCTGGATGGTGGTGCCGAGGCTGGCGCTGCTGGTACCCAGGTTGCGCTGGGCGTTGAGCGACATCACGTTGCTGTTGATGACTTGTGCCATGGTGATTCTCCGTAGGTTTCGGTTAGGGCACCGGCGAAGCGCTCGCCGGCCGGCAAATACCGCAGTGGTTGGTCGGTGTTGCCGGCCCTTGCCGCTGCTGACCTAGATATCGGTGCCCCTGGGGAAACCTTTAGCTCCTGGTTGACACAAGCCGTGATTGGGGAGTCGGGATTCGGGATTCGTGTGAAACGTCACGGTTTCGACGTCGATCCTGGTTCCAACCCTGCTTCTTCGCCGTCATTCCCGCGAAGCGGAATCCATCGCTTAAACGCTCAAGACTCCGGCGGGCCTGACATTCCGGGCCGCCGGATTCCCGCCTTCGCGTCACATCAGATCGAACAGCGAACTCGACTGCAGCCGCATGAAGGCCTGCTGCGCCGCCTGCAATGCCGTGCTTTCCAGCTGGAAGCGGCTGATCGCCTCGGCGTAGTCCAGGTCGCGGATGCCCGACAGCGTGGTTTCCAGCGTGACCGACTGCGCTTCGCGCAGGTCGGCCGCACTGTCCATCGCCGCCAGCTGGGCGCCGCCGGTGGCGCGCCCGTCGATGAAGTGCTCCTGCGCCGTCGCCGCATCGCGCAAGGAGGCTTGCAGCGCGTTCTGCTGCGCCGCGCGCTGCTGCGGGGAGTCGTCGGGCATTTCCAGCGCGCCGACGAGGTCGTCGATCATGCCGAACACGTCGTTGGTCTTGGCCGGGCCGACGGAGAAGCTGTCGCCCGCGGCCGGTGCGCCGTCGATGCGCAGGTTCAGGCCACCGACGTTGATGCCTTCGCCGCTGGCGTAGGTGCCGGTGCCGATCACCGCACCGCCCGCGTCGCGCAGTTCGTACGCGTCGGGCGCGGTGAACACGACGCTGTAGCTCGCGCCGTTCCAGCTGCCCGAATCGTCCAGGCCGAATTCCATCAGCACGCCGCTGCCGGCGTTGGTCGTGGCGGCGCTGCCGTCGATGCGGCCGTCGCCGGTCTTGACGCGCATGAACAACTCGCTGCCCGGCAGCGTGTCGGACACGAACTGGTCAGGTGCGATCTCGACCTCGCGCTGGCGCTGGTCGCCGGTGTAGCTGACGTTGCCGCCGCTCACCACGAACGGCGCGTGATCGTCGGCAGTGCCGCCGAACAGATAACGACCGCTGCCGTCCTGGCTGTTGGCCAGGCCGATGAGTTCTTCGCGGATCACCTTCAGTTCGGCGGTGATCGCCTTCTTGTCGTCGCTCGACATCGCGGCGTTGTTGGCCTGGATGGTGAGCTCGCGCACGCGCGCCAGCCGGTCGCCGGCCTGCGCGAGCACGCTTTCCTGAAGGTTCAGGCGATTGCCGAGCAGGTTCGCGTTCTCGCCGAAGCGTTCGAGTTCGGCCGTGGCGCGATCGAGCGACACCGCGGTGCCGGCGGCGACCGGATCGTCCTTCGCCGTGACCAGGCGCTGGCCGAGTGCGAGCTGCTGCTGCGTGTGCGACAGGCCCGCCTGCTTGCGCAGCATCGTGCCCAGTTGCAGCGCGTACGCGCCGGCCGTGGAAATGCGATTGTTCATCCGCGCACCGCGCTGAGCAGGGACTGGAACATGGTGTCGGCGGTGGAAATCACCTGCGCAGCGGCCTGGTAGGCCTGCTGGAATCGCAGCATGTTCGCCGCCTCCTCGTCGAGGTTCACGCCGGAAATCGAATCGCGCGCGGCCTGCGCCTGGTCGTACAGCACCTGCTGCGCGTCGGCGGCGTAGTCGGCCTGTCGTGCGGCCGAACCAATGGTGGTGGTGAGGCCGCCGATCGCGCCGTTGAGCGACACCGTGCCGCCGTTCAAGGCCTTCGCATCGTCGAGGTTGCCCAGCGCGATCGCGTTGCCGTTGTCGCTGGAACCGGCGCCGGTGCTGCCCACGCTGAACCTGTCGCCCGCGGCGGGCACGCCGTCGAGGCTGAGGCTCCAGCCGTTCGCGTTGATCGGCTGGCCCGGCGTGTAGGTGAAGGGTCCGGTGCCGTTGACGGTGTACTGCGTGCCGTCGATGAACTCGATGTCGGCCGGCGTCAGCAGGTTGGCGTTGGTCGAATCGGTGACCTTCACCGAACCGATCCGGCCGGTGCCGACGTTGTCCAGCTCGGCCTTCGCCTTCACCGGAGTGGCGGCTGCTATCCGGTTGGGATCGTCGATGGCGACGTTGATGCCGCCGGCCGCGCCCGCGGTGGGCTGCAGCAGGAAGCGGTCGCCCGAGGCCGGCGCGCCGCCGACGACAAGTTCGACGCCGTTGATCACCAGCGGATCGGCTGCGGTACCGGTGCCGGTAAGCGGCACGTTGGCGCCGGTGTCGGAACGCGTGGCGCTCCACGCGGTGCCGTCGAATTTCAGCACGACGTTCTGCGCGTCGAGCTTGGACAGATCGCCGACGCTCGCCGTCAGCGTGCCGGTGCCGGTGTTGTTGGCGTTGCCGTTCACGCGCGGCGCGGGCACGGTGAAGAAGTCCGTGCCCATCTGGCCGTTGAGGTCCATGCCGGCGCGGTGCTGCTGGTTGAACGCCTCGGCCAGCCCCACCGCGATGCGGCCCAGTTCCGACTGCGCCGGATCGAGCACGTCGCTGCGGAAATCCATCAGGCCGCCGATCTTGCCGCCCAGCGAGGAATCGTTGAGCTGGATCTGCTGGCCGTTGCCGTCCAGTGCAAGACGCACGCGTTCGGGACGATAGGGATCGGTCGCGACGGTGAGCTTGGAGGACGTGTTGCCCACCACCAGCGCCTGTCCGCCGGAAGTGAAGACGTTGAGCGAGCCGTCGCCCTGCTGCACGGCGGTGCCGCCGGTGAAGCCGACCATCTGCGAGACCAGACGGTCGCGCTGGTCGAGCAGGTCGTTGGAGACGTTGTTCGGGTTGCTGACGATCTCCCCGTTGAGGCGCGCGATCTCCGCACCGATGCGGTTGACTTCCTCGGCGCTGCTGCGCAGGCCGCTGTTGACTTCATTGCTCAGCGAATCGAGCTGGTTGTTGAGCTGCTTGAAGCGCGCGGTGAGCGCCTTGGCGTCCGACAGCACGTCCTCGCGCGCGGCGGACGATGCCGCATTGCTGGTCAGTCCGGTCGTGGCGTCGAAGAAGTTCGACCACACGCCGGCAAGGCCGGTGGCCTTGTCGGAGAACAGCGTGTCGACGCGCGAGGCCAGGCCCGACAGCTGCTGCGCGCGGGCGAGTTCGCCGCCGCTTTCCAGCAGCCGCGTGTTCGCGAGCTGGTCGGCGATGCGGCGCACGTCGGCCACCTGCACGCCGTTGCCGACGTAGCCGTAGCCCATGTCGGTGGGCGAGCGCGTCGACAGTTCGACGCGCTGGCGCGAATAGCCTTCGGTCGCGACGTTGGCGACGTTGTGGCTCACGGTCGCCAGCGCGCGCTGGAACGCGATCAGGGCGCCGGTGCCGGTGGACAGGACATTGGCCATCGTCAGCCTCTCGTGTTGCCATCGAGCGCGGCGAGCGCGCGGTTGAGCGTGGCGCCTTCGGCGATCGCGTTGATCTTCGCGGCGTAGGCGGGGTCGGTGGCGTAGCCGGCCTTCTGCAGCGCCTGCGCGAACTGGCGCGTGTCGCCGCCGGCCGCGCGCGCCTGCGCGTAGCGCGGGTTGTTCAGCAGCTTCGCGTAGTCGGCGAAGCTCTCGCCGATGGAACCGTAGGCGCGGAAGTCGGCGCGCTCGCTGACGCGCTGGCCGTCCACGTATTCGTGCGTGCCGGCGTTGACGCGGTTGCCGCTCCACTTCGAACCGGCCTTGATGCCGAACAGGTTGTGCGAGGTGGCATCACCGCCGTCCTTCGCCAGGCGACGGCCCCAGCCGGTTTCCAGCGCGGCCTGTGCGACCAGCGCCTTGGGATCGACGCCCAGTTCCTGCGCCGTGCGCTGCGCGTGCGGCCAAACCGAACGCACGAAGGCTTCGGGGCTGGAGCAGTCGAGCTTCGCGTTGGGATCGCATTCGACCTGCGGCGTTTCCACGCGCGGCAAGGCGGGCGCGGCGATGCCGGGCAGCGACACGCCGCCGCTGCTGGGCGTGAGCGACAGCGGCATCGGCGAGGCGGCCGGCGTCATCGGGAAGCCGCCTTCGGGCGTCACGGTGGCGCTGGCGCCGCCGGCGTTGCGCGTGAGCTGCTGGACGATGATCGGCGCCAGGCCCAGGCCGCGGCCCTTGGCGATCTCGCGCGAGAGCTGCTGGTCGTACATGTCGCGGTAGGTCGAGTTGTCGCCCATCAGCGAGTCGCCGAAGGACGCGCTGCGCATCGACTTGACCAGCATCTGCGCGAACTGCGCCTCCAGCTGCTGCGCCGCGTATTCCACGCGCGAACGATCGGCGCGCGGGGCGTCGGTCGTGGAGAGCGGCTGTGCGGTGGTCGGGCGCAGGTGCATGGTGGGGTCAAGGCAAGAGTTGTGCCGTTGAACGCCAGAAATGCGACTCCCTCCCCTGCGACTGCAGGGGAGGGTTGGGGAGGGGTGAAGTCGGGGACGGAAGCGCTCGGCACTGCATGCCTCGCGACCCCTCCCCAACCCTCCCCTGCAAGCAGGGGAGGGAGCAGATGCGCTCCCGCCCCATCAGATCACCTCCAGCTCCGCCCGAAGCGCGCCGGCGCGCTTGAGCGCTTCCAGGATCGCGACGATGTCGCCGGGCGCGGCGCCCACGGCGTTCACCGCGCGGACGATCTGCTCCAGCGACGTGCCGCCCTGGAACAGGAACATGCGACCGCCGTCCTGGCTGGCTTCGACGGTGGATTGCGGCGTCACCACGGTCTGGCCGCGGCTGAATTCGTTGGGCTGGTTGACCTGCGTGTTCTCGGAGATCGACACCGTGAGCGAGCCGTGCGACACGGCCGCCGGCAACACGCTGACGTTGCCGCCCATCACGACGGTGCCGGTGCGCGAATTGACGATGACCTTCGACGCCGCGGCGCCCGGGCTCACGTCCAGCGATTCGAGCTTCGCCAGGAAACCGACGCGGTCGCCGTCGGCGGGCGGCGCGACCTCGATGGTCACCGCGTCCACGGCGCGGGCGCGGCCGTTGCCGAACTCGCGGTTGACCGCGTCGACGATGTGCGCTGCGGTGGTGAAGTCGGCTTCGTGCAGGTTGAGCGTGACGTTGCCCGACGCCGGCGCCCCGGCGACGGCGCGCTCGACGATCGCGCCATTGGGAATGCGGCCGCCGTTGGGCGCGTTGACCGAAATGCGCGAGCCGTCCTTGCCCGACGCGCCGAAGCCCGACACGACCAGGCTGCCCTGCGCGATGGCGTAGACCTGGCCGTCGACGCCCTTCAGCGGCGCCATCAGCAGGCTGCCGCCGCGCAGCGAACCGGCGTTGCCGATGGACGACACGGTGACGTCGATCGGCTGGCCCGGCTTGGCGTACGGCGGAAGTTCGGCGTGGATCGCGACGGCGGCGACGTTCTTCAGCTGCGGGTTCACGCCCGGCGGAATGCTGACGCCGAGCTGGTCGAGCATCGTCTTCAGGCTCTGCACGGTGAAGGGCGTCTGGCTGGTGCGGTCGCCGCTGCCGTCCAGGCCGACGACCAGGCCGTAGCCGATCAGCGGATTGCCGCGCACGCCGGCAACCTGCGCGAGGTCCTTGATGCGCTCGGCACGCGCCGGCGGAACGACGGCGAGCGTGAGCGCGAGGCCGGCGATGGTGCAGGCGAGGGCGTAGGCGATGAGGCCGGAGCCTTTGGGCAGGCGCGGCTTCGTAACGGCCGCCATGACTTTCAAAACCGTCATCCCGGCGAACGCCGGGACCCAGGCCCTCAGCGTCCGATGGGGGTGTGCCGCAACTTCAGGCGCGTCCAGCCTGGGTCCCGGCTTTCGCCGGGATGACGACGAAGGGGCGCGCGAAGGCGAGTGCGACGAAGCATGCGCCGACGAGGAGGAATCACGCGTATCCATGGCCCCTCCTCAGTACGGGTAAACGGCGGAATTGAAGAACCGGCCGAGCCAGCCCATCGCGTTGGAACGCGCGAGCGTGCCGCGGCCGCCATAGACGATCTGCGCGTCGCCCACGCGATCGGAGGAAATGCGGTTGTCGGGACCGATATCGGCCGTCCGCACGATTCCTTGAACCTGGATCAGCTCGTCGCCCTGGTTCAGGCGCAGCTGCTTCTGCCCGCGCACCAGCAGGTTGCCGTTGCCCAGGTTCTGTACGACGGTCGCCGTCACCGAGCCGCTGAGGCGGTTGCTCTGCGTGCTGTTGCCGGCGCCCTGGAAGTCGCGCGAGCCCTCGACCGAGGCTTCCAGGATCGGGTTGCCCTTATAGGTGATCGGCACGCCGGCGATGGTCGGCGCGGCCATATCGATGCCCGATTCCTTGCTCACCGACGTGTTCGCCTGCGCGCGCGCGCTGGTGTTCTCCACCAGCACGATTGTGACGAGGTCGCCGACGTCGCGGGCCTTGTTGTCCTCGAACAGGCGCAGGCTGCGGCTGGCGTAGATGGAGCCTTCGCTGGCGGGCGCGGCCGGGGCGACGATCGCCGCGGGCGGCGCGGCCATCGGCGCGAACGGGCGCACGTCGCCGACGACGGCGGCGCAGCCGGCCAGCGCGAGCGTCGCGCCGGCGATGGAAAGACGGAAGAACGCGTTCACGGCTGCACTCACAGATTGTTGTTGAGGAAGCCCAGCATCGAGTCGGTGGTCGAGATCGCCTTGGCGTTGGTCTCGTACGCGCGCTGGGTTTCGATCATCGACACCAGCTCTTCCACGACGTTGACGTTGGAGCCTTCCAGCTGGCCCTGCGCGAGCTGGCCGATGCCGTTGGTGCCCGGCGCGCCCTGCTGCGCCGGGCCGCTGGCGCCGGTCTCGACGAACAGGTTCTTGCCGATGGCCTGCAGGCCCGACGGATTGACGAAGTCGGCCAGCGTCAGCGCGCCGACCTGTACGTCGTCGGCCTGGCCCTGCACCTTCACCGACACGGTGCCGTCGGCGCCGATGGTCACGCTCTGCGTGCCTTCGGGAAACTGGATGCCCGGCTGCACCGGATAACCGTCGCTGGTCACCATCTCGCCCTGCGAATTGCGCTTGAAGCTGCCGTCGCGCGTGTAGGCGCTGCTGCCGTCGGGCATCAGCACTTCGAAGAAGCCGCGGCCGTCGATGCCGACGTCGAGCGCGCCGCCGGTGACGTTGAGGTTGCCCTGCGAGAACTCCTTCGCCGTCGCCGCCACGCGCACGCCGGTACCGGTCGACAGGCCGGTCGGCGCCTGCGTCTGCTCGGACGTCGCGCCGCCGGGCTGGCGGACCGTCTGGTACAGCAGGTCCTGGAACTCGGCGCGATCGCGCTTGAAACCGGTCGTGTTGACGTTGGACAGGTTGTTCGAAATCACCGCCATGCGCGTCTGCTGCGCGTCGAGGCCGGTCTTGGCGATCCATAGAGCCTGGGTCATGGCGTGTGTCTCCTGTTCGTTGAAGCTTTTCCTCTTCCGTCATCCCGGCGAACGCCGGGACCCAGGCTGGCAAGGCTTCAGTTGTGTCGCGGTTTTCGATCGATGCGTTACGGGCCTGGGTCCCGGCCTTCGCCGGGATGACGGCCAGGGCGCGGCGCTTCAGGAACAGCCATCAGCGCGAACCAAGTAGGGAATTCGCGCTGCGTGCGTTCTCATCCACGCTCTGCAAGACGCGTACCTGCATCTCGAATGCGCGGGCGGTCTGGATCATCTGCACCAGCATCGAGGTCGCCTCGACGTTGCTGTTCTCCACCGCGCCGGGCGTGAGCGAATCGCCCGCGGCGGGGGCGGGCGGCTGGCCGTTCGCCGGGCGCATCAGGCCGTCGTCGCCGCGCACCAGTTCGGCGGTGCGCGCCTGCACGACGCCCAGGCGTCCGGCTTCGGCGATGGTGTTGGCGGGCTGGCCCTGGGGAACGATCGAGATCGTGCCGTCGCTGGCGATGTCCATCGACTGGTACGGCGGCACGGTGAGCGGCGCGCCGTCGGCACCGAGCACCGGGCGCCCGTTGCTCGTCAGCAGGCCGTTGGCGTTCATCGCCAGGTTTCCGGCGCGCGTGTACGCGGGGTTGCCCTGCGCGTCCTGCACGGTGAGCCAGCGATCCTGGTTCAGCGCGACGTCCAGCGTGTTGCCGGTGTTGAGGATCGCGCCGTGCGTGTCGCTGACGCCGTAGGTCTGGGATGCGGCGGCCACGCGCGAGGCGTGGCCGTTGCCCTTCACCGGCGTGGCGGTGGAACCGGCGAGCGTCGCCTGGAACCCCACCGTGTTCGCGTTGGCGAGGTTGTGCGACACCGACGCCTGCGTCTTCAGCGACGTGCTGGCGCCGGTCATCGCGATGTAGAGCGCGCGGTCGGTCATGGCGGACCTCCTGTGTCATCCCACCCGCGCTTAGCGGATGTTGATGATCGTCTGGGTGACCTGGTCCTGCGTCGAGATCATCTGCGCGTTCGCCTGGAAGTTGCGCTGCGCGGTGATCATGTTGACCAGCTGTTCGGTGAGGTCGACCGTGGACGCTTCCAGCGCGCCGGACTGCAGCACGCCGAAGTCGGCGGTGTCCGGCGCACCGATGCGCGGATCGCCCGACGCGTAGGTTTCGGCCCACACGTTGTTGCCCTGCGGCTGCAGGCCCTGCGGATTGGTGAACGTGCTCAGCGCGACCTGGCCCAGCGCCTGGTCGGCGCCGTTGGAGAAGCGCGCGTAGACCACGCCGGTGGAGTCGATGTCGATCTCGTTGAGCTTGCCGGCGGCATAACCGTCGGGGTTGATCTCGCGCAGCGCGAAGGCCGAGCCGTACTGCGCCGAGCCGGACAGGTTCAGCGTCAGGTTCATGACGCCGGCGCCGGTGGTCGGGGTGAACGGCGCCATCGTGATCTGGCCGTTCGCCGGCGTCACCAGCGCGCCTGAGCCGTTGAACTGCAGCGTCGTCGGCGCGCCGACGGCCGTGCCGTCGATGTAGTTGTGCACCTGCCACTCGTTCGGGTTGGCGGTCTTCACGAAGTAGGACGTCTGCACGTGGCCGACGCCGAGCGAGTCGTACACCGTCGCGCCGCCAGTGGAGTGGTTGTAGGTGTTGGTGTCGGTCGGATCGAACGGCGTGACCGTCGGCGCGGCCGCGTTGCCCGGCAGCGTCACCTGCATGTCGACGTTGCCCGACGCCTGCGGCGGGCTCGTCGTGGTGAGCAGCTGCAGGTCGACCAGGCGGCCCACGTCGAAACCGTTGCCGTTGGCGTTGGGCGCGAACACCTGCAGGCGCTTGCCGTCGGGCGTGCCGATGAAGCCGTTCGGATCGGGCTGGAAGTTGCCCGCGCGCGAATACACGCGCGCGCCGTTGTCGTTCAGCACGAAGAAGCCTTCGCCGTCGATCGCGACGTCCAGGCCGCGGCCGGTCGGATCGATGTTGCCCTGCGAGAACTGCTGCGCGACGTTGCTCAGCTTCACGCCCGAGCCGATCGCGTTGCGCGACAGGCCGTACGCGGTCGACGAGAACAGGTCGGCGAACTCGGCGCGCGATTCCTTGAAGCCGGTCGTGTTGACGTTGGCGATGTTGTTCGCCGTGACGTTGAGGTCGGCGTTGGCGGCGTTGATGCCGGACAGCGAAGTGTTGAAACCCATTGGATGTTCTCCGGAGAGAGGAAGCCCCTCTCCCGCGAGCGGGAGAGGGGTTTGGGGTGAGGGCTGCGGTTCGTCAGCGGATGCGGAGCACGTAATCCAGCGGTGCCGTGCCCAGCCCCGCCAGGTCGAGGAACACGCCGTCGCTGCCGACGGTCACGCTGTCCACGCGCGATTCGACGTAGGTGCTCAGGTCCTTCTTCGTTTCGCCCGAGCCAATCGTCGCGGTGACGCCGTAGGTGCCGGCCGCGAGGCGATTGCCTTCCGCGTCCTTGCCGTCCCATTCGAAGGCCACTTCGCCGGCCTTTTCGGCCTGCACGGTGATCTTGCGGACGCTCTGGCCGTTGGCATCGGTGATGTCGAAGGTGACGGTGCCCGCATCGGGTGCGGCGACGACGCCGTTGACGCTGCCCTCGGCGCCCAGCGCCATCTTGGCCGACGGCACCAGCACGCTGCGGCCCACGAGCGAGGCGCCGCGCAGCATCTGGTCGGTGGCGAGCGATCCCTTGAAGCCATCCATCGACGTCTGCAGGCCCTGGATGCCCTGCACGGTGGAGAACTGCGCGAGCTGCCCGAGGAATTCGCTGTTCTCCATCGGATTGAGCGGATCCTGGTGCTGCAGCTGTTCGGTCATCAGGCGCAGGAAATCGGCCTGCCCGAGCGAGTCGGACTTCTTGGTGGTGTCGGTGCCGGTGGTGCTGGCGCCGTAAGTCGAGACGAAGTCGGATATGGAGGTCATCGGAAGTCCTGGTCAGGTTCGGCGGCGCGCGGTCAACGGCCCATCTGCAACGTCGACAACGCCAGTTCCTTGGCGCTGTTGAACACCTCGACGTTGGCCTGGTAGCTGCGCGAGGCGGAAATGAGGTCGACCATCTGCGCCACCGGATCGACCGCGGGCGCGTACACGTAGCCCTGGGCGTCGGCGAGCGGGTGGCCGGGTTCGTAGCGCTTGAGCGGCGCGTCGGTGCTCTCGCGCACCTCGGTGACGTTGACGCCGGCGAGCGAGGGATCGCCCGGCACGCCTTCGGCGCGGAACACCGGCTGCTTGGCGCGATAGACCTCGTCGGGATTGCCCGCGACGGAGTCGGCGTTGGCGAGGTTGGAGGCGATCGTCGACAGCCGCACGGACTGCGCGTTCATCGCCGAACCGGCGACATCGAAAATGGGCAGGTTGCTCATGCGCGTTCCCCTTACTGGCCTGTGATCGCGGTGAGCATTCCGCGCACCTTGGATTCGACGAAGGTCAGCGAGGCGCGGTACTCCAGCGCCGCCTGCGCGAACAGCGCGTGCTCGCGCTCGCCATCGACGGTGTTGCCGTCGACGCTGGGCTGGCTGCTGGGCCGGGCGAAACGCGCGCCCTGCGATGCGGCGTCGATGGCGTCGCCGGCGGCGGCATTGGGCTGGAGCGCCGACTGCAGCGCCGAGGTGAAGTCCAGGTCCTGCGCCTTGAAGCCGGGGGTATCGGCGTTGGCGAGGTTGGCCGACAGCAACTGCAGCCGCTGCTCGCGCAGGGCCAGCGCAGTGCCGTGGATGCCAAGGAAATCGGACATGACGCCTCCGGGGTCGGGTTCACCCGGAGCAGAGGCAAGGCGCGTGCCAGAGGGCTTCGCGGCGGCCTTTTTGCTGTCATCCCCGCGAAGGCGGGGATCCATGCGTCCGCGGCCGCACGCTCGACGGGGGGCTTGAAGCATCTGGCAAGTGGATTCCGGCCATCGCGGGAATGACAGCCAGAACGCCTTTACGCCAGCGCATTCACCCGTGCCGCCACGCGCTGCGCCAGCTCGTGTTCGGAGTACTTGGGCACGAAGTCGTCCGCGCCCACGCGCTCGACCATCGCCTGGTTGAACACGCCCGACAGCGAGGTGTGCAGCAGCACGAACATGTCGCGCAGGGCCGGGTCGCGTCGGATTTCCGTCGTCAGGGTGTAGCCGTCCATGGCGGGCATCTCGATGTCGGAGATGACCATGGCGTAACGCTCGTGCGGGTCGATGCCGCTGAGGACCAGCGCCTGCAGGTGCTCCAGCGCCTGGCGGCCGTCGGACAGCAGGGTCGAACCCAGGCCCAGCTGCTCCAGCACCAGGCGGATCTGGTTGCGCGCCACGCGCGAGTCGTCGACCACCAGCACTTCGCGCGGAGCCGTCGGGCTGGTGGCGGCAAGCGGGGCGATGCGGTCCGCGTCGCTGGCACGCGGCGCGGACTCGGCCAGCACGCTTTCCACGTCGATCAGCTGGATCAGCTCGCCGTGGTGGCGCGTGACGCCCGTGAGGTAGTGCTGCTCGGCGCCGTGCTCCGGCGGCGGGTGGATGTCCTGCACCGCGATGTTGACGATGCGGTCGACCGCCGAAACCAGGAAGCCCTGGACCGATCGGTTGAATTCGGTGACCACCAGGTACTTCGGTTCGACCGAGTCGGCGTCGCCATGGCCGATGGCGCGCGCCAGATCGAGCACCGGGATGCTGCGCCCACGCACGTCGGCCGCGCCGCTGAAGGCCGGCGGCAGCTGTGGCAGGGTGAACAGCGGCGGGCGCGGGAGGACCTCCTGCACCTTGAAGACGTTCACGCCAAAAAGCTGACGCGTTCCCAGGCGGAACAGCAGCAGCGCCAGCCGGTTGTGGCCGGCCAGGCGGGTGCGTTGGTCGATGCGGTCGAGCAGGTCCTGACTCATGGTCGGGTTGTCGGCCGGGGACGGCGGGACTTGAGCATGCCGGCGGCGGTGCAAGGGGCGGGCCGGAGCTTCGCGACAGTGACGGTGAGCGGTGGCGTGGCGGGAAGGCGTTCCGGCACAAATCCTGCACGCACCCTCCGAATCTCTCCGGAGCCCTGCCATGCGCGCCATCCTCAACGTCCTGCTGACCGCCCTCGTGGCGCTGGCGCCGTCGTGGGCGATCGCGGGCGAGTTCCAGCCAGTCGGGTCCATCCGCGACGCCGCGATCGCCGCCCTCGGCGCGACGGCCGCGAACGGGCAGGCCGAGGCGTCCGTCGATTCGCGCCTGCGCATGCCCGCGTGCGCGCAGCCGCTGGCGGCGACCGTCACCGGGCCGACTTCAGTGGCCGTGCGTTGTGCCGATACCCCGGGGTGGCAGCTCTACGTGCCGGTGCGGGTGCGGCGCGAAGCCGACGTGGTCGTCCTCGCCCGGCCCGTCCGCGGCGACGAGCCGATCGGGCCGGAACACCTGGCCGTGCAGCGTCGCGAACTGGGCGCCAGCGACGGCCCGGCCGTGACCGACCCGGCCGCCCTGGTCGGCAAGCGCCTCCGCAAGGCGATGCCGGCCGGTGCGGTGCTGCAGGCCGACGATGTGGGCGGGAACGACGCGCTCAAACGCGGCGACCCGGTCACGCTGGTGTCGCGCGCCGGCGGCATGGAAGTGCGCATGGGCGGCCGCGCGATGGGCGCGGGGAAGCTGGGATCGACCATCTCGGTCGAGAACACCGCCTCGCGCCGTATCATCCGGGGCCGCGTGGCGGGTCCCGGGCTCGTGGAAGTCAATTTGTGACGTTCCTTACAAAGTTGTCAGGTTTTCCCCTCAAGTCCGGCCGCGGGCGGCCGTTATCCAGTTCGAACACGTTCTCAAGGAGTCAGCCATGACCCACAAGATCGACGGCGCCATGTCGCCCGCCCTGCGCCAGATCGAAGCGACCGGCAGCACGTCCGTGCAGTCGCGCTCCGGTGCCGACCGCGGCCAGCCTGTCGGCGCCACCGCCGCGGCCGACCAGATGCGCCTGACCGGCGATGCCACGAACCTGCAGGCGCTGGAGCGCGAGCTCGGCGCGGCCCCGGCCGGCATCGACGTGGCGAAGGTCAACGCCATCCGCACCTCGCTCGCCGACGGCAGCTACAAGGTCGACCCGCAGGCGATCGCCGATCGCATGCTGTCGCTCGAGAACGCGCTGTCCAAGTGAGCCACCGCGGATGAACGCGCACCCGCTGGACGCACTCGAGGTCGCCCTCAACGAGGAGCGCCGCGCGCTGCTCGACCACGACGTCGAGGCGCTGCTGCGTTCCACGCAGGCCAAGCTCGAAGCGCTGCGCGCGGCCGAACGCGCCGGCGCGGCTGCCAACGATGCACCGCGCGTGCTCGCCCTGAGCGAGCTCAACCATGCCAACGGCGCACTGCTGGCGCGTCGCCGCCGCGAAGTGAACTGGGCGCTGCGCCACCTCGGCCGCCTGGACGCCGACACCACCTACGACGCCACCGGGCAGTCCGGCGCCAAGCCGCACAGCCGGCTCAACGTGTCGGTCTGAGTGCCTTCATTCGTGATTGGTGATTCGTGATTCGTGATTTGTAGATGCCTCAAGGCCCGCCGTCCGGTGGGCCTTCGCGCATCTGGCGGCCTGCTTTTCGCGAATCACCCATCACGAATCACGAATCACGGCCTTCCCGCGTGATTCCGACACCCCGCATGCGATAAGTTGGCCCGGCCACACGCAGCAGGCCCGGAGCGGGATGAGCGAAACCACGAACACCACCACCGTCGACACCTGGAGCGAAGACATGCTCTGGGCGGTCGCCATGTCGGACCTTGCGGTCTTCCTGCTCGACGACCAGGGGCGGCTGCTGCACAGCAACGACGCCGGGCGCGTGCTCGCGATGCGACTGCATCCGGACGAGCCGCATCCGGATCCCGCGATCCTGCTGTCGTACATCCCCGAACAGGGCTGGCAGATCGCGCAGCGCGACGGTCGCTGGATCGGCGAGGTGCCCACCGCGCTCCCCGGCCTGGTGCTGGAGATCAAGGCGTTCGCCGGTCGCGATCGCGGCCGCTGCCGGCGCTACACGGTGATGACCGACATCTCGGTGCGTTCGGCGCGCGAGGGCGAACTGCGTCGTCGCCACGACGAACTCCAGTCGACCTACGACCGTCTCGCCAGCGCGCAGGAACAACTGCTGCAGTCGGAGAAGATGGCGTCCATCGGCCAGCTCGCCGCGGGCGTCGCGCACGAAATCAACAACCCCATCGGCTACGTGCACTCCAACCTCGGCACGTTGCAGGAATACACCAGCGCGCTGCTCGCGCTCGTCGACGGTTACGCCGACGCGCTGCAGTCCAGCGATCCGGCATCGAGCCGCCCGTTGCTGAAGCAGATGCGCGACCGCCTCGACGTCGATTTCATCGTCGGCGACCTGCCGAAGCTGCTGGAGGAATCGCGCGAAGGCATCGAGCGCGTCACCAAGATCGTGCAGGACCTGAAGGAGTTCTCGCACGTCGAGCGCGACGAGCCGATGCGTCCGTCGGATCTTCGCAAAGGCCTGGAATCCACGCTCAACATCGTGTGGAACGACCTCAAGTACAAGGCGAAGGTCGAGAAGCACTACCACGACGTGCCGCTGGTGGAGTGCTACCTGTCGGAGATCAACCAGGTCTTCATGAACCTGCTGATCAACGCGGGGCAGGCGATCGACGACCGCGGGCTGATCACGCTTGCGATGGGCGTCGAAGGTGACGAGGTGTGGGTGAGCGTGGCCGACGACGGCGTCGGCATTCCCGAAGAAGCGTTGCAGCGGATCTTCGATCCGTTCTACACGACCAAGCCGATCGGCCGCGGCACGGGCCTCGGGCTGGCGATCGCGTATCGCATCGTCGCCAAGCACCACGGCCGCATCGAGGTGCACAGCCGCCCGGGCGAAGGCAGCACGTTCCGCGTGGTACTGCCGATCTCGCAGCCGGTGCTGTCGCGGCCGCGGGGGAAGTAGCCTCACCGTCATCCCGGCGAAAGCCGGGACCCAGGCCCGTAGCGTCCGGGCACTCTCTCGACGGCTCCAAACCTCACCGTCATCCCGGCGAAAGCCGGGATCCAGGCCCGCAACATCCGGGCACTCCGGCAGCGGTGAGCCACATCACCGTCATTCCAGCGAAAGCTGGAATCCATCTTGCCGTTGCTCTTGCTCGTCATTCCCGCGAAGGCGGGCCGCTTCTGGGCCGCCGCATGGCGGCACCATCCGTGGACTTTCCACGCTTTCCCTTCAACGCTTAAGAGCAAAGAAGAATCACCCGCCAAGCTTCCGATCGCCTGCGGCGCTCGGGTCACTTTTCTTTGCTCGCACAAAGAAAAGTAACCCAAAGAAAGTGCGTACAAGTCCAACCCAATCCCACGACCGGAAAGCGAATAGGCGCGTTCGCGATTCGCCATCCATGGCTCAGCGCTCACCGCCGCACATCCTGTGCGGCGCCCTTTGGGGCTAGTGACGAATAGGCTCTTCGACAGCAACAGCAACAGCAACAGCAACAGCAACAGCAACAGCGACAGCGACAGCAACAGCGACAGCAACAGCGACAGCAACAGCGACAGCAACAGCGACAGCAACAGCGACAGCAACAGCGACAGCAACAGCAACAGCAACAGCGGCAGCGACAGAATCGTCATTCCAGCGACCGCTGGAATCCATCTTGATCCTGATCTTGCGACTGCGACTGCGACTGCGGTTGCGGTTGCGGTTGCGGGCGCCTGCGGCTGCGTGCGGCTGCCGTTGCGCTTGCCCTCGCCCTTGCTCTTGCTCGTCATTCCCGCGAAGGCGGGAATCCAGGGACTTTTCACGCTTTCCCTGCAGCCCGTCAGAGCAAATCAAAGCAAAGAAGAACCACGAGCCAAGCTTCCGATCGCCCGCCGCGATCCACGCATCGCAAACGCATCCCGCCGCATGAGCCCGCTACCGCGCCGCAAATGTCGAGAGGCAAGCCCGGCGCGCAGAGGCCATGCTGCACGCGCGATCAGTCCGCTGTCAGGCTTCCCGCGCGCTAGTCCCTCACATCCAGCACCACGCACCGCACCCGCTGCAAACCTCACGGAATCCCCGAAACCCACCCCATTCAGCCGCGGGCACACCTCACGCGGTGCGTAAGGTTTCAACCGAACCCTGTAGGCCCACCAGCCCGTTGCTGCATTGCACGATGACAAACTCGGCACACTTTGCTTAGTTTTGGTTAAGGCGTCGTGGTAGCGCTATCACAGGGGTGGGCCACCCGACGCCGGGAACACGCGATTACTGCGACTGCACGGGTCACTGGAACCGCAAGGGAAGTCGGTTTTCGAGGTGCGGGACGGGCGACTCGAGCGCCCGGTTTGAAAGCGTGCGGGCGATGCCCGCGGGTGCCCTGGGGAGGGGCGAGACATTCATCGATCGAAGTAGAGGGCAGACCACATGATTTGGTTCCGGTCCGACGCAGCAAGCGCGTCCTGCAAGCAAGCGGCCACCATCGAGCCGCCGTCGCAGGACAAGGTTTTTTCCGATCAACGAGCCGTCCAGCGGAGGGCCGCGCCATGAGCCGCAGGACGTCCAACACGAAGTTCAACAGCCGCATCCTCAAGCGCACGGCGATGTTCACCTTCGTCGGCGGCATGCTGGTGATCAATCCCGCGTTCGCGCAGGACGCCACGCAGGCGACGCAGGGGCAGGTGCTACAGGCACAGAACCCCGCGGACGAGGCCACCACGCTCGATTCGGTGACCGTCACCGGTCTTCGCAACTCGCTCAACCAGTCGATGGAGCTCAAGCGCGAGGCCGCCGGCGTCGTCGACGCGATCAGTTCCGAAGACATCGGCAAGTTCCCCGACACGAACCTGGCCGAATCGCTGCAGCGCATCACCGGCATCTCGATCGAGCGCCGCGACGGCGAAGGCGCGCAGATCACCGCGCGCGGCTTCGGCCCGCAGTTCAACATGGTCACCCTCAACGGTCGCCAGATCCCGGGCGCGGACGCCTTCGGTGCGCCGGGCCAGATCCCGATCGGCGGCGTCGACGGCGGCACGCGCGCGTTCAACTTCGCGCAGCTGGCATCGGAAGCGATCGACACGCTGGTGGTCTACAAGACCGGCCAGGCGACCGTGCCCAGCGGCGGCATCGGCGCGACGATCGACATCCAGACCGATCGCCCGTTCAACCACCAGGGCGGCAATGTCATCGCCAACCTCGGCGCCAAGGCCGTCTACGACGAATCGCAGCCGTTCGAAACCGACATCACGCCGGAAGTCTCGGGCATCTTCAGCTACGCCAACGCCGACAAGACGTGGGGCGTGGGCCTGTCGGCGAGCTACCAGAAGCGCCACGGCGGTTCGGTGCAGTCGACCGAGAACGCCTGGAACATGCAGCGCTGGACCGGCACCGATCCGGCATTGCGTCCGGACGCGATCGTGACCAACGCGCCGGCGATCGGCCAGCTGTACGGCATGCCGAACGACCTGCGCTACGCCTTCGCCGATTTCGAACGCGAACGCATCAACGGCCAGGCCGTGCTGCAGTTCGCGCCGACCGACGCGCTGACCTTCACGCTGGACTACACCTACTCCAGCAACGAGATCACCGAAGACCGCGGCGAGCAGACGATCTGGCTGCAGCGCGCCAACAGCTTCAGCCACCTCACCTTCGATACCGACGAGGAGGTCGCCACGCCGATCTACCTTCGCGACATCGTCGGCACCAAGGACTTCGGCTACGAGCAGCAGCGCCAGGAGCAGGAATACACGCTCGATTCGCTCGGCCTGAACGTGAAGTGGGACGTCACCGACCGCTTCCGCCTGGCCTTCGATGCGCACAACACGACGTCCAAGAGCTTGCCGAACGATCCGGTCACCGGCGGCGGTTCGACGTTCTTCTCCATCGCCGGCACCAACAACTGCACCGTGGGCCCGTACTGCGGCGGCAACTGGGCGCAGGAGCTGTGGTTCAACAACGGCCTGCCGATCGGTGCGCGCACGTGGTACACCGATCCGGTTTCGGCCGCGAGCGGCGCCAACGGCACGGTCAATCCGGACTTCCCGCCGGAGCAGATCGGTTCGCAGGTGCTGCGCATCAACTCGCAGCGCCAGGAAACCGAGGTCAAGCAGGGCCGCATCGACGGCGAATACAACTTCGATGACGGCCGCTTCCTGTTCGGCGTGGATTCGTCCAACGTCACCATGAGGCGCATGCAGGCGACCGAGGCGTATTCCACGCTCGGCGACTGGGGCGTGGCCAACACCGGCAACGAACCGGGCCTGCAGGAACTGCTGACGCCGATCAGCATCGTCGGCATGTTCGAGGACTGGAACACCGACGGCGCCGCGCGCGGTGCATGGCGCGGCAACGCCACGGCCGGCGCCTTGTGGGCGGGCGATTTCTACGGCGCGCAGACGCGTCGCAACGACCAGCTGGCCGCCGACAACGAGATCGAGGAAGACACCGACTCGGTGTACGGCCAGGTCGAAATGGACGGCACGCTCGGCGGTTTCCCGACGCACACGCGCATCGGCGTGCGTTACGAGAAGACCTACCTGACCTCGACCTCGCAGGTCGCCATCCCCACCGCGATCCAGTGGCAGGCGAACAACGACTTCCGCATCCTGCGCGGCGAGGACACGCAGCCCTTCAAGGAAACGCACAGCTACGACTACGTGCTGCCGAACCTGGATTTCAGCATCGATTTCACCGATGAGATCAAGGGTCGCGCGTCGTTCAGCCAGACCATCGCGCGTGCGCCGTACGGCAGCCTGTACGCCGGCCCCACGCCGAACCAGCCGACCGGTTCGATCCTGATCAACCCGTCCACGCGTGCGGACGGCGATGCGCAGAACCCGGAACTGGATCCGCTGGAATCGGACAACCTCGACCTGGCGGTGGAGTGGTACTTCGCCGACGCGAGCTTCGTCTCGGTCACGTTCTGGAACAAGGACGTGAAGAACTTCGTCGGCAGCTCGGTGGTGCGCGAGAACCTGTACGGCCTGCGCGATCCGACCTCCGGTCCGGATGCACAGGCGGCGCTCGCGTTCCTCACCAGCCAGGCGTGCGCCACGCAGGCCACGGCAGCAGGCGCGGATCTCGCGCAGGCGTGTTCGGCCAACGACACCGCGCTGTTCACGGCGGTGGCGATGCTGCGCAATCCGGAAACCGGCGGCCTGGGCGCGTACAACGGTACGTCCGCGCAGTCGCTGGCGATGGAGAACGCCTACGACCTGGTCGGCGAAGCGGATGATCCGTTGTACGAGTTCGACGTGCAGCGTCCGGTCAACCAGAACAACGCCAACCTGCACGGTTGGGAAATGGGTGGCCAGTACTTCTTCGGGGAGTCGGGCTTCGGCATCTTCGCGAACTACACGCTGGTGGACGGCGACGTCGCGTTCGACAACACCGTGGTCGATCGCGACCAGTTCGCGCTGCTCGGCCTGAGCGACACGGCCAACGTGATGTTCATGTACGAGAAGTACGGCTGGTCCGCGCGACTGGCCTGGAACTGGCGCGACGAGTACCTGATCGCGGCCAACGAGAACGGCTCCAACCGCAATCCGTTCTACGTCGAGGAATACGAGCAGTGGGATCTGAGCGTCAACTACTCGTTCAACGACAACTGGCAGGTCGGCTTTGAAGCGATCAACCTGACCGGCGAGGACGTGCGTTGGCACGGCCGTTCCGAGAAGCAGATGATCAAGCTGGTCGACCAGAGCCCGCGTTACATGCTGGGCGTGCGCTGGCGCTACTGACGGCACGCGTACGAGGAAACGCGGGTGCGGGGACGGGAGGCGCGATGCGTCCTCCCGTTTCCCGGACCCCATCCAACGCGAGGAACGAGGGACCATCGCACGCGGCACGGAGGACGCTCTCCCTCCCGTGACGCTCGCGATCCCGCGTTTCTCGCTTCTCGTTTGCGGCGCCGCAATCGCGACATTCCGAAACCCTTGCTTCCGTCGAACGGCAGGCGCATAACGTGCGAAAGCCTGCCCATTGCCAGCCCGACATGGCCCGATACGAACTGCTCAACAACATCACGCACAAGGACCTGCGCGTGGCCACGCGCTTCGGTCGCGAATTCGGCGACGACGTCGGCATGGTCATGGCGTTTCCGACCGAGTTCGCCGAGTTGCAGCGCGAATACCCGATCTTCTTCCGCAAGGATCGCGACAGCGGCCAGTGGCAGGCGGTCGCGTTGCTCGGTTTCGACGCGAAGGAAAACCTCTTCCTGCAGGGCGAACGCTGGAATGCCGCCTACCTGCCCGGTGCGATCGCGAAGGGACCGTTCCTGATCGGCTTCCAGGAGCAGCGCATCGAAGGCGAACTCCGCCGCGAACCGGTCGTGCACGTGGACATGGACCACCCGCGCATCCAGGCCGGCGACGGCGAGGCGGTGTTCCTCCCGCAGGGCGGCAACAGCGCCTACCTCGACCACATTTCCACCGTGTTGCGCGGCATCCGCGACGGCGTCGATGCCGGTCAGGCGATGTACGCCGCGCTCGACGCGCTCGGACTCATCCAGCCGGTGTCGCTGGAAATCACGCTCGACGAAGGTCATCGCGTGAGCCTGGCGGGCCTGCACAACATCGACCGCGACCGGTTGGCCGCGCTCGATGCCGAACAGCTGCACGCGCTTCATCGCGCTAATTATCTCGAAGGCGTGTACCTCGTGCTCGCCTCCGTCCACAACCTGCGCCGGCTGATGGCCGAAAAGCAGCGGCGGCTGCGAGAGACCGCGCAGTGAACGCATTGGCCGGCGACGCGACGATGCATGCGCGCGCCGGCGCGACGCAGCCGATCGCCGAGCGGCACGGCCTGCGCGCGGACACGTTGCCGATCGACGAACTGCTCGCGGGCGGCGAACCGGTGGTGCTGCGCGGCATCGCGCGCGACTGGGAGCTGGTAAAGGCCGGCGAGCAGTCGATGCAATCGGCGATGGACTACCTGCGTCGTCACGACAACGGCCAGCCGGTGACGTACTCGTGGGGCGCGCCGGAGATCCGCGGACGTCCGTTCTACAACGACGATTTCACGCAGCTCAATTTCGAGGTGCGTCGCGGCGTGCTGTCGCAAGTGCTGGACGAGATCGCGTCGCACGCGAACGACGCGACGCCTCCGACCTGGTACGTCGCCTCGCTGCTCATCGACACGCGCCTGCCCGGATTTCGCGCGAAGAACGACATCGGGCTCGCAACGCAGGGCATCGACGCACCGCCGAGCATCTGGATCGGCAATCGCGTCACCGCGTCGTGCCACTACGATGCGATGAACAACATCGCCGTGTGCGCGGTCGGCCGTCGCCGCTTCACGCTGTTTCCGCCGGAGCAGATCCACAACCTCTATCCGGGTCCGCTGGAACCGACGCCGGGCGGGCAGCAGGTCAGCGTGGTCGATTTCGACGCACCGGATTTCGCGCGCTATCCGCGTTTCCGCGATGCGCTCGCCGTCGCGCGTACTGCCGTGCTCGAACCGGGCGATGCGATCTTCATGCCGAGCCTGTGGTGGCACCACGTGCAGGCGCTGGAAGCATTCAACGTGCTGGTGAACACGTGGTGGAGCAGCGTGCCGGCGTACGTGCCCACGCCGATGCATGCGCTGCATCACGCGATCTGGGCATTGCGTGATCGCCCCGAGCGCGAGAAGCAGGCGTGGCGCGAAGTGTTCGATTACTACGTGTTCGGAGATCCGGAGCAGGCCGGCGCGCATCTTCCGGCGCAGGCGCGTGGCGCGCTCGCGCCCGTCGACGACATGCTCGCGCGGCAACTGCGCGCGATGCTGCTTGCCAAACTCAACCGCTGAGCGCATGCGCTCGACATCACGTCACACGAGGGAGTGAAGATGGAGAAGGGCAGGATCCGCAGGGTCGTGATCGCCGGTGGCGGCACCGCCGGCTGGCTGGCCGCAGCGGCGCTGACGCACCAGTTCCGCGATCTGCTCGACGTGGTGCTGATCGAATCCGAGCAGATCGGCACCGTGGGCGTCGGTGAATCGACGGTGCCGCCGATCCGCAATTTCCATCGTTTTTTGCAGATCGACGAGCAGGAGTTCCTGCGCGAAGTCGCCGGCACGTTCAAGCTGGCGATCTCGTTCGAGAACTGGCGCCGGCATGGCGAGCGCTACATCCACCCGTTCGGCATCACCGGGCAGGGCACGCTGGTCGCGGCCTTCCACCACTTCTGGCTCGAAAGCCTGCAGCGCGGCATGGACTCGAAGCTCGGCGACTACTGCCTGGAAACGCAGGCCGCGCTCGCCGACCGCTTCGCGCTGCCGGCGCAGCCGCAGGTCAACTACGCGTATCACCTCGATGCCGGCCTGTACGCGCGCTTCCTGCGCAAGCGTTCGGAAGCATTCGGGCTCAAGCGCATCGAAGGCAAGATCCGCGAGGTGCGGCAGAACGGCGAATCGGGTTTCGTCGAAGCGCTGGTGCTGGAAGACGACCAGGCCATCGAAGGCGATCTGTTCATCGACTGCACGGGCTTCCGTGGATTGCTGATCGAACAGACGCTCAAGTCCGGTTACGAGGACTGGCACCAGTGGCTGCCGTGCGATCGCGCGGTCGCGGTGCAGACCGAATCGACCGGCGGACCGGTGCCGTACACGCGCGCCATCGCGCACGACGCCGGCTGGCGCTGGCACATTCCGTTGCAGCATCGCGTCGGCACGGGCTGGGTGTATTCCAGCCAGCACATGTCCGACGACGAGGCCACGGCGCGATTGCTGAAGGACGCGGCGGCGCCCCCAATCCGCGATCCGTGGCGCGTGCCGTTCCGCAGCGGTCGTCGCCTGAAGGCGTGGAACAAGAACGTGGTGTCGCTCGGACTGGCGAGCGGTTTCATCGAGCCGCTGGAATCGACCAGCCTGCACCTGTCGATGACGTCGATCATCCGGCTGATCGAGGCCTTCCCGTTCGACGGCATTCCCGAGTCGCTGACGGAGATCTACAACGACACCGGCCGTCGCGAGATGGAACACGTGCGCGACTTCATCATCCTGCACTACCACGCCAACCAGCGCGACGAGCCGATGTGGAAGCAGTGCCGCGAGATGGAGATTCCCGATTCGCTGTCGATCCGGCTGCGCGCATGGCGCGATCGCGCGCACGCGTGGCAGGGCGCGAACGAGCTGTTCCGCGTGGATTCGTGGACGCACGTGATGCTCGGCCAGGGGCTTGAGCCGCAACAGCACCATCCGCTCACGCGCGCGCTGCCGGACGACCAGATGCGCCGCTTCCTCGACCAGATCCGCAAGCCCATCTTTGATGCGGTGGCGAAGTTCCCGACGCAGCAGGAATTCATCGACCGCTACTGCAAGGCCGCGCCGGAAGTGTGGGGCGCGCGGCGGCCGGCGGTCCAGGCATGACGACATCGCACGACACACAGGAGGCGGTACGGTGAAAGCAGGGAACCTCGGTCGGATCGGAAGTGGCGTACTGGTGTCGGCGCTGTTGCTGGCGCTGGCCGCATGCAAGGGCGACGACAGGCCGCAGGCCGGCGCGCAGCCGCAGGCCGGCGCATCGCCGTGGCCGGAAGTGAAGTGGCCGCTGCCCGAGGATCCCGCGCTGGAGAAGCGCGTGAACGATCTGCTGGCGTCGATGACGGTCGAGGAGAAGGTCGGCCAGATCGTGCAGGGCGACATCAGCAGCATCACGCCCGAAGACGTGCGCACCTATCACCTCGGCTCCGTGCTGGCCGGCGGCAATTCCGATCCGGGCGGGCGCTACAACGCGACGCCGGCCGAATGGCTCGCGCTCGCCGACGCGTTCTACGAAGCGTCGATCGACAAGTCGAAAGGCGGCAAGGGCATCCCGGTGATGTTCGGCATCGATGCTGTGCACGGGCAGAGCAACATCGTCGGCGCGACGATCTTCCCGCACAACATCGCCCTGGGTGCGACGCGCAATCCCGAACTGCTGCGCCGCATCGGCGAGATCACCGCGCTGGAAACGCGCACCACCGGCATGGAATGGGCGTTCGCGCCTACCGTCGCCGTGCCGCAGGACGATCGCTGGGGCCGTTCGTACGAAGGCTATTCGGAATCGCCCGAGGTCGTCGCCAGTTTCGCCGGCGCGATGGTCGAAGGCCTGCAGGGCAAGGTCGGCACGAAGGAATTCCTCGACGGTCGCCACGTCATCTCGTCGGTGAAGCATTTCCTCGGCGACGGCGGCACCACCAACGGCGAGGACCAGGGCGACACGAAGCTCAGCGAAGCCGACCTCGTGCGCATCCATGCCGCGGGTTATCCGCCGGCGATCGCCGCCGGCGCGCAGTCGGTGATGGCGTCGTTCAACAGCGTCAACGGCGTGAAGATGCACGGCAACAAGGCCTTCCTGACCGACGCGCTGAAGGGCCGCATGAATTTTGGCGGCTTCGTCGTCGGCGACTGGAACGGCCACGGCCAGGTCGACGGCTGCACGCCGAGCGACTGTCCGGCGACGATCAACGCCGGCCTCGACATGGCGATGGCGCCGGACAGCTGGAAGGGCTTCTACGACACCGCACTCGCCGCGGCGAAGGCCGGCACGATTTCGCAGGAACGCCTGGACGACGCGGTGCGCCGCATCCTGCGCGTGAAGTTCCGCCTCGGTCTGTTCGAAGCGGGCAAGCCGTCGCAGCGTGCGGTCGGCGGCAAGTTCGAACTGCTCGGCGCGCCGGAACATCGCGCCGTCGCGCGACAGGCCGTGCGCGAATCGCTGGTGCTGCTGAAGAACCAGGGCGGCGTGCTGCCGCTGGATCCGCGCAAGCGCATCCTCGTTGCCGGCAGCGGCGCGAACGACATGACCAAGCAGGTCGGCGGCTGGACGTACAGCTGGCAGGGTTCGGGCAGCAAGCGCGAGGACTTCCCCAACGCCGACACGATCTTCGAAGGCATCGCGCAGCAGGCCAAGGCCGCCGGCGGCGAAGCGACGATGGCGGTGGACGGAAAGTTCACGCAGAAGCCGGACGTGGCCGTCGTCGTCTTCGGCGAGGATCCGTACGCCGAGTTCCAGGGCGACATTCCGAACCTGATGTATCGCCCGGGCGACGATTCCGATCTCGAACTGATCAAGCGCCTGAAGGCCGCGGGCATTCCGGTGGTGTCGGTGTTCCTGAGCGGCCGCCCGTTGTGGATGAACCGCGAGATCAACGCGAGCGATGCGTTCGTCGCCGCGTGGCTGCCGGGTTCGGAAGGCGCGGGCGTCGCCGACGTGATCCTGCGCAAGGCCGACGGCAGCGTGCAGAACGACTTCAAGGGCAAACTCGGTTTCAGCTGGCCGCGCACGGCGATCCAGGTCGCCAACAACGTCGGGCAGAAGGATTACGACCCGCAGTTCGCGTTCGGCTTCGGCCTGACGTATGCCGACGACGGCAACCTCGCGCCGCTGCCGGAGGAATCCGGCGTGAAGCCCGGCCAGACCGAAGCCGGCACGTTCTACGCGCGCGGCACGCTCGCCGATGGCCTGCGTCTTCGCCTGGGCAACGCGGCAGGGCAGAACGTCGACGTGACGACGCTGCCGGCGAAGCTGCCCGACGGCAGCCTCGCCGTCACCGCGGTCGACCATGAAGCGCAGGAAGACGCACGACGCCTCGACTGGTCCGGCGCGCAGGCCGCGACGGCGACGCTGCTCACCGACAAGCCGATGAACCTCATGCGCGAAACCAACGGCGAGGTGATGATCGTGCTGACCACGCGCTTGGAAGCCGCGCCGGCAGGCGATGTGTCCGTCGGCGTGACCTGCGGCGCCGGCTGCAAGCCTGCGAGCCTGCCCGCGCGCGACGCGCTGGCGAAGCTGCCTGCCGGGCAGTGGACGACGTTCGGCGTGCCGCTGAAGTGCCTGGCGACGGCGGGCGCGGACATGCGCAAGCTCGACTCGGTGCTGGTGCTGGAAAGCAAGGGCAAGCTGCAGATGTCGGTATCACGCATCGCGTTGGGCGCATCGAACGAAGCCGAGCACGTGCTGCCCTGCAAGTGGTGAATCCAATCCCAATGCGTTGAGCAGAAGGCCGGCGATTGCCGGCCTTCTTTTTTCCGTCGCGCGATGCGCAGGTTCCCTCACGAACGCGTGAGCGCATGAACGATCACACGCGTCGCGTGATCGTCACGCGCAGCGCAAGCGTGCTACGGCCGAGTCCGCACCTCTTGCGCGCTGCTTGCACATTGTTCCGCAGTGCGCGCGCGTCGCGTTCTTCACTGCCGTTGGACCTACCATGTGCCATCGCGACACGCATCTCGTCGCGCGCACACTGAATGCGTAGCGGACGCGACTGCGACGTGCATGCATCGCGCGAAAAATCGCTGGCATGACGCTTGCGTTGTCCATGTTGTCAGGCAATCCGCCTGAACATCGGAGATGCAGTAATGGCTAACAACAACCAGCGTGAGCAGAACCAGGGCGGCCAGAACCAGAACCAGGGTGGACAGGGCGGCATGCAGGGCCAGGGCGGTGGTGGCCAGCAGGGCGGCGGCCAGCAGGGTGGCGGCGGTCAGCAGGGCGGCCAGCAGGGTGGCGGCGGCCAGCAGGGCGGGCAGCAGGGTGGTGGCGGTCAGCAGGGCGGCCAGCAGGGTGGTGGCGGCCAGCAGGGTGGCGGTCAGGGCGGCGGCGGCCAGCAGGGCGGTCAGCGCGAGGATGGCGGCGGCCGCGGCGGCAGCCAGCGCGACGAAGAGCGCGGTGGAAGCCAGCGTCGCTGAGTAAAGCCACTGGTCAGGCAACGGCGCCCGGAAAGATTCCGGGCGCTTCGCTGTTCGCAGCAAAGAGGACCACGGATGAAGCCATTCGCTGTCGATGATCTGTACCTGCATTCCACGCTGCTTTCGGTGCAGGGCGCGCCGGGGCATTCGATCGCGGTATTCGCACGCTCGCGGCCTTCGCGCAAACGCGACGGCTACAGCTCCACGGCATGGTGCGTGGACACCTCGGGCGATGCCGCGCCGCGCGAGCTGACCTCTAACGAATCCAGTGCCCGCTCGCCAAGGCTTTCCCACGACGGAAAAACGCTCGCGTTCCTGTCGAACCGGCAACAGAAGCAGGGCACGCAGGTGTACCTGCTGCCGCTCTCCGGCGGCGAGGCACGTCGGCTGACCTCGCTCGAACACTCGCCGGAAATCATCCACGGCTGGACGCCTGACGGAAGCGCGCTGCTGGTGAGCGCGTCGGTGCCCTGGGCCGAAGACGCGCAGGACGATGCAAGCCTTGCCGATGGCACGCGCCCGCTCGTCGTCACGCATCTTCCGTACAAGATGGACGGCAGCGGCCCCTCCGTCGGCAAGCGCACGCACGTGTTCCGCATCGATGCGGACAGCGGTGAGGCGACACAGATCACGCACGGCGACTTCGACGTGAAGGAAGCCTGCTGTTCGCGCGATGGAAAGCGCCTGGCGTTCGTGCGCACGCGCGAGGAAAAGCAACGACATCGCGCCGACCTGTGGCTGGCGGACGTCGATGGCGGCAACGCACGTCGCGTCACGACCGCGCTCGCGGCCGTGCAGGGACTGCAGTGGTCGCCCGACTCGAGCCGGCTGGTCTTCGGCGGGAACACGACGCCGGGCGATTCGCTGGATCACCCGTGGTTGCTGCGCGTGGCCGACGGCACGCTCACCCAGCTCGGCAACGACGACCTGCACCTGGAAGGCGACCAGTTCTTCTGGCACGAGGACGGCGTGCGCATCGCCACCGTCGTGTCGATCCGCGGCATGCAGGACATCTGCGTGATCGACAGCGAGCACAATCGCGTGCATCACTTCCCGCGCCGGCTGCGCCACGTGATGCAACTGGGCGAAAGCAACGGCCGTCTGATCTTCTCGTGCGCGACGATGCGCAAGCCCGAAGAAGTGTTCAGCTGCGACTGGGACGGCGGATCGCAGCAGCGCCACACCAGTTTCAACCGTCCGTGGATCCGCGAGCGTGCGGCGCCGCGCGTGACGGTTCGCGCATTCGACGTGCCCGATGGCGAAGGTGGAACCGAGCGCATCGATGCGTGGTTGCTGCGTCCGCCGGGAAAGGGCCCGTTTCCGGTCTTGGTCGACATGCACGGCGGCCCGCAGAGCACGGTGCTCGTGGATTACCCCAGCCACGTGTACTGGTACGAACTGGTGTCGCGCGGATGGATGATCGTCGCGCCCAACGCCGTGGGTTCGGCCAGCTACGGCGCGGAGTTCGCCAAGCGACTGATCGGGCACTGGGGCGAGCGCGATCTGCCGCAGTACCTCGCCATCCTCGACCGCCTGCGCAAGGACGGCCTCATCGCCGATCGCATCGCGTGCGCCGGCAAGTCGTACGGCGGCTTCCTCAGCGCGTGGGCCGTGGGCAACAGCGACGTGTTCCGCGCGGCCGTGGTGTGTGCGCCGATCAGCGACGTCGAGTCCCACACGGGAACGTCGGATACGGGGTTCTACGTGACGCCCTATGCGATGGGCGGCGAGATCGACGAAGCGCGCGAACGCTATCACCGCCTGTCGCCCATCGAGTACTGCGCGCACGTCGATGCGGCCGTGCTGATGCTGCAGGGGCAGGACGACGAGCGCTGTCCGCTCGGGCAATCGGAGGAGTTGTACGCGAACCTGCTGCGACTCTCCCGCAAGGCGCCGACCATGGTCGTGTATCCCGGCGGCAGCCACGGCCTGTCCGGCAGCGGGCGGCCGAGCCATCGCGTGGACTTCCACCGGCGTCTCGTGGACTGGGTGATGCGCCACGCGGGGGAATCGTCGGAACAGCAGGCGCAGCCCGAGGAAGACGAAGCCGCCACCGCGGCTGCGAAAGCGTCGTGACGCGTCAGTACACCGATTCGCCGGCCGCGCGTCGTTCGTGCGCGCGGAAGGCATCAAGGATGTGCTCGCGCAGTTCCTCGTCGTTCCACGGCTTGGTCAGGAAGCGGTAGATCGCGCCGCGGTTGATCGCCTCGGTGATCGTCGCCAGGTCCGTATACCCCGACAGCACCATGCGGATGGTGTCGGGGTAGAGGTCGCGCACACGCGTGAGGAATTCGGTGCCGCTCATGTCGGCCATGCGCTGGTCGGACAGGATCACCTGCGCGGTGTTGCTCGCCAGCAGGTCGAAGGCTTCGCGCACGCTGTTGGCGGTGAGGATCTGGTAGCCATCGCGGCGGAACAGGCGCACGAGCGAGCGCAGCACGTTTTCCTCGTCGTCCAGCAGTAGCAGCGTGCGTTCCGGACGCGTCGCAGCAAACGCGCCCGGGAGCAGGAAGCGCTTGCTCACCATTTCGCCGAGCTGGTCCGCCGGTGCGGACGGACTGAACAGATAACCCTGGAAGAAATCGCAATGGTTGCGGCGCAGGAAGCCGAGTTCGGCCTCGCTTTCCACGCCCTTGGCGATCACTTTCATGCCCAGCTGGTGGCCCATCGCGATGATGCCGCGCACGATCGCGGCGCTGCGTGGATCGCTGGCGACATTGCGGATGAAGCTGCGATCAATCTTGATGCGATCCAGCGGGTATTGGCCGAGCGCGGCGAAGGACAGCCCGCCCAGGCCGAAGTCCTGCACGGTGAGCGTCGCGCCCATCGCGCGCAGGCCGGCGAGCGTGTCGTGCACGCGATGGCTGTCGGTGACCAGCACGCTCTCGGGAATCTCGAACTCCAGCGCGTTGCCCGGCAGTCCGTAGCGATGCAGCAGCTCGCCGATGCGGTCCAGGCAGTCGCGCTGCACCAGCAGCGGGCCGGACAGGTGCACCGACATCGACAGGTAATCCAGGCCTTCGGCGCGCCATTGCGCGAGCTGCGCGATCGCCGATTCCACCACCCACGCGCCAAGTCGCGCGGCGAGGCCGACGCGGTTGATCGGCTCGAGGAACTGGCTGGGGCGCAGCAGCCCGCGATCGGTCTGCCAGCGCAGCAACGCGGCGAAACCGGTGACGCTGCCGTCGTGCGCGGCGACCTGCGGCTGGTAGTACAGGCGGAACTCGCCGCGATCGAGCGCCTCGATGAACCGCTGCGCGAAACCATCGTTGGGTGCGCCGCGATCCTCCGACGCCGCCGAATACAGGCCGACGTTGTTCAGGCCGTCCTGCTTCACGCGACGCAGCGCTTCCTCGGCCTTGGACAGCAACGTCGCGGCGTTGGGCGCGTGGTCGGGGAAGACGGCGATGCCGATGGAGAGCGTCACCGGCAGCGTGTACGGCGGGATCGACAGCGGCGTTTCGAAGGCGTCGCGCAGACGTTCCGCGAGGCCGGCGCCGTCCAGTTCGCCTTCGCGGTAGCCGATGCCGATGACGAACTCGTCGCTGGTCAGGCGCCAGATCCAGCCGTCGCGCGGCACCGCGCGGCGCAGGCGCTGGGCGATGGCGGCCAGTGCCTGGTCGCCAGTCGCCGTGCCCATGTTGGTGTTGATCGAGCGGAACATGTCCACGTCGATGTGCAGCAGCGCGATGCGTCGTCGCGTCGCGCCGGCGACCGCGATGGCGGTCGCCAGGCTGGGTCCGTTGGCGCCGAGGCGGTGGAGCCCGGTGATGGGATCGACCGCGGTATCAACCTTCTCGTCGTACCGCTGCGCCATTTCTTCGGACTACTTCTTTGTTGCCGGGGGAGTTGCGGGTTTCTGCGGGGGCGTGCCGCTGCCGAAGTCGCCGTCCGCGGAGGCCGCCAGGTAGGCGAAGACCGCATAGGCCGCGACGTTCTGCGCCAGCGCCTGCGGGTCGATCTTATCGAACGTGTCGTCCGGGGTGTGGTGAAGATCGAAGTAATCGGTGCCGTCCTGCGCCAGGCGCGCCCACGCCATGCCCTTCTCGGCCGACGGACCGACGTCCGGCCCCGGGCCGCCCTGGCCGGGCACGTATTCGATGCCCAGCGGCGCGAGCGCCTGCGCGATCTGCGCATCGGCAGCCTTCGCATGCTCCGGCGCGGAGCTGGAATAGGCGTAGATGCGGCCGGCGCCGAAGTCGCTTTCGGCACCGATCTGGTGCTTGGCCACGTCCTTCATGTGCGCGTCGGCGTAGGCCTTGCCGCCGTACAGCCCCTGTTCCTCGTTGGCGAACGCGACCACGCGGATGGTGCGGGCCGGATGCTGCTTGAGGTCGCCGATGAGCTTGCCGGCCGCCATCGTCAGGCCGACGCCGGCGCCATCGTCGATCGCGCCGGTGCCGAGGTCCCACGAGTCCAGGTGGCCGCCGATCACGACCACTTCGTCCGGCTTCTTCGAACCGCGGATCTCGCCGATCACATTCTGCGAGGTGTACGTGCCGTCCCAGCCGCAATCCAGCGCGAGCTTCACCTTCACCGGCTTGCCGAGCGCGAGCAGGCGGCCGAGCTGGTCGGCGTCGGGCACCGCGAGCGCGGCGGAGGGAATCGGCTTGAGGCCCTCATCGAAACGGGTGATGCCGGTGTGCGGATTGCGATGCGAATCGGTACCGGCCGAGCGCATCAGGTAGCCGATCGCGCCGGCGCGGATCGCCGCCGACGGCCCCTTGCTGCGCACGCGCGAGCCCGGGCCATAGCCGGCGCCGTCGCGCGCGCGTTCCATCCTGTAGTCGATGAAGGCGATCTTGCCGGCGAGCGAACCGGCGGGCGCGGCTTCCAGTGCGGCGAGGTCGGCGAAGCGCACGACTTCGCCTTCGACGTTGCCCGCCGGGCTGCCGCCGAGCGCGGTCAGGTGCAGCGGCTGTGCGTTCGCGCCGACGACATGCGCCGACTCGCTGCGGCGTTCCCACTTCGGAAACGTGACCGGTTCGGTCCAGACCTTGTCGAAGCCCAGTTCCTTGAACTTGGCCACCGCCCACGCGACGGCGCGCGCGTCGGCCTCGCTGCCGGCCAGGCGCGGGCCGACTTCGGTGGTGAGCGATTCGGTGATGCGGTAGCCCAGGTCGCTCTTCAGCGCGGTTTCGCGCAGCTGCGCGGCGGTGGCGATGGCCTTGTCGGGAATGCGCGTCTCGCGCTCGGCTGCGTGACCGCTTGCGGCGGCGGCGAACAGACAGGTGGCGATCGCCACCGACAGCATTGCGCGCATCGAACAACTCCCCTGGAAGACGGCGTCGAAAGGACGACGAAACCGCGAGCGTAGCAACTCGCGTCGGGCGGGCAGGGTGTCGTCAGTCACGCGCTGGAGTTTGCGGGATCGGTCGCTTCGCGCGAAGCGCGGTTACGCGGGACCGCGCAGGTAATTCGACACGCCGACGCACAGCACCACCAGGATCAGAACACCGAGCCCGACGTATTCCAGATCGATATCACTGCGCGCGAACCAGCGCCGGAAACGATGGCTGAGCAGCAATGGGGCGACCACGATGACGCCCACTGCCATACACGCCAGCCCGAACAGCAGATGCGAGCCGGCCCACGACCACAGTGCGTCGAGCACGATGCGATCGCGCTTACTTCTTCAATTCGTCGCGGATCTCGCGAAGCAGCAGCACTTCTTCCGGGATGGCAGCTGCGACGGCCGGTGCGCGCACGCGGTTGTACGCCTTGAGGATCAGGAAGATCACCAGCGCGATCAGCAGGAAATCGATGATCGTCTGCACGAACATGCCGTAGCGGATCGCCAGCTCGGTCGCGACCTCCTTGCCGGCCGAATCCAGCTGCGCCGGCTTGATCACGTACTTCCAGTCGCTGACGCTCACGCCCTTGGTGAACGCGCCGATCGCCGGCATCACGATGCCGTCCACCAGCGCGGTGACGATCTTGCCGAAGGCTGCACCGATCACGACACCGACGGCCAGGTCGACCACGTTGCCGCGTGAGATGAATTCCTTGAACTCGGTGATCAGGCCCATGGCGTCGTGGTCTCCAGCGTTGACGTTAGACGGCGGCGCGCGCCGCGCGGCTTCGGACTATACCGTCCGACCGGTGACGATCGTCCCGGAATGTTCGGCGATGCCTTCGATGGCGGCGTGGAAGCGGTCGCCCGGTTGCAGCGGACCGACGCCGGCAGGCGTGCCCATGAAGATCAGGTCGCCGGCGCGAAGGGCATACAGCTTCGACAGCTCGTGCAGGATGTCGGGCACCGTCCAGATGAGGTCGGCGAGCGAGCCGTCCTGTTTCACCTGGTCGTTGATCGAAAGGCGGATGCGGCGCGCGCCGAGTTCACCGACTTCGGTGGCGGGCACGATCGCGCTGATCGGCGCGGCATGGTCGAACGCCTTGCCGGTGTCCCACGGCAGGCCCTTGGCCTTTGCGTTGCCCTGCAGGTCGCGGCGCGTGAGGTCCAGGCCGACGGCGTAGCCGTAGACGAGGTTCATAGCGTCGACAGGATCGAGCACGCCTGCGGGCGCGTCCTTGCCAAGCGCGACGACCAGTTCGACCTCGTGGTGCAGGTCCTGCGTGCCGGGCGGGTAAGGCACTTCGGACTGCAGCGCGATCGCGTCGGCCGGCTTGAGGAAGAACACCGGCGTGCCGCGGTCGGCGGGCGAAGCCGGAACGGCGGCGCCCATCTCGCGTGCGTGGTCGGCGAAATTGCGGCCGACGCAGTAGATGCGGTGTACGGGGAAAGTCTGGTCCGTCCCGCGGACCGGAACGCGCGGCTGCGGCAGGGCCGCGATCACGTCGCTCATGCGGGCCCTTAGAGGGTGGTGTGCGAGCGGGGCTGTTCGATCGCCGGCTGGCCGACGACGCGGAATTCGCCTTCGACGATGCGCGCGTCCTGCTGCGAGCGCGCCAGGCGCTTGCCGCGCTGCTTCCACAGCTTGTAGAGCATGCCGGCGGCGATCATCGCCGCGCCCAGCGCCATCGAGAACGCGACCAGCACCGCGAGCACGCCCAGGCCGACGACGCCGAGCGCGAAACGCAGCAGGCGATGGCGCGGCTTGCGTGGCTCGAACGCCGAACGCACGCGCGAATGGAAGTGGGAGGTACCGAAGCGGAAGGTCTGGGCAAACATCGGATTGCGTCGTGACACAATGCGGCAACAAGCGCCGGGGAGGCGAGTATCGGGCCAGCCATGAGCGAGGGTGTGAGAACTTCGTTAAGCATTTCACACGATGTCGACCGTTCAGCGGAGCCGCTCGTGAGGCTGGAACGCTTGCCCGACGGGGCCTTCGCCGAGGTCGAGGCGGTCGTCGACGGCGATGCGGAAAGCCTGATTGTGTATCGTGACGGCGATCACGTCCGGGCCTGGCTCAACATCTGCCCGCACGCCGGTCGCCGCCTCGACTGGGCGCCGGGCCAGTTCCTCAAAAGCAAGGACGGCCATCTGGTATGTGCCGCGCATGGGGCGAGCTTCGAATTGACCGGTGGCGAATGCGTCGCCGGGCCGTGTCGCGGGGAATCGTTGCGTGCGGTCGGAGTGACGGTGCGCGACGGCGCGGTCTGGCTGGGCGACTGAAGTACCGCAACGCGGCAGCGCCGCATTGATAACAGACGCAACAGGGGACGACATGAGCACGGTGTTGTGGGCCAATTGCCTGGTCGGTGGAGAGGTGTGTTCCGATCAGGAGGATCGCGCGGCGCTGTACCGGCACGCGAAGAAACTCGATGCGATCTCAAAGTCGCTGCGGCTGCCGTCGTTCATGGCCGCCTGCGACGAGACCGACATGCGCTACAACCTCCAGGACCTGGAGCTGCCGGCTGGCATGACCTCGACCAACGAGGTGATGGCCGCCGACGGTGCCTGGCTTGCGCGCGCCGACGCGCTGGCGATGCTGGAGGGATTGCACGCGCACATCCGCGAGACCAAGCCCCGCTTCGGGCTGCTGAGCGACCAGCACGCGACCGTCGTGGACGAGCTTGCCGGCGTGATCGCGTTCGTGCGTTCGCAGCCGGACGCGGAGCGGTTCAACTTCGCCGTCGTGATGTGATCCGGTCGTACAGCCGCAGCGAGGCCCCATGCCGAACCCGCTGATCGTTCCAATGGCCGCCCACGTCGCGTGGGTCGCCTTCCTGTACGTGCTGCTGACCATCGCCCGCGCGCCCGCCGTGTGGGGCATCGGGCGGCGCCCCGACGGCGGCAATCCGTGGGCGAAGCTCGAACCGCGCATCAGCGCCAATCTGTCGAACCAGTTCGAGTGGCCGCTGTTCTTCCACGTCGCCTGCGTGCTGCTGATCGTGGCCCGCGACATCGGGCCTCTGCCGCAGATGCTCGCGTGGATCTTCGTCGCAGGTCGCGTGCTGCACAGCGTGGTGCAGATCTGCACGGCCAACGTGCGGCTGCGAGGACTGGTGTTCATGGTGAACTTCCTCGCCGTGCTCGCGCTGTGGGCGGTGGTGGTCGGAAGATCGCTTCTGGCTTGAGAAGTGCCTCGGCGCAGGCGCGCTGGACGAACCACTCCGCTTGAGCCGTCTTCCCCGCGAAGGCGGGGATCCATGCGTCGGTCGCATCACGTTCGCCGCGCTGATACGGCTGGATTCCCGGCTTCGCGGGAATGACGATGGTGTGGTTTGCAGGTGAGGGTGTCGCCAGGCGCTGCGGGCCTGGGTCCCGGCTTTCGCCGGGATGACGGATCGCGAACGCTGTTGCCGAATCCCGAATCCCGAATCCCGAATCCCGAATCCCGAATCCCGAATCCCGAATCCCGAATCCCGAATCCCGAATCCCGAATCCCGAATCCCGAATCGATCAATACAGCAGATTCACCATCGCCACGGCGACGACGGTGTAGATGAGCGAGAGCGGGCCGCCGATCTTCCAAAGCTCCTTGCCGCTGTAGCCGGCAGGGCCGGTGATCATCGAGATGACCGGGTTGGACGCGGTCATGAAGTTGTTCGATGCCGACAGCGCCACGATCAGCGCGAACGCCGTCGGGTTGCCGCCCGCGGCCAGCGCGAGGTTGATCGCCAGCGGGACGGTGACGATCGTCGCGCCGACGTGGCTGATCACCAGCGAGAACAAGGTCGTGAACAACCCGACCAGGATTTCCAGCAGCCACACCGGCGTGCCGGTGGGTAATCGCTCGATGGTGTGGCCGGCGACCCACGCCGCCGCGCCGCTGGAATCCATCGCCCAGCCCAGTGGAATCAGGCACGCCATCAGGAAGACGGTCTTCCAGTTGATCGCGGCGTACGCCTCGTCGATGTGGATCACGCCGGCGATGAGCATGCCGGCCACGCCGGTCATCAGCGCGATGGACACCGGCAGTCGCGAGGACAGCGCCAGCAGCATCGACACGGCGAAGATCGCCATCGCGATCTTGAACTTGTGCGGGCGCTGCTCGCCCTTGGGGTAGTCGGTGACGACCACGAGGTCCTTGCTCGCGGCCGCTTCGTGCAGGTCGGTCCAGATGCTGTGGAAGACCAGCATGTCGCCGGCGCGCAGGTTCACGTCGCGCACGTTCTCGCGCAGCACGGCCTTGTCGCGGTTGATGGCCAGCAGGCTCAGGCCCATCTGCTTGCGCAGCTGCAGGTCGCGGCCGTTCTTGCCGATGAACTTGGACGTGGCCGGCACCACCGCTTCGGAAATGCCCGCGCGGCTGGGATTGAACAGGTCGCCGAAGTTGCGCAGGCGCGAGGACAGGCGCAGGAAATGGTTCTGCGCGAAGTCGCTCACCTGCTGCTTCGGGCCCATCGCGCCGAGCACGCTGCCGACCCAGATGCGCGTGTCAGCCGCCGGCGCCAGGCGCGCTTCGCCATCGCTTTTCAGCGCCAACAGCAGCGGCGCGTGGTGCAGCGCTTCGGCTTCGCCCAGCGACATGCCCACCAGCGGGCTGTCGGCGGTGACGGTAAGTTCATACACGTCGCCGTCGATGCCGTAGGCCTTCGCGAAATAGCTCTGCGTGCGCGCGGGCGTAGCGCCGGTGCCGTCGTCGTCCTGGCGCAGGCGCTTGTCGCCGAAGAAGTGGAAGTACGCCAACGACGCAGCGAGCAGCGCGATGCCGATGGGCAGCGGCGCGAACATCTTCAGCGGTTCCAGCGTCGCCGCACCCGAGGGCAGGTTGCTGTTGGCCGCGATCAGCAGGTCGTTGAGCAGGATGAGCGGCGAGTTGCCGACCATCGTCAGCGCGCCGCCCATCACGATCGCCGCGGCGAGCGGCAGCAGCAGGCGCGGCAGCGCGATGCCCGTACGCGAGGACAACCGCGCGGCGACCGGCATGTAGAGCGCCATCACCGACGGGTTCTGCATGATCGAGGAATTGATGCCGGCCACGCCGCTGGTGAGCAGCAGCAGCCGGCTCTCCATGCCTTTCGCGCGGCGCAGCAGCCAGCCGGCGAGGCGGTTCAGCGCGCCGGTGCGATCCAGGCCGGCGCCGAGGATCATCGTCGCCACGATGCTGATCACCGCGTTACCGGAAAAACCGTTGAACAGTTCGTCCGGTTCGACCAGGCCCGACAGGCCCAGCAGCACGAGCACCACGAGCGCGACGACGTCGGCGCGGATGCGTTCGAAGAGGAACATCACCATCGTGAAGCCCACCAGCCCGAGCACGAGCTTCATGTCGGTGGTGAGCGTCAGCGCGGTGTCCATCAGATCCGTGATTTGTGATTCGTGATTGGTGATTCGGAAGGACCGTTATCGACCAATCCGGTGCATCGTGGCGGGCGCGCGCGCCTGCATTGCGAATCACGAATTCCGAATCTCGAATCACGGTGCTTTGTCGTACAGCAGATCCCATACCCCGTGGCCGAGCTTCTGGCCGCGGGTTTCGAAATGCGTTTGCGGTCGCCACTGCGGCCGCTCGACGCTGCCGCGCGGACCGGCGCGATTCACCAGGCCGGGCGTGGCATCGAGCACGTCCCACATCTGCTCGGCATAGTCCTGCCAATCGGTGGCGAGGTGCAAGCGGCCGCCCGGCGCCAGTTTGGCCACGAGCAGGTTTGCGAACTCCGGCTGCACCAGCCGGCGCTTGTTGTGCCGCTTCTTGTGCCAGGGATCGGGGAAGTAGATGCGGATCTCGTCGAGCGCGCCGTCGGCGATCTCGTTGCGCAGCACTTCCACCGCATCGTGGTGGTAGAGGCGCACGTGCTGCGCTTCGTCCTGCGCGAGCGCGTTGAGCAGGCGGCCGACGCCGGGTGCATGCACCTCGATGCCGATCAGGTCGCGCGCGTGGTCGTGCTGTGCGGCAAAGCGCAGCGCTTCGCCGTTGCCGAAGCCGATCTCCAGCACGCGCGGCGCGCTGCGGCCGAAAGCGGCGTCGAAATCGCGCGGCGTGCCGGTGTAGTCGAGGCCGTAGCGCGGCCACAACGTATCGAACGCGCGCTGCTGCGCTTCGGTGAAGCGGCCCTGGCGCAGCACGAAACTGCGTACCTGGCGACGGCCTTCCTCGAGGGTGAAGGGCTTGGGCGGAAGCTTGCCCTTGGGGGTGTCGCTCATCACCCGATGAGTCCGTCGACCGGGCTCGACGCCGACGCGAAGCGCTTGCGCGGGATGCGGCCGGCCTTGAAGGCGGCGCGACCGGCGTCGACGGCGAGCTTCATCGCGTGCGCCATCAGCACCGGATCCTTCGCGCCGGCGATCGCGGTGTTCATCAGCACGCCGTCGCAGCCGAGCTCCATCGCGATGGCCGCATCGGACGCGGTGCCCACGCCGGCGTCGACGATGATCGGCACCCTGGCGTTCTCGACGATCTCCAGCAGGTTGTACTTGTTCTGCACGCCCAGGCCCGAGCCGATCGGCGCGGCCAGCGGCATCACCGCGACGCAGCCGATCTCTTCCAGGCGTCGGGCGAGGATCGGATCGTCGGAGGTGTAAACCATGACGTCGAAGCCGTCCTTCACCAGCAGCTCGGCGGCGGCCAGCGTCTGCACGACGTCGGGGTAGAGCGTCTTCTGGTCGCCGAGCACTTCCAGCTTCACCAGCGAGTGGCCGTCGAGCAGTTCGCGCGCGAGGCGGCAGGTGCGCACCGCGTCGTCGGCGGTGTAGCAGCCGGCGGTGTTGGGAAGGATCGTGTAGCGATCGGGCGGGAGGACGTCGAGCAGGTTCGGCTCGCCGGGGTTCTGGCCGATGTTGCTGCGGCGGATCGCGACGGTGACGATCTGCGCGCCGGCGGCTTCGGTGGCCAGGCGGGTCTGCTCGAGGTCGGTGAACTTGCCGGTGCCGGTGAGCAGGCGCGACGCGTAAGCCTTGCCGGCGATAACCAGCGGATCGGCCGGAAACTGGGGGGAGTGCGGGGCGGTCATTTCGCTAGTTTAGCAGCCGGGGTGACGGCAGCCCGGCGTGCTGGTGCGCGGGAGAAGCACCGCGTTCTGCGTGGGCATCGCGGCCATCCATGGCGAGGCGCCATGGCTTCGGAGCGCCCGGCCCGTCCATCCATGGACGTGCGTTCGGCCGCGCGCGAACCAGTGGTTCGCAAGCGCGCGGCCTCACCCTCCGCCGAGGGCGTGCACGATCTCCACCCGATCCCCATCGCTGAGCGCGTGTTCGCCATGCCGCCCGCGCGGCACGATTTCGCCGTTGACCTCCACCGCGACGCGGCGCTCGCCCAGGCCCTCGGCCTGCACGAGCTGGAGCACGGTGGTCTGCGCCGCGATCGCGCGCGGCTCGCCGTTCAATTGGATCTGCATTCGCGTATTGTCGCCGCTCGCCGCAGTGGCGGGCCAGTCGGCACGGTTTTTGACGCAGTGCGGCGTGAGTGCGTTCACGCCGCGTGGTTCGATGCCGCCATCCGCGGGCGTATGTACTCCCGGATCCGCCTCCCACGGCTTCACGACACGTCCATCAAAGCTCATCCACCAAGGAATCGAAGATGACCAAACCCGTCCGCTCCGTGCTCGCCGCCGCCCTTGCGCTGGCGACCGCGCCGGCTTTCGCGCAGGACTATTCGCAGACCGTGTTCTTCGGCGACAGCCTGACGGACGCGGGTTACTTCCGCCCGGCGATCATCGCCCAGGCCGGCTCGGCCGGCGCGCTGCTGGGCAAATTCACGACCAACCCGGGCCTGGTGTGGTCCGAACAGCTCGCGACGGAGCTGGGCACCAACGCCAGCCCGTTCAACGCCGGCGGCACCAACTACGCCATCGGCGGCGCGATGGTCACCACCGACCGCGCCGGCCTGACCGCGCAGCTGCCGACGCTCTCCGTGCGTTCGCAGATCACGCGCTACCTCGCCGCCAACGGCGGTGCCGCCGATCCGAATGCGCTCTACACCGTGTGGGGCGGCGCGAACGACCTGTTCGCCGCGGCCGCTGCTCCGGCGTCGGCGCAGGCGATCGTCGGCGCGGCGGTCACCGGGCAGGTCACCAACGTCATGACGCTGCAGAACGCCGGCGCGCAGTACATCCTCGTGCCGAACGTGCCGGACCTCGGCATCACGCCGCAGTTCCGCGCGCAGGGCGCTGCGGGCGCGGCCGCCGGCACGGCGCTGGCGACGGGCTACAACAACGGTCTGTACGCGGGCCTGGCGTCGGCCGGCGCGCGCTTCATCCCGGTCGACACCTTCCACCTGCTGCAGGAAATCGTCGCCAACCCGGCGCCGTACGGCTTCACCAACACCACCGGCACGGCCTGCAATCCGCAGATCACCGCGCAGTCGATCACCTGCAACCCGGTGACGCCGGGCAGCATGGTCTCGCCGGATGCGGCGAACACCTACGTCTTCGCCGACGGCGTGCATCCCTCGTCGCGTGCCCACGAGATCGTCGCCGACTACGCGCTGTCGCTGCTGGAAGCGCCGCGCCAGATCGCCGTGCTGCCGCATAGCGAAGCGATGGTCGGTCGCGCCCGTGCCGAACGCGTCGGCGCGCAGGCGGCCACGCGTCCCGAAGGCGACGGCATGCGCTGGTGGGCCGACGTTCGCGGCGATTCGCAGCGTTACGGCGGCGGCGACAACTACGACGGCTTCGGCCCGACGCTGACCGCCGGCCTCGACTGGGCCAGCGGCAACCTGGTGTACGGCGGTTTCGCCGGCTGGGGCCAGCAGAAGATGGACTGGGGCCGTAGTGGCGGCCAGTTCGACCAGGACGACGCGACCCTCGGCGGCTACCTCGCGTGGTCGGCCGGTTCGGCGTGGATCAACGGCCAGCTGAGCTACACCTGGGTCTCCTACGACATCGACCGTCGCGTGAACCTCGGCCCGACCTCGCGCGTGCACAGCGGCTCGGCCGACGGCACGAACCTGACCGCCGCGTTCGCGGCCGGCTGGAACTTCGGCGAAGGCTCGCTCAAGCACGGCCCGGTGATGCAGCTGGTGTCGCAGACGATCGAAGTCGACGGCTTCGACGAGAACAGCAACGAGTCCACCGCGCTCTCCTTCGGCGACCAGGAATTCGATTCGCTGATCGGCAGCCTCGGCTGGCAGGTCAACTACGCGATCAACGAACACCTGCAGCCGTACGCCAAGCTGACCTACGACCACGAGTTCGAGGACGCCCCGAAGGAAGCCACCGCCTCGCTGCGTTCGCTGCCGGGCGTCGGCGCGTACGCGGTTCGCGGCCTGGAATACGACCAGGACTACGGCACGCTGGTGATGGGCGCGCGCACGGAGCTGTTCGGCCTGCGCACCGACATCGGCGCCAACGTCACGGTCGGCCAGAAGGGCGGCAACGACGCGACGCTGTTCGTCAGCTTCGGCGGCGGCTTCTAAGTCGACGACGACACGCTGAACCGGCACGCGGCGCCGCGGGGATGTCCCGGCGCCGCGTTGCCAAGCCTCCGTGCGGGGGCATAGACTTCATCGCGACGCGGGTGTAGTTCAATGGTAGAACTGCAGCTTCCCAAGCTGCTAGCGTGGGTTCGATTCCCATCACCCGCTCCAAACAATTGCGACGGCGGCCTGCTTTACAGTGGCCGCCGTTTTTGTCTTTCAGGCGAGGTCCTGGAGGCGCGATGGCAAGCAAGATCGTGCTCGGCTGGCGTGAGTGGATAGCCCTGCCGGAACTGGGTATCGAACGGTTGCGGGCGAAGGTGGACAGCGGCGCGCGCAGCTCCGCGCTCCACGTCGACACGCAGTGGCGGTTCACCGAACGCGGTAGTCCGTGGGTGGGTTTCTGCCTGAGTCCCGGGCACGGCGCGCGCGTGATCGAAGCGGCGGCTCCGGTGTTCGACGAACGCGAGGTCACCGATTCGGGCGGCCACTGCACGCGCCGCGTGTTCGTGCGCACGACGCTGGCGGTGGCCGGCATCGAGCGCGAGATTGAAATCAATCTGTCCGATCGCCGCGGGATGCTGTTCCCGATGCTGCTCGGGCGTACCGCGCTCGCACGTGCCTTCACGGTCGATCCGGGACGATCCTTCCTGCACGGCCGGCTCAGCCGGCGCGAGCCGGGTGTCATCTCGCGTCCCGCCGCTCCCGGCGAGGCGCTTCCCTTTCCCACTCAGCCCCCACACCGCCGCCCTTCATGAAACTGGCGATCCTCTCGCGCAACAGCAAGCTGTATTCGACGCGCCGTCTGGTGGAAGCCTCGCGCGACCAGGGCCATAGCGTGCGCGTGCTCGACCCGCTGCGCTGCTACATGCGCATCGCCAGCGACGGATTCAGCATGCGCTACAAGGGCAAGCCGATTTCCGGCTACCAGGCGGTGATCCCGCGCATCGGTGCGTCGATCACGCGCTACGGCTCGGCGGTGCTGCGGCAGTTCGAACTGATGGGCACGCTTACGCCCAATTCGTCCGACGCCGTGCTGCGCGCGCGCGACAAGCTGCGCTGCCACCAGCTGCTCGCGGCCGAACGCATCGGCCTGCCGACGACGGTCTTCGGCGACAACCCCGACGACACGCACGACCTGCTGTCGATGCTGGGCGCGCCGCCGCACGTCATCAAACTCAACGAAGGCACGCAGGGCGCAGGCGTCATGCTCACCGAGAAGCCCTCGGCGTCGCAGGGCGTGATCGAAGCACTGCGCGGCCTGTACGCGAATTTCCTGGTGCAGGAGTTCATCGAGGAAGCGCGCGGCGCCGACCTGCGCTGCTTCGTGGTGGGCGGTCGCGTGGTGGCGGCGATGAAGCGGCAGGCGCCCAAGGGCGACTTCCGTTCGAACCTGCATCGCGGCGGCACCGCCAAGGGCGTCAGCGCGAGTGCGGCGGAAGAAGATGTCGCGATCCGCGCCGCACGCGTGCTTGGCCTCGGCATCGCCGGTGTGGATCTCATCCGCTCCAAGCGCGGTCCGCTGGTGCTGGAGGTCAATGCATCGCCCGGACTGGAGGGGATCGAGGAGGCCAGCGGCGTGGACGTGGCCGGCGAGATCGTCACCTACCTGGCCGAGCGCGTCCGGCGGAAAGCCGCGAAACGGGCCGCCGCCCGCTGAGTCCGGTGTTGGCGACGAATGACGGCACGTTCGGCGAACTTCGGCGATTGTGGCGGGTTCAGCGGCTATTTTCTGAGCTGAATAACATCGATTTAACGGTCGTTTTTAACGACGCTTTAATCGAAATCGGCGTAGCCTGTCCCTACCGCAGCACTGCCGCTCTTCCTCGTCAGCAACAGGTCGATGCAGGTTACGGTAATCGGGGCAATACCTTTTTGGCCCAGGCACGGTGGCCCCGTGTCTGGGCCTTTGTTTTGGCTGCTCTCCGTCCGAAGCTTCGTTTCGCGTCATGGCAAACGTGCGTTGCGACGTCAGCGCGCGGTGATCGGCGCACTCCAGCGGCTCTGGCAGAATCGTTAAGCTCCCCGGCAACGCCATCGCGCGCGCATTCAGTTCTCGCACCTCCGGAACTGCCGCGGCGCACGCCGGTCGAAGGCCCATTACCCAGGAAAGGTCACATGCGCATTCTCGTCATCGAAGACAACCAGGACATCGCGGCGAACCTCGGCGACTTTCTCGAGGACCGCGGCCACACCGTCGACTTCGCCGCCGACGGCGTCACCGGCCTGCACCTGGCCGTGGTCCACGACTTCGACGCGATCGTCCTCGACCTCAACCTTCCGGGCCTGGACGGCTTGGAGGTCTGCCGCAAGCTGCGCAACGAAGCGCGCAAGCAGACGCCGGTGCTGATGCTCACCGCGCGCGATTCGCTCGAGAACAAGCTGGCCGGCTTCGATTCCGGCGCCGACGACTACCTCATCAAGCCCTTCGCGCTGCAGGAAGTGGAAGTACGCCTCAACGCACTCTCGCGCCGCGGCCGCGGCGTGCAGACGCGCGTGCTCAATGTCGCGGACCTGGAATACAACCTCGACACGCTCGAAGTCCGTCGCCAGGGCAAGCTGCTGCAGCTCAACCCGACCGCGCTGAAGATCCTGCAGGCGCTGATGGAAGCCTCGCCCGCGGTGGTCACGCGCCAGGAACTCGAAACGCGCGTGTGGGGCGAGGAGCTTCCCGATTCGGACAGCCTGCGCGTGCACATCCATGGCCTGCGCGCCGTGGTCGACAAGCCCTTCGACGTGCCGCTGATCCAGACCCGCCATGGCATCGGTTACCGCATCGCCGCCCCCGACAACGGCTGACCGGATGGCCGAAGCGTCCCCGCAGGAGCCCACGCCGCCGCGCAGGCGAACGCGCTACCGGCGGCAGCTTCGCAGTCGAATCATCCTGGCCTTCGTGCTGCTGGGCTTTGGCCTGACGGCGATGTTCGCGTGGGCGACCAACTGGACGCGCAACCGCGTGGAGAACCAGCTGGTCGAGGACGTGATGAACCGGAACATCGAGATGGCCGCGCGCCAGTTCGAACTGGATCCGGAAAATCCGCAGTTCGCCGTCGACCAGATCCGTGCCTACGTCTATCCGATCGACAAGATCGATTCGGTGCGCGTGAACTGGCCGGAGTGGTACGAACTGCGCGACGGCATCTACGGCATGACCGGCGTCGCCAACGGCGAGCCGTTCGCATACAAGCTCGCGGTGCGCAAGACGCCGAAGGCGTGGTTTTTCCTCGCCTACGACATGTCGCAGGCGACGCGCGGCGAGGCGCAGTTCCAGCGGGCGATCTGGGCCGCGGTGTTCCTCTTTACCCTGCTGTCGTTGCTGGTCGGCTGGTGGTCGGCCTCGCGCGTGATGAGCCCGGTGACCGAACTGGCCAACCGGCTCAAGCAGTCCGGCCGCAGCGCGGAGCCCGAAGGCCTGGCGTCGCACTTCCCGAGCGACGAGGTCGGCCAGCTCGCCGAGGCGCTGGACGATTACGCCGAACGCCTGACCGAAGTGGTGCAGCGCGACCGCGAGTTCAACGCCGACGTCAGCCACGAACTGCGCACGCCGCTGGCGGTGATCAAGGGCGCGGTCGAATTGCTGCTGTCGCGGCCGGACGTCGACGAGAAGACGCGCAGTCGCCTGCAGCGCATCCAGCGCGCTGAACAGCAATGCACGGACCTGATCAGCGCGTTGCTGCTGCTCTCGCGCAACGAGCGCGGCCACGGCGCGACGGACGTGGCGAAGGTCGCCGAACAATTGCTCGACGCGCACCGCGCGCAACTTGGCGGCAAACCGATGGAGCTTCGTGTCGTCGGCGAGCCGAGCCTGATCGTCGATGCGCCGGAGGCGGCGGTGTCGGTCGCGCTGGGCAATCTCATCGGCAACGCGGTGAAGTACACGACCGAAGGCGAGGTCGAAGTGCGCATCGGCAAGCGTTCGGTGGACGTGGTCGATTCCGGACCCGGGCTCAGCGAGGAAGATGCGGCGAAACTCTTCCAGCGCGGCTATCGCGGCACGCACGCCGGGCATTCGCAGGGCGGCGGCATCGGCCTGTCGATCGTGCGACGCCTGTGCACGCTGTACTCGTGGGAAGTGCAGGTACGCCCGGGCAAGCCGCGCGGCGTCATCGCGACGCTCACGTTCGATGCGCCCATGCTTTCGATCGGCAAGGCATAAGGCCTGCAAGCCGCACGAAACAAAAAAGGCGCCTTGCGGCGCCTTTTTCGTGAGCGGAAGCCGGAGCGCTTACACCGCCTCCAGCCAGCCGTACTTGTCCGGCGTCTTGCCGTCGAACAGGCCGAAGAACAGCTCCTGGATGCGGCGCGTCACCGAACCCGGCTTGCCGGCCCCGACCTGGCGGCCGTCGACCGAGCGGATCGGCGTGATTTCTGCCGCGGTGCCGCACATGAAGAGCTCGTCGCACAGGTACAGGTATTCGCGCGGCAGGTCGCGTTCGATCACTTCGATGCCGGCGTCGCGGGCGAGGGTGATGATCGTGTTGCGCGTGATGCCGTTGAGCAGCGCCGCGCTCACCGGCGTGGTGTGCAGCGCGCCGTCGAAGACGAGGAACAGGTTTTCGCCAGCGCCTTCCGACAGCAGGCCGGTGGACGCCAGGGCGATGCCTTCGCCGAAGCCCAGGCGACGCGCCTCGCGCGCGACCAGCTGGCCGGACAGGTAATTGCCGCCCGCCTTGGCACCGGCCGGCAACGTGTTCGGAGCGAAGCGCTGCCAGCTCGACACGCAGGCGTCGATGCCCTGTTCGAGCACGCTCGCGCCCAGGTACTGGCCCATCTTCCACGTGGCGACGGCGACGTCGGTCGGCGTGTCGGCGGACAGCCCGAAACCGCCCAGACCGCGGTACGCGACGGGGCGCAGGTAGTCGGTGGTGTTCTCGTTGGCCTTGAGCACTTCGCGGCAGGCCGCATTGATCTGCTCCAGCGAGTACGGCATCGCCATGTCGTAGATCTTGGCCGAGGCGAACAGTCGCGTGTTGTGGTCGGTCAGGCGGAAGATCACCGGGCCGTTGGGCGTCTGGTAGCAGCGGATGCCCTCGAAGACGGACGAACCGTAGTGCAGCGCGTGCGACATCACGTGCGTGGTGGCCTCGGCCCAGCGCTTGATCGCGCCGTTGTGCCAGATCCAGTCGGGGTATTGCATCGCGGCCGTCCGTCAGGGGAAACCGCTATTGTGCCTCGCGGCGCCCCCGCTTCCCAAACCGTCGGGCTTGCCGGTCCGGGCCGCTCAGCCCTTGATCCACCAGCAGCCGAAGTGCTTCTGCAGCCCGAACACGGTCCGCGACGGCGTGATCCCGTTTTCCTGCGTCTGCTCGACGCGCACCGCCACCGGCGTGCGTGGACGCGGCGGCGCGGCGGGCGCCTCCGGGGCGACGGGCGACCCCGCTGCATCGGTGAAGGCGGGGTAGGGCGGCGCGTCGTCGACGACCGGTGCGACCTCCTCCGGCATCACCGGAACGATGTCCACCAGCGGCCGCTGGACGATCGCATCGAGCCGTTCCATCACGTTGTAGGCCGTGCTGCCCGACATGCCGGTCCAGTGGTAGACCCCGGCCAGCCGGTTCGCGTCGTGCGCGCTGAAGGCGGTGTTCATCTCGAACAGCAGGTCGTCGATGTTGCGGGCACAGCCGGGCGCGCGCTTCTTTTCGACATTGCCCACGACCGGGCGCTGCTCCGTCTGTTCGACGCCGCCGACTTCCGCGCATCCGCGATCGGTGAACACGCTCTGCCCGTCGGGCAACACGCAGTGGCGGACGTCGGCCGCGGCCGGCGCGCACCAGGCGAGCAGGACAAACGCGGAGAGTGCGGCGATCGAACGAAAGTACGGGGCGTGCATCCGCGCAGCCTAGCGGGGCGGCGCGTCCGCAGACAGTGCGTGCATCGCAGTCCTGGCGCCGGCGTTCAAAACCGCACGAAATAGCAACCGGCGTAACGCTCCACGCCGACTTCCATCACGCGTTGCGGGCGATCGAAGGTCAGCTGCATCGCGCCGCCGCTTCCATCAGCCAGTCCCGGCCAGAAGCTGGCGTCGACCAGCGACGTGCGCGCGAGCTGCATCAGCCGGTTCATCACGACCTGCGCCTGGCGGTGACGCAGGCCGGGCCAGTGCACGCTTTCGGCGATGCGATTCACATCGCCCATGGCGAAGGAGGCCAGCAGGTCCATCGACAGTTGCCCGGGGCTGCGCGCGCATCCCGCCTGCGGCGCGCGACGCACGCGGATGGCCGTCGACAGTGAGCGCGCACGCGACGAGTCGGCGTTGAACACCGCGTCGTCCATCGCAAGGCGGTTCAGCAGTTCGGTCGACATGGGTGCGGGCTTCGCATCGAACGCGGCGCAGGCACTGTCGGTATAGACGGCCGAGCCGTCGGGCGCTTCGCAGCGATGAAGGCCGCCTGCTGCGTGCGCGGGGGCGAGTGCGCACAACAGCAGCAACACCGGACTCCAGGCGACCATCGCGCGTGTCATGCGATGACGCAGCGCGCGGTCGATGCGCGCGCGGTGGTGTAACGTGTTCATGTCGGTTCCCGGGGGGAGCGGGTGCGCTCATCGTCCGCCCGGAACCGTCAATGTCGCGTGTGAGATTCCCGCGTTTTCCCGCGGATTCAGCGAATCCGCGCGAGTACCGACAGGGTCGGTTTGGTCAGGTTCAGCGTGTAGAAATGCAGGCCCGGTGCGCCGCCGTCGATCAGGCGCCGGCACATGTCCGCGACGAAGTCGGCGGCGAAATCGCGGATCGCTTCGACGTCGTCGCCGTAGGCCTGCATGCGCTTGCCGATCCAGCGCGGGATCTCCGCGCCGCACGCATCGGAGAAGCGGCGCAGCTGCGAGAAGTTCGAGATCGGCATGATGCCCGGCACGATCGGAATGTCGACACCGAGCTTGCGTGCGTCGTCGACGAAACGGAAATACGCGTCGGCGTTGTAGAAATACTGCGTGATCGCGCCGTCCGCGCCGGCATCCACCTTCGCCTTGAAGTGGCGCAGGTCGGCGAGCGCGTCATCGGATTGCGGATGGCACTCGGGATAGCAGCCGACTTCGATGTGGAAATAGCCGTCGTGCTCGCGGCGGATGAACTCCACCAGCTCGGTCGCGTAGCGGAAATCGCCGGTGTGGCCCATGCCCGAGGGCAGGTCGCCGCGCAGCGCGACGATGCGCCGGCAACCCATCGCCTTGTAGCGCTCGAGCAGTTCGCCGAGCTCCTCGCGCGTGCCGCCGACGCACGACAGATGCGGCGCCGCATCCAGCCCGTGTTCGCGATGCAGGCGCTCGACGGTTTCGGGCGTGTAGCTCAGCGTCGAACCGCCCGCGCCGAAAGTGCACGACACGTACTCGGGCTTTTGCGATTTCAACTTCGCCGCGGTCTTGTCCAGCTGCGCGCGCTGCTCGTCGGTCTTGGGCGGATAGAACTCGAAGCTGATGGGCGTGGGCATGCGGTCCGCTCGCGGAGGTTTCGGGGAGTTTATCGCTTCATCGCGATGAATTGAACGGACTTGGGCGGCGCGAGAGGCCGTCCAAAAGAAAACGGGCGCCGAAGCGCCCGTTTTCCATGTACCGCGATACCGCCGTGGATCAGTAGCGGTAGTGATCCGGCTTGTACGGGCCTTCGACCGGCACGCCGAGATAGGCGGCCTGCTCGTCGGTCAGCGTGGTCAGCTTCACGCCGATCTTCTCCAGGTGCAGGCGCGCGACTTCCTCGTCGAGCTTCTTCGGCAGGATGTAGACCTTCGGCTCGTAGCTGTCCTTGTTCGCCCACAGGTCGATCTGCGCGAGCGTCTGGTTCGAGAACGAGTTCGACATCACGAAGCTCGGATGGCCCGTGGCGCAGCCCAGGTTCACCAGGCGGCCTTCGGCCAGCAGGAAGATCGAATTGCCGTTCTTGAAGGTGTACTTGTCCACCTGCGGCTTGATGTTCAGGCGCGTGGCGCCCGACTCGTTGAGGCGGTCGACCTGGATCTCGTTGTCGAAGTGGCCGATGTTGCAGACGATCGCCTGGTCCTTCATCTGCGACATGTGCTCGAGCGTCAGCACGTCCTTGTTGCCGGTGGTGGTGACGTAGATGTCGCCACGGCCCAGCGTCGATTCGACGGTGTTGACCTCGAAGCCTTCCATCGCCGCCTGCAGGGCGTTGATCGGATCGATTTCGGTGACGACAACGCGCGCGCCGTAGGCACGCAGCGAGTGCGCCGAACCCTTGCCGACGTCGCCGTAGCCGCACACGACCGCGACCTTGCCGGCGAGCATCACGTCCATCGCGCGCTTGAGGCCGTCGGCCAGCGACTCGCGGCAGCCGTAGAGGTTGTCGAACTTGCTCTTGGTGACCGAGTCGTTGACGTTGATCGCCGGCACCAGCAGCTTGCCGGCTTCGGCCAGCTGGTACAGGCGGTGCACGCCGGTGGTGGTCTCTTCCGAAACGCCCTTCCAGTCGCGCACGACGGTGTGCCAGAAGCCCGGACGCTCGGCATGCACCTTCTTCAGCAGGTTCTTGATGACCTGCTCTTCGTGGTTGCCCGACGGGGTGTTGACCCAGTCGCTGCCGTTCTCGAGCTCATAGCCCTTGTGGATCAGCAGCGTGACGTCGCCGCCGTCGTCGACCACCAGCTCCGGGCCGAGGTACTTGTCGGCGCCCGAACCCGGGAAGGTCAGCGCGGCGAGCGTGCAGTCCCAGTATTCCTCCAGCGTCTCGCCCTTCCACGCGAAGACGGGCGTGCCGGACTTGGCGATGGCGGCGGCGGCATGGTCCTGCGTCGAGAAGATGTTGCACGAGGCCCAGCGCACGTCGGCGCCGAGGTCGCGCAGCGTCTCGATCAGCACGGCGGTCTGGATCGTCATGTGCAGCGAGCCGGTCACGCGAACGCCCTTGAGCGACTGCGCGGCGGCGTACTTCTTGCGGATGGACATCAGGCCCGGCATCTCGTGCTCGGCGATGTCGAGCTCCTTGCGGCCCCAGTCGGCCAGCGAGATGTCGGCGACCTTGTAGTCGCCTTCGGTCGAGAAGGTCTTGATCTGTGCGTTCATCAGATTGCTCCGGTTTGTTTCCCGTTCTCCCGCAAGGGAAGAGGGTGGGGTGAGGGCAGGCCGCGAAGGCTGCCAAACCGGGCGCCGTTGTTCGTGTAGGTCCTGCCGAGCCTGATTCCGGGAGCCACGCGATGGTGGAATCCGGACTTGCAGCGCCCCTCGGCGGGAACGCGACATTCTAGCCGTTCACGGGGCGTGATGAGTGAATCCGGACGGGCCGCCCGGCGCTTCCCGCAGCAATGAAAAAAGGCCGCTTTCGCGGCCTTTTTCCATGTCGCAGCCCCTTGCGGGACGCGGCGCTTACTTCAGCTTCGCGTCGCTGCGCAGCGCGTCGGCGCGGTCGGTCTTCTCCCACGAGAAGGCCGTGGCGGTCTGCTTCTTGCCGGCGCCGTCGACGTAGGTCACTTCCTTCGGCTTGCGGCCGAAGTGGCCGTAGGCGGCCGTGTCCTGATAGACCGGGTGGATCAGGTCCAGCATCTTCACGATGCCGTACGGACGCAGGTCGAAGTGCTTGCGGATCAGCTTCTCGATCTTCTCGTCCGGGATCTTGCCGGTGCCGAAGGTGGTGACCGAGATCGAGGTCGGCTCAGCCACGCCGATGGCGTAGGAAACCTGCACCTCGCAGCGGTCGGCCAGGCCGGCGGCCACGATGTTCTTGGCGACGTAACGCGCGGCGTAGGCGGCCGAACGGTCGACCTTCGAGGGATCCTTGCCCGAGAACGCGCCACCGCCGTGACGGGCCATGCCGCCGTAGCTGTCGACGATGATCTTGCGGCCGGTCAGGCCGCAGTCGCCCACCGGGCCGCCGATCACGAAGATGCCGGTCGGGTTGATGTGGATCTTGTTCTTCGGCAGCGACTCGAGCCACTTCTTCGGCAGCACCGGGCGCAGGATGTTCTCGTACACGCCTTCGACCAGATCCTTCTGCTTGATGCCCGGATCGTGCTGCGTCGACAGCACGACGGCGTCGAGGCCGGCGACGTTGTGGTTGGCGTCGTAGCGCAGGGTGACCTGCGACTTGGCGTCCGGACGCAGCCACGGCAGCGGCGAGTTCTTCTTCTTGCGGATCTTGGCCTGCTGCTCGACCAGGCGGTGCGAGTAGTAGATCGGGGCCGGCATGAATTCCGGCGCCTCGTTGCAGGCGTAGCCGAACATCAGGCCCTGGTCGCCCGCGCCCTGTTCTTCCGGCTTCTTGCGGTCGACGCCCGCGGCGATGTCCGGCGACTGCTTGCCGAGCATGTTGATGATCGCGCAGGTGTGGCCGTCGAAGCCGACGTCGGAATTGTTGTAGCCGATCTCGTTGATGACGCGGCGCGCCAGCGACTCGATGTCGACCCACGCGGTGGTGGTGACCTCGCCGGCGACGATGGCGGCGCCGGTCTTCACCAGCGTCTCGCAGGCCACGCGCGCGCGCTTGTCCTGGGCCAGGATCGCGTCCAGGACGGCATCGGAGATCTGGTCGGCGATCTTGTCCGGATGGCCTTCGGAGACGGATTCGGAGGTGAACAGGTAGCTGGACATCGAGGTCAATATCCCTTGATTCGGATGAAAGGATGGCCGGGCATGATACAGGCTTGTCCCGGTCGGCGCATTGTGCGCCACGGAGATGTTGCGCGGTGGTTAAGCGCGAGCCCGCCGTGGCGGGCTTCCGGCTGCCGGCGCGGCTGTCACGGTCCTGACGCGAAACCGCCACCGCCCTGTCGCCGGGGCATCCCAACCTTCCGCGGCGAAAGCCCCGCCGGGGCGATCCGCGCCGACGCATGCCACTCGAACGCCGCCTGCAAGAACGCTTTCCGCACTGGTTCCGGGGACGCCGTGCGAACGTCGCCCGGCCCTTGCTGCGCACGATCGGCCGCTGGTCGCGCTTCGACCAGGTCGAGGCGTTCCTGTCGGCCAACGGCCACCTGCGCGATTTCGATTTCGTCGCCGCCGGGCTGGATCACCTTCAGGCGCGCTACGTGGTCGATTCCGCGGAACTGGGGCGGATTCCCGCCACCGGCCGGCTGCTGATCGTCGCCAACCATCCGTCCGGTGCGCTCGACGCGCTGGCGCTGCTGGACGCCGTCGGCCGCGTGCGGCGCGACGTGCGCATCGTCGCGAACGACCTGCTCGGCGCGCTGGAGCCGCTCGCGGGCCTGCTGCTGCCGGTGCGCATCCTGGGCGGCCGTCCGACGCCGCACAGCCTTTCCGCTATCGACGACGCGCTGCGCGCCGACCAGTGCGTGATCGTGTTTCCGGCCGGCGAAGTGGCACGGCTCGGCCTGCGCGGTGTAACGGACGGACGCTGGCGCCGCGGTTTCCTGCGTTTCGCGCGCACGGCCGATGCGCCGGTGCTGCCGGTGCGCATCGAGGCGCGCAACTCGGCGCTGTTCTATGGCGCGTCGGCCTTGTTCAAGCCCGTCGGTACCGCGTTGCTGGCGCGGGAGATGTTCGCGCGCCGTGCGCACCGCATCGCGCTGCGCATCGGCCATCCGCTGACGCTGCCGGCGGAGGGCGACCCCCAGCAACTGCTGCGCGAGGTGCGCCGCGAGCTGTTCTCGCTCGGCCGGCGTCGCGCGGGCCCGCATGCCGCGCCTGTCGAAACGAATGTCGTCCCGCTCATCGCGCCGCTGATCGATCCAGTCGATGCGACGCAGGTGCGCGACGGCATCGAGGCACTAGCGCTGCTCGGCCGCACTGTCGACGGCAAGCAGATCCGCGTCGGGCGACTTGCCGCCGGCTCGCCGCTGTTGCAGGAAATCGGCCGCCTGCGCGAACTCACGTTCCGCGCGGTGGGCGAGGGCACCGGCCAGCGGCTGGACGTCGACCTCTACGACAGCTGGTACGAACACATCGTGCTGTGGGATGCGGAGGTGTCGAAGATTGCCGGCGCATACCGCATCGCGCGCGGCGCGAGCGTGCTGGCCGAACGCGGCCTGGCCGGCTTCTACACCGCCTCGCTCTTCCGGTACGCCGACGACGCGGTGCCGCGCATCGCGCAGGGCATGGAGCTGGGGCGCAGCTTCGTCGTGCCCGATTACTGGGGAAGCCGCAGCATCGACTACCTGTGGCAGGGCATCGGCGCGTACCTGAGCAGGCATCCGAGCGTGCGCTACCTGTTCGGCCCGGTGTCGATCAGCGCCGCGCTGCCGGCCGCGGCGCGCGAGCAGATCGTCGCGTACTACGCGCGCTACTACGGTAGCGAGGCCACGCGCGCGGTATCGCGACAGCCATTCGTCTACCAGGCCGCGCCGCCGCAGTTCGGCGAGGTCGATGCGGCCACGGCGTTCCGCGTGCTGAAGACCAACCTCGACGCGCTCGGCGCCACGCTGCCGATGCTCTACAAGCAATACACCGACCTGTGCGAGCCGGGCGGCGCGCGCTTCCTCGCGTTCGGCGTGGACCCGGCCTTCAGCGATGCGGTCGATGGATTGATCGAAGTCGACCTGGACCTGCTTCGTCCGAAGAAACGCGAACGCTACCTCGGCATCGCACCCGCCCAACCGTGCATGGAGACCGCAGGATGACGTCGATGCCGACCGTGTTGCCGCCGCGCCGTCGCGCGGTCTTCGTGTCCGACGTCCACCTGGGTTCAAAACACTGCCACGCCGCCGAATTCGCCGACTTCCTCGGCGGACTCCGCTGCGATCGCCTGTACCTGGTCGGCGACATCGTCGACCTGTGGTGGATGGCGCAACGCCGCGCGCGCTGGGGCGCGCCGCACAACCGCGTGGTCGAGGCGCTGCACGGGCTGCGTCGCAGCGGCACCGAACTGATCTACGTGCCGGGCAACCACGATCGCCCGATCCGCCGCTTCTGCGGTCTCGCGTTGCCGCGCATGCGGGTGCGCCGACGCATGGTGCACGTCACCGCCGACGGACGCCGCCTGCTCGTCACGCACGGCGACGACTACGACGGCATCACGCATTTCGGCGGGCTGCAGGAGCAGTTCGGCGACTGGCTGTACTACCGCATCCTCACCGGCAACCAGTGGCTCAACCGGGCGCGACGCCTCGCCGGCCAACGCTACTGGTCGCTGTCGGAATTCCTGAAGCGGCAGAGTGGCGCGGCCGAGCGCTACATCGAACGCTTCGTCCATGCGGGCCTCGATGACGCGCGGCGTCGAGGCCTGGACGGCATCGTCTGCGGCCACATCCACCGCGCGGCGCTCATCGAACGCGACGGCCTGATCTACGCCAATGACGGCGACTGGGTCGAAAGCCTCAGCGCGCTCGCGGAGGATCCGGACGGGACGTTGCGTCTTCTGACGCATACGGGCGAGACGCGCGCACTGATCGGACCGCGTCATCGTCCCATGGCGACGGAGCAGTCGCGGGCAGCGTGAGTCGCCGGTTCGCCGCGGTGACGACCTGGCGTCGGGAAGCCGCTAGCATCGCCCGATGGATTCCTTCACGCAGATCGTCCTCGGCGCGGCCGTTGCCGCCGCCATCGCCCCGCCTCAACACCGTCGTGCCGCACTGCTCGCAGGAGCAGCGCTCGGCACCTTGCCCGACCTCGACGTGTTGCCCATCAACCTGATCACCGACGACCCGGTCGCGCGCATGACCTGGCATCGCAGCTGGAGCCATTCGTTGCTCGTGCTGCCGTTCGTCGCGTGGGCGCTGTGGGCGTGGTTCCGGTCGCGCGGCGGCCGTGTGGCCCAATCGCCAACGCGGTGGTTCTGGGCGATGCAGGGCGCGTTGCTGACGCATCCGCTGCTGGACGCCTTCACCGTCTACGGCACGCAGCTGCTCTGGCCGTTGCCGACGCAGCCGGTAATGTGGTCCAGCGTGTTCATCATCGATCCGCTCTATACGGTGTGGCTGCTGCTCGCGTGCGTCGTCGCATGGTTCGCGCGCGAGCGCCGGATCGCGCAGCCAGCGCTCGTCGCAGGTCTGGCCTTGAGTTCGCTGTACCTGGGCCTGTCACTCGTCGCGAAACACCAGGTCGAACGCGCGGCGGAACAGGCGCTGGCCTCGCAGGACCTCGCGACCGCGACGAGGTTTTCCGTGCCGATGCCGTTCAACATCCTGCTGTGGCGCGTGGTGGCGATGACGCCGGAGGGCTTTGTCGAAGGCGAGCGGTCACTGGTGGCCGACTCCGGACCGATGCAGTTTCGCCGTCATGCATCGGATGTGGCCGCGATGGAGCAGGTGCGCGACTTTCCCGCCGTGCAGCGGCTGCAGTGGTTCAACCGCGGGTTCATGAAGGCGCAGGTACGTGAAGGCGAACTCGTGCTCTCCGACCTGCGCATGGGCGCCGAGCCCGACTACAGCTTCCGTTTCGCCGTCGCGCGCAAGGACGCCGACGGCCGCTGGGCGCAGATTCCGTCGCGACAGCTGCAGTGGCCATGGGAAGCAGGGCGTCGCCTGCGCACGATGTGGGAGCGCATCTGGCACGAACCCGCGGACGCAACCGCTGCAGCCGACGCCAATGGCGTGACGATGGAACGATCCCCGGAATCTGGAAGCTGACGAAGCGAACCTTGCCGCCGGGGCCGCGTGGCGTGCACACGCGGTCCCTTCAGGCGGACGTTGAGCTGTTCACTTTCAGCACCTTGTGAAGGACGAAACCCGGCCGGTCCGGAGCGCGCGCGTCGCGTGCGCCCCGAACCGACTCACAGCGCGTTGTGCGCTTCCAGCAACGCGTCGTCGATCTGCACGATGTACTCGTTGCCCTTGGCGTCGTGCAGCGCGACGGCTTCGCCGTCCATGAGGCGGTTGTAGTTGTCCTTGCCGATGGCGGCGACGAACTTGTCAAGCGCGCGATCGTAGGTATACGGATACTCGGCAAACGCGGTGCGGTTGCCGACGATCATCTGTACCTTGCGCTCGGACAGTCCGGTGATCTTCGACAGATCGCCCACCGGATCGGCGGCCCATGCCGTCGCCGTTACCGCCATCGCCAGCGCGATGAATGCAATCTTGGCTTTCATGTGTGGCCTCCTGGTCCGCCGGGACGCTGCGGTGGCCCGCAGAGGGGACGCCCCGACGCTTGCAGGTTGGGTCATGCGGACCAGAAAAACATCGGCCGAAGGGGGCTGTTACTTTCGACCTGCACCGCTCGTCGCGAGCGCGACGAGCGCACACATGAAGGTTTCATGCGAAAGCGCTTCGCCTTCTTCACCTTTCTCACAAAACCGGAAACTTCAGTAAACCACCGCGCGCGCCTGCACGAACGCATAGAAGAACACCGCGTTCGGATCGTTCTGCACCTGATGCATTTCGCGCCGCATGCCATCGACGACCTCCTGCGTGACCTTGCCGGACTGGATGAGCTGGTCGGCGGCGGACAGCAGCAGCTCTTCCCAGAACGCGATCATCGTCTTGCGCCGTGCGGGTTCGCGGTTGTCGAAATAGAACGTCTTCACGTCGGTGGTGACATCGCGGAACCCGCCTGCAAGCAGCAGGTTGCCGAGCTTGGCGCCGACGAACGGATCGCCGCCGCTGTCGTACTGGAAATCGTTGAACGCCATCCAGTAACGCCAAACGTTCGGCGAGTACGGATCGAGCAGGAACGAGGAGTTCATCACCTCGGTGATGTAGACCGGCGAGCCCGGCGCGAGCACGCGACGCACCTCGTTGAGCACGCGCGCCGGTGAGGGCACGTGTTCGAGCACCCAGCACAGGAACGCGGCATCGAAGGTCCGCGGTTCGAACGGCAGGTTGGTCGCGTCGGACTGGTGCAGTTCGTAGCGCCCTTTCAGCCACGGCATCGCGTCGAGGTTGGTGCGAGCCGCGTCGAGCTGCGCCTCGTTGAGATCGACGCAGGTCGCGTGCAGTTCGGGAAAGCGGCGCAGCAGGATCTCGGTCTGCGCGCCGACGCCGCTCCCCACTTCGAGCAGTCGCCGCGCGTTGCTGTAGTCGATGTCGTGGAAGATCGTCGATTCGGCCAGCCGCGCCTGCTTCACCAGGCGCGCCTGTTCGGTCGAGGAAAAGCCGTGCAGATAGGGGAAGTCGGAGCAGGAAGACGACGTGTCGGACATGGCCGCACCCTTGGCGTTCGGATGCGCAGATGCTCGCACGGGAGAAGTTAAGGGCGGGCCGTCGTCGCGGCCTCGCGCCTACGCCGCCACGCCCAGCGGCTGCACGCCCGCGATCAGCGCGTCGAAGTAGTCGCGCGTGAGCGTCAGCTGCGCTTCGACAGTCTCCGCACGATTGACCACAGCGCGGAACGCCGCGTTCTCCGGCCGGTCCTTCGCGTACCAGCCCAGGTGCTTGCGCGCGATGCGAACGCCGGACACTTCGCCGTAGAACGCGTGAAGGTGTTCCAGGTGCCCGAGCAGCACGTCGCGCACCTCGGCCAGTGTCGGCTCCGCAAGCACTTCGCCGTGTTCGAGGTAATGCGCGATCTCGCGGAAGATCCACGGCCGGCCCTGCGCGGCGCGGCCGACGAGCACCGCGTCGCAGCCCGTATGCGCCAGCACCTGCGCGGCCTTCTGCGGCGAATCGATGTCTCCGTTGGCGAACACCGGGATCGACAGCGCGGCCTTCACCTCGGCGATCGTGTCGTACTCGGCGACGCCGGTGTACTGCTGGTCGCGCGTGCGGCCGTGCACGGCGAGCGCGGCGATGCCGGCGTCCTGCGCGATGCGGGCGATCTGCAGCGCGTTGCGCTGGCCTTCGGCCCAGCCGGTGCGGATCTTCAGCGTGACCGGCACCTCCACCGCGCGCACGACGGCGTCGAGAATGCGCGCGACGAGTTCGGGTTCGCGCATCAGCGCCGAGCCCGCCCATGCGTTGCACACCTTCTTCGCGGGGCAGCCCATGTTGATGTCGACGATCTGCGCGCCGTGGTCGACGTTGTAGCGCGCCGCGTCGGCCATCACCTCGGGCACCGTGCCGGCGATCTGCACGCTGATCGGCGACGGTTCGCCGTCGTGGTCCATGCGATGGCGCGACTTCGAGGTCGACCAGAAACGCGGGTCGGACGTCGTCATCTCCGACACGCACAGCCCGGCCCCCATGCGCTTGCACAGGATGCGGAAGGGCTTGTCGGTCACGCCCGCCATCGGCGCCAGGACGACGCGCGGGGCGATCTCGTGCGGACCGATGCGGAAGGAGAGGGCGGACATTGGGTCGATTGTACCGGCCCCCAACCGTCATCCCGGCGAAGGCCGGGACCCGGGGCCCCGAACCATCCGCGAGCCCGGATCAGCGCTTCCCGCGCCGCCGCCGCCAGAACAGGAAACCGGTGACCAGCAGGAACATCGGCAACAGGCCGGTGAGCGCGGTGATCCATTTCATCGCCGTGCCGCCCACCGCGCCGACGTGCAGCGGATAGAAGGCCTGGCTCATGCGCATGCCGAGCCTGTGCGTCGTCGCGTCGAAGGCCTGCACGACGCGGCCATCGCGCGACATCACCACCGTGCTGCGGCCGACGGGGTGCCATTCGCCCTTCGCCTGCAGGCGGAACGACACCGCACCTTCACTCGCATCGGGCACCGACACGCGCGCCAGCCGTGCCTCGGGAATCGCGACGCGCGCGTGCGCGATCGCGGTCGTCCAGTCGATCGCCGCCTCGCTGGCAGCCAGTTCCGGCGCCTTCACGTTCTTGCCGCCGAATGTTGCCGTCAGCGCCTTCTGGAAGGCCTTGGAATACACCATGCCGACGCCGGTCACCGTCGCCAGCAACAGCAACGGAAGCAGGATCACGCCGGTGCTGCGATGCCACGTGAGCCAGCGCCGCACCGGCGGGCCGGCGTGCATCTTCAGCTGCGCAATGAGGCGCCCGCGCTTTGGCCACCACAGGTACAGGCCGATGAGGATCATCGCCAGGCTGATGCAGCCGATCACGCCCCACACTTCGCGCCCGGTCTTTCCGCCGAGCAGGTCGACGTGCCATTCGTGCAGCCACAGCAGCACGTCATCGTGCTGGCTGCGATAAAGCAGCAGCGCGCCGTCTTCGGGCGCGAAGTACTGGCGATGACCATCCTCGAAATACGCCTGCCAGACCGGCAGTTCATCTCGCGGAACGTCGAGCGAGCGCATGCCCTCCGGGCCCCAGCGTTCGATCAACTGCGCGAGCACGCGCCCATCGGCTAGGGGTGCGTGCTGTGCGAGTTGCGGATGCTGGAGCTTGAGCAGGTCGACATGGAATACCAGCACGGTGCCGGCGAGCGAGGCCAGCGCGAACACCAGCCCCGCCGTCAGCCCGGCCCACAGATGCAGCCACGACAGCACCGCCCGCAGCCGCCGTTTCGGCACTGCTTTCGTGGCGGGCGTTGTCGCGGCCATGTCCATCGGAGCGATTTATCAGAACCGGTGCGACCAGCCCACCGTCAGCACACGGCCGCGGCCTGCGGTGTAGGTGTCGGCGCGCGGCGTGGTCTGCGAGTAGTACGTCGTGTACTGCTCGCCGAACAGGTTCTCGACGCCGACGTTCAGCGCGCCCAGCGGCAGCTGGAAGCGCGCCTGCACGTCGACCGTCGTGTAGCCCTCGAAGTCGTCCGGCAGCGTGGTGCCGCGATAGTCGAAATCGCGATCGAACGAATGGCTGGCCTGCAGGCGCGTGGAGGCCGCCTGTGTCCACGTCTGGTCCCAGAACGCGGTTGCGCGATCCGGCGCGACGTTGATGCCCGGAAGGTCGCTGTCGACGCGGTCGTCGCCGTTGCTGTCGTAGCGGCCGTCGGTCTTCGCGTAGGCCATGCCGACGCGCGTGGCATCGGTGAACTGGTACGCGACGCTGCCCTCGAAGCCGTCGATCTCGGTGCGCTCGCGCACGACGTTGTACGTCTGCGTGGCGTTGTCGAACGCGAGGCGCGAACCGAGGTCGGAATCCGACCAGTACGCCGCCAGGTGCACCAGCCAGCGGCCGTCGTCGTAATCCAGGCCGATTTCCTGGTTGTCGGCGATCACCGGCTGCAGGTCGACGAGCGTGTCCACGCGCTGGTTCGGCGTGTTGATCGCGCGCAGCACGCGGCCGATGTCCGCCACCGTATAGCCTTCCGAATACGACGCGTAGAGCTTCAGCGCGTCGGCGGCTTCCCACACGATGCCGACGTTGGGCAGCGTTTCGCTCGTTTCCGGCGAGCCGCCTTCGACCAGGTAGCGGCGACCGTGCACGGCGGGCGCGAGGCGCTGATCGGGAATGGTGAGGTAATCGTCCACCTCCAGCTTGCCGCGCTCGTGGCGCAGGCCGCCGGTGAGCATGACCGAGTCGGCCACCCACCATTCCAGCTGCACGAATGGCGACACCGATTCGTACGAGGTTTCCGGCACCCAGTCCATGCCGGCGCGCACGAGTTCCTGCGAGGTCGTATCGCGCGCGATGTCCAGGCCGACCGTGGCGCGCAGGCGCAGGCCGAACAGGTCGCCACGCGACCAGCTGAACTTGCCGCCGAGCTTCTCGGAAAGATTCTGCGACTGGTCGAACCAGTTCGGATCGCGGCCGTCGCCCCAGAAATCGCCCCAGTAGCTGCCGCCGTAGAGGGCTTCGAAATCGACCCAGTACAGCTGCGCCTGGAAGTAGCCGCCGGCAAGCGCCCTGTCGGTGTAGTCCAGTGTCAGCGAGGTGGAGCGGTTGCGCGGGCCCTCGCCGATGCTGCCGCCGCGCGCGGACGTCGCCAGCTGGCCTGTCGCGGGGTTGCCGTTGACCGCGTGGTAGTTGTTGTTGCCCTGCAGTTCGTAGCGGTTCGCGCTGAGCTGCAGGCGGCGGGTTTCGCCGAAGTTCCAGCCGGCCTTCGCGAAGAGGTTGTAGCTCTCCGCGTCCATCAGGTCGCCCTGCACGTCGTTGACCGCGATGGAGTCGCCGTCGCCGTCGTAGTACAGGCCCTCGCTGGCGAACGACGCGCCGCCGACGAAATCGAACGCGCCCGAGCGCGTGCCGAAGAGGTACGAGGCGCGATAGCCGGTGCTGTCGCTTTCGTGCGGAACGGCCGTCGATGCGGCGACGGAAACGTCCTGGAACGTCGCGCCATCCTCGCGCGGCGCGCGCTTGGTGATGATGTTGATGATGCCACCCGACGCGCCCAGGCCTTGCAGCGCGTTGGCGCCGTGGATGACCTCGATGCGTTCGATCATCGACGGATCGATGGTGTGACCGTCGCGGCCGCCGTCGCGCAGTGGCGTGGACTGCGGCACGCCGTCCACCAGATACAGCGGCTTGCGGCCGCGCAGCGTCTCGCCGCTGTTGGTGAGCTTCTGGCGCGACGGCGCGAAGGACGGAATCAGGTTCGCCAGCACCTGCGAGACGTCCTGCGTCAGCGCGAGCTGCTGCTGCAGCTGCGCCTGGTCGATTACGGTGATCGTGTTAGGCAGCGCGGCTTCGGAATCGGGAACGCGGCTGGTGCTGGCCGAGACGGTGACGCGATCGATGTCGGTGGCCTCATCGGCATGGGCGACGGGCACGACAAGGGCGGCCAGCAGGGCGCTGGCGAGGGCATGGCGGCGGAGCATCGTGGAATCCGGGCTTTCGAAGCCCGCCATGGTAATGCGAATAATTCTTATTTGATAGAGCGCGGGCTTGTGGTAGCGGGCCGGGCAGGCGCGCGGATCCCGGCGGTTAAAGCCCCTCTCCCGGTGGGAGAGGGCTCAAGCGTCATCCGAAGCGCTTCTGGACATCCGCATCGCGCGGCATCGAAGCGGCTGCGCCTGCATTTTCCGTCGACAACGCTGCGTACCGGTTCGCGTAGTGCAGGTGGTCGGCGAACGCGGCGTCTGGTCGCAGCGCCCACGACGCCGCAAGCGCGCCGTTGAACGCATCGCCGGCGCCGGTGGTGTCCTGCGGCTGCACCTTCGCGCCGGGCACGCGGTAATGCGTCCGGGCGTCGCGATGCAGTGCGCCGTCCGCATGCGAAACGAAGCACCCCGCGGCGCCCAGCGTCACCACCACCGTGCCGTGCGGCAGCAGGCGGCGGCACCAGGCGTGCAGCGTGTCGTCGTGCTGCGTGGCGACGAGCGACGCATCGACGCGCTCGCCGACGTGGCGCTCCAACTGCGCGCAGAACTCGCTTTCGTTCGGCGTGATCACGTCGCTCAGCGCGAGCAGCGACGCCGGCACGCGCGCATCGGCCGGTGCGGGATTGAGCACCGTGCACACGCCGGCCTCGCGTGCGATCGCGAATGCGGCCTCGATCGACGCCAGCGGCGATTCCAGCTGCGCCAGCAGCACGTGCGCGCCGTGAATGACGTCGCGTTGCGACTGCACGAAATCGACCGGCAGGTCGGCGTTGGCACCAGGGCCGATCACGATGGAATTGCGGCCGTCGTGATCGACGTAGATGCCGGCGGTGCCGGTCGGCGCCTGGCTGGAGTGCTCGCGAAGATCGAGCCCGTCGGCGGTGGCGAGCGCGCGTGCGAGCTGCCCGCCGAGGTCCTCGCCGAGGGCGCACACGAACGTCGTCGCCGCGCCCGCGCGGACCGCGGCGGTGGCCTGGTTGAAGCCCTTTCCGCCGGGGCCGGTGTGGTACTGCCCGCTGAGCGTCTCGCCCGGCCGCGGCAGCGCCGCGACGGTCCACACGTGGTCGACGTTGAACGAACCGACGACGACGACGCGCGCAGCCGTCATGTCAGCTGCCAAACCACGTCAGCACGCCCGCGATCGTCGCGGTCATGAAGGTCGCGATCGAACCGCCGAGCACCGCGCGCAGGCCGAAGCGGGCGAGGTCCTGGCGACGTTCCGGCGCGAGGCCGCCGATGCCGCCGATCTGGATCGCGATCGACGAGAAGTTGGCGAAGCCGCACAGCGCGTAGGTCGCGATCAGGCGGCCCTGGTCGGTCAGCGTCACGCCGGCGACCTTGCCGTTGACGATGTCGGCCAGCTGCAGGTACGCCACGAACTCATTGATGACGATCTTCTGGCCGATCAGGCTGCCGACGGTGGACGCGTCCTGCCACGGCGTGCCGATCACCCACGCCAGCGGCGCGAGCACGTAGCCGAAGATGGTCGCCAGGTCGAACGGCTTGCCGATGGCGGCCGAAATGCCGGTGACCTCGCCGAACCACGACAGCGGCCAGTTCACCAGCGCGATCAGCGCGATGAAGGCCAGGAGCATCGCGCCGATGTTCAGCGCCAGACGCAGGCCGTCGCCCGCGCCGGCCGCGGCGGCGTCGATGATGTTGGCGGTGTTCTTCTCCACTTCCATCTTCACCGTGCCGCGCGTGAGCGGTTCGCCCGTTTCGGGAATGAGGATCTTGGCGATGACCAGCGTCGCCGGCGCGGCCATGATCGACGCCGCGAGCAGGTGCTTGGCGTAGAACGCCTGCTGCTCCGGATCGCCGCCGCCGAGCATGCCCACGTACGCCGCGAGCACGCCGCCGGCAATGTGCGCCATGCCGCCGATCATCATCGTGATCAGCTCCGACTCGGTCATCTTCGGGATGTACGGGCGCACCGTCAGCGGCGCCTCGGTCTGGCCGATGAACACGCTGGCGCAGACGCTGGTGGTTTCCGCGCCGGACACGCGCATCACCTTGGTGATCACCCACGCCATGCCGCGCACGACCGCCTGCATCACGCCCAGGTGGTACAGCACGCCCATCAGCGCGGCGAAGAAGATGATCGTCGGCAACACCTGGAACGCGAAGATGAAGCCGTAGGTGTTCACGTCCATCAGGTTGCCGAAGATGAACTTCGAGCCTTCGCCGACGAAGCTGAGCACCTTCACGAAGCCGTGGCCGATCGCGTCGAAGACGTCCTTGCCGCCGGGCACCAGCAGCACCAGCGCGGCGAAGGCGACCTGCAGGCTGACGCCGGTGACCACCAGCTTCCAGTCCACGCGACGCTTGTTGTTCGAGAACAGCCACGCGATGCCGATGAGCACCGCAAGACCAAACAGGCCAAAGGCCACCCGGGTAATGGCTTCCACTCAGTTCTCCCCTGCAACCGGCGGCCGGCAGCGAGTCTTGTCGTTCAGGAATGATGCGGCCTGAGCCCTCGCGGGGGCGGGTCACGGCTGCGGCGGCGCGTAGTTTACGACGAGGCCGCCCGGCCGCGAGGGCCGGTACTTCCAGAGGGGACCGCCGCGGCGGCGTGTCGGAAAAATGCGCGTCGTGGGGTCAGGTATCGCGCGCGACGACCCGGTTCCGTCCCTGGAGCTTGGCCTGCTGGAGACGGCCGTCGGCGCGGCGCAGCAGGCGCGAGAGGTCCGAGCCCTCGTGCGGGAAGCCCGCCAGCCCGGCGCTGAAGCTCAGCGCGACGGTGTCGGCGCCGCGCTCGGGTTCGAACGGCCGCTCGCCGAGGGCGCGGCGGATCGCATCCACGCGTTCCCAGGCGGTGCCGATCGGCTTGCGCAGCAGCAGCACGAATTCCTCGCCGCCGATGCGCACCAGCCATTCGCCCGGTTCGGCCAGCTCGCGCAGCACCGACACGACGTGGCGAAGCGCGCGGTCGCCCGCGTGGTGGCCGTGGGCGTCGTTGATGCGCTTGAAGTGGTCCAGGTCGATCAGCGCCAGGGTCAGGCTGTCGCCGTCGTGGCGGACGCTGTCGAACAGGCGCGGCACGCGGTACATGAGCCACGTGCGGTTGGGCAGGCGGGTCAGGCCGTCGGTGCCGGACATCTCGACCAGCCGCTGCATCCGGTAGACCACCATGGCGGTGATCAGCGTGAACACGCCCAGCAGGATCACGCGCTGCAGCTGGCCGGGCAGGGTGATCGCGCCATAGTCGCTGGAAATCAGCTGCTCCGGCGAACCGGCCGAAGCGAATGCCCACAGCGCGAGCAGGCTGTACTGGCCGATCGCCAGCGCGCCCGCGAACAGTGCGATGCGGCCGTCGCTGCGCGGCGCGGTGAGCACGATCGCCACCACGTAGCCGCACCAGGCGGTGAGGTTGTTGAGGCCGGCGGGCAGGTGGTCGGCGGCGAGGATGATCAGCAGTACGGTCGTGGCGGTGACGTCGAACGCCGACGACGCGAACGGCAGCCAGCGGAACAGCCGCCGCCGACGCGCGAGCGCCAGCCACAGGTGCGCGAAGATGTTGATGACGATCGCGCCGGCGAGGCCGATCAGGGTGTCCTTGACGCTGCCGCCGGCGAGCGCGCTCGTCACCGGCAGCACCAGCAGCATCGCGGCGATGACCACGCGCAGGCGCGCGACCATCAGCTCGCCGCCGGCGCCGATCTCCAACATGATTTCGTCCGGCCGCGCCAGCAGCGCGGCGACGACGTCGCGGACCCTTCCGCCGGTTCCGAGCATGCGCTTCCCCCGCTTGCCGGCCCGTCACGGGCCGCGCCGAGCATAACGCGCCCGGGCGGCCTGCCGCGTGGCGCGCTCCTTCGGCCTGAAGCAGCGCGCCGACGCAGGCTTATCCGATGCCGCGCACCGCGGCCCAGATCGCCAGCACCAGGAAGACCACTGCCGCCGTGTAGCGCGCCGCCTTCAGCGGCAGGCGGTCGGCCAGCTTGCTGCCCAGCAGCACCACCGGCACGTTGGCCAGCAGCATGCCGACGGTCGTGCCGACGACCACTTCCCACAGTGGCGAATACTTGGCGGCCAGCAGCACGGTCGCGACCTGCGTCTTGTCGCCGATCTCGGCCAGGAAGAAGGCGAACGTCGTGGCGACGAACGCCCCGCGTGCCGGCAGCGATTCCTCGCCTTCGTCGAGCTTGTCCGGCTTGAGCGTCCAGATGGCGACCGCCAGGAAGCTGATCGCCACGACCCAGCGCAGCACGTCCGGCGTCAGCCATTGCGCCACAAGCGTGCCGAACCAGCCGGCCAGCGCGTGGTTGAGCAGCGTGGCGACCAGGATGCCGGCGATGATCGGCAGCGGCTTGCGGAAGCGCGCGGCGAGCAGCAGCGCGAGCAGCTGCGTCTTGTCGCCGATCTCGGCCAGCGCGACGGTGCCGGTGGAGATCGCGGCCGTCATCAGGGGAAAGTGATCCATCGTGAAACTCCGGGGTCGGGCTTTCGCGTGGACGCGAAAGGCAGCCGTCACACGGCCCGACCCGGCTCATTGCCAGTTGCGCGTGCGACGCCTGCCTTCGGTCTTGCCCGTGGTCGCTGGCCGTGCCCGAAGGCGTCCGGCTGGCTGCCGCTCCCGCGCCATGGCCTGTGGGCCAAGTGTGTTGACGCGGGTCCCCGCCGGCGTGTCGCGGGCGGAGGGGCTACTCCCCGGAGGAGGAAGTGCGCGCATTGTACCGACCGGACGCGCACGGCGGCAGGGCTAAACTGAACGACTCCGCCCGCCAGCCCCAATCCGGAGCACCCCACATGCAATACCGCCGCCTCGGTTCATCCGGCCTGCAACTTTCGGCGCTGTCCTTCGGCGCCTGGCTCACCTTCGGCGCGCAGATCGGGCGCTCGACCGCGCGCGACCTGGTCGCCGCCGCCTGGGACAACGGCGTCAACTTCTTCGACAACGCCGAGACCTACGCCAACGGCGAGGCCGAGAAGGTCATGGGCGACGTGATCGCCGACCTCCGCCTGCCGCGCGACGGCTTCTGCGTTTCAAGCAAAGTGTTCTTCGGCGCGGTCGATGCTCCGGGCCCGACGCAGCGCGGCCTGTCGCGCAAGCACGTCACCGACGCCTGCCACGCGGCGCTCAAGCGGCTGCGCGTGGAGACGCTCGATCTGTACTACTGCCATCGTCCCGATCCGGACACGCCCATCGAGGAAACCGTCGGCGCGATGGACGCGCTGATCCGCCAGGGCAAGGTGCTGTACTGGGGCACCTCGGAATGGACTGCGGCGCAGATCCGCGACGCGCACCGCATCGCGCACGCGCGCAACTGGTACGCGCCGACGATGGAACAGCCGCAGTACAACCTGCTGCATCGCGAGCGCGTCGAACTCGAGTACGCGCCGCTGTACGCCGAATACGGACTGGGTACGACGATCTGGTCGCCGCTCGCGTCGGGCCTGCTGACGGGCAAGTACAACGCCGGCGTTCCGACCGAAGCGCGCCTGGGGCGCGAAGGCCTCGGCTGGCTGCAGCGTTCGGTGCTCGGCGAGGAGGGCGCACGCGTCGAACGCGCGCGTCGTTTCGTCGCTACCGCGCAGGAACTCGGCGTCGCGCCGGCGCCGCTCGCCATCGCGTGGTGCCTGCGCAACCCGCATGTGTCGAGCGTGATCCTCGGTGCGAGCCGGCCGGAGCAGCTGATCCAGAACCTTGAGGCGCTGGAGCTGGCCGAACGCCTGGCCGAAGGCGACTGGCAGCGGGTCGAAGCCGCCGTCGGATGAGCGGTCGCGGGGCGGGTTGACTGGCAAATGAGAATCATTATCATTCGTGGCGAGCCCTCGAACGAGCCACGCCCATGTCGACGCGCCCCACGCTGCTGCAGCTCAAGCCCCGAACCCAACGCCTGTCGCCGCCCATCGCGTCCGTAGCCGCGATCCCGTCGGCCCCGTCCATGCCCGCCAGCGCACCGTTCGCGCAGGGCCTGCTCGACAGCGACGACCTGCTGCGCGGTGGCCGTGAAGTGCTGATCCGCCACGGCGACGAGGTCTATCGCCTGCGCCACACGCGCAACGACAAGCTGATCCTCACCAAGTAATCCTTCCCTGACGGCGGCCCCTGCGGCCGCCGCAATGCACGACCGCGCGGCGATCCTTGGGGAAGGACGCCGCGCACGGCCGCACCCGGCGGCTCAACCCTCTCTCTCAATCCAACTCTCTCTCCCAAGGCAAGCAAGCCCGCCGGCAACGGCTGCCAGCCGCCTCGGAATCACTCCGAGACCGCGCATGCACCCTGTACGCAACACCCTGGCCCTTGCCCTGATGCTGGCTATTCCAACCGTCGCGATCGCCAACGACGCAGCGCCTGACGGTAGCGATCCCTCGATTGCTGCCGCCGCCACGGGCGTCATCGCCGCCAACGAATTCGACCGCATCGTCGTCACCGCCACGCTCACCGAGCGTGCGCTGGACGACGTGCCGAACGTCGTCACCGCGATCGATCGCGACGAGATGGACCGCAACCTCGTGCGCGACCTGAAGGACCTGTTCCGCTACGAGCCGGGCATCACCGTGTCGGGCGGTTCGGGACGTTTCGGCGGACTGGGCGACATCCGCATCCGCGGCCTCGGCGGCAACCGCGTGCGCATCGAAACCGACGGCATCGCGGTGCCGGACGCGTTCTCGATCGGCAGCTTCTCCAGCGCGAACCGCAACTTCGTTGATCTCGACACGCTCAAGGCCGTCGAAGTCGTGCGCGGCCCGGGCAGCGCGCTGTACGGTTCCGACGCGCTGGGCGGCGTGGTTTCGTTCGTCACGAAGGATCCGTCGGACTACCTGACGGACGGAAAGGACGCCTATTTCGGCCTGAAATTCGGTTACTTCGGCGAGGACAACGGCCTGTTCGGCGGCGCGACGGCGGCGTTCGGTGGCGAGCGCTGGTCGGGCCTGGTCGCGGTCGGGCATCACCAGGGCCAGGAGCGCGAGAACATGGGCGAGAACCGAAGCAGCGGTTCTTCGCGCACCGCGCCCAACCCGCAGGAGTACGACGGCCGCAGCCTGCTGGCGAAGCTGGTGTTCGAAACCAGTGAAAACCAGCGTTTCAAGCTGACCGTCGAAGGCAACGAGGACAATGTCGATACCGACGTACTCTCCGCGCTCGGCGACACTTCGACGATTCCCGGCACGCCGCCGTCGGTGCGCGTCGCCTCGCAGACCGGCGACGACAAGCAGACCCGGGCGCGCGTTGCGTTCTCGCATGAGGTCGATGCGCTGGATGCCGCGTTCGCCGATTCGCTGCAGTGGCAGCTCTATCGTCAGGACAGCGAAACCACGCAGCGCACGCGCGAGGAACGCGCCACGCTGCGCAACGGCGTTGCCATCAATCCGGTGCTGCGCGAACGCGAATTCAACTTCGACCAGCGCCTCACCGGTTTCGACGCCGTGCTGCACAAGGAGGCCACGAGCGGCCAGGTCGACCACGCCATCACCTACGGTGTGGAACTCACGCGCACCGAGTTCAGGCAGAAGCGCGACGGCCGCGCGACCAACCTGCTGGCCGGCACCGTGACGAACGTGATTTCGCCCGACACCTTCCCGGTGCGCGACTTCCCCGTCAGCGACACGACGCAGGCCGCGCTCTTCGTGCAGGACGAGATGTTGTTCGCCGGCGGCACGTTCCGCCTGATCCCGGCCGTGCGCGTGGATTACTACAAGCTCGAACCCAAGCCCGACGCGATCTTCACCGACGACAACCCCGGCGTCGAAGTGGCGGAGCTCAGCGAGACCAGCGTGTCGCCCAAGCTCGGCGCGGTCTGGCACTTCAGCGAGGGCTGGTCGCTCTACGGCGGCTACCAGCATGGCTTCCGCGCGCCGCCCTACAGCGACGTCAACCTCGGCTTCACCAATCTGCAGTTCGGCTATACCGCGATTCCGAATCCGGACCTGAAGCCGGAGAAAAGCAATGGCGTCGAACTCGGCCTGCGCTTCTCGAACGCGGCGGTGTACGCCGAGGTATCGGGTTACTACAACCGCTACGACGACTTCATCGAATCGTCCGTGCAGGTGAGCGCGCCGCCGCAGACGCCGTTGATCGTGTTCCAGTCGCAGAACATCGAGGATGCTGAAATCCACGGCATCGAAGCGCGCGCGGGCGTGGACCTGGGCGCGTACAGCGACGCGCTGGCGGGCTGGTCCATTCGCGGCGCCGCCGCGTGGTCGAATGGCGAGGACCGCACGACGAACGAGCCGTTACCGTCGATCGATCCGCTGCGCGCCACGTTTGGCGTGGCGTACGACGCCGACGCGTGGGGTGTCGAACTCGCCGGTCGCTTCGCCGCACGCAAGGATGATCTGCCCGCAGCCAACCAGTTCGAAGTGCCGGGCTACGGCGTCTTCGACCTGCTCGCACACTGGAATTTCGCGCCGGGCGCGGTGTTCGACGTGGGCGTGTTCAACCTGGCCGACCGCAAGTACTGGGACGCCGCGGACGTGCCGTCCGGAACACTCGCGTCGAGCACGGTGCTGGACCGCTACACCAGTTCGGGTCGCAACGTCGGCGTCAGCCTGGCGGTCAGCTGGTGAGCCGTCTTTCCTTCCTTCCGACCAACCCAAACGAGCCAGCCATGAAGATCCGCACGCTCGCCCTGAACCTGGGCCTCCTCGCCGCTGCCGTTTCACCAGCCGCGTTCGCAGACACCTCGCGCGACCACGATTCGATCCTGGCGATGCAGGGCGAATACATCGTCGATTTCGCCTTCGATGAAACCGTGCTGCTGCAACCGGGCTACGAGCGCCATCCGGCGATGCGCAGCGGCGGCAACGAGACGGTGATCGTCGTGCAGGACACGCCGACGAAGATCGTCCTGCAGCACATCCTCGTGGACGGGAAGAGCGGCCACGTGACCAAACACTGGCGGCAGGACTGGACGTTCGAGGCGCCGACGCGTTTCGAGTTCAGCGACGACCAGACCTGGCAGGTCCGCGCGATTCCGGCAGAACTCACGCGTGGCGCGTGGACGCAGTGCGTGTACGAGGTCAGCGACGCGCCGCGCTATTGCGGCACGGGCAGGTGGACTTACGACAACAACGTGCCGACGTGGACCAGCGACACGAGCTGGCGACCGCTGCCGCGTCGCGAATACACCAGGCGCAGCGACTACAACGCCATCAGCGCAGTCAACCGCCACACGCTGACGCCGAACGGCTGGACGCACGAGCAGTTCAACTCCAAGGTGCTGCGCAAGCCGGACGGCACGCACGTGGAACTGGCGCGTGAGTTCGGTTTCAACGACTACCAGAAGACCACCGAAGTCGACTTCAAGCCGGCCTATACCTACTGGACGGCGACGAAGGACTACTGGGCGAAGGTGCGCGCGCGCTGGGAGCGTTACCTCGGCCAGCCGCCGGGCGTGCGCCTGAAGACGAAGGTCGACGGCATGGCGATGATCATTCCGCTGTTCGAACAGGCCGGCTCGCTGGAAGAGGGCAGGAAGGTGCGCGATGCGCAGATCGATGCGGTGTTCGACAAGTGGGTCGAGCGCGCGCCGGCGGAGGCTTCGGCGCAGCGGTGATCGCGAGGTAAGCCTACATCTTCAAGAAGCCGTCATCCCGGGGAAGGCCGGGATCCAGGCCGTCACGCCTTTCGAACTCACGGCGTCATCGTCCGATCTCGCTGCTTCTCTCTCCGACAGCAATCGCGATCGACGCCGAACAACTTGCGGGCTCCCTCCCTCACCCCAACCCTCTCCCGCGCTGCGGGGAGGGCTTTTTTATTCACTACTTATTGGTGCGGTGTATTGCTGCGCTCCGCTCACAGCGAGATCGCGTAATTCACGAGCTCCTGCGGCGGCTCCGGCGCCTTCGGTGGCGCGGGCGGCGCCGGCGGCGTCATCACCTGCGCGGGTTTGGGGAGCGCGGGCGGTGCGGCCGGAGCGGCAGGCGGTGTGGGCACAGCCGGAGCGCCCGGTGCCTTCGGCGCGGCGGGCGGCGCCGGCGGCATCGGCGGACGCGGAATGCGCAGCATCGCGGTCTTCGGCACGGTGATCTGCGTCGTCGCACTCTTGCGATCGCGCAGGTAGGTCACCGCGACGCGGCTGTCGGCCGGCTTGTCGCGCAATGCGGCCATCGCCTCGCGCGGCGACTTCACCGGCTTGCCGTCGATGCGCTGGATCACGTCGCCTGTCTGCAGGCCGGCGAGGTCCGGTCCGGTGCTCAGCACCAGCACGCCGCGATCGGCCCCGAAGTAGCGGCCCAGCTGCGCGTCGACGGTCGCCAGGTTCAGTCCGTTCCAGCGGAACGCCTCCGACAGCAGCGGCAGGCGGCAGTCGCTGTCGCCGTCTTCGCAATCCAGCCGGATGAGTTCGTTTCGCACCTGCGGCGCGACCATCGGCATCGAGCGTGCGAGCGGGTTGCCGTCGGCATCGCGTGCGACCACCAGGCGATCGCCAAGCATCGGCGTGGCGCGTGCGGTCGCGGTGCGGCCGTCGCGCGTGTAGCTCAGCGCGACCGTCTTGCCGGTTTCCAGCTGGCGCAGCCGCGAACGCGCCTTCTCCAGGCGCGCTGTCGGACTGCCGGTATCCAGCCGTGTGTCGCCGATCGAGGTGAGGACGTCGCCCGCGCGCAGGCCGGCCTTCGCCGCCGCGCTGTCGGGCGTCACGGCCGCGATGCGCACGCCGGACTTCGTATCGGGTGACAGCACCACGCCAAGCACGGGTTGGCGTGCGAAGCGCTTTTCGAATTCGCGCTCGAACTGCGCGCGGTCGAAGTCCGCGTGGCGCCGCGTGAGTTCGGCGTAGCGCTGTGCGGCGCGGTTGAGGTCGGCGCGTGCGGCTTCGATCTGTCGCGTGCGTTCGGCATCCTGTCGCGCCTTGCTGGCGTCCTGCCGGGCGTGCTCGGCTTCCTGCCGCGCCTTCGCGGCGTCCTGGCGCGCACGTTCGGCATCGGCCTTCGGCGTCTGCGCGCCGGCGCCCATGCACATCAGGAGCAGGGCGATCGTCGCGGTCAGGCGCGTCGTGTTGCGGGTACGGATCATGGGCGTGGGTCCTGCGGGTGAAAGGTGTCAGTCGACGCTCACGAGGGCGCCGTCGTAGCGTTCGCCGCTGGACTGCAGCCAGCGCTGGGTGGTTTCGATGCCGGCCAGTTCGCGCATCGTCGACACGCGCGCCTGCCAGAGCGCCGCGCGATCGACGTCGTCCAGGCCCGGCTGCGAGAGCGAAGCGTCGATGCGGCCGATGCGGCGATCGAACTCGACCGCGAGCGCCGCGCCGCTCGCCGAGGCGACGCGGTCGTCGCGCGCAATGGCCAGCAGCGCTTCCAGCTGCGCCGACTCGGACTGCAGCGCGGCGACGTGGTCGCGAAGTTGCGCGGCGCGTGCATCGCGCTCGGCGTCGTCCTTCGTGGTGGTCGCGACGCGGGTCGCGTCGTCCGGCTTCGAGGCGGGCGGTGCGCTTTCGGCGGGCTTGGTGTCGTTGGACGGCGCGGGTTCGGTCGTGTCCGCCACGCGCGTTTCCGGACGCTTCGACGCCGCAAGCGGCGGGCGCGAGGTGTCGATCGGCGCGCGCTTGCGGGCGGCCAGTTCGGTGGATTCCGACGGAGCCTGGCGATCGGCGAGACGAAGCACCGGCACGAGCGCGACGGCGCCGATCGCGGCGGCGGCGAGCCACATCGGCCACTGGCGTCGCGTGCGGCGGGTGGGCGTCGCATCGAGCGCGCGCTGCATGCGCTGCCATCCGCCGGCCGGCGGCGTTTCCATCGGCAGCGAGGCGAAGGCGCCGCTCCAGTCGGCGGGCGAATCGTTGCGGTCGGTGTCAGGCATGGGCCTTCTCCGGTTCGAGTAGCTCTCGCAGGCGGCGACCGCCGCGTGCGAGCTGGGATTTCGAGAAGCTCGCCGTGCGCTGCATCAGCGACGCGATCTCCTCGTGGGTGTAGCCCTCGGCGTGGTACAGCCACAGCACGCTGCGCGTGGCGGCGGGCAGGCGGGCGAGGGCACGGTTCAGTGCGGCCGCGTCGGCCGCCGCGCTGGGCAGCGGGCCGGTGTCGACGGCGAACTCGTCGTCTTCCAGCGCGACGTCGTGCAGGTGCCGACGCTGGCCGCGCAGGCGCATCAACGCTTCGTTCACGGCGATCTGCCGCACCCAGCCCCAGAACGGACTGGCGCCGTCGCCGTTGCCGCCGCTCGCCGCGCCGCGGAAGTCGCCGATCTTGTTGAACACCTTGAGCATGGTTTCCTGCAGCACGTCGGCCGCCTCCTCGACGCCGTCGGGCCCGTGCGCGCCGCCGAGCATGCGCAGCGCCAGGTTGAACACGGGCCGCTCGAAGCGGCGGTAGATCTGTTCGAATGCCGCCCGTTCGCCGGCGCGAACGCGCGCCAGCAACGCCTCGGGGACGTCGATGGCGAAGCTGCTCCGGGGCGCGTCGGTGGCGGTTGGCACGCTGGTGGGCAAGGGCTCGCGTCCTGCGTTTGTTGGATCGTCCTTCCCCTAGATGCAGGGGGCGCGGAAACCGTCGCAGCCGTCGGCCTATACTCGGCTCGACAACAAGGAGGGGATCATGGGACTGAGTGCGGTGCTGAGCGTCGTCCTGCTGTTCGCGGGCGTCATCCTGGTGCTGAAGGCCGTGCGGATGGTGCCGCAGGGTTATGAATGGACGGTGGAGCGGTTCGGCCGCTACACCCACACCATGGACCCGGGCCTGCATTTCCTGATCCCGATCGTCTACGGCGTGGGCCGCAAGATCAACATGATGGAGCAGGTGATGGAGGTCCCCAGCCAGGACGTCATCACCAAGGACAACGCCGTGGTGAAGGTCGACGGCATCGTCTACTTCCAGGTGCTCGACGCCGCCAAGGCCGCCTACGAGGTCGCGCAGCTCGAGGTCGCCATCCTCAACCTCGTGATGACCAACATCCGCACCGCGATCGGCTCGCTCGACCTGGACGAATCGTTGTCCAAGCGCGACGAGATCAACGCGAAGGTGCTCGTCGCCGTGGACCAGGCCACGCACCCGTGGGGCCTGAAGGTCAATCGCATCGAGCTCAAGGACATCCAGCCGCCGCGCGACCTGGTCGACTCGATGGCGCGCCAGATGAAGGCCGAGCGCGAGAAGCGCGCCAACATCCTGGAAGCCGAGGGTCACCGGCAGTCGGAAATCCTGCGCGCCGAAGGCGACAAGCAGGCGGCGATCCTGGAAGCCGAAGGCAAGCGCGAAGCCGCGTTCCGCGAAGCCGAGGCGCGCGAGCGCCTGGCCGAAGCCGAAGCCAAGGCGACGCAGCTGGTGTCCGACGCCATCGCCGGCGGCAACGTCAACGCCATCAACTATTTCGTGGCGCAGAAGTACATCGAGGCGTTCAAGGCGCTGGCCGAGGCGCCGAACCAGAAGTTCGTGATGATGCCGATGGAAGCCACCGGCGTGATCGGCTCGCTCGCCGGCATCGCCGAACTGGCGAAGAACGCGCTGGGCAGCGACGCGCTCGCCGCGCAGGCATCGACCACGCGCACGCCGCCGCCGTCGCCGCGCCCGGGAGGCTGACCCATGCAATGGAACACCGAAACGGTGACCTGGGCGGTGGTGGCGCTGCTGCTGTTCGCCGCCGAGGCGATGGCGCCGGGCGCCTTCATGCTGTGGCTCGGCTTCGCGGCGGCCGCGGTGTTCGCCATAGTGCTGCTGCTCCCGAACGTGCCGGTGCTCGCGCAGGTGGCGGCATTCGTCGTGCTCAGCTTCGTGTCGATCCAGGTGTACCGCAGCTGGTTCCGCGGCCGCGAACCGCGCAGCGACAAACCCACGCTCAACCGCCGCACCGAGGCGCTGGTCGGGCAGGTCGTGCCGCTGGAGCGCGCGATCGTCAACGGACACGGTCGCGTGCAGATCGCCGACGCGTTCTGGGACGTCACCGGCCCCGAACTTCCCGCCGGCACGGTGGTGCGCATCGTCTCCAGTCGCGGCATGAGCCTGCTGGTCGAGCCCGCCGTATGACGCGAACGTCCGCTGCATGCTGGCTCGCGACGCTGTGCGTCGCGGGCAGCGCGTGGGCGGGCGGCAATCCGATGATGATCGGCAAAGTCGTGCCGCCGTATCCCGAAGGCTTCCGGTCCAACACCGGCAGTTGCGTGGGCGTGGGCACCGGCATCGACCAGTTGTGCGCACGCAGCATCGCCACGCTCGACGACGAGGAGGACCGCACGGTCCAGCTGCTCGCCGCGCAGTTCGTCGACCGCGTGGGCGACCAGCCGCGCTGGCGCATCACCGATTCGGTCCCGTATCCGGCGTTGCGTCGCGACGAGCTCGTCGCCATCGCCACCTGCCAGCGCAACGGCGTGGACGACACCGGCGTGGTCGCGATCATCGACACCGGTGCCGACGGCGCGTCCGGACTGGAGATGCTCCCCGCCGTGCGCTGGGCGATGCGGCTGGATCGCGGTACCGGCAAGTTCCTGCGTGTCACGCCGTCGAGCGTGCGCTGCTACAACGAAGGCCTGAGCGAGTAGCGGAACCGTTTTCGACGGCGACCATTCGCCGGCGTAGGCGCGAGCAGAGTCCGCACGAAAGCCGGCGCCGCCGGGTTCTGGGATAATCGCGGGCTCGCTCCCGCAGACAGGTTCCCAGCGCCATGACCCAGAAGACCATCCTCAACCAGACCCACCGCGACCTCGGCGCCAAGATGGTCGACTTCGGTGGCTGGGACATGCCGATCCACTACGGCTCGCAGATCGAGGAACACCACCAGGTGCGTCGCGACGCCGGCATGTTCGACGTGAGCCACATGACGGTGGTCGACCTGCGTGGCGCGAAGGTGCGCGACTTCCTGCGTCGCCTGGTCGCCAACTCGGTCGACAAGCTCAAGGTGCCGGGCAAGGCGCTGTACACCTGCATGCTCAACCCGCAGGGCGGCGTGATCGACGACCTCATCATTTATTACCGCGCCGAGGACTTCTTCCGCCTGGTCGTCAACGCCGCCACGCGCGAGAAGGACCTGGCGTGGATCACCGAGCAGGCGAAGGCCTTCGACGTGACCGTCACCGAACGTCCCGACTTCGGCATGATCGCCGTGCAGGGCCCGAACGCCCGCGCGAAGGTGCTGGGCCTGCTGCGCGAGGAAGACCGCGACGCGATCGGCAAGCTCGGCAAGTTCGCCGCCGGCGAAGCGAAGACGACCGGCGGCATCGACGTGTTCGTCGCGCGCACCGGCTACACGGGGGAGGACGGTTTCGAAGTCGTGGTTCCGGAAGCGCAGACGGTCGCGTTCTGGAACGCGCTGCTCGATGCGGGCGTGAAGCCGGCGGGCCTGGGCGCGCGCGACACGCTGCGACTCGAGGCCGGCATGAATCTCTACGGGCAGGACATGGACGACACGGTCTCGCCGTATGAAGCCGCGCTCGCGTGGACGGTGGCGCTCGACGAAGGGCGGGACTTCATCGGCCGCGACGTGCTCGAAGCGCAGAAGGCCGGCGGTGCGCCGCGCCAGATGATCGCGCTGGTGATGGACGAGAAGGGCGTGCTGCGTCACGGCCAGAAGGTGATCACCGAGCACGGCGATGGCGAAATCCTCTCGGGCACCTTCTCGCCGACGCTCGGCAAGGCGATCGCGTTCGCCCGCGTGCCGGCGGGCAAGATCGCGCTGGGCACGGCAGGCAACGTGCGCGTCGACATCCGCGGCAAGGAAGTGCCGGTTCGCGTCGTGAAGTTCCCGTTCGTGCGCGATGGCCAGCCGCAGGAAGGCGTGCTCGCCTGAGTGCCATGTTCCGCGACGGAAGCCCCCTGTCGCACGCCCCATCCGGCGCCGTTAGACTAGGCGCCGACAACCGCTGTCCCGTGCCCCCGCAAACGTTTCGAGGCTCCCGTCATGAGTGAAATTCCCGGCGATCTGAAGTTCATGAAGTCCCATGAGTGGGCCCGCGTCGATGGCGACGGCAAGGTGACCGTCGGCATCTCCGACCACGCACAGGGCCTGCTCGGCGACCTGGTGTACGTCGAGCTGCCGAACGTCGGCGACCGCGTCGAAGCCGGCGCCGCTTCCGCCGTCGTCGAGTCGGTCAAGGCCGCTTCCGACGTCTACGCACCGGTCACCGGCAAGGTCGTCTCGGTCAACACCGCGCTGACCGACAAGCCGGAGACCATCAACGAGGACGCCTACGGCGAAGGCTGGATCTACACGCTGGAGATCGAGGACGCCGACCAGCTCAACGAGCTGCTCGCTCCGGACGACTACGCCGAGCTGCTGGAAGAAGAAGACCACTGATCGAACTGCGCATTCCCGCCACGCGCGGGAGCAAGCGATCACCGACCGGCCGCCTCGTGCGGCCGGTTTTGTTTTTGCGGCACGCGAAGCGCGTTGCGGAAAGTGACGGTCCGGTGAGCAACCCATCGCACGCCTCCGCGAAAAACACCGGATCAAGCGCATCGGTGGACCCGCGCGACGCGACGGGCGACACGTTCCGGGCGCGCGTCGAACCGTGTCGACGGGTTCGTCGGGTGCGATGCGGGTGGCGCGTCGAAGTGCATCGACTGCATCGCGAAGGTCGTCGCCGACATGCCCGATGCGATGTTCGCGAACGCGTCGGATGGTCGTCGAAGCGACGTCGGCACCTCGTCGGAGTTCGCGCACTTTCGCGCAAATCGGGTTTGTGCGACGCGAAACGAGGGCGTGGTCGAAGATTTTTTTCGGGCGTCTCGAACCGGCTTTCCGGGTGGCTGTCGCGACCGCCACGCGTCGATGCGAACGCGTCGTCGAACATGCCGTTGCGTCGATGCGTTTTCGCAAACCCCTTAAAAAAAGCGGTTTGCGAAAAGCATGTTAGCGATGCAGACGAACAGCGATCGTCGTCGTCGTCGTTCGACGCGTCGTCCGGACCGGCGATGGCCGTGACGCCACGCCGACCTGCCTGAAAAAAAAATGAGCGAAGTTGTTGACAGTGCGAAAAAGCGTGATTAGGTTTCGCCCAGCAGCGTCTCCTGCGGAAGAGAGTGAGTACAGACAACGCGACAACTCGCGGCACAAAACGAACCTCCGACCGGGCTGTCGAAACGGTGGACGCAGGGTTCGTTTCCCCCGCGAAAACGCGCACCGTGCACACGCAGGCCAGGCACTCCATCCAACCCGGTCCGCTCATGGCGCGCCGGGTTTTTGTTTGCCCGCACATGCGGGCGGCACCAAATCCGTACCGGCGCGTCCGCGCGTCGGCGGCTGCTCGCGGGTCCGACTCCCGCGGCTTAGGTTCTACTGGGCGATAGACCTGCACGACCACTGATCAATGCTGATCAACCACTGACGAGGAGCCATACCATGGCCATGAAGAAAGCTGCGAAGAAAAAGACCGCCGCCAAGAAGGCGACGAAGAAGGTCGCCAAGAAGGCTGGCGCGAAGAAGACCGTGAAGAAGGCCGCCAAGAAGGCGACCAAGCGTCCGGCCAAGAAGGTCGCGAAGAAGGCCGCCAAGAAGACCGGCGCCCGCAAGACCGCGAAGAAGGCGACCCGCAAGACCGCCGCCAAGAAGGCCACCAAGAAGACTGGCGCCCGCAAGACCGCCGCCAAGAAGACCGCGAAGAAGGCCACCAAGAAGGCCGGCGCGCGCAAGACCGCCAAGAAGGCTGGCGCGAAGAAGACCGCCAAGAAGGCGACCAAGAAGGCGGCTCCGAAGAAGGCTGCCAAGAAGTCGAGCCGCAAGAAGACCGCCAAGAAGGCGGCTGTGACGGCGATGCCGGCCACCCCGGCGCCGATGATCTAAGAAAGCCCCGAAGACCGTAATCGAGCTCTCTCCCCGCAGCCCAGGCGGGGGGAGAGTTTTTTTTTGGGAGGTCGAAAGGCGCGGGCGACGCATCGTCGGCCGTGGCTCTTCCGTCACAGGTGCGCGCCCGGCAGCGCGTTCCCGCAGGCGCGATGTCGCGGAACGATCGGGCGACAGCCGGTCTCCCGCCGAGTGGCAGCCACGAACCTGCCTAGTGCGTTGGCTCCAAGGACGGCGCGGTTGCCGTCATCGGCAGCAGGTTGCCCTACGCATAGCCTGGACCAGTGATAGGTGGTTGCCGGCTCTCATCGCGGCGCCAGGCCGGGCAGTGCCGCCGCCACGTCACCGACGCACTGCGCTCGAAACCGAACGCTGTTGCAGCCCGGATAAGCGGGCGCGCGGCCAGGCGCTGTCACGCCTGCCCCGGGTGCGCTGCGCTTACCCGGGCTACAAAGGCTGGAGTGGCCGCATGGCCTCGCATCGCGACGCGCGCACCACTGCCAACGCGGAACGCTTCGGCGCCCGACGGCGAACAAGGATCAAACGGGAACGACGCCGGGAACTACACCGGCGTCCATGACGCGCGAGTCGCGCGGGTCGAAGCGAAGCCGCTTACTGCGGCGCGGCGGTCGAAGCCGACGCGTGCGCGCCCGGTGCGTGCGGGGCATCGGGCGACGTGTCGTCGGTCGCCTCGGCGTACAGCGTCGGGTCGATGTCGTCGTCCAGCCACTGGCCCGGCGGCAGCCCGAGGGCGGTGTCGAGGATGGTCGGCAGCATGCCGGAGGGCAGCGAGCTCTCGCTGTTCCACATCAGCGCCACGCCGAAATCGAGCTCCGGCACCATCGCGATCAGGCCGCGATAGCCCTGCACGGCGCCGCCGTGGAAGACCACGTCGTGTCCGGCGTACTTGTACGTGCGCCAGCCGAGTGCGTAGCCGGCGCCGGTCAGGCGCGTGCGACGCCACGACGAACCGCGGATCTCGCTCGGCGTGTCGACCAGCTGGTGGTGCAGCGTGGCCAGCAGCGGCGCGGGCAGCACGTCGGGACGATGGCCGGTGTGCGCGAGCAGGTACTGCGCCATGTCGCTGGCGCTGGCGTTGACGCCCGCGGCCGGCAACACCTGGTAGTAGGTGGTCTTGGGCATCATCGACACCCAGCCGCCGCGACCGCGCACATGCGGGCGCGCCCAGCTCGGGCTGGCCTGGATACCTTCAAGGCCCAGGCTCGCATCGTTCATGCCCAGCGGCTTGAAGATGCGACGCTGCACTTCCTGCGCATAGAAGTCGCCGGTGGCGGCGAACACCATGTCGCCGACCAGGCTGAAGGCGACGTTCTGGTAGCTGTAGCAGGTGCCCGGCGCGCATTGCAGCGGCGCGTAGGCGAGCTTCTGCGTGAGCGTGCGGAAATCGACGTACTGCTCGAGGTCGCGATCGAATGCGTTATGCGTCAGGCCGACGCGATGGCTGAGCAGGTCGGCGACGGTGAGCTGCTGCGACGCGGCCGGATTGCTCAGGCGGAAGGAGGGCAGGTAATCGACGAGCTTGCTGTCCCAGCGGAGCGAGCCGTCATTGACGAGCAGGCCCGTCATCGTGCCGGCGAAGCTCTTGGACAGCGAGGCCAGGCGGAATACGGTGTGCGAATCGACCGGCGTCGCGCGGCTGGTATCGGTGATGCCGTACCCACGCGCGCTGAGGATGCGACCGTTGTGCACCATCGCCATCGCAAGGCCCGGCACGCGCTGGCCGGCGACGAGCTGCTGCGCCATAGATTCGAACTGGCGCACGTCGAAGCCGGCAGGCAGCGGCACGGCAGGCGGAAGCGGTGCCGCGACCGGGCGGACGTTCGCCGTGGTGAAGGCATTGGGCATGGCGACCGGCGCGCCCGAGTGCTGCGGCGTCTGCGCGGTCGAGCCAAGCGTGAGCGGCAACAGCAGCGCGATGGCACCGATGCGGCGCAGGCTGCGCGAAGGCTTTTTCACGTTGCTTTTCATGGCCTTCGCCCCTGCTTCACGATCTCGCGGGATCATAGCGCCAATCTCAGGGGGCAGCGCAACACTCCGCAACACAGCGCTGATTTTTCAGGCTTTAGTGGACTGTGTCGCAGTTCGCGAGCCGCCCTTTTTCGTATTCACTTTTGTGGATGCGCCCACCTGCGTGAAGACTGCGCGAACCGGCGCGTTCAGCTTGCGCGGCTGACGCCCATCAGCCGGCGCGGATCAGGTCAGCCGCGCGCTCGGCGATCGCCATCGTCGGCGCGTTGGTGTTGCCGCCAATGAGCGTCGGCATCACCGATGCATCGACCACGCGCAGGCCTTCGACGCCGCGCACGCGCAACTGCGGATCGACCACCGACAACGCGTCCGAACCCATCCGGCACGTGCCGACGGGGTGGTAGATGGTTTCCGCCTTCGCGCGGATGAAGGCGACGAGATCGTCGTCATCGAGGTCGTCGCGCGCCGGGAAGATCGGCGCGCCGCGGTATTCGTCGAAGGCGGGCTGCGCGAGCAGTTCGCGTGAGAGCTTCGCGCACTCGACCATCATCTTCAGGTCGAAGCCCTCCGTGTCGCTGAGGTAGTTCGCCTCGATGCGCACGTGGTCGCCGGCATGCGCGCTCATCAGGCGCACGCGACCACGACTGCGCGGCCGCAGGAAACAGGCGTGCACGGTGTAGCCGTCGCCGGGCAGGCGATGGCGTCCGTGATCGTCCAGCATCGCCGGCACGAAGTGCAGCTGGATGTCGGGGCGTTCGTCCGGCGCAAGGCGCGAACGCACGAAGCCGCCGGCTTCGGCGATGTTGCTCGAGCCGATGCCGCTGTGCCCGCGCAGGTAATAGTCGAACGCGATGCGCGCGTCGCTGAGGCGGTCGTAGGTGATCGGCTTCGGGCAATGCCGCAGCGTGCAGATGTCCAGGTGGTCCTGCAGGTTCTCGCCGACCTGCGGCGCATCCACCACGACGTCGATGCCGTGCCGGCGCAGCTGCATCGCCGGGCCGATGCCCGACAACATCAGCATCTGCGGCGAGTTGAGCGCGCCGCCGCACAGCAACACTTCGCGCGCCGCAGCCTGGTGGAAGGCGCGCCCATTCGCCCGGTACACCACGCCGTTGGCGCGTCCGTGCTGGAAGGTGATGCGGTTGGCCTGTGCGCCGGTGACGATGGTGAGGTTGGGGCGACGGCGCACCGGGTCGAGGTAGGCGACGGCACTCGAACAACGCGCACCGTCCTTCTGCGTGACCTGGTAGAGGCCGAAGCCGTCCTGCCGCGGGCCGTTGAAGTCGTCGTTGACCGCGAAACCCGCCTGCCGGCCGGCTTCGATGAAGACATGCGAAAGCGGATTGCTGTAGCGAAGGTCGGACACGTACAGCGGGCCGTCGTCGCCGTGCAGCGCGTCGGCGCCGCGCGTGTTGCGTTCGCTGCGGCGGAACCAGGGCAGCACCGAATTCCAGTCCCAGCCCGTCGCGCCCCGCGTCGCCCACTCGTCGTAATCGCCGGGCACGCCGCGCGTGTAGCACATGGCGTTGATCGAGCTGGAACCGCCCAGCACCTTGCCGCGCGGCCACCACAGCGTGCGGTCGTCGAGCGCCGGCTCCGGCGCGGTGTGGTAATCCCAGTTCACGCGCCGGTTGTTCACCAGCTTCGCCAGGCCGGCGGGCATGTGGATGAAGGGGTGGCTGTCGCGCGGGCCGGCTTCCAGCAGCAGGACCTTGACGTCGGGATCGGCGGAGAGCCGGTTGGCGAGCACGCAGCCGGCCGAGCCGGCGCCGATGATGATGTAGTCGAACACGTGTGCCCTTGTCCCGAACCGCCGAGTTGCCGGCCGACCGTAAGTGGCGCCATTAGAGCAAATGCTCCCCGTGCGCACCCGTTCCCGCGCCCAGCCCGCTTCGGGCGTGGCAGGCAGGGCGGACAGGCGAGCAAGGCAAAGCCCGGTCATCGGGGCCGGTTAGACTCGCGCCATCGTCCCCGGAGTTCCCACCGCGATGCCGCAGGCTCACGAAGAAGGCGTGCCCGCAGCAACGGGCGCCCGCGTCCGCGGTGGCGAGTGGCCCGCGGTGGCGCTGTCGTTCGCCTACTTCTTCTGCGTGCTCGCGGCGTACTACGTGATCCGGCCGCTGCGCGAGCAGCTCGTGGCCGCGGTCGGTTCGACGCAGCTGCCGTGGTTCTACGGCGCGACGTTCATCGCGACGCTCATCCTCACGCCCGTGTTCGCGTGGCTGATCGCCCGCTACTCGCGGCGCATCGTCGTGCCGCTGGTGTACCTGTTCTTCATCGGCTGCCTGTTTGCGTTCGTGCCGCTGTTCGCCGACCCGGCGCTCGTCGGTCCGCGCGCTCTCGGCACGGTGTTCTTCGTCTGGGTGAGCGTGTTCAACCTGTTCGTCGTGTCGGTGTTCTGGATCTTCATGTCCGACATCTGGAACGTCGAGCAGGCCAAGCGCCTATTCCCGATCATCGCGGTGGCGGGCACCGCGGGCGCACTGTCGGGCCCGACCCTCACCGCGACGCTGGTGAACATCATCGGCGTCGCGCCGCTGCTGCTGGTGTCGGCGTCGCTGCTCGGGCTGGCGGTGGTGTGCATCGTGCTGCTCGGGCGGTGGGCGCGAACGCATGGCGAACGCCGCTTCGAAGCCGCGCAGGAGGCGCCCATCGGCGGCGGCATGCTCGATGGCCTGAAGCAGGTGTTCACCGATCCGTTCATGCGGAACATGGCGATCCTGCTGCTGCTCGCCGACGGCATCGGCACCGTGAATTACGCGCTGGTGGCCGACTATTCCGGCACGGCGTTGACCGATGCAGTCTCGCGCACCGCCTTCGCCGCGCGCGTGGACCAGGTGGCGAACCTGCTGACCGCGATCACCCAGCTCACGCTGACGCGCTGGCTCCTGCCGCGTCGCGGGCCGGGGCCGGTGATCCTGGTGTGGGCGGTCGTGAGCATGCTCGCGTTGTCGCTGGTCGTCTTCTCGCCCGATCCGCACGCGCCGATGGCCTTCGGGCTGCCCGCCGTGGCGCTGGCGCTGATCGTCAGCCGCGGACTTGCGTACGGCATGGCGGAACCCGCACGCCACAGCCTTTACGCGCGCGTGCCGCGCAACGTCCGCTACAAGGGCCAGAACGCGGTGGACACGGCGGTGTGGCGTTTCGGCGACACGGCCATCGCGCTCGGAATGAACGCCCTGCGCACGCTGGGCGTGACCACGGGCGGCTTCGCGAGCATCAGCGCGCTGGCGGCGCTCAGCGCGGCGACGATCGGCTGGCGCATGTCGCGACGCGTGGAAGCGACGCCGGCGGCGGAGGCGCAGCCGGCGACGTCGTAAGTTTCAGCCAGGATCGAGCGGGCTCGCCGCATTCTTCGAGACAACGTCATCCCGGCGAAAGCCGGGATCCAGGCCATCACGCCGTCCGCCGCATCGCTTCGCTTCAGGCCTGGCACGCTGGAACGAACACGTGCATCACGCCGCAGCAAACGCTACGGTGCGCTTGCCAGCCTGGATCCCGGCCTTCGCCGGGATGACGGCTTCCAGAAGCAGTCACGCGGAGAATCGGAATGTCCATGCTTGTGCTGCTGCTGATCGCCCTCGTCGCACTCCTGCACGCGTACTTCCTCGTGCTCGAAATGTTCCTCTGGACGCGCCCGCTCGGCATGAAGGTCTTCCGCCTCACGCGCGAGAAGGCCGAGTCGACGAAGGTCCTTGCCGCGAACCAGGGCCTCTACAACGGTTTCCTCGCCGCGGGCCTGGTGTGGTCGATCATCGGCGAGCGCCGAGACGTGGCGACGTTCTTCCTCGCGTGCGTTGTCGTAGCCGGCGTCTACGGCGCGGCGACGGTCAACAAGCGGATCTTCTTCGTGCAGGCCGTGCCGGCGCTGCTTGCGCTGGCCGCGCTGTGGTTCGTCGGCTGACGCGGAAAACTTACTTCCGCGGCGACACCCACATCGCGATCGACGCGCGGAATACCGCGTCACCGGCGTCGTTCTTCACGATGACGGTGACGGGCAGTTCGTAACCCGACGTGGATTCGACCACCGGAACATCCGGCGTCGCGACGCCGTGCATCGTGCCGGTCGCCTTCTTCAGGTATTCGACCGTCATGCCCTTGGGAATCCAGCGCATCGACGCAGGCAGCGTTGCGTCCGTCATCACGCCGGCGGCGAGTTCGGCCAGGTTGCACAGCGCGATCGCGTGCACCGTGCCGATGTGGTTGTGCACGCGGCGGCGGTCGGCGATGCGCACCTCGCAGCGGTTCGGCTCCAGCGACACGATGCGCGGCGAGATCGTGCCGAAGTAGGGCGCCTTGAAACAGATCGCGCGCGAGAACAGCCAGTGGCCGGCGGGCCAGCGCATGAATTTGCGATACAGCGAGAGCAGGGGCGTGGACATGGCGGACGTGTTCCAGTGGCCAGATACGACGACGGCGGGACATGCCCGCCGTCGTTGGTTTCAGATCGCAGCGTCAGGCGGCGTAGCGGCTGTCGCGCTTGCCGATCTCCGAGGTGGCGGCACGCAGCTCGGACGGATCGAAGTCGTCGACGCTGATCGTGTCGATCGTCAGCTCACGCAGCTCTTCGAGCTGGCGGCGCTCGTCGGCGGTGATCCAGCCTTCGCGCACGCCTTCCTCGAGCTGCGAGGCGAAATCGTGCGCCTCGATGCCCTTCTGCTTGAGCGCCTTGAGGAACTTGCGCTCCACCGGCTCGGCGAGCACGGCCTTCTGCAGGTAGCTGGCAATGCGGCCGCCCGGGTTGTTGGCGGTCGGCGTCAGGAACACGCCCTTGCCGAGGCGATCGCGCGCTTCGTTCGGCGACATCAGCAAGGAAGCGACCTTGTGGCCCAGGCGATCGCTCGGGTACTGCGCGCGACGACCCAGCGGGAACACCAGCGCCCACAGCAGCCAGCCGACCGGACGGATCGGGAAGTTGCGCAGCGCGCCGGAGAACGCCTTCTCGATCTTGAAGGTCGCGTTGTGGATCGACCACGCCAGCAGCGGCTGGTCGGTGACCGGGCAGCCTTCGTCCTGGTAGCGCTTGAGCAGCGCGCTGGCGATGTACAGGTTGCTCAGCACGTCGCCCAGGCGGCCCGACAGCGATTCCTTGAACTTTAGCTTGCCGCCGAGCAGCAGCATCGAGGTGTCCGCGCACAGCGCCAGCGCCGCCGAATAGCGGTTGAGCTTGCGGTAGTAGCGGCGGGTATACGCATCGCCCGGCGCCTTGCCCAGGCGCGCCGACGTCAGGCCGAACCAGAACGAACGCACGGCGTTGGAGATCGCAAACCCGATATGGCCGAACAGATTGCGGTCGAACTCGCGCAGGCGCTCGGCCGGATCGGGCAGCGTCGCCGCCTTCATTTCCTTCAGCACCCACGGATGGCACAGGATCGCGCCCTGGCCGAAGATCATCAGCGAGCGCGTCATGATGTTCGCGCCTTCCACCGTGATCATGATCGGCGCGGCCTGCCAGTTGCGGCCGGCGAAGTTGCGCGGGCCGAGGATGATGCCCTTGCCGCCGATGATGTCCATCGTGTCGCGCGCGACTTCACGGCCCAGCTCGGTGCAGTGGTACTTCGAGATGGTCGACGGCACCGCCGGCAGTTCGCCGCGCGCCACGGCTGCGGCCGAGGCTTCGGCCAGCGCGCTGATGGTGTACGCGTTGCCGCCGATGCGGGCCAGCGCTTCTTCCACGCCTTCGAAGCGGCCGACCGACAGGCCGAACTGCTTGCGGATGCGCGCATACGAACCGGTGACGACCGCACCGAACTTCGAGCCGCCCGACGCGGTGGACGGCAGCGTGATCGAGCGGCCGATCGACAGGCACTCGACCAGCATCTGCCAGCCCTTGCCGGCGTAGGCTTCGCCGCCGATGAGCTGGCTCAGCGGAATGAAGACGTCCTTGCCGCGGATCGGGCCGTTCTGGAACGGGCTGTTGAGCGGCATCGCGCGGCGGCCGATCTCGACGCCGGCGGTGTCGCGCGGCAGCAGTGCCAGCGTGATGCCGATGTCCTGCTTGTCGCCGATCAGGCCTTCCGGGTCGTACATGCGGAACGCCAGGCCGATCAGCGTCGCGACCGGGGCGAGCGTGATGTAGCGCTTGTCGAAGGTCAGCTTCACGCCGACCACGCGCGCGCCGTTCCATTCGCCCATGCAGACGATGCCGTAGTCGGGGATCGACGTCGCGTCCGAACCGGCCCACGGGCCAGTCAGGCCGAAGCACGGTACTTCACGGCCGTCGGCCAGGCGCGGCAGGTAATGGTCCTTCTGTTCCTGCGTGCCGTAGTGCATCAGCAGCTCGGCCGGGCCGAGCGAGTTCGGCACGCCAACGGTGGAGGACACCACCGAGGACATCGAAGCGAGCTTCTGGATCACCTTGTGGTTGCCCAGCGCGGTGAAGCCCAGGCCGCCGTATTCCTTCGGCACGATCATGCCGAAGAACTTGTTCTTCTTGATGAAATCCCACAGCTCCGGCGAGAGGTCGGCGTCGACGTGGGTGATCTGCCAGTCGTCGATCATCTTGCACAGCTCTTCGACCGGGCCATCGAGGAAGGCCTGCTCGTCGGCGCTCAGCGTCGGGCGCGGCTGGTTGTGCAGCACGTCCCAGTCGGGCTTGCCGGAGAACAGCTGGCCTTCCCAGCCGACGGTGCCGGCTTCCAGCGCGACGCGTTCGGTTTCCGACAGCGGCGGCAGGATCTTCGTGTAGAAGCCCAGCAGCGGCTTGGTAATGAACGGCAGGCGGAACTGCGGCAGCAGCAGCGGCACCGCGATCACCGCGGTGACGATGGCGGCGACGACGGTGGCCGTGCCATTGGCGCCGAGCAGCCAGCAGGCGACCAGTGCGGTGGCGGTCAGCGCCGCCCAGACCGGCAGTCGCAGGCGGTGGTAGGCGGCGATGGCGCCGACCAGCAGGAAGGCAATGAAGGGAATCGCGATGCTCATGACAGCGCTCCAGCAGCGGTGCGGCGGTACGTATTAAAGGTAAGTGTGGTCGGGTCGCGGCGATGCGCAGGTGCCTTTCCGGGAACATCCCGTTTACCGCTCGGCATTCAAGCGCGCGCATCAAACGCTTGCCATACGGGCGAGTATGGTAAGATCGCCGCGCTACTGTCAACCGCACCTTTGCCAGACCGGCCCGCCTTCATGCCTTCTTTCGGGGTTCTTGACGGCCTGCATACTGTTCCCGCCGCTGGCGTATGGTTAAACTGGAAACCATGAGCTCAGACGCCCAGACCAAGCACGAAGGAGCCGGACAGGACCGTCCCGGCGAACGCGCAACCGGCGAGAGGACGGCACAGGCACGATCCGCGCCTGAACGCACCGGCCGCCTGAGCGCCGACGACTGGGCCCAGGCCGCGCTGGACCTCATTGCCGAGCAGGGCGTCGCCGCGGTCGCGGTCGAACCGCTCGCGCGCCGGCTCGGCGTGACGAAGGGCAGCTTCTACTGGCATTTCCCGTCCCGCGATGCGCTGCTCGTCGCGGCGCTGGAGCGCTGGGAGAAGGTCGAGCAGGAAACCGTCTTCGGCCAGCTCGAACCCATTTCCGACCCGCGCGAGCGCCTGCGCGCGCTGTTCACGCTGGTCGCGCACGAATTCAAGTCGCACGTCATCTATTCCGAGCTGCTCAAGGCGCTGGACCATCCGGCGGTGCAGCCGGTGATCGGTCGCGTGTCCGAGCGTCGCCTGGAGTACCTCACCGCATCGTTCCGCCAGGCGGGGCTCAGCCGCACCGACGCCCAGCACCGCGCGCGCCTGCTGTACGCCGCCTATGTCGGCTTCCTGCAGCTGAACCTGCAGCTGCACCAGGCGCGCATGCAGCACGACGAATTCGAGGCCTATGTCGAGCACATGATGGCCACGCTGATTCCTTCAGCATGAGCCCGATCGTCAGCCAGATTTCCCATAAAGCCGGCCCCCGCTGGAGGTAGTTCCGCAATGAATGCCATTTCCCATGACGTCGCCAAACAACCTGCCGTCGCCCCGGGGAGCGAAGGCAGCAAGCTCGCCGCGCTCAATGCGTGGGTCGCCGAAGTCGCCGCGCTGACCAAGCCCGACGCCATCCACTGGTGCGATGGCAGCGATGCCGAGAACGCCGCGCTCATCGCGCAGATGCAGGCCGACGGCACGCTGATCAAGCTCAACGAGACCACGCACCCGAACAGCTACCTGCACCGCTCGCATCCGGACGACGTCGCCCGCGTCGAACACCTCACCTTCGTCTGCACGACGAAGCAGGACGACGCCGGCCCGAACAACCACTGGATGGCGCCGGCAGATGGTCACGCGAAGATGGACGCGCTCTTCGACGGCTGCATGAAGGGCCGCACGATGTACGTGATCCCCTACTGCATGGGTCCGATCGATTCGCCGCTGTCGCGTTGCGGCGTGGAAATCACCGACAGCCCGTACGTCGTGGCGAACATGCGCATCATGACGCGCATGGGCGCGGCTCCGCTGGCGCGCATCGAGCGCGAAGGGAAGTTCGTGCGCGGCCTGCATTCGATCGGCGAGCTCGATCCGGAACGCCGCTTCATCATGCATTTCCCGGAAGAACTGACGATCAAGTCGTTCGGTTCGGGCTACGGCGGCAACGCGCTGCTGGGCAAGAAGTGTCATGCGCTGCGTATCGCCTCGCACCAGGCCCGTTCGGAAGGCTGGCTCGCCGAACACATGCTGATCCTCGGCCTGGAAAACCCCCAGGGCGAAACGCACTACATCGCCGCGGCATTCCCGTCCGCGTGCGGCAAGACCAACCTGGCGATGCTCATTCCGCCGGAAGGTTACCGCGCCGATGGCTGGAAGGTCTGGACGGTGGGCGACGACATCTGCTGGATGCGCCCGGGCGCCGATGGCCGCCTGTACGCGATCAATCCGGAGGCCGGCTTCTTCGGCGTCGCGCCGGGCACGTCGGCCAAGTCGAACCCGAACGCGCTCAAGTCGATCCAGAGCAACACGATCTTCACCAATGTCGGCGTCACCGCCGACAACCAGCCGTGGTGGGAAGGCCTCGACGACGGCCAGCAGCCGGCCACCGACTGGCGCGGCAACCCGTACGAGGCGGCCAAGGGCCCGGCGGCGCATCCGAACTCGCGCTTCACCGTGAGCGCCAGGCAGTGCCCGAGCTACTCGCCTGAAGCGGAAAACCCCGCCGGCGTGCCGATCAGCGCGATCGTCTTCGGCGGTCGTCGTCCGTCGCTGGTGCCGCTGGTGTTCGAAGCCCGCGACTGGACGCACGGCGTGCTTGTCGGCGCCGCGATGGGCTCGGAAACCACCGCTGCCGCAACCGGTGCCGTGGGCGTGATGCGCCGCGATCCGATGGCGATGAAGCCGTTCTGCGGCTACAACTTCGCCGACTACTTCACGCACTGGCTCTCCTTCGACCAGGCGGGCGCGAAGCTGCCGAAGATCTTCCACGTCAACTGGTTCCGCAAGGGCGACGACGGTTCGTTCCTGTGGCCGGGCTTCGGCGAGAACCTGCGCGTGCTGGAGTGGATGATCCAGCGCGTGAAGGGCGAGGCCGGTTCGGTCGAAACGCCGATCGGCCACCTGCCGAAGGACGACGAGATCAACCTCGACGGCGTGGAACTCACTGACGAAGCGCGCGCGAAGCTGTTCGGTTTCGAACGCGAAGGCTGGCAGGCCGAATTCGCCAGCATCGGCGAGTACCTGGACGAATACGGTCCGCGCATGCCGCAGGCGCTGAAGGACGAACAGCAGCGCATCGTGAAGGCGCTGCAGAACTGAGGCCTGCATGACACCGAACCCCGCCGCGCTCGCGGCCAGTCGTGAATTCGAGATCGACGGCCGCCCGCTGCGGGTGTTCGACGGCCACCTGCCCAATGTGGCCGATTACGTGCGCGGCCTGGCCAAGGCCGCGTTCACGCGCACCGAGGTCGCCCGGCCGGAAACTGCCGAGCACAAGCACTGGGCGACCGAAATCAAGCTCGAAGCGCTCGTGCAGCAGCCGATTTTCGACGTCACCGCGCGTGCGGTGCTCGGCTTCACCACGCGCGAGTACGGCTACCGCCCGTACCGCGCGTACACCAACGTCGCGACCTTCGGCGACATGCTTTTCAGCCACACCGACTGCCTCCCGGACCAGCACGACCTCACCGCGCTGTGGTACCTGTGCGAGCACTGGGACCTGGAATGGGGCGGCGAGACGATGTTTTTCGACGCCAACGACGAAGTCGCTGCGGCAGTGCAGCCGCGCCCGGGCAGGCTGGTGATCTTCGACGGCGCGATCAAGCATGTCGGCCGCCCGCCGAACCGCATCTGCTACGCGCCGCGGTACACGTTCGCGATCAAGTTCGAGCGCCAGCGCGCTCCCGCCTGACGCACCCGAGCAGGCAACCATCCCGGGAGGGCGCGTGGAGACGGCGAGCTTCGATGCAACGTTGCCGGTGCGTGCGCCTGATGCGCGCTGGTTTCCCGTCGACCTTCACGTGCCGGAGCGTCGCTTCGACATGGCGACACTCGACGTCGAAGTGCTCGAACGCTCGACCTTCCTCGACACGCGTCTGGACGCGACGCTCGCGTCGATCGAGCACGTGACAGCCGACCGCTTCGCCGGGTTGCCGTCGCAGCGCGCGCCGGCCTGGCTGTTCCACACCTCGTTCTGCGGCTCGACGCTGCTCGCGCGCGCCGCGCACGTGCCCGATCTCCAGGTCGCGCTGAAGGAACCGCTGGTGCTGCGGCGCCTCGGCGATGCACGTCATTCGGGCTGGTCGATCGACGGGCTGTGCGACACGACGGTACGCCTGCTCTCGCGTCCGTGGACGCCCGATGGCAGTGTGCTGGTGAAGGCCACGCACGCGGCGCTCAACATCGCGCCGGACCTGCTGCGTGCATCCCCCGAAAGCCGCGCGGTGCTGCTGACTTCGACGCTGGACGATTTCCTTGTCTCCAACATCAAGAAAACCACGGAAACGCAGGCAAAAGTACCGGAACTCGCCGAGCGCGCGCTGAGCGCCGGAACGCTCCATCAGCGCCTTCCGGCGCAGGCGTTGCAGCCGCCGGACCTGCTGTGCGCGGTCGCACTGCAATGGGCGGCGCAGCGCGACCTGCTCGCCGGGCTCGTGCGCGATTTTGGCGAACGCGTGCGCGTGCTCGATTTCGCGACCCTCGCTGACGATCCCGAGAACGTCGTCGTCGCCTGCGCGCGCTGGTGGCGGATGCCGTCGCCGGAAGACGCGCTGCGCCTTCGCGCGCGCGAGGTCGCTCACCGCAATGCGAAGGCGATGTCGGTGGAATACAGTGCGGAGCAACGCGCACGGGAAGCGCGCATGGTCCAGGAACGCTTCGGGGCTGAACTCGCACGCGCCCGCGACTGGGCGCAGCGCTTCGTGCTGCCGCACCTGGGATCGCCACTGCCCATGCAACCGCCACGGGACTGGACATGAACGCCGCAACGCTCTGGCAGCGCGCCGAGACCTACGCGAAGCAGGGCCAATGGGCGGCCGCGCTGACGGCGTACGACGGCGTGCTCGAACACGATCCGAACCACGTCATGGCGATGCTCCGCGCCTCGCGCATGGCGCTGTCGCTTGGGCGCTATCGCGATTCGCGCGAGTACGCCGTTCGCGCGCTCGCCGCACGTCCGCAGGGCGACGAGGCCGTGCTCAACCTCGCGCGTGCGCTGCGGCTGTTCAACGAGCCTGCGCTGCTGATGGAGTGCCTGGTGCATTCGCGCTGGCAGGAACGCCGTTCGGCGGCATGGCTCACCGAAGTGGCGATGCTCGTCAGCACCAGCGGCGAGAACGAACTGGCGATGCAGCTGCTGGACCTCGCCGTGCAACGCGATCCCCGCCACGCGCCGGCGCGCTATTTCCGCGGCGTGGTGCACATGTTCTTCGGCCAGATGGAGCAGGCGGAAGACGAACTCGAACAGTGCATCGCGATCCTGCCGACGTACGCGCAGGCGCACTGGGTGCTCTCGCGCCTGCGCAAGCAGACCCCCGAGCACAATCACGTCGCGCGCATGAAGGCGCTCATCCCGCGCGTCCCGGCCGGCAGCGAAAGCCGCGTGTACCTGGCCTACGCCGTGCACAACGAGGCGCACGACATCGGCGCGTACGACGAATCGTGGCAGGCGCTGGAACATGCCTGCCGCACCAAGCGCCAGCTGTCGCCGCACGACCGGACCGATGCGCGACGCATGTACGAAGGCCTGGCGAAGTTGTGCGATGCCGGCTTCGTCGCCGCAGGGCATGCGCACGCAGACGAACCGGCGCCGTACCGTCCGGTGTTCGTCGTCGGCATGCACCGCTCCGGCAGCACGCTCCTGGAACAGTTGCTCGGCGGGCATCCGGACGTCACCGACGGCGGCGAGACGTATTCGTTCGCCTCGCAGATGCGCTACTTCGCCGATTACCGCAGCCGCGGCGTGCTCGACGCCGAACTCGTGCGCCGGGCGGACAAGGTCGATTACGCCGCGCTCGGGCGTCGTTTCCTCGAACACACGGCGGCGCGCGCGAAGGGCAGGGCGGTGCTCACCGAAAAGCTCCCGTCGAACTTCCTGCACCTGGGGTTCATCGCCCGCGCGCTGCCGCATGCGCGGATCCTGCACATGGTGCGCGATCCGGTCGACACGTGTTTCTCGAACCTGCGCACGATGTTCTCCGACGTGAACACGTTCTCCTACGACCAGCGCGAGCTGGCCGAGTGGTACGGCCAGTACAGGGGCCTGATGGCCCACTGGCACGCGGTGATGCCGGGCCGGATCATGGACGTGCGCTATGACGAGCTGGTCGCCGATCCGGAAGGCGTGATGCGCCGGGTGCTCGCCTTCTGCGAGCTGCCCTGGGACACGGCCGCGACCACGCTCGACCGCCCCGGCGCCGTGGCCACCGCCAGCAGCCCGCAGATGCGCGGGGGCATCATCAAGGACCGCAAGGCGGCCTGGGCCCCGTACGCCGACAGGCTGGGTCCGCTGCTCGAGGCCCTGGCGCCCTGGCGCGAGCCGCAGGCGTCCCCTTAAACCCGCGCCCCGTCCGGCGCATCCATATGGACATGCTGACCGTCGTGACCGAAAGCCTGACCGATGCCCCCGCCGTCCCGGACGACGGCAGCGAGGAACGCAGCCTCGTGTCGGCGGCCGCGCGCGGCGAGATGCGCGCCTTCGAGGCGCTGTATCGCCGCCATGCCGGGCGCGTCCACGGCGTCATCGCCCGCCTGGTTGGCGGCCATGGCGCCCGTGCGGAGGACCTGACGCAGGAAGCCTTCGTGCGCGCATGGCAGGCGCTGCCGGCGTTCCGCTTCGAGTCGGCGTTCTCGACCTGGCTGCACCGGCTGGCCGTGAACACCGCGCTGATGGAACTGCGCAGCCGCCGCAGCCGCCCGCAGGACGAGGGCGACTCGGACGAAGAAGTTTTCGACTTGATCGGCAGTGCCGATTCGGCCGGACATACCACCGCGCTGTCCATGGACCTGGAACGCGCCGTCGCCAGCCTGCCGCCGCGCGCCCGCGCGGTGCTGGTCCTGTACGACGTGGAAGGCTGGAAGCACGAGGAGATCGCCGCCGAACTCGGCATGGCGGTCGGCAGTTCGAAGGCGCAATTGCACCGCGCGCGCAACCTGCTGCGCGACCGGTTGGAGGCACACGCATGAACACGAACCACACCGAAAACACCGGTCGCGACGACCTCCCCGATGCGCTGCGCTGGCAGTTGCGGGCGATGCGCCGCGACGAAGCGCCCGAGCGCGACCTCTGGGCCGGCATCGCCGAGCGCATCCAGGCGCAGCCGCGCCAGGTGCAGAAGCAGCGTCCGCGCTGGATCGCGCCGGTCGCGATGGCCGCCACCCTCGTGCTCGCCGTCGGCGTGATCGGGCTGTGGCGCAGCGGTGGCGAAGGCCCGGCGCTTCCCGGCAACGCGACCGCGCAGCGCGACACGCTCGTGCAACTGGAAGCGCAGGGCATGCGCCGCCAGTACCAGGCCGCGATGATCGAAGTCGGTACGGGCCGGCCGCCGGCGGAATTGCAGCCGGCGTTCGACGAACTCGACCGCAACGCCGCGCTGATCCTCGACGCGCTGGCGCACGATCCGAACTCGCGCCTGCTGCTCGAACAGCTTCGCAAGACCTACGCACGGCGCCTGGCACTGGCGCAACGCGTCGCCTACGCATGACCGGTGCCATCCAGATGCCGCTGACCACTTTCACCACCCAAGAACCGAAGCCTGATTCCCGGAGAACGTCCATGACCCGCGCCCACATCCAACGCCTCGCATTCGGCCTGGCCCTGCTGACGGCGCACGGCGCCTTCGCCGCCACGCCGATCAACGAGTCGCGTCCGCTGGACCCGCGTGGCCGGGTCGAGATCGAAAACGTCAAGGGCAGCGTCGAAGTGCGCGCCTGGGACAAGCCGGAGGTGAAGATCGAAGGCAGCCTCGGCGAAGGCGTCGAGCGACTGGAGATCGACGGCGACCGCGAACACCTCAGCATCCGCGTGAAGTACCCCAACCGCAGCGGCATGGGCGTGTTCGGCGGTGGCGACAAGAGCGAGCCGACCGACCTGCGCCTGATGGTGCCGATCCGCGCCGACCTCGACATCGACGTGGTCTCCGCCGACGTCAACGTCGAAGGCGTCGCGTCGAACGAGTTGTCCATCGACTCGGTCAGCGGCGAGGTGACCGTCGCCGCCGCGCCGCGCGAAGCCGACTTCGACAGCGTCAGCGGCGACCTGATGCTCACCGTCAACTCCAGCCGCGTCAGCGCGGAAACGGTGAGCGGCGACCTCAACCTGCGCGGCCGCCTCGACGGCGAGGTGCGCGTGGAAACCGTGTCGGGCCGCGTCGACGTGAGCACGCTCAACACGCGCGTGCAGAAGCTGTCCGGCTCCACGGTGTCGGGCGACATCCGCATCAACACCGCGCTGGCGAACAACGGACGCGTCACGCTGGAAACCGTCAGCGGCGACCTCGACCTCACGCTGCCGAAGAATCTGTCGGCGAACGTGCGCGGCGAAAGCTTCAGCGGCGACCTGGCCGCACCGGGCGCGCAGATCAATCGTCCGAAGCATGGTCCGGGTTCGAGCTTCGACCACCGCTACGGCAACGGCGATGGCGACGTGTCGATCGAAAGCTTCTCCGGAGATGCGACGCTTCGCCTGGAATGAGCGCGTCAAAACGCCTGCGAAAAAATGCAAAAAAAGCCGCCTTTTTGGCGGCTTTTTTATGGCTGTGACAGACAGCAGCGACAGTGCGCGACGTCAGCCGTTCTTCATCCCGAACCAGCAATTGAACGCGATGGTGATGCGTTCGTCGTCGCCGAAGAACGGCATCACCTCGTGTTGCAACCACGAGGGGAACAGCACCAGTTGCCCGGCCTGGAAGCGGATGTTCCATGTGCCGTGATGGTACGGGGCGCGCAAGCGCGCATTGCCGGCGTCGAGGAAATAGTTGCTGTAGTGGTGCGGATTGTGAAACCGCAGCACGCCCGACTCGGGGCGATCGGCTGGCGTGGTGCCCGGATCCACGCAGTACACGCCGGACCAGGACGCCATCGGATGCGTGTGGTTGATGGTGAAGCCGCCGTTGCGCGTCACGTGGAACCACGTGTGCGAGAAGATCTGCAGCCGCTTCATTTCCTCGGCGCTGTAGCCGTTGAGGTCGGCGATCGTGCGGCCGAGCACCGACCAGCAGAACTGGCGAAGTTGCTGGATGCACGCGTCCGGCCAGGCGAACAGGTTGAAGTCGCTCTCGAACACGCCAGGCTGCTGCTGCAGCGACGGATTCGGATTGGCGTAGCGCGCGCCTTCGGCTTCGCGCGACAGGATCAGCGCCCGCAGCTGCGGGTTGAGCGCGGCAGCGTCGGGCAGCATGTCCTGCGCGAAGGGGACCGAAAAGACGGGGCTGATCTCGAAGCTCATGCGATCGCTGCGGCGCGTTGGGAATGCCGAGTTTAGCCCGGTCGGCGCGTCCCGGATAAAGCGGCGGCCCCTTGCGGGGCCGCTGCGAATGAACCTTCGCGGGGAAGGATCAGAACTTCTGCGAATACCGGAAGTAGAAGAAGCGTCCCGGCACGTCGTACTGCGGATCGAACGAGTTGGCGAAGGCGGTGTACGCGATCGGCGGGTTCTTGTCGAAGATGTTGTTGATGCCGACGGTCACCTTCGCATTCCACGGCGCGTTCCAGTAGAGGCTCGCGTCATGGAAGGTCGAGGCGCCCACATGGTGCTCGTTCGCCGCGACGACGGTGAAGTCGTCGCCGCCGGCCGTACCGTCCCAGGTGCCGTTGCCGTTGGCATCGGTCGGGATGCTGCGGAAGCGGTCGGTGGTGGTGCAGAGCCAACCGTAGCCGTAGTCCTCGAAGGTCTGGCAAGGCTCGGTCTGGTCGGAGTAGTAGCGCACGTTCCACGTCGCGCCCCAGTCGCCCTTTTCCCAGCGTGCCGCGAGGTTCGAACGGATGCGCCAGTAGTTGAGCAGGTTCGGACCGTCGTATTCGCCGACGAGGTTGCCGCCTTCGTTCGCCGCCATCGCCGAACCGATCGCGGGCTCCTTGAAGATGTCCTCGCCGTAGATGCCGTCGCCGTCGTTGTCGTTGAGGAATTCCGACAGATAGGTCGTGTCCCACGTGAAGCTGAACTTGCCCCACGAGTTCTCGGGCAGGCGATAGCTCACCGTCATGTCCCAGCCTTCGACCTTCGTGCCGCCGATGTTGGTCGTGGTGTTGAGCAAAGTGAGGATTTCGCCACCGGGCTGGCGGCTGTACAGGTCGCAGGTCGCGCCGGTGCCGCCGGAGTCGATGCACTGCTGGATGATCGCGGTCGCGCCGACGGTGGTGATGGCGTCCTCGATCTTGATCTTCCACCAGTCCAGCGAAACGTCGAGGCCTTCGACGAAGCTCGGGCTGTAGACCAGGCCTGCCGTAGTCGATTCGGCCTTCTCGGGCAGCAGGTTCGGATTGCCGCCGACGGTGATGCGGATCTGCGTGTTGTTCTGCGCGTAACCGTCGGGGGGGACGCCCTCCGCCACGCAGCGTGCCTGTGCCGGGGGCGTCTGGTTGCCGAAGTTGGCCTGGTTGCAGGGGTCGCTGACCTGCGGGAACGAGTCGGCCTGTCCGGCGAACAGTTCGGCGATCGACGGCGCGCGGAAACCTTCGGACCAGTTGCCGCGGACCAGCAGGTCTTCGATCGGCTTCCAGCGGAAACCGAACTTGCTGTTGAGCGTGTCGCCGAAGTTGCTGTAGTCGGAATAACGCGTGGCGACCGAGAAATCGAGCAGCTTCGCGCCGGGCACGTCGGCGAGCACCGGGATGGCGAGTTCGAGGTACGCCTCGTCCACGTCGTAACCGCCGTTGGTGGCGGTGCGTGCGTTGCCGGTGGTGTTGCCGGAATTGATCAGCGCATCGGGCGAGTCGTAGCCGTCCTCGGTACGGTGTTCGAGGCCGACCGAGAATCCGAGCGGACCGCCGGGCAGGTCGAACAGGTCGCCGCCGATGTTGGCGTAGTAGGTCTTCTGCGTGTAGCTGTACTCGTCATGCGCGACGAAGGTCGTGTAGTCGAGCATCTCCTGCGTCAGGCTGCCCACGCCACCGAGCATGTTCATCGGCACGCAGCCGGCGATCGGCGCGTCGGGCGTTCCGCAGGTCGGCACGCCGGCGCCGTCGATGAACGATGGTCCAAGCGCATTGCCCAGCGAGATCACGTTGAACAGGCCGTTGGTGGTGTTGTTGGCCTTGTTGCGTCCGTAGAAGTAGCCCGCTTCCCAGTCGTAGTACTTGTCGGCGAAGTTCAGCGTGCCTTCGAAGCCCGCGTTCATCGCGAAGGTGCGCACGTCCTGGCTGAAGCGACGACCGCCGGTTTCGACCGCGCGGCGCTGCACCCAGTCGATGTCCTCGCCGAACGGGTTGTAGATGCTGTCGGCACTGATGACGACGTTGCCGGCGTTGGTGCCGGCGACCGGCACGCCCAGCGTGATGGGCATTGCCGCCAGGAGCTGCTCGGACTGGCGTTCGTTGTAGGTCAGCGTGGTCTTGAAGCGCACGTTGTCGGTGATGTCCACCGACGCATTGCCGAACACCGAGCGACGTTCCTGCGGGGTCAGCAGGTAGTTGTCCGGCGCGAAGTTGTAGATGTCGGCGCCGGTGAAGTTGCGCCAGTTCGCCGCGCCCGCGCCCGGATCGTAGGTGAAACTGCCGGTGGTGCCGTTGGGACGGCAACGCGACGGCGCGCCCGATGCGGTGAAGCACTCGCCGAAACGCACCGAGAAATTGCCGTTCGGCGTCGTCGAGCTGCCGCCGAGCGCTGCGCCGGTGGTGTAGATCGGCTCCTTGGAGATGTAGCGGTCGCCCGCCATCACCGGATCTTCCTTGACGTAACCGAAGCCCAGCATCACCGCGAAGCGGTCGGACGTGCTGCCGATGGTGAAGTCGTACGACTGGCGGAATCCGTCGCCCTTGTCGAACTGGCCGATGTAGGCGTTGGCTTCGGCGCCTTCGAAGTTCTGGCGCAGGATGATGTTGACCACGCCTGCGATCGCATCGGAACCGTAGATCGCCGAGGCGCCATCCTTCAGCACTTCGACGCGTTCGACGGCCGCGGTCGGGATCGAGTTGAGGTCGACCTGGCCACCCAGGCCCGTACCCGATGCGCCGCCGACCCACCGGCGTCCGTTGACCAGCACCAGCGTCCGGTTCGCGCCGAGGTTGCGCAGGCTGACGCCGGTGTCGCCGTTGCCGCCGTTGTTGAAGGTCGTGTTGAGCGTGGAACCGTTGGCGGTGATGTTCTGGATCACGTCGCCGACGGAAGTGAGGCCCTGTGCGGTGATGTCATCGCGACTGAGCGAGAAGATCGGCTGCGAAGTCTCGATGTCGGCACGCTTGATGCGTGAACCGGTGACTTCGATGCGGTCGAGGGTGGTCGTTTCCTGGGCGGGGGCGGGCGCAGGGTCCTGGGCCTGTGCTGCGCCCATGCCGGCCGCAGTCGTGGTGCCCAGTGCGAGCGTTACGCGAATTGCGTCCCGGAGCTTTGTTGTCTTCAAGATCATCGCTCTCTCCAAGTCGGTCTAAGTTGTTCCCATGGGAACCACGCCGGGCGGAGCAAACAACCACGCCAAGTCCGGCAAGGTCGGGCCCGATGGTAGACCTGCGGAGCGAATACTTAAAGTGTTGTTAATCTTCAACAGTATGAACGCGCATTGTTTCATTTCTGAAACGCTCGCAAAAAACTACGGCCCCTTTCGGGGCCGTAGCTGTGTTGCAAGTGCCGTTGGTACCGATCAGAACTTCTGCGAGTAGCGGAAGTAGAAGAACTGGCCCGGCAGCTCGTACTGCGGATCGAACGTGTTGGCGAACGCGTTGAGAACGATCGGCGGGTTCTTGTCGAACAGGTTGTTGATGCCGACCGTGACGCGGGCGTTCCACGGCGCGTTCCAGTACACGCTCACGTCGTGGTACGTCGTGGCGCCGATGTGGTGCTGCGATTCCTTGATCGAGGTGATCGAATCGCCGCCGGCCGTACCGTCCCATACGCCGTTGTTGTTGGCGTCGGTCGGGATGCCGATGAAACGGTCGGTTTCCGTGCACAGGTAGCCGAAGCCGTATTCCTCGAAGCCCGGATCGCACACCTCGTCCTGCGACGAGTAGTAGCGGACGTTCCAGGTCGCGCCCCAGTCGCCCATCTCCCAACGGGTCGACAGGTTGGAGCGGATGCGCCACTTGTTGTCGTTCTGCGCGTACTCGCCAACCAGGTTGCCGCCTTCGTTGTAGTTCAGCGGCTGGCCGATCGCCGGAGCCTGCTGCTCGTCTTCGCCGAAGATGCCATCGCCGTCGACGTCGTCCTTCTGTTCGGCCAGGTACGTGGTATCCCACGTGAAGCTGAACTTGCCCCACGCGGTTTCCGGCAGACGGTAGCCGACGGTCAGGTCGTAGCCTTCCACCTTCGTGCCACCGATGTTGGTGGTGGTGTTGAGCAGCGTCAGGATGTTGCCGTCGGGCTGGCGGGTGTACAGATCGCAGGTCGGGCCGGTGCCGCCGGAATCGACGCACTGCTCGATGATGGTCTGGCCACCGATCGTGGTGATCGCGTCATCCAGCTTGATCTTCCACCAGTCCAGCGAGACGTCGAGGCCTTCGACGTAGCTCGGGCTGTAGACGAAACCGAAGGTCGTGGTTTCGGCCTTCTCCGGCTGCAGGTTCGGGTTGCCGCCGACGGTGATGCGGATCTGCTGGCTGTCCTGGCGGTAGCCGCCGGCCGGAACGCCTTCGGCGCGGCAACGCGCCTGCGCCTGCGGCGCGAGCGTGTTGTAGTTGGCCGTGTTGCAGGGATCGCTCAGGCTCGGGAACGAGTCGGCCTGGCCCGAGAACAGCTCGGCGATCGACGGAGCGCGGAAGCCCTCCGACCAGTTGCCGCGGACCAGCAGGTCCTCGATCGGCTTCCAGCGGAAACCGAACTTGCTGTTGAGCGTGTCGCCGAAGTTCGAGTAGTCGGAGTAGCGCGTGGCCACCGAGAAGTCGAGCAGCTTCGCGCCCGGCACGTCGGCCAGCACCGGGATGGCCAGTTCGAGGTAGGCCTCGTCCAGGTCGTACGCACCCGCCGTGGCGGTGCGGGCGTTACCCGTCGTGCTGCCCGAATTGATCAGCGCGTCCGGCGAGTCGTAGCCTTCTTCAGTGCGGTGTTCCAGGCCGAACGAGAAGCCCAGCGGGCCGCCCGGCAGCGCGAACAGGTCGCCGCTGATGTTGGCGTAGTAGGACTGCTGGGTGTAGCTGTACTCGTCGTGCGCGGTGAACGTCGAGTAGTCCAGCATTTCCTGCGTGATGCCGCCCACGCCGCCGAGGAAGTTCATCGGCACGCAGCCGCTGACCACGGTCGCTGCCGAGGTGCCGCAACGCAGGGTGCCATCGGCGTCGCGGAACGACGGACCGAGGGCGCTACGCAGCGCTTCGACGTTGAACAGGCCGTAGGTCGTGTTGTTGGCCTTGTTCTGGCCGCGGAAATAGCCCGCTTCCCAGTCGAAGTACTTCTCGGCGAAGTTCAGCGTGCCTTCGAAACCGGCGGACATCGCGAACGTGCGCACGTCCTGGTTGAAGGAGCGACCGCCCGTCTCCGTCGTACGACGGCTGATGCGGGTGATGTCCTCGCCGAACGGGTTGTAGGCGTTGTCCGCATCGATGACGACCGAACCCGAGCGGGTGCCGGCGACCGGCTGGCCGAGCGTGACCGGCATCGCCGCGAGCAACTGCTCGGAGACGCGCTCGTTGTAGGTCATCGTGGTCTTGAAGCGGATGTCGTCGGTGATGTCGACCGACGCATTGCCGAAGACCGAGCGACGTTCCTGCGGCGTCAGCAGGTAGTTCTCGGGAGCGAAGTTGTACGCGTCCTGGCCCGGCACGTACGGACGGGCGGGCGTGCCGGCGCCGTCGTAGGTCAGCGTGCCCGGGACGCAGAGCGCCGAACCCGGCAGCTTGGCGCCGCGCGCCACGCGGGCACGGGTGCCGGTGTTGGTGGTCGTCAGGTTGCCGGCGGCGGTGACGTACAGCGGAGCACCCGCGGCATTGACGCGGTCGCAGCCTTCGCCCGCACCGAAGCGGCCGTTCGGGCTGGTGCCCGAGCCGAAGAAGTTGCCGGTGGTGTAGGTCGGCTCCTTCGAGATGTAACGGTCGCCGGCCATGACCGGCTCTTCCTTGACGTAGCCGTAGCCCAGCATCGCCGAGAAGCGGTCGCCGCTCGTGCCGATGATGAAGTCGTAGGCCTGGCGCGTACCGTCGCCCTTGTCGAACTGGCCGATGTAGGCGTTGGCTTCGGCGCCTTCGAAGTTCTGGCGCAGGATCACGTTCACCACGCCGGCGATGGCGTCCGAACCGTAGATCGTCGACGCGCCGTCCTTCAGCACTTCGATGCGCTCGACCGCGGCGGTCGGGATCGTGTTGAGGTCGACCGCGCCGCCCAGGCCCGTACCACCGACCCAGCGACGACCGTTCACCAGCACCAGCGTGCGGTTCGAACCGAGGTTGCGCAGGTTGACGCGCGTCTCGCCGTTACCGCCGTTGTTGTAGGTGCTGTTGAGCGTCGAACCGTTGGCGGTGATGTTCTGGATCACATCGCCGACGGAGGTCAGGCCCTGCGCGGTGATGTCGTCGCGGCTGAGCGAGAAGATCGGCTGGGACGTTTCGATGTCTGCGCGCTTGATGCGCGAACCCGTCACCTCGATGCGATCGAGGGTCGTGGCTTTCTCGCCTTCCTGGGCGAAGGCGACGCCGGTGCCGGCCGCCGCGGTGGTGCCCACGGCGAGCGCGAAGGTAATCGCGTCGCGGAGCTGGGTGGTCTTCAAGGTCATCTCTCTCTCCGAAAAACTCAGGTGGTACTTCCCATGGGGCCCAGCCGACGGAGTCAAATCAGACGCCAAAAGCGGCAAGGCTTAACCCGATCCTAACCCCCTCAACAGAAAAGTGAAAGAGACGTTAATGACCGGTTATCGGATCGTGACAACCCGATGCTGCACCGCGGAACACCTGAATCGGCACAGTGAAAGGCTCCGGCGAAAACCGGCATACGGGGGAGCCGGTTCGATGCGCCGGCGCCCTCGGATCGGCAATCGGGGGCCATCCCGACAGACATCGACCGCGCAAAAAAAAGCGGCCCCTTTCGGGGCCGCTCGATTGCTCCATCCGGGGATGGATCAGAAGCGCTGCTGGTACTTCATGTAGAAGAAACGACCGATGTCGAACTGGCCCTGGTAGGACACGTTCGCGTTCGGCTGGCTGTACACCACCGGACCCTGGTGGTCGAACACGTTGTTCGCACCCAGCGCGACGGTCGCGTTCCACGGCGCCTTCCAGCGGAATTCCAGATCGTGGAAGGTGTTGGAACCGATCTCGTTGATCGCGCGCGCCTGCGCCGGCACCGGATTGGCAGCGGCGAATTCCGGATTCGAGCACTCATCCGGGAACAGCGCGGCCGACAAGCAGGTTTCCTTCATGCCCGAGTAGTAGCGCATGCCCCAGGTCGCGCTCCACATGCCCAGGTCCCACGTCAGGCTGGTGTTGGAGCGGACGCGGAAGGTACCCACGAAGCCCGGCGAGGTCGCATAACCGACCAGCTGCTGCGCCTTGGTCGTCGGGTTGGTGTCGGTCTTGATCTCGTCCTTGGTGGTGTACGTCGTCTGCCAGGACAGGTTGAACGTACCGAAGCCTTCCGTCGCCAGACGGTAGCTCAGGTCCATGTCCCAGCCCTCGGCCTCGCGGTAGCCGGCGTTGATGCTGGCGAAGGCGAGGCTGTTGACGTAACCCTGGGTCGCATCACGCGTGAACAGGGCGCAGCGCGTCGGATCGTTCTGGATGTAGCAGTCGTTGAGGATCTGCGTCGGCGAGTCGGCGACGATGGTGTCGTCGATGCGGATGTTCCACCAGTCCAGGCTGACGTTCAGGCCTTCGATGAAGCCCGGGCTCCACACGGTGCCCAGCGTCTTGGACTCCGAGGTTTCCGGGATCAGGTTCGGGTTCGAACCGGAGAAGAACGCCACCGGCGACTGTGCGCCGGCCGCGGTCGCCGGGGTGAAGCCCTGGGCCAGCTGACGGAAGGTGTTCGGGTTCGGAACCACCGGCGCCTGCGTGCCGCACGCAGCGCGGACGGTGGCGTTGGACGCCGCGGCACCGAAGCTGGTGTCGCACGGGTCGGTGAAGAACGAGAACGTCTGCGAGCCGCCGCCGTACAGGTCGGAGATCGTCGGCGCACGGAAGCCTTCAGCATAGGTACCGCGGAACAGCAGCGAGTCCAGCGGCTTCCACTTGAAGCCGAACTTGCTGTTGAGCGTGTCGCCGAAGGTGTCGTAATCCGAATAGCGCGAGGCGACGCTGAAGCTCAGTTCCTTAGCGCCCGGCAGGTCGGCCAGCACCGGGATGAACAGCTCCGCGTAGATTTCGTCCACGGTGTAGCTGCCCTGCGTCGGGCCGCTCGCGAGCGTGGTCGAGTTGCCCGTCACCGCCTGCGCGTCGGGAATGAAGCGACCTTCTTCCTTGCGGTTTTCAACGCCCACCGCCACGCCCAGGTCGCCGCCCGGCAGCGTCGCCAGCGAACCGCTGATGTTCGCCGCGTACACCGTCGTTTCGGTTTCGCCCGACGAGTTCAGGCGCTGGAACAGCCAGTCCTGCAGGGCCTGGTTGCCGGTCAGGCCGCCGTCGCCGACGCGACCGTACGGGATGAACGGATTCCACGGCACGCAGCCCAGGATGACATTGCGCTCGTTGACGCCCGCCGTCGCCGGGTTGTCCGGCGTACCGCAGACGACCTGGCCGTTGGTATCGACGAACGAGGCACCGGTCGACTGCTTGGCGCGCTCGATGTTGAGGTTGCCGTAGTTTTCCTGGTGGACCTTGTTGTTGTTGTAGAGGTAGTTGACGTCCCAGTCGAACATGCGATCGGCGACGCCGAAGCTGCCTTCCACGGCCGCGGCGAAACGCCACGTGGTGGACTGCGGCTGGTCGACGCGCGGCACTTCCCACGTACGACGGGTGAAGTTGATCGCGTGCGGATTGGCGAAACCGTGCTGGGTGCCGACCGGGTTGTAATAGCTGTCGGCCGCCATCTTGAAGCCGCCCGGCACGACGCCGGCCGAGGCACTCTGGAACGGATAGCCGGCGACCTGACGCTCGGACGTGCGATCGGTGTACAGCACGTCGCCGCGGAAACGCACGTTCTCGGTGATGTCGAACAGGCCGTTGACGAACAGCGACTTGCTTTCCAGCGGCGTACGCAGGTGCGTCTGCTGGTTGGTGTTGCTCTTGTCGACCGTGGAACCGTTCGGGTCCGCAGCCGTGGTGCCGGTGTTGGTGTTCTGCGTGTGGTAGTTGGCGATGCGACGCCAGTCCGCACCCTCGTTGAGCACGAGGTTGCCCACGCCGAACGGGTTGGTGGTGGCGTTGCGCGTGTCGGTGACCTGGCCCCACTGCGAGGCGGTCGTCCAGCCACGGGTCGGGTGCTTGTAGCTCTGCGGATACGCCGAGTACTCGCGATCGCGCGCGAAGACTTCCTCTTCCTTGCGGTATTCGACGGCCGCCGTCAGCGAACCGCGGTCACCGGTGAAGCCGAGGATGCCCGAAGCGCGCGTGGTCTCGCCGTCGCCTTCGCTGTACTGGCCGTAGTACGCGTCGACCGTTGCACCTTCGAAGTTCGAACGCGTGATGATGTTCACCACGCCGGCGATGGCGTCGGAGCCGTAGATCGACGAGGCGCCGTCCTTCAGCACTTCGACGCGCTCGACCGCGACGGTCGGGATCAGCGACACGTCCTGCAGGCCGCTGGTGCTGATGCCCAGGCGCTTGCCGTTGACCAGGATCAGCGTGCGCGTCGTGCCGAGGTTACGCATGCTGATGAACTGGCCGCCGACGTTCTCGCCCGCGCTGAGCGGGGAGGCGCGGCTGATGGCCGGGGCGCCGACGGCGGAAATGTTCTGCAGGATGTCGGCGACCGACTGGAAACCCTGCTGTTCGATGTCCGCGCGGCTGATGGTGAGCACCGGCGCTTCGGTCTCGATGTCGACCTGGCGGATGCGCGAGCCGGTGACTTCGATGCGGTCGAGCGTGGTGGTCTGCTGCTGTTCCTGTGCGACGGCGATGCCGGTACCGGCAACCGCGGTAGCGCCGACCGCGAGCGAATAGACGATCGCGTCGCGGAGCGGGGTGGTCTTCAAGTTCATCTCTCTCTCCAAGCGTGAGTCGATGGATCCCATGGGACCTGGCCGGTGGCGTCAAACCGAACGCCAAAAACGGCAAGGCAACCCGATCCTAACCAGCTTGCGCGAGAAGTGAAAGTGTCGTTAATAAGCAGTTTCGAACATGTGAAATCCATACGCCTTGGTACTGCGCCGTACGGAAGGCCGAGGCGGTCCGGACAATGCAAAACGGCCGCGCTGGTGCGCGGCCGTCGGGGTTTCGTATCGGAGTCCGGCGAGTTCGCGCCGACGCAGGACAGGTGGCGTCAGAGGTCCTGCTCGTACCGGACGTAGGGCACGGTGCCTTCGTCCTTGTCGACGTTCTCCGGCGCGAACGGATTCTTGCCGCGAGTGACGACGTTCTCTGCACCGACCGTGAGCTGTCCGCTCCACGGCGTGCGCCAGGTCAGTCCGACGCCCAAGCCTTCCCACTGGCCGGGTTCGCCCGGCGTGTCCACCACGCGGCCGACAATGTTGGCGCTGAAATTGCCCATTCCGGCGCCGACGGTAAGGCTGTGGCTGCTCCAGCGATCGGCCAGCGCAGGCATTTCGCCGGCCGGGATGAGCTTCGCACGCGCCCAGGTGCCGCCGATCGATACCGTGGCTTCACGGCCGATGTTCTTCTGGCCGTAGACGGTGAGCGTGTTCTGGTCGACCTTGCTGAACTTCGCGTTCGGGCTCAGCCAGGCGGGCAGGGTGTCGCGACCGGTGCCGAGCGCCAAGCCGACCTTGCCACCAGCACGGCTCAGGCTTGCGCCAAGCGTGCCGCTACGGGCGGCGGTGCGGTCGTCGTCCTCATCGAGCGAGGCGAGCGCGCAATGGTTGGCGAGATTGCCGATGGCACCGGCAAGACCGGTCTTACGATCGCAGACCAGGCCGAGCGTGTCGCCTGCTTCCAGACCGAAGGCCGCATCGAGCGTGTTGCTGCCCACCCGCCAGCGGGCGCCTGCGACCGGCGCGCCGGTAGGTTCGAGCTGAAGGAGGTATTCGAGCTTGCCGCTGCTCTGGTTCCAGACCGGCAGGTAGGTCGTATCCGCGGCCGTGGTGCGGGACTGCGCGTGCACGCCTGCCGCCACGCCAATGGCGAGCATCAGGGTCAACGGCAGTCGAAGCAGGCGCGTGTTCATGTCTTGGATACGACCGGTTTGACCGGGCGGAGTTCCCCTCTCCTGAGGACCGCGACTATAGACCGTTTATGTTTATTTAACAATTCCCCGGGGCGTCCCGGACGGTCACTGGACCCTGTCCGGGGCCGCCAGTTCCGTCGTTGCCACGGTGAACAAGCTAGCGATTTCCTCTGCGTCGAAACGGTAACTCTGTCCGCAAAACTCGCAACGGATCTCGGCGGCGCCACCGGCCGCTTCGACCGCCGCCTCCGCCTCGACCTGGCCGAGGGAGACGAGCATCGACTCCACCCGCTCGCGCGAACACGAGCATGCGAAGCGAAGCGGCTTTTGCCCCAGCACCTGCACCCCGTCCTCGTGGAACAGACGGGTCAGCAGGTCATCCGCGGACCATTCCAGCAGCTCGCGCGTGGTGAGCGTGTCGAACAGCGCACCCACCCGCGACCAGCCGTCGTCGTCGCCATGATCCCCCGGCAGCTTCTGCAACATCAGCCCCGCGGCCTGCCGTTCGTCGGCGGCGAGCAGGAGCCTCGTCGGCAACTGCTCGGACTGGCGGAAGTAGTCCTCGAAGGCGCCGGCGAGCGAGTCCGACTCCAGCGACACCAGGCCCTGGTAGCGCATGGGTTCGCGACCATCGAGCGACGGGTTCTCGATGGTGATGGCCAGCAGCGCGCCTTCGCCGAGGTCGCGCAGGTCGCGCGAAACGGTCCCGGCCTCCTCGTCGACCTGCGCGATGCCGCGCAAGGTGCCGGCGGCGGTGCACTCGGCGAACAGGGTGCGCAGCGCGCCATGGCCCCGCAGCTGCACCGACAGCCGGCCGTCGACCTTGGCGTGGCCGGTGAACGCCGCAGCGGCGACGAGCGCCTCGCCGAGCAGTTCGGCCGCGGCCTGCGGGTACTCGGCGCGTTCGCGGACCTGCGTCCACGTATCGGCCAGGTGCACGCGCACGCCGCGTACGCCGGCGGTCTCGATGAGGAAGCGGGTCAACTGGTCGCGGTCGCCGACGGGCGCGGTATCGGTCTGGGGCATGCGGAACTCGTGCGGTTGGCGCGCGTCATTGGAATAATGCGCGCGGTCGTGTGAAGAGGCGTCAAGTTTGAAAAGTCGACACCACCATGGGGACGGAGCATCGCCCCTGCAAGAGTTGGCCGCCGCGGCATCGCCGGCGCAAGGGCACGCGCTGCCGCGCCGACGCCGTCGCTGGCTGCGCTGGTTGATCGCGCTTCCGCTTGCGGCGCTGGTGCTGAGCGTGGTGCAGGTGGCGACGCTTCGCTTCGTCGATCCGCCCTTCAGTGCCTTCATGGTGTGGCGCCAGCTCGAAGCATGGGGCGATGGCGACTGGTCGTTCCGCATCGCCCATGACTGGCGCGATCTGGACGAGATCTCGGCCTACGTGCCGCTGGCGGTGATCGCCTCGGAAGACCAGACCTTCGCCGAGCACTACGGCTTCGACCTCAAGGCCATCGAGCGCGCGCGCAAGAACAACGAGCGCGGCCGCAAAGTGCGCGGCGGCAGCACCATCAGCCAGCAGACGGCGAAGAACCTGTTCCTGTGGAGCGGACGCAGCTGGGTGCGCAAGGGCATCGAGGCCTGGTACACCGTGCTGATCGAGACGATGTGGCCCAAGCACCGCATCGTGGAGGTGTACGTCAATGTCGCCGAGTTCGGTGACGGGGTGTACGGCGCGCAGGCTGCCGCCCGCACGTATTTCCGGAAGGACGCCGCACGCCTCACCGCGGCCGAGGCCGCCCGCATGGCCGCCGTGCTGCCGAGCCCGCGTCGCTACAGCATCGCCAAGCCCGGTCCGTACGTGCAGCGCCGGGCGCAGGCGATCCAGCGGCAGATGCGCTACATGGGCGGCACCGGATACCTGCAGCGCCTGGAATGACCGCACCGGGCGTGGCCACCGGCTAACATCGCGCCATGAGCCGCCAACGCCTGACCGTCGTCATCGCCGCTTACAACGAGGCCGACAGCCTGCCCGCGTTGCAGCCGCGCGTTGGCGCCGTGCTCGACGGTCTCGCGGTCGACGGCATCGAGGGGCAGGTGCTGTACGTCGACGATGGCAGCACGGATGCCACGTGGTCGGTGCTGCAGCAGCTTGCCGCCGCCGATCGGCGCATCGCCCTGCTTCGCCTGTCGCGCAACTTCGGCAAGGAACTGGCGCTCACCGCAGGCCTGGACCGCGTCGACGAGGGTGCCGCGCTGATCCTGGACGCGGACGGGCAGGATCCGCCGGAGCTGATCCCGCAGTTCGTGGCGAAATGGCGCGAGGGCTTCGATGACGTGCACGGCACGCGCATGGAACGCGAAGGCGAAGGATGGTTGAAGCGCGCCACCGCGCATTCGTTCTATCGCGTGATAGGCGCGCTTTCGAAGACGCCGATTCCTGCCGACACGGGCGACTTCCGCCTGCTGTCGCCACGCGCGCTGCACGCGCTGCAACAACTGCGCGAACGCCATCGTTTCATGAAAGGCCTGTTCGGCTGGGTCGGCTTCAATCGCGTCGCCATCCCCTATCACCGCGAACCGCGGGTCGCCGGACGCAGCAAGTTCAATCTGTGGCGCCTGTGGAACCTCGCGCTGGAGGGCATCACCAGTTTTTCCACGGCCCCGCTGCGGCTGGCGACGTACCTGGGGTTGCTGTCGGCGCTGGTCGCGTTCCTCTATGGCCTGGCGATCATCCTCAAGGCGCTGTTCTGGGGCGATCCGGTCGCAGGCTGGCCGACGATGATGTCGGTGATCCTGTTCCTCGGTGGCGTGCAACTGATCGCGCTGGGCGTGATCGGCGAATACCTCGGTCGCCTTTACGACGAAGCCAAGCAACGCCCGCTCTACTTGGTGGACAGTTGGCAGCCGGCCCGCCCGGCACAGCCGGCGCATGCAGCCGGCGATGGCGATCGCGTCCACCGTCTGCACGGTTCCGCGGTGGACTGAGCGGGCTTCGAGAGCGCTCGATGCGGGTCCCGTCGCGCGTTCACGCCTTCGCATGCGTTGACGCCGCGCTGGAGTATGCTCGGCCGCGAGCCCCAGGAACATGGAGTCGGCCATGCGTACCGTGCGGCAACTGCTGGAAGCCAAGGCGCCGGAAGTGTTCGCGATCGGCCCGGACGCGCCCGTCATCGACGCGATCCGCCTCATGGCCGAAAAGCGCATCGGTGCGGTACTGGTGCTCGAGGGCGGACGGCTGGTAGGCATCCTTTCCGAACGCGATTACGCGCGGAAGATCGTGCTGCAGGGTCGCTCCTCCGCCGATACGCCGGTGCGCACGATCATGACGCCCGAAGTCATCAGCATCGGCCTGGACGACACCACCGATCGCTGCATGCAGATCGTGACCGACCGCCGCATCCGCCACCTGCCGGTCGTGCACAACGGGCAGGTGCTCGGCGTGGTGTCGATCGGCGATCTGGTGAAGGCGGTGATCGAAGACCAGCAGCTCGAACTGGATCAGCTGCAGCGCTATATCGCCAGTTGACGCGAGCGATACGGCGGCCGGCGCCTACTTCGCGTACTTCCCGCCGCACCCCGAGTCTTCGCCCGGACCCAGTTCGAGCGTCGCCAGCAAGGCCGCCGGCGGCGTGATCGTCGCCAACGTCAGCGCGATCGCGCCACGCAGGCCGACCTTCGCCAGGTCCGGATGCACCGCAGGCTTCTTGAACGTGCCATCCACGCGCAGCGGCGTGCGGAAGGCAAGCAGGCTGCGGTCCTTCGGACGCGGCCGGATCGTGAGATCGAGCTTCTCGTCGCGCAGGTTCACCGTGCCGGAGCCGATGAGGATCGTATCGCTCGTATCGAAGGCGAGCGAACGCGTGGTCATCAGGCCGTTGTCGACGCCGAAGTCGGCGAACGCGCAGCGCACGGGGATCTGCTTGTCGCCGCCGAGCTTGAACTTGATGATCTCGGCCAGATCGATGCCGGCCATTTCCATCAGCAGGTTGCTGATGCGGCCCTGTCCCATGCCGACGGCGATGTTGCCGTCGCTGCTGCCGAGCATCGCGGCGATGGAATTGCCGGTGCCTTCGATGCCGACCTTGCCGCTGATCTTGCCGATCGCGTTCTGCGTGATCTCGACCTTGGGGAGCAGCTTGCCGAGGTTCAATCCGGCGATGTCCGCATCGGCGCGCGTGCGGATCGTGTCGGTGCGCGCGTCCATGCGGATGCGCGAGCGGATGTCGCCTTCGGCCACGCCGAAATTGAGCGGGTCGAGCTTGAGCATGCCGCCTTCGAGCAGCAGGTGCGCGTCCATGTCGTCCAGCGGCAGGCTGGGCGCGTTGATGCGCATCGCGCGCAGGCGGACGTTCGCATCCATCGCGCGCAGCTTGGTGAGGTTGTACGGCGTCTGCGGCAGCAGGCGCCCGCTCGCATCCTGCTGCGCCGCATCCTTGTCCTGCTCGGCGTTTGCGGTCTCGCCGCGACCGGTCTGCGGCGTGCCGCCGACGAAACCGGCGAGGTCGTCGAAGTCCAGGCGGCGCGAGGTCAGGTCCGCGCGCAGGTACGGACGCTTGCCGGAGGTGTCGACGCTCGCATCGCCGTGCATGTCGCTGTCGCCGATGCGGCCGTCGAACTTGCGGTAGTGCCAGACCTCGCCCTCGCGGCTGAAGCGCCCGTCGAGCGAGTACGGCGGCGTGTGTGGAATCGCCAGGCCGAGCAGCGGATACAGGTCGCCCAGGTCGCGCCCCGACAGCTTCATCTGCAGGTCGAACCCGCGAAGGCGGAGCGGATCGAGCAGCGTGCCGCGCGCATGCGCGTGCGTCGCCCCAGCGGAGGCGCGCACGTTGATGCGGTACGGCGCGGTGCGATCACGCAGCAACAGCGGCGAGGCGGCATTTCCCTGCAGCACGAACCGGTTGTTCTGCCACAGGCCGCCGCCCACCACGGACACCGGCGCGGAGGCATCGCGCGTTGCGTTGCGCTGACTGCTGACGCCGACGCGGATGTCCGTGCGGTTGGGTGCGTCGAGGAACTGCACGAAGCCGCGCTGGATATCCACGCGACGGAACTGCACGTCGGTGTCGCCGCCCTTCTCGCCGAAGATCCAGTTGCCGTCGCCGCCCTTCGGGTTGGTCTCGAGCAGCAGGCGCGGGTTGTCGAGCCGGATCAGCGGCAGCAGCACCTGGCGACGCAGCAGGGGCCACAGCGCAATACCTATCTCGGCGCGGTCTGCGGTCGCCATCTGCGGCGCGCGCGACCATTCGGCGTTGCCGAAGCTGACCTTTTCGGCGGAGACGACCGGCGTCCAGCCCAGGTCGACGTCGAGGTTCCCGCCGATGTGGAACTCACGGCCGGTGCGCGCCTTGACCTGGCGCTCGACCGGGGCCTTGAACCAGTTCCAGTCCCAGATCGCGATGAGGATGGCGACGAGCACCGCCACGATCGCCAGTGCCGTCATGACCGGATGGCGATGCGGCCACGCGCGGCCGTTCGCCTCGTCCCGTCCCGCTGCGTGTGCGCTGCGCCAGGGCATGCGTCACGCACGCGCGCCGAAGCGCACGCGAAGCTGGGGAATGGATGGGCGACGCAATCGGTTCACTGCACGCTTCCGAAAGGATCGCCCCCACCATCGGCGGCGCGCGGTAAAGCGAAAGTGAATGCGTTTGCGAGCAGTTCAGGTCGGAAGCAGGGTTCCCGGCGTGACGACCTGCGCCATCACGGCGACGTAATGGCACACGCTTCCTGCGACGACGAACAGATGCCAGATCGCGTGCGAGTACGGCAGCGAAGGCCGGTGATAGAACACCGTGCCCAGCGTATAGAAGAGGCCGCCACCGAACAGCCAACCGATGGTCCAGCCGTCGAGCGCGCCGATCAGCGGCTTGATTGCGACCAGCACCAGCCAGCCCATCGCGATGTAGATGCCGGTCGACAGCAACTTGAAGCGCCCGGTGAAGAACAGCTTGAACACGACACCTGCGAGCGCCAGCGTCCAGATCGCCGCGAACAGTCCCCAGCCCCACGGCCCGCGCAGGCCGATGAGCGTGAAGGGCGTGTAGGTGCCCGCGATCAGCAGGTAGATCGCGCAGTGATCCACCACCTTCAGCCGGGCCTTGGCGACCGGATGCTGGATCGCGTGGTACAGCGTGGACGCGAGGTAGAGCGCCAGCAGGCAGATGCCGAACACGATCGCGCTGCCCAGTTGCCAACCGTCGCCGAACAGCGCGGCAAGGGTGATCAGGACCGCGCCGCCCGCGAGCGCGGCGGTCGCGCCCAGGCCGTGGGTCAGCGCGTTGACCAGTTCCTCCCGGACCGAATGCGGCTCGTCCGCCGCGGAAGGCCGCGCGGAGGGCGCAATGGGCGGCTCGACAGGAGCGGAGCCGTCGTGGACGGAGCGTGCGGGGGGCATGGTTCGAGCATCCTAGCGCAGGCTGGAGTATTTGCTCTGATGTGGGCCGTTCGGTTGGCCCGGGCTGTGACGCGGCGCGCAGGATGCGCACGCCGCCGCGACCGGCTTGTGCGCCGCGCCGCGCTCTATGATGGCCGGCAGAGCCAATCGCGTCGGGGACCGATGATCATCTCGCACCAGCACCGCTTCGTTTTCGCCGCCATTCCCAAGACCGGCACGCATTCGGTGCGGCAGGCGCTGCGCGAGCACATGAGCGAGGACGATCTCGAACAGGTCGGCCTGTTCGTCAACAAGCGGTTCCCGTTCGAGGAACTCGCCGCGATCAAGCACGGCCACATCACGTTGCAGCAGATCCGCCCGTTCCTCGGCGACGAGGCATTCGCCTCGTACTTCAAGTTCGCCTTCGTGCGGAACCCGTTCGACCGCTTCATCTCGTACTGCGCGTTCATGACGCGCGCCGACGGAGCGTTCCTGCAGAATCCGCAGCAGGTGATGCGCTACATCCTGCAGGACCCGCGCGCCCGCCAGCACATCCTGTTCCAGCCGCAGCACACCTTCGTCACCGGCGAAGACGGCACGGTGCTCGCCGACCACGTCGGGCGCGTGGAGGACATGCAGGGGTCGTACGATCTGATCTGCGAACGCCTGAAGATCCCCGGGGCGACGCTCGGGCAGGTCAACAGCTCGCGCCGCGGCAGCTACCGCGACTACTACGACGATGCGCTGATCCAGGACGTTGCGTCCGTGTACAGGCGCGACCTCGAACTGTTCGGCTACGAGTTCTGACCATGGCCACCACGACGTTCCCGCCCGCCGGCTTCAAACCGGAAGACATCCAGCCCAATCCGCGCAAGACGACATCGGTGCGACGCCTGGGCCATGTCGACATCGCACGCCTGCGCGAGGCGGTGCTCGCGCTGCCCGAGGCGACGTGGGACGCGGAGAACGCCGACAAGCCCAACCGCTTCGAGGCGCTCGATCGCACGCGCCACATCGTGTTCCGCTTCGTCAGCGACTTCCAGGACTGGCGCAAGCATTACGAACGGCCGCTGTGGTCGCCATGGCGCGAGCTGCTCGAGCCCGTCATGGCACAGGCCGTGGCACCGTACGGCTACGCGAATGCGGAATTCCCGCGCGTGATGCTCGCGCGCATGGCCCCGGGTGGCGTGATCAAGCCGCATCGCGACGCGAACCCGGCCGCGAAGTGGCCGCACAAGATCCACGTGCCGCTGCTGACCAACGACCGCGTCGTTTTCTTCATCGACGGCACCGGCTACCACTTCGTCGAAGGCGAAGCGGTGGAAGTGAGCAACATGGCCGTGCACGCCGTGGAGAACAACGGCGACACCGACCGCATCCACCTGATCTTCGAGTATTTCGACGCGGACCAGCCGATCCCCGACTGGGTAGGGAAGTTGCCGGCGCGGAAGTGACGCGCGCGCGTCAGCGGGACAGGTAGAACAGTCCCAGCACGATGACCTGCAGCGCGACGATCGCCATCATGGCGCGGCGGAACGCCGCCTTCGCCGTCTTGTGCCGGAACAACGCCATCGCCAGCAGGGCGCCCGGCGAGCCGCCGAGTAGCGCGAGCGTCAGCAGCGTGCGCTCCGGCACACGCCGGCGGGTACCGCCGGCGATCGCCTTGTCGTAGGCGAACACGAGCACGGTGGCGACGTTGAGCGCCAGCCACGCGGCCAGCCACGAAAGCGCCACCGGCGACATCAGTCGAACGCCGCCGCGTGCGCGTGCTCGCGCGTGGCCAGGAACGTCACGTCCGGCGCGCGTTCCTGCGCCAGCTGCAGGTTCACGCGCGTGGGGGCGAGGTAAACCAGCTGGCCGGCCGCGTCGAGCGCGAGGTTCATCGCGTTCTTGTCGCGGAACTCTTCCAGCTTCTTCTCGTTGTCGCAGCGGATCCAGCGCGCGGTCGCCACGCTGACCTGCTCGAAGCTTGCGTCCACGCCGTACTCGTCCTTCAGGCGGTACGCGACGACATCGAACTGCAGCACGCCGACCGCGCCGAGAATCAGGTCGTTGCTCATCAGCGGGCGGAAGAACTGCGTCGCGCCTTCTTCCGACAGCTGCGCGAGGCCCTTCTGCAGCTGCTTGAGCTTCAGCGGATCGCGCAGGCGCGCGCGGCGGAACAGCTCGGGCGCGAAGTTCGGGATGCCGGTGAAGCTCAGGTTCTCGCCTTCGGTGAACGTGTCGCCGATGGAGATCGTGCCGTGGTTGTGGATGCCGATGACGTCGCCCGGCCACGCGCTTTCGGCGATCTCGCGATCGCTCGCCATGAAGGTCAGCGCGTTGGCGAGCTTCACTTCCTTGCCGCTGCGCACGTGGAACGCCTTCATGCCGGCGCTGAACTTGCCCGAGCACACGCGCATGAACGCCACGCGGTCGCGGTGTTGCGGATCCATGTTCGCCTGGATCTTGAAGACGAAGCCGGTGAGCTTGGGCTCGTACGCGGCGACTTCGCGCGACGTGGTGGCGCGCGGCTTCGGCGAAGGCGCGTGCTCGACGAAGAAGTCCAGCAGCAGCTGCACGCCGAAGTTGTTCACGGCCGAGCCGAAGAACACCGGCGTCTGTTCGCCGGCCAGATACTTCGCGACGTCGAACGGATGCGAGGCGCCTTCGACCAGTTCCAGCTCGTCGCGCAGCTCCTGCAGCATCTGCGCGCCGATGCGCGCTTCCAGCGCCGGGTCGTCGATGGACGGGAAGATCGTCGAATCCTGGCGCGTGAAGTTGCGGCCCTGTTCGTACAGGTGCACCTCGCCGGTGACCAGATGTACCACGCCCTTCAGGCGCTGGCCCATGCCGATGGGCCAGGTGATGGGCGCGCACTGGATCTTCAGCACGCTTTCCACTTCATCCAGCAGCTCGATCGGGTTCTTGCCTTCGCGGTCGAGCTTGTTGATGAAGGTCATGATCGGCGTGTCGCGCAGGCGGCACACCTCCATCAGCTTGATCGTGCGCTCCTCGACGCCCTTGGCGACGTCGATGACCATCAGCGCCGAGTCCACCGCGGTGAGCACGCGGTAGGTGTCCTCGCCGAAGTCGGCGTGGCCCGGGGTGTCGAGCAGGTTGACGATGCTGCCCTCGTAGGGGAACTGCATCACCGAGCTGGTCACCGAGATGCCGCGCTCCTTTTCCAGCGCCATCCAGTCGGAGGTCGCATGGCGCGCGGCCTTGCGGCCCTTGACCGAGCCGGCCATCTGGATCGCACCGCCGAACAGCAGCAGCTTTTCGGTGAGCGTGGTCTTGCCCGCATCGGGGTGCGAAATGATCGCGAACGTGCGGCGGCGGGCGGCTTCGAGGGAAACGTCGGACATGGCAACGGCGGGCGCGGACAGGCCGGAGACGGCGGTCCGCGGGTCGGTAGTCGGGAAGGGCGGGAATTATACGCGGCTGGCCCCGGCGGCCGTCGGGAGCAGGGCGGCCGGCGTTCGGGCGCGCGATATCCGGGCTAAAGGCCTGGCGATCCGAGGTCCGGGCTCGGCGTCCGGGGCTTGAGGCTCGGCGGTCCGAGCTCCGGACTCGGTGCCCCAGCCCGCATGGACGGCGCGGAACCGAAAGTGTGCGCCCGCTCCCAATTCAGAACATCCCCGTTCAGCAGTTCCTAAAGCCCGGCCTATGCGTGCCGCTACCCGTCATGGATATTCGCATTCCGTATTTCCGGGGGTTGCAGTGCGCATCGTGATCGTGGGTGAGGACGCCGGCCGCGCCGGCGAATTCGAGGAGTCGCTGAGTTATTTCGATCTGGGCTGGAATGTGCAGTGGCTGGCCGAACCCGATGCGGCACTGTCGTCGGGCGAGCCCGTCGACGTCTTCATCTGCGGCCTGCGCCTGGGCGTCATGCCGGGTCCGGTCCTGCTGAGCCAGGTGGCGGCGCTGCACCCGCAAGCGGTGCGCATCCTGCTGCTGGATCCGGATGAGGACAGCGGCAGCATGCAGGGCCTGGATTGCGCGCACCGGCTGCTGTCGCGGCCGCTGGATGCCGGCGAGTTGATCGAGGCCATCGACAGCGTGGCCGAACTGCGCAACGTGCTGGGCAGCGAGGAACTCAAGCAGGCCGTCGGCCGCGTCGGCTCGCTGCCGCCGCCGCCGCGCCTGTACCTGGAACTCTCGCGCCTGCTGCGCGATCCGGATGCGAGCAACGCGGCCATCGCGCAGATGCTCTCGCAGGACCCGGCGATCGTCGCCAAGGTGCTGCGCCTGTGCAATTCGGCGTACTTCTCCGGTGGTCGCGAGATCACCGACATCCGCGCTGCAGTGACGCGACTGGGCCATCAGCAGCTGCTGCGTCTGGTGCTGGCCAGCGAGGCCTTCGGCCCGAACCAGCTGGCCGGGAAGGAACGCGAGGCGATCCAGGATCGCGCGCTGCGCACCTCGCGCCTGGCGCGTCGCCTGCTCGCGGGCCCGAGCGCCGAACTTGCCGCGACCGCGGGCCTGCTGGCGGAAGTCGGCAAGCTGCTGCCGGGCGTGTCCGACGGTTCGGAAGGCTCGACCGGCCCGCATTACGCCGAAGCCGGTGCGTACCTGCTGGGCCTGTGGGGCTTGCCGATGCCGATCGTCGAAGGCGTCGCGTTCCAGCACCGCCCGGGCCGCCTGAAGGCGAGCGGCTTCTGGGTGGCCGGTGCCGTGCACGTGGCCTCCTCGCTGGTCGCCGGTGCGCCGGTGGACGAGGGTTACCTGCGAGGCGTCAATGTCCTGGACCGCCTGCCGCAGTGGCGCGACATGGTGGAGCCGTCGGCGGCGCAGGCGGCGTAAGCGGTTCGGATTGAAGTGTTTTGCGGAGGGGCGCGTCGGTGACGCGCCCTTTTTGTTTTGTTGCTGCGCACGCAATGCATGGAGTGGCCGCGGACTGATGTCGCCCGTGGCAAAGAACCTGCCGTCATCCCGGCGAAAGCCGGGACCCAGGCCCGTGCCGACCGGGCACTCCCTCAACGGCAAACCACCTCGGCATCATTCCAGCGAAAGCTGGCATCCACTTTGATCTTGCCATTGCCATTGCCATTGCCGTTACCGTTGCCGTTGCCGTTGCCGTTGCCGTTGCTCGTCATTCCCGCGAAGGCGGGCCGCTTCTGGGCCGCCGAACGGCGGCACCATCCATGGACTTTCCATGCTTTACCCGTAGCCCGGCAAAGCAAAGAAGAATCACATGCCAAGCTTCCGATCGCCTGCGGCGCTCGGGTCACTTTTCTTTGCTTGCCCAAAGAAAAGTAACCAAAAGAAAGGGCCTTCCATTTGCCCAACCCAGTCCCACGACCGGAAAGAGAAAGGGCGCGTTCGCGATTCGCCATCCATGGCTCAGCGCTCACCGCCGCACATCCTGTGCGGCGCCCTTCGGGGCTAGTGACGAACAAGCTGTTCGACAGCAACAGCAACAGCAACAGCAACAGGATTCCAGTGTTCACTGAAATCACGGCGCGCTTGAGCCCCTCTCCCATCGGGAGAGGGGTTGGGGTGAGGGGCAACGAAGCCGTAGTGGTGAACGAACGTTGCCGCGCAGCACTGCGCTGTTGCTTGGTGCTCCACAACGCAGGTGATGCGGTTGGCCGCTAGGCCCGAACGTTATGGGCCTGGATCCCGGCTTTCGCCGGGATGACGGTGTATCAAGGTGTTCGGGCGTTCGGCAGGGCCGCGCGGCAGTGCCGCGGGCACCGTCTTCGAAACGGACACGGCTGCCATCCATGGCGTCGCGCGCCCGGCTTCGGAACGCCCGGCCCGACCCTCCGTGGTCGGGCGTTCGGCAGGCCGCGCGGCAGTGCCGCGCAAGCGGCCTGCCTCACCCCCCAGCAATTCGCAGGGGTCCTTGCGGGCCGGTCATGCGGAACGGGATCGACTCCAGCTTCATCCCGCGATTGACCTGCACCGCGAAGTGCAGGTGCGGGCCGGTGGTGAAACCGGTATTGCCCGACAGCCCGATCTGCTGCCCCGCGCGCACGCGCTGTCCGACGCGCACCAGCGCGCCTTCGGCCTTGAGGTGCGCGTACAGCGTCATCGTGCCGTCCTCGTGCAGGATGCGCACGAAGTTGGCGCGTCCGCCGAAACGCTCCAGGTTCAGGCCCGCCTTGTCGAAATCCGATTCCACCTGCATCACGACGCCATCGCGCGCGGCGAGGACGGGCGTGCCGATGTCGGCGGCGAAATCCACCGCATAACGGTTCTGTTCGTCGCGATGGCTGAAATGGCCGCCATAGCCCTGGTCGATGCGGAACTGCGCCTGCTGCAACGGCAAGAGGTATTCGACATCGCGCGGGCGCGCCGACGGATCGCCCGGGAGGCTGTCCATCTGCAATTCGAAATCGAAACCGCGATCCGGATCGGCCGAGCTGAGCACCGCGACCAGCGCGCTGCCCTGCGGCGCCACGGTCGCGCGCGCAGGCAGCACCGGGTTGCCGATCACGTTGTCGCTGCGGCTGAAATCCAGCTGCACCTGCACCGGGCCGGACAAGCGGTTGTCGGCGAAAGCGAGGAAACGATCGCCGTCGTTCTCGATGCGCAGCCGCGCGATCGCGCTGGGCTCGCCCTCGACCGGGATCACCTTCAGCGCATCCTTCATCTGTGAAGGCGCGACGTCCGGCACATGGTCGCCGTAATGCGTGATGCCGGCGCGGTCGGTCCAGCGATACACCTTCGCCGCGCCCGCGCCGAACGCCGCCAGCAGCGCGACGCTGCCGAGGATCCAGACCGCAGGGCGGCGCGCGCGGGGCATCGCGTTACTGCGCGCAGCCGGGCGAGAGCTGCAGCACGCGCGCGACTTCGGCGAGGTCGAAGGCCGACACCGACTTGTCGTCATGCACCGCGAACAGCGCGCCGTTCGGGAACGCGAGCGTGGACGCCGCATGCAGCGCGACGCCGTCGGTATGCGCGGTGGTCTCGCCCTCGAAACTGCCGCGCGGCGCGAGCGTGGCGCGATCGAACAGATGGAAGATCGTCAGCGGCGCGAGCTGGTCGACGGCGATCCAGTAACCGCCGCCATCGGCGCAGCTCCACAACGCGACGCCTTCGGCCTCGGCGCCGAAGCTCTTCTCCGGCAGGCTGCGGCCGGTGTACTTGCCGCTGAAGCTGTACTCGCGCAGCGTGGATTCGTGGCGACGGTCCTCGTCGGCGATCAGCAAACGGTCGTTGCCCGGATCGCCAGCGATGGATTCGACCATGCGCAGCGCGGCCTCCTGCGAGGTGTCGCCGAACGAACCCGCATACGTCGCACGCAGGCGGCCGGCCTGGTCGAACTGCACGCGGTAGCGGCGCACGCGCTGGTCGAGTTCGGCCAGCGGCGGTACCTCGTCGAACTTCTTGCCGTACATGAAGCTGTCGGTGACGTAGATCTCCAGCTCGCCCGGTTCGGTCTCGGTGAGCCAGATGCCGTACGGGCTGCGCAGTTCCTTCGTGCCGAACGTGCCGACCGGCGCGAAGTCCGGCAGCGACAGCACCTGCACGCGATGGTTGTCGCGTTCGACGACGAACACGTAATCGCCGTACACGGCGATGCCGTTGGGACGGTCGAACTGCCCCGGCTCGCTGCCTTCGCCGCCGACATCGCGCAGGCGCCGGCCGGTGTCGGCATCGAACACGACCAGGCGATGCGTGGACTTGGCGGTGGCGATGAGCCACGTCGCGCCGTCTTCGGTCGTCCAGGTGGCGAGGGAGTCCAGCTCGTCCTGCGGGCTTTCGGCCGAGACGAAGCGTTCGGGCACGGTGCGGACTTCGGGCGTCGCGGCGGGCACGGGCGTGCTTGCGGGCGCGACGGGGCGGGTGGTGGTGCAGGCGGGGGCCAGGGCCGCCAGCGCGATCGCGATGGCGGCGGGGGCCGAAAGGCGGAAGGTCATGGAGCCGAAGTGTATTCGGGCCGCCTTTGCGCGGGGAGCCGGGGACGTGACGGACATAATAAATCGCTATATGCGGATGAAGCGATTGACACCGCTCCGGGGCGGGGGCAGACTGCGGCCATCCATCGAGACCGGCTGAGGGACAGGCCCTTTGAAGCCGGGGCAACCCAACCCAGCGCGCAAGCGCGGGCGAAGGTGCCAACTCCTGCGACGGGGCGCGTCAGGCGCCGGTCGAAAGATGGTTGTGATGCGCGCCCCACGTGGGCGTGCACTGCGACTCGCAGGCTCGGTGGCCCTTATGTCTTCAAGGATGCCGCCATGAGCTTCGCCCCCGTCTCCGCTGCCACTTCCGATGCCGCGACCGCCGAACGCGCGGACGCCTTCGATCCCGTCGTGCATGCTGCCGTCTTCTCCCATGCGCTCCACGCGCAGCGCGGCGAATGCACCGTGGAACTCGACCTGCGCCACGCCGGTACGCGCCGCATCGCGCTGCGGTACGAAATCCTCGGCGACCGCACGCTGCCGGCGGTGTTCGTCGCGGGCGGCATCTCGGCGCATCGCCATCTCGCCGCCAGCGCGACGTTCCCGGAGAACGGCTGGTGGGAACAGCAGATCGGCGTCGGCAAGGCGCTGGATCCGCGCGAACGCTGCCTGATCGCCTTCGACTGGATCGGCGCCGACGGTTCGCTCGATGCGCCGCTGGATCCGGCCGACCAGGCCGACGCCATCGCCGCGCTGCTCGACGTGCTGCACGTATCGCGCCTGCAGGCGTTCGTCGGCTGCTCGTACGGCGCGATGGTCGGCCTGCAGTTCGCGGCGCGGCACGGTTCGCGCCTGGAGCAGCTCGTGGCGATCAGCGGCGTGCATCGCGCGCATCCCTATGCCAGCGCGTGGCGCGCGCTGCAGCGTCGCGCCGTCGCGCTGGGCGCATTGCAGTGCGATGAAACGCACGGCCTCGCGCTGGCGCGCCAGCTGGCGATCCTGAGCTACCGCACGCCGGAGGAATTCGCCGCGCGCTTCGAGCCGGCGCAGGTGAGCGAAGGCCGCGTGCGCGTGGGCGCGGAGGACTACCTCGACCATTGCGGTGCCGCTTACGTGCAGCGCACGTCGCCGACGGCCTACCTGCGGCTGTCCGAATCGATCGACCTGCAGGACGTGGATCCGACCGCGATCCGCCTGCCGGTCACGGTCGTCGCCGTCGCCGAGGACCGCCTGGTGCCGGTGTCGGACGCCTACGACCTCGTCGAACGCCTTCGCGGCGAAACGCGCCTGCGCGTGGTGCGCTCGCTGTACGGGCACGACGCCTTCCTGAAGGAGGAGCGCGCGATCGCGGAGCTGCTCTGCGAAGCCCTCGACGACGTGCTGGAAGTGGCGGCATGAGCACCACGCGCAACCGCTGTACCGCCGCCGTCCGCGCCGGCATCGATCGCGACACCGCCTTCGGCGCCGTCACGCCGCCGCTGGTGCTCTCGTCCAACTTCAGCTTCGCCGGCTTCAACGAGAAGCGGCAGTACGACTACACGCGCAGCGGAAACCCGACCCGCGACCTGCTGGGCGAGGCGCTGGCCGAGCTCGAAGGCGGCGCCGGCGGCGTGGTCACCGCCACGGGCATGGGCGCGATCACGCTGCTGCTGCACGCGCTGCTCAAGCCGGGCGATCGCCTCGTCGTGCCGCACGATGGCTACGGCGGCAGCTGGCGCCTGTTCAACGCGCTGGCGAAAAAGGGCGCGTTCGAGCTGATCACGGCCGACCTCACCGATCCGCGCGCGCTGACCGACGCGCTGGCGAGCGATCCGACGGTGGTGTGGATCGAGACGCCGTCGAACCCGTTGCTGCGCATCACCGACCTGCGTTTCGTGATCGAAGCGGCGAAGGCCAAGGGCGCGGTGACCGTGGTCGACAACACGTTCCTGTCGCCGGCGCTGCAGCAGCCGATCGCGTTCGGCGCCGATTACGTCGTCCATTCCACGACCAAGTACATCAACGGGCACAGCGACGTCGTTGGCGGCGCGGTGGTCGCGCGCGACGCCGAAGCGCACCAGCAGCTGGTCTGGTGGGCGAACGCGCTGGGCCTGACCGGCTCGCCGTTCGATGCGTTCCTCACGCTGCGCGGCCTGCGCACGCTGGACGCGCGACTGCGCGCGCATCAGGAAAACACGCAGGCGCTGGTGTCGCTGCTCGATGCGCACCCGGCCGTGCGCGTGGTGCATTACCCGGGCCTGGAATCGCATCCGGGCCATGCGATCGCCGCGCGCCAGCAGGAAGGTTTCGGCGCGATGCTGAGCGTCGAACTCGATGGCGGCGTCGACGCGGTCCGCGCGTTCCTCGACGGCCTGCAGTGCTTCACGCTGGCCGAGTCGCTCGGCGGCGTGGAAAGCCTGGTCGCGCACCCGGCGACGATGACGCACGCGGCGATGTCGCCCGAGGCGCGCGAAGCGGCGGGCATCGGCGACGGGTTGCTGCGCCTGTCGGTGGGCATCGAACACGTCGACGACCTGGTGGCCGACATCGCCGCCGCGCTGGAACGCGCGGAACAGGCGGTCGCCATCGCCGAGCGCATCAAAGGATGAGCGTCGCCGCGGTCGAAGTCGCGCGCGCTTCGGCCGCGCAGGTCGCACCGGCGCGCGTGGCGCTGCTCGGCACGGGCACGGTGGGCAGCGCGGTGCTGGCGCGGCTCGCGACGTGGCGCGGTTCGCCGCTGGGCGAACGCGTGTCGCTGGTACATGTAGCCAATTCGAGGGCCTGCGCGGGCGATCGCGCGGGCCTTGTCGCAGGCGATGCGCTGCGTCGTCTCGCGCTCGCGCCGCAGGGAAGTTCGCTCGACGCCGTCGATGCGGCGCTGCGCGGAGATGGCCCGCGCGTGGTGATCGATGCGACCGCGAGCGAGATCGTCGCCGAGCGCCACGCGCACTGGCTCGCGCAGGGCATCCACGTCGCCACCGCATGCAAGATCGGGCAGGGCACGTCGTTGTCGCGATGGCGCACGATCCGTGCGGCATCGTGCGCGGGCGATGCGCGCTATGGCGACAGTGCGACGGTCGGTGCAGGTCTGCCGCTGCTGCGCTCGCTGCGCGAACTGCAGGACGGCGGCGATCGCATCCACGCCATCGCCGGCGTGCTTTCGGGCTCGCTGGCGTGGCTGTTCAACCAGTACGACGGCATGCGTCCGTTCTCCGCGCTGGTGCGGCAGGCGCGCGACGCCGGCTACACCGAGCCGGACCCGCGCGACGATCTGTCGGGCGAAGACGTGCGCCGCAAGCTGCTGATCCTCGCGCGCACCGCGGGCGTCGAGCTCGAAGCGGGCGATGTCGAGGTCGCGTCGCTGGTGCCGCCGGAGCTGGCCATCCTGTCGAAGGAGGCGCTCGACGCGGCGCTGCCCGCACTGGACGCACCGCTGCGCGAGCGTTTCCAGTCGGCCTACAAGCGCGGCGAGAAGCTGCGTTTCATCGCGCGTCTCCAGGACGGCCGCGCAAGCGTGGGACTGGATTCGCTGCCGGCCGACCATCCGCTTGCCGGCGGCGCCGGCACCGACAATCGCGTGGCGATCTGGTCGGATCGGTATTCGACGCAGCCGCTGGTGATCCAGGGGCCGGGCGCGGGCGCGGAAGTGACCGCTGCGGGGCTGCTGGACGATGTGTTGAGGTTCGTGCGCTGAGGCGTTGGCAGTCGCGTGGCGGTCGCTCGCTTGAACGCTGACGGTGCCCAAGTTCCCGTCATTTGCCGCACGCCATTTCGGCATCCCGGCGAAGGCCGGGACCCAGGCCTGTAACGCTCGGGCACTCTCGTGCCGGTGAACCACATCATTCGTCATTCCAGCGAAAGCTGGAATCCATTTGTTTTTGCTTTTCGTCGGTCACTGCATGCGAAGAGCAGCAACCCGCCGCGAGCGCGGACGCACCGCACGCGCCGACCCTCACCCCAACCCCTCCCCCGGAGGGAGAGGGGCTCAAAGCCGTCATCCCGGCGAACGCCGGGATCCAGGCCCTCAAGCCATCAGCAATTCGCGAATCAGCGCGTTCGCGCTAACGCCTCCAGCAACGCCTTCTCGAAGCGCGCCGGCGCTTCCACCTGCGGCGAATGGCCGAGGTCGTCGAATTCCACCAGCGTCGCACCCGGGATCGCCTTCGCCGCGCGCTTGCCGAGCGCCGGGTAATCGCCCAGTCGTTCGCGCAGCTCCGGCGAGGCGCGGTCGCGGCCGATGGCGGTGCGGTCGCGCTGGCCGATGAAGAGCGTCGTCGGCACGCCGATCTGCGGGAACTCATGCACGACCGGCTGCGTGAAGACCATGTCCGTCGTCAGCGCCTGATTCCACGCGACGCGTTGCCTGCCCGGGCCCGCATACAGGCCGGCAAGCATCGACACCCAGCGGTCGTACTCGGGCTTCCACTGCCCGCTGTAGTACACCTGCTGCTGGTAACGCTTGATCGAATCGAAGTTCGTCTTCAGCTCGCCCGCGAGGTTCGCGTCCACGCTTGCCCACGGTACGCCGACCGCTTTCCAGTCTTCCAGGCCGATCGGATTGACCAGCATCAGCGCCTCGGTGCGCTGCGGGTACATCAGCGCGTAGCGCGTGGCGAGCATGCCGCCCATCGAGTGGCCGACGATGGAGGCGCGTTCGATACCTAGCGATTCCAGCAACGTGTTCGTGTTCGCTGCAAGCTGCTGGAAGCTGTACTGGTAGTGCTCGGGCTTGCTCGACTTGCAGAAGCCGATCTGGTCTGGCGCGATGACGCGATAGCCCGCGCCCGTGAGCGCGCGGATCGCCGACTCCCATGTCGCCGCGCAGAAGTTCTTGCCGTGCAGCAGCACCACGGTGCGTCCGTTCGGCGCGGCTGGCGCGACGTCCAGATACGCCATCCGCAGCGCCTCGCCCTGCGAGGTGAACGCGTGGTGCTTCACCGGGAACGGATAGTCGAAGCCTTCCAGTTCCATGCCATAGGAAGGGACCTCGGCGGCAAACGCGAGGCCGGGCGAGAGGACCAGCGACAGCGCGCAGGCGAGCAACGACGAGCGCATGAACAGGCTCCATTCGAGGGGATGCCCGACCATACCGCAGCGCGTGCGACGACCATGAGGCGCTGCCTGCCGTCTCGACACGGCCAGCGGGGTGAACACGGATCACCAACGTTTGGCCCATGCGGCCTGATTTCGGCGCTCGCTAGGATCGAACGCACTGCACGCCATGGGCCGTCCGATGGATCGATCGACCTCATACGACGCGGAATCGCAGACGCGCTGGCGACTCGACGGCGACGGCTGGTCGCTCCGATGCCCGGATGGCAGCGAGGTTCCGCTCACGCGCGCCGAACGGCTGGTGATCGAACGCCTGCTGCTCACGCCGGGGCGGCTGGTCACGCGCGACGCGCTAGCCGACGCCCTGGCCGATCCGTCCTTCGATTCGCACCGGCTCGATTCGCTCGTGTATCGCCTGCGACGCAAGGTGGCGGACGGTTGTGGCGAAAGCCTGCCGCTGGAGGCGATCCACGGCGAGGGCTACATGCTCGACACGCTGCGTTAAGCGCGCGCTTTGTCGTACGACAGGCCGCATAAAAAAGGCGCCGACCAGTGGATCGGCGCCGAGGGCAAAACCCGTTGACGGGTCTGGAGAGTCGGTTGTGGCCCGCGATGTCAGCGCATCACTTCAGCCCGTTGTTGATCGTGTTGACCAGCGTGCCGGCCGCGTCGTCGCCGCTGAACTCCCAGAAGAACGCGCCACCCAGGTTCTGCGCCTTCACGTAGCTCATCTTCTCGGTGACCATCGCCGGCGTGTCGTAGCTCCAGAACGTGTTGCCGTCGTACTTCCACGTCGCGCGCGCGTTGGCGTCGGTGTAGATCGTGCCGGGGCGATCCTTCAGGACCTTGTAGTCCTCGTTGCCCGCCTCGTACGTACCCGGCGCCGCCGACCCGTTCTGGTACAGGCCGTTGTTGACGTTCGCCACGCCCGTCCAGCCGCGGCCGTAGAAGCCGATGCCGAGGTTGAGCTTCGACGCCGGCACGCCGCGGGTGAGGAAGGCTTCCATTGCATCGTTGCTGTTGTAGAGCTTCTGATCGCCCGTGGACGGATCGTTGGGCGAATCGAACAGCGCGGAGTGATGGTTCGTGCGCGCATCCCACGTGCCGTGGAAGTCGTACGTCATCACGTTGATGTAATCCAGGTACTGGTGGTACGTAGCCGGATCGGTGACGCGCACCTTGTCCACGCCCGCACCGGCGGCGATGGTCAGCAGCAGGCCCGGACGCACCGCGTTGAGCTGGCGGCGGAACTCGGCCAGCAGCGCGGTGAAGTTGGCGCTTTCCTCCGGCGTGCCGCAGGTGAGCCCGCAGGCGGACGGGTATTCCCAGTCCAAATCGATGCCATCGAACACGCCCGCTGCCGCGCCCGCACCGCCCGCGCCGTCGGTGACGGGCAGGTTGCCGCGGATGTATGCGTCGATGCACGAGGACACGAACGCCACGCGGTTTTCCGGGCGTGCCGCGCTCGCGAAGCCGCGTGACCAGGTCCAGCCGCCGAGCGAGATCAGCACCTTCAGGTTCGGATACTTCGCCTTGAGCTGCTTGAGCTGGTTCCAGTTGCCGCGCAACGGCTGGTCCCAGGTGTCGGCCGCGCCGCTCACGCTTTCGCCGGCCTGGAACGCCTTGGTGTAGTCGGCGAACGCATCGCCACCTTCACCCGTGCTTTCGTTCGTCGGGATCGTCACTCCGACCTGGCAGCGGTTGTTGCGCACGTTGCCGAAGGCGTAGTTGATGTGCGTGATCTTCGACGCCGAGCCGCTGGTGTCGATGTTCTTCACGCGGTAGTTGCGGGCGTAGATGCCCCACTGCGCGAAGTAGCCGATCACGCGCTTGTTGCCGCCGGTGCCGCCGTCGAGCGTCTTCGCGCTCACCGCGCCGCTCTGCGCGGACGCGTTGGACGGACTGGCCGCATCGCGCGCGCGCACGGTGTAGCTGTAGGTGGTGTTCGCCGTGAGCCCGGTGTTGGTGTAGCTGGTGGTCGTCGGCGAGGCGATCAGCGTGCCGCCGCGATACACGTCGTAGCCCGCGACACCCGCGCCGCCGGCGTTGTCGGTGGAGGCGTTCCAGCTCAGCGCGATGCTGCTGGTCGACAGCGCCGTCGCCGACAGGCCCGTCGGCACGCTCGGCGGCGTGGTGTCGGTCGGCGGCGTTCCGTTGACGGTGATGTTCGCCGCGCTGGACGTGGTCGTCGCGCCCTGGTTGTCGGTGGCCTTCGCGGTGAAGCTGTGGCTGCCGGCGGTGGCGTTGCTCCAGGTCACCGCGTACGGCGCGCTGGTATCGACGCCGAGCGACACCGAGCCGCGGAAGAACTCGACGCTTGCGACGGTGCCGTCGCTGTCGCTCGCATTGGCGGTGACGGCGATGCTGCTGCCGGCGTTGTAGGTGGCGCCGTTGGCGGGCGAGGTGAGCGTCACGGTCGGCGCCTGATTCTGCCCGCCCGTGCCGCATGCGCCGAGGTCCGTGTACCAGCCGCAGGTCGGACAGTGCGTCGGTGGCGCGTTCCAGATCTGGATGTTCGCCTGGTACAGGCGGTTCTGATACACCAGCTTGTCGCCGGGGTTGTAGATGGTGGACGCGGTCCACGCGGGTATCGCGGCGCACGACACCGTCTGCGCCTGCACCGCGGGGATCGTCCCCATCAATGCGAGCAGCGACGAAAGCGCGAACGCGACCGGTCTTGCGGCACTCCTGTTTGCATCTCTCACGAGCTTCCCTCCGATACGAGATTGACCGCCACACATGCCGGACCCGACCGGGCCCGGCTCCTTAGCTGTTCGGGAATGCCGCCGGACGATGCCCGCCAGCGCGGGGAGCCGCGCGCGAGGCGCTGGTCGGCGTTGAAGGCGTACAGGCGCGAATCCGACACGCTGACCTCCGCAGGACGGAACCGGAGGCCGGCGGCGTCTTGCCGCGGACAGTGGCCCGGTCGATGACTGACAACGTTGTCAGCTGGTCTGGGGTCGATCCGTGATCATGTCCACATTTCGCTGGCAGCGCCGTCGGGCGCCGACGAACGAAGCGATGGATCGCACGAAAATGTGCCCGCGTCACGCGGGTTTAATGAAAGTCCGCAAGACATTCGTTAAACGCTGCAGGACACGGCGCCGGCCCGCGCGCGCCATGTTGCACTGCCGCACGAATCTTCGCGGGACCGGCGTTGTCAGGCGGGAATCGGACGCAGCAGGCGCCTTTCGAATTCGGAGGCCAGCATCGGCGCGCCGAACAGGAAACCCTGGACCTGGGCGCATTCGGACGCCAGCAGCGGCGCGACCTGCGCCTCGCGCTCGACGCCTTCGGCCACCACCTGCATGCCGAGGTTGCGCCCCAGTTCGACCACCGCGCGCACGATCGCCAGCCCGGCTGGATCGCGGTCGATCTGGTCGGTGAAGGCGCGGTCGATCTTGAGCTTGCGCAGCGGGAACTCGCGCAGGTGACTCAGGCTGGAATAGCCCGTGCCGAAATCGTCCAGCGCCATCGCGACGCCGAGGTCGGACAGCGCGACCATCGTTGCGATGCTTGAGGCCGGATCGGTCATGATCTGGCGCTCGGTGATTTCCAGCTCCAGTCCGTCGGCCGGATAGCCGTGCCGGCGCAGCACGCGATCGACCGCGTTGCGCAGCCGGTTCGCATCGCGGAATTGCGCGCTGGAGACGTTCACGGCCATGCGCATCTGCATCAGCCCGCGCGTGCGCCACGCGGCCGACTGGCGCACCGCTTCTTCCAGCACCCATTCGCCGAGCTGTTCGATCAGGCCATGTTCCTCGGCCACCGGGATGAACGTGGACGGCGTGATGCGCCCGTGCCGCGGGTGATCCCAGTACACCAGCGCCTCGGCGCCGATGACGCGCCGGTCGCGCAGCTGGATGATCGGCTGGTACAGCAGCACCAGCTGGCCGAGTTCCTGCGCGTTGCGCAGTTCGTTGAGCATCGCGAAGCGGCGCGTCACCGAGGCTTCCATGTCCGGCAGGAAACGCAGGTGCACGTTCTTGCCGGCGCCCTTGGCCTGGTACATCGCGATGTCGGCGCGCTTGAGCAGCTGGTCGTGGTCGCGGCCGTGTTCGGGATGGCGCACGCTGCCCAGGCTCAGCGTGACGCCGAGCTGTTCGCCTTCCATCCACAGCGGCACCGCGACGCGGCGTATCAGTTCCTCCGCGATGCCCGCGTCGCGCGACGGCGAACCGCTGGGCAGCAGGATGATGAATTCGTCGCCACCGAAGCGGAACACCTCGCCACGCTCGCCGACGCCTTCGCGCAGGCGATGGGCGATCTGTGCCAGCACGCGATCGCCCGCGCTGTGCCCCAGCGAGTCGTTGATCTCCTTGAATCCGTCCAGGTCGGCGAAGATCAGGCCGAAGCCTTCGGGATCGCGCTGCGCCAGCGCCTGCTCGAGCCTGACTTCAAACTTGCTGCGGTTGGGAAGGCCGGTGAGCGTGTCGAAGTACGCCAGGTGCGCGATGCGGTCCTGCGCCTGCTTGCGCTCGGTGAGGTCGATGATCGACGCGACGACGAGGTTGCGACCCTGCACGGTGATCGGGCTCAGGCCCAGTTCGACCGGCACTTCAACGCCGTCGCGGCGCAGGCAGTGCAGCTCGTGCTCGCCGGCGCCCAGGTGCGTGCGGCGTTGCACCTGCAGGAAACGCGCGCGTTCGGCGGGGCAGCGCGGGAGCAGGCGGTCGGGAACCAGGACTTCGACCGCACATCCCACCAGGTCGCCGCGCGAATAGCCGAGCAGGCGCTCGGCTTCGACATTGGCCAGCGAGATGCGGCCGTCGGCATCGACGATGATCATCGCGCCGGGCGCGCCGTCGACGAGCGCACGGAAGCGCTGCTCGCTGGCGTGCAGATCGCGCTGCGAGCCGATGGTAATCGCCGCCAGGTACAGCAGCGCGATGCCGACGATCACCAGGTTCAGGCGTTCGCCCGGTATCGCGCCGGGCGCGAGCAGGCACATCGCGTCGGGCGCTATCTGCAGCGCCGCCATGCCGGTGTAATGCGTGCCACATACGCCCAGCGCCATCAGCGCGGCCGCGCCGAGCTGCACGCCGAAACGCGGTTCGTTGCCGATCCACGAGAACCGCGTGAGCAGGTGCAGCGCGACCAGCGACACGGCGAAGGCGACGACGACCGACGCCACGACCCAGAACGTCGAATACGTCGCTGCGGGCGAGAAGGGAATCGCCGCCATGCCGATGTAATGCATGCTGCAGATGCCCATGGCCATGAACGCCGCGGCGAGCAGCACCTGCCCGAAGTTGCGCCGGCGCGTGCCGGCCACGTACAGCGCGAGGACCGACGCGAGCACCGCCGGCACCACCGACAGTGCGGTGAGGCGGATGTCGAACATCATCGGCAGGGGCAGGCGGAAGGCCATCATCCCGGTGAAATGCATCGACCAGATGCCCAGCCCGAACGCGATGCCGCCCGCCCACGCCCACAGCGGCGTACGGCGCGACGTCGCGCTGCGAACGCGCCCGGCGAGCTGGATCGCGACGAACGCCGCGAACCACGCGATGAGGAACGACAGGACGAGGGTCCTGAAGTCGTAACTGCCCTGCATGCCGCTCCCCTCCCCAGAGAAGCAGACCGATGGTCTCAATGCCTATCGGCCGGGTTCGAGGGAACTTTAGGGCGGAAGTTGGCGGTTTGTTGGGCGGGGTGGGGTGGTTGGTGGCAAGAGCGGCGCGTCCGTAGCCCCTCTCCCGCGTGCGGGAGAGGGGTTGGGGTGAGGGCAGCTTTGCACCCGGAAGGTCGAAGCGCACCTCGGCGTCAGGCAGCCATCGTCAAGACGCCGAAAAACAAACGGGCCGCTTGTGCGGCCCGTTGCGTGCACGAAGGAGGACGCATCAGCACTCGATGACGTTCACCGCAAGACCGCCGCGCGAGGTTTCCTTGTACTTGTCCTGCATGTCGCGGCCGGTGTCGCGCATGGTCTTGATGACCTTGTCGAGCGAGACCTTGTGCTTGCCGTCGCCGCGCATCGCCATGCGGCTGGCGTTGATGGCCTTCACCGCGCCCATGGCATTGCGCTCGATGCACGGGATCTGCACGAGACCGCCGATCGGATCGCACGTCAGGCCGAGGTTGTGTTCCATGCCGATTTCCGCGGCGTTCTCGATCTGGCTCGACGTGCCGCCGATCGCCGCCGTCAAACCCGCCGCCGCCATCGAGCACGCGACGCCGACTTCGCCTTGGCAGCCGACTTCGGCACCGGAGATGCTCGCGTTTTCCTTGTAGAGGATGCCCACCGCCGCAGCGGTCAGCAGGAACGTGCGCACGCCCTGGATGTTGGCGCCGGGGCAGAAGCGATCGTAGTAATGCAGCACGGCCGGAATGATGCCCGCCGCGCCATTGGTTGGAGCGGTGACGACGCGCCCGCCCGCGGCGTTCTCTTCGTTCACCGCCAGCGCGTAGAGGTTCACCCAGTCCAGGGTGGTGAGCGGATCGCGCATCGCCGCTTCCGGACGCGAAGCGAGTTCGTTGTGCAGCGCCGGCGCGCGGCGCGACACGTGCAGCCCGCCCGGCAGCGTGCCCTTCTCGCGGATGCCGCGCGCGACGCACGCCTGCATCGCGTTCCAGATCTCGTCCAGGCCCGCGTCGATCTGCTCCGGCGTGCGCCACACCTGCTCGTTGGCGTACATCAGTTGCGCGATGCTCAGGCCGCTGTCGCGACTGCGCGCCAGCAGTTCGTCGCCGGAGCGGAACGGATGCGGCAGTTCGGTGGTGTCGGCGACGATGCGGTCTTCGGCCGCCTCGTCCTGGTTCACCACGAAGCCGCCGCCGACGGAGTAGTAATCGCGCGTCGCGATCACGTTGCCTTCGGCGTCGAATGCGGTGAAGCGCATGCCGTTGGTGTGGAACGGCAGCTTCTGGCGCTTGTTCATGATGAGGTCGTGCTTCTCGTCGAAGCCGATCTCGTGGCGATCGAACAGGCGGATCCGCTTGCTGCTGCGGATGCGTTCGAGCGCGGCCGGGATCAGGTCCGGGTCGATCTCGTTGGGAAGGTGGCCTTCCAGTCCCATCAGCACCGCCTTGTCGGTGCCGTGGCCGCGACCGGTGAGGGCCAGCGAGCCGAACACCTCGGCGCGCACGCGTGCGGTGCGCGCGAGGTCGCTGCCGTCGCCGTTGCCGCCTTCGAGCAGCCAGCGCTGCACGAAACGCGCGGCCGCGCGCATCGGGCCGACGGTGTGGGACGAACTCGGCCCGATGCCGATCTTGAAGAGGTCGAAACTGCTGACGGCCACGTACTGCTCCGGAAGAGGGCACGACGCGCACGACGGCAGCGCCGGAATTCCCGCTATTCTACGCGGCCCGCGGGGCCCGCCCCGCCATACTCCGGCGCATTGCGATGCAGGACGTGCCCACCGTCGCACCCCCGCTGACGCTGTTCCAGCGCGACGATTGCCATTTGTGCGACCTGGCGCTGGAGGTGCTCGCGTTGGCGCGCGCGCCGGAGTTCGAGAGCGTGTTCATCGACGACAACGACGCGCTGGAGTCGCGGTACGGGGTGCGCGTGCCGGTGCTGCGCGACGAGACGCGCGGGATCGAACTGGACTGGCCGTTCGACGTTGCGGCGGTGTCGCGGTTTCTTGCGGGCGCGTAGTCGCCTTTTTTTTGAATCAGGCTTAACCGACGCGCTGCTCGTTACCCGTCATCCCGGCGAAAGCCGGGATCCAGGCCCGCATCGTTCGGGCACTCTCGCGTCGGTGACCCACCTCACCGTCATTCCAGCGAAAGCTGGAATCCACTTTGATCTTGCCACTGCCACTGCCACTGCCACTGCCACTGCCGCTGCCGCTGCCGCTGCCGCTGCTGTTGCCGTTGCCGCTGCTGTTGCCGTTGCTGTTGCTCTTGCTCTTGCTCGTCATTCCCGCGAAGGCGGGCCGCTTCTGGGCCGCCGCATGGCGGCACCATCCAGGGACGTTTCATGCTTTCCCTGCGACGTTCAAAGAGCAAAGAAGAATCACCCGCCAAGCTTCCGATCGCCTGCGGCGCTCGGGTCACTTTTCTTTGCTTGCCCAAAGAAAAGTAACCAAAAGAAAAGGCAGTTCCCCGACAAATCAATCCTGCGACCGGCGAAGGAGTAGGCGCGTTCGCGATTCGCCATCCATGGCTCAGCGCTCACCGCCGCACATCCTGTGCGGCGCCCTTCGGGGCTAGCGACGAATAGGCTGTTCGACAGCAACAGCAACAGCAACAGCAACAGCAACGCCAACGCCAACGCCAACGCCAACGGCAACGGCAACGGCAACGGCAACGGCAGGTGGATTCCAGCTTTCGCTGGAATGACGGCGAGTGCGCCGCGTAGCCCCTCTCCCGCGTGCGGGAGAGGGGTTGGGGTGCGGGCAGCTCTTGTAGCCGGGCAAGCGAAGCGCACCCGGATAACCGGCGCAGCTACGTCCTTCGCGAATGCCTATCCCGATACCGCAACAGGCGAATTACTTCGCCGGCGCGAATACCACCTTCGTGCTCACCGCGACCTCGTTCGGGATCAGCGCCGTGTCGGCCCAGTCGCCGCCGCCGACGCCGAAGTCCAGTCGTTTCACCGTCGCCTTGCCGCTCAGCACCGGCTGCGCGCCGGGGGTCCAGGTGAAGGTCAGCGTCACCGGCTTGGCGACGCCGCGCAGGGTCAGCGTGCCGTCGGCGGCGTACTGGTTGCCGCCGAGGCTGCGGAACTTCGTCGCGGTGTAGCGCGCCTGCGGGAACTTGGCGATCGAGAAGAAATCCGCGCCGCGAAGCGTGTCGTCGCGATCGCTGTTGGCGGTGCTGGCGCCGGCGAGCGGAATGGCCACGTCGAGTTTGGAGGTGGCGAGCTTCGCCGGATCGAAGCTCAGCTTCGTCGTGAAGCCGGGGATCTTGCCGGTGAACACTTCGCCTTCGTACTTGCTCGCGAAGGTCAGCGACGAGCCTGCGGCCTGCACGTAATCGGCGGCGAAGGCGGGAAGGGCGAACGCGGCCAACGCGGTCGCCAGCAGGGCGGGCGCCAGCAGGACGGGCTTGGTAGACATCAATGGATCTCCGGAACGGGGGGCGGATCTGGGGAGGCCGCGCGACGACGACGCGGCAGCATGCGCGCGAGCGTGTCGTCGTGCTGGAACAGGTGGTGGTAGAACGCCGCCGCCGCGTGCACCGCGACCAGCGCGATCAGCGCCCAGAACAGCCATTCGTGCGTGTCGCGCATGACCGGCGCCAGCGCCTGGCTCGGATCGGCGAGCTTGGGCACCTTGAACTGGCCGAACCAGCGCAGCGGACGCAGGCCGCTCAGCGAGTCGTAGATCCAGCCCGACAACGGCACCGCGAAGGTCAGCACGTACAGCAGCACGTGCGTGACCGTCGCCACGCGTTCCTGCACGCGCGGCGTGCCGGCCACCGGTTTCGGCGCGCCGGCGAACCAGCGCCACAGCAGTCGCACGACGACGAGCGCCAGCACCGTCAGGCCGAAAGACTTGTGCAGGTCGTAGACCCAGAACCAGCGCGGCGACTTCGGCAGTTCGACCATGACCAGGCCGATCACGCCGAGCCCGAGGATCAGCAGCACGATCAGCCAATGCAGCAGCTGGCTGACGGGACCCCAACGGTCGGCGGAATTTCTCAACATCATGGCGTGGGCTCGGGTTCGGTTGCGGGCGGTGTTTCGGGTTGCGATTCGACGGACGTTTCCGGCGACGCGGAGGGTTCCGTCGATTCCGGCGCCTGCTGCGCATCGGTTCCGTTGCGCGCGCGTTCGGCTTCGGCCTCGATGCGAAGTTCGACCTGATCGCCGATGACCGTCGGCCACGCGCTCATGCCGAACGCGCTGCGGCTGAGCGTTGCGGTCGCCGAAAACCCGGCGGTGCGGCGGAACGGCGGCAGCGGATGGCGCTTGAGCGCGTTGAAGGTCACGTCCATGCACAGCGGCTTCGTGACGCCGCGAAGGGTGAGGTCGCCGCAGACCTTCGCATGGTCGGCGTCGGCCGGTTCGATCTTCGTCGAGACGAAATGCGCGTCGGGGTGGCGCTTCGTATCGAGCAGGTTGGTGGCGCGCACCGCGTCGTTCCATTTCGCGTCGCCGAGGTCCAGGCGCTCCAGCGGCACGCGTACGTCCAGACGCGCGCTGGCCCAGTCGTCGCGATCGAACACCAGCGTGCCGGTGCTGCCCGAAACGGTGCCCATCGCCTTCGAAAACCCGGCGTGGTCGATCGCGAACAGCACCCGCGTGTGGACCGGGTCGATCGCGTAGGTCTCGGGCTCGAATGCCTGGGCGGCCGGCACCATGCACAGCGCGGCGAGGGCGAGCCATGCGGCGCGATACGGCGGTCGGAGGGCGGGAGGCTTCCGCGCCGGAGCGGGGCGGTCGGGCATCGGGCTCTCCGGCGTGGACGATGCCGGGATTCTAGGCGCAGCCGGGTGAACAGGGCGGGCGAGTGGCGTAACGAACCGTTGCAGCCGCGGACGCGACCCGGGACGGCTGGAAAAGGGCCATTCCCCTTGCCGATCCCGCCCGACCCACGTAAGACGTGCACCTGTAGAGACAGGGGAATTCGATGATCCGTTTGCCGTGGGCGCTGCTGTTGTGCGCCGTGTGCCATGTCGCCTGGTCGGTCGCGTGGGCCAGTCCCGCGATCCCGCGCCCGCGGCAGCTCACGGTCGCCGACGGCCTGCCGTCCAACAGCATCAACGGCATCGCCGAGGACCAGAGCGGCTACCTGTGGATCGCCACCAGCGACGGCCTCGCGCGCTACGACGGCATCACCTTCCGGATCTGGCGCGCCGGCGATGGCCTGCTCGACAACTACCTCTGGTCGGTGCACGTCGACGCGCAGAACCGCATCTGGGTCGGCACCAGCCAGGCGGGCCTGGCGATGCTCGACACCGACCGTCGCACGTTCCGCCATTACGACTCGCACAACACGCCCGGCATCGGCAGCGACAACGTGTGGTCGGTGACCTCCACGCCCGATGGCGCGATCTGGTTCGGCACCGCGTCGGCGGGCCTGCATCGCCTGGATCCCGACGGTCGCGTGCAGCGTTTCGTGCCGCGACCCGACGACGCGCGCAGCCTGCCGAGCCTGGAAGTGAGCCAGCTGCGCACCACGGCCGATGGCGACCTGTGGATCGCCACGCGCGATGGTGCCGCGCGCTGGAACGGTCGCGACTTCGATCGCGTGCCGCCGTCGACCTTCGGCTCGCCGGTGATCAATTCCATCGGCGTGCAGCCCGACGGCACGCTGTGGTTCGGCACGCCGCGCGGCGTCGGCACGCGCGGGCGCGACGGTCGCTTCGACGCGACACCTTTCCGCGCGTTGGGCGAAGGCGCGACGGTGCTCGACATCCTCGTGCGCGACCGCGCCGGGCAGTACTGGTTCGACACGCCGCAGGGCATGGGGATCGAGCAGAACGGCCGGCTGCAGAACGTGCCACTGTTCAGCGCGTCCTCGCAGGGCATCGTGCGTCCGTCGTGGACCTCGTCGCTGGAAGATCGCGAAGGCGGCGTGTGGTTCGGCAGCGCCGGCAACGGCCTGTGGTACCTGCCGGCGAACTGGCGCCAGTTCGCGCTGTATTCGCGGCAGGTGGACGACCCGACGTCGCTGGGCAATGCCGCCGTCCACGGCATCGCGCCCAGCAGCGACGGCAGCATGTGGCTGGTCGGCACCGGCGGCGTGCTGGACCGCTTCGATCCGCGCACCGGCGCGGTGACGCACGTCGCGCGCGATTTCAGCGAGGGCTACATCGTCTACTCCGTGCTCGAAGGCCGCGCCGGCTACGTGTGGATGAGCTACCACGACGGCCTGGTGCGACTGGATCCGCGGACGGGACACGCGCGCCGCTGGACGGCGCACGACGAACGCGACCCGGTCCCAAGCGGCAGCAGTTATCTCGCGCAAACACCGGACGGGCTGGTCTGGACGGCGGGGCAGGGCGGCGAGGTGCAGGCACGAACGGCCGAGGGCGTTCGCATCGAATCGATCGTTCCCGGCGACCTGCGCGGTCCGCCGGAAGGCGGCACGATCCAGCAGATCGGCGTGGGCCCGAACGGCGCGCTGTGGCTGGCGTGGTCCGACGGCCTGTCGCAATGGGATTACACCGCGCGGCGCTTCGTGCCTGTGCCGGGCGCCCCGTCGGGCACGATCCTCAGCTTCGCGCAGGAAGGTCGTGACCGCATGTGGATCGCGCGCCTGGGCGTGCTGGAAGCCTATCGCTGGGACGGCGACAAGCTCACGCGCGTGGAACGCCTGGATCGCCTCGCGGGCATGCCGGAGGTCGCGCTCAACGGACTGGCGGTGGATCCCGACGGCGTCGTGTGGGCCACCACGGTGCGCGGTCTGCTGCGCGTGGAGCCCAAGCGCCGCGTCGTGCGCGTATACGGCGTGCGCGATGGCCTTTCCAACCAGGAATTCCCGAGCCGGCCGGTGATGACGCGCGATCGCGACCGCATCCTGGTCGGTTCGCCCGATGGCCTGGTGATGTTCGCGCCGGCCGACGTGCATCCCTCGGTGGAGCCGCCGCGCCTGCTGGTGCAGAGCGTCGACGTGAGCCGCGCCGACCTGCGCACGCCGCTGGATGCCTCGCAGCCGATCGTGCTCAAGCCTGGCGACCGCGACCTGCGCGTGGTCGCGCGACTGCTGTCGTTCAACGACGCGCGCAACCACGCGTTCCGCTTCCGCCTGCGCGGTTACGACGCCGACTGGGTCGACGTCGACTCGACGGGCGAACGCGTCTATTCGCAGCTCGATCCCGGCGACTACACGCTGCAGATCGTCGCGCGCGCGGCCGACAACATCTGGTCGCCACCGCAGACGCTGTCCGTCAGCGTGCAGCCGCCGTGGTGGCAGACGTGGATCGCGATGACCGCTTTCGCCGGCATCGTCGTCGCGGTGGGCTGGTGGAGCGCCGACGCGTACCGGCGCCGCCTCAAACGTCGCCACGCATGGCAGTTGTCCGAGCGCGAACGCGAGTTCGCCGAACAGGCCTCGCTCGCCAAGACGCGCTTCCTCGCCACGCTCGGCCACGAAGTGCGCACGCCCATGACGGGCGTGCTGGGCATGAGCGAGCTGCTGCTCGACACGCCACTGGACGGGCAGCAACGCAGCCACGTCGAGTCGATCCGTCGCGCCGGCCGCCACCTGCTGAGGCTGGTGAACGACGCGCTCGACCTGGCGCGCATCGAATCCGGCCGCCTGGAACTGGCCGACGAGCCGTTCGATCTTCGCGATGTCGTCGATGAGGCGACGACGCTGATGGCGCCTCTGGCGAAGCAGAAAGGCCTCGCGTTCCGCGTCATCGTGGACGACGACGCGCCGGCCGGCATGCGCGGCGACGCGAGCCGCGTCTGCCAGATCCTGCTCAACCTCCTCGCCAACGCGATCAAGTTCACCGAGCGAGGCTGCGTCGAACTGCGCGTGGGCGCGCTGTCGCCCCGCGGCGTGCGTTTCGAGGTGATCGACACGGGCCCGGGCCTGAGTCGCGAACAACAGGCGCGCCTGTTCCGCCGCTTCGAACAGGCCGAAGGTGCGCGCACGGCCGCGCGTTACGGCGGCAGCGGGCTGGGCCTGGCGATCTGCCAGGAACTATCGGCGGAAATGGGCGGCTCGATCGAGCTGGAAAGCGCGCCCGGCGAAGGCGCGCGCTTCATCGTCGTGCTGCCGTTGCCGCACGCGGTCGTGCCCGGAACCCACGACGACGCGCAGGCGCTGCTCGACTCGCGCGGCGGCCCGCTGACGCTGCTGCTGGTGGAAGACGATCCGACGGTGGCCGAGGTGATCTGCGGCCTGCTGCGCGCGCAGGGCCATCGCGTCACGCATGTCTCGCATGCGCTGGCCGCGCTCGCCGAATCGGCGACCGGAACCTTCGACGCGGCGCTGCTCGACCTGGACCTGCCCGGCATGGACGGCCTCGCGCTCGCCTCGCACCTGCGGATGCAGGGCTTCGACCGGCCGCTGCTGGCGATCACCGCCCGCGCCGACGCCGACGCCGAACCGCAGGCAATGGCCTCGGGTTTCCAGGGCTTCCTGCGCAAGCCGGTGACCGGCGCGATGCTGGCCGCGCTGCTGCAGGGCGTTCCGCGGGTGGAGATGGCGTAGGGGTTTCCACACCAGCGCCGACGGCCCGACGCCCTCTTCTACACCGTCATCCCGGCGAAGGCCGGGACCCAGGCCCTCAGCGTTGGGGCACTTCGCAGCGGGCGAGCCAGACTTCGTCATTCCAGCGAAAGCTGGAATCCATTCTGGTGGCCGCGAGATCGTTGAAAGGCAACAGCGCCGTTTTTCCCTGCACTGGTTAGTGAGCGCCACACCTTCGTTGCCCCTCACCCCAACCCCTCTCCCGGTGGGAGAGGGGCTAGAGCACCGTCATTCCGGCGTTAAAGGAGGCGCGGCGGTAGGAACACCGTCATCCCGGCGAAGGCCGGGATCCAGGCCCTCAGCGTTGGGGCACTCCGGCAGCGGCGAACCACGACTTCGTCATTCCAGCGAAAGCTGGAATCCATTTTGATCTTCGCGAGATCCGGCAGAGCAATAGCGCAGTTTTTCCCTGCACTCGCGGTTGAGCGCAGTACCTTCGTTGCCCCTCACCCCAACCCCTCTTCCCGGTGGGAGAGGGGCTAAAGCGTCGCCATTCCAGCGAAAGTCCGGGAGCGGCCATAGGAACGCCGTCTTCCCGGCGGAAGCCGGGATCCAGGCCCTCAGCGTTCGGGCACTCCAGCAGCGGCGAACCACGACTTCGTCATTCCAGCGAAAGCTGGAATCCATCTTGATCTTGGCGAGATCCGGTAAAGCAACAGCGCAGTTTTTCCCTGCACTGGCTAGTGAGCGCCGCACCTTCGTTGCCCCTCACCCCAACCCCTCTCCCGGTGGGAGAGGGGCTAAATCGCCTTACCGCGCGCTCAACTCATGCACCGCCGCGACCAGCGCGGCGACGTGGTCGGGGCTCATGTCGGGCGACATGCCGTGGCCCAGGTTGAAGACGTGGCCTTCGCGCGAGCCGCCGTTGCCCTGCGCGTAATCGTCTAGCGCGCGGCCGACTTCGCGGCGGATCGCGTCGGGCTGCGCGTAGAGCGTCACCGGGTCGAGGTTGCCCTGCAGCGCGACCTTGCCGCCGGTGCGGCGTGCGGCATCGCCCAGGCCGACGGTCCAGTCGATGCCGACGCCTTCGGCGCCGCTGTCGGCCAGCTCTTCCAGGTACGCGCCGTTGCCCTTGCCGAACAGGATCAGCGGGGTTTGTTCCTCACCCCGCGGCAGCGCCTGCGCGATCTTCTTCAGGTAGCGCAGCGAAAACTCGCGATACATCGACGGCGACAGCACGCCGCCCCACGTATCGAACACCTGCAGCGCCTGCGCGCCGGCCTGGCGCTGCGCGTCGAGGTACGCGATGACGGCATCGCTCACGACCTCGAGCAGGCGGTGCATCGCCGCCGGGTCGTTCAGTGCGAGCGCCTTCACCTTCGAGAAGTTCTCGCTGCCGCCGCCTTCGATCATGTAGCAGGCCAGCGTCCACGGGCTGCCGGAAAAACCGATCAGCGGCACGGCGTTGTCCAGTTCGCGACGGATCGTGCGCACCGCGTCGGTGACGTAGCGCAGCTCACGGTCCATGTCGGGCACGGCGAGTTTCGCGATGTCCTCGTGCGTGCGCACCGGGCGCTCGAACTTCGGGCCTTCGCCTTCGACGAAATACAGCCCCAGGCCCATCGCGTCGGGCACGGTCAGGATGTCGGAGAACAGGATCGCCGCGTCGAGCGGGAAACGGCGCAGCGGTTGCAGCGTCACCTCGCAGGCCAGTTCGGGATTCTTCGCCATGCCCAGGAAGCTGCCGGCCGCGGCGCGCGTGGCGCGGTACTCCGGCAGATAGCGGCCGGCCTGGCGCATCAGCCACACGGGCGTGCGGTCGACGGGCTCGCGCCGCAGGGCGCGCAGGAAACGGTCGTTCTTCGGGGGCGTGGCGGTCATCGGGAGTCCTTGCTTTCGGGGTCGCGCGACGCGGGGCATCGGCGGAGCGGCGGGTCGAACGGCCGCCATTATCGCGGCTCGCGCCGTGCCCGCTCGGGACCGCGACGAACCGGACTGTTTCGGCGGGCGGCTATTTCGGGGCGTCGGCGCCCTGCACGAACATCAGCTGGAAGCCGCGCTTGAGCTGCTGGTCGCGCGCCGATTCCAGCGCGGCCATGGCGCTGGCCTGGTCGAGGAACTGCTCGCGCCGCAGGGTGCTGCGCCCGCCGATCTGGCCGCTTTCGCGCACCAGCGTCCATCCGCCGAGCAGGTCGGGCTGCAGCATGAGCTGGACGAAGCGGGGCGCTTCGCGGCCGTCGGGCCGTTGTTGCAGGAGCAGTCGCATGGTACGGATTGTAACGAGCGCCGGTGTACGAGGCGCCGTCAGCGGCCGCGCAGCACGTCCAGCACGCGCTCGTCCGGCACGCCGGAGACGATCTTCGCCAGCCCCGCGCGTTCCCACAGCACGAAGCGCAGGCCGTGGGCCTCGGCCTTCTTGTCCAGGCGCATGCGGTCGAGCAGCGCCTCGGGCTCCAGGCCAGCCGGGATCACCGTCGGCAGGCCCAGCCGCTGCAGCAGCGCCTGCAGACGGTGCGTATCCGACGCGTGCGCCAGACCGAGCGCGGCCGACAGCCGGGCCGCCAGCACCATGCCGACCGCCACCGCCTCGCCGTGGTTCAGCGCGGCGCTGCCGGCGCCGGCGTAGCCCTGCGCGGCCTCGATCGCGTGGCCAAAGGTGTGGCCGAAATTGAGCAACGCGCGCTCGCCATGTTCGTAGGGATCGCGCGACACCACTTCGGCCTTGTACTGGCACGAACGCGCGATCGCCTCCGACAGCGCCGCGTCGTCGCCGGCCAGCAGCGCGTCGGCATGATGTTCGAGCCACGTCAGGAATTCGGCGTCGAAGATCGCGCCGTACTTCACGACTTCCGCCAGTCCCGCGCGCAGCTCGCGTTCGGGCAGTGTGCGCAGCGTGGTGGTGTCGGCGATCACCGCGCGCGGCGGATGGAACGCGCCGACGAGGTTCTTGCCCGCTGGCAGGTCGACCGCGGTCTTGCCGCCGACGGAGGAATCCACCATCGCCAGCAGCGTCGTCGGTAGTTGCACCACGTCGATGCCGCGCATCCAGCACGCCGCGGCGAAACCGGCGAGGTCGCCGACCACGCCGCCACCGAGCGCGATTACCGTCGCGTCTCGCGTCGCGCAGAGCTTCGCCAGCGCGTCGAGCGCCTCGCAGAAGCGCGCGAGCGTCTTCTCCTGTTCGCCCGGCGGAATCACGAAGCAGGCGATGGAGAGCGTCGGCCGCGCGGCACGCAGCGTGGCTTCGACGCGGTCGGCGTACAGCGGCGCGACGTTGCCATCGCTGACGATCAGCGCATGGCGTCCTCGCAGCGCATGCGCGAGCAGCGCCGAATCGCCGAGCAGGTTCGGTCCGATGCAGATGTCGTAGCGCGCCTCGCCATCGACCTTGACCGTGCGCATGGTGCTCATGGGAATTCCGGAGTGGGGGACGACGGGCGGGGCGAGGATTGGCCGTCCGCAGCTTCGTCATCCTGAAGTTCGCATTGTCCCGCCGGGGACGATGAAGCCGGCGTGTCCGTCGCGCGCTGCCAGCGCACGTCGAGCTCGCGGGCGAGCAGCTCGGCCGCACCGGCGCTGTCGTGGGCGTCGGTGTCGAACACCAGGTCGGCCACTTCGGCGTACAGCGGCGCGCGGCGCGTCGAGAGATCGCGCAGCACCTGCTCGCGATCGCCGCGTGCCAGCAGCGGCCGGCTGCGGTCGCGTGCCAGGCGCGCGAGCTGCTGCTCCACGCTCACCACCAGGTGCACGACGAAGCCGCGTTCGCGCATGCGGCGGCGGTTGTCCGGATCGAGCACCGCGCCGCCGCCGGTGGACAGGACGATGCCGTCCTGCGCCAGCAACGCGGCGAGCACGGCGCTTTCGCGCGCGCGGAAACCGGCTTCGCCTTCGACCTCGAAAATCGTGTTGATGCTCGTGCCGGCAAGGCGCTCGATCTCGTGGTCGGCATCGACCAGCCGCAGCCCGAAGCGCTCGGCCACGCGGCGCCCGACGCAGGTCTTCCCTGCGCCCATGGGGCCGACGAGGACGAGGTTGGACGCGGGGTTCATCCCGAGGATTCTAAGCGCTGCGTCACCCGACCGGGCGTCGCTGCGCATCGAGCCGCAGCGTCCGGTCGGCGATGCCGGGCAGCGTGCGCAGCGCCTGCCGGCTCACGCGTTCGAACAGCGCGACGAAGCGGTCGATGTCGGCACGGGACATGCCATGCTCGGCCCGTCGACGCGCCTGCATCGCCTGCTCCTGCTGCCAGCGCCATTGCGGCACGGTCTCGAAGCACGGCGGCCGAAGGAACAGCAGCCGGTCGATGCGCGACCACAGCGCGGGATAGTCGCGTGCGAGCGCGTCGTTGCAGTAACGACGCCACGTGCCGTCGGCATCTTCATCGCGTTCGACGGCGTTGATCGGCTCGCGCAGCGCGGCCTCGTCCTGCGGCGGCGTGCACAGGAACCAGCCTTCGAACAGGACCAGGTCCACCGCCTCGACGCGTCGCCAGCGCGATGGCGGCAGGCGCGTGTCGGCGAGCTTGTCGAAGCGCGGCAGTGCGACCGGCGTGCCCGCGCGCAGCGCGTCGAGCGTGGCGCAGCCCAATGTCACATCGTGCGTGCCCGGCGGCCCGCGCGTGGCGAGCAGCGGATGCACGCGTCGCGCGAGGCGCCGGCGTTCGCCACGCCCGAAGTACAGGTCGTCCACCGACAGCACCGCGACGCGCAGCCCGCGTGAACGCGCCATCGCGGCGAGCTGCGCGGCCAGCGTGGATTTGCCCGAGCCCTGCAGGCCGCAGATGCCGTACACCTTCACGCCGGGCGCCAACGCATCGGCGAGGAGGTCCGCCACCAGCGCAGCGTCGAATCCGGCGGCGGGGTGCACACGGGGCGGCATCGGCCCACAATAGCGCAATGGACACGCCCGACCTGCTCAAAGAAGCCCTCGCCACGTTCGATGCCCTGTTCGACGAAGCGCAACGCGCCGGCGAGCCCGACCGCACCGCGATGACCGTCGCCACCGCCAGCCTCGACGCGCGACCGTCGGCGCGCACGGTGCTGCTCAAGGCGCACGATGCGCGCGGTTTCGTGTTCTACACGCACCTGGACGGGCGCAAGGGGCGCGAACTGCAGGCCAATCCGCACGCCGCGCTGCTGTTTCACTGGCCGCGCGTGCGCGACGGCGTGCAGGTGCGCATCGAAGGGCCGGTGGAAATCGTCAGCGACGAGGAAGCCGACGCGTACTTCGCATCGCGTCCGCGCGGAAGCCAGCTCGGCGCATGGGCGTCGAAGCAATCGGAAACGCTGGAAGCGCGCGAGCAGTTCGAGGAGCGACTTGCGCAGGCAGAACGCGAATTCGAAGGCCGCGACGTGCCGCGTCCGCCGCGCTGGACGGGACTGCGCGTGAAGCCGGACACGATCGAGTTCTGGTACGGCGCGAACTTCCGCCTGCACGAGCGCCAGGCGTACGAGCGCGACGTCGCCGGCGACTGGCATCGCCGGATGCTCTTCCCATGAGATCGGCTGGCTTGAAGCGCGTCGCCGCAGGACAGGGCGCATGAGCCTCCACGGCGTGCGTCGCGCCGACACGCGGAATCTGGCGTCGTGGATGGCGATGCGGCTGTCGCTGTGGCCCGATGCCGACGACACCGTCGATGCCTTGCTCGCACAGCTGGAAGAAAACGATCAGCTCGTGTTGCTCGCGTTAGATGCGGATGGCCAGGCGATCGGGTTTGCCGAAGCGACCCTCCGCCACGACTACGTCAACGGTACGGAAAGCTCGCCGGTCGGCTTCCTCGAAGGGCTTTACGTGATTCCGGCGGCACGTCGCAGCGGCGTCGGTCGCGCGCTGGTCGACGCGGTCGAACGGTGGACGCGCGAGCGCGGATGCCACGAGCTCGCGTCCGATGCCTTGATCGACAACACCGCCAGCCACGCCGCGCACGCTGCGTACGGCTTCGAGGAAACCGAGCGCGTGGTGTATTTTCGCAAGGCGCTTGCGGGAGCGACGCGATGACGCACGGGCCGCGCCGCATCGTCTGCCTCACCGAGGAGCCGACCGAAACGCTGTACGCGCTGGGCGAGCAGGATCGCATCGTCGGCATCAGCGGGTTCACCGTGCGCCCGGCGATCGCGCGCAAGGAAAAGCCGAAAGTCAGCGCGTTCACCAGCGCGAAGATCGGCGAGATCCTGAAGCTGCGGCCCGACTTCGTGATCGGGTTTTCCGACATCCAGGCGGAAATCGCCGGCGAGCTGATCCGCCACGGCGTGGAGGTGTGGATCAGCAACCATCGCAGCGTGGAGGGCATCATCGATTACGTCCGCCGGCTCGGCGCGCTCGTCGGCGTGGCCGATCGCGCCAACGCGTACGCCGACGAACTGCAGCGCGGCCTGGACGACATCGCCGCGCAGGCCGCGAAACTCGCGCAGCGGCCGAAGGTGTATTTCGAGGAGTGGGACGAGCCGCTGATCAGCGGCATCCAGTGGGTCGCCGAGCTGGTACGCATCGCCGGCGGCGACGATGTTTTTCCCGAACGCGCGGCCGAATCGCTGGCAAAGCAACGCATCCTCGAGGATCCGTCGGAGGTCGTGCGACGCGCGCCCGACATCATCCTGGGGTCATGGTGCGGCAAGAAGTTCCGCCCCGAGAAAGTAGCCGCACGCCCGGGCTGGGACGCGATCCCCGCGGTGCGCGACGGCGAACTGCACGAGATCAAGTCGCCGATCATCCTGCAGCCGGGACCGGCATCTCTGACCGATGGCGTTGGCGAGATCGCGAGGGTGATCCGGCGCTGGGCGGAGCGGGGCGGGTAGTTCGGCTGGGTCAGGCCGGGACGGTTGTCGTCATCCCGGCGAAGGCCAGGATCCAGGCTGTCACGTCGTCGGTTCCGCGCATCTGAAGGCCTGATGGCCTGCGTTCCAGCTTTCGCTGGAATGACGCGGAGGTGGTTGACCGGTGAGGAAGTGCCCCGCGCGCTGCGGGCCTGGGTCCCGGCTTTCGCCGGGATGACGGCTTCGGAGATGCTCAGCGAATCCCGAATCACCGCGGATAGAAATCCCGCGAGAACTGCATCTGCGACGTCGCGCCGTTCTCGCGGACGATCTGCACGTCGAAGCGCAGCGTGTCCGGCGGGGACACCTCGACGGTGCCGACGTAATCGAGCAGCGCCTGCGGCGATCCGGGATCGCCGCTGCGCAACTCGCGCATGTCGATGACGTGCTTGCGGCCGCGCAGGTCGCTCGCGGTGGCGACGATCCGCGCTGGCAGCGCGGTTTCCTGCGCGCCTTCGCCCTGCCGCACGCCGATGAGCAGCATCACCGTGTCGTCGTTGCGCGCGATGCCGTACTGGCGCGCGACCGGTTCGCTCAAGGTCGAGGTGGGAATCGCGGACGCGCGGATCGTGACATCGCCGATGCGGCTGACCGCTTCCTGCGAGGCGGACGCGTTCGCGGGTGCCGAGGGCGGCGCAGGCGGCGCGCTTCCGTCGCAGGCAGTGAGCGCGACGGACAGCAGGGACGCGGCGAAGGCGTGGCGCGGGCTGGGAACGTGCATGGTTCGCTCCGGTCAGTCGTTGGCGGCGGACAACTGGCGGCCGCGTTCGGTCGCCGCCGCGATGGCGCGGTCGACCAGTTCGCGGAAGCCGCCCGCCTCGAAGGTTTCGATCGCCGCCTGCGTGGTGCCGCCGGGGGACGTCACCCGCGTGCGCAGCACGTCGGCGGGTTCGTCCTGCTTCACCAGCATCGTCGCAGCGCCGAGCAGCGTCTGCCGGACCAGCGCCCGCGCGGCATCGGCGGGCAGGCCCTGTGCGATGCCGGCGGCCTGCATCGCCTCGGCGAGCAGGAACACGTAGGCCGGGCCGCTGCCGGATACGGCGGTCACCGCGTCCATCTTCGCTTCGTCGTCGATCCAGACCGTCGGGCCGACGGCATCGAGCAGCGCATCCGCGTCCGCGCGTTGCGCATCGTTCGCGCGCGCGTTGGCGAACAGGCCGGTGATGCCGGCGCCGAGCAGCGCGGGCGTGTTCGGCATCGCGCGCACGACGGGGAGGTCGCCGCCGAGCCAGCGCTCGAGCTGCGCGGTGGTGATGCCGGCGGCGATCGACACCACCACCGGGCGATGCGCCAGCGCCAGCGGAGCCAGGGTCGCGCAGACCTCGCGCATGACCTGCGGCTTCACCGCGAGCACCCAGACGTCCGCGCCCTCGGCCGCGGACGTGGCGTGCTCGGCGCAGGTCACGCCGAAGTCGGTCTGCAGGGCATCGCGCAGGACGGCGACGGGCTCGGCGACGCGGATGGCGCCCGCCGGGCGGCCGCGTGCGACGAGGCCGCCGATCAGGCTGCGGGCCATGTTGCCGCCGCCGATGAAGGCGACGGTCGGGGTGCGGGGAGCGGAATCGTTCATGGCGGCAGGATACCAACGCGACCGGCGGCCGCCGGGCTACGCGCCCTTGGGCGGCCGCGCGCCGAACAGCGCGGTGCCGATGCGCACCATCGTCGCGCCTTCGGCGATCGCGATGGCGTAGTCGTCGCTCATGCCCATCGACAGCGTGTCGACCGTCGGATAGCCGGCGCGCAGCGCGTCGAACAGCGCGTGCGTGCGGCGGAAGGCGTCGCGGCGCCGTTCCGGATCCGGATGCGGTGTCGGGATCGCCATCAGCCCGCGCAGGCACAGTCGCGGCTCGGCGGCGATGGCCCGCGCGAGGGCGGGGACGTCGTCGGGCTGGCAGCCGTGCTTGCTGGCCTCGTCGTCGATGTTCACCTGGATCAGCACGTTCAGCGGCGGGCGGTCGGCGGGGCGGTGGCGCGCCAACGCCTCCACGAGCTTGGGGCGGTCGACCGTCTGGATCCAGTCGAACAGGGCCGCGGCGACCGGTGCCTTGTTCGACTGCAGGTGACCGATCAGGTGCCATTCCAGCCCCCGACCGGCGAGTTCGGCGGCCTTGCCGGCCGCCTCCTGGACGTAGTTCTCGCCGAAGGCGCGCTGGCCGGCATCGGCCAGTTCCGCGACGGCGGTCGCATCCTGGGTCTTGCTGACTGCGAGCAGGCGCGGGCCTGGCCTGCCGGCGGAGGCGGCCGCGTTTTGAAGCTGGAGCGTAATGTCCTTCAGGGCGCGCGCGCGCACGTCTCAGTTCCTGACAAAAGTGCTGGAAATGGGGCAAGGGGGCAGGGCTATACTGCCGTCAGGGGAAATTCCGTACCACCGTTTCATTCCAGCTGTGCAGGGGAGCACGAATGGATATCGCCGAACTTCTGGCGTTCTCGGTCAAGAACAAAGCATCCGACCTGCACCTGTCCGCCGGCCTGCCGCCGATGATCCGCGTGGACGGCGACGTTCGCCGCATCAACATCCCGGCGCTGGACCACAAGCAGGTCCACGCGCTGGTGTACGACATCATGTCGGACAAGCAGCGCCGCGATTACGAGGAATTCCTCGAAGTCGACTTCTCGTTCGAGATTCCCGGCCTGGCGCGCTTCCGCGTCAACGCGTTCAACCAGAACCGCGGCGCCGGTGCGGTGTTCCGTACGATTCCGTCGGAAGTGCTCACGCTCGACGACCTGGGTTGCCCGCCGATCTTCCGCGAGCTGATCCAGCAGCCGCAGGGCCTGATCCTGGTGACCGGTCCGACCGGCTCGGGCAAGTCGACCACGCTCGCGGCGATGATCGACCACATCAACAAGAACGAATACGGCCACATCCTCTCCGTCGAGGATCCGATCGAATTCGTGCACACCTCGCAGAAGTGCCTGATCAACCAGCGCGAGGTGCACCGCGACACGCACGGCTTCAACGAGGCGCTACGCTCGGCGCTGCGCGAAGACCCCGACTACATCCTCGTCGGCGAATTGCGCGACCTGGAAACCATCCGCCTGGCGCTGACGGCCGCGGAAACCGGCCACCTGGTGTTCGGCACGCTGCACACCTCCTCGGCGGCCAAGACCGTGGACCGAATCATCGACGTGTTCCCCGCCGGCGAGAAGCCGATGGTGCGCTCGATGCTGTCCGAATCGCTGCGCGCGGTGATCTCGCAGTCGCTGCTGAAGAAGGTCGGCGGCGGTCGTACCGCGGCGTGGGAAATCATGGTCGGCATCCCGGCCATCCGTAACCTGATCCGCGAAGACAAGGTCGCGCAGATGTACTCGGCGATCCAGACCGGCCAGAACTACGGAATGATGACGCTCGACCAGCACCTGCAGGACCTCGTCAAGCGCGGCCTGATCCTGCGTCCGCAGGCGAAGGAATACGCGAAGGACAAGCGGTTGTTCGAGTAATTCCGGGATTGGGGAATCGGGATTCGGGATTCGTAAAACCGCGGAGCGGGATCGGGTCGGGACGCAGGGGCGGTCGCTCCAGCCAATCCCGCAGGCCAGATCGCCGGTCGCGGCCAAGGGGAAAAATGCATGAGCACCAACACCACCGGCACCACGCCCGCCACGAACGCCTCCGGCGCCATCGACTTCACCTCGTTCCTGAAGCTGATGGCGCACCAGAAGGCGTCGGACCTGTTCATCACCGCCGGCATGCCGCCGTCGATGAAGGTGCACGGCAAGATCGCGCCGATCACGCCCAACGCCCTGACGCCGCAGCAGTCGCGCGACATGGTGCTGAACGTGATGAATCCGCAGCAGCGCGAGGAATTCGAGAAGACGCACGAGTGCAACTTCGCCATCGGCGTCGCCGGCGTCGGCCGCTTCCGCGTGAGCTGTTTCTACCAGCGCAACCAGGTCGGCATGGTGCTTCGTCGCATCGAGACGAAGATCCCGACGGTGGAAGAACTGAACCTGCCGCCGGTGATCAAGACGCTGGCGATGACCAAGCGCGGCATCATCATCTTCGTCGGCGCGACGGGCACGGGTAAGTCCACCTCGCTCGCGGCGATGATCGGCTACCGCAACCTCAACTCGACCGGCCACATCATCACCATCGAGGACCCGATCGAATTCGTGCACAAGCACGAGGGCTGCATCATCACGCAGCGCGAAGTGGGCATCGACACCGACAGCTGGGAAGCGGCGCTGAAGAACACGCTGCGCCAGGCGCCGGACGTGATCATGATCGGCGAGGTGCGCACGCGCGAAGGCATGGACCACGCCATCGCCTTCGCCGAAACCGGCCACCTGGTGCTGTGCACGCTGCACGCCAACAACGCCAACCAGGCGATGGACCGCATCATCAACTTCTTCCCGGAAGACCGCCGCCAGCAGCTGCTGATGGACTTGTCGCTGAACCTGAAGGGCGTGGTCGCGCAGCAGCTGATCCCGACGCCGGACGGCAAGGGCCGCCGCGTGGCGATGGAAATCCTGCTGGGCACGCCGCTGGTGCAGGACTACATCCGCGATGGCGAGATCCACAAGCTCAAGGAAGTGATGAAGGAATCCGTGCAGCTGGGCATGAAGACCTTCGACCAGGCGCTGTTCGAGCTGTACCAGGCCGGCGAGATTTCCTACGAGGACGCGCTGCGCTACGCCGACTCGCAGAACGAAGTGCGCCTGCGCATCAAGCTCGCGCAGGGCGGCGACGCGAAGACGCTCGCGGCCGGGCTCGACGGCGTGGAGCTGGCACAGGTCCGCTGATTCCCGGTCTTTCGATCTACGCAGAAGCCCCGCGCATGCGGGGCTTTTTCGTTATGGCCAGCGGCGATGCGGAGCGCCGCACTTACGTGGAAACGCGCGAAGACGCCTGCAGCCACTGCATCAGCTCCGCGATTTCCACCGGCTTGATGAAGTGGCGATCGAAGCCCGCCTCGAGCGCGCGCTTCACGTCGTCGGGCTGGCCGTAGCCGCTGATGGCGATCAGGTGCACCGCATCGCCGCCCGGCGCCTGGCGCACGCGGCGCGCGACCTCGAAGCCGTCGATGTCGGGCAGGCCCAGGTCGAGCAGCACGATCTCCGGCCGCCACGCATGGATCAGATCGAGCGCGCCGGTGCCGTCGCGCGCGGTACGCACCAGCGCGCCCTGGATCTCCAGCAGCACCGCCAGCGAGTCGGCGTAATCTTCGCGATCGTCCACGACCAGGATGCGCCGCGCGACGAGCGAGCCGGCGCGCGAGGGCTCATCCGCCGCGGTGTCGTCGACCGCGTCGCGCGAACGCAGTGGCAGTCGGACGATGAATTCCGACCCCTGTCCGGGCCCGTCGCTCTGCGCGCGCACCGTGCCGCCATGCAGCTCGACCAGCTGCTTGACGATGGTGAGGCCCACGCCCAGCCCACCCTGCGAACGCGCGAGTCCGCGTTCGGCCTGCGCGAAAAGATCGAACACGCGCTCGGTGACTTCGCGCGACATGCCGATGCCGTTGTCGCTCACGCGCAGTTCGGCGTTGCCGTCCTCCACGCCGACGGCCACGCGGATGCGCCCGCCGGGATCGGTGTATTTGACGGCATTGCCGATGAGGTTGAGGGCGATTTGTTCCAGCCGGCCCGGGTCGCCGATGACGCGCACCGGCTCGCCCGTGGCGACCAGTTCGAGTTCGTGCCCCTTGCTGCCGATCATCGGCTGCAGGCTCGCCAACGCGTGGTGCGCGACCGACTGCAGGTCGCACGGCTCCTGCCGCAGCGTGATCAGCCCGCGCGTGATGCGCGAGACGTCGAGCAGGTCGTTGACCAGGTCCGTCAGCAGCGTGACCTGCCGGTCGATCAGCGCCGAGCAGCGTGAAGTCGAAACCGCATCGGGGCTGTTCAGCAGCAGGTAACTCGCGTTGCGGATCGCCGCGATCGGATTGCGCAGTTCGTGCGCGAGCATCGCCAGGAATTCGTCCTTGCGACGCGCGGCATCGCGCAGCGCGGCTTCGCTCTCGCGCAACGCTGCGGCGGTACGCCGGCGCGCGGTGGCTTCGCTGTCGCGCGAGATGATGATCGCGGCGGTCTGCGTGAGACGCCCGACCAGTTCGATGTGCCGCGGCGTGGCTTCGCACGGGACCGGCCAGTACAGCGCGAACGTGCCGACGAACGTGCCGGCGGCGGTGTGGATCGGGAAACTCCAGCACGCGCGATAGCCGAAGCGTTCGGCCAGCCATCGCCATGGCTCCCAGCGCGGCTCCTCGCGCACGTCGGAGGTCAGCACCGGCGTGCCCGTCGAGGCCGCCAGCCCGCAGGCGAGGGATTCCGGGCCGATCAGGAAGCCGCTCACCTCCTTCGCGTACTCGTTGCCCATGCCGACGACGTGGTTGAGCCGCTTGCCCTCCGGATCGACGAGATAGAACGCCGCACGCACGCCGTCGCCGAGCTCGTGAGTCGCCGTCCGCACGAGGATGCCCAGCGAGGTGGACAGCGGTTCGCCGTCCATCGCGGCCTGCATCGCTTCCTTCTGCCCGGTCATCCACGCTTCGCGCTCGCGCCGTTCGGCTTCGGTCTGGCTGCGTTCGAGCAGGTCGGCGGCCTGGCGCACCAGGATGTCGAACAGGCGGAACTGGTCCGCCGTGGGCCGGTACGGGCTGCGCCAGTGCGTGGACAGCATGCCGAGCAGGCGACCGCCGCGCGTGACCAGCGGCGTGGCCTGCACGGCGACCAGGCCGACGCGGCGATACATCGCGAGGTCCTCTTCGGACGTGGAAGGATCCGCGGTGACGTCGCTGCACATGAACCGCTCGCCGAGCCGCAGCGCAGACCCTGAACTGCAGGTGGAAGTGGAGCGCACGACGCCCCAGAACTGCTCGGCTTCGGCCGGGAAGCCGCGCGCCACCATCAGCCGCAGCTGCGGCCCGTGCGCGCCCGTTTCGAGCACCTGCAGGCTGCCGAAATCCGAACGCATGATCGCCATCGCCGCATCCACCAGCTTGCGGTAGATGACGCCGCCGTCTTCCTGGCTGATCAGCTCGGCGCTGATCTGGTGCAGCAGCACCGTATCGGCCAGCTGGGTGGCCGTCAGCGGCGCGGCGTCGGAAGGCGCCGGCGTGGCCGAAGGGGCGAGCTGCTGCCCGTAGGGTGTGGTCATCGCGTACGCCCTGGGGTTCGCGTGCCCTACGTTACACCCGCCCGCAGAGGCCGGTGTGAGCGCGCACGGCGCTCGCAGCAGACGCCACGGGAATCGCGAGCCGGTTTCGTCACGCCGCGCGAATGCTTCGTCGGCGCGGCGCACCTGCCGCCGCGTGCGTTGACGCGACCCTTCACGCCGATGGCACAAGATGCGCGGATGCACGATCGACAGATTCCGACCGATGGCCGCCACCCGTAGCGCGGGGCGACCAGACGACCCGGCACGGACGAACGACCTGCGGGTCCAGCTGGCGCTGGATGCCGCGGGCCTGGGAAGTTTCATCTGGTACCCGGCGGACGACCGCGGCGTGCCGGATGCGCGCCTGCTCGCGTTGTTCGGCCTGCCGCCCGGTTCGTCTCTCAGCCTGGCGCGCGCGTTGGCCTCGACGATCCATCCCGACGATCGCGAAACGTTTCGCGATGCCATGGATCGCGCGCTCGACCCGGACGGCACGGGCCTGCTGCAGGAAGACGTCCGCATCGTCCGCCCCGATGGCTCGCAGCGGTGGATCGCCGTCAGCGGGCAGACCTCGTTCGAAGGCGCGCCACCGCAGCCGACGCGCATGGACGGCGTGGCGATGGACATCACCGATCGCAAGCAGGACGAGGCCGTGCTGCGCGCGAACGCGCGGACGCAGCGTTTCCTGCTCGCGCTCGGCGACGCGCTGCGACCGCTCGCCGATGCGGGCGCGATCATGCGCACGGCGATGGGGATGCTGGCCGAGCACCTGGACGTCAACCGCGGCTACTACGGCGAGGTCGAACACAACGGCACGTATTGCCGCGTGCGCGACAGCTTCAACCGGGGCGTGCAGAGCCTGGACGGGCGCTATCGGCTGGACGATTACAGTCCGTCGAAGATGGACCTGTTGCGCGCGGCGCGAAACCTCGTCATCACCGATGCCGAACACGATGCCGATATCGGGCAGCCCGAGCGCGACCGCTACCTCGCGCTGAGCATCCGCTCGCTGATCAACGTGCCGCTGGTGAAGAACGAGCACTTCATCGCCGTGCTCGGCGTCAGCGACGAGCGCGCCCGCGACTGGAGCGAGGAGGAGATCGAGGTCGTGCGCGAAACCGCCGAGCGCACGTGGGCCGCGGTGGAGCGCGCGCGTGCCGAAGCCGCGCTACGACAGAGCGAGAAGCGCTTCCAGCAGGTCGCACGGAACCTCGATGCGGCGTTCTACGTCGTGGACATGTCGCAGGACCGCATGCACCACCTCAACGACGCGCATCGCCGCCTGTGGTCGATCGAACCGGCGCGGCGACGCGAAGCGTGGTTCCAGCGCGTGCATCCGGACGACGCGCAACGCGTGCGCGCGCTGCACGAGTCGTTCGCGCTGGGCAAGTCGTCGGCGTTCGACGCGCAGTACCGCATCGTGCTCGACGACGCGTCGGTGCGATGGGTGCACGACAGCGCCGTGGTCGGCAGCCGCAACGAGGACGGTCGCGTCCGCACCGTCACCGGAATGATGCAGGACATCACGCAGCAGAAGCACGACGCGCGCCTGCTGCGGCAATCGGAAGAGAAATACCGCCACCTGTTCGACTCCATCGACCAGGGCTTCGCGTTGATCGACGTGGTCTTCGACGGCGACCGCGCGATGGACTACCGATTCGTGGAGGTCAATCCCGCCTTCGAACGCCAGACCGGCCTGGTCAACGCCACCGGCCGCACTGCGCGCGAGTGCGCGCCCGACCTCGACCAGACGTGGTTCGACACGTATGGCGAAGTGGCTCGTAGCGGAACCCCGCTGCGTTTCGAGCGCCGCGCCGACGCGCTGGATCGCGATTTCGACGTATACGCCTTCCGCGTCGGCCCGGCCGATGCGCCGAAGGTCGCGGTGCTGTTCGCCGACATCACCGATCGCCGCGTCATGGAGGTCGCGCTGCGTCAGGCCGATCGCCGCAAGGACGAGTTCCTGGCGACGCTCGCGCACGAATTGCGCAATCCGCTCGCGCCGCTGCGCACCGGGCTGGAGCTGCTGCGCCGCTGGAACGTGCGCGAGGATGCCGGCGCGACGCTGGGCATGATGGAGCGACAGGTTCGCCATCTGGTGCGCATGGTGGACGACCTGCTCGACATCAGCCGTATCAGCCGCGGCAAGGTGGAGCTGGATCGTCGTCGCGTCGATCTCGTGCACGAGGTGCGCGTCGCCGCCGAGGCGATGCAGCCGACCTACGAAGCGGAGAACCGTACGTTGTCGATCGACCTGACGCCGTCGCCGCTGATGGTCTGCGCCGACACGACGCGCGTGATGCAGGTGCTCGGAAACCTGCTCAGCAACGCGCTCAAGTTCACGCCGGAAGGCGGGCACATCCGCGTGTCGCTCGCGCGCGAGGGCGACGAAGCGGTGCTGTGCGTGCGCGACGACGGTATCGGCATCGCCGATGACGACCTCGAACAGATCTTCGCCAGCTTCATGCAGGTCGATACTTCGCTCGAACGCGGGCAGAACGGTCTCGGCCTCGGGCTCGCGGTCGCGAAGGAACTCGTGTCGATGCACGGCGGCCGCATCCAGGCGCGCAGCAAGGGCCTGGGCGAAGGCAGCGAATTCATGGTGCGCCTGCCGCTGGACGAAATCCCCGAGATGTTCGAGTTCGAACCTGTCGATGTGTCGGGCGCGCCGCTGGTGATCGAGTGTCCCGACGCGCACGCATGGAGGCGCGTGCTGGTGGTCGACGACAACCGCGCCTCCGCCGACACCTTGGCGCTGCTGCTGCGGTTGTCGGGCTTCGAAGTCGCCGTCGCTTACGAGGGCCGGCAGGCGGTCGATCGCGCGAGGGCATGGCGCCCGGATGCGGTGGTGATGGACATCGGCATGCCCGATCTCAACGGCTTCGAGGCCTGTCGTGCGATGCGCGACGACGCGGAAGGCCGTCCGTTCGTGGCGATCGCACTGACCGGCTGGGGCGGCGCGGACGCGAAGCAGGCCAGTCGCGACGCCGGCTTTGACCTGCACCTGGTGAAACCGGCCGAGCCGAGCGCGATCACCGAACTGCTGGAAAGGCGGCTGTCCGCGCTGGCGCGGCAGCCATCGTGACGGTCAGAGCTTGCGCCGCCACGCCGGATCCAGCGGCGGCTTGAGCTTCAGGATCTTCTTCTGCGCGGGGCAATCGTCGCGATGCGCGCCGGGCAGGTAGCCCAGGCTCATCAGGAACTCGTTGGTGATCTCGCCACCGGTGAAGCGGAAGGTCTTCTTGAACAGCTTGATCCAGCCGGCCTTGTCGCGGCGCTTGCCGGCATCGTCGAGCAGGTGCGCGTCGAGCCATTGCGCGAAGCTGCCATGCGATGCGCGCAGCTCGCGGATCACCTTCGCGTTGTGGATCGCCGCATCCACCTTCAGGCGGTTGCGGATGATGCCGGCGTCATTCAACAGGCGCTCTCGATCCTTGTCGCCGTACCTGGCGACCTTGTCCACGTCGAAGCCGCTGTACGCGCGATGGAATCCCTCCCGCTTGCGCAGCATGGTCTCCCAGCTCAGTCCGGCCTGGTTGATCTCGAGGATCAGGCGCTCGAACAGCACCGCTTCATCGCGCTGCGGGAATCCGTACTCGGTGTCGTGGTAAGGGCCGTGGAGCGGGTGGCCGGGGGCGGAGTCGCAGTAGCCGGACATTGGGTTTTGCTGGTTTGGTGGTGTGGAGGCTGGCGGTGCGTGGTGCGTGGTGCTTGTCGCGTCGAGTTCGCTTCGCTTGTCGCTTGTCGCTTCTCGCTTCTCGCTGTTGCTCTTTGCTCGTCATTCCCGCGAAGGCGGGAATCCAGGGACTTCTCACGCTTAACCGGAATTGCTTCAGACGCGGAAGCCGAACGCTCCAGGCCGTAAGACTGCGGGGAAAGCGTGCAACGTCCCTGGATTCCCGCCTTCGCGGGAATGACGATGAGGTGTGCGGGCGGTCGCGGGAGTGCCCATCCGCACCAGCGCGATGGAGTGCGAGCCGCCTTACTTCCCCGGAGTCGCGAACGCCTGCAACCCCAGCGTCTCCAGCCCCTGCTCGAAGCGGATGTCGATCGGGATCTTCGCGTCCTTCAATCGCGCCAGGTCCGCCGCGAGTTCGGGCTTGATCACGCCCATCGTCTCGGTCATGCGCTTGGCTTCGGCGTAATCGCCGTCGCCCTGCACGGTGAGCAGCTTCGCGCTGAGCGCGTTCATCGCCTCGCGCATCTTGTCGAAGTCGACGCGGTAGCGCCCGTCGGCGTCGCGCGTGAACGCGCCGCGCTCGGCGAAGAAGTTGAAGCGCACCATGTTCGCCTTGCCGTGCGCGTCGCTCGCGCCGAAACGCACCGAGCGCAGGATGCCGGCGAGGAAGGTCACGTAGCCGTCCATCAGCTTGCTTTCGTCGAGTTCGCCCTGGCGGCTGAGCGCGTCGATCATGTACAGACCGAGGATGTCGGCCTTGCCTTCCTCGAAGCTGGACGAATATTCCTTCAGCGCCTCGTCGACAGTGCCCTTGCCGTCGAGCGTCTTCTTGATGCCCAGGCCATGCGCGACTTCATGGAACATCACGTCCTCGAAGAACGCATCGAACGTGACGTGCTTGAGCTGGTCCTTCGCGATCAGCTGGTTCGCGATCGGCACCAAAATCGCGTCGAACTTCGCGCGCATCACGTTCTCCAGCTGGAGCCGGCGCGTGCCCTTCTTCAGCTGCACTTCCTCGTCGTTGGGCAGGTTGATCGCGATCGTCTTGCCGCCGACGTTCGCATTGCCGCCGTAATAGACGACCTGGTATGCGTTGAGGTCGGCGTCGGAGCCGGGCATTTCCGCCTTGTATTTCGCGTCCACCGGCAGGCCCTTCTGCAGCGCCGGCAGGAAACTCGCGAAGCGCGCGAGCTTCTGGCTCCACTCCACGTCCTTCACCAGCACCAGGCCTTCGTAGGCGGCCTTGTAGCCGAAGAGCTGGTCTTCGTAGGTCTCGATCGGGCCGATGACGACGTCGACCGGATTGGTCTTCATGTCCATCCACGCCATGTCGCTGGGACGGAAGTCGTCGCTCAGCAGCGCGTCGGCGCGCATGTTCAGGTAACCGGCGAACGACTTGTCGCTGCTGAGCTTCGCCGCTTCGCGCAGCAGCGTCGCGACGCGCTCGAGCTCGGGCTTGTAGGCCACGTGATACGGCACGGTGACGAGCTTGCCGTTCTCGCGACGCAGCAGGGTGTAGTTGGACGTCTTGTCCGGCAGCTGCGCGGCTTCGAACTCGGCCTTGGTCATGTCGGCCGGATAGAACGGGCCGCCCGGCGGGCGCGGGCCGACGCCGTCGATGAAGGGCGTGTCTTCGTTCAGGCGATCCCACGGGCCGAAATTGATCTCCGCCAGCTCGCGCGTCGCCGCATCCGGCGCGCGCGCCAGCAGCGCGGCGCGATCGCCGTCCCAGGACTGCTTCCAGTACAGGTCGTTGGTGACTTCACTGGCTTCCACCAGCAGCGCGATCATGTGGCGCGTGTTCTCGTCGAAGCGCGAGAGATCGGCCTTCAGCGGCACCACGGCGTAGTCGCCGGCGTGCGCGGCGGCGTAGGACGTCGCCGCGGGAGCTTGCGCGGGCGTGGACGCCGCGGGTGCGGCTTCGGGCGGGTTCGCACGCTGGCAGGCGGCGAGGGCGACGACGGCCAGGCAGGCCAGGACGAGCGGGCGCTGTGTGGAAGACATGACGGCGGCGTTGGGCACGGGGAAAGTCGCCATCGTACGCCGTGCCGCGATGCGGCACGCATCACGCCGGGCGGGCTAGAATGCGGCCATGTCCGTTACGCCCACGCCACTGGCCAACCAGCTGCTGATCGCGCTGCCCGCGCTGGCCGATTCGAACTTCGCGCGCAGCGTGGCGCTGATCTGCCAGCACGACGCCGACGGTGCCATGGGCATCGTCGTGAACCGCGCTTCCGAATACACGCTGGGCGAAGTGCTCGGCCAGATGGGCCTGGAAGGCGGCGACGAAACCATGCGCGCGCAGCCGGTGCTCGCCGGCGGCCCGGTGCATCCCGAGCGCGGCTTCGTGCTGCACGACGGCGGCATGCAGTGGGATTCGACGATGGCGATCACCGAACACCTGTTCCTCACCACGTCGCGCGACATCCTCGAAGCGATGGCGCGCGGCGAAGGCCCTGAGAACGCGATCGTCGCGCTGGGCTGCGCCGGCTGGGGTTCGGGCCAGCTGGAACACGAGCTCACCGAGAACGACTGGCTCACCGCACCGGCCGACGCCGAGCTGCTGTTCGAGCTGCCGCTGGATGCGCGCTGGCAGGCCGCCGCCGGTCGCATCGGCGTCGATTTCGCGCACCTGGCCGACTACGCCGGTCACGCCTGATGGCGGCCTCGCCCGACAAGCCCGGCATCCGTCGCGACGGCACCGTGCTGGGCTTCGACGTGGGCGCGCGCCGCATCGGCGTCGCCGTCGGCAGCGCGTTCGGGCACGGCGCACGCGCGCTGGCCGTGATCGACGTGCACGGCCACGGGCCGGACTGGGCCTCGATCGACCGGCTGCGCAGCGAATGGCGGCCCGACGGCCTGATCGTCGGCGACCCGATGGCACTGGACGGCGGCGACCAGCCGATCCGCCTGCGCGCGCACGCCTTCGCGCGCGAACTCGCGCAGCGATACAACCTGCCGGTGGTGCTCGTCGACGAGCGCATGAGTTCGATCGAAGCCGCGCAGAGGTTCGCATCCGATCGTGCCGAAGGCCGCAAGCGCCGCCGCGATGCAGAGGCGCTCGACGCCGTCGCCGCCGCGGTCATCATCGAACGCTGGCTCGCGTCGCCCGACGACGCGCTCGACCTTTCCGATCTTCCCGATTCCACGAAATCGAACCGGCCGACGCCGCCTCCGACCGCATGAACAACACGCACCTTCCGCGCCATCTGCTCACGCTCGATGGCCTGCCTTTCGACGCGCTCGATGCGCTGCTCACGCGCGCGCAGGCCTTCGCCGACGGCCATTACGACCGTCGTGCGCTCGACGGCATCGCGGTGTGCACGCTGTTCTTCGAACCGTCCACGCGCACGCGCATGAGCTTCACGCTCGCCGCGCAGCGCCTGGGCGCGGACGTGCTGAACTTCGACGCGTCCACCTCGTCCACGCGCAAGGGCGAAACCGCTCTGGACACGTTGAAGAACCTCGAAGCGATGGGCGTGCGCGGCTTCGTCATCCGCCATCACGAAGACGGCGCGGTGGCCGCGCTCTCGCAGCACGTCGAGCATGGGACCGCACTCGTCAATGCCGGTGACGGCCGCAGCGCGCATCCGACGCAGGGCCTGCTCGACATGCTCACGCTGCGGCAGGCGAAGGGGCACGACTTCTCGAAGCTGAAGGTCGCGATCGTCGGCGACGTGAAGCATTCGCGCGTCGCGCGTTCGGACCTGCAGGCGCTGCGCACGCTCGGCACCGGCGAGATCCGCGTGTGCGGCCCGGCCTCGCTGCTGCCGGACGATGGCACGCTCGACGGTTGCGTCGTCTCGCACGATCTCGATGCCGCACTGGACGGCGTGGACGCGGCGATGATGCTGCGCCTGCAACGCGAACGCATGGAAGAAGGCCTGGTCGCCTCGCTCGACGACTACCACCGCGAGTTCGGTCTCACCGCGCAACGCCTCACGCGCGCCGCGCCCGATGCGGTCGTGATGCATCCGGGCCCGATCAACCGCGGCGTGGAAATCACCGACGAAGTGGCCGACGGTCCGCAGTCGCTTATCCTGCGCCAGGTGAGCAACGGCGTCGCCGTGCGCATGGCGGTGCTGGAGGCGTTGCTGCGCGGGTGACACCCGTCATCCCGGCGAAAGCCGGGGCCCGGGCCGGGTGCGTCGGGCACTCGCCTAGCGGCGAATCGCTGTTTCGTCATCCCGGCGAAAGCTGGAATCCATGTTGATCTTCGCTGCTAATCCGCGGCCCCCAGCTGACGCATGAATTGCGGGTGCGTGCGACAGCACGCCAGCCCTCACCCCAACCCCTCTCCCGCAGGCGGGAGAGGGGCTCCAGAATCGAACTGCTCTGCGGTGAGCGGGCGGGGCTCGGTAATCAGAACAACCCGCCCTTACGCTGCTGCGCGAACGCCCAGGTCCACAGCTCCGGGGTCGCATACGCGGCGTCCCAGCTGTTGTGCCCAAGCTCGGCGAACTCGGTGTAGCGCACGTTGCCGCCCACGTTGCGCAGCGCTTCGACGAGGTGGCGCGACTGGTCCGGAGTCACGACGTCGTCTTTCCCGCCGTGGAAGGCCCACACCGGCAGCTTCTGCAGTTTCTGTGCGGCGGCGAGGAAGGGATCGGGCGCCAGCGCCACGCCCTCGACCTGCAGGTGTTCCTTCAGCGCCGGCGGCTGGGTGATGCCGCCGCAGACCGGCACCAGCGCGGCGAAGCGGCGCGGTTCCATGATCGCCAGTTCCAGTACGCCGTAGCCGCCGCGCGACATTCCGGTGAGCACGATGCGGTCCTCGTCGCCGTCGAATTCGTCGATCGCCGCATCCAGCGCGGCCAGCGCGACGCGCGCCTGCGTGCCGGTCCACGACGTGCCGTCCGGCGACTGGGGGAAGACGACGATGGCCGGGAACGTCTTCGCGTGTTCGCGCACGAACGGGCCGAGGCCGACGTCGACCTGGCGCTGGTTGTCGGTGCCGCGCTCGCCGGAGCCGTGCAGGAACAGCACGGTCGCGGGATGCTTCCCGCCGGCCTGTCGCGACGGCACGAAGACCTGGTAGCGATGGCTGCCGCCGTCGACCACGACGCTGCGTTCGACGAACCGGCCCGGCGGCACCTCGCGCGGCGTGGTCGCGCAGGCGGCGAGTGCGAGCGCCAGGGCGACGACGGCGAGGCGGGTCAGAAGGGAAAACGCGGAACGCGGAAACGAAGGCATGGACAGGCTCCTGGCATCGGCCCGCATGATTGGCGCAGCCGCGGCGCATCGCAATGGCGTGCGTCGCAGATCGCGACGCGGGTCCGCATCGGACGCCTCAGCGCAGCAGGATGATCGTCGCCAGCCCGAGGAAGGTGAAAAAGCCCATCACGTCGGTCACCGTCGTCAGGAAGATGCCCGACGCGAGCGCGGGGTCGTAGCCGAAGCGCCGGATCGTCACCGGCACCAGCACGCCGGCCACCGCCGCGAACAGCAGGTTCGCCGTCAGCGCGGTCGCGATGACTATCGACAACCCGACGCTGTGGAACCACAGCAGCACGATGAGGCCGAGCAGGGTGCCGAGCACCAGGCCGTTGAGCAGCGCGACGCGTGCTTCCTTCCACAGGAGCGTGCGCACGTTCGCCGCGCCGACCTGGCCCAGCGCGAGGCCGCGCACCATCAGCGCCAGCACCTGCGTACCGGCGTTGCCGCCCATGCCGGCGACGATGGGCATCAGCACGGCCAGCGCGACCAGCTTGTCGATGGTGTCGGCGAATTCGCCCACGACGCTCGCCGCCAGGAAGGCGGTGGCGAGGTTGATCGAGAGCCAGATCAGCCGTCGGCGCATCGCGCGCCAGACCGGGCTGAAAAGGTCCTCGTCCTCGTCCAGGCCGGCGGCGCTCAACGCCTGGTGCTCGGCCTGGTTGCGGATGATGTCGACGACGTCGTCGATGGTGATGCGGCCGAGCAGGATGTTGTTGTCGTCGACCACCGGGGCGCTGAGCCAGTCGTGGTCGGAGAACTTGCGCGCGACCTCGTTGGCCGATTCCTCGACGTCGATCGCCGGCTGTTCGTCGTCGATCAGCTTGTTGATCGGCGTGCCGGGCTCGTGCGTGAGCAGCGCCGCCAGCGCGATGCGGCCCAGGTACTGGTGCCGCCGGCTGACCACGTACAGGTGGTCGGTGTGCTCGGGCAGTTCGCCGCGCAGGCGCAGGTAACGCAGCACCACGTCGATGGTGGTGTCGGTGCGCACCGTCACCACGTCGGGGTTCATCAGTCGGCCGGCGGTGTCCTCCGGGTACGACAGCACCTGTTCGAGCCGCTCGCGGTTCTCGCGGTCCATCGACTTGAGGACTTCGTCGATGACGGTATCGGGCAGGTCCTCGACGAGGTCGGCGAGGTCGTCGATGTCGAGGTCTTCGACCGCGGCGATGATCTCGTCCGGGTCCATCTCGGCCAGCAGGCCTTCGCGCACGTCGTCGCCGACGTGCACCAGCACCTCGCCGTCGTCTTCCGCATCGACCAGCCCCCACACCACCGTGCGCTTGCCCGGCGGGAGCGATTCGAGGAGGTTGCCGATCTCGGCGGGGGAGAGCGTGTTGACCAGCCGGCGCACGGGGCCAAGGCGGCCGCTGTCCAGTGCATCGGAAAGCAGGCGCAGTTGGCGCGCGGTCTTGTCGTGGCGGACGGCTTCGGCCATGCGGGGCTTCCCGGGCTTCGTGAGAAGCGTGGTCGCGTCGGGCCGCTCGGGCACGACAGGGTCAGGTGTTCATCGCGACATTATCGCCCCGAACGCCGGGGATGCCCACCCCTTCGCGCGCATCGCCGATGCGGCATCACGCCACGACGGGTGCGTTCTCCGCGATCCATTCCTCGATGCCGGCGCGGTCGCGCGCGCGCAGCAGGGCAGGGGCGCGCGACTGCAGTTGCGCGAGGTCGCAATGGCGGATCGTGCGGCGCAGTTCCAGCAGCGTGGCCGGGTGCAGGCTGAATTCCATCAGCCCCAGCGCGAGCAGCATCGGTGCGAAGTGCGAATCGCCGGCCATCTCGCCGCACACGGCCACCGGCTTGTCGCGCTTCCGGGCCAGCTGGATGACGTCGCGCACCAGCCGGATCACCGCAGGATGCAGCGGCGTATAGAGACTCGTCAGCGCCTCGTTGTTGCGGTCGGCGGCGAGCAGGTACTGCACCAGGTCGTTCGTGCCGATCGACAGGAAGTCCACGCTGCCGATGAACGCCGGCAGCGCGATCGCGGCGGCCGGCACCTCGATCATCGCGCCGAGCGGGATGTTGTCGGCGATCGCGTGGCCCTGTTCGCGAAGTTCCAGCGTGACGCGCTTGAGCGTGGCGCGCACCTGGCGCACTTCCTCGCGCGTGGAGATCATCGGCAGCAGGATCCGCAACGGTCCGTAGCCCGACGCACGCACCAGTGCGCGCAGCTGCGCTTCCAGCAGGCCCGCGCGCGCGAGCGACAGGCGCACGCCGCGCAGGCCGAGCGCGGGGTTGGGTTCGTCGCGAAGGGCCAGCCCGGTGCGGTCCGCCTTGTCGGCGCCGAGGTCGAGCGTGCGGATCGTCACGGCGCGACCGGTCATGCCGAGCACGACGTCGCGGTAGACACGGAACTGTTCTTCCTCATCCGGCAGTTCGTTGCGCTGCAGGAACAGGAATTCGGTGCGGTACAGGCCCACGCCGGCCGCGCCGAGCGCATGCGCCTCGGCGACGTCGTCGCGTGATTCGGCATTGGCGTAGAGCTTGATGTCCACGCCGTCGATCGTGCGCGTGGGTTCGCGGCGCAGGCGGTGCAGTTGCTTGCGTTCGCGCGCCAGCTCGCGCACGCGGCCGCGATGCGCGCGCAGGTCGTTCGCGTCGGGCTCGAGGATGACGTTGCCGGTGGCGCCGTCGACCGCGAGCACGTCGCCGTCGTTGATCCGCTGCAGTGCGCCTTCGGCCCCGACGACCAGCGGCAGGTGCAGGCTGCGCGCGAGGATCGCGCTGTGCGACAGGATGCTCCCGGTGGTGGTGACGATCGCCATCACCCCCTGCGCCTGCAGTTGCGCGATTTCCGCCGGCGCGACGTTGTCAGTCACCAGGATCTCACCGGCGACGCCCGGCATGCCCGCATCGTGGCGATGCAGCGCGGCGTGGATGCGGCCGATCACCTGGTCGATGTCGTCCACGCGGCTGCGGAAATAGGCGTCGTCCATCGTCTGGAAGACCGAGGCGATGCGATCGCGCTGCAGGCGCAGCGCGTAGTCGGCCGAATAGCGACCGGTGCGGATCAGTTCGTCCAGTCCCTGCAGCAGTTCGGGGTCGTCCAGCAGCAGGCTGTGCAGGTCGAGGAATTCGCCGACTTCGTGGGCGAGCGCGCCGTGCAGGCGTTCGCGCAGGGCGAACATTTCCTCGCGCACGGTCGCGATGGCCGCGTGAAGGCGGACGATCTCGCCCTCCACGCGCTTGGCGGGGATGTGTTCCTCGACGACTTCCAGTACATGCGGCAGGCGGACGCGTGCGCGGCCGAGCGCGCTTCCGCGCGAGGCCCCGTGACCGACGAACGTCTGCCTCATCCGCGCCTCAGCTGTCTTCGTCGAAACGGCGTTCGAACAACGACACCACCGCCTGCGCGGCGTGCTCCTCGTCGTCGCCTTCCACGCGCAGGCGCACCTGCGTGCCCTGGCCGGCGGCGAGCAGCATCACGCCCATGATGCTCTTGGCATTCACTTCGCGGCCCTTCGCCGTAAGCGTGGCGCTGCTGCGATAGCCCGACAGCGTCTGCACGAGCTTGGCCGTGGCCCGCGCATGCAGGCCGAGTCGATTGCTGACGGTCAGTTCGTGCTCGATCATCGTCGCGTCCTCCGGGCCCGTTGCCGGTCCCGCGTGTGTGTTGCTCCAGTCATGCTTTTTCCAGCTGTTTCGCGCCCGACCGGGCGTCAGGCTTCGTCCAGGATCACGCCGTTGCGCGCGCCGGCGGCGGCGACGGCCGGCAGTTCGTCCAGGCCCAGGTCGGCGTAGTTCATCACCCGCAGCAGCATCGGCAGGCTCACCGCCGATACCCGCCGCACCGGCGTGCCCAGCCGCGCGACCTTGGCCGCGAGGTTGCTGGGCGTGGCGCCGTAGAGATCGGTCAGCACCAGCACGCCGTCGCCGGCATCCACGCGGCGCAATGCCGCGCTGGCCTGCGGCAGCAGGGCGTCCGGGTCGCCTTCGAACGGCACCTCGAGTGCTTCGGTCCGCAGCGGCAACTGGCTCAGCAACCGGCGCGCCACCGCGACCAGCGCGGTGCCGATGCCTTCGTGGGTGATGAGGAGGATGCCGACGGCCATGGCGTCAACTTAACAGGTCCGGGTGACGGCCCGGAAGCGGGAAACAGGCCGTCTTGCGACTTCCGCGATGCTCGGCCCGCAAAGGTCCCGGAGTCGTGTTGAAGACGGTCACGAATCCGCAGCGCCGGATACGAGAACGGCCCGCGGGTGCGGGCCGTTCGGGGCGGGATGTCCCCGCGCGATCACGTACGCGGCGGAGTGGTGCTGTCCTGCGGCGTGGTCTGGTCGGCCGGCGGCGTCGTGCCGTCGGTGGGCGGCGGGGTGGTGGCCGGCGGGGCCGTCGTATCCGTAGGCGTCGTCGTATCGGTCGGCGGCATCGTGCTGTCGGTCGGCGGCGTGGTGGTGTCCGCAGGTGGCGTGGTCGTGTCGGCCGGCGGCGTGGTGGTATCGGCCGGCGGCGTTTCGGTGGCCGGCGGGACGACCTCGGTTTCGTGCTTCTGGCAACCGGCCAACGCCAGCGTCGAGGACACGAGGATCAGCGCAAGGGCGCCGGTAAGTCGATGGGTATTCATTCGGTTGGTGCTCCTTTGGTCTCAGGGGGAACGGCTTGTCGATGGGGTCTTGTCGTTGGGGGCCCGCGCGAGACGCGCGAGGATCATCGCGGCGTCGAGGTATCGGTGCGCTGGTGGCCCGCTGCGTATTCGGCTTCCGACACCTGCCCGTCGCCGTCCCGATCGACCTGCGCGTAATGGCTGGTCAGTCGTGCGTCGGCCGCGGCTTCGTCCTTGCTCACCTTGCCGTCGGCGTTGACGTCGAGGTCGGAGAAGCTGAGCGTGCGCGGGGTCGTGTCGGTGGTACTGCCGGTCGGTGGCGACGTGGGCGTCGGCGGTTCGGTCCGCTGTGCGAGGGCAGGGGAAGCGAACGCGACGGCCATCGCGATCAGGACCGTTCTTGTCACGGTGGACTTTCGCATTGCACTCTCCTGCGGATGAGCGCCGTCGATCAGCGCAACCCGACCGTAGCCTCGGCACCGCAAGGCGCGCGCAAGCGTGATGCGAAAATTTCGTGAGGCGTGCTCATGCGACGGCACGAGTCAGGACGCATTCACCGCGATAGGCGGCCTTCGTTGCGGTGCCGTGAAGAAGCCCGGAATGCGAGGAAGATCGCGCGCCGATCAATCCAGCTCGCGATGATGCACGGCGACCTCGTCCCAGCCCTGCTCGCGCGCGTGCTCGGCGAAGCGTTCGGCCAGATACACCGAGCGATGGCGACCGCCGGTGCAGCCGAAGGCGATCGTCGCGTAGCTGCGCGTGCTGTCCACGTGCAGGCGCGGCAACCACGTGTCGAGGAACGTGCGGATCTGCTCGAAGAACAGGTTCACGTCGGCCTGCGATTCCAGGTATTCGCGGATCGCCGCATCGCGCCCGGACAGCGGGCGCAGCACCGGATCCCAGTGCGGGTTCGGAAGCGCGCGCGCATCGAAGACGAAATCCGCATCGGGCGGTACGCCGCGACGGTACGCGAAGGATTCGAACAGCAGCGACATCCCGGTGTCGCCGCCGATGCCGAACTCGGTCAGCACCTGCCGCCGCAGCTGGTGCACGTTGAGCGTGCTGGTGTCGACCACCGCATCGGCGATGGATCGCAGCGGCTTGAGTACCTGCCGCTCCAGCGCGATCGCATCGGCGAGCGACAGCCCGAGGTGGCTCAGCGGATGGCGACGACGCGTGTCGGCATAGCGCTTGAGCAGCGCACTTTCGTTCGCGTCGAAGAACACCAGCCGCGGATCGAGTCCGAGCTTGCCGACGGCCGACAGCCACTCCGGAATGTTGCTCAGGTCGCTGTGGCGGTTTCGCACGTCGATGCTTACCGCCATCTTTGCCGGCGCGCCATCGTCGGCCCGCATCACGCTGGCGACGAATTGCGGCAGCAGGTCCGCGGGCAGGTTGTCGACGCAGAAATACCCCAGGTCTTCGAACGTGCGCAGTGCGACGGATTTGCCCGAACCGGACATGCCGCTGACGATGACAAGCGTGGAGTTGGGCGTTTCGCTCATGGCGCTGGCAGGCGAAGGGAAGGTGCGCGGTCAGGAATCGCCGCGTTCGAGGAAGTTGCTGTGTCGCGCGATGAACGCCGCCGCCGGGTCCAGCCCCTTCATGCGCAGGCTGTGCAGGCGCGTGGCTGCTTCGGTCAGTACGGCGAGGTTGCGGCCGGGCATGACGGGCAGGGTGATCATCGGCACGTCGAGGTCGAGCACGCGACGCACGCCGCTGTCGCCGGTGAGCCGTTCCATGCCCATCGGCTTGGGTTCGGTCATCGGCCTGCCGAGGTGCACGATCAGGCGCAGGTACTTGTTGTTCTTCACCGCAGTGTCGCCGAACATCTGGCGGATGTTGAGCACGCCCAGGCCGCGTACTTCGAGCAGGTCCTGGAGCATTTCCGGGCACGTGCCGTCGAGGACGTCGGGCGCGATCTGCGTGAATTCAGGCGCATCGTCGGCGACCAGGCGGTGGCCGCGCGTCACCAGTTCCAGCGCGAGTTCGCTCTTGCCCGATCCCGACTCGCCGGTGATCAGCACGCCGATGGAGTAGATCTCCATGAAGACGCCGTGCAACGTCACCCGCGGCGCGAGTGCGCGCGCGAGGTGGTACTGCAGGTGGTTGAGCAGCTCATGCCCGCGTCGCGGCGAGACCCACAGCGGCGTGTTGCTTTCCTCGGCCGCGATGCGCAGGTCTTCCGGGCACGCCTGGTCCTTGCTGATGACCAGCGCGAGCGGGCGGAACTGCATGATCTTCTCGATCGTCTCCCAGCGCAGGCGCGGTTCGAGCGCGTCCAGCCACGCCAGTTCCTCGGTGCCGAGGATCTGCACCTTGTTGGGATAGATCGCGTTGAGATAGCCGGCCAGCGACGGACGGCGCGCGACGGTGTTGACCGCTTCGAGGATGCGACGGTCGCCGCGTTGCCCGGCCAGCCAGCGCAGGCCGAGACGATCGCGTTGTTGTTCGAACAGTTCCCCTGCGCTGATGCTGGTGCTCATCCGGGCCCTCAGGCGGCGCAGGGAAGGAAATCGGGGCCCGAGCCGCCCAACAGCTGGCGCAGGTGGCCTGCGTCGCGGGCCTTGCGCAGCGCGGCGCGATATTCGGGATCGGCGAAGCGCTCGGCGATCTCCGCCAGGCGTTGCAATTGCGCGTTGACGTCGTGCTCGGGCACGAGCAGCGCGAGTACGAGGTCGACGGGCTTGCCGTCGGCCGCTTCGAAATCGACGGGGTGCTCGACGCGAAGAAACGCCGCACGGCATTCGTCGATGTCGGCCACGCGCGCGTGCGGGACCGCCACGCCGTCGCCGATCGCAGTGCTGGCGCGGCGTTCGCGATCGCGCAGGGCGAGCGAGATCGGCGCGCTGTCCTCGCCATCGGACAGCAGCCACGCCGCTGCGTCGAGCACGCGCAGAAGTGCGGGCGCGCCCTCGGACGCGCCCGCTTCTATCGCGTGGCCATCCAGGATGGCGACACGCGCGCGTGACAACAGATCATGCAGCGGCATGGTGTGGGGTGGCGGGTCTCGGTCAGCCGAAGCTGTTGCTGCGGGCGGCGCTTTCGCCGCGATGATGGTCGACGACCTTGCTGCGGTGTTCGCGAAGCAGGCGGTCGAGCTTGTCGGTGAGCAGGTCGATGGCGGCGTACATGTCCAGCGCCTGCGCGTCGGCCACGAGCGTGCGGCCGGCGAGATTCACGGTGGCCTTTGCGCGGTGGTTGGGTTTCTCAAGGCTCAGCTGGGTGCGGACATCGAAGGGTTGTTCGCAATGGCGCTCCAGTCGCGAGAGCTTGCTTTCCACGTAGTCCCGCAGGGCGGGCGTGACCTCGATCTGCTGGCCGTAAGTTTCGATGCGCATCGAAGACCTCCTTTACGTCGCGACGGGAAGACAGGATGGCACGCCCGGTGCGTTGCGCAAGGGGCATCCATCCGCAGTTTCGGGCTTGCGCGTCGAACGCTTTGATCCGGCAAGGTTTTGTGATCGCCGCTTTCACGCAACGATCCCGATTTCCTAACCGATCCTTACGCGGTCCTGCGAGGACGGGATGCTCATGGCCTCGCGGTATTTGGCGACGGTGCGGCGCGCGACCGGGACGCCGGTGGCCTTGAGGGTCTCGGCCAGGCGGGCGTCGGAGAGGGGCTTGCGGGGATTTTCAGCCTCGATGAGGCGGCGGATCATCGCCTGGATCGCCGTGCTCGACGCCTCGCCACCGGTACCGGTCTCGATACCCGATGCGAAGAACGCGCGCAGCGGCACCGTGCCGCGCGGGGTGCGCGCGTACTTGCGGGCGATCGCGCGCGAGACGGTGGATTCGTGCAGGCCGACCTCGGCCGCGACTTCGCGCAGGGTCAGCGGCCGCAGCGCGCTGTCGCCGAACTCCAGGAACGCGGCCTGCTGTTTGATCAGGCAGCGCGCCACCTTGATGAGCGTTTCGCCGCGCGCCTCCAGGCTCTTGAGCAGCCAGCGCGCTTCCTGCAGGTGTCCGCGCAGGTAGCTGGCGTCGGTGCCGCTCGCGTGGCGCAGCATGTTCTCATAGCCGCGATGGATCGAAATGCGCGGACGCATGCCGTCGGCCAGCGCCACGCGCCACAGGCCGTGCTGGCGCCAGATCACGACGTCGGGTGCGACGTAGGTGTCGCTGGCGATGGCGCCGATCTGCGCGCCGGGGCGCGGATCGAGCGAGCGCAGCAACTGCACGGCCGTTTCCGCTTCGACCAGATCGAGCTTGAGTTCGGCCGCCAGTCCCGCCACGCCGACGCGCGGCAGGCGTTCCAGCGGGCCATTGGCCAACTGGTGGGCCAATGCGCGCCCCGGCGTCTCCGGCGGCAGCTGCGCGAGCTGCAAACGCAGGCATTCGCCCAGCGTGCGTGCGCCCACGCCCACCGGGTCGAACTGCTGGATCTGGTGCAGCACGGTGGTGAGTTCGTCCTGGCTGCATTCCAGCGAGGACTCGAGTGAGGCGGCGATCGCGTCCAGTGGTTCGCGCAGGTAGCCGTCGTCATCGATGGATTCGATCAACGCCACGCCGATCGATCGATCGCGTGAGGAGAGCGGGCTGAGGTGCAGCTGCCAGAGAAGGTGATCGTGCAGCGTGTCCGATTCTGCGACCTGTTCGGCGATCGGCGTGTCGTCGTCGCTGTCGGCCGGGCCCACGCGTTCGTACCAGGGCTCGCCGTCGGTGTTCCATTCGGCTTCCGGCGGCAGGTGTTCGGGTTCGGCGCCGTTGGTGGCGCTTTCGCCCGCGGATTCACCATTGGTGGCCGAGCCGTTGGTGACGCTGATGGCGGTTTCGGTCCAATCGAGCAGCGGATTACTCTCGACTGCCGCGGCCAGTTCAGCCTCGAGCTCGACCGCAGACAGCTGCAGCAGGCGGATCGCCTGACGCAACTGCGGTGTCATCACCAGCTGTTGTCCGAGTGCGGCTTGAAGACGCGGTTTCATTGTCCAATGCCAACGCGACCAGGGGGAACCGACGGCCGCGTGGCTATGGGTGTGCGGTGAAACCGCACCCTTCGACTACATCCTTACAGCCGGAAGGTTTCGCCCAGGTAGACGCGACGCACATCGGGGTTCGCAAGCAACGCATCCGGTGCACCCTGCGCCAGAACGCCGCCTTCGTTGAGGATATACGCACGATCGCAAATGCCCAAGGTTTCGCGGACGTTGTGGTCCGTGATCAGGACCCCGATTCCGCGATTCTTGAGATGGCTCACGATCCGCTGGATCTCGCCGACCGAAATCGGGTCCACGCCCGCGAAGGGTTCGTCGAGCAGCATCAGGCGCGGCCGCGCAGCCAATGCGCGTGCGATTTCGACACGACGGCGCTCGCCGCCGGAGAGACTCGCGCCGATCTGGTCGGCGACATGGCCGACCTGGAGTTCGTCGAGCAGGCTGTCGAGTTCGCGGTCACGACCGTTGCGGTCCAGGTCCTCGCGAAGCTCGAGCACCAGGCGGATGTTGTCGGCCACCGACAGCTTGCGGAACACAGACGGCTCCTGCGGCAGGTAGCCGACGCCGTACTTGGCGCGCGCGTACATGGGCTCGGACGTGATGTCCTTGCCGTCGAGCACGATCTGCCCGGCATCGGCGGGAACCAGGCCGACGATCATGTAGAAGCACGTGGTCTTGCCGGCGCCGTTGGGGCCGAGCAGGCCGACCACTTCGCCGGCATCGAGCGTGAGGCCGAAGTCCTTCACCACTTCGCGCGAACGGTAGGCCTTCCGCAGGCCTTGGGCGACCAGCATCAGCCGCCCCCCTGGTTCTTCGGAATGATGCGGATCTTCACGCGATCGTTCGTGCCCTGGCCGCCGCCCTGCACCTGGCCGGTCCTCATGTTGTAGACCACACGCTCGCCGGCGATCGAGCCCGACGGCTGGCGGATGTTCACGCTGCCGGTGAAGACGACGATCTCGGTCTTGAGGTCGTAATCGACCTTCTTGGCGACGGCGTCCATCTGCTTGCCGTCGTCGAGTTCCTGCTTGAGCGTGACCGGCGAGCCGGTCAGCACCACGCGCACCGGATCGCCGTTGGCCGAGGTGATCACGGCCTGGTCGGCGCGGATCTCCAGCGTGCCCTGCGTGATGATCACGCCGCCGCTGAGCACCGTCGGACGGCTGTCGTCCATCGAGTAGTCGCTCTTGCCGGCGTCGATGTCCATGGGCTTGTTGCGATCGGACGTGCGCGCGAACAGCGTCGCCGGCATGAGAGCCAGTGCCAGCAGCACAGCGCTAAGGGGCAGCACGTTCATATCGGGCCTTGACGTCGTTCTTGAGGGTGATGCGCTTTGCATCGAGGTCGGCATCCAGGCCGCGGCCGTTCAGTATAAGGCCGGGCTGCGTGAGGGTTACCTGCGAAGCCGTGGTGGCGCGGCGCGCATCGGGGAAGACGTTCAGTTCCTCGGTAACGATCTTGATCGGCTTGCCGTCCGCATTCGCGCTCTGGGCGCGCACGCCACCGAGCAGACGCACCTCGTCCGCCTTCTCGCTGACCCAGCCGTTCTGGGAGTTGATCGTCCACGCCGAGGCCTGGCTGCCTTCACGCGGCGGGATCTGGAATTCGGGCGTGGCGATCTGCATCGTCCGCACGTCCGGATCGCGCTCCAGCTTCGGCGCCACGACGGTGAAGGACTCGCGTCCGCCCTCATCGAGCACCGTGGCCTGGAAGTCGTGCAGCACGTAGTCCGGACGTTTGCCTACGGGGCCCGTCGCGGTGCCGCGGTCGCGTTGCTGCCACATCATCCAGCCGCTGAGCAGGGCGCCGCACAACAGCGCGAGCGTGCCGATTGCGCGCCAGTTCATCGCGCTCCACTTCATGCGTTGCCTTCCACGCGCACGCCTTCCACGCGCAGCAGGTCGGCGAGCAGGCGTTCGGCGTGGCCCTGCGCGGCGAGCAGCAGGTCGCAGAATTCGCGAACGGCGCCATGGCCGGCGCGCGCGGTCGTGCGCCAGTGCACGCGTTCGGCGACCCAGCGGTGCGCATCGGCCGGCGCGACCGCGAAGCCGGTCTGCAGCATCACGCGCAGGTCGGCAAGGTCGTCGCCCATGAATGACACCTGTTCCATGCCGATGCCCAGTCGCGCGGCGATGTCCTGCACGCACGCCAGCTTGTCCTTTACGCCCACGTGTACCTCGTCGATGCCCAGGTCGGCGCCGCGGCGTTTCGCGATGGGACCGCCGCGCGCGGTGATGAAGGCCACGGCGATGCCGACCTTGCCCAGCAACGTCAGGCCCTGGCCGTCGTGCACGTGGAAGGCCTTCAGCTCGCTGCCCTCGCCATCGAAGTACAACCGCCCGTCGGTCAACGTGCCGTCGACGTCGAAGCACGCGAGCCGCACGCGTGTGGCGCGTTCGCGGATGTCGGCGGGGTAGTCGTTGAGGTGGCTGTAGGGCATGGGTTCTTAGACCACCCTGGCGCGCAACAGGTCATGAATGTTGAGGGCGCCGACCACGCGTCCTTCAGCGTCCACGACCAGCAGGCCGCTGATCTTGTGCGCTTCCATCAGTTGCGCCGCTTCCACCGCCATCGCGTCGCTGCCGATGGTCTTGGGCGAACGCGTCATGACCTCGACGATGCGCGTGTTGCGCAGGTCGAGCCGATCGTCGTCGAGCGTGCGGCGAAGGTCGCCGTCGGTGTAGAGGCCGAGCAGGCGATCGTTCTCATCGACCACCGCGGTCATGCCCAGGCGCTTGCGGCTCATCTCGACCAGCGCTTCGCTGACGCTGGCGTCGGCGCCCACGCGCGGAACGCTTTCGCCCGAATGCATGATGTCGGCGATGTGCAGCAGCAGGCGGCGCCCGAGCGAACCGGCCGGGTGCGAACGCGCGAAATCGTCGGCGGTGAAACCGCGCGCGTCGAGCAGCGCGACCGCGAGCGCATCGCCCATCGCGAGCGAAGCGGTGGTGCTGGAGGTCGGCGCCAGCGCGAGCGGGCATGCTTCGGCGTGGACGCTCACGTCCAGATGCACATCGGCTTCGCGCGCGAGCGAGGAATTCGGCCGGCCCGTCATCGCGATGAGCTTGTTGCCCTGGCGCTTGAGCACCGGCAGCAGCATCAGCACTTCGTCGCTTTCGCCCGAGTAGGACAGCGCCAGGACGACGTCGACGTCGGTGATCATGCCCAGGTCGCCATGCCCGGCTTCGCCCGGATGCACGTAGAACGCCGGGGTGCCGGTGGACGCCAGGGTCGCGGCGATCTTCCGGGCGATGTGTCCCGACTTGCCCATCCCGGTGCAGACCACCCGCCCCTGCGAGGCGAGGATCAGGCGGCAGGCGGCGCTGAAGTCGCCATCGATGCGCGCGGCGACTTCGGCCAGCGCCTGCGCTTCGATCTCGAAGACGCGGCGTCCGCTCGCGGCGAGCGTGGCCGGGTCGTCGGCGTAGGTCGACGCGTGGAGGGGCGAGGAACGCGAGGGGACGGGAATGCTGACCATGGGGCGCGCCATTTCGGACCGGGGGTCTTTCCGCTAGGCTAATCCCTCCATTCTAGGCGGTTGCGCCGGCAAGTGCCCGTCACGGGCGCCCCGACAGCGCCAGGCCGATGGCCACCGCCGGCATGCGCGGCGCGCAGGACGCGCGAAAACCGCACGCTTCCAAGCCCATTCCCCCGAAGCCCAGACTCCAAAGGCCGTCCCTTGAACCCCGACACCATCCGCCAGCTGATCGAACAGGGCCTGCCCGGCGCGCGCGCCGACGTGCAGGGCGACGACGGCGTGCATTTCGAAGCCACCGTCGTGGCCGAAGCCTTCCGCGGCAAGCTGCCGCTGGCCCGCCATCGTCTGGTGTACGCCACGCTCGGCGACCGCATGGGCGGCGAAATCCACGCGCTCGCGCTCAAGACGCTGACGCCGGAAGAAGCAGGACAGGCGTAGTCGGCGATTGGTGGCCGACGATTCGTCGGCCCTCTTGAATCCACGCAGCGCGCGACCCCATCACGAATCACCAATCACGAACCACGTCCCCATGCAAAAGATCGTTGTAGAAGGCGGCGCCGCGCTCAACGGCGATGTGCAGATCTCCGGCGCGAAGAACGCCGTGCTGCCGATCCTGTGCGCAACGCTGCTCGCCGATGGCCCGGTATCGATCACCAACGTGCCGAACCTGCACGACGTGGTGACCACGGCCAAGCTGCTGGGCGAACTCGGCGCCGGCATCACGGTGGATGAGGGGACGCTCGGCCGCGGCCGCGGCATGGTGATCGACCCCACCACCGTCCACAGCCACGTCGCGCCGTATGAGCTGGTCAAGACGATGCGTGCCTCAGTGCTCGTGCTCGGTCCGCTGCTGGCCAAGTACGGCGCGGCGGAAGTCTCGCTGCCGGGCGGCTGCGCGATCGGCTCGCGTCCCGTCGACCAGCACATCAAGGGCCTGCAGGCGCTGGGGGCCGACATCACTGTCGAGAACGGCTACATCAAGGCCCGTCGCGACGGTCGCCTGAAAGGCGCGCGCTTCGTGTTCGACATGGTCACCGTCACCGGCACCGAGAACGTGCTGATGGCCGCCGCGCTAGCCGAAGGTACCAGCGTGCTGGAAAACGCCGCTATGGAGCCGGAGATCGTCGACCTGGCCGACTGCCTCAACGCGCTGGGCGCGAACATCGAGCACGCCGGCAGCGGCCGCATCGTCGTGCACGGCGTCGAACGCCTGCACGGCGGCAGCCACCACGTGCTGCCCGATCGCATCGAGACCGGCACCTTCCTCGTCGCCGCGGCGATGACCGGCGGCCGCGTGACCGTGCGCAACGCGCGCCCGGACACTCTCGACGCGGTGATCGACAAGCTCAAGCAGGCCGGCGCCGACATCACCGTCGATGGCGATCGCATCACGCTCGACATGGGCGGCCGTCGTCCGAAGTCGGTCGACCTTACCACCGCGCCGCATCCGGCGTTCCCGACGGACATGCAGGCGCAGTTCATGGCGCTCAACTGCATCGCCGAAGGCGTGGGCGTGATCAACGAGACCATCTTCGAAAACCGTTTCATGCACGTGTCGGAACTGCAGCGCCTGGGTGCCGACATCCGCGTGGAAGGCCACACGGCGATCGTGCGTGGCGTGCAGCGCCTCAGCGGTGCGCCGGTGATGGCGACCGACCTCCGCGCATCGGCGTCGCTGGTGCTCGCGGGCCTGGTCGCCGAAGGCGCGACCACCATCGACCGCATCTACCACCTCGATCGCGGCTACGAAAACATCGAGGAAAAGCTCTCGGGCCTCGGCGCGAACATTCGCCGCATCGCGGGCTGATCCACGATGGCGCTGATCGATCTCTCGCGAAGGAAGTCGGCTCCCTTTACCGCGCGCCGCATGGCGACGCTGGGATTCTTCGTCACGCTGCTCATCGTCGTCGGCTGGCTGCACTTCACCGGTGCGGCCGCCACGCGCGGCATCGAACGCAAGGACATGGACTGGAACAACGACGGCAACGTCACCATGCGCGAGATGCTGCAGTCGTTCTACGCCGTCACCGTCACCACGACGACCGAAGGGGCGCGCGAGTGCCGCACGTTCGCGTTCCGTGGAAGCGAGCAGTCGCTGCGCGTCGACTGCAAGACGGTGGTGCAGCCGGCGTCGAAGTAAGCCGCAGCCCGGCGCTTCGAACGGCGCGCCTGTCGGTTGAAACGAAAAGGCCCCGCGATGCGGGGCCTTTTGCTTGTCGGTGATGTCGCGGATCAGCGGACGTTCTGTACCCGCAGGTCGATCGCGTCCTGGCCCTTGTCGCGCTGGAGGATGCGCGCCGGCACCGGCATGCCGTCGACCACCCACGCGATGGTTTCCTTGTCGCCCTGCTTGCTGACGACCTTGGTCGCCTGCTTCGACTGGCCGCCGACGGTGATCGCTTCCTTGCCGGCGACGGTGTAGGTGAGGTCCTTGACGCGGCCATCCTCGACCATCCGGTAATGCGTGGTCTTGCCGGCCTGCACGTCGCGCACGATCGCCAGGTTGATCAGCAGCGCGTCCATGTCGCCGGCCTGCAGCTTGATCGGGCCGGCGCGTTCGGGTTTCACGTCGCCCGTCCACGTCGCCACGCCCTTGGACCAGTCGTAGGTGGCGTTCTTGTTCTGCTTCTTGGTGAGCACCTGCGAGCTGTCGTTGCCGGACACCGGGCGCCACTGGCCGCCGGTATCTTCAAAGACGGTCGTCTGGCGCAGGTTCGCCAGCGGGCTGGTCACCGAGAGGCTGTACTTCCAGCGATTGGTGCCGTCGGCGACGAGCGTCATCTTGCCGGCACCCTGCATGCCCATGTAGCTGGCCTGGTAATCGGCGGTAAAGGGCTGGATCGCCAGCGCCGGCGCGCTGACCGCAGCCAGGATCGCCGCTGCAACCAACGGGCGCAGCAGGCGGGTGGTGAAGCGAGCCTTCGTGGGGGCCATCAGGGAGCTCCTTTGTAGTCGACCAGGCGCAGGTCGTAAGTATCCGTGCCGTTTTCGCGCTGCAGGATCCGCACGGGGGTGGGGACGCCTTCCACGACCCACACTACCGTTTCGTCGTTGTTCGAGCCCTGAACGCGGCTCACGCGCATCGCGTTGAATCCCATGCCGTCGACGGTGACCGGTTCCAGATCCTGCGCGACGGTGAAGTTGTGGTCGCGCGCGCGACCGTTGTCGACGAAGCGGTACTGCAGCGCCTTGCCGGGCTGCGCGTCGCGGACGATCGCGAGGTTGATCAGCAGCCCGCTCATGTCGCCGTCCTTCAGCGGCACCGGCACTTGGCGCTTCTTCTTCACATCGCCCGTCCAGCGCGCGGTGCGCGCATTCCAGTCGTAGGTGCCCGTCATCTTGCGGCCGACGAAGATCGCCTTGCGCACCGTGCTCTGGCTCAGCGGCCGATAGACGTCGTTGCCGACGACATCGAACACCGTGCTCTGCTGCGCATTGACGTTGGCCAGGCCCATCAGGCCCTTCGTGCCGCGCATGTCGAGATCGATGCGCCAGTGCGCGGGATTCGCGTCGGGCACGACCTGCATGGTCGCTTCGCCCAGCGGCTTGCCTTCGTTGAAGATCTGGTAATTCGCCACGAACGGCTCCAGCGCCGACGCCGGCGCGGAAAACGACGCCAGCACGAGGCAGAGCAGCGGGGCGGTGGTGAGGACGCGGGAGAGGTGCTTCATCGACAGCCAGTACGTGGGAAGGTGCCGTGTCATGCCGATTCCCCGGAAGGCCCGTCAGACGGGGCCTTCGGCGCCGGGGGCACGCAGGGCACCGGCGGAATCTAGGAGGAGCGGCGTAAACAGGGCATGACCGTCCAGGGTCGTGGTGGTTCCCCGTTCAGCCAGCCGGCCCGCGACCGCCAACCGCAGCACCGCGAGCAGCAGCGGGTGCTCCACTTCGAGCACGCGCGCAGCCAGCGCATCGGCGTCATCCCCGGGGCGCACCGGCACGCGCGCCTGCGCGACGACGGTGCCGGCATCGAGTTCGGGAATGACGAAATGCACGCTGGCGCCATGCTCGGCCTCGCCGTCGGCGATGGCGCGCGCGTGCGTGCGCAGGCCGGGGTACTTCGGCAGCAGGGACGGATGGATGTTGAGCAGCCGTCCCTGGAAGCGTTCGACGAAGGCATCGCACAGGATGCGCAGGTAGCCGGCGCAGACGATCCAGTCCGGCTGCGTGGCCTTGATCGCATCGCCGAGTGCGGCGTCGAAGGCCTCTCGCGAGGCGTAATCCTTCGGGCTCGCACTCCAGCGCAGCGCCGGTTCAACGCGCTCGAGCGCCGCCGCGGACGGCTTGTCGGAAAACACGCCGACGATGCGCGCCGGCAGCGTGCCGGCGTCGATCGCATCGAGGATCGCCTGCAGGTTGCTGCCGCGCCCCGACACCAGCACCGCGATGCGGTCGGGACGCGTCGGCGTCGCGCTCAAGTGCGCGCTCAACCGATGTGGACGCGGCTTTCGAGCGACGCGCCCGCGGCGGCCTTCACGACCTGGCCGATCGGGCGATGACGCAGGCCCAGGCGGTCGAGGTCGGCGTTCACCGCGGCGACATCGCCGGGCGCGACGACCAGCACGAAGCCGACGCCGCAATTGAAGGTGCGCCACATCTCTTCGTTCGGCACGGCGCCTTCGCGCTGCAGCCACTCGAACACCGGCGGCAGCACGATCGCCGACGCCTCGATGTCGAGGCCGAGGCCATCCGGAATCACGCGGATGATGTTTTCGGTCAGGCCGCCGCCGGTGATGTGCGCCATGGCGTGCAGGTCGTGCTTGCCGAGCAGTTCGAGCACCGGCTTCACGTACAGCTGCGTCGGTGCCATCAGCGCGTCGATCAGCTTGACGCCGCCAACGTCGAGGTCGGCCGGGCGGCCGGCGCGATCGTAGATCCTGCGCACCAGCGAGTAGCCGTTCGAATGCGGGCCGCTGGAGGCGATTCCGATGAGCACGTCGCCCTCGCGCACCTTGGCGCCGTCGAGCAGCTTGGACTTCTCCACCGCGGCGACGCAGAAGCCGGCGAGGTCGTATTCGCCCGGCGGGTACATGTCGGGCATTTCGGCGGTCTCGCCGCCGATGAGCGCGCAACCGGACATCTCGCAGCCCTTCGCGATGCCGCCCACCACGGCGACCGTGGTGTCCACGTCGAGCTTGCCGGTGGCGAAATAGTCGAGGAAGAACAGCGGCTCGGCGCCCTGGACGAGGACGTCGTTGACGCACATCGCCACCAGGTCGATGCCGATGGTGTCGTGGCGGTTCAACTGCTGCGCCAGCTTGAGCTTGGTGCCCACGCCGTCGGTGCCCGAGACCAGCACCGGCTCCTTGTACTTGCCCGACAGGTCGAACAGCGCGCCGAACCCGCCGAGCCCGCCCATCACCTCCGGACGGAAGCTGCGCTTGACCAGCGGCTTGATGCGTTCGACCACCTCGTTGCCCGCGTCGATGTCGACGCCGGCGTCGCGGTAGGTGATCGGAGTGGGGGCGGAGGGGGAACTGGACACGGGCGGCCTCGTCGGTCGCGGGAGATGAAGCGGCGATTTTAACAGTCGTGACGAGCTTGAATGGACGGGCCGGGCCTGCCTGCGGCACCATTTCGGCTGATGACGCACCCAGGTACAGCGATGGTTCGGGCAATCCGCGCGGAAATGCCGCGCACGACGTTCCTCCGGAAGCTCCATTTCCTGATGATGGCCGCCGCCTTGATGGTGGCGAGTTCCGGCGCCTGGGCCCAGCGCGTGGAGGGCGATCGCGCCCGCGCCGAGGGCATCTACGCCACCGAGGTGAAGGTCAACGGGCAGGGCGAGACCGAGCGCAACGGCGCGTTCGCGCGCGGCCTGGCGCAGGTGCTGGGCAAGCTGTCGGGTGACCGCAGCGTGTCGTCCAAGCCCGGCGTCGGCAACGAGCTGCGCCAGGCGAAGATCTACGTGAAGCAGTACGACTACCGCCAGGACGAGGGCGTCGGTCCGACGGGCGCGCCGAGCTTCAACACCCTGCTGGTGATCCAGTACGACGAGGAGGCCGTCAACGACCTCGCCGCCACGCTGGGCATCGCGATCTGGCCGCAGCCGCGGCCCAAGCCGGTGCTCTGGCTGGCCATCGACGACGGCAGCGGCCCGCGCCTGGTCGGCCTGCCGCAGGTGAATGCGGCCCGGCCGGCCCTGAACCGCGCGGTCGAACGGGGCTACAAGCTCGGCCTCCCGACCGGCAACGCCGCCGAACAGGCGGCCGTCGGCGCGATCTGGCGCGGCGACAGCGCCGCCGTGGCACGCGCGTCGGCGCGCTACAGCCCGCCGATGCAGCTGATCGGCAAGCTCTACCGCGATACCACCGCCGGCTGGAAGGCCGACTGGACCTTCGTCGACGCCGGCAAGGTGCTGGCGAACTGGTCGCAGACCGGCGCCGACGCCCGCCAGCTGATGGCCGGTGGAGCCGATGGCGCGGCCGATGCCCTGATGAAGCGTTACGCCAAGCGCGCGCCGTCCGGCGAGCCGGGCGTGTACCGCGTCACCTTCACCGGCATCGACAGCAGCGATGATTTCATCCGCCTGGCGGGCTATCTGCAGAAGCTCTCGGTCGTGCGTCGCCTCGCGCCGGTGCGCGCGACGCCGCAGGGCCTGGAATACGAACTCGACCTCGTCAGCGGCATGCCGGGCTTCAACCGCCTGCTTGCGCGCGACGGCGTGGTCGATGTCATGGAAGGCCTGGAAGGCCAGCCGCCGGTCTACCGCCTGCGCTGACGTCATCACCGACAAGGAACCGCATGCAATCGCAAGCCCTGGACGACATCGCACGCTTCCTGCGTCGCCTGCAGTGGACGGCGCTCGCGCTGGCCGTGTGCTGGCTGGTCTGGGTGCTCGCACCGATCCTGACGCCGTTCGTGTTCGCGCTGATCCTGGCGTGGCTCGGCGATCCGCTGGTCGACCGGCTCGAACGCGCCGGGCGCTCGCGCAACGTCGCGGTGACGCTGGTGTTCACCGCGATGGCGCTGATCGTGCTGGCGGGCCTGCTGATCCTGGTGCCCTTGCTTGAACGGCAGATCGAAACGCTGATCGCCTCGTGGCCGCACTATCGCGACTGGTTCATGGTGACCGCGCTGCCGTGGGTCGAACAGCGCCTGGGCATCGAACTCACCGATTGGCTCGATTTCGGCCACCTCAGCCAGCTCGTACGCGAGAACTGGGACCGCGCCGGCGGCATCGCCGCGACGGTGCTGGGGTATCTCTCGCGCTCGGGCTTCGCCGTGATCGGCATCGTCGCCAATGTCGCGCTCCTGCCGGTGATCACCTTCTTCTTCCTGCGCGACTGGGATTTGCTGGTCGAACGCGTCGCCTCGCTGATCCCGCGTGACCACCTGGACGTCGTGAGCCGCCTGGCGCACGAATCCAGCGAGGTGCTCAGCGCCTTCCTGCGCGGCCAGTTCCTGGTGATGCTGGTGCTGGGCGTGATGTACGGGCTGGGCTTGTGGGCGGTCGGACTCGACCTCGGCATCCTCATCGGCCTGATCGCCGGACTGTTGACGTTCGTGCCGTACCTCGGCCCGGCCAGCGGCATTCTTCTCGGCGTGATCGCCGCGCTCGTGCAGTACGGCGACTGGCAGCACGTCGCCGGCGTGCTGGTGGTGTTCGGCATCGGCCAGGTGATCGAGAGCTACGTGCTGACGCCCAAGCTCGTGGGCGATCGCATCGGCCTGCACCCGGTGGCGGTGATCTTCGCCGTGCTCGCGGGCGGGCAGCTGTTCGGCTTCCTGGGCATGCTGCTGGCGCTCCCGGTGTCGGCGGTGGTCAACGTGCTGCTGCGATACGCGCAGGAGCGCTACCGCCACAGCCGTCTCTACGTCGGCACGCATGCCTTGCCCGAGGACGCCGTGCCCGATCCGCTCGCCGATCCGCACCTGCCGCCGCCGGTCGACCGCAAGCCCGAGTGATCGAAGAGCGAGTAATCCCGCAGTGAGCGTTCCGCAGTTGCCGCTGGCCTTGCGCTATCCGCCCGACCAGCGACTGGACACCTTCGTGCACGCGCCCGCCGGCGCGATCGAACAACTGCGCGCGCTGGCCGACGGCCAGGCCGATGCGCGTCGAGACAGCACCTATGTCGCCGGCCCCGCCGGCGTCGGCAAGACGCATCTGCTGCTGGCGACGTGCGCGGCGACCGAAGCCGCAGGCCGTCGCGCCGCGTTCCTGCCGCTCGCCGCGGCGGCCGGGCGTCTGCGCGATGCGCTGGAATACCTCGAAGGCAACGACGTGATCGCGCTCGATGGCCTGGACGCCATCGCCGGCCATCGCGAGGACGAAGTCGCGTTGTTCGACGCCCACAACCGCGCGCGCGCCGCGGGCCGCGCGCTGGTCTATGCCGCGCGCGACATTCCCGACGCGATCGGGCTGACCCTGCCGGACCTGCGTTCGCGACTGGGACAGTGCACGCGCATCACGCTCGCGCCACTGGACGAAGACGGCCGTCGCGACGTGCTGCGCCAGCGTGCCCAGCGACGCGGGCTCGTGCTCGAAGACACGGCGCTCGACTGGCTGCTTCGACGCGTGGGCCGCGATCTGGGCGGACTCACTGCGCTGCTGGATCGACTCGACCGCGCGTCGCTCGCGGCGCAGCGCCGGGTGACGGTGCCGTTCCTTCGGCAGACGCTGGGGAGTGGGGAGTCGGGGTCGTAAATTCGTCATGCTGGCAAAAGCCGGGACCCAGGCCCGCGATCCGTCAGCACCCTCTCGTCATTCCAGCGAAAGCTGGAACCTATCTGATCTTCGCGACGTGTGGATCGCGCAGCGCAACAGCGCAGCGCGGTGCGGCGTCGATGGTTCGCCCATGAGGCTTCGTTACCCCTCACCCCAACCCCTCTCCCGCAGGGAGAGGGGCTAAAACCCACGCCCCTCTGGCGATAGCGCGGACTTAAGCGCCCGCCAGCTCCCGCTCCAACCGCGCCAACCGCTCCGGCGTCCCAACGTCCGTCCAACGCCCGTGATGGTGTTCGCCGGTGATGCGGCCCTGCGCCATGTGCGCGCGCAGGATCGGCGCGAGGCGGAACCGCGCCGGCGTTTCGTCCACGCCCGCATCGCTGCTGCGCGAACGCCAGTCGTCCAGCAGTTGCGGGCGATACACGCCGATGCCGGAATAGGTGAGCCGATCGTCGCCATCGGCACGCACGAACCCGTCGGCATCGAGCGCGAAATCGCCCTGCGTCGCCTGCGCCGGCCGATCGACCATCACCAGGTGCGCGAGGCCCGCCGGCTCGCGCGGCAGACGCGCGAAGTCGTAATCGCTCCACACGTCGCCGTTGACCAGCACGAACGGCTCGGCTCCGAGCAACGGCAGCGCATGCAGCATGCCGCCGCCGGTTTCCAGCGGGCGGTCGCCCTCGTACGAATAGCGGATCGACACGCCCCACCGTTCGCCCTCGCCGAGTTGCTCAGGGAACTGCGACGCCAGCCAGCTGGTGTTGATCACGATGTCGCGGACGTCGAGTGCGGCGAGTTTTTCCAGGTGCCATTCGATGAGCCGCTTGCCGCCGGCGCGCAGCAGCGGCTTGGGCGTGTGGTCGGTCAGCGGTCGCATGCGCTCGCCGAGACCGGCGGCGAAGATCAGGGCTTTCAAGCGGAACTCCGGGCGCGGGTTACGGCGAGGGCAGGGCGACGCGTTCCATCGCCGGGCGGATGCGCACGTCCAGCACTTCGCGCAACGGCGTAAGTTCGGGGTAGCGCGGCAGCACTTCGTCGAGGTAGCGGATGAAGCGCGGCGCGTCGGGCAGGTATCTGCTCTTGCCGTCGCGGTAATGCAGGCGCGCGAAGATGCCGAGGATCTTCAGATGCCGCTGCACGCCGAGCCAGTCGGCATCGCGCTGGAACACCGGCAATGGCGGCACGGGAATCCGCGCGCGCACCGCACGTTCGTGATAGCGCGCCAGCCATTCGTCCACGCGCTCCAGCGGCCAGCTCAGGAACGCATCCTTGAACAGGCTCACCGGATCGTAGGCGACCGGACCCCATACGCAATCCTGGAAATCCAGCACCGCCGGGCCGCCTTCGACCGGCATCAGGTTTCGTGGCATGAAGTCCCGATGCGTCAGCACGCGCGTCTGATGCAGCGCGTTGTCCATCAGGCGACGCTGGCCGAGTTCGAGGCGGTCCAGGTCGTCGCAGGTCAGTTCGAGCCCGAGGTGTCGCCGCAGGAACCAGTCCTCGAACAGGCCCGCGTCGCGCTGCAGTAGCGCTTCACCGAATTCGCCCGTGCCCAGCGGCGGCTGGATCGCCTGCAGGCGCAGCAGTTGTTCGATCGCCGCGTCGAAGTGCGCGTCGGCGTTGCTCTCGTCGATGGTCTGCGCGAGCGTCGGTCCGCCGAGGTCCTCCAGCAGCAGGAAGCCGTTGGCGACGTCTTCCACCAGCACCTGCGGCACGCGCACGCCGCCGCTTTCCAGCAGCGCGCGCATGCGCAGCCACGGACGCACGTCTTCGAGCTGCGGCGGGGAATCCATGACGATGCGACTGCCGCCGGAGGTCTGCACGCGCCAGTAACTGCGATGGCCCGCATCGACGGACGCGCGCACCAGTTCGAGGTCGGGGACGTCGGTGGCGGCACGCGCCCAGGCCAGGCGCGCGGTTTCACGCTCGGTGGCGTCGGGCGTGGGAAGCGGATTCGAACCGGGTACGACGGTCATGCAGGCTCCGTGCGGGATCGCTGGCGACCACAATCGCCGCCACGCACAGGTTAGCCCGCCGGCCGTGCACGGTGGAATGCACCGCGATCACGGCCCGCGTCGCGTGGCGCCGGCTTGCGCGGCGCTCACGCGACCTTCGCATTGCGGGCCGTCACGCGGCGACTGCGTCGCGCTCCAGCGATTCCAGCCACTCGTCGTCCGAGCCTTCGGACACGCCCTCGAACAGGAACGTCGACAGGTAGCGCTCGCCGGTGTCGGGCAGCACGGCCAGCAGCACCGAGCCCTCCGGCGCGCTTTCGGCGACCTTCAGCGCCGCGGCCACGGTCGCGCCCGCCGAGATGCCGACGAACAGGCCTTCCTCCGCGGCAAGGCGCCGCGCGGTATCGCGCGCGAGCACTTCATCGACCGGCAGCACTTCGTCGGCGACGGTGCGGCTGAGCACCGCGGGGAGGAAGTCCGGCGTCCAGCCCTGGATCTTGTGCGGTTGCCATTCCTTGCCCGACAGCAGCGCGGCGCCGGCGGGCTCGCTGGCGATGACCTTCAGGTCGGGACGCGCGAGCTTCAGCACTTCGCCGGCGCCGGTGATCGTGCCGCCCGTGCCCCAGCCGCTGACGAAGTAGTCCAGCCGCTTGCCGGCGAAATCGCGCAGGATTTCCGGGCCGGTCGTGCTGCGGTGGTAGGCTGGATTGGCTTCGTTCTCGAACTGGCGCGCCAGGAACCAGCCGTGCTTCTCGGCCAGTTCCTTCGCGCGGCGCACCATGCCGGTGCCGCGCTCGGCGGCGGGCGTCAGGATCACCTTCGCGCCGTATGCGCGCATCAGTTTGCGGCGTTCGACGGAGAAGGTCTCCGTCATCACCGCGACGAACGGATAGCCTCGCGCCGCCGCGACGAGTGCGAGCGCGATGCCCGTGTTGCCCGAGGTCGCCTCGACGATGGTCTGGCCCGGCTTCAGCAGCCCCTTGCGCTCGGCGTCGAGCACGATGGCGAGCGCGAGACGATCCTTCACCGAGCCGCCGGGATTGAACGATTCGACCTTCGCGTACAGCGTCACGTGCTTCGGCGCGATGCGATGCAGCTTGACGATGGGCGTGCTGCCGATGGTGTCGAGGATGCTGTCGTAAAGGGCCATGGCGTTGCCTCGTTTCGATGTAGGGGATGGTGTTGCAGGAATCAGGCGGCCGCGGCGATGGCCGGCGCGCCACGCAGCGGCGGCGCGCCGAACCAGTGCAGCGTGTCCGCGAGCGCGGCGACTTCGCCGACGATCAGCAGCGCAGGCGATTGCACGTCGTGTTCGCGCGCGCGCTGCGCCAGTTCCGACAGCGTGCCGACGACCACGCGCTGGTTCGCACGCGAGCCGTTCTCGATGATGGCGAACGGCGTCGACGCGGCGCGTCCGTGTTCGATCAGGCGCGCACTGAAGCGGTCCAGGCCGGCGACGCCCATGTAGACGGCGAGCGTCTGGCGTTCCTGCGCGAGCGCCTGCCAGTCGAGCGTGTCGTCGGAGTCCTTGCAGTGCGCCGTGACCAGCCGCGCCGACTGCGCATGGTCGCGATGCGTGAGTGGCACGCCGGCATACGCGGCGCATGCGAGCGCGGCGGTGATGCCGGGCACGACCTCGAAGTCGATGCCCGCATCGCGCAGCACTTCGAGCTCCTCGCCGCCACGGCCGAACACGAACGGATCGCCGCCCTTCAGGCGCACGACGCGCTTGCCGGCGCCGGCGTGTTCGAGCATCAGCGCGTGGATCTGCGCCTGCGTCGCGTGGTGGTTGCCGGCCTGCTTGCCGACTTCGATGCGCTGTGCGTCGCGGCGCACGACCTGCAGGATTTCATCGCTGACGAGGCGATCGTGCAGGATCACGTCCGCTTCGTTGAGCACGCGCAGCGCACGCAGCGTGAGCAGGCCCGGATCGCCCGGGCCCGCACCGACGAGCGCGACGCTGCCGCGCGAAGACGGGACTTCGGCGTGCAATTGCGCCGCGAATTCGCGTTCGGCCGCCAGATGCTGCCGCTTGCGCAGCAGCGCCGGCACCTTGCTGCGCAGCAGGCGGTCGAAGAAACGGCGTCGGGCGCCGAGCTGCGGGAAGCGCGCGCGGATTCGCGTGCGTTCGCGGCCAAGCAGGTTCGCCAGCTCGCCCAGCGATGCGTCGAGCTGGCTCTCCAGCGTCTCGCGCAAGTGGCGCGCCAGCATCGGCGCGGCACCGCCGCTGGAGATCGCCACCTGCAACGGACCGCGGTCGACGCGCGCGGGAATCTGCACGGTAGACGCCTGCGCGTCGTCGACCACGTTCACCCAGAGACGCCGCGCCTCGCCGGCCTCGGCCACGGCGCGGTTCACGACGTCGTCGTCAGTGGCGGCAATCGCCAGCCACGCGCCATCGAGCCAGTGCGGCGCGAACGCGCCAGGCAGATGTTCGATGTCGCCACGCTCGGCCAGCGCCGCCAGTTCCGCGTTCAGCGCCGGCGCGCCCACTTGCACCCGCGCTCCGGCCTCGCGCAACGCCGTGGCCTTGCGCAGCGCCACCGTTCCGCCGCCAACGACCAGCACGGTGCGGCCATGCAGGTCGGCGAACACGGGGAAAAGGGGGCGCGAAGCCTGGGGATCTGAGGCCACCGGACTGCTCATGGCACCGAAGCGAAACGGAGGGATTCCGTGACGCTACGCATGCACCCCGACGTGCGGAAATGACGCCGCCGCCTGCGGTCATGCCGTTTCGGAATGACCCGGCCGGGCCCGGCGAGGGCGCGGCCGCACCGCGCGGCCCTGCGCTGGACACGGCCCCCCGCGCAGGGTAGTTTTCGTTCATCCCTTTATTCGTATCGAGCGATATATGAACGCGGCCGCCGTTCGGACCACGTGTTGTCGGTGCACGTCGAAACCGACCGCCGCCCGCACGTCCGGGCCCGACCTGCCGCCCTTGCCCTTCGCTCCGACATGACCCTTACCCAGCTCCGCTACCTCGTCGCCATCGCCGATTCCGGCCTCAACATCACGCTGGCCGCCGAGCGCGTGCACGCGACGCAGCCCGGTTTGTCCAAGCAGCTCAAGCAGCTGGAGGACGAGCTGGGCTTCCAGTTGTTCACGCGGAAGGGCCGCAGCCTGGAAGCGGTCGCGCCGGCCGGCGAACGCGTGCTGATGCACGCGCGCCGCATCCTCGAGGAAGCCGGCAACATCCGCGCCTACGCCGCCAACGAACGCGGCCAGCACAGCGGCCAGCTGGTCCTGGCGACGACGCACACGCAGGCGCGCTTCGTGCTGCCGGAGGCCATTGCCGCGGTGAAGCGCGAATTCCCGCAGGTGAGCATGCACCTGCAGGCGGTCGCGGGCGACGAAGTGCTGGAACTGCTCGCGCGCGGCGAAGCGGACCTCGCGGTCATCAGCACCGCGGGCGGCGAGCCCGAGGGCGGCGTCGCCGTGCCGTTGTATCGCTGGCGCCGCCTCGTGCTGGTACCGCGCACGCATCCGCTGTCCAGACTCAAGCGCGCGCCGACGCTGGCCGAACTCGCCGCGCATCCGCTGGTGAGCTACGAGTCGTCCACGCGCGCCGAGTCGTCCCTGCGCCGCACCTTCGTCGACGCCGGTCTCGAACCGCAGCTGGCGATGACCGCGCGCGATGCCGACCTCATCAAGACCTACGTGCGAGCTGGCCTCGGCGTCGGCGTACTGGCGGAAATGGCGGTGGGCGCGCGCGACGAGGACCTGGTCGCCTTGCCCGCACCGGACGCATTGCCCGAATGCGTGACCTGGGCGGTGATCCCGCGCGCCCGCGTGCTGCGCGAATATGCGCTGGCACTGCTGCACGGCATCGCGCCGCAGCTGGACCGCCGCGACCTGCGCCGCGTGCTGGAAGGCAACCTGGAGCCGCAGTGGCCGAAGGCGCCGTCGTGGCGCGAGCTGAGCCAGCCGATCACCACCTGACGGCCACCCGTCGAACATCGCGACCGTCATCGAAACCGGAGAGCCGCCATGCCGCTGGTCACCCTCACCGTACGCAAGCCCAAGCCCGTCGTGTTCAAGACGAAGGTGCTCGATGCCGTGCACGCGAGCCTGGTCTCCAGCGGCGTGCCGCAGGCGGATCTGTTCCAGCGCGTGTTCGAACTGGACGCCGACGACTTCCGTTTCGATCCCGGCTATCCCGATCTCGCATCGCCACGCACGGACGACTTCGTGCTGATCGAGATCCTGTGGTCGGTCGGGCGCAGCGTGAAGGTGAAGAAGAAGCTGCTGGCCGAACTGATGGATCGCCTCGCGCAGGCGGGGCTCGATCCCGAACACGTGATGGTGGCCTTCAAGGAAACCACGTGGGAGAACTGGTCCTTCGGTGGCGGGCGCCTGATTCATACCTGAGCGTCCGCATCGGATCCGCCGCGGCGCGGTGGATCGCCCGGTTACAGCAGCGCCATCCACATGGCCATGCCGCCGAGCGTGCCGAGCACCGCCGACGCGAGGGCGCGCCGGAACCACAGCGATTGCGCGGTCGCGGCGGACGTCAGCACCGAGTCGTCCGGCGCCAGGCCCACCATCGAGATCAGCACCAGCAGCGCGACCAGGATCGGGCAGCAGATCGCGTTGCCCAAGGCGACATTCACGGCCCACTGCACAGCGGAAAGGATCCCCGCCAACGCCACCCACGACCATCCCAGGCCGCGCGCGATGAGCGGCCGCTGCCAGCGCATGATCGTGAAGACCGACCACGCCAGCAGCGCGGTCGTGATCACGGAGCGCAGGAAGTCGAACGCGGCGTATCGCATCCACGCGATGGTGGGTGCGGGCGCGTCGGAAACCGGTCGGAGTGCCTGCCCGAAGCCGGGTGGCGGCGATGCGGTCAGGCGGCGTTCGGCTCGTCGAAATGCAGGCCGCACTCGCGCTTCAGTCCGAAGAAGCGCGTGTCTTCCTCGTTCATGCCGGGCTGCAGCGGGCGCGTGGTGTGCACGTCGCCGATCGACACGTAGCCCTGGTGCCACAACGGGTGGTAGGGCAGGTCGTGCTGCTGCAGGTACTGCCACACGTCGCGGTCGGTCCAGTCGGCGATGGGGTGCAGCTTCCAGCGGCCATCGCGCAACTGCAGGAAATCGATCGCCGCGCGGCTGCGCGACTGGCTGCGGCGAAGGCCGGCGATCCACGTGCGCACGCCCAGGTCGTCGAGCGCGCGCTGCATCGGCTCGACCTTGCGCATGCGGTTGTAGCGTTCGATGCCATCCAGGCCGCTTTCCCACAGCTTGCCCAGGCGCGCTTCCATCCACGCGATGCCGATCTGCGGGCGATACACCTTGAGGTTGAGGTGCAGTCGTTCGGTGAGCTGGTCGATGAAGCGGTAGGTTTCGGGGAACAGGTAGCCGGTGTCGATGAGGATTACCGGCAGGTCCGCGCGCTGCTGCGTCGCCAGGTGCAACGACACCGCCGCCTGCGCGCCGAAGCTCGACGACAGCGCGTGTTCGCCAGCGGTGTGTTCCAGCGCCCAGGCGATGCGCTCGGACGCGCTCAGTCCGCCCAGCCACGCATTGAGTTCGGCCAGTGCGCGGGGCGATTCGGCGGCGGTGATGGGATCGGGCGGGCTCATGCGGCGTTCTCGGTGACGGCGTGTTCGGTGACGGCGTGCTGCAGGTGGAGTTCGATGGAGGATCGCGGCGGAGCGACGATGCCGGCGCGCACCAGGAAATCGCCGAAGCCTTCTTCGTCGCGACGCTCGCCGGCGTAGCGCGCGAAGAGCGGATCGAGGGCTTCGAGGATCTGCGGCTGCGCCACGTTCTCGCGATACATCGTGTTCAGGCGCTGGCCGCGGTGGTCGGCCCCGAGCATCAGGTTGTAGCGGCCCGGCGCCTTGCCCACGAGCGCGATCTCGCCCAGATACGGACGCGAACAGCCGTTGGGGCAGCCGCTGATGCGCAGGTGGATGGGTGCCTCGCGCAGGCCGTGCGCGTCGAGCAGGACCTGCACCGCGTCGGTGAATTCGGGCAGGTAGCGCTCGGCCTCGGCCATCGCCAGGCCGCAGGTCGGCAGTGCGACGCAGGCCAGCGCGTTCTTCACCAGCGGCGTCGCCGAGACGTGCGTGTCCAGGCCGTATTGCGCCACCAGCGCATCGACGCGTGCGCGCAACACGGACGGAATGCCGGCGATGACGAGGTTCTGGTTCGGCGTGAGGCGGAACTGCGCATCGCTCGCCTCGGCATCGAGCACGCGCGCGATCTCGCGCAGGCCGGTCAGGTGCGAGAGGCCGTCGCGATCCCAGATGCGCCCGGCGACGATGCGCAGCGTCAGGTGGGCGCGGCCGTCGCTTCCCTCGACCCAGCCGAAGCGGTCGCCGTTATGGACGAAATCGAACGGTCGCGCGTCGGAGAGGGCAAAACCCGCGCGCCGTTCGACTTCGCCCTTGAACCAGTCGAGGCCGCGATCGTCGATGGTGTACTTCAATCGCGCACGCTTGCGCAGCACGCGGTTGCCGAAGTCGCGCTGCGCGGTGACGACCGCAACGGCGACCTGCGTGAGCTGTTCCGGCGTGACGAAGCCGATCACGTCGCCCAGCCGTGGATACGTCTCCGGATCGCCATGTGTGGCGCCCATGCCGCCGCCGACGCTGACGTTGTAGCCGAGCAGTTCGCCAGTCGCGTCGATGATCGCGATGAAGCCCAGGTCCTGCGCGAACACGTCCACGTCGTTGTATGGCGGGACCGCGAAGCCGATCTTGAACTTGCGCGGCAGGTAGGTCGGGCCGTAGACGGGTTCGTCCTCGCTGCCGCTGCCGGCGACGCGCTCCTCGTCGAGCCAGATCTCGTAGTACGCGCGCGTGTTCGGCAGCAGGTGCTCCGACAGCGCGGCGGCGTGCGCGAAGACCTGCGCGTGCGCCTGCGATTGAAGCGGATTCGCCGCGACGGCCACGTTGCGGTTCACGTCTCCGCAGGCCGCCAGCGTGTCGATCAACGCGGCGTTGATCGCCTGCATCGTCGACTTGAGCTCGGTCTTGATCACGCCGTGGTACTGGAACGCCTGCCGCGTGGTGATGCGCAAGCCGCGCTCGGCGTAGGTCGTCGCGATGTGGTCGAGCTTGAGCCACTGTGCCGGCGTCACCACGCCGCCGGGCGTGCGCGTGCGGATCATGAAGGCGTACGCCGGTTCGAGCTTGGCCAGGCGACGTTCCTCGCGGATGTCCCGATCGTCCTGCTGGTAGCTGCCGTGGTACTTGATCAGCGTCTGGTCGTCGTCGTTCAGCGCACCGGTGACCGGATTGGCGAGCGACTCCAGCAGCGTGCCGCGAAGGCGCCCGCTCTGCTGCTTGATGTCCTCGACGGAATGGCTGCTCATCAATACACGTCCCGCGCGTAGCGTCCCTGCTGCTGCAGGGTGTTGAGGTAGTCGTCGGCGTCTTCGGCCGACTTGCCGCCGTGTTCGGCGATCACCGACAGCAGCGCCGCGTGCACGTCCTTCGCCATGCGCGTGGCGTCGCCGCAGACATAGATGTGCGCGCCGCCTTCGAGCCAGTCGAAGAGGTCACGGCCGCGTTCGACGAGGCGGTCCTGCACGTAGACCTTGTGCGCCTGGTCGCGCGAGAACGCGAGGTCGAAGCGATGCAGCGATCCGTCCTTCAGCGCCTGCTGCCATTCGACCTGGTAGAGGAAATCGCTGCGGAAATGCGGGTTGCCGAAGAACAGCCAGTTGCGCCCCGTCCCGCCGACCGCGGCGCGTTCCTGCACGAATGCACGGAACGGCGCGACGCCGGTGCCGGGGCCGATCATGATCACGTCGCGGGACGCATCGGCCGGGAGGCGGAAACGCTCGTTGTGTTCGATGAACACCGGCAGCCGCGCGCCTTCCTCGCTGCGCGCAAAGTGATTCGACGCCGCGCCCCAGCGCAGGCCGTCGCCATCGTCGTATTCGACGTGCGCGACGGTGAGGTGCACTTCGTCGCCGACGTGTTTCTGGCTGGAGGCGATGGAATACAGGCGCGGGGTGAGCGGACGCAGCGCGGCGACGAGTTCGTCCGGGCTCCACGACCCCGGATAGCGGCGCAGCAGGTCCAGCACCTGCGCATCATTCAGCAGCTTTGCCAGCGCAGGCTGCCGGTCGGGCGCGAGCAGGCCGTTGAGTTCCTCGCTGCGCGATTGCGCGGCGTGACTGGCGACGAACGGGCGCGCCAGCTTCGTGAGCTCGCGCTTCTCGCCGAGCCACTGCCGCAGCGGCAGCCGCATGCCGCCGTGCTCGACGACCGCATCGCCGTCGAGTTCGCCCGTGCGCAGGATCGCCTCGACCAGCGCCGGCGGATTCACCGGCCACAGGCCGAGCGCGTCGCCGGGCTCGTAATGCAGACCGGAGCCTTCCAGCGACAGTTCGACGTGCCGGACGTCCTTCACGCTGCCGCGCGCGGTGATGCGCTGGTTCGCGAGCACTTCGGCCGCGAAGGGCGCGTCGCGGCCGTGCAGCGGCGTTCCCTGCAACGGACGCAGCGGCGTGACGGTCGCGAGCGGCGCAGCCGGCTTCAGCGCCTCCTTCGCCTTCGCCAGCGCCTGCGCGACCCACGGCTCGGCGATGGTTTCCAGGTCGAGGTCGGCATCGGCGCGCGGCAGCAGGCGCGTGGCGCCCAGTTCCGCCAGCCGCGCGTCCAGCCGCTCGCCGATCGCGCAGAACTGCGGATAGCTCGAATCGCCCAGGCCCAACACGGCGTAGCGCAGCTGCTTCAGTTCGGGCGCGCGCTTGCCGGCGATGAAGTCGACCAGCGCACGGGCGTCGTCCGGCGGATCGCCGTCGCCCTGCGTGCTGATGACCAGGTACAGCGTGCGTTCGTCCTTGAGCTCGCGCGTGGGGTAGGCGTCGGCGCGAAGGAGGCGAACGGGCAGGCCGGCGGCCTCGCTCTGGCGCGCGAGTTGTTCGGCCAGTCGCTTCGCGTTGCCGGTCTGGCTGCCGTAGACGATCGTCAGGCGGCCCGCGGGCGTGGCCTCGGCGATGGGCGCTGTAACCGTTTGCACGCCGGCGGTGCCGCGCGATGCGAGGCCCGCTGCGTAGCCGGAGAGCCACCACAGGCCGTTGCTGTCGAGTCCGTCGGTCACGCGCGCCAATGCCGCGAGCCGGTCCTCGGTGAGGGGAGCGGCAAGCGCGGCGGAAACGTTTGGCAGGGTGGCCGACATGGGCAACGGGAAAAAGGGGACCGTTGCAGGCTAGGCCCCGGCGCGGGCCACCAGAAAGGATGAGGGGTTATGCGCTCATGCCGGTGGCTTATTTCCGGCAGGAAGCACCGCCGTTCCTACAATGTGGTCAACTTGCCGCGAGCGTCCGCCGCGCCCGCCGCCCATTTCGCAAGATCAAGATCCGATGACGTTGCCCCTGGACCTGAGCCACCTCGACCGCCTCGAAGCGGAAAGCATCCACATCCTGCGCGAGGTCGCGGCCGAGTTCCGCCATCCGGTGATGCTGTATTCCATCGGCAAGGACAGCTCGGTGCTGCTGCACATGCTGCTGAAGGCGTTCGCGCCGGCGCGCCCGCCCATTCCGCTGCTGCATGTGGATACCGGCTGGAAGTTCCGCGAGATGATCGCCTTCCGCGACCAGCGCGCCAGGGACACCGGCGTGCAGCTGCACGTGCACACCAACGCCGAAGGCATCGCGCAGGGCATCGGTCCGATCACGCATGGCGCCACCGTGCACACCGATGTGATGAAGACGCAGGCGCTGAAGCAGGCGCTGGACGCGGCCGGTTACGACGCGGCCATCGGCGGCGCGCGTCGCGACGAAGAGAAATCGCGCGCGAAGGAACGCATCTTCTCGTTCCGCAACGAACAGCATCGCTGGGATCCCAAGCACCAGCGCCCCGAGTTGTGGAACCTCTACAACACGCGCATCCACAAGGGCGAATCGGTGCGCGTGTTCCCGCTGTCGAACTGGACCGAACTCGACGTCTGGCTGTACATCTATCGCGAGAAGATCCCGGTGCCGTCGCTGTACTTCGCGGCGCAGCGCCCCGTCGTCGAACGCGACGGCGCGCTGATCATGGTCGATGACGAGCGACTGCCGCTGCGCGATGGCGAATCGCCGCAACTCAAGCAGGTGCGCTTCCGCACGCTGGGCTGCTATCCGTTGACGGGCGCGATCGAATCCGACGCCGACTCGCTGGAGAAGATCATTGCCGAAATGCTGGTGGCGACGACGTCGGAACGACAGGGGCGCGTGATCGACCACGATCCGTCCGCGTCGATGGAAAAGAAGAAGCAGGAAGGGTATTTCTGATGACGCGCGCACACGACGCGGGCGCGACGATCGCCGCCTACCTCGCCCAGCACGAAACCAAGGGCCTGCTGCGTTTCATCACCTGCGGCAGCGTCGACGACGGCAAGAGCACGCTGATCGGCCGGCTACTGTACGAGAGCCGCGCGCTGTTCGACGACCAGCTGTCCGCGCTGGAAAAGGACAGCCGTCGTCACGGCACGCAGGGCGAGGCGATCGACTACGCGCTGCTCCTCGACGGACTATCCGCCGAGCGCGAGCAGGGCATCACCATCGATGTCGCGTACCGCTTCTTCAGCACCGACAAGCGCAAGTTCATCGTCGCCGACTGCCCGGGCCACGAGCAGTACACACGCAACATGGCGACCGGCGCGTCCACGGCCGATGTCGCCGTCGTGCTGGTCGATGCGCGCAAGGGGCTGCTGCCGCAGACGCGCCGGCACAGCTACATCGTGTCGCTGCTGGGCATCCGCCACGTGCTGCTCGCGGTAAACAAGATGGACCTGGTCGATTTCGATCGCGCGATGTTCGACGAGATCGAAGCCGGTTATCGCGAGCTCGCCGCCACGCTCGGCATCGAACAGGTGCAGGCCATTCCGTTGTCGGCGTTGCAGGGCGACAACCTGATGGGGCGCTCGGAACGCACCGCGTGGTACGGCGGCCCCAGCGTGCTCGAATACCTGGAAACGGTCGACGTGTCTCGCCAGGCGCAGGACGTGGGCTTCCGTCTTCCCGTGCAGTGGGTCAACCGGCCGAACCAGGATTTCCGCGGCTTCGCGGGTGCGGTGGCGGCGGGCGAGATCCGTCCGGGCGACGAGATCGTCGCGTTGCCGTCGGGCCGTCGTTCGCACGTGGCGCGCATCGTCACCGCCGATGGCGACCTCGCTGTCGCGCGCGAAGGCCAGGCGATTACGCTGACGCTGCGCGACGAACTCGATGTCAGTCGTGGCGACGTCATCGCCGACGCGCATCGGCCGGCGCAGGTCGCCGACCAGTTCGCCGCGCAGGTGCTGTGGATGGGCGAGCAGCCGCTGCTGCCCGGTCGTCCGTACTGGTTGAAGATCGGCACCCGCACCGTCAGCGCCAGCATCACGGAGATCAAGCACAAGACCGACGTGAACACGCAGGAGCCGTTGGCCGCGAAGCACCTGGAACTCAACGAAGTCGGCTACTGCAACCTCTATCTGGACCAGCCAGTTCCGTTCGAGGCTTACGCGGACAACCGCACGCTCGGCGGCTTCATCCTGATCGATCGCCAGACCAACGCGACGGTGGCCGCCGGCACGCTGCAGTTCGCGTTGCGCCGCGCGGGCAACCTCCACTGGCAACACCTCGATGTCGACAAGGCCGCGCGTGCGCGCATCAAGGGACAGAAGCCGCGCGTGCTGTGGTTCACGGGCCTGTCGGGCTCGGGCAAGTCGACCATCGCCAACCTCGTCGACAAACGCCTGCATGCGTTGGGCTACCACACCTTCATCCTCGACGGCGACAACGTGCGCCACGGCCTCAACAAGGACCTCGGCTTCACCGACGAGGATCGCGTCGAGAACATCCGCCGCGTGGCCGAAGTCGCGAAGCTGATGAGCGACGCGGGCCTGATCGTGCTGGTGAGTTTCATCTCGCCGTTCCGCGCCGAACGTCGCATGGCGCGCGAGCTGTTCGCACCAGGCGAGTTCGTCGAGGTCTACATCGACACGCCGCTCGCCGTGGCCGAGAAGCGCGACGTGAAGGGCCTCTACGCGAAGGCGCGCGCCGGCCAGCTGCGCAACTTCACCGGCATCGACTCGCCGTACGAAGTGCCGGAAGCCGCGGAGCTCTCGCTCGACACGGTGTCCGACAATGCGGAACGGCTCGCACAGCGGGTGATCGAGTTCCTGACGGAGTGACGTTGGAGTAGTCGGCCGCGCAACGAAAACCCCGGCGAAAGCCGGGGTTTTCCTTTCGTGCGGGAACGAGCCGGGATCAGGCTGTTCGCACGGTTTTCTTGCGCACGATCTCGTAAAGGAACAACAGCACGACGGCGCAGATGATCGATATCACGAAGCCGATGAAGCCGCCATCGGCGTAGATCAGGCTGCCGATGTACGCGCCGACGATGCCGAGCACGATGGTGAGGATCCAGCCCATCGGATCCGCTCCGGGTTTGAAGAACCGCGCCAGCACACCAATGACCGCACCGATGATGATCGTGTAGAGCAGACTGCCCATGACGTTCTCCTTGGGTGGTGATGCCGGCGCAGCGTAGCAGTGCCGCAACGGGGCGGCGATCGGGCCGACGAACGGTCGCTACGGTGTGCCCGGAAACAAAAAACCCTCGCCGGAGCGAGGGTTTTCTGGGGCCGCCGCATAGCTCGTTCAGCAGCAGCCGTGGCCGCCGTGGCGATCGCCGCTGTCGGGCGCGACCGACGCGCCGGTCGTCTCGCCGCGCAGGCTCGCCTGGTGGTGTTCGGCGATCACCCGCGACACGCACGCCGTCACGCGCTTGCCCATCGGGATGTGCAGGAACTCGTTCGGACCGTGCGCGTTGCTGTGCGGGCCGAGCACGCCGGTGATCATGAACTGCGCACCGGGGAACTTCTCGCCGAGCATGCCCATGAACGGGATCGAGCCGCCTTCGCCCATGTACATCGCCGGCTTGCCGAAGAACTCGCGGCTCGCCGAATCGATGGCTTTGGTCAGCCACGGCGACTGCGCGGGTGCGTTCCAGCCGGAGGAGGACTTCTCCAGATCCAGCGTCACCTTCGCGCCGTTCGGCGGATCCTTCGTCAGCACTTCGCGCAGCAGTTCGCCGGCCTTCTTGCCGTCGAGCGTGGGCGGCAGGCGCAGCGACAGCTTCACCGAGGTGTACGGACGCAGCACGTTGCCGGCCGACGCCAGCGGCGGCATGCCGTCCACGCCGGTCACCGACAGCGCGGGACGCCACGTGCGGTTGAGCACGAGCTCGGCCAGATCCGACGCCATCGGCGTCATGCCGGGCAGGAACGGGAACTTGTCGAAGATCGCCGTGTCGAGCACCTTCGCCGCTTCGCGCGCCTGCGCGAGGCGTTCTTCCGGAACATCCACGAACAGGCCGTCGACGCGGATCTTGCCGGTGTTCTCGTCTTCCAGTCGCGAGAGCAACTGGCGAAGCAGTCGGAAGCTCGACGGCACGATGCCGGACGCATCGCCCGAGTGCACGCCTTCTTCCAGCACCTTCACCGTGAAATTGCCGCCGGCGAGGCCGCGCAGCGAGGTCGTGCACCACAGCTGCTCGTAGTTGCCGCAGCCCGAATCCAGGCACACCACCAGCGAGGGCTTGCCGATGCGGTCGGCGAGGTGGTCGACGTACGCGGGCAGGTCGTAGCTGCCGGACTCCTCACACGCTTCGATAAGGATCACGCAGCGCGCATGCGGCAGTTGCTGCTCCTGCAGCGCGAGCACGGCGGTGAGCGAGCCGAAGATCGCGTAACCGTCATCGGCGCCGCCGCGGCCATACAGGCGGTCGCCCTTGATGACCGGATTCCACGGGCCGAATTCCGGATCCCAGCCGGTCATTTCCGGCTGCTTGTCCAGATGGCCGTACAGCAGCACGCAATCGTCGTTGCTGCCGCCGTTGGACGCCGGGATGTCGATGAAGATCAGCGGCGTGCGGCCTTCGAGGCGCACCACTTCGACCTTCATGCCGGGAATCGGCTGGGCCTTCGCCCAGGTTTCCATCAGCTTGACCGCATCGTCCATGTAGCCGTGCTTGACCCAGTCGGCGTCGAACATCGGTGACTTGTTGGGAATCTTGATGTACTCGACGAGCTGGGGAACGATCTCGTCGTCCCATTTGTCGCCGACGTAGCGGTCGACCTTGCTGATGTCCATGGCGGATGCGGCCTCGTAGCGGGGGACGACAAGTTTACGCCTCCGTGACGGCGGGCCGGCTCCCGAGGCAGCGCCGGAGGCTCCCGATACGCCGGCGGATTGTTCCGACGTACAGCGAAATGGCGCCTACGCATAGTTGCGGCGGTTTCCTTGCCGTTTTCGGCGGATCGCCCGATAGGGCCGGCTGTCCCCGCTCCGGAGACTGTGTTGGCCGCCCATGCAGCGCTTCGGCGGCCATCCAACCATCCACGTCGTGGGCCCGTCCGGGCCCAAGGAGATGCTCATGCAATCGTTCGAAACCAGGTCCCCGGCTGTCCGATCCTTCGCGATGTTCGTCCGGGCCCTGCTGCTGTCGCTGGTCCTCACCGGTACGGCCATGGCCGCCGAGACCGTCAACATCAACACCGCCGACGCGGCCACGCTGGATCGCGTGCTGGTGAACATCGGCCCCGCCAAGGCGGAAGCGATCGTCGCCTACCGGAAGACCAACGGCCCGTTCCGCAGCGCCGATCAGCTCGCGCAGGTTCCGGGCATCGGCCTGAAGACGGTGGAGAAGAACAAGGACCGCATCGCGATCGGCGGCGGCGCGCCCGCTACGGCAGCCGCAGCCAAGCCCGCACCGGCAGCGTCGGCGGCCAACGCATCGAAGCCGGCTGCCACCAGGCACTAGGGGAGGGGCGCATGCCGGCCCGGCGCCATCGACGCGATCCGGCACGCCGGTCGCGCCGGGCCGGCACTGCGATCGCGACACGTTGATCGCTCAGTTAGCGCGACCTGATCGGAGTCCATCCGAGAGCCGCCCGCTAGACTGGGGCGAACGACTACCGGACGTGACGGATGGCTCCCGAGCAACAAAGCCGTTCGCGGGTGATGCCCGCCAACGAATACCGGCGCGAGCGCTGGCGCAACCAGATGGGCTGGACGCGCGAGATCCACGCCGGACGCCTCGACGATGCCGCGCCGGACGCACCGTGGGATTGGCGGCTTTCCATCGCGGAGATCGAGCGCGATTCGGAGTTCTCGGCCTTTCCCGGCGTCGATCGCGAGCTTGTGCTGCTCAGCGGCAACGGCGTGCGTTTGCGCTTCGACGACGGTGAATCTCACGAACTCCATCCGCCGCACGACCGGCTGCGATTCGCCGGCGAACGCAAGGTGACCGGCGAACTGCTCGATGGCCCGACTCACGACTTCAACCTGATGTGGCACCGCGACCGGGTGCGTGCCGCGCTGTGGCATCGACCGCTGGTGGGACCGATGGTGCTGTTCGCCGATCCGGGCACGACGTGGGTCGCGCACCTGATCGCCGGGCAGGCGCAATTCGCGGACGACTCGGGTCTTCCGCCGATGTCGGCGGGCGACACGGCGTTCTTCGAGGCAGGCAGCGAACGGCTTCGCCACGTGATCGATGGCGGTGGCGAACTGCTCGTGATCCGGATCGAGCCGGTCGAAGGCGCGCGCTGACGACGACGCGTCAGTAGACGTCGCGGCAATACCGCCCGTCCGCGGCCATCGCTTCCAGCGCATCGAGGCCGACGGTGTCGCGCAACACGACATCCACGGCGGGCGCCATGCCTTCGAGGCTGCCGCACACGTAAACGGCGGCGCCGTCGGCAATCCATTCGCGCAGGCGTCCGCTGTGTTCGCGCAACACGTCCTGCACGTACACGCGCTGTGCGCCATCGCGGGAAAACGCGAGGTCGAGATGCTGCAGATGGCCTTGGCGGAACCAGGCTTCGATCTCGTCGCGATGGTGGAAGTCGTGCTCCCGCTGGCGTTCGCCGAACAGCAGCCAGTTGCGATGTTGGCCGGCGAGTGCACGCGCCTTCAGATGCGCGCGCAAGCCAGCGAGGCCGGTGCCGTTGCCGACGAGGATCATCGGCCGGTCGTCCTCCGGAGCATGGAAAGCGATGTTGCGGCGGATGCGGACGTCGATGGTCGCGCCGACATCGGCATGCGCAGTCAGCCAGCCGCTGCCGCAGCCCAGCCGCCCGTCGAGATGACGCATCTGGCGGACGAGCAGGTGCAGCGCGCCATCCTGCGGCACGGAGGCGATGGAGTACTCGCGATGCGGCAGCGCTTCCAGCAGGTTGGCCACGGCTTGCGCGGAATGACCTTGGATGGCTGCGGGCTCCGGAAGGCGCGAGCGCTGGAGCAGGGTCGCCAATTCCAGCGTTTCGCCGTTGTGTTCGACGGTCGCGTCGCCGTCCTGGTTTGCGGTGAGCAGCCAGGACGCCACCTCGGGCGGAGCATGTCGCGGGCCGATCTCGGCGATGTCGCCGGCTTGCCAATCGAGGTCGCCCGCGTCCATCGGCAACAGCGCGACGTGATACGCCGGTCCCCCGACACTGCCGGGATTGAGCCATCGCCGTTCCTGCAAGCGCCACGGGCGGTAGCGCGGCGCGCTCCAGTCGGCCAATGCGGTGTGACCGGCAAGCTGACCGAGTCGATGCTGCCAATGCCGCAGCGCGCCGGCGTCGCCGGCGTCCACGTCGATGCGGTCGAACATCGGCTGCGCGCCGCTGTGATGCAGCCATTGATCGAGGCGACGACCGAAGCCGCAGAAGCGGTCGTAGGCGCGATCGCCCAGCGCGAGCACGGCGTACTCAAGCCCCACGAGCGTCATCGGCTGGCCGAGCACGTGACGGGTGAAGCCAAGCGCGTGGTCGGGCGGATCGCCTTCGCCGGTGGTGCTGGCGATGAACAACGCCCGGCGATGCGAGCGCAGCACGTCCGCATCGACACGATGTAGCGGCATCACGCGCACCGGCGTTCCCGCGTCGCGCAGCGCCTGCGCGGTGTGCTCGGCGAGTTGCTGGCCGAAGCCGGTCTGGCTGGCCCATGCGAGCAGCATCGCGTCGTCGCCAGCGGCATCGGGAACGTCAGACGCGGCGCGATCCGCGTGCGCATCGAGCCACGTCGACACGCACAACCCGACGAAGGCCAGTGCGACCACCATCGCGAGTACCCAGCTGCCGGCGCGGGGCGAGGCGACCCACCATGACTCCGTCTGCCAATAGCCGAACGCGACGATCGCCGCGAACAGCGCTGCCAACGCGACGCCGTTGCCGAGCCACGCGCGGATCGAACTTCCCGCTTTCGAACGCGTCGCGCTCATGCTTGCAACAGCGCCTCGAATGCCGGCGTCATCCGCTCCTCGACGATATCGGGCAGCCCATCTGCATCGCGACGCACTTCGACAAAACGCGCCGCCAGCCCGTGCGCATTAGCGACGTCCATTCCTTCATGCGTCCCCAGCACGGTGAGCGCAGTCGCCCAGGCATCGGCGCGCATGGCATCGCCGGCAGCAACGGTCACCGCCACCGGCGCGTTGGTCACCGGATGTCCGCTGCGCGGATCGAGCGTGTGGCTGATGCGGAGGCCGTGATGCTCGCGCCGATGCCAGCGATCGCCCGACGTCGCGACCGCAAGGCCGTCGAGCGCCAGCACGCGCGGTTCGCGCGCGTCGTATTCATCGCCATCCCAGCCTTCCACGATCACGCGCCACGGTGTGCCGTCGGGTTTGCGTCCGAAACCGAACAGCTCGCCGCCCACTTCCACCAGCGCCGCGTCGACGCCGCACGAACGCAGGTGCGCAGCGACGGCGTCCACGCCGAAGCCCTTCGCGATCGCGCACAGGTCCAGTCGCGTTCCGCCGGGCTGCAGCACGCGGCGTTCGTTGCGGTCGAGCACCACGCGGCGCCATTGCACCTGCGCGCGGGCAGCCTCGGGCGAGAAGCGTTCCGTCGTCGCGCCCGACGGCCCGAAGCCCCAGCCATCGACCAGCGGGCCGACCGTAGGATCGAAGGCGCCGCCGCTCGCGTGGGCGATGTCGAGGGCGCACGAGAGCACGGCGAAAAACTCCTCGCGCAATGCGTGCCAAGAACCGGCATCGGCCGCGTTGTAACGGCTGAGGTCCGACGCCGCTTTCCAGTTGCTCATCTGCGACACCACGTCGTCCAGCCGCGACTGGACGCCCGAATGCAGCGCATGCAGGTCGGCGTTGCGTGGCGAGACGAGCTTCACCGACCAGGTCGTGCCCATCGTCGCGCCGCCGAGGACATCGACGGCGCGTGTGACGGACGCTGCGGGCGCGTGCATGTTCACGGTGGAGACGGCGCCGCGATTACTGCGGCAGCACTTCCAGCGTGGCGACGTAGCCCAGACGGCGCTGCTTGGCCTGCTTCACCGTGGTCTTGTCGTCCTGCGCGTTGGCTTCGATCCAGTACATGCCCGCTTCCGGCCACGTCACGGCGAACTCGCCCTGCGCGTTGGTCTTCACCTTCAGCTCGTCCTGCGCGTTGCGATAGCGCGTACCGCCGCGGACGATCTCGATGTCGAGGTTCGCCGCCGGCTTGCCGTCGATCTGGAAGCGGAACTTCGCTTCCTCGCCCGCGAACAGGTCGTTGGGATGCGTCACCGGCACCAGTTCCAGGCCGACGCCGCTGGGCTTCAACGCCGTCTCGTTCGGCGAACCATTGGTGACGAAGGTTTCCACGCGGCTCACCGACTGCCCGACCTGCAGCTTCTTCGCATTCTTCGGCACTTCGGTGGCGAAGGTCGCTTCGGTGCCGCGCCAGCGCTTGGGCTTGCCGTCTTCTTCCCAGCTGCCGGTGACGTAGTTGTTCACCACGCCGATGCGGTAGGTGCCGGCCTGCTTCAGTTCGACGTCGAACACCGTGCGGTACTTGCCCGTGGCGGTGTTCTGCGCAGCGACGGTACTCCCATCGGGCGCGGTGATGGTCAGGTTGTCGGTCTTCAACGGCACGTGGTTGAAATAGAACAGGTCGTTGGACACCGCGGCATCCACCGTCACCCACGGATTGTTGCCGGCGAGCACGGTCTGCGACGGCTGCAGCCAGGCCTTGTGCGCCTGCGCGCCGAGGGGAAGGGCGAGGGCCAGCGCGAGCGCGGCGAACTTGAGGGTCTTCTTCACGACATGCTCCTGCGTTCGTTGATGTGTTCTGTTGTGGCGACGGACATCAGGGCTTGCTGGTGACGCTCACCAGGCCAAGCTCGCTCGTGCCCTGCGCCTTGCCGCTGCCCGCGCCGCCCCACTTGAAGGGGACCTTGACCAGTTCGCGACCGCCGACTTCGCGCGCGGCTTCCACCACCAGCGTGTAGTCGCCGGGCGGGAGCTTGCCGAGTTCGGGATGCTGCGCGCCGAAGGTGAGCGCATGCGTGCCGACCGGCCGCGTCGGGCCGGTCACGCCATCGACCGGCACCGTCAGCGTGCGGCCACTGCGGCGCCACCACTGCCGCAGGTCCGGCAGCCACTTGGTGCCGTGGCCTTCGGAGGTCGACTTCTGCTGGTACCAGACCGCGAGGTTCGCCAGCGCCTTCTGGTCCGCGCCTTCGACCCAGATCGCCACGTACGGGCGGTGGTATTCGGCGACGTTGAGCTGCGGGATCTGCACGTTCACGTTGATTTCCGCCGAGTACGCCGGCAGTGCGAGCAGTCCGCTCAGCGCGATGGTCAGTTGGACGCGCATGGGTTTCCTCATGGTCAGGTCAGTGGATGAAGAGCAGGGCGATCAGCAGCGGAAGCGCGAGCCCGAGCGCGACGTACGGCCACGTCATGCGCCGCTGTCGCGCGTGCATCTGCAGCAGGAACAAACCGGTGATGCAGAACACCAGGCACGCGAGTGCGAAGATGTCGATGAACCAGCGCCACGCCGCGCCGGCATTGCGGCCCTTGTGCAGGTCGTTGAGGTAGGCGACGACGCCGCGCGTAGTGCGTTCGTACTCGACCGCACCGCTCGCGCGATCGATGCTCAACCACGCGTCGCCGCCGGGACGCGGCAACGAAAGGTAGACCTCGTCGGCCGACCACTCCGCCGGCTGCGTGCCGATCGACACGGGCAACACGTCGTTGAGCCAGTCGCCGACGGTTCCGGGCAGCGGCGCGGTGCCGTCCTCGCGCGTGCCGAGCGCACGCAGCACGGAAGCTGGCATTTCGACCTTGCGCGTCAGCGTTTCGGGTTTGGCTTCGATCGCGGCCGAGTGATTCAGCGTGATGCCGGTGATCGAGAACAGCAGCATCGCGACCAGGCAGATCGCCGAGCTGATCCAGTGCCACGAATGCAGCGTGCGCAGCCAGAATCCGCGGCGCTGCTGCTGCGCGGCGATGTCGGGCGTGGCGGAGGAAGGTCTCACGGCGTGCGGCTCACGGCTCGGCCCAGCGACGCAGCAGGTTGTGATAGATGCCGGTGAGCTGCACGAGCGCCGGGTGCTCCGGCACGTCCTGCGTCAGGTGGCGGATCGACACGTCCAGCTCGAACATGAGCCGGCGCTGCGCGTCCTCGCGCAACAGGCTCTGGATCCAGAAGAACGAGGCGATGCGTTCGCCGCGCGTCACCGGCGTGACCTTGTGCAGGCTCGTGCCGGGATACAGCACCAGGTCGCCGGCCTGCAGCTTCACGCGCTGCACGCCGTAGGTGTCTTCGATGATCAGCTCGCCGCCGTCGTATTCCTCCGGCGCGCTGAGGAACAGCGTCGCCGACAGGTCGGTGCGCACCGGATCCACGCCGCCGCGGCTGCGGTCGTAGCGGATCGCGTTGTCGACGTGGAAGCCGAACGACTGCCCGCCGCTGTAGCGGTTGAACAGCGGCGGATAGATGCGCTGCGGCAGCGCGGCGGAGAAGAACGTCGTGTTGCGGGCGAGCGCATCCAGGATCAGCCCGCCCAGCTCGCGCGCCACCGGATCGTGCTCCGGCAGCTGCGCGTTGTCCTTCGCCATCGCCGACTGGTGGCCGGCGGTGATGCGGCCATCGGCCCAGCCGGCATCCCGCAGGCGGTCGCGGCAGTGGGCGACCTGTTCGGCGCTGAGGACTTGCGGGACCTGTAGCAGCATGTCGGATCCTTGGCTTCGTCAGGCCCGGCGAACCGGGCGTCGCGTGGCTGGATGGAGTGTCACTCGAGCGGGATAGCGAGGCGCGGATCAGAAGCGGTAGATCGCCTGCAGCACGACCTGTCGCGCTTCGCCGGGCGTCGCCCAGCCGTTGTTGCGGATGCGGGTGTAGTACGTCTTGTCGAACAGGTTGTTGACGTTGAGCTGGAAGGCGAGGCGTTCGTTGAGGTCGAAGGCCACCATCGCGCGATGCGAGGTGTAACCCTTCGCTTCGGCGATGTTCGCGCCGTTGCCGGTGTACACGTCGTAGTTGCCCACGTACGTCAGGCCGTAGCCGAACGTCCACTGGCTCAGATCGTACGTGGTCCACAGGCTGCCCGAACGCTCCGGCGTGCCGCTGATCGGCAACCCCGCGAGCGGATCCGGATTGGCCGGCGTGTTGCCGCACGCGGTGCTCGGATTGGCCTTGCAGTAGTCCGACACGCCCTGGATCACTTCGCTGTCCAGCCACGTGAGGTTGGCGAAGATCGACCATGCGTCGGTAATGTGGCCCGCCGCGCCGAGCGCGATGCCGTCCACGCGCGCCGTGCCGTCGAGCTGCTGCTCGCCGCTCGGGTTTTCCGGATTGCCCGGATCGGCGACCTTGTATTCCTCGCGTTCGTTGCGGAACACCGCCGCGGTCAGCGCCAGTTTGCTGTTGATGTCCCACTTCGCGCCGGCCTCGATGTTGATCGCGGTTTCCGGATTGACATTGCAGTTCGCCGTGCCGGTGGTGCTGGTCGCGGTGCACGAGCCGTTGACCGAGGCCTTCGACGGCGTCTTGCTGTTGGAGTACGACAAGTACAGGCTCGCGTTCGCCGCCGGCTTGAAGATCAGGCCCGCGCGGTACGAGAACAGGTCGTCGGAGTTTTCGGCGACCACGCGCGTCGTCGGCTGGCCCAGCTGCGGGCTGCCGGCCGTGGTGTTGAACGTCGTGGTGACCGTGTCGCCTTCGTTGTGCTCGTAGCGCGCACCGAGGTTCAGCATCCAGCGATCGTTGAATTCGAGCGTGTCGAAGGCGTAGATCGCCTGGTTATCCAGCGAACCTTCGGCGATGCTGCCGCGGATGTAGTTGATCGGGCCGGTATAGACCGAATACGGATCGGTCACCGACATCGGCGGCAGCGGTACGGTCGCGCCGGTCGGCGTGCGGAACAGGTTGCCGGTGTCGAGGTCGAACTCCTCGCGGGAGAACGACACGCCGGTCACCAGCGAGTGCTTCACCGAGCCGGTCGAGAATCGCGACACCACATCGGTCTGGCTGACGGCGAGCGTGTTCTTCGTGTCGCGGCTGAAGCCGCGCGGGCCGCTCGGCAGGTACGTGTTCGGCGTCGTGCACGGTGCGCCGGTCGCGGGATTGAAACCGGCCGGCAGGCACCACGTGCCCTGCGGCGCGTCGACGACGCTCAGCTGCTCCACCTGCTGGAAGCGCGCCAGGCTGCGCAGCGTGGTGTTCGGCGTGAAGTCGTGCTCGAACACGCCGGTGACCATGTCGACATCGATCTTCTGGCGGTCGATGTTGTGGTAGCCGTAGTAGTTTTCGGTATCGACGCCCGGCAAACCACCGCCGAACGCGGCGAAATACGGCACGCCGTACTGCGGGAGGTTGTCGTCGCTCTGGTGGAAGTAGCTCGCGGTGAAGCGCGTATCGCCGTCCAGGCCGAAGGCGACCGACGGCGCGATGCCCCAGCGCTCGAAGTTTTCGTAATCGCGGCCCGGCACGTCGTTCTGGTGAACCATCGCGTTGATGCGGAACGCCGAACCGTTGTCCAGATCGGTGTTGCTGTCGAGGGTGATGCGGCCGAAGCTGTCGGTGCCGGCGCCGGCTGTCACCACGGTGGAATCGCCGCTGCGCGCGACCTTGCTCACCAGGTTGATGTTGCCGCCGACCGAGCCCGCACCGGAATAAACCGAGTTGGCGCCATTCACCAGTTCGACCGATTCCAGGTTGAAGTTGTCGGTGCGCGTGTACTGCGCGCTGTCGCGCACGCCGTCGGTGGTGATGTCGCTGTTGGCGTTGAAGCCGCGCAGCGTGATGCTGTCGCCGTAACCGCCGCCGCCTTCGCCCGCGCCGAAGGTGATGCCCGGCAGCGTGCTCAGCACGTCGCGCAGGCCGATCAGGTTCTGCTGGTCCATCACGTCCTTGGTGACGACGGTGATGGTTTGCGGCGTGTCCAGCAGCGGCTGCGTGTACTTGATGGAGGACGGCTTCTCGACGTACTCGCCGTGCACCTCGATCTTGTCCAGGTCACGCGCGTTGGCGGGCTCGCCGGCCGGTTCGGCCAGGGCGGGCGCCACGACGGCGAGCGCAAGGGCGCCGGCGAGCGGCGAGACGACGAACTTCCTGTTGGACATGGGATTCCTCGGGGGAAAAGCAGGGCGGCACGGCCGCGGTTCGGCGTGAGATGTTAATGAGATGAATTCTCATTTGCAACGAAAAGTGAACGCGGGCGGACGAGCGGCGACCGCGTGGGCGTCTGGGCGGTCGTCCGCGCGGGCGCACGACGGCGTTCCCGCCAAGGCAGGCGCACGGCTGATCGGAGGGGAAGCGCTGACTGGCGAACGCCCGGCGCTGCGGTAGCAGGCCTGCGGAGGGCCCGGGCTAGCCTGCGCTCACCCCGGGTGCGCTTCGCTTAGCCGGGCTACAAGAAACGTGCTTTGGTGCGCGGTCATCAGCCGCGGTCGTCGCGCGTCCAGATGCCGACGTCGTCGACCTTCACCGGGAACTTCGGCACCGGTTCGTAGGCCGGCGCGCAGAGCGGGCGGCCATCGCGCACGTCGAACTTCGCGCCGTGCAGCACGCATTCGATCGTCGCTTCCTCGCCGTCGAAGTTGCCGGCGGACAGCTCGAAATCCTCGTGCGAGCACTTGTCTTCGAGTGCGTAGTAATCGCCGTCGTAGTTGACGACGAGGATGGCCGTGTCGCCATCCCACGCCACGGTGCGTTCACCCGGCAGCAGTTGCGAGGTTGCGCAGACGAACACCCATTGCTCGGCGGCACCGCTCACAGCGGCTTCTCCAGCACCTCGAAGCGCAGGTCGTCGCGCTTGGGCTCGCCGAAACGCTCGTCGCCGTACGGGAACGGCTTCTTGATGCCGGTGCGGCGATAGCCGCGGCGTTCGTAGAAGGCGATGAGTTCGTCGCGGATGTCGATGACCGACATGCGCATCGACGGCAGCGACCATTCCTCGCGCGCGAGGCGCTCGGCTTCGGCGATGACCTGCTTGCCGATGCCGCCGCCCTGCAGGGCCGGGTTCACGGAAAACATGCCGAAGTAGCCGGCGCCGTCTTCCTCGGCGACATGCGCGCAGGCGAGCAGTTCGCCGCCTTCGCGCTCGGCGATGAGGATCGCGCTGCGTGGGCGGTCGATACAGGCCTGCACGTCGTCCGCGCCGGTGCGGCGGCCGCCGAGCATGTCGGCCTCGGTCGTCCAGCCCTGCTTGCTGACGTCGCCGCGGTAGGCCGATTCGATCAGTGCGACCAGCGCGTCGATGTCGGCGTGGGTCGCGTGGCGGAACTGCAGGGACTGAACGGTCATGGTGTCGGTCGGTGAAGAGCGGGCAGGCGGCCATTCTCCAGCGTGATCGCGGCGGTGTCATCCGGCGCGATGCGCGACGTTTACCCCAGCAGCCGGCGGACCTTCTGCAGCCCGGCGACGAACGCCTCGATTTCTTCGTGCGTGTTGTAGAACGCCAGCGACGCGCGGCACGTGGCCGGCACGCCGAAGTGCTGCATCAGCGGGTGCGCGCAGTGGTGGCCCGAACGGATCGCGACGCCTTCCAGGTCGAGCAGCGTCGCCAGGTCGTGCGCGTGCGCGCCTTCGACCAGGAAGCTCACGACCGCGGCCTTCTCGCGCGCCTGTCCGAAGATGCGCAGGCCCTCGACCTTCGACAGCGCCTCGTTGAAGTGCGCCAGAAGTTCCTGCTCGCGCGCCTCGATGTTGGTCATGCCGAGGCCGGAGAGATAGTCGACCGCGGCGCCAAGACCGACGAAGCCGGCGATGTTCGGCGTGCCCGCTTCGAACTTGTGCGGCGCGTCGTTGAAGACGGTGCCTTCGAAACGCACTTCCTTGATCATCTCGCCACCGCCGATGAACGGAGGCATGGCGGCGAGGTGTTCGCGACGCGCCCACAGTGCGCCGGTGCCGGTGGGACCGGACATCTTGTGGCCGGTGAAGGCGTAGAAATCGCAGCCGATGGATGCGATATCCACCGCGCGATGCGGCACCGCCTGCGAGCCGTCGACGACCGTGACGATTCCGCGCTTGCGCGCTTCGCGGCAGATGTCGCGCACCGGATTCACCGTGCCCAGTACGTTGGACACGTGCGTGAGCGAAAGCAGCTTCACCTCGGGCGTAAGCAGCGAATACAGCTGCGCCAGGTCGAGCTCGCCGCGTTCGTCGATCTCGGCGACCTTGATCACGGCGCCCGAGCGCTGCGCGACCAGCTGCCACGGCACGATGTTGGCGTGGTGCTCCATGCGCGTGAGCACGATTGCGTCGCCGGCCTTCAGCTGCGGCAGCGCCCACGAATACGCGACGAGGTTGAGCGCGAACGTCGTGCCGCTGCAGAGCACCAGTTCGTCGCCGCGAACGTTGAGGAACTTCGCCAGCTTCGATCGCGCGCCTTCGTACGCTTCCGTCGCCTCGGTGCCGAGCGCGTGCACGGCGCGGCTGACGTTGGCGTTGTGGCGGCGGTAGAAGTCGTCGACGGCATCGATCACCGCATCGGGTTTCTGCCCGGTATTGGCCGAATCGAAATAGACCAGTGGCTTGCCGTGCACCTGCCGCGTGAGCAGCGGGAAGTCGGCGCGGACGCGGGCCCAGTCGATGGCATTCGTCGAGTCGGTGGCGGGAAGGTTCATGCGTGCTCCATTCAGGCGCGCCGGTCAGGCGGCGCCGAGGCGTTCCAGCGCGGCGTCCAGGCGGGCTTCGAGCGCCGTGCGCAGCGCGTCGCCGGGCTCGAACACCGACAGGGTTTCGCGGCAGAACGCCGCGGTGAGCAGGGCGCGCGCCTGCTCGGACGACAGGCCGCGGCTGCGCAGGTAGAACAGCGCCGTCTGGTCGAGCTGGCCGACGGTCGCGCCGTGCGCGGCCTGCACTTCGTCGGCGTGGATTTCGAGCACCGGCTGCGTGTCGATCTCGGCGCCTTCGCTCAGCAGCAGGTTCTTGTTCGACAGCTGCGCGTTCGTGCCATCGGCGCCTTCGCGGATCAGGATGCCGCCGTGGAACGCGGCCTTCGAACGGCCCGACGCCATGCCGCGCCACGTGAGTTCGCACGCGGTGTCGCGGCCGACGTGATCGATCCCCAGTCGTGTATCGATATGGCGCTTGCCCGATGCGAGCAGCACGCCGTTCGCGTGCAGGCGCGCGTTGTTTCCGTGGAGCGCGGCGTTGAGTTCGTGACGCGACAGGCCGGCGCCGAGTTCGAGGTCGAGGCGGCGATAGTCGGCCTCTTTCGCCAGCACCGCATCGGTACGCGCCATCAGCGTCGCGCCGGCCGCCTCGTCCTGCACGCGCGCGTGGCGCAGCGTGGCGTTCGCGCCCAGGTGCACGTGCGTCAGCTGATTGGCCAGATGGTTGTGCGCGCCCGGGGCGAGATGGTGCTCGACCACGACCAGCGAGGCGTTGTCGCGAAGTTCGATCAGATGGCGCAGGTGCCACGCCTGGTCGGTCTGCGCGGGGGCGCCGATCAAGACGATGTGGATCGGCTGCGTCGACTGCGCGCCCGATTCGGCGCGAAGCACGAAGCCATCGTCGGCGAGGGCGGCGTTGAGGCGCGCGAAGATCTCATCGCTGCGATCGAAACGGCGCGCGAGGAAGTTGGCCTCACGCGGCTCGCCTTCGACGAGCACCTGCGAAAGCGGCTGCAGCGTCACGCCCGACGACAGACCCGAGAGGTCGCTGTGCGGCGCATCGAAGCGACCGTTGACGAAAACGATGCGCGGCGCCGGAATATCCGCCAGCAACGCATCGTCGAACGTCGCGACCGAGGCCGAAGGCGCGGCGAACGCGCGGCGTTCCAGCGCTCGCAGCGGCGTGTACTTCCACGCTTCCACGCGGGCGTGCGGAATGCCGTCGCGCAGCGCGGCATCGAGCGCGGCGCGTCGGGTTTCGCCCAGCCCGGCGGCCTCGCGGGATTGAAGCGATTCGAAAGCGGTGGCGAAGGAATCGAGCAGGGCGCTCATGTCACGCGCTCGCTGCCGGAGTGATGCGTTCCTTCACCCACGCATAGCCGTGCTGTTCCAGCTCCAGCGCGAGTTCCGGGCCGCCCGTCTCGACGATGCGGCCATCGGCCAGCACGTGCACGACATCGGGCTTGATGTAGTCGAGCAGGCGCTGGTAGTGCGTGATCACGAGGAACGCACGCTCCGGCGAACGCAGCGCGTTCACGCCGTCGGCGACGGCCTTGAGCGCGTCGATGTCCAGGCCCGAATCGGTTTCGTCCAGGATCGCCAGCTTCGGTTCGAGCAGCGCGAGCTGGAAGATCTCGTTGCGCTTCTTCTCGCCGCCGGAGAAGCCTTCGTTGACGCCGCGATGCAGCAGTTCGTCCTTCAGGTGCAGCACGGCCAGCTTCTCGCGCACGAGCTTGAGGAACTGCATCGAATCCAGTTCGCTCTCGCCACGCGCCTTGCGCTGCGCGTTGAGCGCGCTGCGCAGGAAGTAGGTGTTGTTCACGCCCGGGATCTCGACCGGGTACTGGAACGCGAGGAACACGCCCGTCGCGGCGCGCTCTTCCGGCTCCAGCGCGAGCAGATCCTGGCCTTCGAACGTCACGGTGCCGGCGGTGACCTCGTAGCCTTCGCGGCCGGCGAGCACGTTTCCGAGCGTGGACTTGCCGGCGCCGTTGGGCCCCATCACCGCGTGCACCTGGCCGGGCGTGAGTTCCAGCGTGAGGCCCTTGAGGATCTCCTTGCCGGCGACGGAGACGTGGAGGTTTTCGATCTTGAGCATGGGGGCGTGATTCGTGATTCGTGAGTTTTGATTCGAAGGGTGCGTCAGCCGACGCTGCCTTCCAGCGACACTTCCAGCAGCTTCTTGGCTTCCACCGCGAATTCCATCGGCAGCTCGCGGAAGACGCTCTTGCAGAACCCGTCGACGATCATCGACACGGCGTCTTCCTCGGAGATGCCGCGAGAGCGGCAATAGAACAGCTGGTCGTCGCTGATCTTGGAGGTGGTCGCTTCGTGCTCGACGGTCGCGCCGGGGTGCTTCACTTCGATGTACGGGAAGGTGTGCGCGCCGCACTTCTTGCCGATCAGCAGGCTGTCGCACTGCGTGTGGTTGCGCGCGCCTTCGGCCGAGCCGAGCACCTTCACCAGGCCGCGATAGGTGTTCTGGCCGCGGCCGGCGCTGATGCCCTTGCTGACGATCTTGCTCTTGGTGCGCTTGCCGACGTGGACCATCTTGGTGCCCGTGTCGGCCTGCTGGCGATGGTGCGTGAGCGCGACCGAATAGAACTCGCCGACCGAGTCGTCGCCGACCAGCACGCACGACGGGTACTTCCACGTGATCGCCGAGCCGGTTTCGACCTGCGTCCAGCTGATCTTGCTGCGTGCGCCGCGGCATTCGCCGCGCTTGGTCACGAAGTTGTAGATGCCGCCGACGCCGTTCTCGTCGCCCGGGTACCAGTTCTGGACGGTGGAGTACTTGATCTCCGCATCGTCCAGCGCGACCAGTTCGACGACCGCCGCATGCAGCTGGTTCTCGTCGCGCATCGGCGCGGTGCAGCCTTCCAGGTAGGAAACGTAGCTGCCTTCCTCGGCGATGATCAGCGTGCGCTCGAACTGGCCCGTGCCCATCGCGTTGATGCGGAAGTAGGTGCTCAGTTCCATCGGGCAGCGCACGCCCTTGGGGATGAACACGAAGCTGCCGTCGGAGAACACCGCCGAGTTCAGCGCGGCGAAGTAGTTGTCGCCGGTCGGCACCACGGTGCCGAGGTACTTCTTCACCAACTCCGGATGGTCGTGCAGCGCCTCCGACAGCGAGCAGAAGATGATGCCCTTCTCGGCCAGTTCCTTGCGGAACGTGGTGCCGACGGAGACCGAGTCGAACACGGCATCGACCGCGACGCCGGCGAGCTTGGCGCGCTCGTGCAGCGGCACGCCGAGCTTCTCGTAGGTGTCGAGCAGTTCCTGCGGAACGTCGTCGAGCGAGGCGTACTTGGCCTTCGGCGCGGAGTAGTAGCTCACCGCCTGCAGGTCGATCGGCGCGATGTTGAGCTTGGCCCAATGCGGCATCGGCATGGTGAGGAAGTGCCGGTACGCGGCCAGGCGCCAGTCGGTCATCCACTCCGGCTCGTTCTTCTTGGCCGAGAGCGCGCGGATCACGTCCTCGTTGAGGCCGGGCGGGAGGCTGTCGGATTCGATGTCCGTGACGAAGCCGGCCTCGTACTTGCGGCCGAGCTGCTCATGGATCTCACGATTCTCGAGCGGGTGGTTTTCCAGGATTTCGGTGGCCATGGGGCTGCCTACTTCTCAAGCCAGGTGCAGGTCGATGGACCTGCGGGGTGGTTCGTTGGGCGGCGGGGCGAGCATCTGCGCGAGCGTTACCGCGCGCAGCGCCTCCACCACCACGTCGTTTATGCGGCGCCAGTTGGCGCGTACGCCGCAGGACTGTTCCAGGCCGCAGCTGCCGGTGTGGACGCTGCATTCGGTCATGGCCAGCGGCCCTTCCATGGCCTCCACGATCTCGATCAGGCCGATGTCGCCGGCCGGCCGGGCGAGCCGATAGCCGCCGTTCGCGCCCCGGAACCCCTCCACCAGCCCGGCCTGGGCCAGCGGCTTCAGGACCTTGGCGACGGTCGTCGCCTCCAGGCCCGAGCGCTCGGCCAGTTCGGAGGCGCTGAGCACGGCATCGTCGCCATGGGCGAGGGCGGTCATGACGACCGTGGCGTAGTCGGTGAGCTTGGTGACGCGAAGCATGGGGCACTGCAGGGTGGAATCCGTACCGGAATTGTACGTTTTACGGCGGCCGAGGCCAAGGGCGTGCCGGATCGGCGATTCAGGCTTGCCGTACGTGCGGCTGCTCCGGCTGGTGTCCGGTCCCTCGGGGCGGACGCGCCGCGTTTCTCGTGACGGGCGCGTCGTGATTGGCGCGCGATGGCGATGTCGCGCCGATCCGTACAGAATGGCCGCTTTCACCCAACCGGACCTCCGCATGCCGCGCAAGATCGTCGCCCGTCGTTCCGCCATCCATGGCAACGGTGTTTTCGCCGTCGCCCCGATCGCCAAGGGCGAACGCATCGTGGAGTACAAGGGCCGCCGCCGCACCCATGACGAAGTCGACGCCGACGTCAGCGGCGACCCGGATTCGGGCCACACCTTCCTCTTCACGCTGAACGAGGAATACGTCATCGACGCCAACTACGAAGGCGGCGTGGCGCGCTGGATCAACCACAGCTGCTCGCCCAACTGCGAGGCGGTGCTGGAAGAGGCCGACGGCGACGACCGCACGAAGGACCGCGTGTTCATCGAGGCGATCCGCGACATCAAGCCGGGCCAGGAGCTGTCGTACAACTACGGCATCACGCTCGAGGAGAAGCACACGCCCGAGCTGAAGAAGATCTGGGAATGCCGCTGCGGCTCGCGCAACTGCACCGGCACGCTGCTGCAGCCCAAGACGCCGAAGAAGGCAAAGAAGGCCGCATCGAAGTCGAAGAAGACCGCTGGGAAGAAGGCCGCAACCGGCACGAAGCGCGGTGCGAAGAAGACCGGCGCCAGCAAGACCGGCGCGAAGAAGGGCGTGCGCAAGGCCGCCTGATCCAGCTGTCACGCGCCCCGGGGATTCCGGGGCCGCGTGCGGGAACGGCTCCGCCGCATTCCCGAAGCCGACCTCCCGTACCATCGAACAATGGCGCGCCCGCCGACGCATCGACACACTGCGTCCGCGCCCTTGGCGCAGTCCCGTGCATCGATCGATCAGGAGCCCCGCATGTCCCAGTCCCGCGCCCTCGACGGCCAGACCGCCCTCGTCACCGGCGCCGCCAGCGGCATCGGACGGGAAATCGCGTTCGAACTCGCCCGCGCCGGCGCGGCGGTGGTCATCGCCGATCTGAACGAGGCCGGCGCGCAGGCCGTCGCAGCGGAGGTCGAAGGGCAGGGCGGCAAGGCGCTGGGCATCGCGATGGACGTCACCGACGAGGCCGCCGTGAACGCCGGCGTTGCGCGCGCGAATGACGCGTTCGGCGGCGTGGACATCCTCGTGTCGAATGCGGGCATCCAGATCGTCAATCCGATCGACCAGTTCGCCTACGCCGACTGGAAGAAGATGCTGGCGATCCATCTCGACGGCGCCTTCCTCACCACCAAGGCCGTGCTGCCGCACATGTACGGCACGAAGCCCGACGGAAGCCACCGCGGCGGCACCGTCATCTACATGGGCTCGGTGCACTCGCACCTGGCCTCGCCGCTGAAGTCCGCCTACGTGACGGCCAAGCACGGCCTGCTGGGCCTGTCGCGCACGCTCGCGAAGGAAGGCGCGAAGCACGGGGTTCGCAGCCACGTCGTGTGCCCCGGCTTCGTGCGCACGCCGCTGGTGGACAAGCAGATACCCGAACAGGCGAAGGAACTGGGCATCAGCGAGGAAGAGGTCGTCAGCCGCGTGATGCTGGGCAACACGGTCGACGGCATCTTCACCACCGTCGAGGACGTCGCGCGCACCGTGCGCTTCCTCGCGGAATTCCCGACGGCTGCCTTCACGGGGCAGAGCTTCGTCGTCAGCCACGGCTGGCACATGCAATAGCGGACGCCGCCGTCGTGTGACGGCGCTCCACAACCCGAGATGCGCGACGCATCGAAAGGGTTGCCATGACTCACGCCACTGCGTAGGGTTCGCCGCGCCGCTTAGTCTGCGCCTCGCCCGGGCATCACGCCGCGAGCCGGCACGAAGCCGCCCCTCCAGCACGGACCGCCGGTGGATGCGCGAACGCGCAACCGGAACCACGCGCTGGGCCACATGGACCGCGAAGACCCAACGCATGCGCGCACCGCTGCTCCTCATCCTGGCCGTCGTTTCCACGCCCGTGTTCGCCGTGGAAATCGATGGCCGCATCGACCCCGCCGAATGGCAGGGCGCACGTCACGTCACCGATTTCCGCAAGGTCCAGCCGTTGTCGCTGGAGCCGGGCACGCTGCCGACTGAGGGTTGGATCCTCGCCACGCCCGAGGGTCTGGCCATCGCGATGCGCAACCAGCAGCCGATGGATACGCGCACGCGCCAGCGCGTCCGTCGCGATTTCGAGGAACAGGTCGATCGCGTCAACCTGATGATCGATTACGACGGCGACGCGCGCACCGGCTACAACTTCACGGTGTCCTCCACCGACGGCATTGCCGACGCGGTGATCACCAACGAAAACCAGTTCAACGACGACTGGGACGGCAACTGGCGGCATGCCGTCAGCGAGGATGAGACGTCGTGGTCGGTCGAGATGCTGATTCCCTGGTACATCGCGCCGATGCGCGAGGGCAAGGACGGCGTGCGCACGGTGAAGATCTACCTGGACCGCGTGATCGGTTCGACCGGCGAGCGCTCGGCATGGCCGGGCGCGAGCTACACGCGGCCGCGCTTCCTCTCCGACTTCGCGCCGGTGGAAATGCCGCAGTACGACCAGTCGCTGCTTGCCGTCACGCCCTACGTGTCGGGCCTGTACGACAACATCAGCGGCGACAGCGACTTCGACGCCGGCGCCGACATCTTCTGGAAGCCGAACGGGCAGTTCCAGCTGTCGGGCACGATCAACCCGGATTTCGGCCAGGTCGAAAGCGACGACCTCGTCATCAACTTCGACGCCACCGAAACCTTCATCAGCGACAAGCGCCCGTTCTTCACCGAGAACCAGGGCATCTTCGAGTTCACCACGCCGTCGGACTACAGCCAGTTGCTGTACACGCGTCGCGTGGGCGGGCCGGCCGACGACGGCAACGGCGCGGGCGACATCACCGCGGCGGTGAAGCTCAACGGCAGCATCGGCGCGACGAAGTACGGCGTGTTCGCCGCCGACGAAGCCGATGAAGTCGGTCGCACGTTCGGTGCGGTGCGCGTGGTGCGCGACCTCGCCAAGCAGAACCTCGGCGCGATGGTGACGTATGTCGACCGGCCGTTCCTGGATCGCACCGCCACCGTGATGGGCGTGGACCACAACTGGCGCCCGACGGCCCGCGTGAGCGTGGAAACGCGCGTGATCGGCAGCCAGATCGACGAGCACGGCCGCACCACGGACGACAACGGCGCGACGATGTGGGTCAACTACGAGATGGACCACGGCTGGCGCCAGCAGTGGCTCGCGATGCATTTCGGCAACGAGCTGGAAATCAATGATTTCGGTTATCTGCAGCGCAACAGCACCAACTACCTCAACTGGCAGGTGATGCGCCGCTTCACCGATCTTCCGAAGGAATCGCGTTACGCGTCGAAGGACTGGCGCGCGCGCATCAGCGGCACCGACAACGACCACGGCGACCGGCTGCAGCGCCAGCTGCGCATCAGCCGCGAAGGCAACCTGCGCAACGGCAGCTACGAGTACGCGCAGATCAACATCAATACCTCCGGCGTGGACGACCTGCTCACGCGCGGCAACGGCGTGGTCGACAAGCCGTCCAACTTCAACGCGTACTTCGAATACGAACGGCCGCGCAAGGGCGACTGGGCGTGGGATACCGAGGCCGAAGTGTTCTCCGGCGGCCTCGCCGGCAACGACAAGATCGGCTACAACCTGCGCGTGCAGCCGACGTACTTCATCAGCGACGCCTTCAGCGTGTACCTGGGCGGCTTCTACGAGCGCATCCCGAGCTGGCTGGTGTGGCAGGAAGACAACCTGATCGGCGAGTTCAACGAACGCATGCTGCAGGTCGACGCCGGTCTGGACTGGACGATCACGAACAAGCAGGAACTGCGCGTGAAAATGCAGGCGATCGGCCTGGATGCCGGCCTGGAGCAGGCGTACCGCGTGCAGCCGGGCGGCGCGTCGATCGCATCGGACGACGTGGTGAACGATTTCAGCGTGCGCAACCTGGGCTTCCAGGTGCGTTATCGCTACGAGATCGCGCCGCTGTCGTACCTGTACGTGGTCTACGGTCGCGGCGGCTACCAGCAGGATCCGTTCACCGAGCGCCCCGGCGACCTGCTGCGCGACAGCCTGGAACTGCGTGACGACGAGCAACTGCTGGTGAAGCTGAGTTATCGGTTCGAGCTTTGATGGTGTCGTGTCGAAACGAAACTCGCCGCGAATAGCGCGGTGCTCCAAGTGGAACCGTCATCCCGGCGAAAGCCGGGACCCAGGCTGTCACGCCATCCGGCGAGCTGCATGACGGGAAATCAAGCGTTACGGTCCTGGGTCCCGGCTTACGCCGGGATGACGATACGGTGGTCGATCAGGTTCGCCACACAGCCACCCACTCCACCGCCGTCAGAATCTCGAACCACCCCTCGCGCTTAGTCCGGCGCGCCAGCTTCAGCAGCGCATCATCCCGGCTGAGCAGCCATCGCGCGCCGCACGCGGCTGCGAGTTCGAGGAACTTCTGATCGTCCGGATCCGCGCAGCGCGGCAGCGCGAACGCTTGCGTGTCGTCGAACACGCGCATCGCCGCGTCGTAGGCGGCCAGCTGATTCGCCCGCGCCGCGTCGTCCAGGCGCAACACCGGATACGCCAGCACGCGTTCCCATTCGCTGCGGCATGCCTGGCTGGTGGCACCGATCACGGCGCCGCAGTCCAGTGCCTCGCGCAACGCGGACACCGCCGGGTCGCGGAAGACGAACAGGTCGAGGCACACATTGGTGTCCAGCACGATGCGCGGCGGCGCATCGGCGAATGACCCGCTCATGTCACGCCGCGCGCGTCACGGCGCCACTTCGCGGATGTCGGCCGTGCCGATGCGCCACGCGCGCTGGTCGGCGGTGGCGCCATCGACCACGGCGCGGCGCAGCGTGTACGCGCCGACGAAGCGCTGCTGGCGGCCGTCGGCGTGCGTCGCGGTCAACGCGACTGGGATTTCCACATAGCGCGAACCCGCGGCGGCATCCACGCGGCCCGGCGCCATGATCTCGACCGACACGCCGGTCGTGTCGGCGAAACCGGCGGCGAACTGCTCCGGCGTCTGGTTGCTCGAGCGTCCGCCGTCGGACCACAGCGCATACGCCTGCGCGAAATCGCGGCGATTGATGGCGGCGTAATAGTCGCGAATGACGGCGACCGCGTCGTCCACGGTGGGCTCGTTCGTCGCGATGTCGGTCAGCGGCGCGTTCGGATCGACCGGCGCCGTCGTCGCAGCGAGCGGGTCTTCCGCCGGCAACACGGGATTGCCTTCGGCATCGAGCGCCACGGTGTCCTCGGGCTTCGGCGGTCCGACCACGCCGGGACCGGGCTCGTCGGGCATGCCGGTCACGCTGCCGCGCGCGCCGGCCGGGGCGGGCAGCGCTTCGGCGTCGTCGCCGGACACGCCGGGCGCGCGCGACTTGTCGCCGCCGCACGCCGACGAAGCGACCGCGCAGGCGAGGAGAAAGGCGAAGCGGAACTGCGTCATTGCATCAATCCAGGTGGACGACGACGTTGCCATTCTCGATGGCGGTGGTGCCGATGCGGCGTGAACCCAGGCGGTCGAGCAGGCTGTTGTCGAGGCGGTAGACGGGTTCCTCGCGCGCGTACTCGGCGAGCCACGAATTGAGCAGCGCACGCGCGCTGGAAGTCATCGCGCCGCCGAGTGCCGGCACGTCGACGTTCTCGATGCGCGGCTCCTGCAGGTGCAGGCCGCGCGTGGACGGATCGAAACGCAGCGCGCTGGTCAGCGCGAACCGGCCCGATGCCTTGCTACTGTCGCTGCCCAATGCGCCCAAGCCCACATCGAAATCCAGCCGCAGGCGGTTGCCGTCCTGGGGGATCGACAGGCGCGGATTCATCAGTGTGAGCGAGACCAGGCCGCCGAGCTTGTCGTAATGCTTCGGGAAATTGCGATCGAGCGAATGCTGCAGCTGCATCGGCGTGAATCGCAGGTCGTCGCCGAGTAGTGCGCCGACCGTCGAACAGGCGGACAACAACGCGACGGCGAGGGCGAAGAGGGCGGCGAGAGGAAATCGGAGAGTGCGGCGCGGGTCCATCTCAAGCTCCACGGGGATGCCCGGACGATACCCGCGCCGCATGAACAACACCACTCGATCGGCGGCGTGCGGCGATGCTAGCGTCCCGCCGTCCACGCCGGGTGATGGCCCGACGAGCGGACGTCGCGCGATCGATCAGCCGCGTTGCTGCATCGCCAGGCGCAGGCCGAGGCCGATGAAGAGCGTGCCGGTCGCGCGCTGCGTCCATCGTCCGGCGCCGCCGGCGAGGCGTCGGCCGAAACGGCCCGCGGCGAAGCTCAGGAAGAGGTCGTTGCAGAAACCGATCACGGCCAGCAGCGCGCCCAGGACGAAGAACTGCAGCCACACCCAGCCGCGTTCGGGATGCACGAACTGCGGCAGGAAGGCGAGGAAAAACAGCGCCACCTTCGGATTGAGCACGCCGGTCACGACCGAGCGCAGGTAGACGCTGCGGCCGGATGCGCGAGGTTTCGATGCGTCGGCATCGGTGGTTGCGGTGTCGGCGTCGCCGCTGCGCCAGGCCTTGATCCCGAGCCACACCAGATAGGCCGCGCCGAGGTACTTCACGAATTCGAACGCCATCGCCGACGTTGCCAGCAGCGCCGACAGGCCGAGCCCCGCGGCGAGCGCGTGCAGCAGCGTCGCCGTTTCCAGGCCGAGGCCCGCCTGGATTCCGCGCTTCGTCCCGCCCGCGAAACTCTGCGCCAGGATCCACGCCGTGCCGGGCCCGGGCAGCAGCACCAGCACGAGGGCCGCGGCGAGATAGGCGAGCAGGGTCGTCGTGTCGAACAGGTGCATGGCGGCGCGCGGACGTCAGTGGGGCGCTCAGGGTACGCGCGTCTGGTCGCAGGCGGGGATGCGCGCGGCGCAACGGATCGTCGCGACGCCTGCGCCGTCAGGGCGATGCCGCATCCGCAGGCTTCGCGCGCGCCCCGCGCGCCTGCACCGGCACCGGCGGCTGCCCGCGACGCGCGCCCGCGTAGCGCGCGTAATCGCGGTAGAGCATCTGCACCGTCGGCGTGCCGTCGAGGTCGTGTGCGACCTTGCCGCCCGCGCGCGGCTTGAGCACCGCGAACCAGCGGTGCGCGCCGATGACGTCCGAGTCGGTGAGCGGTCGCCCCTTCGTGTCGGTCGCCACCACCGACAGCGTCACCGCATGGTTGACGTTCCCGCCGATGGCGTAGAGCCGGTTGTTCTTGACGTCGGTCTTCACCACCAGGTCGCAGTGCAGCGCGTTCGACGGGCTGTTGCCGGTACGGACGTCGGCGATGGACGCGAACGAACTGTCCCCGCGCGAGGTGCACAGCAGGTCGCCGGCGTCCGGCGTCGCCTCTGTGAGGTCGTAGGCGACGAACGCATGGTTTGGATCCTGCCCGTCCCGCGCGCGCACCGCGGCGCGCACGTAGTCGATGTGGCCGCCGCTGCGGCGGAACTGGTCGGTCGACAGGCCGGCTTCGCACGCCAGCCACGAAATGAACGCCGCCGACCACGGCATCGCCCAGCCGGCCTCGTGCCAGCCGTAGTTGACGATGCTCTGCACGCGCATCGCTTCCTCGTTGCCGGTCGCGGCCCAGTAGCCGGCGATGGCGCCGGCCACCGCCTCGTCGTCCTCCATCAGCCCGAGGCGTGGCGCCTGGCGCAGCACGCGATCGCCGATGGAGGCGTTGCGATCGGGCGAGATGATCTCGACCACGCCCGACGGCTGCGGCACGCGCGGCACGATCGCCGCCGGCTCCACCGCCATGTCGAGGATGGGCATGCCGAAGTACGCCCACTCGGCGGTCGCCAGGTCGATCATGCGGGCGCGGTAATCGCCGGCCGCGCGAATCGACGGACACGAACTGGTGGCGATGCGATACCCCGCCGCGCGCGCGGGCGTGTAGCCGCCGTCGGGCGTGCGGCGATACAGCGGTTCGAAACGGTTCTCGCCGACGCGCACCATCATCGGCGGCGCCTCGTCGGCGCGCGAGAAGATCACGCGCAGTGCGGGATCGGGAAAGCCGGAGGGGCGTGGGAAGGCGGGGATCGCGCGGCTCGCGCTGCGTGCCGTCTGCGCCCACGCCGGAAGGCTCGCGAACATCGCCAGGCTCATGCCGAAGGCGACCATCAGGACGGTCGGCAGCGTGGGTCGTGTCGATCGCATGGGCGCGTCTCCTCGGGGGCGCCGTCAGCATGAACAGCCCCGCGTGAAGCCCGCATCGTTCCGGCGGGGAAAAGTTCGCGTGTACAGCAGTCGTGGCGGCCGGAATCCTCAGCGGTCCATTCGCGACGGACTGACGTATGGCATGGCATTCGGGTTTGCGCTTCACATTTGAAGGCATCGAAGGGGTGACGTTTGACGTCGTCCGGTTCGAATTGATAGAGGCAATTTCGCAGCCATTCCGGCTGGAGCTGCACCTAAGTAGCGCCGATCCCAACATCGAGTTGGATGCACTGCTGGACAGGGGGTGTGTGTTCGCCATCGAACGGGAAGGGGAGTCGGTCCGCACGGTCCACGGCGTCATCTCTGCTTTCGAACAGACCGCATCGGGCTTTCGGCGGACACGCTATAAGGCGATCGTCGAGCCCCCGCTGGCTCGATTGGGTCTATGGCAGCAAAGTCGAATCCATCAGCAGGCCGCTATCCCGCAGATTCTGCGCGAGCGCTTCAAGGAGCGCAGTATCGATGCTGCGATCAAACTAACCAGAACGCACGAAGTGCGTGAGTTCTGCGCCCAGTTCAACGAATCGGACTTGCACTTTGCTTCACGCATCGCGGCGGAAGAGGGCATCACCTATTACTTCGATGCACTCAACGGTACAAAGTTGACCTTCATAGATGCTGTGGCCGACGGGCCTTGTCTCGTCCAGGGAGGCAACGAAACCGTCCTGTACGTGCCGACCCCGGGCGGCGATGCCATCGAGCCCCGGGTGTGGCACTTCGCGGTGCGCAGACAACGGGCGCCCACGCGCGTGACCCAGCGTGATCGAACATTCAAGAATCCGCAGTACACACTGGAGCATCGCAGCCAGGCCGGCGATGCCGTCGGGGATTACGAACACTACGGTTTCCCCGGACGATACAAGTTCGACGCCGCTGGTAAGCCGTTCACTTCCAGCCTTCTATCGGGCCTGCGCAACGAAGCCACCCGAGCCGAGATCGAGGGCGATGACGCACGCTTATGGCCTGGCCTGAGGTTCCTGCTTCGAGAGCATCCGACGGAAGCCTTCAACCGTTACTGGCGCGTCGTGTCGATGCATCACATTGGCGAACACGCCCCATCCCAGGAGGAGGATGGAAGCGATGCCGAACATGGCACGCGATACACGTATCGCGCTACCGCAGTTCCCGGCGACTTCGACTGGAAGCCCACGCCGTTGCCGCGCCCGACCGTCGACGGCCCGCAGATCGCGGACGTGGTGGGGCCGCCGGGAGAGGTCATCCACACGGACGAGCACGACCGCATCAGGATCTGGTTTCCATGGGATCGGGAAGGTCCACGTGAGCGCAGTTCATGCTGGCTGCGTGTCGCTCAAGGATGGGCCGGTGCGGGCTATGGCGCCATGTTCACGCCGCGCGCAGGGCACGAGGTGCTGGTCAGCTTTGTCGACGGCGACGTAGACCAGCCGGTCGTAACGGGGTGCGCATACTCGGCGCTCAACCGTCCGCCGTATCCGCTTCCGGCACACAAGGCTGTCAGCACGATCAAGAGCGACGAGCACAAGGGCAACGGCTATAACGAACTGCTGATTGACGATACCTCCGGTGAACTGAAGGCCCAGCTACGCAGCACGCATGCGGCAACGCAGCTCAGCATGGGGTTCATTACTCATCCGCGCGATCAGCAAGGACGAGGGCAGCCGCGTGGCGAGGGGTTCGAACTGCGTACCGACGAGTCGGGCGCCTTGCGCGCCGCCAGGGGTTTGTTGCTGAGCGCTTACGAGAGAGCAAATGCGGTAGGCAGCCAACTGGACCAGCGCGAGTTGCTCGAGTGCGTGCGGACGCTTGCGCAACTGACTACTTCATTACTGGACACCGCCGCGCAGCATCAGGCACCAGCGATGGAGCACGACGCGCGCGAAGAACTTGTCCTATCGATCGAGCGCCTCGGCGCTGGCGCCAACGATCGGCGCAACGACAGTGGCGGCAAGCCGATCATCGCCCTGAGCGCGCCTGAAGGCATTGCGGCCGCCACTCCCAGGAGTGTCTTGCTTGGAGCGGGCGAGAACGTCGAAAGCGTCGCCCAGCGCGATACCGCCGTCACGGCCGGCGCACGAGTGCATGTCACCGCAGGCAAGGGAATCGGCCACTTCGCCTACGAGGGCGGCATCACGCAGATCGCGCACCGGGATGACCTGAGTTTGCAGGCACAACACGGAAACGCTTACCTGGTTGCGGCCGAAACCGTGTATGTCCGCGCAAAGAACATCGTCATCGAAGCCAGTGAGCGGCTGACTACGTCATGCGCCGGCGCATACCAAACGATGGAGGGCGGCAACATCGAGACCGGTTGCCCCGGTACCTACACGATCAAGGCGAAAGTCGAGGTCACGAGCAGCGCGAGCCTGGGCCACGTGGTCAACGAGTGGAAACAGGCGCAGTTCGACGAGCGATTCCAGGCCGTGCTTCCTGATGGCACGCCTGCACGAAATCGCGCCTATGCATTGGTCCGTGCCGACGGTGCCCGATTGGAGGGCATCACCGACGACGAAGGCGGGATCACCTTGCAGAAGGGTTTGAGTCCGGAAGGACTCACGATCGAATGGCTGAACGCAACGGCAGGGGAAGGCTGATGAACGACGATTCCAAGACCACGCCACGCGTGGCCTCGTACTACTACGACGCAAAGGGGCAGCAGCAGTTCCCCTGGTCCCTGACCGATACCTCCCAAACCGGGGCCGTGCAACTTCCAGTAGGACCGGACCTGACGCTTCCGGTGATCTTCGTGCCCGGGATCATGGGGTCGAACTTGAAGGCGAAGAAAGGCCAGGCGCCTGTGTGGCGGCTCGACGGTGGCTGGGATATGCCAGCCCCGAAGATAGGAAATCTGAAGGAGGCACCCCTAGGCCTGGCTTGGAAGATGCTCAGGATGGACCCGGGGCCGCGTCAGAAGCTGCTGCATCCCGCCCGCGTATTGGTCGATGAGAGAGGAGCCGTGCCTACTCGCATTGCAGGAACGGTCCGCGACCCCTCGGCGGATAAGCGTGCGCAAGTGTATCGGGAACGGGGGTGGGGCCAAGTCGCGCAGACCAGTTACCAGAGCTTCCTGCGATGGCTGGAAGATACTTTGAACGGCCCGTTTCTACCCCAGCATTGGAAGGAATTCGAGCACACGGCCGCTCAGATGGAATCCGTCCAGCTGAATGCCGGACTGCACGTCACCCGGCTGAAGCGTGGCGAGAAACTCCGCATGCCGGGGCTGCCAACGGGCGCGGAACGTGGCGAAGTTGAATCCATCACTTCGGACGACCTGCTCGCGCGAGCCCGCTTCAAGATGCCCGTGCATGCCTTTGGCTACAACTGGCTGGATGACAACGCCCAAGCGGGAAATTTGTTGGCCACGCGCATCGAAGCCATATGCCGGCAGTACGCCTGTCAACAAGTGGTTGTCGTCACTCATTCGATGGGCGGTTTGGTGACGCGGGCCTGTCAACAACTGCCTGGCATGAAGGAGAAGATCGCGGGCGTCGTGCATGGGGTGATGCCTGCGAGCGGCGCAGCCGTAGCCTACAGGCGCTGCAAAGTAGGGATGTCGGACGAAGATGCGGGCGCTGCGTTGGTGATCGGCAAGGACGGCCCTTCGGTAACGGCGGTGTTCGCTCAAGCGCCCGGCGCTTTGCAACTTCTTCCTACACCTGACTATGTCCCGCATCGCAAGCGCGAGGCCTGGCTGCGCATCTGCGACGAGCGAGGGCGCCTGGTGGCATATCCGGGAATCGTCCCGCTCCGGCTTCATCCTTGGTCCGGTGGTCATGGACGATGGACACACGCACGAAGCGGCGACGCTGAGCTTCTATGATCCCAAGCGGCCGGACATGGACTTGGAGGTCTATTACAGCGCCATCACGCCGGATGACAAGGAACGGCTCTTCGAGCGTGTCGAAAACAATTCGGCCTTGTTCGGCATGAGTGCAGCTGCAATGGACAAGGTGATGGGTGCCGAAACGCTACGTAAGGGCAAGAGGCCTTTCGCAGGCATGGACGGTGATGAATGGCTATGGGTCGAAAGGAAGGCCGCCCCCCGTAAATTGACCTTCACTGCGAAAACGTACCGTCCCGATCCGGGCTTAATGCGGCCAAGCCTCACCGTGGACCTCACGATGGGTGGTCTGGTTGCGCAACGCGACGAAGCGGGCAAGTGGAGCCTTGACGGTCCCGACGATTTCATCGGCGAATGGACGTTGCCTTTTGGAGAGAAATCGGTGTCCGAAAGAGGCGAGTATTCCTCGCGCGACTACGACGCCTCGCTTACCGACTACGAAGCAATGGCTCTATGGGACGCCATCCTCGACTCAATCCGTCCCCGACCTGGCGCAGTCGCACCGTCGAAGCCGCCGCGTCAACCGCTGCTGCCAGTGGAGCCCAGCGCTCAGATCCAAGCGAACCAGCAGGCCATGGACCATTTCATCGCGACAGGTGTATGGCTTAACCCTCCTCCCTCGGAAGGCTAGTCGCATGGCCTTCGATCTGGATCCATCAATCTTCATCTCATCGTTGCGACGCTTTCGTATCGCCGCACTACTCTTGTGCATCCCGTTCGCAGGATGTGCTTACACACCCAGCGAACAGGAGACGAAAGTTGTGACGGAAATGAAAGCGAGCATGCGCCCTTATGGACTGGGACGCTATCTGATTGACTTGCCCCCCAGCTGGGGGAGCTTCAATACAGATGTTACGTTCTACTACGGCAGCGGCGTGGCATGAACACTGTCGAGGCATTGCTCATTGACGAAGACATGAGCCGAGAGCAGTTCGAGCGTGCGCTTGGACGCCGCCTTGAACGGCTGAAGTCCATCCAACACGAGGCTACACACGGGCCTATGCTGCTTAGATCATCGGCGGAGCCATTGAGCCAGGGCGACGATACCAGCCGCTATGCAGTCCTGATGAGATATTACCGTGATGATCGCCGCTCTGGCCCGAAGGGTCACGAACTGCATTTGTGGGTAGACGGGGCTTACGTACTGCTTCGGGCCAAGTCCTATGAAGGTATAGAGGGCATCGATAACCCCGAGCCACCGGAGAAAGTTGAAGCGCGTCTGATATCACTGGCACGCAGCGCCTCCAAGATTCGAAACCCTCAAGCGACCCGCTCCGGCTTCATCCTCGGTTCGGTGGTGATGGATGATGACCACACCCATGAATCAGCAACGTTGAGTTTCTATGATCCGAAGCGGTCAGACGTCACCTTGGAGATCAACTACAGCGCCGCAACGCCCGACGCCAAGCAACGACTTTTCGAGCGCATCAACGAAGACGCCCGCTTGGTGGGATTGAGCGGTGACACGCTGGCGAGCGCCATGAGGATCAAAACGCTTCGGAAGGGCAAGCGGGCCTTCGCCGGAATGGAAGGCGAGGAGTGGCTTGTAGTGGAACAGAAGGCCGATCCGCGCACGCTAAACTTACGCGCGGAATCGTACCGCTCTGATCCAGGCTTCATGCGGCCGAGTCTCTCGCCAACCCTTACAGTCGGTGGATTGGTTTCACAACGCGACGAGAAGGGGAAGCGAAGTCCTGACGGCCCGGTCGACTTCATCGGCGAGTGGACGCTGCCCTCGTTCGCCGAAAAAATTACGTCCGACAGGGTCGCGTACCCGTCACATGAGGTTGACGCGTCACTGACGGACTACGAGGCGACCGCACTCTGGGAAGCGATCCTCGACTCAATCCGTCCCCGAGCTGGCGCAGTCGCACCGTCGAAGCCGCCGCGTCAGCCGCCGCTGCCAGTGGAGTCACAGGCGCAGGTGCAGGCCAATCAGCGCGCCATGGACCACTTCATCGCCACTGGGGTTTGGCTTGAACCCCGCGAATCCTAGACGCGCGTCACCGGACCTCCGAAGGCGCACCAATGTCAGGTTGATGCGCCGTCGGATACCTCAACGCCACCGTGGGGGACTTCAATCCTCTTCGTGCCGGGGCTTGTAGGCCTCGACCAGCTTCTGCTGCACGTTCGACGGCACCGGTTCGTAATGGCTGAAATCCAGCGAATACCGCCCGCGGCCCGCGGTCACGGACTTCAGTTCGGCCGCATAGCCCTCAAGCTCGGACAGCGGGACCTGTGCCTTCACGACGATCTCGTTGCCGCGCACGCTGTCGGTGCCGCTGATGCGCGCGCGCTTGCTCGCCAGGCCGCCGCTGACATCGCCCATGTGCTGCTCGGGCGCGTTGACCTCCAGCTCGACGATGGGTTCGAGCACCTGCGGCCGCGCCTTGCCGATCGCATCGAGGAACGCCTTCTTGCCCGCGGCGACGAACGCGACTTCCTTGCTGTCTACCGGGTGATGCTTTCCGTCGTAGACGATCACGCGCACGTCCTGGATCGGATACCCCGCCAGCGCGCCGCTTTGCAGCACCTGGCGCACGCCTTTCTCCACGGCCGGCATGAACTGGCCGGGGATCGTGCCGCCCTTCACCTCGTCGACGAATTCGAAACCGGTGCCGCGAGGCAGCGGTTCGATGCGCAGGAATACCTCGCCGAACTGGCCCGCGCCGCCGGTCTGCTTCTTGTGGCGATGATGGCCTTCGGCCTTTCCGCTCACGGTTTCGCGATAGGCGATGCGCGGCGGACGCGAGGTCACTTCCACGCCGTAGCGCTCCTTCAGCCGCTCCAGGTTGATGCGCAGGTGCAGGTCCGACAGCCCGCGGATCACGGTCTCGTTGGTTTCGGCTTCGTGTTCGACGACGAAGCACGGGTCTTCTTCGGACAGCTTGTGCAGTGCCGTCGCCAGTTTCTGCTCCTGTCCCTTGCTTGCTGCTTCCACCGCGAGGCCGAACATCGGGCGCGGGAAATCCAGCGGCGACAGGTGGATCTGGTCCTCGTCGTGGCTGTCGTGCAGCACCGCGTCGAAATGCAGTTCCTCGACCTTCGCCACCGCGGCGATGTCGCCGGGAATCGCCTGATCGATCTCGACGTGATCCTTGCCGCGCAGCTTGAACAGATGGCCGACCTTGAACGGCTTCTTGCCGTCGTCGACGAACAGCTGCGTGTCCTTCTTCACCGTGCCCTGGTGCACGCGGAACACGCCGAGCTTGCCGACGAAGGGATCGTTGACGATCTTGAAGACGTCGGCGATGACGTGCGCCTTCGGATCCGGCGCGGCCTGGATACGCGTGCGCTCCGGGCCCTTCTCGTACGGCGGCTCGTTGGCTTCGGCGGGGTTCGGAAACCAGCGTTCGGCGATGTCCAGCAGTTCGCCGATGCCGGCGCCCGTCCGGGCCGAGCAGAACAGCACCGGCACCAGATGCCCCTCGCGCAGGCATTGCTCGAACGCGTCGTGCAGTTCGTCGCCGGACAGGCCTTCCTCGCCGAGGTCCAGGTAATGCTCCATCACCGTTTCGTTGATCTCGACGATCTGGTCGATGATCTTCTGATGCCATTCGGCCACGGGCCCGAGGTCGCTGTCGCCCTGGGGGTTGATCAGGCAGTCGACGACTTTCTTGCCGCCATCCGCGGGCAGGTTGAGCGGCAGGCATTCGGGGCCGAAGGTCTCGCGCAGGTCGGCCAGTACGCCTTCGAGCGACGCGCCTTCGTGGTCGATCTTGTTGACGATGATCGCCCGGCACAGGTTGCGGCCGCGGGCGTACTCCATCATGCGGCGCGTGCCGTATTCCACGCCGGCGGCGGCATCGACGACGACCGCCACCGTTTCCACCGCGCCCAGCGCCGACAGCGCGGGGCCGCGGAAATCCGGGTAGCCGGGAGTGTCGATCAGGTTCACGTGCATGCCGGCGTGGTCGATGCTGGCGATGCTGGCGTCGATGGAATGGCCGCGTTGCTTCTCGATCGGATCGAAGTCGGACACCGTGCTGCCGCGTTCGATCGTGCCTGCCGTCTGGAGTGCGCCGCCGGCCTGCAGCAGGGCTTCGAAGAGCGTGGTTTTGCCGGCGCCGGGGTGGCCTGCCACGGCCACGTTGCGGATGGATTGTGTGCTGTAGGACATGAGCGGACTTCTCCCGTGAGGGTGGGAAGGCCGTCATGGCTGTCCGGCGCTGCGCCTGCGCGAAGGGGCGCTCGGCGGGCGGTCATGGCGGGTGCCGGCGGGGGGCCGGGAGCGAAAGCCTCGCGCAAGGGGGAGGGGTGGTCAAGCCGGCGAGGGGAGAAGTGGGCAACGACGACGGATTTCACGCCGCCTCGGCGCAGCGGCCCGCATGCGCATGCGCGGCTAACGTCCGCCACGCTAGGCTGCACGCTCTTTCACCCCACGAAGGAGTAGCGAGATGGCATTCAAGCGTACGGCCGAGGCGGTGTGGCGCGGCGACCTGCAGGGCGGAAAAGGCGCGCTTTCCACGCCCCAGAGCGGCTTGTTCACCGACCAGAACTACTCCTTCAAGACGCGCTTCGGCGACGAGAAGGGCACCAATCCCGAGGAGCTGCTGGCCGCCGCGCACGCGGGCTGCTTCTCGATGGCGCTGTCGGCGGTGATGACCAAGGCCGGCTCGCCACCCGACACTATCCAGACCCGCGCCGAAGTGACGATGGAACCGGGCATGGACCCGGGGCCGACGGTCACGGGCGTGAACCTGGTCGTCACGGGCAAGGCGTCGGGCGTGGACGAGGCGACCTTCCAGCAGTACGCCGAAGCGGCCAAGGCCGGCTGCGTCATCTCGCGCGCGCTGTCGGTGCCGGTGACCCTCCAGGCCTCGTTGCAGGGCTGATCGGGCTTGATGGCGACCAATGCGATCCGCCGCGCCGTGCTGGTGCACGGCGCAGGCGGAGGCGGCTGGGAATGGAACGTGTGGCGGCGGGTGTTCGCCGCGCTCGGCATCGAGGCGCAGGCGCTGGACCTCCAGCCGGCCGAAGATGGCCTCGAGGCCACCGGATTCGCCGATTACGCCGCGCAGGTGAGCGCCGCGCTCGAAGCGTCGCCGCGTCCGTGCGCGGTGGTCGGCGCGAGCCTCGGGGGCCTGCTCGCAATGGTGTGCGCCGATGCCGCCGACGCGCTGGTGCTGGTCAATCCGCTGCCACCCGCGCCCTGGGTCGAAGATCTTCCTTCACGCGAATGGCCCGACCTGGTGCCGTGGCAGCGGGACGCGCGCCTCGACTCGACCCGGCGCGCGCTGCCCGATTCGGATGAAGCCACCGCGCTGTTCGCCTTCCGGCGGTGGCGCGACGAGTCCGGCCTAGTGCTTCGCCAGGCGCATGCCGGCCTGCTGCTGGACGCGCCGGCCTGCCCGACGCTGTGCATCGCCTCGTCGCAGGACGAGGACGTCCCGCCCGAGGTGACGGCCGGACTCGCGCGCGCCTGGGACGCGGACCTGTTGCGTGTCGCTTCGCCGGGCCATGTCGGTCCGCTGCTCGGGCGCGGGGCAGCCGCGGTGGCGACACAGGCCGCGGCCTGGCTGACGGCGCGGCTGTCGGCACGGTAAATCCCCGTCGCGGCCGCACCCATGTGAAGGCGTGAATTCAGCACCCATTGCCCGCGGCGGCCGGACGATGCGCGCACGCCCTTCCGGCGCCGGAGCCTCCCCATGAATCGCCTGATCGTCGCTTCCCTCGCGCTGGCCGCCGCCGCGAGCGGTTCGGTGCACGCGCAGTCCTACCCGCAGTCGTATCCCCAGTACGGTTCGACCAGCAGCAGTGACTACGCGCGCGTGGTCCGCGTCGATCCCGTGTTCGACCGCTACGAAACCAGCGCGCCGCAGCAGCGCTGCTACGAGCGCCCGACCTACGTCGGCGGCGACGGCTATCGCAACGACGGCTATTACAGCGGCGGCGATCCGTACGGCGGAAGCTCCTATCCGTCGGGTACGCAGACCGGACGCACGGTCTCGACGATCGTCGGCACCATCGTCGGCGCCGCTGTCGGCAGCCAGATTGGTGGCGGAAGCGCGCGGTATGCGACGTCGGCAATCGGCTCCGTCGTCGGCGGCATGGCCGGCCGGCAGATCTACGACCAGAACCAGGCGCAGCGCGAACGCGTCGGCACCGTGCGCGTCTGCGATCCGGTGTATGAAGGCGACGGCTACTACTCCTCGCGCAACGGCAGCCGAAACGCGAGCGCGTACGACGTCACCTACGAGTACGCCGGTCGCACCTACACCACGCGCACGAGCTACGACCCGGGCGACCGCATCCGCGTGCGGGTGAACGTCACGCCGGAGTAATCGAGTTCCGTTTTAGCCCCGGGAAGCGAAGCGCACCCGGTTAGGACGTATGAAGCCCGGGTACGAGTCGTAACCCGGGCTATCAAACTGCAGGGAGCCTTCCTCAGGCCCAGTCGATCGTCCCGCGCACCACGTTGCACACCTGTCCGCCGGACCACACCTCGCCGTCCGCATCCACGCGCAACTGCAGGCGCGCATCGAAACCGACTTCGCGCCCCTGGCTCACCGTGTATCGACCGCCGGTGCCGGGCAGGGCGTCGTTGTGCTTGAGCCACGCCGCCAGCGTGGCGTTGGCCGCGCCCGAAGCGGCGTCCTCGAACCGAGCCGGCGCGCCGACGAATGCGCGCACGACCAGGTCGTAATCGTGGCCCGCGTCGGCGCGGGCGAAGGCGCACAGCCCCATCGTTTCGGTGGTCTCGGCCAGGTGCGCGATGGCGTCCCAGTCCGGCGTCGCGTCGCGCAGCGCACATTCGCTGGCGACTTCGGCCAGCCACCAGCGGCGTCCACCGTCCATCAGCGCCGGCGGCAACGCGCCCGGTTCCAGTGCGGCCAGCGCCGCCGTCAGGCGCGCATCGCCCGTTTCGGCAACCTCCACCACCCGCGCGCGCGGCGTGCGCACCGCGATCGTGCGCGTCGTTCCGCTGCCTTCGACCGACAGCGGAAGCGTTCCGGCCGCGCCTTCCTGCACGATCTGGCCGTCGACCAGTTCGGCCAGCCCCGCGTCGAGCACGACGTGCGCCGTGCCCACGCTCGGATGCCCTGCGAACGGCACTTCGCGTCGCGGACTGAACATGCGCACGCGATAGGCCGCGCCGGGCTGCGTGGGCGGGAAAACGAAGGTGGTTTCGGGCAAGCGCGTCCAGCGGGCGATGGCCTGCATGCGGGCGTCGTCCAGGCCCTGGGCGTCCAGCACGACGGCCAGCGGATTGCCGGCACCAGGCCGGTTGGCGAACACATCCAGTTGCAGGTAGCGGCGAAGCGTCATTCGGCGGGGGTCCGAGTGGAATATTCGACTAGAATCGCGGAGTTTACGGTGCGACATCCGCCCATGCAGGCGCGGCGCGCCATTCTAGTTTCCGTGACGGCCCCGCGCCGGCATGGTTTCGGCGGCAACCACATTCCATCCCATCATCACCAGACACCAAAACCTCATCAAAGGAACCGTTGCAGTGGCGGAAGCGAATCGCTGGGTAGTACTCAAGTTCGGCGGCACCTCGGTGTCCCGCCGGAACCGTTGGGACACCATCGGACGCCTCGCCGGAAAACGCATGGCCGATGAGGGCGTCCGCGTGCTGGTCGTGGTCTCCGCGCTGTCGGGCGTGACCAACGAGCTGCAGGCGATCGCCAATGGTGACGACGTCGACGCACGCATCGCCGCGCTGATCGAACGCCATCGCGCGTTCTGTGGCGAACTCGACCTGGACGCCGACACCGTGCTCGGCGAGCGCCTCGCCGCGTTGCAGGCGCTCGGCACCGACGCGCGCGTAGCGATGCGTCCGCTCGACTGGCAGGCCGAAGTGCTCGCGCAGGGCGAACTGCTCTCGTCCACGCTCGGCGCCGCGTATCTGCGGTCGCAGGGCCTGGATTTCGGCTGGTGCGATGCACGCGACTGGCTCGATGCGGTGTCGCTGCCCAACGCCAGCGCGTGGTCGCAGCGGTTGTCGGTGAATTGCCGGCTCGACGGCGACGGTTTCGGCGAGCGTTTCTCCACGCAGCCGACGCGCGCGCTGATCACGCAGGGTTTCATCTCGCGCCATGGCGACGGCGGCACGGCGATCCTCGGCCGCGGCGGTTCGGATACGTCGGCCGCATACTTCGGCGCGTTGCTGAAAGCGCAGCGCGTCGAGATCTGGACCGACGTCCCCGGCATGTTCAGCGCCAACCCGCGCGACGTGCCAGAAGCGCGCCTGCTCACGCGGCTGCATTACGCCGAAGCGCAGGAAATCGCGACGACCGGCGCGAAGGTGCTGCATCCGCGATCGATCGCACCCTGCCGCGACGCCGGCGTGCCGATGGCGATCCTCGATACCGAACGCCCCGAACTGCCGGGCACGCGTATCGACGCGACCGCCGCGACGGTGCCGGGCGTGAAGGCGATCAGCCGCCGCAACGGCATCGTGCTGGTGTCGATGGAAAGCATCGGCATGTGGCAGCAGGTCGGCTTCCTCGCCGACGTGTTCGAACGCTTCAAGCGTCACGGTCTGTCGATCGACCTGATCGGTTCGTCGGAGACCAACGTCACCGTGTCGCTGGATCCCAGCGAGAACCTGGTCACGACGAACGTGCTCGAGGCGCTGAGCGCGGACCTCGCTGAAATCTGCCGCGTGAAGGTCATCGCGCCGTGCGCGGCGATCACGCTGGTCGGTCGCGGCATGCGTTCGTTGCTGCATAGGCTGAGCGACATCTGGGCGACGTTCGGCCGCCAGCATGTGCACCTGATCTCGCAGTCGTCGAACGACCTCAACCTCACCTTCGTCATCGACGAAGCCGATGCCGAAGGCCTGCTGCCGCACCTGCACGCCGAACTCATCCGCTCGCGCGCGATGCCCGTGCGCGATGCGACGGTGTTCGGCCCGAGCTGGCGCGAGATCGCCTTCGGCGCGCCGCAGCGTGCGCCAGCGTGGTGGCGCGGTCGCCGCGAGCAGCTGCTTTCGCTCGCCGCGCAGGGCACGCCGCGTTATGTCTACGACCTGGCGACGGTGCGCGATCGCGCGCGTTCGCTCAGCGCGACCAGTGCGGTGGATCGCTGCTTCTACGCGATCAAGGCCAATCCGCATCCGGAGATCCTGCGCACGCTGGTCGGCGAGGGTTTCGGGCTGGAATGCGTATCGCAGGGCGAGTTCGACCATGTGTTCGCAACGTTGCCGCACATCACGCCCAGCCGCGTGCTGTTCACGCCGAGCTTCGCGCCGCGTCGCGAATACGAGGCGGCGTTCGAGCGCGGCATCATCGTCACGCTCGACAACATCGAAGCGCTGCAGCGCTGGCCGGACGTGTTCCGTAATCGCACGATCTGGCTGCGCATCGACCTCGGCCATGGCGAAGGGCATCACGAGAAGGTCAAGACCGGCGGCGTCGCGGCGAAGTTCGGCCTGCCGATGACGCGCTTCGATGCGTTCGTCGAAGAGGCGCGCAAGCTCGGCATCCGCATCAGCGGCCTGCACGCGCACCTGGGCAGCGGCATCGAGGATCCGCAGCACTGGCGCGGCGTCTACGCGCACCTGGCCGGCTTGGCCGATGGCATCGGCACGATCGAGACCATCGACATCGGCGGCGGTTTGCCGATTCCGTACACGCCCGAAGCGCCGCAGTTCGACCTGCCGCTGTGGCGCGCGGGGCTGGAGGAGATCAAGGCCGCGTATCCGCGTTACGGCTTGGTCATCGAGCCGGGTCGCTACCTCGTCGCCGAAAGCGGCGCGCTGCTGCTGACCACGACGCAGGTCGTCGAGAAGGACGGCGTGCGCCGCGTCGGTTGCGACGGCGGCATGAACGCACTGATGCGGCCGGCGATGTACGAGGCCTATCACGGCATCTTCAACCTGTCGCGCGATGGCAACACCGCGGTGTTCGACGTGGTCGGTCCGATCTGCGAAAGCAGCGACGTGATCGGCCGCGGCCGCGCGCTGCCGGCCGATACCGCCGAGGGCGACGTGATCCTGGTCGCCGACGCCGGCGCATACGGCATGGCGATGGCCAACACCTACAACCTGCGGGCCCTTCCGGCCGAGGAAGCAATCGAATGAGTGAGTGGAAATTCAACCGCGACGCCATCGGCGCGTTCCGTTTCGTGCGCTGCGGATTCGACGCGGACACGGGCGTCGCGCAGCTGGTGTACGCCTTCGACGACGGCCCGGAAATGATCGAGACGATCACCGTGCCGGGCGCGCCGTTCGCGCTCGATGCCGAGCGTTCGGCCGCCGCCGAACGCGCGCTGCGCCTGTTGCATCTCATCGCCGGCGTGAGCTACTACAAGGCCGCGGTGCCGTCGCAGATCCGCATCGACTCGTACGCGATCGATGCCGACACCGCCGCGCTGCTGGAGCTGATCTACGTCAACGGCCTGGGCGAGTTCGCTTATCGCAATGGCCTGAACCTGCACGGGAAGATCCAGTTCCCGGTCGCGGAGCAGGACGATGCGACGGCGCCGAAACTCGGCCTGCGCGAACACGCACTCGTCGCTATCGGCGGCGGCAAGGACTCGCTGGTCAGCATCGAAGCGCTGCGCACGCTGGGCGTCGAACAGACGGTGACGTGGATCGGCGGCTCGCAGCTGATCCGCGCGTGCGCCGAACGCACGGGCCTGCCGACGCTCAACCTCGGCCGCGCGCTGGCGCCGCAGCTGTTCGACTACAACCGCGAAGGTGCGTGGAACGGCCACATTCCGGTGACGGTGCTGAACTCCGCGATCATGGTCTTCGCCGCCGTGCTGCTGGGCGTGGACCAGGTGGTGTTCTCGAACGAGCGCTCGGCCAGCTACGGCAGCGTCATCGAAGGCACGGGCGAAGTGAACCACCAGTGGTCGAAGGGCTGGGAGTGCGAGCGCGCATTCGGCGAATACGTGCAGCGCCACGTCGCCGAGGACCTGCACTACTACTCGCTGCTGCGGCCGCTCAGCGAGCTCGCCGTCGCGCGCCAGTTCGCGAAGACCGACCGCTACGACGCGCACTTCAGCAGCTGCAACCGCAACTTCCATATTCTCGGCGAGCGTCCGGCGAGTCGCTGGTGCGGCGTGTGCCCGAAGTGCCACTTCGTGTTCCTCGCGCTCGCGCCGTTCATGCCTAAGCCGCGCCTGATGGGCATCTTTGGCCGCAACCTGCTCGACGATCCGGCGCAGATCCCCGGCTTCGACGCACTGCTGGAATACCAGAACCACAAGCCGTTCGAATGCGTGGGCGAAGGGCGCGAATCGCGTGCGGCGATGGCCGCGCTGGCCGACCGTCCGGAATGGCGCGAGGACGCGCTGGTCGACCGCTTCGCGCACGAGATCCGCCCGCAGCTGGACGCGCAGGAACTCGGTATCGAACCGCTGCTTGTGATCGACGACGAACACCGCATCCCGGCCTCGCTGTGGGAACGCCTGCGTGCGCAGTTCGCCGCCTGACATCGCATCGCTCGAGGGCCGCAGGGTCGCGCTCTGGGGCTGGGGGCGCGAAGGGCGCGCGGCGTATCGCGCGATTCGCGCGCGGCTGCCGTCGCTGCCGCTGACGCTGTTCTGCTCGGCGGCCGAAGCCGCCGAAGCGGCCGCGATGAACGACGCGAGCCTCGTCACCGAAACCGAGGCGTCCGCAGCGCGGCTGTCGGCGTTCGACGTCGTGGTGAAGTCGCCGGGCATCAGTCCGTACAAGCCCGAAGCCGTCGCCGCGGCGGAGCAGGGCACGCGCTTTATCGGCGGTACGGCGTTGTGGTTTGCGGAACACGCCGGTGCCGACGGCGTCGCCGCGGACACCATCTGCGTCACCGGCACGAAGGGCAAGAGCACGACGACGGCGCTGCTCGCACACTTGCTGCGCGCCGGCGGCCATGTCACCGCGCTCGCCGGCAACATTGGCCTGCCGCTGCTGGAAGCGCTCGAGCCGGACATCGCGCCGGAATTCTGGGCGATCGAATTGTCGAGCTACCAGACGGGCGATGTCGCGCAGAGTGGCGTGCGACCGGAGATCGCGGTCGTCCTCAACATCTTCCCCGAGCATCTCGACTGGCATGGATCGCACGAGCGGTACGTCGAGGACAAGCTGAAGCTTGTCACGCAGGCGCAGCCGCGCATCGCCGTGCTCAACGAGAACGATCCGCGGCTCGCGCAGCTCGGCCCGACGTTGAGCGCAAGCGACGTCCGATGGTTCGGACATCGCGATGGCTGGCACCTGCGCGAGGACGACCTGTATCGCGGCGAGGCGTTCGTCATGGACACGCGCGCGCTGCCACTGCCGGGTCGCCACAATCGCGGGAACCTGTGCGCGGTGCTGACGGCCATCGAGGCACTGGGCCTGGATGCGGTGCCGCTTGCGCCGCACGCCGCGAGTTTCCGGCCGCTGCCGCATCGCCTGCAGACGATCGGCACGCGCGATGGCATTACCTACGTCAACGATTCCATCAGCACGACGCCGCATGCGAGTCTCGCGGCGCTGGACTGCTTCGCGTCGCGCCGTGTCGCGATCCTCGTCGGCGGACACGATCGCGGCCTGCCGTGGGAAGACTTCGCCGACGCGATGCGCACGCATGCGCCGGTGGCAATCGTCACGATGGGCCAGAACGGGCCACGCATCCACGCGTTGCTGCAGCCGGTCGCGGCGCCGGCGGATTTCGTGCTTGGTGCAGCGGTCAATCTGGCCGACGCGATGGCGCACGCGCGCGAGGCGCTGGGCGGGGAGGGCGTCGTGCTGCTGTCGCCCGGCGCGCCGAGTTTCGGTGCCTATCGCGATTACGTGGCGCGCGGGCGCCACTTCGCTGAACTGGCGGGATTCGATCCGGAGATGATCAGCACGATCCCGGGGCTCGGCATCGCCTGAGTTCGTTGATTGGCGCGAGCATTCGCCTCACGCGAATCGATCCGCTCGCGCACTACGCGCGGCGGAGGCTCCGCAACTGGCGACGCAGGTCGTCCACCTGCGAGGCGCTGGCGAACCAGCGTTCGGCAACATCTCGAACATGTTGTCAGAGTGGTACAGCAGGAACGTGCGATCGTCTTCCCGGTACTTGAGGTAATCCGTCCACGCGCGCCTAGCTTCGCCCTGCGAGCTGCTGGCGCGTACTCCCTCGTCGTCCCATTCGTACACGAACGAATGGGTAAACGCCTTCGTCTGGCGATGGAGGCGTCGCACCTTGAACGGGACGTACAGGTGCCATGTGAGGGAGTGCGCGACCAACCCGCCGACGGCCCCGCACAACAGCATGATTCCTTCGCGCGCCACGCCGAGCGTCCACAGAAGCACTCCACCGCTCAGCAGCGCCGCAATACCGCCGCCATAAAGCCACCCGCGCATGCGTGCGCCGTGGAGACGCTGCGCGTGCAAATAGTCTTCTGCGGTGATGCTGCCCTGCGCGGAGCGCATAGGCTCAGTGGTCACGACTGACCGCATAACGCGCCAGCCCGCGCAGTGCGAGCGTGTAGTCGTTCTCGTCCAGGCCATCGAGCGCGTGCTCGGCGGCCTGCGCGTACTCCTGCGCGCGACGACGGCTGTAATCGAGGCCGCCGGTGGCGTGGATCGCCGCCAGCACGTCGGGCATCGCCCCGGTGTCGCCGTGTTCGACCGCGTGGCGCAGTCGCGCGCGCGTGGCCTCGTCGCTGTGCGCGATCGCGTGGATGAGCGGCAGCGTCGCCTTGCCTTCGGCGAGGTCGTCGCCGAGGTTCTTGCCGAGCGTCGCGGCGTCGGAGGCGTAGTCGAGCACGTCGTCGGCGATCTGGAACGCGTAGCCGAGGTTCATGCCGTAGTTGTGCAACGCGTCGCACGTGGTTTCGTCCGCGTCGGCCAGCAGCGCACCCAGGCGCGTTGCGGCGGCGAACAGCACGGCGGTCTTGCGTTCGATCACGCGCAGGTAGGCGGCTTCGTCGGTGTCGGGGTTGCGCACGTGCAGCAGCTGCAATACCTCGCCTTCGGCGATGCGGTTGGTCGTGTCGGCCAGGATCTGCATGACGGCCATGCGTTCCAGCTCGACCATCAGCTGGAAGCTGCGCGAGTACAGGAAATCGCCGACCAGCACGCTGGCCGCGTTGCCCCACACCGCGTTGGCCGTCTTGCGACCGCGGCGCAGGTCGGATTCGTCGACGACGTCGTCGTGCAGCAGCGTCGCGGTGTGGATGAACTCCACCACCGCGGCCAGCTGGTGCGCGTGCTCGCCGACACCGCGCCCGTCGGTGCCGCCCAGTGCTCCGTTCGCAAGCAACAGCAGCATCGGCCGCAGGCGCTTGCCGCCAGCGCCGACGATGTACTCGGCGACCTGGTTGATCAGCACCACGTCCGAAGCCAGCCGGCGCCGGATCAGCGCGTCCACCGCCGCCATGTCCTGACGGGCCAGGGCCTGGATGGCGGCCAGGTCGGGGACAGCTGGGGTCGACGTCGGACTGGGTGGCATGGGCGAACCGCGTGGGAGGGGCTCTGGATTATACGGGCGCATTCGCGGCGAGGATTTTTCGGACAGTTCCGATGGTCCCGTCCGGTGGCGGGTTCCAACCTGTGGTTTCGATTCCCGCATCGCCACCGCCACCGGAATGCCCATGAGCAAACGACACAATGCCGCCGACGACGCGATATCCCCGGTGGCGGTTCCGCACTGGCCAGGGGTGCGGCACGTCGACGTGATCGAGCGCAGCCTGCGCGGCCTCAGCGGCGCGCGTCGCGAGGCGCTGCTAGACGCCGTGGCGGGGGCGCTTGATCGTTATCTCGCCGGGGCGACGCGTCGTGTCGGATCCGCGTGCCAGGACCTCGATATGGAGCTTGACGAAGTGCTGCGGCATCTCGGACCGCCGCGCTCGTCGGCCATCGGCGGAGCGAACGTCTGATGGCCGGCCGCCCCATCCGGCGCAAGAGCCAGGAGAAGCTCCTCGCACGCGAGGCGCTGGCCATGCCCGTGGCCGCGAACGACGATCCGGCCTCGTTCGAACTGCTGCGGCTCTGGGCGGTCGACCGCAGCCTCGCGATGAGCGTGTGCCCGGCCATCGAGGGCGAACCCTCGGATTTCGGCGCCTTGCTGGCCGACCTGTTCAGCCACGCCTGCGAGCGGTATGCCCTACGCACGGGGGAGCCGGAATCCGACATCCGGGCCAGCATGTTCCTCGCCTTCGCCTGCCGCTTCGGCGACCTGACGCGCATGTGATTCCCCACGGCCGCGTCCCGGTTTCGCCTCGGTGGCGGACGACGGGCGGCTGTTATGATGCTTCCCCTGCCGGCACGCCCGCATCGCGCTTTCGTGCCCGGCCTCCAGACGAAGCACACATAAAAGGGGAAGGCACTCCCATGGCACGCGGCATCAACAAGGTGATCCTGGTCGGCAACCTGGGCGACGATCCCGAAACCAAGTACACCCAGGGCGGCATGGCCGTCACCAAGGCCCGCCTGGCGACGACCAGCGTGCGCAAGGACCGCGACGGCAACACCCAGGAGCGCACCGAATGGCACCGGGTGACCTTCTTCGGAAAGCTCGGCGAGATCGCCGGCGAATACCTGCGCAAGGGTAGCCAGGTCTACGTCGAAGGCTCGATCCGCTACGACAAGTACACCGGCCAAGACGGCGTCGAGCGCTATTCCACCGACATCATCGCCGACGAGATGCAGATGCTCGGCGGTCGTGCGGGCGGCGAAGGTGGCGGCGGTAGCCGCAGTGAATACCGCGGCGGTGGCGCTGGCGGTGGCGAGCGTTCGTCGCGTCCGCCGGCGCGCCAGGAATCGGCCCCGCGTCGCGAGGCGCCGCCGGCCAAGTCGAGCAGCTTCAACGACGACTTCGCGGACGACGACATTCCGTTCTGAGCCACCTCGTTTTTCGCGCTTTTGGGATTTGAAAGGAGTTTCAGTGGCTACGTGGATAGTGACAGGCGGCGCCGGCTTCATCGGCGGCAACTTCGTGCTGGATGCGGTCCAGCGCAACATCAAGGTCGTGAACCTCGACGCGCTCACGTACGCGGGCAACGTCGATACGCTTGCGTCGCTGGAGAACGATCCGCGGCATGTGTTCGTCCACGGCGATATCGGTGATGCCGCGCTCGTCGAGCGACTGCTGAAGGAGCATCGCCCCGACGCCGTGATCAATTTCGCGGCGGAGAGCCACGTCGACCGGTCGATCGACGGTCCGGCGGCGTTCGTCCAGACGAACGTCGTGGGAACGCTCAGCCTGCTGGAGAAGACGCGCGACTACTGGAAGTCGCTCGATGCCGCCGGCCGCGATGCCTTCCGCTTCCTGCACGTATCGACGGATGAGGTTTACGGCACGCTCGGCGAGACCGGCAAGTTCACCGAGGAAACACCGTACGCACCGAATTCGCCGTACTCGGCGTCCAAGGCGGCGTCGGATCATCTGGTGCGCGCGTTCCACCACACCTATGGCTTGCCGGTGCTGACGACGAACTGCTCGAACAATTACGGGCAGTACCAGTTCCCCGAAAAGCTCATTCCGCTGATCATCGCCCGCGCGTTGGCCGGCGAGCCGCTGCCGGTGTACGGCGATGGCCGTAACGTGCGTGACTGGCTCTACGTCGGCGATCACTGCGCGGCGATCCGCCGCGTCCTGGAAGCCGGTCGCATCGGCGAGACCTACAACGTCGGTGGTGATGCCGAGCGCCAGAACCTCGAGGTCGTGCAGACGATCTGCCGCCTGCTGGACGAGCGGCAGCCGCTTGCCGACGGCCGCGCGCGCGAGTCCCTGATCACCTTCGTCGCCGATCGCCCCGGACACGATCGCCGTTACGCCATCGACGCCTCCAAGCTCAAGGGCGAACTGGGATGGGCACCGACGGTGACCTTCGAACAGGGAATCGCCCTCACCGTGGACTGGTACCTCCAGAACCAGCCGTGGGTGAAGCGCGTGTTGGACGGCAGCTATCGACTCGAGCGCATCGGACAAGGCTAAGGAAGGCACATGGACCGTAAAGGCATCATCCTGGCGGGTGGTAGCGGCACGCGCCTCTACCCCATCACCAAGGGCATCAGCAAACAGCTGCTGCCGGTGTACGACAAGCCGATGATCTACTACCCGCTGAGCGTGCTGATGCTCGCGGGCATCCGCGAAGTCCTGGTCATCAACACGCCGCACGAGCAGGTCCTGTTCAAGGCGCTGCTTGGCGATGGTTCGCAGTGGGGCATGCGCATCGAGTACGCCGTGCAACCCAGTCCGGACGGGCTTGCGCAGGCGTACCTGATCGGGCGCGAGTTCCTCGCGGGCGGACCGAGCTGCCTGGTGCTCGGCGACAACATCTTCCACGGTCCGGGCCTGACGGCGATGCTCAGGCGTGCCGACGAACGACCGTCGGGCGCGACGGTCTTCGGCTACTGGGTGCGGGACCCGGAGCGTTACGGCGTCGCCGAGTTCGATGCATCCGGAAAAGTCGTTGGCCTGGAGGAAAAGCCGTCAGTCCCGCGTTCCAACTACGCGGTCACCGGCCTGTATTTCTACGACGGACGTGCGAGCGACTTCGCCGCCGAACTGAAGCCTTCTCCGCGCGGCGAACTCGAAATCACCGATCTCAACCGCCGTTACCTCGACGAAGGCTCGCTGCACCTCGAGCAGCTCGGCCGCGGTTACGCGTGGCTGGACACGGGCACGCACCAGTCGCTGCTGGAGGCGTCGAACTACATCGAAACCATCGAGGCGCGGCAGGGGCTGCGCGTCTGCTGTCCTGAGGAAATTGCCTGGAATAATGGCTGGATCACGGCCGGGCAGCTCAACGAACTCGCGCGCCCGCTCGCGAAGAATGGTTACGGCGAGTACCTGATGAGCCTGGCCGAACGGGGGCCGGTGCCGTGAAGATCATCGAGACCGATCTGCCGGGTTGCGTCGTGATCGAGCCGCGCGTATTCGGTGACGACCGCGGCTTCTTCTTCGAGTCGTTCAACCTCGACAAGCTCGGCGATGCCGGGATCAAGCCGACGTTCGTGCAGGGCAACGTGTCCTCGTCGCGTCGCGGCGTGCTGCGTGGCCTGCATTACCAGTGGCCCAAGCCGCAGGGCAAATACGTGTCGGTGGTCGAGGGCGAGGTGTGGGACGTGGCGGTGGACATCCGACGCGGATCGCCGACGTTCGGCCGCTGGACCGCGGTGCTGCTCAATGCCGAAAACAAGCGCCACTTCTGGATTCCCGAAGGCTTCGCGCACGGCTTCGTGACGCTTAGCGAGCGCGCCGTGTTCACGTACCTGTGTACCGAAACCTACGACGCGTCGGCTGATGCCGCCGTTCGCTGGAACGACGCGACGCTGGGCATCGACTGGCCCATGTCCGATGTGACCCTGTCCGACAAGGACGCGCGCGCGCCGTTCCTGGACGAGATCCCGGAAGACCGCATGCCTGTGTACGTCCCATGAGGCAGGCGTCGTGAAGCTGCTGCTGGTAGGCGCGAACGGACAGGTTGGCGATGCGCTTCGGCGCAGTCTCGCTCCGCTGGGCGAAGTGATCGCGACGACGCGAAACGGGCGCCTCGACGATGAGACGAGCTGCGAAGCGCTCGACCTCGGCGATCTGGACGCCATCGCGTCGCTGGTTGCGCGCGTGCAGCCCGACGCGATCGTCAACGCCGCGGCCTACACCGCGGTCGATCGTGCCGAGGACGACGTCGAGGCCGCTTTCCGCATCAACGCCCTGGCGCCGGGCCGCCTCGCGGAAGCCGCCGTCGCATGTGGCGCGTCGCTGGTTCATTACTCGACCGACTACGTGTTCGACGGCCGCGGTTCGCGTCCCTATCGCGACGACGACACGACCCACCCGCTGGGCGTGTACGGGCGCAGCAAGCTCGACGGCGAACTTGCGATCGCCGGTAGCGGTGCACGACATCTGATCCTTCGGACCGCTTGGGTGTACGGCCTGCACGGTCACAACTTCCTGCGCACGATGCTGCGTGTCGGCGCCGAGCGCGATGAGCTGCGCGTCGTCGCCGACCAGCATGGCTGTCCGACGCCTGCATGGCTCATCGCCGATGTGACGGCGGCCGTGCTGCGCAAGGGTATTGCCGCGTCTGGCGTCCGCCATCTCGTCGCCAGCGGTGAGACCACTTGGCACGGCTTCGCCGAGGCGATCTTCGATGAAGCGTCGGAGCGTGGCCTGATTGCCCGCCGTCCGACCGTAACCCCCATCGCCACCGCCGATTACCCTACCCGCGCGGTCCGCCCCGCGTATTCGGTGCTCGATACCACGCGTCTGCGCGACGAATACGCCCTGGAGTTGCCGCACTGGCGCGACGCGCTGGCACGAACGCTGGTCTGACGCTCTACGCGTCCCACCCGCTCGTCCGGCGCTGCCTCGCGCGGTAGTCTTGTGTCGTCGTCTGGCGGGGAGCCCGGCGACCTACACTAGGGAAGGGGACAATGAAGAAGCTTCTGCTTGCCGCCGCTTTCGCGGCGCTGTCGTCCAATGCCGTCGCGGGCGGCGTCGACGTGTCGGCCTACGTCCGCAGGGACCAGTTCACCGATCTGAAGATCTCGCCAGGGGGACAGTACCTGGCCGCGACGATTCCGATGGAGGATCGAAGCGTCCTGGCCGTGATCGAACGCGGCACGAACAAACTCACCGGCACGTTCAAGATGCCGCGTGACAATTACATCGCCGATTTCGAATGGGTGGGCCCGGAGCGCGTGGTGCTGAGCGCTGCCGAGAAGTTCGGCTCGCTCGACGAGCCGCAGCTTACCGGCGAACTGTTCGCGATGAACGCCGATGGCGGCAAGGCCGAGATGCTGGTCGGGTACCGCACGCAGGACGGCGGGCTGGGCACCACGATCAAGCCGAAGAAGGGCAACGACCGCATCTGGGCATACCTGATCCCGACGCCGGTCGGCGACGGCCGTTCGGCACTGATTTCGGCGCAACCGTACTCGGACGATCCGCATTCGAGCGCCGAGCGCATCGATGCCTTCACCGGCCGGATGAAGCGCGTGGCGATCGCACCGATGCGCAACGCCCGTTTTGCCGCAGACAACCAGGGCGTGGTGCGTTTCACTTGGGGCTCCAACTCCGACAACATCCGCCACCTCTACTACCGCACGGGCGATGGCGCCGAGTGGGACCTGCTGACCATCGAAAAGGAAGGCCTGTTCGAGGTGCCGATCGGCTTTTCGGCCGACGACCAGACGGTGTTTCTGCAGGTCGAGCAGGCGCGCGGCCCCGATGCGATCATCGCGATGGACCTGGCTACCCGGAAGCGCACGCAGGTCCTGCGCGACGAGAAGGCAGACCCGTCGCGCATCATCTACCGCAACAACACCCGCGTGCCGATCGGCGCCTACTTCGCCGACGGCCGTCCGCATTCGGCCTTCTTCGACAAGGAGGCGCCCGAGGCGCGCCTGCAGAAGAGCCTGGAAGCCGCGTTCGCGGGACAGGGCGTGGTGATCACGTCGCAGACGAACGACGGCGCGCTTGCGCTGGTGCAGGTCTTCAGCGACCAGAACCCGGGCGATTTCTACCTCTTCGATACGCAAGCGAAGAAGGCCGCGCACGTGCTCGCCAAGCGCGAGTGGTTCGATCCTGAGAAGCAGGCCACCGCGAAGCCGATCGAATTCAAGGCGCGCGACGGGATGATGCTCCACGGCTTCCTCACCACGCCCAACGGCAGCAACGGCAGGAACCTTCCGCTGGTGGTGATGCCGCATGGCGGCCCGATCGACGTGCAGGATTACTGGGGCTTCGATTCGGACGCGCAACTGCTTTCGGCGGCGGGCTATGCGGTGTTGCAGCTCAACTATCGCGGCTCGTCCGGCTACGGCAAGGCCTACATCAGCGCCGGGGCGAAAGAGTGGGGCGGAAGGATGCAGGACGATCTCACCGATGCCACGCGCTGGGCCATCGCCGAAGGCGTCGCCGACAAGGGCCGCATCTGCCTGTACGGCGCCAGCTATGGCGGCTATGCGTCCCTGATGGGCGTGGCGAAGGAGCCTGATCTCTACAAGTGCGCCGCCGGCTACGTCGGCGTGTACGACCTGCCGAAGATGATCGCCGACGACACCCGCGACAGCCGCCGTTCGGGTAACTGGCTGCGCGAATGGGTAGGCGATCCGGCCAAGCTTGGCGACGTCTCGCCGAACCGTCTGGCCGAGCGCATCAAGGTCCCGGTGTTCCTCGCCGCGGGTGGCAAGGATCGCGTTGCGCCGATCGAGCACAGCCGCATGATGGAATCGGCGCTGCGCAAGGCGGGCGTTCCGGTCGAAACGCTCTATTACGACACCGAAGCGCACGGCTTCTACACCGAGGAACACAGGCAGGAGTTCTACACTCGCCTGCTCGCGTTCCTCTCGCGCAGCCTCGGCGGTTCGCTGGCGGCGACGGGCAGCGCAGGGGATGCGAAGGCCGCGAAGTAGTCGTCAAACACATGAAAGCGGCGCCTCCGGGCGCCGTTTTCATTCCTGCAATCACTTGATGCCGTGCATCAGCCGCCGCAACAGTGGCGCGGCGACGAAGGCGAGCACCGCCCAGCCGATACCGATTCCCGTCATCAGCCAGAACAGGTTGGCGTACTTGTCGCCAGCGGCGGCGAAGTCCAGCGCAGTGCCTTCGGGTACGTCGATCGCGGCGAGCTTGCCGAACAGCGCGGCCAGCGTCTCCGAGAACGCCGTGGCGAGGAACCATGTGCCCATCATCAGGCTCATGACGCTCCTTACCGACAGCTGCGTCACCGCGGCGAGGCCGACCGGCGCCAGGCACATCTCGCCGATTTCCAGGACAAGATAGGCCAGCACCAGCCACCACACGCTGGCGAGCTGTCCCGTTTCGCCCGCGTGCTGCGCGGCCCACGCCATCGGCACGAAGCTCAGTCCGGCGAAGAGCAACCCCAGCGCGGATTTCGCCGGCTTCGACGGATCCAGTCCGCGACGATCCAGCCCATCCCACAGCCGCGCGAACACCGGCGCCAGCAGCACCAGGAACAACGCGCCGAGGTACGTCAACGAGCCCGCCGTCTGCGGCAGCACCACGCAGTCGCGCAGCAGGAAGACGAGCATCAGCACGATCGCGCCGGCGAACAGCAACTTCGGCATCGAAGAATCGGGCCTTCGATCCGACAGCGTGGCCGCCGCGACGAACGCCATCGGCGCGAGCACCAGCGAGACCGTCGACCACGGCCACGGGGTGCCTTCGCGAATGACCAGCGACGGGAAGACGTCCTTGGTCAGCAGGCGATCGGTGAAGGTCACCCACGAACCGTACGTCTGCTCGTACAGCGTGAAATACACCAGCGCCATGAAGATCAGCGCCATCAGCGCGAGCATGCGATGGCGCTGCTCGCGGGTGCAGCGCGCCTTGAGGAACCAGGCGAACCACGCCAGCACGGCAAGCATCACCAGCAACATCAGGATCAACGCGAGCGATATCTCGCCGCCGAGTGCGAAGCGTCCATTCGCGACGGCCCACATCAGCGCCGCCAGTGGCACCAGCGCGAGGAACGCGCCGAGGTAGATCGCCCATTCGCGCGGCAGGCCGAACACGCGTTCGCGCAGGCGTGCGGGATCCGGCGGTTCGGCGTGACCGTGCAGGTACTTCTGTCCCCACAAAAACTGCGCCAGCCCGAGCAGCATGCCGATGCCGGCCGCACCGAAGCCCCACTTCCAGCCGAGCGTCTGCCCCAGATAACCGCACACCAGCGCGGAGAACAGCGCGCCGAGGTTGATGCCGGCGTAGAACAGCGAGAAGCCCGAGTCGCGGCGCGGATCGTTCTCCGGATACAGGCGCCCGACGATCGTGGAGATGTTCGGCTTGAGGAAGCCGACGCCGACGATGATCAGCGCGAGCGAAAGGTAGAACACGCGCAGCGCGCCTTCGTCGCGCACGACGGTGCCACCGCTGGCGGTCGCGGCGTGGCCTTCCACCGCCATGCCCAGATGCCCCGCAACGAGCAGCAGCCCGCCGAACACGACGGCCTTGCGCATGCCGAGGTAGCGATCGGCAAGCAACCCGCCGACGACCGGCAGGCAGTAGACGAGACCGCCGTAGGCGCCGAGCACATCGAGCCCGGGCCCGTCGCCGAAGCGATGGTGCTGGAGCAGGTAGAGCAGCAGCAGCGCCTTCATCCCGTAGAACGAAAAACGCTCCCACATCTCGGTGAAGAAGCAGACGTAGACGCCCTTGGGATGGCCGAAGAGCTCGTCGCGCGGATCGCGGGGGACCTCGTTGACGTTGTGGTGCGGCAGGTCGGTGGCGGCCACGATGGGCTCCGCGGATGGACGCACGAGTATAGGAGTCGCTGCGGGCTGGCCTGGGCTCCGCCGGGCGCGGGAAAAGGGGTTTGCTCAAGGACGCGCCAGCCCACCGGGCCTAGCCTTCTCCCGCTCGCGGGAGAGGCGGTGTTGAGGGCGACGGCACCCGGCAGCGAGCACGTCACCGCGAAATACCCCCACGTATCGCTGCACCGCCGCAAATTGCCGCGTCCTGTCCATTTGCCTTGGAGTTTTTACAGGCCACGGCAGCCAATGCGATGATCCGGGACCACTCGATCCACCCGAGTCCTCCTGGAGCTGCCGATGGCCTCGCCCGCGACGCCGCAATTGACCTTCCGAGCTGTCCTGCTGGCCGTCGTGCTGGCGGTGATCCTCTCCGCCGCCAATGCCTACCTGGGCCTGTTCGCGGGCCTCACCATCGCCACCGCCATCCCGGCGGCCGTCGTCTCGATGGGCGTGCTGCGCCTGCTCGGCGGCGGCAGCATCCTGGAAAACAACATCGTCCAGACCGGCGCCTCCGCCGGCTCGTCGATCGCCGCCGGCGTGATCTTCACGATCCCCGCGCTGATCATCATGGGCGTCTGGCCCGACTTCAAATACTGGTGGGTGGTCGGCATCGCCGGCCTGGGCGGCCTGCTCGGCGTGCTGTTCTCGGTGCCGCTGCGCCGCTCGATGATCGTCGAGGAGCCGCTGCCGTTCCCCGAAGGCAAGGCCGCGGCCGAAGTCCTCAAGGCCGGCGAGAACCCCGGCCCGGGCCTGAAGATCCTCGGCGTCGCCGGCGGCCTGGGCGCGCTGGTGAAGCTCGCCGCCGAAAGCGGCCTGCGCCTGATCCCCGACAACGCCGTCGCCTCGGGCTTCATCGGGAAGTATCTGGGCTACATGGGCACGAACCTGTCGCCGGCGCTGCTGGGCGTGGGCTACATCGTCGGCCTGAACATCGGCATCGTGGTGGTGTCCGGTTCGATCCTGTCGTGGCAGTTCGCGATTCCGATCTACCACGCGTTCTTCCTCAATTCCGATCCCGCACTCGCCGCGCAGATCGCCGGCGCGTCCGCCGCGGACGCGGGCGGCGCGATCTGGTCGGCGAAGATCCGCTACCTCGGCGTCGGCGCGATGCTGATCGGCGGCATCTGGACGCTGTTCTCGCTGCGCAATTCGTTGGCATCGGGCATCAAGAGCGGCCTCGCCGCGGCGCGCAAGGGCGGTGGCCTGGCCGTTGCCGAAACCGAACGCGACCTGCCGATGAAGTGGATGCTCGTCGCGCTCGCGGTGTTCGTGATCCCGCTGTGGATGCTCTACCACGCCATCGTGGAGTCCTGGGGCGTGAGCCTGACGATGACGATCATCATGATCGTCGCAGGCTTCCTGTTCGTGTCGGTGTCGGCGTACCTCGCCGGTCTGGTCGGTTCGTCGAACAATCCCGTCTCGGGCATCACGATCGCGACGATCCTGTTCGCCTCGCTCGTGCTGATGCTGCTGCTCGGCCGCGATTCGTCGATCGGCCCGGTCGCCGCGATCATGATCGGCGCGGTGGTGTGCTGCGCGGCGGCGGTCGGCGGCGACAACCTGCAGGACCTCAAGGCCGGTTACATCGTCGGCGCAACGCCGTGGAAGCAGCAGCTGATGCTCGGCATCGGTGCGTTCTCGTGCGCGCTGATCATGGCGCCGGTGCTGAACCTGCTGGCGCAGGCGTACGGCATCGGCCCGCCGACGGCCGAACACCCGAACTCGCTGTCCGCACCGCAGGCCACGCTGATGGCGTCGGTCGCCAAGGGCCTGTTCGGCGGCAAGCTGCCGTGGGACATGATCGGCATCGGTGCCGTCATCGGTGCGCTGGTCATCGCGCTGGACGAGTGGCTGAAGTCGCGCAAGGCGCACTTCCGCGTGCCGGTGCTGGCCGCGGCGATCGGCATCTACCTGCCGCTGGAACTGATGGTGCCGATCTTCCTCGGCGGCCTGCTCGCGTACATCGTCGAGCGTCGCCACGGCCTGTCGATCGACAGCGACGAAGCCGACCGCGATCGCGCGCATCGTCCGGGCACGCTGTTCGCCGCGGGCCTGATCACCGGCGAAGCGCTGACGGGCATCGCGATCGCGATTCCGATCGTCTGGTCGGGCCGCGCCGACGTGCTGTCGCTCGGCACGCATCTGGGCCCGTGGGTCGGCCTGGCCGTGCTCGCCTTCGTCGCCTGGCTGCTGTTCCGCACGAGCGTGCGCGGCGGCGGCATCGAATCGGCGAAGCCGGCTCCCTGATCCGAACCGCGTCATCTCCGCGAAAGCGGGATCCAGCGACTTGCCCGCAATCGAGGCACTGGCTTCCCGCGTTCGCGGGAATGACGAGGCAAGCGCAACGCGCTGATCGCTCCATCTCTACATGCATTCGAGAAAACCCATGACGCCACGCCACGCCATCCTCCCGCTCGCCCTGCTGCTGGCCTGCGGTTCCACCAACGCATTGGCCGCGCACGGCTTCGACGTTCGCGACCTTGCCTCGCTCGAACGCGTGTCCTCGCCGACGCTGTCGCCGGACGGCCGCCGCGTGGTGTTCGCCAAGCGCGTGGTCGACATGGCGGCCAACAATTCCTCGACCGCGCTCTACATCGAGGACCTGATGGCGCGCGATGCCGCGCCGCCGAAGCGCCTCACGCCGGAAGGCTGGAACGTCAATTCGCCGGGCTTCTCGCCGGACGGAAAGGCCGTCTACTTCCTCAGCGCGAAGGGCGGCTCGATGCAGCTGTACGCGATCCCCGCCGCCGGCGGCACGCCGAAGCAGGTGACCGATCTGTCCACCGACGTCGGCGGCTACAAGCTCTCGCCCGATGGCAAGCGCGTGGCGATCAACCTTGAGACCTTCCCGGAGTGCAAGGGCGATCTGGCCTGCTCGAAGAAGAAGCTCGACGAGCGCGGCGCGCAGAAGAACACCGGCGTCGTGTTCGACCGCATGTTCATCCGCCACTGGGACGCGTGGAACGACGGTCGACTGAACCGCCTGTTCGTCGCCAACCTCGGCGACAAGGCGGCGACGACGGCGACGCTCGTCAGCGGAGGCGTCAACGGCGACGTGCCGTCGCGTCCGTTCGGCGATGCCACCGAATACACCTGGTCGCCGGACGGTGCGTCGCTGGTCTTCAGCGCACGCATCGCCGATGCGAAGGAACCGACGTCCACCAACTTCGACCTGTATCAGGTCAACGCCGACGGCACGGGCGCGGCGAAGAACCTCACCGCGTCTAATCCCGCGTGGGACACGGGCGCGACCTTCAGCAGCGACGGCAAGACGCTGTTCTATCGCGCGATGAAGCGCCCAGGCTTCGAGGCCGATCGCTTCGGCCTGATGGCGATGGACGTCGCCACCGGTAGCACGCGTGAGATCGCACCGAAGTGGGACCGCTCCGCCGACGGCATCACGCTGGCGAACGACGGCAAGACGATCTACACCACCGCCACCGACATGGGCGAACACCCGCTGTTCGCGGTGGACATCGCAACGGGCGAGGCGAAGAAGCTCGTCGGCGACGGCAGCATTTCGGCCATTGACCTGGCCGGCCCGACGCTCGCGCTGACGCGCAACACGCTCAAGACCGGCGACGTGCTGTACACCACCAATGCCGATGCGTCCGCGCCGCTGCGCGCGATCACGCAGACCACGGGCGAGCGCCTGCCCGACGTCGCGTTCGGCGATTTCGAACAGTTCGAGTTCAAGGGCTGGAACGGCGACACGGTGCACGGCTACATCGTCAAGCCGTGGAACTACGTCGAAGGCAAGAAGTATCCGGTCGCGTTCCTGATCCACGGCGGTCCGCAGGGCAGCTTCGGCAACGGCTGGAGCTACCGCTGGAATCCGCAGACGTACGCGGGCCAGGGCTACGCGGTGGTGATGATCGACTTCCACGGTTCGACCGGCTACGGCCAGGCGTTCACCGACGCGATCAGCCAGCACTGGGGCGACCGCCCGCTGGAAGACCTGCAGAAGGGCTGGGCTGCGGCGCAGAAGCAGTACGGCTTCCTCGACGGCGACAAGGCCTGCGCGCTGGGCGCGAGCTACGGCGGCTTCATGGTCAACTGGATCGCCGGCAACTGGAACCAACCGTGGAAGTGCCTGGTGAGCCACGACGGCGTGTTCGACCAGCGCATGATGGGCTTCGCGACCGAAGAGCAGTGGTTCACCGACTGGGAGCAGGGCGGCAACGCCATCGACATGGCCGCGAACTACGAGAAGTTCAACCCGGTGAACCACGTGAAGAACTGGCGCGTGCCGATGCTCGTCGTGCACGGGCAGCAGGACTTCCGCATCCCGGTCGAGCAGGGCATCGGCGTGTTCACCGCGCTGCAGCGCCAGGGCATCCCGTCGCAGTTCCTGTACTTCCCCGACGAGAACCACTGGGTGCTCAAGCCGGCCAACTCCGTGCAGTGGCACGACACGGTCAACGCGTGGCTGAAGCAGTACATCGGGCAGGGCGTCGCCCCGTAAGCCTGCCGTAACTCTGCCGTAGCCCTTCTCCCGCGCGCGGGAGAGGGGTTGGTGTGAGTGCAATCGCCCTCACCGTCCAATCGACCCAACGGAACCGCACGATGCCCAACGACACCCCAAGTACCGCGCTGATCACCAACGACATCGTGATACTGGGGCTGATCGCCGCCACGCTCGGCGCGGTGTTCTGGACCTCGTCGCTCGCCTCGTTCCGCAAGTTCTATTCGATCGTTCCCGCGCTGCTGCTGTGCTACCTGATCCCGGGGCTGTTCAACACCTTCGGCATCATCGACGGCGAACACAGCAAGCTCTACAACCCCGTCGCAAGCCGCGTGCTGCTGCCCGCCGCGCTGGTGCTGCTGACGCTATCCATCGACCTGAAGGCAGTGATGCGGCTCGGCCCGAAGCTGGTGGCGATGTACGTCACCGCGTCGCTCAGCGTGGTCGCCGGCGGCATCCTCGCGTTCCTGCTGTTCCAGGCGGTGCATCCGGAAACGGTCGCGGGCGACACGTGGGCCGGCATGACGGCGCTGGCCGGCAGCTGGACCGGCGGCGGCGCGAACATGCTCGCGATGAAGGAAATCTTCCAGGTCGACGCGACGACGTTCGGTCAGTTCGCGGTGGTCGACGTCGGCGTCGGCTACGTGTGGATGGCGATCCTGATCTTCCTCGCCGGGCGCTCGGCGGCGATCGACGCGCGCAGCGGCGCCGACACGCGCGCCATCGACGAGCTCAAGGACAAGCTCGCCGCCTTCAAGGCCGAGCACAGCCGCGTTCCGACCCTTACCGACCTGATGGTCATCGTCGGCATCGCCTTCGGCACCGTCGGCCTTGCGCACTTTCTCGCCGCGCCGCTGTCGACGTGGTTCGGCGCGAATGTCTCCTGGGCTCGTTCGGTGAGCTTGCACGAGCCGTTCGTGTGGGTGGTGCTGATTTCCACTTTCGTTGGCCTGGGCCTGAGCTTCACGCGCGCGCGCACGCTGGAAGGCGCCGGCGCGTCGAACATCGGCACGCTGCTGCTGTATTTCCTGATCGCCGCCATCGGCATGCAGATGGACATCCTGGCGCTGTTCGACCGCCCATGGCTGTACCTGCTGGGCCTGGTGTGGCTCGGTTTCCACATCCTGATGCTGTGGCTGGTAGGACGCCTGCTGAAGGTGCCGTTCTTCTATTTCGCGATCGGTTCGCAGAGCAACATCGGCGGTCCTGCGTCGGCGCCGGTCGTCGCCTCCGCCTTCCATCCGGCCCTCGCGCCGGTCGGCGCACTGCTCGGCACGCTGGGTTACGCGACAGGCACCGGGCTGGCGTATGCGATGGGGCTGGTGTTGCGGTCGCTGGCGCACTGACGAAGCGACGGTGCGTTCGGGGAAGACGATGTTCAATCCTCTCGACCCCGACAGTTGGCTCGGCCTGCTTGAGCACTGGCGTTTCTTCGCGCCGGTTGCGGTGTGCGTCGTACTCGCGCTGGCGGTGTACCGGATCGCGGGCAGCACGCCCGATGCGGCGGCGATGGCGGCCTTCATCGGCCTGGTCGGATTGATCGCCGGCGGCGCGTGGGAACTCATTCATTGGAGCCGTAACCGGCCGCTGGATCCCTGATTGCCCGGTCGGTCCACAAAAAGAAAAGGCGCCCAATGGGCGCCTTTTCTCTTTCATGCTTCAGCCTCAACAACAGCGACTGCTGCCCTTGCCGTAGCGCGCTTCCATCCGCTCCCGGAAGAACTCCTCGCGCGTCATCGGATCGCGATCCGGATGCGTGCGTCGCACGTGCGCGACGTACACGTCGTAGTCGGGAATGCCGATGGCCAGGCGCGCGGTCTGGCAGCTCGCACGCCACCAGCGTGCGAGCAGGCCCGACACCACGCGCAGGGCGCGCGCGGCGGGGCGGTCGACGGAGCGATCAGCGGGCGATGGCATCGAGCGCGACATAGTCCGACTCCTTCGCCGTCGGGAGGTTGGTGCGACGTGCGGCCAGTGCGGCACGCAGGCCGAACAGCACCGTCGCCACCACGACCGCGACGAACAGTCCGCACAGCGCGGCGTCGAGGTAGTTGTTGAAGATCACGCGCGACATGTCGTCCATCGACTTGGCCGGCGCGAGCACCTCGCCGCGCGCGGCGGCGTCGGCGAACTTGCGCGCGTTGGCGATGAAGCCGATCTTCGGATCCGGGTGGAACAGCTTCTGCCAGCCCGCGCTGAGCGTGCAGATCAGCAGCCACGCCGTCGGGATCAGCGGGATCCACAGGAACTTCTCGCGCTTCATCTTCACCATCACCACGCTGCAGAACACCAGCGCGATGCCCGCGAGCATCTGGTTGGCGATGCCGAACAGCGGCCACAGCGTGTTGATGCCGCCCAGCGGATCGACCACGCCCTGGTAGAGGAAGTAGCCCCACAGGCTCACCGCGATCAGCGTGCAGACCACGTTGCTGACCCAGCTCTCGGTCTGCTTGAACGGCTCGTACGCCAGGCCGACGAGTTCCTGGATCATGAAGCGCGCCACGCGCGTGCCGGCGTCGACCGTCGTCAGGATGAACAGCGCTTCGAACAGGATCGCGTAGTGATACCAGAAGGCCATCATGCCTTCGCCCGGGATCAGGCCGTGCAGGATCTGCGCCATGCCCACCGCGAGCGTCGGCGCGCCGCCGGTGCGCGAAAGGATGGTCTGCTCGCCGATTTCCTTAGCCGTGGCGGTCAGGATGTCGGGCGTGAGTACGAAGCCCCAGCTGGAGATTGCGGCCGCGGCGGATTCGGCCGTCGTGCCGATCAGCGCGGCGGGCGAGTTCATCGCGAAGTAGATGCCCGGCTGCAGCACGCAGGCGGCGATCAGCGCCATGATCGCGACGAAGGCCTCCATCAGCATGCCGCCGTAGCCGACCATCGGGATGTCGCGCTCGCTTGCGATCATCTTCGGCGTCGTGCCCGAGCTGATCAGCGAGTGGAAACCCGACACCGCGCCGCAGGCGATGGTGATGAAGAGGAACGGGAACAGCTTGCCCGAGAACACCGGGCCGGTGCCGTCGACGAACTTGGTCACCGCCGGCATCTGCAGGTCCGGCATCGCGACCACGATCGCCAGCGCGAGGATCAGCACGGTGCCGATCTTGAGGAACGTGGACAGGTAGTCGCGCGGCGCCAGCAGGAACCACACCGGCAGCACCGAGGCGACGAAGCCGTAGGCGATCATCAGCCACGCCAGCGTCGTGCCCTTGAGGTGGAACACCGGGCCCCAGGTCGGGTGCGCGGCGACCAGTCCGCCGCCCCAGATCGCCAGCATCAGCAGCACGAAGCCGATGATCGACACTTCCATGATGCGGCCCGGGCGGAAGTAGCGCAGGTACAGGCCCATCAGGATCGCGATCGGGATCGTCATGGCCACGGTGAACGTGCCCCACGGACTTTCCGCGAGCGCCTTCACCACGACCAGCGCCAGCACCGCCAGCAGGATCACCATGATCATCAGGATGCCGACCATCGAGATCACGCCCGCGGCGGGGCCCATCTCGGCGCGGATCATCTCGCCCAGCGAGCGGCCGTCCCGGCGCGTGGAGAAGAACAGCACCAGCATGTCCTGCACCGCACCAGCCAGGACCACGCCGAACAGGATCCACAGCGTGCCGGGCAGGTAGCCCATCTGCGCGGCGAGCACAGGGCCGACCAGCGGGCCGGCGCCGGCGATCGCGGCGAAGTGGTGTCCGAAGACGATGCTCTTGGCGGTCGGGACGTAGTCCAGTCCGTCGTTGCGACGCCATGCGGGCGTCGCGCGCGAGCCGTCGATCATCAGCGCGTTGCGCGCGATGTACAGCCCGTAGAAGCGGAACGCGACGGTGAAGGTCGCCACCGCCGCGACCACCAGCCAGATCGCGTTGATCGTTTCGCCGCGATGCAGGGCGATGGTGCCGATGCAGAAAGCCGCCAGTACCGCCAGGACGGCCCAGCCAAGCCAGGACAGAGATTTCATGACACCCCTCCGGAAGGATCACCGAAGGTTCGCGCCGCGCCGGGCGCCGGGTCAATGCGCAATGCGTCAACTCGCCTGCGACTTTGGTCTAGGCAAGGCGACGCCGGGTGCAGTTACAGCCATTTGGCGCGCCGCAACAACGCATAGAGCACGACGCAGACCACGCCGACCAGGACGATCATGGCCGGGTAGCTCCAGCGGCCTTCCAGTTCCGGCATGTGCGTGAAGTTCATGCCGTACCAGCTGGTGATCAGGGTCGGTGCGGCGAGCAGCGCGGCCCAACCGGCCAGCCGCTTGACGATCTCGCCCTGGTGGATCGTCACCAGCGACAGGTTCACGCTCATCGCCGCGGTGAGCATTTCCCGCAGCGTGTCGGTGGTTTCGTTGAGGCGCACGGCGTGGTCGAGCACGTCGCGGAAATACAGCTGGCTCTCCTCGTCGATGAGGCTGGTTCGCGCACGCGCGAGCTGCCCGAGGATATCCTGCAGCGGCGACACCGCCATGCGCAGCCGCGTGAGTTCGCGCTTGAGGTCGTACAGGTGCTTGACCGTTTCGCTGCGGAATTCCTCGGCGAAGATGTCCTGCTCCAGCTCGTTCAGGTCCTGGCTGAACTCCTGCACGATCGGCTGGAAGTTGTCGACGATGAGGTCGAGCACCGTGTAGAGCGCCGCACCGGGCCCATGCGCGAGGTCGTCCGCGTCGCGCTCGTAGCGGGCGCGCGCCGGTGCGTAACTGGTGGATGCGCCATGCCGCACCGTCACCAGGTAGCGCGGTCCGACGAAGATGTGCGTCTCGCCGAAGCGGATGTGGCTGTCCACGCTCTGCGCCGTGTGAACGACGATGAAGAGCGAGTTGCCATAGGTTTCGATCTTCGGACGCTGGTGCGCGTTGCGTGCGTCCTCGATGGCGAGGTCGTGCAGGCCGAACTCCTCCTGCAACTTGTCGAGGATCGCGTCTTCGGGCTCGTACACGCCGACCCAGACGAAGGTGTCGTCGTCCTTCGCGAGGACTTCGCTGATCTCGTCCAGGCTGATTTCACGGCGTATGCCGCCGCGCCCGTAGGCGGCGCAGTTGACCACGCACTGGGGGTTGAGGCTGTTGTGTTTCGTCGGAGTCGGGGCAGGCGTGCTCATGCGCGAATCCTGCGCCCGGCACGCCCGCCGCGGCAACCCTCAGCGACGAGCGCGGAAGGCCTGCAGGAGCCCGAGGTGGATCGGCAGCAGCAGCGCGATCCAGTGCACGTTGCGCTGCGGCGTCACCGGCAGCCAGTACACGAACAGCGACGCGACCGCAGCGACGGCCACCGCGACGAGCACGCCGCGGAAGAACCGTCCCGGATCGCGCCCGCGCAGCACGCGCACCGCGCCGGGCGGCAGCAGCCAGCACAACGGGCTGAGCAGCAGGAGATTCGCATTCGCCCACGCATACGTGTGCTGCGTGCCGAACCAGAGGAACAGCATCAACGCGCCGAGCACGCCGGCGAGGATCCAGAACGGCAGCGCGACGGCGGCGACCACGCGCGGACGCGAGCGTCCCGCCACCGCGGCGGCGATGCCGAACGCGATGCCGGCCAGCGCCCAGGGCCACCAGCGCACCGGGCCGTCCTGCGGCTCGGGCGGAAGGCGATGCGGAAGGATTTCCTGTTCTTCCAGCACGAGCGGACGCCCGTCGCTGTTTTTCACTTCGCGCAGCGCGGCGGCCAGGCGCATCGGCACGTACGACTCGCGCCAGACCGGCATCGGCTGGTCGGCGGACGGACCGAGCCCGACGTCGAAACCCAGCCACATCCACCACGCAGGCGACGCGAGTCGCACGGCTTCGCTGCGCGCGGTGGAGCCGTGCGAACGGCCTTCGATCTGCCGGCGCAGGCCGCCGTCGAGTACGCGGTCGAGCGCGTCGCGCACGCGCGTGGAGCAGTTGTCGTCGAAGTACTCGTACTTGTAGAACGCGTTCTCCGGCTTCGCGTTCTCCGCCAGCGCGGCGGCCACCTCGCTCGCCTGCGCATCGGTCAGGTCGAGCCACTGGATGCTCACGCCGCGACCTTCCTCGCGGTATTGCATCAGGTCCTGCTCGAACGGCAGCGCCGCCAGGCGATAGCGCATGTCGCCCTTCACGAAGCGGCTGACGAAATCCTTCTCCGTCGGGTCGAAGAAACCGAAGTTGTAGGAAATCGCCTCGTTCGTTTCCGGATCGACCACGACGATCGCGTTGTGGCCGAAGCGCTCGAAGAAAATCTCGCCGGGCTGCATCGTCGCCACGCCAATGCGCGGTGCGGCGAAGGCGGGCAGGGCGACGAACGCCAGCAGCAGAAGGATCAGCGCACAGACGCGGCGCATCGCCCCCGGCTCACGCGTCACCCAGCACCCCGACGTGGAAGGCGTGCACGCGGCGCGCATCGGCGCCGGAGACGCGGAACACGAAGCGTCCCAGCGTGAGCTCCTCGCCGGCTTCGGGCAGGTGGCCGATGGCCGCCGTGACCAGGCCGCCGATGGTGTCGTATTCGTCGTCATCGAAGTCGGCACCGAAGCGTTCGTTGAAGTCGGAAATCGGCGTCAGCGCGTCCACCACGAACTGGCCGTCGGCCTGAGCGGCGATCAGCGCGTTCGGGTCTTCCGCGTCGTCGTGTTCGTCGTCGATCTCGCCGACGATCTGCTCGAGCACGTCCTCGATCGTCACCAGGCCGGCGACGCCGCCGTGCTCGTCGATCACGATCGCCATGTGGTTGCGCGACTGGCGGAACTCGCGCAGCAGCACGTTCAGGCGCTTGGATTCGGGAATCAGCACGGCCGGGCGCAGCAGTTCGTGGATGCTGCCCGGGCCGTTGTCGGCGACCACGCCGCGCAGCAGGTCCTTCGCGAGCAATACGCCGAGGATCTCGTCCTTGTCCTCGCCGTGCACCGGGAAGCGCGAATGGCCGGATTCGACGACCTGCTTCATCAGGTCGAGGAACTTGGCGTCCGCCGGGAGGGAGACCATCTGCGAGCGTGGAATCATCACGTCGCCAACGGTGAGGTCGGACACCGCGATGGCGCCTTCCATCATGCGGAGCGTGTCGGCGGCGATCAGCCCGTCGGCCTGCGCATCGCGCAGCAGTTCGACGAGGTCTTCGCGGGTGGTCGGTTCGCCGGAAAGCGCCGAGCTGATGCGTTCGAGCCAGGAACGGGGCTTTTCGTGCCCGCGCCGGTCGGCGCGTTTTTCCTGGTGCTCGGGCGAATGGAAGCTACTACTGTCGTCCTCGGACATTGCGATTTGGTCAGGCGCCCCGGGGGATGGGGGCGTCGGGGGAGTCTAGCGCGGATGGGCGACGGGCGCTTGGCGGGCCCGGGCCGGGCAAGCTTCATTCGCCGTAAGGGTCCTCGATGCCCATTCCGGCGAGGATTTCCCGCTCCAGCTGCTCCATGCAGACGGCTTCCTTCTCGTCCTCGTGGTCCCAGCCCAGCAGATGCAGCACGCCATGCACCGTCAGGTGCGCGTAGTGCGCGGCCAGCGGCTTCTTCTGTTCCTTCGCCTCCCGCGCCACCACCGGCGCGCAGATCACCAGGTCGCCCAGCAGCGGCATCTTCACGCCTTCGGGCAGGCCGTCGGGCAGTTCCGCTGGAAAGCTGAGCACGTTCGTCGCGTAGTCCTTGCCGCGATAGTGATGGTTGAGCGCGCGGCCTTCCTTGGTGCCGACGATGCGGATGGCGAGGTCGGCTTCGCGGATGCGGCTGTCGAGCGCGGCCGCGACCCACTTGCGGAAGCTCACCGCGGACGGAACGCCGGCACGCGGCACGGCATAGTTGATGACGACGTCGAGACGGATCGGGCCCTTGGTCATGGCATCGCTCAGGCGGACGGGCCGGTCGCCGCGTTCTGCGCGTCGCGGGCATCGTAGGCGTTGACGATGCGCGCCACGAGCGGATGGCGCACGACGTCGCGCGATTCGAAGAAGGTGAAGCTGATGCCGTTGACGTCGCGCAGTACGTCCAGCGCATCCTTCAGGCCGGACTTCTGGTGTCGCGGAAGATCGATCTGCGTGAGATCGCCGGTGACCACGGCCGTGCTGCCGTAGCCGATGCGGGTCAGGAACATCTTCATCTGCTCGATGGTCGTGTTCTGCGCCTCGTCGAGAATCACATACGCATCGTTAAGCGTGCGTCCGCGCATGTACGCAAGGGGCGCGATCTCGATGACGTTCTTCTCCAGCAGCTTGACGACCTTCTCCACGCCGAGCATCTCGTACAGCGCGTCGTAGAGCGGGCGCAGGTAGGGATCGACCTTCTGCGTCAGATCGCCCGGCAGGAAGCCCAGCTTCTCGCCGGCTTCGACCGCGGGGCGCACGAGGATCAGCCGCTGCACGCGCGCCTCGTTCAATGCTTCCACCGCGCTGGCAACGGCGAGAAAGGTCTTGCCGGTGCCCGCGGGGCCGATGCCGAAATTGATGTCGTTGGTGGCGATCGCGTGCAGGTACTTGGCCTGGTTCGCGCCGCGACCGCGAATCGTGCCGCGCTTGACGCGGATGGCGACTTCCTGCGGTTCGACGTCGTCGTTGGCGACGTGGTCGGCGTCGATCTCGGTCAGGCGCAGGTGGATCGCGGGCTCGGTGAGCGTTTCCTCGGCGGCGTCGCGCCAGAGGTCGCGCAGCAGGCGCTCGGCCTTGCCCACCGCGTCCTGCGGACCGACGATGCGGAAGATGTTGCCGCGGTTGGCGATCTCCACGCCCAGGCGCAGTTCGATCATGCGCAGGTGGCCGTCGAAGGGGCCGCTGAGGTTGGCCAGGCGCTCGGTTTCGGCCGGCTCCAGGACGAATTCGGACGTGGTTCGGGACATCGTGACGGGATCTTCCGTGGGGGAATGCGCGCGACGCGCGCCGGAGCCCACAAGCTTGCGCCCGCGGGTGTCATTTTTCAAAGAAGCCTCAGCGCGTGTCGCGATGGCGTCGATGCGTGGCGAACGCGCACGCGGTCCACACGGCGCCGACCGCCACCAGCCCGAGCGATCCCCACAGCCAGACGTGCATCACCACGTCGGAGAACACCTGCGCGTCGCGCAAATAGCGCATCCACCAGCGCAGCAGGCCGAGCGCGCCGAGCCCCAGGAACCACAGGCCGAGGGCGCAGCGCTGGAGGAGGGGATGCGTGGGAATCATGGGAAGGATTCCGTGGTGGACCCGTCCCCATCATGGCCGACCGGGCCGCGCGACGCTTGTCATCTTCGCAACGCTCGCGGCTCGCAACTGCGCCACCGGGCGCGACCGTTCGTCGGAACCGGCTTGCCATCTAATTAATTGCACAATTAAATACCTGCCATGAGCGCCGAGCTACCCCCCAAACCACGTCGGAAGGCCGCAAAGGTCCCGAGCCCGCCAACCGCTCGACGAACAGGTGCGGGGCGACCCGCTGGCCGTTCGCCCGGCCGTCCGAACGCCGACAGCCCCGACCTGCGCGAACGCCTGCTCGACGCGGCGATCGCCTGTTTCGTGCGCGGGGGCATCGCCGCGACCTCGCTGCGGACCATCGCCACCGAGGCCGGCGTCACGCCGGCGCTGCTGCATTACTACTTCGGCGACAAGGCGCAATTGCAGGAAGCGGTGATCGCCGAGCGCGTGCTGCCGGCCTTCCAGCAGTTGCGCGAGCCGGTGCTCGCCGCCGGCGACGACGTGGCCGGGCTGATCGCCGGCTTCGTCACCGGCGTGGGCCGCTTGGTGGCCGCGCATCCCTGGCTGCCGCCGCTGTGGGTGCGCGAAGTGCTGTGCGAAGGCGGCGCGCTTCGCGACGTGCTGTTCGAACGCATCGGCCCGCAACTGCCGCAGATGATGGCCGCGCGCTTCGCCCAGGCGCAGTCGCGGGGCGAACTCAACGAAGACCTCGATCCGCGCCTGCTGATGGTGTCGCTGGTCGGATTGACGCTGTTTCCCGCGGCCGGTGCGCCGATCTGGCGCCGTCTGCTGCAGGCGGACGACCTCGATTTCGACGTGCTGCGCCGGCACACGCTCGCACTGCTCGACCGCGGCCTGGGACTGGAGTGACGCCATGAACGCACGTGTCTGCCTTCTCGCCCTGACGCTGGTCGTTGCCGGTTGTCGCGACGACGCGCCGCAGGCGCTGGGCACGCTGGAATGGGACCGCATCGCGCTGCCCGCGCCCGCATCGGAGAAAATCGTCCGCATCGACGTGCGCGAAGGCCAGCGCGTGAAAGCCGGCACGCCGTTGCTGCAGCTGGAGGTCACGCGAACGCAGGCGCAACTGCAGGCATTGCAGGCCCAGGCGCAGCAGGCGGGCGAGGCGCTGGAGGAACTGGAACACGGCCCGCGCAGCGAGCAGATACAGCAGGCGCGCGCGAACCTCGCCGCCGCGCAGGCCGAAGCCGCCGACGCGCGTGCGTACTACACGCGCCTGCAACCGCTCGGCCGGCAACGACTGGTCGCGGCGTCCGATGTCGATCGCGCGCGCGCCGCCGCCGGCACTGCCGAAGGACAGGTCCGTGCCGCGCAGGCCGCGCTGCTCGAACTCGAACGCGGCACGCGCGTCGAACAGATCGCGCAGGGTCGCTCGGCCGTCGCGGCCGCGCAGGCGCAGGCCGCGAACCAGCAGGCGACCTTGCAACGGCTCGACGTCACCGCGCCCCGCTCCGGCGTCGTCGACAGCCTGCCGTACCGGCTCGGCGACGAAGCGCCGGTCGGCGCGCCGCTCGCCGTGATGCTCGTGGGCGATCGCCCTTACGCGCGCATCTACGTGCCCGAGCCGATCCGCGCAAACGTCAAGGTCGGCGACACCACGCGTGTGTTCCTCGACGGACGCGACGCCGCTTTGCAGGGCCGCGTGCGCATGATCCGCAGCGAACCCAGCTTCACGCCGTACTACGCGCTGATCGGCGATGACGCCGCACGCCTGAGTTACCTCGCCGAGGTGGAGATCACCGGGGACACCGGCGGCGAACTTCCGGCCGGCGTGCCCGTGCGGGTGGAATTCGCGCGATGAACGCGCAGGTCGCTCCCGATACGGCCGCCGATCTGGCGATCCACGCGCGCGGGCTCACCAAACGCTTCGGCCAGCTGGTCGCGGTGAACCACGTGAACCTCAGCGTCCCGCGCGCGAACGTGTACGGCTTCCTCGGCCCGAACGGTTCGGGCAAGACCACCACCATCCGCATGCTCTGCGGCCTGCTCACGCCGACCGAAGGCGACGTCGAAGTGCTTGGCCTGCGGATTCCCGAACAGGCCGAGGAACTGCGACGCCGCATCGGCTACATGACGCAGAAGTTCTCGCTGTTCGAAGACCTCACGGTGCGCGAGAACCTGGAATTCCTCGCCGCCGTGCAGGACATCCCGCGAGCGCAGGCCGCCAAGCGCATCGACGAACTGGTCGAGCAGTACCACTTCGCTGATCGGCAGAAGCAGCTCGCCGGCACGATGAGCGGCGGCCAGAAGCAGCGCCTTGCGCTGGCCGGCGCGGTGATCCAGAAGCCCGAGCTGCTGTTCCTCGATGAACCCACCAGTGCGGTGGACCCGGAATCGCGCCGCGATTTCTGGGAAAAGCTGTTCGACCTCGCCGACGCCGGTACGACGATCCTCGTCTCGACGCACTACATGGACGAGGCCGAGCGTTGCCATCGCATCGCGATCCTCGACCGCGGCGTGCTCGTCGCCGATGGCACGCCGGACGAACTCACCCACGCGCTCGCCGGTCGCACGCTGGAAGTGATGGCCGACCAGCCGCGCCGCGCGCAGAAGGTGCTGCTGGACGTGCCGGGCGTGCTCAGCGTGGCGCAGATCGGCAACGCGCTGCGGGTGCTCAACGATGCCAACGGCGATGCCGCCGCGCGCGTGAAGAAGGCGCTCGACGATGCCGGCCTGCAGGCCGACGTTTCCGCATCGACGCCGAACCTCGAAGACGTCTTCGTCTCCTCCACGCGCGGCCGCGACGACGCGCAGGACGCAGGCAACCCGGAGAAAGCCGCATGAACCTTCGCCGGCTCTTCGCGATCGTGATGAAGGAGCTGCGCCAGATGCGGCGCGACCGCATCACGCTGGCGATGATCGTTGGCATCCCGGTGATGCAGCTGGTGCTGTTCGGCTACGCGATCAACCTCAACCTGCGCGGACTGGACACCGGCATCGCCGACCTGTCCAACACCGCCGCCTCGCGCGCGCTGGTGATGGACATGGTCGCCACCGGGGTGATCGATCCCGCCGTCAGCGCGACGTCGCCACAGCAATTGATGGAAGGCCTGCGCCGCGGCGAGATCAGCATCGGCGTGGTGATCCCGCCCGATTTCGAGCGCCGCCGCTTCGAAGGCCGTGAAGCCGTGCAAGTGCTGGTCGACGGCAGCGACACCGTCGTGCAGAGCGCCGCCGTGCAGCTCGCGCAGTTGCCGCTGAACACGCAGCCCAGCACCAATGCGAGCACCGCCGGCACTGTCGGGCAGACCGGGCCGGGGCAGGTGAGCGTGGTGAGCTTCTACAACCCGCAACGACGTTCCGCGATCAACATCGTTCCCGGGCTGATCGGCGTGATCCTTACGATGACGATGGTGCTGTTCACCGGCGTGGCGATCGTGCGTGAGCGCGAACGCGGCAACATGGAGCTGCTCATCGCCACGCCGCTGTCGAGTTCGGAACTGATGATCGGCAAGGTGCTGCCGTACGCGGCCATCGGCCTGATCCAGACCACGGTGATCCTCGTGTTGGGCGTGTGGCTGTTCGACGTGCCGATCCGCGGCAGCCTGCTCGACGTATACCTCGCCGCGGTGCTGCTGATCCTCGCCAACCTGACGCTCGGCCTGCTCATTTCGACCAAGGCGCAGTCGCAGTTCCAGGCGATGCAGATGACGTTTTTCGTCTTCCTGCCGTCGATCCTGCTGTCGGGCTTCATGTTCCCGTTCGCCGGCATGCCGAAGGTGGTGCAGTGGCTGGCCGAAATCCTGCCGCTGACGCATTTCCTGCGGTTGATCCGCGGCATCATGCTGCGCGGCGCGGGCCTGTTCGAACTGTGGCCCGACGTGCTGGCGCTGCTGGCCTTCATCATGGTGATGATGACGCTGGCGATCTCGCGCTTCCGCAAGCGGCTCGACTGAGCGCACGCAGTACTTGCCACGACCGGCGCGATTGCGCACAGTCCGGACACTTTCGGACATGCGGGGTAGGGGATGCGTACGCTGGTTCTGGCGCTTTCGGGCGCGCTGGTCGCGATGTCGGGCCACGCGATGGCCGCACAGGTCACGGTGCTGAGCGCCGCGCGCATCCACACGATGGAAACCGCGCAGCCGAAGGCGCAGGCGCTGGCGTACGACGAGACCGGCCGCATCCTCGCGCTCGGTTCCACCGCCGAGCTGCTGAAGCGTTATCCGAAGGCCGAGCGCATCGATGCCGGGAAGGCGACCGTGATTCCCGGCCTGATCGACGCGCATGCGCACGTCTCGGGGCTGGGCATGACGATGCTCAGCGCCGACCTGGTGGATGCCGCGAGCAAGCAGGAAGTGGTGCAACGGCTTCAGGCGTTCGAAAAGCAGCTGCCCGCGGGCGCGTGGCTGATCGGCCGCGGCTGGGACCAGAACGACTGGCCGGACAAGACCTTCCCGACCGCCGCCGACCTCGACGCAGCGTTCCCCGACCGCCCTGTCTGGCTCGAACGCATCGACGGCCACGCCGGCTGGGCGAACAGCGCCGCGATGCGTGCGGTTAAGCGCGATCTGCACGGCGACTGGCAGCCCGATGGCGGCCGCATCGTGCGCGACGCGCGCAAGCAGCCGACCGGCGTGTTCGTCGACGCGGCCTCCGGGCTGGTCGACGAAGCCCGACCGCCGCTGGACGAGGCAACCGCCGAACGCGCGCTGTCGCTCGGCATGCAATCGGCGGTGGAGCATGGCCTGACCGGTGTGCACGACGCGGGCGTGAGCCTGGCCGAACTAAAGCGCTACCAGCGCCTGGCCGATCGCGGCGCGATGCCGCTGCGCATCACCGCGATGGCCGACGGCAACAACGAGGCGCTCGAATCGCTCTGCGCGAACGGCCTGTACACGCATCCGTCCGGCCGCCTGCAGATGCGCACGCTGAAGCTCTACGCCGATGGCGCGCTCGGCAGTCGCGGTGCGGCGATGCTGAAGGAGTACAGCGACGACCACGGCAACCTCGGCATCATGGTGACATCAAAGGAGCAGATCGCCGTCGCGGTCGACAAGGCCAGGCGCTGCGGCGTGCAGGTCGCCACGCACGCCATCGGCGATCGCGGCAACCACGTCGTACTCGAAACGTATGCGAAGGCGCTCGGAAAGGACGCGACGAGCACCGATCACCGCTGGCGCATCGAACACGCGCAGGTGCTGTCGCCGACCGACCTTCCGCGCCTGGCGCAACTGCACGTGATCGCATCGATGCAGCCCACGCACGCGACCAGCGACATGCCGTGGGCGGAGGATCGCGTCGGCCCGCAGCGCATCATCGGCGCGTACGCGTGGCGCCAGCTGCGCGACAGCGGCGCGCGCCTTGCGCTGGGATCGGACTTCCCGGTGGAATCGGTCGATCCGCGCTTCGGCCTGTACGCGGCGACGATGCGCGCCGATGCGCAGGGCCTGCCGGCCGGCGGCTGGTATCCGCAGGAAAAGCTGACGGCATTCGAAGCGCTGCGCGGCTTCACGCTCGATGCCGCTTATGCGGGCTTCGCCGAAACGCAGGTCGGCAGCCTCGCCGTCGGCAAACGCGCGGACTTCGTCGTGCTGACGGAGGACCCGCTGGCGATCGCGCCGAACGGCCTGCGCAACCTCACCGTGCAGGCGACGTACGTGGACGGCAAGGCGGTGTACCGCGCGAAATGAGGCAGCGCGCGCCGTCGCGTTCCTCACGCAACTGAACGATCCGGCGGTGCGTGCGCGACATCGCGCGCCGCACGGCCGATAATGCGCTTCGCCCGACGCATTCGCGTACGGGCCCACGGAGACCTTCCCGCAGTGTGATCGCACGACTCCTTCCGCAGAGCCTTCGACCTGCCGCCTGACGCAGGTTCGTTCTGATCGCCGCGCCCTGGCGCCGGCACGATGGAGTCATCCCGCATGCGTGCACACGTACGCGTTTCCCACCTTTGTTTCGCCTGGCCTGACGGCACGCCGGTCTTCGATGGACTGTCCTTCACGCTCGACGCCCGTCGAACGGGCATCGTCGCGCCCAACGGCGCGGGCAAGAGCACCTTGCTCCGGCTGCTCGCCGGCGAACTGACGCCTGCATCCGGGCAGGTCGATATCGCCGGCTCGCTCGCTTACCTGCCGCAGGATCTCGCTTTCCCCGGTGCCTTGCGCGTCGCCGACGTGCTCGGCGTGCGCGAACGGCTCGACGCGCTCGCGGCGATCGCGGCCGGGCGCGCGGAGCAGGCGCTGTTCGATGCGGTCGGCGACGCGTGGGATCTCGAAGAGCGCACGCGGGCAAGCCTTGCCACGTTCGGGCTGGATCGCCTCGCGCTCGACCGCACGCTCGACACGCTCAGCGGCGGCGAAGTGATGGCGCTTGGGCTCGCGGCGCAGTGGTTGAAGCGGCCGGACGTCTTGCTGCTCGACGAGCCTTCCAACCATCTGGACGCCGCTGCGCGGCAGCGGCTTTACCGCTTCATCGACGAGTGGGACGGCTGCCTGCTCATGGCAAGCCACGACCGCACGCTGCTGGGCCGCGTGGACCAGGTAGCCGAACTCGATCGCACGTCGCTGCGTCTATACGGGGGCGATTTCGCGTTCTACGAAGAGGCCGTTCGCGTGCAGGCCGACGCCGCGGAGCAGGACGTGCGCAGCCTGCGACGCGCCGTGAAGCGGGAGGAACGCGAACGCCAGCAGGCGCGCGAACGCACCGAACGACGCGCGTCCAACGCACGTCGTGGCGCATCCGACGCGGGACTGCCGCGCATCGTCGCGGGCAATCGCCAGCGTGCGGCGCAGTTGTCAGCGGCTCGCTCGGAAGACGTGCATGCGACGCGGCTGGCCGACGCGGGCCGGCGCCTGGCGGTCGCGCAACGGTCGATCCGGGAAGAGCCCGACCTCGCCATCGAATTGCCGGACACGCACGTACCGCCGGGCAGATGGCTGTTTTCCGGTCGATCACTGGAGGTCCTCCATGATGGCGTCGCCCTGTTCGCGCCGGGCGGAATCGACCTGGACATCCGCGGCCCCGAACGCATCGCCATCGCTGGCGGCAACGGGTCGGGCAAGACCACGATCGCGCGATTGCTCTGCGGCGATCTCGCGCCGGATTCGGGCGTCACCAGGCGCGGCGAAGGTCGCGTCGCCCGCCTGTCGCAACGGCTCGACGCGTTCGATGCGCAGGACACGGTGATGGGCTGCTTCAGCGCGAACACGCCCGCGCTCGACAACGTCGAACGTGCGAACCTGCTCGCACGATGGCTTTTCCGCGGCGCCGCCATGCATCGGCCGATCGCGGCGCTTTCCGGCGGCGAGCGGCTGCGCATCAGCCTCGCGTGCACGCTGCATGCGACGCCCGCGCCGCAACTGCTCGTGCTGGACGAGCCGACCAACAATCTCGATCTGCACGCGGTGCGCGAACTCGAACGCGCCCTGCGCGCGTATCGCGGTGCGCTCGTGGTCATCAGCCACGACGCGGCGTTCGTCGAAGCCCTTTCGCCGACGCGGCGACTCGCACTCGAGAATGGCCGCCTGCTCGAACGGGCGTTCGTCGATGCGTAACGCTCCTATGTCCGATGTCACAGGTGGAACGCCACGCGGGCTGCGAGAATGGCCGTTCTTGCGAACACACCATGGGAGGAGTGGATGAGCGGACGATGGATTCGATGGGCAGGTGCGATCCTGCTGGCGCCGGCGGTGGCGAGCACGCAGGTCGATCTGACCACGCTTGATCGCGACATGGCCGGTCCACGCGCGCAGGTGCTGGTGCTCGGTTCGGTGCATCTGAGCGAGCTGCCGGCATCGTTCAAGCCCGCGTCCCTGGCGCCGGTGATCGACCGGCTCGCCGCGTTCAAGCCCGAGATCATCACGATCGAGGCATTGCCAGGCGAGGAATGCGACATGGCCGCGCGCAACGCGGCGATCTATGGCGCCGATTACTGCGCCAGCACGGACGCGGCGAAGCAGGCGACGGGACTCGACGTTCCCGCGGCCATCGCCGAAGTCGACAAGACCCTCGCGCAATGGCCTGCCCAACCCACGCCCGCGCAGCGCCGCCATCTGGCCTCGCGCTTTCTTGCCGCGAACGATCGCGCGTCGGCGTATGTGCAATGGCTGCAGTTGCCCGCGGGTGAACGACGCGCGGGCGATGGTTTGGACCAGGCGCTCGTCGCGACGTTGCGCAAACTCGAAACGCGCAACGACGAGAGTTATGTGATCGGCGCGCAGCTCGCCGCGCGATTGGGCTTGCCGCGCCTGCACGCGGTGGACAACCACACCGGCGACAACGCACGCATTGCCGACGTGCAGGCGTTCGGCAAGGCACTGCAGGCGGCCTGGGATTCGGACCGCGCTGACCTCGACGCGGCGCTCAGGCGCGAGAAGGTATCGATCGATTCGGGCGACATGTTGGCGTTCTATCGCGTGCTCAACCAGCCCGCGTCGCTGGATGCGCGCGCGAAGAACAACATCGTGCCGGCGATGCGGTCGACTTCGCCCGAGCGTTATCCGCAGGTGTGGGTCGCCGGCTGGGAAACGCGCAACCTGCGTATGGTCGCCAACATCCGCGAGACGTTTCGCGAGAAGCCGGGCGCGCGCGTGCTGTCCATCGTGGGGGCCGCGCACAAGCCCTGGTTCGACACCTGGCTGGGCCAGCTGCAGGGCGTCGAGATCGTCGACGTCGGGACGGTGCTGAAGTAAGCCGTGCCGGCGCGCGCCGGGACGATGCCGCGAGCGGCGCCAGGATCAGGCGTCGTTCGCTTCGGCTACCGCCACGCGGCCACGCAGCGAGTTGCTCATCGCCTCGGTGATGACGACATCGACGAACTGGCCGATCAGGCGCGCGTGGCCGGGGAAGTTCACCGAACGCATGTTCTCGGTCTTGCCGGTGAGCTCGTTCGGGTTCTTCTTCGACGGGCCTTCGACCAGCACGCTCTGCGTGGTGCCGACCATCGCGTCGGAGATCGACCGCGCATGCGCGTTGATGTGCGCCTGCAGACGCGACAGGCGCGCATGCTTTTCCTCGCTGGAAACGTTGTCTTCCAGGTCGGCCGCGGGCGTGCCGGGGCGACGCGAGTAGATGAAGGAGAACGACTGGTCGAAGCCGACGTCCTCGATCAGCTTCATGGTCTTCTCGAAGTCCGCGTCGGTCTCGCCGGGGAAACCCACGATGAAGTCGGAGCTGACCGAGATGTCCGGGCGCACCGCGCGCAGCTTGCGGATCTTCTGCTTGAACTCGATGGCGGTGTAGCCGCGCTTCATCGCGCTGAGGATGCGGTCGCTGCCGGCCTGCACCGGAAGGTGCAGGTAGTTGGCGAGCTTGGGCACGTCGCGGTAGGCCTCGATCAGCGAGTCGGAGAACTCCAGCGGATGCGAGGTGGTGAAGCGGATGCGGCCGACGCCTTCGATCTCGGCGATGGCGCGGATCAGCAGGCCGAGGTCGGCGACTTCACCGTCTTCTCCGTACGGGCCGCGATACGCATTGACGTTCTGTCCGAGCAGGTTGATCTCGCGCACGCCCTGCGAGGCAAGGTCGGCCACTTCGACCAGCACGTCCTCGAACGGACGGCTGATTTCCTCGCCGCGCGTGTAGGGCACCACGCAGAACGAGCAGTACTTGCTGCAGCCTTCCATGATCGAGACGAACGCAGACGGGCCTTCGGCGCGCGGTTCGGGCAGGCGGTCGAACTTCTCGATCTCGGGGAAGGAGATGTCGACCTGTGGCAGGCCGGTGTCGCGACGGGCCTGGATGAGTTCGGGCAGCCGATGCAGCGTCTGCGGGCCGAACACCAGGTCCACGAAGGGCGCGCGCTTCACGATCGCCTCGCCTTCCTGCGACGCCACGCAGCCGCCGACGCCGATCACGACCGGCTTGCCCCCGCTCTTTAGCGACTTCCAGCGGCCGAGCTGGCTGAAGACCTTCTCCTGCGCCTTCTCGCGGATCGAGCAGGTGTTGATCAGGATGACGTCGGCCTCTTCGGCGTTGTCGGTCAGCTCCAGGCCGTCGCTGGCGGCGAGCACGTCGGCCATCTTGGCCGAGTCGTACTCGTTCATCTGGCAACCGTGGGTCTGGATGTAGAGCTTGCGCGGCGCGGTGGCGACGACCGCATCGGTGCCGCGCTCGGCGGCTGCCTCGAAGGGCAGGGAAGTCGTGTTGGTCTGGCTCATCTGGCTCGATCCGGGAGGGGCGGCGGTTATTCCGCGCCGGAGGGGGCGCATTCTACAGGCCGCGGTCCGGGTCGGGCCGGGAATCGCGTTCTGAGATCAGAGGGCAGACGGAGGGCGCGCGGGCCGCGCCGACGACCCTGACGTTCGTGAAGTCCCTGAAGGCAGGCTTTGCATCGCTGGGGTTGGCCGGGCTGCTCGTGGCGGCGCCCGCGGCGTGGGCGCAGTCCGGGCTCGGGCAGCCGAGCCGGCCGTCCGCGCCGGCGCAGTCGTTCGGCTTCCCGTCCGGTGCGGCGGACGATGCGCCGGCGCGGGTCGACGCCGCGGACGCGGCCGGCGCCCTGCCGCCGATGCGCGTGGCCCGGGGGCAGGTCTACACCTACACCGAGGCCGGCATCGTCCACTACGCCAGCCAGCGTCCGACCCCACGCGCCGGGCTCGGGCCGGTGAGCCGGGTCACCTACACCTATATGGAGTCCTGCTACGCCTGTGCGCTCCAGCCGGGCGTGGACTTCGCGACGATCCGGCTGGACACCCGGGCCTTCAGCGCGGAAATCGCATCGGCCTCGCGCGATTTCGGCGTCGACGAGGCGGTGGTGCGGGCGATCATCCACGCCGAGTCGGCCTACAACCCGAACGCCATCTCGCGCGTCGGCGCGCAGGGGCTGATGCAGTTGATGCCCGCCACCGCCCGGCGCTTCGGCGTGGTCAACGTCTTCGATATCCGCCAGAACATCCGCGGCGGCGTGCAGTACCTGGCGTGGCTGCTGCAGCGGTTCGACGGGAACCTGGTCCTGGCCGCCGCGGGTTACAACGCCGGCGAGGGCGCGGTCGACCGCTATCGCGGCGTGCCGCCCTTCGACGAGACCCAGCGCTACGTGCAGCGGGTGGCGGTGCTGGCCGAGCGATACCGGTCGGCGACCGCGATGCGGCGCTGAGCCGCCAAGGGTTCGACCGGCGGGCGGGGCGGGGATGCGGGCGCGGTCACGTTTCACGAGGCCAGCGCAATCAAGGACTTGTGAAGGGGAAGCAGACAGGACACACTCGCGGCCATGAGGGGGGGCTCACTGCTGCTGGGGATCGTCTGCCTGTTGGCCGCGGCGCCGTCCGTTGCCGGCACGCTGTACCGTTGCGACGGTCCCGATGGTTCACGCAGCTACGTGAGCAAGCGCCCGGCCGGTGCGAAGTGCACGGTCGTCAGCCACACGCCCGATGGCCCCGCGCGCAAGTCCGCGACATCGAAGCCGATGGTTTCCACGCCCGCCGCCGCCGTCGGCGCGGTGACGTCTCCGGCTTCTTCCGTCACCGCTTCGGTGTCGGCATCCGCGCCCGCATCGACGACGCCTTCGATGATGGCAACCGTCGCCACGTCGGCTGCGATCGCACCGACGCCCGTGCCCACGCCTTCGTACAACGCGCCGCGCGTCGTGCAGGGACAGGTGTACTCCTACATCAAGGATGGCGTGCGTCACTACACCAGCCGCAAGCCGCAGAACGTGGCCAGCGCCTCGGCGGTGCGCACGATCCGCTACAGCTACATCGAGACCTGCTACGCCTGCTCGATGCGGCCCGGCGTGAACTTCGGCACGGTCCGCCTCAACACCGATGCCTACCGCGACGAGATCGCCGCCGCGGCGCGCCAGCACGGCGTCGACGAGTCGATCGTGCGGGCGATCATCCATGCCGAATCGGCCTACAACCCGAACGCGCTCTCGCGCGCCGGCGCACAGGGACTGATGCAGCTGATGCCCGCCACCGCGCGGCGCTTCGGCGTGAGCAACGCGTTCGACGCCCGCCAGAACATCCAGGGCGGCGTGCAGTACCTGGCGTGGTTGCTCAAGCGCTTCAACAACAACCTGACCCTCGCCGCCGCCGGCTACAACGCGGGCGAGGGCGCCGTCGACAAGTACAACGGCGTGCCGCCTTACAGCGAAACCCAGCGTTATGTCCAGCGCGTGGGCCAGCTGGCCGATCGTTATCGGGGCGCCACCGCCATGATGCGCTGACGTTTTTTCCCATCCCGCGCCCGGCGGGGCGTGGGGTGCGTGCGCGTCCGTCCAGCGGACGACTCGCGCAACGTGTAGCGGATTGTCGGTTCATTCATCGTTCCGTTACACTTCCCCGTCTTTTGTGCCGCGAGCTGTCGCCAGTGGCGTTGGCAGTGCGGCGTAACTTCGTTCCAGCTTTGCGGAGTGCCGGATGGCCAACCAAGGGGTCAACGATCCTGTCAACCAGGGCCGCCGTCGGTTCCTGACCGCGACCACTGCAGTGGTCGGCGCGGTCGGTGCCGGTTTCGTGGCGGTGCCCTTCATCAAGTCGTGGAATCCGAGCACGCGGGCGAAGCTCGCCGGTGCACCGGTGACCGCCGACATCTCGGCGCTGGAAGAAGGCCAGCGACTGATCATGGAATGGCGCGGCCAGCCGATCTGGATCGTCAAGCGCTCCAAGGCGATCCTCGACGCGCTGCCGACGCTGGACCCGAACCTGCGCGATCCCAAGTCCGAGAACAAGGACCAGCAGCCGGCGTACATCACCGGTGAACTGCGTTCGATCAAGCCGGAGATTTCCGTCCTCGTCGGCCTGTGCACCCACCTGGGCTGCTCGCCGGAAATGAAGGCCGAGATCCGCCCCGAGCCGTTCGATCCGGAGTGGAAGGGCGGTTACTTCTGCCCCTGCCACAAGTCGCGCTTCGACATGGCCGGCCGCGTGTTCAAGGGTGTCCCGGCGCCGATCAACCTGCTCGTGCCCCCGCACCATTACGAGAACGACACCACCATCGTCATCGGTGTCGATCCGTCCAGCAGCAAGGGAGCGGCGTAAGCCATGGCGAACATTTTCACGAAGGCCGCTGGCGGCGTGATGGACTGGGTTAACGAGCGGGCCCCGGCGATGATGCCGGCGTACCGCAAGCACATGACCGAGTACTACGCGCCGAAGAACTTCAACTTCTGGTACTACTTCGGTTCGCTCGCGCTCCTGGTGCTGGTCAACCAGATCGTCACCGGCATCTTCCTGACGATGCACTTCAAGCCGTCCGCGGCCGAAGCGTTCGCGTCGGTCGAATACATCATGCGCGACGTGGAGTGGGGCTGGCTGATCCGCTACATGCACTCCACTGGTGCGTCGATGTTCTTCATCGTCGTGTACCTGCACATGTTCCGCGGCCTGATGTACGGCTCCTACCAGAAGCCGCGCGAGCTGGTGTGGATCCTGGGCATGCTGATCTACCTGGTCCTGATGGCCGAGGCCTTCATGGGCTACGTGCTGCCGTGGGGCCAGATGTCCTTCTGGGGCGCCAAGGTGATCATCTCGCTGTTCGGCGCGATCCCGGTCATCGGCAACGGCCTGACCGAATGGATCATGGGCGACTTCCTGCCGGGCGACGCCACGCTGAACCGCTTCTTCGCGCTGCACGTCATCGCGCTGCCGCTCGTCCTGCTGCTGCTCGTCGTTCTGCACCTGGGCGCGCTGCACGAAGTGGGTTCGAACAACCCCGACGGCGTGGAGATCAAGAAGGGTCCGAAGGGCAATCGCTGGGATCCGAACAAGCCGGCCGACGGCATCCCGTTCCATCCGTACTACACGGTGAAGGATCTGTTCGGCGTCGGCTTCTTCCTGATCATCTGCGCGTTTGTGATCTTCTTCGCGCCGGCCTTCGGCGGCTGGTTCCTGGAGCACGACAACTTCACCGAGGCCAACCGCCTGGTGACGCCGGAACACATCAAGCCGGTGTGGTACTACACGCCGTACTACGCGATGCTGCGCGTGGTCCCGGACAAGCTGCTGGGCGTGATCGTGATGTTCTCGGCGATCGCCGTGCTGTTCTTCGTGCCGTGGCTTGACCGCTCTCCGGTGAAGTCGCACCGCTACCGCGGCTGGATCACCAAGGTGATGCTGGGCGTGCTGGCGATCTGCTTCCTGTGGCTGGGCAAGATCGGCGCCGGCCCGGGTACCGACCCGGTGGAGACGATCATCGGCCGCGTGCTGACGTTCCTGTACTTCGCCTTCTTCATCACCATGCCGCTCTGGACCAAGCTCGATAAAACCAAGCCGGTACCGCAACGGGTGACGATGCATGACTGAGATGACCGCTCGCGCCATCCACCGCCCCGTCCAAAAGATGCGCATCGTGAATAAGTTCGCCACCTTTGCCGCCGGCCTGCTGGTGTCCTTCGTCGCGCTGTCGACCAACGTGTCGGCGGCCGAGGGCGGCCACCTGATGCAGTCGGGCACCGACCTGGACGACCGGACCTCGCTGCAGAACGGCGCCAAGCTGTTCATGAACTACTGCTCCGGCTGTCACTCGCTGAAGTACCTGCGCTACTCGCGCATGGCCGAGGACCTGGGCCTGACCGAAGACGAGGTGATGAACAACCTCAACTTCACCGGCGCCAAGTTCGGCGAGCAGATCCACGTCAGCATGACGCCCGAACACGCGAACCAGTGGTTCGGCAAGATGCCGCCGGACCTGAGCCTGATCGCCCGCGTCCGTGGCAGCGACTGGATCTACACCTACCTCAAGTCGTTCTACCTGGACGAATCGCGTCCGCTGGGCTGGAACAACCAGCTGTTCCCGAACGCGTCGATGCCCAACCCGCTGTGGGAGCTGCAGGGTCTGCAGCACGCCGAGTTCGGCGACGCGGACAAGGCGACCGGCGAGCGTCCGGTCCTCGGCCTGAAGGTGACCCAGCCGGGCCACCAGAACGCCGAGGAGTTCAACCGTTCGGTGCGCGACATCACCGCTTTCCTCGAGTACGCCGCGGAGCCGGCCGCCCTCAAGCGCCAGAGCCTGGGCGTCTGGGTGATCCTGTTCCTGGCGATGTTCACCCTGCTGGCCTACCTGCTCAAGACCGAGTACTGGCGGGACGTGGACAAGCACTGATCGCATGCTGTATCCCTTTGGAGCCCGTACAGGAATGTGCGGGCTCCTTGGTTTGCAGTGAGGGTGTAGCTGATCGAGGCCGTGACGACTGTCCACACGGGGTGGGCGGCGTCTAACCACCGGCGGATTCCGGTGGCCGGAGAGGTCGAATGGCGGCGAGTCCACGTATGCGCAATGCCCTGACGCTGTTTTCTTCCACCGACTGCGTGCTGTGCCATCGCGTGCGCCTGGTGCTGGCCGCGAAAGGCGTGACCTACGACCTGGTGCCGGTCGATCCGCAGAACCCGCCGGAAGACCTCGTCGACCTCAACCCGTACCACTCGGTGCCGACGCTGGTCGAGCGCGACCTGGTCCTGTACGCGGCCAGCGTGGTTAGCGAATACCTCGACGAACGTTACCCGCACCCGCCGCTGATGCCGGTGGATCCGCTTTCCCGCGCGCGCCTGCGCCTGGCGATGCTGCGTCTGGAGCACGACTGGGTACCGCAGGTGCAGGCGATCCAGCTCGGCAACAAGGCCCAGGCCGAAGCCGGCCGGAAGCGCCTGAAGGAACTGCTGACCGCGTCGGTCCCGCTGTTCAAGGCGAGCAAGTTCTTCCTGAACCCCGAAATGAGCCTCGCCGACTGCGCGATGGCGCCGATCATCTGGCGCCTGGACGCGCTTGGCGTCCCGCTTCCCAAGGATGGCAAGGCCATCGAGGACTACGGCAACCGCATCTTCCGCAACCCGGGTTTCACCCGGAGCCTGACCGACCAGGAGCGCAAGCTGCGCGAGATGCCGGCCTGAGGGTTCCGGTTCCGGTTGTCGAGCGAACGGGCCTTCGGGCCCGTTTCCGTTTTTGCGGCGAATGGCCGCATGCGACCGGGCGCCGCGTATAACCGTCGGCGACCGCGCGGCGCTACACTCCCGGCATGAGTCAGGAAAGCAATTCGTCGATGACCAGCCACCGCCCGTACCTGTTGCGGGCGCTGTACGAGTGGATCGCCGACAACGGCATGACGCCGCATCTGCTCGTCGATGCCACGCGCCATGGCGTGCAGGTCCCCACCCACGCGGTGAAGGACGGCAAGATCGTGCTGAACATCGCCGAGCGCGCCGTATCGCGCCTGGAAATGGCGAACGACGCGATCCGTTTCAGCGCGCGCTTCGGCGGCGTGAGCTACCCGGTAACCGTTCCCGTGCAGGCCGTGCTGGCGATCTACGCGCGCGAAACGGGGCAGGGCATGGCGCTGCCGGAAGACATCCACGCCGCTGCGGACGAAGGCGAGGTGGAGGTCGAGCTCGCCGACGAGACGCCCATCAGCCCGCTCAGCGCGGTGCCGAGCGAACCTGCGCCCGAGGGCGACGACGACGGGCCTCAGACGCCGACGCCAAAGCGCGGCGCGCACCTGCGCATCGTGAAGTGACGTATCGGCGCGCACGCGCCATGCGCGTGCGCCTTTGCCGATACGCCATCCCGGCGAAGGCCGGGATCCAGGCCGTTACGCCATCAGCGGCGATGTTCAAGCGACAGGGAGCCAGGTCCGGTCGCGACGCCACCACGCACGCCGATCAATGCAATGCCGACGGCTCCCGCGTCACCGGTCCGGTGAACGCCACCAGCCGTTCTCCGCGCAGCACCAGCTTGCCGATGTGGCGGTCCTCGCCGTTGATCGAATAGTCGAAGCGGAACGTCCGTTCGAAACCGAGCCATCCGCTGTCCTGGCGATAGAAGCGCAGGCCGATCGCGTGCACGCTCTGGTCCAGCCACTGCACGCCGGCAGCGCGGCAGGCATCGCGTCCAACGGCCTCGGCGCGTTCGGCGGCGGCCCGGCTGGCGCTCCAGAATGCGAACGCCATCGCAGCGACGATCATCAAGATCAGTAGAGTCATGCCGTTACTGTGGCGACGTGCCGAGCTGCTCGCAAGGTCCGACCGCGACGCGCCCCACACGTCGCGCACCACACAATGATGGGAACCGCTGCAGGGGGCAGATCCCGCTTGAAACTCGTCTTTCCGGGTGGAGAACACCCGCAGGTCCTGCTGGGCCATGGCGTCAACCGGGTCGGTTCCGACCCCCAATCCACCATCGTCATCGACCACCCCGGCGTGCTGCCGCAGCACTGCCAACTGCATGTCACCGCGCAGGGCGTGATGCTCGACGTCCCGGCCGGGACGGCCGTCAGCGTCAACGGCCGGCAGGTGCAGGGGCTTATCGCCCTGCGTCCCGGCGACAGCGTCGGCTTCGACCAGGTGCAGGCGAAGCTCGCCGCGCTCGGTCCGCCGCCGGTGGTCGCACGCCAGCCGGTCGCGGGTCCCGACCTCATGTCGGCCAACGACGACCCCGGCGTCACCGCCGTGCGTCCGGTGTTGCCGCGCTTCTTCCTGCGCAGCGTGTCGGCCGAACTGGGCAGCCGCAGCGACGCGCTGGTCGGCGTGCTGACGATCGGCCGCGGACCGGATTGCAACCTGCGCTTCGATACGCCGGGCCTGTCGCGCTCGCATGCGCGGCTGATCCCGACCGACACCGGCGTGCAGGTCGAGGACCTGGGTTCCAGCAACGGCACCTTCCTCAACGGCAAGCGCATCCTGCGCGGCGAGGCGAAGGTCGGCGACGAGCTCGCTTTCGACGTGCTGCGTTTCCGAGTCGCCGGGACGTCCGTGCAGGAGCCGGTGCAGGTCGTGCCGACGTCGATGCGCAAGGCGAAGGAAACCCCGAAGCGTTCGGCGTGGCCGTGGGTCGCGCTGGCGCTCGTGCTGGTGGCCGCCGGTGCCGCTGCGGTCGTGTTGATGCCGCTGTAAGGGACCCGACCGCCGCCGCCTCAGGCGGGCGGCGGTCCGAGCTTGAGCGACAGGTCGATCGCGCGGACGTGCTTGGTCAGTCCGCCGATCGAGATGCAATCCACGCCGTCCTCGGCGATGCCGCGCAGCGTCTGCATGTCGACGCCGCCGGACACTTCCAGCGGAATGCGTTCATCGGCCGGCAGTTCGTGCGTGATGCGGACCGCCTCGCGGCGCATCGATGCATCGAAATCGTCGATGAGGATGCGGTCGCAACCTTCGTGCAGCGCTTCGCGCAGTTGCTCGATCGATTCGACTTCCACGATCAGCGGCAGCGACGGATGCATCGCGCGCGCGGCACGAATGGCGGCCGTGATCGAACCGGCTGCACGCACGTGGTTTTCCTTCAGCATCACCGCGTCGAACAGGCCGATGCGATGGTTCACGCCGCCGCCTACGCGCACGGCGTACTTCTGCGCCTGGCGCAGGCCGGGAATCGTCTTGCGCGTATCGAGGATCCTGGCGGTCGTGCCGCGCACTGCCCCGACGTACGCCGCCGTCGTGGTCGCGGTGGCGGACAGCGTCTGCATGAAGTTGAGCGACGCGCGTTCGGCGCTTACCAGCGCACGCGCGCGGCCGTGGAGCGTCGCCAGTACCGTGCCGGCCTTCACGCGGTCGCCTTCGGACACGCGCCAGTCGATGCGCACGTGCGGATCGAGCGCGCGATGGCAGGCGTCGAACCACGGCCGCCCGCAGACAACGGCGTCTTCCTTGCACAGCAGGTAGGCGTCGTCGGCCACGTCGGGCAACAGGGCGGAGGTGACGTCGCCGCTGCCCAGGTCTTCGGCCAGCGCCAGCGCGACGTCGTGCGCGACGACCTCGGCCGGCGGCGGGGCGAACGTGCTCATGCCCCCGGGAAGGCCGGGATCTGCGAGGTCGCGATGGCTTCTTCGGCCAGAAGCACCGGAATGCCATCGTCGACGCGGTAGACGGTCTTGCGATCGCGCGTGACCAGGGCCTCGTGCAGCGTCTCGATCTGCGCGCTGCCGTCGGCGCGCTGCAACCCGCCCCCCTCGATCGCGGCGTTCAGCGCCGTGAGGCCCCGGCTGTCCAGCAGTTGCAGCGGCTGGCGCGTGGTGGGGCAGACGAGCAGGTCGAGCAGCTTGCGGTCCATGGAGTCGGTGCCGGGGGAATCGAACAGGGGGTTAGAATACGTCTTTGCACAGGGCCTTAGGACCATGCCAGGAGAACCCACGCCGCTGGTCGGCATCGTGATGGGCTCGCGCTCCGACTGGGAGACGATGCAGCACGCCGCGGCGAAGCTGGAGGCGCTGGGCGTCCCGCACGAAGTCCGCGTGGTGTCGGCGCATCGCACGCCCGACGTCCTCTTCGATTACGCGGCCACGGCGAAAGCCCGCGGCCTGCGCGCGATCATCGCCGGCGCCGGCGGCGCGGCGCACCTGCCCGGCATGCTGGCTTCGAAGACCGCGGTGCCTGTCCTCGGCGTTCCGGTGCAGAGCAAGGCGCTCAACGGCATGGATTCGCTGCTGTCGATCGTGCAGATGCCCGCGGGCATTCCGGTGGCGACCTTCGCCATCGGCAACGCTGGCGCGGCCAATGCGGCGCTGTTCGCCGCGGCGCTGCTCGCCAACGACCAGCCGGCGATCGGCGACGCGCTCGACGCCTTCCGCACCCGCCAGACCGACGATGTGCTGGCCAACGACGATCCGCGGAAGTGACGGCGCAAATGACCACCGTGGGCATCCTCGGCGGCGGACAGCTCGCCCGCATGCTCGCGCTCTCGGGCGCGCCGCTTGGCTTGCGCTTCCTGGTGATGGACAACGTCGCCGACGCCTGCGCCGGCCAGTTCGCGCCGATGGTCGTGGGCGATTACCGCGACGAGGCCACGCTGTCCGAGTTCGCGTCGCGCGTTGACGTAGCGACGTTCGATTTCGAGAACGTGCCGGCCGAATCGGCGCAGTGGCTGAGCGAACGCGTGCAGGTCTTCCCAAATCCCGGCGCGCTGGCGACCGCGCAGGATCGTCTGGCCGAAAAGACGTTGTTCCGCGAACTCGGCATCCCGGTGCCGCCGTTCGCGCCGATCGACACGCGCGAGCAGCTCGATGCCGCGCTGGCCGACATCGGCACGCCCTGCATCCTCAAGACGCGCCGCCTCGGATACGACGGCAAGGGCCAGTTCCGCATCAAGTCGCCGGCCGATGCCGATGCCGCGTGGGCGGCGCTCGGCGCGCAGGCGCCGAAGGTCGGACTGATCCTGGAAGGCTTCGTGCACTTCCAACGCGAGTTGTCGGTGGTCGCCGTGCGCGGCCGCGATGGCGAATTCCGTGCGTGGCCGCTCACCGAGAACTGGCACGTCGACGGCGTGCTGTCGGCGAGCCTCGCGCCCGCGCGCGTGGACACCGCGCTGGGCGAGATCGCCTACGACTATGCGCGTCGCCTCGCCGAAGCGATGGATTACGTCGGCGTGTTCGCGCTGGAACTGTTCTGCCGCGATGGCGAACTGCTCGCGAACGAACTCGCGCCGCGCGTGCACAACTCCGGCCACTGGACCATCGAAGGCAGCGAGACCAGCCAGTTCCAGAACCACCTGCGCGCCGTGCTCGGCCTGCCGCTGGGCGACACGCGCATGGTTGGCCTTGCGTGCATGCTCAACTGGATCGGCGAAATGCCCGATGCGCTGCCGATGCTGCGCGAGCCCGGCGGCCACTGGCACGACTACGGCAAGCTGCCGCGCGCAGGTCGCAAGGTCGGCCACGCGACGCTCCGAGCCGACGATGCGAACGCGCTGGCGATGTCGCTGGAACGCGTCGGCCTCGCGCTCGGACGCGAGGCGCAGGTGGCGCCGGTGGTCGAGGCGCTGCGCTGACGCAACGTAGCCGAATACGACGCCACAACGAAACACGGCCGGGTTTCCCCGGCCGTTTTTCGTACTGCATGGGGACGCGAACTTACTTCAGGTTCGACGCCACGAAGTCCCAGTTGACCAGGTTCCAGAACGCCTCGACGTACTTCGGACGGGCGTTGCGGTAGTCGATGTAGTACGCGTGCTCCCACACGTCGCAGGTCAGCAGCGGGGTGTCTTCGCCGGTGATCGGGGTGTTGGCGTTGGAGGTGCTCACCAGGGCGAGCGAGCCGTCCGGACGCTGCACCAGCCAGCCCCAGCCCGAACCGAACGTGCCGATCGACAGCTTCGAGAACTCGTCCTTGAACTTGGCGAAGTCGCCGAAGGCCTTGTTGATCAGCTCGGCGACCTTGCCGGTCGGCTCGCCGCCGCCCTTGGGCGAGAGGCAGTTCCAGTAGAACGTGTGGTTCCACACCTGCGCGGCGTTGTTGAACATGCCGCCCTGCGACTTGCGGATGATCTCCACCAGCGACAGCTGCTCGAACTCGGTGCCCTCGATCATCTTGTTGAGGTTGTCCACGTACGTCTTGTGGTGCTTGCCGTGGTGGTAGTCCAGCGTCTCGGCCGAGATGTGCGGCTCCAGCGCGGTGCGGTCGTAGGGCAGGGGGGGCAGTTCGATGGCCATTGCGGGCTCCTGAGGGGGCTGGCTAAGGGAATGCCGGGCGGCGATCGGTGAACTGCGCGCGTCCGCGGCTCGGGAAGGCTTACAATTGGACATTCTATCCCCACGTTCCGTTGCCGTGCCGTCAACCGCCGGCAACGCACCATTGCAGGAGTTGTCGCCATGTCCGTGATGGAGCGGATCCAGGCCGAAGTCGAAAGCCATCCGATCGTCCTTTTCATGAAGGGCACCGCGCAGTTCCCGATGTGCGGTTTTTCCAGCCGCGCGGTGCAGGCGCTCAAGGCCGCGGGTGCAACGCAGCTGCACACGGTCAACGTGCTCGAGGATCCGGAGATCCGCGCGAACCTGCCGCGCTATTCGAACTGGCCGACCTTCCCGCAGCTTTTCATTCACGGTGAACTGATCGGCGGCTGCGACATCACGCTGGAGCTGTTCGAGTCGGGCGAACTGGCGCGCATGATCAGCGAGACGCACAACCAGTGAGTCCGCTCGAAGGACGCGTCGTCCTGGTGACCGGCGCCCACGGCGGTCTTGGCGCCGCCGCGGCGCAGGCGTGCGCGCGTGCCGGTGCGACGGTCGTGCTGCTCGGCCGCAAGGTGCCGAAGTTGAACCGGGTGTACGACACGCTGGCGCAGGTCGGGTCGGAACCGCTGCTCTATCCGCTCGACCTGGAAGGCGCCAGCGCCGACGACTACGCCGAACTCGCGCAGCGCATCGAAGCCGAACTCGGACGCCTCGACGGCGTGCTGCATTGCGCGGCCGACTTCGCCGGCCTCACGCCGCTGGCGCAGACCGATCCGGCGGTGTTCGCGCGCGCGCTCCACGTGAACCTCACCGCGCCGTGGTGGCTGACGCAGGCCTGCCTGCCGCTGCTGGCGAAGTCCGACGACGCTTCGGTGGTGTTCGTCGTCGACGATGCCGCGCGTGCCGGCCAGGCGTTCTGGGGTGGCTACGGCCTGGCGCAGCAGGGGCTGGAAGGCCTCGTGCACATGCTGCATGCCGAGATGCCGAACTCCTCCATCCGCGTGGCCGGATTGCGACCGGGCCCGATGCGCACGGCGCTTCGCGCCAAGGCCTACGTGGAAGAAAACGATCGCGCCGCGCTCGATCCGTCGGCCTATGCCGCCTCGTGCGTGACCCTGCTTTCGGCCGCCGGCGCCGTCCACCGCGGACAGGTCTGGATCCCGACACCCGCGGCCGTCGGCCTGACCCAGTTGCAGTGACCGAACGCCCATGACCATCGCGTCCGCAGCGCTGCTGCTGTTCCTCATCCTCGACCCGCTCGGCAACGTGCCGGTCTTCCTGAGCCTGTTGCGCGGCCTTCCGCCGCAGCGCCAGCGCATCGTGCTCGCGCGCGAGCTGCTGATCGCGCTGGCCGTGCTGATGATGTTCCTCTGGGGCGGCAAGTACGCGCTGGAGCTGATGCACCTGCGCCAGGAGTCGGTGTCGATCGCCGGCGGCATCGTGCTGTTCCTCATCGGCATCCGCATGATCTTCCCGCCGCCGGAAGGCCTGATGGGCGAGATCCCCGACGGCGAGCCCTTCATCGTGCCCATGGCGATCCCGCTGGTGGCCGGCCCGTCGGGCATGGCGGCGGTGATGCTGATGGGCAGCAACGAGCCCGCCCGCCTCAACGACTGGAGCCTCGCGCTGCTCATCGCCTGGGGCGCGACGGCGGCGATCCTGTTCTCCGCGACGCTGCTCTACAAGCTGCTCGGCCGCAGAGCGCTGACGGCCATCGAGCGCCTGATGGGCATGCTGCTGGTGGCGATCTCGGTCCAGATGTTCCTGGACGGCCTCGGGACGTACCTGCAGATCTCGCCCCCGTAAGCGGTGCCAGCCGTGCGGACGACGCCCGATCCGGTTTTGCCGGGTCGGGCGTTTTCGTTCGGGGGCCGACATTCCGCGTCCGGACCCGCCCGATATGCGGTTGGCGGTTTGTGTCCGTTAGTGATGGCCGTCACGGCCCTGTCACACAGGGCTTCTAGCCTGTTAAACTGACGTTAACCGGCGGGCTCCGGCCCGGCGCCCCAGGGGGCGGAATCAAAACCTTTTCTTGCACGGGTGCGACCGGGGTCGCGCCTGGCTTCCCTCTTGTGAACCACGCTTCGAGGCCATCGTAATGACCCATCCGAATCGCGTCCGTCTGTCCAAGCTCACGCTTGGTCTGCTCGCCGCCCTTGCCACCGCGCCCGTGTTCGCACAGGCCACCTCCGCCGGCGTCGGCGGCACCGTGACGCGCACGGACGGCCAGCCCGTCGCCGGTGCGGAAGTCGTCATCACCCACGTCGAATCGGGCACGGTGAGCCGCGCCACGACCGACGCGAGCGGTCGCTACACCGCGCGCGGCCTGCGCGTCGGTGGTCCGTACACGGTGACCATCACCAAGTCGGGCGAGGGCACGAAGACGGAAGACAACGTCTACCTCGACCTCAACAAGACCAACACGATCAACGCCGCGCTGACGGGCGACCTCACCACGCTCGACACCGTCACGGCGGTCGCGCTGGGCGGTTCGGACGTCTTCAGCGCCACCAAGATGGGTTCGGGCACGAGCATCAGCCGCCAGACCATCGAAGGCCTGCCGTCGGTCAACGGCAACATCCAGGACTACATGCGCCTGGATCCGCGCCTGGCCGTCACCGACCGCGCGTCGGGTTCGATCTCCGCCGGCGGCCAGAACCCGCGCTTCAACAAGATCACCATCGACGGCGTCTCGGCCAGCGACACCTTCGGCCTGGAAGGCAACAACATGCCGACCCAGCGCCAGCCGGTCTCGATGGATGCGATCGAAGCCATCGACGTCAATGTCGCCAACTACGACGTGTCGTTCTCCGGCGCCGCCGGTGCGAACGTCAACGCGGTGACCAAGTCGGGTACCAACGAGTTCCACGGCACGATCTACGGCTCGATCCGCGACGGCGACTGGTTCGGCGATTACCCGGCGCGCGTCGCCGGCAGCACCCTGGACGTCACCGGCCTGCCGTTCGACGAGTTCAAGAAGGAAACGACCTACGGCATGACCTTCGGCGGTCCGCTGATGAAGGACAAGCTGTTCTTCTTCGCGAACTACGAGAAGTTCAAGCAGACCGACATCGGTCCGGCCGGCAAGAGCCAGGGCACCAACCCGCTGGCCGTCGGCGCCGACTTCTCTGCCGACGACGTGGCCCGCGTGCAGGACATCGCGCGCAACATCTGGGGCTTCGAGCCGGGCAGCACGAGCGGCAGCGGCGACACCGAGCTTGAAGAGTACGCGCTGAAGCTCGACTGGAACATCAACGATGCCCATCGCGCGAACCTGCGTTACAGCAAGCTCGAACAGAACCGCGTGCGTCCGGAAGCGTCGACCGCGTCGGTGCTCGCGCTGAGCTCGAACTGGTACAACCACGTCAAGACCGTCGAAAGCTACGTCGGCCAGCTCTTCAGCGACTGGTCGGACAACTTCTCGACCGAGTTCAAGGTGTCGTATCGCGACTACTCCGCGATTCGCGTCAGCCCGACGACGGCGCCGACGGTGCAGGTGTACTTCGACGATGGCAGCCCGACCACCGCGATCAACACCGGCGACGCGATCCGCCTGGGCACCGAGCGCAGCTCGCCGGGCAACACGCTGCTGACCGAAACGTGGAACTACTTCGCGGCCGGCACGTGGACGCTGGGCGACCACGACATCAAGTTCGGCGGCGAGTACGCCGAGAACGATATCTACAACTACTTCCTGCAGGATTCGTGGGGCAACTACAGCTTCTACGTCCCGGGTACCGGCACCGCCAAGGACTTCAGCTTCCTCGAGAACGGTCGCTACTTCGATTACGACCTGCAGACCAACCCGGCCGATCCGAATGCGATCGCCGCGCGTTACAAGGACAAGAAGCTCGGTCTGTTCATCCAGGACACCTGGTATGCCACGCCGAACCTGACGCTGACCTACGGCATCCGCGCCGATCGTCCGGAAGCCACGCCGGCTCCGCCGTTCAACGCCTGCTTCGCGTCCGCGCGGGTCGCCAACGGCACGGGCGGCGCCGCCTGCCCGAACGGTGGCTTCAGCCTCGACAATACGGCCACCTACAGCGACGACTTCATCCTGCAGCCGCGCTTCGGCTTCAACTACACCTTCAACTGGGAGCGTCCGGCCCAGCTGCGCGGTGGCGTGGGCCTGTTCCAGGGTGACGCGCCGCAGGTGTGGGTGGGCAATGCCTACAGCAGCACCGGCATGAACTACACCGCTTACGGCAACCCCGGCACGTACTCGCCGACCGCCAGCATCAACTGCTCGGGCACCGGCCCGGTCAACGGCTGGAACCCCGTCACCGGCTGCAACAACGGCCTGGACTTCAGCGCCGACGGCTTCAACCAGCCGATCCCCGCCGGCGGCACCGGCATCCGCAACGTCAACGCGATCAGCGAAGACTTCGAGCTGCCGTCGGTGTGGAAGGCGAACCTCGCCATGGATGTCGAGACGCCGTGGAACGGCATCGTCGCTTCGGCTGAAATCCTGCTCACCGACGTCAAGAACGGCCTGTTCTACCGCACGCTCAACATCGGCCCGGGCTTCATCCCGGCAAACTCGCCGGATGGCCGCGTGCTGTACTGGAACCCGAACTCGGTCAACAAGAACGCGACCGCGCGCTTCGGCAACAACAGCTACTTCGGCGACGTCTTCCTGCTGGAGAACACCAACAAGGGCAAGGGCCAGCAGTTCACGGTCTCGCTGACGCAGCCCTTCATGGAAGGCAGCGACTGGTCGTGGAGCCTGGCGTACACCTACACCAACGCCGAGGAAGTGTCGGCGCTGACCAGCTCGACGGCTGGCTCGGGCTTCGGCTCGCAGCTGAGCTTGAACCCCAACGAGCCGAGCAGCAGCACGGCGCGTTACGAGATCCGCGACCGCATCACCGGCTCGTTGAACTGGGACCACAAGTTCTTCGGTGACTACAGCACCAGCGTCGGCCTGTTCTACGAAGGCCGCAGCGGTCGTCCGTACAGCTACATCTTCAGCGGCGACGCGAACGGCGACGGTCGTACCTTCAACGACCTGTTCTACGTGCCGGCGGGCCCGGGCGACGTGCAGTTCGGTACGCTCAGCGCCACCGGCGTGTTCACCGCCAACGCGGCGATGGAGCAGGCGTTCTGGAACTGGATGGGCACGCAGACCGACCTGCAGGCCTACCGCGGCCAGGTTGCTCCGGAGAACGGCTTCCGCGCCAACTGGGTGAACACGTTCGACGTGCGCATCAGCCAGGAGCTCCCGGGCTTCTTCAAGGGCCACAAGTCGCAGATCTGGTTCGACATCCAGAACGTCGGCAACCTGCTGAACAAGGATTGGGGCCATGTGATCGACTACGGCTTCAACGCCAACCTCGCGGCGGCGACGCTGGTGGGCATCGATCCGGCGACCGGCAAGTACGTCTACTCGTACCGCAGCGGCACCGAGTTCGGCCAGGCCACGGCGAAGGGCATCCCGACCAACGCAGACGGCCAGACCAACGGCATCTCGCAGTGGTCGATGTCGATCGGCGTGCGCTACGAGTTCTGATCCAGCTGCCTGATGTACCGAAAACGGCCGGGGAAACCCGGCCGTTTTCTTTTTACGGGGGAGGGGGCTAGAGTCGCAGGGCTAAAAAACGAAAGAAGAGACAGACAGGTTCATGAGCACCGCCACCCCCATCGAAACCACGCTTCCCACCGTCAACGCCCGCATCTACCCGAAGGGCGGGCTGGACGTCCTCTCGCACAACGAAGTCGCCCGCCTGCGCGACGTGTCCACCGGCATGCACGACCTGCTGCGCCGTTGCGCGCTGGCCGTGCTCACCAGCGGCAGCGCGTCGGACGATCCGCGTGCCGCGCGCGAGCTGTATCCGGAATTCGACATCGAAGTGCACCAGCAGGATCGCGGCATGCGCATCGACCTGCACAACGCGCCGGCGATGGCGTTCGTCGACGGCGAGATCATCCGCGGCGTCGCCGAACTGCTGTTCGCCGTGGTGCGCGATCTTGCCTACACCGCGATGGACCTCGGCCCGGATTCGCCGCGCGACCTGGAGACCAGCGACGGCATCACCGACGCCGTCTTCGGACTGCTGCGCAACGCGCGCATCCTGCATCCGACCGATCCGAACCTGGTCGTGTGCTGGGGCGGTCATTCGATCTCGCGCGACGAGTACGTCTACACCAAGCAGGTCGGGTACGAACTGGGCCTGCGCGGCCTGGACATCTGCACCGGCTGCGGCCCGGGCGCGATGAAGGGCCCGATGAAGGGCGCGACGATCGCGCACGCCAAGCAGCGCCGTTTCAAGACGCGCTACATCGGCATCACCGAGCCGGGCATCATCGCGGCCGAATCGCCGAACCCGATCGTCAACCACCTGGTGATCATGCCGGACATCGAGAAGCGCCTTGAGGCCTTCGTCCGCATGGGCCACGGCATCATCGTTTTCCCGGGCGGCGTGGGCACGGCGGAGGAAATCCTCTACCTGCTGGGCATCCTGCTGCGCGAGGAAAACGCGAACCTGCCGTTCCCGCTGATCTTCACCGGCCCGGCGTCCGCCGCGCCGTATTTCGAACAGATCGACAAGTTCATCCGCCTCACGCTCGGCGACGAAGCGACCAAGCGTTACGAGATCATCGTCGGCGACCCCGACCAGGTCGCCAAGCGCATGTCGGCGGGTATCCGCAAGGTGCGCGAGCATCGCATCGCGCAGAAGGATTCGTTCTTCTTCAACTGGTCGATCGACATCCCGCTGACGTTCCAGCGTCCATTCGTGCCGACGCACGAGGCGATGGCCGCGCTCGACCTGCACCACGGCCGCAAGCCGCACGAGCTCGCGGCCGATCTTCGCCGCGCGTTCTCGGGCATCGTCGCCGGCAACGTGAAGGAAGACGGCATGCGTCGCATCGAGGAGTTCGGGCCGTTCGAGATCCACGGCGATGCGGACATGATGCAGTCGCTCGACGCGCTGTTGCGCGCGTTCGTCGAGCAGCGCCGTATGAAGATCGCCGGCGAATACAAACCCTGCTATCGCGTGGTGGCGTAAGCCGTCAGGACAGGCCGGTGCGGATCGCGCCGGCCTTCCTGGTTCTTCGGTTCACGCGTTCGTCGGCAGGCGCACGGTCGCGATGAAGCGGCGTCCTTCCTGCTGCGTCAGCACGCTGCCGCGACCGCCGGTCAGGGCTTCGATCCGCACCTGCGATGCATTCAATCCGACGTGGTGGCCGGGCCGGTTCTCGCCGCCGCTCGCCAGCGGATTGATGATCCGCACGATCACCGTGTCGGGCATCGTCGACACCGCGATCTCGACCTCGCCGCCCTCGGGGCGCCGCTCGATGCCGTGCCGGATCGCGTTTTCCACCAGCGGCTGGATCGACAGCGAGGGCACCATCACGCGCGGGATCTCGCGCGGCAGCTTCCACTCGATGCGCAGACGCTCGCCGAAGCGGAGCGATTCGATTTCAAGGTAACGGCGGGCGAGCGCCAGTTCGTCTTCCAGCGTGATGTCGCGCGGCCCGGCGAGCGCCGCGCGGAACAGGTCGGCCAGGTCGAGCAGCAGGCGTTCGACTTCCTCCGGCTGCCGGTGCACGAGCGCGGCGCCGGTGTTGAGCGTGTTGAACAGGAAGTGCGGGCGGATGCGGGCCTGCAGGGCTTCCAGTTCGAGCTGCTTGGCGCGCAGGGCAAGCTGCCGCGCGCGCCACTGGCTCTGGAACACGGCGATGCCGAGCGCGCCGATCGTCATGACCATGCCGATCAGGCGCCACTGCGTCCAGCGCCAGTCGCCGAGGTCCATGCCCCAGCCTTCGCGGAAGAAGAAGCCGATCGCGGCGGTGATCATCCAGGTGCTGACCAGCAGGATCGCGAGCACCACGTACGCGATGCGATGCGGCGGCAGCGAGCGCAGGGGGCGGCGGACCAGGTACAGCGAGGCGATGCTCCACAACAGCACCCACTGGATCGCCACCGACATCAGCCCGAAGTAGCGCAGGCGTTGTTCGTCCAGTCCGGGCGCCAGCGCGAGAAGCAGGGCCAGGGCTTCGCCCGACAGCATCGTCCAGATGATCGCCGTGGGTTGCCACAGGGCGTCCAGCGGACTGTGTGCGGGTTGCGAACTGGGCATTGGAGCACTGCACTGGAGCGGCCGCCGGGCCACCATATTGCCTGCCGGCCCGTGGCGGGGGCCATAGCCGGCAGGCCAGGGCGACCGGGCGAGATGCGCGTCACAGCGCCCGCCACGCCCATCGGCCGATCCGACCGCTCATCCCCGGTGCGCTTGTCCGGGAGCGGCGGTCAGGGAAACATGCCCTCGGGGTGTAAGGGGAATTCAATTCCATGACCAGTTCCAGGAGCCGGGGGTTCACCCTCGTCGAGCTCATGACAGCGATCGCCGTGCTTGCCATCGGCAGTGCGCTGGCGTTCCCGTCCTTCCAGGGCGTGATGCGGTCCAACCGCGTCGCCACCAGTACCAACAACTTCATCGCGGCGTTCAACCTGGCGCGAAGCGAAGGCATCCGCGGAAACCGCGGGGGCGGCGTGTGCCCCTCGTCGGATGGACTGAACTGCGAAGGCACCGATTGGAACATCGGCCTCATGGCCTACGAGGACGTCGACTTCAACGGCACCTTCAGTGCAGGCGATCGCGTGGTCCGCTACTTCGAGGGCAACGATGCCATCGAGTTGACCGCGCAGTCCGGAGGCGGCGGCATCGAACAGGTGGCCTTCGACCGGTCGGGACGCGTCGCGGCGCCGGTCCTGATCAACCTGCAGATCAAGGACTGCGAAGCAGGGCAGGAGTACCGCCGCGTGATCGAAGTGCGCCAGATCGGCCAGACGCGAATGACCAAGGAGCCGTGCCAGTGACCATCCGCCGCCAACCGCATCTTTCGCGGCGCCAGTCGGGCTTCTCGCTGATCGAGGTGCTCATCGCGCTGCTCGTGCTCGCGCTGGGCCTGCTGGGCCTCGCGTTCCTGCAGGTGCTCAACGTGCGCTACACCAGCAGTGCCGAGAACCGCACCATGGCCACCAACCTGGCGAGCGAAGTGCTCGACATGATGCGCTCCAATCCGCGGCACGTGGTCGTGTACCAGCGCCTCACGCAGGCGTCCTTCGCCGGTGTGACCGAACCGGTGGGCGGATGCAGCGCGATCGGCGAGAACGCCGGCTCCGTGCTCCAGAACATCGCGCGCTGGCGTTGCGACGTGGTGTCGCAGCTGCCGGGCGGCACCGGCAACGTCCAAATCCAGGGCACGCAGGCGACGGGTTACATCGTGACCGTCACGGTGACGTGGGTGGATGACGTCGGCGCGGATGACGATGAAGTGCAGAACGCGCGGGGCATTGGCCAGCGCACTTCGTTCCAGGTGGTCTCCACACTATGAACCGTCGACATTCCTACAACGCGCGCCTCGCGGCCGGTCTCTCGCTGATCGAGCTGATGATCGCCATGGTCATCGGCCTGGTCCTGCTGCTGGGCCTGGTCCAGGTGATGAGCGCCTCGCGCAATGCCTACCAGCTGTCCACCGGCCTGGCCCGGACGCAGGAGAACGCGCGCTTCGCCGTGGACTACGTGCAACGCGACCTGCGCATGGCCGGCCACCTCGGTTGCGTGAACGACCAGGCACGCATGCAGACGGCGGTTCCCACCGCCAGCGATGCCACGCGCGAGGGCCTGAACCTGTGGTTCCTCACTGCGGCCGAGCGCAACGCGCGCAGCTTCAATGCGCTGAGCGACAACCGCTTCCCGTTGCGCTTCGACCTGGGCATCCAAGGCTTCGAGGCCGCGACCAGTGCGCCCGGCAACAGCCGTACGCTCGCGGCGGGTACGCCGGTGGCGGGCAACGCGAACCAGTGGACTCCGGCCTTGCCGACCATCCTGGCGAACCTCAATCCGGTCGCCGGCAGCGACATCCTGGTCGTGCGCTTCCTCTCGCGCGACGGTGTTCCCGCCGTGCTCAGCTCGGTCAGCGCGAACTCCTACACCATTCTCCCGTCCGCGTACGGGCGCACCGTATCGACCGCCAACAGCACCGGCCTGTTCGGCCTTGCCGATTGCACCTCCGCCAGCGTGTTCGCCTCCAACGTCGTCGATGCGGGCACCGGCCAGGTCAGCATCGCCGTCGGTGGCGCCAGTCCGAACCAGAGCGGCGTGCTCAATGTGGAGCAGACCCAGGAGCGCAGCAGCTTGCCGCCGACGCTGCACCGCGCGGAAGGCTACGTCTACTACGTCGCGGCGGGCGTCAATACGAATGCCGATGGCACCAGGCCGCCGTCGCTGTATCGCGCGCGCATCATCTACGACGGCGCCAACGTCCGCTTCGACCCGGAAGAACTGGTTGAAGGTGTCGAATCGATGCAGTTGCTGTACGGCATGGACCAGAACCTGCCGAATGCGCCGCCGCGCGGCAGCGTCGAGCGGATGCGCGTGGCGTCGGCCGTCAACGCCACTCCCACGAGCAACCCGAACAACGCGCAGGGCGACGAGTGGCGCCGCGTCGCTTCGGTTCAGATCGGGCTGCTCATGCGCAGCTCCGATCGTGCGACGGCGGTGCAGGCCCAGCAGGCACCGCGCGTGCTGGGCGTGCAGCTGAATCCCCCAAGCTCCGATGGCTACTACCGCTCGGTCTACGAGACCACGGTCGTGCTGCGCAACCGCATGTTCGGCAACTGAGGCGGACTCCTTTATGCATCGTACTCCCGTGAACTTCCCCGGACGCCAGCGCGGTGCCGTGCTGTACGTCGCACTGATCTTCCTGGTGCTGCTCGCCCTGCTGGGCGTGGCCGGCATGCAGGTCGCCTCGCTGCAGGAACGCATGGCGTCCAACTATCGTGCGACCAACCAGGCGTTCCAGCGTGCGGAAGGTCTGGCGCGACTGGCCGAGGCGCAGATCAACAGCGAACCCACGGGCCGTTTCATTCCGCGAAGCGGCGAACGCGACGAGCAGCGTCTGTGCGACGACCCCGATCCGGTTCGCGGTTCGGCCTGGGCCGACCTGCGCTCGCAGGATGACGATCCGGACACCGCCGTCGTCGGCACGGAACTCAACGACTGCATGGGCCTTCAACCCCTGAACAAGGGCAAGGGGCCACGAAATGAGACTACCCGCTCGATCTGGCAGATCTCCGCCTTCTCGACCGATATGCCGGTGGATCCGACTTCGGACGCCGGTGTCGAAACCGTCTTCGTGCCTTAAGGCTGCCTCCATGAAACTCGAACGATTGCTGATCGTTTCCCTCGCTGCGGCCGCTGCCGCGGGCGTGCTCCTTCTGACGGTAGACGTGGGCGCCAATGCCACCCGCCAGGGTGATGGCACGCTCGCGCAGGAGCCCATGCACCTGGGCGCGACCGTCTCCCCGAACTTCATCATGGCCATCGACGATTCGGGCTCGATGACCTTCCAGACGATGTTCCCCGGCGCCGACGGTGAAGGTTGCTGGAGCACCACCGACAAGAGCTTCTTCAACGGCACCGCGCTGCGGACGTCCGGTTCCTGCGACTACCTCTACGTCCTGCCGGGCGCGCGCATCAACAACTACTACGGCATTCCGCCGTTCGACGCCTACGGCTTCGCGCGTTCGCCGGACTACAACCCGACCTACTACAACCCGGACACCGTCTACGAGCCCTGGGTGAAGTCGGACCTGACCTCGTATGGCAACGCTTCGCTGACCGCGACCAGGCTCGACCCGCGCAACACCGCCTCGGTCAACCTGTTCGCCAAGTACTACAGCACCAACACCAACGACGACTTCCGCATGCAGACGGGCATGGTGATCCCGTCCGGCACGAACTACAGCCGGTACCAGTGCGTGGAGTGGAACAACCGGGGCGGCTGCACACGGTCGGATTGGGTGGGATACAGCGCTTCTTCGAACCTTACCTGGGACGCGGGTGCCGAAGACATCGCCATCGAACACGTTCCGGCGGTGGTCTACCTCAAGCAGAACCGCGTGATCGCGGGCTACTCGACGGCGGTTGAAGTCGCCAATGCCTGCGGCACCGGTTGCTCGCTGTACAAGTACACGCCGACCTCCGACGCGGCGAAGCAGAACTTCGCCAACTGGTTCTCGTACTACGGAAACCGCAACCGCGCGATGGTCGCGGGCCTGACGCGTTCGCTGAAGGACACCGAGAAGCTCCGCGTCGGCTACTTCACGATCAACAGCGGTCTGAAAGACGGCGCCTACAACAACTACCCGACGCTCACCATGCGCGACATGCAGGTGACGGCCGACAAGACCGCGCTGCTCACCGACGTGCTCAAGCTGAGCGCCAACGGCAGCACGCCGAACCGCTTCGCCGTCGAACACATCGGCAAGCAGTTCAACACCAACACCAACGTCATCCAGAACGCCTGCCAGAAGAACGCGGGCATGCTGTTCACCGACGGCTACAGCAACCAGAACGGACCGACCGGCTACAACAATGCCGACGGCACCCTCGGCGTGCCGTTTGCCGACAGCTTCGACAACACGCTCGCCGACATCGCCGCGTACTACTACAACACCACGCTGCGCGGTAACGCTTTCACTCCGGGCAAGGTGCCGACGGCCAACCCGCAGGTCTGCGAAAGCGGCACCGATGCGCAGAAGAAGGGGTTGGACTGCAACACCAACCTGCACATGAACTTCTACGGCATCACGCTGGGCGCGAAGGGCAAGCAATTCGGCGTGAACTGGGGCGTCCGTCCTGACGGCCGCACCGACGGTGCGCTGGCGACGCAGCAGGCGCTGGCGTCCGCTACCTCGCCGGCCTGGGAAACGCGTACCAACGACAACCCCAACACCGTCGACGAAATCTGGCACGCGACGATGAACGCGCGCGGTGGCTACATCAACGCGCAGACGCCGGCCGACATCACCAACGCCATGCGCAGCGTGCTCGCGTCGGTGGGCGTGGGCGGCGGCGTGTCGGGCAGCCTGGCGATCACCGGCTCGCGCCTGGGCGACAACTCCCTTTCGATCACGCCGCGCTTCAACCGCAATGGCGTCGACTGGTACGGCGATATCGTCGCGTCCAAGCCGGTGCAGGGCCGCGGCACGGACGGCAAGCCCACGATCACCTACACGACCCAGTGGACCGCGAGCACCAAGCTGCCGGTAGCGGCCAGCCGCAAGCTTTTCTACGCGACCACTACCGACGACAGCACCCCGGCGGTCGCCAACTTCTACACGGGCGGTCCGTCCACGCTGGCCGCGCTTTGTGCGAACTACGCCGCCGGTACGTGCGGCCCGCTCGCAGGCGCCGACATCACTGCGCTGGGCGTCACGGCCACGCAGGCGGTGCAGTACCTGGCCGGCGACCGCAGCCTGGAAGGCACGAAGCTGCGCGTGCGCACGCATCCGCTGGGCGACATCATCAATTCCGCGCCGGTGGTCACCGCGCCGACCGACGACTACGGCTATTCGGTGCTGCGCAAGGCCGACGGCACCTTCCAGTACGATCCGTACAACTACAACGCGTACCTCGACGCCAAGAAGAACCGCAGGCGGATGGTGTACGTCGGCGCGAACGACGGCATGCTGCACGGCTTCCGTGGCGACACGGGCGAGGAAGCGTTCGGCTACATCCCGGCAACTGCCGTGGGCTACATGGGCAACCTGCTCTTCCCGAGCAGCCCGAACTTCCAGCACCGTTACTACGTCGACGGCCCGGTGGTCGCATCCGACGCCTTGTTCGGTACTACCTGGAAGACCGTACTCGTCGGCACGTCCGGCGCGGGTGGCCGCAGCGTGTTCGGTCTGGACGTGACCTCGGCCGGCAGCGGTGGGTTCGATGCCGACAGCGTGCTGTGGGAAGTCAACGACAAGATTCCGGGCGCAGTCGGCGACCGCATCGGCCATGTGCTGTCCAAGCCGGTCATCGTGCCGGTGCGCAGCAGCAGCGGTCGCCCGGTGTGGAAGGCGATCTTCGGCGCGGGCTACAACAACAAGCTCAATGGCGTCGCCGCGACCCAGGGCACCGTGACCCTCTTCATCGTGGACATCGCCACCGGCGATGTGGACTACATCGACGCGAAGGAAACCGCGGGTCCGGTCGCGCCCAACGGTCTGGGCAACGTCGCCGCGCTGGACCGTTACAAGTACGATCCCGCTGCGCGCAGGTATGTGGCGGGCACCGACGGCATGGTCGACACCGTGTACGGCGGCGACATCCAGGGCAACGTCTGGAAATTCGATCTGCTGGCTTCGGGCACCAGCCGCGTGGCGCTCGGCGGCAAGCCGCTGTTCACCGCGAAGGACGGTACGGGCGACGCAGCCAAGCGCCAGCCGATCACGGGCGGCATCGAGGCGGCGGTCGGCCCGCGCAACGGCGTCCTGCTGCTGTTCGGCACCGGCAGCTTCTCGCGCGATGGCGACAAGCAGAACACCGATCGCCAGACCATGTACAGCGTGCTCGACATGCCTGACGAATCGATCACGTTGCCGCTTTCGCGCAGCAACCTGGTCGGCCAGACCATGAACGCGAACGGCGGTATCACCGCCACTGCGGTGGACTACTACACCAAGCGTGGCTGGTACCTCGACCTGGGCGTCACCACAGGAGGCAACTTCGTGGCCGCCGGTGAGCGCATGATCGGTTACCCGCGCATCGACGAGCAGGGCACGATCTACTTCACCACCTATGCGCCGACCGCAGGCGATGCGTGCTCGGGCGGCGGCAGCAACTTCCTGTACGGGCTGTCCGTGAGCGACGGCAGCGGCGATCTCGGTGTGGTCAAGCTGGGATCCATCGATGGCAGCAGTCCAGCCGAAGGGACTGGTCGCCTCGGGCCGCTCGCGGGCGATGGCTCTTCGCCCGTCACCGAGGTGGGCATGAACACGACGGGCAAGGAAGGAGCCCTCGAAGGCAATCCGAGCAACGCAGACCTGGCTGCGGCGGCAGGCTTGCCGCCCGATTACTGCACCACGATCATCTCCGTGGCCGGCGCGCCGCTGATGTATCGACTGAGGCCGTGCGGCCGTCAATCCTGGAGACAGATCCGATGAGTAGCTTGTCGTCCCGCCGACGTTCGGCGCGTGGTTTCACCCTGGTCGAGCTGATGATCGTGGTTGCGGTGGTCGCCATCCTGGCGTCCATCGCATACCCCTCGTACAACGACGCCGTGCGCAAGAGTCGTCGTGGCCAGGCGAAGGCCGATCTACTCGAAGTGGCCCAGATGGCGGAACGCTTCAGGACGGTCAACGGGACCTATGCGGGTTTCACCGTGCCGACGACCAAGGCGAATTCGCCCAGCACCGGCACGGCGCGTTACACGGTTGCCGTGTCGAACGCCACCGCAGCCGGCTACACGCTCACGGCCACGCCCGTAAGCGGTGCCGGCCAGGAGCGCGATGCGAAGTGCCTGGCGCTGACGCTTACCCAGTCCGGTGCGAAGAGCGCGACCGGTAGCGACCCGAGCGTGTGCTGGTAACGAGCGAGCGTCAGGTGTGATCGCATGCCTGGCGCGTGCATGCTCTCGATGCGCCATCCGCGTCATCACCGCGATACACCGACCAACAAAAAGGGCCGCGATTTCTCGCGGCCCTTTTTGCTTTCGATCTTGGCGCCCGAAGTTGGACTCGAACCAACGACCCCCTGATTAACAGTCAAGTGCTCTAACCGGCTGAGCTATTCGGGCGGGGACCGGCATTGTAAAGCCTCGGGCGGCAAGGTCAAGACATGATGCTCAGAAGACGCATCCGGGATTCGGAGCGCGCGGCCGCGCCGTGCGGATGCGCCCAGGGCGGCTCACCACGACGCGCCCCACCTCGCGCTGCGCGCGGCGTTCGCACAGAAGGATCGTCAGGTTGTTGGTGGCCGTATAGCCGCTGGACACGTAGCGCACGCGCTGGCGGCCGCTGGTGCTCCGCAGGGTGAATGCGTCGTGGTCGATGGTGAACCGCTGCACGATGTCCGCAGGCGTCTCGGGCTGGTCCCGGCCATGCGGATCGCGATACAGGATCCAGCCGTCGTCCCAGATCGAATCCTTGCGACACTGTCGCCCGTCCGAGCTCGGGCACACCGTGACCGGCACTCGCCGCGACACGGCCCCCATCCGCGCGCCAGCCAGTGATGTGCCGAGCAGGCTCAGCGCCGCCGTCCCTTTCGTGCGCAACATCAGCGAGCTGAATTGAGGCCAGACGAGCGCAGTGCAGATCGCCAGCACGGCGAGGGTGGTGATCAGTTCAGGAAGGGTGAGGCCCCGGGCCCGGTCCATGGCGTCGAAAGCAGCGTGGGAGAGGGCTCCAGCGTCGCCGCCAACGCGGCCCGGCGGCATCGCCGCGCGCCGTCGGGCAGGGTAGGGAAATGCCGTTCCCGCCCCCATCCATGAGGCGGTCTACACTGAGGAATTTTCCGGAGCCATGCCGATGAACGACAGCCTCCATCCCGCCGGTTTCCAGCTCGTCTCGTCGTACCAGCCCGCGGGCGACCAGCCGCAGGCGATCGAGCGCCTGGTGGCGGGCTTCGAGAACGGCCTGGCGGCGCAGACGGTGCTGGGCGTCACCGGCTCGGGCAAGACGTTCACCGTCGCCAACGTCGTCGCGCAGGTGCAGAAACCGACGATCGTCATGGCGCCGAACAAGACGCTTGCCGCGCAGCTGTACGGCGAGTTCAAGTCGTTCTTCCCGCACAACGCGGTCGAATACTTCGTCAGCTACTACGACTACTACCAGCCGGAAGCCTACGTTCCCTCGTCCGACACCTTCATCGAGAAGGACAGTTCGGTGAACGAGCACATCGAGCAGATGCGCCTGTCGGCGACCAAGGCGCTGCTCGAACGCCGCGACGCCCTGATCGTCTGCACCGTCTCGGCGATCTACGGCCTGGGCGATCCGAACGAATATTTCCGCATGGTGCTGCACATGGTGCGCGGCGAGCGCATCGACCAGCGCGAACTCATCCGCCGCCTCACCGAAATGCAGTACACGCGCAACGACACCGAACTGCGCCGCGCGACCTATCGCGTGCGCGGCGAAGTGGTGGACGTGCATCCGGCCGAAAGCGATGCCGAAGCGCTGCGCATCGAGCTGTTCGACGGCGAGATCGAACGCCTGACGCTGTTCGACCCGCTCACCGGCGAATCGCTGCGCCAGGTGCCGCGCTACACGATCTATCCCGGTTCGCATTACGTCACTACACGCCGCACCGTGCTCGACGCGGTCGAGACCATCAAGGAAGAGCTGCGCGAGCGCCTGGAGCAGCTGTACGCGCAGAACAAGCTCGTCGAAGCGCAGCGCCTCGCGCAGCGCACGCAGTTCGACCTGGAAATGCTCGCCGAAGTGGGTTTCTGCAACGGCGTGGAGAACTACAGCCGCCACCTCACCGGCCACATGCCGGGCGAGCCGCCGCCGTGCCTGTTCGACTACCTGCCGCCGGATGCGCTGCTGGTGGTGGACGAATCGCACGTGACCGTTCCGCAGATCGGCGCGATGTACAAGGGCGATCGTTCGCGCAAGGAAACTCTGGTGGAATTCGGTTTCCGCCTGCCGTCCGCGCTGGACAACCGCCCGCTCCGGTTCGAGGAATGGGAAGGCCGTTCGCCGCGCGCGATCTACGTATCCGCGACGCCGGGCCCTTACGAACTGGAAAAGTCCGAAGACCAGATCGTCGAACTGGTCGTGCGCCCAACCGGACTGATCGATCCGGAAGTGGAGATCCGACCGGTCGCCACGCAGGTGGACGACGTGCTGGGCGAGATCAACGAACGCGTGAAGATGGGCGATCGCGTGCTGATCACCACGCTCACCAAGCGCATGGCGGAAAACCTCACCGAATACCTCGGCGAACACGGCGTGCGCGTGCGTTACCTGCACTCCGATGTGGACACCGTCGAGCGCGTGGAGATCATCCGCGACCTTCGCCTGGGCAAGTTCGACGTGCTGGTCGGCATCAACCTGCTGCGCGAGGGCCTGGACATGCCGGAGGTGTCGCTGGTGGCGATCCTCGACGCGGACAAGGAAGGCTTCCTGCGTTCGGCCGGCTCGCTGATCCAGACCATCGGTCGCGCCGCGCGAAACGTGCGCGGCAAGGCGATCCTCTACGCCGACCGCGTGACCCGGTCGATGCAGGCGGCGCTGGACGAAACCGACCGGCGCCGCCAGCGCCAGGTCGCGCACAACCTTGAGCATGGCATCACGCCGCGCTCGGTCGCCAAGCCGATCGTGGACATCATGGAAGGCGCGCGCCCCGAACCGGGCGAGGTCGGCAAGGGTCGCGGCAAGGGCAAGAAGGTGGGCGAGAGCCTGGCCGATTACGCCAAGCTCACGCCGGCGCAGTTCGCCGCGCGCATCAAGGCGCTCGAACAGCAGATGTACGAACACGCGAAGAACCTGGAATTCGAGGAAGCCGCGGCGGTGCGCGACCAGCTGCGGCAGCTCAAGGACGCCGGATTCGCCGCCTGAACCGGCGCGGCGAAGGTCCGACGCGTACGGACCTGTTGCCGCGGCCGGGCCGACGGTTTACACTGCGCGCCCCTCGACGAGCGGTTCGCGTCGAGAGGAATCCGGAGCATTCCGGGAAGATTTCCGGGCGGTTAGCTCAGCGGTAGAGCACTACCTTGACATGGTAGGGGTCACAGGTTCGAACCCTGTACCGCCCACCACTTTAAGTGGTTGATACGGCGAGGCCTTCGGGTTCTCGCCGTTTTCATTTGTGGTGGCCACTGACCCCACACTGACCCCAGCGGCCAGCAGGTCGCGCAGCTTCGGCACGTCGCGCGCGAGGTCTTCAATTACGGCCGCCAGCGCCGCCCGCGCCTCGCCCAGGTACTTGGGGTCGAACTTCGCGTAGACGTCCGTCGTGCCCGCCGCGTGGTGCCCGAGCAGTCCCGACACCTCCCACGCCGGCACGCCACGCTGGCGCAGCCAGGTCGCCAGCGTGTGGCGCATCGTCTTCGGGACGAACCAGACCGGCAGCGCCGCCCGCACCCGGATTTTCCGCCACGAGGTTTTGATCGACGCCACGCGCCGGCCGTGCCAGTTCACCACGTAGCTCGCCGGCTTCATCTGGTCGACGTAGGCGGCGAGCGCCGGCAGCAGAGGCACCGTGGGCCTGTACTTCTTCGTCTGGGCCCGTCCCGGTGGATTGAGGCGCACCAGGCGCGCTGCGCGGTCCAGCTGGAACACCTGCAGGTCCCGGGCGGCGTCCCCGCGGCAGGCCGTGCACAGGCGCACGAGGAAGTAGGCCCAGATGTGCTCGGGCATCTCGGTATTCAGCAGCCGGACGATCTGCTCGCGGCTGGCGTAGTGCGGGTACGCCTCGCCGCCCTTCGGCAGCTCGACGAATGGCACCTGCGCGATTTCTCCGCGCTTCCACGCGCGGTTCAGGGCGGACTTGCCGACGCCCAGCACGCGGCGCGCGTACCCATCGCTGTAGCCCTTCTCGCCGCGCAACCACCGCATGAAGTCCTCCTGCCGCCCGATCGTCACCTCGGCCACCGTGGTATCCGTCCCGAAGTGCTCGCGCCACAGTGCCGCGCCGCGCTTGGCGACGTCTTTGCTCGGCAGCTCGGTGCCGTGCTGGTGCAGGTAGCGCGTCAGCACCGTCGCGACCGTCACGTCCGTCGGCGCCTGGTTCTTCATCGCCGCGTTCTCGATGTACCACTGCGCGAGCGCTACTTTCGCGGCTTCAAAGTCTCTTGTGCCAAGCGAAGCGCGCTGCTTGCATCCATTCGCGTCGCGCCACGCGCGCTGCCAGACGGCGGAGCCTTTTCGCTGCTCGAGCCAGTAATCGCCGATGCGGAAGCGGGTTGACACGTGTGCTGCTCCAGATACTTCAACAGGTGGGTTTCGCTGTACTTGATGAACTTGCCGATCCGGATGAACCCGATCTTGCCGGCCGTTCGGTGTCGGCGAAGCGTGATCTCGGCGACGCCGAGATAGGCCGCTGCCTCCTCCTCGGTGAAAAGGGTGGGGAGCTTCTCGGCGGCGCTCATGCGGCCTTCCTCGGTTGAGTCTTCTCGGTAGACCGTCCCCAACACTCCGCTATGCTTCCCATCGAAGGGGAGGGCGCATGCCAAGGATCAAGGAACCGGTAAGTTCTGCGCAGGCGTTCTGGCTTGTTGGGTTGTCGGCTGCGGCCGGAGCGCTTCTGGTGACGGTCGCGTCGGGAAAAGTGCCGTGGCTTCTGGATCAACTCTGGAGCCAAGAAGCCGCAGGCTGGCTTTCGGCGATCGCCACGGTTGGCGCGGTCTGGGTCGCCCTCAACTCGGCCCGCACTGAGCACCGCCGCGCCATGAGGCTTTCGCAAATTGAGCACCGACGTGCGCTTCGGTTGCGCGACGCGGAGTGGAAGAGGGAAGACCGCCTGGCTCGCATCGACGGGCTCCGAATGGGTCTGGTTGTGGCAAAGCCCATGCTGGAAGAGATTTCGGCCATCAGGTTCAATCTGAGTGGTATGGCTAGCTTCAATCACGGCGTTACTTCGGCGGAGCAGTGGGGACGGTTCCGCATCTTCTTTGTCGCATTGGAGACGCCTGTCTTCGATCTCTTCCACGGAAAGCTCGATGCCCTGGATCCGCAAACCGCTAGTGCCGTCGTACTCGCCTACGCAAAACTTGCGAGGCTGCTGTCCGAGGTGAACCGCAGAATTCCTGATGAACGCATACTGTTCGGGATCGAGCACGTGGAAGCCGCGAAACTCGCGAGAGAATTGGCGATGCACGTTGAGCCGGAGTTCGAAGCTGCGCACAAGGCTGTGCATAAGTTTGTCTCGATTGCGGAACCCGCCCTCGCAACGGAGCATTTCAATAGTTGAGGGCTTCAATTCAGCGCTCATGCCGCCTCCCTAAGCGCTCCGGCGACTGAGTCGAGGTTGGCTTGCGCGAGCGCGCGCAGCGGAGGCGGACTCACGCTGTTGCCGACCATTCGAATCGCCTGGGTGCGCGTGATTCGGCGGCCGTCAGCGGTGCGGTCGATGATGTAGTCCGGCGGAAACCCTTGTGCGTTGAACAGCTCGCGCTCGAACAGCATCCGATAGAGGATGTCGATTCGATAACCGACCACCACCGGTTCGCCAAGAGCCATATCGCCGCCGCGCGCAGTCGTGATAGTGCGCAGGGGATCGCCGGCTAGCCGAACGCCGGCACTGCTGCTGTTGCAGGTGCTGACGACGACCGGCTCGACGAGTCCGAACCTCGCCTTCGTCGTGACGGTCGGGAGGGGCTCGCTGCACGGCTGCCCCGTCGTGCCGCTGCCGCTGCCGTAGTACGGCGCCACGATAGGCTCGAACATCTGCGGCCGAGCACAACCTGGTCGCGCGTCGTTCGCTGCGCCGCCTGTCGTGATCGTGGTCATCGGTTCGGTAACCGGCTTGGCTTTGGACGAGCCCTGCGTGCCCATCAGCACCGGCTGGATCACCGGTTCGACCAGGTTCCCAGCGCCCCCGGTGAGGATCGTCGGCAACGGCTCGTCGACGGGCCGCGCGCTGCGACCGCCTTCGCTGGCGTTGCGATGGAGGATCACCGGCCGGAGGAAGTGAGGTGCAACGCCATTGCCTCCGGTGGTGATCGTCGGCACCGGGCTGGAAACCGGCCGGGCCGCACCACCTCCGCCTGTTGCCATGACCATGCCGGCGCGATGGCCCATGCGCTGCGCGATCTCGTCGGCCTGTTCAAGGGTGATGTCCAAGCGTGGTTCTCGTCCGTCGCGCAGCGCGGACAGGGCGTCGATGTAGGGCTGGGGCCAGCGACCACGAACGGCGCCGGCGAGTAGACGCTTGATGGTGTTGGGTCGAAGCGGGCGCTTCCGCGTGAAGATGCTGGTTCCGAGCACGCTCCAGTCGATGGCATCACCGGCTGAACGCTTCCGGAGCGGCCCGGAGTCGCGGTGACTAGGCGAGGGCCATTGGATCGGAAGCCCATCGCGCCGCGCCAGCAGGAAGAGCCGCTCCCGGTCGGTGCTTGCGCCATGATGGCTCGCGTCTAGCTTCCGCCACTCCACCTGGTAGCCAAGCGCGCGCAGCGCGGCGACGAACTGGCGCCAGGTGCGCCCCGTACGCTTCTTGTCGGGCACCAGCTGCTGGTTCTCGACCGGCACGCGCTCGCCGCGCGCCGCGATGGTGCCGTCCATCTTCAGCACGCGACCTGTCGCCTTATCGCGCTTCGCGACCAGCGGACCCCACGTCAGGATTTGCCAGACATTCTCCAGCGACACGATGCGAGGTGCGAGACCGACCCGGCTCAGTTGTCCGCACCACTTCAGCACGACCCACGAGAGCGCACGCGTCTTGCGGCTGCGCGGCTGCCCGCCCTTCGCCTGGCTGAAATGCGTGCAGTCGGGCGACGCGTGGAACCAGCCGACCTTGCGTCCAGCGACGTCGACGCGTGGGTCCGCGTGCCAGATGTCCTCGCGGTGGTGGATCGTCAGCGGGTGGTTCGCCGCGTGCATGCCGATCGCCCACTCGTCGTGATTGTAGGCCAGTGCCGGATCGATGCCGATCGCTTGCTTCAGTGCCTCGCTCGCGCCGCCGCCGCCGGCGAACAGGTCGATGACGATCTCGCCTGGTCGCAGTCGCGAGGCCTGCGGGCGCGGGAAGTTGAAGCCGCGGGACCCATCAGCCATGGGCCACCTCCACGCGATTGAAGTCGATCACCCACACCCACGGATTCGCGTCCCACGAGCCCGGGCCGTTGATCGTTTCCCACAGCCCCGCGAAGATCTCGCGCGCGCTGCTGTAAACGGCGAGGCGGTCAGCCATGGGGCTACGACGGCCGACCGCGATGTCCGGTAGCAGCTGAGGCCCAGCACCTTCAGCGACCGCGTCCTGTTCGCTGATCGAGTGCAGGCGCTCCACGCGGACGTCGGTCACTTCCAGCACCAGGCGGCACGCCCAGCGCGGCATGAAGAGCGGTGTCACGTTCCCGCGGTCTGCTGCCTTCGGCAGGCACCACTCAGGGTTGTATCGGTTGATCTCGTGATCGGAGAAGAAGCGGCACTCACCGTCCGCTGCATAGACCATCGCCCATGCGCGCATACGCGCCCACCGTGCCTCCGGCGTTTCGGCCCTGCTGTCCCAAGGGCCGCCTTCGTCGTTCTCGAACATGATTTCGCGCGCCATCGCGTTGGCGATGTCGAAGCGGTCCGAGAAGGAATGGGCCTGATACGCGTAGCCGTAGTTATCGGTGCCGGCGTTGAAGTCTGAGAAGTCGATCTGCCGGTGCGCCGCGACCACGCCTAGCGAGCACATGCAACCTTCGCTGTCGCTCAGGGCTCCGCGTCCGAGCTTCTTATCGGGCATGGCATCGAGCGCGGCTACGAAGTCGCGAAGCAACCGCTGGCCGCGCGTGCTGCGGATCGCGCTGGAGACGGCGCCGCGCCACAGTCCAATGTTCTCGCAGTCGTCGCTGTATCCGCTGCGGCTCATAGCGCATCCCCCAAGCTCATGACGAGCTTCTCGATGGTGGGCTGCATCGATTCATCGAGCGGCGTATTGCCGATGAGCAGCCGGGCGGCGGAGAGCGCGCCAATGATGCGCACTTCCCGCTGGTCGGAGTTCGTGAGCAGGCGCACCCACTGCTCGAGGTTCAGTTCGATCGAGCTCATCGTCAGCATTCGGTCGAGGCAAACAGGCGCGGGAACGTGCCGCCTTCGGCGACCTCGATCGCCAGCTGCTCGCGGAAGGTGCGCACGATCCCGGTCGGGCGTTCGTTCTCGTCGCAGTCCTGGAACTTGAGCGTGTCGAGCTCGTGGTCGCTGAGCGCGCGCGGCAGCTCGTCTTCGTCGCCGGTGGCGTCCTCGTGCGAGAGGCCGTGCTCTTCCATGTACCAGGCCAGGATCGATTCGGGCGTGCCGGCACCCGCGAACCACTCCATGTCGTTGATCTGCCAGACGGTAATCGGGAGCGTGTCCGCAGTGGCCGAGTCCGGCGCAGTCGGAAGCGGCGTGTGCAGCCCCCGCTTGCCCCCCTGCTTCGCTCGGATCTCGTCGATCTTCGTCCACACGCGCGCCAGTTCGGCGTCGCCGCACGCGTGCATGTCGAGGCCGGCGGCCAGGCAGTAGGCCCCGAGCGTGACCATCACGCCGCCCACTTCCTGCGCGGGTTCACCGACGTGACGCCCGTAGACGTACTGGGTCAGCGTAGCGACACGATCGCGGTCGTAGCCGTGCGCCTGGAGGAGTTCCAGCACTTCTTCGAGCAGGCGATCGCCGCGCTCGCGAATGTCGGCGCAGACCTCTTTCGGGAACGTCGCAGCCATCCACGCCGACACGCCCATCTGGAACGGTTCGGTCTGCGGGGTCCATGGCGTCACCGCGAGATACTCATGCGGCTCGCAGGTGAAAGCCGGTTCGCGGCCTTCGGCGTTGACCACGTGGTAGGTCAGCGGACGGCCATGCCGGCCCTCGTTGGCGAGCATCATCGCGCCGGCGGCGATCGCGGCGCGGTGGTGGGCGAAGCGGTCGATCTGGGTCATGCGGCTCTCCGGAGTAGGCGGCGCCACCATGGGCGCCGAAGGTGATCGATGACGGCCCTCAGGTGCGCGTTCTCGGCATCCTTCTGGGCGATCGCGGTAACCGCCCCGGCGCCGCGGTCACAACACAGCGGCGTCACCCCGCCCGAGAGTCCTGACCGGAGTCGGCGCCGGGGCATTCGCAAGGCGTGCGACGGCCGGGCGTACGATGCCCGGCATGTTCGAGTGGGGATACCTGACCACCGCAATCACAGATCGCCCGAAGACCGTCTACCGGTTGAACGGGAAGGAGGTCGCGCGCCTGAGCCAGCATCTGGACGGCCACTGGATCGCGACCTTGGACCAGCACCTGCCATGGGATTGGCGGCGGAACCGCGACTGCCAGAGCTTCGAATCAGGGCAGGCTGGCATCGAAGCATGGGCCAGGCGTCACGCAGACCGGCTGGCGACCGAAGTCGCGGCGATCGACGCAGCGCGGCCGTACCGGTCCTGGATGCCAGCGGGGCAGAAGGACGAGCCGCGGTGAACGGCCTATCTCACTCCATGCGACGATCGGCAGGCACGCTGCGCGCCTCCCCCGGAGTGATTGCCATGACTGAGAAACTCGTCTGGGCCGACATCGAGCCCCGCCTTCGCCAGCTCCGCCTCTCCGCCGATGACCTGAAGGAACGGTTCCCGGATGAGGCCGATTTCATGCCGCGGTTTGCCGACCTGGCCGACGACATCCTCGAAGCCGCGAACGACTCCTGCTACGACGACGCGAGCGTGCGCATCACCGACATGCTGATCGATCTGGGCTACGTGCCGGAAGAGCATCGGCAGCATTGATCTACTGCGCGCGACCCTTCGGCTTGCCTTCAGCGCTCTCCGCGATTTCCTGGTAGTACCGGAGCTGGTCGAGCACGACGCCCATGTACGCGCGGCCCTTCTCCGAGTCGATCGGCGGTGGCGCGTTCTGCATCGTACGCACCAAGGAATCGATCGAAGCGCGGAATTCGGGCCGGGCGGCCAGCATGGTGATTACAACGATCATCAGCGAGTCGAGCGCATACAGCCTGGCGCCAAGGATCTCGTTGGCATCAAGGCCGGGCTCGTTTTTCAAAGGGTCGCTCATGTCTATGCCGCAAGCCTGTGCTCGTAGAACGGGTGCCGCTTGTCGTCGAAGATCGCGTACAGCGCAGCGAGATTCCCCGCGTCAGGACGTAGCCACGCGTCGATGTGCTCGGGCTTGATGTTGATGATGGTGCGGTCGTGGCCGGCCGCGGCGACTTCGGGCTCCGGCTCGTCGGTGATTGCTGCGAACGAGTAGAGGTCAGGCGCGCCCTTGTAGCCCGGTGACCGATTCCACAAGCAGGCGATCAGCATGGGCTCTGCCGTCTTAGGCGTGAAGGCCAGCACTTGGTTCTCGCCGTTCGGCCCCTCGACGTTCTCGTAGAAGACGTCCGCGACCATGATCCCGTGCTGGTAGCCGAAGAGGTCCTTCCACGAGGTTTCGAGCTTGTCGCGCCGTGCGTTGTAGGTGCCCGGGAACTTGCGCTCGACTGCCTCGGTCCAGCCGGGCAGCCGGCAGAAGTACCGCATCGGCTTGATCACGCGCCGGCCGTCCTCCCAGATCATCACGGGCGCGTACACACCGGGGAACACGCGCGAGTCGCGGGGCAGGGGATCATCGGTGCGCCGTAGGTCCGCCAGCTTCTGCTTCGCCGCCTGGATCTTGTTGGTGGCGATGCGCACGTCCTCTTGCGCCTTCTTCGTCAGCTTCGTCTGAAGCGCGCGCTCGGCGGCGTTCAGCCGGGTTGTCTGGGTGAACAGCTCCTGTTCGGCCTTCGTTGCCGCCTCGCGGTTCCACTCGGCGATGTTGCGCCAGATCTCGCGCTCCGCCGGTGTCTGGCCAGCAGCAAATGCGTCGTCCATGGCCTTCGGCGTCTTCGGCCGGGCCTTTCCTTCGTCGTGGAAGTAGAGGGTGGCGAACTCCTCGATCGAAATCTCGGCGCCGAACTCGCGGACGTACTTGCGGTAGTTGGCCCAGACTTGGGCGGAATAGCACATGGCGCGGTCCCGAGGGAGAAGCGCGAATATACCGCCGGGCCGGTTAAAGGCCTCCGACCGGATGTCCGCTATCGGCCACAAGCGGACATCTTTGCGGGGCCGACAACTATTTCGCTGCACGGCTTTTACGAGCGTCCCACTACCTTGCGGCCAGGAGAGCCAAATGCCGCAGATGCCGAGGCCGCAGCCGGAAAACCGACGTGATGCGGCTGACAGGCTCGCACAAGCGCTCGCTGAGCTCGCAGCACAGCGCGATGCACTACGCGAGCATCGTGACAAATCCCGCAACCTGAAGAACATATCGGACCGAGTGATCGGAAGCAGCCAGCTGCTACGGGACAAGATCCGACGGTCCTGGTGAGTCTGCTTCGGGTCGAAAGCGGAAATTAGCAGCCGCGCGTGAGATGCGCCGAAGGAGGTTCGGCCGACCAGCGGCTGCGTGCCACGGCTGGAGCTGCCAGCTGGCCGGCCGAATTAGTCGAGCCAAGTGCGGAGCAGGAAGGCACTCAATCCGTCCCAAACGGCCCCCGCCGCGGACGTGACGAGCGCTGCCACGGCAAAGCCACCAAGCGCGTGGGCCAAGGTGGGAACCACTTGGGTAAGGACGATCTGCATGTATGTCCGGCCCCTGATCCGGTCTAGGCCGATCATGCCGGCTTGATCCAGTGGGCGCCAGTGCGACCCTTTTACCCGCCCCGCTGGAAATACTCGCGGACCTTGTCGGCCATTGGGCCCACGGCATCAACGGCGGTGCGAAGCTCGTCTTCCGTGACGTCCAAGGCCTTCGTCCAGTACCGGACCTCGTGCTCTTGGTTGACGTTGATGCGGGAGCGGTCTGGTTCACCCCGGTCCTTACTGCTGTCAGTCATGGCAAGCCCTCGATGGATCGTCGAGGCTAGCCCCTTGTCCGTAACCGCATTGCGACGGCCGCGTCACGCCCCCGCGGCGACGGCAGGCATATGCTCGAAGACCCGTTTCACGGTGACAATGATGAACGCGCCGGCTCAGACACTTCCCCCTGGATGGCGGGTCCAAGCCAGGGACGCCGACGCAGAAGGGCGCGCCTGGATATTCGTGACAGCCCCTGACGGGGCGAGCGCCGCCCTAAGCACCGAAGCTCCGTTAGCGATCGATGTGGTCACCCAGCTGGCAAGTGAACTGGGTGGGCCGGCCGGGCTAGAGGAGCCCTGAGGCAAGTTCTGCGGGCTAATCAATCACTTGGGCCGCTTCGAGCTGAACAAGCATGAACAAAGCCTGAATTTTCCGACGAACGGAACGATCTGGTTCATCAGTTGGGTTCCGCGGGGCGCAACCAGTTGTTACTGTTCGCCCCGAAGGCGGTACCGAGGCCTTCAGAGTTGCAACTTCCGGCCGTTCACGCTGTCGAGAGTCGTAGTTGGTTAGAAGGGGGTTGTTCGTTCACGGCGGTCCATCCGGGCCGAGCGAACATGGGGTAGGCCAATGCGACAATACGTCGCGCAGCCGATGGAGTGAACTTATGAAGATTGGCGCCGAAGAATAAAGCCGCTAAGTTATTTCGAAGGGCCCGAGAGGGCCCTTCTGCTTGAGGGGGAGAGGGAAAATGGAGCACGTGTTCAAGGACTTGAAGGTGTCGCAGGCCTGGGCGTGGATCGCCCTGATTGTTTGCGGCGTACTTCTCGCAGCGCTAATTTTCAGCCCGGTTCTAACGCCGCAAGCTCGGGGGGGGCTAGCGATTGCCGCGTACCTCGCGCTCGCGATCTACTTCTGGCCGTGCTTGTTGGCGGCGGCCCACAAGGATCACCGGCACCTTTTGACTGTCGTCATATGGTCTTTCGTACTCGTAATCCTGGGGATTGCGACTTCCTTCTACTCGTTCTTCGCCATTGCTGGCGATGAACATGTTAAGTACGACAAGCTGTTGAATGTGGTGCCAGTCTTTGTCGCGATTTGGGCTGCTGCAGTCGGCTGGCTAATCCACTTCAAGCTCACGAGTAAGGCGCATCGGACCAATAACGCCTTCGCGATCATCATGGAGACGCGGAAGAGCAGCGAGTTCTTGAAGCGAGCCGAGCTGGTGAGCAGGCACTTCCCGCCAGGAACCCGTACGATTCCGAAGGAGTATCACGAGTACTTCGATCCAGGCTCCCTGAAAAAGCTGCTGGACGATAAGGCCGCGGGACGACCCGTAGCCGACGCGGATCTTGAAAAAGCGGAAGCGATCGCCTCTTTGAAGTACATCCTGAACTATTACGAGTTCATGGCCGTGGGCATTCGAGTGGGGGACCTCGACGAAACCCTCGTCTTCGACACGATCAGCAACCACGTAGTGAAGCTCTTCGAGCGATCGACGGCGTTCGTCAACTACAACGTGAATCCCGACAACAACGGGAGCCACCCCAAGACCTACTGTGACCTTCGGGATTTGGTCCAAGGTTGGAAGACAAAGGCGGCAATCGCGGGAGGGTGACCGGATGGGTGACCCCAAACTGACCCCGCCGCGCTGCTAAGCACCTGATTTCACAAGATCGGGAAACGATCCTAGCTACCTCGTTAGTCCTTGTCCCCGTTGATCTTCCCTGACCTTGACATGGTAGGGGTCACAGGTTCGAACCCTGTACCGCCCACCACTACACAGTGGTTTCGAACGGCGCGATCCTCACGGGTTGCGCCGTTTTTCTTCGCGGCGTCCGCGTCGCGATCGCCGGCGTTGACTTGGCCGGCTGCAGCCCCAACACTTTCGTCAGGCCGGGTGCATCGCCCGGAACACGAACGAAGGTGGCCCGCGGCAAACCGCCGGCCGAGCGTGCGACATGAGCACTACCACCGCCCACTGCTGAACGCCCTCGACGCCCCTTCCAGACGGCGCCGCGGCGCCGTTTTTCGTTTCAGCCAATGCTCTTCCCCCCGCGCAGCCCTTCCGGCGGCGCCGACATCAACACAGCCAGCCGCGCACCGCGCGCCCGCATCCCATGATCGCCATCACGCTCCCCGACGGCAGCCGCCGCGAGTTCGAAAACCCCGTTTCCGTGGCCGAAGTGGCCGCATCCATCGGCGCCGGCCTGGCGAAGGCCGCGCTCGCCGGCAAGGTCGACGGCAAACTTGTCGACACGAGCTACCGCATCGGCAACGACGCCTCGCTCGAGATCGTCACCGACAAGCATCCCGACGCGCTCGACGTCCTGCGTCATTCCACCGCGCACCTGCTGGCGCAGGCCGTGCAGCGCCTGTATCCGGGCGCGCAGGTCACCATCGGTCCGGTGATCGACAACGGCTTCTACTACGACTTCGCGTACGAGCGCCCGTTCACGCCCGAAGACCTGCCGGCCATCGAGGCCGAGATGCAGAAGATCGTCAAGGAATCGCTCCCCGTCGCGCGCAGCGTGAAGTCGCGCGACGACGCGGTGGCGTTCTTCCGCGGGCTGGGTGAGGCGTACAAGGCCGAGATCATCGAATCGATCCCGGCCAACGAAGACCTCTCGCTCTACAGCCAAGGCGAATTCACCGACCTGTGCCGCGGCCCGCACGTGCCGTCCACGGACAAGCTGCGCGCGTTCAAGCTGATGAAGGTCGCCGGCGCGTACTGGCGCGGCGATTCCAACAACCAGATGCTGAGCCGCATCTACGGCACCTCGTGGCTCAACGACAAGGACCTCAAGGCGTACCTGACGCAGCTGGAGGAAGCCGAGAAGCGCGACCACCGCAAGATCGCCAAGGCGCAGGACCTGTTCCACCTGCAGGAAGAAGGCCCCGGCCTGATCTTCTGGCATCCGAAGGGCTGGTCGATCTGGCAGGTCGTCGAGCAGTACATGCGCCGCGTGTACCGCGAGACGGGCTATGGCGAAGTGCGCTGCCCGCAGATCCTCGACGTGTCGCTGTGGCAGAAGTCCGGCCACTGGGACAACTACAAGGACAATATGTTCTTCACCGAGTCCGAGAAGCGGACCTACGCGCTGAAGCCCATGAACTGCCCCGGCCACGTGCAGGTGTTCAACCAGGGCCTGCACAGCTACCGCGACCTGCCGATCCGTTACGGCGAGTTCGGCGCGTGCCATCGCAACGAACCCTCGGGCGCGCTGCACGGCATCCTGCGCGTGCGCGGCTTCACGCAGGACGACGGCCACATCTTCTGCACCGAGGACCAGATCGAGTCCGAAGTGCGCGCCTTCCACGAGCAGGCGCTCAAGGTCTACGGCGATTTCGGCTTCACCGACATCCAGATCAAGATCGCGCTGCGGCCGGATTCCCGCCTGGGCGACGACGCCACGTGGGACAAGGCTGAGAACGCGCTGCGTTCGGCGCTCAGTGCTGCCGGCGTGGAGTGGCAGGAGCTGCCGGGCGAGGGCGCCTTCTACGGCCCGAAGATCGAATACCACCTGCAGGACGCCATCGGCCGCACCTGGCAGCTGGGCACGATGCAGGTGGATTTCATGATGCCCGGCCGCCTCGGCGCCGAGTACGTCGACGAGCACAGCCAGCGCCGCCACCCGGTGATGCTGCACCGGGCCATCGTCGGCTCGATGGAGCGCTTCATCGGCATCCTGATCGAGCATCACGCCGGGCAGTTCCCGGCATGGCTGGCCCCGGTCCAGGCCGTGGTCATGAACATCACCGACGCCCAGGCCGATTACGTCGAAGAGATCCGGAAATCCCTTGCAAATCAAGGCTTCCGGGTCCATTCCGATTTGCGCAACGAGAAGATCGGCTATAAGATCCGCGAGCACACGCTGCAGCGGGTGCCTTACCTGCTGGTGATCGGCGACCGCGAGAAGGAAAACGGCCAGATCGCCGTCCGGACGCGGGGAGGGGAGGATCTGGGGACGATGTCCGTCGCCGATTTCGCCTCGCGTTTGCGCAGTGAGGGCGTACAGTAACGCCTGCAGCCTGACATGACTCCGGCCGCCCCCGGTGGCCGGCACGTTCCAAACCGGAGATTGCAACATCAGTACCCCCGAGAAGCCGAATCGCAAGAACCAGGAAATCCGCGTACCGCGCGTGCGCGTGATCGGCAGCGATGGCGAAATGATCGGCGTGCTTTCGCGCGACGAAGCCCTGCGCATGGCCGAAGACGAGGGCCTGGATCTGGTGGAGATCCAGCCCAATGCCGATCCGCCGGTCTGCAAGATCATGGACTTCGGCAAGTTCCGCTTCGAAATGCAGAAGAAGGCCAACGAGGCCAAGAAGAAGACCAAGCAGGTCGAGATCAAGGAACTCAAGTTCCGCCCCGTGACCGACGAGGGCGACTACCAGATCAAGCTGCGCAACATGCGCCGCTTCCTGGAAGAGGGCGACAAGGTCAAGGTGAACATCCGCTTCCGTGGCCGCGAGATGAGCCACCAGGAGCTGGGCCGCGAGATGGCCGCACGCATCGAGGCCGACCTGGGCGACGACATCGTCATCGAGTCGCGCCCGCGCCTTGAAGGCCGCCAGATGGTCATGATGATCGCGCCGAAGAAGAAGAGCTGAGGCGTTGCTGTTCGAACGGGCCGCGCAATGCGGCCCGTTTTCGTTGGGGAGGGGGAGATCGTGAAGAAGAACGACCTGCTGCGCGCAGTGCTGGCGGTTACGTGCGTGTGGATGCTCACCGCCGCCAGTTGGCCCACCCGTTTGCCCGCGCCTTCCCGGGCGCCAGCCCGCGCCTACACGCTGGTCGACAAACGCGATCCGAAATCGCTGAAGTCCGGCTTCGAGTCGCTGATGATCACCAACTGCGCGTACGGGATCATGCGGCTGGGAGACAACGACATCGACCCGCACCTGACGGTGCTGCTCGATGACGCCCTGGCTGCCCGCTTCGGCGATCGGCTCGCCGGAAAGCAGATCACGCTGGACGGCTTCGCAGTCCACCTCAACAACGCGCTGGCGCTGCGCAACCAGATGACGTCGATGTACGGCGGTCTGGTCGACACGCTGATGAACAAGAAGAAGGTCGGCTGCGCGGCCGAGGACCTAAGCGGCGGCTATACGGTGGGCGAGGTGCAGCCGGGTATGGCCCCCATCATCGCCGCCGTCAGCGTCCATATGGACGGAAAGACGTACTTCGGCCGGGGCATCGTTGAAGCCAAGGTGCCGGCGCCGCCGCGCAAGAAGGCCGAGCAGTCCGCCAAGGACGCCTGGAATGCGTCGGTCGCCGCCGCGGTGGCGCAGGCGCTCGCCGATCTTGCCGACAAGCTGGAGGCCGGCCTGGCGCCCGGAGCCGTGGCGGAGGCGCCACTAACGCCCTGAATTGCAAAGGTTTCCAGTTGTCTGCATAATGGCCGGCCCGGCTCGCCGGGATTTGCAGTTCGTTGTATCAGGAACCTGTCGTGATCCTTTCCGGATCAACGACTTACAAGCCGGCACGGGCAGGACGGAAAGAGTGGTTGCGTCTACATCAGGCGCGCATGCCACCGCCCAGGCCAGTCATCGAAATCCGAAAGGACATCGCAATGCCCAAGATCAAGACCAATCGGGCGGCGGCCAAGCGCTTCCGGAAGACCGCTTCCGGCAAGTACAAGTGCGGCCACGCCAACAAGAGCCACATCCTCACCAAGAAGGCGACCAAGCGGAAGCGCAACCTGCGGCAGACGAACCACGTTCGTGCCGAGGACGCTGGCCGTCTCGATCGCATGCTGCCGTATCTCTGAGGAGGGCTGAACAATGGCACGAGTTAAGCGTGGCGTGCAGGCGCGCCGCCGTCACAAGAAGATCCTGAAGCAGGCCAAGGGCTACTACCACGCCCGTCGCAAGGTTTTCCGCGTCGCCAAGCAGGCGGTCACGAAGGCCCTGCAGTACGCCTACATCGGTCGCAAGCAGAAGAAGCGCAATTTCCGTTCGCTGTGGATCACCCGCATCAATGCGGCGGCCCGCATCAACGGCCTGAGCTACAGCCGCTTCATCAACGGCCTGATGAAGGCCGGCATCACCCTCGACCGCAAGGTGCTGGCGGACATCGCCGTGCACGACGCGCAGGGTTTTGCGGCGCTGGCAGAGAAGGCGAAGAGCGCGCTCGCGGCGTAAGTTGCTCGCACCACCACGTCGACCCAAGGTCGGCGTCGGGCGGATGCACAACGCAATACACGCATGGGGAAGGGCGCAAGTCCTTCCCCATGTTTCGTTTTGGGCGCCCGTATCACGAATCGCGCGCCGGTCCCGCCAGGGCCGCGCGTTCGGCTGATGGCGGTGAACGACGGGCTTCAACGCAACACAACGATCGAAAAGGTTCGGCAGCACATGACCGGAATCGAATCACTGACGCAGCAGGCGCTGGCCGATATCGCCGCGGCGGAAACGCCGGACGCGATCGAAGCCCTGCGAGTCTCCCTGCTGGGCAAGAACGGCAGCGTCACCGCGCAGCTCAAGCAGCTCGGCGCGTTGCCCCCCGACCAGCGCAAGACCGCCGGCGAGGCGATCAACAAGGCGCGTGACGAACTCACCGCTGCACTTGGCGAACGCCGCACCGTGCTCGACGCCGCCGCGCTCGATGCGCGCCTGTCCTCGGAAAGCGTCGACGTCACGCTGCCCGGCATCGATGCGGCGCGCGGCGGTCTGCATCCGGTCAGCCGCACGATGGAGCGCATCGCCGACATCTTCGGCCGCCTGGGCTTCGAGCTCAGCAACGGTCCGGAGATCGAGGACGACTGGCACAACTTCGAAGCGCTGAACTTCCCGCCGCATCATCCGGCGCGTGCGATGCACGACACGTTCTACTTCGGCGACGGCCGCCTGCTGCGCACGCACACCTCCGGCGTGCAGGTGCGCTACATGCAGGAACACCAGCCGCCGCTACGCATGATCGCGCTGGGCAAGGTGTACCGCAGCGACAGCGACCAGACGCACACGCCGATGTTCCACCAGTGCGAAGGCCTGCTCGTCGACGAGCACGCGAGCTTCGCCGACCTCAAGGGCACGCTGGCCGAATTCGTGCGCGCATTCTTCGAGCGCGACTTCGAAATGCGCTTCCGCCCGAGCTATTTCCCCTTCACCGAACCGTCGGCCGAAGTGGACATCGCCTGGCAGCAGCCCGACGGCTCCACGCGCTGGCTGGAAGTGCTCGGCTGCGGCATGGTGCATCCGAACGTGCTGCGCAACGTCGGCATCGATCCGGAGAAGTACACCGGCTACGCCTTCGGCCTGGGCGTGGAGCGCTTCGCGATGCTGCGTTACGGCGTCGACGACCTGCGCAGCTTCTTCGACAACGACGTGCGTTTCCTGAAGCAGTTCGCCTGACCTGTCGCGTCCCGGATAGACACGAATGAAATTCTCCGAAAACTGGCTCCGCCACCACGTTCCGACCACTGCCACGCGCGATGAACTCGCTGCGACGCTGACCGCGATCGGCCTGGAAGTCGAGGAGGTCACGCCGCTGGGCGACTCGCTCGACGGCGTGGTCGTGGCGCGCATCCTCAGCGCGACGCGTCATCCCGAAGCCGACCGCCTGCAGGTGTGCGAAGTCGACACCGGCAACGGCACCGTGCAGATCGTCTGCGGCGCGCCGAACGCGCGCGCGGGCCTGGTCGCGCCGCTGGCGACGGTCGGGGCAACGTTGCCCGGCGGCATCGCGATCAAGGCCGCGAAACTGCGCGGCGTGGAATCCTTCGGCATGCTGTGTTCGGCGAAGGAACTGGGCGTGGATCCCGATGCGTCCGGCCTGCTCGAACTGCCCGACGACGCGCCGGTCGGCACGCCGCTCGCGCAGTACCTCGGCCTGCCGGATGCCAGCATCGAGATCAAGCTGACGCCCAACCGCGCCGACTGCTTCAGCGTGCGCGGCATCGCGTTCGATGTCGCCGCCGCGCTCGGTGGGGAAGTGAAGCCGCTCGATGCCGCGCCCGTTGCGGCAGGCAGCGATGCGGCGATGCGTGTCGAACTCGACGCCGGCCCGCGCGTGCCGCGCTTCGCCGGTCGAGTGATCGACGGCGTCGACGCCACCGTCTCCACGCCGGCGTGGATGGCCGAATGCCTGCGTCGCAGCGGCGTGCGCCCGATCAGCTTCCTCGTGGACGTCACGCAGTACGTGATGCTCGAACTCGGCCAGCCGATGCACGCCTTCGACAAGGACACGCTGGAAGGCGACGTCGTCGTGCGCCCGGCGCGCGCTGGCGAAGCGCTCAAGCTGCTCGATGGTCGCACGGTCGAACTCGACGACGATTTCCTCGTCGTGTCCGACAGCCGTGGCGGCAAGGCCGCGCGTGCGGTGGCGCTGGGCGGCATCATGGGCGGCTTCGATACACGCGTGACCGACGCCACGCGCAACGTGTTCCTCGAAGCGGCGCACTGGGTTCCCTCGGCGATCATCGGGCGCAGCCGCAAGCTCGGCCTGCACACCGACGCCGGTCATCGTTTTGAACGCGGCGTCGATCCGGAACTGCCGCGCATCGCCGTGGAATACGCGACGAAGCTGATCGTCGACATCGCCGGCGGCGTGCCGGGTCCGACGGTCGACGTCACGCTGGCCGAGCACCTGCGCGCGCCGCAACCGATCGTGCTGCGTCGCGCGCGACTGGCGCGCGTGCTTGGCCTGACCGTTGCCGACGCGGAAGTCGAGCGCATCCTGCGTGCGCTGGGCCTGCAGGTCGAATCGCTGGCCGATGGCTGGCGCGTCGTGCCGCCGAGCCGCCGCTTCGATCTGGAGATCGAGGAAGACCTCATCGAGGAAATCGCGCGCATCCACGGCTATGACGCGATCCCGACCACGCTGCCGGCCGGTGCCGCGCGCCTGGTCGCGCCGAGCGAAACGCGCGTCGACGAATCGACCGCGCGTCGTCACCTGGCCTCGCGCGACTTCCTGGAAGCGGTGAACTACGCGTTCGTCGACGCCGACCTGCTGTCGAAGTGGAGCCTCACCGACGGCAGCGTACCGCTGGCCAATCCGCTCAGCGGCGAGTTGGGCGTCATGCGCACCGCGCTGCTGCCGGGTCTGGTTGCTGCGCTCGCGCGCAACGCCGCGCGTCAGCAGCCGCGCGTGCGTCTGTTCGAACTGGGCAACGTGTTCCGCGACAACCCGGGCGAGGCGCCGATCGAGACCGGCCGCATCGCCGCGGCCGCGTGTGGCGACGTGCATGCGGAGCAGTGGGGGATCGCCGCGCGCCCCATCGGTTTCCACGACCTGAAGGGCGATCTGGACAGCCTCGCCGCATTGGCGGGCGCGACGCTCGAGTACCGCGCCTCGCAGCCCGCGTGGGCGCACCCCGGCCGTTCGGCCGACGTGTACCGCGACGGCGTGCGCCTGGGCTGGATCGGCCAGTTGCATCCGCGCCTGCAGCGCGCGCTGGAGCTGGATGTCGACGTGGTCGCGTTCGAGCTCGACGTCGCGCCCCTGTTCAGCCGCGCGGTGCCGCGCGCCGCTGCGCTGTCGAAGTATCCGTCCGTCCGCCGGGACCTCGCGTTCGTCGTCCCGGAAACCGTGGAATGGGCGGCGATCGAGCGGGCCGTGAAGGCGGCCGCGGGCCCGTTCCTGCGCGATCTGGTGCTGTTCGATCGCTACCAGGGCAAGGGCGTTGAACCGGGTTTCAAAAGTCTTGCTATGGGCTTGATTCTGCAGGATGAATCGCGCACCCTGACTGACCGTGACGTCGATACCGCAGTGGCTTCGGTGACCGGCGCGCTGCAGCGGGAGTACGGGGCAACGATCCGCGGCTGAGGTTGAGGAAGCAACGATGGCATTGACCAAGGCCGAGATGGCCGAACGCCTGTTCGACGAAGTCGGGCTGAACAAGCGAGAGGCGAAGGAATTCGTGGACGCGTTCTTCGACGCGCTGCGCGAGGCGCTGGAGCACGGTCGCCAGGTGAAGCTTTCCGGTTTCGGCAACTTCGATCTGCGGCGCAAGAACCAGCGCCCGGGGCGCAACCCGAAGACCGGCGAGGAGATCCCGATCTCCGCCCGTACCGTGGTGACCTTCCGCCCCGGCCAGAAACTGAAGGAACGCGTGGAAGCCTATTCCGGAGCTGAGCATGCTTGACCCCGGCAGCAATCGCGAACTCCCGCCGATCCCGGCCAAGCGCTACTTCACCATCGGTGAGGTGAGCGAACTGTGCGACGTCAAGCCGCACGTGCTGCGCTATTGGGAAACCGAGTTCCCGATGCTCAACCCGGTCAAGCGCCGCGGCAACCGTCGCTACTACCAGCGCCACGAAGTGCTGATGGTGCGCCAGATCCGCGGCCTGCTGTACGAGCAGGGCTACACCATCGGTGGCGCGCGCCTGCGCCTGGAAGGCGAAACGGCGAAGGACGAGTCCGCGCTGAGTTCGCAGATCATCCGCCAGGTGCGGATGGAGCTGGAAGAAGTCCTGCAGTTGCTGCGGCGCTGAGTTCCGCGCGCCGCCGCGGTGGCCGCGGCGAGGTTCCACCGTTATACTTGCCGCCCGCTCGCAAGGGCGGCACACGCAATACGTCGGGGCGTAGCGCAGCCTGGTAGCGCATCTGCCTGGGGGGCAGAGGGTCGTCGGTTCGAATCCGGCCGTCCCGACCATCTTGCGAATCTGGTGTTCTTCCACGCGCGAATCCGCGCCGCATGCCGCACCGGCAGGAAGGGAAGAAGCCGATCACGATCGAAGCGGAGATCGCCGCCACGTGCGGCGGTTGGCGCTCCTGCGTGCGTCGGTCCTTCTTCCGGTCGCGCGTGGGCTGGCCGAATGCCGCTTGAATGACCTTTCCCGACATCGCGTCCACTGTCTCCGCTAGCGCCCATGGCGTTGGGCAGATTGGCGCGTACGGCGATGGCGTTCCGAACGGACGGTAAGCGCGGCACGTGACTGCTACGGGACACCGCGTTCGTCGCGCGGCGGCGGCCTCACAGCTCCTTGCGTGCAACGTCGATGACAGCCCATCACATCGACCGGTTGAGTTCGCTTCCGAACGCGCCGCAGCACCAGCGTTCACGCACATTGGCTCGCCAATTCCGCGCAACGACTTCACGTCGCGCGATTCTCTCGATCGCCTAACACAGCGAAAATCGCAGTCAGAAACCTGAAGAATTCACCGTGCTGAACCATTCGGCGCAATTTTGTTGAGCTAAACCACAAATACGCAAAGTCGCTTCGCTTGTTCAGCACTGTCACGATGGTGTGACGCTAAGGTGCGTTCCAGTCACGAACATGATCGTGACGTGATGACCAAGCGAAGACAGTGTGAATGCATTCGGTTCTTCGCTTCGTCTCCGTGCTGTTCAGTAATCACTCCCGGAAACGAACGTGAACGATCACCGTGCTTTGAATGCGGCCACCATGCCGCGCCGCCAATTCATCCAGAAGACGCTTCTCCTTTCGGTGCCGCCGATCCTCGGCCTCACCGGCATCGGCAAGGTGTTCGCCGCGGGCTCGACCACCGCCCTCACGTGGACGCCGCCGACGCGCGCACGCGGCACCGCCGTGCTGAGCGTGAAGAACTACGGCGCCGCCGGCGACGGCGTGCGCGACGACACCGCGTCGTTCCAGGCCGCGATCAACGCGTTGCCCGCGACCGGTGGCACCGTGCAGGTGCCGGCCGGGACCTACCTGATCGACCCCACCGTGAATGTGCGCCTGCGCAGCAGCATGCACCTGCAACTGGATCCCGACGCGATCCTCAAGGCCAAGCCGAACGCCGCCGAGCGCGCGTATGTGCTGATGGTGATGCAGGTCAACGACGTGGAGATTTCCGGTGGCCGCATCATCGGCGACCGCGATGCCCACCTGGGCACGACCGGCGAATGGGGTCACGGCATCATGATCCGCGGTTCCAACCGCGTGACGGTGCGCGACATCCACGTTTCCAACGGCTGGGGCGACGGCATCTCCATTGGTGGCGCGGCGCAGCCGACCGGCGTGGTTCCGTGCGTCGACGTGGCGATCTCCAACATCGTGTGCACCAACAACCGTCGCCAGGGCTTGACGATCGGCTGCTCGCGCAACGTGAAGGTCTACGACAGCGAGTTCAGCGACTCCAATGGCATCGCGCCGCAATGCGGCATCGACATCGAGCCGGACGCCAACGACCTGCGTACGACCGATACCGTGCATATCCAGAACTGCCTGATCCGCAACAACAAGGGCAACGGCATCCTGGTGTACAAGCGCGTCAAGGGCGTGACCGTGAAGTCGTGCACGATGGAATACAACGGCGGCTACGGCCTGCTGACCGTCGGTGCGAATTCGGGATACGTCGCGCAGAACCGCTTCCAGCACAACGCGCTGTGCGGCCTGATGTTCAGCTCGACGACCGACGCGTACCAGGCCAGCGGCAACGTGTTCCGCAACAACTACACCAAGACCATCGGCCTCAACACCGTGATCAACCCGCTGGTGACGATGACCGGCATCCTCCCTGGCACGATGCCGCGGGGCAACGATCCGCACATCCAGAAATCCAGCACGGCCACCAACATCCGCGTGACGACGAACCAATACGCGATGTAAGCGATCCTCGTCGAGTCACGACGCTCGAACTTGATCCGCCGCTGTGCATATAGCGGCGGATTTTTTTTCGGCGGCTTATTTCGACGGGGGCGACGTCGTCTTCTTGCGCGCCTTCTTCGTCGTGTTCAGCGCGACGGCCGCGCGGATGAGGGCCTTCAATGCGGCTTCGTCGATCTCGTCGCCTTCATGCAGGTCGATCGCGCGCCGCGCGTTGCCGTCCAGGCTCGAATTGAACAGCCCCGCCGGGTCATCGAGCGACGCGCCCTTCGCGAAGGTCAGCTTGACGTGCTGCTTGTAGCTCTCGCCGGTGCAGATGATGCCGTCGTGCGACCACACCGGCACGCCGCGCCATTTCACTTCTTCGACGACGTCCGGGTCGGCCTGGTGGATCAGCTTTCGCACGCGCGCCAGCGTCTTGCCGCGCCAGTCGCCCAGTTGCGCGATGCGTTCATCGATCAGATGCGAGGCGTCTTCGGTGCCCGCATCCGTGCTGCCGTTTCCGTTGGACTTCTTCATGGTCGATCGCCTGGTATTGCGTGAGGGGCGGCGTTACATCTTCTCGCCCGGGAGCTTGCTGGCCTGCTTCAGCCACGTCGCGAAGCGCGCTTCGTGAACGGGCTCGTCTTCGTGGATGTCGAGGTAACGCACGTGCGCCATCTTCGACTCGCCCGGCGGCATCGGCTTGAGCGATGCGCCGCGGAAGAACGACACCTTGATGTAGCGCGTGTAGCAGTGCACGCCGAGGAACCAGCCTTCGTCACCGGGCGCACCATACAGCGGCGAGTTCCACTTCACGGCCTTGCGCACGCCGGGAATGGTCTTCTCGATGAGCGTGTCGAGGCGACGCCACACGTCGCGCTTCCAGCCGGGCATCGCGTCGATGTACGCCTGCACCGGCGCGTCGCCGTAGCCTTTGGGGATCTGGGGATTGCCGCCTGAAAGCAGCGTTGGCGCTGTCTTCTTCGCGACGGCTTTGGCCGCTTTCGTCTTCGCAGGCTTCTTCGTGGTCGCCGTGCGGGCGACCTTCTTGGAGGCGGGCTGCTTCGCCGCGCCTGCCGCCTTCCTTGGGGTCGTCGTCGTACCGGGCATCACGGCGCGTCCTGTCGATCATCGGGACGACGGTGGTTTCGCGTCGCACCTGCGGGGTCGCGGCGGAGGATAGCACTGGCTGGAAATGGGCCGCCCATGAAAGGCGGCTGCGGATCGACCGGCATACGCCTTCAGGCCGCGTGGCCGAAACACGCCGCTCAGGAAAGCGCCAGCGCCTCTCTCCCAACGAAGGCGCTTTCCCGAGCCGGCTCGTCGGCGAAAGCTCCAATGACGAACGGGGCGTTGCAGGCGTAGCCCTGCAGGATGCCTTCGCGGTTCACGACGTCGAAACCGACGGCGAGGCGTTCCTGCCACAACGCATTTCGTTCTGCCGACTTCTCCATCTCCTGCCCCTCAAGCGGTCAAGGGGCGCAATCTCCGGGATGCGCGGTGAGGAGGCGGTGAAGTCGGCGCCCCATGCATCCCGATCACGCCGGAGGCTCAGACAGGTTGGGATCGTTCGACGACACGCGACGGCATGTGCGCGCGTGCAGGATCGGAGGACGCCTTACTCCAGCGCCTCGTCATCCAGCCCCGGCGGAACCTCGCCCGGCAGGCGCAGTTCGAATGTCGAGCCTTCGCCCGCGCCGGCGCTGTGGGCGGTGAGGGTGCCCCCGTGCAGACGCGTGAGGCTGCGTGCCAGCGCCAACCCGATGCCCAGGCCGCCTTCGTGCCGCTCCGGCGTGGACTCGGCCTGCGCGAACAGCTCGAACACCCGCGACAGCAGCTCGGGTTCGATGCCGACGCCGTTGTCGCGCACGCGCAGCAGCACGTCGCTGGCCTGGCGTTCGATCTCCAGCGCGACCGTGCCGTTGGGCGGCGTGTACTTGGCGGCGTTGTTCAGCAGGTTCGAGAGGATCTGCGTGAGGCGCGAACGGTCGGCCCACAGCTCCACGCCGTGGGTGCGGTCGGCGAGGCTGAAGCGGTGGCCGCGACGCGTCATCAGCGGCATCGTCTGTTCGATCGCCGCATCGACGATCTCCGACAGCCGCACCCGACGCCGCTTGAGCGAGGTGAGCCCGCGCGTCACCCGCGAGACGTCCATCAGGTCCTCCACCAGGTTGCCCATGTGGATGGCCTGGCGGTCGATGATCTCGCTGGCCTGCAGCACGTTCTGGACGCTGTCGGGCGCCATCTTCAGCAACTGCGCAGCCGTGGCGATGGGCGCGAGCGGGTTGCGCAGCTCGTGCGCGAGCATCGCCAGGAAGTGGTCCTTCTGGCGATCCGCCGAACGCAGCGCATCCTGGCTGCGCTCTAGCATCTCCTGCACGCGCTTCTGGTCCTGGATGTCCGTGCAGGTGCCCATCCACCGCACGATCAAACCCGACGCATCGCGCATCGGCAACGCGCGGCCGAGCACCCAGCGGTATTCGCCGGTGTGGAAGCGCATGCGGTATTCGATGTCGTACGGCTCACCGGTGGCAAGGCTGCGACGCCACAACGCCCAGGCGCGATCGCGATCGTCCGGGTGCAGCGGCTCGTCCCACTCGTGACCACGCGTGGCGCCTTCAGGCAAGCCGGTGAAGTCGTACCAGCGCTGGTTGCAGTAATCGATCTCGCCATTCCCACGCGCCGACCAGACCATCTGCGGGACGAGGTTGGCGATGGTGCGGAAACGCCCCTCGCTCTCGCGCAGGGCCGACAACGCGGCCTCGCGACCGGTGACGTCGGCGCCCTGCACGAAGATGCCTTCGATGCGGCCGTGCGAATCGCGCACCGGCTGGTAGATGAAGTCGACGAAGAGCGTGCGCTCCTCCCCGCCGGCGTCCCGCAGGATCACCGGCATCCCGCGGCCGACGAAGGGATTTCCGGTTTCGCGCACCTGATCGAGCAGTTCGAAGAAGCCCTGGTCCCTGAGCTCCGGCAACACTTCGCGCAGCGGAACGCCGATGAAATCGCGGCGGCCGATCAATCGTTCGTACGCTTCGTTGGCCAGGTCGAACACGTTGTCCGGTCCGCGCAGCACCGCCATGAAGCCCGGCGCCTGTTCGAACAGGTCGGTGAGGAAGGCCTGCCGCGCCGACAGCCGCGCGTTGTCGCGCTGCACCGCCGCCGCGCGCGAGAGCACGCCTTCGGACATCTGTTCGGCGGTGAGCCCGGTGGCTTCGCGCGCGCGGCGTACTTCCTCGCGCAGTCGATGCACTTCGGTGACGTCGGTGGTGTGCTGCATCACCGCCACGACATTGCCGTCGTCGTCGCGCAGCGGCGTGTGCGTGGCGCTCCAGTAGCGGACATCGACGATGCGGCCTTCGGGCGTGTCGGATCCGATCGCGTAGGGAATCAGCGCGAGCACGTCGCGCTCGCCGGTGGCGAACGCGCGTTCGAGCGAGGCGCGCAACACGTCGGCCTGCGGGCTGCCGTCGTCGTTGGTGGCACCGGGAAACACGTCGAACAGGGCGCGCCCGAGCAGCTGCGCGCGCGACAGCCCCGTCAGCAGTTCGTAGGCGTGGTTCGCCTCGACGAAGCGCATCTGCCGGTCCAGCACCATGTACGCGTTCGGCGAGTGCTGGAAGAGGCGATCGAACTGGATGGACACGAGGAGCTCCCTGGGCTGGCGCCAAGTATCCACTACCGGTGTGCAGGAAACGCGGCAGGGCTAGGATGCGCCGATGAATCCGACCGCGTTGCGCCTGATCGACGAACTGCAACTCTCGCCGCATCCCGAGGGCGGGCACTACCGGCGCGTGTACGCCTCGTCGATCTTCGTCGAGCACGGCGGCCACCTGCGCCCGGCGCTGACGGCGATCCACTTCCTGCTCGCGCAGGGCGAAGCGAGCCGCTGGCATCGCGTGGATGCCGACGAAACCTGGCACTGGCAGGACGGCGGGCCGCTGGAGCTGCAGGAGTTCGACGCCGCGACCGGCGAGCTGGCGACCGTGCGGCTGGACAGCGCCGCACGAGGCGGCCCGGCGATGCACGTCGTGCGCGCGGGACGCTGGCAGGCGGCGCGGCCGTTGGCGGCGTATACGCTGGTCGCCTGCACGGTGGCGCCGGGGTTCGTGTGGGAGGGCTTCGCGATGCTCGATCCGGGCAGCGAGATCACCGACGCGCTGCGCAGTGCCGGCGCGTGGTCACCGGACTGAACGGAACTCGCGCACGCGCCTGAAGGTCCCAAGCCAGGCAAGCGCACCACGTCGTTCAGCCAGGCGCGTCCCGTCGCGCCATTCGGACAAGGAATTCAGATGCGTCGTAGAAACGTCAGCTGGCCTTTGGGAATGCTTGTGTCGGTGGCCGCCGTCGGCATCGCCTCAGCGCAAACCGCGCCTTCGTCATCCGACGACACATTGCCGCCGATCCGCGATCTCGCTCCGCTCGTGGTCAGCGGCATCCAGCCGGGTCCCGGCTTGTGGAAGGTGCGCAAGGGCGACCACACGCTATGGGTGCTCGGCACCGTGTCGCCGCTGCCGCGCCGCATGGAGTGGGAATCGCGCGAGGTCGAGCTGGTGCTGTCGAACTCGCAGGAACTGATCGAACCGCCCGGCGTGCACATCGACGCGGACCTGGGGTTCTTCGGGAAGCTCGCGCTCGCGCCGAAGGCCTTCGGCGCGCGGCGGAACCCGGACGGGCAGACCTTGCAGGACGTCGTGCCGCCGGACATGTACGCGCGATGGCTGGTGCTCAAGGGCAAGTACATGGGAAGCGACCGCGGCGTGGAAACCTACCGGCCGATCCTCGCCGCGATGGAGCTGTACCAGGAGGCCATCGAGGACGTCGGGCTGAAGCAGGGCGGGGTGGTGTGGCCGGTCGTCGAGAAGATCGCGAAGCGCCACAAGGTGCCGCGCACCGAAACGACGGTGAAGGTGATGATCGAAGACCCCAAGGTCGCACTGAAGGAACTGCGCAGCGCGCGGCTGGAAGACCTCGACTGCTTCGCCAAGACGCTGCAGCGGCTGGAATCTGACCTGGGCACGATGCGCGAGCGCGCCAACGCGTGGGCCGTCGGCGACCTGGCTTCGCTCAAGGCGCTGCCCTATACCGACCAGAACGAGGCCTGCCTGCGCGCCGCCGCGCAATCGGACGTGCTGCGCAAGCGCACGAGCGACATAGAGGCGCAGGTCGCCACGCGCTGGTTGGGCGCAGCCGAGGCGGCGCTGGCGAAGAACACGAACACCTTCGCCGTACTGCCGATGCGCGAGCTGCTGCGGCCGGACGGCTTCGTGGCGCGATTGAAGGCGAAGGGCTACGCGGTGGAGGAACCGCAGCCGCCGGGGGCGCAGGACGTTCCCGAGGCAGGGACGCAGACGCCCTGAAGTGCGGCAGTTGCCTGCGCGCGCTGCCGTAAACGACCCTTCTCCCGCTTGCGGGAGAAGGTGCCGGCAGGCGGATGAGGGCTAAGGCAAGCGAGGCGCCGCGGCGCCGTACGCCCTCACCCCAACCCCTCTCCCGCAGGCGGGAGAGGGGCTCGAAAACGGAAGGTCTTACGCCAGGACTTCGCGCGGCTGTGGTAGCCAGGGCAACCCACGCGCACCCGGGTATCTTCAAAAAGGCGGGCCCTCAGCCCGCCGCGCTCACCGCGACATTCGGTCGACCCAGCTCCGGCCAGCGCTTCAGAACCGACGCGCGAATTCCCGCGACGTCGAGGCCCGCTTCGGCCAGCAGTTGTTCGCGGCTGGCGTGGTGCTGGAAGGCGTCCGGCAGGCCCAGGTGCAGGATCGGCAGCGTGATGCCTTCGGCGGCCAGCAGTTCGGCCACGCCGGAACCCGCACCGCCCGCAACGACGTTGTCCTCGATCGTCACGAAGCCCGCGTGCGAACGCGTGAGTTCGAGCACGAGCGCGCGGTCCAGCGGCTTCACGAAGCGCATGTTGACCACGGTGAGGCCCAGTTCGGCGCCGACGGCTTCGGCGGCTGCCGTGACGGCACCGAACGCCAGCAGCGCCAGCTTGGAGCCGTCGCGACGCACTTCGGCGCGACCGATCGGCAGCGTGTCCAGCGTGGGCAGCACGGCGACGCCCGGGCCGGTGCCACGCGGATAACGCACGGCGGCCGGACCTTCGTAGTGGTAGCCGGTGCTCAGCATCTGCCGGCATTCGTTCTCGTCGGCTGGCGCCATCACCACCATGTTCGGCACGCAGCGCAGGTAGCTCAGGTCGAGGTTACCGCCGTGCGTGGCGCCGTCCGGACCGACCACGCCGCCGCGATCGATCGCGAACAGCACGTCGAGGTTCTGGATCGCCACGTCGTGCACGAGCTGGTCGTAGCCGCGCTGCAGGAACGTGGAATAGATGGCGACCACCGGCTTGGCGCCTTCGCACGCCATGCCGGCGGCGAGCGTCACCGCGTGCTGCTCGGCGATGGCGACGTCGAAATAGCGCTGCGGGTACTCGCGGCTGAAACGCACCAGGCCGGAGCCTTCGCGCATCGCCGGCGTGATGCCCTGCAGGCGCGGTTCGGCCGCGGCCATGTCGCACAGCCAGTCGCCGAAGACGTCGGTGTACGTCGGCTTCTTCGCGCCCGGCTTGCTGATCAGGCCCTTCTCGGGATCGAACGGACCGACGGCGTGGTAGCCGATCTGGTCGCCTTCGGCGAGCTCGTAGCCCTTGCCCTTGGTCGTGATGATGTGGAGCAGCTGCGGGCCCTTCAGGCCCTTGAGCGTCTTCAGCGCGGAGAGCAGGGCGGGCAGGTCGTGGCCATCGATCGGGCCGGTGTAGTGGAAGCCCATTTCCTCGAACAGCGTGGACGGCACGAACATGCCCTTCCAGTGTTCTTCCCAGCGCTTGACGAATTTCGCCGCCGGCTTGTTCTTGTCGCCCAGCAGACGCTTGCCGCCTTCGCGGATCGCGTTGAGCGTGCGGCTGCCGGTGAGGCGCCCGAGCATCTGCGTGAGGCCGCCGACGTTCTCGGAAATCGACATCTGGTTGTCGTTGAGGATCACCAGCAGGTTCGGCTCCGGATCCATGCCGCCGCCGTGGTTCAGCGCTTCGAACGCCATGCCGGCGGTCATCGCGCCGTCGCCGATCACCGCCACGACCTTGCGGTCGTCGCCCAGCTGCTGCAGCGCGATCGCCATGCCCAGCGCGGCGGAGATCGACGTGGACGAATGGCCCACGCCGAAGGTGTCGTATTCGCTTTCCTCGCGCTTGGGGAACGGCGCGACGCCGTCGGCCTGCTTGACGGTATGGATGATGTCGCGGCGACCGGTCAGGATCTTGTGCGGATACGTCTGGTGGCCGACGTCCCACACCAGGCGGTCCACCGGCGTCTCGTACAGCCAGTGCAGCGCGACGGTCAGTTCGATCACGCCCAGGCCCGCGCCGAAGTGGCCGCCGACGAGGGCGACCTGTTCGATCAGGTAAGCGCGCAGTTCGTCGGCGATCGCGGACAGTTCCTCTTCGGGGAACTGGCGCAGGTCGGCGGGGACCTGGATTCGGGACAGGCGCGGATAACGTTGCGGGTCGATCATCACGACGGGGTCAGGCGACAAGTTCTCCATTGTCCCGCCGTCGTCCGGGGCGGGCAAGGATCGACCCCGATCGCTTCACGACGCCCTGTTCAGTCGCCAGCGCGAACGACGCCGGCGAAGCGCGCTGGAATCAGCGACCGCGCAGGCGTCCGAACAGGCCGCTGCCGGCCTTGCCCGGATCGACCGGCTCGGGGTCGCGCTCGACCTCGGCGAAACCCGTGGCGAGATTGGCGTTGATGAAGTCGGCCACTTCGGCCTGCGTGACGCCGCTGGCTTCGGCGATTTCCGACACCAGCGACGGGCCCTTCATCATCACCGTGGCGATGCGGAAGTGCTTGGGGTATTCGCGCTCGGTCTGCGGCCATTTCACCATCAGGTAGCGGCGTGCCGGATCGTGTTCCGACGCAAGCGAACCCTTTCCGGCGAGCAGGTTGCCGAACCACACCAGTCGCGACAGCGGCATCGCAGCGCCCAGTCGCGCGCTTTCGCTGGCCCAGGTCGCGGCATCGACGGGCACGAATTCGCTCGAATCCAGCTTTCCTTCGAAATGCGCGGCCAGTGGCTTGAGCGCCGCCGGGCCGTGGTAGACGCGCTGCTCCACATCGATCAGCAGGCCATCGGTCGCGCTGCGAAGGCGGACGCGGCCCTTCAGGCGGTCGTTGACGATCCAGTCCAGCAGCGAGCCTTCGACGATCGACGACGCCGGACGCGCGGCGACCGGCTCGGCAGCGGCGGGAGTTTCGACGGGCGCTTCGACGACGGGCTTTTCGACGACGGGTGCGGCTGCGACCGGCGCGGGTGCGGGAGCCTGGGCGGGCGCAGGTTCCGGTGCCGGCGCGGGCGTCGCAGCCACCGGCGTGGGCGTGGGCGCGACAGGCGCAGGCGCAGCCGGAGCCGGAGCCGGAGCCGGCTTCGGTTCCGGCGCGGCGGGTGCTTCGATCGTCACGCCGGCCTGCGTGGCGATCTCGCGGAGCAGGTTGGCGACCGTGTTTGCGTCGAACGGCTGGCCCAGGCGGAAATCGGCCTGCGTGCGCTGCGCGGCGGTCAGCGCGACCACGCTCTTGCCGGCGGCGTGCAGGCGCAGCCAGCTCATCGGGCCGTACATGCTGTCCATGTCGACGATGACGTATTCGGCGTCGGCGTCGGGCACGAGGCTCCACGCATTGCCCATGCGGCTGTTGGCCGCCTGTATGGCTGCCTGCAGGGCGGACTCCGTGTTCGGGTCCATGCCGGTCAGGCCGAGGGTCAGGCGCATCGTGAATCCGTCGTGAATTTGCAATGGATGGCGAGTGTCGTGGACGCCCTGACGGTCGTCAACGCGCGCAGAGCGTCGCATCTGAACGTTTTATGTCAGCTGACCGGTAGCCGGAAGCGCGACCCCGTCAAAACGCCAACGCCATCACGCGCTGCGTCCCGTCTTCGCGGATTCACGCCTGCATGCGCGCGTTCTTCGGCAGATGGCTCCGGAGGAAGGCCATCTGGTCGGCGAGGATGTTGCGGTTGGACAGGATCAGGTGCTCGACCCAGCTCGGCCGGTACGGCACGGCCAGCAGCGGCATGCCCGCCTGCTGCGGCGTGCGGTTGCCCTTTCGCGAATTGCAGTGGAAGCAGGCGGCGACCACGTTCTCCCAGAGGTCGCGCCCGCCCTTGGAAACGGGGATGACGTGATCGCGCGTGAGGTGCGGGCGGCTGAAGTCGTGGCCGCAGTACATGCACAGGTAGCCGTCGCGGGCGAACAGCGCGGCGTTGGTCAGCGCGGGCGTGGGGTCGAGTGCATGGGCGCGCGCGTGGCTGCGCGCGGCGACGATCGGATGCAGTTCGATCACGCTCTGCTCGCCGGTGAAACGGCTGATGCCGCCGTGCACCTGCAGGCAGGGATCGCCCAGCGTCCAGGCGACCGCACCGCGTACATAAAGACAGGTTGCGTCCTGCCAGCTCATCCAGTCGAGGACGCGGCCGTGCGCATCCAGCGAGAGCAGTCGGACCGAATTCAGTCGGTCTATCGCGCCACGAGGCACGAAGGGAGCGGACACCGGATCCAGATCGGTTCCAGTTCGGACCAGGCGCAGATTCGCTCTATCGGTCTCCATTGGGAAACCAGCTTATACGCCATTGTTTACGTTTTGTGTACATGCGACCTGCGCGGTTTGTTATCGCGCAGGTCGCATTTGGCTCAAACCGCCTCGACGGCCAGCTCCGGCAGCCCGGCCACGCCGCTTTCGATCGCGGCCGAATGCGTGAGCGTGCGCGGCAGGATCCGCGCAAAATAGAAGCGTGCGGTCGCGCGCTTGTCGTCCTTGAACGCCTGCGGGTGCGTCGACGCATCGGCCGCCGCCACGCTGCGCGCCCACCAGTAGGCGAGCACCGCATAGCCGGAGTACATCAGGTAATCGAACGACGCCGCGCCGATTTCGTCGGCGTTGCCGGCTGCGCGCTGGCCGATCTGCATCGTCATCTGCTGCCAGCGCGTGGCGGTTTCGCGCAGCGGGCCCACGAATTCGGCCAGCGATTCGTTGCCCGCATTCTCTTCGCAGAACGCGTGCACGCGGGCGAGGAACGCCTTCAAGCCCGCGCCCTTCATCGCGAGAATCTTGCGGCCCAGCAGGTCGAGCGCCTGGATGCCGGTCGTACCCTCGTACAGCGTGGTGATGCGGGCATCGCGCGCGAGCTGCTCCATGCCGTGCTCCGCGATGTAGCCGTGGCCACCGAAGCACTGCAGCGCGTTGTACGTGCATTCCACGCCCCACTCGGTGAGGCAGGCCTTGACGATCGGCGTGAGGAAACCCGCCTGCGCGTCGGCCAGTTCGCGTTCGGCGGCGTCATTCGAACTGGCCGCGATGTCGCCCTGCATCGCCGCGTCGTAACCCATCAGGCGGCCGCCTTCGATCAGCGCCTTGCAGGTCAGCAGCATGCGACGCACGTCGGGATGCACGATGATCGGATCGGCCGGCTTGTCGGGGAACTTCGCGCCGGACAGCGCGCGCATCTGCAGGCGTTCGCGCGAATAACGCAGCGCATTCTGCAACGCGCGTTCGGACAGGCCGAGACCTTGCAAACCGACGCCAAGGCGCGCGGAGTTCATCATGGTGAACATCCCCATGAGCCCCTTGTGCGGCGCGCCCACCAGATAGCCCTGCGCGCCATCGAAGTTCATCACGCACGTGGCCGAACCGTGGATGCCCATCTTGTGTTCGAGGCTGCCGCAGCGCACGGCGTTGCGCTCGCCGGTCGAACCGTCCTGCGCCACGCGTTCGCGCGGCACGACGAACAGCGAAATGCCCTTGCTTCCAGCCGGCGCATCGGGAAGGCGCGCCAGCACCAGGTGCACGATGTTGTCGGTGAAATCGTGCTCGCCGGCGGTGATGAAGATCTTCGTGCCCGTGATCGAATAGCTGCCGTCGCCGTTGGGCTCCGCGCGCGTCTTCAGCAGGCCGAGGTCGCTGCCGCAATGCGGTTCGGTCAGGCACATCGTGCCGGTCCAGCGGCCTTCGACCAGCGGCTTGAGGAACGCTTCCTGCTGCCAGGCCTCGCCGTGATGCAGCAGCGCTTCGATCGCTCCGTGCGAGAGCAGCGGGAAGTTGCCCCACGCAAGATTCGCCGCGTCGATCATTTCCTTCAGCGGCACGCCGACCAACTGCGGCAGGCCCTGTCCGCCGAACTGCACCGGCGAGGTCAGGCCCGCCCATCCGCCATCGACGAACTGCGCGTACGCCTGACGGAAACCGGTCGGCGTGGTCACTGCACCGGTGGACACGTCGAGCCTGCAGCCTTCGCTATCCCCCACCGGATTGAGCGGCGCGAGCACCGTCTCGGTGAAGCGACCGGCTTCGTCGAGCACGGCGTCGAGCACGTCGCGCGGGGCGTCGGTGAAACCCAGGCGCTGGAACTGCGCTTCGGCGTCGAGGACATCGAACAGCGCGAAGCGCATGTCGGCGAGGGGGGCTTTGTAACTGCTCATGAAGGATTCCGTGCGGGACGCGCTGCGGCGGTCGATAAGAAAGAAGGGCGGGGCGATCAGCGCAGGACGCCGGGCAAACCCGGGGCGGGGCTGAGCACGCCGTTGCGGTCGAGGTCGAAGCTGCGCTGCTTGCCTTCGTCCGGCGTGGCGTCGATGCGCCCGCTGAGCGAATACGCCAGGCTGCGGCCCGAGGCGAGCGCGTCGGCCGCGGCGAACTTGCCGGCGGCATCGGGCATCACGGTGACGGTGATGACGTCGGCCGACTCCGGTCCGATCGTCAGGTTCGGCTGTGCGCGCAGGCGGCCGGTCTCGGCATCGGCAACCTTGACGGCCAGGTCGACGTTCCCGAACCGCATCGGGATGCTGCTGAAGTTCTCGATGCGCAGCTCCGTCGACCAGCTGCCGTCGGCGCGGACGGTGAGTTGCTGGATGCGTGCGGAGGGCTCGGAGACGCGGCGGACGGGTCCACTGGAACAACCGGCCAGAAGCAGCGCAAGCAAGGCCAGTCCGGTCCAACGTGTCCAGTGCATCGCCTTCATGCCGCCGCTCCGAATGATGGGACGGCGAGCATACTACGGCGCACGGTGGGGGCTGCCAGCGTCTGGCAACGGTGAAATGCCGGCTAGCGTTGTCGAGCGTGAAAGGGCGTTCGGCGACCCGAACGCAGGCTGATCGGAATGTGCCGTCAGGTGGCGGCGGCAGGCGCGATGACCTGGGCGATCAATGCCAGCGCGGCGACCGTGCTCCAGACCACGACGTACCGCAGGGCCGCCCGACGGGCGCGCTTGCGGCGATAGTCCCGATGTGAGTCGGACACGTTGGGGTTGACGGCGCCGTTGGCATACGAGTCCCGCGAGGAACCGCTGGCGTAAGTCGATCCCACCCTGAGCCCCTTGGACGCGTGTCCGATGTCGTGCCGAAAAGAAGAAGCGCCCCGGCCCAGCAAGCTCACCCGCTCACGGTGACGGCCTGATTCCATTGCTGAGCAGCATCCTTGCTTGCGCATTGACCGGGCTGCCGGGGCGGATGACAGAATCGCGCCTGAACCAGCCGTGATGCCATCGGGTAATCGCGCTTTTAGGGGTAAGACTTTTCCTACCCTTCGCCCGGGCGCCAAATCGGCGGCGAGCGACTTCACGCGTGCGTCTCGCCTCGCTGGAATGGCTCGTAAGGTCCCGAGGCAGCATCGTGGACATGTGTGGACAAGTGTGACCACAGGAGGCGGCGTTCTGTCATGCAGGGCGGCCAGCCGCCATTGATAACAACGGATATCAGTGGATCGTCAGACTCGTCTCTGGGGCGCTCGGCGCCGTCGGTCCGGTCCAATCGTTGCTTGCCGCCGATTTGGCGTAGTTTTGGAATCGGCGGAACTTCCCGGCAGTGAAGCGAGGCCGGTTGCGCTTCGCTGCTCGCGGTGCGGCTGTGGTTCGCGCGATGTTGACTGCGAACGCGGTGAGGGCGAAACGCTCTAGAAGTCGTGGTGACGCCAGAGGTCGTCCCAATTTGGGACGCGTTCGCAATAAGCGAACATGCGCGCATCTTTGTCCGGATCCACGGGATTCGAGGGGGTAGCGCCGACAATAATGCTCTTTTTTAGAATCCAGCCCGACCGCTTGAGCAATGCACTAAGTCCAAGGGGGGAGAACACCCAGAAGTTCGTGGGGTCATTATTGGACTCGCGGCAGCTCAGGAAATAGGCCAGCGAGGCCTTGGCCACATCGGTTCCATCTGGCAACTGCGTGGCGACACGCGTCGAGAGCACCATTCGCTCGCCGTGCTGGGCGAGCGTCATAAGGAAGTTCATCGGATTGCGCAGGTGGTAAAGCAACCCGAGCGCGATCACCAGGTTGTAAGTGCGATTGAGCACGATCCCCCGGTCAATGTCTTGCTCCAACAGCGCCCCGGGGCTACGCCGCTGGGCACGCAGGTATCGCAATGCTTCAAGATCGTTGAAGTTCGTGGCCGGGAAATCCATGAAGTCGACCAGCGCACCGCGGGACTCGAAGAAGAAACCTAGGTCGCCATCCGCCGCGCCTACATCCAGCACCGACCACTTCAGGCTGCCTAGTCCGACCGTTTGCTGGACATCGTCGGGCAGGATCTGCTGGAGATGGCCGAGGTTTGAAAGGATTCGATACGGATACCAGCGGATATCCGGATTTGCACGTCGGGCTTCAGCGAGGGCGCCTTCGAACTCGCTGCCAAGACTCACCATGTCCTTCATGACGGCAGGTTTCATGAAACGCTCCGTAGGCACGGGATATGACCCTAGCACGCAAACAGTCATCGCATGGCGGCAGATGGATGTCAGCGTACCTGCAGCGAATTGCATGGCCGCAAGAGCGCTTAACAGGCAGCCCCTGGCCGTCTTTCAATCCGGTCCTGATGATTTCGCCGCCGCTCTGCTTGCCAATCGCGGTCTGTGGATGCATTGGCGCACTCCACGAGGATCAGGTCGCGCTGTACGAAAGCCGCTGATGGTAGCGGCGCGCTCCCCCGGTGCTCCCCCGCCTTCGGGGAGCGGGCCCAAACAAAAAAGCCCAGTAAGGCCTGAGAGCCTTACTGGGCTTGCGTTTGATCATGGTGGCCGGGGAGGGAATCGAACCCCCGACACGGGGATTTTCAATCCCCTGCTCTACCAACTGAGCTACCCGGCCATTCCGCAACGGGCAGGCCGTGCGAGAAGCGGAATGATACGGACGGGCGGCGGAGTGCGCAAGCCGGATATGCGCTGAACGGGTCAGGGCGGGGCGTCTGGCGCGTGCTTGTGGCGGGTGCATGATGGGCCGACAGTCCATGCCGCAGCCGTGCGGGCTGCAAGGAAATCCCATGAAAGCGCTTGTTTTCGCGGTTCTTTCCACCCTGGCCTTCAGCGCGTGCGCGGCCGATGCGCGCGTCAGCGACGCCGATCGCCTCGCGCTCTATCGCGCCAATGCGGGGCAGCCGGTCGCGAACTTCCAATACTTCGGACGGCTCGACGGCTGGACACCGCTGGGCGATTCCGCGCTCGCCGTATGGACGAAGCCGAGCACGGCTTACCTGATCGAACTGAAGGGCACCTGCCAGGATCTCGACTTCGCCAACGCCATTACCGTCACCAACCAGTCCGGCCGCGTGTACGCGAACTTCGACAAGGTCATCGTCCTCGGCCGGGGGATGAACCAGATGCCGTGCTGGATCAAGGAAATGCGCCCGATCGACGTCAAGGCGCTAAAGGCCGCCGAGCAGGAAAAGCGCCAGGCGCAGACGGCCGAGCGCGAGAAGACGACCTAGCTTTCGCCCTAACCTTCGGGCACGTAGCCGGCAGGCTTGGCCGCGTCGCCGCCGAAGAGGAACTTCTGCATCTCGCCTTCGAGGAAGGCGCGGTGCTCCGGGTTCATCGGCGAGAGGCGGTTTTCGTTGATGAGCATCGTCTGGTGCGCGAGCCACGCCGCCCATGCGGCCTTGCCGATGTGGGCGAACACGCGCTTGCCCAGTTCGCCGGGCCAAGGGACAAAGTCCAGGCCTTCGGTTTCGCGCTTCTCGTATTCGCAGTAGACGGTACGGGGCATGTCAGGTGCCTTGATTCGTTAGCAGTTTGCGGATCGGCGCCGGAATGCCGAGCGAAGTCAGTTCGTCGCGCGCGACCCAGCGCAGGTCGTCATTGTCGCCGATGCGCGCACGCGATTCGGCACGCACGCGCAGCGGCTGCAATTGCAGCTTGTAGTGGCTGAAGGCGTGGTCGATCGGCGACAACGCCTGAGCGCCGGCGTAATCGCCGGAAAGATGCTCGTCGAACCACTGGCGCGCCGCATCCGCGTCATCGGCCTGGGGCAGCGTCCACAACGATGCCCAGATGCCGGTCGGTGGGCGGCGCAGCATCAGGATGCGGCCCTGCGCGTCTTCGGCCCACAGGACGTGAGCGTATTTCTGCGGCGGCGTCTTGCCGGGCTTGGGCGTCGGCAGTTCGGCGACGCGACCTTCGCGACGCGCGACGCACTCGTCCTGCAGCGGACACAGTACGCACGCCGGGTCGCTGCGCGTGCAGAGCGTTGCGCCGAGGTCCATCTGCGCCTGCGTGTAGTCGGCCAGTCGCGTGTCGGGCAATTGCGGGCTGGCGACGTGCGCATCGACCAGCGCCCACAGCTTTTTCTCGACTGCCGGAAGGCCGGGATAGCCCTCGACGCCATGGTAGCGGCTCATCACACGCTTGACGTTGCCATCGAGGATCGCGTGCCGGTCGTTCCATGCCTGCGATGCGATCGCCGCTGCCGTGCTGCGTCCCACGCCTGGCAGCGCGGTAAGTGCATCCAGATCGCGCGGCAGCTCGCCGCCATGCAGTTCGACGCAACGCTTCGCCGCCGCATGCAGGTTGCGGGCACGCGCGTAGTAGCCGAGGCCCGACCACAGCGCGAGCACGTCGTCGAGCGGCGCCGCGGCGAGATCGCGCAGCGTCGGCAATGCCTGGACGAAGCGTTCGAAATACGGCGCGGCGGTTTTCACCTGCGTCTGCTGCAGCATGATTTCCGACAACCACACGCGGTACGGCGTGCGCGGATGCTGCCAGGGCAGGTCGTGGCGGCCGCTGACGTCGAACCAGGCGAGCAGGCGGGCGGCGAAGTCTTTGGTATGTCGTTCGGTCATGGCGTTTCGTCTTCGCCGAACTCGACTTCCACGCCTTCCAGCGTGGCACCGGCGATCTCCAGCTTCGGGGTGCTCAGGTGTCCCTTCAATGGCGGCAGCGGCGACGCACGATCGAACGTGTCGATCCAGTGCAGGATCGAGGGCAGGCGGAATTCGCCGTCGAAATCCGTCGTGTCGCGCCGCAGTTTCAGCGCGGTGCGGGAAGACAGATCCGCGCGCCCACGATAGTCGAGCGCGAAGGGCAGGGGCGAGGTGGATTCGCCCAGCGGCGACGGCAGCGCCGGCCAGGCGCGCGGCCACGACGACAGCGTGCCGTCGAGCTGCAGGCTCAGCGAATCGCCGAACGCGAACGCGCCAGTGCCCTGCAGGTTCGGCACCGCACCGCTGCCGTACACGACTGCACCGAGCGGCGCGATGCGAAGCGTGCCATCGCGCACGCGCAGCGGGCCGGCGAGGCCGTAGGTGAATGCAAGATCGGTCTCTCCGTTGCGATACGTCGCGTCGGCGCCCACGCGCATGCCGTCGAGGCCGATGCCGTCGGCCCCGTTGTGCAGTCGCCCGGAAAGCCGCATGCGCATCGGCATCGTCCACGGTGGCGAGAGCACATTGACGTTACCGACCACGCCAAGTCCCGCTTGCGCCGCCGGGCGCGTCAGCGCGGCGCGCACGTCGAACGGCACGCGCAGCTCGCCGGTGGCGAAGCGACCGAGCAGGCGCGCACGCACCGCGCGATCGGGATGGAACGACGGCACGTCGACGTGGATCTGTTCGACGCGCCAACCATCGCCCGCGACATTGCCACGCACGATGCGCAGGCCGTCGGTCAGCGTCGGCAGGCGCGGTTCCTTCGATGGCGGACGCGTCGCGAGCCAGCGTTGCAAGGCGGGCAGGTCGAGTTGCGGCGCGTCCAGTTCGATGCGGCGCACGGTGAGGTCGGCGCCGCGTGCGCGGATCGTCGACCACGGCAGCTCGAGCCGGATTCGATCGGCGCGCAGCAGCGGTGTCGCATCGCCCGGCTTGCGCGCGACGACACCGCGGATCGTCAGCATCGGCGTACCGCGCAGGCGGTATTCGCTGGCGCCACTCGACGTGATTTCCAGTCCGAGCGCGTTGCCGACCTGCGCGAGGATCAGCCGGGCCACGCGTTCGGGCTGGGATATCCAATGCAACGCGAGCGCCAGCATCGCCAGCGCGACCAGCAGCGCCAGCAGCCCGAAGCGGCGGCGGCGCGGTGGGGTTTCGGGCTCCGGCGCGGCCATGCGGTGCCGGCGTCGCGTCAGGCGCCGAGCGATTCGGGCAACAGCGCGTCGACGAAGGCTTCGGCGTCGAACACGCGCAGGTCTTCCGGACGTTCGCCAATGCCGGCGAAACGGATCGGGATGCCGAACTCGCGCGCGAGCGCGAACACCACGCCGCCCTTCGCCGTGCCATCGAGCTTGGTCACCACCAGGCCGGTCACGCCGACGGCCGCATGGAACTGGCGCAGCTGCGACAGCGCGTTCTGGCCGGTCGTGCCGTCGATCACCATCAACACCTCATGCGGCGCGGCGGTGTCGAGTTTCTGCAGCACGCGCTTGATCTTGCCCAGTTCGGCCATCAGGCCCTGCTGCGTATGCAGGCGGCCGGCGGTGTCGGCGATCAGCACCTGCGTGCCGCGTGCCTTCGCAGCCTGCAAAGCATCGAACGCGACGGACGCCGCATCGGCGTTCTGCCCCTGCGCGACGACGGGCACGCCGTTGCGATCGCCCCACGCCTGCAACTGCGCGACGGCGGCGGCGCGGAAGGTGTCGCCGGCGGCGAGCATCAGCGGACGGTTCTCGTCCTTGAAGCGCTTGGCGAGCTTGCCGATGGTCGTGGTCTTGCCCACGCCGTTCACGCCGACGGTCAGCAGGACGAAAGGCTTGGCGTCGACGTCGATCTGAAGCGGCTGCGCGACCGGCTTGAGCATCGCGACCAGGTCGCTGCGCAGCGCGGCGAGCAGCGCGCCGGCGTCGGCGAACTCGCGCGCCTTCATTCGCTTGCGCAGCGATTCGACCAGCTGCGTGGTCGCGCCCACGCCGACGTCGGCGGTGATCAGCGCGGTTTCGATCTCGTCGAGCAGGTCGTCGTCCAGGCGCGGATGACGCGAGAACAGCCCGCTGAAGCTGCGCGCGAAGGCCGAACCGCGCAGGCGATCACGCCAGCCGGTCTTGCCCGGTGCGGCCGGTTCGGCGACGGGATGATCGAACGCGATCGGGGCGACGTCGGCCTCGGCGACGACCGCGACCGGCTCGACCTCGAGCGCGGCGGCGATTACTTCGGCGGGAACGGGTTCCGGGGCGGCGGGGCGGGCGGGCTCGGCGACCGGTTCGACCGCGCGCGGCGCTGCGGCTTCGACCGCCCCGGGAGCCGGCGTTACTGGAGCCGGTTCCACCTGTTCGACGACATCGCGTTCGACGGTGTCGCTTTCGGCCTGACGCGACGGGAACGCCGCCGCCAGTTCCTCGACGCTGTAGCGTTCCTGCGCACCGGACTTTGCCGCATCGGTCGGGGACTGGGCTTTCTTGCGACGGAAAATGTCGAACATCGAGGCGGCGTGGGGGAATGCGCGAGAATGCGCACATGCTAGCACCGGCCCCAGCGAGCCCCCGATGAACAAAGCGCCCCGACGCCCGCCCGGCGCGGCCAGCACGTCCGCCAATGCCGGCAAGGTCCGCATCATCGGCGGGCGTTGGCGTGGCACCCGGCTGGGCGTGCCGGACGTCGCGGGTCTTCGGCCGACATCCGATCGCGTGCGCGAAACCTTGTTCAACTGGCTCATGCCGATGCTGCCCGGTGCGCGCGTGCTGGACCTGTTCGCCGGCAGCGGTGCGCTCGGACTCGAAGCGCTGTCGCGTGGCGCCGCCAGCGCCATGCTCGTCGAACGCGATCCGACGCTTGCCGCCGCGTTGCGCGCCACGGCCGCACGCCTGCCCGGCGGCGAGGCCGCGACGGTCGCGCAATCCGACGCACTCACGTGGCTGACCTCGCAGCCGGCGGGCGGCTTCGACCTCGCCTTCGTCGATCCGCCGTTCGCGGCCGGGCTGTGGGATGCGGTGCTTCCCGGCATCGCGCGGGTCGTGAAGCCGGACGGCTGGCTCTACGTCGAAGCTCCGCACGAGGCCGCCTTCGACCTGCCGCAGGACTGGCGTCCGCATCGCGAAGGCCGCACCCGCGAGGTGCGCTACGCGCTCTATCGGCGCGCTCCCGGCGGCCCCGCGACGGCCGCGCCCGCGCCCGGTTCCGCCACTGCTACACTGCCGGCCGCGCCGGCCAGCCCGGATTCCGGCGCCCTTGCCTGACCTTCGAATGACCGCGGCCCGAAACCGAATCGCCGTCTACCCCGGCACCTTCGACCCGATCACCAACGGCCACATCGACCTGGTCGACCGCGCCGCCCCGTTGTTCGAACGCCTGATCATCGGCGTGGCCGAAAGCCCGGCGAAGGGCCCCGCGCTCCCGTTGGCGCTGCGCGTGGAACTGGCGAAGAAGGCCACCGCCCACCACGACAACGTCGAAGTCCGCGGCTTCGACTGCCTGCTGGCGCATTTCGTCGCGCAGGTCGGCGCGGGCGTCCTGCTGCGCGGGCTGCGCGCGGTGTCGGACTTCGAATACGAATTCCAGCTGGCCAGCATGAATCGCCATCTCATCCCGGACGTGGAGACGCTGTTCCTCACCCCCGCGGAACAGTACGGCTTCATTTCCTCGTCGCTTGTGCGCGAGATCTCCCGCCTCGGCGGCGATGTCTCCGGCTTCGTGCCGCCGGCGGTCGACGCCGCGCTCCAGGCGCAGTGGCAACGCGCTCCACGCTGATCCGGCGCCGCCGGAACAGACGCTCCATCACCACCAACACCCGGAACAAACCGAGGGGAACCCGATGAAGACCACCACCCGTTTGCTGTTGATCGCCTGCCTGTCGATGCCGCTGCTGGCCGCCTGCAACAAGCAGGAAGAGAAGACCGAAGCCGTCGCCGAGGCCCCGCTGGCCGCGCCGACCTCCAACGACAGCACGGCGTGGGATACGTACCTGACGAAGGTGGTCACGCAGAAGATCGAAGGCGCGACCAACGTCTACCTGTACACGCTGCCCGATCCGGCCGGCGCCAACTTCCAGGGCGAGTACGACCGCCAGCTGGAGAAGGCGCAGGGCGACGTCGCCCGCGGCGGCGTGGACGGCACGCTGCTGGCGTTCGGCTCGCAGAACTCGGCCAAGTCGGCCGACCTCGCCATCGCGTCGTTCGCCCAGGCCCAGCCGGGCACGATGAAGGGCGTGCGCGTGATGTTCATCGGCGCGCAGGCCGATGCCGATCGCGTCAAGGCTGCCGTCGAGCCGTCGGGCGCCAAGTTCGAGTTCGTCGAAGCGAAGTGACGTTCCGGCCTGCGTCCGTTCGCGGACGGGGCTTTGCCGAAACGTCACCCCGGCGAAAGCCGGAATCCAGAACGGGCCCGCGAAAGCGGGCCCGTGCTTTTTCGGGGCGCGATGGGACACAGCGTGCCCGCCCGCGAAAAGCCCTACGCATCCCCTCATGCGACAATGCCCGCATGTCCCTGAAGATCAACGAGCTCTGCGTCAATTGCGACGTCTGCGAACCGGCCTGCCCGAACCAGGCCATCGCGCAGGGCGAGACGATCTACGTGATCGATCCGGCGCGCTGCACCGAATGCGTCGGCCATTTCGACGAACCGCAATGCGTGGTCGTCTGTCCGGTCGAGTGCATCGATCCCGATCCGGACCATCCCGAGACCGAACAACAACTGCTGGCCAAGCTGGCCGGACTGCGACTGGAGAACCCCTGATGCGGAATGCGTTGCGCGTGCTGGCCGGCCGGACCCTGTTGACCGCAAGCCTGTTGTTCCTCGCGACGACATCCCCGCTCCAGGCCGCGCCGAAGACCGCGCCGGCGAAAACCGCGGCGCAGCATCCGCCGGGCGCGGCCATCGCCAGCGCGCACGCGCTCGCGACGGATGCCGGCATGGAGATGATCCGCCAGGGCGGCAACGCCTTCGACGCCGCCGTCGCGGTGTCGGCGATGCTCTCGGTCGTCGAGCCCATCAGCTCCGGTATCGGCGGCGGCGGCTTCTTCCTGCTGCACGATGCGAGGACCGGCAAGGACGTATTCGTCGACGCGCGCGAAACCGCGCCGGAATCCGCCACGCCGCAGGCCTTCCTCACGAAGGACGGCCAGCTCGACAACGATCGCGCGACCAATGGCCCGTGGTCGGCCGGCATTCCGGGCCTGCCCGCCGCGCTGGTGCACGTCTCGCAGAAGTACGGCCGCCTGCCGCTGAAGACCGCGCTGGCCCCGGCGATCCGTGTCGCGCGCGAGGGCTTCGAGATCTACCCGCGCCTGGAGCGCGGCTACGCCAGTCGTCGTGAAGTGATGGAGCGCTACCGCGGCACGCGCGAGGTGTTCCTCGCCGACGGCACGCCGCCCAAGGCCGGCGAGATCCTCAAGCAGCCGGACCTGGCGAACACGCTGCAGTTGCTCGCCGACAAGGGTTTCGACGGCTTCTACAAGGGCGAGGTGGCGAAGAAGCTGCTGGCCGCGGTGAAGGAAGAAGGCGGCCGCTGGCGCGCCGAGGAACTGAGCGGTTACCGCGTGAAGGAACGTGAACCGCTGCGTCTGAAGTATCGCGGCTGGGACATCACCACCGCGCCGCCGCCGTCGTCGGGCGGCGTGGCGATCGCGCAGATGCTGCAGATGCTTTCGGGCTGGGACCTCAAGACGCTCGATGAAGCCACGCGCACGCATCTGATCGTCGAATCCATGCGGCGCGCCTTCCGCGATCGCACGATCTACCTCGGCGATCCGGATTTCGTGAAGATGCCGCTTGCCCGCCTGATCAGCGCCGATTACGCCGCCGGCCAGCGTTCGAGCATCCATCCCTCGAAGGCGACGCCGAGCGACCTGCTGCCGGGCCAGCCGGCGCCGCTGGAAGACGACGAGACGACGCATTACTCGATCATCGATGCCGACGGCAATCGCGTTTCGACCACGCAGACAGTGAACCTGCTGTACGGCTCGGGCCTGGTCGCGCCCGGCACCGGCGTGCTGCTGAACGACGAGATGGACGACTTCGCGCTGCGCCCGGGCACGCCGAACGCGTTCGGCGTGATGGGCTTCGAGGCCAACGCGCCTGCACCGGGCAAGCGCATGCTCAGCTCGATGACGCCGAGCTTCATCGAGTCGAAGGACGAACTGGCCGTGCTCGGCGCGCCGGGCGGCAGCCGCATCATCACCGAGGTGCTGCTGGGCATCCTCGGTTACGACGACGGCCTGAACGCGCAGCAGGTCGCCGCGAAGCCTCGCATCCACCACCAGTGGATGCCCGACGTGATCTCCGCCGAACAGGGCGCCCTGTCGCCCGAAACGGTGAAGGCGCTGGAAGCGATGGGCCACAAGGTCAACGCCGGCGAGAAGCCGTGGGGCAACCTGCAGACGGTGTCGTGGGACAAGCGCGCCAACACGCTGGAAGGCGGCACCGATCCGCGCAATCCGGTGGGCAAGGCGGACGTGCTGGTGAAGTGACGCTCCGGCCCGCGTGGCGTCGCGGCTTTGGCGGAGCATGATTCAGCGAAGGCCGGAATCCGGGCTGGGACGTCTGGCGCTCGCCGCAAAGCAACCACTAATCGACAGCGCTTTTTTTTGCACTGGCGATCCGATGCTTCCCCTTCGTTGCCCCTCACCCCAACCCCTCTCCCGGCGGGAGAGGGGCTTGAGCGAAGCTCCATTCGAATTCAACGCCGCCAGCGCTAAAATCGACCCGTCTGACGCAACGGTGACGCCATGAAACTCTGGTCCATCCTCGGCAACAGCCAGAAGCTCGACGGCGGTGCGATGTTCGGCAACGCGCCGCGTGCGATGTGGGCGCGATGGGCGTCGCCGGACGACGAAAACCGCATCGATCTCGCGTGCCGCGCGCTGCTCGCCTCGCCGCTGAACGGCAAGACCGTGCTGTTCGAGACCGGCATCGGTGCGTTCTTCGAACCCAAGCTGCGCGAACGCTACGGCGTGGTGGAAGACCGCCACGTGCTGGTGGACTCGCTGGCCGCGGCGGGCTTCAAGCCCGAGGACATCGACGTCGTCGTCCTCTCGCACCTGCATTTCGACCACGCCGGCGGACTGCTCGCGCCGTGGAGCGAAGGCCAGTCGCCGGCGCTGCTGTTCCCGAACGCGACCTACATCGTCGGTCGCCGTCATTACGAACGCGCGCTGGAACCGCACGCGCGCGACCGCGCCAGCTTCATTCCCGAACTGCCCGCGCTGCTGGAAGCCACCGGCCGGCTGGAACTGGTCGATGGCGAATACTCGAACGCGCTCGGCGATACCGTGCGTTTCCACTACAGCGACGGCCATACGCCGGGGCTGATGCTGGCCGAGATCGTCGGCCCCGACCGCGTGGGCGGCGAGACGCACGGCGGCGTGGTGTTCTGCGCCGATCTCATCCCGGGCCGCCCGTGGGTGCACGTGCCGATCACGATGGGGTACGACCGCAACGCCGAACTTCTCATCGACGAGAAGAAGGCTTTCCTCGCCGACAAGCTGCGCCGCAACGTGCATCTGTTCTTCACCCACGATCCGCAGTGCGCGCTCGCGCAGGTCGTGCGAGACGAGAAGGGCAAGTTCGGCACCGCGCACGAAGTGCCGGCGCTGCACGCGAGGGCGCTGGCGGCATGAGGTTGATGCGGGCGGCGTTCGCGCTGTCGTGCTTCTGCGCGCTGGCCGCTGGCGTCGCATTCGCACAGGTGGAGGCCGAGGAACCCATCGGCATTCCGCAATCCGGCGCAGGTCTGCGCGATCGCGATTTCGGCGTGGTCACGCGCCAATTCGGCCTCGACCGGCAGGTCGAGATGTACCAGTGGCGCGCCAGCGGCGACGGCTACACGCAGGTGTGGAACGCTGCGCCGATCGATTCGCGCGGCTTCGCGCCCGACCGCGCCAATCCGCCGAAACTGCCGATCGAAAGCCGCCGCTGGTGGGCGACCGAGGCCACGCTCGACGGCCACCCCATCGATGCGAGCGTGCTACAGACGCTAGGGCAGTGGCGCGTGTTCCGTCCGAACTTCTCGCGCCTGCCCGCGAATCTCGCGGCGTCGTTCCAGCCGGAAGGTGATGGCCTGGGCAGCGCGGAGAATCCACTGGAACCGCGCGTGGGCGATCTGCGCATCCACTGGCGCGAACTCCAGCTGCCGCCGCTGGAAGGCAAGGTCGAATTGCGCGACGGCCGCTGGCGCCTGTCGTCGAGCGCGGCGCAGGCGGCGCTCAGCGCGGCGAACGCGTCCAATGCGGTGGAACTGCCCGAGAACCAGGACCGCGCGTTGCTGCCGTGGTTGCTGGGCGGCGCGACCGTAGTGGTGATCGCGGGGTTGATCTGGCGTCGCTTACGGCGTCGGCGCGAGGCGTAGCACCGCCGCTCTTCCCCGGGTGCGCTTCGCTTACCCGGGCTGCGAAAGCAACGCGCGTCAGCGCGTGCCGGTGCGCAGGTTGGTGTCGCCGTGCAGGTGCATCAGCGATTCCATCAGCGCCTCGTCCGCGCTCGAACACACGCCGAGCAGCACCACTTCCTCGCAGCCGTCTGCGGCGATGTAGGCGTGGCCCATGTTCGAGTCGATGTACACCGATTGCCCGGCTTCCAGGATGATCGGGTCGTAGAACTCCGTGTGCACTTCCGCGCGGCCTTCGAGCACGTGGATGTATTCCTCGCCCGAGTGGTGCACGAGCTCGCCGAATTCCTCGATGCTCTTGGCGCGCACGCGCGTGATCACCGGGATCATGCGCTTGCGGCGCAGTTCGGGGCACAGATAGAAGTAGTCGTAATTGGGCGTGGTGACACGCACCGCGTCCTCGATGCGGCCGATGCTCCGGCGCGCCGTGACCGGCGGTTCGGGCGTGTTGTCGTCCTCGGCGAACAACTCCGACATGCGGATGTTGAGCCGCTGGCTGATCTGCTGGAGCTTGTCGTAGGTGAGCGTCAGGCGGTCGTTCTCGACCTTCGACAACGTCGACAGCGGAATGCCGCAGCGCTGGCTCATTTCCTTGAGCGTCCAGTCGTTGCGCGCGCGAAGGGCGCGCAGGAGGCTGCCGATGGTCGGGTGCTGCTGGGTCATGCCGGTGAACGCTCCTGCAGGGCCGGCGTGGGGCCGGCGTCCGGTCGGCCGAAGCCGAATGCCTGCAATTCTAGGTGACGTCCGGACTCGGTTGACAATTTTCCAATCAGGATCATTATCTCCAACGGGGTTGGTTGGTGTCGGGCCGTGCCTGCCGCACGGGGCTGCAATCACTGGGTGGGGAGTTTTTCCTTGATGAAGAGTCCGAACAGGCGCGGTGTCTCGCGTCCCGTCGCCGCGGCGCTGCTGTCGCTGGCCATGTCGATGTCCGCCATCGCGGCCGGGCCCGCCGGGCAGGCGCCGGTTCCGCCCAAGGCCGAACCCGCACTGCCGCTGCCGCCGGGTGACGCCACCTCGGTCGCCGTGCCGGTGCCTGCCGCCAACGAACGCCTGACCGCCGCCGATCTGGAGGCCTGGGTCGACGGCTTCATGCCGTACGCGCTGGAGCAGACCGACGTCGCCGGCTCCGTGGTCGTCGTGGTGAAGGACGGCAAGGTGCTGTTCCAGAAGGGCTACGGCTACTCGGACCTCGCCACGCGCAAGCCGGTCGATCCGGCGCAGACGCTGTTCCGCCCGGGCTCGGTGTCCAAGCTGTTCACCTGGACCGCGGTGATGCAGCTGGTCGAGCAGGGCAAGCTCGACCTCGACAAGGACATCAACACCTACCTCGACTTCAAGATTCCGCCGTACGACGGCAAGCCGGTCACGCTGCGCAACGTGATGACCCACACCTCGGGCATGGAAGAGGTGATCCGCGGCCTCATCGCGAACAACGAGAAGGAAATCGCGCCGCTGGATGCCACGCTCAAGCACTGGATTCCCGAGCGCATCTACGAACCCGGCAGCACGCCGGCCTATTCGAATTACGCCACCGCGCTGGCCGGCTACATCGTCCAGCGCGTGTCGGGCGAACCGTTCGAGAAGTACGTCGCCAACCACATCTTCGCGCCGCTGCAGATGCAGCACTCCAGCTTCTCGCAGCCGCTGGAGAAGAACCTGCAGCCGATGGTGTCAAAGGGCTACAAGACCGCGTCCGACGGCAAGCCGCAGCCGTACGAATACATCAACCTGGCGCCGGCCGGCAGCCTGGCGTCGACGGGCGCGGACATGGGCAACTTCATGATCGCGCACCTGAACAATGGCGCGTTCGGTGACGCGCGCATTCTCGGTGAAGCCACCGCGCGCCAGATGCACGAGACCGGGCAGGAGTCGATCAAGCCGCTCAACCGCATGATGCTGGGCTTTTACGAGACCAGCGTGAACGGCCATCGCGCGATCGCGCACGGAGGCGACACGCAGTGGTTCCACAGCGACCTGCAGCTGTTCCCCGACGACAACATCGGCATCTACGTGTCGACCAACAGCGCCGGCAAGGACGGCAGCGCACGCCTGATCCGCGACGGTCTGGTCACCGGTTTCGTCAACCGCTACCTGCCGGGTCCGGCGAACGTCGCGAAGGGCATCGACGAGGCGACCGCGAAGGAACACGCCCAACTGATGGCCGGCTCGTACAACAGCAGCCGCCGCGCCGATTCCAACTTCATGAACCTGGTCTACATGCTGGGGCAGACCAAGGTCGTCGCGAACGAGGACGGCACCATCAGCGTGCCGATGCTCGCCGGCTACAGCGGCGCGCCGAAGAAGTGGCGCGAGATCGCCCCGGTCGTGTGGCAGGACACCGGCAGCGGCGACCGCCTCGCGGCGGAAGTCGTCGACGGGCGCGTGGTGCGCTTCAGCGCCGAACCCATCGCCGCGATCATGGTCTTCCAGCGCGCCGCGTGGTGGCAGACGCCGGGCGTGTTCCTGACGATGCTCTTCGGCAGCCTTGCCGCGCTGCTGTTCACGGTGCTCGCGTGGCCGGTTTCGGCGATGGTGCGTCGCCACTATGGCGCGCGCTATCCGCTGGCCGGACAGGACGCCCGCGCGCATCGCTGGGTCCGCATCGCCTCGCTCGCGGTGCTGGTGTCGGTGGGCGCGATGATCGGCATGGTCTTCGCGATGATGTCCGACCTGTCGATGATGTCGCCGGCCAGCGACGCGTACGTGATCGCGCTGCGCCTGCTCTGCACCATCGTGCTGCCGCTGGGTGCGCTCATCGCACTGTGGAATGCGTGGGTCGCGCTGCGCAGCCCGCGTTCGTGGTGGGCGAAGTTGTGGAGCCTGGCGCTCGCGGCGGCCTGCCTGTCGCTGCTGTGGATTGGTTTCGCCACGCACCTCATCGGCTTCACCGCCAACTACTGACGAACCCACCTGCGCGGCGGCGCGATGTCGCCGCGCACTCCAGGGAGCATTGCCGTGACCAAGACCGCCCGCGTCCAGCTCGGACTGCGGAACGAGGACCTGCGCCTGTCCGCACCGTTCCGCATCTCCGGACACGTCTTCGAAGTATCGCCGGTGACGCTGGTCACCCTGCAGAAAAACGGGCGCACGGGGCGCGGCGAAGCGGCCGGCGTGTATTACACGCGCGACACGCCCGCGCTGATGCTGCTGATGATCGAGAAACTGCGCGATGTGCTCGAACGCGGCATCGGCCGGCAGGAACTGCGCACGCTGCTGCCGTCCGGTGGTGCTCGCAACGCGGTCGATTGCGCATTGTGGGAACTCGAAGCCGCCATCGCCGGCGTGCCTGCGTGGGAACTGGCGAAGATGGAGAAGCCCAAGCCGCTGCTCACGACCTTCACCGTCGGCGCGGACGATCCCGGCGTGATGGCCGAGCGCGCCCGCGCCTACACGCATGCGCGCGCGATCAAGCTCAAGCTCACCGGAGAAGCCGATCTCGACATCGCGCGGCTGCGTGCGGTGCGTGCGGCGCGACCTGAAGTCTGGATCGGCGTGGACGCGAACCAGGGCTACGTGCCCGACACGCTCTCGCAGCTGCTGCCTGCGCTGGTCGACGAAGGCGTGTCGCTGCTGGAACAACCGTGTCGTCGCGGTTACGAAGCCGAACTCGATGGCGTCGATCGCGCGGTGCCGATCGCCGCAGACGAAAGCATCCTCGACCTGGACGAACTGGAAGAACGCGCGCACTGGTTCGACGTGGTGAACATCAAGCTCGACAAGTGCGGCGGCCTTACCGAAGGCCTGATGATGGCCCGCCGCGCGCGCGAACTCGGCAAGCGCGTGATGGTCGGCAACATGGTCGGAACGAGCCTGGCGATGGCGCCGGCGTTCCTGCTCGGCCAGTTCTGCGACATCGTCGATCTCGATGGTCCGCTCTTCCTCGACCACGACCGAAAGCCGGGCGTGGTCTACGCCGACGGCCATGTCGATTGCCCCGATACGGTGTGGGGCACGCCGGATGCGGTGATCGCGTGAGCGCGCCGGCCGCCCCGCGCGATGGTGTGCGCTGGTTCTTCAACCAGCCGCCGGGGCTGGCGATCCTGTTCCTCACGCAGATGTGGGAGACGTTCTCCTACTTCGGCATGCGCGCGCTGCTGGTCTATTACATGACCAAGCAGCTGCTCATCGGCCAGCAGCAGGCGTCGATGATCTACGGCGTGTACACCGCGACGGTGTACTTCACGCCGATCGTCGGCGGCGTCATCGCCGATCGCTGGCTTGGCCGGCGCCGCGCCGTGATCATCGGCGGCGCGATCATGGCGTTCGGCCATTTCCTGATGGCATCCGAATCGCTGTTCTTCTTCGCGCTCGCCGCCATCGCGCTGGGCAATGGCCTGTTCCTGCCGAGCCTGCCGAGCCAGATCGACGGGCTGTATGCGAAAGACGATCCGCGTCGCGGTTCGGCCTACAACTTCTACTACGTCGGCCTGAACCTCGGCGGCCTGCTTGCGCCGCTGGTGTGCGGCACGCTGGGCGAGGTGTATGGCTGGCACTGGGGTTTCGGTGCCGCGGGCATCGGCATGCTCGGCGGATTGCTGCTGTACGTGTTCGGCCAGCGCTGGCTGCCGCAGGAGCCGCCGCGTTCGGCACGCGTCGTGGAAAAGACCACCGACGCCACGCCGCGCGACGCCTTGAAGCAACGCGTGATGGCGCTGGTCGCCGTCGCGCTCTGCGTGATGGTCTTCCGCGGCGCGTACGAGCAGACCGGCAACACCATCGCGCTGTGGGCCGATGCGGGCATCGACCGGAACTTCCTCGGCCTGGTGATCCCGATGACGTGGTTCCAGGCGTTGAACCCGTTGCTGGTGATCGCGCTGACGCCGGTGCTCGTCGCGCACTGGGTGCGGCAGGCGCGCCGCGGCCGCGAACCGACGCCGGCGCGAAAGATGGCGATGGGCGCGTTCGGCGTGGGCGCGGCGTTCGCGATGCTCGCCGTCGTCGATGCCTCCGCGCACGGGCAGGCGAACTGGGTCTGGCTCGCGCTGTTCTTTCTCGTGCTCACCACCGGCGAGCTCTTCATCCTCCCGATCGGGCTGGGCCTGTTCGCGCGGCTCGCACCGAAGGGGCATGGCGCAACGACCATCGCCGGCTGGTTCTTCACCTCCTTCGGCGGAAACCTGCTGGCCGGTGCGCTGGGAATGCTGTGGACCTCGTTCGGCCCGTCGGCGTTCTTCGGCGCGATGGCACTCGTCGCCGCGGCGGCGGGGACGCTGCTGCGCCTGCTGGACGGCGCGGTCGGCCGGGCTGAGGCGGGAAACGCCACGGCAACGATGGTATCGAAACTTGCGCCTGAACGCGCCCAATCGGATTGACATGTTTCCAATCAGGATGTTTATATCCTGAAAGGGAGTAGAGGAGCGCGACATGGCGACCGGGTTTCCCTTCAATGACAGACGCCAGCGGCCCGAAGTGATGGGCGCCGCGGCGTCGCAGCCCGGGCCATTGATCGAGCGCCCCGCGCTTCCGCAAGACCACCAACACGATCCGGCCCGGGCGCACGCCCGCGGTCGTTCCTACGTCGACTTCGCATCCGTGCCGGGCGGCCAGAACCGCCCGCATCGCGACGTCTTGGGCTGACAGACCGGTCGAAACCGGCGAACTCTGGGGAGAGGGGAATGCACATGCACGACACGCGCGAGATGGCGATGCGACGTCGCCCGCTGACGAAGGCGATCACCCGGTCGCTGGCGGTGACGACGCTGGCCGTCGCGCTCGCCGCACCGGCCATGGCGCAGCAGGGCGCGACGCAGGCGCCGGCCGACGACGTCGGATCGCAGCAGGCGATCACCACGCTCGACAACATGACCGTCACCGCGAACAAGCGCGTGGAAAACATCCGCGAGGTCGCCACCGCCATCACCGTGCTGGGCGGCGAGCAGTTGGAAAACCTCGGCGCGACGCAGATGTCCGACTACGCCAGTTACGTGCCCGGGTTGCAGCTGCAGTCCAGCGGCACGCCGGGGCAGACGCAGGTCTCGATGCGCGGCATCGCGGCGCTGTCGCCCGGCTCCACGATCGGCACGTACCTCGACGAAACGCCTGTCGGCTCCAACAGTCTTTACCAGCAGGCGACGCTGTTTTCCCTCGACCTGTTCCCGTACGACATCGAGCGCATTGAAGTGCTGCGCGGACCGCAGGGCACGCTGTACGGCGCCGGCGCGATGGGCGGCCTGCTGAAGTACATGACGCGCAAGCCCGACACGTCGAAGACCGAGTTCCGCATCGGTGGCGGCGTGTCCGACACCGAAGGCGCGGGCGACCTGGGCACCAACTACCGCGTCGGCATGAACCTGCCGCTGGTGCAGGACAGCCTCGCGCTGCGCGTGAGCTACGCGCGCAACGACATCGCCGGCTACGTCGACAACCTCGTCGATGGACGAAAGGACATCAACGAAGGCGACCAGACCAGCGCACGCGCCGCGCTCGCGTGGGAAAGCGACGTCGTCGACGTGCAGTTCGCCGCCATGCGGCAGGAGATCGACAGCAAGAACAACGCGATCATCGCGCTGGATCCGGAAACGCATGAACCCATCGCCGGCCTGAGCAACTACGTCTACGAGAACGAGCCGTTCATCAAGGACCTCGATCATTACTCGCTGACGGTCGACTGGGACCTGGGCTTCGCCGACTTCGTCTCGGCGACGAGCTACTCCGAGACGCATACCAGCATCACCACCGACCAGACGCTGACCTACGGGCCGTTCACGCAGGTGCTCGGGCTGCCGGAAGCGGGCAGGGCGCGGCTGAACTACACGCTGGACCTCGACCAGTTCACGCAGGAATTCCGCCTCACGTCCAAGTCCGGGCAGCCGTTCGAATGGCTGGTCGGCACGTTCTATTCCGACGAGGACGGCGACAACTTCCAGACCGTGCCGATCATGCAGGCCGATGGCTCGCCGATCCCGGGGCTGAGCACGCTGGGCGACCTGTCGATCCCCAGCACGTACGAGGAAACGGCGGTCTTCGCCAACGGTTCCTACAAGTTCAACGACTGGTTCAAGCTCGGCGCCGGCGTGCGCTTCTCGCGCAACGAGCAGGATTTCGCGCAGATCGTCACCGACGGCGTGTTGCTGCCCATCGGCACCAACGTGAACTCCTCCAGCGAGGACGTCTTCACCTGGAGCATCACGCCGCAGTTCCAGCTCAACGAGGACGTGATGGTGTACGCGAAGGCCGCGACCGGCTATCAGCCCGGCGGCCCGAACGTGCTCGCGCCGGGCCTGCCGCCGGTGGTCGATTCCTCGATGCTCACCAGCTACGAGATCGGCATGAAGTCCGCCTTCGCCGACAACCGCGTCGCGCTGGACCTCACCGCGTACCAGATCGACTGGGAAGACATCCAGGTCGCCTCGCAGGTCAACGGCGTCAGCGGCCTGGTCAACGGCGGCGAAGCGACGAGCCGCGGCATCGAGGCCTCGTTGCAGGTTCGACCCATCGACGGTCTGACGCTCGGCCTCAACGCCGCCTACAACGACGCGAAGATCGACGAGGACTTCCCGACGATCGTCGTGCCCGCCGGCCCCGCACAGGTCGAGGTCAACACGGGCCTGAAGAACGACCGCATGCCGTACGTGCCGGACCTGACCTGGTCGCTCACCGCCGACTGGTACGTCCCGCTGGGCGGCAACTGGAGCGCGAATTTCGGTGGCGGCGTGCGCTGGGTGGATGACCGCACCAACGCCACGACCGAACGCCAGATCGTGCGCCTGCTCGATCCGCCGACCGTGCTCGACGAAACCATCACCGAGCCGCTGGTCATCGACAGCTACACCGCGTTCGACCTGTACGCCTCGTTCTCCAACGACAACTGGACGCTGCGCGCGTACCTGAAGAACGCCACCGACGAGCGCGCGTATTCGACGATGAACGACATCGTCAACCAGGTCACCGACGAAACGCACCACACCGCGGCGACGCCGATCCAGCCGCGCACGTTCGGCGTGGAAGTCGATTACCGCTTCTGAAGCCTGTGGGACGCGGGCGGCCGCAACGGTCGCCCGCGCGTTGCGGCGCGCCCGCGCGGGCGTCCATTGGGGTGAATCACTTGAAGTCCGACGTTGTTCTGCCGCAACCGTATCTGTTGTTCCTCGGCGACACGACCGAGCCCGGCTACGCGAAAACCGCCTTCGGCCTGCGCGACTGGGCCGGCGAGCGCTGCGTCGGCGAGTTCGCCATCGCCGGTGCGACCGTCACCACCGGCCTTGCATCGCTCACGCCCGAACGGGCCGCGACGATGGGCGCGAAGGCCATCGTGATCGGTGTCGCCAACGCGGGCGGTTTCATTCCGCCGACATGGTGGCCCGCGCTGGTGCGCGCGATGGAAGCCGGGCTCGACATCGTCAGCGGCATGCACGCGCGTCTTCGCGATATCGACGTGCTGCGCGATGCGGCGCAGCGCCTCGGGCGACGCCTGATCGACGTGCGCGAGCCGCCCGCGAACATCCCGATCGCCACCGGCAAGCCGCGTACGGGCAAGCGCCTGCTGACGCTCGGCACCGATTGCGCGCTCGGCAAGAAGTACACCGCGCTCGCATTGACGCGCGCGATGAATGCCCGCGGCGTCGACGCGACATTCCGCGCGACCGGGCAGACCGGCATCCTCATCGCCGGCGGCGGCATTCCGATGGACGCGGTGATCGCCGATTTCGCCGCCGGTGCCGCAGAGATGCTGTCGCCCGATGCGGCTGAAAACCACTGGGACGTCATCGAAGGGCAGGGTTCGCTATTCCATCCGGCCTACGCCGGCGTGTCGCTCGCGCTGCTGCACGGCAGCCAGCCGGACGTGATCGTCGTCTGCCACGAGCCCGGGCGCGAGCGCGTGCTCGGCCATCCCGGTTACGCGCTTCCGTCGATCCAGGACACCATCGACCTCGCGTTGCGCCTTGGGTCGCGAACGAACCCGCGCATCCGCTGCGGCGGCGTCAGCCTCAACACGGCGCGCCTCGGTGCCGACGCCGCGGCGCGCGTGATCGCGCATGAATCCGATCGCCTCGGATTGCCCGTCGCCGATCCGATGCGCGGCGGCGACGCATTCGGGCAACTGGTCGACGCGTGCCTGTCGTGAACTCCACAAGGACATCCACCATGACCCTGTTCGCACCGGTTCGGCTCGCCGCGCTTGCCGTGGCGTTGTGCTCGCTTCCTGCCTTCGCCGCACCGCCGCCGGATCTCGACGCGCGCGTCGATGCCGCGATGCGCGAACACGGCGTGCCCGGCATGGCGATCGCCATCGTCGAGAACGGCAAGCCGGTGCTCGCGAAGGGCTATGGCGTGCGCAAGCTCGGCGGGACCGAACGCGTGGACGCCGACACGATCTTCCCGACCGGTTCGACCGGAAAGGCGATCACGGCCGCGGCGCTGGCCGTCCTCGTCGACGACGGCAAGCTAGGCTGGGACGACAAGGTCATCGACCACATGCCGTGGTTCCGCATGTACGACCCGTGGGTCACCAGCGAGATGACCGTGCGCGACCTGCTCGTGCATCGCAGCGGACTCGGCCTCGGCGCGGGCGACCTGATGTTCGTGCCGTCGTCCTCGCGCAGCCGCGCCGACACGGTGCGCGCGCTGCGTCACCTCAAGCCTGCGACGAGCTTCCGCAGCGGCTACGCCTACGACAACCTGCTGTATGCGGTGGCCGGCCAGCTGATCGAGGAAGTCAGCGGGCAGACGTGGGAAGTCTTCACGCGCGAACGCGTGCTCAAGCCTGCGGGCATGGTCGATTCGGTCACCGAACAGGCGGCGCGCTTCGCGAATCCGAACCGCGCGTGGCCGCATGCGCGCACCAGCGGCGTGATGCGCGGCATGGGGCCGCAGGCGGTGCTCGACGAACGCAAAACGCTGGGCGACAACGGCGCGCCTGCCGGCGGTCTGTCGTCCAGCGCGAACGACATGGCGCACTGGCTGCAGGTGCAGCTGGGCAAGGGCACGTGGACGAACGACGCCGGCGCGCCGGTGAAGGTCTTCAGCGAGGCGCAGTCGAAGCAGATGTGGACGCCCGCGGTGCTCACGCCCGCACCGACGTGGCCCGGCAAGCTCGCGTCCGCGGCGCCGAAGTTCTCGTCGTACGCACTGGGCTGGAACGTGCGCGACTACCGCGGCGAGAAGATGCTCGATCACGGCGGCGCGGTGTTCGGCGTGCAGGCCTACGTGGCGATGATCCCGGACCGGAACTTCGGCGTCGCGGTGCTGATGAATTCGGAAGACACGCAGGCGATGCGCGGCGTCGCGCTGGAAATCATCGACCACGCGCTCGGCTTGCCGGAAACCGATTGGGTTGCGGCGTTCGACGAGTTCATGGACCTTCGCATCGAAGGCGGCCTCAAGGCACTGGATGCGGCGGCGAAAACGAAGACGGCGTCGGGCGGCAAGCCGTCGCTGCCGATCGCGCAGTACGCCGGGCGTTACAGCGATGCCTGGTACGGGCCCATCGGCATCACGAATGGCAAGGGCGGGCTGCGCATCGACTTCACGCAGACGCCCGGCATGGCCGGCCGCCTCGAGCATGTTCACCACGACACCTTCCGCACCGTGTGGGGCGACGCGACCATCGAGCCCGCGTTCCTCACCTTCGGCTTGGGCGCGGAGGGCAGGGTGGAGCGCATCACGCTGAAGGCCGCCTCGCCCATTGCGGATTTCAGCTACGACTACCAGGACCTGCTGTTCACTCCGCTCGCCGACGCGCCGAAATGAGCGGTTGACGCGGCCGGCCGCGCGCTGCTGCCAGAACCTGTCAGTGGCCCGTGCCATGATCGCGGCTCCATCGGAAAGGAGCCGTGCCATGTCGATGATCGCGTCCTGCCACTGCGGTGCCACGAAGATCCAGGCGGCCGAAACGCCGCGTTCGGCCAAGCAGTGCAACTGCAGTTTCTGCGCGCGCACCGGCGCGGTGTGGGCGTACTACGCGCCGGGCGAGCTGACGTTCCTGTCGCAGGACGACGAGCGCACGTATTCGGCGCGCGGCATGAACCAGCACCATTTCTGCGGTGTCTGCGGCATGCAGACCTGGGGAGATTCGCCGGACTGGGCGTCCGCGTACAACGCCGACGGCAGCGCGAAGGAAGGCTTCACGCCCGGCACGATGCCGACGCAGCGCATCTATGCGGTCAACCTGCGGCTCGTCGACGACCTGGACTGGTCGAAGATCGCCATCGAACAGATGGATGGTCGGAACAACTGGTAGGCGCGTTCAGGAGCGCGGCGTTCTCCTTAGGCGGTCATTACGACCAGCAGCGGAAGCAGTTCAACAGGGTCTTTTTTGCTGTCATTCCCGCGAAGGCGGGAATCCATCTGTCAGAACCCTGAGGCCCGACGGAAGACGTGATGCACCTGACGCATGGATCCCCGCCTTCGCGGGGATGACGTGAGAACGGCGGATGCGCTGTCGGCCTGGATCCCGGCCTTCGCCGGGATGACGGTGGAGAGACGGAACGGCGAAGCGGTGGAGCGACGAAGCGGCAGAGCGGGCAGCCGGCGACGCGGCGGAGAGGTGACGCGGCGACGCGAAGCGCCGCGCTCACCCATGCTGTCATTCCCGCGAAGGCGGGAATCCATCTGTCAGAACGCTTAGGCCCGACGGAGGACGTGATGCAGCTGACGCATGGATCCTCGCCTGCGCGTGAAGCACGTAAAAGGGGCGGATGCGCTGCAGGTGAAGCCCGTCTTACCCGTGCCGCGTCCCAAAGATCTTGTCGCCCGCATCCCCCAGGCCCGGAAGGATGTAGCCCACGTCGTTCAGGCGTTCATCGACGGAGGCCGTGTAGACCTCGACGTCCGGATGCCTGGCTTCCAGCACGCGCAGGCCTTCCGGCGCGGCGACCAGGAACAGGCCCTTGATGCGCTTGCAGCCGGCGGCCTTGAGCATGTCCACCGTTGCGACGAGCGTGCCGCCGGTGGCGAGCATCGGGTCGAGGATCAGCGCCGTGCGTTCGTCCATGCGGCCGGTGAGCTTCTCGTAATAGCCCACCGGTTGCAGCGTGCGCTCGTCGCGCTGCAGGCCGACCACGCCGACTTTCGCGGCGGGAATCAGTTCGAGCACGCCGGGCAGCATGCCCAGGCCCGCGCGCAGGATCGGCACCAGCGTGACCTTCGCGCCCTTGATGCGGCGCGTCGTGACCGGGCCGGCCCAGCCTTCCACGACGGCCTCTTCGGTTTCCAGGTCGGCCGTGGCCTCGTAGGTGAGCAGCGTGGCGACTTCGGAGGCGAGTTCGCGAAACGCCTTCGTGCTGATGTCGCCCACGCGCATCAGGCCGAGTTTGTGCTGCACCAGCGGGTGACGGACTTCGACGACTTTCATGGGCGATACCGGGCGCGGGAAGCCGTCAGTGTGCCTCACGCGCCGTGATCGTCGAAGCCCCTTCGGGATGGAAGGGGCACGGGCGAACGCCCCATCCGATCAGAACGAGTACCGCATGATCAGCTGGTAAACCCGGCCGGACGACTCGGTCTCAAGCTCGAACTCGTCGTAGTCGCGGTCGAACTGGTCGGCGGCGTTGTCGAACTTGTGGAAGACCTCGTCCTTGTGCGCGTCCAGAAGGTTCGAGCCGGTCAGGCGCAGCGACAGGTCGTCGCCGAAGCGCTTCTCGATGAAGACTTCCAGGTCGCCGTCGTAATGCGTGCTCACCTCCTCGGCGAGCATGCGCGAGAACGCATCGCCCTGGCGGCGGTAGCTCGCACCGAAGGACATGCCCCAGTCGCGGATGTCCTGGATGAAGCCGACGTTGTAGACGTACTTCGCCTGGTTGTTGAAACGGCGCTCGCCGAAGTCGTCCTTCACGTCGCTGTCAAGCCACGAGTAGTTCACGAACAGGCCCGTGTCCGGCAGTCCGAGTGCGGTGAGCGGCGTGGACAGGTCGAACTCGATGCCGTACACGCTGCCGTCGCCGACGTTGCGCGCGGTGTAGACGAAGCTGTCCGGATCGAATTCCGGATAGCCGGGCGTGGTCGGCGTCGCGCCCGGATTCTCGTCGAGGAATTCCTCCACTTCATCTTCGTAGTCGCCGATCGCGGTCGAACTCGGCTCGCCCGTGTTGACGATCTCGATCAGGTCCTTCACGTCGCGATAGAACACGTTCACGCCGAACACGCCGCGCGCGCCGAGGCGACGTTCGTAGCCGAAATCCACGCCCCAGGCGCGCTCGGGATCGAGCGTCGGATTGCCGGTGAAGTCGTTGTCGCCGAATTCCTCTTCGAGCGTGAGCGGCAGGATCTGGTCGAAGTTCGGACGACGCACCGTGCGGCCGACGGAGAACAGCAGGCGGTCGGCGCTGGTGAAATCCCACTTCAGGTGCGCCGACGGCAGCAGCGTGTTGTAGTCGTTGCTCGCGGTGTCGTCATCGAACGCCACGTCCACGTCGGTCGTCTCGTAACGCAGGCCCGCCTCCCACGCCAGCGCGCCCGCGGTGCCGGAGAACATCAGGTACGGATCGACGCGCGTTTCGTCGATGCGGCTGTCGTTGCGGTCGAAGTCCTCGTACGGCGGCAGCGCGGCGCCTTCCTCGTCGGTGTCGACCTCGCTGACCTGAAGCGTGGTTTCGCGGCGCTTGTCCAGATAATCCACGCCGAACTCCATCGTCGCGCCACCCACGCCGCGCTTGTGCGCGAGCTTGAACGAGCCTTCGCTGTCGCGCGTGTCGGTCAGCGTGCGCGTGCCTTCGCGTTCGTCGAACGACGGCGGCGCGTCCTCGTCGTCGAAACCGCTCTCTTCCTCCGTCGAGCGCGTGTCGTCGTCGAAGCTCGCGTAATCGACGTCGAACTCCGTACGGCCGCCGGCCATGTCGAACGCGTACTCCACGCCGAGCGACCAGTTGTCCTGCCTGATCGTCTCGACCTGGTCGTTGATCGACAGCAGATTGTCGCGGCTGGTGCTGGTCGGATCGTTGTACTCGACCGAATGTTCGGTCTCGGTGCGGTCGGTGCGCACGTAGAAGCCGTCGACCGACAGACGGCCCGTGTCGATGTCGCGCGTGTACGACAGGTTGGCCGAATAGTCGTCGCCGTCGCGCGTGTCGTCCTGGTCCTCGCGATCGACGAAGTCGCCGCCGGGCTCTTCGAAGCGGTCGCTGCGCTTGACCTTCGGGTTGTAGCGGCCCTGCACGTTGAAGCCGCCGAGCAGGCGGCCGCCGCCGACTTCCCCGCTGGCGACGGCGCCGTAGGTCGGCTTGACCTCGCCGTCGTCGAAGCGCAGCGCGCCCAGGCGCACGTACCTTCCGTCGAACTCGTAGGCGTCGCGCAGCACGATGTTCAGCGCGCCCGCGACCGCGTCGCCGGAGCGGTTCGCGCTGGTACTGCGGATGATCTCGATGCGCTCGACCAGTTCGGCCGGGATGCGGTCGACGAAGAACGAGCGGTCGTTGCCCGCGCCCGGCACCTTCTTGCCGTTGATGAGGATCTGCGTATAGCCCGGATCCAGGCCGCGCAGCTGGGCGCCGTCGTACTCGAGCACGTCGGACACGAACGCCACGCTCGGCACGCGCTTGAGCATGTCGCCGACGGTCAGCGGTTCGAATCGCTGGAAGTACTCAAGGTCATACGAGAGCACCGGCGCGACCGAATCGGTGCGGTTGCGGTACGCGATGTCCGCCTGCACGACGACCGAATCCAGCTGCTTCGGATCCGGCGACGCATCGGCCGGCGCCTCGGCGGCGACGGCGGTATTGAAGGCGGCAGCAAGGCTCATCGGCGCGATCACTGTGCACACCAGCGCACGCGACATCGCCGCGGCCAGCACGTTACGTTTCATCGAAGTGGCATCCCCAGGTAATGGAAGGCGGCAGGCGACACGCCCCCTGCGGCCGCCCAAGCCGCGTTTTGTAGCCGCGGCGCATGGCGGAAACATGACAACGTGCGCACGCGCCGCATGACACGGGAGCGTCACAATGCGCGCGTAGAAATTCGCGGTTTGTTACGACGGCTCAGGGGAAGGCATGTCCGATTCGATGAAGATGCGATGGGCCGCAATGGCGCTCGCGTTTGGTTTGACCGCGTGTGCGACGACGGGCACCGCACCGGTGGCGCAGCACGATCGCGAGCCTGATGAGGCGATGGAAGTCGATCCGCTGCTCGCGCAGGCGGGCATCGCGCACCAGATCGTGGCCGAAGCGTTCCTCACTGCGTCCACGCCGGATGAGAACGTCGATTCGCCCGCCAGCTGGCGCACGCCGGACGGCAAGCGCTGGCTGATCGCGACGGGCAAGGCGAGCGACCGCCTCATCGTGTACGACGGCGACACCGGCGCGACGCTGCGCACGGTCGGCGGCCCAGGCACCGCGCTGGGCCAGTTGCAACGGCCCAACGGCATCAGCGTGATCGACCACTACGTGCTCGTCGTCGAACGCGACAACCATCGCGTGCAGATGTTCCAGCTGCCGGACTTCAGGCCGCTGCTGGCGTTCGGCGCCGACGACCTGAAGCACCCGTACGGGCTGTGGGTGCGTGCGCAGCGCGACAGCTACGAGGTCATCGTGAGCGACAACTACATGTCACCGCAGAACGAGGACGTGCCGCCGCCGCTGGCCGAACTCGACAAGCGCTTCAAGCGTTACCAGCTGCGCCGCGTGCCGGAGGGCTGGCAGGCGCGGCTGATGGAAACCTTCGGCGACACGGGTGAGGCTGGCGCGATCCGCATCGCCGAGTCGGTGTTCGGCGACATCCGCCACGATCGCCTGCTGCTGGCCGAAGAGGACATCGCCACGGGCACGCGCATTCGCGAGTACGGCCTCGACGGCACCTACCGCGGTCGCGATATCGGAGCCGACCTGTTCAAGGCGCAGGCCGAAGGCATGGCGCTGCATCGCTGCGAGGGCGGCGCGGGTTACTGGATCGCCACCGACCAGTTCAAGGACCGCAGCCTGTTCCACGTATTCGACCGCGTGACGCTGCAGCACCTGGGCGCGTTCGCCGGCAACAAGACCGCCAACACCGACGGCGTGTGGCTCGACCAGCGCGGCGACAAGCGCTTCCCGCAGGGCGTGTTCTACGCGGTGGACGACGACCAGGCGGTCGCGGCGTTCGACTGGCGCGACATCGCGCGTGCGCTGTCGCTGCCGGCGTGCAAGGCGGAGTGACGTCCGTCGGCGATGTCAGGCAGCTGCTCGCGCACATGGCGTTCGCGAGCAGTGCGCTGGCGGCGCGGGTGCGGGACGAAGTCGTTTGCTGTCATCCCCGCGAAGGCGGGGATCCATCCATCCGCGTCATCACGGCTGCGGAAAGGCTGCCATCGCTGGGCGATGGATTGCCGCCATCGTGGGAATGACGGGGAAGAAAGAGTAGTGCGTAAAAGCAGGCGAAGACGGCGGGTGTGGGGGCACCCGCCGCCTTCGCGGCGGCGTCCGGGGGAGGTCAGGCCGCCGCTGCCTGCTGCGCGCGGGGGCCTTCCCGCAGCGCACGAGCGACCATCGCGACCAGCAGGTCGATTTCCTCGCTGGTGATGGTGAAGGTGGGCGTGAAGCGCAGCGAATTCGCGCCGCCGTGGATGACGCCGATGCCCTGTTCGCGCAGCCACTCTTCCGTCGAACCGGTGCCGTAGCACTTGAACTGCGGCGAGAGTTCGCACGAGAACAGCAAGCCGGTTCCCTGCACCTTGGTGATCATGCCGCCGAGTTCGGCCTTGAGCTTTTCCAGCTTCTGCAGCGACTCGGCGCCGCGCGCGCGGATGTTCTCGCGAAGTTGCGGCGTCACCTGCGCCAGCACCGCGCAGGCGACATCGAGCGCACGCGGATTGGTCGTCATCGTGTTGCCGTACAGGCCCTTCTTGTAGAGCTGCGCGGCCTGCGCTCCGACGGCGAGCACCGACAGCGGGTACTGGCCGGCGTTGAGCGCCTTCGAATAGGTTTCCATGTCCGGCGGATCGAGCTGCTCGAAGCCGGGGTAATCGATGATCGACAGTACGCCATGTGCGCGCAGGCCGGCCTGGATCGAATCCACCAGCAACAGCGCGCCATGCGAACGCGTGAGCTCCCGCGCCGCGGCGTAGAACGCCGGCGGCACGCTGCGGCCCGGATCGCCTTCGCCCATGACCGGTTCCAGGAACATCGCCTCGATGAACCAGCCGTTCGCGTCGGCATCGGCGAAGACCTTCTTCAGCGCGTCGACGTCGTAGGGCTCGACGGTGAGCACCGAATCCTCGCCGCGGAAGCTCGCCAGGTGCTGCAGATAGGTCTTGCGCGAGGAGTCCGAATACAGCGCCGGACGCTCGGTACGGCCGTGGAAGCTGCCCTTCACGACGACGCGCTTGATCGTGCGCCCCGCATGGCGACCGCCGGTGTCGGTCATCAGCTTGGTGTTGGCATCGGCGATGCGCGCGGCGAGCGAGACCGACTCCGAACCGGAATTCAGGCAGAAGAACTTCTCGTACGGGCAGCCGCCGCGTTCGGCGCCGATCGCAGCGCGCAGCGCCTGATCGAAGCGCAGCTGCGACAGCGACGGCGTCATGATGTTGGCCATCGCCTGCGGGCGGGCCATCGCGGCAAGCACGGGCTTGGGCGCATGGCCGAAGCCGAGCATTCCGTAGCCGCCCGAATCGTGCAGCACGGCGCCCTTCATCGTGACCACCCACGGGCCGCGCGCGACCAGCGCGACGTAGGGGTTCACCGCGTCGTCGGGATAGAAATTGACGTAACCGCTTTGGACGGCGTGCACCTGGGCGTCTTCATCGAGTTCCAGCAGGTCGGCGAAGTCGTCCTTCACGCGCTGGTATTCCTGCTCGGCCGCTTCGATCGCCTCGATCAGCTCGGCGTGCGTGTGGGCGAAGCGCGCGATGGTCGCGTCATCCAGGCCGTGGGTACGGCGGCGGCCACCATGGGCGCGCAGGGGGGCGAGACGGTCGATGACGGCCATGAGGTCCTCCGGGGTCGAAACAGGGGGTAACCCGTCCATTATCTGGATTAAATCGTCGATAGACAGTACGGATTTGTACGAATTCGTGGATAATTTCGTCGTTTCGACGAAATGTGAAGGCGAATCGTGAAGATCACCGATGCCGACCAGCAAGTGCTCTCGGTCCTGCGCGAGAACGCCCGCGCCTCGACGGCGGACATCGCGCGACGGCTGAAGCTCTCGCGCACCACCGTCCACAGCCGGATCGATCGCCTGGAACGCGAGGGCGTCATCCAGGGCTACACGGTGCGCGTCCACGACGCCGCCGAGCGCGGCTACCTCCGCGCCCACATCATGATCACCGTCCTGCCCAAGCGGGCGCCGTCTGTCGCCGCCGCGCTGCACGCGATGCCGGAAGTGCGTGCGCTGCATTCGGTGAGCGGGCCCTTCGACCTGGTGGCGCTGGGCGTGGCGCCGTCGGTGGAGGCGATGGACGAGTTGACCGACCGCATCGGCGCCATCGACGGCGTGGAGCGGACGACGTCGGCGATCGTGCTGTCGGCGAAGTTCGAGCGGTGAGGGTTTGAGCAGCGGCGGCTTCGAGCGGATGCGTCACTGGCCTGGATCCCGGCTTTCGCCGGGATGACGGTGCTTTGGGCCAGGGGGATTGGGCGTGACTGAGTGTCCGGTTGCCCGGGCGCCTTCCTTCTACAATGTGCGATCCCCGCTCGCCCGGCCCGGCCTGTCTCGCCGGCCCAACGCCTTGAAGAAATCCGACTTCCATTACGACCTGCCGCCGGAGCTGATCGCCCAGGCGCCGCTGCCCGAGCGTTCGGCCAGCCGCCTGCTGGTGGTGCCGCCCACGCGCGGCAACGCCTTCGACAGCGGCTTCCAGGATCGCGTCTTCCGCGACCTGCCCGACCTGCTGCAGCCCGGCGATCTGCTGGTGTTCAACGACACCCGCGTGATCCCGGCGCGCCTGTACGGGCAGAAGACCACCGGCGGCCGCGTGGAAATCCTGATCGAGCGCATGCTCGGCGGTTTCGAGGTCCGCGCGCAGCTGGGCGTGAGCAAGTCGCCGAAGGAAGGCGCGCGCATCGCGCTCGACGCCGGCGGCGAGGCGGAAGTGCTCGGTCGCGACGGCGAGTTCTACCGCCTGCGGTTCCACATCGACGAATCGCTGGAGAAGTACCTGCTGCATGCCGGCCGCCTGCCGCTGCCGCCGTACATCCAGCGCGAGGCCGGCACGGACGACGACACGCGCTATCAGACCGTCTTCGCGCGCGAGGTCGGCGCCGTCGCCGCGCCCACCGCCGGGCTGCATTTCGACGAAGCGCTGCTGGACGCGCTGAAGGCGCGCGGCGTCGAGTTCGGCCACGTGACGCTGCACGTCGGCGCCGGCACGTTCCAGCCGGTGCGCGTGGACGAACTCGACCAGCACGTCATGCACAGCGAATGGCTGAACGTCGGCGCGGCGCTGATCGAACAGATCCGTCGCACGCGCGCTGCGGGCGGTCGCGTTATCGCGGTCGGCACGACGGTGGTGCGCGCGCTGGAAAGTGCGATGCGCCGCAACGACGACGGCGAAGGCGAACTGCAGCCGTATGCCGGCGAGACGCGCCTGTTCATCCTGCCCGGCTACCGCATCCGCTCGGTGGATGCGCTGATCACCAATTTCCACCTGCCCGAGAGCACCCTGCTGATGCTTGTTTCCGCCTTCGCCGGCAAGGCGCGCGTGTTCGCCGCCTACGACCACGCCATTGCGGAGCGCTACCGCTTCTTCTCCTACGGCGACGCGATGCTGCTGTTCCCGCAGTCGCACGATGAAAGGGAGCAGGCCGAATGAGCCGGCTGTCCTTCGAACTGCTGCGTACCGATGGCGCCGCGCGCCGCGGCCGCCTGACCTTCCCGCGCGGCACGGTGGAAACGCCGACGTTCATGCCGGTGGGCACCTACGGCTCGGTCAAGGGCGTGCTGCCCGAGCAGGTCCGCGAACTCGGCGCAGAAATGATCCTCGGCAACACCTTCCACCTCTACTTGCGACCGGGCCTGGACGTCATCGGCGACCACGGCGGGCTGCATCGCTTCACCGGCTGGAACGGGCCGATCCTGACCGACTCGGGCGGATTCCAGGTCTTCTCGCTGGCGCACAAGCGCAAGATCACCGAGCAGGGCGTGACCTTCGCCGCGCCGACCGACGGCAGCAAGGTCTTCCTCGGGCCGGAGGAAAGCATGCGGATCCAGAAGGTGCTGGATTCGGACGTGGTCATGATCTTCGACGAGTGCACGCCGTACCCGGCGACGGAGGACGTCGCGCGGCGCTCGATGGAACTGAGCCTGCGCTGGGCCGAGCGCAGCAAGCGCGCGCACGAGGGCAACGACGCGGCGCTGTTCGGCATCGTGCAGGGCGGGGTGCATGAAGCGCTGCGCACGCGATCGGCGGCGGCGCTCGTCGACATCGGGTTCGACGGCTACGCCATCGGCGGCCTCGCCGTGGGCGAGCCGGAAGCCGAGCGCAACCACATGCTCGAACACACCTGCCCGCAGCTGCCGGCCGACCAGCCGCGCTACCTGATGGGCGTGGGCCGCCCGGAAGACCTGGTCGAAGGCGTCGCGCGCGGCATCGACATGTTCGATTGCGTGATGCCCACCCGCAACGCCCGCAACGGCCACTACTTCACCTCCTTCGGCACGGTGCGCGTGCGCAACGCCAAGTACGAGCGCGACCTGCGCCCGATCGAGGAGGGCTGCGACTGCTACGCCTGCCGCAACGGATTCAGCCGCAGCTACCTGCGCCACCTGGATCGCTGCAACGAGATGCTCGGGCCGATGCTGGGCACCCTCCACAACCTGCGCTACTACCAGCGCCTGATGGCGCAGATGCGCGAGGCCATCGCGCAGGGAACCTTCGCCGCCTTCCGCGAGTCCTTCTACGCCGCGCGGACGCCGGAATAGGGATCCGCGTACGGTTTGCGCATGACCCGCACGGGGAGGGCGGGAGCAGCGCAGGGCAGGGGCGGGACGGATCTTCCGGCCGTCCGGGGCCCACCTGCCGCCCCGTGGCATAATCCCCCGCTATTTTTCGATCAGGACGACCGTCATGAATCTGCTCGACCTCGTGATTTCCCCCGCCTACGCCCAGGCCGCCCCGCAGGCTGGCGCCGGCGGCTTCGGCATGTCGCTGCTGTTCCCCATCCTGCTGATTGCGGTCATGTACTTCCTCATGATCCGCCCGCAGATGAAGCGCCAGAAGGAACACCGCGCGATGCTGGAGAAGCTCTCCAAGGGCGATGAAGTCATCACCAACGGCGGCATCGCCGGCACGGTGAGCGACATCGGCGAGAACTTCATCACCGTGGAGATCGCCGACAACGTGCGCATCCGCGTGCAGAAGGGCGCCATCGCCAACGTGCTGCCCAAGGGCACCCTGAAGTCGGCGTAAGCCCGCTTTCCCGATCCCACCTGAGCGTGCGCTCCCGGGCGCGCGCGGAATGCCGCGATGCTTGAATTTCCTAAGTGGAAATATTTCCTGATCCTGCTCGTACTCGGCCTGGGCGTGCTGTACGCGCTGCCCAACGTCTACCAGAAGGATCCTTCCGTACAGATCACGGCCAACCGCAGCGGCCAGCTCGATGAAGCCCTGCGCACGCGCGTCAAGGCCGAGCTCGCCCAGGCCGGCATCACGCCGCGCTCGGTGGAGATCGAAGGCGACAACCTGATGGTTCGCCTGCCGTCGCTGGACGCGCAGAGCAAGGCCAACAACGCCTTGCGCACCTCGCTCGGCGAGAACTACACCGTCGCGCTGAACCTCGCCTCGACGGTGCCGGACTGGCTGGCCAATCTCGGCGGCAAGCCGATGGTGCTGGGCCTGGACCTCCAGGGCGGCGTGCACTTCGTGATGCAGGTCGACCAGCGCGCCGCGCTGGAAAAGCGCGTCGACGCCTACGCCGAAGACATCCGCGTGAGCCTGCGCGACGCCAAGATCGCCTACCAGTCGGTCGAGCGTCGTCCGGACAACAGCATCCTGGCGATGCTCGCCCCGGGACAGGACGCCGAGCGCGCGCGCAACGAGCTCGCCCGCCTGATGCCGGTGCTCAACTTCGACGTCACCGGCAACAACGTGGCGGTCACGATCCCCGAGGCGGAGCTGCGTGCCATCGCCGCCGGCGCGATCGAGCAGAACGTCACCACGCTGCGCAACCGCGTCAACCAGCTGGGCGTGGCCGAGCCGATCATCCAGCGCCAGGGCGAAGACCGCATCGTCGTCCAGCTGCCGGGCGTGCAGGACACGGCCGAAGCCAAGCGCCTGATCGGCGCCACCGCGACGCTGGAGTTCCGCGCCGTCGTCGATGGCGACGCCATGGAAGCCAAGCGCACCGGCGTCATGCCCCCGGGCGCGCGCCTGTACACCATCCGGAACACCGACCAGCCGGTGCTGCTGAGCAAGCGCGTGCTGGCCTCGGGTGACCAGATGGTCGGCGCGAAGGTCGGCCGCGACCAGAACGGCCTGCCGGCGGTGGACATCACGCTCAACAGCATCGCCGGCCAGCGCATGTTCGACTTCACCAGCGAGAACGTCGGCAAGCTGATGTCGGTGGTGTACATCGAGCGCATCCCGACCGTGACCATGGTCAACGGCCAGGAAGTGCGCAGCGTGCGCGTGCAGGAAGAAGCGCTGTCGCCGACGCGCATCGCCGGCGTGTTCGGCAAGAACTTCCAGACCACCGGTCTCGAGAAGGTCGAGGCCGAGACGCTGGCCAAGCTGCTCAGCGCCGGTTCGCTCGCCGCGCCGATGGACTTCGTCGAGGAACGCATCATCGGCCCGAGCCTGGGCGCGGAGAACGTCGAGCGCGGCATCACCGCCGTGCTGTACGCCTTCGTGTTCACGCTGGCGTTCTTCACCATCTACTACCGCATGTTCGGCGTGATCACCTCGGTCGCGCTGCTGATGAACCTGCTGATCGTGGTGGCGGTGATGTCGATGTTCGGCGCGACGATGACGCTGCCGGGCTTCGCCGGCCTCGCGCTGTCGGTCGGCCTCTCGGTCGACGCGAACGTGCTGATCAACGAGCGAATCCGCGAAGAGCTGCGCCACGGCGTGCCGCCGAAGGCGGCGATCGCGGCCGGTTACGAGAAGGCGGGCGGCACCATCATGGACGCCAACCTGACCGGCCTGATCGTGGGCGTGGCGCTGTACGTGTTCGGCACCGGCCCGCTGAAGGGCTTCGCGCTGACCATGATCATCGGCATCTTCGCGTCGATGTTCACCGCGATCACCGTGTCGCGCGCGCTGGCGCAGCTGATCTACGGCAACCGCAAGAAGCTCAAGTCCGTGGCCATCTGACCGGGTGAGAACGAATCAATGAAACTTTTCCCGCTTCATCTCATCCCCAACGACACCAAGATCGACTTCCTGCGTACGCGCTACGTGTCGATGACGATCACGGTGCTTCTGTTCATCGCCTCGCTGGTGGTCATCGGCACGTACGGCTTCAAGAAGGAGGCCTATGCGCTGGAGTTCACCGGCGGCACGCTGGTGGAAACCACGTTCCAGAAGCCGGCCGACGTCGACCAGGTCCGCGAGAACCTGGCCAAAGCCGGCTTCGAGAACGCCCAGGTGCAGGCGTTCGGCGGCGGCAATGGCCTGATGATCCGCCTGCAGCCGCACGGCGAGAGCAACAACGCCACCGGCAGCCAGTCGATTGCTAACCAGGTGGTCAAGGCAGTGTCCACCGAGGAGAACCCGGCGCGCGTGCAGCGCAGCGAGTTCATCGGCCCGCAGGTCGGCGCCGACCTGGTGCGCGACGGCATCTACGCCACGGCGTTCATGCTCATCGGCTTCCTGATCTACATCGCGTTCCGCTTCGAGTGGAAGTTCGCGGTGGTGGCGAGCCTGACCGCGTTCTTCGACCTGATCGTCACCGCGGCCTACATCTACATCAGCGGCCGCGAATTCGACCTGACCGTGCTGGCCGGCCTGCTGTCGGTGATGGGCTTCGCGATCAACGACATCATCGTGGTCTTCGACCGCGTGCGAGAGAACTTCCGCACGCTGCGCGTGGATTCGATCGAAGTGCTGAACCGTTCGATCAACCAGACGCTGTCGCGAACGGTGATCACTGCGGTGATGTTCTTCCTGTCGGCCTACGCGCTGTACCTGTACGGCGGCTCGTCCATGGAAGGCCTCGCGCTGACGCACATGATCGGCGCGGCGATCGTGGTCTTCTCGACGATCCTGGTGGCGGTGCCGATGCTCGCCATCGGCCCGTTCAAGGTCAGCAAGCAGGACCTGCTGCCCAAGGCGAAGGACGAGGCCGCGCTGGCGCGTCGTCCGTAAGCCTGCTGCGAAGCCGTTCCGGGAAAGGGCCGCCTTGTGCGGCCCTTTCTTTTTCGGGACTCCGCCGCCTTGTGCGGCCCTTTTCTTTTCGGGATGGCGTCGTCGCGTCATCGAAGCGTCACCGTCCCGGGGCACCCTGATGCCCCCGATCTGCCCCGATCGGGCGGCCGGGAAAACTGAGACTCAAGTCACATCAAAGACGGCCGATACCGAGTCGAACCCACACCGACTCGCCCCGATGCCACTGCCCGACGCCCACCGCGCCGCCGCAACCGCCGCCTCTCCACACCGCAGCTCGACGGCGTCCGCCAGCGCCTGGCAAGGACTGCGCGGCTCGCTGGGCCGGCGGATCGGGCTGCCGCTGGTCGCCACGATGGTCCTGATGATGGCGGGCCTGACCGTGATGGTCAGCCACTACGCCGCGCAGGCCGTCGAGACGCGCGCCCGCGACGACCTGCGCTCGGCCGCCTCGATCCTGCGCGACAACATCGCGACCTACGAGCAGAGCCTGACCGAATCGACGGCGACCCTGGGCGGCGCGTTGCAGGCCGCGCTGTCCGGCGGGCCGGTGGCGCTGACGCAATCGAAGGACGGCGCGCCGCTGCTGTCGCTGCAGGGCCAGACGGTCGACGCGACCTTCGCCGCCGTCGATCGCTTCACCGCCGACACCGGCGCCGTCGTGACGATCTTCGCCCGCGACGGCGACGACTTCGTCCGCGTCTCGACCTCGCTGCGCAACGAGAAGGGCGAGCGCGTCATCGGCACCAAGCTCGCGCACGATTCGCCCGCCTACGCGCCGATCGCGAAGAACCAGCCGTACACCGGCAAGACGCGCCTGTTCGGGCGCGACTACATGGTCCATTACCGCCCGCTGCTCGACGACGCCGGCGCGCTCGTCGGCGTGCTGTTCGTCGGCAAGGAATACGGTGCCGAGCTGACCGCGTTGAAGGAACGCACGCGCGCCATGCACATCGGCGAGCACGGCCATTTCCTCGTGGTGGAAACCTCGAAGGACGGCGTGGAAACGCTCGCGATCCATCCCGCCGCCGAGGGCGCCGCGCTCTCCGACCTCGTCGATGCCGCGGGCCTGAAGTCGTTGCGCGAGGCGATCGCGGCCGGTCGCGGCATCGCCACCGTCGACCTCTCGGCGAAGCCGACCGCCGCGGCGGAGCCGACCCTCGTCGCCGTGGAAACCTTCCCCGACTGGAAGTGGGCCGTCGTGGCCGCCGAGCCGGTCTCGCAGATCGCCGCCTCCACGCACGCGCTGGTGGCGATGATCGCAGTGGCGTCGCTCATCACGCTGCTGGTCATCCTCGCGGTGTCGTGGTGGTGCGTGCGCCGCATCGTCACGCAGCCGCTGGAGCAGGTGGCGCGGCTCGCCGACGACGTCGCGCAGGGCCGCTTCGATGGCGCGATGCCGCCGCCGCGGCATGACGAACTCGGCCGTCTCCAGCAGGCGATGGGCCGCATGCGCGAGCGCGTGCAGTCGGTCATTGCCGCGCAGCGCGAGATGTCGCAGCGCCACGAGGTCGGCCAGATCAGCTTCCGCATGGACGACGCCGCGTTCCCGGGCCAGTACGGCGAAATGGTGCGCGACACCAACGCGCTCGTCGCCGCGCACATCGAGGTGAAGATGCAGCTGGTGGACGTCATGCGGCACTACGCCGTGGGCGACCTGTCCATCGACATGGACCGCCTGCCCGGCGAGAAGGCCGTGCTCACGCAGACCATGGACACGGTGAAGGCCAACCTGTCGGCGATCAACGACGAGATCAAGCGCCTGGCCGCCGCCGCCGCCGCGGGCGAGTTCGGCGTGCGTGGCGATGCCGCGCGCTTCGAGCACGACTTCCGCGCGATGGTCGACGGCCTCAACGCGATGATGTCGGTGAGCGATGCGAACCTCGATCAGGTCTCGCGCCTGCTGCGTGCCATCGCGCGCGGCGACCTCACCGCGCGCATGCACGGCGAGTTCCATGGCGTGTTCGCCCGCATGCGCGATGATGCGGACGCGACCGTCGCGCAGCTGACGGGCATCGTCGGGCGCATCCAGCACGCCTCCGACGCGATCGACGGCGCCGCGGCGGAAATCGCCGCCGGCAACGCCGACCTGTCGCGTCGCACCGAGCAGCAGGCCGCAAGCCTGGAGGAAACGGCCGCGTCGATGGAGGAACTGACTTCGACCGTCCGCCAGAACGCCGAATCCGCGCGCCAAGCCAACCAGTTCGCGATCGACGCCGCCAGCGTCGCCGCGCAGGGCAGCGAGGTGGTCGGCCAGGCGGTGACGACCATGCGCGAGATCGAAACGGCTTCGCACCGCATCGCCGAAATCATCGGCACCATCGACGGCATCGCGTTCCAGACCAACATCCTCGCGCTCAACGCCGCGGTGGAAGCCGCGCGCGCCGGCGAGAGCGGTCGCGGCTTCGCGGTCGTCGCCTCGGAAGTGCGCGCGCTGGCGCAGCGTTCGGCCAACGCGGCGAAGGAGATCAAGACGCTGATCGAAGCGTCGGTGGAAAAGGTCAACGACGGCTCGGCGCTGGTGAATCGTGCTGGCGCGACAATGGACGACATCACCACGTCGGTGCGCCGCGTCACCGACATCATGGCCGACATCTCCACCGCGTCGCAGGAACAGAGCGCGGGCATCGATCTGGTGAGCGGCGCGATCACGAGCATGGAAGAGGGCACGCAGCAGAACGCGGCCCTGGTCGAGGAAGCGTCCGCATCGGCGCACAGCATGGAGGAACAGGCGCGGGCGCTCGCCGGCGCGGTGCGTCAGTTCGTGCTCGCCGATACACCGGCGGTCACGCGCGCGGCAGCCTGATCAACGTTGGGGAATGGAGCCTTCGGGCACGCATCGCTGGAGCGCGCCTTCGTTGGGGAGCGAAGGCGCGCTCGCGATGCGGGTTCGGTTTGGGTGTGCGCTGTAGCGCAGTGCACTTGGTCGCGGTGACCATGTCACCGCTATTCCGGCCGAAACGTCGCGATGGCCGGGATCGGCGGCGGCGCATCGCTGCGTGACAGCGCTTTGTAACGGCGCCCAACTTCACCGTCATCCCGGCGAAGGCCGGGACCCAGGCCCATAGCGCCAGGGCACTCTTGTGCCGGTAATCCACGTCACCGTCATCCCGGCGAAGGCCGGGATCCAGACCCGTAATGTTCGGGCACTCCGACTACGGCGACCGACCTCACCGTCATTCCAGCGAAAGCTGGAATCCATCGTGATGTTGACTTCGCCTTCGCCTTCGCCTTCGCCTTCGCCTTTGCCGCTGCCGCTGCCGCTGCCGCTGCCGCTGCCGCTGCCGTTGCCGTTGCCTTGCTGTTGCTGTTGCCCTTGCTCGTCATTCCCGCGAAGGCGGGAATCCATGGACTTTCCACGCTTTCCCCGTAGTCCGGCAAAGCAAAGAAGAATCACCCGCCAAGCTTCCGATCGCCTGCGGCGCTCGGGTCACTTTTCTTTGCTCGCACAAAGAAAAGTAACCCAAAGAAAGTGCGTACAAGTCCAACCCAGTCCTACGACCGGAAAGCAAAAGGGCGCGTTCGCGATTCGCCATCCATGGCTCAGCGCTTACCGCCGCACATCCTGTGCGGCGCCCTTCGGGGCTAGCGACGGATAGGCTGTTCGACAGCAACAGCAACAGCAGATGGATTCCAGCTTTCGCTGGAATGACGGTGAGATGGTTCGCCGTTGATGGCGTACCTGAACGTTGCAAGCCTGAAACCCAGCCTCTGCAGGGCTGGACGGGACTTGGCTTGAGCCCCTCTCCCAGCGGGAGAGGGGTTGGGATGAGGGGCAACGAAGCCGTAGCGGTGAACTAACCGTGCCTTACAGCGCTGCGCTGCTGCTTCCCGTCGCGAATGCAAGAACGAAATGGACTCCAGTTTTCTGGAAGACGGCGCAGAGGTGCGCGCCAAAATATTCCCGAACTGCATCCCGACCAAATAAAAAGCCGCGCAATGCGCGGCTTTTCGTTACGACACGAACGGATGCGACCAATCAATCAAACGCCGCCGCATACCCCGTGTTGACGATTTTCTGCTGCAGCAGGTCGGCGACCTTCAGGTTGCCCGCGACGAGCTGGCGCGTGGCCAGGCCGCGGTTGTCCATCGGGCCGGTGGTGCGGCCGCGGAAGTCGCTCACCTTGCCGCCCGCCTCGCGCACCAGCAGCACGCCGGCGGCGATGTCCCACGGCTTCACGCCGGCCTCGAAGTACGCGTCGGCGCGACCGCAGGCGACGTACGCCAGATCCAGAGCGGCCGAACCGGTGCGGCGGATGTCCTCCGCCTCCAGCAGCAGGTTGTCGATGCACTTGAGCTGCGCGGAGACGCGCTCGCGTTCGCGCGGCGGGAAGCCGGTCAGCACCATCGCGCCGCCGAGGTCCTTGCGGTCGGCCACGCGGATGCGGCGCTCGTTGAGCGTCGCGCCGCTGCCGCGGCTGGCGGTGAACAGGTCGTTGCGCAGCGGGTCGAAGATGACCGCGTGGATCGGCTCGCCGTTTTCCACCAGCGCGATCGACACGCAGAAATGCGGGATGCCGTGCAGGTAGTTGCTGGTGCCGTCGAGCGGATCGATCACCCAGGTGAAGCGGTTGTGGCCGATCGAGCCGGTTTCCTCGCCGAGGATCGCGTAATCCGGCGTGGAGCGGCGGAATTCCTTGATGATCTCCTTCTCCGCCAGGCCGTCGACTTCGCTGGCGTAGTCCATCCGGTCCTTCTCGACGATGTTCAGGGCGTCGAGCTTGTTCATGTGGCGCAACAGGACGTTGCCGGCGGAGCGGGCGGCCTTGACCATGAGGGTGACTGCGGGTTTCTGCATGGGTACGGCGCCTCGTTCGGGGGACGGGGAGAGAATGGACTGGCGGGGGTGAAAGAGCGTCGCCGGCGCTGTGGCCGGGGCGCGGAGTTTACCATTGCGCGCCATGAGTTCCGAATCGAAATCCGTGAATCCTTCCCATACGCCCGCACAGCGCCTGCGCATCGTCCTGGTCGGCACCCAGCATCCCGGCAACATGGGCTCCGCCGCCCGGGCCATGAAGACGATGGGCCTGGCCCGGCTGGTCCTGGTCGCCCCGGAAAAGCGTCCCAACGAGGAGTCCTACGCGCTGGCCGCCGGCGCCGACGACGTGCTGGGCGACGCGGTGATCTGCGAGACGCTGGCCGAAGCCGTCGCCGACTGCCGCCTGGTCCTGGGCTGCACCGCGCGCAGCCGCCGCGTCCAACTGGAGGAACTGATGCCCCGCGACGCCGCGGGCCGCGCCGTGGCGCAGGCCGCCGGCGGGGCGGAGGTTGCGCTGGTCTTCGGCCGCGAACGTACGGGCCTGACCAACGAGGAGCTCCAGCTCTGCCACGCTGCCGTGCACATCCCCGCCAATCCGGACTACAGCTCGCTGAATCTTGCCGCCGCCGTGCAGGTGCTCAGTTACGAGCTGCGACTGGCGCTGCTTGAAGGCGCCTCGGCCGAAGGGGAAAGCGCAGGCACCGAAGACCCGCGCGACCTGCCGGCCTCGCACGCCGAGATGGAAGGCTTCTTCGCGCAGCTGGCCGAAACCCTGGACGCGATCGATTTCCACAAGGGCCGCGCGCCCGAGTCGGCGATGCGCAAGCTGCGCCGGCTGTACCTGCGCGCGGGTCTGGATGCGCGCGAGGTCCGGATCCTGCGCGGGATCCTGGCCGACGCGCAGCGTATGGCGATGCTCGCCGGGTCAAAACGCTGATCTGCTGATGGCCGGGCGGTTTGCCGTTTCGGGTCGCACGCCTTTCGATTACGCTGCCGGACGGCATCCCGATGGGTCGTCGTTCTTGATCGCCAGCCTGCGTCGTACCGCCCTGCTGACCCTTTGCATGCTGGCCATGGCCGCGGCCCCGCTTTCGGTGCTGGCGGCCGACGACTCCGGCGTGCTCGTGCTTGGCCGCATCAGCGACGATCCAAAGAAGAACTACGAGCAGCTCAAGCCGCTGCTGGACTACGTGGTTCCGCGCCTGGCCGACGTGGGCATCCGCGAGGGCCGGATCCTGATGGCCAAGGACACGCAGCAGATGGCCAGCTACCTGCGCCGCGGCCGCGTCGACTGGGTCACCGAGACCGCCGGCACCGCGATGCTGCTGCGACAGCGCGCCGGCGCACGCACGCTGCTGCTGACCGAGCGCGATGGCGTGAGCCACTACCGCAGCGTCTTCTTCGCCCGCCGCGACAGCGGGCTGACTTCGCTGGACGATCTGCGCGGACACAGCATCGCCTTCCAGCGCCCCAACTCCACCAGCGCGTACTTCGTGCCGGCAGCCGAACTGCTGCGCCGCGGGTTCTCGCTGGAAATCCTGCTGTCGCCGGAAGACCGCATCGCAAGCGACGAGGTCGGTTACCTGTTCGCCTGGTCGGAACTCAACATCTCGACCTGGGTGCACAAGGGCCTGGCCGACGTGGGCGTGATGAGCAACCTCGACTGGGCCAACCCGCACCGCATGCCGCCGTCGTTCCGCGACGACCTGATGGTGATCGGCGAGACCGTCGATTACCCCCGCGCGGTGGAGATGGTGCGCGACGGCCTGGATCCGCGCGTCCAGGCCCGCCTTCGCGAGGTGCTGATCGACGCCGCCGGCGATCCCGATGCCGGCGACGCGCTGCTGCGCTTCTTCAACACCACGCGCTTCATGCCGGTGGATCCGGCGTCGCAGAAGGCGCTCGACGGCATTTCCGAAGGCGTTGCACGCGTGCGCGCGGAGGTCGAATGAAGCTGCGCATGGGGCTGCAGGCGCGCTTCCTTGCCCTGATGGGCGTGGCGATGCTGGTGGTCATCGCGCTGGTCGCCCTGCTGCTCAACCGGCAGGAACAGATGCGCCGCGAGGTCGAAGGCGTCAGCCGCCAGGCCATGCGCACGATGGTCGGCCAGAGCCTGCGCCGTCAGGGCGAAGCGGCCGTCACGCAGCTCGCCGCCGGCCTGACCAACCCGCTGTATTACTCCGACCTCGATGCCGTCGGCGCGCTCGCGCGCTCGACGCTGGCCGCGCCCGACGTGCGCTACGTCATCGTCTACGACGAGGACGGCAAGGTCGTGCACGACGGCAGCGAGGACATCGCGCATTACGGTCGCCACATGGACGACGCGATGGCGAAGCAGGTCATCGCATCGACCGCGCTGCATACGCAGTTCGACGATCGCGTCATGGACGTGTCGATGCCGATCCTCATCGGCCAGCAGCGCGTGGGCGGCGTGCGCATCGGCTACGACATGCAGGCGATGCGCCGGCTGCAGGACCAGTCCGTCGACCGGCTGCGCTCGCGGCTGGATACGTTGGGCCAGCGGCACGTGATCTGGATCGGCCTGCTCGGCGTGGGCCTGCTGGTGTTCGGCGCGCTTTCGCTGTGGCTGATCCAGCGCCTGCTGGTGCGACCGATCCGGCGACTGGCCGAATCGGCGCAGGAAATCGAAGCCGGCCACTTCGACACCACGACGCCGGCCGACGGCCGCAACGACGAAGTCGGCGACCTGATGCGCGCCTTCGATCGCATGAGCCGCAGCCTCGCGCGGCACGATCGCGAGATCCGCCGCATGGCCTACACCGATGCGCTGACGGGGCTGGCGAACCGGCTCGCGTTCCGCGAATCGCTCGACGAACGCCTCGCGCAGAGCGACAGCCGCCAGCTCGCGCTGCTGTTCGCCGACATCGACGACTTCAAGCGCGTGAACGACACGCTCGGCCACGATGCCGGCGACGACGTCCTGCTCGAGTGCGCGCACCGCATCGAAAGCGCGGTCGCGCGCGTGGGCGGCGAGGATGCGCTGCTGGCCCGCTTCGGCGGCGACGAGTTCGTGATCCTCGTGCAGGGCAAGGACGACCCGCAGGACGACGTGCGCACGCTGGCGACGAAGCTCGCCGAAACGCTGGTCGTCGACCTCGGCGCACCGGTGGAAGTGCAGGGGCGGCAGGTGTTCCTCGGCACGTCCATCGGCATCACGCTCTTTCCCGAGGACGCCGCCAGCGGTACCACGCTGATGAAGAACGGCGACATCGCGATGTACCAGGCGAAGGTCGCCGGCAAGAACTGCTTCCGCTTCTACAGCCGCGCGATGAACCAGGCGGTGGAACGCCGCGTGCACCTGGAACAGGAACTGCGCGGCGCGTGGGATCGCGGCGAACTGAGTCTGGTGTACCAGCCGGTGTTCCGCCTGGTCGATGGCGCGATGATCGGCGCCGAAGCGCTGCTGCGCTGGCGCCATCCGGAACTGGGTTTCGTCGCGCCGTCGGTCTTCATCGACGTGGCCGAGCAGAGCGGCCTGATCGAGGTGCTCGGCCCGCAGGTGCTGCATGCGGCGTGCTCGGACGCGGTGGCGTGGCAGAAGGTGCGCAAGGACGCCGAGCCGCTGTTCGTCGCGGTGAACGTCTCGCCGCGCCAGCTGCGCAACGGCGATTTGCCGAACGTCGTATCGGCGTGCCTGCGCGACACGGGACTGGCCGCCGACCTGCTGCATCTGGAACTCACCGAGACGGCCGTCATCGGCGACGAACTGCACGCGAGCGCGCTGCTGTCGGAGCTGCGCGGCATGGGCGTGCGCGTGTGGCTGGACGATTTCGGCACGGGCTTCTCGGGCCTGAGCCACCTGCGCCGCGTGCCGGTCGACGGCGTGAAGATCGACCGCAGCTTCGTCGCCGACGTGTTGCGCGATCCGGACGACCTGGCGCTGACGACCGCGATCATCGCGATGGCGCATTCGCTGGGCATCCTGGTCGTCGCCGAGGGCGTGGAGAAGGAAGGCCAGTACGCGATCCTGCGCGAACGCGGATGCGATTTCGCGCAGGGCTACTGGCTGGGGCATCCGGTGACGGTGGATGAGTTCCTGCAGTTGCGGGCGTGAGTCTGGCGGTCTGGGATTTGCTCCGGACGCGCTTGTAACGGCATCCAACGTTCCCGTCATCCCGGCGAAGGCCGGGACCCAGGCCCGCAGCGTCCGGGCACTCTCTTGACGGATCTGCACCTCACCGTCATTCCAGCGAAAGCTGGAATCCACCTTGATCTTGCCGTCGCCGTCGCCGTCGCCGTTGCCGTTGGCCGTTAGCGTTGCTCTTGCTGTTGCTCGTCATTCCCGCGAAGGCGGGAATCCAGGGACTTTCCACGCTTTAGCGGAAGCTTGGAAGAGCAAAAGAAGAATCACCCGCTAAGCTTCCGATCGCCTACGGCGCTCGGGTCACTTTTCTTTGCTTGCCCAAAGTCCGACTGGATTCCCTTCGGTCAAAAGTAACCAAAAGAAAGGGCAGTTCCCCGACAAATCAATCCCACGGCTGGAAAGCGTAAGGGCGCGTTCGCGATTCGCCATCCATGGCTCAGCGCTCACCGCCGCACATCCTGTGCGGCGCCCGTTGGGGCTAGTGACGGATAGGCTGTTCGATAGCAAAGCAACAGCAAATGGATTCCAGCTTTCGCTGGAATGACGGTGGGGTTGTTCGCCGATGATGGAGTGCCCAGGCCCTACTAGCCTGGGTCCCGGCCTTCGCCGGGATGACGAGCGAAAAGGGCTCGGCGACCGCTGCCATTAAGCCCCTCTCCCGTTAACGGGAGAGGGGTTGGGGTGAGGGCCGGGGCGAAGGATGCGCGCATCTCCACCGCAGCCTGCACTCAAAAATCGAACAACTCGCCGAGCAGATTTTTCTTCTTCTTGTACTTGTAGTCGGACTTGTAGTGTCCGGACTTGTACTCGTCCGAATGTCCGTAGCCACGCGGCTGCTCGCGCATCGGAGGCGGCGGAGGTGGCGCGGCCTGCGCGCGCGACGGCGGCGCATCTGCGGAGGCGCGTTCGATCAGCTTGTCGAGCTCGCCGCGATCCAGCCAGACGCCGCGGCATTGCGGGCAGTAGTCGATTTCGATGCCCTGGCGATCGGTCATCGCCAGTGTCACGTCACGGCAGACGGGACAATCCATGCGGGGTTCCTCACGTCGGGGGAACCCCTGTTTTCAGGGCGCGCGGCCGCTACGTCAAGGCGCTTCCGGAACGCGCCGTTCAGCATGGCGGGCGATGAAGTCGCGCACCTGCGGGTACACCTGCGTGCGCCAGCGGCGGCCGCTGAAGATGCCGTAATGGCCGGCGCCGTCCACGGTGAGGTGTTCGCGATCCTCCTCCGCGATGCCCGTGCACAGCGTGTGCGCGGCGCGCGTCTGGCCTTGGCCGGAGATGTCGTCCAGCTCGCCCTCGATCGTGAGCAGCGCGGTGCGGTGGATCTTCGACGGATCCACGCGCTCGCCGCGCACGTCCCACTCGCCGCGCGGCAGCAGGTGTTCCTGGAAGACGATGCGCACCGTCTGCAGGTAGTACTCGGCGGGCATGTCGAGCACCGCGTTGTATTCGTCGTAGAAGCGGCGATGCGCGGCGGCGTCGTCGAGGTCGCCCTTCACCAGGTGCATGTAGAAATCCCAGTGCGACTGGAAATGCCGCTCGGGATTCATCGCGACGAAGCCGCCGTGCTGCAGGAAACCGGGATACACGCGGCGACCGTGGCCGGGATAGTTCGCCGGCACGTGCTGGATCAAATTGTCCTCGAACCACGACAGCGGCTCGTGCGTGGCCAGGTCGTTGACCTTCGTCGGGTTCTGGCGCGTGTCGATGGGGCCGCCCATCATCACCATCGAGCGCGGCGTCGTTTCGCCGCGTGCCGCCATCAGCGAGATCGCGGCGAGCACCGGCACCGTCGGCTGGCACACGCTCACCACGTGCAGCGTCTCGGCGCCGATCTGGCGGATGAAGTCCTGCACGTACTCGATGTAATCGTCGAGCGAGAACTCGCCGTCGCCCACCGGCACCATGCGTGCGTCGACCCAGTCGGTGATGTAGACCTTGTGGTCGCGCAGCAGCGTGCGCACGGTGTCGCGCAGCAGCGTCGCGTGATGCCCGGACAGCGGCGCGACGACCAGGACAGGCTGCTGCTCCTTCAGGTCGCGCAGGTTGCCGGCGTCGTCGGCGTAACGCTTGAAGCGCAGCAGCCGGCAGAACGGCTTGCGCGCCATCTCGCGTTCGATCACCGGATACACGGTGCCGTCGATGTCGATGGAGTGAATGCCGAACTCGGGCTTCTCGTAGTCCTTGCCGATGCGGTACAGCAGCTCGCATCCGGCCGCGGTCTGCGCGGCGCCGGGCAGGGACGAAAGCCAACCGCCTTGCGCGCCGAACATCTTGGCGCACGCCTCAGCCCAGTACGTCATCGGGGCCATCCACGCGCGGCCCAGTTCGTGCATCTGATAGAGCATCGGTTCGAATCCGGTGGCGGGCCCGGGTCGGGCCGCATGCTGCGTCGCAGCATAACGGAACGGTCCGGGCGACACGTTAATGGGGCGGCTGAATGGGCGTGAGGCGCCTCAGGCCGGTCGTTCGAGCGCGACCAGGCGGTCGGTCAGGGCCGGCGACAGCCACAGGTGCGAGCCCAGCGGCACGAAACCCGCCTTCGCGAATCGCTGGCGATAGAACCGGGCCGGGCGAGGATGGAAATCGACGTTGTCGCCGTCGGTCTCGTCCTCGCCGGTGAAGGTCTCCAGGAACGCGACGCCGCCGCACAACTCCGCGAGACCCGGCAGGCCGCGATCGAGCTCACGGGTTTCCAGGTAGTGCATGACGTCGCTGCAGACCAGCAGGTCGACTGGCGGGCAGGGGCGCAACTGCGCGAAATCGGCGAAACGCGCGAAGTGCAGGTTGCGTGGCGCGCCGAAGCGACGCACCGCGTACTCGCTGCTGTCGAAGCCGAGGTAGGACGCCTTCGGCCGAAGCTTCAGCAGCGGCGCACGCCATGCGCCTTCGCCGCAGCCGATGTCGAGCACGGTGCGGATCGGGCGTTCGAGGTGGTATTCGGCAGTGGCCACGGCGAGCGCCACCTTGCGCGTGAGCCGCGCGGCGCTGCCGACGGCGTGGTCCTTCTTCGAGGATTCGCGATACCAGCGTTCGAAGTAGGCCTGGTCGTAGTGTTTGGTCATCGGGCGATTGTACGGGCGTGGTCACCGTGAGCGACCTGCGCGCACGCTGTGCGATCCTGTGCGCCGCTCGCGACAGCCACCTGCCATCCGCCGAGGATTCCCATGGCCTATTTCTGGATCAAGACCGCCCACCTCGTGTTCGTGATGGCCTGGATGGGCGGGGTGTTCTACCTGCCGCGCATCCTGGTGAACATCGCCGAAGCCGGAAACGAGCCCGCGGTGCGTGCGCGGCTGGTGCTGATGGGCCGCCGCCTGTACCGCTTCGGGCACATGATGTTCGGGCTGGCGTTCGCGTTCGGGCTGGTGCTGTGGCTGGGCTACAAGGTTTTCCCGGGCTTCCCGACGATGGTCGGCCACGGTGCCGGCTGGCTGCACGCGAAGCTGGCGCTGGTCGTGCTGATGCTGGCCCATTTCACCGTCGCCGGGCGGTGGCTGAAGGGCGTGGATGCGGGCCGCACGCTGCCGTCTTCCAAGGCCCTGCGCTGGTTCAACGAATTGCCGGTGCTGCTGCTGGTGGCGATCGTCTTCCTGGTGCTCGCCAAGCCGTTCTGACGGCGGGGACGTTCTCACTCCGCGTCAACCCGCGCCTGCTAAGGTTCGCCGCAATCCACCCACCCGCGTGGTGCGCGAATGGACGAGCGTCTGTCGTTGATGCGCGGCGGCCTGCTGTACCGGCTGTCGCATGCCGGAGGCGTCGCGTGGACCGCGCGCGCGTACGCGCCGTGGATCGCCGGTGCGCTGCTGCTGATCGTGCTGCTTCCGGTGGTCGTGCTCAGCGCGGTGGATGGGCGCCTCCTGCGTGGCGTATCGGTGCCGCTGCTGCGCGACTACAACGTCTGGGCGCGGTTCGTGCTGGCGCTGCCGATGCTCATTCTCGCCGCACCGCTCGCGGACGAGCGCATGTGGCGTTCGCTCGAACACCTGCGCAACCTGGTGGAGCCAGGCGACAACGCGAACTTCGAACGCGCACTCTCGACGCTGCGGCGCTGGCGCGATTCGCCGTGGCCTGAGCTGATCCTGTTCGCGCTGGCGATCGGCGCCTCGCTAGGCGCGCCCTCGCTGCCGCTGTACGAGCAGGCCACCAACTGGCGCAACGACGGCCCGCAGTTCACGCGTGCGGGCGCGTGGCTGTGGTGGGTCGGTTTCCCGGTGTTCCGGTTCCTCGCGTTCCTGTGGCTGTGGCGTTTCGTGCTGTGGGTCGTCCTGCTCACGCGTTTCTCGCGGTTGAACCTCTCGCTGCATGCGTCGCATCCCGACGGTTGCGGCGGCGTCGGTTTCCTCGGCTATGCGCATGCGGCGTTCCTGGTGATGCCGCTGGTCGCGAGCCTGCTCGTCGCCGGCAGCTGCGCGGTGGAGGTCAAATACCTCGGCGTTCCCTTCGCCAGCCTGCACATGCTGCTCGGCGGTTACGCCGTGCTCGTGCTGAGCGTGATGCTCGCGCCGCTGCTGCTGCTCACGCCGAAGCTCGCCGCGCTCAAGCGCAACAGCCTGCTCGCCTACGGCGCGCTGGGGACCGATTCGTCGGAGGAGTTCGAACACCGCTGGCTCGGCCTTGCGCGGCGGAAGGCGGCGCCGATCCTCGATGGCGGCGATCCCTCGGCGCTGGCCGACCTCACCGCCGTCTACGCCACGGCGAGCAGCATGGGGACGGTGCCGGTGCAGCGCTGGATCCTGCTGCAGTTCATCGGCGCGACGGTGATCCCGCTGCTGCCGCTCGGGTTGCTGGTGATGCCGCTGGAAGACCTGGTGCGGAAACTGTTCTCGATGCTGGTCTGATCAGGCGCCGCGGACGCGGATTTCCACGTCGTCCAGGACCACCGTCTGCCCCGCGCGGATCTTGGCGGTCTTGCGCAGCTCGACCTCGCCGTCCACCGTCACCGCGCCGCTGGCGACGATCGCCTTGCCCGCGCCGCCGCTGTCGCACAGGCCGACCAGCTTGAGCAGTTGGTTGAGTTCGACGTGGTCGTGGTCGCGGTCGAGTTCGAAATCGATGTGCTGCATGGAAAGGGCCGGCGTGCGAGGGCGCTCAGGATACGCTCATGCGCCCGCGCAGAGCGCACGTTTCTGCTCGGGGCGAAGCTGCTTGATCGCGTGTTCGGCGCGGCTGGCCGATGCGCGGTCCGGATGCGGGAACTGCCCCAGCAACCGCACCGGCGGGCGCGAGCGCGTGTAGCGCGCGCCTTTTCCCGCCACATGCTGCGCGTAGCGGCGCGCGACATCGGTGGTGATGCCCGTGTACAGGCTGCCGTCGCGGCATTCCAGCAGGTAGACGTACCAAGGCGCGGCGATGTCGGCGTCGGAACTCATGGCAGGTAATCGTACAGCCGGTAGATCCACGACAGCTCGTAGACGATCGCGAAGATCACGAACGCACGGTGGAACCGCTCGCTGCGTACCTTCATCGCGACGAGGCTGAGTACGACCATGAGCGCGTTGCGGATCGGGTATTCGATGCCGAAGTGCTCGTAGTAGGGCTTGCCCTTGATCAGCGTGTCGACGAAGTCGATCACGTACAGCGCGGCCATGATCCCGAAGAACCAGCTGCGTCGTGACTGGAAGTAATCGCGCCACCCGCTGTAATCGGCCAGGTCGTCCGGGAACAGCAGCGTGCACAGCAGGAACAGCACCACCACGTAGAGGACCAGGAACGCGTAGGACGTGAAGCTCCACGGGTGCACGCGCACCAGCCCGAATTCCCACCACCAGAAATGCACCAGCAGGATGAACATCGACAGCGCCCAGCCCAGGTGCACGCCGTAGATGCGCTCGCGTCCCGGGTGCTGGACGAACTTCGCCATTCCCTTGAGCAGGGTGGTGAGCGCCAGGCCCAGCACGATGCCCAGCACGATGCGGATGTGCGCGAACTGCGGATCGCTGGCGGCGACGGTCGTTTCCATGGCGCGTGCGAGGGCCTGTAGCCGATGCCGCGAGGATAAACACCGCCGCCGCGTGGCGCATTCACGCCGCCAGCTGCGATCATGGCGGCATGACCGATTACCCCGACACCGCGGCCCCGGCGGCCGCCTTCGACCGCCTCCCGCTCACGCCCGCGCTGCTGCAGGGCGTGCAGGCGCTGGGCTACACGCAGATGACGCCGGTGCAGGCGCAGGCGTTGCCGGCGATCCTCGATGGCCGCGACCTCATCGCGCAGGCGCCTACCGGCAGCGGCAAGACCGCCGCCTTCGGCCTGGGCCTGCTGCACCGCCTCGATCCTGCGTCCACCGCGACCCAGGCGCTGGTGCTGTGCCCCACGCGCGAACTCGCCGACCAGGTCGGCCGCCAGCTGCGCAAGCTCGCGTTCGCGATTCCGAACCTCAAGCTGTCGATCCTGTGCGGCGGCATGCCGTTGCAGCCGCAGCTGGATTCGCTGGCGCAGCACGCGCCGCAGATCGTCGTCGGCACGCCGGGCCGATTGCAGGAACTGCTGCGCAAGCGCGCACTGGACCTGAAGAACGTGCGCACGCTCGTGTTCGACGAAGCCGATCGCATGCTCGACATGGGCTTCGAGGAACCCATCCGCGAGATCGTCCGCGCCACGCCCGCATCGCGACAGGGCCTGCTGTTCTCGGCGACGTTCCCGGATGCCGTGCGCGAGATCAGCCGCGCGATGCTGCGCGATCCGGTGGAAGTCACGGTCGAGGGCGGCGAACGTCATGCCGCGATCGAACAGCGTTTCTACGAGGTCGATCCCGCGCGCAAGGTGCAATTGCTGGCTGCGCTGCTGCTGCAGGAGAAACCGGAATCGTGCGTCGTGTTTTGCAACATGCGCCGCGACGTGGACGAGGTCGCCGGCTCGCTGTCGCATTACGGCTTCACCGCGCTCGCGCTGCACGGCGACATGGAGCAGCGCGATCGCGACGAAGTGTTCGTGCAGTTCGCCAATCGCAGCTGCAACGTGCTCGTCGCCAGCGACGTCGCCGCGCGCGGGCTCGACGTGAAGGAACTGGCGATGGTGGTGAACTTCGACGTGCCCTCCGATGCGGATACCTACGTGCATCGCATCGGCCGCACGGGACGCGCCGGACGCGATGGCCTCGCGTTGACGCTGGTGGGCCCTCGCGAACAGGGCCGCGTGTCGGCGATCGAGGAACGGCAGGGCGCGCCGCTGGACTGGTTCAAGGCGACGCCGCTTTCCGGCAAGCCGAACAACGTGCCGCCCGCCGCGATGGTGACGCTGCGCATCGACGCCGGCCGCACCGACAAGCTGCGACCCGGCGACATCCTCGGCGCGCTGACGGGCGACGCGGGCCTGAAGGCCGATTCCGTCGGCAAGATCGACGTGTTCCCGACGCGCTCCTACGTCGCGGTTGCACGCGGGCAGGCAACGCACGCGCTGTCGCGTTTGCGAGAGGGGAAGATCAAGGGGCGGAAGTTCCGGGTCAACCGGATGTGAGGCGGCTGGCCGTCGTCCGGCCAATCTCACGCGTCATGCCGCCCTTCATCGTCATCCCGGCGAAGGCCGGGACCCAAGCCCCTATCGTTCCTCTCGACGTTTCCGCACCTCACCGTCATCCCGGCGAACGCCGGGACCCAGGACCGTATCATCCGGGCACTGCGATGGCGGTTCCCCACCTCTCCGTCATTCCAGCGAAAGCTGGAATCCATCTTGCCGTTGCTCTTGCTCTTGCTCGTCATTCCCGCGAAGGCGGGAATCCAGGGACGTTTCATGCGTTCCCTGTGACGTTCGAAGAGCAAAGAAGAATCACGAGCCAAGCTTCCGATCGCCTGCGGCGCTCGGGTCACTTTTCTTTGCTCGCACAAAGAAAAGTAACCCAAAGAAAGTGCGTACAAGTCCAACCCAGTCCTACGACCGGAGGGAGAAAGGGCGCGTTCGCGATTCGCCATCCATGGCTCAGCGCTCACCGCCGCACATCCTGTGCGGCGCCCTCCGGGGCTAGCGACGAATAGGCTGGTCGACAGCAACAGCAACAGCAACAGCAACAGCAACAGCAACAGCAACAGCAACAGCAACAGCAACAGCAACAGCAACAGCAAGATCATATGGATTCAGACCTTCGCTGGAATGACGGTGCGCGTTTTAGCCCCTGTCCCACCGGGAGAGGGGCTGGGGTGAGGGTTGGGGCGAGCGTTCACGATGGCACTCGCGGTGCTCTTCGCCACCACGCGGAAGCAACAGCAAATGAATTCCAGCATTCGCTGGAATGACGATGTGATCGTTTGTTGTTGAAGTGTGCCCGAGCGTACGGGCCTGGATCCCGGCCTTCGCCGGGATGGCGACCTGGCTTTGCGCTTTGCGCTCCTGCTTTGGCTCTGCGCTTCACGCTCGTGATCTTCCAGCGACTTAAAGCGAGCCGAGCACCGCAGCTGGAAAGGGACGAAGAGCCGCGCGCTGTCTGAGCGTAGCGAAGCGGAGCGAGTTCGCGCGGCGCTCCCTTTCCAGTGAGGAGCGCAGGGAACCGCCGCGGAGCGGCGGATCGCGTCAGGAGCGAGTGGTTTTGGTTACTTTTGCCGAAACAAAAGTAACCCGCTCGTTTACGAGCGGAAGCTCTTGATCTTGCTTCTGCACAATCCCGCGAACGGGGGGCGGTCGGCTGCAGCCGCCGCTGCAACCGACCCACAACTCACCTCTGATTGAACGCCCACTTCCCCGGCCCCAACAGCGCAATCGCCGCTGCCGTCGCCAGGAACATCACCTGCAGCTCGATCGCCCAGCCGCCCTGCTGGTTGAGGTGCCCGATGTCGCCCAGGTGCACCAGGTACAGCGCGAACAGCATGTTGATCACGATCAGGATCGCGCCGATGCGCGAGAAGAAGCCGGCGATGACCAGCAGCGGGGCGATCACCTCGCCGATGATCACGCCGTAGGCGAAAAAGCCGGGAAAGCCCTGCGTTTCGACCAGGCCGACGATGCCGTCCAGGCCACCTTCGAGCTTGCTCAGGCCATGCAGGAAAACCAGTACGCCGAGCGCGATGCGGAGGATCAGCTTGCCTGCGTCTTGCTGGGTGCTGCCGTTCATGCGGTACCCCCTCGGTTGGACGTGCGTGCTTTTCTGGATTCGCGTGCTGCGGAGTCGTGCGTTGAAGGCGTGCTTGGAAGGAACAGGCGGATCGTCCGCTGCCGCCGCGTCCGGCGCAACCGTCAACGCAGGGGCAGGGCGACGCGGCGGCCGTGCCAGTTGAGCACCACGCCGTCGGCGGCGATCTCCTCCACCACCGCCTCGCCGACGCGGTCGCCCTGGCCGACGCGGGCGCCGTCGATGATCGCGAACCGCTGCGAGGGCGTGGGCCCGAACATGTGCATGCTGATCTTCAGCGCGGGCAGCTGTTCGCGTTCGCCTGGCGACAGGTCGGACAGCCGCACCGGCGCGCCCGTGGCGGGCGGCGGAGCCGGCAGCGGGGCGACGGGCACCGGCGTGGCCGCGGGCGAGCGCGGCGCCGAGGCCGTCGCGGCATTGGCGACGGCCTGTTGGTACCGCTCGTTCTGGCGCGCCGGTGCAGGCGCCTGCGTCGCAGGCGCCTGCACCGGCGGTGCTGCGTCCGTCGGCGTGGGCGCGGTCGGCGTCTGCGCCGTCGGTGTCGGGTAGGCGGCGGACGCCGCGGCGTAGACGTCGTCTTCGACAGGCTGGGTCGGTTCCGGCTCCGCGCCGGGCAAGGGTTTCGACTTCGGAAGCGGCGAGGCGGCGGGCGGCGCGTCGACCACGGCCGGTTCGACGGGAAGCTCCGCCGTGTCCGACGGAGGCGGAGCATCGGCCGGAATCGCGACCGCTTCCACCGCTCGCGGCGCGTCCGGCGTGCGGTTCCAGAACCCCCAGCCGAGCGCGACGATCGCGATCAGCACCGCAATGCCTGCGAACCAGAACGGCCAGCGGCGACGCGGCGCGACATTGCGCGCGACGGGCGGAAGTTCGGCGCGAAGGTCGGGCATCTCGCCACGTCGGCGTTGCGCTTCGGACTTGCGCAGGGCGTCGAGGATCAACGACATCGCGTCACTGCGCTCCCGTATCGGATTCAAGCGCGGCGGTTCGAACCGGCGCCCCGTGCGCGGCCAGCGCCATCAGCGTGGCCGGGCCGACCACGCCATCGGCGGCGAGGCCCGCATCGCGCTGGAAACGCCGGACGGCCTCCTGCATCGCGGCATCGAATACCGCCGGCGCGCCGGACGTCGTCAGGTAGGCGGGATGCAGGCGCCGCGAAATCCATTCGACCACCGCGCCGCTCGCGCCGGGCTTCAGCGGCGCGTCGCGCAACGCGGCGGCGAAGGCTTCCGCGTCGAGTTGCGCGACATCGGGCTTCGCAACGGGCGAAACGACCGCCGGCTTCGTCACGACCACCGGCTTCGTCGGCGCAACCGGCGTCGTCGCGGGCTTCGCCTGTACCGGCGCGCGCGGCCACCACCATGCGGCCATGCCCATCGACGCCAGCAACAGCGCGGCCACCGGTACCGCGAAGAGCCACCGTCGCGTGCGGCGCACCCGGGCGGGCAGCACTTCGGCGGCGGCGCGATCCACCCAGCGCGCATCCAGCATCGGCACGTCGTGCGCGAAGCCGGCGAGCAGACTGCGTTCGGCGATCACGTTGATCAACCGCGGCACGCCGCCGGAATGCACGTGGATGCGCTTCACCGCCGATGCATCGAACGGAAAGCGCGTGCCGCCGGCGACGCGGTAGCGATGGCGCAGGTATTCGCCGGTTTCCGACGCGTCCAGCGGCGTCAGGTGGAAGCGCGCGGTGATGCGCTGCGCGAGCTGGCGCATGTCCTCGCGCGCGAGCATCGCGCGCAGTTCCGGCTGCGCCAGCAGCACGATCTGCAGCAGCTTCTGCGTCGGTGTTTCCAGGTTGGTGAGCAGGCGCACCTGTTCCAGCGCTTCGACCGACAGGTTCTGCGCCTCGTCGATCACCAGCACCACGCGCAGGCCCTGCGCGTAGGCATCCAGCAGGTAGGCATTGAGCGCGTCGACCAGCGCCTTCGTGCTGCCGCGCCGGCCTTCCAGGTCGATGTGCAGTTCTTCGCAGATCGATTCGAGCAGTTCGACGGGCGTGACGCGCGGGTTGAGCACCAGCGCGACGCGCGTGTTTTCGGGCACCTGTTCCAGCAGCAGGCGGCACAGCGTCGTCTTGCCCGTGCCCACCTCGCCTGTCAGCTGCACGAAGCCGCCGCCGCCGCCCTGCGTGATCCCGAACAGCAGGTGCGCCAGCGCATCGCGATGGCGTTCGCTGAGGAAGACGAAGCGCGGGTCCGGCGTGATCGAGAACGGGGGCTCGATCAGGCCGTAGTGCTCCAGGTACATGGGCGACGGTCTGGCGGCGTTGGCGTCAGGGTAAGCGAGAAACGGCCCGGCGCGGTCGCCGCCGGCCGCAACCCCGCGTCAGCTTTTGGCTTCCGCCGTACCCAGCAGCTCCGGATCGACGCGATGCGGCCGTCCCAGCAGCGGATGGATGAACACGGCGGCGAGGATGATGACCACGCCGACGTAGAACAGCGTGGTCAGTTCGCGCTGTTCGCCCAGCAGCAGCGCGGCGAGGACGATCGCGTACACCGGTTCCAGGTTCACCGCCAGTTGCTGCGCGAAGGCGCTCATGTGGCGCAGCGCCACCAGCGACAGACTGAACGGGAGCAGCGTGCAGGCCAGCGCCAGGCCCAGCAGCAGCCAGGCGTCGTGCGCCGACGGCGTCACCAGCAGCGGGCCGGCGAACGCCGGAAACACCAGCGGCATCAGCGGCGCGAGCAGGCTCAGCGTGAGCACGCCCGCGCCGAGTTCGAGCGCGGTGACGGTCAGCGGATCGCCGTGTTCGACCATGCGCTTGTTGAGCGAGCCGAAGATCGCCACCAGCAGCGCCGACACCGCGCCCACCGCGATGCCCGCGCGCATGCCCGCGGGCACGCCGCCGACCACCATCGCCACGCCGGGCAGCACCATCAGGCCGAGCGCGAGTTCGCGCTTGGAAAACCGCGTGCGCGTCAGCCACGGTTCGATCATCGCCACGAACACCGTGCCGAGCGCCATGCAGGTCGCGCCGACCGAGGCGTTCGAGAGCTTGATCGCGCCGTAGAAGGTGAGCCAGTGCAGCGCGACCAGCGCACCGATGCCGGCGTAGGCGAGCATCGTGCGGCCTGACATCGCGCGCAGCCCGCGCCAGACGCGCGGCACCAGCGCGAGCGCCGCGACCACCAGCAACATGCGCCACCACACCAGCGGCAGCGCGGGCAGGGTGATCAGCTTGCCCAGGATCGCCGTGAAGCCCCACAGCAGCACGCAGAAATGGATTTGCAGGTGGGCCTTGCGGGTCGGGGTCATGCGGGGCGATGCGCGGCGGGACGGGTGCGCATTGTCGCCGCAGTGGCGGGGGCGGTGTGCTTCCCAAGGCGGCTGTCGAAACCGGACGGGCGGCACGGTATTTGCCGAGTCAGGCGAAACCCCTAGCAAATTCTTAACAACCCGTTTTAGGCTGGGGCCATCCGCCACCGCAGGGAGTGCCCATGAGCCAGCACCGCAGCCGTCTGTTCACCGCAGTCACGACCGCCCTCTGGCTTGGAGGCGGGCTGCTGGTCAGCGCCGCGGCCGCCGCGCAGCAGGCGCCGCCAGTCACCGGCGAGCCCCAGACTCCGGCCGAGGAGCGCGCGGAGGACGCCCGCGCCAAGACGCTCGACACCGTCTCCGTGCTGGGTTCGCGCCGCATCCAGCGCTCGTCCGATACCGCCTCGATGTCTCCGGTCGACGTGCTGCCGATGGACCAGGCGGTCGAGGAAGGCGCGCAGTTCGACCTTGCGCAGACGCTGCAGTACGCCTCGCCCTCTTTCACCTCGACGCGCCAGACCGGCGCCGACGGCGCGGACCTGATCGACGGCGCCGCGCTGCGCGGCCTGGGCTCCGACCAGACGCTGGTGCTGGTCAACGGCAAGCGCCGCCACACCGTGTCGCTGGTGAACATCTACGGCGCGCGCAACCGCGGCAACACCGGCACCGACCTCAACTCGCTCCCGCTCATGGCGATCGACGCGGTCGAAGTGCTGCGCGACGGTGCCGCGGCCCAATACGGCTCCGACGCGATCGCCGGCGTCATGAACATCTCGCTCAAGCGCAGCAAGGGCTGCGAGGCCGTCGCCGGCTATGGCGAATACACCCGCGGCGACGGCGAGAACTGGCTCGCCACCGCCTACTGCGGCGCGGAGCTCGCCACCGGCGGCATGTTCGCCGTCACCGGCGAATGGCAGGACCGCGGCCGCTCCGACCGCTCCGTGCCCAAGGGCAGCCCGCGCATCATCGGCGACTCGGAGGTGACCAACCGCACCGTCTACCTCAACGGCGATTCGCCGCTGGGCGAGGCCGCCGAGGTCTACTTCACCGCCGGCATGCAGTCGCGCGATGCGTCTTCGGCCGCGTTCGCGCGCGAAGGCATCGGCTCGGAAGACATCCCGTCGCGCAATTCGGCCGCGATGTACCCGGACGGCTTCGTGCCCTTCATCGACGGCGTGCTCGAAGACCGCTACGGCATCCTCGGCCTGCGCGGCGACGTGTCGCAGTGGCACTGGGACCTGTCGCACACCTACGGCTACAACGAGCTGCGCTACACGATCAACGGCACGCTCAACGCCTCGCTGGCGAACCTCGACCTGCTGAACGGCGGCGCGGGCATCAGCCCGACCAGCTTCGACGCGGGCGGTTTCTCGTTCCAGCAGAAGACCAGCAACTTCGACGTCTCGCGCTATTTCGACAGCGCGCTGGCCGGCGTCAACGTCGCCTTCGGCCTGGAGCAGCGCGAAGAGCGCTACCGCATCCGCGAGGGCGAGGAAGGCTCGTACCTGGACTACGACGGCGCAGGCGAGGGCGGCAATCCGGGCAGCCAGGGCTTCCCGGGCTTCCAGCCGGGCGACGTCACCGACAAGTCGCGCGACAGCACCGCCGGTTACGTCGACGTGGAAGTGAACTTCACCGACCGCTTCATGATGGATTACGCGGTGCGCTACGAGGACTACAGCGACTTCGGCAGCACGCTCGACGGCAAGATCGCCGCCGGCTTCCGCGCCACCGACACCGTGATGCTGCGCGGTTCGGTCAGCACCGGCTTCCGCGCGCCGTCGCTGCAGCAGAAGTATTTCTCCTCCACGATCACCGATTTCATCAGCGGCGAGCCGGTGGACGTGGTGATCGCCTCCAACGACAGCGAACTGGCCGCCCTTGCCGGCGTGCCGAACCTCACCGAGGAAACCTCGGAGAGCGCCACGCTGGGCCTGACGTGGACGCCGCGCGACAACGTGTCGCTGACGCTGGACCTGTACCGCATCGACATCGACGACCGCGTCGTGCTCAGCGGCGACTTCGACACCAGCGACCCGGCGATCGGGCCGATCCTGGAAGCGATGGACGTCGGCCTGGCGCGCTTCTTCTTCAACGCGGTGGACACCAAGACCGAAGGCGCGGACCTCACCGTCACCTACGACTTCGACTGGGCCGACGCGAAGTGGAGCACCTACCTCGGCGCGAACTGGAACAAGACCGAAGTCACGCGCGTGAACACGCCGCCGGCGCTGGCCGGACGCGAGGACACGCTGTTGCCCGAACGCGACCGCCTCTTCATCGAGAACGGCGCGCCGCGCAGCAAGGCGGTGCTCGGCGTGGACTACACGCGCGGTTCGTGGTCGGCCAGCGCGAAGGGCATCTACTTCGGCGAGCAGGAGCTGGGCACGTTCTCCGGCACCGAAGCGGGCGTGCCGAACCAGCATTACGCGAGCAAGGCCTCGGCCGACGTGAGCGTCACCTACGCCTTCGCCGAGAACACCAAGCTCACCGTGGGCGGCTCGAACGTGTTCGATACCTTCCCGACGAAGCAGAACCCCGACGAGACCGACAACGGCCACATCTACGAGAGCGTGCAGTTCGGCCTGAACGGCGCCGCGTGGTACGTGCGGTTGTGGCACAAGTTCTGATGGGAGTTTGAGCGCCGTGCAAGCCCTTCTCCCACGTGCGGGAGGGAGCTTGCAGCAACCCATCCCGCCTGCGGGAGAGGCCCTCGCAGTAACCCCCTCTCCCGCTTGCGGGAGAGGGTAGGGGTGAGGGCGAGGTGCCCGCGACGTTCCGCTCGTACTGCCATCGCCGACCACGCATGACCAACGCCTTCCTCGCCCACGTCCACGACCTGCTCGATCCCCTCGGTGCGGTCTCCACGCGCGCGATGTTCGGCGGACACGGCGTGTACCTGGAGGGCGAACTGATCGGCGTGGTGATGGGCGAGGCGCTGTACCTCAAGGTCGACACCGAAACCCGCCTGCACTTCGAAGCCGCCGGCTGCGAGCCGTACGTGTATCTGGGCCAGGCGGAGCCGATCACGCTGAGCTACTGGTCGGTTCCCGAATCGGCGATGGATTCGGCCGAGGCGATGCGGCCGTGGGCGGAACTGGCGCGCGCGGCGGCGCATCGGGCGGGGCGGGGGCGGTAACCTCCTCCGTCATCCCGGCGAAAGCTGGAGTCCATTTGGGCTTTTCCGCATGCATTGCGGAAAGCAACACCGCAGCGCTGCGCGGCAGCAACGGGTCACCGCCACCTCTCCGTTGCCCCTCACCCCAACCCCTCTCCCGATGGGAGAGGGGCTTCAACCGTCATCCCGGCGAAAGCCGGGATCCAGGCCTGTAACGCACGGGCACTCCGGTCGCGGCGAACCACCTCACCGTCATTCCAGCGAAAGCGGGAATCCATTTGGCTTTTCTGCGCGCGGCCGACGAAGCAACAGCGCAGCGCTGTGGGACAGCGGTCGGCCCCCGGTTCCTCTCCGTTGCCCCTCACCCCAACCCCTCTCCCTATGGGAGAGGGGCTTCAACCGTCATCCCGGCGAAAGCCGGGACTCAGGCTCGCAGCCTCATCGGAATGTCGATTTCCGACCTCCCCATTCGTCGAACCCATGAAGGCCGCAAAGCGCGGCCACCTTTGACGAGGAATCGCATGTCCACCCGCAAGCCGTTTCCGCAGCTCCTGCTCGCCGCCGCGCTGTCGCTGTCCGCCGCCGCCACCGTCGCCGCACCGGCCGTGTACGAGATCGATCCGGCGCACACGTTTCCCAGTTTCGAAGCCGACCACATGGGCATTTCCGTGTGGCGCGGCAAGTTCGATCGCAGCAGCGGCGAGATCACGCTCGATCGCGAGAAGCAGACCGGCAGCGTGAACGTCGTCATCGACACCGCCAGCGTCGACTACGGCCTGGACGCGATGAACACCGAAGCGCGCAAGGACACGCTGCTGGACACGACGAAGTTCCCGCAGGCCACCTACAAGGGCACGCTCGCGGATTTCCGCGACGGCGCGCCGACGCGCGTGAAGGGCGAGCTGACGCTGCACGGCGTGACCAGGCCCGTGGACCTGACGATCAGGCGGTTCAAGTGCATTCCGCATCCGCTGAACAAGCGCGAGCTCTGCGGCGCCGATGCCTACGGCGATTTCCAGCGCGATGCGTTCGGCATCGACGCCGGTAAGGATTACGGCTTCGACATGACCGTGTCGCTGCGCATCCAGGTCGAGGCGACGCGCAAGCCCTGATTTTCCGTGCCGCTAACACCGCTTCCCCCAAGCTGCGGCTTCCCGCCGCGACACCACAGGAGTGAACGATGGCTTTCTACGTCGATGGATTCGTACTGCCCGTCCCGCGCGACAAGGTGGACGACTACAAGAAGCTCGCACGCATGGCCGGCAAGATCTGGCTGGAGTACGGCGCGCTGGAATACCACGAGTGCCTCGCCGACGACGTGCAGCCCGGCAAGGTCACCTCCTTCCCGCAGGCGGTGAAGCTCAAGCCGGATGAAGTCGTGGTCTTCTCGTGGATCGTCTACAAGTCGCGCAGGCAGCGCGACAAGATCAATGCGCAGGTGATGAAGGATCCGCGCCTGGCCGGCATGGATCCCAAGTCGCTGCCGTTCGACGGCAAGCGCATGTTCTGGGGCGGCTTCAAGCCGATCGTTTCGATGACGGCGGAATAACCACGTCGTTCGCGCCGGCCGCCGCCTCGCACTCGGCGGCGCGCCGGCGCAACAGCGCCTGTTCGCGTGCATTGCGCGTCATCTGCGCGGCGCGCTCGAACGCATCGCGTGCCTCGCTCCAGCGTTCGAGCTTCTTCAGAAGATCGCCGCGCACGGCCGGCAGCAGGTGATAGTCCTTCAACGCCGGCTCGTCGGTCAGCGCATCGACCACCGCGAGGCCCGATTCGGGACCGAACAGCATCGACAAGGCCACCGCGCGATTGAGCTCGATCACTGGCGAAGGCGTGATGCGCGCGAGCGCGCCATACAGGCCGACGATCGCGGCCCAGTCGGTTTCGTCTGCCGTGACCGCACGCGCGTGGCACGCGGCGATCGCGGCCTGCAACGTGTACGGGCCGCCGGGCGTCGTACCGCGCGCGGCGCTCTGCTTCTGCGCGCGATCGAGCGCCGCCAGCCCGCGATGGATCAGCAACTGGTCCCACCGCGCGCGGTTCTGTTCCAGCAGCAGCACCGGCTCGCCGTCGGGCGCGACGCGCGCGGCCGAACGCGACGCCTGGATTTCCATCAGCGCGACGAGGCCGTGCACTTCCGGCTCGTTCGGCATCAGCTCCGCAAGCATGCGTCCGAGGCGCAGCGCGTCCTCGCACAGGCCCGGGCGCATCCAGTCGTCGCCCGCGGTGGCCGCATAGCCTTCGTTGAAGATCAGGTAGATCACCGCGAGCACCGACGCCAAACGCTCGTTGAGCTCGTCGCCGCGCGGCATTTCGTACGGCACCTGCTTCTCGGCCAGCGTGCGCTTGGCACGCACGATGCGCTGGGCGATGGTGGGTTCCGGCACGAGGAAGGCGCGCGCGATCTCGTCGGTGGTGAGGCCGCCGAGCAGGCGCAGCGTCAGCGCGACCTGTGCGTGCGTGGGCAGCACCGGATGGCAGGCGGTGAAGACCAGCCGCAGCAGGTCGTCGTTGAACGGGTTGTCGAGCGCGTCCAGGTGCGCGTCGTCCGCGTGCGCCTGTTCGTCTTCGAGTTCGCGCGCGATCTCCTCGTGCTTGCGCTGCTGCAGCTTGCTGCGGCGCAGGCGGTCGATCGCGCGATGCTTGGCGGTGGCCATGAGCCACGCGCCGGGCTGGTCGGGCACGCCGCTTTCCGGCCATTTTTCCAGCGCCGCGACGAGCGCGTCCTGGGCCAGTTCCTCGGCCAGCCCCACGTCGCGCAGCATGCGCGCGAGCGAGGCGATGAGCCGGGCGGATTCGATGCGCCATACAGCATCGATGGTGCGATGGATGTCGGTCGCCGTCATGGCGACGGATGAGAGCATCGCGGGCTGTGCGGTGCAAGTGCGGAGAGTGTGTTTTGCGGCGGGGTGTGTGCCGAGGCGCGGAGGGGGTTGTCGGGGTTAAGGAAATGTCATTCAGGTGATCGGCGCGAGCGCGTCATGAGTAACGTCATCCCGGCGGAAGCCGGGACCCAGACCCGTATCGTTTTGACGCCGGCGTTCGCGAAGCGAATCCACTCCGATGTCCTCGAAGAGCAGCAGCGCAGCGCTGTGCGGCTAGCGTTGTTCACCCTATTCGCTCCGTTACCCCTCACCCCAACCCCTCTCAGCTCTGCACTCCCTTCGGTCGCCGACGGGAGAGGGGCTAAGAGCAACGGCACTCACCCCTGCTCAGCCAGCTTCTTCAGATTCGCCAACCCGCGCTCGAAGTCCTTGCCGACCATGCGGTCCATGCTGAATACCAATGACATCACCTTGCCGATGTAAGGCTGCGGACCGTGCATCGCCCAGGTGACGCGGCTTGCATTGGTTCCTTCGGGGACGATCACGAACTCCGCCGTGTTGTGCGCTTCCATCGGGCGCGTGAAGTCGAGCTTGATGCCGACCTTCGACGCGGGCACCGACTCGACGATCTCCATGCGCCCCGCGCCGGCCTTCGAGTTTCCATCCCACGTATACACCGCGCCGGTGCCGCACTGCGCGCCGGCGATCTCGCGCTTCATCGCCGGATCCAGCGTCTCGAACGGCGACCATGCGCGCCAGCGATTGAAATCGTTGACCTGTTCGAACACGCGCTGCGGTGGCGCGTTGACGACGATGCTGCGCTCGATGCGGAACGTGTCTGGTCGCGTCGCGGCGAATACCAGCACGGCCACGATGGCCACCAGCACGATGAGTCCGATGATCTTCCACATGCGCGCGTCCTCAGTTCTTCGGCCGTTGGGTGGATTGCTGCATCTGTTCGAAGCCGGCCGCCGCTTCCTGCACGTCGGCGGGGAAATCGTCGAACTCCTGCACCTGGCGGATCTCGATGACCTCGTTCTCCGAACCCGGGCAACGCGACGCCCACGCGATGGCGTCCTCGCGCGATTTCACCTGGATCATCCAGTAGCCGCCGAGCACTTCCTTCGCCTCGGCGAAGGGGCCGTCGGTGACATGCGGGCGGCCGCCCTCGAAGCTCACGCGCGCGCCCATCGAGGGCGGGTGCAGGCCGTCCAGCGCGAGCAGTACGCCCGCCTTCTGCAGCGACTCGTTGTATTTCATCATCGCCGCGACGCGGTCGGCAGGCGGCATCGTGCCTGGCGTCGCGTCTTCGTAGCCCTTGGGGATCATCAGCATCATGAAACGCATGGTCGTCTCTCCTGTTCGATGGATGCGTGGAATCAGGCCTGGTCCGGCATGCCGCTCATGTGCACGAATTCCCAGTGATTTCCGTCGAGGTCCTCGAACGCGCGCGAGTACATGAAGCCCATGTCCTGCGGATCGCCGCCCGACTTCGCGCCAGCCTTCACCGCCTTTGAATGGATATCGTCGACCGCTTCGCGGCTGTCCAGCGAAAGGCAGTTGATCGCGCCGACGACCTGGCGTGTATCGGCGACGGGCTTTTTCACGAACGAGCCGAAGAACTCGCGCGTGAGCAGCATCACGTGGATGGTGTCGTCGACGACCATGCAGGCGGCCTTGTCGTCGGTGAACTGCGGGTTGTTCGTGTAACCGATCGCTTCGTAGAAGGCCTTGGCCTTCGGAAGGTCATGGCAGGGGAGGTTGACGAAGATCTGGGTCGACATGGTCTGTTCCTGTGTGGTGTTCTGTAGGTTCGAAACGGGGGCGCGAGCGGCTCATTTCTTCTCGCAGTTCACCATCCACGACACGCCGAAGCGGTCGACGAACATGCCGAATCGCGCGGCCCAGAACGTGGCGCCGAGCGGCATGATCACGTGGCCGCCTTCGCTCATCGCGGCGAACACGCGTTCGGCTTCGCTTGCCGAGTCGACATTGAGGGCAATCGAAACGCCCTTGATGCCTTCGTACGGATGCTCGGGCACCGAGTCCGAGCCCATGATCGCCTGGTCGCCAACGACCAGCCGCGCGTGCATGATCCGGTCGCGATGCGATGCGGGCACGTGGTCGCAGGCGGGCGTGTCGCCGAAGCGGCTCAGCTGCTCGAGCGTTCCGCCCAGGCACTGGTGGTAGAAGCGGAACGCGGCTTCGCACTGGTCGTCGAAGGACAGGTAGGCGTTGATCTTCATCGTGGTGGTTTCCTGATGTTGGATCGGCGATTACTGGGCGCGCGCGTCGATCTGCGCGCGGATGCGTTCGCCCTGCGCCTTGAGTTCCGGCGTGACTTCACCGCCGCAGGCGTGGCCTTCGTAGACCTGGCGGATTTCGATCTGGCTCGGGCCGCAGCCGGGATTCGGACAGCGCTTCACCCATTCGATCGCTTCCTGCAGCGACGCCGTCTGGAACAGCCAGTAACCGGCGATGAGTTCCTTCGATTCGGTGAAGGGGCCGTCGATCACGCTGCGACGATCGCCGTCGAAACGAACGCGCGCGCCGTGCGAGCTGGCGTACAGCCCCGCGGCGTCGAGCAGCACGCCGGCCTTGGCCAGCTGCTCGTTGTAGTGGCCCATCTGCTCGATCAGTTCGGCGCTCGGCGGCGCGCCGGCTTCGCTTTCCGGCGTGGCATGGACGATCACCATGAATTTCATTGTCGTGTCTCCGTTTTGGCGCGCCGTTTTGCGCGCATCTGTGGAGACGACGAAGGGACGCGGGGTAAATCGACACGGTCCCGGAAATTTTTTTCGGCGCCCTGCGCCCGGTCGTTATCCGTCCCGCGCCGTATCCAGCAACCAGTCCAGGAACGCCTGCGCCGCCGGCCGCAGGCGCCGGTGCGCCGGATACACCGCGTAGTAGCCCCACCGCGCCGGCATCGACGGCACGGGCAGTCGCACCAGCTCGCCGCCTTGCAGGTACGGCACGGCGATCCACGACCGCGCCAGTGCGATGCCGAGCCCCGCGGCGGCGGCCTTCATGGCGTCGGTGGTGTCGCTGAAGGTGTAGCGCTCCTCGAACTTCGCGCCATGCACGTGCGCCGCGCGGAACCAGTCGTGCCAGCCTTGGCGGGCGTGGTCGGCGATCAGCGGATGCCGCGTGAGGTCGGCCGCGCAGGCGATCCCGGCCGCCGCGGCGTAGTCGGGTGAGGTGACCGGGAACAGCGCTTCGTCCATCAGGAAATGCGCCGTCAGCCCCGGCCAGTGGCCCGGCCCGTGGCGGATGCCCAGGTCCGGGCCGCCGTCGTCGAAGCGGGTGAGGGCGATCTCGGTGTCCACGCTCAGCGCGATGCCCGGGTGCGCCTGCGTGAAGGTCGGCAACCGCGGCAGCAGCCAGGTGTAGGTCAGCGAGTGCAGCGTGGTGATGCGCACGCGGCCTTCGTCATCGCGTGCCCCGCGCAGGCTGCGCAGCACGCCATCCACGTCGGCCAGCGCGGTGCCGGCGGCGTCGGCGAGCTGGCGGCCTTCGGCGGTGAGCGAGACCCCGCGCGCGTGGCGCTGGAACAACGCCACGCCCAGGCGCGATTCCAGCTTGCGCACGTGGTGGCTGACCGCGCTCGCGGTGAGGTGCAGTTCCTCCGCGGCGTGGGCGAAATTCTGGTGCCGCGCCGCCGATTCGAACGCCGTGAGGGCCGGGAGCCAGTCCGCGCGAAGGGCCATGCGAGCCTCAAATTTGATTTGTGTCTGCCTTCGAAAGTATGCGCTTGTAAGGCCTTGTGGCGTAACGACAATGACGGTTCGGGCTGAGCCACACTCTTGATCGCGGAGCAACGCATGGATCGTTCCAACGACACCGGGCCACAGGACGTCCCGAACGACGCTCCGTTCGAGGCGCCGGCCCCCGCACCTCCGGCGATGCAGGCCTGGGCCATCGACGCCGTGCCGGCGCTGCAGGTCGGCGAAGGCTGCACGCGTCGCGACCTGCCCGCCGGCCCCGGCGTGCGCGTGTGGGTGGTCGACATGGCGCCGGGCGCGCAGTGGCCGGTGCTGGATCACCACGAGACCGGCGAGTCGTACTACGTCATCGCCGGCGAAGTGATCGAAGGGCAGGCGCGTTTCGGCCCCGGCACGTACGTGTACTTCGCGCCGGACAGCCGTCATCGCCCGCATACCGAAACCGGCGTGCGGCTCATCGGCATGAACCTGGGCTACTCGGCGTTCCTTGCGGCCGGCGGCAGCCCCGAATCGATCACGCACTGCTACCACCCCACACAGGGCTGATGCCCGCAGGACCTGGCCCTGCGCCACACTTCCTCCCCCACGAGGCTTGCGATGAACACCGCCGTGACCGCACCCGCACTACCCGACGCCCGCGAAGGCGGTTGGCTGACGCCGCTGGAACTCGCGCTGCTGGGCGCGATCTGGGGCGCCTCGTTCCTCTTCATGCGCGTGGCGGCGAAGGACTTCGGCGCGATGCCGCTGGTCGAACTGCGACTGGGGCTCGGCTCGCTGGTGCTGCTGCCGTTCCTGCTGCGCGCGCGTTCGCAATTCCCGCTGAAGCTGTGGCCGAAGCTGGCGATCATCGGCGCGATCAATTCGGCCGCGCCGTTCATGCTCTTCGCGTGGGCCGCGCAGCGTGCGCCGGCCGGCATCGGCGCCATTTCGAACGCGATGACCGTTCTGTTCACCGCGCTGGTCGGCGCGCTGTTCTTCCACGAGAAGATCGGCGCGCGCCGCGCCATCGCGCTGGTGATCGGCTTCGCGGGCGTGGTCGTGCTGGCGAGCGACAAGACCGCCGGTGGCGATCAGGTCGGCTGGGCGGTGGCCGCGGGCGCCACGGCGTCGTTCCTGTACGGCATCGGCATCAACCTGGTGCGCCGCCATCTGACCGGCCTTCCGCCGGCGGCCGTGGCCTCGGCGACGCTCGGCGCCGCGGCGCTGCTGACGCTGCCGTTCGCGCTCGCGACGTGGCCGACGCATGCGATTCCCGCGAAGTCGTGGTTCTCGGTCGGCATGCTCGGCGTGGTCTGCACGGGCCTGGCGTTCGTCATGTACTACCGCCTGATCGCGCGCATCGGCGCGAGCCGCGCCTCCACGGTGACGTACCTGATCCCGGTGTTCGGCGTCGCGTGGGCGTGGTTGCTGCTCGACGAGCCGCTGACGATCAAGATGGGCATTGCCGGCGCGATGATCCTGGGCAGCGTGGCCTTCAGTCAGCGCGCTTCGAAGTGACGGCGCGAAGCCGCCACGCGGCTTCGCCTTTGCCGGCTCGTCATCCCGGCGAAGGCCGGGATCCAGGCCCGTATCGCATCAGAACCAAGGACCCCGGCGACGGCCGGAATCCAGCGCTAGACCGCGTTCGAAAAGAAGCATCCGGCAAAAACCGGATCCATTCCCCTGACCTCGACACATCGCCCCATGACCCAGAAACGCGTCGTCTTCGACTTCGACCTGCAGTTCACCAACGGCGGCGGCATCCAGGGGCAGGATTTCCGCCTCGACATCGACGGCGACGACATCGACGACGCCGCGCTCGTCGACTACATCGTGCGCGACCTGCGCCTGCTGATGGTCGGACCCGCGCGCATCCTCAACAAGAAGATCATCGTCGAGGCGCACAAGCGCAAGGCGCAGGCCGATGGTGGTCGTCGCGTGTACGTCGAACTCAGCCACGACATCGAGGACGGGATGGTGACCTATCCCGGTCTTCCGGCCGCGCGCATCTGCGACTACCTCAGCCGCGAGCGTTCGCGCGAGATCTACGAGGCGGGCACGGAATTCCAGATCGCGACGATCGAGATCGTCGCCAACACCGGCACCTACCTCGATTGCCCGTCGCATCGCTACGAACACGGCCACGACCTGTCGCAGATCGGGCCGGAGTCGTTCTGCGATCTCGACACGATCGTGATCCGCGCCGACCACCGGCAGGTGCGCGCGATCGACGCCTCGTACTTCCGCGATCGCGAACTGCGCGGCCGCGCGGTGCTGGTGCACACGGGCTGGGACGCGTTCTGGCGCGAGGAGGCGTACGCAGTCGAGCATCCGTTCGTGACGCAGGACGCGGCCGAATACCTGCGCGATTGCGGCGTCAAACTCGTCGGCATCGATTCGATGAACATCGACGACACCTCGCGGGACGGTGAAGGCGGCAAGTCGCGGCCGGTGCATTCGATCCTGCTGGGCGCGGACATCCTCATCGTCGAACACCTGTGCAACCTCGCCGCACTGCCGGACGAAGGCTTCGAGTTCAGCGCGATGTCGCCGAAGGTCAAAGGCGCGGGGACGTTCCCGGTGCGGGCGATGGCGCGGCTGCGGGGCTAGCCGTTCGCGGCGTCAGCGACGCAGTCCTTCGCCCGCCACGTCGAGACCTTCCGGCAGCGGTTCCTTCTCCACGCGGGCCTGTGCACGCGCCAGGCCTGCGCCGGTCAGTGCCCATGCCAGCGCGATCGCCGCGCCCAGCAAGGCCGCGATCGCCGGCTGCTGCGCCAGCATGTCGACCAGCGCCTTCGCCCAGCCGCTCACGGCGTCGGCACCGCGGTACACGACCGAGTCGATGAAGTTCTTCGCCTTGTACTTGGCTTCCGTCGGCACGACGGTGAACAGCATCTCGCGGCCCGGTCGCACGAAGGCGTACTCGCCGGCGCGACGGACCACCATCACCACCGCCAGCACCGCGAAGGTCGGCGCGAACGCGAGCCACACGAAGCCCAGCATCGTCACCACCGGGACGGCGACCAGCAACGCCGCCATGCCCAGGCGCTGCACCAGCCGGCCGGTGATGAACACCTGCGAGAGGATCGTCAGGCTCTGCACGATCACGTCGATCGTGCCGAACACGCGCGTCTGGTCGGCGCGATCGGGGAACTTCATTTCGACCAGCCGCGCCTGCTCGAAGTACAGGAACGTGGTCACGCTCGCCAGCAGCAGCACGAACAGCGAAATGCTGAGCAGATAGGGCGAGCGCATCACCGTGGTGATGCCTGCGAACGGATGCCCGCCCAGTGGCCGCGCGCGGGCCTGCGCGCTGAGGTTCTCGCCCGCCGGCTGCGCGTCGCGCCATCGCTGCAGATGCCGCGCGATGAAGATGCCGACCACCAGGAACGCCGCGGCAAGCCAAAGCAGACCGGCGTGCCCGATCGGTCCGACCAGCGCGATGCCCAGCAGCGGCCCGACCAGGCCGCCGATGCTCGCGCCGGCGGCCATCAGCGCGAACAGGCGCTTGGCCTGCGCGCTGGGGAACAGGTCGACACACACGCTCCAGATCACCGAGATCGCGATCAGGTTGAACACCGAGATCCAGATGTAGAACGTGCGCGCGATCCACGCGTTCTCCGGATCGCGCTGGAACGCGATGGCGAACAGCGCGAGGTTCACCGCGAAGAAGCCGAACGTCCACGGCAGGATGCGACGGCGCGGCACCTTCGATGCGATCCACCCGAACAGCGGCATCGCCGCCAGCGTCGCCAGGAACGTGCCGGTGAACAGCCATTGCAGGTTGTCCACGCCGCCGGCGACGCCCATCGTCTCGCGCACCGGCCGCAGCATGAAATAGCCGGCGAACATCACGAAGAACAGCGTGGCGCCGATGAGGACCGGACGGGATTCGCCTTCGGTGATGCCGAAGGTGCGGGCGATGCGCGCGGACAGGCTCATGCGGGATCCGTGCTCAGGCCAGCGCGGCGATCAGCGCCTGCCGCTGCTTCGCATCCAGCAGCGCGCCGGTGCCCGCACGCAGGTTGTCGACCTGGTGCTTGACCTTCGACGTCGCGGGAATCACCACCGTCACGGCCGGATGGCTCAGCACGAACTTCAGGAACAGCTGCGCCCACGAATCGGCGCCGACGTCCTTCGCCCACGGCGGCAGCGGCTTGTCGCGCACCTGCGTGATCAGGCGGCCGTCCTCGAACGCGCGGTTGATCATCACGGCGCAACCGAGCTCCTGCGCGAGCGGGAAAATCGTCTGTTCCGCGCCGCGCGAAACCGGTGAGTAGTTGATCTGGATGAAATCGGGCTTGTGCTTGCGCATCTCGTCGGCGAGCTGCGCCTGGCCGTCCTCGCGGTAATGCGTGAGGCCGGTGTACTTCGTCTTGCCCTGCTGCTTGAGCTCGCGCGCGAGCGCGATCTGCGTCGCCGTATCGCGAAGGTTGTGTACCTGCAGCAGCTCGACCTTGTCGGTGCGCAGGCGGCGCAGCGAATCGTTGAACTGCTTGAGCCCTTCGTCCCGCCCGGTCACGCCGGACAGCTTCGTCGCAAGGAAGAGCTTGCCGCGCGTGTTGGTCTGTGCGATGAGGTCACCCAGTACGTCCTCGGCCGTGGAGTAGGTGGGCGCAGTGTCGATGAGCGAGCCGCCCGCGGCGACGAACGCCTGCAGCACGTCGCGTAGCGGCCCGCGTTCGCCCGCATCCGCACCGACTTCGAAACTGCCCGACGTGCCCATGCCGATGACGGGGATCTTCTCGCCGCTGGACGGGATCGTGCGCGTGATCAGCGTGCCGCTGAACGGCTTCGGCGGCGCGGCGCTGGCGGCGGGCGTTGCCGCGGGCGGGCGCTCCTGGCTGCAGGCGGCGAGCGGCGCGAGTGCGACGCCCGCGGCGGCCAGGGTGGCGGTGGAAATGAATTCGCGACGGCTGGTCATGGCGATCTCCCTTCACGGCGACAGGAACGTCGATAGTGACGTTGATAGTGTCGTGGGCGTGCGCACGGGAGTGCCGTTCGGCACGGTCCGGTGTAGGGGTTTGCGACGAAGCGCCGGGAATGTGCGGTGGGGCGTTGTGTCTTTCCGGCTGTCATCCCCGCGAAGGGCTGCCATCCCGCGAATGCTGTCATCCCCGCGAAGGCGGGGATCCATGCTTGCGAGCGTCAACGCCTTCGAAGGCCGGAATCGGGTCGGAGAGATGGATTCCCGCCTTCGCGGGAATGACGATCAGAAAGCGGACACGCTCCTTCGAGCTTCGAGTCCAGGCGGTTCCCGGGTCCGGCGTGTCCCGAATCCCTCACAACTTCCCGATCAACGCCATCGCCGCCGCCGGGTTGCGCTCCTTCGCCGCGCTGATGAAGAAGACGAAGACATCGCGCTTGCGCTTGGGTGCGGCATTCTTCGCCAGCGTCGGCAACGCGTCCGGCTGGCCGCCTTTCGCCCATTCGTGCGCACGCTTCGCCCACGTCGACAGCTCGCTGTCGGTGTAGCCGGTCGGCACATCGCTGCGGGAGCGCATCAGGCGCGCGTAGACGAAATCGGCGGTGACGTCGCCGAAGGACGGGTGTTCGTCCGAATCGGTGAACACCGTCGCCATGTTGTGCTTGCGGGCGAGGGCGACGTAATCGGCGTCGACGAAATTGGGATCGCGCACGTCCAGCACATGGCGCAGCGCACGGCCCTCGATCTCGCGCGGGAGCAGCGACAGGAACTCCGTGAAGCTCTCGCGCTGGATCTTCTGGTTCGCATCGAACTGCCACACGATCGGCCCGAGGCGATCGCCGAGCGAGGCGATGCCGCCGAGGAAATCCTCGATCTGCGGCCCGGTCTTCGCGAGCGCGCGCGACTGCATGATGCGCATCGGCGCCTTCGCGGAGAACACGAAGCCTTCCGGCGTTTCCGCCGCCCACTTGGCGTAGGTCGCCGGCTTCTGCGCGCCGTAGTAGGTGCCGTTGACCTCGATCGCGGTGAGCTTGCGGCTGGCGTATTCCAGCTCGCGGCGCTGCACCAGGCCCTTCGGATAAAAGTTGTCGCGCCACGGCGCGAACGTCCAGCCGCCGATGCCGACGCGGATGCCCTCGACGGGCCGGGGATGTTCGTCGAACAGTTCCATGCTCAGGCGTTCTCGCTTTCGTTCCACGGATCGTAGGTGCCGAACCACCACACGTAGCCTTCCGGATCGCGCGCCGCGTAGCCGCGACCGCCGTAGTGCTGGTCGGCGATGTCGATGACGATCGCCGCGCCGGCGGCCTTCGCGCGGGCGTAATGCGCATCGGCGTCGTCGACGATCACGCACACGCCGTGCGTCGAACGGCCGCCGATGTCGTCGGGCTGTGCCATCAGCTTCGCCCAGTCGCCGTCCTTGTTCGCCGAGCCGAGCATGATCATGCCGGTATCGCGATACGTCAGCTGCGCATGCAGCACGACGTCGCCGTCCATGTAGACGGCCTGCTTCGTGAAGCCGAACGCGCGCACGAGCCAGTCGATCATCGCCGGGGCGTCGCGATAGCTCAGGGTGGGGACGACGGTGCTGCCGTGGCGTGGCGAAGGCATGGCGACTCCGGTTCGGCGCAGAGGGGCGGGGTGGGGGCGAAGCATAGCGCCGACGGGTTAAGCCGATGTCGCTTCGGGCACATTCGATCAGCGCCGCGCTGGGGCACAATCGGGCCTTCCACCTTCACCAGCATGGAGCACGCGTCATGGCGCATTACAGCGGCGGTTGTCACTGCGGCGGCATCGCCTACGAGGTCGACGGCGACATCGACCAGGTCCTGGACTGCAACTGCTCGCTGTGCGCCAAGCGCGGCGGCCTGCTCTGGTTCGTGCCGCGAACGGCATTCGAACTGAAGACGCCCGAATCGAACTACCGCACCTACACCTTCAACACGCACAAGCTGCAGCATCACTTCTGCCCCGAGTGCGGCATCTCGCCGTTTACCGAGGGCCAGATGCCCGACGGCACGCCGATGGTGGCGATCAACGCGCGCTGCCTGGAGGGCGTGGATCCGGCGTCGCTGAAAGTGGTGCATTTCGATGGGCGTTCGCGCTGAGCGAATTGCCTTTGCGGCCCGTCAAACGCGCGGCCCTCTCTGGAGGAGCCCTTCTCCCGCTTGCGGGAGAAGGTGCCGGCAGGCGGAAGAGGGCACGGCGTCGAAGTTGATGCTCGCCTGCCCTCACCCCAACCCCTCTCCCGCCAGCGGGAGAGGGGCTTCAACACGCCTTACTGGATCGGCTCGTCCAGCATCATCTCGCGCACGTAGCGCACCGGCGGGGCGCCGTAGCTCAGCACCTGGTCGTGGTAGGCCTTGGCGTTGAACTTGTCGCCCAGCTTGGCTTCCACGGCCTTGCGCATGTCGAAGTGCTCCTGCGCGCCGACGAAGTACGTCGGCAGCTGCGCGCTGGTCAGCTGCGCGCGGACCCACTTGCCGGCGGCTTCGCGCTCCTGCTGGAAGGCCTGCTTCGTCATCAGTTCCATCGCCTGTTCCTGCGTCCAGTTGTCGACATGGACGCCCTGGTCGAGGATCGCGTTGGCGATGGTGCGCAGGTAGAACTTCAGCTGCACCAGGCGGAACAGCGGGTCGTTATCGAGGTAGCCCGCGTCGGCCATCATGTCTTCGGTGTAGACCGCCCAGCCTTCGGCGAACAGGCCCGAGCGCAGCACCGAACGCAGCGTCGAATGCGACTTCACCGAATGCGCGCCTTCCAGGTAGTGGCCCGGCATCGCCTCGTGGATCGACAGCAGGTGGATCATGCGGCTGTTGTATTCGCGCAGGAACGAATCGACCTGCTTGGCGTCCCAGTCGTCGGGGATCGGCGAAATCGCGTAGTACGTGTCCAGGCCCTTGTCGAGCGGACCCGGCGAATCGCAGTACGCCACCGCGACGCCGCGCTGGAATTCCGGCATCAGGATGATCTTCACCGGATCGTTCGGCACGGTGACCAGGTCGTGCTTGCGCGTGAAATCGGTCGCCTGCTCGAGCGTCTTCTTCGCGAAATCGACCACCTGGTCGCGTGCGGGCTTGTCGGCGTAGGCCAGCTCGAGCGCGGCCTCGATCGCCTTCTGCTGCTGCTCCGGCGACGGATTGGCCGGCATCTCCGGCGCGTTCGGCTTGTCCTTCAGCACCGTCTGCGCGATGGCGTACATCTCGCCGCGCACGCGCTTGAGTTCGCCTTCGGCACGCTGCTTGATCTCCGCGCGCGACAGCGACGAATTCAGCGAGAACTGCAGCTTCTCGTCGTACAGCTTCTGGCCGATGCGGAAGTCGCCCTTCGCGTTCGGCACCAGCGTCTTGTCGAGCCACGTCTGTTGTTCGGCGACGGCCTTGCGCAGGTTCGTCACGGCCTCGTCGAGCTGCTTGCGGTCCTCGCCCTGCAGCTGGTCGGCGTTGGGCGTGATGAAGGTGTCGATCAGGCTCAGGATGCCGGCGTTCTGCCTGGCGACCGTTTCGGCGTGGATCTTCGGCACGCGCGCCGGATCGAGGTTCTCGCGCATCTGCGCGTAGATGTTCGGGATCTTCTGCATGCGCGCGGTCGCCGACTTCAGGCGCTGCGGCATCGGCGCGAACTCGCGCGCCATCAGGTTGTAGATCGCGCCGCCGGCCAGACCGCTGTACACCTGCGGATCCCACGCCCAGCTCTGCAGCGTCTCGACGTTCCAGATATCGCCCTGCACCTGGTTGCGCAGGATCGCCGCGTCGATCTGGTTCTCGCGCGAGAGCTTGGTGGTGTCGATGCCGTCGAGCGCCGCCAGCGTCTTCTTCGCGAAATCCACCTGCGCCTGCCGGCCGGCGGCCGAAAGGTCGTCGACCTCGCTGTCGAAATCGTGCTTGCCGATCTGCGTGGCGGACACCGGGTTCAGGCGCAGCCAGCCGTCGAGCCACTGCTGGGACACTTCGGCCAGGCGCGCGTCGGTCGCGGCGTCCGACGCCGGCGCGGCGGCGGTGGCCTTCGTGTCGGCGGGCGCGGGCGTGGTCTGCGGCTGGCAGGCGGCGAGGCCGGCGCTGAGCACGGCGACGGCGAGGAGGGTGGGACGCAACGAGGGCATGTTCTCTGGGGCTCGGATCAGGCGGCGTGGCCGCGGGTCGGCCGAGGATATCGCCTGCGTGCCCGCCACCGCATGGGCCGGAGGGCGGGCGCGTCTTGCCGGTTCTGGCGTGCCGATCGGGCATTGGCATATCGTGCGTTTGCCGGGGGAGACGGCGCAGGGATGAACGGGGGAACCATGAAGCGTTGGATGATGGCCGCGGGGCTCGCGCTCGCGGCGTGGACGGCGGATGCGCAGAAGGCGCCGCCGCTGGAGGACTTCCTCCGCAAGCCGGAGTTCGAGTCGATGACGATCTCGCCGGGCGGGGATTACCTCGCCGCGCGGATTCCCTTCGACGACCGCACGCTGCTCGCGATCCTGCGCGTGAGCGACATGAAGGTCACCGCCAAGCTCGATCCGGGCCGCGACGGCTTCATCGAAGCGGAGCAGTGGATTTCCAGCACGCGCGTGCTCGCGTCCGCATCGATGAAGTTCGGGACCCTGGCGCAGCCGTACCAGCTGCCGAACCTGCATCCGCTCGACGTGGACGGACGCAGCGGCGCGGCGTTCGGCGCGTACCTGATCGATCCGCTGCCGGACGATCCCGACTACGTGCTCACCGCCTACTGCTACAAGGTCCAGAAGAACGAGTGCCTGACGCGCGTGCGCAGGATGCGCAAGGACGGCCTGGGCAAGCGCGAGGACCTGGTCGACGGACCGGTGCCGGATTCGTCGTTCCTGGCCGATCGCGCGGGCACGGTGCGCTTCGCCTGGGCCCGCGACAACGACGATCGCCAGCAGGCCTTCCTGCTGCGCGGCGAAAAATGGGACCCGATCAACGATGAGGCCGCCAGCGGCGTGGAAGTCACGCCCATCGGCACCAGCTTCGACCGCCGCTACGGTTTCCTGCGCAGCGAGCGCAAGCAGGGGCCTGACGTGATCGAGCGCATCGACCTGGCGACCGGCGAGCGGACGATCGTTGCCAGCGATGCCAATGCCAGCCCGCAGGCGCTGGTGTGGTCGTTCGACGGGCACGAACCCATCGGCGCCGTTTACGGTGGCGTGCAACCGGAGGTGCGCTTCTTCGACGACAAGCACCCGCACGCCGCACTGACGCGCGATCTGGTCACGGCGTTTCCAGGCGAGTTCGCGCGCGTGACCAGCGCCAGTCGCGATGGACGCCGCGCCGTGGTGACGGTGACCAGCCCGGTCGAGCCGCCGCGCTTCTACCTGCTCGACACCGCCAGCGGCGACCTGAAGCTGCTGGCGCGCAGCCGGCCGTGGCTGTCGGCGCGCAGCATGCGTCCGGTGCAGGCGTTCGAATTCAAGGCGCGCGATGGCCTCTCGCTGCGCGGCTGGCTGACCACGCCTGCGGGCAACGGACCGCATCCGCTGGTGGTGATGCCGCACGGCGGGCCGTTCGACGTCAGCGACAGCTGGGCGTTCTCCGAAGACGTGCAGATGCTCGCCACGCGCGGTTACGCCGTATTGCGCGTGAACTTCCGCGGCTCGGGCGGACGCGGGCGCGACTTCGTCGAAGCGGGCTACCGCCAGTGGGGCCGCGCGATGCAGGACGACGTCACCGATGCCACGCGCTGGGCGATCGAACATGCCGGCATCGATGCGTCGCGCATCTGCATGTGGGGCGAAAGCTATGGCGGCTACGCGGCGTTGATGGGCGCGGTGCGCGAGCCGGCGCTGTATCGCTGCGTGGTCGGCATGGCGGGGCCGTACGATCTTCCGACGATGTTCCGCTGGGGCGACACCCATCGCTCCAAGTGGGGCCGGGCCTACCTCACGCGCGCGCTGGGCGACGACATGGCGCGCCTGCGCGAGGATTCGCCGACGGCCAATGTCGGCAAGATCCGGGCGGACGTCATGCTCGTGCAGGGCATGCGCGATTACCGCGTCTCGCCGGAACACCTGCGCATCCTGCGCAAGGCGCTCGACGACGGCGGCGTCAGGTACGAGGGGTATTTTCCCTCCGACGAGACGCACGGTTTCTTCGACGAGAAATCGCGCCTGAAGTATTACGACTCGGTGCTGCGGTTCCTCAACCGCAACATTGCACCGGCGCGGTCAGCCGGCAGCGGCGACACGGCCGGGGTGGCTGTAAAGGTTGAGTGAGTCGCCGCGCGCGAACGCCGCCAGCGTCACGCCGGCGGCGTCCGCGGTGCGGATGGCCAGGTCCGTCGGCGCGGAGATCGCCACGACCAGTCCAATGCCGGCCGTCGCCGCCTTGTGCACGATCTCGTACGACGCGCGCGAGGTGATCACGACGAATCCCGAGTCCGGCGCGATCACGTTGCGCGCCATCGCGCCGATGAGTTTGTCGAGCGCGTTGTGCCGGCCGACGTCCTCGCGCACCAGCAGGCCGCCCTCGTGCGCGAAGCCGGCCGCGTGAACGCCGCCGCTGAGCGCGTTCAACGGCTGCTGCGCGGCGAGGGCATCGAGCGCGGCGCGGATCGACCCGACGTCCACGCGCGTGGATGACGTGACGCGCGGCACCGGTCGCAGCGCCGCCTGCAGGCTTTCCACGCCGCACAGGCCGCAGCCGCTGCGGCCTTCCATGCCGCGCCGGCGTTCGGCCAGCGCATCGAAACGCGCTTGCGGGATCGCGGCGTGCAATGCGACGCCTTCGTCATGGCGCACGACGTCGACGAGACGGAACTCGGACGCATCGCCGACGATGCCTTCGCCCAGCGCGAAGCCGAGCGCGAAATCCTCCAGCGAGTCGGGCGTGGCCATCATCACGGCGAAGGACTCGCCGTTGTAGAGCAGCGCGACGGGCGCCTCCACGATCACGCGATCGTCGTGTGGCGCGCGATCGCCCGCACGCAGGCGCAGCGCCTGCACCGGTTGCAGCGGTCCGTTCATGCCGACTCCACCAGGCTGCGTCCTTTCTCGGTGAGCCAGAGCAGCGTGCGTTCGCCGTCCTGGCGGCGTTCAACCAGGTCGAGTCCGTCGAACCTCGGATCGTCGCCGAGCGCGGCGAGCACGCGCTGCAGTTCGCTCAGGCCCAGCTGCAATCGCTTGGCGACCCGATGGATCGACTGGCCGTCTTCCTCGCGCAGCAGGCGCAGCACGGCGAGCGCCGATTCCTCGCTCATGCCGCGCTCCGGCGCAGCAGTCGCACGGGAATGGATTTCGACGCCGGCGTGCGTGCGCGTTCGGCGTGATGGTCCAGCGGAACGAGCGGATTGGTCTCGGGGAAATACGCGGCGAGGCAACCGGGCGGGATGTCGTATTCGACCAGCCGGAAATCGCGCACGATGCGTTCGCCGTCGTGCCAGACGGAGGCGATGTCGACGTGCTCGCCGTCGCGCAGCTGCAATCGTTCGAGATCGTCGCGCGAGATGAACACCACGCGACGCAGGCCGTGCACGCCGCGGTAGCGGTCGTCCATGCCGTACACGGTGGTGTTGTACTGGTCGTGCGAGCGCACGGTCATCAGTTGCAGCACGTCGGCCTGTGGCTTGCGATCATCCAGCGCGTGCGCGTAGAAGCCCGCCTTGCCGCGCCGGGTCGGGAACACGCGCTCACGCCCCGGATGGTGAAGGTGGAACCCGCCGTCGGTGCGCACGCGCGCGTTGAAATCGGCGAAGCCGTCGACCACCTGCGCGACGCGGTCGCGGATGCGGTCGTAATCCTCGATCAGCGCCAGCCATGGCGTGCGACTGCGCGGCAACGTGGCGGCCGCGAGGTGCGCGACGATGGCCGGCTCCGACATCAGGTGCTCAGACGCCGGCGGATTCATGCCCGACGACAGATGCACCATGCTCATCGAATCCTCCACCGTCACCGCCTGCGGGCCGCTGGCCTGTACGTCGATCTCGGTGCGGCCCAGGCACGGCAGGATGAGCGCGTCGCGCCCGTGCACCAGGTGCGAGCGGTTGAGCTTGGTGCTCACGTGCACGGTGAGTTCGCAGCGACGCAGCGCTTCGTGCGTATGCGCGGTGTCGGGCGTGGCCGCGGCGAAGTTGCCGCCCATCGCGAAGAACACCTTCGCGCGGCGGTCGAACATCGCCTCGATGGCGGCGACGGTGTCGTAGCCGTGTTCACGCGGCGGCTGGAAATCGAACGCCGCGCCGAGGCGATCGAGGAAGGCGGGCGAGGGCTGCTCGTAGATGCCCATCGTGCGGTCGCCCTGCACGTTGGAATGCCCGCGTACCGGGCACGGTCCGGCGCCCGCCTTGCCGATGTTGCCGCGCAACAGCAGCAGGTTGCCTAGCATCTGGATCGTCGCCACGCTCCGCGCGTGCTGCGTGATGCCCATGCCCCAGCAGACGATGGTCGCGTTGCTGTCGAGGTACGTGCGGCCGGCCTGTTCGAGGTCCGCGCGCGACAGGCCCGATTCGCGTTCCAGCTCTGCCCACGGCGTCGCGCGCACGCTGTCGGCGAAGTCGTCGTAACCGTGCGTGTGCCTCGCCACGAACGTGTGATCCACCGCGCCCGATTCGATCACCACCTTGCACAGCGCCGTGGCGACGGCGAGGTCGCCACCGATGCGCGGCTGGTAATACTCCGAGGCGATGCGCGTGCTGGCGCCGAGCATTTCGGCTGGCGCCTTGGGATCGGCGAAACGCTCCAACCCGCGCTCGCGCAACGGATTGAACGCGACGATTCGGCACCCGCGTTTCGCTGCACTGCGCAGTTCGCCGAGCATGCGCGGATGGTTGGTGCCGGGGTTCTGCCCGAAGATGAAGATCGCCTGCGCGTGTTCGAAATCCTCCAGCGTCACCGAGCCCTTGCCGCTGCCGAGCTGTTCGGTGAGCGCCACGCCCGAGGCTTCGTGGCACATGTTCGAGCAGTCGGGCAGGTTGTTGGTGCCGTATTCGCGCACGAACAGCTGGTACAGGAACGCCGCCTCGTTCGACGTGCGGCCGGAGGTGTAGAAGATCGCTTCGTTCGGCGACGCGAGTGAATTCAGGGCGCGTGCGATCGTCGCGAACGCCTCGCTCCAGGCGATCGGCCGATAGGTGTCGCTCGCGGCGTCGTACGCCATCGGTTCGGTGAGGCGGCCCTGCGCTTCGAGGAAGCGGTCGTCCTGCTCGTTCAACCACGCGACCGTGTGTTGCGCGAAGAACCCGGGCGTGACGCGACGGGACGTTGCCTCGTTCGCCACGGCCTTGACGCCGTTCTCGCAGAATTCGAACGTCGAATGCACGTTGCGGTCCGGCCACGCGCAGCCGGGGCAGTCGAAGCCGCTGGGCTGGTTGGCGCGCAGCAGCGTGCTGGCGCCCTTCATCACGACCTGCTGGTCGCGCAGCGCCTGCCAGGAGCTGCGCAGCGCATCCCAGCCGCCGGCGGGCTTCACGTAGAGTTCGATGGATTTCTTGTCTGACATCGGATGCTGCAGAAGGGCCGCGAAGGCGCACGCCAGCATCATAGGCCCGCGCGCTCGCGGCGGCGATGACGTCCGGCGGGTGCCGGCGGGCGCGAAGCAGTGGCATAGTCACCGCACTTTCCGGCTGGATTCGCGTTTTCGCGGGTCGCCCTCCGCACGGACCCACCACATGCGCCTTTCGCTGCGTTTGCTCGCGTTGCTGTTCACCCTCGGCCTCGCCGCGCCCGCGTTGGCGGCGCCGGCCTGCCCGCCGGAGGGCTGGCCGCTCGAACGGCTGGAAGCCTTGCGCCAGAGCGGTTTCGTCGTCGCCGATCCGGGCGAGCGCGCGACGCTGGCGTATGCGCTGTCGAACTGCCTCGCGGCGAGCGATCCGCAACTGCGCGACGAACTGGCGTACGAAGCGCTGTCGACGTGGATGCGCAAGGGCGAGCTTGCGCCCGACACGCTGCGCGCGTTGCGGGACCGCTTCTACGCGATGCTCGGCGAGCCCGATCCGGACGGCGTCGCGTGGCCGTTCGCGGCGCTGGCGCTGTCGGAAGTGGCGCGCACCGACCGCATTTCGCCGTGGATGACGCCGGCCGAACGCACGGCGATGGTGCTGCGCGCGGTGACGTACCTGGAATCGGTGCGCGACTACCGCGGCTTCGAACCGGGCGAAGGCTGGCGGCACGGCGTCGCGCACGGCGCCGACTGGCTGATGCAGCTCACGTTGAATCCCTCGCTGGATGCGCCGCAGCTGCATCGCATCGTCGATGCGGTGGCGGCGCAGGTCGTGCCGGCGACCGGCGTTGCGTACGTGTTCGGTGAACCGCAGCGGCTCGCGGCGCCCATCGTGTACGCGGCGCAGCGCGGCGTGCGCGACGAGGCCGGCTGGACGGCGTGGTTCGCCGCGCTGGTGCCGCGCCTGGGCGATCCGTCGCAGGCGTGGAAGGATCCGGCGTGGCTCGCACGCCGGCACGATCTGGTCGCGTTCCTGCAGGCCGTGTACGTGGAAGCCAACCAGTCCACCGACAAACGGACGCGTACGGTCATTCCCGGCGTCGTCGCGGCGCTGAAAGCGCTGCCTTGAGGCATCGCGCGACGGCGTAATTCGGACCCGTCCGATTCAAGCGCCTCCGGGATCTGCCGACCATGGCCGTTTGTTCGGACAGGGACGACGGCCGGATGCGCCATACCCAACCTCGCGAAACCTGCCCGCGCTGCGGCGCGAACGTGCGCACGCTGCAGCTCGCCGGCAAGCCGGTGCGGCATCACCAGTGCACCGGCTGCGGTTATCGCTACGAGAACGTGCCCGAGGGCTACGACGAGCAGGGGAAACTCGATGGCCTCGCTGGAATCGATGCCCTGCCGGAAGACGATCGCGATGCCATGGAAGGCATGATCTTCCTGATCCTCGGCGCGGGCACGATGATGGGCGGGATCGAACTGACGTCGCGCTCGATCGCCGAACTGGTCGCCGAACATGGTGCGCCGGAGTCGGTCTTGCGCAATTTCGCGTGGCCGGCGCACCAGTGGCTGCTCAAGCGCGTGAAGCGCTTCACGTCGCATCTGGTCGCCATCGACCAGGGGCAATGGCGCGTGTGCTTCACCGTGCGGCGACTGAGTCCGGTGGCGCTGGGCTGACGTTCCCGCCGCAAACGACGATGCGGGTCAGCCTTCGTCGTTGTCGAATTCCACCAGCACATCCAGGTCGAACGCGAGCGCTTCGACCGCATCGCGCACGCGGTTGGCGGTGGCCTGGTTGGGCGCGTCGATTTCCAGCGCGTGCTGGCCCGGGCCCTGGTCGTCGGGCAGGCCGGCGGAACTGGAATCGTCGTCGTCCATGTGCGGCATGAGGTCGTCGACTTCCTCGATGTGCTCGATGCCGTCCAGGCTGGTGAGGAGGTTGGCGATGGCGCGGACGTCGTCGTCGCTGCCGGTCACGCGCAGGCGCATCAGGGGCATGGGGTCGAACCTTCGTCGGTGTGGCCGTTGGAGGCAGGCTATTGAGCGGCCGGGCAAGGCGGCGTGATGGCGCCCGGCGTGCGCGTGTCATGCGCGAGGAGTAGGGTTGGGCGCATGAATGCGAAGCTTCCCGTGCCCGGCGTCACCCTTCGCCCGCTCGAACGCGGCGACCTGCATTTCGTGCATGTGCTCAACAACAACCGCAGCGTGATGGGCTATTGGTTCGAGGAACCGTACGAGTCGTTCGTCGAGCTGGAAGAGCTGTACCGCAAGCACATCCACGACCAGTCCGAACGGCGTTTCATCGTCGAGGACACGGCGCACGAACGCGTGGGACTGGTCGAACTGGTGGAGATCGACCACCTGCACCGGCGCGCGGAGTTCCTGATCATGATCTCGCCCGACCAGCAGGGCCGCGGTTATGCGCGCGCGGCGACGCGGCTGGCGATCAACTACGCGTTCCGCGTGCTCAACCTCTACAAGCTGTATCTGCTGGTCGACGTGGACAACACGCGTGCGATCCGGATCTACGAGGACGCGGGGTTCCGTCGCGAAGGCGTGCTGGTCGACGAGTTCTTCAGCGACGGTCGCTATCACGACGTGGTGCGGATGTGCCTGTTCCAGCGCGATGTGCTGCGTGAGGATGCGGGGCGCAGGGAGGCGGGCGTCGGAGTTGAGGAGCGCACGGCGCCGCCGTAGTACGGATAGCGTCTGGCTCTTGCTCGTCATTCCCGCGAAGGCGGGAATCCATGGACTTTCCATGCTTTCCCGGCAACCCGTAAGAGCAAAGAAGAATCACGATCCAAGCTTCCGATCGCCTGCGGCGCTCGGGTCACTTTTCTTTGCTCGCACAAAGAAAAGTAACCCAAAGAAAGTGCGTACAAGTCCAACCCAATCCTGCGACCGGGGCGAGAAAGGGCGCGTTCGCGATTCGCCATCCATGGCTCAGCGCTCACCGCCGCACATCCTGTGCGGCGCCCGTTGGGGCTAGTGACGGATCGGCTGTTCGACAGCAACAACCACAACATGGATCCCAGCTTCCGCTCGATGACGGTGCGCGCTTTAGCCCCTCTCCCATCGGGAGAGGGGTTGGGGTGAGGGGTAACGAAGCCGTACCGGTGAACGAACCGTGCCGTACAGCGCCGCGCCGTTACTTCGTGCCTAGAAGATGCGAAATCCAGCTTTCGGTGCAACGACGTCGCTCATCGCCCCGCGACAAACCGCTACGACTTCGTAGCACCCGCCGGCTTCGCACCCGAACGCGGCTTCTTCGCACGCGGCTTGGCCTTCGCCTTTTCGGCCACCGGCTTCGGCGGCGGTGCGCGCGTCGGGAGCGGGACGTTGCACAGGTCGATGTGGCCGGCCATGTGCTTGTACCACTCGTCGCGACGGTTACGCCGCGCTTCGACGAGTTCGGCGAACAGTGGCGTGTCGGTGCGCAGCACTTCGATGCCGACGCGCTCCTTCTTCGGCACTTCCGACGCCAGACGGATCGACTTGATCGGCGTGCGCTGCGACGGCTGTTCGTAGAAACCCAGCGGGCCGGTGCCGCGCGGCAGGACCGACAGCAACTCCATGCCCTGCAGCACGCGACCGACCACGGTGATGTTGCGGTCGAGCTGGCGCGGCGACTGGCCGATCACGACATACAGCTCGGTGCCGTTGCTCGAATCGGCGGCCATGTCGCGGCCAGCGCCCACGGTGCCGTAGCAGTGCGCCATCCACGCGGCATCGGCGCCCGGATCGCGCCCGGCCGGGAAACCGCTGGAGAAGCCCACTTCCGGCGCCCAGCCGTCGACGTCAGGCAGCTTGTCGAAGGGCAGGCCCTTGGTCTTGCGCGCGAATTCCGCCGGCAGCTTCGCCTTGGCGCCGCGACCGAGCGGCTTGCGGTCCTTCTCCTCCTGCGCCGGATCGCCCCATTGCACGACGAAGTTGTCCTGCGAGCGGTTGATGCTCATGCCGTTCCAGTAGCCGTTCTTCGCCAGCGCACGGATGTTGGCCACGTGTGCCGGCGCGAAGGCGGGCGCCAGTTCGATGAGCACGCGACCGGAATCCAGGTCCAGGTACAGCAGGTTCTTGTTGTCCGGCGTGCGCCAGTCCGTCGGCTGGGAGGCGTCGAGGATTTCCTGCATCGACCGCGGCTTGCCGGGCACGGCGTCCTCGGCGGCGACCTGCGCCACGGGCAGGACAGCGAGCAGGGCGACGAGCAGGGCAGGGCGCCAGCGGCGCGCGCCGGGCTTGGACGCCATGGATTCCAACGCGACAGGCTTCGACAGAACGGGTTTGCGCACGACGGAAATCCCCCTTGGATCCGGATCGCTGAACACGCGGATTCTGGCTCACCGCCCCTCCGGGCGGCCAGCCCCATGCCGTGGGAACGTGATGGCCGTTGCGTGACCGGACATCACGACCCGCCGTCAGGCGGATCGTGACGGGCCATCAGGACGAAGCGCCGTTCGTGCCCTTGCGGGCGCGGGTCCGGGCGGCCTTCTTCGCCGCGGCGCTGCGCGAGGCGGAGGTGCGGGTCGACTTCTTCGCCGCCTTCTTCGCGGTCTTGCGGCCGGCGGTCTTCTTCGCAGCCTTCTTCGTCGCCTTCCTTGCCGTGGTCTTCCTGCCGCTGGTCTTCCTGGCCGCCTTGCGGGCGCCGGTCTTCTTCGCGGCCTTCTTGGTCGCTTTCTTCGCCGTTTTGCGGGCGCCGGTCTTCTTGGCAGCCTTCCTGGCGGTCTTCTTCGCCGTCTTCTTGGCAGCCTTCTTCGTCGCCTTTTTCGCCGGACTCTTGCGAGCAGTCTTCTTCGCGGCCTTCTTGGTGGCCTTCTTCGTCGCTTTCTTCGCCGACTTCTTGCGGCCCGAACCGCTGCGCTTGCCACCACCGTCCTGCTTGTTGACCGTCGCCCAAGCGATGCGCTCGGCGGCTTCCTCGGAGCGGCCTTCCTTGCGCTCGCTCTCCTCGATGTGCTCGGCCTGTCGCTGCTGTTTGTCGGTGTAAGCGGATTTGTCGCCTCTGGGCATCACGTCGCTCCTCGGCCGCGGGGCATGCGGCACCGGATTCGGTCATAGCAGCCGCGCGGTGGAGATCCCGGCAAGGCGCGTGACTAATGGCAGGTTCGGTATATGGAAGTTCACAGTAGTGTTGAGTCCAGCCTACCGACCCACCCGTCGACATGATCGAACTCGATACCCAGCTGCGGAAATTCCAGAAGGAGCTCAGCGCGGGCACCGTGTCCCTGGCGCTGCTGGCGGTATTGGGATCGGCGCCGGACCCGCTGTACGGCTACCAGATCGCCAAGCAGCTCGAACGCATCGGCGGCGGCGTGCTCGCAGGCAAGCAGAGCGCGCTGTACCCGGTGCTTCGCAACCTCGAAGGGGCGGGGTTGCTGGACAGCCACGTCGAGCCGTCGATGACCGGCCCGCCGCGGCGCTATTACCGCATCACCGATGCAGGTCGCACGGTGCTGCACGAATGGGCCGCCGCGTGGCGCGCGACCCGCGACAGTGTCGATTCCGTCCTGGGGGGACTTGAGCCATGAACGCCTTCGAAGCCAGCAGTGTCCGCCCCGGTGGCCTGCCCACGACCATTCCCGAATACCTCGAACACCTGCGTCGTTCGCTCGCCGGCGCCGACCCCGCGCTCGTGCAGGACGCGCTGTACGACGCCGAGGAATACCTGCGTTCGGAACTGGCCGAAAACCCCGGCAGGAGCGAGGCCGACGTCATCGTCGCCGTCGCCGGCAGCTACGGCGCGCCTGACGAGGTCGCCGACATCTATCGCGACACCGAAGTGAAGGTGCAGACGGCACTGCGTCCGCCCGCGCCGAAGCCGCGCCGCTCGTGGATGGGCCAGTTCTTCGGCGTGATCGCAGAGCCGCGCACGTACGGCGCGCTGTTCTACATGCTGCTGTCGCTGGCCACGGGCATCTTCTACTTCACGTGGGTGGTGACGGGTTTGTCGCTGTCGGCCGGCCTGGCGGTGCTGATCATCGGCGTGCCGTTCGTGATCCTGTATTTCGGTTCGATCCGCGTGCTGTCGCTGGTGGAAGGCCGCATCGTGGAGGCGATGCTCGGCGAACGCATGCCGCGCCGCCCGCTGTACAGCAGCCGTGGCCAGCCGCTGCTCAAGCGCATCGGCGAGCTGTTCACCGATCCGCGCATCTGGGCGACGCAGCTGTATTTCCTCTTCATGCTGCCGCTGGGCATCGTGTACTTCACCGTCGTGGTGACGTGCCTGAGCGTGTCGCTGGCGTTGATCGCGGCGCCGATCGGACTGGTGCTGGGTCATGCCGACGTCCTTTCGCTCGACCCCTGGAACATCAACTCGAACGACCAGCCTTGGTTGTGGCCGATCGCGATGCTGGTGGGCGTGCTGCTGCTGTTCGTCACGCTGCACATCGCGCGCGGCGTCGGTTACCTGCACGCACTGCTGGCCAAGCACATGCTGGTGAAGACGGCGCAGTACGACTGAGCGAAACCGAGCGCGTGAAGGCGCGCATGTGAAGGCGTCGTTCACGCGCGGAGTGCGGGCTGGTTAACAGAACCGGCCCGCTGCATCGCCTACGGTGCGCGGGCGGAACCTTGCCGCGACATCAAAGGAGATGAGCATGCGTCGTTTCAGGATCTTCGCATTGGCCGCGCTGGTGGGCCTGTCGTCGTTCACCGCATCCGCGAGCTGGCAGGGCACGTGGTTGTACTACGACGACGAAGGCGTGCTGGTCGGCTCGTGGACCGCCGGCTGCCGCGAACTGGACGGCCGCTGGGGCGTGGAGACCGACAACAAGGTGTTCGTGCAGGGTTGCCGCGCGTCGAGTTGAGCCGGTCGCAATCGTGTGTAGAAGAAGCCCCGCGATGCGGGGCTTCTTTTTGCGCTAGGCCTTCTTCCGCACCTTCGGCTTGCCGCCTTTCGAAACATGCGGATCGGCCGCCACGTGCCATCGCCAGTGCAGGTCCGTCGCCTTGCTGATGCCGATGCGCGGCGACGCGACGGGCGAGTCGGGCGGCGGCGTTCCGTCGTCGCCGAACCACACCGGCGATTTTCGATCCGTGATGTCCACGCCGTTATGAACGCCGCTCAGGCCCATCGCCTGCGCGAGGCGGCCGGGACCGCTCGCAAGCAGCCGCACGTCCTCCATGCCGCGTGCGCGACGCATGCGGTCGATGCCCTCCATCGGCGACAACGCGCGGATCAGCACCGCGTGCCCGGCCGGCCCGCCGCACACCGCGTTGATCGCCCAGTGCATGCCGTAGATGAAATAGACGTACAGATGCCCGGGCGGTCCGAACATCACCTGCGTGCGTTTCGTCGGTCCGCGAAACGAGTGCGCGGCCGGATCCTCGCCGCCGCGATAGGCCTCCACTTCGACGATGCGCCCGACGCGTCCGTCGGCAGTGACGATCACCTTGTTGAGCAGCAGCGGCGCGACGTCGCGTGAATCGTGCGCGTAGAAGCGGCGGGGCAGGGGCTTGATGGGCATGGGCGGATGCTAATGGAGATGAAGGCAACGCGACCTCGCGATGTCGTCATCCCGCCTTCGCGGGAATGACGGAATGCGCGCGCATCCCGACTTCACGCCCGCCGCGCTATTCCTTCGTCCGATGGCAGACGAAACCGCACAGAACCCGGTCGAGAAAACGGCGGAGAAGCTCGATCCCACCGCGCCGCGCCGGACCGAGCCCGACCGTGGCGACTCGTTCCGCCGCCCGGCGATGAAGGCGCTCGTGCGGCGCGCGCAGGGCAGCCTGCCGGCCGATCTGGTGCGGCGTTTCGTCGATACCGAGCTGATGGCGCAGGCGGCGGCGCTCGCGCTGTACGCGATGCTCTCGCTCGCGCCGCTGCTGCTGATCCTGGTCTGGCTGACCAGCGCGCTGCTGCCCGGCGCGCAGGAATCGCTGATGCAGCAGATCGGCCTGCTCGCCGGCGGCGAAGCCGAACGCGTCGCGCGCACCGTGGTCGACAACGCGCGCGACCGGCCCGATACGGGTTCGATCGCCGGATGGTGGAGCGTCGCGCTGCTGTTCATCGGCGCCACGGCGGTGTTCGCGCAGTTGCAGGACGTGCTCAACAAGATCTTCCGCACCGATGCCACGCGCCTGGCCGGCGCGATGGCGTGGCTGCGCAAGCGCGTGTTCTCGATGGGCCTGGTGCTCGCGATGGGCTTCCTGCTGCTGGTGTCGATGACGGTATCGACACTCGTGCAGCTGGCTTTCTCGCGCATGGAATGGGCGCTGCCCATCGTTATGAACGTGGCGACGTGGCTGGTGTACGCGATCAGCTTCGCGCTGATGTACCACTACCTGCCGGACCGCTCGGTCGGCTGGAAGCGCGCGCTCGGCGGCGGCGCGATCACCGCTCTGCTGTTCGTGCTCGGGCGCTGGCTGATCGGCTGGTACCTGCGCGAGTCCAATCCCGGTTCGGCCTATGGCTCGATGGGCGCGCTGGTGCTCGCGCTGGTGTGGATGTACTACGCGGCGCTCATCGTGTTCATCGGCGCGCTGATCACGGCGGTGATCGATGAGCGGCGGAAGCAGAAGCGGGATGGGGTAGCGGCCGCCAAGCGGGACGGCTGAGGTCATCTCGCCGACTACTCTCACGTCATCCCGGCGAAGGCCGGGATCCAGGCTCGCAGCCTCCGGGCACTCCACCTGACGGTACCCAGGTCCCCGTTATTCCAGCGAAAGCTGGATCCATTTTGCTTTTGGGGGAACTAAGCACCACGAGCGGCGGCCGCATCGCTCGGCCCGCCCTCACCCCACCCCCTCTCCCGCAAGCGGGAGAGGGGCTATCAAGAGGGGTGCGAGGCCTCCAAGCGCCAAACCGTGCCCCACCGCCGACGAACCGTTCCCGCCCGGCCCCGCCGACGGGCTAGCATCGCTGCACCGCGTCCTCGCTCCTGCGGCTTCCATGGCCATTACCGCGACCCACCCGCTGGATCTGCCCCGCCAGCACCTGTTCTGGATCTTCCATTCGGCCGGTTGGCTCGGCTATTTCGGCCAGAGCTGGCTGTCGGCGATCGCCTACGGCAAGCCGTCCGGCTACTGGATCGTCCCGTTCACGGCCGCCTGCACCGGCTTCGTCGTCACGCTCGGGCTGCGCTACCTGCTGCGCGCGTGCTGGGGCCTGTCGCCGCGCAAGCTGCTGATGACGATGATCGTGCCGATCCTCGCCAGCTCGGCGGTGATGGACCTGACCACGCGCACGATGCTCGTGCGCTTCTGCGACACCTGCGCGCCGACCAGTCGCATGGCGTACATCGCCTATTCGCTGACCTACATCTACGTGGTGCTGGCGTGGGTCGGCCTGTACCTGGGCATCAAGTACTACCGCCAACTGCAAGACGAAACGCAACGCGCGCTCGCCGCCCGCACGATGGCGCACCAGGCGCAGCTGAAGATGCTGCGTTACCAGCTCAATCCGCACTTCCTGTTCAACACGCTCAACGCGATCTCCACGCTCGTGCTCGATCGCGACAACGCCACGGCGAACCGCATGGTGCAGGGCCTGTCGTCATTCCTGCGACATTCGCTGGACAACGATCCGATGCAGCGCGTCACGTTGCGGCAGGAGCTGGACGCGCTCACGTTGTATCTGGACATCGAGAAGATCCGCTTCGCCGAGCGCCTGCGCATCGAGACCGACATCGACGAGGACTGCTGGCGCGCGCTGCTGCCGAGCCTGCTGATGCAGCCCCTGGTGGAAAACGCGATCAAGTACGCCGTCGCCAAGCAGGTCGCCGGCGGGCTGCTTCGCATCGAGGCCGAACGCGATGGCGATCAGCTCGTGCTGCGCGTGATCGACGACGGCCCGGGGTGCTCGAGCCTGGAAGGCAACCAGCTTCCGCCGGGCAAGGGCGTCGGCCTGCGCAACACGCGCGAACGCCTCAACGTGCTGTACGGCGAGGAAAGCAGCTTCTCCGTGCGCAACCGCGAGCGCGGCATCGAAGTCGAACTGCGCCTGCCATTCGAAACCAAGCAGTTGGGTGGAGACTGAAGATGGATCGAGCGGTCGACAGTCGCGTAGTGGAGCGCGAGCGCCAGTCCGAATCCGCCACGCACGGTACGCGCCTTCGCGCGCTGATCGTCGACGACGAGCCGCTCGCGCGCCGCGGGCTGGAGATCCGCCTGGAAGCGCATCCGGACGTCGAGATCGTCGGCGAGTACGGCGATGGCCTGTCCGCCATCGCCGGCATGCGCGAGCATCGCCCGGACCTGGTCTTCCTCGACGTGCAGATGCCCGGCATGGACGGCTTCGAAACGCTGCGCAGCATTCCCGCGCACGAGATGCCGCTGGTGGTCTTCGTCACCGCGTACGACCACTACGCGATCCGTGCATTCGAGGCGTCGGCGACCGACTACCTGCTCAAGCCCGTCGAGGAGGGCCGCCTGGCGCAGGCGCTTGCCCGCGTGCAGCAGGCGCGTTCGCAGCGCGAGGCCAGCGGGCACTGCGCGCATCTGCTCGGCCTGCTCGGCGAGCTGAGTGGGCGGCCGCTGCTCGACCTGGACGAAGCCTTGAAACCCGACGCGCTGGAACAACTGCGTCGCGACGACAAGCTCGCCGTGCGCGATGGTGGCCGGACCGTACGCGTCGACCTGTCGAGCATCCGCTGGATCGATGCGGCCGGCGATTACATGTGCATCCACACCGACGGCCCGGCCGATCGCGCCGCGCCGCAGGGCGAGACGCTGGTGCTGCGCGCGACGATGCGCGATCTGGAAAAACAGCTTGATCCGCAGCGTTTCCCGCGCATCCACCGGTCGACGATCGTGAATGCGCGCCGGGTGGTGGAGTTGCGGCCGCATACGAACGGGGAAGGATTCCTGCGGCTGGATTGCGGGCAGGAGTTGAAGTTGTCGCGGACGCATCGCGACAAGCTGGCGCTTTTGATTTGAGGCTTGCGACAGCTCTTGCCGTAGCTCGGGCTTGTGCTCGGGCTTTTGATGTTGACCTTGATCTTCATCAGCGACTTAAAGCGAGCCGAGCACCGGAGCTGGAAAAGGGCGAAGAGTCGCCCGCTGTCTGAGCGGAGCGTAGCGCAGCGAGTTCGGGCGACGACCCTTTTCCGGCGAGGAGCGCAGGGCACCGCCGCGCAGCGGCGGCTCGCGTCAGGAGCGAACGGTTTTGGTTACTTTTGCCAAGACAAAAGTAACCCGCCCTTCAGGGCGGAAGCTGTTGCTCGTGATGTTGATCTTGTTGTTGCGCCTTGGACCGCAGCCATCAGCAAAGCTGTAGCAACAGCATTCAAGCAAGTGCAAAGCTTCCGCTCGCAAGCGAGCGGGTCACTTTTGTTTCGGCAAAAGTAACCAAAACCATCCGCTCCTGACGCGAGCCGGCGCCGCTACGCGACGCCGGTCCCCTGCGCTCCTCGCCAATCAGGGGACGTCGCCCAAACTCGCTGCGCTCGAACAGTGGGCGACTCTTCGCCCCTGATTGGCTCCGGTGCTCGGCTCGCTTTAAGTCGCTGCAAAAGACGGAAAGCAACGGCGACGGCAACAGCAACAGCAACAGCAACAGCAGGCTCCGCGACGTTGGGCGCAACGAAGCCATTGCTTTGAGCCCCTCTCCCATCGGGAGAGGGGTTGGGGTGAGGGGCAACGAAGCGTCAGCGGTGAACGACCGTTGCGGCACAGCGCTGCGCAGTTGCTTCTAGCCAGAACGCAGAAGAAAAAATGCATTCTAAGTCTCACTGGAATGGCGGTGATGTCGTTCGCCGCGCCGCGGAGTGCCCGGAGACCACGGGCCTGGATCCCGGCCTTCGCCGGGATGACGGATGACGGGCGCATGGGCGCATGGGCGAATGGGCGCGACGCACGCATCGGTCGCCGCGTCCGCCGCGCGTACCAGACACATGCGCAACGCATAAAGCCCGTCACCACGTGCAAGCCCGCACACCCAACACCCCTGCCATTAGTTGGGTGCACACAACGCCCCACGTTGCACCAAAGAAACACGAATAGCCGGCCAGGAACGCTTCACCGCGACGACTCAACGACTGAACGCAAAGCCCCGCCGCGCGTGACTTCCGGACCATCCCGGCAAAGTCGCGCAGGCGCATCGTGCGCTCCGCACTCGTCCCCCGCGCGGAGCCGCACGATGAAACTCACCGAAGCCTCGTTGCGCAATCCCGCCGCGGTCGCCGTCGCCGTCGCGATGGTCTGCGCCTTCGGCCTGCTGTGCCTCCTGAAGCTGCCGCTGCAGCTGTTCCCCGACATCGAACGCCCGCAGATGTCGATCCAGACCAGCTGGCGCGCCGCGTCGCCGCAGGAAATGGAATCGGAAATCGTCGAGCCGATCGAAGCGGTGATGCAGGGGCTGCCCGGGCTGGCGGAGATCGAATCCAACATCAACGCCGGCAACAGTTTCATCAACCTGACCTTCGCCGTCGGCAGCGACATGGACGCGACGCTGGTCGAAGTGCTCTCGCGCATGAACCGCCTGCAGCCGCTGCCGCGCGATGCGACGCCGCCGGTCGTGCAGGCTGGCGCCGACAACGCCAACAACTCGCTCACCTATTTCTTCGTGCAGCAGCTGCCGGGAACGCCCGGCGACATCCTCGACCAGCGGCAGATGATCGAGGATCGCATCGTGCCGCGCCTGTCGGCTGTGGAAGGCGTGGCGGGCGTGGAGATCAACGGCGGTGCGCCGGAGGAACTCACCATCACGATGAACCTGGAGCGCGCGGCCGCGCTGGGCATCCAGATCCCGCAGATCGCCGACGTCGCCGCGCGCGCGACCGACGTGTCCGGCGGTGTCGTCGAGGCCGGTCGTCGCGAATACGTTCTGAGGTTCGCCGGGCGCTATTCCCCCGAAGCGCTCGGCAACCTCATCCTCGCCTGGCGCGACGGCCGGCCGGTGCGGCTGGGCGATGTCGCCAACGTCGAAGTGAAGCGCCCCGAGCAGCGCTTCTTCGCCTACCAGAACGGCAATCCCGCCATCGGCCTGCGCATCCTGCGCGAGAGCGGCGCGAACGTGCTCGACACGCTCGATCGCGTGAAGGCGGTCGTGGAGGAAGTGCGCGCGAAGGAACTGGCGCCGCTCGGGCTCGACATCCGCCAGAGCTTCGACGCCTCGGTGTTCATCAACCGCGCGATCGGCCTGTTGTCGGGCAGTCTCGGCGCAGGCGTGCTGCTCGCGGTGGGCTGCCTGTGGTGGTTCCTGCGCGATGTCCGCGCGACCGCGCTCATCGCCTGCGCGATTCCTATTTCGCTGCTGGCGACTTTCATCGTGCTCAAGCTCACCGGGCGCAGCCTCAACGTGATCTCGCTCGCCGGTCTCGCGTTCGCGGTCGGCATGGTGATGGACGCCGCGGTCGTCGTCGCCGAAAACATCGTGCGCCTGCGCGAGGAAGGCGTGCCCGCGAAGCAGGCCGCGCTGGACGGAACGCGGCAGGTCGGCGGCGCGCTCGTCGCGTCCACGCTGACGACCATCGCCGTGTTCCTGCCGGTGATCTTCATGGAAGACGTCGAAGGCCAGCTGTTCGCGGACCTGGCGTTGACGATTTCCATCGCCGTCGGCATCTCGCTGCTGATCGCGGTCACCGTGCTGCCCGCCGCCGCGAGTTCGTGGCTGCGCACGCGCGAGGACGTGCACGAGCAGAAGCAGCATCGTTTCTGGATCGGCGTCAGCGACTGGGCGATGCGCGCCACGAGCAGCCGCCGCAACCAGCTCGCGTGGGTCGGCGCGCTGGTCGTCGCGCCGATCGTGCTGACCGTGGTGCTGATGCCGAAGATCGACTATCTGCCGCCGGTGAAGCGCGCGGCGGTGGACGCGATCTTCAACTTCCCGCCCGGCATGAGCCCGGAGCGCGTGAACGCCGAGATCGCGCCGACGCTGCTGGCGCGCATGAAGCCGTACATGGACGGCGAGAAGGCCCCGCAGCTGAGCAACTGGTACCTCAACCTGTGGCCCGGCGGCGGCACGGTGGGTGCGCGCGTGGTCGATCCGGACGACATCGGCGAACTCGAACGCATCGTTCGCGATGAAGTGGCCGTCGGTTTCCCCGACACGCGCGCGTTCGCCAGCGAAGGCGAACTGTTCGGCAGCTTCGGCGGCTCGGCGCGCGCCATCGCGATCCATCTGCAGCATGCCGACGGCGACGCGCTGACGCGCGCGGCGGAAACCGGACGCAAGCTGCTGTCGGAGAAGTTCGCCGGCGCGAACGTGCAGGCGTGGCCGAATGCCGACGCCGGCACGCCGGAGCTGCGCATCAATCCCGACGATCGCCGCCTCGCCGAAGTGGGCTGGCGCCGGCCGGATCTTGCGACCGTCGTGCGTGCGCTCGGCGACGGGCAATGGCTCGGCGAATACTTCGACGGCGACCGGCGCCTGGCGATCATCCTGCGCAGCGATCGCGAGGACGACGTCGAGCGCCTAGGCGCCGCGCCGCTCGCCACGCCGAACGGCGGCGCGCTGACGCTGGCGGAACTGGCGCAGGTCGACACCGTGCTCGCGCCCAATCAGATGCGGCGCGTCGATCGCCGCCGCACGGTGACGCTCACCGTCGATCCGCCGCCGGCGATGTCGCTGGAAGAAGCGCTGGGCATCGTCGAAGGCGACGTCGTGCCGGTGCTGCGCGATGCGCTGCCGCAGGATGCCGCGATCCGCGTATCGGGCAGCGCGGACCGCCTCGGCGAGGTCGTGCGCAGCATGGGCACGAACTTCGCGATGGCGCTGGTGGTGCTGTTCCTGCTGATGGCGGCGATGTTCAGGTCGCTGCGCGATTCGGCCTACGTGATGGCGACGCTGCCGATGGCGGTGCTCGGCGGCGTGATCGGCCTGCGCGTGCTGGATCTCATCGCCGGACAGACGCTCGACCTGCTGTCGATGATCGGTTTCATCATGCTGCTGGGCATGGTGATCAACAACGCGATCCTGCTCGTGGCGCAGGCGCGCGAAGGGCAGGCCGCGGGCGCGACGCTCGACGAGGCGCTCAAGCAGGCGCTGGACCAGCGCCTTCGCCCGATCCTCATCGGCGCGTTGACCGGCGTGCTCGGCGCACTGCCGATGGCGATCAACCCCGGTCCCGGCGCGGTGATCTATCGCGGCCTCGCGGCGGTGTCCGTCGGCGGCGTCGCATTGAGCCTGGTGTTCATCGTGGTGCTGGTGCCGGCGCTGCTGCGACTGGCCGAATCGCGCCGCGAACGCATCGAAGCCGGCGCCCCCGCGCTGGCCTGAAGCAACCCATCCCTTCCCCCCGGAGGCATGCAATGAAGTTCAAGTCCCGAAAGCCGTCGTCCCGCCTGCCCGGCCGGATCATCCTGGTGCTCGCGCTGGTGCCCGTGCTGCTGGTTCCGCTGATCCGCTGGGAAGTCGAAGCGACGCCGCCTGCCAAGCCCGCCACGCCGCCGGCGGTGGTCGGCGTGGCGAATGCAGTGACGACGGAGCTGGCGCCGATGCACTGGGCGCCGGGCAGCGTGATCAGCCGCCGCGACGCGAAAGTCGCCAGCGAGCAGGACGGCCGCGTCGTGCGCGTGGCCGAAGTCGGGCAGAAGGTCCGCGCAGGCGAACCGCTGGCGGTGCTCGACGACAGCACGCTGGCCCTGCAACAGCAGCAGGGCGAGGCGGACGTGGCGCGCATCCGGGCGCAGCTGGACATGGCGGCGCGGCAGGAGCAGCGCTATGCGCAGCTCGCCGCGCAGCAGAACATCGCCCGTGCGCAGTACGAACAGACGCGCGCCGATCGCGACATGCTCGCGCAGGACCTTGCGCGTGCGCAGGCGCTGCTCGCGCAGACGCGGCTTCGCCGCACACAGATGGTGGTGCGCGCGCCGTTCGACGGCGTGGTCGCCGAGCGTTCCGTGCAGCTGGGCGAATACGTCGGCATCGGCGATCCGGTCGCGCGGCTGGTCGACACCGGCGCGCAGGAAGTACGCGTGCGCGCGCCGGTCGATCTGGCGCAGCACCTCGCGGTCGGCATGCCGGTGGAAGTCAGCGTCGGCAAGCGTGGGACCGCCGAGAAGAGCGGTACCCGCACGCATCCGGTGAGTGCGCTGGTGCCGGTCGGTGACGAGGCGTCGCGCCAGCTCGAACTGCGCATCGCGATGGAGGACGGCGAACTTCCCGTCGGCACCGCGGTGGACGTCGGCATGCCCGATTCGGGCAGGCGTTCGGTCGTCGCGGTGCCGCGCGACGCGCTGATCCTGCGTCGCGATGGCGACTACGTGCTGCGCGTGGCATCGAACAGTACGGCCGAACGCCTGCCGGTGAAAACCGGCACGGAGGTCGACGGCCTGGTGGAAGTGCAGGGCGCGGTGAAGCCGGGCGACCGGCTGATCGTGCGCGGCGGCGAGCGGATCGAAGCCGGGCAGGCGGTGACGATCCAGCAGGATCTGTCGCGGGCGACGGCGGCGAGGTAGGCCGCCGTTTTCGCGGGTGGACTGCACGGCCCCTCTGCTGATTGGTGGAGGGGTTTTTTGTTGTTGCTGTTGTTGCCGTTGCTGCTGACTTGCGCTTGCAATTTGCTCGTCATCCCAGCGAAAGCCGGGATCCATCTTGATCTTGCTGCTGCGGCTGCAATCGCCGTTGCCGTTGCTCTTGCTCGTCATTCCCGCGAAGGCGGGCCGCTTCTGGGCCGCCGAATGGCGGCACCATCCATGGACTTTCCATGCGTTAGCCGTAGCCCGGCAAAGCAAAGAAGAATCACCCGCCAAGCTTCCGATCGCCTGCGGCGCTCGGGTCACTTTTCTTTGCTCGCACAAAGAAAAGTAACCCAAAGAAAGTGCGTACAAGTCCAACCCAGTCCCACGACCGGAAAGCAAAAGGGCGCGTTCGCGATTCGCCATCCATGGCTCAGCGCTCACCGCCGCACATCCTGTGCGGCGCCCTCCGGGGCTAGCGACGAATAGGCTGCTCGACAGCAACAGCAACAGCAACAGCAACAGCAGATGGATTCCAGCTTGCGCTGGAATGACGGCGGCCCGACGGCGAGCGCGCTTTAGCCCCTCTCCCATCGGGAGAGGGGTTGGGGTGAGGGGCAACGAAGCCGTATCGGTGAACATCCCGGGCCGCACAGCGCTGCGCTGCTGCTTCACGTCTCGAACGCAACAACAAAATGGATTCCAGCTCCCCCTGGAATGATGTTGACATGGGCCAACGTTGAAGGAACGCCAAGCGCTACGGGCCTGGATCCCGGCTTTCGCCGGGATGACGATCAGGAGCTGGGGCCCATCGTTGCCTTTAGCTTCTCTCCCGAGTGCGGGAGAGGGCTTGTGGTGAGCGCAGATCTGCGATCACGCTGGCGCTTGCGATAGCTCGTTGCTTAGGCTGCCGAACGGAAGGCTCACCCCTCCGTCGCAAACGCCTGCCACGGCCCGTCCACCCACTCGCGCATTTCGCGCAGCGTTTCGATCGCCTGCGCCAGCGGGGCCGGACGGTGGATGCCGAAGCCCTGGACCTGGTTGCAGCCGTGCATGGCGAGCCATTCGTACTGAGCGCGCGTTTCCACGCCTTCGCCGACGACCTCCAGCCCGAGGCCATGGCCGAGTGCGAGCAGTGCCTGGCAGATCGACGCACTGCGCTCGTCCCGATGTACGTCGCGCACGAAGGACTGGTCGATCTTGATCGCATCCAGCGGCAGCTGCTTGAGGTACGACATGCTCGAAAAGCCCGTGCCGAAATCGTCCAGCGACAGGCAGACGCCGGCCGACTGCAATCGCCGCAATGTTTCCAGCGCCTGTTCCGGACGCGTCATCAGCACGCTTTCGGTCAGTTCGATATGCAGGGCGCCGCGCGGCAGTTCGTATTCGCGCAGCACGCTTTCGATGTCGTGCGCGATGTCGCCATCGAGGAACTGCATTAGCGAGACATTCACCGCCACCGGCAGGCCGGGGAAGCCGGCGCGTTCGAGCAGGCGGTGCGCGGCGGCCGCCTCGCGCAAGGCCCAGCGGCCGAGCGGGACGATCAGGCCGGTGTCCTCGCACAGGCCGATGAATTCCGACGGCGGCAGGTAGCCGCCACCGCGTTGCGGCCAGCGGATCAGCGTTTCCAGGCCCGCCGGGCGCGAATACGCCACGTCCCACAGGATCTGGAAATGCAGTTCGAATTCGCCCGCGTCGATCGCGCGGTGGATGCGGCCGGCCAGTCGCAGGCGATCGCTCGCATGGCGCGCCATGCCCGGCTCGAACACGACGATCGGCCGATGCTCGGTGCGTGCGACGTGCGCCGCCAGCCCCGCGTTGCTGATCGCCTGCACCGCCTCGTCGTCGCCGGTGCGCATGTCCGACACGCCGATCCACGATTCCAGCCGGTGCAGCGTGTCCTCGCCGGGAATCGGTCGCGCGAGTTCCTGCTGAAGGCATTCGAGCGCTTCACCCCAGGCCTCCACCGGATGCACCGCGAGCGCGAACTCCTCGCCGCGCACGTGCCCGGCCACGCCGAAGCGCTCGCCCAGGCGGGCGATGCGCGTGGCGATGACGCGCAGCGTGTCGTGTCCGGCTTCGCGTCCGAGGCTGTCCTCGATCAGTTCCAGCCCGCGCAACTGCACGCACGCGATGCGGCACGGGCCAGGCGGCAACGCATCGATGCGCTGCGCCAGCGCGTCGGCGTTGAGCAGGCCGCTGGTCATGTCGTGGCTCGCGCGATAGGCCAGCTCGCGCTGCTGCGCCATGCGGTCGGTGACGTCCTCGGCCAGCACCAGCCGCGCGGGATTGCCGCGGAAATCGATGTCGGTTGCGTGGATGCGCACTTCCAGCAGGCGGCCGTTCTTGCGGCGATGCACCCACAGGCGGATCTCGTCTCGGTCGCCCGGTTGATGGTTCGCCAGGTCGTTGGCGACCTCTTCGCGATGTTCTTCCGGGCGGATGTCGTAGATGGTCATCGCGAGGAATTCCTCGCGCGAGTAGCCGTACTGGTCGATCGCCGCCTGGTTCACTTCGAGGAAGCGCAGCGTGCGCACGTCGAAGACCCAGAACGGCAGCGGATTGCGCTCGAACAGCAGGCGGAACTGGCGTTCGGCTTCCTCCAGCGCCAGCTGCGCCTCGATGCGATCGGTGACGTCCACCACGGTGCCGGCCATTTCGACCGTGCCGTCGTCGTCGCGCGTGGCGGCACCGCGCGCGGATATCCAGCGCACGCGGGCGTCGTCGCCACGGACGATGCGATAGTCCAGCGAGTACGGCGCGCCGGTCCGCCACGCCTCGTTGAAGTGCTGGGACAACCGTTCGCGGTCGTCTGGATGCACGATCGCGTAGAACTCGCCGATGGTCGCGGCCGATTGTCCTTCCGGCAGGCCGAGCAGGTCGCTGACCGGTTCGGACCAGCAGATCGTGCCGTTGCGGTCGGCGATCCACGTGCCGGTTCGGCCCAGCTGCTGCGCGCGGCGCAGGTTGTCGGCCGCTTCGGTCAGGCGTTCGACCATCTGCGCGTTCGCCCGCGCATTGCGACGGACCACGCGCACGACGTACACCAGGCCCACCAGGTACAGCAGGTAGAGCGCGATGCCCGCCGCGACCAGGCGCCACCACGGCGCGAGGATGTACCCGCGCGCGATGGCGACGTCGACATGCAGCGGGTAGTCGGGCACCAGGCCGCTGACGGTCATGCGCGACACGCCGTCGCGTTGGTCGTCGTCATCCTCCTCCATCAGCGTGGGTTCGATCCGGGTCGGCACCACGGCGTCGTCGGGCTGGCCGACGTACTGCTCGCCTCGCGTGTCGGCGACCAGCCGGCCATCGGCGCCGGCGAGCTGGATCAGGTGGATGCGGTCGGCATCCAGGTGCATGACCAGTTTCTGCAGTTCGGTCGTACGCAGGCGCGCGACGATCCAGCGTCCGTCGTCCATCGGCAGGGCGAGCGGCAGCAGCCATTGGCCGCGATGCTGTGCGAGCGGGCCGACGAACATCGACTGCGGATGCGGCTGCGGCGTGCGGAGATCCGGCCAGTTCGGCAGGTCGGGCTCGCCGCGGCCGCTGCTGATGGGGCGGCCCTGCGCATCGGTGAGCTCGAGGCTTTCCAGTTCCTGCTGGCGCTGGGAGACGCCGGCGAAGAACTCGGTGATCAGCTGCGGCAGGTGTTCAGGTGCGGCCACGGCGACACCCTGCACATCGTTGGAGATGCCGCGCATCGCGCGTTCGAGGTTGCGCAACTGCAGCCAGACCAGGCGCTCGGCGCCGGCGGCCAGCGCGAGATTCTGTCGCTCGGCCGCTTCCAGGCGGTTGGCCCGGTCGGCCGCCGCGCCGGCGAACAGCGTCGCGGCGAGCACCACCGCCAGCGCCAGTCCGAAGCCGAGCACGGCGGCAGCCGATTGCGTGCGGCGACTGGCGGGACGGGAGCGTTCGTCGGGAGGCATCGCGTCGCGTGTTCTTCCGGCAGCGGTCCGGGACCTTTCGGTGCGTTCTATTCAGTGCGTCCGACGGTGACAACGTTGTGAGCGCATCGCTGCGCGGACACGGTTACATCGGCATCACCTTTCGATATCGGCCGAAGCGGGCACAACTTCAGTCTTCACGCGGGTAACGGCGCATCGCCCGGCTCGGCGCGCTCGGGAAGCAGCGCCAGCAGTTGCGGGATACGGTAGGGCTTGGGCAGGAAGATCACGTTCCCCGGCAGCGCCGGCAGCTGCGCGCGCGCGAAGCCCGATGCCAGGATCACCCGCGCGTGCGGCTGCAATCGCGCGACGTGGTCGGACAGCTCGATCCCCGACATCCCGTTGGGCATGCTCACGTCGCTGACCACGACGTCGAACGCCTCGCGCTCCATCGCGGTCACGGCTTGCGGGCCGTCGGCGGCGGTGCTGACGCGGTATCCGGTCATGCGCAGCGCTTCGCCGATCAGCAGGCGCAGATCGTCCTCGTCCTCGACCAGCAGGACGCGTACCTCAGACATCGGTTCGTTCTCCGTTCGCGGCGTCGCCCCCGGGCGCCAGTTGTGCGGGAAGGTGGATGCGCACCTGCGTGCCCTGGCCGGGCTCGCTCTGCAGCAGCACGAAACCGCCGGATTGCGCGGCGAAACCGAACACCTGGCTCAGGCCCAGGCCGCTGCCCTTGCCGATTTCCTTCGTCGTGAAGAACGGCTCGGCAGCGCGTTCCGCGACCTCGCTGCTCATGCCCGAACCGTCGTCGATCACCTCGACCACGACGTACTCGCGATCGCCCTCGTCGGGCGCTTCGGGTCGCGTGCATTTCGTGCGGCGCGTGCGCACCGTGATCGTGCCGCCGCCGGGCATCATCGCGTCGCGGCTGTTGGCGACCAGGTTGAGCACGGCGGCCTCGAACTGCGCGGCATCCACTTCCAGCGGCGGGGCGTCGTCGGCCAGGTCGAACTCGAACCGGATCGACGCACCGCATGCGCGGCGGTAGAGCTCGGACGAACGCGACAGCAGGTCGTTGATGTCGTGGGGTTCGGGCGCCAGGTTCTGGCCGCGCGCGAACGCGAGCAGCTGCCGGGTGAGCAGGGTGCCGCGATCGGCGGCGCGCTGTGCGGCTTCGATCCACTCCAGCGTGCGCGCATCCTGCGTGTTCTTCAGGCCGATCAGGTCCAGGCTGTTGACGATGACCGTCAGCAGGTTGTTGAAGTCGTGCGCCAGGCCCAGGGTGAGCTTGCCGATGGCCTCCAGCTTCTGCGACTGGGCCAGCGCCTTCTGCGCGGCCTGCAGGCGCAGCATCGCCTCGTAGCGCTCGGTGACATCGCGCGTGACCTTGGCGAAACCGATCAGTTCGCCGTCCTGCCAGATCGGGTCGATCACCACGCTGGCGCGGAAACGCGTGCCGTCCTTGCGCAGGCGCCAGCCTTCCGATTCGAACTTGCCTTGTGTGCGCGCCGCTTCCAGGCCGCGCTGCGGTTCGCCGCGCACGATGTCCTCGGGCGTGTAGAAGCGGGAGAAATGCTGGCCGACGATCTCGCGGTCGGTGTAGCCCTTGATGCGTTCGCCGCCGGGGTTCCAGCTGCGGATGACGCCGTTGGGGTCGAGCATGTAGATGGCGTAGTCCGTCACGCTTCCGATGAGAAGCGCGAACTGGCGGGACTCGTCGTCGAGCCCGCGAACGGATACATCGCCAAAGTCCACGCCCGTATCACGCGGCGTGGGAATCGCGTCGACCAATGTCACTTCCCCCTGTGCGGCGACGAGCCTAGTGCGCCCGCCGTTAAATTTCCGTGCAAAACGCCACGTCCTGCGATCAACGCTCGGCCTGCGAGGGCGTCCCGTTGTCGGGCAGGTCGTACTCGGCGTCCAGCGCGGTGTCTCGCAGCGGTGGGGTGAGGTCCGCGCCCTGTCCGGGCTGATCGTCGCGGTCGTCGGGTTTGCGCAGCTCGCCCTTGCGGGTGTCGGCCTCGGGCAGCCCCTCGTGGTCGCGATGGAATTTGCTCATGGCGTGGGTCCACGGTGTTTCCAGGGTGCAAAGGTGACCACACCGGGCGAGGACGGCAAGTGAAGCCCGGCCCTTGCGCCGCCGCGGCGCGACGCTCCGACCCGATACGGCAAAGCGCCGCACGCGGCCTTCACCTGACGCACGCGCCGCCATCGGCTAGCATCGGCGCGCTTCACGGCGCGTGTTCAGGCGCGCATGCAGTGAAGCTGCGCGTCTCGAATCAGTTTGCCGGCGGGCCATTCGCCGGTACCGGGGAAAGATGGAACCAGTCACGACTCGCATCCCGTGGGGACGATGGAGGCTGCCGCTTCTGGCGGCCGGCATCGTCCTGATCATGGTCGCGCCCTTCCTGCTGCTGCAGCGCCTGTCCGAGCAGAACCTCGCGGCGGCGGACGCGGTGTCGCACACGCACGAGGTGGAGGCATCCGTGGCCTCGCTCGCGCTGAGCGTGCGCGACGCCGAATCGGCCGCCATGTCGATCGCGCTGGGCCACGACCGGCCGCTGACGCGCCAGCGCTATGCCGAAAGCAAGGCCGCCATCGGTCCGAACCTCGACAGGCTGACCGTGCTCACCGCCGACAACCCCGCGCAGCAGGTGCTGATCGGCCGCCTGCGCGAGCTGGTCGAGAACCGCATGGACGTCATGGACGAGCTCCTGCGCGATACGGCGAGCGGCGGTGCGGCCCACAGCGCGCAGATCCTCGCGCCGCTGGCCGATCGTTTCGCGATCCGCCCGGCGCTGGAGGAAATGCGCAGGAACGAACGCGACCTGCTGGCGCGCCGGAACTTCGACGCCGATCAGCAGCGCCGCCACGCCACATGGCTCGGCTGGGCCGCGATGACCGCGCAGCTGGTCCTGATGGGCATCGTGATGCTCCTGCTGGGGCGGCAGATCTCCAGCCGGATCAACGCCGAGAAACGCTCCACGCAGGCCAGCGCCCGCGCGATGGCGGTGCTGCAGACGGTGCGCGAGCCGATCGTGCTGTTCGACGACGACCAGCGCATCGTGATGCACAACGCCGCGTTCGCCGAGATGTACGGCATCGAGGGCGATGGCGTGTCGCTGTCGTTGTCCGACATCGGCCACGGTGCATGGGACGATCCGGTCCTGCGCCAGCGCCTGCGCGACGTGCTCCAGCGCGGCCGCGAGCTGTGGGACTTCGAACAGGACCAGAAGCAGCCGGACGGTCCGTCGCGCACGGTGCTGCTCAACGCGCGCCGCATGCCGCTGCCCGATGTCGACGACCACGTCGTGCTGATGACGATCTCCGACGTCTCCGCGCAGAAAGCCACCAACCAGAAGATCGCCGAACTCAACCGACAGCTGGAAGGCAAGGTCGAGCAGGTATCGGAAGTGAACCGCGAGCTGGAGGCTTTCAGCTATTCGGTCTCGCACGACCTCCGCGCGCCGCTGCGCCACGTCGCCGGTTTTTCCGACAAGCTCGCGCGCCATTTGTCCGAAAGCGCCGACGAGAAGACGCACCACTACCTGGACGTCATCGGCAGTTCGGCGCGACGCATGTCGCAGCTGATCGACGACCTGCTGGTGTATTCGCGCCTGGGTCGCAGCGCACTGCGCCTGCAGGCGGTGGACATGCAGTCGGTCGTGGCCGAAACGCGCGCGATGCTCGATGCCGGCGCCGAAGCGCGGGCGCCGCGCGTGGAATGGCGCATCGCGCCGCTGCCGATCCTGGTCGCCGACGAAAACATGATGCGCCAGCTGTGGACCAACCTGCTGGGCAACGCGGTGAAGTATTCCTCGCGCCGGGACGTCGCGACGATCGAGGTCGCCCATCGCATGCTCGACGACGGCTCGCACGAATTCAGCGTGCGCGACAACGGCGCCGGTTTCGACATGGCGTACGCGAGCAAGCTGTTCGGCGTGTTCCAGCGGATGCACAAGGCCACCGAATTCCCCGGCACCGGCATCGGACTGGCCAGCGTGCGCCGCGTGCTCGCGCGCCACGGCGGCCGCATCTGGGCCGAATCCGCGCCCGATGCCGGCACCACCTTCCATTTCACCCTTCCCGCGGCGCTGGATGCGCCCACTTACGAGCGAACCGCCGCATGACCGACTACCGCACCATCCTCCTCGCCGAAGACAGCCAGGCCGACGCCGAAATGGCGATCGACGCCCTGCGTGAGGCCAACCTCATCAATCCCATCGTGCACGTCGAGGACGGCGTCGAGGCGCTGGATTACCTCCTGCGTCGCGGCAAATTCGCCGATCGGGCCGAGGGCATGCCGGCCGTGCTGCTGCTCGACATCAAGATGCCGCGCATGGACGGCCTGGAAGTCCTGCAGGCCATCCGCGAGCACGATCACCTGCGTTGCCTGCCGGTGGTCATCCTGTCGTCCTCGCGCGAGGAAAGCGACCTGGCCCGCAGCTGGGACATGGGCGTGAACGCCTACGTGGTCAAGCCGGTCGATGTCGATCAGTTCTTCCAGGCGGTGAAGACGCTCGGCACGTTCTGGGCCGTCATCAACCAGGCGCCCGAGCGCGCTGGACAACAGCCGGTCTGAGCATGCAGTCCAACGGGACGCCATCGACGCTGGGTCCGCTGAGCGTCCTCATGGTCGAGGACTGCAGCGAGGACGCAGAACTGCTCAGCGAGCAGTTGCTGGAGTCCGGGCTGCAGGCGCGGTTCCATCGCGTCGACAGCGAGCCCGCGCTGCGCGAGGCGCTCGCCCGCGAGCGCTTCGACGTGGTGCTGTCTGACCTGTCGCTGCCGGGTTTCTCCGGCATGGAAGCGCTGCGCATCCTGCGCGAGCGCGATGCCGAGCTGCCCTTCATCTTCGTCTCCGGCACCATCGGCGAGGAAACGGCGGTCGACGCGCTGCATCGCGGCGCGAACGACTACGTGCTCAAGCAGAATCCCGCGCGTCTGCCCAACGCGGTGGCGCGCGCGGTGCGCGAAGCGCGCAACGCACGCGAGCGCGAGCTTGCCGGAAAGGAGCTGATGCGTTCGCAGCGCCTGGATTGCCTCGCGATGCTGGCCGCCGGCCTGAGCCACGACCTGCGGAACGTGCTGCAACCGCTGCTGATCGTGCCGGATCTGCTGAACTCCTACAGCGACGATCCGAACATCCATCGGCTGTCGTCGCTGATCGCCGAAAGCGGGCGGCGCGGCCACGAGATGGCCGAATCCATGCTCGCTTTCGTGCGTGGCTCGCATCGCGCGAGCGAGGACGTCGCCGTCGCGCAGCTCTTCCAGGCGGTGCAGTTGCTGCTGCAGGGCACGCTGCCGCGCGACATCCAGCTGGTGTGCGAGCCGCTGGAGGAAGACCTCGTCATCCGCTGCAACTACATCGAATTCCAGCAGTGCCTGGTGAACCTCGCGCTCAACGGCGTGCAGGCGATGAGGGAACGAGGCGGCGAACTTCGGCTGTCCGCGCGACGCGTCACGCGCGAGGGCGGCGATCACTTGTGCATCCGCATTTCCGACCGCGGCTGCGGCATGGATGCGAACACACGAGCGCGGCTGTTCACGCCGTTCTTCACCACCAAGCCCGACGGCACGGGGCTCGGGCTGATGTCGTGCAAGCGTTTCGTCGATTCGCTGCAGGGCCGCATCGTGGTGGAAAGCGAAGTCGGGCAGGGCACGACGTTCGAACTGCACCTGCCGCTGCGCGCGCCCGGTGCCGATGGCGATGCCGCCGGCGAGCGTTTCGCCGTGGGCAATGGCCAGCGCATCCTGCTGGTCGATGGCGATGGCACGCGCCTGTCGCTGCTGGCGAACGCGCTCGACAGCCAGGGCTACGAGCCGCAGATCGCGGTCGATGGCGCTGCGGCGCTGCGTCTGCTCGCTCGCGAAGGCCTGCCATCGGTGGCCATCATCGACAGCGACATCCTGATGCTCTCCGCCGTCAGCCTGTTGCTGGCGCTGCGCGATGCGGGCTTCGATGGCCCGGTGATCACGCTGGGCGACCCGGCCGATCCGCTCCGCCACGACGCGCTGCCGTCCGATGCGGTCGCCGCCGTATTGCAGAAGCCGCTGCAGATGAGTGCGGTGTTCCGCGCGGTGGAAGTCGCGCTGCGGGCGCGGGAGGCGGCTTAGGCTGCTGTGGTTCTGGAGGAGGTCGGGAGGTCGGGACGTCGGCCCGAATATTCGCGAGGTCCATGCCGCGAAAGACGGTCGGGCACTCCAACCACGTTGAATCACACCAGCGTCATCCCGGCTAAAGCCGGGACCCAGGCCCGTAGCGTGCAGGCATTCCGACGCTGGTGAACCACACTCGTCATCCCAGCGAAAGCTGGGATTCCATCTCGATCTTGCAATTTGCTCTTGCTCTTGCCCTTGCTCGTCATTCCCGCGAAGGCGGGAATCCATGGACTTTCCATGCTTTCCCCGAAGCCCGTGAGAGCGAAGAAGAATCACTAGCCAAGCTTCCGATCGCCTGCGGCGCTCGGGTTACTTTTCTTTGCTTGCCCAAAGAAAAGTAACCAAAAGAAAGGGCAGTTCCCCGACAATCAATCCCACGACCGGAAAGCGAGTAGGCGCGTTCGCGATTCGCCATCCATGGCTCAGCGCTCAGCGCCGCACATCCTGTGCGGCGCCCTACGGGGCTAGCAACGAATAGGCTGTTCGACAGCAACAGCAACAGCAACAGCAACAGCAACAGCAACAGCAACAGCAACAGCAACAGCAACGGCAACAGCGGAATGGATCCCAGCTTCGCTGTAATGACGGCGCGCCTTAGCCCCTCTCCCACCGGGAGAGGGGTTGGGGTGAGGGGCGGGGCGAGCGATTACGTTGGCGCTCGCAATGCTCGTCGCCAAACGCGGCAGCAAAAGCAAATCGATTCCAGCTTCGGCTGAAATGACGGCGCGCTTTAGCCCCTCTCCCGCCGGGAGTGGGTTGGGGTGAGGGTCGGGGCGGGCGAGTACGTTGGCGCTCGCAATGCTCGTCGCCATAACGCGGCGGCAGAAGCAAATGGATCCCAGCGTTCCCTGGAATGACGTGGGAATGGGTCAACGTGGAAGGAGTGCCCAAGCACTCCTGGCCTGGATCCCGGCTTTCGCCGGGATGACGATATTTTTGACCCGCCATCGCCCTTTCCGCTTGCCGCTGCCGCTGCCGTTGTATGCGCTTTTGATCTCCCAGCGACTTAAAGCGAGCCGAGCACCGGAGGCAATCAGGGGCGAAGAGTCGCCCACTGTCTGAGCGGAGCGAAGCGCAGCGAGTTTGGGCGACGTCCCCTGATTGCCAAGGAGCGCAGGGCACCGTCGCGTAGCGGCGGATCGCGTCAGGAGCGGATGGTTTTGGTTACTTTTGCCGAAACAAAAGTAACCCGCTCGTTTACGAGCGGAAGCTTTTGATCCTGCATTTGCTCGGCGTAAGCGAGCGGCAACCCACCAGGCACGATACGTGGCAGGGCCGCGTCAGCAACCTACCTCACCCCCGCACCCTCGCCACCACCCCCGCCGCATCCGGCCCCTCCACAAACACCGCCACGCGATCGGCCACGCGCTTGAGCACCAGGTGCGCGCGTCGCTCGCCGAGGGTCAGATTCCGGATCGATAGCTCCTCGACACCTGCGGGCAGGCGCGGATGATCCAGCACGATTTCCGCGGAAGGTCCATCGATCTCGATGCCCAGGCACGCCTGCAGCGACATGAACGCCGATCCCGCTGCCCACGCCTGCGGCAAGCAGGCGACCGGATACGCCACCGGCGCGCCGCCGGGCACGCGCGGGAAGCCGCAGAACAGCTCGGGCAGCCGCATGTCGAATCCGACCGCCGCCTCGAACGCCGCACGCAGCAATCGCACCGACGCCTCGCGCTGGCCATAGCGCGCCAGGCCCGCCGCACACAGTGCGCTGTCGTGCGGCCACACCGAGCCGTTGTGGTACGACATCGGGTTGTAGCGCGCCTCGCCGACGGCGAGCGTGCGGATGCCCCAGCCGCTGAAGAAGTCCTGCGACATCAGCTGCGCCGAGACCGCCTGCGCACGTGCGTGCTTCGGCAGGCCCATGTAGAGCAGGTGGCCGGGATTGCTCGCGCGCACCGCGCACAACGCGTTCTCGCCATCGACCGCGATGCCGTAGAAACCCGATTCCATCCAGAAGTGCTGCTCGACCGCTTCGGCGATGCGTTCCGAACGCCACAGCCATTGCTTCGACGAGTCGTCCTCGCCCAGTGCCAGTGCCAGTCGCGACATGCCGCGCATCGCGGCGAAGACGTAACCCTGCACTTCGACGAGTGCGATGGGGCCTTGCGGCGAACGTCCGTCGGCATGGAACACCGAGTCGAAACTGTCCTTCCACCCCTGGTTGGCCAACCCCGTCGCTTCGCCACGCGCGTAATCGAGGAACCCCAGCGGATTCGCGTCGCACACGCGTTCGATCCAGGCTGCCGCGGCCTTCAGCTCGTTCCAGATGCTGCGGATGAAGATGACGTCGCCGGTGCGGCGCGCGTATTCCGACGCGAGCACGAGGAACAGCGGCGTCGTATCCACGCCGCCGTAGTACAGGCCGAACGGGAGTTCGCGAAGACGCGCCATCTCGCCCTTGCGCGTCTCGTGCATGATCTTGCCCGGCGAGGCATCCATGAACGACGACTCTTCCTTCGCCTGGTTCTTCGCGAGGAAGGCGAGCACGCCGCGCGCGAGCTGCGGATCCAGCCACAGCGTCTGCAGCGCGGTGATCACCGCATCGCGACCGAAGGGCGTGGAGAACCACGGAATGCCCGCGTACGGATACGGGCCGGTGTCGAGTTCGCTCGTCAGAAGCGCAAGATCGGCCCGCGAACGTTCCATCCATGAATTGAACAGCGGCGCCTCGCTGCGCACGCGCGACAGCCGCCGCTGCCTGCGACGCATGCGCGTGCGCGCGACGCTCGCCGCGGCGCGATAGCGCGAACGCGTGGCCGGCGGCGGGTCGTCGTCGGCGCTCACTTCCAGGTACAACTCGTCGCGCCCACGCGGCGGCAACGTGATGTCGAACGCGAGTCGCCCGTCGTCGAGGCGTTGCGGTGCGCGCGAGAACACGATCGACGCGCGGCAGGGCGCACCGTCGAGTCCAACGTAGCCGAAGGTCAGGCCATCCTCGCGCGGATGCGGCGGCAGCTGCTGTCCGCGCGCCGCGCGATGCGTGCCGCGCACTTCGAACATGTCGCGGAAATCGGCATCGCAATCGAAGGCGAGGTGCAGGCGCACCCCGTCGGTGCCGTAGTTCGTCAGCGCCACGCGCTCGAACAACCGGTCCGCGCAGAGGAATCGCGTGCGCTTGATGTGCACCAGGCCATGCGGCGTCGCGTCGCCGCCGAGCGGCGGAAGCGCGCGATTGGTCAGGTGCGCGACGAAGAACACGTTGTCGCGCGAGACCATCGAACTGAGCAGCGCCGGCGCCGTGTCGCCGAGCGTGAGGCGGAAACGCGAGAGCACGCGCGTGTCGTTGTGGAACTGGCCATCGCCTTCGCCGACGACGTCGCCCGAACCGTTCGCGATGAGGAACGTGTCGCCGTCCTTCAGGACGTAACTTGAGAACAAGGTCGCGGCAGCGGCGGGATCCATGGTCAGCCCGTCGATGAAGTGGGGTGGAGCGGTGCGCCCTCCGTGGCGCGCGGCGTCGCTGGCGTGCGGCTGCCGTCGATCATGCGGTGAGGCGGATGCGCGTGCCGCCCTGTTCGAGCACGCGCCAGTACAGCTCGACGTAGCGGCGAGCCATCGCGGCGGACGAGAAGCGTTGTTCGAATCGCGCGCGGATACGGCCGCGATCGTAGCGTGCGACGGCCTGCACGGCGTCCACCGCCTGGTCCATGCCGTCGACGATGACGCCGGTTACGCCGTGGTCGAGCACTTCCGGCACCGAGCCGCAGTTCCACGCGATGACCGGTGTGCCGCAGGCCATCGCCTCGATCATCACCAGGCCAAACGGTTCGGGCCAGTCGATCGGGAACAGCAGCGCGACCGCGCCGCCAAGGAAATCGCTCTTCTGCTCGTCGCTGATCTCGCCGATGTATTCCACGCCCGGCGTCGACAGCAGCGGTTCGATCTCGTCGTGGAAGTACGCGCGATCCACCGTGTCGACCTTCGCCGCGATGCGCAGCGGCAGGCCGGCGCGGCGTGCGATCTCGATGGCGCGATCGACGCGTTTTTCCGGCGAGATGCGGCCGAGGAAGGCCAGGTACCCACCGCGCGGCGTCGGGCTGAACTCGTACTGCTCCGGCGGCATGCCGTGGTACACCGTGCCCGCCCAGTTCGCCGACGGGATCGGCCGGCGCTGATGGTCGGAGATCGACGCCAGCGGGAACTGCGGCCAGCACGCATACGCTTCCGGAAGATCCTTCAGGTCCAGCCGACCGTGCAGCGTGGTCAGCGTGCGCCACGGCATGTCCTGGAAGAACGGGAAATGCAGCAGGTCGATGTGGAAATGCAGGATGTCGAATTCATCGGCGCGCTGTCGCACTTCGTCGAGCATCGCCAGGTGCGCGGCGAGGTCGCTCTTCAGCGGCGCTGGGTCGAGCCGGATGGCCTGGTCGCGCATCGGCGCGAGCGTCGCCCGCGTGTTCGCGTCACCGGCCGCGAACAGAGTGACGTCATGTCCGGCCTGGACCAGTGCATCCGAGAGGTGTGCCACGACCCGTTCGGTTCCCCCGTACAGCTTCGGCGGGACCGCTTCGTACAAGGGTGAAATCTGCGCGATCTTCATGGGTTCGGTTTCTGAGGGACGCCGTCGCCGCTCGGGGAAGGCGCATGAATGGGCGCGTCCCCGGCCTGCTCGTGCTGGCTAGGCATCGACCTTATGACGGCGTTCTTCAAGGCCGCGTGATGCAAAGTCGCGATGCCATGGAGGCGCGCCGGCGGCTCGCCGACGAGGGGATCACGAGCCCGGCGCGACGATCCGGCCATGAATGAGGCGGACATCGACAGCGAGCGGACGTGCGCCGAAGCGGCCTCGGCACAGGCCGCTTCGCCGGTGGAAGTACGCGTGGAATCGCGGCGCATCCGCGTCGACGACGACCACTTCTGCGCGACGCTGGCAGTGCCGCAACCCGCGCTACCGGCCGTCATCTTCGTACACGGCTGGAACGGGACGCAGGAGTTCGACCTGGGGCACGTGCGCGACGCGGTCGCGGTCGGTTGCGTGGTGCTGGCCGTCGACCTGCGCGGACACGATCGCGACGACCCGCGCCACGAACGCGTGACGCGCGAGGACAACCTGCGTGACCTGCTCGCCGCCTACGACTGCATTGTTGCGCGTGACGATGTCGATGAGCGCGCGATCGCGGTCGTCGGTTTCAGTTACGGCGCTTACCTCGCGACGTTGCTGACCGCGCAGCGCCGCGTGCAATGGCTCGCGCTGCGCGCGCCCGCGCTGTATCCCGACGAGGGCTGGAACGTGCCCAAGCACGAACTGGAAGCGCGCGTCGCGCTGGACGAGTACCGCCGGCAGATACAGCCGCCCGACGGCAACCGCGCGTTGACGGCGCTGACGCAGTTCCGCGGCGACGTGCTGCTGGTGTCCTCGCAGCACGATCAGGTGTTGCCGCAGCCGGTCGCCGAAAGCTTCCGTGGCGCACTGGTGCGTGCGTCGTCCATCACGACGCGAACGATCGCAGGTGCGGATCACGAGTTGTCGCATCCCGATGCGAAGCGTGCGTGGGCCGACCTGCTGCAGGACTGGCTCACGGCGATGATCGGCGGCGCGAGGCGGCAGGCCGTCGTTGCAGCGCTGGAGAAACGTCACGAGACGGTGGACGGGGCAGGGGATCCGCACGAGCTCGCGTGACGTGAGGCGTTGGCCCTGAATTCCTGGCCGCGCCGGCGAGGTCGCGCGGGTCGTGCATGACTCGTCTGCACGCGCGTCGCATGGCCCTTTTTGATGGCCGGCGCAATACCCGAGGCGTCCGCGCACAACTTTTCCTTGCGCATCTCAGGCCGACCAACACCGAAGGCGCGGCCATTCGGCGCGATGTTGGGTAGGAATATTCCGAAAGCTCCTTTCGGAAGCCCTTGTAGCGCGTCTCGCGAAGGCGAAATGCACAGTCTGTAGAAAACTCTGATGTAAGCAAAAGTCTCAGATCACGAACATCACCGCCGTTGCGAAGCACACCGCATCCAACGTCCTCCAACTCTCAAAGGTGATGTCATGAACAAGATCTTCCGCATCGTTTTCAACGCCGCCACAGGCCGTTATGTCGTGGCTTCCGAAATGGCCAAGGGCCGCACGAAGGCGTCCGCTGCCGGCGCCGTGCTGACCGCTGTCGTCGCGCTTGCCGCCGTCGGCAATGCCCAGGCAAAGGTCGTGATCAACGCGGGCACGAACGAATCGGCCATCGGCTGCACGTACCTGCAGGACGAGAACTCGCCGACCCTGCACACGTCCTCCGCGAGCGGGACCTGCCTCGTCGCGGCCGGCACGGGCGAAAGCGGGCAGGGCGATCCGGGCAAGCGCGCCGTCTTCTACGCCAGCGACACGGTCAACGGCAACGAAGACTCGCTGAACCTCGGCGGCTACCTGGATGCCTGGAAGCTCGCCAGCTTCCACGGCGGCCTCGAGATGAACTCGACGAAGATCACCGGCCTGGCCGCGGGGAACGTCGCCAGCGGCAGCGCGGATGCCATCAACGGCGACCAGCTGTTCGACAGCAACACCGCTATCGCGGCCGCCTTCGGTTCCCCGCTGGATGCGTCGGGCAACGTGACCGCGCCGAGCTACGCGCTCGCCAACGCCAACACGATCGGCGGCTCCTCGGGCGCGGCGACGGACGTCGGCACTGCGTTCGGCAAGGTCGACGCCGCGCTCGGCGCGCTCGATACCCGCGTGACCAGCAACGCCAATGACATCTCGTCGCTGCAGACCACGGTGAACAACATCAGCAGCGGCACGGTCGGCCTGGTGCAGCAGTCGGCCGCCGGCCAGAAGCTCACCGTCGGCAAGGACACCGATGGCGCCGCCGTCGACTTCACCGGCACTGCCGGCACCCGCAAGCTGCAGGGCGTGTCCGAAGGCGAGGTCTCGGCGACCAGCAAGGAAGCCATCAACGGCTCGCAGCTGTACACCACCAACCAGAATGTCGCGCAGAACACGTCGGACATCGACGCGCTGAAGGGCCGTGCCGACGCGACCGACGCCGCCGTCGCCCAGAACACCACCGACATCGCGAAGAATACGACGGACATCGCCAAGAACGCCGGCGACATCGCCAAGAACACGACGGACATCGCGAAGAACACCAGCGACATCGCGAAGAACACGACGGATATCGCGAAGAACACCAGCGACATCGCCGACCTGCAGACGCGCGCCGACGCGACCGAGGCTTCGGTTGCGCAGAACACGTCGGACATCGCGAAGAACACCTCCGACATTGCCAAGAACACCAGCGACATCGCGGCGCTCGACGACCGCACCACGAAGAACGAGGGCGACATCAGCAACCTCGACAACCGCGTGACGAACGTGGAAGGCGACGTGTCCAACCTGAGCCAGCAGATCAGCAACGGCGAAGTCGGCCTGGTGAAGCAGGACGCGACGAGCAAGGTGATCACGGTCGCCGCCGACAAGGACGGCACCGAGGTGAACATCGCCGGCACGCAGGGCGAGCGCAAGCTCGGCGGCGTCGCCGACGGCGAAGTCTCGGCGACCAGCAAGCAGGCCGTGAACGGTTCGCAGCTCAACGCCACCAACGAGCGCGTGGCCGCCAACGAGTCGGCCATCGCGGGCGTCGATGCACGCACCACGAAGAACGAAGGCGACATCGCCAACCTCGACCAGCGCCAGACGAAGACCGAGGGCGACGTCGCCACGCTCGACCAGCGTCAGACGAAGACCGAAGGCGACGTGACGAACCTGCGTTCGGACGTCACCACCATCGACGGTCGCGTGACGAACGTGGAAAGCAATGTCGCCACGCTCAACCAGCGCATGGTCCAGGGCAACACGGAAGTGCTGGAGCAGTCCCGTTCGTACACCGACTCGCGCTTCGACGCGCTGCACGGCGAGATGGACGACCGCTTCAACGTGCAGGACCAGCGCATCGACAGCATGGGCGCGATGAACAGCGCGATGTCGATGATGTCGGCCTCGCTCGCCGGCCTGCACACGCAGGATCGTGCGGCGGTGGGCACCGGCGTGGTCAACGGCGAAGTGGCGCTGTCGGTCGGCTACCAGCACGCGATCAGCGATTCGGCCAACTTCACCCTGGGCGGCGCGTTCACCCAGGACGATCAGTCGGTCGGTGCCGCGGTGGGCTTCGGCTGGTAATTGGCGGTCCGCAAGCACGCCAGGCGGGCGGCCATCGCGGTCGCCCGCCGGATATCGCCAGCTAGGCCCGCCTTTTCGGAGGCGGGCCTTCGCCGTTCTCCGGCCGACGAAGTATTCGTGCGGTTGACGACCGTGCATGACGACGCATTCGGCAAGACGGGCCGGCTGTATCCTGTGCGCCCGTGCGCAGGATGCCGCCGATGCCGTCACCGCCGTTCCAGTTGCAGCAGATCGACCACGTGGTGCTGCGGGTTCGCGATGTCGCCGGGATGGTGGCGTTCTACTGCGACGTGCTGGGTTGCACCGTCGAACGCCGGCAGGCCGCCATCGGCCTGATCCAGCTTCGCGCCGGCGCCAGCCTGATCGACCTGGTCGACGTGGACGGCACGCTGGGCCGCAAGGGCGGCGCGGCGCCGGGCCAGGAAGGCCACAACATGGACCACCTCTGCCTGCGCGTCGAACCGTTCGACGTGGACGCGATCGTCGCCCACCTCACAGCGCACGAAGTCCGCGTCGCGGAGTTCGGTTCGCGTTACGGCGCGGAGGGCGAGGGCCCATCGCAATACCTGTACGACCCCGAAGGCAACCTCGTCGAGCTGAAAGGCCCGCCGGACGCCTGACCGTCACACACGCGGGCGCGATCGCGTCCGTGTTCGCAAGAATCGAATTCGACCGAGCCGATGCCCACGCAACCCGCCACGCTGTCCATTCCCGTCCGCCGCCTCGCCCTGCTGCTGGGCGGACTGGCGATGTTCGGACCGTTCTCGATCGACACGATCTTCCCTGCGTTCCCGGCCATCGGCGCGCAGTTCGGTGCCGACAAGCTCGCGATGCAGCAGACGATCAGCGTGTACCTGGTCGCCTACGCGCTGATGAGCATCGTGCACGGGCCGCTGTCGGATGCGATCGGGCGCCGGCGCGTGATCCTCGGCGGATTGATCGTGTTCGCCATCGCCTCGGTCGGCTGCGCGCTGTCGAAGGACCTGACGACGCTGCTCGCCTTCCGCGCGTTGCAGGGTCTCTCGTCCGGCGTGGGCCTGATCGTCGGCCGCGCGGTGATTCGCGACGTGCTGCACGGCGACGACGCGCAGCGGCTGATGAGCCAGGTGTCGATGATCTTCGGCGTCGCGCCCGCGCTGGCACCGGTGATCGGCGGCTGGATCCTCGGCGTCGCGCATTGGCCGGCGATCTTCTGGTTCCTGGTCGCGTTCTCGATCGTGCTGATCGTCGCGACGTGGCGTGCGCTGCCCGAAACGCATCCGCCGCAGGCGCGCCTGCCACTGGCGCCGAAACGTTTGTTGCGCGATTACGTGGCCATCATCGTCAATCCGCGTTTCCAGCGATTGTCCGCCGCGGCGGCGTTCAACTTCGCCGCGCTGTGGGTGTACATCGCGTCGGCGCCGGCGTTCGTGCTCGACATCCTCAAGCTCAGCGAGCGCGAGTTCGGCTGGTTCTTCGTGCCGATGATCAGCGGCATGATCCTGGGCGCGTTCGTGTCCGGGCGCAGCGCGGGTAAGGTGAGCGGCGCGAAGCTGGTGTCGATCGGGTTCGCGTGCTCGGCCGTCGCCATGGCGATCAACCTCGGCTACAACCTGCTCACCGACGTGCCCAAGGTGCCGTGGGCGGTGCTGCCGATGATGCTCAACGCGTTCGGCATCGCGCTGGTGTTCCCGATCGTGACGCTTGCGATCCTCGACATGTACCCGCGCCAGCGCGGCTCGGCGTCGTCGCTGCAGGCGTTTACTGGCCTGGTGCTCAACGCGGTGATCGCCGGCGTGCTTTCGCCGCTGATCAGCGACCACGCGCTGTGGCTGATCGCCACCGCCATCGCGTTCCTGACGATCGCGTTCGGCTTCTGGCGCTGGGAAGCGCGCGTGTCGCGGATGCGTTCGGGCAACGGGGCGACGCAGACCGTCCCCGGCGAAACGCTGTAATCAGCCGCTGACCGCGACGCGGCGCCGGCGCATCCACGCATAGAGCGGGAAACCGGCGAGGATGAGCACCGCGCCCCACACGAGCGCTTCAGTGCCGATGCCGAACATCGCGTACAGGCTGTAGCCCAGCGCCAGCGCGGCGAGCGTGCGGCTCACCGCGCCCGTGCCACGCACGAGCCATGCGGCGCTGCTCACGACGTACGGCAGCAGCGTGGCGGCGGTCGAGAGCAGGATCGAGAACGTGAACACCTGCACCAGCGAGCGGCTGTAGTTCGCTGCGACGAGCGCGCTGGCGAGCACGCTGCTCACGATCACGCCGACCACGGGCGTGCCGCCCTTGTCGAGCTTCGTGAACGAGGCCGGGAAGAGGCCGTCGCGCGCGGCGGCGAGCGGCAGCTGCGCCGACAGCAGGATCCAGCCGTTGAGCGCCCCGAAGCAGGAGATCGCCATGACGACGGCGAGCGTCACGCCCGCGGCCGGTCCCCAGAGCGAACGTGCGGCATCGGCCATCGGCGCCTGCGACTGCGCGAGCACTTCGCGCGGCAGCAGCCCGAGCACCGCCGTACAGGCGAGGATCGTCGCTACGCCCGCGAGGAGCGCACCCAGCACGGTCGCGCGCGGCACGGTCGCCTGTGCGTTCTCGGTCGAGCCTGCAGGCACCGTCGCCGCTTCCAGCCCGAGCATCGCCCACAGCGTCAATGCGACGGTGGCGTTGGCGACGTGCGGCAGGCTGTCGGTGGTCGGGTTGAACGGCGTGTAGTGCTTCGCATCGACGAACCACATCGCGACCAGGCCGAACAGCAGCAGTGGCAGCAGCTTCAGCACGGTGGTGATCAGCTGCAGGCCGCCGGCTTCGCGCAGGCCGATGAGGTTCACGCCACTGCACAGCCACAACGCGCCGAGCGCGCAGAGCGCCGCGCGCAGCGGCGTGGCGGTGAGCGCGGGGAAGATCGCGCCGATGCTCCCGGCAAAGGCGACCGCGATGGCGGCCGTGGCGCACCAGATCGAGATCCAGTAGCTCCACGCGATGACGAAGCCCGGCAGTTCGCCGAACGCGTTGCGCGCGAACACGTACGGTCCGCCGGTCTGCGGCCAGCGCATCGCCAGTCGCGCGAAGGTGATCGCCAGCAGCATCGCGCCGGCGAGCGTGATGCCCCAGCCGAGCAGGCTCGCCGCGCCGAACGGCGCCAGCGCGGCCGGGAGCAGGAACGCACCGGAGCCGATCATGCTGCCGACCACGAGCGCGGTGGCGGACCAGAAGCCGAGAGGGCGGGTTTGGGTCATGGGTGGTGTGCTGGTCGAGGTCGGGGACGCCGAAGGGCAGGGCGGCGCGTCGCTTTTGAGTCGTCATCCCCGCGAAGGCGGGGATCCATCTGTCCGATGTGGCTCTGCTTTCAGGAAACTTGACGCGCTGAAGTGTGGATTCCCGCCTTCGCGGGAATGACGGCATTACCCCCCATCCGCCCGATACACCGAACGCAGCAGCTCATGGAAGTGATGCACCGCGTTCTCGCGCAACGGATTCAACCGCCCGGGTTCGTACGACCCCGACGACAGCCCACGCTGCACGTCCTCGCAGATCGTCAGGTCTTCCAGCTGCACTTCGTCGCTGAAATCGCGGTCCGCCTCGCGGCGCTGGTGCGCTTCGTCGCTGTCGTCCATCGCGTAGTAGAAGTCGAACTCGACGCGGCATCGGTCTGCGCCCTTCGGCACCACGCGATTGGTCTGCAGGCGGCCGGGCAGGATGTTGAGCATCGTGTTCGGCCACAGCCAGTAATACAGCGCGTCGCCGTCGCCATAGAGCCCGTCGCCGCTTTCCAGCGGGCTGAACTGGTACGAATACCACTGCGCGGTTTCCGTGATGTAGCTGCGGTAATCGAGCAGCTTGTTCAATCCGGGATGGATGTGCGGGACGTGGTAGCCCTCGAGGTAGTTGTCGACGTAGACCTTCCAGTTGCACGCGACGTCGTAGCCGACGCGGCGGTGGTGGCCGTAATGTTCGAGATGGCGGTTCGCGCCGAGTCGTTCGTCGATGCCCTCGACGAACGCGTCGAAGGCCGGCGCGCGTGCTTCATCGACCGCCGCGAATACCATCCCCTGCCACACGCGCACGGCCAGCTGCGGCAGATGGATGTCGCCGGGCACGAAGTCCGGCGCGGAGCCCATTTCCGGCGCGGAACGCAGCACGCCGTCCAGCGTGTACGTCCAGCCGTGGTAGCGGCAGCGGAGCGACTTGGCGGCCAGGCCGTCGCAGCTGGCGATCGGCCCGGCGCGATGGCGGCAGACGTTGTGGAAGACGCGGATCTCGCCGTCCGCGCCGCGCACCGCGATCACCGGCAGCCCGGCGAAATCGCCGACGACGTGGTCGCCGGCGTCCTTCAGCTGGCACACGTGCGCGAGCAGCTGCCAGCCTGCGTCGAAGATGGCGCGGCGATCCAGCGCCGGCATCGCCGCCTCCACGTAGTAGCGCGCGGGCAGGGCGGTGGCGTGTTCGAGCGGCTGCGGTGCGAGGTCGGAGAGGCGGTCGGCGCGGTTCATGCGCGCAGGGTACGACCGCCCCTGCCATTGGGGAAGCGCCGGCGTGCGGCGGCCATCAGGGCTCCGTCGACGCCGCCGCGGCCTGCTGCGCCGCAACGCGGCGTTCGACGTCGGCCAGCATCGCGTCGAGGTCGGCGCGGTCATGCACCTGGCCGCGCTGCACCACGGTGTGGATCCGGCGCGTGGCGTCGATGTCGCGCAGCGGGTCGGCGTCGAGCAGCACGACGTCGGCGACCTTGCCCGGCTGCAACGTGCCGTATTCATCGGCGTGGCCGAGGAAGCGCGCGCCGTTGATCGTCGCCGCCTGCAGCGCCTGCGTCGGCGTCAGGCCGTAATGCACGAGCCAGCCCAGTTCCTGGTGCAGGCCGATGCCGGGGTAGTTGTAGGAGTTGAGGAAGCCCGCATCGGTGCCGGCGAGGATCGTCATGCCGGCCTTCTGCATCATCGGCAGCACGCCCGCACTGGTCTCGAAACGTTCGTGGCGACGCGCGACGGCCTGCGCGTCGTCCTTCGCCGCGCGTTCGACGCGCCAGGTGTAGGTGGCCTGCAGGCCGGGGCCGATGTACTTCAGGTACGGGTCGCGCTTGTGGTCGTCCTGGTCGAGGTAGGTCACCACGCGGCTGCCGTTGATCGTCGGCGTGATCGCGGTCCCGTGCGCGGCGAGGTTGCGGTAGGCCGCCATCGCACGCGCGGGATCGAAGGTGGCGTTCCATTGCGTCCATGCATCGCGGCTGTTGATCTCGCCCGTCGCGATCTTCTCGCCGAGCGATTTCTCCAGCGGGGAGCCGGCCTTGTAGGCGTAGTCGAAGTGTTCGATCGAATCCAGTCCCGCCGCGCTCACTTCTTCCAGCGTGAGCGAATACGGCACGTGCGCGGAAGTTCGCAGGCCGCGACGGTCGGCTTCCTTCACGGCTGCGAGGAAGAGTTCCGGCGACAGCGTGTTGTCGGTGATCTTGACGAAGTCGACCTTCCAGCCTTGCAACTGATCGAGTGCGGCGTTGAGCTCAGCCGTATTGCCGATCTCGATGTCGCCAGGCCAGATCGACTTGTAGCCTTCGATCTTCGGGCCGGAGGTGAAGATGCGCGGGCCGGCGAGCTCGCCCTTGCTCACCTGGTCGCGCCACTGCAGCACGCTCGGGCTCAGATCGCCCGCGCAGTCGCGCACCGCGGTGATGCCGTGCGCGAGGTAGAGCGGAAGCAGGTTGCGGTTCTCCTCGATCAACTTGTCGCCGCCGCCGAAATGCACGTGCATGTCCCACAGGCCCGGGATGGCGAACTTGCCCTGCGCATCGACGACCTGCGGCGCCTCGTATCGCTTCGCCTGCTTCGCATCGGCGATGGCGAGGATATGCCCGTCGCGCACGGCGATCGTGCGATGCGGCTGGAGTTTTCCAGAGACGACGTCGACGACGGTGGCGTCGCGGATGAGCAGGTCGACGCGTTCGGTGGCGTTCGTGGCGAACGGCAGCGTGGCGGCGACGGCGAGGAAAACCAGGTGCTTGTTCATGCCGTCACCATACCCGCGTGGCCGTGGCGTCCGCGCTACGCAGGTTGGCGGGAATGCCGTGGGATGTCGCAAAAAAGAAAACGGCCGGCAGGGCCGGCCGTTTCCTTCGCGCGTTCAGGACGAAACTCAGCCCTGCTTCGGCGCTTGCTGTTTCGCCGGTTCGGCGGGCGTCGTCGCGGGTGCGGGCGTTGCGGCGGTCGCATCGGCCTGCCAGCCGCAGGTCTTGCCTTCGTTCTGCTGCTTCAGCCAGGTCTGCAGCGGGCCGAAGTACTCCAGCACCGCCGAGGCGTCCATCTGCTCGCCGCCGGTGAGTTCCTTCAGCGTCTTCTGCCACGGCTGGCTCGCGCCCTTGCTGAGCATCGCCTGGAAGCGCGCGCCGGCTTCCTTGTTGCCGTAGAAGCTGCACTCGTGCAGCGGGCCCTTGTAGCCCGACGCATCGCACAGTGCCTTGTAGAACTGGAACTGCAGCACGTGCGCGAAGAAGTAGCGCGTGTACGGCGTGTTGCCCGGCACGTGGTACTTCGCGCCGGCGTCGAAGAACTCCTCGCCGCGCGCCGTCGACGGCGCCACGCCCTGGTACTTCGCCTTCAGTTCCCACCACGCCTTGTTGTAGTCGGCCGGCTTGATCGAGCCGTCGAACACGCCCCAGCGCCAGCGGTCGATCATCAGGCCGAACGGCAGGAACGCGACCTTCGCCAGCGCCATGCGCATCTGCGCGTTGACCACGGCCTCGTCGCTGACCTGCTGCTCGCCGGCCAGGCCGATCGACTGCAGGTACTTGGGCGTCATCGACAGCACGATCGTGTCGCCGATGGCTTCATGGAAGCCGTCGTGCGCGCCCTGCTGGAACAGCGGCGGCAGCTTGTTGTACGCGAGGTAGTAATAGACGTGGCCGAGCTCGTGGTAGATCGTCGTGAAATCTTCCTCGTTCGGCTTGATGCACATCTTGATGCGCACGTCGCCGGCCATGTTCATGTCCCATGCGCTCGCGTGGCAGACCACGTCGCGATCACGCGGCTTGATGAATTGCGTGTGCGTCCAGTAGCTCTCCGGCAGCTTCTGCATGCCCAGCGAGGTGTAGAAATCCTGCGCGCGCTCGCTCATCAGCTTGGCCGAGGCGAGGCGGGCGTCCTGCTCCAGCTGCGCCAGTTCCGCCGGCGCGCGCTTGCCCGGATTCTTCGCGAGCATCGCGTCGTGCGTGGCGCGGTACTGCGATTCCAGCGCGGTGGTGATCTCCGGAACGCTGGCGTTCGGATACGGCGCCAGGATGTCCCACAGGTTGCCCCAGTCCTGCTGCCACATGTTGCCCATCAGGTGCGCGGGCAGCATGTTGCCGGCCACGTGGCCGCGGTCGGTGCCGTACTTCGCTTCAAGGCGCGTGCGCGCATAGCAGTGCAGCTGTTCGTACAGCGGCTTGACCTGGCCCCAGAGGCGGTCGGTTTCGGTGGCCATTTCGGCCGGCGTCATGTCGTAGCCCGAACGCCACATCTCGCCGGTGTCGGCGAAGCCCATGTCGCGCGCGCCCTGGTTCACCAGTTCGACGAAACGCGTGTAATCGCCGCGCATCGGCTTGGAGATGGTGTGCCAGCCCTGCCACGCCTGCAGCTGCTCGTCGTAGTCGCGGCTGGTGCGCAGCACGTCTTCCAGGTCGCCCAGCTGGCGGCACTGCTTCGCGTCGCCTTCGCCGGTGCAGTAAGTGCCGGCGCCGTACATGCCTTCCAGGCGCGTGGCGATCTTGGTCAGTTCCTCGAGCTTGGCCGGATCCTTCGGCGGCGGCATCGCGGTGCCGAGCTTGAGCAACTGGATCGAGCGCGCCGTTTCCGGCGACATCTGCTGGCCTTCGAAACGCTTGGCCTGCTCGATCCAGTTGTTGAGCTGGGCGAGGTAGCGTTCGTTGGCCTTGGCCGACAGCAGCTGGCTGTCGTCGTTGATGTAGGTCGAGGACAGCCACTGCGCGGCGGTCATCTCCGGATACATCTTCCGGTACTCATCGTTCACCCGGGCGATGAACTGGTCGGCGGTCTCGCCGGCCGGCGCGGTGGTCGGCGCTCCGGTGGTCGTGGTGGTCGGGGTCGGTTCCTTCTTGCAACCGCCCAGGCCGATCGCGGCCGCGGTGATGCTGAGCGCGAGGAGCGCGCGTACGGGTTTCATGATGACTCTCTCCGGAGTGAACTGCCCGCCAGACGGCGGCCCCGGAAGGCTAGAGGCGGCGCGGGACGGGCGCAAGGGAAGGAAGATTGGTGCGGTGCAGCGCGGCGGGTACTGGGTCGCGACAGCCCGTCATCCCCGCGAAGGCGGGGATCCAGCACTCAAACGCCTCACTTCCGGAAGGGGGAATTGCAGCGGGCGGCTGGATTCCCGCCTTCGCGGGAATGACGGCTTAGAGAGGCGCCGCCAGGGAACGCGTTGCCAGATCGGCCAGGCCGCGCACATGCAGCCATTCCCATGCGGCATCGGAATCGCGTTCGAAATACGCCTTCGCCGAACCCAGCCGGAACGTGTAGCCCCAGCCGTCCATGTCGGCGAGCACGCGTTCGCGTCCGACGCCCGGCAGCGCATCGCCGAGCAGCGCCTGCAGCACGCACACGGCGTCTTCTTCCTCGATCGAATCGGTGGCGTCGGTGTGCACCTGCGCGCGGCGTTCGGGCGGCAGGACGATCAGGTGCGCGGCTTCGTGCAGCAGCGAATGCACCGGCGTGTCGCCGCGCGCATAGACGTTGTGGCCGATCAGCCCCGCTTCGCATTCGCCCCAGTAGCTGCCGGGGATCGCCTCGCCGTCGGCGACGCGATGCAACGCCAGGCCGTACCGCACGAGCAGCGCGGCGGTGGCGTCGAAGGAGATGTCGGCGAGGGTGAGCATTGCGGGTTTCGTCCCCTCTCCCGCTTGCGGGAGAGGGCAGGGAGAGGGCAGGGTGAGGGCGAACGGAGCGGCAGCTCTGGGCTGCCCTCATCCGGCCTTCGGCCACCTTCTCCCGCGGGCGGGAGAAGGGATCAGGCGATCACGCCTGCGCCGGGTTTTCCGGCAGCGCGACGGAAATGTCCAATACCTTGCTGTCGCCTTCGCCGATCAGGTCAACCTTCACCGATTCGGCGTCGACATTGATGTACTTGCGGATCACCTCCAGCAACTCGCGCTGCAGCATCGGCAGGTAATCCGGGCTGTTGCTGCCGCGGCCGGCGCGTTCGTGCGCGACGATGATGCGCAGGCGATCCTTGGCGATCGTGGCGGTCTGCTTCTTGGCGAGCAGGAAATCGAACAAGCCCATCCTCAACCTCCGAAGATCTTGCTGAAGAAACCCTTCTTCTCTGCAGTGATGAAGCGCATCGGCCGGGTGTCGCCCAGCAGGCGCGCGACGGCGTCGTCATAGGCCTGGGCCGCGTTGGACTCGGTTTCCAGGATGACCGGCTCGCCCTTGTTGGACGCGTTGAGCACGTCCGGCGATTCGGGGATCACGCCGATCGTCTTGAGGCCGAGGATTTCCTCGACGTCGCCGACCGACAGCATCTCGCCCGTTTCCACCCGGTTCGGGCTATAGCGGGTGAGCAGCAGGTGTTCCTTGATGCGCTCGCCGTTCTCGGCGCGGCGCGTCTTCGACGCCAGCAGGCCGAGGATGCGGTCCGAGTCGCGCACCGACGAGACTTCCGGGTTCACGACCACCAGCGCCTGGTCGGCGAAGTACATCGCCAGGTACGCACCCTTCTCGATGCCGGCCGGCGAGTCGCACACGATGTAGTCGAAGCCGTCGGCGGCCAGATCGTCGAGCACCTTCTGCACGCCTTCCTTCGTCAGCGCGTCCTTGTCGCGCGTCTGCGACGCGGCGAGCACGTACAGGTTCTCGAAACGCTTGTCCTTGATCAGCGCCTGCTTCAGGTTCGCCTCGCCATTGACGACGTTGACGAAGTCGTACACCACGCGACGCTCGCAGCCCATGATCAGGTCGAGGTTGCGCAGGCCGACGTCGAAGTCGATGACGGCGACCTTGTGGCCACGGCGGGCGAGACCGCACGCGAGGCTGGCGCTGGTGGTGGTCTTGCCCACGCCGCCCTTGCCCGAGGTGACTACGATGATTTCGGCCACTAAACAATCCTCCGGTGGTGCGGTCTCAATCCTGAGCCGCGATCTTTAGTTGTTGGTCTTCGAGCCAGATCTGCACGGCCTTGCCGCGCAGTTCCTTCGGAATTTCTTCCATCACTTTGTAGTGGCCCGCGATCGCGACGAGTTCGGCATGGAACTCGCGGCAGAAGATGCGGGCCTGTTCGTTGCCTTTCGCGCCAGCCAGGGCGCGACCGCGCAACGGTCCGTAAATATGCACCGAGCCGTCGGAGATCACCTCCGCACCGGCGCCCACCGTTGTCAGTACGGTCAGGTCGCGGTTTTCGGCGTAGATCTGCTGGCCCGAACGCACCGGTGCCGACTGGATCATGCCCGGCGCCACGTTCGCGACGGCCGGCGCCGCGGCGGCGGGCGCGCTTTTCGCGGCCTTCGGCGGCGGCGGGGGCTCTGGCTCACGAATGGTCGGCGCGGGCGACGGCGCCTGCTCGTCGCGCTCGTAGGAGGCGCGGAACTTCGCCAGCAGCGGCAGGCCGAGCGCCTCGGAGAGCCGCTCGATCTCGGTGGTGCCGTAGGCCAGCGCCACCGGCAGCACGCCGGCGTCGCGCAGGCCTTCGATCAGGGCGCGTGCGGTGGTTTCGTCCGGCGTGCGCGTGAGGCCGCCGAAGTCGATCACCACCGCCGCACGCGCGAACAGCTTCGGCGCGCGCTGCACGCGGCCGCGCATTTCCTCGGTGAGTCTGGCGACGTCGAGGGTGCGGATGCGCAGGTTCGCGATGCCGACCTGGCCGATCTTCAGTTCGCCGGCCAGTTCGAAGTCCATGGCGGCGCTCACAGGGCGGTACCGGTCAGGCGTTGCGCGGCGACGGCGTTGCGCGGGCGGGTGATCCACGGCGCCTGCGGCAGCGCGTCGCCGTAGGTCTCGCGGACCCAGGCGTAGCTGCACAGCGGCTTCATGAGCATCGCGGCGCGCACGTCGGCCTCTTCCATCACGTGCTGCCCGACCTCGTGGAAGCCGAAGCTGCCGTGGAAGAGCAGGGCGGGGTCGTTGGTGCCTTCCAGGAACACCTCGCAGGCCATCTGCGGATAGCGCAGCTCGGCGTAGCTCTGGGCGTCGGCATAGAACGCACGGCCGACGCCGCCGCCGCGACGGCGGCTGGCGACCACGATGCGGTCGATGTAGAAGAAATTCGGGTAACGCTCGCAGAACCAGCGGAAGTTGCTGCTGTCGTGGTTCGTATGGCTGCCCACGCCGATCAGGAAGCCGGCGATGGCCCCGTCGCGCTCGGCGACGCGGAAGTATTCGGCGGTATCGAAGAAGTGACGCAGTCTCGCCGCATCCAGCGGCAGGATCGCAGGGCCGGCGGCGTTGTTGAGGGCAAGGACGGAATCCAGCTCGTGCTCACGCACGTCGCGGACGACGATCGACATTCCAGGCTCCAGCTGTGCTTCGGACCGGGCGCAAAGCGCGGCCGGCGTCGCGATTATCGCATGGCCGACTCCCCCGGGCGACCCGTCACGGCGCGGCCGACGACGCCATGGGAAGATGCGGGCGACCGCTGAGACATGACTTTCGGACGGCTCCCCAGACCCTTGATGCGTTTAGCATGCCGGCATGCTGGCCCGCCTCAACCACACCCGATTGCTGCGCTACGCGGGCCTGTTCACCTGGGGCGCCGTGGGCCTCTGGCTGCTCAGCGTCTGGTTCGATCCGACCATCCTCAGTCCCGACACCGAAGGCCCACCGGCGCTGCAGATCCTGCGCTGGCTGGTGGTTTACCTCGCGTTCGGGCTGATCTACTGGTGGATCAGCCGCCAGCTCGGACGGCCGAGCGGGGCGCTCGACAAGGTCCTGCTGCTCGTCCTCACCGGTTGCGCGATCGGCGTCGGCTACTTCTCGCGCACGGGCTTGGGCTCGATCCTGCTGATGGTCGTGGCCGGCCTGCTGCCGTGGCTGATGCCGGTGCGCTGGGGCCTGGCGCTGCTGGTCGGCGGCAACGTCGCGATCATCCCGCTGTTCGTCGAGGCGCTGGATTTCCCGCCGATGGTCGCCGTGCTCCAGTCGGTGACCTACATGGGCTTCTCCAGCCTGGTCTTCGTCACCGCGCTCGTCGCGCGCCAGCAGGCCGAAGCCCGCGAGGAGCAGCGCCGCCTCAACGCCGAACTGCGCGCTACGCGCGCGCTGCTGGGCGAAAGCGTTCGGGTGAACGAACGCACGCGCATCTCGCGCGAACTGCACGACCTGCTGGGCCATCACCTCACGGCGCTGAGCCTCAACCTGGAAGTCGCCGGGCACCTGTCCGAAGGCCGTGTGAAGGAGCACGTACAGCAGGCACACACGCTCGCGCGCCTGCTGCTGACCGACGTGCGCGAAGCGGTGAGCCAGCTGCGCGAGGGCGGGGCGATCGACCTGTCGGCCGCGCTGCTGCCGCTGGCCGAGAACGTGCCGGCGCTGGACATCCACATGGACATCCAGGCGCCGCTGACGCTGGACGATCCCGAGCGCGCGCACGTGCTGCTGCGCTGCACGCAGGAAATCATCACCAACGCCGTGCGCCACGCCGGCGCGCGCAACCTGTGGATCAACGCCGGGCGGCGTTCGGACTGCATCGTCATGAGCGCGCGCGACGACGGCAACGGAAGCGACAACCTCGTCGCCGGCAACGGCCTGCGCGGCATGCGCGAGCGCCTGCAGGCGCACGGCGGGGACCTCAAGATCGAAACCCGGCTGGGTGCGGGCTTCTGCCTGCACCTGACGCTGCCGGCCTCGGCGGCTGCGGCCGCTGCCTGCGAAGGAGCCATCGCATGATCCGTGTGTTGATAGTCGACGACCAGACGCTGGTCCGGCAGGGCGTCCGCTCCCTGTTGGCCCTGGCCGAAGGCATCGAGGTAATTGGCGAAGCCGGCGACGGCCGCCAGGCGGTGGACCTGATTCCGCAGCTCAAGCCCGACGTGGTGCTGATGGACATGCGCATGCCGGTGATGTCGGGCCTGGAGGCGCTGCAGCACATGGCGCGCAACAACACGCTGCCGCCGACGATCATTCTGACCACCTTCGACGACGACCAGCTGGTGCTGGCCGGCCTGAAGGCGGGCGCGAAGGGCTACCTGCTCAAGGACGTCTCGCTCGAACAACTGGTGAGCGCGATACAGGCCGTCGCCGACGGCGGTTCGCTCGTGCAGCCGGCGGTGACGCAGCGCCTGCTGTCCGGCCTGGAACACATGCGCAACGACTTCGTCAGCCTCGATCGCCCCGATCCGCTGACCGAACGCGAAACCGAGATCCTGCGCCTGATGGCCGGTGGCTTTTCCAACAAGGAAATCGCCAATTCCCTCGGCGTCGCCGAAGGCACGATCAAGAACCACGTCTCGAACATCCTGTCCAAGCTCGGCGTGCGCGATCGCACGCGCGCGGTGCTCAAGGCCTTCGAGTTGCAGCTGGTCTGAGCGCAGGATGCCCGGCCCGGCGCAGCGCGCCGGGCGTTCGCCGCCATGCGAGGCAATGCCTCGCATGCGATGGCGGCTCACCCTGTCCAAGCTCGGCGTGCGCGATCGCACGCGAGCGGTGCTCAAAGCCTTCGAGTTGCAGCTGGTCTGAGCGCGGTCGGTGCCGGGCCCTTTCCGCACGCGGACGGGCCCGAAGTGGCAAGGTCGTCGACCGCGCCCCGGCGTTCCGGGGCCGCACCTTGCCGACCCTGTCGGGTCACCCGGCTCCGGACTGGCCGGCCCTGCGCAATGGCTCCGGGCGCCGCGCCAGGCGGCCTTTCCCCACCTTACTTTTCTTGCCCGGACAGCTGCCCCGCCCGCGGCTTCCTTGATACGATTGCGGGTCTGTGTCCCGGTCAACCGGGTACCGGCGCCCTCGGAGAAACCTGAATGACCCGTCTGATCGAGATTTTGATTTCCCTGGCCATCGTGGCCGCGCTGTTCCTCATCGTAGGCATCGCGCTGCCGTCGAGCCGTCACCTGGAGCATTCGGTTGAGACCAACCGCAAGCTCACCATCGTGTACGACAGCCTCAATAGCCTGAAGCGCTTCAAGGACTGGAACCCGCTCGTCCTGCGCGACCCGAAGATCGAGCTGAAGCTCTCCGGCCCGGAATCGGGCGTGGGTGCGCGCCTTGACTACAACTCCAAGGAAAAGGGCCTGCGCCAAGGCAGCTGGGAGATCACCGCCAGCGATCCGGGCAAGCGCGTCGCCTATGCGCTGACCGACATCGAGCCGGGTCGCAACAAGCGCACCGAGTTCACCCTGCGTCCGACCGGCCGCGGTGGCCGCAATGTGCAGATCACGCAGACCTATGACGTCGACTACGGCTGGAACCTGATCGGCCGCTACGCCGGCCTGTACGTCAGCAGCAACGTCGGCGAAGACATGAAGATGGGCCTGACCCGCCTGACCAACATGCTCGCCGCCGTGCCGAACTACGACTACGCCGAGCTGAGCAAGGCCGACCCGTCGAAGGCGCCCAAGATCGTCGATCGCCCGGCCGAGAACCTGCTGGTCGTCACCGCCGCGGTCGAGCGCACCAACGACAAGGTCATGGGCCAGATCAACTCCAACATGGAGTGGATCAAGAAGGTGATGGCCGCCAACGGCCTGGAGCCGGCCGGCCCGGTCCGCATCGTGACCAACGAGTTCGGTTCGGAGATGTACTCCTTCGACGTCGCCCAGCCGGTCAAGAAGATCGGTGCCGCCGACGGCAGCGAGAAGCTGGACGTGAAGCTCGAAGGTCCGGTGACCTTCGCGTTCAACGAGCCGGCGCGCGTCGCCGTCGTCCCGGGCTTCAAGGGCCACATGGCCAACCTGCCGAAGGTCCGCGACGCCCTGCGTGGCTGGGCGCTGACGCACGGCTACGAGACGGTCGACCGTCCGTACGAAGCGTGGACCGGCGGTGTGCCGGCTGCGTTCACCGAAGAAGGCACCTTCGACGTGTTCTGGGCCGTCAAGTAAGACGCCCGGCTCGCGCCGACGCTTCACGAAACGCGCCGCGGACTCCGCGGCGCGTTTTTTTGTGCCCGCGTTCGCACTGCGAATGGGCCATGCACGGCCCGCACGGTTTGGAGTCTCGCGCGAACAGGCGCTATCGTGCCGACTTCGCGCAAGGGACGACCTGCATGAGCCTCTACCCGAGCACGCACCATCTGCCGCTATCCGCGCGCCTGCTCGCCGCCGCGGGCGCACTGCTGGCGGCCGCGGCGGTCGCGCTGTCGGCCTATGCCGCCCATGCCGCGCAGGGCGAGGACGTGCAGCGCCTGCACAGCGCCGCGTTGTTCGCCTTCGGGCATGGCATCGCACTGGCGGCGCTCGTGCCGCGGCGGCCGCGCATGTTCCGCACGCTGGCGCTGGTGTTGCTGCTGCTGGGCACGCTGGTGTTCTCCGGCAGCCTCGCCGGTGCGGTGCTGTCCGGCATGACGACGCGGTTCGCGCCCATCGGCGGCAGCATGATGATCCTGGCGTGGGTGCTCTACGCCGTCGACTCGCTGAGGCGCTGACGTGCCCCGTTTCTCGCGAGGATTCGATACCGACGCAGCGCATGCGCACCTGGTCAGGCGCGACCGGAAGCTCGCGCGCTGGATGAAGAAGATCGGCCCCATCGAACCGGATCCGCGCTGGCGCAAACCCTTCGATCCGGTCGACGCGCTTGCCCGCGCGATCCTCTACCAGCAGCTCAGCGGCAAGGCCGCGGCGACGATCGTGGGCCGCGTGGAAGCGGCGATCGGCGCCACGCGCTTCCACGCCGACACGCTGGCGCGCATCGACGATGCGGGCCTTCGCGCGTGCGGGGTGTCGGGCAACAAGACGCTGGCGCTTCGCGATCTCGCGGCGCGCGAGGCACGGGGTGAGATCCCCGACCTTCGCCGGATGAGCGTCATGGACAACGACGCCATCGTGCAGGCGCTGGTGCCGGTGCGCGGCATCGGCCGGTGGACGGTCGAGATGATGCTGATGTTCCGCCTGGGTCGGCCCGACGTGCTGCCCACCGACGACCTCGGCATCCGCAAGGGCGCCCAGCGCGTCGACGCGCTGGAGGAGATGCCCACGCCGAAGGTGCTGGCAGAAACCGGCGAGCGCTGGGGTCCGTACCGCACCTACGCCAGCCTCTACCTGTGGCGGATCGCGGACTTCGCCGCGGCCGCGAAAGTGCCCACGAAGCGTTCGCAGGACTGAGCACCCCGACGGCTGCCAAGCGCGCGGCGCGACCGCGACGCCGGCGTGACGGGGCGCGTGCCTAGATTCGAAGCGCCTACGGCCGGCTCGCGCCGTCCGTCCCTGCTGCCCACAGAAGGAGGTTCGTCATGCGATCGCTCCAACGCTCCGGCTTCATCCGCGCCGTGTCTCTCGTCGTCCTGCTTTGCGCATGCGCGCTCGCGCAGGCGGCTCCGTCGAACAAGTGGCGCATCCAGGTCAGCAGCGATGCCGACAGCGACGGCGTCGTCGCCTTCCGCATCGCCCCGACGGACGCCGCGCCTGTCGACGTCACCGTGCAGGTGCCGAAGGACGCCGGCGAGAACCACATCGCCCGCCTGATCCGCGACACGCTGCGCGCCAAGCTCGGCGATCGCTACAAGATCGAGGTCGACGACGGCGAGGACGTGCTGGTGAAAAAGCGTACCGGCGGTTCGAACTTCGACCTGACCATCACCCAGAAGACCGTCGCCGGCGTGCGCATCACGCTGGATCGCGAATAGCGACCGGCATCGGCTCGGGCACGACGTCCGGCGCGACGGGCGCCGGCGCGCGCCTGCGCTTGAACCGCAACGCCGGCCGTTCGACGAAACGCCACGACAGCGCGGCGAGCGTGCCGGCGAGCAGCGTCGCCCAGAACGTGTTGAACAGCGGTCCGCTTCCGGGCGCTACATGCAGCACCAGCTGCTGCGACGGCCAGCCGTACAGGTAAAGGCCGTAGGAGATGTCGTGGTGCCGGAGCCGCGGCAGCTTCGGCACGTAGGCGACGAAGAACGTCGTGTACGACAGCGCGATGAAATAGGCGATATGGAAATACGCCGTGCCGCGCATTACCGCCGCCGCGCCGAGCGCAACCACCAGCAGCGGCCAGGCCAGCGGAATGCGCGCGCGGTTTACCCAGGCGAACACACCCATCGCGAAGAACGCCTGGCACCAGAGGTTCGAGACCTTCCACGACGCCAGGGAAGCGACGTCGATGAACATGAAACCGGCCACCAGACCGACCACGGCCAGCGTGTTGTAGCGCCAGCCACGCAGCAGTCGCGCCATGCCCAGCGCGGCCAGCAGCAGGTACAGGCGGAATTCCACCGGCAGCGACCAGATCGACCCGTTGATCGCCTTGTTCGGCAAGTCCTCGAACACGCCCGGCAGGAAGTACTGCGCCTTGTCGAGCGTGATGTTGCGCAGCAGGTACTTCCAAGTCTGCGGCGACTGCCAGTAGTCCGGCGAGGTCGTCAGCAGCGCCCCCAGCACGAACACGCTCAGCGACACGCAGACGATCAGCGCCGGGAAGATGCGCAACGCGCGCGCGGCGAGGTAGTCGCGCAGGCGGTTGCGTTCGAAACTCGCGGCAATGAGGAAGCCGCTGATCAGGAAGAACATGTCCACCGCAACCGCGCCGGCGAAGCGGATCTGCACCACCTGCTGGATCAGGTCCGGTCCCGGCGATGCCGTCACCGCGTACGAATGGCCGTAGATCACCAGCCACGCGGCGAACAGGCGCATCAGGTTGAAGTTGTTGTCGCGCTGCGAGGCGCCGTCGGCGAGCGAACGGAAGGACGTGGGCATCTAAGGGAAAGGGAGGATGGTTCGGCCGTGCCGCGTCACGCGGTCCGGAATGCCCAGTGCCACGGTTCGTAGACGATGCCGTGCGGGTTGTCGCGCGGGTAGGTCATGGCGAAGCCGTAACCGCCGGCGTTGTCGCGCAGCCAGGCGAAGGCGCGCGTGTGTTCGAATGATTCCTCGGCGGGCGGCTCGTCCGGCGCGCCGATGTCCAGCGCGAGGCCGGAATGGTGTTCGCTGTAGCCCGGCGCCGCGTTGACGGTGAGGATGTCCTCGACGCTTAGTCCGCGTGCGAGCTTGCGTTCGAAAATGCCCAGCTGGTAGTCGTGGCTGCGGTAACCGGAGATCGCTTCCAGCACCACGTCGTCGTGCAATGCCGCCTCGCGCATGTGCGTCCAGGCGCGCGCGGCTTCGACGTGCAGCCACAACGGACGGCGATAGCGATCGAACCCGGCGAAGGCGAGCCAGTCGGGTTCGGCGACCAGCTCCAGCCCGGTGCGCTCGGCGTAAGCGTGGGGGTCCAGGCCGAGCTGTTCGAGTCGTTCTTCCAGCCGGTCGAGCGGCAGGTCGCGCACGTGCTCCAGCCCCACGCGACGGTGCGCCGGCGCGGCGTCGAGCAGGTCCAGCGCTTCGTCCAGGCCGGGCTCGGCGCGCAGGCGCGGCACCAGCGCGAGCAGGCCTTCGGGAAGGTCGGCGGCGAGGTACTGGCCGTCGCGCTTGCGACGCAGCACGTGGCGCGCGCGAGAGAGGGCGCGTGCGTCGAAGTTGCTGCGCGCACGCAGCAGCCCGGCCGGCCAGATCTCGATCCGGGGCGTGTTGACCAGGGCGGTCTTCAGGGGAACGGGCGCGCGCATCGGGACAGGGTAGCGGGGCGGGTGCGAAGGCGCACCCGGCAATGCGTCAGGCCGGACGCTTCAGCACGGCGCGCAGGTGGTCGAACGGCGTCACCGGCATCACGCTGACCAGCTCCCAGCCGTCCGCGCCCAGGCGGTTCAGTTCTTCCTGCAGCCGCTCGCTCACGGCCGGGCCAAGCATGCGCGGCACGATTTCCAACACGTGGTACGTCCACTGGTTCACGTCGATTCCTCGTCGGATGCGGGGTCGGATTCCTGTGCGGAAGTATGCCCCGGCAGCCGCCCCGCCTTGCGCAGCGCGTCGCGCAGCACGTATTCGATCTGCGCGTTCACGCTGCGCAGTTCGTCGTCCGCCCAGCGCTGCGCGGCGGCGAGCACCTCGGCGCTGATGCGCAGCGGGAAGGCTTTCTTCTCGCTCACCGGGCCTCCGTCAGCGCGGCCCGGATCGGCCGCGGCCGAGCTTGAACAGCAGCACCAGCCCGAGCCCGTTCACCGCCACGACCATCGCGACGATCACCGCGAGCCGGCGCGTGCCGTCCTCGCCGGCCCACAGCAGGCCGAGCGCGCCGGCGACGATCGCCATGCCCACCAGCCGCATGACCACCGCCAGCGGCGGCCGCGGCGCGCCCGGCGGGCGGCCGCGCGACATCAACGACGCCGCGATGAACGCCGGAAGGCTGCTGGCCGCCAGGAGGGCGGGAATCACGTAATCGATCATCGCCATCAGTACAGCGTGCCGGTGTTGACGATCGGCTGCGTGCCGCGCTCGCCGCACAGCACGACCAGCAGGTTGCTGACCATGTGCGCCTTGCGTTCCTCGTCCAGTTCGACGACGCCGTTCTTCTGCAGTTCGGCCAGCGCCATTTCGACCATGCCGACCGCGCCGGCGACGATCCGCGTGCGCGCGGCGATGATCGCGTTGGCCTGCTGGCGCTGGAGCATCGCCTGGGCGATTTCCGGCGCGTAGGCGAGGTGGCTGATGCGCGCGTCGACCACGCGCACGCCGGCGTCGGCCAGGCGCTCGGCCAGTTCGTCCTGCAGGTGCTGGCTGATTTCCGCCGCATGGCTGCGCAGCGCGAGCTGGCCTTCCTCGTGCTGGTCGTACGGATAGCTGGTCGCCATCGCGCGCAGCGCCGATTCGGACTGGATGTGCACGAAGCTCTCGTAGTCGTCGACGTTGTAGACGGCTTCGGCGCTGTCGATGACCTGCCAGACGATGACGGCGGCGATCTCGATCGGGCTGCCGTCCAGTTCGTTGACCTTGAGCTTGCCGCTTTCGAAGTTGCGCACGCGCTGGCTGACCTTCTTCTTCGCGTAGAAGGGGTTGTTCCAGCGCAGGCCGTTTTCCTTGACGGTGCCGATGTACTTGCCGAACAGGCTCAGCACTGCGGCCTTGTTGGGTTCGACCATGTACAGGCCGAACAGGCAGACGAAGCTCGCCAGCCCAAGAAGCAGGCCCCAGGCCAGGCGCGTTCCCGAGGGGTCGTCGCCGGCGACGCCCAGGCCGGTCAGCAGCATCCAGCCGGCCGTGGCCAGGAGGATGAGCAGGATCAGCAGGACCGGGATCCCGGGCAGGGAGCGGATCGGGTTCTCTTTCATCGGGGCGATCTCCATTCGTCGATGGAGGATTTGATATCAAAAAGATATCAGGTTGCGCAATCGCGTCGGCGCGCCCGTCCGACGAGCGGCGTCAGGGGACGATCCGGTAGAGCGGGGCGGGGATGAACTCGCCGGTGGCGTAAAGCGCGGTGCCGTCGGCGCTCCAGCCCAGTGCTTCGGCCTGCGGCAGCCAGGGCAGTGGCTGGAAGCGCGGCGCGCGGGAGACCGCCTCGCCCCAGCCTTCGTCGCCCAGGCGCGGGTAGAGCAGCAGCCAGCGGTAGGTCATCACCGCCATCGTGCGGTGGTCCGGCGAGATGTCGGCGGCGGTGACCTGGCTGTCCAGGCGCGCGCGCTGCGGGCTGCGGGTCAGCGCTTCGGCGGACGGCTGCGGCACGCCGGCGAGCGGCCCGAGTTTCTGCGCCGTCTGCAAGGCCGTTCCGGTCGAGGGCCGCAGCGGCAGCGAGAACAGCTCGGGCGGCTGGCGCTTCTTCGAGATCAGCAGCACCTGCTCGCGTTCGGCATCGACGGCGACGGCCTCGCAGTCGCGTGGACCGTCCGGCCAGCGGAAGGCGATCGACCACGCCGGACGCAGGCGCGCGTTCTCCAGCTTCGCCGGCTCCTCGATCACGTGCAGCTGCAGGCTGCGCCGAAGCCCGCCGTTGTCGCCGGTGTCTGCGATCAGCAGGTACGCCTTGCCGTCGAGTTCGAACGAGGCGATGTCTTCCCAGTCGGTCTTCGTCACGCCTTCCACGCGCAATGTCGCCAGACGCGTGCCGTTCGTGCTCACGGCGAACAGCCGCTCGGGATTGCCGCCGTCGTCGTGCATCCACAGCACGTCGCGATGGCGACGCGAGGCCGCCAGTCCGCTGATCTCGTCCATCTGCGGGTCGATCAGCACGCCGGCCAGGCGCGTGCCGTGCTCGACCGGGCGCGGCGCCTCGGCTTCGCGCGAGCACGCCGAAAGCGTCATCGCGAGCGCGACGACCATCCATCGAACCAGGTTGCGCGGGTGGGGGCCGGGCATCGCGGTCAAGGATCGCATGCCAACGCTGCGCGCCGACAGCCCGAAGCGGCTCGTTCGCGCCGCCGCGAGCGCCGGCCGGCGGATCGTCACGTTGATGCGCCCGGTACACTGGCCGCCTTTCCCAGCCCCCACGGATTGCGCATGGTCACCATCGGCACGCCCTTGTCCCCGCACGGTTTCCGCGTGCTCCTGCTCGGCTCGGGCGAACTGGGCAAGGAAGTGGCGATCGAACTGCAGCGTTTTGGCGTCGAAGTGATCGCTGCCGACCGCTACGCGGACGCGCCGGCGATGCAGGTCGCCCATCGCAGCCACGTGCTCGACATGCTCGACGGCGCCGCCGTGCGCGCGCTGGTCGCGCTGGAGCGTCCGCACCTGATCGTCCCGGAGATCGAGGCGATCCACACGCAGACGCTCGTCGAGCTGGAACGCGAGTTCGAAGCGCGCGGCAGCGACGTGCGCGTGATCCCGACCGCCCGCGCCGCGCGCCTGACGATGGATCGCGAAGGCATCCGCCGCCTCGCCGCGGAGACGCTCGGCCTGCCGACTTCGCCCTACCGTTTCGTCGACACGCTCGAGGATTACCGCGCCGCGGTGGCCGAGATCGGCGTGCCGTGCGTGGTGAAGCCGGTGATGTCGTCCTCCGGCAAGGGCCAGAGCCTGGTGCGCACCGAGGCCGACATCGACCAGGCGTGGGAATACGCGCAGACCGGCGGTCGCGCCGGCGCGGGCCGCGTGATCGTCGAAGGCTTCATCGATTTCGAGTACGAAATCACCCTGCTGACCGTGCGCCACGCCGGCGGCACCACGTTCTGCGCGCCGATCGGTCACCTGCAGCGCGATGGTGACTACCGCGAAAGCTGGCAGCCGCAGGCGATGTCGCCGCGCGCGCTGGAGCGTTCGCAGGAGATCGCGCGTGCGATCACCGACGACCTCGGCGGCTGGGGCGTGTTCGGCGTCGAACTGTTCGTGAAGGGCGACGACGTGTGGTTCAGCGAAGTGTCGCCGCGTCCGCACGACACGGGCCTGGTCACGCTGATCTCGCAGGACCTGAGCGAATTCGCGCTGCATGCGCGCGCGATCCTCGGCCTGCCGATCCCGGCGATCCGGCAGTCTGGCGCGGCAGCGTCGTGCGCGGTGCTCGCGCACGGGCACGGCGTGCCGGTGTTTTCCGATGTCGACAAGGCACTCGAACAGGCCGACACGCAGCTTCGCCTGTTCGGCAAACCGCGCGTGGAAGGCCATCGCCGCGTCGCCGTCACGCTGGCGCTGGGCGAGGACATCGAGAACGCCCGCCAGCGCGCCCGCGATGCGGCAGCCGCGCTCACCTTCGAACTGCGCTGAGGGCTGGCCATGGCCGAAGACAGCAAGCGCGACCGCTTCCAGGGCTATGCGGTGTTCCTGTATCCGCAGGCGCTGGAGATCCTGGGCGAAGCGATCCGCCCGTACCTGCACGACGGCCCGCACGGCCCGCACGTGCTGTGCAGCGCGATCGACACCGGCGGCGCGCTGATCGACATGACGCTGCACGGTCGCGGTGACGACGGGCATGACGTCGAGATCGAACTGATGATCCCCACCGGCATGGTGCGCATGATCGTGTCCGCACGCAGCGATGCGGCGTTCGGCTTCGGCCCGCGCGTGTATGCGCCGGAGCCGGGTGCCTCCACGGTCCTGCCGCCTGCTCCGCTTGCGTCGGGCGCGCCGCCGCTTCCGGCGGGCTTCGTGGAGCCGAAGATCGATGTAGCGCCGCCGACGCTCGGTAAGTTGCCGACACCGGACACGAAGCTGCCGCCTGAGGGGTGAGGCCGCGCGCTTGTGAGCCAGCGGCTCGCGCTCGGGCGAACGCTGGCTAGATGACGGCGCGTGACGATGGGCGCGCTTAAGCCCCTCTCCCATCGGGAGAGGGGTTGGGGTGAGGGGTAACGAAGCCGCGTCGGTGAACGGGCCGTGCCGTACAGCGCTGCGGTGTTGCTCTGCGTGAATGAAGAAGCAAAATGGATTCCAGCTTCCGCTGGAATGACGACCTAATGGTTCGCCGGCGATGGAGTGCCCAAGCGCTTCGGGCCTGGATCCCGGCTTTCGCCGGGATGACGAACCATCAATGCACGGCGAAACCGAAACAGCCGCAGCGTCAACGAACCAGCGTCAACGAAGCAGTGTCATACGAAGCAGCATCACCGCTACTTCGAAACCGCCCCGTCCAGATCCACCCACACCAGATGATGATCGCTGCCATCGGCGATCGCGGCGTCGGGCGAAGTGGAGGACGGCCAGAACACGCCGCTGTCCTTCAGCGCGAAACCCACCGACGGCAGGACGTAATCCAGCCGCATCGTGCCGGCCTTCGGCCCGAAGTCGCCCGTCGCGTGTTCGGGCGCGCCGCGATGGACGATGCCCGCGGCCGCGTACTGCGCGGTCTTTTCCGCCGCACCGGCGCTGCGCGGGGTGGCATAGCGCAGCACGCGCGGATGTTCGAGCAGTTCGACGATCGCTTCGTGTCGACCGTCGCCATCGACCGGATCGTTGTTGAGATCGCCCGCGATCACGAAGCGCGCATCGGACGCCAGACCGCCGCAACGACCGCGATCGTCGCAAAGCCACGGCTTCGCGCCGCCGGACAGGTACTCCGACCACAACCGGATCTCGTCCGCATTGCGCGCGCCGTTGCGGTCCTCCGGACCATCGAACACCGGCGGCGTGGGGTGCGAGACGAGGAAATGCACCACGCCCGACGGCGTGCGCACCGGCACGTCCCAATGCGATTTGGACGACAGCCGTAGCTGCGACCAGATGTCCGCGGGATACCACGGCGCATCCGTCTTCGGATCGACCGGCATGCGCGCGCCGGGCATCGCGCTCCACTTCAGCTTCTGGAACGTGCGCACCTGTTCGGTGTCGATCGGATACTTCGACAGCACGAGCATCCCGTATTGCCCCGGGTGCAGGCCGTAGCCCCACGCATCGTTGCCGCGATTGCGCCCTTCGCCGCCCGCCGTGCCGTTGCGATCCAGGTCCAGGCCGCTGGGCACGCCCGTGTTCACCGGTGCGAGGTAGCGGTATGGATAGCGCAGCGGATCGCCGCCGCCGGGTTGCGCGATTTCCAGGTAGTGCTGCTGGAACAGATCAGCCGCGCGACCCTGCTCGTCGAAGTCGAACTCGTTGAGCAGCACCAGGTCCGGACGCACGCGCTGCAGCACGGCGGCGATCTTGCGCGCGCCGCCGTCGCCGGATTCGAGCCGTCGAACGAGCCCGCCGGTCTCGTCGTCGTAGAGCGACGTGTTGTACGTCGCCACGCGGAGCGTCGTGTCCGCGCTCATCGCGCGCGCCCACGCTTCGGGGTCGCCCTTGACGTTGACCTGCGTGCAGGCTGAGAGCAGCAGCGCCAGCGGCGCGGCGAGGAGGAGAGGGAGTCTGGACATCGCGCGATTCTGTCATGCGTCCGCGCACGCCGGATGACAGCGCGTGGCGGTTGTGCGGGCGGATGCGCGGAGCCGGCGCTCAGGGCAGGTCGTGCCATTGCCGGCCGTCGAAGGCCTCCAGCGGACGGAAACGCCGCTTGTAGTCCATCTTCGGATGGCCTTCGATCCAGTAGCCGAGGTACACGTGGCGACGGCGTTCGCGCCGGGCCCATTCGATCTGCCGCAGGATCGCCAGCGTGCCCAGTCCGCGGTCGGCCTGGTCGGGCTCGTAGAAGGTGTAGACGGCCGACAGCGAGACGTCCGTGCAATCGGTGACGGCCACGGCGAGCAGGCGTCCCGGACCTTGCCGCGAGGGTTCGCGCAGTTCGAGGAAGCGGCCTTCGCTCCAGCTGCCGATCAGGAACTGGTCGAACTCCGACGCACCGTGTCCGTCCATCCCGCCGCCGGCGTGGCGCGAGGCGAGGTAACGGCGATACAGCGCGAGCTGCTCGGCCGTGCGATGCGCCGGCAGCACGCGCATTTCGACATTGGCATTTCGCGTGAGGCAGCGGCGCTGGCTGCGGTCGGGCACGAAGCGGTCGACGGGGATGCGCACGGCCACGCAGGCGCGGCAGCCGGCGCAATGCGGGCGATAGACGATGTCGCCGGAGCGGCGGAAACCCCAGCTCAGCGCGTGCGGATACCAGTGGCGCAGGCGGGGATCGCGCGGGTCGAGCACCAGGTCGCGCGCGGCCCGCTCCGGCCAGTAGCCGCATGCGTGTTCGCCCGTGTGGAACAGGCGCAGGTCGTCGCTGTCCTGCGGTTCGGTGCCCATGCACGCAGCATAGCGCCGCCGCACGTGAGGACAACGCTGTCGTGCGACTGAACGCGGCAGGCGCGACGTCAACCTGCGATCGCGGCGCGCGTTGACCTGACATCGGCCCCATCCGGTGCCGCCCCCAGGAGCTTTGCCATGACCCGCACGACCCTGTCCGTCCTGCTCGCCACCGCCGTCGCCGCGACCGTCGCAGGCGCCGCCATCGCCGCGCCGCAGTCGGGCGCCACGCGTCAGAAGATCGACCTCAACAACGACGGCGTCATCGATCGCACCGAAGCCGCCGCCCATCCGCGCCTGGCCGCCTCGTTCGACCAGCTCGACAAGAATCGCGACGGCAAGCTCGACGCGTCCGAACGCCCGCACCACCGCAAGGGCGGCCACGGCCGCCACGGCGGCGGCATGGATCGCATCGTGAAGGCCGATACCGACGGCGACGGCCGCATCAGCCGTACCGAAGCCGGCTCGCTTCGCTTCATCGGCGAGAAGTTCGCCGAGATCGACAGCAACCGCGACGGTTACATCGTTCGCAGCGAACTCACCCGCTACCACGAGCGCATGCGCCCGCAGCACGAAGCCGAACGCGCCAAGCGCGCCGAGGAACGCTTCGCCGCCGCCGATCTCAACAAGGACGGCAAGCTGAGCCGCGTGGAAGTCAGCGAGAAGATGCCGCGCCTGGAGAAGTCGTTCGCCTTCATGGACGAAGACCGCGACGGCTTCCTGACGCGTGCGGACCTGGCGCCGCCGAAGCGTTGATCTGATCGGTAGTTGATGTGTGTTTCAGCCCCTCTCCCGCTCGTGGGAGAGGGGACGTTGCGATCACATCGCCACGTGCTTCAACGTCCGTCCCACCTGCCATCCGCTTTCGGTCTGCTTCACTTCCAGCGTCTTGTACGAACCCGATAGCCGGTGGTGGTAGGCCGTGATTTCCAGCGTGCCCGTCACGTTGCCGTCGTCGTCGCGCGCGGTCGGACGGAACGCGTGCACGTCGACGATCACCGCCGGCTTGCCCGTGCCGCGCTGGTTGCTGCCGACGTCGTCGTTCGCGTTGCGGATGCATTGCGATGCCGGCACCACGTCACGACGTCGCGGCTGCAGCAACAGCGGCTGCATCGCCTGCACCAGTTCCGGCGACGCATCGGCGCCGTCGATCGACAAGCACACCACGTCGATGCGCGTCTTCGGCAATTCCTGCGTGAAGACCGCCGCCGCCAGCGGCTGCGGGATCTGCGCGGTCGTGCCGTCGAGCGGATGCGTCTTGAGCGCCTCACCCGCGATGTCGAGCTTCACCGCGTGGCGGATCGCCAGCGCGCCGACGATCACGATGCCGGCGATCAGCACCAGCTTGAAGCGCAACGCGCGCGATTGCGACTTCGCCTGAGCCGGCGTCGGGTCGGAATTGAGGCGGAAACTCGGGCCGGCGAAGCTTTCGCGCGTGGATTCCAGCAGGCCGGCTTCGCGCAGGATCTGGCGTGCCTTCACCGTATCGTCCGAACGCACGACCCACACCGCGGGCTTCGGGCCGCCCGCGTCGCTTTCGCTGTAGCTGAAGGTGCCGCGGCGTCCGCCCTTGTACGAGCGCCCGTTGGTGATGCGCACCTCGATATCCGCATCGCGAAGCATCTGCGCGACGGTCTCGACGTTTTCCAGGCGCTGGCTGCTGAAGACCTGCCTCATGTCATTCCTTCGCCGGTACGTGCGAGGCCGCTGCGGCGTCCTTCACCACGCGGATCAAACCTTCCTGCGCGGTGCTCGCGACCAGGTGGCCGGCGCGATCGAAGATCTGCCCGCGCGCGAGGCCGCGACTGCTCTGCACGGTGGGGCTGTCCATCGAATACAGCAGCCATTCGTCCGCGCGGAACGGGCGGTGGAACCACAGCGCATGGTCGAGCGAGGCCATCTGCACGTTCGGCTGGTAGTAGCTCACGCCGTGCGGGAACGTCGCCGTGCCGAGCAGGTGGAAATCGGACGCGTAGGCGAGCAGGGCGCGATGCAGTTCCGGCGCGTCGCCGACGCGTTCGGTCAGGCGGAACCAGAACTGCTGGTACGGCGGGCGCTTGGGCGGATTGAGCTCGTCGCGCGGGTACACGTGGCGCAGTTCGAACGGTCCCTTGCGCGACAGCCAGCGCTGCACCTTGGTCGGCAGCGTCGCCATCACGTGTTCGGGGAGGGCCGGCGCCGGGTCGATGTCTTCGGGCTTGGGGACTTCGGGCATCGACAGCTGGTGCTCGGCGGCGTCCTCGGTCTGCTGGAACGAGGCGGCCATGAAGAAGATCACTTCGCCGTGCTGGATCGCGGTGACGCGGCGCACGGAGAAGCTGCCGCCGTCGCGGGTGCGGTCGATCTGGTAGACGATCGGCGCGGCGATGTCGCCGGCGCGCAGGAAGTAGGCATGCAGCGAATGCGCGCCGCGCGGCGCCTGCATCGTCGCCTGTGCCGCCGACAGCGCCTGCCCGAGCACCTGCCCGCCGAACACGTACTTGGTGCCGATGTCGCGGCTTTGCCCGCGGAAGAGGTTGTCCTCCAGCCGCTCCAGCGAGAGCAGTTCGACCAGTTCGTGAACGACTTGCTCGTTGGCGGGCGAGGTCATGCGCAGGCTTTGTCGGGGGCGGGACGAAAGTATAACCGCGCGTGTCGGAAGGCCTTTCCGGACCTTGAGCCCCTCTCCCCACGGGAGAGGGGTTGGGGTGAGGGGCAACGAAGCCGCACCGGTGAACGAGCCTTGCCGTGCAGCGCTGCTGGCTCGAGTCTTGAGCGCAGAAGCAGAATGGATTCCAGCGTTCGCTGGAATGACGGCGCTTTGAGCCCCTCTCCCCGCGGGAGAGGGGTTGGGGTGAGGGGCAACGAAGCCGTACCGGTGAACGAGCCTTGCCGTACAGCGCTGCTGTTTCGAGGCTTGAGCTCGGAAGCAAAATGGATTCCAGCGTTCGCTGGAATGACGGCGCTTTGAGCCCCTCTCCCCACGGGAGAGGGGTTGGGGTGAGGGGCAACGAAGCCGTACCGGTGAACGAGCCTTGCCGTACAGCGCTGCTGTTTCGAGGCTTGAGCTCGGAAGCAAAATGGATTCCAGCGTTCGCTGGAATGACGATCAGGTGGTTTGCCCACCCGGGAGTGCCCAAGCGCTACGGGCCTGGGTCCCGGCTTTCGCCGGGATGACGATCCGATCAGGGACGACGGCGACCTGGAGCCCCTAAGGCACCCGCACCAACCCCACCGCCCCCATCACGCGATCCCACGGAAACAGCGGCCCCGGGTCGCGCTTGCGGCGCACCAGCGCGTCGGGATCGTCGGTCGCGCGCACCTGCGTGGTGTCCAGGTCTTCGTGGCCGGCGATCGTCCGCAGCGACGGCAGCTCGACTTCCAGCCAGCGCAGCAGCGCGATCAGCGCGTCGATCTGCGCCGGCGTATACGCCTCGTCCATCGCCTGGTGCGACGCCGCCAGCCAGTCGGGATAACGCCCGCGGTTCACCAGTTCGATCCCCACCGCGCGCGTGTTGTGGCCGCGCACGTGGTGGGCGATGCGGTCGAGCGCGACGTACTGGTGCACGCTGCCGTCGCGGTCGATGTAGAAGTGGCCGCTGTTGCCGGTGAGCGAGGTCTCGTACAGCACTTCCTCGCCGAAACGCCGCGCCATCGCCAGGTCCGGCAGCTCGGTGCAGTGGATGACGACCAGGTCGATCGCGTCGAGAGCCCGCGCGTCCAGCCGCTCCTGGTAGGGCAGCGGATCGAAGGCGATGGGCGGGGCCGGAGGGGCGGTCGACATGGGGCCGGATGCTACCATTCGCCTCCCGCGCGCCAGGCGCGGCGCCGCTCCAGCCGCCCCTCGCTCCAGTCGACCCACGCCCGCGCCTGTCGCGGTCCGACCCCCGGACGGAACCGCCCATGAAACTCCCGCCGCCCGACTCCGAGCTGGGCAAGCTGATGGCCACGCTGCCGCAAACCGGCGCGGTGGACTGGATCGGCCTGCGTCCGAAGCGCGACGTCGCCATGAACGAAGTCGATGAAGTCGTCGCCGAAACCGGCGCCGGGCTTGTCGGGGACCGCTACAGCGGCGGCAGCGGCAAGCGCGGCATCACGCTGATCCAGGCCGAGCATCTGCCCGTCATCGCCACGCTCTCGGGCCACGCGTCGGTCGAGCCGGCGACGCTGCGACGGAACCTCGTCGTCTCGGGAATCCCGCTGGTCGCGCTGAAGGGGCGGCGTTTCCGCGTGGGCGAGGTCGTGCTGGAAGGCACCGATTCCTGCGATCCATGCTCGCGCATGGAAGCCGCGCTTGGCCCCGGCGGTTACAACGCGATGCGCGGCCATGGCGGCCTGTGCGCACGCATCCTGCAGGGCGGCACCATCCGCCGCGGCGACGCCGTCGTCGCCCTTCCCATCACAGACTCCAACGCATGAGCACTCGCGGACACTGCATCCTTTCCCACGGTTTCGAGAGCGGCCCCGACGCCACCAAGGTGACGGCGCTCGCGCTGGCGGCCGAGCGCCTGGGCTGGACGCACGAACGCCCCGACTACACCGATCTGGACGCGAAGCGCGAAGTGAGCGAAGTCGGCGACGTGTACGCACGCGTCGATCGCCTGCTCGGCCTCGCGCAGGCCGCCGCCGCGCGCGGCCCGGTGGTGCTCGCCGGTTCGAGCCTTGGCGCGTACATCTCCGGCCTGGTGTCGCTGAAGGTCGACACGCTCGGACTGTTCCTGATGGCGCCGCCGGTCAGCATGGGCAAGGCGCCGCGCCTGACCGCCGCGAACGTGCCGACCTCGATCATCCACGGCTGGAACGATGAACTCATCGCGCCGGCCGAAGTCGTCGCCTGGGCTTACGCGCGCAGTGCGCGGCTGCTGCTGGTGGACGACAGCCACCGTCTTTCCAACCACGTCGAAGCGAGCGCGGACGCGTTCGCCTCGCTGCTCGCATCGCTCTGAGATTACGTACATGAAGTTCTTCGCCAGCTGCGGCAAAGGCCTGGAATACCTGCTCGCCGACGAGCTGGCCGCGCTGGGCTGCACGCGCGCCACCGCGGCCATCGCCGGCGTCAACGCCGAAGGCGCGCTCGCCGACGCGCAGCGCGCCGTGCTGTGGTCGCGCCTGGCCAGCCGCGTGCTGTGGCCGATCGACGAGTTCGACTGCCCCGACGAACACGCGCTCTACGCGGGCGTCGCCGCGATCGACTGGTCGAAGCATCTCGAGCCGAACCACACCGTCGCCGTCGATGCGCACGTGTCCGGCGAAGCCATCACGCACGCGCGCTACGCCGCGCAGCGCGTGAAGGACGGCATCGTCGACGTCATGCGCGCGAAGACCGGCACGCGGCCCGACGTCGATGTCGAATCGCCCGACCTGCGCGTGAACCTCGTGCTGCGCAAGGGACGCGCGATCGTGTCGATCGACCTGTCCGGCGGGCCGATGCACCGCCGCGGCTGGCGCACGAAGCAGGGCGAAGCGCCGCTGAAGGAGAACCTCGCCGCGGCCGTGCTGATGCGCGGCCAGTGGACGAAGGTGTACGCCGAAGGCGGCTCGCTGCTGGATCCGATGTGCGGCAGCGGCACGCTGCTGATCGAAGGCGCGCTGATGGCCGCGGACGTCGCGCCGGGATTGCAGCGCCACGGGAACGAAACGCCCACGCGCTGGCGCGGTTTCGACATCGCGGCGTGGAGCGCGCTGCTCGACGACGCGCGCAAGCGCGAGGCGGCCGGCATGAACGCGCTGCGCCCGGCTTTCTTCGGCCGCGACACCGACCCGCACGCGATCCGCGCCGCACAGGACAACGCCGTGCTGGCGGGCCTGGCCGGCCTGATCGATTTCCACGTCGGCGACATCCGTTCGCTCGACCATGCGCCGGGCGCCGCGAACGAGGAAGCTCCCAACGGCCTGGTCGTCTGCAATCCGCCCTACGACGCCCGGCTGCACGCCGATCCCGCGCTGTACCGAGCGCTCGGCGACGCGCTCAAGCGCGCCGTGCCGCAGTGGCGCGCGAGCCTGCTGTGCGGTGATGCGGAACTCGCCTTCGCCACCGGGCTGCGCGCGCAGAAGAAGTACCAGGTGTTCAACGGTGCGATCGAATGCACGCTGATCGTGTGCGATCCCGTCGCGCCGGTGCAGCGTCGTCGTACCGACGACACCGGCGCGGAAGTGGCGCCCACGCTGTCGGAAGGCGCGCAGATGGTCGCCAACCGCCTGCGCAAGAACCTGCACAAGCTCAAGCGCTGGCGCGAACGCGAAGGCGTCACGTGCTATCGCGCCTACGACGCGGACATCCCGGAGTACGCCGCGGCGATCGACGTCTACACCACGCACGAGCAGAACCCGCGCACGTTCCTGCACGTGCAGGAATACGCCGCCCCGCAGGAAATTCCCGAGAACATCCAGCGCCGCCGCCTCAACGAGCTGCTGGCCGCCGCGCGCGAGGTGTTCAACGTGCCGCGCGAGAACGTGGCGCTGAAGACGCGTGCACGCGGCAAGGGGGGAAGCAAGTACGGTGCGATGGATTCGCGCGGCGAGTTCGTCACCGTGCGCGAGGGCGACGTGCTGCTGCGCGTGAACCTGTTCGACTACCTCGACACCGGCCTGTTCCTCGACCATCGCCCGATGCGCCTGCGCATCGCGGAGGAAGCGCACGACACGCGTTTCCTCAACCTGTTCGGTTACACGGGCGCGGCGACGGTGCACGCGGCCGTCGGTGGCGCGCGCCTCACCACGACGGTGGACCTGTCGGCGACGTACCTGGAGTGGTGCGCCGACAACCTGCGCGAGAACGACATCGGCGGCACGCGCCATCGCCTCGTGCAGGCCGATGCGCTGACGTGGCTGGAAGCGGACACGCACCAGTACGACCTGATCTTCTGCGACCCGCCCACGTTCTCCAACTCCAAGCGCGCGCAGGACTTCGACGTGCAGGCGCAGCACGTTCGCCTGCTGCGCGCGGCGGTCGCGCGCCTGGCCGACGACGGCGTGCTGTATTTCTCGAACAACTTCCGCCGTTTCCGCCTGGACGAGGCGAGCGTTGCGGAATTTGCGAAGGTCGAGGACATCAGCGCCCGCACGATCCCGCCGGACTTCGAGCGCGACGCGCGCATCCATCGCTGCTGGCGCATCACGCGCAGGTAGGCGCGGCGACGAAGCGCTCGCGTCGGCCAGCGTCCTTCATCGGCATTGAACGGGCGCAGGCGTAAAGCTCAGCCCGCTCGAACGTCAGGCGCGCGATCGCGTGGTGATGCGCGCGCAGGACTTCGGCGACGCCGCCATCCGTCGGCGCCGATTGCCTCGGGAGCGCGCCATGATCCGCCTTCGAACCGCACCGCCGCGTCCACTGCGACCGGCCGTGAAGTGCCTCGTCCTGCTCGCGGCCTGCATCGGCGCCTGGCTTCCGGATCGCGCGCGGGCACAGGAAGCGTGCAACGGCCCCACCGGACAGACGGTCATTGCGGTCGGCACCGGCGCGTTCGTCTGCGGCACGGGCGCGACGGCAGGCGCGGACAACGCGGTGGCGCTCGGCACGCAAGCGCAGGCGCTGGCAACGCTCTCGCTTGCCGCCGGTTTCAACACCATCGCCAACGCGACCGGCGCGAGCGCGCTCGGCCTGGACACGCTTGCGACCGGCGCCAGTGCGGTGGCGGTCGGGCACGTGGCCGTCGCCAACGGCGACGACAGCGTGGCGATGGGGCATGAGGCGATCGCCGTGGCAGGCGGCGGCATCGCCATTGGCCAGCGTTCGCGCGTTGGCGTCAATGCCAACGTCGGCATCGCGATCGGTCGCGACGCGTTGTCGGAACAGGAATCGGCCATCGCCCTGGGCACTACCGCACAAGCGCTGGGCACAGGAAGCCTGGCGCTGGGTGCAAGCACACAGGTGATGCACGACAGCTCGGTGGCACTCGGCCTGCTGTCGACCACGACCGTCGGCGCGCAATCGGGCTACGTCGCGTTCGGTCTGGCCGCGCCACAAACCTCGGTCGGCGAAGTGTCCATCGGTGGTTTTTCGGGCAGCCGCAAGCTGACCCACGTCGCCGCCGGCAGCGAGGACACCGACGCGGTGAACGTCGCGCAACTTCGCGTGGTGCAGGTGTCCGCGGGCGACGCGTTGTTGTGGGATGCAGGCGCGGGTGCGTTCAGCGCGAACCACCTGGGCGCGGGACCGAACCGCATCGTCAACCTCGGCGACGGCCTCGTCGCCGCCGGCAGCACCGAGGCGATCAACGGCGGGCAGCTGTACGGCGGGCTGTCGAGCGTGAGCAGTGCGCTGGTGGGCGACGGCTCGCTGGTCAATGGCGGCGTGCTGCAGGCGCCGCAGTTCGTGCTGGGCGGAAACGTGTTCAACGACGTCGCGTCGGCGTTGCAGTTTCTCGACACGCAAGGTGGCGGAGGCGGCGGGAGCGATGCGCGCTTCACCGCACAGGACGCCACGCCGGCGAGCGCAAACGGCAGCAACTCGGTCGCCGCGGGCAGCAACGCACAGGCGAACGCGAACAACAGCGTGGCGCTTGGCGCCAATTCGGTGGCCGATCGCGCGAACACCGTGTCGGTCGGCGCGGCGGGCGCGGAGCGGCAGGTGGCGAACGTCGCCGACGGTTCATCCGGCACCGACGCGGTGAACGTGCGGCAGATGCAGGCGCAGTCGGTGACGACGCTGAACCAGGCCAACGCCTACACCGACCAGCGCGTCAGCGAAATCGTGGCGGTGCCGATGCAGGCGATCGAAGACCTGCGCGGGCAGGTCGAGGACGAATTCCGCCAGACGGACCGCCGCATCAACCGGCACGGCGCGATGAACGCCGCGATGATCCACATGGCGTCCAGCGCGGCGAACATCCAGACGACGAACCGAGTGTCCGTGGGCGCCGGCTATTCGGAAGGGCAGGAGGCGCTCGCGGTCGGCTACCAGCGCCAGCTGAAGCCGAACGTGTCCTTCTCGCTGGGCGCGGCGTTCAGCGGAAGCGAGCAGTCGGCGGGCGCGGGCATCGGCATCGGGTGGTGACGGGCGCGCAGGCGAGTTCTTTCTCCCTCCACTGCGCGCAGGGGAAGGTTTGGGAGGGGGGGCGAAGCTCCGAAGCAGCGAGCTCGGCGCGTCGAGCAAAAGGCCTCGCGTTCCGAGGTCCTGCCTCGGCGTGCCGGGCAGAAAGCTCCGGAACATGGACCGTTCCACCCACGGCACTGGCCGCGAGGCGGCCGTGGCACGACATTGTCGGAAGCGACATTGGAGATTCCCCATGAACAGCACCGACTTCGCCCATATCGGCCGCACCCTGCGCGGCATGCCCGCCTCCGACGGCGCCGGCGTGCGCCTCACGCGCGTGATCGGCACGCCGCAGCTGGAGATGCTCGATCCCTTCCTGATGCTGGACGAGTTCGGCACCGACCAGCCCGAGGATTACCTCGCCGGCTTCCCGGAGCATCCGCATCGCGGCTTCGAGACCGTCACGTACATGCTCGACGGCCGCATGCGCCACAAGGACAACCACGGCAACGAAGGCGTGCTCGTCCCCGGCAGCGTGCAGTGGATGACCGCCGGTCGCGGCCTGGTGCATTCGGAAATGCCCGAGCAGCAGGAAGGCCGCATGCGCGGTTTCCAGCTGTGGGTGAACCTGCCCGCGGCGGAGAAGATGAGCCAGCCGCAGTACCAGGAATTCGCGCCCGACCGCATCCCGCAGTTGCAGCCGGCTGACGGCGTGCGCGTGAAGGTGATCGCCGGACGCGTCGGCGACGTGGCCGGGCCCATCCGCCAGCCGGCGACCGATCCGGTGTACCTGGACATCGAACTCGCGCCGAACACGACCTGGGACCACGACCTGCCCGAAGGCCACAACGCCTTCGCGTATGCATTCGAAGGCGGCGGCTCGATCGGTGAAGGCGCGCAGTCGCGGGCGATTGCCTCGCAGGAAATCGCGGTGCTCGTCGGCGGCCGCACCGTGCGCCTGACGGCGGGCGAGGGCGGGCTTCGCGTGATCCTCGTCGCGGGCCGGCCGCTGCGCGAACCTGTCGCGCGTTACGGCCCGTTCGTGATGAACACGAAGGAGCAGATCATGCAGGCCTTCGTCGATTTCCAGGAGGGACGCTTCTGATGGCCGTTCGCGAACACCGTTACCGCATCACCGTCGAACACCTCGCCACCCCGCGCGAGGACCAGCCGCTGCGCGGCACGCTGAGCTTCGAGGATGGCAACCACGACGACCTGTTCCGAATCGTCGAACTGCAACGCGCCAGCGGCCGCTTCGGTAACGATGACGAAGCGGCGGCGTTCGCCATCGGCCTGAAATTGCTGAGCGAAGCGGTGCTGCGCAATCGTGACGATCCGCTGCTGCAGCAGCTCAAGGCGCCGATCGGCGATTTCATCAAGCAGTTGAAGGCGCAAGGCGCTGCGCGTTCGAATCCTGACGCTTGAGTCGCGATATCGGCGCACAAAAAAGGCCACGCTTTCGCGTGGCCTTTCGTTTCGACGAGGGCGCGTGCGATCAGCGCTGCGTGCCGGTGACGTCCGGGCCGTACTGGCCGAGCCAGCGGTAGATCACGCCGCCGAGCAGGCCGCCTGCGATCGGCGCGACCCAGAACAGCCACAGCTGCGACATCGCGACAGGACCTGCGAACAGCGCCACGCCCGTCGAGCGCGCCGGGTTCACCGAGGTATTGGTCACCGGGATGCTGATCAGGTGGATCAGCGTGAGCGCCAGGCCGATCGCGATCGGCGCGAAGCCCACCGGCGCGCGCACGTGCGTGGCGCCGAGGATCACCACCAGGAACATCGCGGTCATCACGATTTCCGTCAGGAACGCCGCGTTGATGCTGTAGCCGCCAGGCGAATGCGAACCGTAGCCGTTGCTGGCGAAGGCGCCGGCCGCGTTCGGATCGATCGCGAAGCCCGGCGTGCCGCGGGCGATGTGGAACAGGATGAAGCCGGCGAAGATGCCGCCCAGCACCTGGGCGATGATGTAGGGCACCAGTTCGCGCGCCGGGAAGCGGCCGCCGGCCCACAGGCCGAAACTCACCGCCGGATTGAAATGACCACCGGAAATGTGGCCCAGCGCGTACGCGCCGGTGAGCACCGTGAGGCCGAACGCCAGCGAGACGCCGAGCAGGCCGATGCCGAGGGGATTGCCGTCACCGCCGAAATTGGCTGCCAGTACCGCACTGCCGCAGCCGCCAAGGACCAACCAGAACGTGCCGATGAATTCGGCCGCAAGCTTCCTGATCATGTTGCACTTCTCCTGCCCAGGGATTGAGGGAAACCGTGCTGCGCTGCGTTTTCGCAGGCAAAACGGGCTCGGATCTTAGGAGCGGCAGGAGCGACGGTAACTGCGAAAGAAGCTGATTGCACGCGCAAGCCGATTGACGGCGCTCCGCCCGGCATCGCGGGCGGATGAGCCGTCCGGCTCGCCCAAAGACGTCAGTTGCTGGTCAGGCGCGTGGCGGGAAAGCGCATCGACTGCGCCTGGTTCAAGGTCGGGGCCAGGTCCGGCACCGATGCCTGCAACCAGATGTGCGCGACGCGACCGTCGGGCAGCTGCACGAGCGTCTCGCGGACCTGCATGTCCGGCTTGGTCGCCAGTTCGCCCTTGTACCAGTACACGCTCTGCCCATCGATCACCGCTTCTTCGGCGCGGTTGCCGCGCTTGGGCTCGAAGTTCGCCTTGCGCGAGATGTACAGGCCGAACGCTTCGGAGCCGTCCGCACGCAACGCGCGGCAGAAGTCCGAACCGCCGGTGGCCTTGTATTCCCACGTCAGCCCCGAATTCGCCGGAAGCTGCGGGCAGCTGACCCCATTCTGCGATTCCTGCGCGTATGCACCGCCGAAGCTACCGGCGAGCACGAGCAGGGCCGACATACGCCATGCCGTCGTCTTCACGACAAACCCCCTGTTGATCGTTACACCCCATGCAACGAAACAGCCCGTGGCGGACTGCTGTATGACCGCCGAAACGTGACGGATCGGCCGGTCTGGATCGAACATAGTCCAGAAAACGGCACTTGACAAATAACCAGACTTAATAGGCGAACACCCGGGCTTATGAGTCGCCCGAGGCCCTGTGCCGAGGGGCGGAAAGGGCGGAAAAGGCCGATTTCAGGGGCTTCCGGGCGGTCCAGGTGGTTTCTCGCGAAACCATTTGCGCGGCCGAAGGCCCGGACGCTCAGGCCCAGGCTTCCACCGCCGGCAGCGGTGTCTCCTGTGCGGCATCCATATCCGCGGCGGTCAGCTCCGACAGATGCAGCAGCAGTTCGGCCAGCGTCGCCACGTCGCGATCGTTATGCGCGAGCACGCGCCTCAGGTTGAGCGCCGAACCGCCACGCAGGTACGACAGCCATGCGGCGGGCGCTTCGGAGCCGGGCAGATCGTCCTCGCGGACGACGTTCAACGCGCGACGTTCGATCGTCGCCAGCCGGCAGTTCTCCCAGCGGCCGCGATAGCGGCGTCGCGTGGGATAGAGCAGGTCGACATGCGACAGCTCCGCCAGCGGCGTGCCCATGCGGTTCAGCCGGAAACGCGTGGCGAGCAGCGGTGCGTCGTAGCACTTGCCGTTGTAGCTGACCAGCGTCGTGTCCGGATGCAGCCACTGCCGGAAGACGTCGAGCATCGCCGCTTCGCCGGACATCGCCGTGATCAGCAACTGCCGCACGCGCAGCGCGCCCTCGAACCAGTCGGCGGCGCCGATCATGAAGGCGCGCGTGCCGCTGCCGCCGGCCAGGCCCGTGGTTTCGGTGTCGAAGAACATCAGGTTCTGCGCATCGAGCGCATCGCGCCGGTCGAAGCGGCCGTCGATCCATGTCTGCGGTGGCGCGAACGGCAATCGCGCTTCGACCAGTCGCAGGCCCGGTGCGATCTCGACGCCCGGTACGTGGCGGTCGTTCGATGCGATGCGCGACACCGGTTCCGGCGCGCGACGTCGCAGATGGCGGCGCAGGTCGTCGATGCTGGGCGTGCGCGCCGGCTCGGCCTGCTTCGTGGGAGCCGCCGCGCCCGCTTGCCGCTTGAGTTGTTGAAGACGCGCGAGGGTCAGGCTCATGCCGGGGCAAGCGCCTTCAGCACGCGCAGCGCGAGCGCGCGCGGCGCGACGCTCGCGTCTTCGTCCATTGCGAGTACCGGCCCCACGCACGCCGGGCAACCGGCCTTGCAATCGCAGCGTTCGACCAGTTCGACCGCGCGCTGCACCAGTTCGCGCTGGCGGAAATGCAGCGGTTCGCTCAGGCCCACGCCGCCGGGATAGTTGTCGTAGAGGTACACGGTGGGCACGAAACGCTCGCCGTCTTCCAGCGAGGCCGCGTCTTCGCCCGCGCCGCGCAACTGCCCACGGCCGCGTCCGTCCGCGCTGGCGAACCACGCGCCGTTGCCGTCGCCGACGGCCTTCTGCAGATCGACGCCTTCGGCCATCACCGCGAGCTTGGCGACGACATGCAGCGCATATCCGGCGCCGAGGAAACCGTCGAGCGCTTCCTGCCTCGATGCGAATTCCGACTCCAGCACGGCCGGCGGAAGCTGCCACCACACGCTCGTCGTATGCAGCTCCTGGTCGGGCAGCGTGACCGGGCCGTAGCCGATGTTCTCGTGCGTGTAGTAGCGGATCTTCTTGTAGCCGGCGACGCGCCGCACCACGTGCACCTCGCCGTGGTGGCAGGTGCCGCGACCGGCGGGCGAACCGTCGAAACGTTCGAGCACCTTCAGCTTGGTGTAGTCGATCGCGTCGGTGTAGTAGTCCACGTGCGTGCGCGTGACGAAGGCCTTGCGGCCGTCCCAGTCGAGCTTTTCGACCTGGTAGGGCGTGGCCTGCACCATGTAGATCGCGCCTTCGTACAGCGTGAGCGGCGCGGAGGAGAAATCGACTTCGGCGATGATCGTCTGCCGGCCTGCGGTGCGATCGACCACGACGAAGTTGCCGTCGGCGACCGAACGCAGGCTCACCGCGTTGGCGGGATAGCTGTCGGCGATCCACTCCCAGCGATCGTTCTCGTTGTGGACCACGCCATCTTCGGAAAGCAGTTGCAAATACACCTGCGGATCGACCGGGCCGAACAGCTCGCGCGCCTGGAACGGCAGCTCGAACGCCGCGCAGCGGATGTGGTCCAGCAGGATCACCGGCTGGTCGGCGTGGATGCGCGCGTGTTCGGGCGAAGCGTTGGCGAAGAACTCCGGATGCCGGATGACGTATTGATCGAGCGGATCGGAACTGGCGACCAGCACGCCGACCGACGCCTGTTTGCGCCTACCGGCGCGGCCGAAGCGCTGCCACGTCGCGGCGATCGATCCGGGATAGCCGTTGAGCACCACTGCATCGAGCGCGCCGATGTCCACGCCGAGCTCCAGCGCGGAGGTCGAGACGATGCCGTCGATGGTGCCGGCGCGCATGGCGCGTTCGGTCTCGCGGCGTTCGGTCGGCAGATAGCCGCCGCGGTAGCTGCGGATGCGCGCGGGCTTGCGCGGATCGTTGTCGAAGACGTCCTTGAGGTACTTGGTCAGCACTTCGACCATCAATCGCGACTGCGCGAACACCAGCGTCTTCAACCCGGCCTTGATGGTCAGGCGCGCGATGAGGTTGCTCTGCGACCGCGCCGACGCTCGCAGGCCGAGGTCGGGATTGACCACCGGCGGATTCCACAGCAGCACGTGCTTGTCGCCGCTGGGCGCGCCGGATTCGGTGACCGCGGTGACGTCGCGCTCGGTCAGCGCTTCGGCGTGCGCCTTCGGATTGCCTATCGTCGCCGAGCACAGGATGAACTGCGGCTTTGAACCGTAGAACGCGCAGATGCGCTGCAGGCGGCGGATCACGTTCGCCACGTGCGAACCGAACACGCCGCGGTAGCTGTGTACTTCGTCGATCACCACATAGCGCAGGTTCTCGAAGAACTGCGCCCATTTGGTGTGGTGCGGCAGGATGCCCTGGTGGAGCATGTCGGGATTGCTCACCACGATGTCGCCGTGCAGGCGGATCGCCTGCCGCGCATCGCCCGGCGTGTCGCCGTCGAAGGTGAAGGTGCGCACGCCCAGGTTGCCGGCGGCATTGAGTTCGAGCAGTTCGGCGACCTGGTCCTGCGCGAGGGCTTTGGTCGGGAACAGGAACAACGCCTTCGAACGCTGCGTCGATGCGGCGGCCAGCACCGGCAGCAGATAGCACAGGCTCTTGCCCGACGCGGTGGCGGTGGCGATCACCACGTCCTCGCCGCGACGCACCGCGTGCCACGCCTCGGCCTGGTGCGAATACAGGCGGTCGATGCCACGCGCGCCGAGCGCCTGCACCACCCCGGCGGGCACGTCGTCCGGCATCGGGACGCTGCGCTCGGGCCGGCCGGGCACCGTGTGCACGCCGGTGATTCGCGAGAGGTACTTGTTCTCCAGCCGCTGCGCGAGCGCGCGCCCGTCGGCGGCCGGCCGCGGTCGTGCGACCTCGGGGAAGACGGAGAGGTCGGACGGACTGCGCGCCGGCTGGCTCATGCGGATTCGATTCGCGGAAGGGCAGGGCGTTGTAGGGCGCGCGGGTCTCAGGGAGTGAGACTGCGTGATTTCGTGTTCGAGTTCGCGCGTGCGCATCCGAAGCCGTCATCCCGGCGAAGGCCGGGACCCAGGCCCGCAACGTTCGGGCATTGCGGCACCGGCAAACCTGCCGCGCTAAGCTCTCGCGCGTCCCGGCGCGGTCGCCGGTCCTTCCACCCTCGGAGCACCCCCATGACCCGCACCTCCCTTTCCCTCACGGTTTCCCTGCTGCTCGCCGGCGCGATGCTCGGCGGTTGCGCGAAGCCCGGATCCGAAGAGCAGGCCACCGCGCCGGCGACTCCGGCCGCAACGCCGGCTGCGCCGGCGCCTGCACCCGCGCCGCAGGAAAGCGCCGACATCTTCCGCTTCAAGGTCGGCGCGCTCGATGCGATCGCGCTGCTCGACGGCACCATCGACACGCCCAACGACGGCAAGACCTTCGGCGTCGGCCAGAAGACCGAGGACGTTGCCGCGCTGCTCACCGCAAACGGCCAGCCGACCGACGTGCTGCACCTGAGCATCCAGCCGCTGCTGGTGCGCGACGGCGAGCACACGCTGCTGTTCGACACCGGCGCCGGCGACGTGAGCTGGGCGAAGGCCGGCAAGCTGCAGGCGTCGCTGAAGGCGGCGGGCGTCGAGCCGACGCAGGTCACCGACATCTTCATCTCGCACGGTCATCCCGACCACGTCGGCGGCCTGCTGGCGAAGGACGGCACGCTGGCATTCCCGAACGCCGCCGTGCACCTCTCGGCGCCGGAATGGGCGGCGATCCAGAAGAACGCCGACGCGGCCAAGCTCGTCGCGGCAATCGGCCCGAAGGTCGCGACCTTCGAACCCGGCGCGACCGTGCTGCCGGGCGTCACCGCCGTCGCGCTGCCGGGCCACACCCCGGGCCACAGCGCGTACGAGATCGCGTCCGGCGAGGAGCGCCTGCTCTACATCGGCGACGCCGCGCATCACTCCATCGTGTCGGTGCAGCGCCCGGACTGGACCATCGGCTACGACACCGACGCGCCGACCGCCGAGGCCGCGCGTCGCGCGCTGCTCAAGCGCGCCGCCGACGGCAACCTGCGCGTGTACGCCGTGCACTTCCCGTTCCCGGGCATCGGCCACGTGAAGGCGCAGGGCGATGCGTACGTGTGGGTGCCGGAGGGGTGAGTCGCTGCTTTAACCCTCAGCTTCAGCTCGAAAGCGCAAAGCGGAATGGATTCCAGCTTTCGCTGGAGTGACGAAGGTGCAAGCCCCTCTCCCATCGGCGACCGAAGGGAGTGCAGAGCTGAGAGGGGTTGGGGTGAGGGGCAACGGAGTGGTTGCGGTGACCGATGAGTGCCGCACAGTGCTGCGCTCTTGCTTCGCCCAAGTCGAAGGCGCAAAGAAGAAAATGGATTCCAGCTTCCGCTGGAATGACGACGTTGGAAGCCCCTCTCCCAACGGGAGAGGGGTTGGGGTGAGGGGCAACCGAGTGGTTGCGCTGACCGATGAGTGCCGCACAGTGCTGCGCGGTTGCTTCGCTCGTCGAAATTGCGATGCCCAAAAATGGATTCCAGCTTTCGCTGGAATGACGGTGCCGGTCGCCGACATCGGAGTTGCCCAAGCGCTACGAGCCTGGTTCCCGGCTTTCGCCGGGATGACGATGCTCAGGCGCGCGCGCCCGGAGCTGGCACGCGCCCCGGCCACCGCCAGATCGCCCGCCGCGCCGTTCCATGATTCCCCAGCTGATACACGCCCACCGCCACCGGCGCGAACGCAAACGCCTCGAACGGCGCCACTTCCAGCTCCCGCAGGAACGCCGCACGCGCATGGCCGAGCGTCAGGTGCGGCGCGTAGTTCGCGCCGCTGTGGTCAGGGACGAAACGCTCGACATAGCGGATCGTCGAGTCGCGGATCGGAGAGCCGTCGTCGTTGCGGACGAACGCCTGCGCCGTCCCACCCGCGACGGCGAGCGCCTGCGCCGTGGCGAGGCACTCGTCGGCCAGCGCCTGCAACGCTGGTGACGGGGCGATGCGCCACGACGCGCTGCCCGTGTCGCCGTCGATGCGCACCTGCACGCCGGTGACCTCCAGCGACAGCGCGAGCGGGTTGTGCGCTTCGGCGACGCTCGCAATCCCCGACAGCAGCGCATCCAGATCGTGTTCGTAGACGTAACGCTGCACCAGCGTGACGTGCGGAAGGTGCGTGGCGTCGAACGCGAAACCGGCCGGATGATCCGCGCGCAACGCCGCGTTGAGTTCGCGTGCGCGGGCCTGCGTGACGGGGTCGGGTTCGAGCAGGACGTCGATGGCGATGGGGTGGCTCATCGGGCGCTCCCGGAGGGAAGGTGCGGCCTGCGTCTCAAGAATGAACAGGCCCGGCCGATAGAATGCCCGACAAACCGCGATGCGATGTGGCCTGCGGGCCGGAGCGCGCCGCCTTCATCCACGGCATGGAAGCCACACGCGCGACGAAACCGCGCCGGACGACGCGATTCCATGACCGCAACCCGCCGCCGACTCTCGCCGCTGCGCGTGTTCCTCGCCGCCACGGTGATCCTGATGGCGCTCGGCCTGTACGTGGTCGCCAACGCGATCCAGTTCGCGTCCGACTACCGCTCGGTCACGCACACCTACACCGTGCTCCAGCACCTGGACCGGATCGAGTCGCTCAAGCACCAGGCCGTGGCCGAATCGCGCGGCTACCTGCTGGCCGGGCGCGCCGAGAGCCGCGACAGCTTCTGGCGCATCGGCGGCGCATTGCAGCGCGAAGCGGACCTGCTCGCCGAACAGGTCAGCGACAACCCCGAGCAGCTCGGACGCGCACTGGAGCTGCGGCGTTCCCTCGACGCGCGCCTGCGCCTGAGCGAACAGGCGATGCAGTCCTGGCGCCGCGGTGTCGACGCGCCGGTCGATGCGCCGCTGCTGGCGGCGATCCGCAACGGCGACCGCGACATCGCCACCCGGCTCGACAAGCTGCGGGCCGCCGAGAATGCACTGCTGTCCACGCGATCCAGGCGCGCGGAGCGCTCGGCGTGGCTGACGCTGCTCGCCGCGGGCATCGGCATTCCGCTGAGCCTGCTGCTGATCGGCCACGCGCAGCGGCTGCTCGCGCGCGAGAACCGCGTGCGCCAGCAGGCCGAGGCCGCGGCATCGCAATCCAACGCCGAACTCAACGCGACCGTGCAGCAACTCGCGCGGCTGTCCGACAGCATGGCCGCGCTGAGCCAGTACTCCGGGATGCTGCAGGGCGCATCCGACGCGCAGGAACTCTACGAGATCACCGCCTCGACGTTCCGCCAGCTGCTGCCGGGAATGGGCGGCCTGCTGTACGTCATCCGCGCCTCGCGCGATCACGCCGAACTCGTCGCGCAATGGGGCAGCCCGGTAGCGCCGAACGATCCGGCGCCGGCGCTGCAGGCATGCTGGTCGGTGCGCAAGCACGCGCCGTTCGCGATGGAAGACCTGCGCCATGGCCTGCGGTGCTCGCACATCGGCCGGCCGCATGGCGCCGAAGACGTGCACGGCCTTTGCGTGCCGCTGAGCGCGCATGGCGAAGTGGTGGGCTGGCTGTCGCTGCAGGGCGAGGGCGCACGCGGCCGCATTCCCGACGAATCGCTGGCGATCCGCCTGTGCGAGCAGCTGTCGCTCGCGCTCGCCAACGTGCGCCTGCGCGAAAGCCTGCGCCACCAGGCGGTACGCGATCCGCTCACCGGACTGTTCAATCGTCGTTACCTGGAGGAATCGCTGGCGCGCGAGATCGCCCGCTGCCAACGACGCGAACAACCGCTGGCCGTGCTGATGCTCGACATCGACCACTTCAAGGCCTTCAACGACCGCCATGGCCACGCAATGGGCGATGCGGCGCTGTCGGCCTTCGCGCGCATGCTGAAGACGCGCTGCCGTCCGGAAGACATCGCCTGCCGCTACGGCGGTGAGGAATTCACGCTGATCCTGCCGGAAACCGACTTGGGGACCGCGCTCGAACGCGCCGAGGACATCCGCGCCGGCGCGGCCATGCTGCGCATCGGCGAATCCGACGGCGCGATGCTGCGCATCACGGTGTCGATCGGCGTCGCGTTGATGCCGGAACACGGCGATGTCGGCCTTGAACTGATGCGCGCGGGCGATCGCGCGCTGTATCGCGCCAAGCACGAGGGACGCGATCGCGTGGCGGTGGCGGCGGGCCGCGTGGTCGAGGGGGCTGCGGTGCTGGAGCTGGATCGGATGGTGTGATGCGGGGCTTCATGACGCATTCGTCGTGATGCGTCGGGTGCGTCGCGTGGTGACGCGTTGATTACCATCGCCTCGTAGTCCGGTGTCTCCGTCTACTTGCCGTCATCCCGGCGAAAGCCGGGATCCAGGCCCGTAAGTTTCGGGCACTCCGACAACGGGCAACAAAAGTCACCGTCAGCCAGCGACAGCTGGAATCTATCTGCTTACGTGTTTCGCAGCCGTCGGAAGCAACCGCGCAGCGCTGTACCGAAATCGCAGTTCGCCGGTGACACTCCGTCGCCCCTCACCCCAACCCCTCTCCCGATGGGAGAGGGGCTTCTAGGCCGTCATCCCGGCGAAAGCCGGGATCCAGGCCCGTAGGCTGCGGGCACTCCATGTTCGTCAACAAACTCACCGTCATTCCAGCGAACGCTGAAATCCATCTTGAACTTCGCGTTTTAGATGAGCGAAGCAACCGCACTGCACTGTGCGGCACTCCCTGGTCACCGCAACCCCTTCGTTACCCCTCACCCCAACCCCTCTCCCGATGGGAGAGGGGCTTTTAGGCCGTCATCCCGGCGAACGCCGGAACCACAGCGAGTTCCGCACTTACGGCGAGCTCTTCGCCGAGCGCATTTCCTTGTCGTGTCCGGCCTTCATCTCGGCCGCGGTCAGGTTGCCGTCGCCGTTGGTGTCCATCTTCGTGAACATCTGCGCCGAGCCGGCGTCGTGTTCGGCGGCCGAAATCGCACCGTCACCGTCGGTGTCGAGCTTCTTGATCTTGTCGGCCGACGACATCTTCATCTTGTCGCCACTTTTCCCGCCCATCTTCGCGGCGTGATGGGCGTCCATCTCGGCAGCGGTGACCTTGCCGTCGCTGTTGGCGTCCATCTGCGTGAACATCGTTTTCGCGCCTGCGGCGTGCTCGGCGGAGCTGACCATGCCGTCGCCGTCGGTATCCATCAGCTTGGCCTTGTCGTCGCCAGCCATCACCGCGGCGGGTGCGAGCAGCAGCACGCCCAGCCACAGACCCATACGCATGTCGGATCGAGTACCTGTTTTCATCGTGCCCTCCCAGGCGAGTTCGTCAGGTACGCGGCAGGGTGCGCGCGCATTCGTTCGACACGCGTCAAATCGGCGCGAAAATCCCCTGCCAGCGTTGGGCTAGGTGAATGCGGGCGGGTGCTCGGTAGACGCCACGCAACTCTTTACCGCGTCCGGAAAACCGTGCGCTTGGCGCCGGACACATCGGCGGCGGAATGCGGCCGGCGTCGGGCCGTCCCGATGGCACGGCTCTTGCGGTCTTCCTTCCATGGAGGCCGCTCCCGGGCACCTTGTCGCGGCGACGCAGTTCCTGCGTTTCCGGCCCGCCGGCGCGGCCTCCTTCTTCCACCTTTCGTGATCGGCGCCGCATCCGGGCGGCGCCACGCTGCCGGCAGGACGGGCACACTGCGCCTCTGGCACTGTGCCTCCATCCCGATCACGAGGTTGTCGAACGATGCGCCGAACCCTGGTAACCGCCGTCGCGCTGGCCCTTGCCGGCCTCAGCTCCGTTTCGACGGCGGCTCCCGCCGCTCCCGCTGCTCCGACCAGCCGCCCAGTCACGACGACGCAGCTGCCGCGCAACGTGGTGCCGACGCATTACGACGTGGCGATCACGCCCGACATCGCGAAGCTGACCCTCGTGGGCAAGGCGACGATCACGCTGCAGGTGCTCGAGCCTACGCCGAGCATCACGCTGAACGCGCTCGACATGGCCTTCGCCTCGGCCACGCTGACGCCGGCGAAGGGCAAGGCGCTCACACCGAAGATCGCCGTCGACAACGACGCGCAGACAGCGACCTTCACCTTCGACAAGCCGCTCGCGCCGGGGCAGTACCGTCTGGCGCTGGATTACACCGGCAAGATCGGCACGCAGGCCAACGGCCTGTTCGCCATCGACTACGACACGGCAGCCGGCAACAAGCGCGCGCTGTTCACGCAGTTCGAGAACTCCGACGCGCGCCGCATGATCCCCTCGTGGGACGAGCCCGCGCACAAGGCGACCTTCACCCTGCAGGCCACCGTGCCGACCGGCCTGATGGCGGTGAGCAACATGCCGGCGTCTGCCACGAAGGATCTCGGCAACGGCACCACGCGCGTGGACTTCGCGCCCTCGCCGAAGATTTCGACGTACCTGCTGTTCCTGTCGGTCGGCGATTTCGAACGCGCGACCACGCAGGCCGACGGCGTGGAAATCGGCGTCGTCACGCAGCGCGGCGCGATAGACCAGGCGCGCTTCGCGCTGGACTCCTCGGCCGACGTCCTGCGCGAATACAACGACTACTTCGGCACGCCGTATCCGTTGCCCAAGCTGGACAACGTGGCATCGCCGGGCGCGAGCCAGTTCTTCAGTGCGATGGAGAACTGGGGCGCGATCTTCACCTTCGAGCACACACTGCTGCTGGATCCGAGCATTTCCACGCAGTCGGACAAGCAGCGCGTGTTCGCCGTCGCCGCGCACGAGATCGCGCACCAGTGGTTCGGCGACCTGGTGACGATGAGCTGGTGGGACGACCTGTGGCTCAACGAAGGCTTCGCGACGTGGATGGCGTCGCGCACCACGCAGAAGCTGCATCCGGAATGGAACACGCAACTGGAGGCGATCGGCTCGCGCGAATCGGCGATGGCGCTGGATTCGGTGGAATCCACGCATCCGGTCGTGCAGCACGTGGAAACGGTCGAGCAGGCAAGCCAGGCGTTCGATTCGATCACCTACCAGAAGGGCAGTGCGGTGATCCGCATGCTCGAAGGCTACGTCGGCGGCGATGCGTGGCGCACGGGCGTGCGCAGCTACATGAAGGCGCACGCGTACGGCAACACGGTGTCGGACGATCTGTGGCGCGAGATCCAGTCCGCCGCCGGCAAGCCGGTGCTCGACATCGCGCACGATTTCACGCTGCAGCCCGGCATTCCGATGCTGCGCGTCGCCGCGGGCAAATGCACCAACGGCAAGACGACGCTGACGCTCACGCAGGACGAGTTCACGCGCGACCGCCCCGGCAAGACGCCGCTGCGCTGGCGCGTGCCGGTGATCGCGCAGGCCGGTGGTGAACCGGCCCGCACGGTGGTCGAAGGCGGGCAGGGCACGCTCGACGTGCCCGGCTGCGGTCCCGTCGTCGTCAACGCGGGCCAGAGCGGCTATTACCGCACGCTGTACGCGCCGGCGCAGTTCGCGGGCCTTCGTTCGAACTTCGCCAAGCTCGATGCGATCGACCAGCTCGGCGTGATGAACGACGTCTGGGCGCTCGGCATGGCGGGCCTCCAGTCTTCGTCGGATTACCTCGATCTCGTGAAGGCGACGCCGCGCGATGCGGATCCGCAGATCTGGGGCGACATCGCCGGTTCGCTGCAGAGCCTGGACGCGTACTACCGCGGCGACGCGCAACGCCAGGCGAAGTTCCGCGCGTTCGCCATCGCGCAGCTGTCGCCGGTGTTCGCCCGCGTGGGCTGGAACGCGGAGCCGGGCGAAGCCGATCCCGTGAAGGTGCTGCGCACGGACCTGATCGAAGCGCTCGGCGCACTGGGCGATCGCGACGTGATCGAGGAATCCCGTCGTCGCTACGCGGCACAGGATTCCGGTGCATTGCCGGGCGAACTTCGCCGCAGCGTACTCGGCGTCGTCGCGCGGCACGCCGATGCCGCCACGTGGGATCGCCTGCACGCCGCCGCGAAGTCGGAGAAGACGCCGCTGGTGAAGGACGATCTGTACATGCTGCTGTCGTCCGCGCAGGACGCCGCGCTAGCGCAACGCGCGCTGGAACTCGCGCTCACCGATGAGCCCGGTGCGACCAACAGCGCCGGCATGATCCGCACTGTCGCGGGCCTGCATCCGGACCTCGCGTTCGATTTCGCCGTGGCGCATCGCGAACAGGTGGACGCGAAGGTCGATTCGACGTCGCGCTCGCGCTACTACCCGCGTCTTGCGAACAACTCGCTGGATCCGGCGATGGTCGGCAAGTTGAAGGCGTACGCCGACAAGTACGTCGCGACGGGCTCGCGCCGCGCGACGGAGAACGCGATGGCGAACATCACCTATCGCGTCGGCGTTCGGAAGGAACGCCTGCCGGCGATCGATGCGTGGTTGGCGAAGCATAAGGGCTGACCGCTTCTGCCCCTCTCCCATCGGGAGAGGGGTTGGGGTGAGGGGCAACGAAGCGATTGTGATGAAGGGCCGCCGCGGTTCAGTGCCCGGCCTACGCCGGGATGACGGCGCAAGAGAGACGTCGGGACTGCACTCGACCCTCAAAGACGCTCAATGCGGCCGGGCCCGCTCCACCATCGACTCCACCGCTTCGATGATCCGCTCGGACGTGTAGGGCTTGCGCACCAGTTCGCAATCGCGGAAGTCCTGTGGGATCGTGTCCTTCGAATACGCCGAAGCGAACGCGAACGGAACGCCGGATTCGCGAAGGCGGTTCGCGAGCGGATACACCGCTTCGCCCTGCAGGTTGATGTCGAGCAGCGCGACGTCCACGTGTTCGTGGTCGGCGATGTCGAGTGCATCAGACAGCCGCGCGGCGCCGAGGACGTGGTAGCCCGCGTCGGTGAGCAGGTCTTCCAGCGCCATCGCCAGGTACGCTTCGTCTTCGACCATCAGCACGTTGGGTTTCATGAACACGCCTGTCATCGCATGCCAGCGCGCATGGTGCGGCATCGGTTCGTAACGGGAGTGTCATGATTCCGTGTCGCCGCAACCTCCGCCGGCACACGGTTCAGCGTGAACTCACGCGATCGCGTCGCGCGCGCCCCGTTCAACCAGTACATCGTCGACGATCCGCGCCAGCTGGCCATGGTCGATCGGCTTGCGCAGCACGGTCCGCAGCATGTTCGCCGGCAGCGACGGCTCGCGGATGCGATCGGCCAGTCCCGTGTACAGCAGCACCGGGAGATGCGGCGCGATCGGCTCCAGCGCTTGTGCGAGCTGGATGCCGGTCATGGTCGGCATCGCGTGATCGGTGATCACCAGGCGGTACTGCGCGGGCGATTCGCGAACGCGCGCCAACGCCAGTTCCGGCGTCGAAACGAAATGCGCCTCAAGACCCCAGTTCGACAGCAGTTCGCACATGAACTCGCCGACGCTGTGCTCGTCGTCCACCACCAGCACGCGCCCTTCGCGACGCGCGACGCCGAGGCGATCGGAACGGCGTCGTGACGGCGTCGTACGCGCGGCACCCGCACACGCGGGCAACAGCACACGGAACGACGTGCCGCCTCCGAGCTCCGTATCGACGAGCAGGTGTCCGCCGTGTTCATGGACGATGCCGTGCACGGTCGCCAGGCCCATGCCGGCGCCTTTTCCCGGTGGTTTTGTCGAGAAGAACGGATCGAACATGCGCTCCAGCACCGCGGCCTCGATGCCTGGTCCGGTATCGCTGACACTCAGTTCGACGAACTCGCCGTCCACCGGCTGCCGGCACGCGGCGCATTGCATCGCCTCCACGCGCGCATCGCGAAGCGTGAGTCGGAGCCGACCTTCGCCCTGCATCGCATCGCACGCGTTCACGCATAGATTCAGCAACACCTGCCCGAGCTGCACCGGATCGAACTGCACCGCGCACGCGTTCGCCTGCACGTCCTGTTCGACCTCGATGCCTTGGGCCAAGGTCGGGCTGAGCACCGCGAGGTTCTGCTCGATGCAGATGGCGACGTCGATCGCCTGCGCCTGTCCCTTCTGGCCGCGGCTGAACATCAGCATCTGCTGGATGAGGTCGCGCGCGCGCTCGCAGGATTGCAGGGCCTGATCGAGATAGCCGGACAGTCGCGCGTCCTCGCCGTTGTCGCTGCGCTCGTGCGCCAGCGCAACGTAGCCCATGATGCTGGCGAGCAGGTTGTTGAAATCGTGCGCGATGCCGCCGGTCAGATGGCCCAGCGCTTCCATCTTCTTCGCCTGCAGCAACTGCGCTTCCAGTCGCCGGCGGCGCTGCTCGGCCTCGGTGCGCTCGGTGATGTCCCGCAGATACCCGATGAACACCTTCCCGGAAGGGCTGTCGTCCACGCCGACGGCGAGTTCGGCCGGAAATTCCGATCCGTCGGCGCGCATCGCCGTGACCTCGAGGCGCTTCTTCAGGACCGGGCCGGGGCCACCTTCGAGGTACAGCTTCAGGCCGAACTGGTGCCGCTCGCGGAAACGTTCGGGGATGATGGTGTCGGCGAGCGAACGGCCGAGCGCGTCCTTCTCGCGGATGCCGAAACAGGCTTCCGCCGCGGGATTGAACTTGACGATCATGCCGCGCTCGTCCATCGCGATGATGCAGTCCAACGCCGCATTCACCGTCGCACGCAGGTGCTCGGCATTGCGCTGCGCGACGTCCTCGGCGCGCTGGCGTTCGATCTCCGCCGCCGCGCGCACGGCGAAGATCTTCATCACCGATTCGATGAACTCCGGCTGCTCCAGCGGGCGGCGCGACACGATGGAGATGATCCCCAGCGGACGGCCCTGCGCATCGCTGAGTGGATAGCCGGCGTAGCTCTCCGCGCCCATCTCGATGAAGTCGTCGTCCAGCGGGAACAGCGAGCCGAGCCCGGCCGGATACATGCGGAAACCGTGTCCCACCACGGTGTCGCAGGCGGTGTTCGCGATGGGGTAGTCGTAGTTCTCGCGCGGCTTGTCGTCGGCGACGAAGGCGAGGATGCGCATCATCGTCGGTTCGTCCTCGCGGATCTGCGCGATGAATGCGACATCGACGTCGAGGATCGCCGAGAGGTAGCGCGACAGTTCCACGAACAGATCGCGGCCGTACGCGCCCGACACCGCGAGCGCCGAACTGGTGAGCGCGGTTTCCACCTGCTTGCGCCGCGTGATGTCGGTGGCGATGCCGCACACCGCGTACGGCACCTGGTCGATGTCGAGCAGCGGAAACTTCGCCGACAGGAACGTGCGGTGTTCGCCGGCGAACACGCCGCTCTCCTCGAACTCCATCGCGCGCGCTTCGAGCAGCACGAGCATGTCGTTGCGTCGCAGCGCGGCGGCCATTTCGGGCGGAAAGATGTCGCGGTCGTTGTGGCCGAGCAGGGCGTCGGCGTTGCGGCCGGTCAGGCGTTCGAACTCGTGGTTGACGAACAGGTAGCGGCCCGCGCGATCCTTCGCGAACACCGCGGCGGAGGTGTTGTCGAGCACCTGCTGCAACCGCAGCTCGCTTTCGCGCAGTGCGCGTTCGCGTTCGTCGATCTGCACCGGCGTGGGGGCGCCGTCGTTCATGGCCAGGCCCGTGGTGTGCGTGGGGCGAGTATAGGAGCGGGGTTCGGGCTGCGGAGGCGGTGTTACAGGGTTGAAACAAAAATGCGCTTGGAGCGCGGAGATTTAGCCCCTCTCCCTGCGGGAGAGCGGTTGGGGTGAGGGGCGGCGGAGTGATTGCGGGGCAGGTTGTCGTGGTCTGCTTTGTGTTGAAAGCAAGAATCTAGCCTTGCGCCGCATCGTCGTTCGAGCGATACGGCTTCGTTGCCCCTCACCCCAACCCCTCTCAGCTCTGCACTCCCTTCGGTCGCCGATGGGAGAGGGGCTCAGCTCAGCGGGAGAGGGCTGGGCCTGGCGAGGTCACGGAACGAACATGTATCCCACGCCGCGCACCGTCCGTATCGCCCGCGGGTTATCCGGATCGGCTTCCACCTTCCGCCGCAAGCGCGCGATGCGGATGTCGATGGAGCGATCGAACGGCTCCCACTCGCGGTTCTTCGTCAGCGTGAGAATCGCATCGCGCGACAGCGCCTTGCCGGCGTGTTCGTGCAATACGCGCAACAGGTCGAACTCCATGTGCGTGACCATCACCTCGCTGCCGTCGCTGTCGTACAGCTGGTGCGAGTCGAGATCGAGCGTGCACCGGCCGAACGGCACGCGGCGCGTGTTCTGGGGCGCCGATGCGCCGGCGGCATCGGGACGCGCCTGGATGCGGCGAAGCACGCTCTTGACGCGTGCGAGCAACTCGCGCGGGTCGAAGGGTTTTGCGACGTAATCGTCGGCGCCGATTTCGAGCCCGACAATGCGATCGATCACGTCACCCGAGCCGGTGACCATGATGATGCCCACGTCGTAGCGTTCGCGAAGAAAGCGCGCCAGCGTCAGGCCGTCCTCGCCGGGCAGGCGGATGTCGAGCAGCACGAGGTCCGGCGCCTCGCGTTCGAGTTCGCGTCGCATGCCGGCGCCGTCGCCCGCCTGCAACGCGCGGAAACCGTGGGTGGCGAGTGCTTCCAGCAGCATCTCGCGCGTGGGCTGGTCGTCGTCTACCACCAGGACACAGGGCGTGTGGGCCATCGCGTTACCTGCCGTCGCCAAGGGGATTCGGGCGGGCATCCTGCCGCATTGCGGGCGCAGTATCCGCCCCTGTTACCAACGGTTACAAATCCATCGACACGGGACATCGGACCGTTACCGGCCGTCCGTAGATTGGCCCCATGCCGGAAACGCGCCGGCGAAGAGAGGCCGAAATGACCCGTTGCCCGCTCGAACTGGACACGATGTACCTGAATCGGCAGGTTCGTGCGACGTACGAGCGTGTCGCACGCGCCCCGGCCAGCGGGTTCCACTTCCACACCGGTGCCGATTACGCCGTCCGCCAGCTGCGTTACGACGCCGCCGAGCTCGCCGCGCTGCCGGCCGCCTGCACCGAGCGCTTCTCGGGCGTGGGCAACCCGCTGCGCATCGGCACGATTCCTGCCGGGGCGGTGGTGCTGGATCACGCGTGCGGCGCCGGGATGGACCTGCTGCTCGCCGCGAAGGCCGCCGGCCCCGACGGCCGCGCGTTCGGCGTCGACCTCACGCCCGGCATGCGCGCCAGCGCGCTGCGTGCGGCGGCGCAGTCGGGATTGCTGGATCGCATCCGCGTCTTCGAGGGCACGTTCGAGGATCTGCCGATGGACGACGCCAGCGTCGACGTCGCGATCTCCAACGGGGTGCTGAACCTCGCGCCCGACAAGCCGCGCGTGCTGTGCGAGATCGCACGCGTCCTGAAGCCCGGCGGCCGGCTGTTCCTGGCCGACGTGGTGCTCGATCGCGAACTCGCCGACGGTGTGCGCAGCAATGCGGACCTGTGGGCGTCGTGCATCGGCGGCGCGGTGACGGAAAGCTTGCTGATGGAGCTGCTACGCGACTGCGGACTGAGCGACGCGCAGGTGACCGAACGCTTCGAATGCTTCGCCGGCACCGACATCGACCGCAAGTTCCACACGCACCTGCACGCGTACGGCGTCAACGTGCTCGCGCACAAGCGCTAACGCAACGCCCTTTCGATTCGGCCGGTTCCCCCGCCGGCCATTCGCGCCACAGGCGCACAACGGAGGCTCGTCATGTTCAAGAAATACGTGATCGAACGGAACATCCAGGGCATCGGCGCCCAGCCGATGGAAGCGCTGTGCGGCGTCGCGCTGCAGTCCAACAACGTGCTGGACGAACTCGGCACCGACATCCAGTGGCTGCATTCCTACGTCACCGCCGACAAGACCTACTGCGTGTACATGGCGCGCGACGAAGCGCTGATCCACGAACACGCCAAGCGCTCCGGCTTTCCGGCGAACTCGATCGCCGAAGTGAAGGCCGTGCTGGACCCCACCATGGCGCCTGCGTAACGCCGGCGCGAGAAGCACCTGGAGCCACGAATGAACGCTGCAACTGCCCGCACCACCGCCCCGCAATGGAATGCCGAAGTGGCGGACGCCGACAGGGCGCGCTATGCCCGCTGCATCGAAGTGTCGCGGCGCGTGCGCTGGGACATCGACCGCGACGTGATCCGCGGCCGTGATTTCGATTTCGACCGCACCTTCCTGCCGGCGGGATTGTCGCTGGTGAACAAGCTGGACTTCCTCGACAGCGATGAGCGCCGTTTCTTCAGCCAGGTGCAGGGACGCACCTACGCGTGGATGTTCGGCCTGTGCGAGCGCTTCATCGGCGCGAAGATGCTGCAGACCTCGGGCCTGCACTGGCTGGGCGACCAGAAGGCGCTGGAAGCGCTGGTGCGGTTTTCCGACGAGGAGATCAAGCACCAGGAGCTGTTCCGTCGCCTGGAAGCGCTGCTGGACGCGCGCATGCCCGACGGCCACGTGAAGACGGCCGAACCCAATGCGGTGGCGCAGTTCGTGCTGGCACGCCGCAACTGGGCGGTGCTGGCGCTGGTCTACCTGATCGAGCTGTTCGTGCAGCGCCATTACGAAGAGAGCATCGCGCCGACGCAGGAACTGTGCCCGCTGTGGAAGGACGTGTTCCTGTTCCACTTCCGCGAGGAGTGCCAGCACTCGGTCATGGACGAGATCGAATGGCGCGCGGAAGACGCACGCCTGGATCACGACGAGCGTGACGCCGCCATGGACGACCTGATCGCGCTGCTGGGCGCGGTGGACGACATCCTGCGCGCGCAGGCCGATGCGGACGCGGCGTACTTCGTCGCCGCATGCGGACGACCGTTCGGCATGCGCCAGCAGCTGCTCGTGCTGGACGTGCTGCGGCGTGCGTATCGCTGGCAGTACATCGCCTCGGGCGCGCGGCATCCGCACTTCGTCCAGGCGCTGGCGAAGCTGTGCACGCCGGCACAGCGGACGCGCTTCGACGCGGCGCTCGCGTCGATCGTGCCCGAAGACTGATTCGACAAGACACATCCCCCGATTGCTTCACGCCCCACACGGCGACCGCGAGCGGCCGCCGCCCGACAGGACTGCAACGATGAAAACGATGACCCTGATGGCCGCGCTGGCGATGGTCGCGGCAACCCATTCCATCGCCACCCGTACCGCCGCTGCGAGCGACAACACCACCACGAGCGCAACCGCGATCCGCACCTTCGACCTGCCCACCGTGCGCGTGTACGCCACGGTCGAGCGCGAGCCGGATGCGATCGCGATGCAGGCCCCGCGCATCCACGACCTCCCCCCGGTGCGCGTGCATGCGGCCCGCGACGATAGCGACGTGGCCGATGTGGGCAAGCGGGCGATCGCGATGCGCACGGCGACCGCGCGCCGTGCCTCGCTGGCCATCCCGCGTGGTTCGCAGCGTCGCGGCATCGCGCCGGAGCGCGTGATGGCCTCCAGCGCCGAAGAGCGCACCGATCGCTGGATCGCGCTGGGCTGCGTCGTTCGCCAGCGACTGGGGCGCGTGTGGCCGATGCAGCAATGCAACGGCGGTTCGACATCGACCGGCGGGATGACCGGCGGGATGCGCATGTCGCTGCCGATGTCGCTGGACCGGCGACGATGAATGCATCGATCGATGCGATCTCGAAGAGCCCCGCAATCGCGGGGCTTTTCGTTTGTGGACGTCTCACTCGTGGGAGTTATCTGAGTCGAAGGGGAAATCGTCGCCTTCTAGCGACGGGCGGTTCCAACCTAAAGTCGCGGCCCGCACTCGCGCAGGGCCGACCAACGGTCGCCTCGCGGTGCAGCCGGGCCAGAGGCGCAACGCCTCGGCAACGTGGGCCGGGCGGCGGATGACCGAAGGATCGGCACGTCATCGCGGCTTTCAGTAAATCCCCCAAGAGAAGTACCCATGACTCAATTCGAAGCACGCTACGAAGCCGGCACGCTGTCGGCATCGCAAAACGCCCTGCGCGTCCTCAAGCCGACCGTCCTCGCCGTCGCGATGGGCTGCGTCGGCAGCGCGTGGGCCGCCGACGGCGGTGTCGTCGTCAACGGCACTGGCCGCATCGCCACGCAGGGCGCCACCACCACCGTCACCCAGTCGACCGACAAGATGGTTGTCAACTGGAACAACTTCGACATCGCGCAGGGCCAGACCGTCAACTTCGCGCAGCCGAACGCGTCGTCGGCCGTGCTGAACCGCGTCGTCGGCCCGGTGAAGGCCACCGACATCCAGGGCACGCTGAACGCCAACGGCCGCGTGTATGTCGTCAATCCGGCCGGCGTGATGTTCGGCCAGAACGCCGTCGTCAACGCCGACAGCGTCGTTGCTTCGACGCTGGACATCGGCGCGCAGCAGTTCATGGCCGGCGGCCGCGCGGCGGGCAACCAGAAGCTGCTCGACCTGACGGCCGGCAGCACCAAGGGTTCGGTCGTCAACCAGGGTCGCATCAACGCCCGCCAGGTCGCGCTGCTCGGCGGCCAGGTGCTGAACAAGGGCCAGATCAACGCCACGGGTGACGTGACCCTGGGCTCGGCGCAGACGGCGACGCTGTCGCTCGACAACTCCGGCTTCTCGGTCGCCCTGGGCGCACCGGAACTGAACGCGCTGGTCGACAACGGCGGCATGATCGTCGCCAAGGGCGGCAACGTGCGCCTGACCGCCGCCGCCACCGGCGACGCGCTGCGCAACGCCGTGCGCAACACCGGCACGATCGAAGCACGTCGCGCCACCACCGGCGCGGGCGGTTCGATCGAACTGCGTTCCGACGCCGACGGCCAGATCGCCATCGGCGGCAAGCTGACGGCCGACGACCGCATCAACATCGAAGCCCGTCCGGGCACGGCGACCAGCAACGGCCGCACGATCGTCGTCGAGCCGCTGGCGCAGCTGCAGGCGTCGGACATCGCGCTCAACGCCGTGGGCAGCACGCTGACCTCCAACGGCAGCTACACCGCCAACACCGTCACGCTGGCCGGCGACAACGTCGTCGTCAACGCGCCGGTCGTGTCGGCGCGCGACGTGAACGTGTACGGCGCCAACAGCGTCACGCAGAAGGCGAACATCACCGGCACCGGCCGCGTGTCGATCAACGGCAACACCATCGATCAGGCCGCCGGCGTGACCACGCGCGGTGGCGCAATCGAGCTGATCGCGAACCAGGCCACCGGTTCGGTCAAGGCCGCCACGCTGGACGGCGAGCAGGTCCGCATCGCCGGCAAGACCGTCGCGCTCAACGAAGACGTGAAGGGCAAGTACGGCATCGACGTGGCCGCCGGTCGCGGCGGCAGCATCACGGCGGCGAAGTCGCTGACGTCCGACGCCGGCAGCGTGAACCTCGACGCGGTGGGCGCAAAGGTCGTCACGCGCGGCGCGGTCAACGGCCAGCAGGTCCGCATGAACGCCGACGCGGTGGAAATCTACGCACCGGTGACCGGCAAGGGCGACGTCGTCCTGTCGGGCAACGTCACCGGCGTGTGGCAGGCCGCCGACGTCACCAGCACGCAGGGCAATGTGATGGAAACCGGCGGCGCGCTGTACCACGCCGCTGGCGTCACCACGACGGCCGCCCGCAACGCGGAATTCCGCGCTCCGGCGCGTGGCGTGCCGCTGGCGTTCAACCTGGGCGACATCAAGGCGTCGCAGGTAGTGGTGGATAACGCCGCGGGCAGCGTGAACCTCAACGGTGCGATCTCGGCCGACGCCGGCGTGCAGGTGAACGTCGGCAACGGCAGCCTGACGACCGCCAAGGCCATCGAGTCGAAGTACGGCTCGGTGAACCTCGCCGCTACGACCGTCACCACCAACGGTGCGATCAATGCGGGCAGCGACGTCAACATCAGCGGCACGACGATCAAGTCGGGCGTCATCACCGCCGGCAACCAGATCGCGCTGAACGGCAGCGACGTCACCCTGGGTGGCAAGCTGACCGCACGTCGCGTGTTCGTTCCGGCGAATGCGAAGAACACCGCCGGCTACATCATCGCGACGGATGCACAGCCGCAGCCGCAGCCGCAGCCGCAGCCGCAGCCGCAGCCGGAACCCCAGCCGCAGCCGACCCAGCCGATCTACCCGGCTCCGGAGCAGCAGGTGCCGCAGCCGGCCCAGCACACCGAGCGCCTCATCCCGATGAGCCAGGCGCAGGCCGAAGGCATCAACCAGTTCTCCGTGGTGTGGGTCGATGGCCGTCCCATGGCGCTGGTGATCCAGTAAGGCGGGCGGGCGGTGGTTTCGGCCACCGCCCCTTCCTGTCGTGACGTAACCAAGCGGGAGGAAGGTGCGAGGGCGCCTTCCTCCTTCTTGCGTTCTGACGCTTTCGCGTTTCTTGCGTGGTTTCGATCGCGCGAAACGCTTTCCTTTCCAGATTCCAGATGCGCGGCGATACCGCCGTGCGTCGAAAACCGTGCCGTGAATTCCTTTCCCCGTACCACGCTCCGCCGCCTGTCCATCGCGACCGCGTTCGTTCTCTCGCCGCTCGCCCACGCAGCCGAAGGCAGCATCACCTCCGGCGGATTGCTGCGACAGACGCCCGAGCTTTCGCATGCGTTGCAGCCGTCCGGTCCTGCAACGGCGCAGAACGATTCCGCTTCGTCGTCCGACGCGCCCGGCGACGGCGACGAACTGCGATTCCAGATCAATGACTTCGTCTTCGACGGCGAGTTGTCGCCTGACGAGCGCACGCGCGTCGAGGCGTTCATCGCGCCGCTCCGCGGCCGGCAGATGACCTTGTCCGCATTGCAGACCGTGCGTGGCGAACTGACCGAACTGCTCTACCACGACGGCGAATCGCTCGTGCGCGTGACGCTGCCGCAGCAGACGATCGAGGGCGGCGTCGTGCGCTTCGAGATCGTGCGCGGTCATATCGAACGCATCGAGGTAAGCAACGCGTCCGACGTGGCGACCGACCGCATCGAACGCATCCTGCAGGGTGGCAGCGTCGCCGACCCGAAGCTGCGTGACATCGACGCGCGCATGCGGCTGCTGCGCGCATTGCCGGGCGTCGGCGCGGTGGACGCCACGCTCTCGCCCGGCAAGTACGCCGGCGGAACGATCGTGACCGTGAGTGTCGCGCCCGGCGCCGGTCTGTATGGCGCGATCACCGCCGACAACGCCGGTTCGATTGAAGCGGGCGAGCGCCGCATCGGGCTCGTCGGCGGCATCAACAACCCGTTCGGTCGTGGCGATCGTTTCGAAGCGATGGTGTACGTCACGCCCAACGCATTGCAGACGCATGCGTCAGAAGGCGGGCAGACGCGCCTGGCGCGCGTGTCGTACGACACACCCGTTGGCGATGGAGTGACGCGTGTCGGCGCCGCGGTGTCGCATGTCGCGTACCGGCTTGGCGGCGCGTTCGCCGGACTCGGCAAGGGCTCGGCCGACGTTGCCAGCTTGTATGCAACACGCCCCGTGTGGCGCACGCGCGACGCCAGCCTGGACGTCAGCGCGTCGATCGACCGCAAGCAACTGCGCGACGACCGCTTCGACGGCCTGCTCGAAAGCCGCCGCGACAGCGACGTCGCCAGCGTGCGCGCCGACGGATCGGGCGTCGCGGGGAAGGGACGTTGGCGGCGCTGGTATCGCTACGGGCTCGGCGTGTCCTACGGCGCAATGGACCAGACCGATCTGGATCGCACCAGCGGCGAGGACGCCACGCGCAAGCACGCGACGTTTGTGAAAGCCGAGCCCGTCGCCAGCATCGCCGTCGCGCCGGTATCGAGTTTGCAACTCAGCGCGCAGGTGCGCGGCCAGTGGGCGAGCCGCAGCCTCGACGGTTCCGAGCGCATGAGCCTCGGCGGCCCCGGCGCGGTTCGTGCCTACGATCTCAGCGCGGCGGCGGTCGACGACGGCGCCGTGGTGTCGCTGGAGGCCAGCCACGATTTCATCATCCCCAACACGCGCATCAGCGCCTTCTACGACGGCGCGGCCGGTCGCTATCGTTCGGCGATGGGGTACCCCTCGCGTTCGACCAACCTGCAAGGCGCCGGCATCGGCGTGAACTGGAACTGGAAGGGCGTGCAGGGACAGGTGAGCGTTGCACGTGCGATCGGTGGCTCGGACGAAAAGCCGAAGGACGATCAGGTGTGGGTGACGGTGGGGAAGTCGTTCTGAGCCGACAATTCCACGTAGCGCGATGCAACGGAAAGCGCATCTTTTAGCCCCTCTCCCCGCGGGAGAGGGGTTGGGGTGAGGGTCGGGGCGTGCGACCACGCCGGCGATAGCGATGCGCGCTTCCAAAAGCGCGAAATCAAATGGATTCCAGCTTTCGCTGGAATGACGGTGATGTGGCCTGCACTCACCAGAGTGTCCCTACGCTACGGGCCTGGGTCCCGGCTTTCGCCGGGAAGACGGTTCTCTCTAGCGCTCTGGTGCGACTCCTCGCATCCCATACCGCCGTCATTCCCGCGAAGGCGGAAATCCATCCATCCGACGCTGCACATCTTCCACGAACTCCGAGCCCGGAACGTCGAGGTCGGAGCCCGCGCGCGCGTGACATCGCCCGATGCGCGACAAAAACCGCTTGACACGTCGTTGATGCAGTCAGGCCGATCTGCACGACAACCCGCGCGAACACGGCCGCGCCGCGCTGGCTGCATGCGTTCGCCAAATCCCGCCATGCCATCTCGCGCAATCGCTTGAGTCCTACGGTTTATCGCCTCGCCGCGGACGCGAGCTTCCTGAACCCTTGGCCAGTTTTTCTCTGAGAGTTCTCTGAGGAAAAACACCGCGATGCGCGTGCAAGCGGCTCGCGCTTATCCGGGCCTAAAACCCTCAGATTTATCTAATAGGACCACTGCCTGCCGACGACGACGATGCGCACCCGTCTGGGCGCTCCTGCCCGGCGTTTTTGTCTTTCTTCCTTTCTCGTCAAACAGGTGTGTTTCAAATGAACAAGATTTACCGGGTGGTATGGAATGCGGAGACCGGCCAGTGGGTCGTTGCTTCGGAAATGGCCAAGGGCCGCAAGAAGAAGGCGTCCGGTGCAGTGGCCGTCGCTGCCGCCACTGTCGTACTTGCCTCTGCGGGGAGCGCAAATGCGTCACTGATCATTCAAGGAAATCCGCAGGAAACGGGTTCCGCTCGTGCCTGCTATCGGATTCTGGACGGTTCCGGCGGCCAGATCAGCGCCGGCGATACCAACGTTACAAAGTGCATCGTTCCTCAAACCACGGGCACGGCAAGCACGCAGGGTGACCCGGGAAGCCAGGTGGTCATCTACTCCTCCGCAGGTATTGCCAAGCAGAGCGGCAGTGTCACCGGAAACGGACTTGAAGACTCCGTCAACATCGGTGGCTGGCTCGACGTGTGGGACGTCGCGACGTTCCACAATGGTGCCGACATGCAGGGCACCCAGATCAACAAGCTCGCCGCGGGTACAGCCGATACTGACGCCGTCAACGTGAGCCAGCTCAAGGGCGTGACGACCGCGCTCGGCGGTGGCGCGGCCGTGAACGCCGACGGCACGATCAAGGCGCCGACGTACACCGTGAACGGCAATGCCTACAACACCGTGGGCGACGCAATCAACAACATCAGCAACGGCGGCGGCATCAAGTACTTCCATTCGAACTCGACCCTGTCGGACTCGACCGCCGGCGGCACCGATTCCACCGCCATCGGTCCGGAGGCTTCAGTCAACGCCGCGGCAGGTGGCGGCATCGCGATCGGTAGAGCTGCCTCGGTAACGGCGAACGCGACGTCGGCAGGTGTGGCCGTTGGCACGGGCGCGAAGGCGGATGCCGACGGCGCGATGGCATTCGGTCGTGATGCCAAAGCGAGCGTCAGCTCGAGCGTCGCCATCGGTCACGCCGCGGTCGCCGATCGCGCTTCCGGCGCCGGCGGCAGCACCAAGGGTGCAGTTTCGGTGGGCAGCGGCGGCGACGGCGTGGCGACCGACACGCGCCAGATCATCAGCGTGGCGCGCGGTACGCAGGACACCGACGCGGTGAACCTCAGCCAGCTCAAGGGCGTCACCACGGCCCTGGGCGGCGACGCGGCCGTCAACGCAGACGGCACCGTCAAGGCGCCGAGCTACACCGTCAACGGCAGCACCTACAACAACGTCGGTGATGCGATCACGGCAGCGGCAGCGTCCGGTACCGCGAAGTACTTCCACGCCAACTCGACGGCGGCCGATTCCAAGGCGACGGGCGTCAACAGCGTCGCGGTTGGCCCGAATGCCGTGGCGGGAGTAGATAACTCCATCGCGATCGGCAACGGCGCGAAGGTCGATTCCACCAACACCGACAACGCCGGCGTCGCAGTCGGTAGCGGTGCCCATGCCAATGGCGTGTCGAATGCTTTTGGTTACAACGCCAATGCATCGGGCACCTGGTCCACCGCGACCGGCGTGTACTCGGCGGCGTCCGGCGCCAATTCGACGGCGCTGGGCGATCAGGCCAACGCGTCCGCTGCGACGGGTGTTGCGCTCGGTTCGAAGTCGGTGGCCGACCGTGCTTCCGGCACGGGCGGCAGCACCAAGGGTGCGGTCTCGGTGGGCAGCGGCGGCACGGGCGTTGCGACCGACACGCGTCAGATCATCAGCGTGGCGCGCGGTAAGCAGGACACCGACGCGGTCAACTTGAGCCAGCTCAAGAGCGTGGTAACGGACCTCGGCGGCGGCGCGGCCGTGAACGCCGACGGCACCGTCAAGGCGCCGACGTACACGATCCAGGGCACGACGGCCAACGACGTTGGCACTGCGCTCACGAAGCTGGACACCGCGACCACCAAGAACTCCGGTGATATCACCACGCTCAACACCACCGTAAACAACATCACCAACGGCGGTGGCATCAAGTACTTCCACACCAATTCAACGCTGGCTGACTCCACGGCCGGCGGTACCGATTCGACGGCAATTGGCCCTGCGGCTTCGGTCAATGCAGCGGCTGGCGGTGGCATCGCCATTGGTCACAGCGCGGCCATCACCTCCAGTGCGACGACGGGCGGCGTGGCAATTGGCTCGGGTTCGAAGTCCGACGCGAACGACGCCCTCGCTTTCGGGCGTGACAGCTCGGCCAGCGCCGCCGATGGTGTCGCACTTGGCCATGCCGCCAAGGCCGACCGCGCGTCTGGGACCGGCGGCAGCACCAAGGGCGCTGTTTCTGTGGGTAGCGGCGGCGCGGGAGTCGCGACCGACACGCGCCAGATCATCAGCGTCGCGCGCGGTACGCAGGACACCGATGCGGTGAACCTGAGCCAGCTCAAGAGCGTGGTGACGGACCTGGGTGGCGGCGCAGCGGTCAACGCCGACGGCACGATCAAGGCGCCGACGTACGACGTCAACGGTACCAACTACACCAACGCGGGCAGCGCCATCGACGCGTTGGACACGCGCATCGACGGCGTCACCGCCAATCCGCTGAAGTTCTCGGGCAACAGCGGCACGGATGTGTCGCGCAAGCTCGGCGACACGCTGGCGATCAAGGGCCTGGCCACCACGGCCGGCACCTTCTCGGGCAACAACATCAAGACGGTGACCGACCCGACCAACGGCGGCATCTCGATCCAGATGGCAGATGCACCGAAGTTCGGCAACATCACCGTCAACGACAGCGGCAAGATCAGCGGCCTCTCCGATGGCACTGCCGCGACCGACGCAGTCACCAAGGGGCAGCTGGACGCGGCTGTCATCCAGGCCGGTGCGGGCTGGAAGATCAAGGCCAACGCAGGCACGGCCGGCACGATCAAGGGCGGCGACACGCTGGCCGTTGTCGATGGCACCAACACGAAGGTGGCGTTCGATTCGACCAAGAACGAGCTGAAGGTATCGGTGGCCGATGCGCCGACGTTCTCGGGCACGGTCACCGCTAACGGCGGCCTGACGGTGGGCGCGAGCCAGACGGTCGACATGGGCGGCAACAAGATCACCAAGGTCGCGGCCGGCACGGGCGACACCGACGCAGTCAACATCAGCCAGCTCAAGGGCATCACTACCGCCATGGGCGGCGGTGCGGCGGTCAACACCGACGGCACGATCAAGGCGCCGACGTATGACGTGAACGGAACCAACTACAGCAACGTGGGTGGTGCGGTCGACGCGCTGGATACGCGCATCGACGGCGTGAACAGCACGGTGACCAACATCACCAACGGCGCTGGCATCAAGTACTTCCACACCAATTCAACGCTGGCGGACTCCACGGCTGGCGGTGCCGATTCGACGGCCATTGGCCCTGCGGCTTCGGTCAATGCAGCCGCTGGCAGCGGCATCGCCATTGGACATAACGCCGCTGTCACCTCCAGTGCGACGACGGGTGGCATCGCTGTCGGCTCGGGCTCGAAAGCCGACGCGAACGACGCCCTCGCTTTCGGGCGCGACAGCTCGGCCAGCGCGGCCGATGGCGTCGCACTCGGCCATGCCGCCAAGGCCGACCGCGCGTCTGGGACCGGCGGCAGCACCAAGGGCGCTGTTTCTGTGGGTAGCGGCGGCGCGGGCGTGGCGACCGACACGCGCCAGATCATCAGCGTCGCGCGCGGTACGCAGGACACCGATGCGGTGAACCTGAGCCAGCTCAAGAGCGTGGTGACGGACTTGGGTGGCGGCGCGGCGGTCAACGCGGACGGCACGATCAAGGCCCCGAGTTACGACGTCAACGGCACCAACTACACCAACGCGGGCAGCGCTATCGACGCCCTGGATACGCGCATCGACGGCGTCACCGCCAACCCGCTGAAGTTCTCCGACACGGCTGGTACGACCGTGTCGCGCAAGCTCGGCGAAACCCTGAAGATCACGGGCGTGGGCACCACGGCCGGTACCTTCTCGGGCAACAACATCAAGACCGTTGCCGACGCGACCACCGGTGAAATCAAGATCCAGGTGGCCGATGCGCCGAAGTTCGGCAACATCGCCGTGAACGACAGCGGCAAGATCAGTGGCGTTGCCGCTGGTACGGCCGCGACGGACGTGGTCAACAAGGGCCAGCTGGACGCGGCCGTCATCCAGGCCGGTGCAGGCTGGAAGATCAAGGCTAACGCTGGTACCGAAGGCACCATCAAGGGCGGCGACACGCTGGCCGTGGTCGATGGCACCAACACCAAGGTGGCGTTCGATTCGACCAAGAACGAGCTGAAGGTTTCGGTGGCCGACGCCCCGACGTTCTCCGGCATGGTCACTGCCAACGGCGGCCTGACGGTCGGCGCGGGCAAGACGATCGACATGGGCGGCAACAAGATCACCAAGGTCGCGGCCGGCACGGCCGACACCGACGCGGTGAACGTCAGCCAGCTCAAGGGCATCACCACGGCCATGGGCGGCGGCGCCGCGGTCGCCAGCGACGGCACGATCACGCAGCCGACCTACACGGTCGACGGCAAGGACGCGAAGGGCGTGGACGGTGCGATCACCGCGCTGGACGACAGCATCAAGTCCGCGAAGGACGGCATCGATGGCTTGAACGCCGACATGGCCGACGTCGTGAAGTACGACTCCGCCGACCACAAGAAGGTCACCTTCGGCGAGGCCGGCACGCCGGTCGTGCTCGACAACGTGGCCAACGGCACGGTTGCGAAGGACTCCAAGCAGGCGATCAACGGCGGCCAGCTGTTCGATGTGCAGACCGCGCTGACCGACAAGGGCTTGGTGTTCTCCGCCAACAGCGGCACCAACGTCACGCGCAAGCTGGGCGAGACGCTGGGCATCAAGGGCGGCGCCACGCCGGTGGCCGGCACGTTCTCGGACAAGAACGTCCAGACCGCGACCGACACCACCAACGGCGGCATCGTCATCAAGATGGCCGATTCCCCGCAGTTCGGGAACATCGTCATCAACAAGGGCGGCAACGGTTCCATCGACATGGGCGGTGGCAAGATCACCAACCTGACGGACGGCACCGCTGCCACCGACGCAGTGACGAAGAAGCAGCTGGACGACGCTGTGATCAGCGCCGGCGCAGGTTGGAAGATCAAGGCCAATACCGGCACGGCGGGCACGATCAAGGGCGGCGACACGCTGGCCGTGGTCGATGGCACCAACACCAAGGTGGCGTTCGATTCGACCAAGAACGAGCTGAAGGTCTCGGTGGTGGATTCGCCGAAGTTCGGCGACATCACCATCAACGACGCCGGCAAGATCACCGGCCTGGAAAACGGCACGGCCGCCGGCGACGCCGCCACGGCTGGCCAGCTGCAGGAACTCGCCGACGTCATCGGTGGTGGCACGAAGGTCGATCCGACCACGGGCGAGATCGTCAAGCCGTCGTTCGACATGGCCGATGGCACGAAGGCCGACACGGTCGCAGACGCCATCGACAACCTCGACACGCGCGCCAAGGAAGCGAAGGACGGGATCGACGGCATCAACGGCAAGATCGAAACGATCACCGGCGACATGGCCGACGTGGTCAAGTACGACTCGGCCGCGCACGACAAGGTGACCCTGGGCGCCGACGGCACGCCGGTGGTGCTGACCAACGTGGCCGACGGCAAGGTGGAAGCGGGCTCGAAGGACGCGGTCAACGGCGGCCAGCTGCATGACGTCAGCCAGTCCGTGGCCGACGCCATCGGCGGCGGCGCGTCGGTCGATCCGACGACGGGCGAATTGACCAAGCCGGAGTTCAAGCTGGAAGACGGCGAAACCACCGTCGACAACGTGGGCGATGCGATCACCAACATCGACAGCCGCACCACGGCCAACACGGACATCATCAACAACATCATCAACAACGGCGCGGGCATCAAGTACTTCCACACCAACTCGACGCTGGCGGACTCGCAGGCGAAGGGCGTGGACTCGGTGGCCATCGGCGGCAACGCCATCGCCAACGCGAAGAACTCGGTGGCCCTGGGTTCCAACTCGACGAGCGATCGCGAGAACACGGTGTCGGTGGGCAAGGCGGGTGCCGAGCGCCAGGTCGTCAACGTGAAGGCCGGCGTCGAGCAGACCGACGCGGTCAACGTCTCGCAGCTGAAGGGCATCGCCGACGCCATCGGCGGCGGCACGGCGATCGACCCGACGACGGGCGCGATCACCCCGCCGAAGTTCGACGTCACCGACAAGGATGGCAACACCGTCGAGGCGGGCACCGTGGCCGATGCGATCAGCACGGTCGACGAGCATGTCACCAACGTCGACAACCGCGTCACCAACATCGAAGGCGACGTCACCAACATCATCGACGGCAAGGCCGGCCTGGTTCAGCAGGACGAGACGAGCCGCGAGATCACGGTGGGCAAGGACACCGACGGCACCGTCGTGAACTTCACCAACAAGGACGGCGAAGCGCGCGTCTTGGACGGTGTGGCGAATGGCGAGATCAAGGAAGGCGGCACGCAGGCCATCAACGGTGGCCAGGCGTACGACATCGCCAATTCGGTGACCGAAGCGCTGGGCGGTGGTTCCGTGGTGAATCCGGACGGCACCATCTCGAAGCCGCAGTACGACGTCACCAACGCCGACGGCACGACGGAGAAGGTCGACGGCGTCGAAGGCGCCATCACCAACCTCGACCAGCGCACATACGACAACACCACCAACATCACCAACCTGACCCAGCAGATTACCAACGGTGAAGTCGGCCTGGTGCAGTACGACGATGCGACCGGCACGGTCACCGTGGCGGCGGGCAAGGGCGGCACGACGGTCGACTTCGCCAATGCCGACGGCGCAGCCCGTCAGCTGAAGAACGTCGCCGCCGGTGCCGAAGACACCGACGCGGTCAATGTCAAGCAGCTGAAGGACATCCTGGGCGGCACGGACACGCAGGACGAGAACGGCAACTACGTCGGCCCGACCTACAACGTGACCAACGTTGATGGCACCACCACCGAAGTGCACACCGTGGGCGATGCGATCACCAACCTCGACGGCCGCGTCTACAACCTGTACCAGAACATCGAGCAGGGCACCGTGGGCCTGGTCCAGCAGGCGGCAGCGGGCGAGAAGCTCACCGTCGGCAAGGACACCGATGGCGCCGAGGTGAACTTCGCCGGCACGGCGGGCGACCGCAAGCTGACGGGCGTGGACAACGGTACGGTCTCCGACAAGAGCCACGACGCGGTGAACGGCAGCCAGCTGTACACGGTGGCGCAATCCGTGGCCGATGCCATGGGCGGCGGTTCGACGGTCAACGAAGACGGCTCGGTCACCACGCCGGTCTACAACGTGACCAACGTCGACGGCACGACCACGACGGTCAACGGCGTGGAAGGCGCCGTCACCAACCTCGACCAGCGCACCTACAGCAACACCACGCAGATCCAGAACATCACGAACCAGATCAACGGTTCGGGTATCGGCATGGTGCAGCAGGCGGCCCCGGGCGCGGACCTGACGGTCGGCAAGGGCACCGACGGCAAGGCGGTGAACTTCACCGGCACCGACGGCGACCGCGTGCTGACGGGTGTTGCGGCCGGTTCGGCCGACAACGACGCCGTCAACATCAAGCAGCTGAAGGACGCGGGCGTCATCAACAAGGACGGCAGCGCCAATGCCGTGGTGACCTACGACAACGCGGAGAAGACCAGCATCACGATGGGTGGTGAGGGTGCTTCGACGCCGGTCGCGATCCACAACGTCGCCGACGGCGTGGCCGATCACGACGCGGTCAACATCAGCCAGCTGAACCAGCGCCTGCAGAGCAACAACACGGAAGTGCTCAACCAGGCCAACAGCTACACCGACCAGCGCATCAACGACGTGTGGCAGGACCTCGGCGACGAGATCAACCAGGTCAACCGCCAGGCCAACCGCGGCATCGCGGCGGCATCGGCCCTGGTCAACGTGACGCCGTACCTGCCGGGCAAGACCGCGGTCAACGCCGGCGTCGCGTCCTACCGTGGCGAAGCCGCGCTGGGCGTGGGTGTGTCGCGCTGGAGCGACAACGGCCGCGTGAACTTCAACGCGGGCGTGTCCGCGGCGAAGGGCGACGAGCCGGTGTTCCGCGTCGGCGTCGGCTACGTCTTCTGACGAGAGCGGAGGGGAAAGGACGTTGCGGGACTTCGTGCCCGCAGCGTCCCGACCGCTCGTCCGTCATCCATTCCATCCCGCGGCTCCGGCCGCGAGGCAGAGGTTCCAACGATGTTCAATTACAAACGAATGCCGGGGCTCGCCCTGGCGCTGGCCGCGGCGGCGACGTTGTCCGCCTGCGGCTCCACGCACCTGAGCAGGATCGAAGACGGCCAGACGCAGCAGCCGGTTTGGCCTGCGGTCGAGAAGGCGCGCCCGATCGTCGAGTCCACGGTGTTCCCGCAGGTCGAAGCGCTACGCAAGATCGACGTGGGCACGCCGAAGCTCGAGGTGTACCGCCTGATCGGCCACCCGATGTACCGCGAGGGCATCGCCGGCGTGCACGAGTGGGACTACGTGTTCAAGTTCCCGCTCGCCGAGCAGCCCGGCCAGTACATGACGTGCCAGTACAAGGTGCTGTTCGACGACCAGATGCTGGCCCGCCAGACGTTCTGGAATCCGGCCGGTTGCGCGGGTGTCGTCGGTCCTGTGCAGGCGGTGCAGCCGGCACAGCCGGATGCTCCGGCGCGCGTGGTCGCGGCGACCGAAGTGTCGGCGGATTTCCTGTTCGACTTCGACAGCGGAACGCTCGCCTCGGGCGCGGCGCAGGCCATCGACAGCAAGGTCATGGAAGTGCTCGACAAGGCCGAGCGCGTGGAGGCGTTGCGCGTGATCGGCTTCACCGATCGCCTCGGTAGCGAGGCCTACAACCAGCAGTTGTCGCTGAAGCGTGCGGAGGCGGTGAAGCGGTACCTCGTGTCGCGCGGCGTCCCGGGCGAGGCGATCCTCACGTCCGGCCGTGGTGCAGCCGAGCCGGTCGTGACGTGCCCGGGTGCGAAGAGCCCGTCGGTGGTGGCGTGCCTCAAGCCGAACCGTCGCGTTCGCATCGAGGTGGTGGCGCGCTGAGTAGTACCTGCGAGGCCGACGCTTGCTGCGTTGGCGTCGCGAATTCTCGTCGTGAGTGGAAGACGCCCCGCCTTGCGGGGCGTTTTCTTTTCTGGGAACCCTGCGCGGGAACCCTAGACGCGGCTCGCTCGACGGGCGGCTTCGCTGTTGGCCCCTCTCCCTCCGGGAGAGGGGTTGGGGTGAGGGTCGGGACGTGCGAGTGTGCTGGCGCTCGTGGCGCATGGTTGCATTGCGCGTGGGTCATGCTCGAAGCAACAGCAAGATGGATTCCAGCTTTCGCTGGAATGACGGTGAGGCGGTTTGCCGACAAGAGAGTGCCCATGCGCTGCGGGCCTGGGTCCCGGCTTTCGCCGGGATGACGGCTTCGGACAAACGCTTCGCGCTCTGCCGTCCCGAATCCCGAACGATCAGCAATCGGTAATCAGTAACCAGCAATCACGAATCACGAATCACGACCCCCAATAGCAAAACGCCCCGCACGAAGCGGGGCGTCTGCATCAAGGCGAAGTCTCGTCGTAATGAAACGCCTTACGCCTCGACCTCATCATCCTTGTACGCATCCACCGGGATGCACGCGCACATGACGTTCTTGTCGCCATAGACGTTGTCCACGCGCGCGACCGGCGGCCAGTACTTCTGCAGTCGCAGGCTCGGCAGCGGGAATGCGGCCAGCTCGCGCGGGTACGCGTGCGTCCACTCGCTCGCCGACACGGCGGTCGCGGTGTGCGGCGCGTTCTTGAGCGGGTTGTCCTCGCGATCGAGCTTGCCTTCTTCCACCGCGCGGATCTCGTCGCGGATCTGGATCATCGCATCGATGAAGCGGTCGAGTTCATGCAGCGACTCGGACTCGGTCGGCTCGACCATCAGCGTGCCGGCGACCGGGAAGCTCAGCGTCGGCGCATGGAAGCCGAAGTCGATCAGGCGCTTGGCGACGTCCTCGGCCGACACGCCGGTCGAATCCTTCAGCGGACGCAGGTCGAGGATGCACTCGTGCGCGACCAGGTCGTTGCGGCCGGTGTAGAGCGTCTCGTAGTGCGGCGCCAGGCGGCGGGCGATGTAGTTCGCGTTGAGCAGCGCGACCTGCGTCGCACGGCGCAGGCCGGCGGCGCCCATCATCGTCACGTACATCCAGCTGATCGGCAGGATCGAGGCCGAACCGAAGCTCGCCGCCGACACCATGCCCACGTCGCCGTTGCCGACGCCGTCCGTCCTCACGCCATCGGCGTTGAGCGCACCGGGCAGGAACGGCGCCAGGTGCGACTTCACCGCGCACGGGCCGACGCCCGGGCCGCCGCCGCCGTGCGGGATGCAGAAGGTCTTGTGCAGGTTGAGGTGCGAAACGTCCGAACCCCACTTGCCCGGCTTGGCGACGCCGACGAGGGCGTTCATGTTCGCGCCGTCGGTGTACACCTGGCCGCCGTGCTTGTGGATGATCTCGCAGATCTCCACGACCTCTTCCTCGAACACGCCGTGCGTGGACGGGTAGGTCATCATGATCGCGGCCAGGCGATCGCTGTACTTCTCGGCGTTGCGGCGGATGTCCTCGACATCGACGTTGCCGTTGCCGTCGGTCTTGGTCACCACGACCTGCATGCCGCACATCTGTGCCGAGGCCGGGTTGGTGCCGTGAGCCGAATCCGGGATGAGGCAGATGTCGCGATGCGCTTCGCCGCGCGAGCGGTGGTAGGCGCGAATCGCCAGCAGGCCGGCGTATTCGCCCTGCGCGCCGGAGTTCGGCTGCAGGCTGACGGCGTCGTAGCCGGTGCATTCGACCAGCATCGCTTCCAGTTCGCCGATGAGCTGCTGGTAGCCGGCGGCCTGCGCGCCCGGGGCGAGCGGATGCAGGTTGCCGAACTCCGGCCACGTCACCGGGATCATCTCGGCGGTGGCATTGAGCTTCATCGTGCACGAACCCAGCGGGATCATCGTGCGATCCATCGCCAGGTCCTTGTCGGCCAGCGAGCGCATGTAGCGCAGCAGCTCGTGCTCGCTGTGGTGCGTGTTGAACACCGGGTGCGTCAGGAACGCGCTGGTGCGCAGCAGGCCGTTCGGCAGCGCGTCCTCGACGGTCGCATCCAGCGCATCGACGTCGACGTTCGCGCCGAACAGCGCGGCCAGCGCGACGACGTCCGCACGCGTGGTCGTTTCATCGAGCGAAATGCCGAGGCTGCGTCCGTCGATGCGACGCAGGTTGATGCGGGCATCAACGGCCTTGGCGTGGATCGCGTCGGCATCGACGTCGACCACGTGCAAGGTGTCGAAGAAGTCCGGACCGACGGTGATGCCGGCGTTGCGCAGAGCGGTGGCGAGGATCGACGCCAGGCGGTGGGTGCGGCGCGCGATGCGCTGCAGGCCATCCGGGCCGTGGTAGACGGCGTACATCGACGCCATCACCGCCAGCAACACCTGCGCCGTGCAGATGTTGGACGTCGCCTTCTCGCGACGGATGTGCTGCTCGCGCGTCTGCAGCGTGAGGCGGTACGCGGCCTTGCCTTCGGCGTCGATCGACACGCCGATCAGGCGACCCGGCATCGAACGCTTGTACGCATCGCGGCACGCCATGAACGCCGCGTGCGGGCCGCCGAAACCGAACGGCACGCCGAAGCGCTGCGTGTTGCCCACGACGATGTCCGCGCCCCATTCGCCCGGCGCGGCGATGAGCGTCAGCGCGAGCAGGTCGGTCGCCACGGCGACGAGGCCGCCGCGCGCGTGCACGGCGTCGGCGAGCGCCTTGTAATCGTGGATCTGGCCGAACGTGTTCGGGTACTGCAGCAGCACGCCGAAGCTGTCGATGCTGGCGGCCTCGCTGTCATCGGCGACGACGAGCTCGATCTCCAGCGGCTCGGCACGCGTGCGCAGCACTTCCAGCGTCTGCGGGTGCACGCCGTTTGATACGAAGAAGGTGTTGGACTTCGACTTGGCCGAACGCTTGGCCAGCGTCATCGCCTCGGCCGCCGCGGTGGCTTCGTCGAGCAGGGACGCGTTGGCGATCTCCATGCCCGTCAGTTCGGCGCACATCGTCTGGAAGTTGATGAGCGCTTCCATGCGGCCCTGCGAGATCTCGGCCTGGTACGGCGTGTAGGCCGTGTACCACGCGGGGTTCTCGAGGATGTTGCGCAGGATGACGTTCGGCGTGTGCGTGCCGTAGTAGCCCTGGCCGATGAAGCTCTTGAAGACCTGGTTCTTGTCGGCGATCGCGCGGATCTTGGCGATGGCGTCGACTTCCGTGATCGCCGCCGGAAGGTCCAGCGGCTTCGGGGACTTGATCGACGCAGGGACGATGGCGTCGGTCATCGCGTCCAGCGAATCGAACCCGACCACGCCCAGCATCTGCGCGATTTCGGCATCGTTGGGGCCGATGTGGCGTTCGAGGAAGGCGTCGTGGTGCTCGAGGGCGCGCAGGGAGGTCTTCTGGCTCATGTGGCGAGGGGCATCCAGGTTTGGCTCGAAAGCCGGGGCGTGCGCGGTCGCGCACGTGGAGTGCCCCTCTGTCCTTTTGCCTGAGAGTTTCAAAGCGCGGGGCGGGGAGGAGACCCCGCTGGCTTCTTGCCCCTTCGGCGCCGGTTCCGGCCGAATGCATCGGGCGCGGGCGGTCTCTCCAGAGTGTGAGCCGACGGCGGTAATGGGGCCTGAGCGATTCCGGGCGTTTGCGCCTTCGGCAGCGGCTCCGACCTGTTCAGGTTGGGCCGCTTCTCCCACCGTCTGCTGGGTGCGAATCATACCGGTCGCGGGCCGATCCTGCCTGCCGCAGCGACCGCCCCGGCGCGGGGTTCAGCGCTCGGGCAGGGGAATGAACTCGTCGTCGCCCGGCACGTGCCCGAAGCGGCCGTCCAGCCAGTCCTGCTTGGCCTGCTCGATGCGCTCCTTCGAGCTGGACACGAAGTTCCACCACAGGTGGCGCGGGCCGTCGAGCGGCTCGCCGCCCAGCAGCATCGCCTTGACCGGCGTGCGCGCACGCAGCTTCGGCTGCGTGCCTTCGTCGAGCACCACCAGGTGCATCGCCGGGATGTCCGCGCCGTCGAGCTGCGCGTCGCCTTCCAGCACGTAGAGCGCGCGCTGCGCATGGCTGTCGTCGAGCGCGAGCTCGGCGTCGGCATCCAGGTCGATCGCCACGTACAGCGTGTCCGCGTACACGTGCACCGGCGATTCCTCGCCGTAACCGCGACCGGCCACCACGCGCAGCCAGCTGCCGTCGCGGCGCTGCTGCGGCAGGGTCGCCGCGGGATGGTGGAAGAAGCCCGGGTCGGCCTCCTCCGAACTGCGCGGCAACGCGACCCAGGTCTGCATGCCGTGCAGCGGATGTTCGTGCTCGCGCAGCGTGGCGGGCGTGCGTTCGGAATGCGCGATGCCGCGGCCGGCGGTCATCCAGTTCACGTCGCCGGGGTTGATGTCCTGCAGGCTGCCGAGCGTGTCGCGATGGGTGATCGTGCCCGACCACAGGAACGTCACCGTCGCCAGCCCGATGTGCGGATGCGGGCGCACGTCGATGCCGCGGCCGACCTCGAACACCGCCGGCCCCATGTGGTCGACGAACACGAACGGACCGATCGAGCGCGCCTGAATGCTCGGCACCGCGCGGCGCACGTGGAAGCCGCCGAGGTCGTGCACGCGCGGGGAAACGATGAGGGTCATGGCCGGACTCCGACGTGGGGTCCGGCGAGCGTGTCACATCCTGCGGAAGGCGGCACGTCCCTGGCTGGCACGCACCGTGTCGCTCAGCGGGATGCGTCGTCCACGCGCAGCGTCGCCGGCGGGCGCGGGCCGGGGCCCAGGCCGCGGAGCGTGACGCGCCACGTGCCGATCGCGCGCGGCTGGCCCTGCTCGGACGCCTTGAGCGTCACGTCGAGCACCGCGTCGGGTTTGACGAAACGCACGTGCACGTCCGCATCGCCCGCATGCACGCACTGCACGTCGGGCGGGCAGCGCGAATCGTTGGTCGTATCGACATAGATCAGGCTCGCGCCTTCGGGCAGCGCCATGCGCCGGCCGGGGTGCAGCTGTGCCTCCACGGGCAGCGCGACGTTCGGCACGCTGGCGCAGGCCGTGAGGAGCAGGGCGAACAGGGCGGGCGCGAAACGGACCATCGTCGAATCGGAGTCGGCAGGTGAACGGGACGGCGCGAGTCTAGCCGCTGCGCGCTACGACGCGGTGATCGCCGTCGCGTGAATGAGTCGTTGAAGGGGCCGTCGCTAGAATCCGGGCAGTGCACAACGCCGGATCCCCATGACACGAAAGCTGCGGTGGATCGGCCTGGCCGTGTTCCTGCTGGCGGCGGCCTCGCTGCTGTCGCTCTACAGCTACGGACGCTTCGCCCAGCGTGCGCGCGGGGCGCCGTCGCAGGCGATCGCCGCCACGGCGGTGCAGACGCCGCTGGATCGCGTGATCGCGCCGATGGAGCAGGCGCATCCGGGCCAGGCGGGGCTTTCGCTGATCGCCGACAACCTCGACGCGTTCACCGTGCGCGCGCTGACCGCGCGCGAGGCCGGGCGCAGCCTGGATCTGCAGTACTACATCTGGAAGCCGGACCTCACCGGCAACCTTATCGTGCACGAAGTGCTGCGCGCGGCCGATCGCGGCGTTCGCGTGCGGCTGCTGCTGGACGACCTGAACTCGCACAAGAAGGATTCGGTGCTGGCCGCCCTCGACCGCCATCCGAACATCGAAGTGCGCATGTTCAATCCCTCGCGCGCGCGGCAGTCGTATTTCCTGCGCGGCGTGGAGATGGTGCTGCGGATCTTCAGCCTCAACCGGCGCATGCACAACAAGGCGTGGATCGCCGACGGCCGTGTGGCCGTGGTGGGCGGTCGCAACATCGGCGATGAGTATTTCGGCGCAGCGTCGGAGTCGAACTTCCTCGATGCGGACCTTGCGGTCATCGGCGAGCCGGTGCGCGAAACCTCGCGCATCTTCGACGCGTACTGGAACAGTTCGACCGCGATTCCGCTGTCGGAGCTGGTCGACGCCGACGAGCTGTCGCTGCAGCGGCTGCGTCGCGTGGGCGTGCTCGAATACCGGTCGAAGGACGCCAAGCCCTACATCGAACAGCTTCGCCGTTCGCCCAGTGTCCAGGCGCTGCTGCACGGAAGTCGCGAACCGCGCTGGACGCCGAACGCACACGTCTACTCCGATCCGCCCGAGAAAGCCGAAGGCGCGCCGCGTCGCCGGAACTGGCTGATCGATGCGATCACGCCGGCGTTCACCAGCGCCGAGCGCGAGGTGTTCATCAGTTCGCCGTATTTCGTGCCCGGCGACGACGGCGTGACCGGGCTGCTGCGCATGCGTGATCGCGGCGTGCGCATCGGCATCCTGACCAACTCGCTCGCCGCGACCGATGTTGCCGCCGTGCACGGCGGTTACGCGCCGTACCGCGTGCCGCTGCTGCGCGGCGGCATCGAACTGTACGAACTCAAGGCCCAGGGGCCCGGAGGCGGTCGCGCCGGCAGCGGTCTGCTGGGTTCGAAATCGGGCGAGGCGAGCCTCCACACCAAGGCGTTCATGGTCGACGGCGACTCCGGCTTCGTCGGCTCGGTCAACTTCGATCCGCGCTCGATCAACCTCAACACCGAGATGGGCATCCTGTTCACCGATCGCGAACTCACGCGCGAGCTGATGCGCCTGTACGCGTGGAAGATCGGCCGCGAAAACAGCTATCGCCTGTGGCTGGAGAACGGCGAGCTGCGCTGGGAGGATGCCGCCGCGAAGCCGCCGCGTACGTGGACGGAAGAGCCCGATGCCGACTGGAAGCGTCGCGCGATGGCGACCGTGGCGAGATGGCTGCCAGTGGAGTCGCAGTTGTAGTGGCGCAGTTTTCAGCGGTCGCTGCGCTTTGAGCCCCTCTCCCCGCGGGAGAGGGGTTGGGGTGAGGGGTAACGGAGCATGAGGGCTGGAACTCGCAGTGCAGTGAGGCACGGCTGGTTCTACCGTGACGCTCCGTCGCCCCTCATCCGCCCTTCGGGCACCTTCTCCCGCAGGGAGAAGGAAACAGCAGGCTGCCTCGTCACGTCCAGCGCCGCACGCCCGGACGCATCGATCCGCACCGTCATCAACCGGTCGTACTCCGCTTCGCTCATCGGCGCGACATCGCACGAACACAACGCGGCCGCGATATCCGGCACCGTGTTGCTATGGCCGACGACCAACACCGTCTGGCCCGCATGCCGCTGCTTCAATTGCGCGGCGAACTCCGACGCCGGCAGCTTCGCGTCGTACTCGATCAGCGGCAAACCGTGTTCCTGCGCCGTCGGCGTCGCGGTCTGGCGCGTGCGCAGGAAGGGCGTGGTGTAGACCGCGATCACCGGCATCGACGACAACCGCTTCGCCAGCGCCTGTGCCCGCGCGTGGCCCGCATCGGTCAGCGGCGGATCCTTCGAGCCATCGGGCACCTTTTCGGCGTGACGCACGATCACGAATGTCATCGACGTATCGGCCTGCGCGGCCTCGGTGTGCGGCGCCGATGCACATGCGGACAGCAGCGACAGACACGACGTCAGGAACAAGGCGGTGAGCGGCATCTTCTTCATGCCGCCCACCTTAGCCGACCTCACGCGGCCGGCTGAAGTGCCGTGAGGATGCCCTTGGCGGCCAGCACGCGCGAGGATGCATCGGGCAGGTCCAGCGTCATGCGCAGCTTGTCCGGGCCTTCCATCCTGTAGAGCTTCGGCTGGCCTTGGATCAGGCGGATGATCGCCATCGGATCGACATTGGGTTTCTCGACGAAATGCACTCGGCCACCGGTTTCGCCGAGGTCGAGCTTGCGGATGCCCAGTTCCGTCGCGCGCAGCTTTAGTTCGGCCACCGCGAACATGTACTTGGCGGGGTCGGGCAGCAGGCCGAAGCGGTCGATCATCTCCACCTGCAACTCGCGCAGCTCGTCCGTGTCGCGCGCCCCGCTGATGCGCTTGTACAGCGTCAGGCGCGTGTGCACGTCGGGCAGGTAGTCGTCGGGGATGAGCGCTGGAATGCGCAGCTCGACTTCCGCGCCGCGTGCTTCGACCATGTCCACGTCCGGCAGCTTGCCCTGGCGGATCGAGCGCACCGCGCGTTCGAGCAACTCGGTGTAGAGGCTGAAGCCGACTTCCGCCATCTGACCGCTCTGTTCCTCGCCCAGCAGTTCGCCGGCGCCGCGTATTTCCAGGTCGTGCGTGGCCAGCGTGAAGCCCGCGCCAAGTTCGTCCATCGCCGCGATCGCATCCAGGCGCTTGCGCGCATCGTCGGTCATCGCCTTGCGTTCGGGCACGACGAGGTACGCATACGCACGATGGTGCGAACGACCCACGCGACCGCGAAGCTGGTGCAGCTGCGCCAGGCCGAAGCGGTCGGCGCGGTTGATGATGATCGTGTTCGCGTTGGGGATGTCGATGCCCGATTCGATGATCGTCGTCGACAGCAGCACGTTGTAGCGCTGCTTGTGGAAGTCGAGCATCACGCGCTCGAGTTCGCGCTCGGGCATCTGCCCGTGCGCCACGCCGATGCGCGCTTCGGGTACCAGTTCCTGCAACTCGCGCTGCATGCGGCCGATGCTTTCCACGTCGTTGTGCAGGAAGTACACCTGGCCACCGCGCGACAGCTCGCGCTGGAACGCCTCGCGCAGCTGCATGTCGTCCCACGGTACGACGAAGGTCTGCACGGCAAGGCGGTGCGCCGGCGGCGTGGCGATGATCGACAGGTCGCGCAGTCCCGCCATCGCCATGTTCAGCGTGCGCGGGATCGGCGTCGCGGTGAGCGTGAGCAGGTGCACGTTCGCGCGCAGCGCCTTCAGCGCTTCCTTCTGGCGCACGCCGAAACGCTGTTCCTCGTCGACGATGACCGCGCCGAGATCCTTGAAGCGCACGTCCTTCTGCAGCAGGCGGTGCGTGCCGACGATCACGTCGATCGTGCCGTCGGCGACCTTCGCGAGTTCCGCCTCGATTTCCTTCTTCGTCTTGAAGCGCGAAAGCACCTCGACCCTGATCGGCCAGTCGGCGAAGCGGTCGCGGAAATTGCGGTAATGCTGTTCGGCCAGCAGCGTCGTCGGCACGAGCACGGCGACCTGCTTGCCGCCCATCGCCGTGGTGAAAGCCGCGCGCACCGCGACCTCGGTCTTGCCGAAGCCGACGTCGCCGCAGACCACGCGGTCCATCGGCTGGCTGGAGGCGAGGTCGCGGATCACCGCTTCGATGGCTGCATGCTGGTCGGGCGTTTCCTCGAACGGGAACGCCGCCGCGAACGGCTCGTACACCGCGCGATCGACGTCGATCGCAAGGCCCGCGCGCGCCTGCCGCTTGGCCTGGATTTCCAGCAGTTCCGCCGCGACGTCGCGCACCTTTTCCGCGGCCTTGCGCTTGGCCTTGGTCCACTGCTCGCCGCCGAGTGAATGCAGCGGCGCGGTTTCCTCCGACGCGCCGGAATAGCGGTTGATCAGGTGCAGCTGCGCGACCGGCACGTACAGGCGGTCGCCCTTGGCGTACTCGATTTCCAGGTATTCGGCCGGCATGCCGCCGGCTTCTAGCGTCACCAGTCCGCGATAGCGGCCCACGCCGTGGTCTTCGTGGACGATCGGCGCGCCTTCGGTGAGTTCGCCCAGATCCTTGATGATCGCTTCGGGTTCGCGCCCGACGCGACGTCGGCGACGCGGCTGGCTCGCGCGTTCGGGGAACAGCTGCCGTTCGGTGAGCACGACGAACGCCGGCTCGGTGATCGCGAAACCGTCGTCGAGTGGAGCGACGGCAATGGAGAATCGCGATGCGTCGTTCGCGAGGAACGCCGGGAAATCCGCGACGACCTCGGGCTTCAATGCGCCGGCTTGCAGGATTTCCAGCAGCGCCTCGCGACGTCCCGGCGAGTCCGCCGCCACCAGCACGCGGCCGGGATAGCTCGACAGGAATGACGTGAGCGCGTCGGCCGGCGCGTGATCGCGCGCGGCGACAGGCAGGGACGGTGCCGGCTGGTCGCCGAGCGCGGTCGCGCGCTCGCGCTGTGCGTGGCCTTCGCCGCAGACTTCCACGCGCGCGCCGGCATTGAGGCGCTCACGCAATGCGTCCGGCGGCAGGTACAGCGCGTCGGGCGGAAGCAGCGGGCGTTCGAGGTCGTGTCGGCGCTGCTCGTAACGCTCGCCCGTATGCGTCCAGAACTGGTCGGCCGCTTCCATCGCGCCGTCGGCGATGACCGGCAGCGTGTCAGCGTGCAGGTAGTCGAACAGCGTGGACGTCGTATCGAAGAACAGCGGCAGGTAGTACTCGATGCCCGGCGGTGCGAGGCCGGCCTTCAAATCCTGGTAAAGCGCGCTTCGGCGCGTATCCAGATCGAAGCGGTCGCGCAGCGCATCGAGCGCGCGCTTCAGCGCAGCATCGCTGAGCGGCACTTCGCGGCCCGGCAGCAGGTGCACGGCGTCGATCTTTTCCAGCGAGCGCTGCGATTCGGGATCGAACGCGCGGATGGTTTCGATCTCGTCGTCCAGCAGCTCGACGCGGAACGGCTGGTCGGCGCCCATCGGGTAGACGTCGAGCAGGCCGCCACGTACGGCGAAATCGCCCGGATCGAGCACCTGCGGCACATGGCGATAGCCGGCGGATTCGAGGCGACGCTTCTCCGCGTCGAGGTCCAGGCGCTGCCCCGTCTTCACATCGAAACTGCCGCCGACCACGTGCTTGAGCGGCGCCAGGCGCTGCAGCAGCGTCTGCACCGGCACGATCACGATGCCGCGCTTGAGCGTGGGCAGGCGATGCAGTGCGGCCAGGCGCTGGCTCACGATGTCGGGGTGCGGGCTGAAGACGTCGTAGGGCAGGGTTTCCCAGTCGGGGAAGCCGATCACCGGCAGCTCGGTCTGCTGCGCGCCCAGGAGCGTGTGCAGGTCGGATTCGAGCTGGTGTGCGCCCTGGTTGTCGCGCGCGACGACCAGCAGCGGCGCGCCATGGGCGGACGCCGCGGCGGCGACGTGGAACGCCAGCGCGGACGGCGAGGCCGGCGCGCGCCACCAGGCGCGCTGCTGGCCGGTTTTCGGCAGGGGAGGCGTGGGGATTGCGGATTTGCGCATCGGGAAGGCGTGGGGCGTCCGGAAAGCGAAAACAAGACCAGCGCCGGAAGCGTGCCTCCCAGCGCAAAGAGCCCGCATTTTACGGGACATGCGGATGAAGGCCGTTCGGACGGGCCGCTACCGGATCGCAGCGTTATGTCAGTGCGCGTAATATCGCTTGCAATTAGATAGCGCGCTATGTAAATTTCCGACCCATGAAGACCGTCCGCAAAGCCTCCACGCCGAAGCCGGCCCGCAACCTGCTGCATCTGGACGAGCAGCTGTGCTTCGCGCTGTATTCCACCGGGCTGGCGCTGAACAAGGTGTACCGGCGGCTGCTGGCGCCGCTGGGCCTGACGTATCCGCAGTACCTGGTGATGATGGTGCTGTGGGAGCGCGAGGGGCTGAGCGTGTCGGAGATCGGCGAGCGCCTGTTCCTCGACTCGGCCACGCTGACGCCGCTGCTCAAGCGGCTGGAGGCGATGGGCCTGGTGACGCGCACGCGCGCCAGCCACGACGAGCGGCAGGTGATCGTCGAGCTAAGCGCCGAAGGCAGGGCGCTGAAAACCCGCGCTAAGTCGGTTCCGGCCGACCTGCTGTGCGCCTCGGAATGCTCGCCCGACGACCTCGTGGCGATGAAGAAGCAACTGGAATCCCTGAGGGAAGCGCTCGCACGGAACGGATGAGTCCGCCGCGCGACACTTCGCTCTATCAAATAAGTAGTGCGCTATGAAGTAGCGGGCTATCTATGTAATCGGCCAGTCGGCCGCCCACGTTCCACCCCACAACCAGGAGTCATCGCATGTCCCTCGATCAGGTCCTCTACACCGCCCACGCCACGTCCACCGGTGGCCGCGACGGCCGTTCCGTCTCCTCCGACAAGGTGCTCGACGTCAAGCTCGCCACGCCGCGCGAACTCGGCGGCGCGGGCGGCGAGGGCACGAACCCCGAGCAGCTGTTCGCCGCGGGTTACTCGGCCTGCTTCCTCGGCGCGCTGAAGTTCGTCGCAGGCAAGGAGAAGATCGCGCTCCCCGCCGATGCGAGCATCGACGCCGCCGTCGGCATCGGCCCGCTGCCGACCGGTTTCGGCATCCAGGCCGAGTTGAAGATCTCACTGCCGGGCCTGCCGCGCGAACAGGCCGAAGCGCTTGTGCAGAAGGCGCACCAGGTCTGCCCGTACTCGAACGCGACCCGCGGCAACATCGACGTGACGCTGACCGTCGTCTGATCGCACGAGGAAGCGCGGCGCGGGCGTCCAGCCCGCGTCGCGCGTGCCCCCTCGCTACCGGAACGAAGCGGGCCTCACGGCCTGGCTTCGAACACCAGGTTGAACGGCGTCTGCGTCGCGCGGCGGAAACGCGTGAAGCCGGCGTCCGTCATCACCTTGCGCAGCCGCGCCTCGCCGGCCTGCGCCCCGAGCGCCGGGCCGTTGCGCGCCAGCGACACCGGCACGCAGATCTGCGACGACGCGCCGTAGTACACGCGGCCGACGGGATTGAGATTCTCCGCCACGCTGTCGCCGGCGAAGGGTTCCACCAGCATGCAGGTGCCGTCGGGCTTCAGTGCCTGCAGCGCGTGCCGCGCGGCGCCGACCGGGTCGGCCATATCGTGCAGGCAGTCGAAGAAGCAGATCAGGTCGAAGTCCTTCTCGGCGTAGCCCGTGGCATCGGCCGCTTCGAACCGCGCATTGGTCGCGCCGGCCTGCGTCGCGCGCTCGCGGGCGACCTCGATCGACGGTACGTGGTAGTCGAAACCGAAGAAGGTCGAGTTCGGGAACGCTCGCGCCATCAGCGATGTGCTGGCGCCGTGGCCGCAGCCGACGTCGGCTGCCTTGCCGCCCGCGCGCAGCTTGTCGACGACGCCTTCCAGCGCCGGCAGCCATTCGGTCACCAGGTGCGCGTTGTAGCCGGCGCGGAAGAAGCGCTCGGTGCCATGGAACAGGCAGGGATGGTGCTCGCCCCATTCCATGCCCTGGCCCGTGCGGAAATTCGCCTTGGTCTTCTCCAGCGCGTGGAAGGTCGCTTCCACGATGGAATACGCGCCGGGCAGATCGACCGGCCCGCCCGGATCGGCCAGGCACAGCGCCTGCTCGGCACTGAGCGAGTACGTATCGCTCGCACGGTCGTAATCGACATACCCGCCCGCGGCCTGGTTGCCGAGCCACTCGCGGATGTAGCGCTCGTTGGTGCCGGTGTGGCGGGCGAGGTCGGCGGCGTTCATGGGCTTTTCGGCGAGTGCGCGGTACAGGCCGAGCTGGTCGCCCACGAGCATGAGCGTGGCGCTCATCGCCGCGCCGAGGTCGCCCACGGCCTGGCCGAGGAACTGGTTGAGGCGGTCTTCGTTGATGGCGTTCATCGCTGCAGTCCCGGAAACGATCCCTCCGTGGACGGACGCGGTTGTGCCTGCCGCAAGGCCCCCCGGTCGTTGTTTTACAACGCGATGGCCCGGGCGGGACGGTCACTTCCGGCCGCTTGTCGTGCGAGCGCCTGTTCACGCGCCCAGCGCAGGGCTCGCGTCGGATCACGCGTGTTGGGCTGCGTCCCAACCTGCGCCGGGATGACGCCGCGAGGCGATCAGGCGGCCTTGGGCTTCAGGTCCAGCCGTACGCGGATGAGCCCGGCGGCGTCCTCGCCGCTGCGCTCGAAACCCAGCGACTCGGCGAGCGAGAGCATCGCCTGGTTGTGCTCGAACACGTCGCCGTACACGCAGTCGAGCTTCTTGCCGCGCGCCCACTTCACCAGCCGGGTCATCAGATACCGGCCGAGTCCCATGTTCGCCACGTAATGGCTGACCAGAATGGCAAACCCGGCATCCCGACCGTTGTCGTCGACCGAGATGCGCGCGACCGCGCCGATCAACGCCTCGCCGGGCGGCAGAGGCTCGGCCGCGACGAGGGCGAACTCGTTCTTGGGGTTGATGCGGGTCATCCGCTCAGCCGCTTCAGGCGTCATTTCCGCCAACGCGTCGCGCTGGATGCCGGAGGAAAAGCGCTGGCGCACCTCCTCCGGCTGGAGCAGGGAGAAGCTGGCGCGAATGGGTTCTGCGTCTTCCGGGCGGATCGGACGAATCAATACTTCGCGTCCGTTGGGAAGACGCATCCTTTCGTGCCAGGGCGGGAGTCGTTCGCGCGCGGCCATGGACGGATATTGGCACACTGCCCGTATTCACATTCTTCACGGGGACAGCCCCGGGGACAGGGCGATGGATCAGGCGGGATTGCGGGACTGGGTAGGCGGCTGGCCGGGCGTGGAAGGCTCGATCAAATGGGGCGAGGACCTGGTGTTCTCGGTGGCCGGGAAGATGTTCTGCGTGACGCGTGCCGATCAAGCAGGGGCACACGGCGCCGGCGCGGTGAGCTTCAAGGTCGAGGACGACCGCTTCCTCGAACTGACCGAGCGGCCCGGCTTCCAGCCGGCGCCGTACCTGGCGCGTTCGCACTGGGTGATGGTGGAAGAGCCCGGCCGCCTGCCTCCGGACGAACTGCGCGCGCTGTTGCGTCGAAGTTACGAACTGGTCCGGGAAAAGCTGCCCAAGAAGACGCAGCGCGAACTCGCCGACTGACATGCTGGCGTCGAGGTGGCGGTCTTGACGAAGCGCACACCCCGCGCCTGCATCGGCGCCACATGCCCCGATGCTAGACTCGCGCCGCTTCGACGCACTCATCGATCCACACTTCTTTAAGGACGACGCATGGCTGGTGGTGGTGATTCGACCCGCGCGATCTTCTTCGCGCTCGGTGCCAATTTCGCGATCGCGGTCGCCAAGGGCGTGGCCGCGTTCTTCACCGGTTCCAGCGCGATGCTGGCCGAGACCGTGCACTCGCTCGCCGACTGCGGCAACCAGCTGCTGTTGCTGCTGGGCATGCGCCAGGCCAAGGCGCCGCCGTCGCCCGACTACCCACTGGGCTACGGCAAAGCCATCTACTTCTGGTCGTTCCTGGTGGCGGTGATGCTGTTCACCGTCGGCGGCATGTTCTCGCTGTACGAGGGCATCCACAAACTGCAGCATCCCGAACCCCTCCAGCACTGGTACTGGGCCGCCGGCGTGCTGGTGTTCGGCATCATCGCCGAGGGCGTGTCGATGCGCGCCTGCCTGCACGAGGTCAACAAGGCGCGCGGCGATCGGAGCCTGTGGCAGTGGTTCCGCGAAAGCCGCCAGGCCGAACTGGTCGTGATCTTCGGCGAGGACCTCGCGGCGCTGCTGGGCCTGGTGTTCGCGCTGGTCGCCGTGCTGCTGGCGGTCTACACCGGCAACCCGCTGTGGGACGCCATCGGCACGATCGCCATCGGCGCGCTGCTGATCGTCGTGGCCGTCTTCGTCGCCATCGAAGTGAAGGCGATGCTGATCGGCCAGAGCGTCGATCCGGCGCGCCAGAAGCAGATGCGCGACTTCCTGGAAGCGCGTCCGGAGGTGCAGCGCGTGATCAGCCTGATCACGCTGCAGCTTGGCAACGAAGTGATGGTGTCGGTGCAGGCGCAGATGCACGAGCGTCGCGATGTCGAAACGCTGGTCGACCAGATCAACGGCATCGAGCGCGCGATGAAGCAGAGCTTCCCGGAAGTGCGGTGGAGCTTCTTCGAGCCGGACTGCAAGGCGGGGCTGTAACCCGCGACTGACGCGCGACAACAGGACTGCCGGCGGCGCCGTCAGTCCTCGCGCTTCAACCACTCCAGCCGCCCGGACGCCGCGGCGTCCTCGCCGAGCACCTTGGCCAGCAGCGGCAGCACGCCGGCCATCGTCTGGTCGAGCTGCCACGGCGGATTGAGGATCAGCAGGCCGCTTCCGTTCATGCGCAGCGGCGAATCGTCGGCACGCACGAGCAGTTCGGCGACGAAGGACGACTTCGCCGGCAGCGTCGCCGCGCGGCGGTAGAACGGCTGCAGCGAGCGGCGCAGCTTGATCGGATACCAGAACGCGTACGTGCCCTGCGGCCAGCGCGTGAGCGCGTCGCGCAAGGCGCCCAGCGCCGCATCGAACTCCTCCAGCTGCGCCTCGAACGGCGGGTCGATCAGCACCAGTCCGCGATTGAGGCGCGTCTCGCCGAATCGCGGCGGCAGCAGCGCCTTCATCGCGCCATAGCCGTCGCGCTCGTGCACGGCGACGCGGCTGTCGCGCGCGAACACCGATTCCAGCTGTTTCGCTTCCTCCGGGTGCAGTTCGCACGCGGCGATGCGGTCCTGTTCGCGCAGCGCATGCGCGAGCAGCCACGGCGAGCCCGGGTAGGCGGTGGGCCCGTGGTCGTGGCGGCACGCGCGGATCGCCGACAGGTAGCGCGTGATGGCCGGGTGCTTCGGTGCCTCGGCCATCAGCCGGCCGATACCGCCCTCGGCCTCGCCGGTGCGCTGCGCGGAGTTGCTGTCCAGCGCGTACAGGCCGCGCCCGGCGTGCGTGTCGAGCGCGAACGCCGCCGCCGGCTTGGCGGTCAGGGCGTCGCACAGGGCGAGCACGGCGATGTGCTTGAGCACGTCGGCATGGTTGCCGGCGTGGAAGGCGTGGCGGTAATTCATGGGGATGGGGTATTCGGAAGGGGGATCGGCAGGAGCCAGTATGCTCTTGCCGTCGATTCTACGATCCCGAACCCAGATCCCCGATCCATGCGCATCCTCCTGGTAGAAGACGAACCCGCCATCGCCCAGGTCGTGACGCATGCGCTGCGCGCCGAGGGCTTCGAGGCCGTGCATTGCCTCACCGGCGGCGACGCGCTCGCCGCGGCACGCGGGCAGGACTTCGACCTGGCGATCCTCGACGTCGGGCTGCCGGACATCGGCGGCTTCGCGCTGTGCCGGCAATTGCGCCGCGAGCGCGACCTGCCGGTGATCTTCCTGACCGCACAGGACGCGGAGGCCGATCGCATCCTCGGGCTGGAAATCGGCGCCGACGATTACGTCACCAAGCCATTCTCGCCGCGCGAGCTCGTCGCGCGCGTGCGCGTGGTGCTTCGACGAATGCAGCCGCCGCAGCCGGCAACGACGCGCCAGAACGACGCCGTGTTCGCCCACGACGCCGAAGGTCATCGCATCCGCTATCGCGGCCGCGTGCTCGATCTCACGCGCTACGAGTACGGCCTGCTCGCGGCACTGTTGCAGCGCCCGGGTGCGGTGCTGTCTCGCGCGCAGCTGATGGATCGCGTGTGGGGCGATGCGCTGGAAAGTGGCGATCGCACGGTCGACACGCACATCAAGACGCTGCGCGCGAAGCTGCGCGACGTCGCGCCCGATGAGGATCCCATCCGCACGCATCGCGGCCTCGGCTATTCGCTGGAAGTTGGTGCATGAAAATTGGGCTACGCATCTTCCTGGGCTATTTCCTGATCGTCGCCATCGCCGGTTTGCTGCTCGCGCAGGTGTTCGTCGCGCAGGTCAAACCCGGCGTGCGCCAGGCGATGGAGGACACGCTGGTCGACACGGCCAACGTGCTCGCCGAGCTCGCTACCGACGATTTCATCAAAGGCCGCATCGACGAAGGCGACTTCGCCCGCCGCGTGCGCGCGATGGCCGGGCGCGATTACGGCGCGCAGATCTGGGGTTTCGGCAAGCGCACCTCGCAGTACCGCATCTACGTCACCGACGCGCGCGGCATCGTCGTGTTCGACAGCAGCGGGCGCGACGTGGGGCGCGATTATTCACGCTGGAACGACGTCTACCTGACGTTGCGCGGCCGCTACGGCGCGCGCTCCACGCGCAGCGAATACGCCGATCCCAATTCGACCGTCATGCACGTTGCCGCGCCGATCCGCGACGCAGGCGGTCGCATCATTGGTGTGCTCACGGTCGCCAAGCCCAACAGCGCGATCGCACCCTTCATCGAACGCAGCCAGCGTTCGGTGTGGCGCTGGGGCGCGGTGCTGTTGGGCGTGTCGCTGCTGATCGGGCTGATGGCGGCGTGGTGGCTGTCGCGCCAGCTCGGCGCGTTGCGGCGCTACGCGAATGCCGTCACCGCCGGCGAACGCGCGACGCTGCCCCGAACGGCCGGCGAGTTCGGCGAACTCGGCCACGCGCTGGAAACCATGCGCACGCAGCTGGAAGGCAAGCAGTACGTCGAACAGTACGTGCATACGCTGACGCATGAAATGAAGAGCCCGCTGGCGGCGATTCGCGGCAGCGCGGAACTGCTGGAAGGCCCGCTCGACGATGCCGACCGCACGCGCTTCGCCGCGACGATTCGCGCGCAGAGCGAACGCCTGTCGCAGATGATCGACAAGATGCTGGCGCTGGCCGCGGTGGAACACCGGCAGCGGCTGGAGCATCCCGAATCGCTGTCGCTGGCGGACGTCGTCGCCGATGCGGCATCGCAGTGCGAAACGCGGCTGTCGCAGGCGGGATTGCGGTTGTCGCTGGACCTGGCTGCCGGCTTGCCTGACGTGCGCGGGGATCGCTTCCTGCTTCGGCAGGCCGTGGTGAATCTGATCGAGAATGCGGTGGATTTCTCGCCGCATCGCGGCGTGGTGGAGGTGCGCCTGGACGCCGAGGGTGATCGGCAACGCGTGGAAGTGCGCGATCGCGGGCCGGGCATTCCCGACTACGCCGTCGAACGCGTGTTCGAGCGTTTCTATTCGCTGCCGCGCCCGGGCAACGGCAGCCGCAGCAGCGGGCTGGGGCTGCCCTTCGTGGCCGAAGTAGCTGCGCTGCACGGCGGTGAGGCGTCGCTGGTGAATCGCGACGGGGGCGGGGCGGTTGCGGGGTTGATGCTGCCGGGCTGATCTGTCTTGCCCGATATTTGTCATCCCGGCGAAAGCCGGGACCCAGGCCCGCATCGTCTGGGCACTCCGATTGCGATGGACCACATCACCGTCATCCCAGCGAAAGCTGGGATCCACTTTGATCTTGCGGTTGTCGTTGTCGTTGCTCTTGCTCGTCATTCCCGCGAAGGCGGGCCGCTTCTGGGCCGCCGAATGGCGGCACCATCCATGGACTTTCCATGCGTTAGCCGTAGCCCGGCAAAGCAAAGAAGAATCACCAGCCAGGCTTCCGATCGCCTGCGGCGCTCGGGTTACTTTTCTTTGCTCGCACAAAGAAAAGTAACCCAAAGAAAGTGCGTGCAAGTCCAACCCAGTCCCGCGACCGGAAAGAGCAAGGGCGCGTTCGCGATTCGCCATCCATGGCTCAGCGCTCACCGCCGCACATCCTGTGCGGCGCCCTTTGGGGCTAGCAACGAACAGACTGTTCGACAGCAACCGCAACCGCAATCGCAGCTGGCCGCAGGTCCCCAGCCCACTTCACCCCCACTTCACCGTCCCGCCATCGTCTCCCCATGCGAGGCGCCGAAGCTCCCGACCGTTCCCCATTCCATGGAGCTGGACCATGCGGTTGTTCCTCAAGATCGGTTTCGTTGCCGCGATGACCATCGCGATCCTCATTCCCCTGCTGATGATCCGCGGCGTCATCAGCGACCGGCAGATGTACCGCGCGCAGGCGGTGGCCGACATCTCGCGCAGCTACGCCGGCGCGCAGTCGTTCGCCGGGCCGGTGCTGGTGGTGCCGTATACCGAAGAGGTCGAACTCGAGGAGGCCGACCAGTTCAACGTCGTGCGCAAGGTGCGGCGCGCGAAGACCTCGCAGTGGGTGTTCTTCCCGACCGCGCTGGACGTGCGCGGGACGCTCGTGCCCGACACGCGCAAGCGCGGGCTGCACGAGGTGCGCGTCTACGAATGGAAGGGCAAGGCCACCGCGCGCTTCAACGCGGTCATCCCGAATGAAGGCGACCCCGCGGCGCGGCAGATCGGACGGCCGTGGCTGAGCTACGGCGTCGCCGATGTGCGCGGCCTGCGCTCCACGCCGGTGCTGCGCGTGAACGCCGCCGAGCTGCCGCTGCTGGAAGGGCAGGGCGCGCGTGAAGGCTCCGGCCTGCACGTGCGGCTGGATGCCCCGCGCGCGGGGCAGACGCTGGACCTGTCGACCGAACTGGACGTCGTGCTCGGCGGCACCGAAACGCTCTCGCTGGTGCCGATGGGCCGCAAGAACCGGTTCGCGCTCGACTCGAGCTGGCAGCACCCCAGTTTCTCCGGCACCTCGCCGCGACAGGACGCCGACGCGCGCGGGTTCCGTGCCGACTGGGACATCGCATCGGTTGCGAGCAACGCACAGGGCAAGTTCCTCGCCGGCTCCTCGCTGGCCGAACTTGCGCGCGAGGAGGGCGTCAGCGTGTCGCTGATCGATCCGGTCGACATCTACACGCAGGCCGATCGTGCGACCAAGTACGGCCTGCTGTTCGTCGTGCTGACCTTTGTCGGGTTCTTCCTGTTCGAACTCATCAAGCAGTTGCCGATCCACCCGATCCAGTACGGCCTCGTCGGGCTGGCGCTGGCGATCTTCTTCCTTTTGCTGGTGAGCCTGAGCGAGCACATCCGCTTCGTCTACGCCTACCTGGCCGCCAGCGTCGCGTGCATCGGGTTGCTGGGCTTCTACCTCAGCGCCGTGCTGCGCAGCACCGCACGCGGTCTGGGCTTCGCTGCGATGCTCGCAACGCTCTATGCCGCACTGTACGGGCTGCTGGTGTCGGAGGACAACGCGCTGGTGCTCGGCGCCGGTCTGCTGTTCCTGGTCCTGGCGACCGTGATGGTGGTGACCCGCAAGGTGGACTGGTACCAGGTGGCCGGTGCGCGCCCGGCGGTGCGTCAGGCCTGAATGAGTGCGGCCGCGAAGGAAGGATCTTCGCGGCCGCCTTCGTCGTGCCCGTCTCGTCATCCTCGCCACCGCCAGGGGCCCTAACATGTATGTCATGGACGTCAAACCCGCCTTTACCGCTCGCCCTGTCGAAATCCGCTGCTTCAACGGAATGGCGATCGAACCCTGGCTGGGCCATCTGGCCGCGCTGCGCATCGCGGTGTTCCGCGACTGGCCGTACCTGTACGACGGCGACGAGGACTACGAAGCCGAATACCTGAAAACCTACCTGCGCTCGCCGCGCAGCGTCGCGGTGCTCGCCTTCGATGGCGACATGGTCGTCGGCGCGTCCACGGGTCTTCCGCTTGCGGACGAGTCGGACGAATTCACCGAACCCTTCACGCATACCTCGATCCCGATCACCGACGTGTTCTATTGCGGCGAATCGGTGCTGCTGCCGGCGTATCGCGGCAAGGGCATCGGGCACCGCTTCTTCGACGAACGCGAAGCCCATGCACGCAGTTACGGCGACTACGGCTGGACCGCCTTCTGCGCGGTAGACCGCGAGCCCTCGCACCCGCGACGTCCCGCCTTCCATCGCGGCAACGAGGCGTTCTGGAACAAGCGCGGCTACCGCCCGCGCCCCGAACTTCGCGCACGCCTGCCGTGGCGCGAGATCGGGCAGGACGGCGAAACCGACCACACCCTCACGTTCTGGCTGCGACCCCTGGAGCGCACCCGATGACCCATCCGCATGAAACTTCGGCCGCCCTGAAGGTGGCCGTGGCGAAATACTCGATCGACGCGCCGGCGGATTTCGACGCCTTCGCGCGCAAGCAGGCGCAGTGGCTGGACGAAGCGAAGGCGCTCGGCGCGCGCATCGCCGTGTTGCCGGAATACCTGTCGCTGGAACTGGCGGCGACGTTCGACACCACCATCAGCGGCGACCTTCATGCCTCCCTCGCCGCGACGCAGCGCCATCACGGTGCGTTCGTCGACCTGTTCTCGCGTCTGTCGCGCGAGCGCGCGATGCACGTGGTGGCCGGCACGTTCCTGCTCGACACCGGGCGCGGCCGCTATCGCAACCGCAGCTACGCCTTCGCTCCGGACGGCGCGCACGTCTGGCAGGACAAGCTGCGCCTGACGGGCTTCGAGAAGCGCACGGGCGTCATCGAATCGGGCGATGAACTCAAGGTCTTCGAAACCGATGGCGTGCGCAGCGCAGTGTCGGTCTGCTACGACAGCGAATTCCCGCTGCCGGTGCGCGCGCAGTGCGAGGCGGGCGCGCGACTGCTGATCGTCCCCAGCTGCACCGACACCGACGCTGGCGCCACGCGCGTGCGCGTGGGCTGCCTGGCGCGCGCGCTGGAGAACCGCTGCTTCGTCGCGCAGTCCGTCACCGCCGGCGAAGCGCCGTGGAGCCCCGCGCTCGACGTGAACACCGGCGAGGCCGCGTTGATCGCGCCCATGGACGTCGGCCTGCCGCACGACGGCATGGTCGTCCAGACGCGCGGCGACCAGCATTGGGCAGTCGCCACGCTGGATTTCGGTGCGCTGGAAGACAGCCGCGCGCACGCGCAGGTGGCGAACGACCGCGACTGGGCCGCGCAGTATTTCCCCAGCGTCGCGAGGGCGAAGGTGGTGCGGGCGGCGGCGTAGGGTGCACCGCTGCGTATGCGCTGCTGCTGCTCGCTCTTGCTCTTGCTTGGCTTTTGATCATCCAGCGACTTAAAGCGAGCCGAGCACCGCAGGGAATCAGGGGCGAAGAGTCGCCCACTGTTTGAGCGCAGCGAGTTTGGGCGACGTCCCCTGATTGCCGAGGAGCGCAGGGCACCGCCGCGTAGCGGCGGCTCGCGTCAGGAGCGAGTGGTTTTGGTTACTTTTGCCGAAACAAAAGTAACCCGCTCGTTTTCGAGCGGAAGCTTTTGCTTTTCGTATTCCCGAAGATCGCAAAGGCAAGATCAAAATGGGTTCCAGCTTTTCGCTGGAACGACGAGATGTTGTTTTCCGCGTCGGGAGTGCCCGGACGGTACGGGCCTGGATCCCGGCTTTCTCCGGGATGACGGTGAAGTTGTTCACCGCTGTGGGAGTGCCCGGACGATACGGGCCTGGATCCCGGCTTTCGCCGGGATGACGGTGAAGTTGATCACCGCTGTGGGAGTGCCCGGACGGTACGGGCCTGGGTCCCGGCTTTCGCCGGGATGACGGTCAAGTTCGTCACTGCTGTGGGAGTACCCGTACGTTGTGGGCCTGGGTCCCGGTTTCGCCAGGATGACGCGGGTGGGATCAAGGGATGTGGAACACGCGTGTGGCGCGAATTGGGATACCGACCGCGTCCATCGCGCAGCCGTCAGAACAACGTCACCCCCGGCACCACCCACAACGAAACCCCCGCCAACCCCGACCCGATCACCGTCGCGGCCAGCACGTCGCTCGGATAGTGCAGCCCCAGCACGACGCGCGAGGCCGCCACGCTCGCCGTGAACGGCACCAGCACCCACGCCAGCATCGGGTAGTGCGCCATCCCGACGATGCTGAAGGCCACCGCGTGCAGCGTGTGGCCTGACGGGAACGAGAACTCGTCCAGCGGCGCGACCCATGCGTGGATGCGGCGGTCGGAGGCGAACGGGCGCGGGCGGCGCGTCCAGCGCTTGAGCAGCTTGTAGAGCGTCAGCGCGATCACGCCCGTCGCCGCCAGATGTGCGGACGCCGCGAGGCCGTCCAGCCCGTCCACGACGATCAGCACGCCCATCAGCGCGTACCAGAACACGCCATCGCCAAGTCGGCTCACCGCTGCGAAGTACGAACGCGAACGGCCGCGTTCGCCCCAGCGGTTCGCGCGCAGGCACCAGCCGGAATCGCCGGCTGCGAAACGCTTCTGCAGGGTATGACGGTTCATGACGCCTCCCGTTCTGCCGCCGTGGCGAGGGTGCCGGCCGCGCGTTCGCGGCGCGTATCGACGAGCTGCTGGAGCAACGCGTCGAAATCGGTGCTGACCTGTTCCGGACGCAACGCGATCACCGCCTGCCGCGCCGCGTCGCGCATGGTTTCGCGCATCGCGTCGTCGGCGGCGATGCGCACGCATTGGGCGATGAAGCCGGCTTCGTCGTTCGGCGCGACCGCCGCGCCGTGCACGCCGTCGCGCAGGTATTCGCGCGCGGCGCCGTAATCGAAGGCTACCGTCGGCACGCCGCTGGCGAGCGCTTCCAGCGTGACGTTGCCGAAGGTTTCGCTCAGGCTCGGGAAGACGAACAGGTCGCCGCTCGCGAAGTGGCGTGCCAGCGCTTCGTCGCGCTGGACGCCGCAGAAGATGAAGTCGGGATTGTCGTGTTCGAGCTTCGCGCGCGCGGGGCCATCACCGATCCAGACGAAGCGCGCGTCCGGCCGCACGTTCTGGATCTGGCGGAACGCGCGCACCGCGAGATCGAGGTTCTTCTCGGCGGCAATGCGGCCGACGTAGATCGCCAGCAGCGTGCGCTCGCCGACGCCCCACTGCGCGCGCAGCGAATCGTCGCGGCGGCGCGGGTCGAACAGCCCGGTATCGACCGCGCGCGGCAGGCGCACGACGTTGCGGAAGCGGTGTGCGGCGAGGAAGTCCACCAGCTCGCGCGTCGGTACGAGCGTCGCGTCGGCGGCGTTGTGAAAGCGGCGCATCCACGCCAGCGCCGCGCCGGTGAGGAAGGGCAGGCCGTAATCGCGCATGTATTCGTCGAAGCGCGTGTGGAAGCCGCTCGCCGCGGGAATGCCCAGCCGCTGCGCCGCGCGCAGTGCCGACCAGCCGAGCGGACCTTCGGTGGCCACGTAGACCGCGTCGGGTCGCGCCTGCGTCCAGGTCTGGATCAACCGCGACGTCGCCGGCAGGCCCAGCCGCAGGCCGGGATAGCGCGGCAGCGGCGCGCCGCGCACCAACACCTCATGCACGGCCGCGCTGTCCTGCGGCGACTGGCGGGGACGTATCAGGTGGACGTCGTGTCCCCGGGCACGCAGCCCCTGTTCGAGCCCCTGCACGGTCAGGGCCACGCCGTTGACTTCCGGCGGGTAGGTTTCGCTGACGATCGCGTAGCGCATGCGCCGGTCCCCGGCCTGGGCAAGCCCGTTGCGCAATCGTGGTCGCGCGCGGTGAACCGGCGATGGCAGCGGAATGACGCGGCGATGACGCGGCATTCGAAAAACCGCGACTGAAAACGGTTACCCGTTGTGACGCGCGTGAAGGCCCGATGTCGCCGATGAGGCGGCCGCGCTCGGATTAACAATTCCCTGCCTAGAATTAACCGCTTTGACATCCCCCAAGGAGTGCGCGTGCACCGACGCGAAGTGTTGCTGGCCGGCCTGTCGTGGCCCATCTGGGAGTTGTTGGGAGGCGCTCAGGCGCGCGCATGGGCGCCGGCTGGCGCGCCGGCGGCGTTCGATGCCGACACCGTGGCGAAGATGGCCCAGGCGCTCGCCGCCAAGCCCTTCGTCCCGCAGAACAAGCAGCTGCCCGCTTCGCTGGAACGCATTGGTTACGACGAGTACCGCAGCATCCGCTTCAACCCGGCGCAGGCGCTGTGGCGCGCCGAAGGCCTGCCGTTCCAGGCGCAGTTCTTCCACCGCGGCTTCTTCTTCCGCGACCGCGTGGACATCTACCAGGTGGTCGACGGCAAGGCGACCCCGGTCGTCTACAAGCCGTCGCAGTTCACCTTCCAGGGAGTGAAGGCGCCGACGGAAACCGATCTGGGCTATGCCGGCTTCCGCCTGCATGCGCCGATCAACAAGCCTGAGTACTTCGACGAGATCGCGGCCTTCCTCGGCGCGAGCTACTTCCGCGCCGTCGCGAAGGGCCAGGCGTACGGGTTGTCGGCGCGCGGGCTGGCGCTGAAGACCGGCGGTTCGCAGGAGGAATTCCCGGTGTTCCGCGCGTTCTGGCTGGAGCGCCCGGCCAAGGGTGCGAAGCAGATCACCGTGCACGCGCTGCTCGACAGCCCCAGCGTCGCCGGCGCGTACCGCTTCACGATCACGCCCGGCGTGCAGACGGTGTTCGATGCCTCGGCGCGCCTGTTCCCGCGCGTCGCGCTGGACGAGGTCGGCATCGCGCCGCTCACGAGCATGTTCCAGTTCGATTCGAACGACCGCGTGGGCATCGACGATTACCGTCCCGCCGTGCACGACTCCGACGGCCTGGGGATGATCAACGGCCGTGGCGAGCAGATCTGGCGGCCGCTGTCGAATCCCTCGACCGTGCAGGAAAGCGGATTCGAGGACACCAACCCGCGCGGTTTCGGGCTGATGCAGCGCAAGCGCGCGTTCGCCGATTACGCCGACAGCGAAGCGCATTACGAGAAGCGCCCGAGCCTGTGGATCGAACCGCAGGGCGAGTGGGGCGAGGGCGCGGTGCACCTGTTCGAGCTGCCCACCGCGGACGAATTCCACGACAACATCGTCGCGTTCTGGCGCCCGAAGCAGCCGCTGGCCGCCGGTCGCGAGCATCGCTTCGACTACCGCATGCACTGGTGCGACCAGCACAGCTGGAAGCCGGAGCTGGCGACCGTGACGCGCACGCGCATCGGCGGGCTGACCTTCGGCGAGAACGCCGGCAAGGCGCGGCTTGTAGTGATCGATTTCGACGGCGGGCGCCTCGAGGGCCTGGGCGACAACGCCAAGGTGAAGGCCGACGTTTCCGCGTCGAAGGGCCGCATCGCCAACGTCACCGCGCATCCGAATCCCGGCGCGGGCGGCTGGCGCCTGGGCTTCGAACTCGTTCCCGGCAACGAACGCAGCATCGAACTGCGCGCGGTGCTCGGCGACGAACGCGGGCCGCTCACCGAAACCTGGCTGTACCGGTGGACGCTGTGACGGAAGTCCGCACGACGATGACCGGCCTGCCGACCGGCGACACGACGCCGTTGCTGCCGCCCGAAACGCCGCTGCCGATGCCCGTGCAGACGCTGCGCGCCGGCGCGCTGCGCAACCCGCGCCTTCCCACGACGCCCCGCGGCATGGCGATGCGGCGACTGGCCGTGATCGGCGGCGCCGCGCTGCTGACGCTGATCGCGACCTACCAGATCTGGTGGGTGCTGCGCGGTGGCGGCATCGACGTGCTCGAAGGCATCCTGCTCGTGCTCTTCGTCGGCCTGTTCGCGTGGATCGCGCAGGCCTTCGTGGGCGCGCTCGCCGGCTTCGTGCTGATCGTCGGCGGGCATCGCGCGCGGCTCGGGCTGCGGTCGGACAACCCGTTGCCCGAGCTGTCGACGCGTACCGCGTTGCTGATGCCGACCTACAACGAGGATCCCGAGCGCCTGCTCGCGGGCCTGCAGGCGATCCATGAGTCGCTGCAGGCAACCGGTCGCATGGACCGCTTCGACTTCTTCGTGCTCAGCGACACGACGAAACCGGCGATCCAGGCGCACGAGGAGCGCGCGTTCCGCGCGCTGCGCGATCGCATCGGCGACCACGCGCAACTGTTCTACCGGCATCGCACGGACAATCGCGAACGCAAGGCCGGCAACGTCGCCGAATGGGTGCGTCGATTCGGCGGCGCATATCCGCAGATGCTGATCCTGGATGCCGACAGCCTGATGACGGGCGACACCATCGTGCGCCTCGTCGGCGCGATGGAGCGCAACCCCGACGTCGCGCTGGTGCAGACGCTGCCGATGATCGTCAACGGCAACACGATGTTCGCGCGCATGCAGCAGTTCGCCGGACGCGTGTACGGGCCGGTGATCGCGCACGGCATCGCGTGGTGGCACGGCGCCGAAAGCAATTACTGGGGCCACAACGCGATCATCCGCACCCGCGCGTTCGCCGAGGAAGGCGGCCTGCCGGAGTTGCGCGGTCCCCGGCCGTTCCGCGGTACGGTGCTGAGCCACGATTTCGTCGAAGCCGCGTTGATGCGCCGCGGCGGATGGGCGCTGCACATGGTGCCGAACCTGGGCGGCAGCTACGAGGAAGGCCCGCCGTCGCTCACCGACATGCTCGTGCGCGACCGCCGCTGGTGCCAGGGCAACCTGCAGCACGGCGCGGTGCTGCCGGCGAAGGGTTTGCACTGGGTCAGCCGCTGGCACCTGATGATGGGCATCGGCCATTACTTCACGTCGCCCATGTGGGCGATGCTGATGCTGGTCGGCCTGGCGATTCCGCTGGTCAACGCCGGACTGGGCACGGCGGCATTCACGCTGCCGGGCTTCTCGCCGTCGGCGTACTGGCGCGAGCAGGATCCGGAACGCTTCCTGTGGGTCTTCATCCTGACCATGTCGGTGCTGCTGGCGCCGAAGTTCATGGGATGGCTGACGCTGTTCTTCGACCGCGAAACACGACGCGGCTGCGGCGGCATCGTGCGTTCGTTCCTGAGCATGCTGCTGGAAACGCTGCTGGCCGCACTGATGGCGCCAGTGACGATGTACGTGCAGTCGCGCGGCGTCGCCGAAGTGCTGGCGGGCAAGGATTCGGGCTGGGATGCGCAGCGTCGCGACGACGGTACGCTGCCGCTGTCGGGGCTGGTGCGCAGCTACGGCGGCGTGACGTTGCTCGGCGTGGTCGCGGGCGTGGTGGCGTATTTGATCTCGCCGTCGCTCGCGGCGTGGATGGCGCCGGTGATCCTGGGTTTGCTGCTGTCGATCCCGATCGTGGCGTTCACGTCGGCACGCGGGCCCGGACTGTTCCTGCGCAAGCTGAAGATCTTCTCGATCCCCGAAGAACACACGCCGCCCGCCGTGCTGGTGCGCGCGGCGGAACTGCGCGCGCAGGTGGCCGAGCACGTGGAGCCGCCGGAGCCGCATTTGTAGGGCGCGCGCGCGTCCCGCTCTTGCTCGTCATTCCCGCGAAGGCGGGAATCCAGGGGCGTTACATGCTTCGCCTGCGAGTCGTCCGGTTCGGCAGCGCACGTATCGGGTGAACTGAGGCGTGGTGGGTAGAGCGGGAAAAGTCCCTGGATTCCCGCCTTCGCGGGAATGACGGCGATGTTGTTCGCCGCATGGAGAGCGCCGATCGCTACGGGCCTGGGTCCCGGCTTTCGCCGGGATGACGGTGATGGGCGTATCGCCGGAAGTGGACACTACAGGCCGCATCCCGGCTCACGGGATTCCGCCTCAAACAAACTCCAGCTTCAACGCGATCCCCAGACCCGCGATGTCCTCCGGCTCGCCTTCCAGGTCGGCGCGCACCAGCGGGCGCGCGTCGAGCCAGCGGCGCGAGACGCACACGGTCAGCGTGTTGCCTTCGGCTTTCGCGTCCAGCTGCGGGATCGGGTCGCCTTCGTGCGCGCGATGCAGCAGCACCGCCAGGCGCAGCAGCGCGGCCAGGCGTCGCGCCGACGTCAGCAACCGGTCGGGCAATGCATCGAATGCGGACTTCGGGATGCTGCGGCGGTGCGTTCGCACCAGCGCGGCGAGGAACTGCTGCTGCTGGCGCGAGAAGCCCGCGATGTCGGAGTGCTCGACGATGTAGGCGCCGTGCACGTGGTACTGGCTGTGCGCGATGGCCAGGCCGAGTTCGTGGAGGCGCGCGGCGCGCTGCAGCATGAGGCTGTCGTCGGCATCCAGCGACCATGCCTGCGCGACCTGTTCGAACAACCGCAGCGCGGTGCCGACCACGCGCTGCGCCTGGCCATCGTCGATGCCGTAGCGCTGCATCAGCGCGGCGACGGATGCATCGCGCGGATCGTCCGCGCCGCCGCGGCCGAGCATGTCGTACAGCACGCCTTCGCGCATCGCCGCCTTGCTCACGGCCATGCGCTTGAGGCCGAGCGCATCGAACGCCGCCTCCAGGATCAGCACGCCGCCGGCGATCACCGGGCGGCGGTCCGACGACAGGCCCGGCAGATCGATGGCCTCGATGCGATCGGCTTGCAGCAGGCGGTCGCGCAGCACGGGCAGGGCTTCGGCGGTCACCGCACCCTTGGTGAGCTTCATCGCCGCGCAGATGTCGCCGATGGCCTTGTTCGTGCCGGACGCGCCAAGCGCTTCGTTCCAGCCCAACGCGCGATACGTGCCGGCGAACTGCTGGAATTCCGCGGTGACTTCGGTCAGCGCCTCCTTCCATTTCTTGCGCGAGAGCTTGCCGTTCTCGAAGAAGCGGCGCGTGGTCGCGATGCAGCCCAGCTGCAGGCTTTCGCGTTCGATTGCCTCGAACCCCGAGCCGATGATGCATTCGGTGGAACCGCCGCCGATGTCGATCACCAGGCGCAGCTCGCCCGGGCGCGCGGGCTGCGCGTGCGCGACGCCAAGGTAGATCAGGCGCGCCTCCTCGCGGCCGGCGACGACTTCGATCGCGTGGCCCAGCGCGGTTTCGGCCGGCATCAGGAACGCCTGCGGCACGGCGAGGCGGCGCACGGTGTTGGTCGCGATGGCGCGCACGCGCTGCGGCGGGATGTCGCGGATACGCTGGCCGAACCGCGCCAGGCATTCGAGCGCGCGCTGGCGCACTTCAGGCGACAGGCCGCCCTTGCGGTCCAGGCCTTCGGCCATGCGGACGGTTTCGCGCAGGCGGTCGACGATGCGCAGCTGGCCGAGCACATAACGCGCCACGACCATGTGGAAGCTGTTGGAACCAAGGTCGACGGCGGCCAGGAGGTCGCCATCGACGAGCGGCAGTTTGCTGGTGGGGAAGGCGTCGCTCATCCGCACATGATCCCCGGTCGGCCCCGCGCCCGTAAATGGGGACGGTGTCCACGCCCTGCCTTCACGCGCCACGCCATGGCCGCGCCCGCGTTACGCGCCGACGTTGGCGAGCAACGAAAGCTGTGCCGAGTGCGGCGCATCGCCGGGTGCGGGCGTCAGTCGCACGTAGCTGCCGTCGGACTGCAGCGTCCATGCGCTGCAGTTGTCGGCGAGGTAGTTCGCCAGCGCTTCCTCGTACACGCGCTGCGCCAGTTCCGGCGCGAGGATCGGGAAGCCGGTTTCGATGCGACGGAGCAGGTTGCGTTCGAGCCAGTCGGCGCTGGAGCAGAACAGGTCCGGATCGCCGTCGTTGGCGAACCAGTACACGCGATGGTGTTCGAGGAAGCGTCCGACGATCGAACGCACGCGGATGTTCTCGGAAATGCCTGGAAGCCCCGGGCGCAGCGTGCACGCGCCGCGCACGATGAGGTCGACCTGCACGCCGGCCTGCGATGCCATGTACAGCGCACGCACGACCTGCGGCTCGTTGAGGGCGTTCATCTTGGCGATGATGCGCGCGGGCTTGCCGGCCTTCGCGTGGCGCGTTTCGCGGTCGATGCGCTTGAGCACGCCCGCGTGCAGCGTGAAGGGCGACTGCAGCAGGCGCTTGAGCTTGATCGTCGGCGCCAGGCCCGACAGCTGCTGGAAGATCAGGTGCACGTCATTGCCGATGTCCGCATCGGCGGTGAACAGCCCGAAGTCGGTGTAAACGCGCGCGGTGCCGCTGTGGTAGTTGCCCGTGCCCAGGTGCACGTAGCGACGCAGCTTGCGGCCTTCGCGACGCACGATGAGCATCATCTTCGCGTGCGTCTTGTAGCCAACGACGCCGTACACGACCTGCACGCCCGCGTCCTGCAGGCGGTCGGCGAGGCCGAGGTTGGCCTCCTCGTCGAAACGCGCGCGCAGTTCGACCACGACGGTGACGTCCTTGCCGTTGCGCGCGGCCTGCACGAGGCTGTCGACGATCGGGGATTCCTTGCCCGTGCGGTACAGCGTCTGCTTGATCGCCAGCACGTTCGGGTCTTCGGACGCCTGCTTGAGCAGCTCCAGCACCGGCGTGAACGCGTCGAAGGGATGGTGCAGCAGCACGTCGCCTTCGGCGATCTTGTCGAACATCGCCTCCACACCCGACAGCTGGCGCGGCTGGAAGGGCACGAACTTCAGGTCCGGGCGCTGCACCAGGTCGTAGACCTGGATGACGCGGTTGAGGTTGACCGGCCCGTTGATGCGGTACACCGCGTTTTCGGTGAGGTCGAAATTCTCCAGCAGCGTGCGCACGATGTCGTCGGGACACTGCTCGGCGATCTCCAGCCGAACCGCGCGCAGGTAGCCGCGGCCGACGAGTTCATCACGCAGCGCGAGCGCGAGGTTCTCGACTTCGTCCTCGTCGACGATGAGTTCGGAATTGCGCGTGACGCGGAACTGGTACGCGCCCTTCACCTGCATGCCGGGGAAGAGCTCGTCGACGAACGCCGAGAGCACCGCGGAGAGGAACACGAAGTCGTGCTTGCCGCCGGAGACGTCTTCGGGAATCTGGATGATGCGCGGCAGCGAGCGCGGCGCGCGCACGATGGCCAGGTGCCCCTCGCGGCCAAACGCGTCCTTGCCCTTGAGCACCACGACGATGTTCAGCGACTTGTTGAGGATCTTCGGGAACGGATGCGCCGGATCGAGCCCCAGCGGCGACAGCACCGGCATGATCTCGTCGCGGAAATACTCGCGCAGCCACTGCGTCTGCTGCTCGCTCCAGCCGTCGCGATGCATCACGCGCACGCCGGCGTCGTCGAGCGCGGGCCGCAGCACGTCGTTCCAGCATTCGTACTGCGAGCGCACCAGATCCGCGGCGCGCTCGTGGATGTGCGCGAGCACCGTGGCCGGCGCGAGCCCGTCCGGGCCTGGCGGCACGCCCAGGTCCTGCGCGTGGCGCAGCGTGCCGGCGCGGATCTCGAAGAATTCGTCGAGGTTGGTGCAGGAGATGCACAGGTAGCGCAGCCGTTCGAGCAGCGGCACCTGCGGATCCTGCGCCTGCGCGAGCACGCGGAAGTTGAAATCCAGCGCCGACAGTTCGCGGTTGAAGTACAGCTCGCTGTCGCGCAGCGGATCGGTGTCGACCACCGTGGTGGCGGTGTCGAATGCGGCGGCGTTCATGGCAAAGCCTCGGAAAGCGCGAACTCGTCGCGCGGGCGCACGCGGTCGGCGCCGAAATGGCAGGAGAACGTGCTGCCGCGACCGACTTCGCTGGTGATCTCCAGCCGCGCCTGGTGCAGGTTCAGCACGTGCTTGACGATGGAAAGCCCGAGCCCCGTGCCGCCGCTCTCGCGCGAGCGGCTGGTGGAGACGCGGTAGAAACGCTCGGTGATGCGCGGCAGGTGCGCGGCGGGAATGCCGTAGCCGCTGTCGATCACTTCCAGCACGGCGCCCTTGTCTTCGCGACGGAAACGGACGCGGATCGTGCCGCCGGCCGGCGTGTAGCGCACGGCATTGCTGACGAGGTTGGAGAACGCGCTGTGCAGTTCCTTGTTCGAGCCCCACAGATCCACGCCGGCGGTGTCTTCTACGATGACCTCGTGGCGGCCTTGGCTCAACGCGTTGGCCTCGCGGCGCAGCGTGGCGATCATCGGCGCCATCGCGACGGTTTCCTCGGCCGGCAGGCTGTCCTGCGATTCCAGGCGCGACAGCATCAGCAGGTCTTCGACCAGCTGCGTCATGCGCTGGGACTGGCGCTGCATCTCGGCGAGCATCGGCGCCCAGTCCGGATGTTCCTCCGGATCGAGCATGTCGAGGTAGCCGTGCACCACCGTCAACGGCGTGCGCAGCTCGTGCGACACGTTGGCGACGAAGTCGCGGCGCATCTGCTCCAGCTGCAGCAGGCGACTGACGTCGCGCGCGACCAGCATCCACAGGTCATCGGAGTAGGGAATCAGACGCAGGCTGAGCGTGACGGCCGGGTTCCACGGCGAAGCGATTTCCAGCGTCTCGGCGTTGCGTCCGGAAGCGAGCCAGTGCGACAGCTGCAGCGGTTGCAGGCGCTGCGCGAGCGGGGCGCCGATGTCGCGCGGATAGCGCAGCTGCAGCAGGCTGTTGGCCGAATGGTTGAACCACTGGATGCGCTGGCTGTTGCGTTCCACCACGACGATGGCGTCGGGCATCGCCGCGGCGGCGGCGCGGTAGGCGCGCAGCATCTCGATGAGGCGCTTCTTGCGCGCGCGCATTTCGGACTGGCTGCGGTGGAGCAGGCGATCGAGCTCGTTCCAGATGCCGTCGCCCAGCGGGGGTTTCAGTCGCTGCCGTGCGGTGAGCCGCAGCAGCACGTTGCGAAGGCGCCAGTAGTGCCACGCGACCACGCCCAGCGCGGCGAAGGTGATGACCGGCCACGGATAACCGATCGCCAGCCCCAGCACCGCCGCGCCCACCAGGATCAGGGCGAGCTGGCCAAGGGTACGCAGCCAGGCGGAATGGGATCGGGGCGGCATGGGATGGGCGATGGGTGAGTGGCGATTCGTGATTCGGTGGACGGACGTGTCCGATCGGCTACTGCCCGGATGGTAGCCGCAGGCTTGCTGCGGTATTGCGAATCACGACTCAGCCGTCACGCATCACGGCCATCCCTCACGCTTCGACCGACGCGGAGAACCGGTAGCCCGCGCCCCGCACCGTCTGCACCATGCCGTCGAGCTGGTGCGGTTCCAGCGTCTTGCGCAGGCGGCGGATGTGCACGTCGACCGTGCGTTCCTCCACGTACACGCTGCCGCCCCAGACGTGGTCCAGCAGCTGCGTGCGGGTGTACACGCGCTCCGGATGCGTCATGAAGAAATGCAGCAGGCGGTATTCGGTGGGACCGATCTGCACCGGCTGGTCGCCTTCGGCGGCATGGGCGAACACGCGGTGCGCGGCGCCGTCGATGCGCAACGGACCGACGGCGACGCTGCCGTCCTCGTCGTCCTCGCGCGAGCGGCGCAGCACGGCGCGGATGCGGGCCAGCAGTTCGCGGGCGGAGAAGGGCTTGACGACGTAATCGTCGACGCCGGCTTCCAGCCCGCCGACGCGGTCGTTTTCCTCGCCGCGGGCGGTCAGCATGATGATCGGGACTTCGCGCGTCAGCTGGTCCTTGCGCCAGCGGCGGGCGAGGTCCAGGCCGCTGGTGCCGGGCAGCATCCAGTCCAGCAGGATGAGGTCGGGGACGCGGTCGGCGATCGCGGCCTGCGCTTCGCGCGCGTCGCCGGCATGGACCGGCTCGTACTCGCCCTTGCGCAGGGCAAAGGACACCATGTCGCGGATGGCGGGTTCGTCTTCGACGATCAGGATGCGCTTCTGCACGCGGTCACCGGGGAGCGGGAGGGGGCTTTGGCAAGCCGCCTCAGTACACTACCGTTTTATGACGGGCCCATGACACGGTCATCCGGGCCTTCTGCGGCAAAGGGTTACTTGCGTCGCAGATCCTCGTCGCGGATGCCCTGGCGCTTCAGTTCGAGCACCGTCGGGGTGATCGCGGCGATCCGCGCCTCGATCCGCGCGCGGGCGTAATAGTCCAGATCCGAACGCCGCTTGAGCGTGTTGAGCTGCACCAGCGCCTGTTCCGGGCGGCCGTTCAGATAGGCGGCTTCGGCATAGGCTTCGCCGGCTCGGACCGGATCGCCGGCCATGTCGCAGGCGCGGGCGAACACGCTCTGGAACTGCGCGTCGTTGGCCGACACACCCAACAGCGGCCGCAGGATTTCCTGCGCGCGGCGGCCGGCCTGCGCGTTGCCGCGCTCGGCAAGCACGTCCGCGTAGCTGAGCACGACGGGGCGGCTGTGCGGCGTCTGGCGCAGCAGCGTCTCGAAACGCGCATCGGCCGAGGCCGCCTTGCCGCTCTTGGACTCCGCTTCGGCCAGCGCGAGGGTGAGCCAGACGTCGCCCGGATTCTTCTGCAGCAGCGCGTTCAGTGCAGTCGCCGCCGCGGCCGGCTGGTTCGCGCGCAACTGCGCGTAGGCCAGGCCGTAGCGCTGCGCATCGGTGCGTTTGGCCGGGTCGCCCATCCGCTCGTATTCGCGGATCGCGTCGCCCGGCGTGTTGGCGCTCAGCACGCGAAGGCGTTCGCGCGCGTAATCGAAACGACCGGTGCCGCCGACGCCGAACGCGGTGCCGAGGTTGGCCTGCAGTGTGGGCGGCAACAGCGGATTGACCGCCCCGTCGGTGGGGAATTGCGGCCGCGGGGCGCTTTCTTCCTCGCACTGTGCCGGGCCGTCCGGATCGCGCACGCAGACCTGGCTGCTGCCGCGTTCGCGACGGATGCGCGCGGCGCGATCCTTCGCCTCGGTGATGCGCGTGATGGTGACCGGGTGCGTCATCAGCCAGTCCGGCGATTCGCCCCAGTAATTGGCCCCGTTGCTGCGCGAGCGGGCCTGCATGATGGTGAAGAAGTCCGCCATCGCCTCCGGGTCGTAGTCGCTGCGCGCGAGCGTCTGGATGCCCAGCCGGTCGGCTTCGGATTCGTTGGCGCGCGTGTAGTTGATCTGGCGCTGCTGCATCAGGCCCATCGCGCCGGCCATGGCCGCCTGCGCGGCGTCGTCGGACGAATTGCCGCCCGCGGCCTGGGCCGCGACGATCGCGCCCAGCATCGCCAGCAGCAGCGGCAGCTGGTCGCGCTGCGCGCGTTCGGCGCCACGGAGCACGTGTTGCTGGGTGACGTGCGCGATTTCGTGCGACAGCACGCCGGCGACCTCGTCCTCCTTGTCGGCGGCGAGGATCAGGCCGGAATTCACGCCGATGTAACCGCCAAGCGTGGCGAAGGCGTTGATCTGCCGCTCGCGCAGCATGAAGAAGGTGAACGGCTGCTTGGGCTGGTCGCTGTTGGCGGCCAGGCGGGTGCCGAGCGTGTCGAGCCAGCTGTCGATGAGCGGGTCTTCGAGCAGGTAGTCGTAGTGGCGCAGCTGCGCCAGCATCATCGCGCCGTATTCCTGCTGCTGCCGCGGGCTCAGCAGTTCGCCGGCGGACGAGCCGATATCGGGCAGTCGCGATTCCTGCGCCGGCGCGCACAGGCTCGCAACGGCGATGGTCAGGGCGGCAACGGGCAGGACGATGCGACGCAAATGAGGCTCCCTCTGGACCGGCGATCCACCGGGCGGCGGTCGCTCCGCAGGATGCGGGGCGCCCGTGGGGCCGGGATGAACGGGTCCGTTACAGACGACGGTAATCCTTTCACATGGCTGTCGGGATGCACCATCGCGCGTGGTGTGTTCCACGCGCGGGGTGGAAATGGCCGCAAGCCAAGCCCATATTCGACCACAGCCCCATCCGCGAGTTCATCGGAGAACCGTTTTGACCAGTTCCAACGTTGCGCCCGGCGCCGACCCGGCTGCCAAGGGCCCGGAAATCGTCATCTACACCACGCTGATCTGCCCCTATTGCGTGGCCGCGAAGAACTTCCTGAAGAGCAAGGGCCAGTCGTGGACGGAGATCCGGATCGACCTGGACCCGGCGCAGCGCGAGATCATGATGGCGCGCGCCCGCCGCACGAGCGTGCCGCAGATTTTCATCGGCGAGACCCACGTGGGCGGCTACGACGACATGATCGCCCTGCACCGCGCCGGCGGCCTGGAGCCGCTGCTGTCGCCGCAGTAAGGCGTTCTGGCCCATCGGCCGCATGAAGTTCCCGGCCACGGCGCGAGACGATGTCTGGCGACCGTGGCCGGTTCGTTACAGACTTCTCCCATCCTTTCGCCCGGAACCTCCATGAGCAACGAAACCCCCGACAGCGGCGACCGCGTCGCCGAATTCACCGCGTTCCGCAAGCGCATGAACGAGCGGATCCTCGCCGAGCCGAACCAGGTCGTGCGGCGCTTCTTCGCGCTGGACACGCAGACCTACCAGGCCGGCGCGCTGGACGTGAAGACCAAGGAACTGCTGGGCCTGGTTGCGTCGCTCGTGCTGCGCTGCGACGACTGCATCAGCTACCACGTCGCCCAGTGCAAGGAAGCCGGCGTGAACCGTGACGAGATGTTCGAGACGTTCTCGGTGGGCCTGGTCGTCGGCGGTTCGATCGTGATTCCGCACCTGCGCCGCGCGGTGGACTTCCTGGATCGCCTCGAACAGGGCGAGGCGGCCACGCCGGCCGGTCACGACCACGGCTGAACGCGGTTCGGCGTCCGCAAGAGCCCGCTCCGGCGGGCTTTTGCCGTGTGGGGCGCGTCGCCGGGACTTTGGTCGCATCCTTCACGCCTGCAGGGGCGGGCGGCTTCCGGCATAATTCCGGGGCTCACCATCCGGCGCCGTACTTCCTCGTCGCGCGCCCATAAGTCGGAAGAACCCCCCAAATGACGCAGACGATTACGGTCATCCGTGGCGACGGCATCGGCCCGGAAATCATGGACGCCACCTTGCACGTGCTCGACTCGATGAACCTCGGGTTGCAGTACGAATTCGCCGATGCCGGCCTGGTCGCGCTGGAAAAGCACGGCGAACTGCTGCCGCAGGCGACGCTCGATTCCATCCGCAAGAACCGCATCGCGCTGAAGTCGCCGCTGACCACGCCGGTCGGCGAGGGCTTCAGCTCCATCAACGTCGAACTGCGCAAGCGCTTCGATCTGTACGCCAATGTGCGTCCGGCCAAGTCGTTCCCGAATACCAAGTCGCGCTTCGCCGACGGCGTGGACCTGATCACCGTTCGCGAGAACACCGAAGGCGCGTACATCGGCGAAGGCCAGACGCTGTCGGAAGACGGCGAAACCGCGCTGCTGACGCAGAAGGTCACGCGTCGCGGTTCCGAGCGCATCGTGCGCTACGCCTTCGAGCTGGCCCGCAAGACCGGCCGCAAGAAGGTCACCGTCGTGCACAAGGCGAACATCCTGAAGTCGACGTCGGGCCTGTTCCTCAAGACCGCGCGTGCGGTCGCCGCCGAATATCCGGACATCGAGTGCAACGAGATGATCGTGGACAACACCTGCATGCAGCTGGTGATGCGTCCGGAGCAGTTCGACATCATCGTCACCACCAACCTGTTCGGCGACATCATTTCCGACCTCTGCGCCGGCCTCGTCGGCGGCCTGGGCCTGGCGCCGGGCGCGAACATCGGCACCGATGCGGCGATCTTCGAAGCCGTGCACGGCACCGCGCCGGACATCGCGGGGCAGGGCAAGGCCAATCCGTGCGCGCTGCTGCTCGGCGCGGCGCAGATGCTCGATCACCTGGGCGAATGCGAGAAGGCCGAGCGCCTGCGCGCGGCGATCATCGCCACGCTGGAAGCCAAGGATTCGCTGACCCCGGACCTGGGCGGCACCGGCAACACGATGTCGTTCGCGAAGGCGATCGCCGGCCGCATCTGATCGCGGATCGCACCGACACGCTGTACCTCGACAGGGCGCCTCCGGGCGCCCTGTCGCGTTTCGGGGCGCGACACGCCGTTTTGCCGCGCCGGCGACTTGTCCCCGCGCATGCTCCGCCTGTGTTCCGCCGGTGATCTCGACACCGGCGCCCTCCGGCCTCAGAATGCGCCGCCTTTTCGCTCCATTCGGATAGAGAGATGAATGAACCCGTCCGGCCGAGCGCCCTCGCGCTCACGCCGCTGCTGGTGTTCCTGGCGCTGTTCTTCGGCGCCGGCCTGTACTTCACCAGCCATGGCGAGACCATGGGCTTCTACCAGCTGCGCGCGCCGGTGGCGATCCTGCCCGCGCTGGGTCTGGCGGCGTTCATCGCGTGGCGCCGCGGCCTGAAACCGCTGGAGACGCTGCTTGGCGGCATGGGCGACCACAACGTCGTGCTGATGTGCCTGATCTTCCTGCTGGCCGGTGGCTTCGTGGAAGTCTCCAAGGCGATCGGCGCCGTGGACGCAATCGTCGCGCTCGGCATCGGCCACCTGCATCCGGCGCTGCTGCTGCCGGGGCTGTTCGTCGTGGCGGGTTTCATCTCGCTGTCGCTGGGCACCTCGATGGGCACGATCGCCGCGGTGGCGCCGATCGCGCTGGGCGTGTCGGACGCGTCCGGCCTGGATCGCGCGCTGGTGCTCGGTGCCGTGATCGGCGGTGCAACCTTCGGCGACAACCTGTCGGTGATCTCCGACACCGCGATCGTCGCCAGCCGCACGCAGGGCTGCACGATGCGCGAGAAATTCCGCGAGAACCTGAAGCTCGCGCTGCCGGCGGCGCTGCTGACCGTGGTAGTGCTGGGCTTCATCGGCGAGACAGCGCCGGTGCAGACGCTCGAACCCGTGTCGCCGTGGCTGATCGTGCCGTACGTGATCGTGCTGGGCCTCGCCATGGCTGGCGTCGACGTGATCATCGTGCTGAGCCTTGGACTGGTGATCGCTGGACTGTTCGGCGCGTTCTTCACCGACGAATTCGGTGTGGCTGCCTACGCGACGCACATCTGGGAAGGCTTCGAGAGCATGGTGGAAATCATCCTGCTGTCGCTGCTCGTCGGCGGCCTAGGCGCACTGATGAAGGCGACCGGCGGACTGGCGTGGCTGGCGCAGTCGATCGGCCGCTTCGCACGCGGCCATCGCAGCCGTCGCGCCGGCGAGGTGAGCATCGCGGCGCTGTCCGCGACGACGGATGTGTTCACCGCGAACAACACGGTCGCGATCCTCATCAGCGGCGGGCTGGCGCGCGACATCGCGCAACAGCACGGCGTGCCGCCGGCGCGCGCGGCGAGCGTGCTCGACATCTTCGCCTGCGTCACGCAGGGCGTGCTGCCTTACGGCGCGCAGATCCTGCTGGCGGCGTCGCTCGGAACGGTCTCGCCGCTGGCGCTGGCCGGGCATGTGCATTACAGCTGGCTGCTGGGCGCGATCACCATTGCCGCGATGCTGTGGCCATCGCGGAAGACCGCGCCGCAGGTGGCATGAAGCGGGCAGAAAAGGGAAAGGGCGCGGATTTCTCCGCGCCCTTCGCGTTTGCAGCGTCGTAGAAGCTGCGGCGTCAGTCGCGCGACTGCAGCTTCGACAGCAGGCGCAGGAACTCGACGTACAGCCACACCAGCGTGACCATCAGGCCGAACGCGCCGTACCACTCCATGTACTTCGGCGCGTTCTGCTCGACGCCGCTTTCGATGAAGTCGAAATCCAGCACGAGGTTCAGCGCGGCGATCACGACCACGAACAGGCTGAAGCCGATGCCGATCAGGCCAGATTCGTGGATGAACGGCACGCGCACGTCGAAGAACGACAGCACGAACGAGGCCAGGTACACCAGCGCGATGCCGCCGGTCGCGGCGACGACGCCGAGCTTGAAGTTCTCCGTCGCCTTGATCAGGCCGGAGCGGTACGCGAACAGCAGCGCGAACAGCGTGCCGAAGGTGAGCATCACCGCCTGCATCACGATGCCCGGGAAGCGGTGCTCGAAGATCGCCGAGATCGCGCCGAGGAAGAAGCCTTCGGTCAGCGCGTAGAGCGGCGCGGTGACCGGCGCCCATTCCTTCTTGACGATCGTGGCGATGGCGAACACCAGCCCGCCGATCGCGCCGCCGAGGATGTAGGGCATCGCGCCGACCGAGCCGGTTTCGGTGAACTGCACCTGGCTCCACGCGAAGGCCGCGGTGATCACGCACAGCAGCAGCAACATGCCGGTCTTGTTGACCGTGCCGTTGAGCGTCATCGCCTTGCTGTCGCGCTGGACCACCGCGCCGCTGGAAAGATCGAGGAAGGTGCTGTCCTTCAATGCGGGATTGCCGCTGCGTCCGATCATGTCGTCCCCTGTTCCGTATCCAATGGTGGCCGGAGCATACAACGCCACCTCGCGAGCCTCGCGATCCGTTGACAGGGGCGGTCGCGCCAGCCAGACTATCCGACCTTTCGCGGCGTTGGCGCGCAACGGAAGTCCCGGCTTCGGGGTATAGCTCAGCCTGGTAGAGCGCCAGCTTTGGGAGCTGGATGTCGTGGGTTCGAATCCCTCTGCCCCGACCATCCAGGACCGAGCGGTAACTCTTGCCGGCGGCTGCAACGGATGTGTCAGTTAAGATGTAACGCTGGCGCCCGTAGCTCAACCGGATAGAGCACCGGCCTTCTAAGCCGGTGGTTGTGGGTTCGAGTCCCGCCGGGCGCGCCACAAGTTGTACGAAACGCCGTAAAACAAGCTTTATGGTGGCTGTAGCTCAGTTGGTTAGAGTACTGGATTGTGATTCCAGATGTCGGGGGTTCGAGTCCCCTCAGCCACCCCAGATTGTGTGACAGGTTGTTGGCGGAACACGTTTTTGTTGTTATAGTTTCGCTCCTAAGTTGTTCCGGGCCGTTAGCTCAGTTGGTAGAGCAGTTGACTCTTAATCAATAGGTCCAAGGTTCGAATCCTTGACGGCCCACCAATCCCGGAAAGCACCTGGCAACCCCAGGTGCTTTTTTCTTTTCCGGGCGATCGATTTCGGGGCATTTCAATTTTCCCGATCCCGCGGCCTAGAATGCCGCCGCGCCGGCCCGATGGCCGGCCCCAGCGAAAGTGGCGGAATTGGTAGACGCCCTGGATTTAGGTTCCAGTGCCGCAAGGCGTGCGGGTTCGAGTCCCGCCTTTCGCACCAACCTCCCTCAGTATCCGGCGGTCGACAAGCCCGAGCGAGCGTTCGCGAGTGATGCATCGGGCGGCCGGGCTGTGCTTCCGCAGGGCCATTGGCCAGAGCGAGCGCTCGCGAGTGATGCATCAGGGCTGCCGGGCCGTGTGCTTCGGCGCCAGTCCCAAGCCGAGAGGGGCCCTCTCGGGCGATGCTCCCGACAGCTTGGCAGAGCTCCCGCACCACCCATCCGCGCCCCTGCTCCAAAACAACGCCATCGTGCCCCCGTAACCCCCGCCCAGCGCTGGCACGATGGCCCGCAATCGGCCAAACTACGCCGTTCCGCTGGCCGCGAAGCATTCCGCCCGGGCCGCGGGCAGGACAGGACCATCAACATCGTGCCGCGGCCGCTCGCCGCGGTGGCAGGAGTGGATATGCAAGTTTCGGTCGAATCGCTCGGCAACCTCGAACGCCGCATGACTTTCAGCCTTCCGGCGGACCGGCTGGAAGCGCAGGTCGGCGGTCGCCTGCGCGAGATCTCGCGCGGCGCGAAGATCAAGGGTTTCCGCCCCGGCAAGGTGCCGGCCAAGGTGATCGAGCAGCGCTTCGGCGCGCAGGTTCGCGCCGACGTCCTCAACGACCTGCTGCGCGAAGGCTTCAGCACCGCGATCCGCGAGCAGTCGCTGCAGATCGCCGGCAACCCGCAGATCGTGCCGGCGCAGGGCGAGGACGCCCTCTCGTACGTGGCGACCTTCGAGGTCGTGCCGGACTTCGGCGACATCGACGTGGCCAAGCTCAATGTCGTGCGCCACACCTCCGAGGTGAGCGACGCCGACATCGACGCGATGATCGAGAACCTCCGCCTGCAGCGCCGCACCTGGAACCCGGTCGAGCGCGAAGCCGCTGCCGGCGACGCGGTCGAAATCGAAACCTACTCGCAGGTCGGCGACGAACGCCTGCCGGCCGAGGGCGTCGAGCGTGGCGCGACCATCATCGGCTCGGCCGCGATGTTCCCGGCGATCGAATCGGCGCTGGTCGGCATGAAGGCCGGCGACGAGAAGGACGTGGACGTCGACTTCCCGGCCGACTGGCGCGTGCCGGCGTTTGCGGGCAAGACCGTCAAGGTCCACCTGGTGGCGACCAAGGTGTCCGAGCCGGTGTTGCCGGAGGTCGACGCGGCCTTCATCAAGAGCTTCGGCGTGCGCAGCGGCGATCCGGACCAGTTCCGCGTGGACATCCGCAGCAACCTGGAGCGCGAGCTCAAGGGCGCGCTGATGACCCGCCTGCGTCGTGAGGTCGGCGAGCAACTGATCGCGTCGTACTCGCACGTCGAGATGCCGCCGAAGCTGGTCGAGGCCGAAGCGCGCGACATGGCGCGCCAGACCATCGAGACCGCGCGCCGCCAAGGCCGTGCAATCGGCGAGATCCCGGCCGACGCGCACGTGGGCTTCATGGATGCGGCGCGCAAGCGCGTGCTGGTTGGCCTGCTCGTGGGCGAGATCGCCCGTCGCAACGAGCTGCGCCTGGAACCCAAGCGCGTGACCGAGACGTTGAACCTGATCGCCTCGACCTACGAGGAGCCGCAGCAGGTCATCGAGCTGTACCGCAACGATGCGCAGCTCATGAACGGCCTGCAGGCCCGCGTGATGGAAGAGCAGGTGATCGACTGGATCGCCGAGCGCGCCCAGCACACCGAGCAGCCGCTGTCGTTCAACGAAGCGATCCGCCAGTAAGTGGATGCATCGCGGCCGCGGCGTCTCGCCGCGGCCGGTTCCATCGTAAGGACGCGCCCCTTGCGCTCTGGTCCGGTTGGCCCCAAGTTGGTCGGACCGCGCTCACCCAAGCGCCCCCTATCCGTTCCAAGGTGCCGTCGAACATGGACAACCTGACCAAAGCTTTGAACCTCGTGCCGATGGTGGTCGAACAGACCAGCCGGGGCGAGCGTGCGTACGACATCTACTCGCGCCTGCTCAAGGAGCGCGTGATCTTCCTTGTCGGCGGCGTCGACGACCACGTCGCCAACGTGATCGTCGCCCAGATGCTCTTCCTCGAGGCCGAGAATCCCGAGAAGGACATCAGCCTGTACATCAACTCGCCCGGTGGCGTGGTCACCGCGGGCTTGGCGATCTACGACACCATGCAGTACATCAAGCCGGACGTGAGCACGATCTGCGTCGGCCAGGCCGCCTCGATGGGCGCGCTGCTGCTGGCGGCGGGCGCTAAGGGCAAGCGGTATGCGCTGCCGAATTCGCGCGTGATGATCCACCAGCCGCTGGGCGGCTTCCAAGGCCAGGCAACGGACATCGACATCCACGCCCGCGAGATCCTGACCCTGCGCCAGCGCCTGAACGAGATCCTGGCCAAGCACACCGGCCAGGCCCTGGAGACCATCGCGCGCGACACCGAGCGCGACAACTTCAAGAGCGCCGAAGCGGCCCGCGAGTACGGTCTGGTCGACCAGGTCCTCGAGCGCCGCCCGGAAGACTCGATCCAGGCGGGCTGACGCCCTGCACGGCACTTCCATCACCATTTCTCGGCCCGTGATCTGGCCCGCAAGGCGGGCTGGATCGCTGTGTTATCCTCGGGCCGCAGCACCTGAACGCGTCCGGCCCGGCAAAACTTCCGGCCGGCGGGTTCAAGACACGAGCACCATTTGGGCACAGGCATGAGCGACGACCGACAGGGCCGCAGCACCGGCGACAGCAACAAGATCCTTTACTGCTCGTTCTGCGGGAAAAGCCAGCACGAGGTCCGCAAGCTCATTGCGGGCCCGAGCGTGTTCATCTGCGACGAATGCGTCGAGCTGTGCAACGACATCATCCGCGAGGAACTCGAGGAGAAGGCGCAGTCGGCCCGCAGCCACCTGCCCAAGCCGCGCGAGATCCTCGAAGTCCTGGACCAGTACGTGATCGGCCAGCAGCGCGCCAAGCGCACGCTCGCGGTCGCCGTGTACAACCATTACAAGCGCATCGAGAGCCGCCAGAAGAACGACGACGTCGAACTGGCGAAGTCGAACATCCTGCTTGTCGGCCCGACCGGTTCGGGCAAGACGCTGCTGGCCGAAACGCTGGCGCGCCTGCTCAACGTGCCGTTCACCATCGCCGATGCCACCACGCTGACCGAAGCCGGCTACGTCGGTGAGGACGTGGAAAACATCATCCAGAAGCTCCTGCAGAAGTGCGACTACGACGTCGAGAAGGCGCAGCAGGGCATCGTCTACATCGACGAGATCGACAAGATCTCGCGCAAGAGCGACAACCCGTCGATCACGCGCGACGTGTCGGGCGAGGGCGTGCAGCAGGCGCTGCTGAAGCTCATCGAGGGCACCGTCGCCAGCGTCCCGCCGCAGGGCGGCCGCAAGCACCCGCAGCAGGAATTCCTGCAGGTCGACACGCGCAACATCCTGTTCGTCGTCGGCGGTGCGTTCGCCGGGCTCGACAAGATCATCCAGCAGCGCAGCACCGAGGCCGGCGGCATCGGCTTCGGCGCCAAGGTGAAGAGCAGCGAGCGCAAGAACGATATCGGCAAGCTCCTGGCCGACGTCGAGCCGGAAGACCTGATCAAGTTCGGCCTGATCCCCGAGTTCGTCGGCCGCCTGCCGGTGGTCGCCACGCTCGAGGAGCTGGACGAGCCGGCGCTGGTGAAGATCCTCACCGAGCCCAAGAACGCCATCACCAAGCAGTTCAAGAAGCTGTTCGAGATGGAGAGCGTCGAGCTCGAGTTCCGCCCGGACGCCCTCTCGGCGATCGCGCGCAAGGCGCTCAAGCGCAAGACCGGTGCCCGCGGCCTGCGGACCATCGTCGAGTCGGTCCTGCTGGACACCATGTACGAGCTGCCGTCGCTGGAGAACGTCTCCAAGGTGGTCGTGGACGAGTCGGTGATCGATCACAAGACCGAGCCGTACCTGATCTACCAGACGCCTCCGGCCGCCCCGAAGGTCGCGGCCGCCGACTGACGGCGACGTGACCGGCGTCCCGCCTCCGACATCTCGGAGGCCGGGCTAAACGTCTGATTCACAACGGATAAATGCCCCCGGCCCGCAGCATAGCCTGCGGGCCGCTTGCATCCGTTCGCGCCGGACCCCATAACCGTCGCCATGGGCGAAGCCAGCCCACGAAGTCCCGGGCGTTCCCGCCCGCACCCGCTTTCCGGAGTCCCCCCCATGGCCGTATCAACCGAGCACGAGACGCTCACCCTCCCGGTCCTGCCGCTGCGCGACGTCGTCGTGTTCCCGCACATGGTGATCCCGCTGTTCGTCGGCCGGGACAAGTCGATCCATGCGCTGGACGTCGCCATGGAAGCCGACAAGCGCATCCTGCTGGTCGCGCAGAAGTCCGCCGAGACCGACGACCCGGGCGCCGACGACCTCTACAAGGTCGGCACGCTCGCCCAAGTCCTGCAGCTGCTGAAGCTCCCTGATGGCACCATCAAGGTGCTGGTCGAAGGCGTGTCGCGCGTGAACGTCCATGACGTCACCGAGCGCGGCGGCGCCCTGAGCGGCCAGGCAGAAGTCGTCGAGCCGGAGAGCGATCGCGAGGAACGCGAGATCGAGGCGATCGCGCGCTCGCTGATGGGCCTGTTCGAGCAGTACGTGAAGACCAACCGCAAGCTCCCGCCGGAACTGATGCAGACGCTGTCCGGCATCGACGAGCCCGGTCGCCTGGCCGACACCATCGCCGCCCACCTGGGCGTGCGCATCGGCGACAAGCAGAAGCTGCTGGAGACGCACGGCGTCGGCGCGCGCCTGGAGCAGCTGGTCGGCCTGGTCGACGGCGAAATCGACGTGCAGCAGCTGGAAAAGCGCATCCGCGGCCGCGTGAAGTCGCAGATGGAGAAGAGCCAGCGCGAGTACTACCTCAACGAGCAGATGAAGGCGATCCAGAAAGAGCTCGGCGAGATCGACGATGCGCCCAACGACATCGACGAGCTCACGCGCAAGATCGCCGAGGCCGGCATGCCGAAGGCAGTCGAAGCCAAGGCGAAGGCCGAACTCAACAAGCTCAAGCAGATGTCGCCGATGTCGGCCGAAGCCGCCGTCGTGCGTAATTACCTCGACTGGCTGCTGGGCGTGCCGTGGAAGAAGCGCACCAAGGTGCGCAAGGACCTCAAGGCCGCGCAGGACGTGCTCGATGCCGACCACTTCGGCCTGGAGAAGGTCAAGGACCGCATCCTCGAATACCTCGCCGTCCAGTCGCGCGTGAAGCAGATGAAGGGGCCGATCCTGTGCCTGGTCGGACCGCCGGGCGTGGGCAAGACCTCTCTCGGCCAGTCGATCGCCAAGGCGACGAACCGCAAGTTCGTTCGCATGTCGCTCGGCGGCGTGCGTGACGAGGCCGAGATCCGTGGCCATCGCCGCACCTATGTCGGTTCGATGCCCGGCCGTATCGTGCAGAACCTCAACAAGGTCGGCAGCAAGAACCCGCTGTTCGTGCTCGACGAGATCGACAAGATGTCGATGGACTTCCGTGGCGATCCGTCATCGGCGCTGCTGGAAGTGCTCGACCCCGAGCAGAACAACGCCTTCAACGACCATTACCTGGAGGTCGACCTCGACCTGTCCGAAGTGATGTTCGTCGCGACCTCCAACTCGCTCAACATTCCCGGCCCGCTGCTGGACCGCATGGAAGTGATCCGCATCCCGGGTTACACCGAGGAAGAGAAGCTCAACATCGCGATGCGCTATCTGCTGCCCAAGCAGATCAAGGGCAACGGCCTGAAGCCCGAAGAGCTGAAGGTCGCCGAGAGCGCGGTGCGCGACATCGTGCGCTACTACACGCGCGAGTCGGGCGTGCGTTCGCTCGAGCGCGAGATCGCCAAGATCTGCCGCAAGGTGGTGAAGGAAATCGCGCTGGCCGGCCCGTCGAAGAAGGGCGCGAAGAAGAACGTCGTCAACGTCACGTCTAAGAACCTCGACAAGTACCTGGGCGTGCGTCGTTACGACTTCGGCCGTGCCGAAGAGCAGAACGAAGTCGGCCTCGTCACGGGCCTGGCGTGGACCGAAGTCGGCGGCGACCTGCTGCAGATCGAAGCGACGCTGGTGCCGGGCAAGGGGCAGTTGCTGCTCACCGGCCAGCTCGGCGACGTGATGAAGGAATCGGCATCGGCCGCCTTGTCCGTCGTGCGCGCGCGCACCGAGCAGCTCGGCATCGATCTGGATTTCCTGCAGAAGCACGACGTCCACGTGCATGTGCCCGAGGGCGCGACGCCGAAGGACGGCCCGAGCGCCGGCATCGCGATGGCGACGGCGCTGGTGTCGATGCTCACGCGCAATCCGGTCAAGGCCGACGTGGCGATGACGGGCGAAATCACGCTGCGAGGCCGCGTGCTGCCGATCGGCGGCCTGAAGGAAAAGCTGCTCGCGGCGCTGCGCGGTGGCATCCGCACGGTGATCATCCCCGAGGAAAACCGCAAGGACCTCGCCGACCTTCCGAAGACCGTGACGCAGGGACTGAAGATCATCCCGGCGAAGTGGATCGACGAAGTGCTCAACATCGCGCTGGAACGTGCGCCGACCCCGGCGCCTGCCTCGGCGTCGGGCGAGGGCGAAACGCCGGTTCGCGATGGTTCGAAAACGGTGACGCAGACGGACGTCAAGCACTGATTCCCGCCGCCTGTCGGATGTCGTTCGAAATCGCTGGAAGCCGCGCCACGCCTAGCTTTCAGGCTTGCGGCTCAAAAATGCCGCTGGTATAACGGCTGCGGACCGCGCAGCCGTTGCGATGCGATCGTTGCGCGGCGAAGAACGATCGGGGGAATCGCCTTCGATTCCATGCTGCTTCATCCGAACATGCGGCGTTCGTCCGCACAGGGAGTCAGAACGAATGAACAAGGCTGAGTTTGTCGGCGCCGTCGCCGAGGCTGCCGAGCTGTCCAAGACCGACGCCGCCAACGCGGTCGACGCCATGATCAACGTGGTCACCAAGGCGTTGAAGAAGGGCGACACGGTGACGCTCGTTGGTTTCGGCACGTTCCAGGTCCGCAAGCGCGCCGCCCGCCAGGGCCGCAATCCGAAGACCGGCGAGACCATCAAGATCAAGGCGTCGAAGAATCCTTCGTTCAAGGCTGGCAAGGCGCTGAAGGATGCCGTAAACTAATCAACTCGCCGCCGATGTCTGAACGAATCGGTTAGCACCGCCGGGGTTTCGGCCCTCAGGCAGCAGTGCAAACGGGTGCTTAGCTCAGCGGTAGAGCGTCTCCTTTACACGGAGAGGGTCGGGGGTTCGAAACCCTCAGCACCCACCATCAAGCATCCAGCGGTGGTTGTAACGAGTTTTGAAGCACGCGGAGTGGTAGTTCAGTCGGTTAGAATGCTGGCCTGTCACGCCGGAGGTCGCGGGTTCGAGTCCCGTCCACTCCGCCAGTCTTCACAAGGGCGCCGGAAACGGCGCCTTTGTATTAGTGAGAGGGTCCAACGCGGTTCATCGCGCTGATCCGGGGCTTCAGGCCCAGGTTTCAAAAAAGCGGAGTGGTAGTTCAGTCGGTTAGAATGCTGGCCTGTCACGCCGGAGGTCGCGGGTTCGAGTCCCGTCCACTCCGCCAGTTTTGAGTCGAAAGGCGCCGGAAACGGCGCCTTTTGTTTTTTCGGTGTCCGGGCGGAAACCACATCCGGCGCTATGCGGAGATGGCATTTCCGGCGCGTCGCCGGCCATCGAAATTCCTGCCTCACGCCGCCGTGACGGCGCTAAACTGTCCGGCTTACGACTGAACGCGTCCCGGACATGCTGCAGAAACTTCGCGACAAGACCTCGGGCTGGATCGCCACCGTGATCCTTGGCCTGCTGATCATTCCCTTCGCCTTCGTCGGCATCGAGCAGTATCTCGGCCAGCGCACCGACAACTCCGTCGCGCGCATCGACGCGCCTCCGACCTGGTGGCCGACGGCGCCGGCGTGGTGGCCGGTGTCGGTGTTCTGGACGCACGAGAAGATCACGTCCGACGAGTTCCGCAGCCGTTTCGAGCAGGAGCGCATGCAGCGCCGCGCGCAGCAGGGCGAAGCGTTCGACGCGCGCGCTTTCGAGAGCGTGGACAACAAGCGCGCGATCCTCGAAACGCTGATCGACGCGCGCGTGCAGCAGGTCGCCGCGCAGCGCAACGGCCTGGTCGTCAGCGACGCGATGGTGCAGAAGGCGATCATGGACGTGCCGGGTTTCCAGGTGGACGGCAAGTTCGATTACGCGCGATACAAGCTCGCGCTCGCATCGCTGACGCCGCCGCAGAGCGAGCGGCAGTTCGAAGCGACCGTGCGCGACGACGTGCAGCGTTCGATGCTCGCGATGGGCGTAGGCAACAGCAACTTCGTCACCACCGCGGAGATGGATCGCCTGATCCGCCTGATGGGCGAGCGCCGCGATGTGTCGCTGGTGCTGCTGCCGCCGCCCGCGCCGGACACCGCCGAAGTCAGCGCCACGGAAATCCAGAAGTGGTACGACGCGCACACCGCCCAGTTCCGCGCGCCGGAAACGGTCGAAATCGAATACGTCGAAGTCGACGCGAGCAAGCTGCCGCCGCCGGCCGCTGCCGACGAGGCAACGCTGCGTCATCGCTACGAGCAGGAGAAGGCGCGCTTCGTCGAAGCCGAGCAGCGCCTGGCTTCGCACATCCTCGTGCGCGTGGATGAGAAGGCCGACGCCGCCGCGCAGAAGGCCGCCGAAGAGAAGGCCAAGCGCCTGGCCGAACAGGCCAAGGCGCCGGGCGCCGACTTCGCCGCGTTGGCGCGTGCCAACAGCGACGACACCGGCTCGCAGGTCGCCGGCGGCGATCTGGGCTGGGTGGCCAAGGGCATGATGGTCGCGCCGTTCGAGAACGCGCTGTTCGCGATGAAGGCCGGCGAAATCAGCGCCCCGGTGAAGAGCGAGTTCGGCTGGCACATCATCCAGCTGCGCGACGTCCAGACCGGTTCGCAGCAGACCTTCGAGCAGGTGCACGACCAGCTCGCGCGCGAGCAGGCCGAAGTAGACCGCGAGCGCACGGTGAGCGACTTCACCAGCCGGCTGGTCGACCTGACGTTGAAGAATCCGTCGTCGCTCGCGCCCGCCGCGCGCGACATGAACCTGCCGCTGCAGAAGCTCGGTCCGTTCGCGCGCACCAACGCGCAGGGCATCGGCGCCAATCCGGCCGTGCAGCGCGTCGCGTTCTCGGAAGAGGCGATCCAGAGCGGCGCGATCAGCGATCCGATCGAGATCGCACCCGGTCACAGCGTGCTGTTGCGCGTGACCGCGCATACGGCCGAACACGCGCAGCCGCTCGCGCAGGTGCGCGATCAGGTCATTGCCGCCGTGCGTGCCGACCGCGCCAGCAAGGCCGCGCGCAAGGAAGCCGACGCGCTGGTCGCGCGCGTGAACAAGGGCGAGACGCTCGACGCCATTGCCGCCGAGAAGCAGCTGCCGCCGCCGCAGGTCGTGCCGGGCGTGCCGCGTGGTGCGCCGGTGCCGGAAGCCGCGGTTTCCGACGCGATCTTCGCCGTGCCGGCTCCGGCCGCGGGCAAGTTGTCGGCGGGCCACGCCGAGCTGTCGAACGGCGGCATCGCATTGTTCGCGGTAAGCCAGGTCACGCCGGGCGACGTCGCGACGCTGCCGGCGGAGCAGCGCCAGATGCTGCAGCAGCAGATCGCGCAGGTCGGCGGTGGCGACGACGTGCGTGCGCTCGTCGATTCGCTGCGCAAGCGCGTGAAGGTGCAGGTCGTCGAGCAGAACCTCTGACGGTTCCGTCCTCGCGATGATGAAAAAGCCCGGCGATCGCCGGGCTTTTTCTTTGCGTCTGGAGCGATCGCTCCCCTCGATCGGCGACCACAAAAAAGCCCGGCATGGCCGGGCTTTCTGTGTGGCGATCGCGCGGCGTTACTCGCCGTGGATGCCCGTCATGCCGAGAATGTTGTAGCCCGCATCGACGTAGGTCACTTCGCCGGTCACGCCTGCGGCGAGGTCCGAGCACAGGAACGCGGCCACGTTGCCGACGTCCTCGATCGTGACCGTGCGGCGCAGCGGTGCGTTTTCTTCGACGTGGCCGAGGATCTTGCGGAAGCCCGCGATGCCCGCGGCGGCGAGGGTCTTGATCGGACCGGCGGAGATCGCGTTGACGCGCGTGCCTTCCGGGCCGAGGTTGAGGGCGAGGTAGCGGACCGACGCTTCCAGGCTCGCCTTCGCCACGCCCATCAGGTTGTAGTTGGCGAGCGCGCGCTCGGCGCCGAGGTAGCTAAGCGTGACGATCGAACCGTTGCGGCCCTTCATCATCGGGCGCGCGGCCTTCGCCAGCGCCGAGAGCGAATAGGCCGACACGTCGTGCGCGATGGCGAAGTTCTCGCGCGTCATGCCGTCGAGGAACTCACCGGCGATGGCTTCGCGCGGCGCGAAGGCGATGGCGTGCACGAGGATGTCGAAGCCGTCGTTCCAACGCTGGCCGAGCTGCTCGAAGCACGCGGCGATCTGCGCATCGTCGCTCACGTCCAGCGGGATCACGATGTCGCTGCCGTACTCGGACGCGGCCGATTGCACGCGCGATTTCAGCTTCTCGTTCTGGTAGGTGAACGCCAGTTCCGCGCCCTCGCGGTGCATGGCCTCGGCGATGCCGCTGGCGATCGAACGCTCGCTGGCGATGCCGGTGATCAGTGCACGCTTGCCTTGCAGAAAACCCATGAGCCGATTCCTTCTTTGATGCCGATGCGGTGGGGACGGCCGCCATGCGGCGGCCCAAAAATGCAGTTTAGCCGCAGCCGGCGCCGCGTTGCCGCGATGCGCCGGCGTATGTGGAAGCCCCGCCGGTCAGGGCGAACCGGTCGCCGTCGGCAACGCGCCCGACGGAGACTCAAGCGCATCGATGAGCAGCGACTGCCCAGGCTTCAATACGGCCTTCAGCGCCAACCCGTTGCGCCGCATCAGTTCGGCGACGGTAATGCGGTATCGCCGTGCGATCGTCCACGCGCTCTCGCCCTTGGCGACGGTGTGGCGACGCGCCGACGTCGACGGTGCGGCCGTCGTCGATGCAGGGGTGGATTCGGACATCGACACCGAACTGGCGACATCAGCGGCGAAGTCGACCTTCGCCTCGTCGCCGGCCTCCGCGACGCGCGCATCGGTGCGGTCGGCGACGGTGAGCACGTGCGCGGTGGAACCGCTGGCCGGCACGATCCGCCCCTCCGCGTAAACCGGATTCCAGCGCTGCAACTGCGCGGTGGTCTGCCCCGTGCGGGCGGCCCACTGATCCAGGCGCTTGACGTCTTTCGGCAGCGTCACCGCCTGCAAACGCGGAACCGGGCGGTCGAGCGCGGTCATCCACTCGGCGCGATCGTCTGCCTGCTCGATCAGGCACGACAGCGCGTGCAGCTTGCGCACATAGGCGACGGTGATGTCCGGCAGGCCGACGAGCTTGTCGAGCTGCACGTCACGAATGTTCTGGCCGCTGCGCTTGAGCGCGCCCAGCACGCGGTATTCGCCCGCGTTGTAGGCCATGACGGCTAAGCGCCAGTCGCCGCCGAACATGCCGTGCAGCGTCTTCAGGTAACGCACGGCCGCCTGCGTGGAATCGATCGGCGACAATCGGCCGTCGTACCCCTTGCGGATCGGCACGCCGTGGTTGCGGGCGGTGATCGCGATCATCTGCCACAGTCCGGCCGGACCGGCGGCGCTGCGCGCGGCGGGGCGATAACCGCTCTCGACGAAGGGGATAAGCGCGAACTCGGTCGGGACGTGGCTTTCGCGCAGGGCATCGACGACGTAGCCGAACAGGGGCAGGACGTCGTCGTCGCCGGCGGCGAGCCGGCGCGGCACGTGGGCGAAGTGCTGGCGCCAGCGGGTCGACGTCGCATCGGCATCGCATTCGGGCTCGGCGAGGCCCTCGCGGAAGCTGTTGTAGATCTCCAGGCCGTTTCGGGTGCGCGGGTCGGGCTGCGTTTCCGGCGTCCCAGTCTTGCTGTCTGCGGCCGTCTGCGGCTGATCCGGAGCCTCCTGCGCGACGACCGGCAGGACCGTGAGGGCGGCCAGGCAGAACGCGCCCAGCCGGCGACGCCATCGATCGGCGCCGGTCATGCGGTGAATCCGTCCTTCCAGCGCCGCAGTGCGGCGAATGCGTCCACGTCGTCGGCCGGGGCGCGGCCGGTCTCGCGCGCCAGGCTGGCGCGCACCTCGGGGCGGTCCACGCGCAGGAAGGGATTGGCGGCCAGTTCGTCGGCCAGGGTGCTGGGAAGGGTGGGTCGTCCGGTCGCGCGCATGGCCGTGGCCTCCTCGAAGCGGCGCTGGAGCGCCGGGTTGCCGGGTTCTACCACGCGGGCGAAGGCCGCGTTTGCGAGCGTGTACTCATGTCCGCAACACACCCGGGTCCCGGGGGGGAGCGCGGCCAACCGGGACAGGGACGCGTGCATCTGCTCGGCAGTGCCTTCGAACATCCGCCCACAGCCGAGGCTGAACAGGGTGTCCCCGCAGAAAAGCAGGCCATGCCCGTGGTAGGCGACGTGGCTTCGCGTATGGCCCGGGACGGCAAGGACGTTGAAATGCCAGCCCGCGACATCGATCGCCTCGCCATCGGCCACGCGTCGATAGTCGGCCGGGATGCGGTCGTCGTCCGGCGCGAAGACCGGCAGCCCCGGCCAGCGTTCCAGCAACGCCGGCACGCCGCCGATATGGTCGCCGTGGTGGTGGGTGAGCAGGACCCCGGCCGGCTGCAGCCCGGCGTCGGCGGCCGCGAAGACCGGCCCGGCTTCGCTCGGGTCGACGATCAGCGCCCGCGCGCCATCGTCGGCGGCGAGCGTCCAGATGTAGTTGTCGCTCAGGGCGGGCAGGGGCGTGAGGTGCATCGTCAGTCCGTGGAATGCCCCCGATCGGCCGGTCCTGCCGCACAATCGGGGAGTCGGCGCCCTGGGGCGCCCGGAGAAAAGCCGGCCCGACCATGCCCGCCGCCCACCCACCGCGTCAATCGGAGACATCCGGATCTGCGCTCGGCTGGTTCAGCAGCGAGGCGGGCCAGGGACTGCTCGCGGTCGAGGAAGCGGCGATGCTCCGCGTGCTCGCGAGTTGCCCCGCGGCGGCCTGGGGCTGGCTCGGCGTGGTCGGTGCGCCGGCGCCGGAAGTCGGCGGTCGCGGACTGCTGCTTCGACGTTTCGGCCTGGGCTTCCACGGCGCCGTCCGCTGCCGCTTGCCCTTGCCCGTGGCGAGCGAAGCCCTCGGCGCGGTGCTGCTCCAGCACGCGCTGGATGACGAGGTTCCGATCGATCCGCTGCTGGACGAATGCGCCCGCGTCCTCGCGCCGGGCGGCACGCTGTGGCTGGCGGTGCTCAATCCGTGGAGTCCGTACCGCCTGCGCTGGGCCCGCACCGGACTTCGCGCGCGCGATCCGGGCGTGTGGCAATCCGCGTTGCGCCGGGCGGGTTTCGCCTCCGACACCGTGAGCCTGCAGTGGCTCGGGCCGCACTGGCGCGTGGCGCATGGCGAAGTGGGCGTCGGCGCGTCCGATCGCCTGCGCGCGGGTGTCGCGCTCACGGTCAACAAGCGCGTGCATGCGTTGATCCCGCCCAAGCCGCTGCGTGGATTGCGATGGCAGGCGGGCACGCGATCCCACCTCGTGCGACGCGAGCCGGCGATAATGGATCCATGAATTCGCCCGACCCGACGTCCGCACCTTCCCCCAAACACATCGAAGCCCACACCGACGGCGCGTGCCTCGGCAATCCCGGTCCCGGCGGCTGGGCCGCGCTGCTTCGCTATCGCGGCCACGAACGCGAACTGTCCGGCGGCGAGGCCGACACCACGAACAACCGCATGGAGCTGATGGGCGCGATCATGGCGCTGGAGTCGCTGAGCGAGCCGTGCAGCGTCCTGCTGCACACCGACTCGCAGTACGTGCGCAAGGGCATCACCGAGTGGATCAACAACTGGGTCCGCCGCGGCTGGAAGACCGCCGCCGGCGAGCCGGTGAAGAATCGTGACCTCTGGGAGCGCCTGCATACCGCGACGCTGCGCCATCGCGTCGAGTGGAAGTGGGTGAAGGGCCATTCCGGCGATCCGGACAACGAACGCGTCGACGTCCTCGCGCGCCTTCAGGCGCAGCAGTTCCGCGCCAGCGCCACCGCGCGCTGATCCGAACCAACCTGTGAGAATGCAGCCGATGCGGCAGATCATCCTCGACACCGAAACCACCGGCCTGAGCTGGGAACGCGGCAACCGCGTGGTCGAAATCGGCTGCGTCGAATACATCGAGCGCCGCCCGAGCGGGCGGACCTTCCACGTCTACCTCAAGCCGGACTGCGATTTCGAGCAGGGCGCGCAGGAAGTGACGGGGCTGACGCTCGAATTCCTCGCCGACAAGCCCGTGTTCGAGCAGGTGGCCGAGGAATTCCTCGCCTTCATCGACGGCGCCGAGTTGATCATCCACAACGCGGCGTTCGACCTGGGCTTCCTGGACAACGAACTGCGCCGGCTCGGCGAGCAGTACGGGCGCATCACCGATCGATGCCGCGTCGAGGACACGCTGCTGCTCGCGCGCCAGCGTTTCCCCGGCCAGCGCAATTCGCTCGACGCGCTCTGCAAGCGCCTGGGCGTGGACAACTCGCATCGCCAGCTGCACGGCGCGCTGCTCGACGCCCAGATCCTGGGCGACGTCTATCTCGCGCTGACCTCCGGGCAGGAGGAAATCGGCTTCGCGGTCGAGGCCGCGGCGAGTGCGGTCGATACGTCGCAGTTCCGCGTCGATCCGAACGTCGCCCGTCCGCGCGTCCAGATCAGCGTCGAGGAACACGCCGCGCACGACGCGCGACTGGAGAAGCTGCGCAAGAAGGCCGGCAAGGCGGTGTGGGACCAGTTCACCGTGGTCGAGGCCGTCGCGGAGCCGGAACTCGCGACGGCCTAGTCGCCCTTGTCATCGGCGATTACGCGGTCGCGCTCGCCGCGCGTCATCCCGGCGAACGCCGGGACCCAATCCGGGCGCCCTTCAGCAAGACGTCCCGCCATTCCAGCCAAGCATGGAATCCATCCTGATCTTCGAAACGGGTGACACCTGAAGGCCCAGCGGCCTTCAGTGATGCCGCACCAGGATCACGGTGACGTTGTCCGAGCCGCCGCCGTCCAGCGCCGCGGCCACCAGCGTGTCGACGCATTCCTGCGCGCTGCAGTCCGACTGCGCCAGCACGCGCGCGATGCCGCGATCGTCCACTTCCTCGGTCAGACCGTCGCTGCACAGCAGCAACTGCATGCCGGGCTTGAGCTCCCCGGTCATGGTCTCGACGTTGAGGTTGCGCGGATCGGTCACGCCCAGCGCCTGCGTCACGACGTTGCGATGCGGATGGCTGCGCGCCTGCTCCTGCGTGATCGCGCCGTTGGCGATCAGCTCCTGCACGTAGCTGTGGTCCTGCGACAACTGCGCGAGGTTGCCTTCGCGCCACAGGTAGACGCGGCTGTCGCCGACCCAGGCCACCTCGAAGCGGTTGCCGGTGATGCGCGCGGCGACGACGGTCGTGCCCATCGGCAGCGCGTCGTTGCGCCGCTTGGAGGTGCGGATGATTTCCTCGTCGGCGATGCGGATCGCCTGCGCGAGCGGCGTGCCGTCACGGATCTCGCGCACGATGGTCTCGCGAGCCAGGGCGCTTGCGACTTCGCCGTATTCATGACCGCCCATGCCGTCGGCTACCAGCCACAGGCCGAGCTCGCCGTCACCGTAGTAGGTGTCTTCATTGAGCTCGCGGCGCAGGCCGACGTGCGTGAGGTGTCCGAATTCGATCATGCGTCCGTTGATTCGGCGGCGGTCTTTCAGGCGGTAACGGAATCATCGGGGCGCAGCGGCCGGGTGGCAAGGAGCGCGATTAAGGTTTCCGTTGCCGACGGACTGGGCAAAGGCAGCGGACCGTCGTGCGGCGCCGAAATACGGCGAACAACCGGGAACGGACGTCCTGCTGCGTCCGGCCCCCGGCGTTGCACCGGGAGCCGCTGGACCACGTACACGCTTACGGCGTGTTGCCGGTCCGGTAGTCCTGGTAGGACTTCTCCTCGACGTAGGCCGAGCCCAGCGCGAGGTTGATCTCCTTCTTGATCCGCGCGCGTTCGTCGTTCTCGAAGTAGACGCTGCGGGCCAGGCGGACGAACTCGTCGTCGAAGGCCTGCGCCTTCTCCTTGATGCGGATGTCGTCCTCGATGACCCACAGGCGCTCGTTGACCGCCTTGAGGTCGGCGCGTAGGCGGGCGATGTCCTTGCCGGCGGCCGGGTGCGCCATCCACGTCTTCTCCAGCGCGGACAGCTCGTTGCGGACGTTCTCCAGCTTGGCCGGATCGGTCATGCGCTCGGACTTGATCTGCAGGATCGCGATCTTGTCGAGCAGTTCGCCAAAGGAGACCGGGACGAGGATTTCGGACATGACGAGGCCGTTCATTCAGGGGGCTACAGTGTAGCCGGGCTTTCGGACCGCTTGCCGGACGCACGTCGTCCCCGTAGAATTGCCGGCTCACTGCACCCGGAGAGGTGGCAGAGTGGTTGAATGTACCTGACTCGAAATCAGGCGTACGTTTATAGCGTACCGAGGGTTCGAATCCCTCCCTCTCCGCCAGACAAAAAAGAAGACGCCCCCGAAAGGGGGCGTCTTCTTTTTTTTTGCGTTGCGGAGAGGGAGGTCGTGATGAGAACCCTCGGTTCGACGAATCGGCAGGACTGCCGATTTGGACGGCGGGAGGCTGCCTTGAAGCGCGTAGCGCCGGAAGGCGAGCGCCATGGGTGGCGCGAGTCCACCCCGTCGTCAGTTCGCGATGCGTGTGTGAGCCCGAACGGCGATTGGTCGATACCTTTCAACTAGCCAAGGCATAACCCGCCAGCCCAAACGCCAGCACCGCTGCCGTCGCCGCCACGCCCGTCACCCACTGCATGGCCTGCAGCCGGCGGTCCTGTTCGACCTGCTGGCGGCGAAGGTCGACCAGCGTCGATTCGAGTTGCGCGGACGCCTGCTTCAATGCCGACAGCGTCTGCTCCATCTCGCTGGCGAGCGTGCGGATCGCCTGGTCGTTGCGATCGACCGCGTCCTGCAGTTCGCGGATCTGCTGCGGAATCTGCGACGGCTCGCGGCTGCGCGTGAACATGGGGCGCGCGGCGCGGATGAGCTCCGGCAGCAGCGGCGCGACGACGGTGAACCAGGCGGCCATCACGGGTTCTCCTGCGAACTGACGTTCGGATGATCGGCGCAGTAGCGTTCGAACGCGGCGATGGCGTCGTCGACGGTGATCAGGTCCATCACGCCCGCGTGCTCGATCTTCGTGCCCCAGCGCAGTTCGGAAGCAGGCTTGCCCAGGTATTTGCGCGCGGCGTCGTCATAGCGGTCCACGCAATAGCGACGGTCGCTGTAGGGCCCGCTGCGCGCGGGATTGCTCGCCGCATGCAGGCCCAGCACCTTGGTGCCCATCGCGTTGGCGATGTGCATCGGGCCGGAGTCGGGCGTCATCAGCAACTGGCCGCGTTCGAGCAGCGCCGGCAATTGCTTGAGCGTGTCCTTGCCGATCAGGTCGAGCGCGGGATGCCCCATCGCCGAAAGGATCGCATCGCCCGTTGCACGTTCCAGGTCGCTTCGCCCGCCGCACAGCACGACGCGCCAGCCGCGCGCGGCGGCGTGATCGGCGACGGCGGCCAACCGGTCGGCGGGCCAGTTGCGCAGGACGTGGCTCGAGCAGGGTGAAATGAGCAAGGTCGGCACATCGTCCTGCGGCCACTGCGCGCGCGCCCACTCGCGCGCGTCGTCCGGCACGGGAAGGTCCCAGATCACGCGCTCCTGACGCAGGCCCAGCGGCTCGCAGAAGCTGCCGATGGCGTCGAGCACGTGGATGCTGGGGCGGTCGGGGATGCGCTCGTTGATGAAGACGCCATGCAGGTCCTTCGAACGCGAGCGGTCGTAGCCCACGCGCCTGCGCGCCGGAATGAAGGCCGACAACAGGTTCGCGCGTGCGGCGACCTGCATCTGCAGGAGCACGTCGAAGCGCTTCGCGGCGCCGAGGCGTTCGCGCAATTCGCCACGCAGTGCGCGCATGCCGGCCACGCCGGACTTCTTGTCGTACTCGACGAAGTCCACGCCGGGCAGCCCGGCGAGGAGGCGGTGCTCGCCCTTGCCGATCACCCACGTCAGCCGCACTTGCGGCCATGCCGCCTGGAGCGTGCGCACCAGCGGCACGACGTGGGTCACGTCGCCCAGGGCGGACAGGCGGAGCAGGCAGATCGAAGCGGGCGCGGGAGGCGCGCTGGAGGAGGCAGCGGACACGTGAATTGCTAGACTCCGGGCAATGACGGGGTTCGATGCTGCCGAAGAGTTGACGCCGTTCCGCGACGACAGCGGGTACGGAGCCATTCTGTTCGACCGTAACCGGGTGCGGCAAGCAAGCCCGGACTGGTTCATGCCTTCGTTCTGGCAGCAACGCGCGCGCCCGGTGGAAAGCGGCGGTCGCGGCGGCGCATGGTTCGTCGACGCGCCGTTCGGCCCGGCCCTGCTGCGGCGCTACCTGCGCGGCGGCATGGTGGCGAAGGTCAGCCGCGATCGTTACTGGTGGCACGGCGCGGCCAGCACGCGCAGCTTCGCCGAGTTCCGCCTGACCCGAGCGATGGCCGAGAAGGGCGTGCCTGTGCCCCGGCCCATCGCCGCGTGCTACCGCCGCGACGGCCTGTTCTACCGCGCCGCGATCCTGCTCGAACGCCTCGACGACGTGCGCTCGCTGGCCGACCGCGCCGCGGTCGCCGCCGATGGTGCGCCGTGGGAGGAGGCTGGCCGGCTGATCGCCCGCGCCCATCGCGCGGGCCTCGATCACGCCGACCTCAACGCCCACAACCTGTTGTTCACCACGACCGGGCGAGGCTGGATCATCGATCTGGACCGCGGTCGCGTCCGCATTCCCGCCACCGGCTGGCGCGAACGCAACCTCGCGCGGCTCAAGCGCTCGCTGCTGAAGCTGCGCGGGAAACGCACGGTCTCGGACGTCGAGCGCGATTACGCGCGCCTGCGTGCGGCGTACGATCGTGCCTGGGAACGAGGCTACTGAGATGACGTGGCAACTGCGTCTTCATGGCGTCGGCAATGCGTCGGCGGTCGAGCTCGGCTCGGCGATGGCGACCATCGAGCGCGACGGCGCGCCGTGGCTGACGATCGACTGCGGCGGCGAAGGCCTCACCGCATACCAGGCGTACTACGGCGACATGCCGCGCGCGCTGTTCGTCACGCACACGCACCTGGACCACGTGGCCGGCTTCGAGCGCCTGTTCGTCAGCAGCTATTTCGACGATGCGCGCCGTGGCCGCGTGAAGCTGTACGTGCCGGCGCCCGTGGTGCCGCTGCTCCACCAGCGCGTGGGCGACTATCCCAATGCGCTCGCCGAAGGCGGCGTGAACTTCTGGGACGCCTTCCAGATGATCCCGGTCGGGGGATCGTTCTGGCACGACGGCGTGCGGCTGGAAGTGTTCCCGACGCGCCACCATTGGCCGGAAACCGCGTTCGGCCTGCGTCTGCACGGCAGCATGGTGTGGACGGGCGACACGCGCCCGATCCCGGAAATGCTCGCGCGCTATGCCGACGCCGGCGAACTCGTCGCGCACGACTGCGCGCTGCACGGCAACCCTTCGCATAGCGGCATCGAGGACCTGGAGCGCGAGTATTCCGCCGCGCTGCTCGGCCGCTGCCTGCTGTATCACTACGGCAATCGCGAGGAAGGCGAGATCCTCGCCGCGCGCGGTTACCGCGTGGCCCATCCCGGCCAGGTCGTCGCGCTGCACGAACCGTCAGCGGTGCGCGCGGAGCCGGCATGAACGCCGCTTCGCAGCCGCTGACTGCCACGACGCCGCTCGACGTGCGCGGGCGCCCTCTGCGCGACCTGCGCTTGTCGGTGATCGAAGCCTGCAATTTCCGCTGCCCGTACTGCATGCCGGCCGATCGCGTGCCGGACGACTACGGTTTCGATTCGGCCACGCGCCTGTCGTTCGACGAGATCGAAACGCTCGTACGCGGCTTCGCGCAGTTGGGCGTGAACAAGCTGCGCCTCACCGGCGGCGAGCCGTTGCTTCGCAAGAGCCTGCCGTCGCTGATCCAGCGGCTGGCGCGCATTCCCGGCCTGGACGACATCGCGCTCACCACGAATGGGTCGCTGCTCGCCGCGCAGGCACGCGCATTGCGCGAAGCGGGGCTGGGGCGCATCACGGTGAGCCTCGACGCGATGGATCCCGCGCGGTTCCGCGACATGACCGGCGGCCGCGGCGAACTGTCCGACGTCCTGGCTGGGCTGGAAGCGGCACGCGCGGCCGGCTTCGAATCGATCAAGATCAACTGCGTCGTCGAGCGCGGCATCAACGACGACCAGGTGCTGCCGCTGGTGTCGCATTTCCGCGGTACGGGCCACGTCGTGCGCTTCATCGAGTTCATGGACGTGGGCACCTGCAACGACTGGTCGCGCGATCGCGTGGTTCCCTCCGCGGAATTGCGCGACCGCATCGCCGCACAGTGGCCGCTGCGCGCGCTGGAAGCGAATTACCGGGGCGAAGTGGCGTCGCGTTACGCGTTCGAAGACGGACAGGGCGAAGTCGGCTTCGTGAGTTCGGTGAGCGCACCGTTCTGCGGCGATTGCCATCGCGCCCGCGTCTCTGCCGACGGCCGCCTTTACACCTGCCTGTTCGCCGGCGATGGGCACGATCTTCGTCCCGCGCTGTCCCAGGGCGTCGACGCCTTGCGCGAGCGCGTATCGACCATATGGACGCGCCGTGGCGATCGTTACAGCGAGATGCGCGGCGGCGTCGGGGCGTCGCGCAAACACGTGGAGATGTTCCTGATAGGGGGATGAGGCAGGCCGCTTGCGCGGACTGCGCGGCCTGCTGGCCACGCGCGCCATGGATGGCCGAACCGACGCCGCCGAAGTCGATGCCCTTGCCAACGCGACGCAGCCTGCAACGTGCATCCCACCGCCCCCACCCCCAAAATACCCGCATGAAAAAGCCCGCGAAAACCCTCACGCACATCGACCCCAAGGGCCGCCCCGCGATGGTCGACGTATCCGCGAAGGAAGCGACGAAGCGCGAGGCGCATGCCCAATGCCGCGTCCGCTTCCCCGCCGACGTCGCGCGCCAACTGCGTGCGACCGGCCTGAAGAGCGCCAAGGGCGGTATCGTCGAAACGGCGATCGTCGCCGGCACCATGGCGGTGAAGCGCACGCACGAACTGATTCCGTTCTGCCATCCGCTGCCCATCGACGGATGTCGCATTGCCATCGAATGGGATGGCGAGTCGTCACTACGCATCGATTGTGCGGTGAAGACCACGCATCGCACCGGTGTCGAAATGGAAGCGCTGACCGGCGCCACCGTCGCCGCGCTTACGGTGTACGACATGTGCAAGGCGTTGTCGCACCGCATCGTGCTGGGCCCGGCGAAACTGCTCGGCAAGCGCGGCGGCAAGCACGATTTCGGAGCGATGTGATGACGCAGGTGACGGTGTTGTATTTCGCGAGCCTGCGCGATGCGGCGGGCATCGACTCTGAACGCGTCGAGTTCGACGGCGACCTGCGCGCGCTGTACGTGGCATTGCGCGAGCGCCACGGTTTTGCACTTCCGGTGGAGCGTCTGCGCGTCGCGGTGGATGGCGCGTTCGCCCGTTGGAGCGATGCCGCCCAGGAGGGCAGCGAGGTCGCCTTCATTCCGCCGGTCAGTGGTGGGTGAGCGGCCCGAGCCGCTGCGTCCAGTTCGAAGAACCCTTGGACACCACGAGTGCCACAATCTCCCCATGACCCGTTTCTCCCTCGCGCAAACCCCCATCGACACCGCGACGCTTCGCGCCGAACTGCTCGACGACCGCGTAGGCGGCTACGCGAGTTTTGAAGGCTGGGTGCGCAACCATAATGAAGGCCGTGACGTGCTGGGCCTGCGCTACGAAGCCTATGCCGCGCTCGCCGAAGCCGAAGGCGAGAAGGTGCTCGACGAGGCGTGCGCGAAGTTCGACATCCTCGACGCGCGCTGCGTGCACCGCGTCGGCGACCTGGTGATCGGTGAGATGGCCGTCTGGGTCGGCGTGAGCGCCGCGCATCGCGACGCCGCCTTCGCCGCCTGCCGCTACATCATCGACGAGGTGAAGGCGCGCGTGCCGATCTGGAAACACGAGCGCTACGCCGAAGGCGACGCCGGCTGGCTGCATCCCGATACGAAGCCCTGAAACACCTTTCCCACGGAGAAACGTCGTGATTCGCGATTTCGTGATTCCGCTTTCCGTCGCCGCGATGCTCGTCGCCGCGCCCGCATCGGCCGGCGACCTGCTGGTCGGCAACAAGTCCGCCGATACGGTGTGGCGTCTTTCGACGAAGGACGGCGCGCGGGTCGGCGAATTCGCGGCCGGACAGGGACCGCACGAAATCGTCGTGAGTCGCGACAACCGCTTCGCCCTCGTCAGCAATTACGGCGCGGCGACGCCGGGCCGCAGCATCACCGTGCTCGACTTCGACAAGCCCGGCGGCACGCGCACGATCGACCTGGGCGAGAACGGCAAGCCGCACGGCATGCGCCTGTTGCCCGATGGCAAGCGCGCGGTGGTCACGACCGAAGCCTCGCGCAAGCTGCTGCTGGTGGATGTGGCGAACGGCCGCGTCGACCATGCGATCGACCTCGGCGACGGCCGCGGCCACATGGTAGCGGTGTCGGGCGATGGAAAGGCCGCTTTCGTCACCAAGATCGATGCCGGCACCGTCAGTCGCATCGATCTGGTCACGCGCGCGAAGACGCACGAAGTGCTTGCCGGTGCGGGCGCGGAAGGCGTTGGCGTGCACCCGGGCACAGGTGAAGTGTGGGTCAGCAATCGCGAAGCCGGTACCGTGACGGTGCACGATCCGAAGACGCTGGCGATCCGCCACACCATCGCGAGCGAAGGTTTTCCGATCCGCGTCGTCTTCACTGCCGACAATCGACATGCGCTGGTGACCAATGCCCGTGCCGCGACGCTGTCGGTCATCGACACCCACAAGTACGCCGTCACGCATACCGTGGCGCTGTCGCGTCCGGACGTCGAATACCGGGACACCATGCTCGGCCGCGCGGCGTTGCCGATCGGCGTGATCGCCGATCCGAAGCTGCCGCGCGTGTACGCCGCCGTCAGCGGCGGCGACGAGATCGCGGTGATCGACACCGCGCAGTGGAAGGTCGTCGACCACTGGAAGACCGGCCGCGAGCCGGACGCGCTGGGGATCGTGGAGTAGGGCGAGCCGCGTTTCGTGCTTGCGCCGTTTGAAGATCAAGATGGATTCCAGCTTTTGCTGGAATGACGGTGAGCTTCGTTTACCCCGATGGGAGTGCCCGTGCGGTGCGGGCCTGGATCCCGGCTTTCGCCGGGATGACGACTTTTCATTGCATCGGCCAATCCGCACTCGGATGAACGGAAAGCGCAGACGAAGAGCCGGAGCCGCAGTGAAAAGTAAGCGTGACGAGATAACCAGCCCCCTTGGTAAGGGGGCGCCGCGGCAGCGGCGGGGATCGGAGGTGCATGGCCCGGGGCCCGCGGTTTTGCGAATGCAAAAGCGTGGGGTCGCAGACGCGCAGCGTCCAGATGGGCGATGACCCCGCCGGCTGACCTCGGCACCCGCATCAGTCGATACCGTTGCTGCCTTCCGGCCCTGGCGGGGTTTTCGACCTAGCGTCGCGAGGGGCCGACGGGGCCACCATAGAGACTTGCATCAAAAGCCCCGCCGTCAGCGGGGCTTTATCGAATCTGGCGGAGAGAGGGGGATTCGAACCCCCGAAGCGCGGTTTAGACGCTTACACACTTTCCAGGCGTGCTCCTTCAACCACTCGGACACCTCTCCGTTTTTCCGGGAGAGGCCTGAACGCGGCGCAAGGCCAGGTCAGGGGTGCACTCCAGGGCCGTGAATTCTAGCTGCCAGGCCCGGCATGGACAAGCGACGCCTTCACGGTCGCAGTCGATGCGATGCGGCGTGGCAGAATGAGGGCATGTCCTATCTTGTCCTCGCCCGTAAGTGGCGTCCGAAGCGCTTCGCCGAGCTGGTCGGGCAGGAGCACGTGGTCCGCGCGCTCAGCAACGCGCTCGACACGGGCCGCGTCCACCACGCCTTCCTGTTCACCGGAACGCGCGGCGTCGGCAAGACCACCATCGCCCGCATCTTCGCCAAGTCCCTCAACTGCGAGCGCGGCACCTCGGCCGAACCCTGCGGCGAATGCGCGGCCTGCCGCGACATCGATGCCGGCCGGTTCATCGACCTGCTCGAGATCGACGCGGCCAGCAACACCGGCGTGGACGACGTGCGCGAGGTCATCGACAACGCGCAGTACATGCCCAGCCGCGGCCGGGTGAAGGTCTACCTGATCGACGAAGTCCACATGCTGTCCAAGTCGGCGTTCAACGCGCTGTTGAAGACGCTGGAGGAGCCGCCGGGCCACGTGAAGTTCCTGCTGGCCACGACCGACCCGCAGAAACTGCCGGTGACCGTGCTGTCGCGCTGCCTGCAGTTCAACCTGAAGCGGCTGGACGAGCAGCAGATCAACGGCCAGATGACGCGGATCCTCGAAGCCGAGGGCATTCCGGCCGAGCCGGGCGCGATTCGTCAGCTCGCCAAGGCCGCCGATGGCAGCCTGCGCGACGGCCTGTCGCTGCTCGACCAGGCCATCGCCTACACCGGTGCCAGCGCGGGCGCCGACGGCGGTGTGCTCGCCGACGCCGGCGTGGCCGCCATGCTGGGTACGGTCGATCGCACCCGCGTCGGCGCGCTGCTCACCGCGTTGGCTGATGGCGATGGCGAGCGGCTGCTGGCCGAAGTGGCGACGCTGGCCGAATTCTCGCCCGAGTGGGGCGGCGTGCTCGACGCCTTCAGCGACGCGCTACATCGCGTGCAGGTGCGCCAGCTGGTGCCCGGGGCGGAAGTCGAGGCCGACGGCGTCGACGTCGACGCCCTGGCGGGCAAGCTGCGGCCGGAAGTCGTACAGCTGTGGTACCAGATGGCGCTCAACGGCCGCCGCGACCTAGCGCTCGCGCCGAGCCCGCGCGCCGGTTTCGAGATGAGCCTGCTGCGCATGCTCGCGTTCCGTCCGGCCGAAGGCGAGGGCGCGCGCGCCGCGTCGTCGTCGCCCGGCGTGAGCCGCGAGCCGGTGCGCAGCACCGCATCCGCGGCTCCGCAGGCGCCGGCGTCCACGCCGCGCACGCCGCCGCCGAATCCGTTTGCCGATGCGGCGCCGTCCGCGCGACCTGCACCGCCGGCTCCGCGGGAAACGCCGCCGGCGCGTGAGGCCGCGCCGGTCCGCGAGGCGTCGCGCCCACCGCAAGCGTCGACCGAAGACTCGCCGCCGTGGGAGGTCCCGCGCGAAGCGGCCGTCGCCCGCGACATTCCGCGCGAACCGGTTCGCGCGCCGCAGCCTGTCGCTCCGCCCGCGCCGGCAGCGCCCGCTCCGACCCAGAGCGCGCCGCCCGCGCCGCGTCCCGGCTTCGTCCATGACGCCGGCATCGCAGACGCCGATGCCTGGCATTCGCTCGTCGCGAACTCGAACCTGCGCGGCCCCGCGCGCGTGCTGGCCGAACACGCCGGCTTCGTCGGGTACGCCGACGGCGTGCTGAGCCTGTCGCTGTCGGCGGACGACGATCTGCTGCGCAGCAATGCGATGACGGTGAACCTGGTCGCCGAGGCGCTGGCGCCGGCGCTGGGCGTCACGCCGCAGATCCGTTTCGTCGAGGCGTCGCGACCGGCCGAATCGCTTCGCGAACGCAACGAGCGCGCGCGCGACGAACGGCAGGCCAATGCCGAAGCCAATTTCATGAGCGATCCCGACGTGCAGCGCCTGATTTCGCAACACGGCGCGAAGGTCGTGCCGGATTCGATCCGTCCGTACGACGAGAACTGAGTCGAAACACCCCCGCCGCGCTCATGCGAGTCGCGGCACAACGCCCCCACCGGAACACGAGAACGAACATGCGTGGAAACATCGCCCAACTGATGCAGCAGGCGCAGAAGATGCAGGAAAACGTCCAGCGCGCCCAGGAAGAACTCGGCAAGCTGGAAGTCACCGGCAACGCCGGCGGCGGCATGGTCAGCGTGACCATCACCGGCCGCATGGAGTGCCGCAAGGTGCGCATCGATCCGAGCGTGCTGTCCGACCAGGAAATGGTCGAGGACCTCATCGCTGCCGCGTTCAACGACGCCGTGAACAAGGTCAATGCCGAGTCGCAGGCCAAGATGTCGGCCGCCACCGCCGGCATGCCGATCCCGCCGGGCATGAAGATGCCGTTCTGATGATGCTGGCTGCCGTCCGGCCGCTGGCCCGCGCTGGCGCGAACGGTCGCAGGCGCAACGCATGACGTCTTCCCTGCTAGAACAACTGATCGACGCGCTGCGCGTACTGCCTGGCGTCGGTCAGAAATCCGCGCAACGCATGGCCTACCACCTGCTCGAACGCGAGCGGGCGGGTGGCCAGCGGCTGTCGGTCGCGCTCGCCGAAGCGGTCGAGAAGATCGGCCATTGCGCGCGTTGCCGCGATTTCAGCGAAACGCCGGTGTGCGCCACCTGCGCCAGCGCCTCGCGCGACGCGCACCAGCTGTGCGCGGTGGAATCGCCTGCGGATCGGTTGGCGATCGAACAGGCCACGGGCTATCGCGGCCTGTATTTCGTGCTGCAGGGTCGGTTGTCGCCGCTGGATGGCATCGGCCCGCGCGAACTGGGGCTCGACACGCTCGCCGCGCGTCTGGCCGAAGGCGAGGTCCAGGAGCTGATCATCGCGACCAATCCCACCGTGGAAGGCGAGGCGACCGCGCATTACCTCGCGCAGCTGGCGCGCCAGCATGGCGTGCGGCCGAGCCGCCTCGCGCACGGCGTTCCGCTGGGCGGCGAACTGGAATACGTGGACCGCGGCACGCTGTCGCACGCCTTCGGCAGCCGCACCGAGGTCGCGGACTAGCGGCGCCTTCGCGGCGATTGCGGCATCATCGATGCCCTCATCCGCAACTCTCGCCCCGCAAGGAGCGCGCCCATGTCCGAGACCATCTTCCACAAGATCATCCGCCGCGAAATCCCGGCCGACGTCGTCTTCGAAGACGACAACCTGATCGCTTTCCGCGACATCGCGCCGCAGGCGCCGGTGCACGTGCTGTTCGTGCCGAAGACCGACATCGCCACGCTCAACGATCTGAAGGAAGACCAGGCCTCGATCGTCGGCCGACTCGCGCATGCCGCGGCGGAATACGCGAAACGGGAAGGCTTCGCCGAGGACGGCTACCGCATCGTCATGAACTGCAACGGCAACGGCGGGCAGACGGTGTTCCAGATCCACCTGCATCTGCTGGCTGGCGCGCAGCTTGGGCGGTTCGGTACGCCGCGCTGAAGCTGCCGTCGACCACGCGATGCGCCGCATGAAAAAGCCCGCCTTCCGGCGGGCTTTTTCATCAAGCGAACGCGCTGGCGATCACCACCAGCCCCACCACGGCCACGGCGCCGGGTACTGCACGACATCGACGGTTTCGCGCACCGGCCACAGGTAGACCACGTCGGCCTCCACGCGCGGGAAGCGGTAGTCGTATCCACCGATGCGGCGGTTCTCGTAACCCGCAACGCGGCCGACGAAGGTCACTTCGCGGTTCTTCTCGAACACCGCCGGATCGTAGAAACCGGTGCGGCAGGCGAGGAAACGGCCGCCGGTGTCGTCGCTGCCCCAGTACGGGCGCGCCGATTCGTTGAGGTTGGTGGAGATCATCTCGAAGCAGGTGCGGTTCTGCTGCGGCTCGACGCTGACGATGCGCCCGCCCCAGCGCACCGAGGCGCCGGTGGAGTCGGACGCAGCCGCCTCGCGCGGGGTGATCGGGTTATAGGCGCCCTGCAGCGGCTGCGGCGCCGAGACGCACGCGCTCAGCAGCGCGGCGCCCAATGCGAGTAGGACGAGACGGACGTTCATCGGCGTTCTCCTGGAGAAGTCGCGGGCGGGCGATGCGCGCGCAGCGCCTTGGCCAAGGCGCGAGCCGAACGTCCCCCCGTTTGGGCATCAGCGTACCGCCAATCGTTGAAACGTTGGCTGAGCACGTTCAGTTCCACGGCCAAGTCCGGACGCGCGGCGGCGACGCGCGACACCCAGGTCGATGCCGCCTCGCTGGGCGACCGCTCGAGCCCGAAGCGGCGATAGCGGCGTCCAAGGCGATGCCATGCGCGCAGCACCGGATCGCGTTCGCGTTCGCTGCGTCGGCTGAACCACACCATCCAGAGCAGGCCGAGCGTCATCGCGCCCACCAGCAAGGCGGTGAGCATGCGCCAGTCCACGCGATCCACGCCGAGCGGGCTGAGCAGTCGTTCCTGGCGTTGTGCATCGAACGACACGACCAGCTCGTTCCAGCCGCGACGCATCCAGTCGGTGACGTCGTAGAGCGAGCGCACACCCTGCAGTCCGGAGTCGGCCGCCTCGCGCGAATCGAGCGTGTCGTAGATGCGCTCCGGCGCCACCGCGGCGGTCGGGTCCACGCGTACCCAGCCGCGGCCGCGCAGCCAGACTTCCGCCCAGGCGTGCGCGTCCGAGCGCCGCACCAGCCAGTAATCGCCGAGCGGATTGCGATAACCGCCGGCGTATCCGGTCACCACGCGCGCCGGAATCCCGGCCGCGCGCATCAGCACGACGAAGGACGAACTGAAGTGCTCGCAGAACCCCGCCTTCTGGTCGAACAGGAATTCGTCGACGGTATTGCGACCCAGCAGCGGCGTTTGGAGGGTGTACGCGAATTCGCGCTGGATCCACGTAAGTGCGCGGTCGACGATGACTGCATCGCCGCCGGTGCCGGCTTCGGCGCGCCACTGGCGGGCCAGGGCGATCGTGCGTGGGTTGAACCCCTCCGGCAGCCTCAGCGCGTGGCGACGAACGGCGGCAGAGAGATCGGCTTCGTAGCGTTCCGGCGGCGACGACTGGAGGCGCCAGCGGCTGATGGCGACCAGTGGTCGAAACGCCTGCAGCACGTGGTCGGGATCCAGCTGCGTGCCATTGGGCTGCCCCAGCGGCAGATCGAGCGCCACGAGCTGGCGTCCGTCGGTCGGTTCGACCTCCATTTCGTAATCCCAGCGCACGCCACCGGATTCGACCTGCGGTCGAGCCTCGCCCGGACGCCAGCGCGGCTGCGTCCACGTGCGCCCGTCGAAATCCCACAACACCGGTCCACGCCAGTACATCTGCGACGTCGGCGGCGTCGCGCCGAAGAAACGCACGCGCAACGCCGGCGTGTCGTCGGCCATCAGGTCGATCCAGTCGCCCGGACTCATGCGGTCCGACAGGCCGGTGCGCGCCATGGCGCGCTCGGGAATGCCCCATATCGGCGAGGCCATGCGCGGGAACAGCCAGAACGCCGCCAGCGCGATCGGAAGGCCCACCGCGAGCAGGCGTCCGATGCCCTTCAGCCGCTGCCCGGGCCCCGTGGGCCTCACGTCGCCGGATTCGAGCTCCGCCATGCGTTGCAGTGTCGCGAGCACCAGCAGCACCGCGCACAGCGCGAGTGCGAGCGACAGAGGCCCCTGGTCCAGCAGGAACGTCGCGAACGGCGCGAACAGCGCGAAGCCCATCAGGCTGCGCCCATCGCGAAGGTTGAAAGTTTCCGCCGGTTTCACTGCGAGCATTGCCGCCAGCAGCGCGCAGCCGGTGTCGCGACCGATCGCGAAACGGCTGAGCCCGAGGACCAGCGCGATCAGCGCCAGCGCGATCAGCAGGCGCAACAGGCTGGGCACCGGCCGGCGCCACGATAGCGCCACGACAGCGATGGCACTGGCCGCGATACCGCCAGCCAGTTGCGCAGGCAACTGGAGCAGCAAGGGCAGCAGGCACGCGCCGGTGCTCCAGAGCGCCCAGCGGCGCGTGCGGTCGTCCAGCGGCAGCGGCGCGTGTCTAGACATGCGGCATCAATGCCAGGGCACGCAGGCAGGCGTGACGGTGGACCGGCCCGCGATCGGGACCAACGGCCGGCTGGCCGGGCAATTGCAGGCGGTAGCGGCGGCCTTCGCGCTCGGCCTCATCGACCCAGCGGGCAAGGCGCGAGATCCGTCCCTCGTACGGGAGCCCCGATGTCGCGTGCCAGTCGAGCACGATTTCCGAGCCCAGCGGCTGTTCGAACTCGCGCACGATCAGCGCGTCGCGACGGGCGGAGGACTTCCACGCGATCGTCCGCGGTGCGTCGCCCGCGCGATAGCTGCGCAGGTGGTGCACGTCGTCGCCGGCCGGATGCAGCCGCGCCTGCGCGCTTTCGCCCCGACCGCCGGGAAGCGGCGGGCCATGCGGCTCCGGCGCGGGATAGACCAGCAGCGGCGTCTCGGGCCAGACGTAAGCCCACGCGCGCGCCAGGCCCAGCGGGCGCGTCGTCGAGAGCCGCAGCTTCGGGACGTCGAACCATCCGCGCTGTTCGGTGGGCAACAGCAGTTGCGCGTCACCCGCGCCCTTGTCGAGGTTGAGGACGGAGGGCTCTGCGTCGAAGGTGCCATCGTCGTCGAGGCGCAGGCCGCGACGCAGGCGGCCGGGTTCGGCACGCGTGTGCAGGCGCAGTTCGAGCGGCGTCCCGGCCGCGACGGGTTCGGCGTCGGCGGCGATCAGCAGGAGGTCGGATAGCTGCATCTGCGCCGCGAGCAGGCTCGCGAGTCCCGCACCGGCGAGCAGCAGGCCGAGCAGCAGCGCCGGATTGTTGTTGTAGTTCAACGCACCGACCAGCATCGTGATCAGCGCCATCGCATAGAACATGCCAAAGCGCGTGGGCAGCACGTAGATGCGGCGCCGGTCCAGGCGCGCGGGAAGCGGTTCGGGATCGCGGGGCCGCGTGAACACCATCGCGATCGCGTGGGCGCGCAGGTACAGGCGCCGTGCAGCGGCGACGGGCATGGATCAGTCCACCGGCACCGCGTGCAGGATCGCCTTCGCCAGTGCCGCATCCTTGCCCGCGTCGACCTCGGCGACGAGGCGGTGCGCGGCGACGGCCGGGAACAGGGCCTGCACGTCCTCCGGCAATACGTGCGCTCGACCGAGCAGCAATGCGTACGCGCGTGCCGCGCGGAGCAACGCGAGTCCCGCGCGCGGCGACAGGCCGACGCGCACGCCCGGATGCCGGCGGCTGCGCGCGAGCAGCGCCTGCACATAAGCGATGAGCGCCTCGCTGGCATGCACGTCCTGCACGGCCTGACGTGCGGCGATCACGTCCTGCACGCCGAGTTGCGGCGTCGCGCGGGCGATCAGGTCGCGGCGGTCGGTGCCGGCGAGCAGGTCGCGTTCGGCGGCTTCGCCGGGATAACCCAGGCTCAGCCGCAGCAGGAAGCGGTCGAGCTGCGAATCGGGCAGCGGATACGTGCCGGACAGATCCACAGGGTTCTGCGTGGCGATCACGAAGAAGGGCTCGGGCAGCCGATGCGTCGTGCCGTCGACGGTGACCTGGTATTCCGCCATCGCCTCGAGAAGCGCGCTCTGCGTCCGCGGCGGCGCGCGATTGATCTCGTCGGCGAGCAGCACCTGCGTGAACACCGGACCGGAGTGGAACTGGAACTGCCGCGCCTGCGGATCGAACACCGACACGCCGACCACGTCGGCAGGCAGCAGGTCGGAGGTGAACTGCACGCGCTGGAAGTCCAGGCCGAGCGTCGCGGCAAGCGCGTGCGCCAGCGTCGTCTTGCCCAGGCCCGGCAGGTCCTCGATCAGCACATGCCCGCCGGCCAGCAACGCGACGAACGCCAGGCGCACTTCCTGCGGCTTGCCGAGCACCAGCGCGTTGACCTGTGTCTGCGCGCGGTCGAGGGATGCGCGAAGGCCATCGGTTAGCATGGCCGCCGTCGAAAGGGATACCGCCATCGTGCGTGTCTCCTGGATTGTTCCGGTGGTGCGCCGCGCGAGTCGGCCAGTCGCCGACGAGCTCCCCCTTCGCGAGGCGGCCGGCGCGTCGAATCATGCCGGACCCTTCATTTCACCCGAGTGTAGCGAGGTCACGAACGGATGCGGGATGCAGTGCAGGCGCGGCGTGCCTTTTGGGTGCTGTGGGTCTCGGTACTGGCGGTGAAGCTGCTCATCGCCGCGCGCCTGCCTCTGTTCGTCGACGAAGCGTTCTACTGGCAGGAAGGGCGGCATCCGGCGGCGGCGTACTCCGATCTCCCGGGCCTGACGGCGTGGCTGACGCGGCTGGGCACGGCGCTGGGCGAGGGCACGTTCGCCCTGCGTTTGCCGTTCCTGCTCATTGGCGCGGCGGTGCCGCTGCTGATGGTGCACGTGGCGTCGCGTGAGTTCGGTGCGAAAACGGGATGGCAAGCCGGCGTGCTGACGCTGTTGTTGCCGCTGGCCGGCGCGCTCGGGCTGATGGCGCTGCCCGATGCGGCGATGGCGCTGGCCACGCTGCTGTGCCTGGATGCGGGCGCACGCCTGTTGCGGCAGGTCGACGCGCCCGCTGCGTTGGAACTGGCCTTCGGACTCGCGTTGGGCGCGCTGTGCCATTACCGCTTCATCGCTGTGATCGTGGTCGGCTTCGTCGCACTGCTGATGCTCCCTGAAGGTCGCCGCGTGCTGCGCGACGTGAGGGTGGTGGTCGCCATTGCCTTCGGTGCGTCGGCGTGGGCGCCGCTGGTGGCCTGGAACCTGGACAACGCCGACGCGGGACTGCGCTTCCAGCTCGTGGATCGCCACCCCTGGTCGTTTCATGCCGACGGCATCCTCTTCATCGGCATCCAGGCCCTGCTGGTGACGCCGCTGCTGTTCGCGGCAATGGCGGTCGCGGCACAGCGCAGCCTGAGGCGTGCCTCGACGGTGTCGCGCTATTTCGCGCTGCTGGGCACGGGCGTGGTCGCGGGCTTCTTCGCGCTGGGCTTCTTCGCCGATACCGAGCGCGTCAGTTTCCATTGGCCGTTGCCGGGCTACCTCGCGCTGCTTCCGCTGGTACCGGCGGTGCTCGTCACGTGGCCGCGAGCGTGGCGACTGGCGACGTGGTGGCTGGCGGGCGCCGGGCTGGTTGCCAACCTCGGCTATTACGTCGCCGTCTCGAATGCGAACTGGCGCGAAGCCAGCGCGGCGGAGAAGTGGTACCCGGCCAACTTCGCCGGATGGAAAACGCTCGCCGACACGGTCCGCGCGAAGCTCGACACGATGCCCGAAGGCACGCGCGTGGTCGCCGACAACTTCAAGATCGGGGCCGAGCTCGGCTTCGCGCTGGGCGATGCGCGCATCCCGGTGCTCGATCATCCGATCAACCTCAAGCACGGACGCGCGCCACAGCTGCGCTTGTGGGGATTGCAGACGGCCGGACGCAGCGAGTGGGGCGCCGCGCCCGTGCTGCTCGTCGTCGGCGCCACGGAAGTGAAATACCGCGACCTGCTCGATCGCTATCACGCACTGTGCGGAATGGTCGGCCCGTTGCCGCCCCCGGAGGTGCTCAACATCGACCACGGACGGCAGCGCTTCCTGCTGTTTGCCTTGACGGGCGAACCGGTCCCCGGCCCGTGCACGACGCCGTCGATGGCGTGGGTGGATTCGCCCGTTGCCGACGCGCGCGTGGGCCGTCGTTTCGACGTGCGGGGCTGGGCGTTCAAGGACGGCGTCGGGTTGTCGAACGTGGAGGTCACGCTGGACGGCAAGGTCGTCGGGCAGGCGCGTTACGGGCGCGAGTTCCCCGGATTGCAGCAGGTGTGGCCTGTGTCGAACGACCCGCAGCATCCGCGTGTCGGATTCGATGCAAGCATCCAGCTGGGCGAGGACAGCGGCTTCGCGCCGGGCACGCATTGGCTCGGCCTGCGGCTCACCGGCCGCGACGGCAGTGTGGAAACCTGGGCCGAGCAGCCGATCGAACTGACGCGGTAGGCGTCAGGGCAGGCGGAAGCCCGCTTCGCGCAGCAGTCGTGCAGTGGCGATCAGAGGCAGGCCGATGAGCGCGGTCGGGTCGCGATTCTCGATCGCCTCGAACAGCGCGATTCCGAGGCCTTCGGACTTGAAGCTGCCGGCGCAGTCGTAGGGCTGCTCGGCACGCAGGTAGCGTTCGATCTCGTCGGCGGCGAGTTCCCGGAAGCGTACGACCGTGCAATCCATCGCCTCCAGCGGCTGCTCGCCGTGGCGCACCAGGCACAGGCCGGTATGAAACCGCACCGGCTGCCCGGACATCGAGGCGAGTTGCGCCGTGGCGGCTTCGTGGCCGCCGGGCTTGCCGAGCGCACGGCCATCGGATTCGGCGACCTGGTCGGAGCCGATTACCCACGCGCCGGGATGCCGCGCAGCGATGTCCGAAGCCTTCGCCCGGGACAGACGCCGGGCCAGCGCTTCGGGCGTCTCGTTGGGAAGCGGCGTCTCGTCGGTGCCGGGGCGCTCGGTATCGAACGGCACCCCGAGGCGGGCGAGCAGTTCGCGCCGGTAAATGGAGGTGGAGGCCAGGATGAGCCGGGGCGTCGCGTTCATGCGCCCGGTGCGCGGGCCTGGGCGATGCGCGACAATTGCTGGTCGATCCGGCCGCGTGCTGCGTCGATGGAGGTGCGGACCTCGTCGAGCTGGGCGAGGCTGGCGTCGGGACCGTGGTCCCGGAGCCACAGCCGCTGGCGGAGCATCTCGCGCATGGCCTCGCCGACCGGGTCGTCGCCGTCCCCGCCGGTGACTGCCTCGATCTCGGCCCGCGCCACGCGCAGCTGGGCTTCCAGCGCATCGGCCGCATCCAGGACGTCGCGCATGGCGCGGTCGCGCCGGCTGGGTCGGGAGCGGGAATAGACCAGTGCCGCGATCACCAGGGCGGACACCAGCAGGAGCAGGGCGATGGTCACGATCGTCGACGGAAGGACGGAAGGCCTTCAGTGTGAAGGGCCGCCCCGCGCCCCGCAAATGCGACGGGCGGAAAACGTGAACTGGCCCGCTCCGGCACGATGCGTTCAGGTTTGACAGCGGGTACGGCGATCTCTAACATTCCGCAGCTTATGTCAGCGGACCTGCCCGAGATTCTTGATGCTTGGCGCATGGTGGCGGCGCGGCGCGGCGTGGAAGGCCGTGTGCCGTTGTCGGCGCTGACGCGGCTGCGGGACAGCCTGGTCGACACCCAGGGTGAAGTGCGATTCGCGCTCGATTTCGATCGCGACTCGCTCAAGGTGCCTTATGTCGAACTGCGTATCGATGCCGAGCTGCCGCTGACCTGTCAGCGCAGCCTGCAGCGGTTCCTGTTGCCGGTGAACATCGTGCAGCGGCTCGGCCTCATTCGCGACGAAGCGGACGAAGCCGCGTTGCCGCCCGGATACGAGCCGCTGCTGGTGCCTGAAAACGGCCAGCTGCGGACCGTCGAACTGGTCGAGGACGAACTCATCCTCGCCGTTCCGGTCGTGCCGATCATGCCCGGCACGGAAGCGGTGGAAGGCGACTGGCCCGCTCCTGAAGAGGGACCGGAGCCGGAGCGCGTGAACCCATTCGCTGCGTTGTCGGCGTTGAAGAAACATTCGAACTAGTTTTTTTGGAGCAAGACCATGGCTGTCCAGAAGTCCCGCGTTTCCCCGTCCAAGCGTGGCATGCGTCGTTCGCACGATGCGCTGTCCGCCAAGCAGCTGGCCACCGACCCGACCACGGGCGAGACCCACCTGCGTCACCACGTCACCGCCGACGGTTACTACCGCGGCAAGAAGGTGATCGACACCAAGTCCAAGGTTGCCGACGAAGAGTAATCTCTTCGCCCACCGCCGCCCGCGCCCGTCGACCGACGCGCGCGGACGCCGCCGGGCCGACTGTCCGCCGCCGCAAGGCCCCGCGAGGCAGCGTGGCCGTGGCCGCGATCCCGATGCATTAGGGTAGCGGCGGTACGCTTCCGTCGGCTTCGCCGGCGGTCCCCGGCAAGTGCCCGACAGGGCCATCACGGCTGTGCAGCGGAGTGGCGATGACGCAACAGATTTATTCCCGCATCGCGGGAACCGGCAGCTACCTTCCCGAGAAGGTGCTGACCAACGACGACCTCGCGAAGATCGTCGATACCAGCGATGAATGGATCGCGGCCCGCACCGGCATCCGCGAGCGCCACATTGCCGCCGAAGGCGAGACCACGAGCGACCTGGCCTATCACGCCTCCGTGCGCGCCCTCGAAGCGGCCGGTGTCGATGCCACGGATCTCGACCTCATCGTCGTCGGCACGACCACCCCCGATCTCATCTTTCCGTCAACCGCCTGCCTGCTGCAGCACCGTCTCGGTGCCAACGGCTGCCCCGCGTTCGACGTCAACGCCGCCTGCACCGGTTTCGTCTACGCGCTGACGGTGGCCGACAAGTTCATTCGTTCCGGCGCCGCGAAGACCGTGCTCGTGGTCGGTGCGGAAACGCTGACGCGCATGCTCGACTGGAGCGACCGCTCCACCTGCGTGCTCTTCGGTGACGGCGCCGGCGCGGTCGTGCTCAAGGCCGACACCGAAACCGGCATCCTCAGCACCCACATGCACGCCGATGGCGGCAAGAAGGAACTGCTGTGGAATCCGGTCGGCGTGTCGGTCGGTTTCAAGCCCGAAGAACACAACGCCGGCGTGCGCGTGCTGATGACAGGCAACGAGGTCTTCAAGCATGCGGTGAAGGCGCTGGATTCTGTCGTGGAAGAAACGCTGGAAGCCAACGGCCTGGATCGCCACGACATCGACTGGCTGATCCCGCACCAGGCCAACCTGCGCATCATCGAAGCCACGGCCAAGCGCCTGGACATGCCGATGGAGCGCGTGGTCGTCACCGTCGACAAGCACGGCAACACGTCGTCGGGTTCGGTGCCGCTGGCACTGGATGAAGCCGTGCGTTCGGGCAAGGTGCAGCGTGGCCAGCTCGTACTGCTCGAAGCCTTCGGCGGCGGTTTCACCTGGGGCTCGGCGCTGCTGCGCTACTGAGTTTCCTCGTCGCGAAGAACATGACGCCTCCGCTCGCTGCGGAGGCGTTCCTGTTTGTGCCGTCGAGACGGCGAGCCTGACGCGATCCTCGGAAGTCGCCTACATCCTGTCGCGCACTGTTGCGATGCCATCGATCCCGCATGCACGTCATGCTTCCCGATCTCGAGCGACACGAACAAGCGGCCCATGAATAGGCGGACGAATACACACGCCGACGCGTACAGCGGGACGAATTGCGTCGCCGAACGTGATCGGCCAGCGAGGCTGCTGCGCGAGCCGTTTACGAAGCGCGCGCCTTCACAGTTCCGCAACGCATCCGGCCTTCAATACGACCCGGTACAGACGCACTAGAGCAAAGGCTCGTATCATGCGCACTCTTTTCGCAGGGACCCCCGCCGAGTGACCGATTCCACCGCCCACGACGCTTCGCTGGCCTTCGTGTTTCCAGGCCAGGGTTCCCAGTCCGTCGACATGCTCGCGGAGCTGGCCGAACTGCACCCGATCGTGCGCGAGACCTTCGGCGAGGCCAGCGATGGCGCCGGCGTCGACCTGTGGGCGCTGAGCCAAGGCGGTCCGGAAGAAATGCTCAACCGCACCGAGTACACCCAGCCGGCGCTGCTCGCCGCGGGCGTGGCAGTGTGGCGCGCGTGGCACGGGCAGGGAGGTCGTTCGCCGGCGCAGCTTGCCGGCCACAGCCTGGGTGAATACACCGCCCTGGTCGCCGCTGGCGCGCTGTCGCTGAAGGACGGCGCGCATCTGGTCCGGCTGCGCGGGCAATTGATGCAGGACGCCGCACCGGCGGGCGTCGGCGCGATGGCCGCGGTGCTCGGTGCCGAAGACGCACTCGTGCAGGAAGTCTGCGGAGCCGTATCCGGCACCGAGGTGGTGGTTCCGGCCAACTTCAATTCGCCCGGCCAGATCGTCATCGGCGGTCATGCCGCGGCGGTCGACAAGGCGCTGGCGATGCTTGGCGAGCGCGGCGTGCGCAAGGCGGTGAAGCTCGCCGTCAGCGTGCCCTCGCACACGCCGCTGATGCGCGAGGCCGCCAACCGCCTCGCCGAAGCGACGGCCGGCCTGTCCTGGCGCATGCCCGACCGGCCCGTCGTGCAGAACGTCGATGCACGGGTGCACGAAAGCGTGGACGCCATTCGCGACGCGCTCGTGCGCCAGCTCTACCTGCCCGTGCAATGGACCGGTTGCGTCCAGGCGCTGGCAGGCAAGGGCGCCACGCGCATGGGCGAATGCGGCCCCGGCAAGGTCCTGGCCGGCCTGGTCAAGCGCATCGACAAGGGCATAGACGCACGCGCGATCGGCGCGGTGGGCGAGTTCGAGTCCGCACTCGCCGAGTGGAAATGATCATCGGCATGCAGGCGCGCGGATCCGCGTGATCCCGCACCGGATGCGCATCCCGACGGATGTGCGCTTCACTGCGCTCTCAATGGAGACCTCAATGACCCAGCTTCTCAAAGGTGAAATCGCCCTGGTCACTGGTGCCAGCCGCGGCATCGGCGCGGCGATCGCCGACGAACTGGCCGCGCAGGGCGCGACGGTGATCGGCACGGCCACGTCCGAAAGCGGCGCGAACGCTATCGGCGAACGCCTCGCCGCGCACGGCGGCCACGGCCGCGTGCTCGACGTCAGCGACGCCGCATCGATCGAAACGCTGATTGACGGCATCGCCAAGGACATCGGCGCCATCTCGATCCTCGTGAACAATGCCGGCATCACGCGCGACAACCTGCTGATGCGCATGAAGGACGAGGACTGGCAGGCGATCCTCGACACCAATCTCACCAGCGTCTACCGCACCAGCAAGGCGGTGATGCGCTCGATGATGAAGGCGCGCAAGGGCCGCATCATCAACATCGCTTCGGTGATCGGCGTGACCGGCAATGCCGGCCAGGCCAACTACGCCGCGGCCAAGGCCGGCATCATCGCCTTCAGCAAGTCGCTGGCGAAGGAGATCGGCAGCCGAAATATCACGGTCAATGTCGTGGCGCCGGGCTTCATCGACACCGACATGACCAAGGCGCTGCCGGAAGACGCCAAGAACGCGATGCTCGGCCAGATCGCGCTCGGCCGTTTCGGCGAGCCGGCGGACATCGCCCGCGCAGTGGCCTTCCTGGCCGGCCCGTCGGCGGCCTACATCACCGGCGAGACCCTGCACGTCAATGGCGGCATGTACATGCCGTGAGCGGCCTCGGCCGATCACTGTTTCAGCTGTAACCGCTTGAATCCAAAGGGCTTTCGCGTATGCTCGCGATCGTCCTCGATTCAATTAGACTATTCCGTCGAATATCCCGTCCCGGGAGGAGTGAGAACCCATGAGCAGCATCGAAGAACGCGTCAAGAAGATCGTGGTCGAACAGCTTGGCGTTAAGGAAGAAGAAGTCACCAACAACGCTTCGTTCGTCGACGACCTCGGCGCGGACTCGCTCGACACCGTCGAGCTGGTGATGGCGCTCGAAGAAGAGTTCGAGTGCGAGATCCCGGACGAAGAGGCCGAGAAGATCACCTCGGTGCAGCAGGCGATCGACTACGTGAAGGCTCACGTCAAGAGCTAAGCGTCCATCGCTTGGCGGATGCCGGCCCACTGGCCCGGCGTCCGCGAAAACCAACGCCGAGCTTCGGCGCCTGGTACGTCAGGAAAATCAGACCGGGGCCGCACATAGCGGCCCCGTGTCTTATCAGCCGGTCTATACGCCGGCGTAGTGTCAGACGGAGTGTTTCATGTCCAACAACCGACGCGTAGTCGTGACCGGCCTGGGCGCTGTGTCGCCGCTGGGCAACGACGTCGCCAGCACCTGGGACGGCATCGTCAACGGTCGCTCCGGCATCGGCCCGATCACCCATTTCGACGCCACCAACTTCACCACCCGCATCGCGGGCGAAGTGCGCGACTTCGACATCACCCAGTGGGTGAACCCGAAGGACGCCAAGAAGATGGAGGAGTTCATCCATTACGGTGTCGCCGCCTCGCTGATGGCGATGAAGGACGCCGACCTCACGGTCGACGAATCCAACGCCGAGCGCATCGGCGCGCTCATCGGCTCCGGCATCGGTGGCCTGCTGGGCATCGAGGAACAGACGGTCAAGTTCCACGAAGGCGGCCCGCGCAAGGTCTCGCCGTTCTACGTGCCCAGCACGATCATCAACATGCTGCCCGGCCAGGTGTCGCTGCTGACCGGCATCAAGGGGCCGAACTTCTCGGCCGTCTCCGCCTGCGCCACCGCCAACCATTCCATCGGCATGGCGATGCGCATGATCCAGTACGGCGATGCCGACGTGATGATCGCAGGCGGCGCCGAGCGCGGCTCCTCGCCGACGTCGGTCGCGGGCTTCTGCTCGATGAAGGCGATGTCCACCCGCAACGACGACCCGACGCACGCGTCGCGCCCGTGGGACAAGGACCGCGACGGCTTTGTGCTCGGCGACGGCGCCGGCATCCTGGTGCTGGAGGAGTACGAACGCGCCAAGGCGCGCGGCGCTCGCATCTATTGCGAACTCGCCGGTTTCGGCGCCAGTTCCGACGCCTTCCACATGACCGCCCCCAGCGAGAACGGCGAAGGGCCGGCGCGCTGCATGGTTGCGGCGATGAAGGACGCGGGCGTCAACGCGGAGCAGATCGAGTACCTCAACGCGCACGGCACCTCGACGCCCCTGGGCGATCTCGCCGAAACGCTCGCGATCAAGCGCGCGCTGGGCGACCACGCCTACAAGACGATGGTCAGCTCCACCAAGTCGATGACCGGCCACCTGCTCGGCGCGGCCGGCGGCGTGGAGGCCATCTTCTCCGTGCTGGCGCTGCACCACGGCATCATCCCGCCGACGATCAACCTGTTCGAAGCGGGCGAGGGTTGCGACCTGGACTACGTGCCGAACGTGGCACGCGAGAAGAAGATCGCCGTCGCGATGTCGAACGGCTTCGGCTTCGGCGGCACCAACGGCACGCTGGTGTTCCGGCGCGTCTGATCGTCGTTGAAGTGCGACCCCGAAATCCCCGCTTCGGCGGGGATTTCTTTTTCTGCACAGCCGCCCAGTTCAGTCCGGGATTCACCCGATCGCGTGTGCCGGCGCGCGGATCGTCGGGAGGGTGGGTGTACGGGCCGCCAGACCGCGCCAATAGACGACAATGTCGCCATGCTCCTGACCCATCCGCTTCCCACCTCCTTCGACCTGCTCGCGCTCCAGCGCCTGGCGCCGGCCCGCTATCCGCTGCTGCTGGAATCCAGCGCGCACGGCACCGCGCAGGGCCGTTGGGACCTGCTGCTCGTTGCCGATGGCGGCCAGCTTCGCCTCGACGCCGACGCAGTCGTTCGCGACGAAAACGGCACCGGGATGGGTACCGATTTCTTCGCTGCGCTCGACGCCCAATGGCAGGCCGAGCGCGTCGCGCGCGATGAGCCGCGCTGGCCGTTCCGTGGCGGCTGGGCACTGCTCTTTGGTTACGAGGCCGCGGCGCAGGTCGAACCGATCCTGTCGCTGCCGCGCGCGGAAGGTCGCCTTCCAGTCGCGCTCGCATTGCGTTGCCCCGCCGCCGTGTTGCGCGATCACACCAGTGGCGAGTGCGTGCTGGTCGTCGAAACGGCACACGAGACGCTGCGCGACGACGTCCTCAACGACATCACCCAGCTCGCCGCGCAGCCCCCGCTGCCGGCGTGGCACGCGCCCGTCGCGCTGAACGAAGACGAGCCCGATCGCTTCACTGACGGCGTACGCCGCGTGCTCGATTACCTCGCCGCCGGCGATGTCTTCCAGGCCAACCTGTCGCGCGGCTGGCGCGCGCGTTTCGGTCGCGACGTGCAGGCCGCCGAACTGTTCCAGCGCCTGCGCGAGAACAACCCCGCACCGTTCGCCGGTGTGTTCGCGGGCGACGACTGGGCCGTCGTCAGCGCGTCACCGGAGCGGCTGGTGTCGGTGCGCGGCGACGTCGTCGAGACGCGTCCCATTGCCGGCACGCGTCCGCGATTCGATGGCGACGACGACGCGGCGCGCATCCAGGAACTGGTCGGCCATCCGAAGGAGCGCGCCGAGCACGTGATGCTGATCGACCTGGAACGCAACGACCTCGGACGTGTCTGCACGCCGGGCAGCGTCGAAGTCGATGAACTCATGACGGTCGAAAGCTACGCGCACGTGCACCACATCGTGAGCAACGTGCGCGGGCGGCTGCGCAGCGACGCGACGCCCGGGCAGGTGATCCGCGCGGTGTTTCCGGGCGGCACCATCACCGGCTGCCCGAAGGTGCGCTGCATGCAGATCATCGCCGAGCTCGAAGGCGTTGGCCGCGGCGCCTACACCGGTGCGATGGGCTGGCTCAACCGCGATGGCGACATGGATCTGAACATCCTGATCCGCAGCGCCGAGCTCGAATCGACGCCCGACGGCGCGACGCTGCGCTTCCGCACCGGCGCCGGGATCGTGGCCGATTCCGACCCGCGCAAGGAACTCGACGAAACCCGCGCCAAGGCGCGCGGCATGCTGCGCGCGCTGGGAGTGGCCGGATGAGCGTGCGGCACTTCGTCGGCGATCAGTCCGTGGCGAACACGCCCGACCTGGATCGCGGCCTCGCATACGGCGACGGGTTGTTCGAAACCATGCGTGCCCACGAGGACAACGTGCACTGGTGGCCGGCGCATTGGCGGCGGTTGGAACGCGGTGCTCACGCGATCGGAATCGCGTTGCCGGACCAGGCACGCGTTCGCCACGAAGCGCAGGCTCTACTCGATGGCGCCGGCGGCGTGCTCAAGCTGATCGTCAGTCGCGGCGTTGGCGGCCGCGGTTATGCGCCGTTCGATGCCAACTCGCCGCATTGGATCCTGTCGCGCCACGACGCGCCGCCCGCGGCGCCGGCCGACGGCCTGACGCTGCGCTGGTGCGACACGCGCCTCGCAGTGCAGCCAGCGCTGGCGGGGATCAAGCACTGCAATCGGCTCGAACAGGTGCTGGCGCGTGCCGAATGGCGCGATGCCGACGTCGACGAAGGCCTGATGCGCAGCACCGAAGGCGACGTCGTCAGCGCCACTGCGGCCAACCTGTTCGTCCTGCACGACGGCCACTGGACGACCCCGGCCGTAGACCGCTGTGGCATCGCCGGCGTGTGCCGCGAATGGGCGATCGACGCCCTTCAGGCGCGGGAGGCGCGCCTGGCTGTGACCGAAGTCGAAGCGGCCGAGGCCGTTTTCCTGTGCAATGCCGCGCGCGGTATCCTGCCCGTGGCGCGGCTCGGCGCTCGCGTCTGGCGACCGCACCCGCAGGTGGCGCAACTTCGCCGTCGCCTGGCCGCCGAGCATCCCGCATTCGCCACGGAGGTTGCGTGAGTCGCAAATCTGGACGCCGCCTGGGCGGCTTCTTGTTCGTGTTGCTGTTGATCGCCGCCGGCGTCGGCGCGTACCTGTGGCAGCGCTACACCAGTTTCGCCGATGCGCCGCTGGCGGGTCTGGAAACAGGCGAAAGCCTGGTCGTCGAACGCGGCGATTCGCTCCCGGCCATCGTCCGCAAGCTCCGCGAGGCCGGCGTCCACCAGGGCGATCTGGTCGAATGGCGGGCGCTGGCGCGCCAGCTCGGCGCCGCCGGCAAGCTGCAAGTCGGCGAATACGCGCTGGAACCCGGCACCTCGCCGCGCGACCTGCTCACCGCGATGCGCGACGGCAAGGTCGTGCGTCGCCGCTTCACCATCGTGGAAGGCTGGAACATCCGCGAGCTACGCGCGGCGTTGTCGCGGGCGGAGGAACTCAAGCACGAAACGACCAGCCTCGACGATGCCGCCTTGATGAAAGCGCTGGGCCATGCCGGCCAGCATCCGGAAGGCCGCTTCCTGCCGGAGACCTATCTGTTCACGCGCGGCGACAGCGACCTGGATGTGCTCAAGCGCGCGCACGAGGCGATGGAAAAGGCGCTCGCCGCCGCGTGGGAACGCCGCGTGCCCGACAGCGTGCTGAAGACGCCCGACGAAATGCTGGTGCTCGCGTCCATCGTCGAAAAGGAAACCGGCATCGCTGAGGAACGCCCGCGCATCGCAGGCCTCTTCGAACGCCGCCTGCAGATCGGCATGCGCCTTCAGACGGACCCGACGGTGATCTACGGCCTGGGCACGAATTACGAGGGCAACCTGCGCAAGGTCCACCTCACCACCGACACGCCGTACAACACCTACACGCGCACCGGCCTGCCGCCGACGCCGATCGCGATGCCCGGCGTCGACGCGCTGCAGGCGGTCGCGCGTCCGCAGCGCGGCGAGGAGCTGTATTTCGTCGCGGTGGGCGATGGCAGCGGGCGTCATCTGTTCGCGCGCACGCTCGCCGAACACGAGGCGAACGTGCAGCGCTACCTGCAGAAATACCGCCAGGCGCGCGCGGCCGAACGCACCGCCGAGCCGGCGGCCGGCGCGAAGACGCAGGAACGCCAATGACGCTTCGTTCGTACCCGCGCTTCATCACGCTGGAAGGCAGCGAGGGCGCCGGCAAGTCGACCGTGCTCGCCGCGCTGCGCGAGGTGCTGGCGGGCGATGCACGCGACACCATCGTGACGCGCGAGCCGGGCGGCACGCCGCTGGCCGAACAGATCCGCGGCCTGCTGCTCGACACGCACCACGAACCGCCGACGACCGAAGCCGAGTTGCTGCTGGTCTTCGCCGCGCGTGCGCAGCATGTGCGCGAGACCATCCTGCCGGCGCTGGAGCGCGGCGCGTGGGTGATCAGCGACCGCTTCACCGACGCCAGTTACGCCTATCAGGGCGCGGCGCGCGGCGGCGACCTCGACTTCATCGGCGAACTCGAACGCCGCGTCGTCGGCATCGCGCCCGGCATGACGCTGTTGCTCGACGTGCCCGTCGCGATCGGCCTGCAACGTGCGCGCGGACGCGGCGCGACCGATCGCATCGAGGCCGAACGCGAGGATTTCTTCGAACGTGTGCGCGAGGGTTACCTCGCACGCGCGAAGGCGGATACCGCGCGCTTCCGAGTGATCGACGCGACGCAACCGGCCGACGTCGTCGCCTCGCAGGCCGTCGCGCACCTGCGCGACTGGATCGGAGCGAACGCATGATCTCCAACGTCGCCAACTTCGCGCCGTGGCAGCAGCGCGTGTACGACCAGGCCGTCGCGGCGCTAGACGCCGGCCGGCTCGCGCATGGGCTGCTGTTCTGCGGTCCGGCGAAGCTCGGCAAGCGCGCGGTGGCCGAACGACTTGCGCGCCGCGTGCTGTGCCAGCAGCCGGTCGCCGGAGGCGAGCCCTGCGGCAAATGCCGGGGTTGTCACCTGATCGATTCCGGCACGCATCCCGACTATCACGTCGTCTCCTTCGTTCCGAACAAGGAAGGGACTCGGCTGCGCACGGAAATCGTGATCGAGCAGATCCGCGAACTGTCCGAAAAACTGTCGCTCACGCCGCAATACGGCGGCGCACAGGTGGCGATCCTCGATCCGGCCGAGGCGATCAACAACGCCGCCGGCAATGCGCTGCTCAAGACGCTCGAGGAGCCCGTGCCGGGTCGCTACCTGTGGCTGGTGAGCGCGCATCCGGCGCGGTTGTCGGCGACGATCCGCAGCCGCTGCCAACGTTACGAATTCAAGCTTCCGCCGCATGACGAGGCGCTGGCCTGGCTCCGGGGCAACGGCCATGCGGACGCCGTGGCGCGTGAGGCGCTGGACGCCGCGCGCGGCCATCCCGGCCTGGCGCAGGAATGGATCGAGAACGACGGCCTGAAGCTGCGTCGCGACGTCGCCGCCGATCTGGCGAAGCTCGGCCGCGGCGATGCGGGCGCGGTCGAGATCGCGCAGCGCTGGGTCGGAGATGAACAGGCGGCGCTTCGGCTGCGGCATGCCGCGGACCTCGCGCTGGCCGAGGCCGCCGGCTTGACCGACCCGATGCGAACGCGCAGTCTGGCCGCGTGGTTCGATCAGGCGAACCGGACCCGGGACCTGCTGCGCACCACGGTGCGGGCGGACCTCGCGGTCACCGAATTGTTGCTGGCCTGGCGTGGCGCGAACGGCGCCCAGGCGTCTGGGGGAAGTAGAAGATGAGCGGTATGAACGCAGCGGGCGGCGCGCGCCAGGGCATCCTGTCGTGCGCGATCAAGGACAAGGCGCAGCTCTACAGCGCGTACATGCCGTTCCTCAAGAGCGGCGGCATCTTCGTGCCCACGCCCAAGCGCTATTTCCTCGGCGACGAGGTCTTTCTGCTGCTCACCTTGCCCGAATCCAACGAGCGCCTGCCGGTCGCCGGCAAGGTCGTGTGGGTGACGCCCGTGGGCGCGCAGGGCAATCGCCCGGCCGGCATCGGGGTGCAGTTCGCCGACAGCGCCGAAGGCGAAACGGTGAAGGGCAAGATCGAAGCGCTGCTCGCCGGCACGCTTGCGGCGGAACGCCCGACGCACACGATGTAAGGCGTGAAGCGCGTCCTGTTCGTCTGCAGCCAGAACCGGCTGCGCAGCCCGACCGCCGAACACGTCTTCGCCGACTGGCCAGGGATCGAAACCTCGTCGGCCGGTCTCAACCACGATGCCGAGAATCCGGTCACGCCGGAGTTGCTGGCGTGGGCGGACATCGTCTTCGTGATGGAACGCGCGCATCGCACGAAGCTTTCGTCGCGTTACGAGGCGCACATCGGCCACGCGCGCGTGGTGTGCCTCGATATCCCCGACGATTTCGAATACATGGATGAGTCGCTGGTGCGACTGCTGAAAACAAAAGTGCCGCGACATCTGCCGCGGCACTGAGTTCGCCGACGCGCCTGTCGACGCGTCATCGACGATGTCCGATCAGGCGGCCTTGCTCGCCGCCACAGCTTCCGGCCGCAGCGCCGGGTTATCCCAGCCCGGACGCGGCTTGAAACGGTCGCCGTAACGCTGTTCGAGGATCGCCAGGCGAGCCAGCAGGTTGTCCACGCCAGCTTCGCGAACGTACTGGATCGGGCCGCCGCGGAACGGCGCGAAGCCGGTGCCGAAGATCACGCCGGCATCGAGCAGTTCCGCATCGTCCACGACGCCTTCGTGCAGGCAGGCGACCGCTTCGTTGATCAGCGGCATGATCAGGCGGTCCTCCAGGTCGGAAGGAATCTGGTAATCCTTCGGCAGCGCGGGCTTCACCGGCTTGCCGTTCTCCCACTTGTACAGGCCCTGGTTGTCCTTCTTCCCGCGCTTGCCGGCTTCCGGCGGCGTGGAAAGCGACGGCGGGATCGGCAGGCCGAGGAACGGCGCGAGCTCCGCGCCGACGCCGGCGGCGACGTCCAGGCCCACCGTGTCGATCAGCTCGATCGGCCCCATCGGCATGCCGAACTTCACCGCGGCCTTGTCGATCGCCGCGCCCGGCACGCCGTCGGCATACGCCGTGGCCGCTTCGAGCATGTACGGGAACAGCACGCGGTTGACGAGGAAGCCCGGCGTGCCCGCGACGGGGACCGGCAGCTTGTCGATCGCCTTGCAGAACGCGGCCAGGCGCTGCTCGGTCTGCGGCGCGACGCGGTCGTGGTGGATGATTTCCACCAGCGGCATCAGCGCCACCGGGTTGAAGTAGTGCAGGCCGGCGAAGTGCACCGGGCGCGCGATGTGTTCGCGCAGTTCGGTCAGCGGAATCGACGAGGTGTTGGTCGTCAGCAGCGCGTCGAACTTCATGCGCGGCTCCAGCGACGCGTACAGCTCGCGCTTGGCTTCGGCGTTCTCGATGATCGCCTCGATCACCAGGTCCGCCTCGGCCACGCCATCGCCCGACAGGTCGCCCTTCAGGCGCTGGGAGACCGTAATGCGCTTGGCTTCGTCCTTCACCTTCTTCTCGAACAGCGTCTGCGAGCGGACGAGCGCGGCATCGATGAAGCGCTGCTCGCGGTCCTGCAGCGTGACGTTGAACCCCTTGCATGCCGACCAGGCGGCGATGTCGCCGCCCATCACGCCGGCACCGACGACGTGCACGTGGCGGATCCCGTGCTCCTTCCCGCCCAGGCTCTTGAGCCGTTCCTGCAGGAAGAACACGCGGATGAGGTTGCGCGCGGTCGGCGTCGAAGCGAGCTTCACCACGGCTTTACGCTCGGCCGACAGCTGCTGCTGGACGCCGCCACCGGCATTGGCCCAGCTGTTGATCAGCGCGTACGGCGCGGGGTAATGCTCCTTGCGCGCCTTGCGGGCGACCTGCTTGGTCAGCATCGGAGCGAGCAGCTTGCGCGCGGGCAGGGTATTGGTCGCCCAGCCGAGGAAGCGCTGCTTGAACGGTCGCGGCGCCGCGCCCTTCAGCGCGAACGACGCGGCGACATCGATCAGCGACGCCGGATCGGTGACCTTGTCGACCAGCCCGTTCGCGCGCGCGGCCGAGGCCGAAAGCGTGCGACCGGTCAGCATCATGTCGAACGCGGCCGGCGCGCCGATCAGGCGCGGCAGGCGCACGCTGCCGCCCCAGCCCGGGAAGATGCCGAGCTTCACTTCCGGCAGGCCGATGCGGGTGGACGAATCGTTGCTGGCGACGCGGTAACGGCAGGCCAGCGCGATCTCGGTGCCGCCGCCCATGCAGAAGCCATGGATGGCCGCGACGGTCGGGCAGGGCAGCTCGGCCAGGCGCTGGAAGGTCTGCTGGCCGCGCCGAATGGCGTCGCCCACCGTGCCCTTCTCGTCGAAGGCCTGGAATTCCTTGATATCGGCGCCGGCGATGAAGCCGGACGACTTGGCCGAACGCAGCACCACGCCCTTCGGTGGGTCGAGCGCGAGGCGTTCGATCAGGGTGTCCAGCTCGATCAGCACGTCCTGCGAGAACGTGTTGACCGGCGTGCCGGCCTTGTCGAAGGAGAGGAGCAGCACGCCGTCGGGGCGAAGCTCGGTCTGCCAGTGCTGGAAGCGGAGACCATCGAGGCCAGCCATCATCTGCGCACCATCCGTTCAGGTATGGAGAGGCCGCTATCATCCCGACGATGCTTCGCCGGCGTCAATCGCCGCTTCGGGCGGCGGGTGGCCAACATGCCATGACGGCTGGCGCTTGCGGGCTTCCGGCCAGTCCCCATTAATGAACGTGATTCAGTCTTCGCCCCGTTGAAGTTCATCGTCGACCTTTGAACTTTTCCTCCACGGGGCTGTCCATTCGTTCGGCCATGGCCGAGCTGACAGGAGCGCCGGCGCGGCATGGCCGAAATGACGTTGCCCAAAGATGTCGAGTTGGACCAGGAGCTGGTCGCGCGCGTGCAGCGAGGCGACAGTGCGGCCTTCGATGCGCTGGTGCGCAAGTACCAGCATCGGATCACCGCGCTGATCGGCCGTTACATCGCCGACTGGAGCGAATGCCAGGACGTGGCCCAGGAAACCTTCATCCGCGCCTACCGGGCGCTGCCGAACTTCCGGGGCGACGCGCAGTTCTATACATGGTTGCACCGTATCGCCGTGAATACCGCCAAGAACCATCTGGTCGCACAGAACCGCCGCCCGCCGACGGACGACGTCGATGCCGGCGAGGCGGAGCTGTTCGACACCGGCACGCGACTGCGCGACACCGACACGCCGGAACATGAATTGCTGCGGCAGGAAATCGAACGCACGGTGATGCGTGTGGTCGAAGGATTGCCGGAAGAATTACGGGCCGCGATCACCCTGCGCGAGGTGGACGGCCTCAGTTACGAGGACATCGCGCAGAAGATGGGGTGCCCCATCGGTACGGTCCGCTCGCGCATCTTCCGCGCGCGCGAAGCGATCGATACCGAACTGCGGCCCCTGCTGGACCACGACACTGCCAAAGCTGCCAAGCGATGACTTCCAACCACCGACCCATCGACGATAGACCGGCCCACTCGAGCGACGAGCGCGAAACACTGTGCGCATTGTTCGACGGCGAACTCGCCGCCGACGAAGCACGCTTCGCGCTGAAGCGGCTGGGCCACGACGCGGAATGGCGCGATACCGTCGGCCGCTGGCAACTCTATGGCGACGCGCTGCGCGGGCAGGCGCAGGGCGTGGCCCCGAACGGGTTCGCCGATCGCGTGGCGCTCGCATTGCGCGAAGAGCAGTCGCAGCCGGTCGCGCTGCCGGCCAAGGCCTTCAGTGGACGTCGCGGCTGGATGGGCGGGGCGCTGGCGGCGTCGGTCGCGGTGGCCGCGCTGTTCGTGACGCGTCCGTTCTCCGACGATGCGGCGCCCTCGGGCCGCAGCGCGTCGCCGAATGTCGCAAGCGTGCCTGCGGCGTCGTTGCCGCGCGTGGCTGCCGCGGCGGCATCGCGCGCATCGACTGTTGCGACGCCGCGCGCGCCTGCAGCGCCGGCAAATCCCCAATCTCCCGACAGCACGCTGGGCGCGACAGCCGCGGCAGTGGCCGTCGCCGAAGTACCACGTCGTGCGAGCGAACGTCGTGCCTCGCGCAACCAGAGCCAGCGTTCTTCGGCTCGCATCGGGCGGCAGGTCGAACAGCCCGCCGTCGCGAGCGCAGCCGTTCCGCAGACGGCCATCGCCGACACCGCGCTTCCCGCGCCGCAGCACGTCAAGCCGTTCCAGCCGGAACACGTCGAAGCGGCGTCGCGGCCGTGGCCACGCGCGGTATTGCCGCAGTACTCGGGCAATGGCGCACTGACGGCGAGTTTCGGCACCAGCAGCGCGGCGTCGCCCTCGTTCTATCCGTTCGAACCGCAGACCGCGACGCCCGCCGTCGAAGATGCGCCGGCCCAGCGCGGGCCGCAGGACTGACCCCTCGGGCCGTTCCCACGATCGGCCTCATCGATTCCCCTTCCTCGCGCCGCGAAAACGGCGCACCGCCCACACTCATCCCAACGATTCCCGAGGCCCGATGCCAATGAACCGCACGCCCCGCACCCCGCTGCGCAGCATCTTCCTGGTCGCTGCCATCGCCGCAGCGCTTCCGGTCGCATGCGCGCAGCAGCCCGCCAATCCGATCGCACAGCCCGCGGCTACGCCCGCGCCGCCGCTGGTGTCGGGCCTGCCGGACTTCACCAACCTCGTGCAGCGCGTCGGTCCGGCCGTGGTCAACATCCGCGCCGAAGTCACGCCGCGCCGCACCGCCCGCGGCCAGCAGCAGATGCCGGACGAAGAGCAGATCCCGGAAATCTTCCGCCGCTTCTTCGGCGACGAGATGCCGTTCCCCGGTGGTCCGGGCGGCCCCGGCCCGCGCGGGCCGCGCGGCGGCGGCACGTCGCTGGGCAGCGGTTTCCTGATGTCGGCCGACGGTTACGTGATGACCAATCACCACGTCGTCGAAGGCGCCGACACCGTCACCGTGACCCTGTCGGATCGCCGCGAATTCACCGCGAAGGTCATCGGCAGCGACGAGCAGTCCGACGTGGCACTGCTGAAGATCGACGCGAAGGGCCTGCCGTTCCTGCGCATGGCGCCGGCCAACGGCACCAAGGCCGGGCAGTGGGTGATCGCGATCGGCTCGCCGTTCGGCCTGGACCACTCGGTCACCGCGGGCATCGTCAGCGCGGTCGGCCGCGCCAACCCGTACGCGAACCAGCGCTACGTGCCTTTCATCCAGACCGACGTGGCCATCAACCAGGGCAATTCGGGCGGCCCGCTGCTCAACACCAGCGGCGAAGTGGTCGGCATCAATTCGCAGATCTTCAGCAACTCGGGCGGCTACATGGGCGTGAGCTTCGCGATCCCGATCGACGTCGCGATGAGCGCCGCCGAACAGCTGCGCGCGACCGGCAAGGTCAGCCGCGGTCAGCTGGGCGTGCAGGTGCAGGCGCTGACGAGCGAATCGGCCAAGGCGCTCGGCCTGCCCGACAGCAGCGGCGCGTTGATCGCCGACGTGCTGCCCGGCAGCCCGGCCGAAAAGGCCGGCATCGAACGCGGCGACGTGATCCGCGCGGTCGACGGTCGCACGATCAACGACTCCGCCGACCTGCCGCCGATCATCGGCAACATGGCGCCCGGCACGAAGGCCAAGGTCACGCTGGTCCGCGACGGTCGCACGCTCGACAAGACCGTCACCGTGAACGAGCTGGACGAACTCGCCGGCACCGGTCGCGCCTCGCCGCGCCCGGCGGCGGACGAAGGTTCGTCGAAGCCGTCCGGCGGCAACGCGCTGGGTCTGGTCGGCCAGGACCTGTCGGCCGGCGAGCGCCAGCGCCTGGGCCTGCGTTCGGGCGAGGGCGTGCTGATCCGCAACCCGGGCGACTCCGGCGCCGAAGCCGGGCTCCGTCCGGGCGACGTGGTGCTTCAGGTCGGCCGCAGCGCGGTTGGCTCGGCCGCCGCGCTCGACAAGGAGCTGGGCTCAGTGAAGTCCGGCGACACCGTGATGCTGCTGGTCCGCCGCCAGGGCTCCACGCAGTTCATCGCTGTCACCGCCCAGGACGACGCCCGGACCGGCTGACGCATCGATCCGCGACCCGGCGTCCGCCCACGGGCGGCGCCGGGACGCGGGGCGGAGAGTCGGCTGCGCCGGGGCCTGTGCGATAATCGCGCGTTGATTTCAAGGAACGGCCAGCCTCGCGCGCCCCCGCATGCAGCAGATCAGAAACTTCTCCATCATCGCCCACGTCGACCACGGCAAGTCGACGCTGGCCGACCGCATCATCCAGCTCTGCGGCGGCCTCGAAGCCCGCGAGATGGAAGCGCAGGTCCTCGACTCCAACCCGATCGAGCGCGAACGCGGCATCACCATCAAGGCCCAGTCCGTATCGCTGCCGTACAAGGCGCGCGACGGGCAGACCTACTTCCTCAACTTCATCGACACGCCCGGCCACGTCGACTTCAGCTACGAAGTCAGCCGCTCGCTGGCCGCGTGCGAAGGCGCGCTGCTGGTGGTAGACGCCGCGCAGGGCGTTGAAGCGCAGTCGGTCGCCAACTGCTACACCGCGGTGGAGCAGGGACTGGAAGTGGTGCCGGTCCTCAACAAGATCGACCTGCCCACCGCCGACATCGAACGCGCCAAGGCCGAGATCGAGGCCGTCATCGGCATCGATGCCGAAGATGCGGTCGCCATCAGTGCGAAGACCGGCCTGAATGTCGTGGACGTGCTGGAGGCGATCGTCCATCGCATCCCGCCGCCGAAGCCGCGCGACACCGACAAGCTGCAGGCGCTGATCATCGACTCGTGGTTCGACAACTACCTGGGCGTGGTCTCGCTGGTGCGCGTGATGCAGGGCGAGATCAAGCCCGGCGACAAGCTGCTGGTGATGTCGACCGGCCGCACGCACCAGGTCGACAAGGTCGGCGTGTTCACGCCCAAGCGGAAGGACCTGCCCAAGCTCGGTGCCGGTGAAGTGGGCTGGATCCACGCCTCGATCAAGGACGTGCACGGCGCGCCGGTGGGCGACACGCTCACGCTGGCTGGCGATCCTGCTGCCAAGCCGCTGCCGGGCTTCCAGGAAATGCAGCCGCGCGTGTTCGCCGGTCTGTTCCCGGTGGACGCCGAGGATTACCCGGACCTGCGCGAAGCGCTGGACAAGCTGCGCCTGAACGACGCGGCGCTGCGGTTCGAGCCGGAAAGCTCCGAGGCCATGGGCTTCGGTTTCCGCTGCGGCTTCCTCGGCATGCTGCACATGGAAATCGTGCAGGAGCGTCTGGAGCGCGAGTACAACCTCAACCTGATCACCACCGCGCCGACGGTGATCTACGAGGTGCTGCGCACGGACGGCGAGATCATGCCCATGGACAACCCGGCCAAGCTGCCGCAGTTGAACCTGGTCCAGGAAATCCGCGAGCCGATCATCCGCGCCAACATCCTCACGCCCGAGGCGTACATCGGCAACATCATCAAGCTGTGCGAGGAAAAGCGCGGCGTGCAGATCAGCATCCAGTACCTGGCCAGCCAGGTGCAGATCAGCTACGAGCTGCCGATGGCCGAGGTGGTGCTGGACTTCTTCGACAAGCTCAAGTCGGTCAGCCGCGGCTACGCCTCGCTGGACTACCACTTCCTGCGCTTCGACGCGGGTCCGTTCGTGCGCGTGGACACGCTCATCAACGGCGACAAGGTCGACGCGCTCTCGATCATCTGCCATCGCAGCCACGCCGACCGTCGCGGTCGCGAGCTGTGCGAGAAGATGAAGGAACTCATCCCGCGCCAGATGTTCGACGTGGCGATCCAGGCGGCGATCGGCTCGCAGGTCATCGCGCGCACCACGGTCAAGGCGCTTCGCAAGAACGTGCTGGCCAAGTGCTACGGCGGCGACATCAGTCGCAAGAAGAAGCTCCTCGAGAAGCAGAAGGAGGGCAAGAAGCGCATGAAGCAGGTCGGCCGCGTCGAGATCCCCCAGGAGGCGTTCCTCGCCGTCCTGCAGGTCGACAAGTAAGCAGGCCGGTGGCGCGCGGTTTTCCTACACCCGAAGGCGGAGTTCCCGCCGGCTGCGGCAAGGATTCGCCCATGACGGACGGCACGCCCGCCGCTATCCTCGCCGTGGCAGGTTGCCGGGGAGCGACCTGCGCAGCTGGCCGGTCGTTCGGCCCGGTTGCGATGTCCCCGATGGTTTTCCCGTTCGTCCCGTTCTCCGCTCTGCAAAGGAGCATGCATGCGCTGGTTTGAAATCGCCCTGGTCGTCCTGACGCTGTTCACCGGCCTGGTCTGGCTGCTCGACAAGCTGGTGCTGGCCAAGCGTCGCGAAGCGCGGCAGGGCCTGCTGGACGACGGCAAGGAACCCATCGTCGTCGACTATTCCAAGGCGTTCTTCCCCGTGCTCGCGGTGGTGCTGATCCTGCGCAGCTTCGTGGCCGAACCCTTCCGCATCCCGTCCAACTCGATGATGCCGACGCTGCTGACGGGCGACTTCATCCTCGTCAACAAGTTCACCTACGGCCTGCGCCTGCCGATCAACAACCACAAGGTGATCGGCATCGGCGAGCCGCAACGCGGCGACGTGGTGGTCTTCCGCCCGCCGCACCATCCGGACCAGGACTGGATCAAGCGCGTGGTGGGCCTGCCGGGCGACCGCGTCGGCTACCACGACAACCAGGTCAGCGTGAACGGAAAGGCGCTGGCGTACGCGCCGATCGGCGTCTTCCAGGGCAAGGGCAACGGCACCGAGATGACCGGCGCCGAGGAACTGCAGGAAGACCTGCTGGGCCGCCAGCACCACGTGCTCGAGCGCACCAACCTGCCGTTCATCGACCAGGGTGAGGGCGACTGGATCGTCCCGCCCGGACACTATTTCGTGATGGGCGACAACCGCGACAACAGCGAGGACAGCCGATACTGGGGCTTCCTGCCGGAACAAAACCTGCGCGGGAAGGCATTCTTGATCTGGATGAACTTCGACGGTGGCGTGGACACCTCGCGCATCGGCAACAGGATCCAGTAACAATCACCCGTCGGCGAGGGGAAAGCGCCGGCGGGGGCACATTGCAAACATGGGGGATTGGTAATGAAGCGTACTCAGAGCGGCATGACCCTGATCGGGTTCATCATCGTGCTGGCGGTTGTCGGCGTGTTCATCTACATGGGCATGAAGGTCATTCCGATGTATTCGGAGTTCTTCTCGGTGAAGCAGGCGCTCAAGCAACTTTCGCAGGAGCCGGGCGTCTCTCAGCTGGACCCGGCCCGGATCAAGCAGCAGTTCTTTACGCGTCTGGACATCAGCTATTCGAGCAACGTGAAGCCCACCGACGTAAAGATCGCGCGCAAGGACGCCGGTTACGTGATGACGGTCGACTACGAAGTGCGTCGCCCTTTGATCGCCAACTTCGACATCGTCGGCCACTTCAATGCCGAACAGGTCCTCTCGCGCAATGCCGGGGATGACTGATCGCATCGGCCACCGCTTCTCGCGTCCGGAACTGCTGCAGCAGGCCCTGACGCACCGTAGTGCGGGTGCGCCGCACAACGAGCGGCTGGAGTTCCTCGGTGACGCGCTGGTCAACCTGATCGTCGCCGAGGCGCTGTACGAACACTGGCCACGCGCGGACGAAGGCGCGCTCACCCGGGCGCGCGCCGAACTGGTGCGCGAGTCGGCACTGGCACCCATCGCGCGGACCCTCGACCTCGGTCCCCGCCTGACCCTCGGCCCGGGCGAGATGAAATCCGGTGGCCATCGCCGCGACTCCATCCTGGCCGACGCGCTCGAGGCACTGATCGCGGCGATCTACCTCGATTCCGACTTTCCGACCTGTCGCGCCGCGGTCATGCCGTGGTTCGAATCGGCGATTGCCGCGCTCCCGCCGCCGAACAAGGTCGGCAAGGACGCCAAGACGCGATTGCAGGAGTGGCTTCAGGCCCGCCAGAAGCCGCTGCCGGTGTACACGCTGCTGGGCGAGACGGGCGAGGAACATGCCAAGAGCTTCCAGGTCAGCTGTACGCTGAGTCACCCACCGGTGACGGCCGAGGGCGTCGGAACCTCGCGACGGGCGGCCGAACAGGCGGCCGCCGAGGCCGTCCTGGACCTGCTGCAGGAACGCTGACAGCGTCGTTCGCCGTACGGGCCCGGCACGGGCGCCTTACAATTCCCGGATGAATACCCCCGCCCATCGAGCCGGCCATGTGGCCGTCATCGGCCGTCCAAACGTCGGCAAATCCACCTTGGTCAACGCCCTGGTCGGCGCGAAGGTCAGTATCACCTCCGATCGCCCGCAGACCACGCGGCACCAGTTGCTCGGTATCGCGACCTTCCCTGAAGGCCAGCTGCTGCTGGTCGACACCCCCGGTATCCATCGCGAGCAGAAGCGCGCGATGAACCGCTGGATGAATCGCGCCGCCCGTGGTGCGCTCGAGGGCGTCGACGCCGCGATCCTCGTCGTCCGTGCCGGCCAGTGGGACGACGAGGACTCGCTGGCCTACGACGCGCTGAAGAAGGGCGGCGTGCCGGTAGTGCTGGTCGCCAACCAGGTCGATCGCATCAAGGACAAGACCACGCTGCTGCCGTTCCTGGCGAAGGTGAGCGACGGGCGCGACTTCGCCGCCGTGCACCCGATTTCCGCGCTCCGCCGCAAGGGGCTGGAACCGCTTGTGAAGGACGTGCTGGCGCTGATGCCCGAGCAGCCTGCGCTGTACGGCGAAGACGAGATCACCGACAAAAGCCAGCGCTTCCTCGCCGGCGAAATGGTGCGCGAGCAGCTCATGCGCCAGTTGGGCGAAGAACTTCCGTACGCGACGACGGTGGAGATCGAGAAGTTCGAGGTCGACGGCAACCTGCTGCGCATCGGCGCGGTGATCTGGGTCGAGCGCGATGGTCAGAAGGCGATCGTCATCGGCAAGGGCGGCGAGCGCTTGCGCGAGATCGGGGCCAAGGCCCGCCAGCAGATGGAACGCCTGTTCGGCAGCAAGGTGTTCCTGGAAACCTGGGTGCGCGTACGCGAAGGCTGGTCGGACGACGAAGCGGCGCTGCGGGCGTTCGGCTACCACGACTGATCCACGACGAACGGCGAGGGCTCCGGTGCGAACCCGAAACCGAGCCCGCCGACGTCTTCGTCTTCTACCTTGATCCGCCGCCCCGGCCTCCATGCGACTTAGCGCCGAATCCGCCTTCGTCCTGCATGCGCGCCCGTGGCGCGAGACCAGCCTGCTGGTGGAAGTGCTGAGCGAACATCACGGCCGGCTGGGCCTGGTCGCGCGCGGCGTGCAGGGGCCGAAGAAGCAGCTCCTGCGCGCGGCCTTGCAGCCGCTGCAGTGGATCCGGCTCGACGCCGTGCAGGTCGGCGAGCTCGCCCGCCTGAACGCTGCCGAGGCGCTCGATGTCGCGCCGCGGCTGTCGGGCGAGGCGATGCTGTCGGGCTTCTACCTCAACGAACTCACCCTGCGCCTGGCCCCGCGCCAGGATCCGTCGTCCGAGCTCTACGACGCCTACGGCCGTGCCCGCGCGCGACTGGGCGCCGGCGAACCGCTGGCGTGGACGTTGCGCCGCTATGAGCGCGACCTGATCGATGCGCTTGGCTTTGGCTTCGACCTGTCGCACGACGGCGAAGGCGCGCCGATCGATCCCGCCGCGCGCTACCGGCTGGAACCCGAATACGGGCCGCGCCGCGTGTTGAGCGATCGCGGCCATGGCGATCGCAGCCGCGCCGCGACCGGCCGCGGACTGTTGGCGCTGGCGGCCGACCTCGTGCCTGAAACCGACGATCTGCCCGGCCTTCGCCGTGCCATGCGCGACGTGCTCGCGCACCATCTGGGGCCACGCGGCTTGAAATCGTGGGACATGCTCTCCGAGTTGAACCGCGTGTCGCGACCGCGGGATCAGAACGCGGCCGACTGAGCTTCCACGATCGGCGCCGAATGCGGCACGACGCCGGCGTGCGCCAGGGTCTCGTGCGCAATGTGCTCCAGCGCATCGAGTCGTGCCGGCGATGCAGGATCCTGCTGCAACGCCTGCACGGCTGCCGCCAGTCGCTGCGCACCGACGAAGCCGCAGCTCGCACGCAGTCGATGCAGGTCGCCGCGCACCGAATCGAGGTCGCCGCGCTCGGCCGCGGTGGAAATCGCATACACCGACTTCGTCAGTTCCTGCACGAACAGTTCGCGCAGCGTTTCCACGTGCGCACGGTTGCCATTGAGCGCGAGTGCGGCCGCGTCGTCGTCCCACAGCGGAACGTCCTCGACGATGGCCAGTTCGGCCGCGGGCGCCTCGTCGGCGGCCGACCCAAGCACGCGCCGCAATGCAGACTGCAGCGTGGCGGCGGGCATCGGCTTGACCAGCGCCTCGGCGAAGCCTGCCGCGACCAGCGCATCGAGCACGTCGGATTCGTGCGCGGCCGTGTGGGCGATGGCCGGTGTACGCGTGTCGCGTTCGCGCAGTCTTGCCAGCAGTTCCGCGCCGCTGCCGTCGGGCAACCGGGCATCGATCATCCAGGCCGCGTAGGTCTGCGATGCCGCGAGCGCCAGCGCCGCGCCCATCGTGTCGGCCGCGTCGACCTCGGCCGGCGTCGCGCGCAACGCGGCAGTGAGGAAGGCCTGGCTGGTCGGATCGTCCTCGACGAGCAGGATGCGGGGAAGTGTGTCGCGCATCATCGGCATTTCGCGTCCTGTCGGTATGCTGCTCGGATGTCGTGTTCGATCTTACGCCTGCTGCTGGTTGCATCGGCCATCGCGTTCGCCGCGTGGACCGATGCCGCTTCCGCGGCGACTGCCCAGGCGAAGATCGCCAGAATACGCACCGCGGTCGCGACGCTGGAAGGCGTTCGCGTCCAGCTCGACTGGCCCGACTCGGCGCCCCAGGGCGTGTTGCGCCTGCAGGCCGCGCGCATCGACGCGCCGGGGCTGGGTTACCGCTTCCGTGACGTCACCTGGCAGTGTCCACTGTCGCATGCAGGAAACCGGTGGCAGTGTGAAGGCGCCGTGCGCGAGGGGCGAAGCGCCGCGCTGACGCTGGCCATCGATATCGACGACGCCCGCACCGACGCGAGCCTGTCCCAGGGTCGCAGCCGCATCGCCCTCAATCGCGAAAGCCGGACGCCCGACCTCACGCGTATCGACCTGGCGCAGGTCCCGGTTACGTGGGCGCAGGCGCTGATGTCGCAGGCCTGGGCGGCCGGGCGATTCGGCACGGGCACGCTCGATGGTCGTATCGACGTGCGCGCGCCCGCCAACGCGCCACTGCGCGTCACCGGCCCGCTGCGCCTGACGGGCGTCGCCTTCGATACGGCCGACGGTCTCACCGCTGGCGAAAACCTTTCCGCGCAGGCGACGCTCGACGCGACCTTCGGCACCAACACGAACTTCGCCATCGACGGCGCGCTGCTCGGCGGCGACCTGCTGTTCGGCAACGCGTACATCGCCTTGCAGAAGCGACGGGTCGCGGTCGACCTGCTGGCGAGACAGGACGGCGCTGGCGGCTGGCAGATTCCGCGATTCCGATGGGACGACCCCGGCGTGCTCACGGCGCAGGGGAGCGCGTACCTCGGCGCGGACGCGTCGCTACGCTCGCTCGACGTGCGCGCACGCAGCACCGATCTGGCGCCGATGCGCGATGGCTATCTCACCGGCTTCCTCGGCCTGGCGGGACTGGCGGACCTCCAACTGCGCGGCGCGGCAGACGTCCAGCTGCGCATGGACGAAGGCACCGTGCACGAAGCGGCCTTCGTGCCGCACGGCGTGGCGATCGACGACCCGCGCGGGCGGTTCGACTTCGCCGGGCTCGAAGGCGACGTGCGTTTTTCCCGCGCCGAACAGCTCGAAAGCGAACTGCGCTGGACCGGCGGGCGCCTGCACGGCCTCGCCTTCGGTCCGGCACGGCTGCCTTTCGTGAGCGATGCCGGCGAGTTGCGCCTGCGCGAGGCGTCGACCATGGCGATGCTCGGCGGCAATGTGTCGATCGACCACCTCAGCCTGCGGCCGCCGGCGGACGGGCAGGGGCTGCAGATCCGCTTCGGCCTGGACCTGGACCGGCTGGACATCGCGCAGCTCGCGCAGGCGCTGGGCTGGCCCGCGTTCACCGGCGAGCTCACCGGCCACATCCCGGAAGCGCGCTACGCGGACGACCGCCTGGATTTCGAAGGCGGCCTGTCGGTGCAGCTGTTCGGCGGCACGGTGCAGGTGTCGTCGCTGGCGATGGAGCGGCCGTTCGGCGTCGCGCCGACGCTGTCGTCGGACATCGCCTTCGAGGACATCGACCTGCAATCGCTGACCGGCGTGCTCGGCTTCGGCGAAATCACGGGGAAGCTCGACGGGCGCTTCGACCGGCTGCGGCTGGTCGACTGGCAGCCCGTCGCGTTCGAGGCCGCCATCGCGACCGACGCCGATGCCGCACGCCGCGCCGGCGTGCGCCAGCGCATCAGCCAGCGCGCGGTGCAGGACCTGTCGAGCGTGTCCGATGCCTCCTTCGTCAGTTCGCTGCAGTCGCAGCTGATCGGGCTGTTCGACGATTTCGGCTATCGGCGCATCGGCCTGTCGTGCTATCTCGGCGACCAGGTCTGCCGGATGAGCGGTCTGGGTTCAGCCGGCAACGGATTCACTATCGTCGAAGGGGCCGGCCTGCCGCGGCTGGCGGTGGTGGGGTTCAACCGCGACGTGGACTGGCCGACCCTGCTGGAACGGTTGAAGGCCGCCAGCACGGGCGACGTGAAGCCGGTCTTCGACTGATTGGCTGCCGGTCGCTCGCTTCGGGTAAGTTTCGCTGCATCGCGCCGGCCGCACGCACGTGCTGCCGGCATCGGATCAACAGGAGAAATCGTCATGCGTCGTTGGATGGGCATCCCGGTGGCAGCGGTCGCGCTGACTGCCTGCGTCACGATCAACGTGTACTTCCCCGCCGCCGAGGCGAAGGAAGCGGCGCGCGAGTTCGTCGAGAAGGTGATCGGCGACGACGCACAGCCCGCGCCGAAGCCGCAGGAAAAGCCAGGCGGCCAGAGCGCCTACGTGCCGTCGGCGGAGCGTTCGCTCGCCTCGCGCATCGATTGGTTGTCGCTGATGGGCATCGGCACCGCGCAGGCGCAGGGCCAGCCGGACATCACGATCAAGACGCCGGCGATCCAGTCGATCCAGGCGCGCATGGCGCAGCGTTTCGACGGCCAGCTCAAGGCGCATTTCGAATCCGGCGCGCTGGGCATCGCCAACGACGGCACCATCGACGTGCGCGACGCGGCCAAGATCCCGCTGCCGCAGCGCGTCGGCGTGAACCAGGCCGTCGCCGAACAGAATCGCGACGCCCGCGCCGTCTATCGCGAAATCGCCGTGGCCAACGATCATCCCGAATGGGAACAGCAGATCCGCGCCGTGTTCGCGCGCCAGTGGGTCGACAGCGCGCGGCCGGGCTGGTGGGTGCAGGACGCCGGTGGCGGCTGGCGCCAGAAGTGACCTGAACGCCCCTCTCCCGCAATGGGAGGGGGGCAGGTCGGGCGGGCTCGCTCGATCTGCGACAATACGCGGCCCTGTTGAGCAGTACCGCCAGCCGCTGTGGCCCGCATCGATCAAACCCCCTTCGAAGTCCTCATCACCGACCTGACCCACGACGGCCGCGGCGTGGCCCGCCGTCCCGACGGCAAGGCCGTGTTCGTTGCCGGCGCGCTGCCCGGCGAGCGCGTCATGGCCTCGCAGACCGGTCGCCATCGGAGTTTCGACGAGGCGAAGACCGTCGAAGTCCTCGAAGCCGCGCCCGAACGCGTCGCGCCGCGTTGCGCGCACTTCGGCGTGTGCAGCGGCTGCGCCATGCAGCATTACGACGAGGAAAGACAGATCCTCGCCAAGCAGCGCGTGCTCATGGAGAACTTCGAGCGCATCGGCCACGTCGCGCCCGAACGCATTCTGCCGCCGCTGGTCGATACGTCGTGGGGCTATCGCCGCAAGGGCCGTTTCTCGGTGCGTCGCGTCGAGAAGAAGGACAAGACGCTGGTCGGCTTCCGCGAAACCGATCCGCGCTTCGTCGCCGACATCCGCGAATGCCACACGGTGATGCCGCAGATCGCGTCGAAGCTGCCCGAACTCGCCGCGCTGGTGGACGGCATGCAGGCGCGGCGCGAGATCCCGCAGATCGAGTTCATCGCCGGTGACGCGCAGGATGGTTCGCATGGCGAGGCCTTCGGCGGCGTCGCGCTGACGATCCGCCACCTGGTGCCGCTCACCGACAGTGATCGCGAGGCGCTGGTCGCGTTCGGCAAGGCGCACGGGTTCGCGATCTTCCTCCAGCCCGGCGGCCTGGATACCGTGCACGCGTTGTGGCCCGAAGCGCCGAAGCTGGCGTTTTCGCTGCCGCAGTGGAACCTGGAATTCCTGTTCCGCCCGCTGGACTTCATCCAGGTCAACGCTGGCCTCAACGGCAAGATGATCCAGCTGGCGCTCGATCTGCTCGATCCCAGGCCCGAAGACCGCGTGCTCGACCTGTTCGCGGGCCTGGGCAATTTCACGCTGCCGCTGGCGCGCCAGGTGCGCGAAGTCGTCGGCGTGGAGGGCGAGGCGGGGCTGGTGCGTCGCGCGCGCGAGAACGCCGCGCACAACGGCATCGCGAATGCGCAGTTCCATGCGGCGGATCTGGCGAAGGACCTGTCCGGCGAGAGCTGGATGAAGGAGCCCTTCGACAAGCTGCTGCTCGACCCGCCGCGCTCGGGCGCCGACGTCGTGCTGGCGCAGCTGCCGCTGAAACAGTTCGACCGTATCGTCTACGTCAGCTGCCATCCGGCCTCGCTCGCACGCGACGCCGGTTTCCTGGTGAAGGAGCGCGGCTGGAAGCTCAAGGCCGCCGGCGTGATGGACATGTTCCCGCACACCGCGCACGTGGAATCGATCGCGCTGTTCGAGCGCTGATCGCGATCGCCCGCACAGGACACACCGCATGGCACTCGAAATCGAACGCAAGTTCCTGGTCACCGGCGACGGCTGGCGCGCGGCCGCACGCGAGGTCGTGCCGATGGCGCAGGGGTACATCAACGACCAGAAGGCGATGGACGAGGGCGCGATGAAGGCGTCGGTGCGCGTGCGCATCGCCGGCGACGAGGCGTTCCTCAACCTCAAGTCGCGCGAACTCGGCCACACGCGGCAGGAGTTCGATTACGCCATTCCGGTCGCCGACGCGCGCGCGCTGCTCGCGCTGTGCGTAGGCGGGTTGGTCGACAAGCGTCGCCACTACGTGCAGCACGAAGGGCATCTGTGGGAGGTCGACGAGTTCCTCGGCGACAACGCGGGGCTGGTCGTCGCCGAGATCGAGTTGTCCAGCGCGGATGAAGCCTTCGCGCGCCCGGAGTGGATCGGCGCGGAAGTCACCGAATCGTCGCGCTACTACAACCTCGCGCTCGCCACGCGTCCGTACGCGCAATGGAGCGCGGACGAGCGCGCGGGCCTGGTTGCGTAAGGGCACCGCGGCCCCATTTCGAGTCCATGGACAACACTCCTTTGCGCATAGACATCTGGTCCGACGTGGTCTGCCCCTGGTGCTGGATCGGCAAGCACCGCCTGCGTGAAGCGCTGGCGCAGCTGGGCGAAAAGGGCCGCACGGCCGAGATCCACTGGCACGCGTTCCAGCTCGATCCGGATTTGAACGACGCGCCCGGCGACACGCCCGTGCCACTGCGCGAGGCCTACGAAAAGAAGTTCGGCGGCGCCGAACGCACCGAGCAGATCCTGTCGCAAACGCAGGCCACCGGTCGCGCCGAAGGCCTGCCGTTCGATTTCGATCGCGGGCAGGTGCGCGTGAGCACGCTCAAGGCGCATCGCCTGGTGTGGCTCGCCGGCCGCGAAGGCGATGCGGACAAGGTCGGCGAGGCGCTGTTTCGTGCGCACTTCGCCGAAGGCCGCAATCTCGCCGACGTGCAGACGCTGATCGACGCTGGCGCCGAAGGCGGGCTGCCGGAAGCACGCGTGCGGCAGATGCTGGACTCGGACGAAGGCATCGCCGAAGTTCGCGCGCAGCTCGCGCAGGCCCACTCGCTGGGCATCCAGGCGGTGCCGACATTCGTCTTCGACGGACGTTTGGCGGTGCAGGGCGCGCAGACGCCGGCGGTGTTCGCGCAGGTGTTCGAGCGCCTCGGCGTGGAAGCGCGCCCGTCGGACGAACACGCGTCGAGCGACGCCTGCGGCCCGGACGGCTGCGCGGTCTGACGCCGGCGCCTTCACGCAAGCCAGACACGTGCGGATGCCCCGTTCGGGCATCTGCGCGACAATGCGGGCCCGCGCAACGGGCGCGGCCCAGACAACCGGAGTCTTCCGCATGCTCGTGATCGGCGTGGCCGGCACCGAACTCACCGCGCAGGAGCGCGACTGGCTGCAGCACGACGCCTGCGCCGGCGTGATCCTGTTCAGCCGTAACTTCGCGTCGAAGGCGCAGGTCGCCGAACTATCGGCGTCCATCCGCGAAGCGGCACCGCGCCCGCAGCTGGTCTGTGTCGACCAGGAAGGCGGACGCGTGCAGCGCTTCCGTGACGGCTACAGCGCGCTGCCGCCGCTGGACGGCTTCGGCAGGCGTTACGCCGCCGATCCCGCGGCCGCCCTCAAGCTGGCCGAGGAACACGCCTGGCTGATGGCGAAAGAAGTGCTCGCCAGCGGCGTGGACCTGAGCTTCGCGCCGGTCGCGGACCTCGGGCGCGGCAACCTCGCCATCGGCAATCGCGCGTTCTCCGAGGATCCCACGGTCGTCGCCGAATTCACGCGCGCCTACATTCGCGGCATGCACGGCGCCGGCATGCCGGCGACGCTGAAGCATTTCCCGGGCCACGGCTCGGTGCTGGCCGACACGCATTTCAACGAGGCGGTCGATCCGCGCCCGCTCGACGAGCTGCGTGCGAACGACCTGGTGCCCTTCGTCGCCGGCATCGATGCCAAGGCCGACGCGGTGATGATGGCGCACGTGAAGTACCCGGCCGTGGCGCCGGAACCTGCCGGTTTTTCGAAGCGCTGGATCGAGGAGATCCTGCGCGGCGAGATGCATTTCCGCGGCGTCGTCTTCACCGACGACATCGGCATGAAGGCCGGCGAACATCCGGGTGGCGTCAAGGGGCGCATCGACGCGCATTACGACGCCGGCTGCGACGCGATCCTCGTCTGCCACCCGGAGCTGGTCGAAGACGCGCTCGCGGCCGTCGAAGGCCGAAAGCTCAACACGATGGCGCTCGCCGGCCTGATCGGCCGCGGCGCGCTGGGATGGGACGGCCTGCTGGCCGACGCCCGCTACGACGCCGCCCGCAACCGGCAGGAAGGACTGGCTTGATGGACACCATTGCGAACACGCACGACCTGGCCGCCGCGCTGGCCAACTCCGATCTGCTTCTGGATCGCGCCACGCTGGAACAGGCGATCGCACGCATGGCGCGCCAGATCGACGCCGACTACACCGCTGCCGACGTGCCCGTGTACCTGACCGTCATGCACGGCGGCATGCCGTTTGCGGCGCAGCTGGCGATGGAGCTGGGCGCGCTGGGACAGGACCTCGAATTCGACTATCTGCATGCCACGCGCTACCGCGGCGAGACCTCCGGCGGCGAACTGGTGTGGAAGCACCGCCCGGCGACGCCGCTGAAGAACCGTCGCGTGCTGCTCGCCGACGACATCCTCGACGAAGGTCACACGCTCGCGGCGATCCGCGACTGGTGCCTGGGGCAGGGCGCGCGCGACGTGCGCATCGCCGCGCTCGCGGTGAAGAAGCACGACCGCTGCGTCGAAGGCATCTGCGCCGATTACGTCGGCGTCGACGTGCCGGATCGCTACGTCTTCGGCTACGGCATGGATTACCACGAGCAGGGCCGCAACCTGCCGGCGATCTACGCGCTGAAGGACTGAGCCGATGACCGATATCGCATTGGCCGTCATCGGCGGCACGGGCCTGTACAAGCTGGCCGACCTGCAGGACGTCGAGACGCACCAGCCGGTCACACACTACGGCGCACTGTCCGGGCCGGTGCGCGTCGGCACCCTCGGCGGGCACCGCGTGGCATTCTTGGCGCGCCATGGCGAAGGCCATTCGCTCCCGCCGCACAAGATCAACTACCGCGCCAACCTCGCCGCGCTGCAGGCGCTGGGCGCCACGCGAGTGCTGGCGCTGAATACGGTCGGCGGCATCACCGAGCGCTTCGGCCCGCGCGTGCTGGCGTGCCCGGACCAGCTCATCGACTACACCTGGGGCCGCGTCTCGACGATCTGCGAGGAGCCCGGCACCGAGGTGCTGCACGTGGATTTCGGCGAGCCATACACGCGCTCGCTCCGGCAGGAGGTGATCGACGCCGCGGCCTCGGCCGGCGTCGCGCTGGTCGCCGACGGCTGCTACGGCGCCACGCAGGGCCCCCGTCTGGAGACCCGTGCGGAGATCGTCCGCATGCGGCGCGACGGCTGCGACCTGGTCGGCATGACCGGGATGCCCGAAGCCGGCCTCGCGCGCGAAATGGGCCTGGACTACGCCTGCCTGGCCATCGTCGCCAACTGGGCGGCCGGCGCCGGGCCGGACCCGGACGAGGTCATCACCCTGCAGGACGTGCTGGACAACGTGGCCGCCGCCTCGTCGGGCCTGCCGCGCCTCCTGTCGGCGCTGCTCGGCGCCCGTGCAACAAGATGATTGTCAAGCCGGCATTCAGTTTGCATACTCGCCGAGCGCTCCGGATCGCATCCGCGTCGGTGCGCGACTCGCATCCAGCATGAGGTTGACAAGGACATGCAGTACGGCACCGTGAAGTGGTTCAACGACGCCAAGGGCTTCGGGTTCATTTCTCCCGAAGATGGCAGCGCAGATGTGTTCGCGCACTTCTCCGCGATCAACGCCAAGGGCTTCCGCAGCCTGCAGGAAGGCCAGCGTGTGAGCTACGAGCTGACGCAGGGCCCGAAGGGCGCCCAGGCGTCCAACATCAACGTGGTCGCGTGATCCTCCGGGGATAACCCTCCGAGCACCACGCACATCGCGTTCGAAGGCCCCGCATCTGCGGGGCCTTTTTTTCGCCCGGGATCGACGGGTCCGGGTATCTGAAGGGAATCGCATGACGCGCCAGGGATCGACATTGCGCATCGGGATCGTCGGCTACGGCACCGCCGGCCAGACCGCGGCGCTGCTGCTCACGCGCGATGGCCACGACGTGGAGGTCTTCGAACGCGCGCCGGTGCTCGGACCGGTCGGCGCGGGCTTCCTGCTCCAGCCGACCGGGCTGGCGGTGTTGTGGGAGCTCGGCCTGCTCGACGACGCGCTCGCGCATGGCGCCCGGATCGGCCGCCTGTTCGGCGAGACCACGGGCGGTCGCCCGGTGATGGACATGCGCTACCGCGAGCTGGCGCCGCATTTCTTCGGCCTGGGCATGCAGCGCGGCGCGTTGTTCGGCCTGCTCGACGACGCCTGGCGCGACGGCCGGCGCGTGCACTGCGGCCGGCGCATCGTCGAGGTGGACACGGCTCGCGGCGTGCTTCGGGACGACGCGGGCGAGGAGCACGGCGCCTTCGACGTCGTCATCGTCGCCGATGGCGCCGCATCGATGCTGCGCGGCGCGGTCGCCGCGCCGGCGCTCGATCGTCCGTACCCGTGGGGCGCGCAGTGGTGCCTGGTCGCGCAGGACGCATGGGAGTTTCCCGACGAACTGCACCAGCGCTACGTTGGCGCGCGCCGCATGGCGGGCATGCTGCCGGTCGGCACGCGTCCCGGGGATCCCGTGCCGCGACTGAGTTTCTTCTGGAGCTTGCCTGCGGCCGAGCTGCCGCACGCCGGCACCGATGAGTCCGCCTGGCGTCGCGACGTGGCTACGGTCTGGCCCGAGGCGGCCGAACGCCTGCACGGCACGGCGGTGCCGGCGGGACTGGCGCAGGCGCGCTACCGCGACACCGTGCAGCGTCGCTGGCATTGCGGGCGCGCCATATTGATGGGCGACGCCGCCCACGCGATGAGCCCGCAGCTGGGGCAGGGCGTGAACATGGCGCTGGCCGACGCGCTCGCGCTACGCGACGCGCTGCGAACGCACGCACGCCCCGTCGATGCGTTCGCCGATTACGAGCGCCGCCGCCGCGATCATCTGGGCATCTACCACTTCTGGAGCCGCTGGCTCACGCCGTTGTTCCAGTCCGAACGCGACCGCCTGGCGGCGATGCGGGACCGCCTTTTCCATCCGATGTCGCGCCTGCCGGGCGGGCGCGGGCAGATGCTCCGCGTGCTCACCGGCACCCGTCGCGGCTGGCTGGGGACATACGCGCTCGACGCCGGCTTCGTCAGCGCCCTGGCGGAACGCACGCCAAACACGACCGGCCGGCTCGCCGTCGAAAACGCGTAGCCGACGGTACGCGGCCTAGAATCGATCCATCCCGCGCGTCCCCACCCACCAGACCCATGCCGGAGCTGCAGATGGACCCGCTGCCGCCGTTCGCCACGCATCGCGTCGAGAACCAGCCGCCCGAGTTCGCCCCGCGCGATCTGTGGCAGGACGATGCCGCGCTGCGCGAAGCGGTGGTGCGCGAAGGAGGCGGCGATTTCGCCGAAACGCTGGCGACCTACGGCGCGCTTGCGGGCGACGAACTCTACCGGCTGAGCTTCGATGCGCATCGCGACCGCCCGCGCCTGCGCACGCACGATCGCTTCGGGAACCGCATCGACCTGGTCGAGTTCCATCCGAATTACCACCGCATCATGCAGGCGGCGATCGAGCATGGCGTCGCCGGCCTGTCCTGGACGCAGCCGCGACCGGGCGCGCACGTCGCCCGTGCCGCGCTCAGTTACCTGCATCACCAGGTGGAGCCCGGCACCAGTTGCCCACTGACGATGACGCACGCGGCGGTGCCCGTGCTGCGGCATGCGCCCGACCTCGTCGGCTGGGAAGGCAAGGCGACCTCGCCGTTCTACGACCCGCGCGACATCGTGGGCGACCAGAAGCTCGGCATCACGATCGGCATGGGCATGACCGAGAAGCAGGGCGGCAGCGACGTGCGCGCTAACCGCACGGTCGCCACTGCGTTGTCGGGCGAAAATGAATATCGCCTCGTCGGCCACAAGTGGTTTTTTTCCGCGCCGATGTCCGACGCCTTCCTTGTGCTGGCGCAGGCCACCGGAGGCCTCACCTGTTTCCTGCTGCCGCGCTGGACGCCGGACGGTCAGAAGAACGCGTTCGCCCTGATGCGTTTGAAGGACAAGCTCGGCGACTGGTCGAACGCATCGTCGGAGGTCGAGTTCATGGACGCCTGGGCGTACCGCATCGGCGACGAAGGCCGCGGCGTGGCGACGATCATCGAGATGGTGATGCTCACCCGACTGGACTGCATGCTCGGTGCCGCCGCCGAGATGCGCATGGCGCTGGCGCAGGCCATGCATCACACGCACCATCGGATGACCTTCGGCAAGCGGCTGGCCGACCACGCGCTGATGCGCAACGTGCTGGCGGACCTGGCCATCGAAGCCGAAGCGGCCGTCGTGCTGGCGATGCGCGTGGCGCGCGCGGTCGATCGCGCACCGTACGACCCTCAGGAGGCCGCGTTCGCGCGCATCGCCACCGCCGTGGGGAAGTACTGGGTGTGCCGACGTGCGCCGGGCTTCGTCAACGAAGCGCAGGAATGCCTGGGCGGAGCGGGTTACGTCGAGGAATCGCTGCTGCCGCGTCTCTATCGGCAGGCGCCGTTGAACTCGATCTGGGAAGGCAGCGGCAACATCCAGTGCCTGGACGTGTTGCGTGCGTTGCAGCGCGAGCCCCACACCGGGCGCGCGCTGCTCGCCGAACTGGAAGCGGCGCACAACGTGGATCCCGACCTCGACACCGAGATCGCCGAGTTGCGTCCGGTGCTGGAAGGCCAAACGGTGCCGGGCGAAGTCGAAGCACGGCGTTGGGTCGAAGCGCTGGCGCTGGCGTTGCAGGCCAGCCTGCTGCTGCGAAACGACAGCCCGATGGCGGCGGCGTTCTGCAGCACGCGCATCGGCGGCGATCACGGCAATGCGTACGGGACGCTGCCGCGGGATTTCGAGCTGGGGTCGTTGATCGCGCGGGCGTGGGCTACGTGATAGCGCCGAAGTGTGTCGTGACCGGAAGCCGGGGGGAGGGGGACTACCTGACGGCGATCTGGAACGCTCCGGACACGTGCGACTGCGCATTCCGGTGCTCGAGCTCAAAAAGTGTCACGCTTCCGCAAAGACCGTCGCACATGTGATCCACGAGAATCAATGCGCGCGATCGGCCGTTGCCCAGAACCGGTCGCGTGATCCGCACCATGCCGGCCGACTTGCCGAACTGTCGATAGAACGTCTCCCACCACCCGCGCTGCTGGAGCGCGTGATCGATGTCCGTCTGCGCGACCACGCGCGTTCCCGGAACGCCGCCAAGCGACAGCGCCTGCACCTCCGGGTTTGCCATCACCAGTTCTGTGCGAAGCTTGAGTGGCGCCACAGCGTCCAGCTCGGGATACAGGACGAGCTATCCCCATCGCCGCAGCCAGCGCGAGGCGTTTTCCGGTACAGGCATAGAGAGCGATCGGAAACGATCAGCGTGCGCGGACGGTCCTCGCGTGGCGATATTCAGGCGCCGGTGGAGGAGGAACGCCCTCATACGCGTGATGCGCCAACACGGCAGCCAGAATGGCGCGAGTTTCATCCATGGTGGCAACGACCGGATCGGGTGCCTCGGCGCGGCGTTCTAGTTCGATCTTGCCCCAACGGTACGCCGGTGCCGCGAAAAGCCCAGCGAACAAGACCGCGGTCAGCGCAGCGGAAAGCTTTGCAATTTTCTTCCAGCGCATCCTAGCTCCAAGCGTGGCTCGTGACGCGACAGCATGCTCCGCGTCATCGTTCGGGACACAGAACGACCCGCCGTCGCAACGACTCGACGGATCAATCCAGGAACTGCAACTTCGCAAGCTCCGCATACAGGCCGCCTTGCGCCAGCAGTTGCTCGTGCGTGCCTTCGGCGATGATGCGGCCGCGATCCATCACGACGATGCGGTCGGCCTTGAGCACGGTGGCGAGGCGGTGGGCGATCACCAGCGTCGTGCGGCCTTCCATCAAGGTTTCCAGCGCCTGCTGCACGGCGCGCTCGCTCTGTGCGTCCAGCGCGCTGGTGGCTTCGTCGAGTAGCAGGATCGGCGCGTCCTTGAGCAAGGCGCGCGCGATGGCGATGCGCTGCTGCTGGCCGCCGGACAGCCGCGCGCCGCGTTCGCCGAGTTCGGTATCCAGGCGCTGCGGCAGCGCGCCGATGAAGTCCGATGCATGCGCGGCTTTCACAGCGTGCTCGATGTCGGCGTCGCTGGCTTCGAGGCGGCCGTAGCGGATGTTGTCGCGCGCGCTGGCGGCGAAGATCGTCGGCTGCTGCGGCACGAGCGCGATGGCCTCGCGCAATTCGGCCAGATCGAGTTGGCGAACGTCGGTGCCGTCCACGCGTACCGAGCCGGACTGCGGATCGTGGAAACGCAGCAGCATCGAGAACACCGTGCTCTTGCCGGCGCCCGATGGGCCAACGAGCGCGACCGTCTCGCCCGGGCGCACGCGCAGGTCGAACTCCTCCAGCGCCGGCGCGTCGGGGCGCAACGGGTAATGGAAGCTCACGCGGTCGAATGTCAGCTCGCCCCGCACCGGTTTCGGGAGCGTCACCGGGTTCGCAGGCGACTGCACCGCCGCGGTTTCGACCAGCAACTCGCTGATACGCCCCATGCCGCCGGCGGCGCGCTGGAGTTCGTTCCAGACTTCAGCGAGCGCGCCGACCGAACCGCCGCCGATCATTGCGTACAGCATGAATTGCCCGAGCGTGCCGGCGCTCATGCGATTGGCGACGACGTCGTGCGCGCCGGACCACAGCACCAGCGTGATCGCGCCGAAGATCAGCACGATGGCGATCGCCGTGACCCACGACTGCGCCTGGATGCGCCGTCGCGCAGTGGACACGGCTTCCTTGAGTGCGGCACCGAAACGATCGCGCTCGTAGGGCTCGCGTGCATGCGCCTGCACGGTGCGGATGGCGCCGAGAGTTTCGTTCGCGAGCGTGTTGGCGTCCGCGACGCGGTCCTGGCTTACGCGCGACATCTTCTTCAGGCGGCGCCCGCCAATGACGATCGGCAACACGGCGAGCGGGATGCCGACCAGCGCGAATGCCGCCAGACGCGGCGCGGTGACGAACAGCATCGCCAGGCTGCCGACCACCGTGACGGTGCTTCGCAGCGCCACCGACATGCTCGAACCCACGACGCTGCGCAGCAATTCGGCGTCGGCGGTAAGGCGCGAGACCAACTCGCCGCTGCGGTTGCGGTCGTGGAAGCCGGCATCGAGCGCGATCAGGTGCGCGTAGAGGCGCTCGCGCAGGTCGGCGACCACGCGCTCGCCCAGCAGCGAGACGAAGAAGAAGCGCGCCGCAGTCGCGAGCGCCAGCGCGACCGCCACGGCGAACAGCAGCAGGAACGCGCGGTCGATCGCGGCGCCGCCGCCTTGCGCGAAACCCTGGTCGATCATCGTGCGCACCGCGACCGGGAGGCTGAGCGTCGCGGCGCTCGAAGCCGCCAGCGCGACGAGCCACGCGATGAACAACGTGCGATGTCGCTGCACGAACGGCCACAGCGTGCGCAGGCTGCCGATCGGGGCTTTGGCGGTGGAGACGTCGGTGGTCATCGATTGGCCAGTATGGGGCAGCAGCAGGAATGCAGGACGCGGAACGGACCGCGCGCGAGGGTCGGAAGTTTCCGCGTTTCGACTTCGGCGTGTACCGCCTCAGGCGTCGGAGAAACGCACCCGGTCACGGGTGGCGTCGCGCAGGCGAGCTTTCAAGGCGTCCACGCGATCGGCCGGCAGGCGCACATGCAGGCGCGCGCCGTCGGCATCGAAGCGCTCGTCGAGTTTTTCGGCCTCGAATTGCGCGACCGCCGCGTGCACCGGGCCGGTTTCGGCGAAGGGGTAGGCGAGGGCGAATTCGGCGAACACGACCAGTTCGCGGCGAGGCGCGACGCGGAGGCACTCGGCCGCGCTGCCGCCGTAGGCGCGCACCAGCCCGCCCGCGCCAAGCTTGATGCCGCCGAACCAGCGCGTCACCACCGCGACCACGCGGTCCAGGCCCTGGCCATCGATCGCGGCGAGGATCGGCCGGCCGGCGGTGCCGGCAGGCTCGCCGTCATCGTTGAAGCGGTATTCGCTGCCGATGCGGTAGGCCCAGCAGTTGTGCGTCGCGGCGGGGTCGCCGACACGCGCGACGAACGCGAGCGCCTCGTCCGGGCTGTCGACCGGCGCGGCGTTCACGAGGAAACGGCTGTGCTTGACCTCGAGCAGGTGCGAGGTCGGGCCGGCCAGCGTGCTGCTCATCGCGTGGCGGCGGGCTGCGCGAGCGCGCGCAGGTCACGCGGCAGGCGCACGCGCGGATGCGCCTTGCGGAACAGCGCCATGCTCTCGCGCGCGCCGTCCGCATCGCCGGCATCGCGACGTTCGCGGATGCGTTCGAGCCATTGGGCGGCCTCGAGCTGCGCGTCCTCGGCGACCGGTGTCGCGGCGAGCAGGTCCGCCGGCGTGATGCGGCTGCCGGTGACTTCGATGCGGTCGAGCGTCGTGCCCGATGCGGCATCGGATCCGGCGTCGGGTGGAGCGGGTGCCGCCGCGGCGACGGGCGCGGCCGACCCGGTGTCGATCAGGGAGCGCTTCGCGGAAACCGCCTGCTCCTCGCTGCGCTGCTGGCGGGCGCGGGCGAGCTCGAACGCCTCGGTCTTTTCCGCTTCCGAATACGCCTGCATGGCGACCGGGGCGGCCGGCGCCGCCGCCGGCGCAGTGAACGGATCGGCCGCGCGCGTGCCGGCCGGGGCGTTGCGGTAGGCGATGGGCTCGTCCGGTCCGACGATCGCGATGCGGGCAGCGGCGGAGCCCGGAACGTCCTCCTGCACGGACGCCGGAGCGGCAGCCTGTGCCATCGGCGCTGCCTTGCGCTGGGCCGTCGTGGACGCGCTGGGGATGGCGGGCGTGCTCGGGGCTTTCGTCGGCGCGGGCGCGTCGGCAGCGGGCGGAGGCGGTGCCACGACCTTCTGCTCGCGCCTGATGATCTCCGCGCTGACATAGGCGCCGTCGCCTTCTTCGCGCGCAGGGCGGGGCGCGGGATCGTTGGGTCGCAACTGCCACACGGTGCCGATCACCAGCACCAGCGCGGCGGCCATGCCAGTGCCGGTGATCAGGCTTCCGGGAATCGCGGTGAGGCCGAGCCAGGGGCGACGACTCGGCTTCGGCACGGCCGCGGCATGCGCGGCGGCCAGGATCTTCGCGTCGAGCGCCGGCGACGGCCCGTCGTGCGGGCCCAGGCGCGCCAGGCGGTCGGCCAGCGCGCGTTCTTCCGGGCTCAGCGGTTCGTCGTCGAAGCGGCTCATTCGTTCAATCTCGCGCGCAGCTTGTCCATCGCATAGCGAAGCCGCGACTTGACGGTTTCCCGGCCGGCGCCGGTGATGGCACCGATCTCCTCCAGGCTCAGTTCCTGCTCCAGCCGGAGCAGCACGACTTCGCGCTGCTCGTCGGGCAGTTCTTCGATCGCCAGCTGCAGGCGGCGGCGCTGTTCGAACTCCGACAACTCGCGTTCCGGGCTGCTCGGATCCGGGACGCGCGCGGCGCGTTCGTCGGCATCTTCGGGCGCGGCGGGTCGGTGCTTCAGGCCGCGCCAGTAATCGTTGAGGCGATTGTGGGCGATGCGGAACAGCCAGGTCCTGAACGCGGCCTCGGGTTTCCAGCCCTGGCGGGCGGCGATGACGCGCTGCCAGACGTCCTGGAAGAACTCGTCCGCGAGCGCCGGATCCCGCAGCTGCCGTAGCAGGAACCGGTACAGCGAACCCCGATGGCGGGCGTAGAGCAGTTCGAACGACGCGGCGTCGCCGGCCGCCCAGGCCCGCATCAGCACGTCGTCGTCGGTATCCGCGCCCGCATTCATGCGCGGCAGGGTACGGGGTGCGCGCGCCGGCGGGAAGTCGCACGGCACTGGGGCGGGGCCGGCAGCGGCCCGGATCGCGAGGTTCATATTCAGACGAACGGGTCGCAGTTCCGGAAGGGGTTGAGCACGCGGGCGAATTGCCGCGTTATCCTGCCCCGTCTGCCCAGGGGTTCTTCCGCTGTGTCCACTCGTCCCAGGCCCAAGGCCGTGAGAATCGTCGATGCCCGTCATGGGCGGGACGCGCTCGCGGACACCCTGCAGGAAGCCCTGCCGGCCGGGTCGGAAGTGGCCGTGCTGTGGCGCGACAGCTATGGGGGCGTCGCCGGTTCGGCGTCGCTGGGCGCCAGCTCCTCGCTGGCCCACCGGGCCGAATCGCTGCTGACGCGCGACCCGCTGACGATCCACTCCCAGCGCATCGAGGGAAGCTGGACGACGTCCGAAGGCGTGCGCGTCGGCCTCGCCGCGCAGCTGCCGGCGGCAATCTCGTCCGAAACCCGCGAGATGTGGCTGGCGCTGGCGCGCGTGGTGATCGGCGCGCACCTGGTCGCCTTGCGCACCCTGGCGCGCGCCGAATCGCTGGAGAAGTCCGAACGCCTGCAGCAGGCGCTGTTCGAGATCGCCGACCTCGCCGGTTCCGACCTGGAACTGGCCGACATGCTGCGGCGGATCCACACGGTCGTCGCCGGCCTGATGTACGCGGCGAACCTGTACATCGTCCTGTATGACGACGTTCGCGACTCGATGCGTTTCCTGTATTTCGCCGACCAGCGCGATACCTACGTCGCCGAACCCGACCGCGACATCCCGGTCGACGAGATGCCCAACAGCGTGACCGTCGCGCTGTTGCGCCATGGCGAGCCGTTGCAGGGTCCGTCGGCGGCGATCCGCGAACGCCTCGGCGTGCCGCGCGACATCCAGCACGGTCCCGACAGCGAGGACTGGCTCGGCGTGCCGATGCGCCGCGACGACCGCATCTGCGGCGCCATCGTCGTGCAGAGCTACGACCGCCCCGACGTCTACGGCGAAGAGGAGCGCGCGCTGCTCGCGTTCGTCGCGCAGCACATCCTCACCGCGCTGGACCGCTTCCATGCACGCGAGGAACTGGAACGTCGCGTCGAGGAACGCACGCAGGCGCTGCAGCTGAGCAACCGCGACCTGCAGGCCGAGATCATCGAGCGCCAGCGCGCCGAACGCCTGCAGCGCGCGCTGTTCCGCATCGCCGAACTGTCAATCACCTCCGAGACGCTGGAGCGCTTCTACACGCAGGTGCACGACGTCGTCAGCGACCTGCTGTACGCACGCAACTTCTACATCGCGCTGCTCACCGACGATGGCGAGCGGCTGGAATTCCCGTATTCGATCGACGAACGCGACGCCGTCCGCGAGATGCGCAAGCTGACCTCGGGCCTGACCGAGTACGTGATCGCGCGCGGCCGCCCGCTGCTGGCCGACCGCAAGCGCATCCAGGCGCTGGAATCGCAGGGGCTGGTGCGCAGCCGCGGCTCGCTCGCGCACTGCTGGCTGGGCGTGCCGCTGTTCCGCAACGAATCGGTGGTCGGCGTGATCACCGTGCAGAGCTATTCGCCGGCGATCAACTTCAGCGTGCGCGACCAGGAACTGCTGACGTTCGTCGCGCACCACATCTCGATCGGTCTTGCGCGCAAGCAGTCGCAGGACCGCCTGGTCGCCGCGCATGCCGAACTCGAACAACGCGTCGAATCGCGCACGCGAGAACTCGCGCAGGCCAACGCGGAGCTGCTGTCGCAGATCGGCGAGCGCCTCCGCGTCGAACAGCAGCTCACGCACCAGGCGACGCACGACGCGCTCACGGGGTTGCCCAATCGCAGCCAGCTGCTCGACCGCCTCTCGCACGCCATCGCGCGTGCGCAGAGCGAGCCGCAGCGAACGTTTGCGGTGCTGTTCCTCGATCTGGACCGCTTCAAGCTGGTCAACGACTCGGTCGGCCATTCGGCCGGCGATGAACTGCTGATCGAAACCGGCCGCCGCATCGTCGATGCCGTGCGCACCGGCGACACCGTCGCGCGACTGGGCGGCGACGAGTACGCGATCCTGATCGAGGACATCGACGGCCCGCAGGTGGCCGAGGAACTCGCACAGCGCGTGCTGCGCGCGCTCGGCGAACCGTGCTGGATCGCCGGCCGCGAGGTCTTCCCGTCGGCGAGCCTGGGCATCGCGCTGTGGCATCCGCGTTACCGCACCGGCGCCGAGCTCCTTCGCGACGCGGACGCGGCGATGTACCGCGCCAAGTCCTCCGGTCGCGATCGCTGCGCCGTGTTCGACGAGGCGATGCGCGAGGAAGCCGTGCGCATCCTCGACCTCGAAGCCGACCTGCGTCGCGCGATCAACGGCGACGGTTTCGTCGCGTTCTACCAGCCGATCGTGCGCCTGGACGACCAGCGCGTGATCGGCCACGAAGCGCTGCTGCGCTGGCGTCACGAACGCCGCGGCCTGCTCACGCCCAGCGAGTTCATCGGCGTGGGCGAGGACAGCGGGCTGATCGAGGAAGTCGACTGGATCCTGTATCGCCAGGTGATGGACGAACTGGCGCGCGGCGGCGAAGGCTACATCTCGGTCAACGTGTCGCCGCGGCATTTCCGTTCGTCGGACTTTGCCGACCGTCTGTTGCGCATGATCGACCAGGCCGGTGCCGACCCGCATCGCCTGCGCATCGAGATCACCGAAGTCGCGCTGCTGGACGACGTGCCGCGCGCGCTGCGCATGCTGCGCACGCTGCGCAGTCACGGCGTGCTCGCGCAGCTGGACGACTTCGGCACCGGCTTCTCGGCGCTGTCGTACCTGCATCGTTTCCCGATCGAGTGCCTGAAGATCGACCAGAGTTTCGTCTCCGGCCTGGTCGGCGATACGCAGCCTGAAAGCGTGGCGGTCGTCCGCGCGATCCAGGCGCTGGCCGGCACGCTGGGCATCCACACCATCGGCGAAGGCGTCGAGAACGAAGCCCAGCGCGCGACCTTGCGCGAACTGGGCTGCACCTACGGCCAGGGCTATCTGTTCGGCTATCCGGCCGAACGCATGCGCGTGACGCCGCTGAAGCTCGTCGTTTCCGGCTGATCTCCAGCGGCGCCTGCGCGCCGTCTCTTACCGACGAATGCCGACGCGCTCGTCCGCACCGGCCTGCTGCCGCGCGGCGTCCATCAGCTGGATCAACTCCGCGCGCTCGCCGCGAGGATCGTCGCCGCGCGAGTTGCGTGCGGCGGAGATCATCGCGTCCCAGCCCCAGCCATCCATGCGTTCGCCGCCGCGCAGCGCATCGGCGAATCCAGCCACCGCGCTCGCGAAACGCAGCGATTCGCCCGGCGTGCGCGTGAGTTGCGAAGCGAGGATCGGCGTTTCGATCAGCTTGCTCCTGTCCTGGCCCGGCAGCTTGTAGCGCAGGCGCAGGTGTGCAAGTTCGTTGCCGATCGCGAGGTCGGGCTTCGCGGCCTTCGCATCGCCGTAGCGCAGCGGCGCCACGCGCGTCGCGGACGAACCGGCAGGCGTGATCTCGTACAGCGCCGTTACCTGGTGGCCCGCGCCGATGTCGCCGGCGTCGACCTTGTCGTTGGCGAAGTCCTCGCGCTGCAGGATGCGGTTCTCGTACCCGATCAGGCGGTACTCGGCGACCTGCGCCGGGTTGAATTCCACCTGGATCTTCACGTCGCGCGCGATGGTCAGCAGCGTGCCGCCCATCTGCTGCACCAGCACCTTGCGCGCCTCGCGCACGCTGTCGATGTAGGCGTGGTTGCCGTCGCCGACGTCGGCCAGCCGTTCGGACAGCTCGTCGTTGTAATTGCCCGTGCCGAAGCCGAGCGTGGTCAGCGCGATACCGCTCTTGCGTTGATCGGCGACGAGCGTTTCCAGCGCGTTCTGGTCGACCGTGCCGACGTTGAAATCGCCGTCGGTGGCGAGGATCACGCGGTTCGCCCCGCCTTGTATGAAGGCCTGCTTCGCCATCGCATACGCCAGCGCGATGCCTTCGCCGCCGTTGGTACTTCCACCGGCGTCGAGGCGGTCGAGCGCGGCGAGGATCTCGCCGTGCCGGTTGCCCGGCGTGGGTGGCAGCACGAGGCCTGCGCTGCCCGCATAGACGACCATCGACACGCGGTCCTGCGCACGAAGCTGCGGTACGAGTTGCCGCAGTGCCTGTTTCACCAGCGGCAGCTTGTCGGGCTCGCCCATCGACCCGGACGTGTCGATGAGGAAGACGAGGTTGGCCGGTGCCAGGTTCGCCTTCGGCACGTCATAGCCCTTGATGCCGATCATCAGCACCTGACGCTGCGGATTCCACGGCGCGGTCGCCAGCTCAGTGGTGACGCGGAATGGGGTCTCGCGAGAGGTCGGCGCGGGATGGCCGTAATCGAAGTAGTTGATGAACTCCTCGGCGCGCACGGCATCGCTGGGCGGGCGCACGCCATCGTTCAACATGCGCCGCACGTTGGCGTAACTGCCCGTGTCGACGTCGATGGAGAAGGTCGACACCGGCTGCTCGGCGGCGCGCTGGACGGGGTTGTCGGTGCGCTCGGCGTACTTCTCGGTGTTGGCCGGCTGCATCGGGGCCACGCGCATCAGCATCATCGGCGCCGGCGGCGGAGCGGGCGCGACCGCCGGCGCGTACGCCTCCCGCATCCGGCTGCCGGTGACTTCGATGCGATCGAGCGTGGCCGACGCCGCCGCCGCATCGGCGGAAGCGGCCTTCGCCTGCGCCCGGGCGGCGTTCTCCTGCTCGGCGCGCTGGCGTGCGGCCGCCTGTTCGGCGGGTTGGGACGTGCTGCGGCAGCCGCCGAGCGCGGCGACCACCGCGGCGCACAGCAGCGTGGAAACGAGGGCGGTGCGGTTCATCGGCGAACTCCATGGTTGGGTCGCCGTGGCAAACGCGCGTCCGCGCAAAACGGGGTTGAGGCGCGTCAGCCGACCGGGTCGCGGATCACCAGCAGCCGCTGTTCGGTCATGTCGTCCATCGCGTAGCGGACGCCTTCGCGGCCCAGCCCGGATTGCTTCACGCCGCCGTAGGGCATGTTGTCGACGCGGAAGCTCGGCACGTCGCCGACGATCACGCCACCGACCTCGAGCCGGTCCCACGCGCGCATCGCATGGTCCAGGCGCCCGGTGAACACGCCCGCCTGCAGGCCGAAGTCGCTGTCGTTCACCTTGTCGAGCGCCTGCTCGAAGTCGTCGAACGGTTCCATGATCGCGACCGGCGCGAAGGCTTCCTTGCGGTACAGGTCGGAATCGCGCGGTACGTTCTCCAGCAGCGTGGCCGGCACCATGTTGCCAGCGCGATCGCCACCGGCCAGCCGCTTCGCACCGCCCTTGCGCGCGGCGGCGATCCACGACTCGATCCGCTGTGCCGCCTTCTCGTCGATCATCGGCCCGATGAAGGTGGATTCCTCGCGCGGATCGCCCATCCGCAGCTTCGCCACCGCGGCCTTGAGCTTCTTGCGCAGCCGGTCGTACACCGCCGCGTGCGCATAGATGCGCTGCACGCTGATGCAGCTCTGGCCAGACTGGTAGTACGCGCCGAAGACCAGTCGTTCGACGACGTGGTCCAGCGATGCACCGGGTTCGTCATCGATGATGCACGCCGCGTTGCCGCCGAGTTCCAGCGTCACCTTCTTGCGGCCGGCGCGCGCCTTCAGGTCCCAGCCGACGAGGCCGCCGGTGAAGCTCAACAGCGCGACGCGTTCGTCCTCGACCAGCTGCGCGGCGTCGTCGTTGCTGCACGCCATGATCGAGAACGCGCCCTTCGGAAGATCGGTCTCGGCGAGGATCTCGCCGATGATCAGCGCACCGATCGGCGTCTTCTCCGAGGGTTTAAGCACGAACGGGCAGCCGGCGGCGATCGCCGGCGCCACCTTGTGCGCGACCAGGTTCAGCGGGAAGTTGAACGGCGTGATGAAGCCGCACAGCCCGACCGGCACGCGCTTGACCATGCCGCGATAGCCGCGCGTGCGCGGCGAGATCTGCAACTCGACCATTTCGCCGCCCGGGCGCGACGCCTCGCCGGCCGCGATGCGGAAGGTGTCGATCAGTCGCGTGACTTCGCCGCGCGCGTCGCGGATGGGTTTGCCGGCTTCGATGCACAGCGCCAGCGCGAGTTCGTCGAAGCGTTCGGTAAAGCGCTGCACGCAATGTTCGAGCACATCGCGGCGCGCATCCGGCGGAAACGCCGCCACCGCCTCGCGCGCCTGGTAGCCCGCGACGATCGCCTTGCGCACCGCCGCGCCGTCGGCCAGCGCCACGCGCGTGGCGCGCTTGCCGCTGTATTTGTCGAGGACGTCGAGATCGGTGTTGGCCGCGACCGGACGGTTGGCGAGGTAGTAGGGATAGCTGGATTTCAGCCCCTTGCCGGCGCGCTTGTTCTTGTCCTTGGGCATGGTCTGCTCCCGGAAAACGGCAAGGGTAGGGCAGCCCGCGTTAGCGCGCGATCAGTTGTCGCGCAGGACCCGGACGATCAGGTGTCGCCGTCGTGCGCTTCCACGCGCACCGCGAGTTCGCCGTCGGACAGCCGCGCGGACAGGCGGTCGCCCGGGGCCGCATCGAGCACGCTGCGCACGATGCGGCCGTCTTCGTGGCGGAGGATCGAATACCCGCGCGCGACCGTGGCCAGCGGGCTCACCGCTTCCAGCGATCGCGCCAGCCCGCGCAGGTGCAGGGCTTCCTTCGACAGCCGGCGCACGATGGCCGATTGCGGGCGCTGCGCGACGGCGGCGAGGCGCTCGCGCAGCCGCGTGATTCGGCGTTGCGGATGCGCCGCGCGCAGCACGGCGTCGGCATGGCGAAGGTGCGCACGTTCGCGTTCGAGGCGGCGCTTCCACGCAGCGTCGAGGCGGCGCAGCGCATCGGCCTGGCGACGGCAGAGCATGTCCAGCCGCGCGCGCGGACGCAGCGCGTTGAGGCGCAGCGCGGCGCGATCGGCGCGCTGCATCGCCTGCCGCAGGCGCTGCAGTTGCAAATTGCGCAGACGCGCGTCGAGCACGCGCACACGGTGCAGCAGATCCTCGCGATTGGGCACCAGCAGCTCGGCGGCGACCGACGGCGTCGGCGCGCGCACATCGGCGGCGAAATCGCTGAGGCTGAAGTCGGTTTCGTGGCCGACGGCCGACACCACGGGCACGGGCGAAGCGGCGATCGTGCGCGCCAGGCGCTCGTCGTTGAACGCCCACAGGTCTTCCAGCGAACCGCCGCCGCGCGCGAGCGCGATCACGTCGTAGCGCTGCGCCGCCACCGCCTTCTGCAGCATCGCCACGATCTGCGCCGCCGCGCCTTCGCCCTGCACCGGCACCGGCAGCACATCGGCTTCGACGAGCGGGAAGCGCCGCGACAGTACGCTCAGCACGTCCCGCACCGCCGCGCCGGTGGGCGAGGTGATCACCGCCACGCGGCGCGCGAAACGTGGGAGCGGACGCTTGCGTTCTGCATCGAACAGACCTTCGGCGGCGAGCTTGGCCTTGAGTTCGTCGAACGCGCGGCGCAGCGCGCCTTCGCCGGCTTCTTCCAGATGGTCGAACACCATCTGGTACTCGCCGCGCGCTTCGTACAGCGTGAGCCGGCCGCGACCGAGCACGCGCAGGCCCTCGCGCGGCGTGAAGCGCAGCCAGCTGCTCTTGGGTCGGAACATCGCGCAACGCACCTGCGCGCGCGCGTCCTTGATCGTGAAGTACAGGTGCCCGGACGACGGGCGCGAGACGTTGCCCAGCTCGCCCTCGACCCAGATCGACGGGAAGGCGCCTTCCAGCAGGTCGCGCGCCAGCGTGTTCAGCTGGCTGGGCGTCAGCACCGTGTCGGGGCGGGTGTCGTCGGGGAGGTCGCGCATGGCGGGGGCGTTGCGATGGCCGGCCACGGTACCGCAGGTGGGGGCCCCGGTCACGTGATCGCACGCGTGAAGACGGACGGCCGCGGCGCCCGCGTGGCCTACAATATGCAGATGAATTCGCATGCCCAGGCGCCCTGTGCGCACCCCGGTTTCGGACCCCTGCCGCGCCGACTGACGACCGCGGTCCGCATCGGCGGCGTCGACGTCGGCGGCGGCCATCCGGTCGTCGTCCAGTCGATGACCAATACCGACACGGCCGACGTCGCCTCCACCACCAAACAGGTCGCCGAGCTCTGGCGCGCGGGCTCGGAAATGGTCCGCGTCACCGTCAACACGCTGGAAGCCGCGGCCGCCGTGCCGCGCATCGTCGACAAGCTGGCGATGATGGGCGTGAACGTGCCGATCATCGGCGACTTCCACTACAACGGGCACCAGTTGCTCACCGCCGAGCCGGCGTGCGCCGAGGCCCTGGCGAAGTACCGCATCAACCCGGGCAACGTCGGCTTCGGCAAGAAGAAGGACAGCCAGTTCGCAACGCTGATCGAACTGGCGATCCGCTACGGCAAGCCGGTGCGCATCGGCGCGAACTGGGGCTCGCTCGACCAGGCGCTCGCCGCGCAGCTGATGGACGAGAACCACGCGCTGCCCGAACCGCGCGAAGCGGCCGAAGTGCTGCGCGAGGCGCTGATCCGTTCGGCGCTGGATTCGGCCGTCCGCGCCGAGGAACTGGGCCTGCCGGCCGACCGCATCGTGCTCAGCGCGAAGGTCAGCGGCGTGCAGGAACTGATCGCCGTCTATCGCGAGCTCGCGCGCCGCGGCAAGTACGCGCTGCACCTGGGCCTGACCGAGGCCGGCATCGGCAGCAAGGGCATCGTCGCCTCCAGCGCGGCGCTCGGCGTTCTGCTGCAGGAAGGCATCGGCGACACGATCCGCATCTCGCTCACGCCCGAGCCGGGCCAGTCGCGCACGAACGAAGTCATCGTCGCGCAGGAACTGCTGCAGACGATGGGCCTGCGCGCGTTCACGCCGATGGTCACCGCGTGCCCGGGTTGCGGCCGCACCACCAGCACCTTCTTCCAGGAACTGGCCAAGACCGTGCAGGAACACGTGCGCGCGAAGATGCCGGAGTGGAAGATCAGCCACCCGGGCGCGGAGAACCTGACGCTCGCGGTGATGGGCTGCGTCGTCAACGGCCCGGGTGAATCGCGCCACGCGAACATCGGCATTTCGCTGCCGGGCACGGGCGAAGCGCCGTCGGCGCCGGTGTTCGAGGATGGCGAGAAGACCGTGACCCTGCGCGGCGAGAACATCGCGCACGAGTTCGTGGCGCTCATCGACCAGTACGTCGAGCGCAAGTTCGGAGTCGACGCCGCGCGTGGCGGCTGAATCCGGCGACAGCGCCGTTGCGAGCGTCCTGCGCTACGGCGCGGGGCACCTGCGCCGTCACGGCCTGCTGCTCGGGCTGGTCTTCGTCGGATTGCTGCTGCCGTTGTGGGTCTTCGGCGAGCTAGCCGACGAGATCCACGAGCAGGAAGCCATCGCGTTCGACGAGCCGATTCTCCGTTTCGCGCACGCCATGGCGCGCGAGGGATTCAACGAGTTCTTCGTGTTCGTCTCGAAGATCGGCTACGCGTGGGGCGTGGTGCCGTTCGACATCGCCTTCGTGCTGGTGCTGGCCGTGCTCCGGCGTTATCGCGAGGCGGTGTTCGCGGCGATCGCGCTGGGCGGTTCGGGCTTGCTCAACGTCGGCGCGAAGCTGTTCTTCGCACGCGACCGGCCGTCGCTGTGGGAGTCGATCGCGCCGGAAACCACGTACAGCTTCCCGAGCGGCCACGCGATGGGCTCGATGACGCTCGCCAGCGTGCTGGTGCTGCTGGCGTGGTCGACGCGCTGGCGCTGGCCGGTGATCGCGCTGATGGTGCCGTTCGTGGTCCTGGTCGGCCTGTCACGCGTGTATCTGGGCGTGCATTACCCGTCGGACATCGTGGCCGGCTGGGCGGTCGCGATGGCGTGGGTCGCCGTGGTCTTCCTGTCGGTGTATCGGGTGCACGGGCGGCCGTGGCGCGCCCGTGTACCTGGATCGGGTTGAGCGCAGCGCGATTCGCGCAGCGTCGGGGCGCTCACTCCATGCTGCAGGTCGCGCCGGCGCAGGTCATGGTGTTCCAGTCGAAAATACGCGAATGGCCCAGCTCGCCGGTGGGTCGTTGCACGCCGCGGGGAACGATGAACGTGGCCGAATGCGCGCCATACAGGCCCGCTGGAACCCGCATCGGGCGCACCACGACATAGGCGTTGTGCAGCATGCCGCCCGACACGCGCGACGGCCGTGCACCGCTGACCGGCGGGGCATCGCGGAGATTCGCGGCGTCGTAGGCCGAGTGCCAGGCGCTCAGGTCGCTCTCGCGCGCCTCGCGGAGCAGCCCCTTGGCGAGGGCATCGCGCAGGCCGGCTTCGCCCGCCAGCGGCGCATCCGGATCGCGGAACCCGCCCGGCGGCTGGGTTGCATCGGTGAGCAACCCGGACGTGCCGCCGTTGCCGACCGCAACGAAACCGTTGTTGGCAATGAAGGCACGGGTGACCGGCTGGCCGAACACGCGACGGGCGATCGGATTGAGCGTGGCGAGTTGCTCCTCGGTCACGTAAAAAGAGCCGCACGGCCCCTTGTTGTCATGGCTGCTGTTGATGCGCGGCACCGACGACGGCAGGCCGGCGATGGCCTGTCGGTGATAGCCGCTCACCAGCACGGCGACGATGCGCGTGCGCGGCGACCAGCCGATGTTCCATACGGTCGGTTCGTAAGCGCCCAGCATCAGGACCACGGGCAGGGCGTCTTCGCTGACGGCGACGTCGATCTGCGTCGCCTGGTGTCCGCTCTGGTCGATCTGGTAGTCCAGCTTGCGACCGGAGTAGGCACCAGCGGCGTAAACCGCGAACCTGGGCGGCAACGATAGACCCGGGAACTCGCAGCGCAGCGCGCTTGCGTCGGCGTCTGCACGGGGCGCGTCCACGTTGAACGGTACCAGTCGGCTGTCGGGGGCCGGCGGAGGCGGCGCGGCGTCCGAAACCGTCATGGGCGGCGTGGCGGGAGTGTTGTCGGACGACCGCACTTCAGCGGGGCGACTGACGGCGGTGTCGTGTCCGCGCAAACTTTCGATAGCCCCATCGCACGCGCATAGCGCCAGCGCCGTCAGTGCGGCGACCGCAATCCCTGCTCTCATGTCCATTTCCCCCGTTCGTGCCGTCATCGTAGGGAATGGGGTCAGACCCTGTCGAGGCCGGCTTACTCGCCGGGCTTGGCGGCCTCGACTGGTGCCGTCGTCGCGTGTCTGCGCAGCAGCACGGCTTCGCGATGGGCGATGTAGGCGTTCGCGGCGAGGATGATGCCGGCGCCGATCCAGGTGTAGACGTCGACCGATTCGTTGAACCAGAGCCAGCCGACCAGCGCCACGAGCGGCAGCTGGATGAAGCTGATTGGCGTCAGCGCCGACACTTCGCCGAGTTTCAGCGCATGCGTCCATAGCACCTGGCCGCCCGTGCCGAACAAACCGGCGCCGATGACCCACAGCCACACGATGCCCTGCGGCCATTCCCACGCGAACAGCGCCGGAATCAGCGAGATCGGCACCCAGAACAGGTAGGTGTAGAGCACGATCGTGTTGGCGGCGTCCACGCGCGCCAGCTGCTTGATCTGGATCGCCACCACCGCGCTGAGCACCGCGGCGAGCAGGGCAATGAGCGTGCCGCCGGTGAATTCATGCGAGAACGGCCGCACGATCACCAGTACGCCGATGAAACCCGCGGCCACGGCGGCCCAGCGTCGCCCGCGCACGGTCTCGCCCAGCATCACCGCGGCCAGGATCGTCACGAACACCGGTGAGGAATACGACAGCGAGATGGCCTGCGCCAGCGGCAGGTGGCCGATCGCCCAGAAGCCGCACAGCATCGAAAAGATGCCGATCACGCAGCGCACGAAGTAGCGCGGCAGCTGCTTCGTTCGCAACGCCGCCGGATCCATGCGCATCACCAGCGGCAGCACGGTCATCAGGCCGAAGAAGTTGCGGAAGAACGCGATTTCCACCGTGCTGAGCGTGTGCGACGCGAGCCGGATCGCGATCGCCATCACGCCGAAGCACAAGGTACTGGCCAGCATGAATCCCGCGGCGCGAAGCGGATGGGGCAGGGCTTCGCTCACCGTTGCAACTCCTTACCAGCTCGCGCCGACGATGCGCGGTTCGGGCTCGATGGATACCGCAAAGCGCGTGCGCACCGAGTCGGCGATGCGTCGTGCCAGCGTGAGCAATTCGTGGCCGCTGGCGTTGCCGTGGTTCACCAGCACCAGCGCGTGTGTGGGCGCGACACCGGCATCGCCGTCGCGATGGCCCTTCCAGCCGCTGGCGTCGATGAACCAGGCGGCCGAGAGCTTGCGCGTCTCCGGTCCGTTGCCGCGGAACACCGGCATGCCGGGATGTTCGGCTTGCAAGGCTTCGGCCTGCGTCACCGAGACGATGGGATTCTTGAAGAAACTGCCCGCGTTGCCGAGCACGGCCGGATCGGGCAGCTTGCGTCGGCGTATCGCGATGACCGCCTGCGCCACATCGCGCGGCGTAGGCGAGGCGATGCCCATCGCGATGAGTTCGTCGCCGATGCCGGCGTAGTCCAGCTTCAACGCCGGCGTGCGCGGCAGCGCGAATTCGACGGCGGTGACGATGAAGCGGTCGGGTTCGTGCTTGAACACGCTGTCGCGATAGGCGAACGCGCACTGCCCGGCGTCGAAGCGATGCACGCGGCCGGTGGCGGGTTCGAAGCTTTCGACGGCATGGATGAACTCGCGCACCTCGACGCCGTATGCGCCGATGTTCTGGATCGGTGCGGCGCCGACGGTGCCGGGAATCAGCGACAGGTTTTCAAGTCCCGCGAAGCCTTCGTCCAGCATGCGCAGGACGAACCCGTGCCACGCGACGCCGGCGTCCGCGCGCACGATGGCCATGTCGCCTTCGTCGCGCACGATGCGCACGTCCTGTCCGGTGAGCGCCAGCAGCGGGACGTCGGGATCGCCCGCGAACAACAGGTTGCTGCCGCCGCCAAGCACGAGCGGCGCGCGGCCGGCGAACTCGCTGCGTGCGAACAGGCCAGGCAGGGCGGTCGCATCGGCGACTTCTGCGAACAGCGGCGCAGTCGCGGCGACGCCGAAGGTGTTGCGCGAACGAAGCGGCGCGCCGTGCAGCACGCGGATGGGGTCGGTCATGGGGACGTGCGTTCGCGGCTCATACGATCGGCGGCATGTTGCCGCGACTCGGGGCTTCCTTGCGGCGACGCATCGCTTCGACGCATTCCTTGATCAGCGCCGGCCCGCGATACACCAGGCCGGTGTAGCACTGCACCAACGTCGCGCCCGCGGCCATCTTCGCCGCGGCATCGGCGCCGGACAGGATGCCGCCCACGCCGATCATCGGAATCGACTCCGGCAGGCGCGTGCGCATCATGCGCAACACCGCGGTTGCCTGGCCGAGCAGCGGCTTTCCGGACAGCCCGCCCGCTTCGTTGGCCAGTGGCGAGCCTTCGATACCCACGCGCGAGATCGTGGTGTTCGTGGCGATCACGCCATCCACATGCAGATCGCCCAATACGCGCGCGGCGGCCTCGACGTCGTTGTCGGTCAGGTCCGGCGCGATCTTCACCAGCATCGGCACGCGCCGGCCGTGGACGCCCGCAAGCCGTTCCTGCGCCTCGCGCAGCGTGCCGACCAGGCGTCGCAGCGCCTGCTCTTCCTGCAATTCGCGCAGACCCGCGGTGTTGGGCGAGGAGATGTTGACCGTCACGTAGTCGGCGAGCGGATAGACGCGCTCCAGGCAGAACAGGTAGTCGTCCTCCGCCGAATCGTTCGGCGTGTCCTTGTTCTTGCCGATGTTGATGCCGAGCAGGCCGTGGCGCCGCTTCGCCCGCTCGACGTTACGCACCAGCACATCGACGCCGCCATTGTTGAAGCCCAGCCGGTTGATGACGGCCTCGTGCTCCGGTAGCCGGAACATGCGCGGCTTCGGATTGCCTTCCTGCGCACGCGGCGTGACGGTGCCGATCTCGACGAACCCGAACCCCAGCGCCATCAGCGCATCGATGTGCGCGCCGTTCTTGTCCAGACCGGCAGCCAGGCCGACCGGATTGGGGAACGTCAGTCCGAACGCGCGCGTCGGCAGCGGCGTGGGACGCCGCGACAGCAGTGCGCCGGCGCCGGTGCGGTACGCCACTTCCAGCGCGTTGAGCGCTGCGCCGTGCGCGGCTTCGGCGTCCAGGCCGAACAGGAAGGGGCGGGCGAGTCCGTACATTCAGTCAGCCTGGAGGGTGGCCTGGGTCGAGAACCGTATGCGGGTGTGAACGCGGATGGACGGAAGCTCCTACAGGTCGAACTTGATGCCCTGCGCCAGCGGAAGTGCGTCGGAGTAGTTGATCGTGTTGGTCTGGCGGCGCATGTAGGCGCGCCAGGCGTCCGAACCCGATTCACGACCGCCGCCGGTTTCCTTCTCGCCGCCGAACGCACCGCCGATCTCCGCGCCACTGGTGCCGATGTTGACGTTGGCGATGCCGCAATCCGAGCCGGCCGCCGACAAAAATGCCTCGGCCGCCTTCAGGTTCTGCGTGAAGATCGCCGACGACAGGCCCTGCGGCACGTCGTTCTGCATGTGGATGGCGTCGGCCAGGTCACGGTACTTCATGACGTACAGGATCGGCGCGAAGGTCTCGTGCTGCACGATGTCCGCGTCGTTCGACAGCCCCGTCACGATGGCGGGGAGCACGAAGTTGCCGGCGCGCTCGATGGCGGCGCCACCGGTTTCGACCTTGCCGCCGGCGGCCTTGGCCTGTTCGATCGCGTCGAGGTAGGCCTGCACGGCGTCGCGGCTGTTGAGCGGACCCATGAGATTGGCCGGATCGGTCGGATCGCCGATCTTCTTCTCCACCTGCTTGTAGGCGGTGACGAGCTTGGCGAGGACGTCGTCGTAGATCGACTCGTGCACGAACAGGCGGCGCGTCGTGGTGCAGCGCTGCCCCGCGGTGCCGACGGCGCCGAAGACGATTGCCGGAATGGCGAGCTTCAGGTCGGCCGTGGGGTCGACGATGATCGCGTTGTTGCCACCCAGCTCCAGCAGCGAGCGGCCCATGCGGCGCGCGACGCGCTCGCCGACGATGCGGCCGACCTTGGTCGAACCCGTGAAGCTGATCAGCGGGATGCGCTTGTCGTCGACGAAGCTGGAAGCGAGCTCGGTGCCGGCGTCGTTGAACAGGAAGAAGATGTCCGGGAAACCGCCGGCCTTCAGCGCCTCGTTGCAGATCTTCATCGATGCGACGGCCGACAGCGGCGTCTTCGGCGAGGGCTTCCAGATCGTGATGTCGCCGCAGATCGCCGCGATGAAGGAGTTCCAGGCCCACACCGCGACCGGGAAGTTGAACGCCGAGATCACGCCGACGAGACCGAGCGGATGCCACTGCTCGTACATGCGGTGGCCGGGGCGCTCGGAATGCATGGTCAGGCCGTACAGCTGGCGCGACAGACCGACGGCGAAGTCGCCGATGTCGATCATTTCCTGCACTTCGCCGTCGCCTTCCGGCTTGGACTTGCCCATTTCCAGCGCGACCAGCGAGCCGAGGGCGTCCTTGTGCCTGCGCAGTGCGTCGGCGCACAGGCGGATCGCCTCGCCGCGACGCGGAGCCGGGGTGGTGCGCCACACCTTGAAGGCGGCCTGGGCGCGCTCGACGATGGTGTCGTAATCGGACTGCGACGACGCGTGGACCTTCGCCAGCACCTCCCCGTTGGTCGGGTTCACCGACTCGAGCACGCCCGCATCGCGGGTGCCGGACCACTCGCCGTTGCCGAGATAGGTACCGGATTCGGCGGCGTTCAGGCCAAGGGCGGTGAGGACGGGGTGGGTCATGGCGGCTCCCTTTACTGCGACAGTGGCGGCCCCGACACGATTCGAACGTGCGACCTGTCCCTTAGGAGGGGACCGCTCTATCCAGCTGAGCTACGGGGCCATGAGGCGGGCATTTTCGCATGAACGCGTGCGGATCGGGCCGGGAAGGCGCCCGATCCAGCGTCGGAAAAGCCTGCGAATCGCCGTAAGCGCCGTGATCCCCGGCCGTTCGTGGCGACTGCTCGATGACGCGCGGCGTCAGCCGTCTTCGCCGAGGTCCGGATTCACCGGATCGTGCTGGCCCTTCGCCACCACCGTCGTCGCGGTGAGATCGCCGGTGACGTTGCCCAGCGTCGCGAAGACGTCCGGAATCGTGTCCAGCGCCAGCAGCAGGCCGAGCGGCTCGACCGGCAGGCCAAGCGCCTGCGTCACCGGCATGTTGGTCGCCATGAAGCTGACCTGGCCGGGCAGTCCCACGGAGCCCATGCTGATGACCACTGCCAGCGCCGCCGCGGCGGCCCATTGCGCGATGCTCAGGTCCACGCCGTAGGCCCACGCGATGAACGCCGCCACGCCCATGTACTGGATCGGGCTGGTGATGCGGAACAGCGACACCGCCATCGGCAGCACCAGCGAGGTCACGCTGAGCGGGTGGCCCAGGCGCTCACGCGAGGATTCGATCATCGCCGGGAGCGAGGCCAGCGAGGACTGCGTGCTGGCCGCGACGACCTGCGCGGGCGCGATCGCCGCCGCGAAACGGCGCAGGCGCTCGCCGCCGGCGATGATCGCGATGGGGTACATCAGCGCCGTCGCGAGCAGGTACATCGTGCAGAGGATGGCGATGTACCAGCCGAACGCGCCGATCATGCCGTGGCCCACGCGGGCGCACACGGCCAGCACCAGCGCGAACACGCCGATCGGCGCCACCCACAGCACCCAGTGCACGATGACGATCATCACGTCGGCGATGCCCTGGATCAGTTCGAGCACGCGGGCGCGGCGGCCGGCCTCGATCCTGGTCAGGCCGAAGCCGAAGAACAGCGCGAACACCACCAGCGGCAGCATCGCGCTCGACGCGGCCGCGGCCAGTGCGTTGGCGGGGATGATCCCGGCGAACCATTCGGCCAGCGAGCTTGGCAGCGACAGTTGCGCCGCGCCGGCGGTCGCGGCTCGCAGCGATTCGGCCAGACCCTCCTGTCGCGGCACGAACGAGAACAGGATGGGCGCCACCGTCGCGGCGAACGCGGCGCAGACGGCCAGGATGACCACGAACGTGACGATCGCCTTGCGCGCGGTGCGGCCGGAAGCCGCGGCGTCCGTCGCGTTGTTCACACCGATCACCACCAGCGCCGCGACCAGCGGCACCACGGTCATCTGCAGGGCGTTGAGCCAGAGGCGACCGACCGGTTGCACGAAGTCGGCGACCTTGCCGGCCAGTACCGGGTCGATCCACGCGAGCGACAGGCCGATGGCGGCGCCGAGGAAGAGTCCGAGGAGTACGCGGGCGGTGTTCGACATCGGGGATCGGGTTTCCGGGTCTGTGCGTCGAGGCCCATCCTCGCGCAGCCGCGCAGAGGATGGCACGGGGCGCGACATTTTCAGTGCAGCGGCGTCGGCGCGGGGAGATCCCACGCCGCATGCAGACGTTCCAGTTCGTTATCGGGCAATAACGCGAACACGGGTTTACGGCGCGGGTCGAGCCATGCCAGCAGCTCGCGCATCGCCGGTTCCGGCATCGCGGTGCAGCCTGCCGTGGCCTCGCCCGGGGCGCGCCACAGGTGGGCGAAGATGCAGCTGCCCGCGCCGCTGCGGTTGCCCGGGTTGTGCTCGATCACGAAGCCGAGCTTGTAGCGGACGTCGCCGCCGGCGTGGAGGTCGCGGCGCATCGGCTCGCTCGACCCTTCGACGGCAGCGTCGCCAACCTGCCTGGCGTCGACGATGCGGTTGTAGAGCGGCGAGGCGGGCACGTCGATGCACCAGTCCGATGCACTCATTCCCTGGTAGGGCCAGGCGGTCGAGGCCGTGTCGGCATAGCCGAACGCAGTTCCGATGCGGAACACGCCCGCCGGCGCGCGACCGTCGCCTTCCTGTTTCTGCGGCGCGTCGGTTTGTGCGGGATGGAGCCCGACGCCCCATGCCGAACCGCTGCGGCCTACGGTAATCGGCGTCGGCTCGCCTGCTTCACGCCACTGGCCGCCATGGCGCTCGTAGCGGCGCAGCGTGCCGGTGGTGGCGTTCCAGTCGGCGGTGGTGACCAGTACGAGTTGTTGCGCGTCCTTCCACGGCGTCGTCGCAATGGGCCTGGAGCCCAGGCCTGCGCAAGCCGTGACTGCCGCAAGCGCGACGAGGGCGAAGCTGCGAACGAATGCCGCCATCTGCATGAAGAACCCCGGATCAGTGATCGAGCAGATCCTGCATGCGCTCGAAGTTGAAGTCGAGCTGGAGGCGGCGCTCCTCGCTCGCATCGCACAGCAGGACGAAGATGAGGTCGAGCAGGTGCTGCAGCGCGGATTGATACAGCAGCGGCTCGATGTGCCGGCGCTCGTCGTGCGCCGACACCAGCAGCGCGGCATCGCCATGCGCGCGCAGCGGATTGGGCGTGTGGCGCGTTACCGTGACGACACGCCCGACGCGCTCGCGGAAGAGATGGCTGATCTGGCACAGCGTCGGCTGCCGGCCGTGCTCGGAGAACACCATCAGCACGTCGCCCGGCGCTGCACTGGAAACACCGGCCTGCATCAGGATGGCGTCGACGTAGTGCACCGTGACGATGCCGAGCATCGACAGCCGCGTGGCGAACGCGCGCGCCGGGATGCCGTCCTCGCCCAGGCCGATGATGAAGACCTTGCCGGCCTTCAGGATGGCGTGCGCGATCGCGTCGATGTTCTCCGGCGGATTGATCAGGCGCGTTTCGGCTTCGGCGAGCGCCTTCAGGTGCCATAGGTCTTCGGCCAGCGCAGCGTGCGGATCGTCCGCGCGCGTTTCGCGACTGGTCCCGCCGTCGTCCGCGCCATCGCCGCGCGCGACCGCCTGGCCGATCGAGTACTTGAGGTCCGGATAGCCCTTGAAACCAAGCTTCTGGCTGAACTTCACCACGCTCGACTGGCTGATGCCCAGCGCGTTGGCGAGCTGCTGCGACGAGTAGTCGCGCAGCAGGTGGGAGTTCTCGAGCAGGAAATCCGCGATGCGGCGTTCGATCGCCGACATCTGGTCGCGTTCGGAGCGGATCTTCAGCAGCGGCGACATGCGGACTCCGGATCCGAAGGGACGTCAGTTTGGCAGCATTTCCAGCCCGCGGATCTCGCGGATGCCCAAGCCCGGCGCGTCGGTGACGGAGATCTCCGACTCGTTGAAGAGCACGCCGCCATCGACCGGGTTGAACGCCGAAAGCGAAGGGCCGTCGAGATCGACCTTGGTGATCGCATTGGACTTCGCCACCGCGAGGTGCACCGCGGCCGCCACGCTGATGCTGCTTTCGAGCATGCAGCCGATCATGCATTCCACTTCATACAGCGCCGCGATGTCGGCAATGCGGATCGCGTTGGACAATCCACCGGTCTTCATCAGCTTGATGTTGATGATGTCCGCCGCGCGCATGCGGATGAGGTCGATCACTTCCTTCGGGCCGAACACGCTTTCGTCGGCCATGATCGGCGTGTGCACGCGCTCGGTGACGTACTTCATGCCGTCCAGGTCCTGCGCCTTCACGGGTTGTTCGACCAGCTCCAGCCGCACGCCGGCGTCTTCGAGCATGTTGATCGCGTGCACGGCCTGCTTGGCGGTCCAGCCCTGGTTCGCGTCCAGGCGGAGCAGGGCGCGGCCTTCGACGGCGGCGTAGATCGCCTTCACGCGTTCGATGTCGACGCCGATGTCCTTGCCGACCTTGATCTTCAGCGATTCGAAACCGCGATCCACCGCGCTGAGCGAATCGGCGACCATCTTCTCGATGTAGTCCACGCTGATGGTGATGTCGGTGGTGATCACCGGATCGCCGCCGCCGAGCATTTTGTACAGCGGCACGCCGTACAGCTGGCCGAACAGGTCGTACACCGCGATTTCCACCGCCGCCTTCGCGCTGGTGTTCTTCTCCAGCGCGGTCTGGATCAGCTGCGTGATGCGGTTGAGGTTCGCGATTTCCTGCCCGATCAGGCGCGGCGCGATGAACTTGTTGATGGCCTCGACGATGGAGCCGTGCGTGTCGCCGGTGATGACCGCCGTTGCCGGCGCTTCGCCATAGCCGACGTGACCGGTGTCGGTATGTACGCAGACGATAATGTCCTCGATCGCCTCGACCGTGCGCAGCGCGGTCTTGAAAGGCGTTTTCAGCGGGACGCGCAACATGCCGAACCGGATCTGCGTGATCTTCATTCTTGTCGTTCTGGAATGTGGGGGCGGGTGTGCGGCGGATCGCGGCTTACGGCCGGATCCGCTGGATGTTGGTGATGCGATCGACGAAGGTCTGCTTGCCGTTGAACAGCAGCGGCGTGAGCGGCGAAACAGTGACGCCGTTGGTCTTCGCGCGAACGGTCTGGCCGTCGGATCCGGCGAAACTGAGGCCGGTGGTGTCGTGGATGACGTACGGCTCGCCGCCGAGGTTGCCGATCACCATCATCACGTGGCCCGGGATGTAGACCAGGTCGCCGACCTGCAGTTCGCGCACGATGGCCATGCGCTTGGCATGGCTGTCCTTTTCGTCGAACGCGATGCGGTTGAGTGCCGGGCTGACCGCCTGGTCGCTGGTGTTGCGCGGCAGCTGCACGCCCATGCTGCGGTATATCTCGGAGACGAAGCCGCTGCAATCGCGCGCGTTGTAGCTGTGGCCCCAACCGTAGCGCTCGCCGAGGAACTTGAAGCCCTGCTGGATGAGGTTGCGGGGTGTCAGCGCGAGCGGCGCGTCAGCCGTCGGTTCGCGACGCGGCAGCAGCGCGGGCGCGAATCTCAGCGAGCCATCGTCGTTGCGCACCGGCAGTTCGATGACGTGCGACGTGTAGCCGTGCTGGCCGTTCACCGCCTTGCCGACAGGCCAGTCGGCGATGACCGGAACGCGCACGCCCATGTCGAGCTGGAGTTCGGAAACACCGGGTTCCTCGGGCGTGTACACGGTCGTCGCGCGCGCGCCGGTGACGATGCGGAACGGCGTGCGCTTGCCGTAGGCCAGTACCTCGTCGCGACGGCCTTCGGCGACGAGGCGCTTCTCGATCCACGCCGCGTACCGCGTGTTGACCACGAACAGCCATTGGCCGTCGCGGCTTTCGTGCACGATCGCCACCGGATCGCCCGGGAACAGGCCACTTTCCTGGAAGCGGTCGATATCGTGGTCGTCGTTGGAACTGAACACCCGCGTGCGCGTAGGGAACGTGCGCAGGTCGGCGCGATGCACGACCAGCCCGAAGCGCGTCGGCTGGGAGGCGGGAATCGCCGCAAGGTTGACGTTGTCGACGATCGCGTCCAGGTCCGCGTTCGCGATCGTCCGGCCGCGTTCGTCGTAAAGCGTGCGCGTCGGGCGCTTCGACAAGCCTTCGATCCATGCCGCAACGCGGACGCGGTCGAGCGACGCTGGCAGCGCGTCGAGATCGAACATGCTGTCGTCCAGTTGCATCAGCTTCGCGTTCTGCGCGGCGATGGCCTGCGCGTCGAGGATCACGCGATCCGGCTGGCCTTGCCGCGCGACCCACCATGACGGATCGAGCTGGGCCTGTTCGACACCGATGACGCCGGTATCGGCCGGAATGGTCCAGTTGCGCTCGTACGCGTGGGCCGAGGAAAGCAGGCCGATCGAGAGCAGCGATGCGAAGAGGACGGTGCGAAGGCGCATGGAGCGGAATCCGTGAACGGCCGGGCGAGGGCCTGCAGACAAGACCGGGGCGTTGCCGGCGAGTTCCGGCATCGGGCTGGCGGAACGCGGCGCGCCATGGGTCGTATCGCGGCCGGCGGCCAGAACGTCCTCGATCATCGCGTCCCCCTCATGAGCCGCCGTACGGGCAGCGGGCCGGTTCAGGAGAATAGATACTTCTTTCGATCTGATAGTCAAGAATAAATTATTGACCGGGTACTCCACTCATGTTACACAGCGGTGAAACGCCTCTCATGAGTGGCCCGCGTGGACGATCTTCGGTTACCGCTTCGATCGCCAATGCCCCGGACGCGCCGCCGGCACGTCCTGCTCGCCGCCGTCCTTGCGCTCGGCGCGATCGCCGCGACCGATGCCGCCATCTCCTCCACCGATCCCTTGCCCGCGGTTGTCGCTGGAATCGACGCGGGCGACTTCCGCGGCGCTACCTCGCAGATCGACGCTGCACTCGCGAAGCCGGGCCTCGATGACAGGACCCGTGCCGACCTCGAATTCCAGCGCGAGCGGATGCGCCGCATCCGGCTCGATTTCACGCTGTCGGCCGAACAGGCGCGGGCGAAGCTTCGCGAGTCGGTTCCCGATCTGCGCGAGGACGAATTCCAGCGCTGGACGAAGGCCGACCTGCTCGAGCACATGGTGATCGACGGAACGCCCTGGTACTTCAACCGTTCCGTATCGAACCTGTTCCGCGTGAGCCCGGAGGCGATGGCGCGCCGTGCGACGCCGTTCCAGCGCAACGACGGGCCGATGGAGAACGCCAACGCCTACCACGACGAGGCCGTCGCCGAGGCGAAGCGCACCGGGAAAAGCAGCGTCGCGCCACGACGCATCCACGTGACGCAATCGATCACGGTGAATGCCGATGCGGTGCCGGCAGGCGAGACGGTGCGTGCATGGATTCCGTATCCGCGGGCATTGCCGGGCCGGCAGGAAGACATCCGCTTCCTGTCGAGCGCGCCGGTGAAGCACCAGATCGCGCCCGAGTCGACGCTGCAGCGCACCGTGTACCTCGAAAAGCCTGCGGTGGCGGGACTGCCGACGACGTTCAAGATCGACTACGAACTGACGATCTTCGGCGAGCACCACGTCATCGACCCGGCCAAGGTGACGCCGCTTGGCGATCGTCCCGACCTCGCCCCGTACCTGGCCCAGCGCCCGCCGCACATCGTGTTCACCGATGAAATGCGCGCGTTCTCGAAGAAGGTCGTCGGCGACGAAAAGAATCCGTATCGCATCGCACAGAAGCTCTTCCAGGCAGTCGACGACATTCCCTGGGGCGGCGCGCGCGAATATTCGACCATCACCAACATCAGCGATTACGCACTGCGCGGAAACCATGCCGACTGCGGCCAGCAGACGCTGCTGCTGATGACGCTGCTGCGCCTGAACGGCATTCCGTCGCGCTGGCAGTCGGGCATGGTCTATTCCGACGGCAACTACGACAACCTGCACGACTGGGGCGCGCTGTACCTGGCGCCGTACGGCTGGGTGCCGATGGACGTGACGACCGGCCAGTTCAAGGGCGCGCGCGATCCGGAAGTGGAGTGGTTCTATCTCGGCGGCCTGGATGCCTACCGGATCGCCTTCAACGACGACATCAGCACGGACTTCGTGCCGGCCAAGCAGCACGTGCGGTCGGAGACCGTGGATTCGCAACGCGGCGAAGTGGAGTGGGCAGGGGGCAACCTCTACTTCGACCAGTGGGATTACAGCTTTGCAGCAAAGGTACTGCCCGCCGGCGGGACGTCGCGCTAGCGCGTCGCGCATCACCTTCACCGTGGAGAGGGGACATGAAGAGCATGGGGTTTCGTAGGACCGCGTTGTGCATGGCGTTGGGCGTCTGTCTGACGTCGGCGTTGTCGTTGAATCAGGCGCACGCCGCCAACACCGACGGTTCGCTGGTCGGTCGCACCGCGCCGAACGCCGAAGTCACGGTGCGCAATCCGGCCACCGGCTTCGTGCGCACGGTGCGCGCGGACGACTCGGGCAATTACCGCTTTCCGTTTCTCCCGGTGGGCGAGTACCAGGTCGAAGTGGTCGCGGACGGTCAGGCGCTGTCGCAGCCGGCGCAGACGACCATCAGCCTGGGCAACGCGACGACGCTGAACATCGCCGCAGGCGGCTCGGCGACGGACCTGGCGGCGGTGCAGGTAATCGGCTCGCGCGTCGTGTCGGCCGTCGACGTGACCTCGACTGAGATCGCGACCAACATCAGCCGCGAGGAAGTGGCGCGACTGCCGGTGCAGCGCGACATCATCGACGTGGCGACGCTCGCGCCGGGCGTGAATCGCGGCGAGTTCGGCGGCATCTCGTTCGGCGGTTCGTCGGTGGCGGAGAACACCGTCTACATCAACGGCCTGAACGTCACCGACTTCTACAACCGCGTCGGCTTCTCTTCGTTGCCGTTCTCGTTCCTGGAGGAATTCCAGATCAAGACCGGCGGTTATTCGGTGGAATACGGCCGCAGCACGGGCGGCGTGATCAACGCCGTGACGCGCCGCGGCACGAACGAGTTCCATGCCGGTGCCGACATCGTGATCGACGGCCTGTGGCAGGGCAACGGCCGAAACTACGCGCCGACGCTCTACACGCGCTGGGACGATTCCGACGAGAACAACTATTCCGTCTGGGGCTCGGGCGCGCTGATCAAGGACCGCCTGTTCTTCTTCGGCATCTATGAAAAGCGTGACCTCGACTCGCAGAACACCGACGACGGCGGCGGAAACTTCTTCGAGAACCACGGCGACAACGACTTCTGGGGCGCGAAGGTCGACTGGCAGATCAACGACGCCAACCTGCTGGAAGTGTTCGGCTTCTCCGACAAGAACGACACCACGCAGGACGTGTTCGGTTTCGATGCGGACGCCGGCACGCGCGGCGACTTCCGCAACCGCATCATCAACAAGACCGGCGGCGACAACTGGGCCGCGACGTACACCGGCTACTTCACCGACACGTTCTCGATGAAGGCGATGTACGGCGAGAATGAGCGCTCGGCCTCGGCGATCGGCGTCAACGACGACCGCTGCAGCCTCGTGCAGGACCAGCGCGTCAATACCTCCTTCATCGGCTGCACCAGCAACACCTCGGTGATCGACCGCACCGACACGCGCGAGGCGATGCGCCTGGATTTCGAGTGGAACCTGGGCGACCACCTGCTGCGATTCGGCGCCGACCACGAGAACAACACGTCCGACTACAGCAGCCGCTATCCGGGCGACGGACTGCGTTACGAAGTGAACAATGCCGGCGCGCGCGTCAACGGCGTGACGGTGCCCGCGGGCACCGTGTACGTCCGCACGCGCCAGGTCGCCAACCAGGGCACGTTCGAGACCGAGAACGAGGCCTACTACATCGAGGACAACTGGAACGTCACGCCGAACCTGCTGCTGAACCTGGGCGTGCGCATCGAGAGCTTCGACAACAAGGACGCGGCGGGCAACAGCTACATCAAGCTCAACGACATGATCGCGCCGCGCTTCGGGTTCTCGTGGGATCTGAACGGCGATGGCCGCTCGAAGGTCTTCGGCAACGCCGGCCGTTACTTCCTGCCGGTGGCGAACGTCATCAACATTAAGCAGGCCGGCCCGTTCCTCGACGCCCGTCGGTTCTACTTCTGGGACGGCACTTTCGCCTCTGGCGACAACCCGATCCCGGGCCTGGGCGCGGAGATCGGTACTGTCGACGATTCGCAGGGCGACGGCAGCGTGGCCGACTTCCGCGGCGAGGTCGACAAGGACATGGATCCGGTCTACCAGGACGAGTTCATCCTTGGCTTCCAGCAGATGCTGGGCGAGAAGTGGTCGTGGGGGGTGAGCGGCACCTATCGCAAGATGCACAACGCGATCGACGACATGGAAGTGGTCAACAGCTGCGGCGACAGCGGCTTCGTGATGGCCAATCCGGGCAAGGACCTGACCTACTACACGGACACCGACTGCGATGGCGAAAGCGATGGCTTCGTCACCATCGACACCTCGCAGACGGGTTGGGAACTGCGCGACGGCACGATGATCGGCTGGGAAAACCCGAAGCGCACCTATCGCGCCATCGAACTGCAGCTCGATCGCGCATGGGACGACAAGTGGGCGTTCAACGCGACCTATGTCTGGTCGATGAGCAAGGGCAACTATGAGGGTCCGGTGAATTCGGACACCGACTTCGCCGACTCCGGCCGCACCGAAGCCTTCGACAATCCGTTCGTCGAGATCGGCGGTTATGGCTACCTGCCGAACGACCATCGCCACCAGATCAAGCTGCGCGGCAACTACGCCATCACCGACAACTGGACCATCGGCGCCACGCTGGATGCGGCGTCGGGTCGCCCGATGAGCGAGTACGGCGCGGGCAACCCGTACGACGACAACGAGTTCCTGACGCACTACATCTGCGAAAGCGATCCGAGCCTGTGCTACACCGACCAGGGCCAGTGGCGCCTCTCGCGTCGCGGTGCGTACGACACGCTGCCGTGGACGTACAACCTCGGCCTCAGCGTGGCCTACAACACCACGCTCGGCCCGGTGAAGCTCAACGCCAAGTTCGCCGTCTACAACGTGCTCAACGAGCAGACGGTGATCGAGCGCAACGAAACGCTGCAGGAAGAGGAGGGCGTGGGCCTGATGAATCCGTTCTTCGGCAACCCGACCGCCTTCCAGGCACCGCGCAACGCGCAGTTCATCCTGTCGCTGAGCTATTGATGTCCCTCGAGCGGCGGGCGGCCTCGTGCCGTCCGCCGTCTTTTTTTTGGCCTACGCAAGGGTCCTGCCTTGTCGAACTTCCTTCCGGGCGAGCTGGACGCGATCGCGCGCCAGATCCAGACACCGTTCTACGCCTATTCGGCGCAGATGATCCGTGACCGCATCGCGAGCCTGCACGGCGCTTTCCGCGGGCTCGACGTACGCATCTGCTATGCCGTCAAGGCCGATTCGAACATCGCGATACTCCAGCTGATGGCGCAGCACGGCGTCGGCGCGGACATCGTGTCGTTCGGCGAAATGCAGCGCAGTTTGAAGGCTGGCATTCCTGCCGAACGCATCGTGTTTTCCGGCGTCGGCAAGACGGCCGACGAGATCGATGCGGCGCTCGCGGCTGGGGTGTGGCGGTTCAACGTCGAGTCGGCCGACGAACTGCATCTTCTGCAGCGCAGGGCACAGTCGCGCGGCGTGTGCGCGCGAGCGGCGGTGCGTATCAATCCGGACGTCGATGCCCGCACGCACGCGAAGATCTCGACCGGCAAGGCTGAGAACAAGTTCGGCGTGTCCATCGACGAGGCCCGGCGGTGGTTCGCCGAATGCGCCGCGCTCGATCACGTGCAGCTGGACGGGCTGCACGCGCATATCGGTTCGCAGATCCTCGATCTGGAACCATTCCGGCAGGCGCTACAGCGGGTGGAGGCGTTCCGCCGCGAACTGTTGCAGTCGGGCCACGCGATCGCGAGTGTCGACATCGGCGGCGGCCTGGGCGTCATGTATCGCCCCGGCGTCGACATGCCCGTGGACATCGCCGATTACGCATCGCTGGTGCGCGCCACGTTCGCCGGCTTCAAGGGCACGCTGGCACTGGAGCCCGGGCGCTGGCTCGTCGCCGAAGCGGGCGTGCTGGTGACGCGGGCGATCCGGGTGAAGCACGGCACCGATCGCCAGTTCCTCGTCGTCGATGCCGCGATGAACGACCTGCTTCGTCCTTCGCTCTACGATGCGTGGCACGAGATCGTGCCGATGCACGGCCGCGACGAGCCGGACGTCGCTTACGACGTGGTTGGCCCGGTGTGCGAGACCGGCGATACCTTTGCGCAGGGAAGGGTGCTGGCGCGCTGCGAGGCGGGCGACCTGTTGATGATCGGCGGTGCCGGCGCGTACGGTGCGTCGATGGGGTCCACCTACAATTCCCGGCCGCTACCGCCGGAAGTGCTGCTCGACGACGGCCGCTACGCCATCATCAGGCGGCGCCAGACGATCACGGAGATGATGGCCGGTGAACAGTTCCCGCAGGCATGGCATGAGACCTGACCGCATCCTCGCCATCGCGTTCTCGCTATGCGTGGCATGGCTACCTGGCTCGGGCGCTGCGGCGGAAGCGCCGGCCGACCGGAAGGCCGTGGACGCGATTTTCGACGAGGTGTTCTCGCGATACCACTTGCCTGGACTGGCGCTGGGCATCGTCGAGGACGGACGCGTCGTGTATTCGCGCACCGCGGGCGAACTCGTGGAAGGCGAGGGCGACAGGATCGACTCGAAGACGCTCTTCAAGGTCGCGTCCAATACCAAGTCGATGACGACCGCGACGCTCGCGCGACTGGTCGATGCCGGCAAACTGCGCTGGGACGATCCGGTGACCCGATGGATCCCGGACTTCCGCATGCACGACGCGTGGGTCGGCCGCGAGATGCAGGTGCGCGACCTGTTGATCCACAACAGCGGCCTGCGCGCGGGCGCCGGCGATCTGATGCTGTGGCCGGAGCCCAACACGTTCACGCGCGCGGACATCATCCACGGGCTCGGCTATCTGAAGCCGTACCGCAGCTTCCGCTCGGGCTACGACTACGACAACCTGATGTACATCGTTGCGGGCGAAGTAGCCGCGGCGGCAGGTGGCGCGCCGTACGAGGCGCTCGTGCGGCGCGAAGTGTTCGAGCCCCTCGGCATGACGCGTTGTCAGGTGGGGCAGTGGAATCGCATCGAAGTCGGCAACGTCGCGCAGCCGCACCGGCGCGAAGGCGAACGCAATGTGCCCGTGCGCAGCGACGGCGACATCATCCCTGCGACCACGATGGATCCGGCTGGCGGCGTGCGGTGCAGCCTCGACGACATGCTGCGCTGGACCGCGAACTGGCTGAAGCCGGACCCGAAGAACGAGGCGTGGCTTTCGCAGGAACAACGCCAGGCGCTGTGGGCGCCGCAGATGCCGATGCCGGTGTCGAAACGCATGCGCGAATGGGACCGCAGCCATTTTTCCGCGTATGGCTACGGCTGGCGGCTCGCCGACGTGGACGGCGTGTTCAAGGTCGCGCACACCGGCACGCTGATGGGCATGTATTCGGCGGTGACGATGCTGCCCGACAAGCGCGCGGGCTTCGTCATCCTGATCAATGGCGAAGGCGAGGACGCGCGCACCGTACTGACACAGGTGCTGGTGAAGCGCTATACGTCCGGCGACCCAGCCCTGTCGGTAGCGCATTACGCGAGCCTCATCGACAAGGAGGACGCCGCACGCCCGGTCACGGAAAAGGCGCCGGACACCTCGCGTCGTCGCCCAGCGACCGTGAAGGAGCTATTGCCGAAACTGGGCACGTACCGCGACCCGTGGTTCGGCGAGGCGACGCTGTGCCGCGACGGCGATGCAGTGCGTTTCCGCGCGAGCAAGTCGCCCCTGCTGGATGGCGTCGTGCAGCGCGTCGGCAAGCGTTGGCTCATCGACTGGGACGATCCGAGCGTCGACGCCGAAGCCTGGCTCGATCTCGACGGCAGTGGCATGCGGCTGGCAAAGGTCGATCCGCAGGCCGATTTCAGCTACGACTACGAAGACCTGGCGTTCGAACGCGTGGGAGCGTGCCCCTGATGCGGTCGCTGGCGCACGTCGTGTCCGCACTTTGCCTGCTCGCGTTCGCAGGTTGCGCAACGCCCGCGCGGATGGATGTTTCGCCGGCAATGACGCCGCATTCAGCAGGTCTTGTCGATATCCGCACACTTGTTCCCGACATCGACCTCGATATCCGCTATGCCGGACGGAACAACTTCACCGGCGCGGTCGTGGACGGCTACGGCGCGCCGCGTTGTTATCTGCTCGAACCGGCGGCGAAAGCGATCCAGCGCGCCGAAACCGCGCTGCGTTCGCAGGGTCATCGCCTTCGCATCTTCGATTGCTACCGGCCCGCACGCGCGGTGCGTGCGTTCGTCGCGTGGGCCAACAACGCCGACGAAAGCACGAAGGCGCGCTTCTATCCCGCGCTGGACAAGCGCACGTTGCTGGGCGACTACATCTCGCCGACGTCCGGCCACAGCCGTGGCGCGACGATCGACCTGACGCTGATGCGTTGCGGCGCTCCAGGCTCATGCACGCCGCTGGACATGGGCACCGACTTCGACTTCTTCGATACGCTCGCCAACACCGATTCGCCGAGCGTCACGGCTGAACAGCGGGTCAATCGCGATCGCCTGCGCGACGCAATGCGCGAGGCGGGGCTGCGCAACTATCCGATGGAATGGTGGCACTACACGCTCGACCCCGAACCCGCACCGAAGACCTTCTTCGACGTGCCGATCGAGTGAGCGCTCAGTTCGTCGCGGCCTCGCGCATCGCCAGCGCGCCGATCTTCTTCGCCGTCTCGTAAGGCTCCGGGGCGTCGCGATTGGTGAGCACCACGACAGTCAGGTGGCGTTTCGGCCAGCGTACGATCACGTTGCGGAAACCTATGGTCTCGCCCGAATGCCAGAGCGTTTCGCCGGTGATGCGCCATCCGAAGCCGTATTCGACCTGCGGATCGTCCGTCGGCGTGGCCGGCGTGAACGCCTGGCGCAGCAGGCTCGATGGCAGCAGCCGCTCGTCGTAGAGGGCGGCGTCCCACTTGCTCAGGTCGTCGATGGACGAATAGATGCCGCCATCACCGAGCACGGCGCTGGTCGTGCTCTGGTCCGTGCGCATCCACGCCCCGTTCTCCAGGCTGTAACCGTAGGCGCGATGCGGCACCTCGGAGACGCCGGCCTCGTACGCGACCGTGTCGTTCATTCCCAGCGGCTGGAAGATGCGGTCGTGCAGGAATCGCGCGTAACGCTGCCCGGAGGCGCGTTCGACGATCAGCGCGAGCAGTGCATAGCCGCTGTTGCTGTAGCGGTATCCGGTGCCGGGCGCGAAGTAGGTGCGGTCCTGCGATTGCAGGAGCGTGAGCACGTCGGCGTCGTGCACCTGCCGCGTGTCGGCGGGATCCATCACGTCTTCGTAATCGATCAGGCCGGAAGTGTGCGTGAGTAGGTAGCGGATCGTGATGCCATCCGCCGCGGCAGGCAGGCCGGGCAGATAGCGTTTGATCGGGTCGTCCAGTTTCAGGCGACCGTCTTCGACGAGCAGCAGCACCGAAGCGGCAGTGAACTGCTTGCTCACCGACGCGAGGCGGTAATTCGTCTGCGGCGAGGCTTCGACGTGTCGTTTCAGGTCCGCCATGCCGTACGAGCGTCGCACGACTGGCTGGCCGTCGCGTACGACGAGCACGCTGGCGCCGGGTACGTCACCCTGGTAGTCGCGCATCAGCGCGTCGATCTCGTGCTGCATTCGCGTCCCTCCGCTCGCGCAACCGGCGAGGAGCAGGACGGCGCCCGTGAGCCAGTGATGTATGCGCATCGACGGATGGTAGCGGCAGCGGGCCGCGGTGTGCGAGGCTGCGAAGCGGGTTGCGGTCATGCCGCACAGGGAACGATGCGGCGGGACGGTGCCGCATATCGCGAGGGGAACGATGAACGCAATGAAGGCGTGCGCCGGCGCACTGGTGTTGTTGGCCGGTGTCGGCGTGTGGAAAACCTACATCGACAGCGGCCGCGTGGATCCCGGCGCATGGGTCGCCGAGCACACCGGCTCGGCAGGCGACGCTGGCGGCATAAGCACGCAGGGGTTCAAGTCGATCCCGATGCCCGACGGCGTGCCGTCGCGCGGGGTGATCGTGTTCGCGCCGGAGCATTGCACGTCGGACGCGGCGCGTCGCACCGAGGAACTGGTTCGTCACCTGTCCAGGCAGGGCATCGCCTACGTGCGCACGGACCACGCGAGCTACAACAGCTTGACCTCCCCGGAGGAAGCCACGCGCGTGACTTCGGTGATGAACGGTCCGGTGCCGATCGTCTACGTCAACGGAAAGGCGAAAGCGAACCCGACGCCGCAGGAAGTGGTGGCCGAATTCCGCGGGAAGAAAGCCGGCTGAGGCACTGCGCCGCGTTTCGAACCCCGAAAAGCAGAACAGCGCGTGACGCCTGAGGCGTTACGCGCTGTCCTGGCTGGATGAGTGGTGGAGCGGAGGAGGATCGAACTCCCGACCTTCGCATTGCGAACGCGACGCTCTCCCAGCTGAGCTACCGCCCCACGAAAGGCAAATTCTAGCGGGCGATGCGGCGGCACGCTAGCCCCTGATCCGGCAACGGGCCTCGAAGTCGGCGATTGGCTGCATGGGCCGCCGATTGCTCAGCCCAAAGCAGCGCCGTAGCCGTCAGGACGCCTGCAGCAGCGGGGCCAGTCCCGGCTCGAGCGCGCGGCGTCGCCAGCCGGCGAGCGCTTCGGGCCACTCGCCCTGGTCCATCAGCACTTCGAGCCAGCGACGCGAGGCGAGCACGCCGTCGGGCAGGCCCAGCTCGGCACTGCGCGCGGCGACGGCGTCCTGCAGCTTGCGCAGGCGCTGCTTGTCGCGCTGCTCGGACTGCACGGCGTCGGGCGCGTCTTCCTCGTCGGGCAGCGGCGTGGTCAGCGCCGACCAAAGCGCGTCGGCGAGGCGGCGCGGCGATTTCGGAATCGCATCGAGCGTGCGCTGCAGCCCGGCGCGATCGATCGGCGGCGTACGCGCGAGCGTGACGGCCAGTTCGTTGTCGAGGATCCAGCTGCGCGGGCGATCGTTGTCGCGCGCGTAAACGTCGCGCCAGCGCAGCAGCCGCAACAGGCGCAGCTGCGCGGCGCGATCGAGGAACTGCGCGCTGCGCATCGTCGCGTGCGGCCAGCGCTCGGGCGCTTCGTTCTCGGCGTTCTGCGCGGTGCGCGCGGCGTCTTCGGCCAGCCATTCGCGGCGATCGAGCTCGCCGAGTTTGCGGTCGAGCTGGTCGTGCATTTCGAACAGGTGGCGCACGTCGTCGGCGGCGTATTCCAGCTGCGACGGCGAGAGCGGACGACGCAGCCAGTCCGAACGCGTCTCGCCTTTGGCAAGGGCGATGCCGGTGAGCTGTTCGACCAGCTTCTGGTAACCCAGGCCGCCGCCGACGCCCGCGAGCGCTGCCGCCAGCTGCGTGTCGAACAGCGGTTTGGGCACGACCTTGCAGGCGTGCTTGAAGGCGACGAGATCTTCGCTCGGGCTGTGCATGACCTTGACGATCGACTCGTCGGCGAGGATCGGCGTCAACGCCTCCAGCATGCCGGGCACGAGCGGATCGATCAGCAGGATGTCCGGCTCGCCGTCGGCATCGCCGATCGCGATCTGCACCAGCGCCAGTTGCGGCCAGTAGGTGCGTTCGCGGATGAATTCGGTGTCCAGGCCGATGCGCGCGGGCTTCGATGCGAAGCGGGCCCGCAATGCGGCGGGGTCGGTGATCCAGGCGACGGGCATGTCAGCGATGCATGGCGAGTGGTCGGCGGTTGCCGGGGCGGGCGACAATAGCCTACTTTCGGGGCTCCCGGCATCGCGGGCCGTGAAGGCCGGGCCCCATTGCTCACCAGCACGATCTGCCCCGGAGGCGAGGAGGACGTTTGCGCGCAGTGCTTTTGGCCGCCTGCATCGCCGCGATGGCACTGGCGGCAGCATGCTCACGCGATGCGTCCTCGCCGAAGGGCGATGCCGCCGCGGCGCACACGCCCATCGTCACCATCAGCGCCGACCAGGCGGTGTCGCCCGTGCCGCCGTGGCGCGTACCGGCGGTGCAGGTCACCGACGAAAATGTCGCCGAACTCAAGGAAAAAGCCGCGCAGGCGCTGTCGCGCGGACGGCTGTTCGGCACGGCGGACGACGCCATTCCGCTCTATTACGCGCTCCGCCGGTTCGATCCCGAGGACGCTGCCGCCAACGTGGGCTTCGACCGCTCGCTCAAGCGCCTGGTCGCCAACGGCGACGACGCGCTGAAACAGCTCGACCGCGATCCGCTATCGCTGCGGCGCGCCCACGAGATCGCCGCTGTCGCGCGCGCCGTCGCGCCGGGCAACGTCGATATCGTCGAATTCCTCGCCCGGCTCGATCGCGCCGACGAAGCGCAGGAAGCCAACCGCCTGGGCGAGGATGCGCTCAATGCAGGCCGGCTCGGCGTCGCCGGTGAGCCCGACCAAGCGCTCACGCATTTCCGCGAAGCGCTGGAGTTGCGCCCTGGCGACATGCGCGCCAACCAGGGCATCGCCGCGGTCGAAAGCGCGTTGATCCGCCGCGCCGAGCAGGCGTCGGATCGCGATGACTACGTCGGCGCCGCGCGTGAACTCGACATCGCCGCGAAAGTGCGCCCACCCGCACCGAGCGTGGAAGACGCGCGCGCGCGCCTGGCGATGCAGCGCATCGTCCGCATCAACGCGCTGCGCGATGCGGGACTTTCAGCGCTCACGCGACAGGGCGGCATCGACGAGGCGCGGCGCCATCTCGCCGTGATGCTGCGCATCGCACCGGCAGGCGACCCGGCCACACGCGAGCTTCGCGAGCGCATCGACCTGGCCACGCATTACGGCCTCTTCCGTCCAGGGCAGGTGTTCACCGACGCCATGCAGGGCGCCGTTCGCGGGCCGCAGATGGTGGTCGTTCCGCATGGCGCGTTCCGCATGGGCTCGGAGGAAAACGAGGGGCAGGAATCCGAACGCCCCGCGCGCAACATCCGCTTCGACCGCGGCTTCGCGATGTCGCGGACGGAGATCACGGTCGGCGAATTCCGCCGCTTCATGCAGGCCACCAAACATCGCGCGCGCGCCAGCCGCCGCGGCTATTCGACCGCCTACGACGAGCGCAGCGGCAACCTCGTGCGTCGGGGCGTCGACTGGCAATCGGATTACACCGGCCGCCCCGCGAGCGACGACATGCCGGTGATCCACGTCAGCGCGAAGGACGCGATGGCGTATGCGGAATGGCTGTCGGCGCAGACGGGCCAGCGCTACCGGCTCCCCAGCGAAGCCGAGTTCGAATACGCGCTGCGCGCCGGCAATCGCGGTCGCTTCCCGTGGGGCAACGGTGCGCCGCCGCCGCGGGCGGGCAACTTCACCGGCGCGCTGGACGTCTCGCCGAGCGGCCGCCGCTGGCGCAATGCGTTCCCCGGTTATGGCGACGGCAACTGGGGCCCGGCGCCCGTCGCGACCTACCGCGCGAACGCCTGGGGGCTGCACGACATGGCCGGCAACGTGAGCGAATGGGTGGCCGACTGCTGGCACGACACGTTCCGCCGCGCGCCCCGAGGTGGCGAGGCCTGGATCAATCCCGGTTGCCGTTCGAGGGTGGTACGGGGCGCCTCGTGGGCCAGCGCGCCGGAAGAACTGCGTTCGGCCTGGCGACAGGGCAGTGACGCCAACAACACGACCGCGCGGATAGGGTTCCGGGTGGTGCGCGACATCTGATCATCGATCCGGTTGCGCGGCGACGACACACTGGCCAGCGATTGAATCAGGAGATGCGGATGAGGACAGACCCCTTCGGCGGTGCGCGGCAGCAGGGCCGGCCCCGGCGCGGCTTCGGCGGGATCCGCTGGTGGATCCTGATCCTGTTCGCCGGGTACGCGGCGTGGCAGTGGTTCGGCAATGCCCGTGTGGACCCGTACACGGGCGAGAAGGCCCACTACGGCACGACCGCCGACGAGGAAGTGCAGCTGGGGGCGCAGGCCTTCCAGCAGGTGCTGGGCGATGCGAATGCCCAGGGCGCGCTGCTGCCGCCTGACTCGCAGGCGAGCGTGCAGATCCGGCAGATCGCCGAGCGGCTGATCCAGCGCGTGCCCGAAGTGACCGCGACCCTCGCCGCGCAGAATCAGCAGCAGACGCCGACGGACCACCAGCAGTTCCAGTGGGACGTCGCAGTGATCCAGTCCGACCAGGCAAACGCGTTCTGCCTGCCCGGCGGAAAGATGGCGGTGTACACCGGGCTGATCCCGATCGCCCAGAACGCCGACGCGATGGCCGTCGTGATGGGGCACGAAATCGCCCACGCGCTGCTGCGACACGGCAGCCAGCGCATGGCGCAGCAGAAACTGGTGCAGATGGGGCAGATGGCCGCCGGCATGGCCATCGGCGGCATGGACCCGCAACAGCAGCAAGCCGTGATGGCCGCGCTGGGTGCCGGGGCGCAGTACGGATTCATCCTGCCGTATGGCCGCAATCACGAGACGCAGGCGGACAAGGTCGGGCTGATGCTCGCGGCGGCCGCGTGCTACGACCCGCATGCGGCGATCCCGCTATGGGAGCGCATGTCGGAGCTGGGTGGCGGCGAGCGCCCGCCGGAGTTCGCGTCGACGCATCCGGACCCGGCCAATCGCATCCAGGTGCTGCAGTCGTTGATGCCGCAGGCGGAGCAGTTCCGCGCCCAGTTCTGCGGGGCCGGGGCGAAGGCGGCTACGGCGGCGCGGTGAGGGCGGGCGGTTCGAACCGGTTCGCCCGTTCGGTTAGTCCCTTACCTCGGCGCAAGCCGAATTCGGGCTAGGCGTGCCGGTCAGGCCGAGGGCCTGGAGTCCCGGCTTTCGCCGGGATGACGGCTCCGGCGAGGCTCTGCGAAACCCGAAACCCGAATCCCCGATCCGGGGACTGACCTAGCGCTTCTGCTCTCCACCCTTCGCCTTATTCGGCGGCGGGGTGGTGCTCTGGCCGACGTTGCCGGACAGGTTGCGCTGGAACTCGTTCCACATCTGCAGGTTGCGCTCGGTGAGCTGGTTCATCAGCGCCCACGGCGTCTGGCCGAGGATGCCGCCCATCTGGTTGCGGAACTGCTGCTGCTGGTCGAGGAAGACCTGCATCGACCGCTCCAGGTAGCTGCCCATGAAGCCCTGCAGCGAGTCGCCGTAGAAGCGGATGATCTGGCTCAGCAGCTGGGTCGACAGGACCGGTTCGCCGTCCTGTTCGTGCTCGGCGATGATCTGCAGCAGCACCTGGCGGGTGAGGTCTTCGCCGCTGCGGGCGTCGCGCACCTCGAATTCCTCGCCGTCGACGATGAGCTGTCGCACGTCCTCGATGGTGATGTAGCTCGAAATCTCGGTGTCGTAGAGCCGTCGGTTCGGATACTTCTTGATGACGCGCATCGAGGCCATGGAGCTTCGGCTCTAAATCGTGATGCTTCGCAGCATGGCGCAGCGGGCCGGGGCTTGCAACTGCCGCCGGGCACGGTTGCCGGGCGTCGGTGCGGTGAATGGGGACGGCGTCGTCACGACCGGTAACGCCGGCTGAAACGGGAAAGCGTTGGCGGCGGCTAAAGCATCGTCGCCGTGCTCGCGCCGTTACCAGCCCATGTGGTGGCCGCCATTGATGTCGAGGTTCGAGCCGGTGATCCACGCCGCTTCCTCGGCGACCAGGAACGACACCGCGTACGCGATTTCGTCCGGCGAGCCCAGGCGGCCCGTCGGGATTTCCGCCACGATCTTGGCCCGGACGTCCTCCGGTACTGCCATCACCATGTCCGTGGCGACGTAGCCCGGGGAGACGGTGTTGACCGTGATGCCGAAGCGGGCGTTCTCGCGCGCCAGCGAAATCGTGAAACCGTGCATGCCGGCCTTCGCCGCTGCGTAATTCGCCTGCCCGTACTGGCCCTTCAGGCCGTTGATCGAGCTGATCTGCACGATGCGGCCCCACTTGCGCTCGCGCATGCCCTCGATGACGGGGCGGGTCACGTTGAAGCAGGAATTGAGGTTGGTGCCGATCACCTCGTTCCACTGCATGGGCGTCATGCGGTGGAAGGTGGAGTCGCGCGTGATGCCGGCGTTGTTGACCAGCACCTCGATCGGGCCGAGGTCGCGCTCGATGTCGGCTACCAGCGACTGTGCTTCCTCGGGCGATGAAACATCGCCGCGCGCCAGCACCACGTCGACGCCGCGCTCGCGCATCTTCGACTGCCAGGCGAGCGCACGTCCTTCGTCGCGGTAGTTGGTCGCGACGCGATGGCCCATGGCCGCGAGGCGCTGGACGATCGAACTGCCGATACCGCCGGTACCGCCGGTGACGAGGGCGACGCGAGACTGCATGTGGGGATCTCCTGGGCAGGCCCGCATGGCGCGCGGCCTGGATCGATTCTAGAGGCAAGGCGGCGGCCATCGTGCGGGCCGCTCATTACATTTCGTGCGGTCCGGCGTCGTGCCGCGGAATGCGCCCGGGATCGAACGAGGCCACGGCGCGCGCGAGCAGGTCGGGCACGTCGCGCGCGTCGGCCAGCGCATCCGGCGCCTGCCCGAGGCGCGCCCATGCCGCGCGCAGCGTGGCCACCGGCTCGGCCGCATCCACCGGCTGCGCTGCATTGGATTTGGACAGCTTGCGCCCGTCCGGCCCCAGCACCAGCGGCAGGTGCGCGTAACGCGGCGTCGGCAGGCCGAGCGCGCGCTGGAGCAGGATCTGGCGCGGCGTGGAATCCAGCAGGTCGGCGCCGCGCACGACGTAGGTGATGCCCTGGTCGGCGTCGTCGACCACGACCGCGAGCTGATACGCCCAGAAGCCGTCGGCGCGACGGAGCACGAAATCCCCGACCTCACGCGCCACGTCCTGTTCGATGCGGCCGGCGATCGCGTCGTCGAACGCCACCACGCTGCCATCGTCCACGCGCAGGCGAACCGCGGGATCCGGACGGAGCCGGCTCGCGACGCACGCGCGATGGACCCCCGCCACGGTGGCAAGGTCGGTGCGGCTGCAATGGCAGTAAAAGGCGCGACCGTCCTGCAGCAGCGTCTCGAGCGCAGCCTCGTACAGGGTCGAACGCCGGCTCTGCCAGACGATTTCCTCGTCGGATTCGAGCCCGAATGCGCGCAGCGCATCGAGCTGCCGACGAGCGGCGCCGGCGACTTCACGCGGCGGATCAAGATCCTCCACGCGCACCAGCCAGCGGCCGCCGGCGTGGCGCGCCAGCAGCCAGCTGCCGAAGGCGGCGAGCAGGGAACCGAAATGGAGATCGCCGGTCGGAGAAGGCGCGAAACGGCCGCGGTAGCCCGATGGTGCGATAGGCGCGATCACAAGAGCTCGTCAGGCAAAGGGCTGGTTGCGGATTTCACTTGAATTCAACGGCAGCGTGCCACATTTTTCCTGCATGTCGCGCCCGTGGGGCGCAAAAGGTTCCCATCATGTTCAAGCGTGTATTACTCTTCCTGGCGACCAACTTCGCGGTCCTGATCCTGCTGAGCATCGTCATGTCGGTGCTCGGCGTGAATCCGCAGCAGTTCTCCGGCCTGCTGGTGATGGCCACGGTGTTCGGCTTCGGCGGTTCGCTGTTCTCGCTGATGATCTCCAAGTGGATGGCCAAGCGCTCCACCGGCGCGCACGTGATCGAACAGCCGCGCAACGAATCCGAGCAGTGGCTGGTAAATACCGTGCGTCGCCAGGCGGAAGCGGCCGGCATCAAGATGCCGGAAGTCGCCATCTACGACGCGCCGGAAATCAACGCGTTCGCCACCGGCCCGAGCCGCAACAACTCGCTGGTTGCGGTGTCCACCGGCCTGCTGCGCGCGATGAACCGCGACGAAGCCGAGGCCGTGCTCGGGCATGAGGTCAGCCACGTCGCCAACGGCGACATGGTGACGATGGCGCTGATCCAGGGCGTGCTGAACACGTTCGTCATCGTGCTGGCGCGCGTCGTCGGCCGCGTCATCGACAGCTATCTCAGCGGTAATCGCGAAGGCGGCCCGGGCCTGGGCTACTTCGCCATCGTGTTCGTGCTGGACATGATCTTCGGCCTGTTCGCCAGCATCATCGCGATGTGGTTCTCGCGTCATCGCGAGTTCCGCGCAGATGCCGGCGGTGCGCGCCTGGCCGGACGCGACAAGATGATCGCCGCGCTGCAGCGCCTGTCGATGACCTATGGCGAAAGCACGCTGCCCAAGACGGTGCAGGCGTTCGGCATCAGCGGCGCGGTGGGCCACGGCCTGCGCCGCCTGTTCCTGACCCATCCGCCGCTGGAAGAGCGCATCCTCGCGCTGCAGAACGCGCCGATGGAGCAGGTGCGCGGAACGGTCGTGAGCTGATTGCGAAACTGCCGGGTCGACGAAACGAAAAAAAGCCCGCCGGAAGGCGGGCTTTTTACTGCGACACGTTGCAGATGGATCAGAACTCGTAATCCATCGCCGGCCCCGGCGGAGCGAGGAAGTTGCCCTGCGCGTAGTCGATGCCGGCGCCGAACAGCGCGCTCATGCTGGCCGCGTCCTGCACGAACTCGGCGATGGTGGTCTTGCCCTGTTCGCGCGCCTTTTCCGCGATTTCCTTGAGCCGCGCCTGATGGGCCGGGTTGCTGCCCAGGTCTTCCATGAAGCTGCGGTCGATCTTGAGCAGCGCGGCGTTGAAGTGCGTCAGCAGCTGGAACGAGTTCAGACCCACGCCGAACTGCTCCAGGCCCACGCGCACGCCGTACTGCGCAACCTGCGCCTGGAATTCCTGCGCCGCGCGCAGGTGCGTGAACACCTTCGATTCGGGCAACTGCAGCACCAGCAGGTTGCCGTCGGCACCGTGCTTGGCGAGCTTCTCCTGGATGAACTGCGCCAGCGTGTTGTCCTGCAGGGAGGCCTGCGTGATCTTCACCAGCACCGTCGTCGGGCGGCCGGCGCGCGAACGCTCGCCGATCACCGAGATCGCCTTGCCGACCACCCATCGGTCGATTTCCCAAAGCAGGCCGTGTTCCTCGGCGATCTGCAGGAAGGCCAGCGGCGGCACGAGTTCGCCGTGTTCGCCCTGCAGGCGCAGGTAGGCCTCGTACATCTCCAGCGGCTCGCCGTGCATGGCGATGAGCGGCTGGTACTCCATGACGAAACGGTCGGCGTCGAGCGCTTCGCGGATGCGTTGCACCCACGCTTCCACGCGCTCTTCCTCGGCGCGATCGGCCGCGCCGGGGTCGAACAGCTCGGTACGGTTTCCGCCCACGCCGCTGGCCGACTGCAGGCACTGGCTCGCCTTGCCGAGGACCGCGGTGATGCTGGCGATCTTCTCGCCGATGAGCACGCCGCCGATGCTGACGGTGGTGCTGACCGAGCGATCCGCAGTTTCCAGCACGTGGTCGGCGAAGGCGACACGCAGCGTCTCGGCCAGACCGGTGACCCTGCGGTGGTCGGCATTGGGCACGAGTACGGCGAACTGGTGCTCGCCGAATCGCGCCGCGATATGGTCGGCCCCGAGCGCCGTGCGCAGGCGATCTGCCATCGCGGACACGAGCGCGTCGGCTGCGTCCAGGCCGATGTCCTGCAGCAGGCGGTTGAAGTGGTCCGGTTCGATCAGCAGCAGGCCGTGGTGCGATGCGTTCTGCGCTGCGTCGGCGACGGTGTCTTCCAGCGAGCGCAGGAACGTCGCGCGGTTGAACAGGCCGGTGACCTGGTCGCGCTGGCGCAGTTCCTCGACTTCGCGTGCGAGCTCGGGGTCGACCTCCTGCCGGCGCAGGATCACCTGCAGGCAGTGTTCGCCTTCGTACGTCGCGGGCGTGAATTCCATCACCGCCGGGAAGCCGCTGCCGTCGAGCGCGCGCGCTTCGGTTTCGTGGCGGGGCGGCGCTTCGCCCTTGCTGATCTGCTTGAGCAGCTGCTTGAAACCTTCGACCTTGGACGGGGCGATCAGGTCCAGCAGCGACATGCCTTCGATGTCCTCGAACGACTCGAAGCCGAAGATCTCCAGGTACGCCGGGTTGGCGCGGATGTGCATGCCTTCGTGGATGTAGGCGATGGGCTCGCGCGAGGAGTCGATGAGCGCGTCGCAGCGGCGTTCGGTCTCACGGATCTGCGCTTCCAGCCGGCGCTGCGAACGGCGCGCCTCGAGATCCGCCCACTCCTGCCGAACCCGCACGTTGACGTGCTCGCCACTGCGGCGAAGCAGGATGCCGCGGGCACCGAGCGTGATCATCTCCATCAGGCGGGAGTCGTCCACGGTGTCCAGCAGCATCAGCACCGGCAGGTCCTTGCCGCTGGCGTCGACCGCCTGCATGACCTTGGTGATCGGGACCAGCGTCGCCTCGCGCGCGGCGAGCACCAGGTCCGGCGTCTGGCTCGCGATGAGCGAGGCCAGTTCGTTCTCGTTTTCCGGTCGCGACGGGCGCACGGCGATACCGCTGTTGCGCAGGCCGCTGACGATGGCCTCGGCTGCCTCGACGCTGTCGTCGACGATCAGCAGGCGCAGCGCCGTGTCTTTACCGAATTGCATTGCGTCACCTCCCCGAACGCAAGTTATGACATGAACGGGAGCGTTCAGTCCATTCACGCAAGTTCGAACTGGGGGATATGACGATTTAGCGACCCGGACGCCTCGAACTTGAGACCGGCGTCGCGCAGGCGCTGTTAACTCGGGCGACGCGGCGCCCCCGACGCGTCGTCAGAGCGGACGCTTGCCCGTATCGCCGGCGACTTCGCGCACGAGCCTGGGCACCAGGTAGCCGGACACGCGGGCGGCCAGTTCGCGGTGCAGGCGTAGCGCGGTGTCGTCGGGAACTTCGAAATGCGCCGCGCCCTGCACGCGGTCGAGCTGATGCAGGTAGTAGGGCAGCACGCCCGCGGCATGCCCGCGCTCGCTCAACGCGGCCAGGGCATCGACCGAATCGTTGACCCCGCGCAGCAGCACGGCCTGGTTGAGCAGCATCGCGCCGGTACCGCGAAGACGGGCGAGCGCCCCGTCGACTTGCCCGTCGAACTCATTGGCATGGTTGGCGTGCAGCACGATGGTGACCGGCCAGGGCAGCGCGGCGAGCCAGCCGACCAGTGCATCGTCGACGCGTTCGGGCAGCACGACCGGCAGGCGCGTGTGCACGCGCAGGCGCTTCAGATGCGGGATCGCCGCCAGCGCGTCGGTCAGTTCGGCCAGCTTGGGCGTGGCCAGGGACCACGGGTCGCCGCCGGATAGGATGACTTCGTCGATCGAGGCATCGGCGCCGATCGCGGCCACCGCCTCGCGCCAGCCTGCCGCCGCGGCGGTTTCTTCCGCGTAGGGAAAGTGGCGCCGGAAGCAGTAGCGGCAGTGGATCGCGCACGAGCCGGTGGCGATGAGCAGCGCCCGGCCGCGGTATTTCCGGATGACGCCGTGGCCGGCCTTGGCCGCGCCATCGCCGACGGCGTCCAGCTTGAAGCCGGGCATCGGGCGCATCTCGGCATCGAGCGGCAGCACCTGGCGCAGCAGGGGGTCGTGCGGATCGCCGTGGCGCATGCGCGCAACGAACCCGTGCGGCACGCGCAGCGGGAATTGCGCCGCCGCCTCGTCCGACATGCCCAGCCCGTCTGCGTCCAGTCCCAGCATCGCCAGCAGTTCGCGCGGGTCGCGCACAGCGTCGCGCCACAGCTTCTGCCAGCGCGGCGAGGCGGCGTGGGAGGGGGCGGGGTGAAGAGGGGCGGGGGCAGCAGGTATCATGGCGGACCGGTTTTCCTTGCGCCGCGGCCATCGGCCGGGCACAACAGCCCGACATTCTAGCCTCCCGCCCACGTCCGGGCGGGGGCGACACCTATTCACCTACGCAGGAGTTCCACTCATGGCCAGCCTGGGCATGAACGACGTCAAGACCGGACAGAAGATCCTGGTCAACAACGACCCGTGCATCATCACCGAAACCGAGTACGTCAAGCCGGGCAAGGGCCAGGCCTTCACGCGCGTGAAGTACCGCAGCATCAAGTCCGGCCGCGTGGTCGAAATGACCATGAAGGCCACCGACAACGTCGAGCAGGCCGACGTCGTCGACACCGACATGCAGTACCTCTATTCGGACGGCGAGTACTGGCACTTCATGAACCAGGAGTCGTTCGAGCAGGTGCAGGCCGACAAGGCCGGCATGGGCGGCGCCGAGAAGTGGCTCAAGGGCGAGGAAGAGTGCGTGGTCACGCTGTGGAACGGCACGCCGATCGCCGTGCAGCCGCCGAACTTCGTCGAACTGAAGATCACCGAGACCGATCCGGGCGTCCGTGGCGACACCTCGGGCGGTGGCGGCAAGCCGGCGACGCTGGAAACCGGCGCGGTGGTCCGCGTGCCGCTGTTCGTCGGCCAGGAAGAAATCATCAAGGTCGACACGCGCTCGGGCGAGTACGTCAGCCGCGTGAAGTGACGATCCGACCCGTGGCCGCCTCGCGACCACGGGTCTGCCAGATCGTCATCCCGGCTAAGGCCGGGATCCAGGCTGTCGCGCGGCCCGAAGGTCCTCTTCCCGCCCGCCGACGCGCTTGCCGCAACATGGGCAAGCGATCCTGGAACGTGCGAGCCGCAACCCGGCTCGCAACACCTCTCCAACCCTTCCCTGCAGGCAGGGGAGGGAGCAGACAAAGCGAGGCCGCATGACCCACGACCGCACCCCCGAAGCCTGCGACCTGTTGATCGAAGCCGGCTGGGTGGTCCCGGTCGTACCGCACGGCGTGGTGCTCGAGGATCACGCCGTGGCCGTGCGCAATGGCGAGATCGTCGCCGTGCTGCCGACCCGCGAGGCACGCGCGCGCTTCGATGCTGCCGAGACCGTATCGCGTCCCGATGCCGCCCTGATCCCCGGCCTGGTCAACGCGCACACGCACAACCCGATGACGCTGCTGCGCGGCATCGCCGACGACCTGCCGCTGATGGAGTGGCTGCAGGGCCACATCTGGCCGGTGGAAGGCGCGGTGATGGGGCCGGAGTTCATCGAGGACGGCATCACGCTGGCGATCGCCGAGATGCTCCGCGGCGGCACCACCTGCGCCAACGAGAACTACTTCTTCCCCGACGTGCAGGCCGCCGTCTACAAGCAGCACGGCTTCCGTGCTCGCGTGGGCCTGCCGGTGATCGATTTCCCCACCGCGTGGGCGAAGACGAGCGAGGAATACTTCGAGCGCGCCGGCGAAGTGCACGACCAGTGGCGCGACGATCCGCTGGTCGCCCCCACCTTCGCGCCGCATGCGCCGTACACGGTGTCGGACGAAAACTTCGAGCGCATCCGCATGCTGTCGGACCAGCTTGACATCCCCGTGCACCTGCACACGCACGAGACGGCGCATGAAGTGTCCGAATCGCACGCCAAGCTCGGCCAGCGCCCGATCGCGCGGCTGGATCGCCTCGGCCTGATCAACGACCGCCTCATCGCCGTGCACATGACGCAGCTCACCGACGCGGAGATCGCGCTGTGCGCGCAGCGCGGCGTGAGCGTCGTGCATTGCCCGGAATCCAACCTCAAGCTGGCCTCCGGCTTCTGCCCGGTCGGCAAGCTGGTGAAGGCCGGCGTGAACGTCGCCATCGGCACCGACGGCTGCGCCAGCAACAACGACCTCGACATGTTCGGCGAAACGCGTACCGCCGCGCTGCTGGCCAAGGCCGTGGCTGAAGACGCGTCCGCGTTCGATGCCGCCACCGCGCTGCATGCCGCCACGCTTGGCGGCGCGCGCGCGCTCGGTTTCGAGGCGAAGATCGGTTCGATCGAACCGGGCAAGCAGGCTGACGTCGTCTGCGTCGACCTCGGCCAGATTGAAACGCAGCCGCTGCACCACGTCGTCTCGCAGCTGATCTACGCGACCGGCCGCCACCACGTGAGCGATGTGTGGATCGCCGGACGCGCGAAACTGCGCGAACGCATGCTCGTCGACATGGACGCCGCCGCTCTCGTCGCCAACGCGCGGCAGTGGCGCGAGCGGATCGCGGCGATCCGGCTGACGTGACGCCAACGACCGCACTGTCCGTCGGTCCCGTGTTCGCGGGAACGACGCACCTGGAGAATTAGTGTGACGACCCAGACTTCCACCGACACCAACTACACCCAGTCCGAGCTCGACAAGTTCGGCGCGCTCGCGCAGCGCTGGTGGGATCCCGAAGGCCCGCAGAAGGCATTGCACGCGCTCAATCCGGCGCGGCTGGGCTACGTCGCCGCGCGCACGCCGCTGCGTGGCGCGCGCGTGCTCGACGTCGGCTGCGGCGCGGGCCTGCTCAGCGAAGCGATGGCGCGCGAAGGCGCGCAGGTCACCGCGCTCGATCTCGCGCCGGAACTGGTGAAGGTCGCTCGCCTGCACGGTCTGGAATCGGGCGTGAAGGTCGATTACCGCCTGCAATCGGTCGAATCGCTCGCCGACGAAATGGCCGGCCAGTTCGATGCGATCACCTGCATGGAGATGCTCGAGCACGTGCCCGATCCGGGTTCGATCATCCGTGCGTGCGCGACGCTTCTGCGCCCGGGCGGAAAGCTGTTCCTTTCGACGTTGAACCGCACGCCGGCGGCGTTTGCGCTGGCCATCGTGGGCGCCGAATACATCGCCCGCCTGCTGCCGCGCGGCACGCACCAGTACCGCGACTTCATCAAGCCGCACGAGCTGGGCGCGTGGCTGCGTGCCTCTGGCCTGGCGCTGGAAGACGTCAGCGGCCTGATGTACGAACCGTGGCGCAACGCGGCGCGCGTCATCTCGCGTACCGACGTGAACTACCTCGCCTGCGCGTCGAAGCCGGACGCCGCCTGATGGCTGCCGACGCGGTGGCATACCCGAAGGCCGTGCTGTTCGACCTGGACGGCACGCTGCTCGACAGCGCGCCCGACATGGTCGCGGCGATCGACGCGATGCGTGCCGCGCGCGGGCAGCCGCCGATGCCGCTGGAACAACTGCGTCCGCACGTCTCGAAGGGCGCGCGCGCGATGGTCGCGGCGGCTTTCCCGGACGTTCCCGATGACGAACGCGAGCGCTGGATTCCTGAATTCCTCGACTGCTACCAGCGTGCGCTGGGCCATCACGGCACGCTGTTCGACGGTGTCGACGCGATGCTCGAAGCGCTGGAAAACGCCGGCTGCATCTGGGGCATCGTCACCAACAAGCCCGAGTATCTCGCGCGCCAGCTGATGCCCGTGCTGGGCTGGGAGCAGCGCTGCGCGGTGCTGATCGGCGGCGACTCGCTGAGCGCGCGCAAGCCCGATCCGCTGCCGCTGATCGTCGCGGCCGAGCGCATCGGCGTGGCGCCGGAGCAGTGCGTCTACGTCGGCGACGACGAGCGCGACATCATCGCCGCGCGCGCCGCGGGCATGCCGTCGGTGATCGCGCTGTGGGGTTACCGCCTCGACGAGGACAACCCGATCGCCTGGCAGGGCGACGTCATGATCGACGTGCCGTCGCAGCTCATCGCCGCCGACGCGTGGCCGGGCACGCGATGAACGACGCCGCACCCCCGCGCGACGAAGCGCTCGACAGCTTCCTCGACAAGTGGCGCGCGCGGTGGCCGGAATGGGCCGTTGCGCAGGCGTTCGTACCGCCGGAGCAGCGCGAGGTCGCGCTCGCATGGGCAGCCCTGCAGCAGGAACTAACCGATGCCGCCTGGGGCGGCAGCGATGCGCGCCCGGGCGAGGCGAAGCTCGCGTGGTGGATGGAAGAACTGCAGGGCTGGTCGCGCGGCATTCGCCGTCACCCGATCGGCCTGGCCTTGCAGAAGCTTCCGGCGCCATGGACCACGCTGGGCGCGGCGATTCCGTCGCTGCGCGAGAGCCGCGAACGCCCGCGCGATCGCGACGAGGCCTTTGCCGCGCTCGCACCGTTCGCGCAGGCGGTGGCGGACATCGAGACGGCGTTGTTCGATTCGACGCCAACAAGCGTCTCGGTCGTGCAGGCCGGGCTGCTGCAGGCGCGACTCGCACATACGAATGAGGCGGCGGTGCCGATGAGCGTGATCGCCCGGGCAGGCGAGGGTGCTACGACGCACGCCTGGGCCGCCGAGTTGCTCGCGCATTGGCCGCGTGGCGATGCCGGCCGTCCGCGCCGCGTATGGAATGCGCTCGCACGGCAGCGCCTGCGACGCGGCGATGCCTCCCAGCCTTTGCCGCCCTGGTCGGCGCTGTGGACCGCCTGGCGCGGGGCGCGTGCGTGAACGCCATGTCGGGGCTATCGTCGCGATAGGCGTGGCGACGCCTCGAAACTGACTGTTGCAACGTGTCCGGCCGACCGTCCGGATGCGGCCGCTACAATGGCCCGGCTTGCGCTCCCCCGCGCCAACCCCATCTCGTCCGCCGTGACCACGACTTCCACCACTCCGCGCCGTCTTCCCGATGTCGCCTTCGACGCCGCCGCCGCGGCGCGACCGCTCGACTGGGTCGGCATGTCCAACATCGCCCTGCCGCTCCGCGTGGCCGGGCCCGATGGCGAGGCGATCACCGTCGCCGCCTCGGTCGACGTCAGCGTCGACCTGAAGGACGCCAACGCCCGCGGCATCCACATGTCGCGCATGTACCTGCAACTGCAGAACGCCTTCGCCAGCGAAACCGTCACGCCCGCCGGCCTGCGCCGCGTGCTGCAGACGCTGGTCGAGAAGCAGGGCGGGATTTCCACCTCTGCCCGCCTCGTGCTGCGCTACGAACAACTGCTGCTGCGCCGCGCGCTCGCCAGCGACAACGCCGGGTGGAAGCGCTATCCGGTCGAGATCGACGCCACCCTGCGCGACGGCCACCTGCACCTGGCGTTGGCATTTTCGGTCGAATACTCCAGCACCTGTCCGGCCTCGGCGGCGCTCTCGCGCCAGCTCAATGCCGAACGCTTCGCCGAGGATTTCGCTGCGGCGCGCCCGCTGTCGACGGCGGTGGTGAGCGAATGGCTCGCCTCCGAGCGCGGCCTTGCCGCGACGCCCCACGCCCAGCGCAGCCGCGCCGACGTGCGCGTCGAACTGCGCCCGGCGTTCGACGAAGTGCCGCTGGCGGCCTTGATCGACGCCCTCGAAACCGCGCTCGCCACGCCGGTGCAGACGGCGGTCAAGCGCGAGGACGAGCAGGCCTTTGCCCGCCTCAATGCCGAAAACCTGATGTTCTGCGAGGACGCGGCCCGTCGTGTCGCTGCCGTCCTGTCGGCCGATGCACGCATCGAGCGCTTCGACGCCCAGGTCTCCCATTTCGAAAGCCTCCACGCCCACGACGCCTTGGCACGGGTGACCGGGCAGGGCGCCAGCGCCTGACCTTCCGGGGCACCGCCGGCCCCGGCGGCGCTGCCCTTCGTCGGACGATTCCGCGACCGTCGTCTCATTACGCTATGCTCCCCGACCTTGCTCGGGGACCTAGACGGGTTATGGGGAAACCCTTTCGTCGGTGGTGGCTGGCCATGATGGCCGCGTTCGGCATGCTGGTGGCGACGTCCGCGTCGGCGCAGTTCTTCGACGTGTCCCGCCTCGACGACGACCCGGTTCCGCTGGAAGTGCTCTCGGGTCGGCACCAGACCGACTTCGCCAGCGTCGAAGGGCAGGCCATCCACGAGACCTCCCGACGCCCGCGCTGGTGGCGGCTGACCGCCCGGCAGGCGGTGCAACCCGCCGATTCGCCGAACCTCGTCCTGCGGTTCCCGTACCTCAACCGCGTGGAAGTCTGGCGTCCCGGCGACGCGATTCCCCTGCGGCGGGCACTGGTCGGCGCCGATTCCGACCCCGAGTTCTCCACGCGCGCCCTCGTCATCCCGCTCCCGCAGGGGCTGGCGACGGGTGAATCGATCTACCTCCGCGTGACCGCGTTGTCGCCGACGGCCATGTCGGTCGACGTCGAACCGCTCGCGGCCGTGCATCGACAGGATCTGCGCCACGTCGCGCTGCGCACCTTCGTGCTGGGTACGCTCGTCGTGCTCGCGCTGCTGGCGGTGGGCTTCTGGGTGGGTATCGGCGAGCGGACGTACGCGTACCTGTCGCTGACGCTCGCCGCACAGGCGTTCTACCTCGCCTCGGTCGGTGGCGAGGTGCGCGCCGTGCCCTGGCTCGCGGAGCTGATCGGCGCCGATCCGCGCGTCGGTCGCATGTTCGGCCTGCTGGGCGTGGTCGCGAGCAACAGCTTCGTCGCGCTCTATCTCAACCTGCCCGAGCGCCACCCGCGCTTCATGCGCGTGCTCCACGGCTGCAACGCCGCACTGCTGGTGTTGCTGCTGGCCAACCTCGGTACCGTCGCGAACTGGCTGCCGTGGGTGGCGAATTCTGTCTTCCTGGTGTCGGCCGTGACCACTTTCGCCGCCAGCGTGGTCGCTGCCTGGGAACGTCAGCGCGAGGCGTACTTCATGGCGCTCTCATGGGCGCCGATGATCGTGCTCGTGCTGCTTCGACTCGGCGAACTGCTCGGCGGCTGGCGCAATCCCGAGTGGATGGAATACGCGTTCCCGATCGGCCTTGCGATGGGCGGCCTCGTGCTCACCATCGGCCTGACCGACCACATGCACCAGATGCGTCGCGACCGCGACCACGCGAGTCGCCTGGCGACCTACGACGCGCTTACGGGAGCGCTGACGCGTTCGGCGATCAACGAACGACTGGAAGCGCTCGCCGAGGCCGCGCACCGCGGGCGCCGGCCGCTGTCGGTGGTGTTCTTCGACATCGACTTCTTCAAGCGCATCAACGACGCGCACGGCCATCGCGTAGGCGACCAGACGCTGCGGATCGTCGCGCTGCGAACGCGCAACCGACTGCGCACGTACGACCTGTTCGGACGTTACGGTGGCGACGAGGTTCTGGTCGTCCTTCCCGACACGCAGCTTCGCGAAGCGCTGTGCGTGGCCGAGAACCTGCGCGCGGCGGTGAACTGCCGGCCGCTGTCCATCGAGAACCGCCTGTTCAACACGACGCTGAGCCTGGGCGTGGCCGAACTGCATTACGGCGAGACGGTCGAAAAACTGCTCGAACGCGCGGACGCGGCGCTCTACGCGAGCAAGGCTGCCGGACGCGACCGCGTGACCGGCTACACGGCCTCGCGTCTGCGCACGACGGCCGCAACGCCGGTGTCGAACACGGCGAACTCGCATGGAACGAGCACGGTGACCTAGCGCTTGCCGTGCCGCGCGCCTCGTGGCGCTTTTGTTCGCGCACGGTAGAACGCGCCGAAGCGCGTCGCGACCGTGAACCATCGGTGGTTACTGCGTGCGCTCCAGAACCAGCAACGGATCGACACGCACATCGAACCGCGCCGCGATGCACTGCAGTTGCCGCTGAAAGGAACGCGCCGCAGCGCGCCACAGAGGTGAGCAACTGGCTCCTATTGCGTTCGCTCCAGAACCAGAAACGGATCGACACGCACATCGAACCGCGCCGCGATGCACTGCAGTTGCCGCTGAAAAGAACGCGCCGCAGCGCGCCACACAGGTAAACAACGGGCTCTTACTGCGTGCGCTCCAGAACCAACAGCGGATCGACGCGAACATCGAACCAGTTCATCCCCCAATGCAGATGCGGCCCCGTCGCGCGACCCGTCGCGCCGACTGCGCCGATCACCTGTCCCTGCTGCACGCGATCGCCCACCTTCACGTCGATGCGCGAGAGGTGCAGGAAATTCGAGCTGACGCCGTGGCCGTGGTCGAGCAGCAGCGTGCCGCCGGTAAGGTACAGATCCGGCGCGGCGAAGGTGACCACGCCCGATGCCGGAGCCAGCACCGGCGTGCCGGTCGGCGCGGCGATATCCATGCCGGAATGCGGCGATTTCGGCGTGCCGTTGTAGACGCGCTGGTTGCCGAAGCGTCCGCTGATGCGGCCCTTCACCGGCCAGACGAAGGCCTGCGCGAAGTCCGCGCGATCGTCGTCGCGTGCACGCGCGGCGGTGACCTGCGCCTGCTCGCGCTCGATGCGTGCGGCGATTTCCGGCGGCGGCTCGACCGTCTTCGGCGGCACGCCCCGGACGTTCTCGACCGGCCAGTCACGCGGCGTGACGGCGATGCGCGCGGTCTGCGTGCGGCCGTCGGCAGTGGTCACATCGACGCTGACCGGCCCCGTCGCATCGCGGCCGATGCCGAACACGACTGTGCCGTAGTTTGTCGGACGCAACACGCGCGTGCCGTAACGCACGGTCGCATTGGCCGGCACCTTGCCCAGTACCAGGGAGCCCTGCTGGACGGAGGTCGGGAACACCACGCGCGTGTCGACGCTCGCCGTGGCCGCCTGCGCGACGCTCGGTGCGACAGGTGCCACGGGTGCAGCGGAACAACCCGCCGACGCCATCGCCAGCAGCGACAGCGCGACGCCTTGCGCAAACCTCATCGATCGAACGCCAGACGCTCGCCGCGCGGCTGGCCGACCAGTTGCCGGCCGTCCCATGCGAGTTCGCCGTTGACCCACGTCGAGGCGATGCGCGAACGGAAGGTCGTGCCTTCGAACGGCGACCAGCCGCACTTGGACAGCACGTCCTCGCGCTGCACGGTAAACGGCGTGTCGTCGATCAGCACGAGATCGGCCGCATAACCCTCGCGAAGGAAGCCGCGCCCCTTCACGTCGAACAGCTGCGCCGGCGCGTGCGCGAACTTCTGCACGACCTGCGACGTGGTGAGGCGGCCTTCGTGCACCAGTTCGAGCGCGGCGACCAGCGCGTACTGCACCAGCGGCAGGCCGCTGGGCGCACCGGTGTACGGACGCGCCTTTTCTTCCAGCGTGTGCGGCGCGTGGTCGGTGGCGAGCACGTCGATCACGTCCTCGGTCAGCGCCTGGATCAGCGCTTCGCGATCGCTCGCGTCCTTGATCGCCGGGTTGCACTTGATCAGGTGGCCAAGACGCGCGTAGTCGGTGCGATCGAAGCGCAGGAAATGGATGCACGTTTCGGCCGTGATGCGCTTGCGGCTGCCGTCGGCGCGGATCATCGGCCCCTTTTCGAACAGCGCCAGTTCGTCGGCCGTGCTGATGTGAAGAACGTGCAGGCGCGTGTCGTGCTTGCGCGCCAGCGAAAGCGCGAGCTGCGTCGACTTCATGCACGCTTCGCGAGAGCGGATGTCGGGATGGCACGCGGGCGGGATGTCGTCGCCGTACTTCGCCTTGTAGCGGGCGAGTTCGGCGTCGATCATCGGCGTGTCTTCGCAATGCGTGATGATCGGCGTGGGCGCGTCGCGGAAGATGCTATCGAGGATCTCCGGGTTGTCGACGAGCATGTTGCCGGTGGAGGCGCCCATGAACACCTTGATGCCCGGCGCGGCGAGCGGATCCAGCGCCTGGATCGCGGCGAGGTTGTCGTTGCTCGCGCCCATGTAGAAGCCGTAGTTGCCCCACGCGCGGCCCGCGGCGCGACGGTACTTGTTCTCCAGCGCTTCGGCGTCGAGCGTCGGCGGATTGGTGTTGGGCATGTCCATGAAGGACGTCAGCCCGCCGGCGACCGCGGCGGCCGATTCGGTCGCGATGTCGGCCTTGTATTCCATGCCCGGCTCACGGAAATGAACCTGGTCGTCGATCATGCCCGGCAACAGGCGACGGCCATCGGCGTCGATCACCGATTCGTTCGCGCGCGCCGACAGGCCTGTGCCGATCTGGGCGATACGCCCGTCCTCGAAGCGCAGGTCGCCGTCGAATTCGCGGCCTTCGTTGACCAGGCGGGCGTTGACGATCAGTGTCGATGGCATGTGGTTTTCCCGGAGGGTGGTTCCGGCACGGGATCGATCCCGCCCGGGTGAAGGGGATGGCAACGCAGGATGCGCCGCAGCGCCAGCCAGCTGCCCTTGAACGCGCCGAAACGGGCGATGGCCTGCATGGCGTATTCCGAGCACGTCGGATGGAAACGGCAGCGCGGGCCAAGCAGCGGACTGATCCAGCGCTTGTAGCCTCGCAGCAGCACGATGAGCAGACGGTCGATCACGGTTCCTTAATGCGGACAGGCATCTGAATATGCGGTTGCCGCAGGTGCCGGGGCAGGGTATAACAGCGCGCTTTCCCGTCACAAGGCTCCAGTTTTCGGTCGATCTCCGGGTCGTCCGACCTTCGCGGAACCAGCACGATCGAGGCTCCGCGGACGGTGTCCGGCACATGCATGCGATGTCATGCTGCGCGGACACGAAGTGGGGCATGCTGTGCTCCACACCGCCTTCGGACCCGTCGTCCGGAGGTCCTCAGGGATCAGAAGGACACGTCGCTCGTGGCAGTGAAAAAAACCGCGAAGAAGGCCGCCAAGGCCGTCAAGAAGACCGTCAAGCCGGCCGCCAAGAAGGCCGCGTCCAGCAAACCCGCAGCGAAGAAGACTGCGGTGAAGAAGCCGGCCGCGAAGAAGGCTGCGCCCGCCAAGAAGCCGGTGGCCAAGAAGGCCGCTCCGGCAAAGAAGACTCCCGCCACCAAGCCGGTCGCCAAGAAGGCTGCGGCGGCGAAGAAGGCACCGGCCAAGCCGGCCGCCAGCACGAAGAAGCCCGTCGTCGCCAAGAAGGCGGCACCGGCGCCCAAGCCGGTCGCCAAGCAGGCTCCGGCGCCCGCCAAGAAGGCCGCTCCCCCGGTGAAGTCCACGCCGGCGAAGGCCGCCCCCCAGGAAGGCAAGCCCACGGCTGCGAAGCCGGAGAGCAAGCCCGTCGTCAAGAAACCCGCAGCAGCGCGCCCGGCCGTCGAATCCCCGACGGCGAAACCGGTCGCCAGCAAGCCAGAAGTCGCAAAGAATCCAGTGACGCAACCCGTATCCAACAAGGCGCCTGCAACCAAAGCGGCGGCCGCAAGCAATCCCGCGACCAAGACCGCTCCGCGCCCGGCCGGCAAGGTGGCCGTGGCCGTCGTCGCAAAGCCGCAGGCTCCCGCGCCGAAAGGCAAGGTCAAAGTCGTGCCGTACCAGACAGATGAGGCCACTGGCCGCCCGATCGTCCCGCAGGGTTACAAGCCCACGGTCGACGAGGAATACATGAACCCGCTCCAGCTCGAGTACTTCCGCCAGCGCCTGCTGGGCTGGCGTACCGACCTGGTCGAGGAATCCAAGCAGACCATCGAGAACCTCAAGGACGAAGTCCGCGATGTCGGCGACGAAGCCGAGCGCGCCACCCGCGAGACCGAAAACTCGCTGGAACTGCGCACCCGCGACCGCTACCGCAAGCTGATCAGCAAGATCGACAGCACGCTCAAGCGCGTGGACTCGGGCGACTACGGTTACTGCGTCGACACGGGCGAGGAAATCGGCCTGGAGCGCCTGGAAGCGCGCCTCACCGCCGAGCGCACCATCGACGCGCAGGAGCGCTGGGAACACCTGCAGAAGCAGATGGGCGACTGATCCACCGCTCCCCGCTTTCGATGCGACACGAAAAGCCCGGCCTCGCGCCGGGTTTTTCTTTTCCACCCTCCGGTTCGAACTGCCGGATCGAAGCGGAGATGCGGACCGATCCGGTCCATGCGCCAGCGTCGCGCGCGATGCATGCTGGCCGCCGTCATCACGCCGCCTTCCGGAGCCCGCCATGCCCGAACCCATCGACTTCATGCGCGAGGCGCTCACGCTGGCGCGTGCGAACGTGGCCGAAGGCGGCCGCCCGTTCGGCGCGGTGCTGGTGCGCGATGGAAAGGTGCTCGCGTGCGCGGCCAATCGCATCCATGCGACGAACGATCCCACCGCGCATGCGGAATTGCTGGCGATTCGCGAAGCCGCACAGCGTTCGGAATCGCCGCGGCTGGACGGCGCCGTCGTCTACGCCAGCGGCCATCCGTGTCCGATGTGCCTGGCCGCGATGCACCTGTGCGGCGTGACGCGCGCGTACTACGCGTATTCGAACGAGGAAGGCGAGCCGTTCGGCCTGTCCACGGCGGCTGTGTATGCGCAGATGGCGTTGCCGCCCGAGCGGCAGACGCTCGCGGTCGAGCCGCTGCGACCGGACGGCGAAGGCGGGCTGTACGAGGCGTGGAAGGCGATGCGCGGTTAGCGCGTCGACAGCCGCTTGCGCATGAAGATGCGCTCGTGCGTGTCCGGGTATCCGTCGAGCACCGCGAAGCGCTCGTAACCGTGGCGTCGATAGAACGCCTCGGCCTGCCAGTCGAACGTGTCCAGCCGCGCCGAATGCGCGCCGATTTCGATCGCGCGCCGCTCGCAGGCGTGCAGCAGCGCGGCGCCGTGGCCTTGCGATCGGACGTCCTCGCGCAGCCACAGCACGTGGATTTCGAGCCAGCCGAGCAGCACGTCGCCGACGATGCCGCCGATCAGCTCGCCATCGTCGTCCTTCGCCGCCAGATGGATCGGCGTGCTTTCGATCTCGCCGACGGCGGCGCGGTTGAACGCCTGCAGGCCGACGCAGATGCGCTGCGTTTCCACCACGGTGGAATCGGCGATCGTGGACACGCGGATATCAGTGCAGGTCGCGAAGGTCGAGCCGGCGCAGCTTCGGCGCGAGTTTCGCCGTGGCGCCCACCACCGCCAGCGTCATGCAGCCGCCGAAGATCAGCGACGGCACCAGGCCCATCAGCCGCGCGGCGACGCCCGACTCGAACGCGCCAAGCTCGTTCGACGAGCCGATGAAGATGCCGTTGATCGACGACACGCGACCGCGCAGGTGGTCGGGCGTGGCGAGTTGGAGGATCGTCGAGCGCAGCACCACCGACACGCCGTCGCACATGCCCGACAGCATCAGCATCAGCGCCGAGACCCACAGCTCACGCGACAAGGCGAAGCCGATGATGCTCAGCCCGAAACCCGCCACCGCGATGAGCAGGATGCGTCCGGCATGGCGCTGCAATGGGCGACGTGCGAGGTATACGCCCATCAGCACCGCGCCGACCGCCGGCGCGGCGCGCAGCAGGCCCAGCGCTTCGGGTCCGTAGTGCAGGATTTCGCTGATGAACGCCGGCAGCAGCGCGACCGCGCCGCCGAACAGCACCGAGAACATGTCCAGCGCCTGCGCGCCCAGCACGACCTGCGTCCTGAAGACGAAGTTCAGGCCCTCGCCGATGCTCTTGAAGATCGGCGCGCGTTCGGCCGGTAGCGGCGGTTCGGTCACGCGGATCGTGATGACGGCGATCGATGCCGCCGCCGCGAACGCAGCCGCGACCAGGTACGCCGCGCTCTTTCCGCCCCATGCGACCAGCAGGCCGCCCGCCGCGGGACCGAGCACCAGGCCCGACTGCATCACCACGCTGCTCACGCCCGCGCCGCGCACGAACTGCTCGCGCTTGAGCACGCGCGCGAACAGCGACATGTACACCGGCGCCAGGAACGCGCGCACCACGCCGTTCACCGCGATCGCCGCGTAGATGGTCAGCGTGCCGAACGACGACGTGCCCGCCGGCAGCACGCCGGACGCGACGCCGGCAAGCGTCAGCGTCGTCAGCAGCAGTCCAAGGCACGCTGCCATGCCGAGCTTGCGGCGGGGCAGGTGATCCACCGCGTAGCCGGCGAACAACGCGAAGCAGAAGTAGGGAATGACTTCGGCCAGGCCGATCAGGCCGAGCGCGAACGCGTCGCGCGTGAGTTCGTAGACGTGCCAGCCGACGGTCACCGCAACGATCTGGTACGACAGCATCGCCAGCAGGCGATACGTCATCAGGCCGGTGAAGCCGCGGTTCCTCAGCAGGTCGCCGATTCCCGGAACGGGGGCGTCGGCGGGTGCGGCTTCGCTCACCGGGGCGGGCTCACAGCGCCTGCCGGGCGCGTTCGCGGATGAAGCCGAGCAGCGCGGCCAGTCCGTTGCTGCGCGTCGGCGACAGGTGCTTCGCCAGGCCGATCTCCGCGATGTAGTCGGCGTTGGTGTCGACGATTTCCTTCGCGCTGCGCCCCGAGTAGACGCGCAGGGCGAGGTAGATCAGCCCCGAGACGATGGCCGAGTCGCTGATCGCGTGGAAGTCGAGGCGGTCCGCATCGCCCTCGGCGACGATCCACACCATCGACTGGCAACCGTGCAGGCGGTGTTCTTCGGTCTTCCACTCCGGCGGAAGGTCCGGCAGCTTGCGGCCGAGGTCGATCAGGTACTGGTAACGCTCCGACCAGTCGCCGAAGAAGGCGAACTCATCGCGGATCGCCTGCTGCGCGTCGCGCGCGCTGGCTTCTAGTGGAAACGGGCTGGTGGGGGCAGCGATGGCGTTCATTGCAGTGGGATTTTACGCGGCGTGCGGCAAGGCACGGTGAGTCGGTCGCCATCCCGGCGGGCCGGGATGACGACGGTGGATCAGGCGCGCTTCCAGCGCACGCCCTGCGGCGTGTCTTCGAGCAGGATGCCTTCGCCGGCGAGCTGGTCGCGGATCGCGTCGGCACGAGCGAAATCGCGGGCCTTCTTCGCGGCGAGGCGCTCGTCGATCAGGGCCTGGATGCGCGCATCGTCGCCTTCCTCTGTGCCGCGCGCGAACCACGCCGCCGGATCCTGCTGTAGCAGGCCGAGCGCGAGGCCGGCACCGAGCAGTTCGGACTTCAGGCGCGCCTTCTCGTCGGTCGAGACTGCCTTGCGCGCATCGCCGGCGATGCGGGCGATCTCCGCCATTACCTGCGGGGTGTTGAGATCGTCGTCCAGCGCGGCTTCGACCGTAGCGGGGATCGCGGGCTCGGCATCGACGTCGGCTAGGTCGCGCAGGGTGCCGTACAGCCGGTCCAGCGTGCGCACACTTTGCTCGATCAGACCGTCCGACCATTCCAGCGGCTGGCGGTAATGCGCCGACAGCAGCGAGAAGCGCAGCGCCTCCGGCGGGTACTGCTGCACCAGGTCGTGCACCCGCTGGATGTTGCCGACCGACTTGGCCATCTTGGCGCCGCCGAAATTCAGCATGCCGTTGTGCAGCCAGTAGCGGGCGAAGATCCTGCCGCCGTGCGCGCACTCGCTCTGCGCGATCTCGTTCTCGTGGTGCGGGAACTGCAGGTCGACGCCGCCGGCGTGGATGTCGATGGTTTCGCCCAGGTGCGCGGCGGCCATCGCCGAGCATTCGATGTGCCAGCCCGGACGGCCGCGACCCCAGGGCGATTCCCAGCCGGGGAGGTCGTCGGTCGAAGGCTTCCACAGCACGAAATCGCCCGCGTCGCGCTTGTACGGCGCCACGTCGATGCGCGCGCCGGCGAGCAGTTCCTCCGGATCGCGGCGCGACAACTTGCCGTAGCCGGCGAAGGTGCCGACCGCGAACAGCACATGGCCTTCGGCCTCGTAGGCGTGGCCGGCGTCGATCAGGCGCTGGATCATCTCGATGATCTGCGGCACGTGCGCCGTCGCTTCGGGCTGGATGTTCTGCGGCTTCACGCCCAGCGCGGCCATGTCGTCCAGGTACGCGGCGGTGAAGCGGGCGGTGATCTCGCCGATCGGCACGCCGCGTTCGCGGGCGGCGTTGTTGATCTTGTCGTCGATGTCGGTGATGTTGCGGGCGTAGTCGAGGCCGCCGTAGCGGCGGCGCAGGACGTCGGCCAGCACGCCGAACACCACCGGCCCGCGGGCATTGCCGATGTGGACGAAGTTGTAGACCGTCGGCCCGCACAGGTACATCGTCGGGCGGTCGGGATTCAGGGGCGCGAACGGCTCGACCCGTCGCGTCAGGCTGTTGAAAAGGTGCAGGCTCATGGGGTTACCGCCGGAAGTGCCGGCCATTCTAGCGGCAGCACCGGGCGCCGCGTCCCGACCCGTCGGGCCGCCGCATGCCGGCAAGCTAAAGGCGAGGTTCAGACCTACGGCGCCGTATCCGCTTACACTTTCTGAACATTTCCCTACCTTGCGAGCGTGATGGCCCGTCCAGTTCCGTCCCTGCCGGCGAAAGCAGCCCCGATGTCCGGGCGCGTCGCCGCGATGGCCGTGGCGGTCCTCTGGGCCGCGGCGGCACAGGCGCAACAGCAGGCTCCGACGCAGACCACGGTCATCCAGGCGGAGAACGTCCGCTTCGACTACGCGCAGGTGCTGCGCGTGACGCCGGTCTACCAGACGCTGAAGGCCAGCTCGGTCGAGGAGCAGTGCGAGGAGGCCAAGGGCGATTCCAAGCTGTCGCGCGCCCTGGGCGCGGTGAAGGAAGCGCTGGGCCGCGAGGAGAAGCAGGACAAGCCCGCCGCCACGCCCGACTGCAAGCCGGTCACCGTCGAACGCGAGTTCCGTCGTCCCATCGCCTACGACGTGGACTACACCTACAAGGGCGCCAAGTACCGCTCGCGCCTGGCGGACGATCCGGGCAACCGGCTGCGGATCCGGGTTTCCGTGACGCCGGTCGTGCAGCCGCCGCGGAGCCGATAGATCCGGCCCGGGCGCGAAGCGCGCGGCTTTGCCGGATCATCGTCCCCGCGCAGGCGGGGACCCATTCCTTGCACGTTGGGTCACAAATCGGTTGCGCCCGCCCCGGTCGCATGCGAGCATTCGCCCCCTCATGAACGCCCTTTACGCCGACGCCGACGTGCTCACCTCCGCCTGGATGGCGGCGGGGATGACCTCGCGCGCGCGCCGACCGTACACCCGCCAATCCGCTGGGTAGACGGTCGCACGCGCCATTCGCAACAGGCGAAGTGACACACGAAAAGCCCAGCCTACGCGCTGGGCTTTTTGCTTTTCGGCCCAGCGAACCTCCTTCGAGATCTTCTTCACGGGAACGCAGTCGATGACCCCCAAGCACTTCCTCAACACCCAGGACTGGTCGCGCGACGGCCTCGACGCACTGCTCGCGCAGGCGGCGGAGTTCAAGCGCAGCAAGCTGGGCGACCAGCTGAAGGGCAAGTCGATCGCCCTGGTGTTCTTCAATCCGTCGATGCGCACGCGCACCAGCTTCGAACTGGGCGCCTTCCAGCTCGGCGGCCATGCCGTGGTGCTGCAGCCGGGCAAGGACGCGTGGCCGATCGAGTTCAACCTGGGCACCGTCATGGACGGCGACACCGAGGAGCACATCGCGGAAGTCGCGCGGGTGCTGGGGCGATACGTCGACCTGATCGGCGTGCGCGCGTTCCCGAAGTTCGTCGACTGGCGGTACGACCGGCAGGACATCGTGCTCAACAGCTTCGCGAAGTACTCGCCGGTGCCGGTGATCAACATGGAGACGATCACGCATCCCTGCCAGGAGCTCGCGCACATCCTCGCGCTGCAGGAGCACTTCGGCACGTCCGACCTGCGCGGCAGGAAGTACGTGCTCACCTGGACCTATCACCCCAAGCCGCTCAACACCGCGGTGGCGAACTCCGCGCTGACGATCGCCACGCGCATGGGCATGGACGTCACGCTGCTGTGCCCGACGCCGCAGTACGTGCTCGATGAGCGCTACATCGGCTGGGCCGAGCATAACGTCGCCGAGAGCGGCGGTTCGTTCCGCGTCAGCCACGACATCGAAAGCGCCTACCGCGGCGCGGACGTCGTCTACGCCAAGAGCTGGGGCGCGCTGCCGTTCTTCGGCAACTGGGAACCGGAAAAGCCCATCCGCGACCAGTACAAGCACTTCATCGTCGACGAGCAGAAGATGGCGCTGACCAACAACGGCGTCTTCAGCCACTGCCTGCCGCTGCGCCGCAACGTGAAGGCCACCGACGCGGTGATGGATTCGCCGCAGTGCATCGCCATCGACGAAGCCGAAAACCGCCTGCACGTGCAGAAGGCCATCATGGCCGCGCTCGCCCGCAACTGATTCGAAGAACCCCACAGAGATCCCCACATGAGCAAAGACATCGTCCTCGCCTTCTCCGGCGGCCTCGACACCAGCTTCTGCGTTCCCTACCTGAAGGAGCGAGGCTGGAACGTGCACACCGTGTTCGCCGACACCGGCGGCGTGGATGCGGAGGAACGCGCCTTCATTGAACAGCGCGCCGCCGAGCTGGGCGTCGCCTCGCACGTTACCGTTGATGGCGGCCCGGCGATCTGGAACGGCTTCGTCAAGCCGTTCGTGTGGGCGGGCGAGGGCTACCAGTCGCAGTACCCGCTGCTGGTGTCGGATCGCTACCTCATCGTCGATGCCGCGCTGAAGCGTTGCGACGAACTGGGCACGAAGGCCATCGCGCACGGCTGCACCGGCATGGGCAACGACCAGGTGCGCTTCGACCTGGCCGTGAAGGCCCTGGGCGATTACGAGATCGTGGCGCCGATCCGCGAGATCCAGAAGGAGCACACCGAAGTCCGCGCCTACGAGCAGAAGTACCTGGAAGACCGCGGCTTCGGCGTGCGCGCCAAGCAGAAGGCGTACACGATCAACGAAAACCTGCTGGGGCTGACGATGTCCGGCGGCGAGATCGACCGCTGGCAGGCGCCGGGCGAAGGCGCCGTGGGCTGGTGCAAGCCGCGCAGCGAGTGGCCGGCGCAGGCGCTGCGCGTGAAGATCGGCTTCGTCAACGGCGAAGCGGTGACGCTCGACGGCGAGAAGATCGAAGGCCACACGATGCTGGCCAGGCTCAACGGCCTGTTCGCGCAGTACGGCGTGGGCCGCGGCCTCTACACCGGCGACACGACGATCGGCCTGAAGGGTCGCATCATCTTCGAAGCACCGGGCCTGACCGCGCTGCTCGCCGCGCATCGCGCGCTGGAGGAAGCGGTGCTGAGCAAGCAGCAGAACCGCTTCAAGCCCGAGGTCGCGCGCAAGTGGGTGGAGCTGGTGTACGAAGGCTTCTTCCACGATCCGCTGAAGACCGACCTGGAAGCGTTCCTGCAGTCGAGCCAGTCCACCGTGAACGGCGAAGTCACGCTGGAAACCAACGGCGGCACCGTGACGGCGGTGGCCATCGAGTCGAAGCACATCCTCAACGCCAAGGGCGCGACCTACGCGCAGGCGGCCGACTGGGGCGTGGCCGAGGCCGAAGGCTTCATCAAGCTGTTCGGCATGAGCAGCACGCTGTGGGCCGAGGTCAACCGGAAGGGTTGAGAAGCGGGCAACTGCAGAAGTGAGAAGTGAGCTAAGCGATGCTCACTCCTCACTACTCTCCACTCACTCCGGCGTAGACGACATGCTCGACCAGACCCTCCAACACCTCGAAGCGCTGGTGTCATTCGATACCCGCAATCCGCCGCGCGACATCGGCACCGGCGGCATCTTCGACTACCTGCGCCAGAAGCTGTGCGGCTTCCGCATCGACGTGATCGACCACGGCGACGGCGCCGTGTCGATGCTCGCCGTGCGTGGCAATCCGACGCGCCTGTTCAACGTGCACCTGGACACCGTGCCCTCGTCGGAAGCGTGGAGCGCCGATCCGCACGTGCTGCGCGTCACCGGCGATCGCGCGATCGGCCTGGGCGCATGCGACATCAAGGGCGCGGCCGCGGGGCTGGTCACCGCCGCATCGCGCACGACCGGCGATGCCGCGTTCCTGTTCTCCACCGATGAGGAAGCCAACGATGCGCGCTGCATCGCGGCGTTCCTCGCCAGCGGCCATTCGTTCCAGGACGTCATCGTCGCAGAGCCGACGAAGTGCGAAGCCGTGCTCGCGCATCGCGGCATCAGCTCGGTGCTGATGCGCTTCCGCGGTGTCGCCGGCCATGCGTCGGGCGCGAACGCGATGCAGGCCAGTGCGCTGCACCAGGCGATCCGCTGGGGCGGGCATGCGCTGGATTTCGTCGAAAGCCAGGCGCACCAGCGCTTCGGCGGCCTGACCGGCCTGCGCTTCAACATCGGACGAGTGGAAGGCGGGATCAAGGCGAACATGATCGCGCCGAGCGCCGAGCTGCGCTTCGGTTTCCGTCCGCTGCCGTCGATGTCGATCGACGCGCTGCACGAACGCTTCGGCACGCTGGTCGAAGCCGGCGCCGTGGAGCGCTACGAGGAAACCTTCCGCGGTCCGTCGCTGCCGTCGGGCGATGTCGCCGATGCGGAGAACCGCCGCCTGGAAGCGCGCGACCTCGCCGACGCCCTCGGCCTGCCGATCGGCAACGCGGTGGACTTCTGGACGGAAGCCTCGCTGTTCTCCGCCGCCGGCCTCACCGCGATCGTCTACGGCCCCGGCGACATCGCGCAGGCGCACACCGCCGACGAATGGGTCGCGCTGGAGCAGTTGCAGCGCTACACCGAATCGGTAACCCGCATCCTCGAAACTGCATGACGACGTCCTGAGCCCCCGCTTTTTGGAGCCCCCTCGAGTCAGGGGGGGCGGCCTCGCCGTGAAGCGGCGAGGCGGGGATGTGGCGCTAGACCCTGAGGGTGTCGCGATGCGACGCCCGTCGGCCCGAAGACATTGCAAGAACAACACCTGATCCGCTCAAAGATGAACGACACCCGCGACATCCAGACGAGGCAAACCATCGTGCGCCTGCTTTCGAGCATGGCCAGCGCGAAGGAGATCTCGCAGTACCTCAAGCGCTTTTCGCAGCTGGACGCCAAGCGCTTCGCCGTGGTGAAGGTCGGCGGCGCGGTGCTGCGAGACGATCTCGAAGCGCTGACATCCTCGCTCGCGTTCCTGCAGGACGTGGGCCTCACGCCCATCGTCATCCACGGCGCCGGTCCGCAGCTCGATGAAGAGCTGTCCGCCGCCGGCATCGTGAAGCAGACGGTGAACGGCCTGCGCGTCACCTCGCCCGAAGCGCTCGCCATCGTGCGCCGCGTGTTCCAGTCGCAGAACCTGAAGCTGGTCGAAGCGCTGCAGGCCTTCGATGCGCGCGCGACGTCCATTGTCTCGGGCGTGTTCGAAGCCGATTACCTGGATCGCGACACGTACGGCCTCGTCGGTGAAGTGAAGCGCGTGAACCTCGCGCCGATCGAAGCCAGCCTGCGCGCCGGTTCCATCCCGGTCATCGCGAGCCTGGGCGAAACCGCGTCCGGCCAGATCCTCAACGTCAATGCCGACTTCGCCGCCAATGAACTGGTGCAGAAGTTGCAGCCGTACAAGATCGTGTTCCTCACCGGCACCGGCGGCCTGCTCGACGACAACGGCAAGGTGATCGACTCGATCAACCTGTCGACCGAATACGACCACCTCATGTCGCAGCCGTGGATCAACGGCGGCATGCGCGTGAAGATCGAGCAGATCAAGGACCTGCTGGACAAGCTGCCGCTGACTTCGTCGGTGTCGATCACCAAGCCGTCGGAGCTGGCGAAGGAACTGTTCACGCACAAGGGTTCGGGCACGCTGGTGCGCCGCGGCGAGCGCGTGCTGCAGGTGTCGCAGTGGAGCGAACTCGATCTGGAACGCCTGCGCGAGCTCATCGAATCGGCGTTCGGCCGTCGCCTGCTGCCCGATTACTTCGAGCGCACGACGCTGCATCGCGCCTACGTCAGCGAGAACTATCGTGCCGCGGTGATCCTCACCAGCGAGGATGCCGGCATTTACCTCGACAAGTTCGCCGTGCTCGACGAAGCGCAGGGCGAAGGTCTCGGCCGCGCGGTATGGCAGGTAATGCGTGAGCAGAACCCGCGCCTGTTCTGGCGCTCGCGCCACGGCAACCCGGTCAATCCGTTCTATTACGCCGAATCCGATGGCTGCCTGAAGCAGGAGAAGTGGAAGGTGTTCTGGTACGGCATGGACAGCTTCGATCAGATCGCCCGCTGCGTCGCGCACAGCGGCGGGCGTACCGCGACGCTGAAGGACTGAGGACGCGATGAGCGCACACGTCGACCACTGGACCCACGTGCCGAGCCTTCGTGGCCAGCACGTCGTGCTCGAACCGCTGCGTGCCGACCACGCGGCGGGCCTGCGCCTTGCGCTCGGCGACGGCGAACTGTCGCGCCTGTGGTTCACCAACGTGCCGGCGCCGAACGATGTCGACGGCTACATCGCCGCCGCGCTGGAGATGCAGGCGCAGGGCAAGGCGCTCGTGTTCGCGGTGCATGATGCGAACGGCGAGATCGTCGGCTGCACGCGCTTCTACGACCTCGATCCGGCGGTGCCGCGGGTGCAGATCGGCTACACCTTCTACGCACCGCGCGTGCAGCGCACCGGGCTGAACACCGAAGCGAAGCTGCTGCTGCTCACGCATGCGTTCGAGACGATGGGCTGCGTGTGCGTGGGCTTCGAGACCAGCTGGTTCAACCACGCGTCCCGCACCGCGATCGCGCGGCTGGGCGCGAAGCAGGACGGCGTGCTTCGCAGCCATCGTCGTCACGCCGACGGCAGCGTGCGCGACACGGTGGCGTTTTCCATCATCGAATCCGAATGGCCGGCCGTGAAGCGCAATCTCCGGCACCGGCTTGAACAACACGAACAAGGGAGCGACCGGACGTGAACAAGTCCGTTGGCATCGTAGGCGCGCGCGGTTACGTGGGCGCCGAACTCATCCGGCTCATCGCCGGTCATCCGGATTTCGAACTCGCGTTCGTGTCCTCGCGCGAACTGGTCGGGCAGCGGGTTGCCGATCAGTTCGAAGGCGTGGAAGGCATCGATCCCGAACTGCGCTATGTCGCGCCGTCTAACGAGGAGCTGCCGGGATTGGGCGCGGACGCGGTCGTGCTCGCGCTGCCGAACGGCAAGGCCGCCGCGTGCGTCGCCGCGTTCGACAACGCGGGCTTGGATCCGGTCATCGTCGATCTTTCCGCCGATTACCGCTTCGACGGCACCTGGTACTACGGCCTGCCCGAACTCACGCGCCGCAAGTACGCGGGCCAGCGCCGCATCAGCAATCCCGGCTGCTATGCGACGGCGATGCAGCTGGCGGTCGCGCCAATGCTCGATGCGCTGGCGGGTCCGGTGCAGTGCTTTGGCGTGTCGGGCTATTCGGGCGCGGGTACGTCGCCGTCGGACAAGAACGATCCGGAAAAACTGCGCGACAACCTGATGCCGTACGCGCTGACCAATCACATCCATGAGCGTGAAGTGACGCGCCAGCTCGGTCACGAAGTGCAGTTCCTGCCGCACGTCGCACCGCATTTCCGCGGGCTGACCATCACCGCGAACCTGCCGCTGTCGGCCGCGTTCGAACGCGACGTGGTCGTGTCGCGCTATCGCGAACGCTACGCCGACGAGCCGATGGTCGACGTGCTCGATGAGGCGCCGTGGGTCAGCCGCATCGCCGGCCACCATCACGTCGAACTCGGCGGTTTCACGCTGTCGCCCGATGGCCGCCGCCTGGTCGTCGTCGCCACCGAGGACAACCTGCTCAAGGGCGCGGCGACACAGGCGTTGCAGAACCTCAACCTCGCGTTCGGGTTCGACGAGAACCGCGGCGTCCCGCAGGTTCGCCACGCAGGTTAGTCTGGCGTCGTTCGCATGCGCGGGCGACAGGAAGCATCACGTAATACCGAGGCCGTCATGTCCGATCTGTTGTGGCAAAAACCCGGCGTCAAGGTCGACGCGCGCATCCAGAAGTTCCTCGCCGGCGAGGACGTGATCCTCGATCGCGAGTTCTTCGTGTTCGATATCGAAGCGAGCCGCGCGCATGCGCAGGGCCTGCAGCAGATCGGCATCCTCACTGCCGACGAGCTCGCCGGGCTCGAGCGCGAGCTTTCCCTCCTCGCCGACGATTTCAACGCGGGTCGCTTCGTGCTCGATGATCAGTACGAAGACGGGCATTCGGCGATCGAGGCGCGCCTGGTCGAACGCCTCGGCGATGCCGGCAAGAAGATCCACACCGGCCGCAGCCGCAACGATCAGATCCTAGTCGCCACGCGCCTGTGGCTGAAGGATCGTCTGTCGCGCCTGCTCGCCACGTGCCGCGAGGGCGCGCAGGTTGCGCTCGCCCGCGCCGAGGCCGAGCAGGCCGTGCCGCTGCCGGGTTACACGCACCTGCAGCGCGCCGTCGTGTCGTCGCTGGGGATGTGGTGGGCGGCGTGGGCCGAGGGGTTCGTCGACGACGCGCAGCGCGCCGCGGACACGCTCGCATGGGTGGATGCCAATCCGCTCGGCAGCGCCGCCGGTTACGGCGTGAACCTGCCGCTGGCACGCGACCACACCACGCAGGCGCTCGGCTTCGGCCGCATGCAGGTGTCGGCCGCGTATGCGCAGCTTTCGCGCGGCAAGTTCGAGATGGCCGCGATCGAAGCGCTGACGTCCGCGCTGCTTGACCTTCGCCGCCTCGCGTGGGACCTGAGCCTGTTCACCAGCGCCGAATTCGGTTTCGTCGCGTTGCCGTCGCAGTACACGACGGGCAGTTCGATCATGCCGAACAAGCGCAATCCCGACGTCATCGAACTGATGCGCGCCAGCTACTCCGCGGCCGCGGCCGCGCGCACGGAGATCGAACAGCTCCTCTCGCTGCCGTCGGGCTACCACCGTGACCTGCAGTTCTCGAAGGGCGCGATCTTCCACGCGTTCGGCCGCGGGCTCGACGCGCTCGAGCTGCTTCCCGACCTGCTGCGCAACCTGGAATGGAAGACCGACCGCATGCGCAAGGCGCTCGATCCGTCGATGTACGCGACCGACCTCGCCGTCGACATGGCGCGCGAGGGGTTGCCGTTCCGTGAGGCCTACCGTCTTGCCGCCGATCCGGCGCGCTGGGCCGAAGGCGATCCGGACGCGAGCCTGCGCGCGCGTGTTTCGCCGGGTGCGTCGGGTGAGCTGCGGCTCGATGCGTTGAAGGAGAGACTGGCTCGTTTGGCGGAGTAACTTCCGGCACATCCTCCCGCGCGCGGGGCGCGGGCAGGCTGGTTCCAATGCAGTGGCAGTCGCGGTTCCGCATCACACGGTACGTCCATGATGAAGGGGAGCTCCATGCGCCGTTGGTTCTTCGCACTGTTCGCGTTCGCGCCGGCCGTCGTGTCGGCGCATGAGATTCCCGCGCCGGCGGCCATCGAGGCCGAAGTCGCGCGGGTCATGCGCGATACCGGCTCGAAGGGCCTCGCCATCGCCGTGATCGACGATGGCAAGCCGGTGCACGTCGCCGCGCACGGCGTACGCAACGCGGCAGGCGACCCGCTGCAGGTCGACACGATCATGTATGGCGCGTCGCTGACCAAGGCGGTGTTCGCCTACACCGTGATGCGGCAGGTCGATGCCGGCCGCTTCACCCTCGACACGTCGCTTGCCGACATGTTGCCCAGGCCGCTGCCGTCCTATGCGTCGGCGGACATCACGAACCGTTTCGCCGACTGGACCGCGCTGGACGAGCGCTGGCGCAAGCTGACGCCGCGCATCGTGCTGACTCATTCCACCGGCTTCGCGAACTTCGGTTTCCTCGAGCCGGACGAGAAGCTGCATTTCCACTTCGATCCCGGTTCGCGCTACGCGTACTCCGGCGATGGGCTGAATACGCTCCAGTTCGCGATGGAGACCGGCAAAGGAATCGACGTCGGGACGGAAAGCGCGCGCATCTTCAGCGAACTCGGCATGACGCGCACGAGCCTGATCTGGCGCGACGACTTCGCCGGCAACCTCGCCGATGGCTGGGACGAGCAGGGCAAGGCCGAGCCGCACGACGAACGCTCCAAGGTGCGTGCCGCCGGCTCGATGGACACCACCATCGCGGATTTCGCGAAGTTCGCCGCGGCATTCGTGCGCGGCGATGGCCTCAAGCCGAGCAGTCGCGCCGAAATGGTGAAGCCGCAACTCGCGATCACCACGCGTTCGCAGTTCCCGACGTTGCAACCGGAGCTTCCGCCGGAACAGCGCCGGAAGGATCTGGCGGCGGGCATTGGCGTGGTCGTATTCGAGGGCCCGCAGGGTCGCGGCTTCTTCAAGGGTGGGCACAACGACACCACCGGCAACACGTGGGTCTGCGTCGAGCAGCGCAAGCGCTGCGTGGCGATCCTGTCGAACGACGTGCGCAGCGAGGCGGGTTTCCCGCAGCTCGTGCGCTTCGTGCTGGGCGAGACGGGCGTGCCGTTCGACTGGGAATACGGCACGCAATGAACGCCTCCGATTTCACCGCGCAACCGCTGCCGCCGTGGCGCCGGGCCGTGCTGAAGGTCGGCAGCAGCCTGCTATCCGGCGAAGACGGCCTGGATCCGCGCCATGCGGGCGCCTTGGCGCGCTTCATCGAACATGCGCGGACGCAGCAGCGGGAGATCGTGCTCGTGTCGTCCGGCGCGGTCGCGGCGGGACGGCATCGCATCGCTGCGGGCGGCGACAACCTCGTGTTGCGACAGGCATTGGCGTCGCTCGGGCAGGCCGCGCTGGTGACGTTCTGGCAGCAGCTGGTCGATCGTCCCGTCGCGCAGGTTCTGCTCACGCACGATGACCTGCGCAACCGGCGGCGCTACCTCAACGCGCGTGCGACGCTGCGCGAACTGCTGCGCCTGGGCGCGCTGCCGGTGATCAACGAGAACGACGCGGTCGCCGTCGACGAACTCAAGCTCGGCGACAACGACAATCTTGCCGCCGCCGTGGCATCGCTGGTGGATGCGGATCTGCTGCTGATCGCCACCGACATCGGTGGCCTGTACAGCGCGCATCCGCGCGACCCATCGGCGCGACCGATCACGCGCGTCGAGACCATCACGCCGGAGCTGCTGCAGGCCGCAAGCGGCGGCGCCGGCACGCTCGGCACCGGCGGCATGCGCACCAAACTCGATGCCGCCGCCAAGGCAGGCGCGGCCGGCATCGCAACCGCGCTCTTCTGCGGCCGTGATGCGGATGTCATTCGGGCGCTCCACGACGAGGTGCTGCACGGAACGCTTGTGCTCGCGCAGGGCGACCGCCTCCGCGCCCGCAAGCAATGGCTGCGGCATGCGCCATCATCCGGCCGCCTGCACGTGGACGCGGGCGCGTTCGCCGCGTTGCACCGTCAAGGCGCGTCGCTGCTGCCGGGCGGAGTGGTGTCTGCTGAGGGGGAATTCCGCCGCGGCGACGTGGTCGAGATAGGCGTCGAGCACGAACCCGCCTTCGCTCGCGGCCTGGCCCAGTACGGCGCCAACGAAGTCCGTCGCATCGCGCGCCGGCACAGCAACGAGATCGAAGCGATCCTCGGATTCCGCTACGGCGAATCGGTGGTGCATCGCGACGACCTGGTGCTGATCGACGCGACGTCGCACAAGGAAACCAGCACGTGAGTGGATACGTCCGCCATCTTGCCGAACGCGCGCGCGAAGCCGCGTCGGTCATCGCGCGGTTGGATGGCGATGCGCGCCGTCGCCTGATCGAACGCATGGCCGATGCGCTTTCGGAGCGACGTGCCGAGGTGATGGCCGCGAATGCCGAAGACATGGAACGCGGGCGCGCGAACGGGCTCGGCGATGCGGTGCTCGACCGCCTCAAGCTCGACGACGCGCGCATCGATTCGATGGCACAGGGCCTGCGCGAAGTCGCGGCGCAGGCCGATCCGCTCGGTGTCATCACGCGGCGCGACGTACGCCCGAACGGCGTGGTCATCGAACGCCAGCGCATTCCGCTGGGCCTGATCGCGATGATCTACGAGGCACGTCCGAACGTGACCGCCGATGCCGCGGCGCTGTGCCTGAAGGCCGGCAATGCGGTGCTGCTGCGCGGCGGTTCCGAGGCGCGCGCGAGCAACGCCGCGATCGCCGCCTGCCTGCATTCGGCGCTGCGTGCCGAGGACCTGCCGGAAGCGGCGGTGTCGCTGGTGGCCGATCCGGCGCGCGAACACGTGCTCGAACTGCTGCAACTGTCGGACCTGATCGACCTGGCGATCCCGCGCGGGGGCGAGAGCCTGATCCGCTTCGTCGCCGAACACGCGCGCGTTCCGATGATCAAGCACTACAAGGGCGTCTGCCATCTGTACGTCGACGCGTCGGCCGATGTCGCGCAGGCGCTGGACCTGCTGGTCGACGGCAAGGCCTCGCGGCCGGGCGTGTGCAATGCGCTGGAAACGCTGCTGGTGCATCGCGATGTCGCGGCGACGTTCCTGCCGCGCGCGATGGAACGGCTCTCCGCGCGCGGCGTCGAGGTGCGCGGCTGCGAGCGGACGCGGGCGATCGTTCCGCACGCCCGCGCAGCGACGGACGACGACTACGCGGCCGAGTACCTGGATTTCGTCATTGCCGTGCGCGTGGTCGACGACCTCGATGCCGCGCTGGCGCACATCGCGCGATACGGCTCGGACCACACCGAGGTGATCGCGACGCAGGATGCAGCGGCGGCGGACGCGTTCGTGCGTGGCACGCGCAGCTCGGCGGTGATGGTGAATGCGTCGTCGCGTTTCAACGACGGCGGGCAGCTGGGCCTGGGCGCGGAGATCGGCATTTCGACCACGCGACTGCACGCGTACGGCCCGATGGGCGCCGAATCGCTGACGATCGAGCGTTTCGTCGTGCGCGGGGAAGGGCAGGTGCGCCACGCGGAGTCGCGCGGCTGACCGTCACTCCCTGAGCCGCTGGACGCCGAGCCACCGCTCGCCCGGTGCGAGCGTCACTGGTTCCACCACCGTCGCCGCTTCCACGCAGATGAAGCGCAGGTGTTCGCCCGCACCGAGGTCGCCCATCGAAGCCGCCAGCGTGGCGCCGGGATTCCATACGACCGCATCGCGGAAGCCCTCGCTTTCGATGTGCAGCGTCGAGTCGCCGTCGCGCAGGCGCAGCGACCGTGGCGCGGAGGCGTAGATGCGGTCGAGTTCGCCTTCGAAACGGATCGGCGCGTTCGACGCCGGCATCGGGATGCCGTTGCGCGCCAAATCCTCGTAAGGCGTGGACTCCAGGCCGTCGAGTTCCACCGCGGCGAGCTTCGCCACGCGCAGATAGGTGTGCAGCGCGGCGGTGAAGGCGAACGGTGCGTCGTCGCGGTTGAGCACTTCCAGGCCGACCTGCAGCGCATCCGCACCGAGCGCGACGTGCAGCCGCGCGCCGAAGCGGACAGGCCACAGCGAGCGCGTGTGTTCGTCGTCGTCCAGCTCGAATACCGCCGACTCGCCGAACGGCGTTGCCTCCTGCAAGCCGGCGAAGCGCCATTCCAGCAGCCGCGCGAACCCGTGCTTGACCAGCGCCCCGCGTGCGCCGAACTGCGGAAAGATCACCGGAATGCCGCCGCGGATCGCGGTTCCCGGCGTCACGCTGGCGTTGGGGCTGAGATACAGGCGCTCGCGGGCGGGGGAGGGCTTCCACGACAGCACGTTCGCGCCGTGCAGGCTGACGTCGGTCGTGGCGCCGCTGGAATGGCGCAGGCGCACGCAGGAACGGCCGCGCTGCTCGAAGGGTTCGATGGACAGGGGCATGGCGGAGCGCCGAAGGGACTGCGCGGCATCATGCCCGACGTCGCGTCGACGCGTACGTGCGTTCGGAACGCCCCAAACGAAAAACGCCGGCATCGGCCGGCGTTTTCTGTTTCAGCAACCGCATCGCTGCGGAATTGGTCGGGGAGACAGGATTTGAACCTGCGACTTCTACGTCCCGAACGTAGCGCTCTACCAGGCTGAGCTACACCCCGACTGCTGAGCCGCAAATTCTAGTCAGTTCGGCGGGGGCGAGGCAAGGGGTCTCATGCAATTTCCTTCAGGTCGGTGGCGCCGCGCTGGGGGAAGGGCGGGCGCAACCGCTAAACTGTGGGGGTTCCCGTCCCCTTCAGCGACGCGCCGCGCAGGCGCCGCCGCCCGATCCACTGGAGTTCCGCTTGATCAAGCCGCGTACCCCGCCCGGGGTCATGGAGCTGCTGCCTCCTGACCAGATCGCTTTCCAGCGCATGCTGGACACGATCCGCCGAAATTTCGAACGCTTCGGCTTCCTCCCGGTGGAAACGCCGGTGATGGAGCTGTCGGAGGTGCTGCTGACCAAGTCCGGCGGCGAGACCGAGCGGCAGGTGTATTTCGTGCAGTCCACCGGCGCGCTCGGCAAGGCCGAAAGCGGGACCGGCGAGGGCATGCCGGAACTGGCGCTGCGCTTCGACCTGACCGTGCCGCTGGCGCGCTTCGTCGCCGAGCACGAGCACGAGCTCGCGTTCCCGTTCCGCCGCTACCAGATGCAGCGCGTGTACCGCGGCGAGCGCGCCCAGCGCGGCCGCTTCCGCGAGTTCTACCAGTGCGACATCGACGTGATCGGCAAGGACGCGCTGAGCGTGCGCTTCGATGCGGAACTGCCGGCGGTGATCCATTCGGTGTTCAGCGAGCTGGACATCGGCGCGTTCACCATCCAGCTCAACAACCGCAAGCTGATGCGCGGCTTCTTCGAGGCGCAGGGCGTCTCCGACGGCGAACTTCAGGCGCTGGTGCTGCGCGAAGTCGACAAGCTCGACAAGCGCGGCGAGGACTACGTGCGCGAGACGCTGACGGGTGAAGGCTTCAACCTGCCGGCCGACGGGGTCGAGAAGATCCTCGACTTCGTGAAGGTGCGCTCCACCTCGCACGCCGATGCCATCGCGCAGCTGGACGCGCTGGGCGAAGGCAACGACTCGCTGCGCGAGGGCGTGGCCGAACTGCGCGAAGTGCTGGAACTGGTGCGCGCACTCGGGGTGCCGGAAACGCACTACGCGCTCAATTTCTCGATCGCGCGCGGCCTGGACTACTACACCGGCACCGTCTACGAGACCACGCTCAACGATTACCCGCAGATCGGTTCGATCTGCTCGGGCGGCCGTTACGAAAACCTCGCCAGCCACTACACCAAGTCGAAGCTCCCGGGCGTCGGCATCTCGATCGGCCTCACGCGTCTGTTCTGGCAGCTGCGCGAAGCCGGCCTGCTCGGCAAGGCGACCGGCAGCACGGTGCAGGCAATGGTCGCGCTGATGGATGCCGATTCGCTGCCCGACGCGCTGGACATCGCGCGTCGCCTGCGCGCAGCGGGCATCAACACGGAAATGCAGATGGAAGCGCGCAAGATCGGCAAGCAGTTCCAGTACGCCTCGCGTGCCGGCATCCGCTTCGTCGTGCTCACCGGCGAGGACGAGCGCGCACGCGGCGTGGTCGCGGTGAAGGACCTGCTGCGCGAGGAACAGTTCGAAGTCGCGCGCGAGGAGCTTGCAAGCACGCTGCGCGTCGAACTCGAGCAGGCCCAGGTACTCGCCGGTCGCTGAGCCCTGATCCTCCCCTGTTCGCAGGGGAGGACGCCGAAACCATTACGGAACCTCCATGAAACCGATCCGACTCGACGGCCGTTCCCTCACCCGAGCACAACTGGTCGATGTCGCCTACGGCGCGCACGTCGAGCTGGCGCACGAGCAGCTTCCGACCGTGGCGCGCGCCGCGGCGTTCCTGGCCGAACAGGTGGGGCGCGAAGAGCCGATCTACGGCGTTTCCACCGGTTTCGGGAGCAACGCCGACCGCCTGCTCGGCAACCATCGCCTTCGCGACGAATTGCCGGGCAGCACGCGTTCGAACGAAACGCTGCACGAGGAACTGCAGCGCAACCTGATCGTCACGCACGCGGTGTGCGTGGGCGAACCGTTCGCGCCGGAGATCGTCCGCGCGATGCTGTGCATCCGCATCAATACGCTGATGCGCGGGCATTCGGGCATCCGCGTGGAAACCCTCCAGGCGCTGACCTCGATGCTCAACGCCGGCATCGTGCCGGTCGTGCCGCAGCTGGGTTCGGTCGGCGCGTCGGGCGACCTGGCGCCGTTGTCGCACCTGGCGATCGTGCTGCTCGGCGGTGGCGAAGCGTTCTTCGAAGGCCAGCGGATGCCGGGCGCTGAAGCGCTGCATCGCGCGGGCCTGTCGCCGATCACGCTGTCGTACAAGGAAGGCCTCGCGCTCAACAACGGCACCGCGCAGATGCTCGCCTGTGGCGTGCTCGCGCTGGACAAACTCGAAGACCTGCTCGACACGGCCGACCTCGCCGCGGCGATGACCATCGACGCCTTCGCCGGGCGCCTGGGCGCGTTCGCCGAGGAAGTGCATGCGCTGCGCCCGCATCCGGGCCAGGTGCACAGCGCGGCGAACCTGCGCATCCTGCTGCAGGGCTCGACGCTTGCCGACATTCCGTACCACCTCGTGCCGAAGTTCCGCGCGTGGCAGCCCGGCAGCTGGGACACCGTGCAGGCGCAGTCGCTGCGGTTCGACATCGGCTGGGACTGGGTGCCGATGGCGCAGCGCCACGGTCGCGAGAAGTTCTATCGCCGCTTCCGTCCGTTCCGCGGTGGCAAGAAGCACCAGCCGCAGGACAGCTACTCGCTGCGCTGCATCCCGCAGGTGCACGGCGCGGTGCGCGACGCGATCGCGCAGGCGGCGCGCGTGCTCGACATCGAACTCAACGCGCTGACCGACAACCCCATCGTGTTCCCCGATGCGAAGGCCGAGTTCGTCGAGCAGCAGGTGATTTCCGCCGGCCATTTCCACGGCATGCCGCTCGCGCTGGCGATGAGCTACGTGAAGGCGGCCATTCCCGTGCTGGCGAGCATTTCCGAGCGCCGCCTCAACAAGCTCGTCGATCCGGCCACGAACGACGGCCTGCCGGGTTTCCTCATCGGCAACGAGGATTCCACCGAGTCCGGCCACATGATCGTGCAGTACACGGCCGCGGCGATCGTCAACGACCTGGCGAGCCGTGCGCATCCGGCCTCGGTGTATTCGATCCCGACCAGCGCGAACGCTGAAGACCACGTGTCGATGGGCGCGAACGAGGCACGCCACGTGCTGTCGATGGCGGACGACCTGGGCAAGGTGATCGCGCTGGAGCTGTACACCGCCGCGCAGGCGCTGGACCTGCGTCGCGACATGATCAACGCCGCGCGCGATCTCGCGAACCGTGCCGATGCGACCGCGCTCGCGGCCAAGATCGCCGGCGGTCCGACGCCGGGCACGCTGGAATACGACGCCTTCCTCGACGAAGTGGAAGCGCTGCGCGCCGAGCTTGCGGCCGCGGACGAGTTCCAGCCGGGCCGCGCCGTGGCAGCCGCGCATGCGGCGATCCGCCGTGAGATTCCGTTCCTCGATCGCGATCGCGCACTCGACGGCGAAGTCGCCACCGCGGTGCGCCTGGTGAAGGACGGCACGATCCTGGGCGCGGCGCGCAGCTGAGCGTTGATTCAAGCCCTCTCCCGCAAAGGGGGAGGGTCGGGGTAAGTGCCCGCAGTCATGCCATTTCCCCGTGCGACGTGCGCACGCAATCGCGCCCGTCCGCCTTCGCGCGATACAGCGCCTGGTCGGCCAACTGCAACAACGGATCGACGCCGCCAAACGCGGGCGATCCGGCGGCGTGCACGCCGATGCTCGCTGTCACCGTGATCTCGAAGGCACCGCTGCGGAACGGCGATTCGCGCAAGTGATGGCGCAGGTCCTCGGCGACCTGCGCCGCGGCGGTGAGGTTCAGGCCGGGCAGCACGACGACGAATTCCTCGCCGCCGAATCGCGCCAGCAGCGCATCCTGGTGAGGGCGCAGCGCATGGCCCAGCGTACGCGCCGCCCAGCGCAGGCATTCGTCGCCGATCAGATGCCCGTAGCGGTCGTTGATCGACTTGAAGTTGTCCAGGTCGATCATCAGCAGCGACAGCGGACGGTGATGCTCGCGCGCCTGCCGGAGCAATGCATCGAAGCGCTCGCGGAAATGCGTGCGGTTGTGCAGTCCGGTCAACGCGTCGCGCTGGCTGGATTCGCGCAGCCGCGCATGCGCATCTTCCAGCTGCACCAGCGCGCTTCGAAGTTCCGTGGTGCGCAGTTCGACCTTGTGCTCCAGTTGCGCCTTCGCCTCGCTGACGATGCGTTCGTTCTCGTTGCGGAACTGCGCATAGCGGTGACCCAGCGCGATCGACAGCAGCAGCATTTCCAGGGCCGAGCCGATCTGCACGCCGTATTCGGTGAAGAAGGTTTTCGGCGCCAGGCCGAACGCCACGGCGACGAACAATCCCGTCCCCAACAGGAACATCGCCCACGCCAGCAGGAACAGCCGCGCCGGCGCATAACCGCGACGCACCATCGCCACCGATGCGATCGCGATCCACGCGATGCTCGGCAGCACCGCGGCGCCGGCGACGGGCGTGGCGATGTGGTACGGCAACCACGTCGACGCCACGCCCAGCAGCGCGAAGAACGCGATCAGCAGCAGGCTGACGCGATCGCCGCGTGGCCACTGTTCGCGCAGGCCGAGGAACACGCGCGCGAACTGCTGCATGCCGATCTGCGCCAGGCATGCCGACAACGGCACCATGCGGTCGTTCAACCATGTCGAGCCGGGCCACAGGTATTCGAAGCCCAGGCCGTTGAGCGTGAACAACACCAATCCGAACGCCGACAGGTGCACCAGGTACCAGAAGTAGCTGGCATCGCGCAGGCTGAGCCATAGCGCCATGTTGTAGAAGAACAGCGCCAGCAGGATCCCGTAGTACGCACCGATGACGAACTGCGCATCGCGCGCGGCCTCGGCGAAGGCCGGCAGCGTGAACAGCGAGAGCGGCACCTGCATCGAGCTTTCGCTCTGCACGCGCACGAATACGTCCACCGGCTCGCCGGGTGGAAGCGTCAGCAGGAAGTTCGGATGCCGGTAGAGGATGCTTCGCGCGGCGAACGGCAGATGGTCGCCGCCTGCCTGCACCGTGATGCGGCCGTCCGCATGGCGCGCGTACACGTCGATGCGGTCGCTCAGTGCGTAGTGCTGGACCAGCAGCCACCGCGTCTCGGGGTTGTCGCGGTTGACCACGCGAACATGGAACCAGAACGCGCCGTCGTGGAAACCGAGCGAGGTTCGGCCGCCGGGCAGGGCCTGGAAGCGACCGTCGTCGAGCCACCGCATCGCCGTGCCGATATCACCGGTCGCGGGTTCGTCGTGGAGGTACTGCATGGCCGGCGCGAGATCGACCTGGGCCGTCTGCCGCCCCAGTTCGATGGTTGCCGCCGACGCGGACGCTGTCGACCACGCAAGCGCGAGCAGCGCCGCGAGGCAGAGGCGGACCCAGACAGGCGCACGTTCCATGTCGTCCCTTCGGCCGCTGCTCATGCGGTGGCCGATCGTTGGCGTTGGCGTGGGACCGGCAGGGCGGCGAGCCCGCGCTGGCGGCCCGGCGGGCGGTCGTGACGCGGCCATCACTATCGCCGCGGACCGTGTGAACGCGGCGTTCAGGCTTGGCGGCCATCGGGCTGACGGCGGTTGACGGCTGCCCGGTTCGAATGTTCCAATGTATTAACGCGTTAATACATTGAGTCGGGATGAAGCGTCGTCCTTTGGAAAACGAGCGCAGCGCCGAGAACCTCGGCTTCCTCGCCGCGGCACTGGCGAGCCTGCAGACGGTCGAGGAGGTTCAGGCCTTCCTCGAAGACCTGTGCACGCCCGCCGAGCTCGAAGCGATGGGCGACCGCTGGCGCGTGGTGCCGCTGCTGCAGGACAACGTCCCGTATCGCGAAATCCACGAGCGCACGCAGGTAAGCGTCACCACCATCGGTCGCGTCGCGCGCACGCTCGAACGCGGCGCCGGCGGCTACGGCGTCGCCGCGGCCCGACTTTCCACGCCTCCCGCCGCGCTCAACGCCGGCTGATCCGCATCGGTTCCCAGAGATCCCCATGAGTCCCTCCCCCAACACGCCGGCGCGCGATCGCCTGCGCATCGCGATCCAGAAGTCCGGCCGGCTGGCCGATCCGGCCCGCGCACTGCTGACCTCCTGCGGCCTGAGCTGGCGCGAAAGCCGCGACCGCCTGTTCTGCTACGGCGAATCGCTGCCGGTCGACCTGCTGCTGGTGCGCGACGACGACATCCCGGGCCTCATCGCCGAAGGCGTCTGCGACCTCGGCATCGTCGGACGCAACGTGCTGCTCGAGCAGGGCTACGACCGTGCGGCGGGCGGCAGCGCGCCGACCTTCCGCGAATGGCGTGCGCTCGGGTTCGGCGGTTGCCGCCTCGCGCTTGCCGTGCCGGACGGCTGGGACTGGCAGGGGCCGGAGCAACTCGCCGGCAAGCGCATTGCCACGAGCTACCCGGCGTCGCTGACGCGCTGGCTGGCCGAGCAGGGCATCGACGCGAAGGTCGTGCTGCTGTCGGGGTCGGTCGAAATCGCACCGCGCCTCGGCCAGGCCGACGCGATCTGCGACCTGGTCTCCAGCGGCGCGACGCTCGCGGCGAACCAGCTCAAGCCGGTGACGACGCTGCTGGAAAGCGAAGCGGTGCTCGCCGGCCCGGCCGAAGCGCTCGACGCCACGCGCGGCGAACTCGCCGAGATGCTGCTGCGCCGCCTCGATGGCGCACTGCGCATCCGCCACAGCAAGCTGCTGCTGTTCCAGGCGCCGCGCCGCGTGCTGCCCGACCTGCTGCCGCTGCTGCCCGACGCGGAAACGCCCACGGTGATGCGCCTGGACGACGGCGACGACCTCGCCCTGCAGGCCCTCTGCCACGGCGCGGTGACGTGGCAGCGGCTGGAAGAACTCAAGCGTGCCGGCGCGCGTGGCCTGATGGTGTTACCGGTGGAGGGCATGCTGGCATGAACGCCGTCCCGTCCTCCGACGAACTGATGCGCCGCGTCGACTGGCGCCTGCTCGACACGCGCACGCAGGCGCAACTGCTGCGTCGCCCCGCGCAGGTGACGTCGAGCACGACGGCGAGCACCGTCGCCTCGATCATCGGCGAGGTGCGCGACAGCGGCGACTCGGCGCTGCGTGCATTCGGCGAGCGTTTCGACGGCTTCGCGCCGGTCGATTTCGCCGTGGGCAGCGCCGAATTCGCCGAAGCCGAAGCCTCGCTGTCGGCCGGGCTCCGCGCCGCCATCGACGAAGCGGCCGAGCGCATCGCCGCGTTCCACCGTGCAGGCATGACCGCGCCGTACAGCGTCGACACCGCGCCCGGCGTGCGTTGCGAACGCGTGCTGCGGCCGATCCAGCGCGTGGGCCTGTACGTGCCCGCAGGCTCGGCGCCGCTTCCGTCGACCGCGCTGATGCTCGGCGTCCCCGCGCGCCTGGCCGGCTGCCCCGACATCGTGCTGTGCACGCCGCCGCGTCGCGACGGAACGGCAGACCCCGCCGTGCTCTACGCCGCGAAGCGCTGCGGCATCACGCGCGTGTTCAAGATCGGCGGCGCGCAGGCGATCGCCGCGATGGCCTACGGCACCGCGAGCGTCCCGCGTTGCGACAAGCTATTTGGCCCCGGAAACGCCTACGTCACCGAAGCCAAGCGGCAGGTCGCCATGGACGTCGATGGCGCGGCGATCGACATGCCCGCCGGGCCGTCGGAAGTGCTGGTGATTGCCGACTTCGGCGCGAATCCCGCCTTCGTCGCCGCCGACCTGCTGTCGCAGGCCGAGCACGGCCCGGATTCGCAGGTGCTGCTGCTGAGCGACGATGACAGGCTGCTCGACGCGGTGAGCGAACAGCTCGCATCGCAGCTGGAGCAGCTGCCGCGCGCGGACATCGCGCGTCGGGCATTGCAGTCGTCCAGCGCGATCCGCGTGGAGTCGATCGAACAGGCGCTGGCGATCAGCAACCGTTACGCGCCCGAGCACCTGATCCTCGCGCTCCGCGACGCGCGCGCCGCGTTGCCGCAGGTCACCGCCGCCGGTTCCGTCTTCCTCGGCGACTGGGCGCCCGAAGCGCTGGGCGACTACTGCAGCGGCACCAACCACGTCCTGCCGACCAGCGGCGCGGCACGCTTTGCGGGTGGGCTGAATGTGGCGAGCTTCCAGGTGGCGATCACCGTGCAGGAAGTGCAGCCGCGCGGCATCGAAGCCATCGGCCCGTGCGCGGTGGAACTCGCGCGCGCGGAAGGCCTGGATGCGCACCTGCAGGCGGTCGCGCTGCGGCTGCAGGCGGTGGCGTCGTGAACGTCGCCATCGACACGAACCTCGGCACGAGCCCGCTCGCGCTGGTGCGCGCGGACCTGCGCGATTTCAGCGGATATCGCTCCGCTCGCAGCGACAAGCTCGAGGGCGAAGTGTGGCTCAACGCCAACGAATCGCCGTGGCCGAACCTCGCCGACCGCGAAGGCTCGCTGCGCCGCTATCCCGATCCACAGCCGCAGGCGCTGCGTGACGCGCTCGCCGCACTCTACGAGTGCGCGCCGGAGCAACTGCTCGCCGGACGCGGCAGCGACGAAGGCATCGACCTGCTCGTGCGCGCGCTCTGCCGGCCCGGCAACGACGCGATCGTGGTCAGCACGCCGACCTTCGGCATGTATGCGGTGAGCGCGCGACTGCACGGCACGCGCGTGATCGACGTGCCGTTGCGCGAAACCGAGGGCGAGTGGCGCAGCGATTTCAACGCGCTCGCCGACGCCGCGATCGCGCAGGACGCACGCATCGTCTTCCTGTGCTCGCCGGGAAATCCGACCGGCGCGCTGCTGCCGATCGGCGAGATCGCCGCGCTCGCCGCGCGCCTTGCCGGGCGCGCGCTCGTCGTCGTCGACGAGGCCTACATCGAGTTCGCCGACGCGCCTTCCGCGATCCGGCTCATCGGAACGCATCGAAACGTGGCCGTGCTTCGCACCTTGTCGAAGGCGCACGCGCTCGCCGCGGCGCGCATCGGCACGGTGATCGCCGACGCCGAACTCATCGACGTGCTGCGCCGCTGCCAGGCGCCGTATCCGCTGCCTTCCGCATGCACCGATGAGGCGCTGCGTGCGCTGGGCCGCGATGCCGCATTGCAGACGCGCACGCGCATCGCGATGGTGCGCGCCGAACGCGACGCGCTCGCGCAGCGGCTTGCAAGCGCACCCGGCGTTCGCCGCGTGTACGCCTCGCGTGCGAATTTCGTGCTCGTGCGCTTCGATGACGCTCAATCCGCGTTCGAGCGCCTGCTCGCCGCGGGCGTGGTGGTTCGCGACATGCGCGCCGCGCCCGGTCTGGGCGATGCACTGCGCATCAGCCTGGGCACGCCGCAGCAGAACGCGTCGGTGCTGTCGATCCTGGAGGCGCGCGCATGAGCACGCCGATCCTGTTCGTCGATCGCGACGGCACGCTGATCGAGGAGCCGTCTGACTTCCAGATCGACCGCTTCGACAAGCTCCGCTTCGTGCAGGGCGTGATTCCCGCGATGCTCCGCCTGCGCGATGCGGGCTATCAGTTCGTGATGGTGACCAACCAGGACGGGCTGGGTACCGACGCATTCCCGCAGGCGGATTTCGACGGCCCGCACGGCCTGATGATGCAGATATTCGAAAGCCAGGGCATCGTCTTCCGCGACGTGCTGATCGACACGAGCCTGCCCGCGCAGAACGCCCCGACGCGCAAGCCCGGCATCGCGCTTGCCACGCCGCTGTTGCAGGATCGCGGCATCGACTGGTCGCGCTCGGCGATGGTCGGCGATCGCGAAACCGACAATGCATTCGCGCGCAACCTCGGCATCCGCGCCTTCCAGTTGCGCACGCCGCAGTTCGGCGGCGACTGGGACTGGAGTTCGATCGCGCATGAGCTCGCCGATGCGCCGCGCATCGCGCGCGTGCAGCGCAACACGCGTGAAACGCGCATCGAGGTCGCCATCGATCTGGATCGCACTGCCGAGCCGAAGATCGCGACGGGGCTCGGCTTCTTCGATCACATGCTCGAGCAGATCGGCAAGCACGGCGGCATCGCGCTCGAGCTGCGCTGCGAGGGCGACCTGCACATCGACGAGCACCACACGGTGGAGGACAGCGCGCTCGCGCTCGGGCAGGCGCTGCGCGAGGCGCTCGGCGACAAGCGCGGCATCGGGCGTTATGGCTTCACGCTGCCGATGGACGAATCGCTGGCGAGCGCGGCGCTCGATTTTTCCGGCCGACCGTACTTCGTGTTCGACGGTGGGTTCGCGCGCGATCGCGTCGGCGGCTTGCCGACCGAGCTGGTGCCGCACTTCTTCCGCTCGGTGTGCGACGGGGCCGGGCTCAACCTCAATCTTCGCGTACAAGGCGACAACGACCACCACAAGGTCGAAGCCTGCTTCAAGGCCTTCGCGCGCGCGTTGCGCCAGGCGGTGAAGCGCGAAGGGCGTGAACTCCCCAGCACGAAGGGGACGCTGTGACCGACGTCGTCCTCATCGACTGGGGCGGGGGAAACATCGGCTCCGTGCGCTACGCGCTCGACCGCCTCGGCGCGCGTTCCGTGCTCAGCCGCGATGCCGACACCATCGCGAATGCGCCGCGGGTGATCCTGCCCGGCGTCGGCGCGGCGGCGCCCGCGATGCAGCGCCTGCATGAGCTCGACCTCGTCGATACGATCCGCGCGCTCGAAGCCCCGCTGCTGGGCATCTGCCTGGGCATGCAATTGCTTTATGAATCCTCGGAGGAAGGCGAAGTGGAAGGGCTGGGCGTGCTGAAGGGACGCATCGAACGCATCGCGCCCAGGCCGGGCGTGCGCGTGCCGCACATGGGCTGGAACCGCCTGCGATGCGAGCGCTCCTCTGCGCTGCTGGACGGCATCGAAGACGGTGAATGGGCCTATTTCGTGCACGGTTTCGTCGCGCCGCTGAGCGCGGACACGCTGGCCAGCAGCGACTACGGCAGCGGGTTCACCGCCGTCGCCGGGCGCGGGCAGCGCTTCGGTGCGCAGTTCCATCCCGAACGTTCGGCGGCGACGGGCCAGCGCCTGCTCGCGAACTTCCTCGCGATGGAGGCGGCATGAACGCGCTCGCTTCCACGAGAGAACCCACGGATTTCGAACTCTATCCCGCGATCGACGTGCGCGATGGTCGCGTGGTGCGGCTGTACCAGGGCGATTACGGGCGCGAGACACGCTATGCGCCGCCGCCGCTGGAGCTCGCGTCGCAGTACGCGGACAGCGGCGCGCGCTGGCTGCATCTGGTCGACCTCGACGCCGCGCGCGAAGGCGGCTACACGCTGCGTCCGTTCGTGCGCGAGCTGGTCGCGACGACCGGCTTGAACGTGCAGACCGGCGGCGGAGTGCGCAGCGAGGACGATGTCGCGCTGATCCTCGATGCCGGCGCGCAACGCGTGGTCGTCGGCTCTCTCGCCGTGCGCGAGCCCGATCGCGTGCTGCGATGGATCGAACGTTTCGGCGCCGATCGCATCACGGTGGCGCTCGACGCGCGCCAGGATGCGTCCGGCGCGTGGCGACTACCCACGGCGGGCTGGACACAGGACAGCGGCGTCGAGCTCGAATCGCTGGTGCGGCGCTTCGCCGACGGCGGACTAGTGCACCTGCTGTGCACCGACATCGCGCGCGACGGCATGCTCGCCGGGCCGAACCTGTCGCTCTATCGGCATCTGTCGACGCTCGCGCCCGCGTTGCGCGTGCAGGCGTCCGGCGGCGTCCGCGACATCGACGACATCGAAGGCGCGCGCGACGCAGGATGCGCGGGCGCGGTGCTCGGCAAGGCGCTGATCGAAGGCCGATTCGCCCTCGACGAAGCGCTGCGGAGGGCGCGCTCATGCTGAGCCGCCGCATCGTGCCCTGCCTGGATGTGCGCGACGGCCGCGTCGTCAAGGGCGTGAAGTTTCGCGATCACGTCGACATGGGCGACATCGTCGAACTCGCGCTGCGTTATCGCTACGAAGGGGCCGACGAACTCGTCTTCTACGACATCACCGCCAGCCCGGAAGGGCGCAGTGTCGATCGGCAATGGGTCGAGCGCGTTGCACGCGTGATCGACATTCCGTTCTGCGTCGCCGGCGGCATCCGCTCGGTGGACGACGCGCGCGCCGTGCTGCATGCCGGTGCGGACAAGGTGTCGATCAACACGCCAGCGCTGGATCGCCCCGAACTGATCGGCGAGATCGCCGAGGTGTTCGGCGTGCAATGCGTCGTGGTCGGCATCGACAGCCTGCGGGACGAGGACGGGCAGTGGCGCGTGCGGCAATACACTGGCGATCCGTCGCGGACGCGCGCGCTTGCGAAACGCACGCTGGACTGGGTGGTCGAAGCGCAGGAACGCGGCGCCGGCGAGATCGTCCTCAACTGCATGGGCAGCGACGGCGTGCGTGAAGGCTACGACCTTGAGCAGCTACAAGCCGTGCGCGAACGTTGCATGGTCCCGCTGGTCGCCTCCGGCGGCGCGGGAACGGCGGCGCACTTCGTGCAGGCCTTCGCGGAAGCCGATGTCGATGCCGCGCTCGCCGCGAGCGTGTTCCACTCCGGTGCGGTAAGAATCCCCGAACTCAAACGGCACCTGCGCGCGCAGGGTATCGAGGTGCGCGATGTCGCTTGAACTGGCGCCCGAGGCCATCGACGCCCTCGCGTGGAACAAGCAGGGCGGCCTGCTGCCCGCCATCGTCCAGGATGCCGACACGTTGCGCGTGCTGATGCTGGGCTACATGGATGTGACTGCGTTGCGCACGACGCTGGACAGCGGCCACGTGACCTTCTTCAGCCGCAGTCGCAACACGCAGTGGACCAAGGGCGAGACCTCGGGGCACTTCCTCGATGTCGTCGCGATCGACGTGGATTGCGACAACGACACGCTGCTGGTGACCGCGCGTCCGCACGGCCCGACGTGCCATCTCGGTCGCGAGAGCTGCTTCCCTGACGCGCCGGCGGCGTCCTCGTCGTTCGTGCGTGAACTCGATGCGCTCATCGCCGCGCGCGAGCAGGAGCGTCCCGCCGGCAGCTACACCACCAAGCTGTTCGAAGGCGGCATCCGCCGCATCGCGCAGAAGGTGGGCGAGGAGGGCGTCGAGACCGCGCTGGCGGCCGTCGCGCAGTCGGATGAGGAACTGCTCGGCGAGGCCGGCGACCTGCTTTATCACCTGCTCGTGTTGCTGCGCGCGCGAGGGCTCGGGCTCTCCGACGTGGAAACCGTGCTTCGGGCGCGTCACGCCGGCTGAGGCAAGGCGGCGACTTCCGGCGGACATCCGCGCAGACGATAATCGCGCGAACCCTCAGCGCGAGTCGTCCATGCCGAACGCCGTTCCCGCCGTCCTCATCGCCCTGCTGGCTGCATCGACCGGCGCGGCGGCGCAATCCACCGTGACCGGCAGCGTGTTCGACGATGCGAACGGCAACGGGCAGCGCGACAGTCGCGAGCGCGGCATCGCCGGCGTGAAGGTCTCGAACGGGCGCGAACTGGCGATCACCGACGCGCAGGGGCGATACACGCTGCCGACGCGCGCGGAAAGCACGTTGTTCGTGGTGAAGCCACCGCAATACGCGACCGCGACGGGCGCGAATGGACTGCCGCTGTTCTGGCATCACCTGTTTCCGGAAGGTTCGCCTACGCTCCGGTTCGGCGGCATCGCCGCGACCGCGCCGCAAGCGTCGTACGACTTCGCGCTGCATCGCGCGCCCAAGCGCAAGGGCGACCTGAAGATGCTCGTGTTCGGCGATCCGCAGCCGAAGAGCGTGGTGGACGTGGGCTATTACGAGCGCGACATCGTCGAGCCGCTGGCCGGGCATCACGACGCGCAACTCGGCCTGAGCCTGGGCGATATCGTCAACGACGATCTGTCGCTGTATCCGGCGATGAACAGCGTCACGGCGAAGCTCGGCGTGCCGTGGCTGCACGTCGCCGGCAATCACGACCTGGACTTCGACGCCAAGCGCGACGAGGACGCGCTGCTCGGCTTCCGCAACGCGTTCGGCCCCGATACGTACGCGTGGGAAGAGCCGCAGGCGAGCTTCATCGTGCTCGACGACGTGGTGTACATGCCGGGGAAGAAGCCGACCTACGTCGGCGGGCTGCGCGAGGACCAGCTCGCGTTCCTCGACGCCTACCTGGCGACGTTGCCGAAAGAGCGCCGCGTCGTGATTTCCGTGCACATCCCGTTCTTCGAGCCGGTGCCGGGCGTGGAGACGTTCCGTCGCGCCGATCGCGATCGTCTGTTCGCAATGCTCAAGGATCGTCCCAACGTGTTGCTGCTCAGTGCGCACACGCACAACCAGCGCCACTACTTCCACGACGCGTCCACCGGTTGGCATGGAGCGAAGCCGTTGCACGAGTACAACGTCGGCGCGACGTGCGGCGCGTTCTGGTCGGGCGTGAAGGACGCGCAGGGAATTCCAGACACGACGATGAGCGACGGCACGCCCAACGGCTACGCGTGGGCGACGTTCAGGCCGGACGGTTCGTACTCGCTGCGCTACCAGATCGCGCGCGGCCCGAAGGACGAGGCGATCGGCCTGCATGCGCCGAAGGTGTTGCGCCGCGGTGCGTGGCCGGCGTTCGGCGTGTTCGCGAACGTGTTCATGGGGGATGCGGACAGCCGCGTCGAATACCGCATCGACGACGGCGACTGGAAGCCCATGAAGCGCGTCGAACAGCCGGATCCGCGGCTGGTCGTCGAGAACGTCGCCGACGACACGGCGACCTCATTGCGCGGCTACGACCGTTCGCCGGAAGCCGATCCGTCCACGCACCTGTGGCGCGGCGCCCTGCCGACCGATCTCGCGCCTGGTGAACATCGCATCGAAGTGCGCGCGTTCGACCGCTGGCAGGGCGAACAGCGCGCACAATCGAGTTACCGCCTGGAAGACGCCACGGAGTAGGAGCGATGACCACGCCGCTGCCGACGGATCTGCCGATCAAGCTGTTCAAGACCGAAGCGGCGTGGGAAACGTGGCTCGCCGCCAATGGCGACGCGCCGGGCGTGTGGCTGAAGATCGCGAAGAAGGACACCGGCGCGACGTCGGTGAGCTATTCGCAGGCGCTCGACGTGGCGCTGTGCCACGGCTGGATCGACGGTCTCAAGCGCAGCTGCGATGCGCAGTATTTCCTGCAGCGCTTCACGCCGCGCAAGGCGAAGAGCCTCTGGTCTAAGCTCAACATCGCGCGTGTCGAAAAGCTCGTCGACGCCGGGCGCATGCAGCCAGCTGGGCTCCGTGAGGTCGAAGCGGCGAAGGCGGATGGCCGCTGGGATGCGGCGTACCAGTCGGCGAGCGTCATGGATGTTCCGCCTGAATTCGCCGCCGCGCTGGCGAAGAACGCGAAGGCGCGCAAGGCGTTCGAAGCGCTGGATCGCACCAACCGCTACGCGTTCTGCTGGCGCGTGCACACGGCGAAGAAGGCGGAAACGAAGGCGGCGCGCGTGGAGAAGTTCGTCGCGATGCTGCTGCGTGGCGAGAAGATCCACGGGTGACTGCATCGTCCTCGTCATTCCAGCGGAAGCTGGAATCCATTTGATTCCCTAGCAGCCTTCACGCGAAACGGGCGCGTGAAATGCGTTGCAGTCCCGCCATCGCGGAATGACGGCAGGTGGAAACGACGAGTGGGTCAGCTCACCGAAACGTCTGCGAACGTCTCCACGCGCGCATGCCCATGCGTCGCGTCGCCGGTGCGCGGCGTTGGATAGTCGTCGAGACGGTCAATGAGGACGGTTTGCAGTCCGGCCTCACGCGCGGCGTCGAGTTCCTCGACCACGTCCGAGAGGAACAGGATCTCCGGCGCCGGGATGCCGATGGACTCGACGATGTTGCGATAGCTCTGCGCGTCGCGCTTGCCGCCCATCTCGGTGTCGTACCAGCCGGAGAACAGCGGCGTCAGGTCGCCCGCGTCGCTGTGGCCGAAGAACAGGCGCTGCGCCGGCACGCTGCCGGAGGAATACACGTACAGCGGCAAGCCGGCCGCGTGCCAATCCTGAAGCGACTTCGCCGCATCGGGGTAGATGTGGGCGGTGAAATCGACGTTGCGGTAGCCGTCGGCCCAGATCATGCCCTGCAGCGCCTTCAGCGCGGTGTGCTTGCGGTCCTCGTCGATCCAGCCCTGCAGCACTTCCACGATCACCTCGTCCTGGCAGATGCCGCCGTTCTCGGCCGCCACCGCGTCGAGCCACTTGCGCACGCCCGGTTCCTTGCCACGCGCGGCCACGAAGCGGGGCAGGGCGCGGCGCGCGTACGGGAACAGCACGTCCTTCACGAACGAGATGCTGCTGGTGGTGCCTTCGATGTCGGTGAGGATCGCGCGGATGGTCATGAGGCGAGCAGTGAGTGAGGAGAAGTGCGGAGTGAGAACGGCAGGGCAGGTGCGGAACGAGCGCGGAGCTCACTCCTCACTCCTCTCCACTCGTTCCTCGGCGTCAGTCCGCCTGGCCCTTCTCGTAACGCGGGAAACGCTGGGCGATGTCGGTGCCGGTGAAATGGCCGACCCAGCCGTCCGGCTCGGTGAAGAAGCGGATGGCGACGAAACTCGGCTCCGGGCCCATGTCGAACCAGTGCTTCGTGCTGTCGGGCACGGCAATCAGGTCGCCCTGCTCGCACTTCACCTCGTACACCTCGCCGTCCACGTGCAGGGTGAACAGGCCGGAGCCGGCGACGAAGAAGCGCACCTCGTCTTCCTTGTGGAAGTGTTCGTCGAGGAACTTGGTGCGCATCGTCTCGCGCTGCGGGTTGTCGGGCGCGATGCTCACCACGTCGACGGTCTTGAAGCCGTGCTGTGCGACGAGGCGATCGATGTCGGCACGGTAGGCGTCCATGATCTTCTCGGACGCATCGCCCGGCGCAACCGGCGCGTTGGCCTGCCACTGTTCGAAGGCGACGCCGATTTTCTTCAGTTCGACCGCCATCTCGGCGTGGTCGGACGTGGACAGGCGCGGGTTGGACGGATCGTTCTCGGCAAAGATGCGCAGGCGGCTCATCGCTGCAGTCTCCTCAGTTCAAGCTCGCAGCCGAGCAGGAATTCGAATGCTTCAAGGTGGCGCCGGGCTTCCGGCATGTCGCGGCCCCAGGCATACAGGCCATGGCCGTCGATCAGGTATCCCCACATCGCCCGGCGGTCGAGCAGGCAGTCGACCTGCGCGGCCAGCGTGTTCATGTCCTGGCTGTTGGGCAGCACGGGAAGATCGAGGCTGATTTCGTGGGTGGTGTTGCCGGAGAAGGCTTTCAAGAGTTCGTAGCCTTCCAGGTGCACGTGGCCGGGGCCGGCGTACAGCCTGGACGCGACGGTCTGGACCTTCGAGTGCGTGTGCAGGACGCAGCCGATCTCCGGGAAGCGCTTGTACAGCTGCGTGTGCAGCAGCGTCTCGGCGGAGGACTTCTGGGTGGTCGCGACCGGCACGCCGTCGAGATCGACCACCATGATGTCGGCCTCGGTCAGCTTGCCCTTGTCGCGCCCGGAGACCGTGATGGCGACGTGCTGCTCGTCCATGCGGCGCGAGAAGTTGCTGCTGGTCGCCGGCGTCCAGCCCAGCGCGGACAGCTCGCGCACGTTCACGATGATTTCCCCGGCGCAGTGCGCCAGGCGCTGGGGATCGTAGGGGAGGGGGGCGTTCATGACCGCAAGTGTAGCGGACGGGCGGTAAGGGACCGTTCCGGAAGGGGAAATCCGGCGTGCCGCCCACGGAAAGCTGCGGCGGATGCCGCCTCGCGACGATCTCCCGCGCCCGGAAACGACGTAGGCGCCGCTTGGGCGCCTTCGTGTGTGCATCCCGTCGTGCGTCAGCCTCGACGCAGGCGGCTGTGCCGGTAGCCGTACAGGAAGTAGATCAGGAAACCGACACCCGTCCATACGGCCATCAGGAACCAGTTGTGCGCCGTCATCGTCGACAGCAGCGCCAGGCAGCTGAGGATGCCGGCGCCGCAGATCAGCCACGCCGCCGGAATGCGGAACGGACGCGGCAGGTCCGGCTGGGTGCGGCGCAGGATCAGCACACCGCCGCAGACCGCGGCGAAGGCGATGAGCGTGCCCATCGACGTCAGCTCGCCGAGCACGTCGAGCGGGAACAGCGCGGCGAGCAGCGCGATGCCGATGCCGGTGATCACCGTGTTGATGTGCGGCGTGCGGTACTCCGGGTGAATCTTCGTGAACACCGGCGGCAGCAGGCCGTCGCGCGCGATGATCATGAAGATGCGCGGCTGGCCGATGATCATCACCAGCACCACCGACGACAGGCCGATCAGCGCGCCGATTTCCACCACCACGCGCAGCCAGCCCAGTTCGGGATGCGCCGCGACGGCGGTGACGACCGGTTCATCGGTGCCGAGCAGGTTGAACGGCACCAGGCCGGTCATGACCGCGGCCATCGCGATGTACAGCACCGTGCAGATCGCGAGCGAGGCGAGCATGCCGATGGGTAGGTCGCGCTGCGGTTTGTGGGATTCCTGCGCGGCGACGGACACCGCCTCGAAGCCGATGTAGGCGAAGAACACCATCGAGGCGCCGCGCAGCACGCCTTCCCAGCCGTATTTGCCGGGTCCTTCGTTCTCGGGAATGAAGGGGTGCCAGTAGTCGGGATTCACGTATTTCCAGCCGACGAAGATCACCAGCAGGATCAGGCCCGTCTTGAGCACCACCATCGCCATGTTCATCGCCGACGACTTGCGGATGCCGACGTAGCAGAGCCATGTCAGCAGCAGCACGATGGCCGCCGCGGGAAGGTTCGCGATCGAGCCGGTGGGACGCAGTTGTGCGTCGAGTGGCGCACTGACCAGCTCCCTCGGCAAGGTGATGTCGAAATGCTGCAGCAGGCTCAGGAAGTAGCCGGTCCAGCTGACCGCAACCGCCGAGGCCGAGACGCCGTATTCGAGTACGAGCATCCATCCGATGAACCACGCGGCCAGTTCGCCCAGCGTCGCGTAGGTGTAGGTGTAGGCGCTGCCGGAGACCGGCACCATCGACGCGAATTCGGCGTAGGCCAGCGCGCAGAAGGTGCAGCAGATCGCCGCGAGGACGAAGGACAGCATGATCGCCGGGCCGGCGTGGTTCGCCGCGGCCTGGCCGGTGATGACGAAGATGCCGCCGCCGATGACGGCGCCGATGCCCAGCGCGGTCAGGCCCCACGGGCCGAGCGTGCGGTGAAGGCTCAGGCCTTCGGCATCGGAATGAGCGGCGTGGGGATGCTTGGTCGCCCAGAGTTGTCGGAACATCGTGATTCCCGAAGCCGGCACACGCGATGGCCGGCCGAATGTGGAGCCGAAAGGAACGAGGCCGGCGGGAATGCCGCCGGCCTCGTAGTCGCATCAGGGATCAGCGCGCCGCCTGGCGCACCTTGCTGTTGCGGAAGCCGTAGAAGAAGTAGATCAGCAGGCCGATGACGGTCCAGCCGGTCATCAGCGGCCAATGCTCGGAGAACGGCTTCCAGAACAGGTAGAGGCACGCCGCGGCGCCGAGCGGGCAGATGATCGCGGCGGCGGGGACGCGGAACGGACGCGGCAGATCCGGGCGGCTCTTGCGCAGCACCAGCACGCCGATGGACACCGTGGCGAATGCGAGCAGCGTGCCCATCGACACCAGCTCGCCGAGCAGGCCGATCGGCAGGAAGCCGGCCAGCAGGCAGGCGAACACGCCGACGTAGATCGTGCCCATGTACGGCGTCTGGAACTTCGGGTGCACCTTCGCGAAGACCTTCGGCAGCAGGCCGTCCTTCGCCATCGAATAGAAGATGCGCGGCTGGCCCATCAGCATGACCAGGATCACCGAGCTCAGGCCGGCGATGGCGCCGAGTTCGACGACGTGCTTGAGCCAGAGCAGCGACGGATAGGCTTCCAGTGCCGTGGCGACCGGCTTCGGCGTGCTCAGCTGCGGGTAGGGCAGCAGGCCCGTCAGCACCAGCGCCACGATGATGTAGATGATCGTGCAGATGACCAGCGAGCCGAGGATACCGATGGGCATGTCGCGCTGCGGGTTCTTGGCTTCACCGGCGGCGGTGGAGACCGCATCGAAGCCGATGTACGCGAAGAACACCACCGACGCGCCGCGGATGATGCCGTCGATGCCGTAGCGACCCGGTCCCTGGTTCTCGGGGACGAAGGGCACCCAGTTGTCCGGGTTGACGTACTGCGCGGCGAAGGCGACGAACATCACGATCACGATGACCTTGATTGCCACGATGACCGAGTTCACGATCGCCGACTGCGTGATGCCCACGTAGCACAGGCCGCTGAGCGCGGCGACGATGAACACCGCCGGCAGGTTGATCAGGCCGCCCGTGTAGACGATCGAGCCTTCCACCACGTTGAGCGGCGCCGCGGCCAGCGAGGCCGGCAGGGCCATGTTGAACGAGCCGAGGAAGCTGTTGAGGTAGCCCGACCAGCCCACCGCGACCGTGGACGCGGCGAACATGTATTCGAGCACCAGGTTCCAGCCGATGAACCAGGCGACGAACTCGCCCAGCGTGGCGTAGGAATAGGAGTAGGCGCTGCCCGAGACCGGCAGCATCGCCGCGAACTCCGCATAGCACAGGCCCGCGAGGGCGCAGGCGAAGCCGGCGATGATGAAGCTGATCACGATGGCCGGGCCGGCGTGTTCGGCGGCGGCATGGCCGGAGAGGACGAAGATACCCGCGCCGATCACGGCGCCGATGCCCAGCATGACCAGTTGCGTTGCGGTGAGCGAACGTTTGAGGGTCGCCTCGCCCTGGAGGCTGCCTTCTACGGGCTCACCGGCGTCGACGTGCCCGGCAGGCTCGACCGGCTTGGTGAGGAACAGGTTCTTGAACATCGAATTCCCCTGGGAATGGAAGATCTGCGCCCGTTCAGGCGGGCGGTGGAGCGTATGGCCGTGGGGGGCGGGCCACCATAACCCACGCGGGAAAGCACCGGCAAGCGCGCGAGGTCACGGTTGGAACCACCTGCGAGGCGCCCTCGCGCCACGGTGTCGCGAGGGCGCCGGGTCGATCAGAACACCATGTTGACGGCCACCTGCGGAGCGAAGATCGCCGCCGCGTTGCGACCATCCAGCGAGACCTGCGCGCCGGCGATGAGGCCGATGCGATCGGTGAAGTTGTATTCCACGGCAGGTGCGAGCGACAGGCGCCAGGACGATGGCAGTTCGGTGTCGTACGCGGAGCGCTCGCCCGCCGAGGAGGTAACCGTGCCGCGCACGTGCGCACCGCGGTCCTGTTCGTAGATGACGTCCGTCGCCACGACCCATTCGGGGTTGAAGCTGTATTCCAGGCCGATGCTGGCCTGCGACGCGGCATGCAGTTCGGCGCGACCTCGGAAGCCGTCCGGCGTCCCGTAGGCGCTGCCGCCGTCGAGTGAGGCGTGCGCGCCGGGCAGGCGCCAGCCGACGTTGAAGCGACCGCGCAGGTTCCGGTCGGCGAGGAAGTAGGCCTGTCCGCCAAGCGACAGCTGCGTGGTCGGCGCGCCGCTTCCCGTCGCTTCGGCGAGGCCGTGGCGGCCGAGCTGGTCGGACTCGCCCGTGGTGAGGTTCTGCTTGATCGCGGCGGTCAGCGACGAGTTGTTCCGGTCGCTGCTCGCGAGCAGGTACGACGCCGACACGCTGGTGTCGCCGAGTTCCCACGTGCGGCCGCCCGACGGCGTGGACGCGTCGACCGCGGAGAACGTGGCGCCGACGCCAACGCGATCGGTCAGGCCGTAGCCCACCGGAACGACGAGCGCCCAGCCATCCGGCACGCCGTCAGCGTGATGGCGGTTGCCGTGTTCGTCGTAGAAGCCGTGGACCTGAGTGTTGATGAGGTACGGCTCGACGTTGGCCAGCCCCTTCGGCAGCGGCGGACCGCCGGTGGCGAGCGGGCCGGTGAAGCGCACGTCGGGCTCGGCAGAGACGCCGGTGTCGGCATGCGCATGCGATGCCGCGAACAGGCCCAGCGCCAGACTGGCGGCGGTGGTGAATGCGCGCGCCGACGGCGTGCGGTGCAACTTGGAACGGGATGCTGCCATGTGGCCTTCTTGCGTTGAGGAACGCCACAGACGTTGCCGACCGCCGACGCGCGCTTGCATCGGACGATTCCGAAAATCGTCAGCTGACGGTTGCGTCGACATGCAAGTCGGAATTGGCAGACGCCGCGAGCGCTGCAACGACGTCGAAGTACACTGGCGTCCCTCACGCACAGGCTTCGTCCTTGAACGCATCCGACTCGCCATCGCAGGACGTTTCGCTGCACGACGCGCTCGCGTCCTATGCGCGGCGCTGGCCGGATGAAGCGGAGGTGGCGCGTTCGTTCGCGGCGTTCCTCGACGAGGCGCCGACGGTGTTCGAGCGCATCCACCTGGAAGGTCACTTCACCGCGTCGTCGTGGCTGGTCGATCGCGGCGGCACGCGCGTGCTGCTCACGCACCACCGCAAGCTCGAACGCTGGCTGCAGCTGGGCGGCCATGCCGACGGCGACCGCAATCTCGCGAACGTGGCGCTACGTGAAGCGGAAGAGGAGTCGGGTCTGACCGACCTGCGCGTGGAGCCGGAGATCTTCGATCTGGACCGGCACTGGATCCCGGAGCGCGGCGACGTCCCCGGCCACTGGCACTGGGACGTGCGTTACGTGGTGCATGCCGAAGGTCGCGAGGATTACGTCGTCAGCGAGGAATCGCACGACCTCGCATGGCGACCCGTCGATGCGGTACTGGCGGATCCGGGCAGCGATGAGTCGATGCGGCGGATGGCGGGGAAGTGGAAGGCGCGGTCGCCCTGATGCCACGCACCCCTGCGATCCTTTCGCCCGGGTAAGCGAAACGCACCCGAGGGCAGGATGGCGCTGCTTAAGCAACGATCGGTCACGCTGTCGCTTCGTTGCCCCTCACCCCACCCTCTCCCGGTGGGAGAGGGCTAGAGCCGATCGCCGCCGCTAGCAAGCCGGCGAATGCCCAAGACGATCAATAAAGAACGCGCGTCCGCAGCGTGCCCGGGATGCGCGCCAGTTCCTCGCGCACCTGCGCCGCCTGTTCCTGCGTCGCGGTGACGTCGATCACGACGTAGCCGACCTTCGGATGCGTGCGCAGGAACTGGCCGTCGATGTTCACGCCCAGTCGCGAGAACACGTCGTTCACCTGCGACAGCACGCCCGGCACGTTGCGATGGATGTGCAGCAAGCGCGTGCTGCCGGTGTGCTCGGGCAGCGTCACTTCGGGAAAGTTCACCGCCGACAGCGTCGAACCGTTGTCGCTGTAGCGGATCAGCTTGGCCGCCACTTCCAGGCCGATGTTTTCCTGCGCTTCCAGCGTGCTGCCGCCGATGTGCGGCGTCAGGATGACGTTGTCCAGGCCGATCAGCGGCGAGACGAACGGATCGGCGTTGCCCTGCGGTTCCACCGGGAACACGTCGATGGCGGCGCCGCCGATCGCGCCGGAAGCAAGAGCGCCGGCGAGCGCGTCGATGTCCACCACCGTGCCGCGCGAGGCGTTGATCAGGTGCGCCCCGGGCTTCATCTTCGCGACCTGCGCCGTGCCGAACATGCCCTGCGTCGCCGGCGTCTCCGGCACGTGCAGCGTGACGATGTCGCTGCGTTCCAGCAGGTCGTCCAGGCCCAGCGCCATGCGCGCGTTGCCGAGCGCGAGCTTGGTTTCGATGTCGTGGAAGATCACCTGCATGCCCAGCGCTTCGGCGATCACGCCGACCTGCGTGCCGATATGGCCGTAGCCCACGATGCCGAGCGTCTTGCCGCGCACTTCGTGGCTGCCGGCAGCGGACTTCGACCAGCCGCCGCGATGGCACTGCGCGCTCTTCTGCGGGATGCCGCGCATCAGCATGATCGCTTCGGCCACCACCAGCTCGGCGACGCTGCGCGTATTGGAGTAGGGCGCGTTGAACACCGGGATGCCGGCCAGTTCCGCCTCGTCCAGGTCGATCTGGTTGGTGCCGATGCAGAACGCGCCGATCGCCATCAGCCGGCGCGCGTGCGACAGCACTTCGGCGGTCAGCTGCGTGCGCGAGCGGATGCCGACGATGTGCGCCTGCGCGATTTCCTGTTGCAGCAGCTCGGCCGGCAGCGATTTGTCGTAGAGCTGGATGTTCGAATAGCCGGCGTTGCGGAAGCTTTCCACGGCGGTCGGCGCGACGCCTTCCAGCAGCAGGACGCGGATGTCGGACTTCGGGAACGAGGTCGTCAGGCTCACGACGGTATCGGGTGTGGGTGGGCCTTGGACTATGTCAGAAATCCGGGCCGGTTGCTGCGCTGCATCACTGGACGCCGGCGCGCGGGCGGTGGCAGGCTGGGGCTCCTGTCCGGCCCGCGTCCCACGCGCCTTCCATGACCGATCCGCAGCCCATCGATGCCCGCCTGGAGCGCCTGCGTGCACAGCTCCCCGGCCTTCGCCTGACGACCGATCCCGCCGATGCCGAGCACTACGGCCGCGACTGGACGCGTCGCTGGACGCCCGCACCGCTTGCGGTGGCGTTGCCGGCGTCCGTGGATGAGGTCGCCGCTATCGTGCGCTGGGCCGTGGACGAAGGCGTCGCGATCGTTCCCTCGGGTGGACGCACCGGCCTGTCCGGCGGCGCGGTCGCCGCGAACGGCGAACTCGTGCTCAGCCTGGAACGCATGAACCGCGTGCTCGATTTCGACGCGGTGGATCGCACGCTCACCGTGCAGGCCGGCATCGCGCTGGAAGCGGTGCACAACGCGGCGCGCGAGCACGGGCTCGTCTATCCGGTCGATTTCGCTGCGCGCGGCTCGTGTTCGATCGGCGGCAACATCGCGACCAACGCCGGCGGCATCCGCGTGATCCGCTACGGCAACACGCGCGAATGGATCGCGGGGCTGAAGGTGGTGACGGGCGCGGGCGAAGTGCTCGAACTCAATCGCGCGCTGATCAAGAACTCCAGCGGCTACGACCTGCGCCAGCTGATGATCGGTTCGGAAGGCACGCTCGGCATCGTGGTCGAGGCGACGCTGCGACTGACCGATCCGCCGCCGCCGACGAACGTGATGCTGCTCGCGCTGCCCTCGTTCGAGACGCTGATGCAGGTGTTCGCGGCCTTCCGCGAACGACTCACGCTGGAGGCGTTCGAGTTCTTCACCGACCGCGCGCTGCACCACGTGCTGGCGCACGGCGCGCAGAAGCCGTTCGACGAAGTGCATCCGTTCTACGTCGTCACCGAGTTTGCGGTGGGCGACGAGGCGAAGGAAGCCGCCGCGATGGCGGCCTTCGAGTTCTGCCTGGAAAACGGGCTGGTGAACGACGGCGTCATCAGCCAGAGCGATGCGCAGGCCGCGCACCTGTGGCGACTGCGCGAAGGGATCACCGAGGCGTTGGCGAAGTACAAGCCGTACAAGAACGACGTGTCGGTGCGGATCTCGGCCATGCCGGCGTTCCTCGCCGAAACCCAGGCGCTGCTGGCGCGCGAGTACCCGCAGTTTGACGTGGTGTGGTTCGGCCATATCGGCGACGGGAACCTGCACATCAACGTGCTCAAGCCCGACGACGCCGACTACGCGGTGTTCGTGGACCAGTGCGAACACGTGACGCAGCTGCTGTCCGACGCGCTTGCCCGCCACGGCGGCAGCATCTCGGCCGAACACGGCATCGGGCTGGTCAAGAAGCCCTACCTGCTGGGTACGCGTTCGGCCGCCGAGGTCGAGCTGATGCGCGGCATCAAGCGGGTGCTCGATCCGAAGGGGCTGCTGAATCCGGGGAAGGTGTTCGACGCTTGACCATCCCGGTGTTTTGAGCCCTCCCCCCCTTGGAAGAGGGGTGGGGGGTGAGGGTCGGGGCGCGAGGGCACGCGCGCACTCGCGACATGTGCTTTTGCAGTAGCAATGGTGCGGTCTCTCCCGAGCAAGCCTGCGGGCACGTTCCCGTCGGGAGAGCAGCTCAAGCATCAGGTGAACGCTCCCACGATGCGCAACGATCGACACCGATTTTCGGACCGTAAACCGGTACCCTTCGCGGGCCGGCCGCGACGCGGCCTTCCAACGAACCGGGAAATCCTGATGAAGCGTTCCGTCCTGCTGCTTTCTCTCGCCCTGATGGCCGCCACGCCGGTGGCCTTCGCCTCCAGCTTCGCCGGTACGTCCGCGGGCTCGTCCGCCGGCGGCAGCTCCGCGTCCAGTGGCGCGAGCTCCGATTCGAGCTCCGGCAAGGACGACAAGGTGGTGCAGGCCGCGCGCGAGGATGCCGCGAGCTTCGTCGCCAGCGATGGCGCGATCCGCGGCGCCCAGCTGGAAGCGGCGTTGCGCCATCTGCGCGAGCAGGTCCCGCAGGCACGCGAGGCCAGCGACCTCGAACTGGCGCAGGCCATCCTCGCGCAGTGAATGCGGTGAACGGCCGCCGCGAACGCATTCGCGGCGGCCATGCCGTGCTGGCCGCGGCCTTGTGCGCGTGGAGCGCCAATGCCGCCGCCCTGAAGCTCGATCCCGCCGGCCTCTCGCCGGACGAACGTCTCGCCACGCAGCGACTGCTCGACGACGCACAGGCACGATTGCCTGAACGCATACGTGCGCTATCCGGTCGCGACATCACCGTGCGCTGGTCGACGTTGGCCGACGAGGTGCACGGTCACGCCGGCCGCTCGGAACTCCTGCTCAACCGCGAACTGCTCGCGCCGCTGATCGAAGGCACCGAGGCAGCGCGACACGCGGCGCTGGCGACCGTTCTGCACGAGCTCGCGCATTTCCAGGATCGCGACGAGAACATCTCCGGCGATCCGCGTTTCCTCGATCTCGCCGGCTGGCAGGTGCGCGCGACGCGCTTCAACACGCGCGTGGCCGGGCGCACGCGGGAGAACCGTTTCGTCGACCGCAGCCCGGATCCATACGAGCTCACGCGGCCGTCGGAGTATTTCGCCGTCAACGTCGAGCATTACCTGCTCGATCCGCAATACGCCTGCCGCCGGCCGGCGATGCACCGCTATCTCGAACAACGCCTTGGTTCGACGTCGGCGAGCACGCCGTGCACCGACGACCTGGTGTACGTCGATGCGGGCGAAGGAGACGACGGCGCGATCGGCGCGATCGATCCCTCGCGCGTCTACGCGATCGATTACCTGCTCGCCGAAGGCAACGCGCAGCCAATGAGTCGCTGGGGCCACAGCATGCTGCGCCTGGTCGTGTGCGCCCCGGGCCGTGCGCCTGGGCCGGATTGCCGTTTCGATCTCACGCATCATCGCGTCCTCTCGTTCCGCGCCTTCGTCGACGACGTGCAGATTTCCAGCTGGCGCGGGCTGAGCGGTCGCTATCCGTCGCGCCTGTTCGTCTTGCCGATGCAGCAGGTGATCGACGAATACACGAAGGTCGAACTGCGCGGGCTGCGCTCGGTGCCGCTGCGGTTGTCGCGCGAGGAGATCGCGGCGGTGCTCGAACGCACGTCGCAGCTGCACTGGAGTTACGACGGGCGTTATTACTTCCTTGGCAACAACTGCGCAGCGGAGACGTGGAAGCTGCTGCACGACAGCATGCCGCGGCTTGCGGGGCAGGGCATCGGCAGCATCACGCCGACCGGCCTGCTGCGGCGGCTGGGGAACGCCGGCGTCGCCGATATGTCCGTGCTCGACGATCCCGCGCAGGCGTTGCGCCTGGGCTACCGCTTCGAATCGCAGGGCGCGTATTACGACGCGTTGTATGCAGCCGCGAGGACATCGTTGTCGCTGCCGCCGCGAACCGTCGCGCAGTGGATGGACCTGTCACCCGAGCAGCGTCGGCCGTCGATCGAGCGGGCCGATCTTCGGACCAGCGCCGCGCTGCTGATCCTCGAACAGGCCGCGCAGCGGCGCGCCCTGACGCAGGTCCGCGAGGCGCTGAAGCGGCGTTACCTCGCATCGGACCGCGAGGACGACGCGCCCGACGTCGTGCGTCGTCTCCTGCAGGAAAGCGTGTATCTCGGGCAGCCGTCGCGTCTGCTCGATGGACGCGGCTACGGCGTGCCGCAGCCCGACGAACGCGCGGCGCTCGACGCCCGCAGCGCTGCGCTACGCAGCGAGCTTCAGGCGACGCGTGCGGAGCTGGAACAGGGCGCGCGCGAGTGGATGGGCGCGGCGCAACGCGATCGGCTGGATGGCATCACCGTGAACACGCAATTGCTCGGTTCGCGTCTGCGTGCGCTGCATGCGGAGCAGGGCGGATTGCGCTTGCCCTAGGGGTTGGGGGGCGATCAGCCGAGCCACTTCGTCATCAGTCGTCGCGAATGCAGCGCGTAGCCGCGACGACGGTAGATCTCGCGCGCGTTGTCGTTGTCGTCGCTCACCTCAAGCCGCACGCAGCGCAGGCCTTCGGCGATGCACAGCCTCTCGACTTCCTCCAGCGCCCGCTTGCCGACGCCGCCACCGCGATGCGCGGGCAGCACGTACAACTCGTCGAGCAGGCCGAAGCGACCACCGAATTCCAGGCTGAAGCAGAAACCAACCACGACGTAGCCCGCCAGTTCGCCGTCGCGTTCGATCAGCACGAGGCGGCCGTTGCGGGCGTCCGCGAGCAGCGCTTCCATCGCCACGCGGACGCGTGCTTCGTCCCACTCGATGTGCTCGTCCGCATGGAACTGCCGGATCACCGGCAGCAGCGCGGCGAGATCGGAAGCAGCGGCGGGTGGGAAGGTCGGCATATCCGCGGTCGACAGGCGATGCGCGATGGCCGCGCATCGCCCGGATGGATCAGTCCGCGCGACCGGCGAACTCGCCCGTCGTGGTGTTCACCAGCACGCGCTCGCCGTTGCCGATGTACTCGGGAACCATGATCTCGATGCCCGTCGACAGCTTCGCCGGCTTCGGACGCTTGGTGGCCGTGCCGCCCTTGAGCTCCGGCGGCGTCTCGATCACTTCGATCGCCACGCTCTGCGGCAGCTGCAGCGCGACCGGTGCGTCGTCGATGATCTGCACGTAGCAGCCGGTGAGGTCGGCGACAATGTAGCCGGCCAGGTCGCCCACGACGTCGGCGTCGAGCGTGTACGGCGTGTAGTCCTCGTCGTCGAGGAACACGAACGCGTCGCCGTCCTTGTACGAGAACGTCGCCTGGCGGCGGCTCAGCTCGACTTCCTTCAGCTCGTCCTCGGCGCCCATGCTCACGTCGAGCTTGGTGCCGCCGGGCACGCTGTACATGGTGAAGCGGAACTTGACGTTGCCGCCGCGGCCCTGAGGCGAGCTGCGCTCGATGTCGCGGATCTGGTAGACCGCGTTGTTGTACTCGACAACGTTACCTTTCTTTACGTCGTAGGCTTTCATGGCTTGTTCGTTGGTTGTGATTCGTGATTCGGAACAGCGCGTGGTTGCGAGTGGTGTCGTGCTTTCGAATCACGAATCACCAAACACGAATCACCGCTTCACTTCGGCGCAAGCCGCGTCGCGCCGTCGAGGCGGATCGTCTCGCCGTTGAGGTAGGTGTTGCCAAGGATGTACGCGACCAGGTCGGCGAATTCCGTCGGCTGACCGAGGCGCGACGGGAACGGGATCGACGCGGCCAGCGACTGCTGCACCGAGTCAGGCATGCCGTCGACCATCGGCGTCCAGAACACGCCCGGCGCGATGGTCATCACGCGGATGCCGAAACGCGACAGTTCGCGCGCCATCGGCAGCGTCATGGCGACGACGCCGCCCTTCGATGCGGAATAGGCGGCCTGGCCGATCTGGCCTTCGTACGCGGCCACCGACGCCGTGTTGACGATCACGCCGCGCTCGCCGTCGGTGCCGGCCTCGTTGTGCTGCATGAGGTCCGCGGCGGCCTTGGCGACGTTGAAGCTGCCGACCAGGTTGACCATCACTGTCGACTGGAACTGCGCGAGCGGCATCGAGGCTTCGCGGCCGAGCACGCGGCCGGCGCCGAGGATGCCGGCGCAGTTGATGGCGACGTTCAGTCCGCCGAGGAACTCGCGCGCGGCCTTCACGTTTTCGGACACACCGGTTTCGCTGGTGACGTCGGTCTTGAAGTAGCGGGCGTTGATGTCGCCCAGTTCGGCGACGGCGGCCGCGCCCTTTTCGTCGTTCACGTCGAACAGTGCGACCTTGCCGCCGTGGGCGACCAGGTGCTGGGCAACGGCGAGGCCGAGGCCGGAAACGCCGCCGGTGACGATGGCGCGGACGGATTGGAGCTGCATGGGCGTGGTTCCTGGACGCGGAAAGGCGGGATTTTAGCCTGCTCCGGCCATTCCCACCGTCGGGTACCGCTCGCGCAGCTCTTCGGGCGTCATGCCGGGCGCGAACAGGAACCCCTGGCCCACGTGGACGCCCAGTTGCAGCAGGAAATCGCGGTGCTGGCCGGTCTCCACGCCCTCGGCGACGAGCGCCAGCCCGAGGCTGCGCGCGATGCCGGTGACCGCCTGGCAGACGGCCACGTCGGACTGGTTGTCCGGCACGCCCTGCACGAACAGCTGGCTGAGCTTGAGCCCGTGGATCGGCAGCCGGCGCAGGTAGTTCAGCGCGCTGTAGCCCTCGCCGAAGTCGTCGATCGTCAGGATCACGCCGAGCTGGCGCAGCGCGGCGAAGGTGCGCAGCGTGTCGGGTGCGTCCTCGATGAGCACGCGTTCGGTGAATTCCAGTTCCAGCGCGTGACCCGGCAGGCCGTACTCGGCGAGCACCGCCGCGACCGTGCTGGCAAGGTCCTCGCCCAGGAACTGCCGGTACGACACGTTCACCGCCACGCGCGGGATGTTGAGCCCCGAGTCCTGCCATTCGCGCATCTGCCGGCAGGCTTCGTTGAGCACCCAGTCTCCGATTCCGACGATGTCGCCGGTGGTCTCGGCGTGGTCGATGAACTTGTCGGGCCGGATCTCGCCGAGCGAATGGTTGCGCCAGCGGATCAACGCTTCCGCCGCCACGACGTCGCCAGTGCGCATGTCGATCTGCGGCTGGTAGACGAGGTGGAACTCCTCGTTGTTGACCGCGCGGCGCAGATGGGTTTCCAGCTGCAGGCGATGCAGCTGCTGTTCGGCCAGTTCGGGCGTGAACGTCTGCCAGCCGTTGCGGCCGCGCCGCTTGCTGTCGTACATCGCCACGTCTGCGCTCTGGATCAGCTGCTGCGAACGCACGCCGTCCAGCGGCGCCTGCGCGATGCCGATGCTAGCGGTAATGCTGAATTCCTCGCCGTCCAGGCGGAAGCTGTCGCCGAAGATCTCCAGGATCGCATCGGCCAAGCGCTCCGGGCGCGATGGATCGCTGCCGGTGTCGCACAGGATCAGGAACTCGTCGCCACCGAAGCGCGCGATCAGCCCTTCGTTGCCGATGGCGCGCTGGATGCGACGCGCGGCTGACGCCAGCAGGCGATCGCCCGCCGCGTGACCGAGCACGTCGTTGACCACCTTGAAGCGATCCAGGTCGACATACAGCACGGCCAGTTGCGAGCGCAGCGGATCGTCGAGCCGGCTTTCCAGTTCCGCCAGCACGGCGTCGCGGTTGAGCAGGCCGGTGAGCGGGTCGCTGCGCGCCTGCACGCGCAGGGTTTCCTCGTCGTGCTTGCGCTCGGTGACGTCCTGCAGCGTGCCGGTCAGGCGGGAATGCAGCGGATCGCCTGCTTCGGCCTCGCCGATCACGCGGGCCCAGAACGTGCGTCCGTCGGCGCGATGCCCCTGCACCTCGAGGTCGAGGTTGCGGCCGAAGGAAATCGCTTGGCCGAGCGCGGCGCGCAGGCGGTCGCGATCGTCCACGCGCAGGCAGTCGAGCATGCCTTCGATGGTGTCCGGCGCCGGGCGATGGCCAAGGATGCGCTGCGCTTCCTCGGTGAGGTAGAGCCGGTCCGGCGTCACCTCCCATTCCCAGCCGCCGATGTGCGCCATGCTCTGCGCGCGGTCGAACAGCGTGCTGTCGCGCTTGAGCGCGGTGATGTCGGAGAACAGCGACAGCACCTGCTGCGGCTTGTCGCCGCCGGCCGGGAACTGCGGCACGGCCGTGACCGAAAGCCACATCAGCTGCTGGCGCTGGCGGTGGTACAGGCCGACGACGGTGCTTTCGATGATGCGGCCGCTTTGCAGCGCACGCGCCGATGGGTAGCGGTCGGACGCCAGCTGGCGCCCGTGTTCGTCCATTACCAGCCACTGCTCGCCGCGCATCGCGTCGTTGACCAGCTCGTCCTCGCCGACGCCGAGGATCTTCATCGCGGCGACGTTGGCGTAGGTGATCTGCAGTTCCGCGTCCTGCACGACGATGCCGCGATCGATCGCCTCCATCAGCTCGCGATAGCGCAGTTCGGCGGTGTGGCGGCTGCTGAGGTCGCGCGCGACGGCGACCATCGCCTTGCGGCCGTCGAAGGTCAGCCCGGCGGTGTGCACTTCGACGGGAAAGCGCGTGCCGTCACCGCGCATGTTGGTGACTTCGACCACGTAGGTGTCGCCGCGATTGAGCGTTTCCCACACCGGGGCCATGTGGTCCTGCGGCAGGTCGGGATTGAGCGTCTCGATCGGCTGGCCGACGATTTCCTCGCGCGCGCGGCGATAGGCGTTCATGCCGGCCTTGTTGAGGTCGAGCACGGTGCCGTCCCACGCGATGATGCTCACCGGATCGGGCACCGCATCGAAGAGCGTGCGATAGCGCGCGCGTTCGGCTTCGCAATCGGCCAGCGACTGCGCCAGCGCCTGGTGCGCCTGCAGCAGCAGCTCGCGCGTCGGCGCGGGCAGGGCGCCGTCGCGCGCCGCGTCCTGCAACGCCGCCAGCGTGGTTTTCGCATCCACCGGAAGGGGCGGGGCGGTGTCCTGCGCGGGCGAGCGTGGTTTCATGAGGAGGCCGGTCAGGTGGTGGCGAGGGCCTTGCCCACCTTGCTGCCGGTCTCGCGCCCGAGTTTCGAGGCGAGCCAGCGGCCGGTGTCGGCGAGTCTGGCAAGGTCGATGCCGGTCTCGATGCCGAGCCCGTGCAGCATGTACACGACGTCCTCGGTCGCCACGTTGCCGCTGGCGCCCTTCGCATAGGGACAACCGCCAGTGCCGGAGACCGCGGCGTCGACGACGGCAACGCCTTCTTCCAGGCACGCGAGCACGTTCGCCAACGCCTGGCCGTAGGTGTCGTGGAAATGCACGGCCAGTGCGTTGACCGGCACTTCCGAGGCCACCGCGAGCAACATCGCGCGCGCCTTGCCGGGCGTGCCGACGCCGATGGTGTCGCCGAGCGAGACCTCGTAGCAGCCCATGTCGTGCAGTGCACGCGCGACGCGCACGACGTCGGACAGCGGCACTTCGCCCTGGTATGGGCAGCCGAGCACGGTCGATACGTAACCGCGCACCGCGACGCCGTCGGCACGGGCGCGTTCCATCACCGGCGCGAAGCGCTGCAGCGATTCGTCGATGGAGGCGTTGATGTTCTTGCGGTTGAACGCTTCCGAGGCCGCGGTGAACACCGCGATTTCCTCCACGCCCACGGCGCGCGCACGTTCGTAACCCTGCTCGTTCGGCACCAGCACCGGATAGCGCACGCCCGGCGCGCGATGGATGCCGGTGAAGACTTCCGCGGCGTCGGCGAGCTGCGGCACCCATTTCGGGCTGACGAAGCTGGTCGCTTCGATGCTGCGCAGGCCGGTGCCGGAAAGCCGGTCGATCAGTTCGATCTTGTCGGCAGTGGCAATCGTCGCCTTTTCGTTCTGCAGCCCATCGCGCGGGCCGACTTCGACGATGCGGACGGAAGACTTCATGCCGGCCTCATTCGTCCTGCGCCAGCGCGACGAGCACGGCATCGGCTTCGACGAAGTCGCCCGCGGCCGCGCGCACCTGCGCGACGGTGCCCGCGCGCGGCGCCTTCAGGCTCAGCTCCATCTTCATCGCTTCGATCACCATCAGCTCCTGTCCGGACTCCACGGTGTCGCCCTCGGCGGCCTTCACCAGCACCACGCGGCCCGGCATCGGCGCGAGCACGTTATGGCCGGCGTTGCCGCCGCCGCTGCGCTCGTGGCGATACATCGGCACCCCCAGCAGGCGCAGGCGGCGTTCGCCGTCGTGCACCACCAGACGCTGGCGGTCGTCGGCCAGCGTATCCAGTTCGAACGTAAATCGGCGTCCATGTCCGCCAATGCGCAGGCTCAGCGCCCCGTCGGCCTCGATTCGCGCCCCTTCGACCGCGTGGGACTGGCCCGCCAGGTCGATCCGGTACGTGCCGCCCGCGCCCTGCGCCTGCAGCTCGACACGGTTGTCGCCCTGGAGGAATGCCAGGCTGCGATGGCCGCCGTGGCCGAGGCGCCAGCCGTCGGCGATGGCCCAGGGCGAGGTCGGATCGGTCGACGCCGCGGCGCGGCGGCGCGTGTCCTGTTCCTGCGCGTGCAGCACCGCGGTGGCGCCGGCGATCAGGCGCTCGGTGATGTCTTCATCGGCCGGCGCGAGGAACTCGTCGAGGTGGCGGTCCAGGTACCCGGTATCGATGGTGCCGTCCACCACGGCCGGATGCCGCGCGAGGCGTTCGAGGAATTCGATGTTCGACTTCGGCCCGGCGATGTCGCACGTAGCCAGCGCCGCGCGCAGCCGCGCCAATGCGGCGGGGCGGTCGGCGGCGTGCACGATGAGCTTGGCGATCATCGGATCGTAGAAGATCGTGACGGTGTCGCCTTCGACCACGCCGGAGTCGATGCGAACGCCTTCGCCCGCATGCGGCAGGCGCAGGCGTTCGAGCTTGCCGGAACCGGGCAGGAAGCCGGCGTCGGGATCCTCGGCGTACAGGCGCACTTCGATCGCATGGCCGTTCTGCGCGATGGCGTCCTGCGCGAGCGGGAGCGCGTCGCCCGCGGCCACGCGCAGCTGCCACTCGACCAGGTCGAGTCCGGTCACCATTTCGGTGACGGGGTGCTCCACCTGCAGGCGCGTGTTGATTTCCATGAAGTAGAAACCGCCGTCCTGGCCGACGATGAACTCCACCGTACCCGCGTTGACGTAGTCGATCGAGCGCGCGGCGAGCACCGCCGCTTCACCCATCGCGGCGCGCAGCTGCGAGGTGAGGAAGGGCGAGGGCGATTCTTCCAGCACCTTCTGGTAGCGGCGCTGCGCGGAGCACTCGCGTTCGTTGAGGTGGATCGCGTGCCCGTGCGTGTCGGCGAAGACCTGGATCTCGATGTGGCGCGGCTTCTCGACGTAGCGCTCCAGCAGCACGCGATCGCGACCGAAGGCGTTGGCGGCTTCGCGCTGGCAGCTCTGCAGGTTCGCCGCGAACTCGCCGCTCGCGCGCACGATGCGCATGCCCTTGCCGCCGCCGCCGTGCGCGGCCTTGATCATCAGCGGATAGCCGATGGCGTCGGCCTCGCGCTGCAGGCGTTCGGGTGACTGGTCCTCGCCCGTGTAGCCCGGCACGACCGGCACGCCGGCGGCCTGCATCAGCTCCTTCGCGCCGGCCTTGCTGCCCATCTTGCGCATCGACGCCGCCTTCGGGCCGATGAAGGCAATGCCGGCGGCTTCGACGGCATCGGCGAAATCGGCGTTTTCGCTGAGGAAGCCGTACCCCGGATGCACCGCCTGCGCCCCGGACTTCAACGCCACTTCGATGATCGCATCGCCGCGCAGGTAGCTGTCCTGCGGACGCGGGCCGCCGATGGGCCAGGCTTCGTCCGCCTGGCGCACGTGCTGCGCATCGGCGTCGGCTTCGGAATACACGGCGACCGTGCGGATGCCGAGGCGGCGGCAGGTGCGGATGACGCGGCAGGCGATTTCGCCGCGGTTGGCGATCAGGATCTTGTCGAACGGGCGTTGGGGCATGAGGTCACTCGGGACGGTGGCACACGGCTTCGATGTTGTTGCCATCGAAGTCGATCACGAAGGCGCCGTAGTAGTTCGGGTGGTAGTGCGGGCGCAGGCCGGGTGCGCCGTTGTCGCGCGCACCGTGCTGCAGGGCGATGGCGTGGAACTCGTCGACGGCGGCACGCGATGACGCGACGAACGCGACGTGCAGGCCGGTGCTTGCCGTCTGGCCGGTGCCGATCCAGAACGCGGGCTTGCCGTCGGGGCCGAAGCCGCACCCTTCGTAGCCGCCGGTCTGTTCCTTCGTCACGTCCATGACGATGCCGTAGTCGAGCACGCCGAGCACGCGCTCGTAGAAGGCGCGCGAATGCGCGTAGTCGGACACCGTGATTCCCATATGGTCGAGCATGGTCGGTCCTTCTGGTTCGATTACGGGATCCAGCGCGGCTTGCGCTTGTCGAGGAACGCGGTGAGTCCTTCCTGGCCTTCCTCCGACACGCGCAGGCGCGCGATCAGCGCGGCGTTGTCGTGGTCCAGGCGATCGCGGTCGCGCTCGAACGCCACGCGCCGCACCAGCGTCTTGGCCTCGGCGCTCGCGTGCGGGCCGGCCTTGAGCAGCAGGTCGACTTGGCGTTGCACCGCGGCGTCCAGCGCGTCGCCTTCCACAACCTGGTGCAGCAATCCGATGTGCAGCGCGGTCGCCGCGTCGAAAATTTCCCCGGTAGCGAACCAGCGTCGTGCCTGACGCGGACCGATGGCATCGAGCACGTAGGGCGAGATCACCGCCGGCAGCAGCCCGAGCTTGCTCTCGGTCAGGCCGAACTTCGCGTCGGCCGAGGCAATGGCGATGTCGCAACAGGCCACCAGCCCGACGCCGCCGCCGAAGGCCGCGCCCTGGATGCGGGCGATGGTCGGGCGGGGGAGTTCGTCCAGGGTCCGCATCAAGCGGGCGAGGGCGAGCGAGTCGGTGCGGTTGGCCTCCTCGCTGGCGGCGGCCATGCCGCGCATCCAGTTGAGGTCCGCGCCGGCCGAGAAGGAGGCGCCTTCGCCCTCCAGCACAACGACCCGGACGCTGTCGTCGGCGGCCACGGCTTCCAGGGCGCCGGTCAGGGCGGCGATCAGCATCGCGTCGAAGGCGTTGTGCAGCTCCGGACGATTCAGGCGCAGGCGGGCGACGGGCCCTTCGCGCAGGTTCAACAGCGGATTGGTCATCGGCCGGATTGCTTGCTGGAGTTTGGCGAATGATAGCCGCTGCCCTCCGACGGCCATGCTGCAGCCGCGTACGGCGGCGGCCGGGTGCTACAATTGAGAACGATTCCCATCTTGTCGACCCGTCGCCGCCCGCGGCGGGTTCGGCCTAAAGGTGACCCTTGAAGCTGTCCGAACTGCAACGCCGCACCGCCGCCATCGTCGAAGCCGTCGAGGACCAGGCGCCCAACGACGCGATCGCCCGCCGCCTGCGCGAGCTCGGCTTCGTGCGCGGCGAACGCGTGGAAGTCATGGCCGCCGGCCCGGTGTCGAAGGAGCCGCTGCTGGTGCAGATCGGCTTCACGCGTTTCGCGCTGCGCCGCACCGAAGCGGCGCGCGTGAGGGTGTCGCTCGAAGGCGCGCAGGCCGCGGCGGGAGCGATCGCGTGAGCGCGGCCGAAGGGACGGTGAAGGGCGTGGCCGTCGTGCAGAGCGCGGCCGCGCAGAGCGTGCGCGTCGCGCTGATCGGCAACCCCAATTGCGGCAAGACGGCGCTGTTCAACCAGCTGACCGGCAGCCGTCAGAAGGTCGCCAACTACGCCGGCGTCACCGTGGAGCGCAAGGAAGGCCGTTTCCACGCACCGTCGGGCCGCCACTACGCGGTGCTCGATCTCCCCGGTGCCTACAGCCTGCACGCGGCGAGCCTGGACGAAGCGGTCGCCCGCGACGTCTGCCGCGGCTTCTATCCCGGCGAACCCGCGCCGGACGTGCTGGTGTGCGTGGTCGACGCGACCAACCTGCGCCTGCACCTTCGCTTCGCGCTGGAAGTGCGCGAACTCGGCCGCCCGATGGTGCTGGCCGTCAACATGATGGACGCCGCCAAGCGCCGCGGCATCGAAGTGGACCTGGCCGCGCTGGAACGCGAACTCGGCGTTCCGGTCGTGCCGACGGTGGCGGTCCGCAACGGCGGCGCGCGCGAACTGGTCGCGATGCTCGATCGCGTCGCCGGCAAACTGCACGAGCCCAGCGCGCACCTGCCGGCCGACCTCGTCCACGATCCCGACGCGCTGCACGCCGAAACGCGCCGCCTGCTGTCGCTCGCCGTGACGATGCCCCGCCGCACCGCCGAGGTGGACGACGCGCTCGACCGCTGGCTGCTGCATCCGGTGCTCGGACTGGTGTCGCTGGCGGTGGTGATGTTCCTGATCTTCCAGGCGGTGTACGCCTGGGCGACGCCGCTGATGGACCTGATCGAAGCCGGCACCGGCGCGCTTGGCGAGACAGTCGGCAGCGTCATGCCCGACGGCCCGCTGCGCAGCCTGATGCTCGACGGCATCATCGCCGGCCTCGGCGGCGTGATCGTGTTCCTGCCGCAGATCCTCATCTTGTTCGCCTTCATCCTCGCGCTGGAGGAATCCGGCTACCTGCCGCGCGCGGCGTTCCTGCTGGATCGCCTGATGTCGCGGGCGGGCCTGTCGGGGCGGTCGTTCATCCCGCTGCTGTCGAGCTTCGCGTGCGCGGTGCCGGGCATCATGGCGACGCGTTCCATCCAGGATCCGCGCGACCGCCTCGCCACGATCCTCGTTGCGCCGCTGATGACGTGCTCCGCGCGCCTTCCGGTGTACGCACTGCTGATCGGTGCGTTCATCCCGCAGCGCCAGGTGGCCGGCGGCCTGCTCAACCTGCAGGGCCTGGTGCTCTTCGCGTTGTACGCGGCCGGCATCGCCAGCGCACTGGCCGTGTCGTGGATCATGAAGAAGTGGCGCCGCGACAAGAGCGAGCACGCGTTGCTGCTCGAACTGCCGTCGTACCGCATACCGCATCCGCGCGATCTGCTGATCGGCCTGTGGGAACGCGCGTGGATCTTCCTGCGCCGCGTCGGCGGCATCATCCTCGCGCTGACGATCCTGCTGTGGTTCCTGCTGTCGTTCCCGGCGGCGCCGGCGGGCGCGACGGGCCCGGCGATCGACTACAGCTTCGCCGGCCGCATCGGCCACGCGCTGACGGCGGTGTTCGCGCCGATCGGCTTCAACTGGCAGATCTGCATCGCGCTGATCCCGGGCCTGGCGGCGCGCGAAGTCGCGGTGTCCTCGCTGGCGACGGTGTACGCGTTGTCGGCCGCGAGTGATGAAGCCGCGGCGCAGGCGCTTTCGCCGATCATCACCGGATCGTGGTCCCTGGCGACCGCGCTGTCGCTGCTGGTGTGGTTCATCTACGCGCCGCAGTGCATCTCGACCTTGGCGACGATCAAGCGCGAGACCAACTCGTGGAAGCAGGTGGCGATCGCCACGGGCTATCTGTTCGGCCTGGCGTACCTGGCGTCGTTCGCGACGTACCACATCGCCGTGGCGCTGGGCGCGGGATGACGATGGACGCCGGCCTGCTCGCGCAGTACGCGATCATCGCCGTGGCGGTGATCGTCAGCGCGTGGTTCGTCGCGAAGCGGCAGTTCCCGAACGCGGTGCGCCGACTGCGCGTCGGCCTCGCCATTCCGCTGGTGCGCGAAGGTCGCGCCGCGTGGATGCAGAAGCTCGGGCGCCGGATCGCGCCGCCTTCGGCCTTGAGCGATGCATCCTGCGGCGGCTGCAACAGCTGCGGGCCGTCAACGCCGCGGCGTCATTGAAACCGGCAAGTTCCTTTCCCGAGTAACGAAACCCTTCTCCCGCGTGCGGGAGAGGGGTTGGGGTGAGGGCAAGCGGACGATTACGCCGGTCGTAGCGTCAGTGTTTCCGCCGCGCCTTGTACCCGCGCACTTCCACGGCTTCGACTTCCAGCGTGAACGAGCGCTCCTCGCCATTGAACAGCGCGCCCACGCCCATCACCTGACGCTCGATTTCCTCGCCATCCGCGTTACGGATGGTGAGCACCACCGAGTACTCCAGCGCGTTCTCGCCGGGCGGCGGCTTGATCGTGCCCTCCACGCGCAGCGGCACCGACCGCAACTGCGCGGATTGCGCGGCGTCCGGATCGAAACGCAGGTGGTGCCGGCACGACGGACAGACGTTGGCGCTTTCCAGGATCGTCGTCTTGCAGTGCGGGCACGTCCGCGTCGCGCCGGGCGTACCGGGGCGCGCGAGGCTCATGACGTGGCGGACGCCTCGGACTTCGCTTCGCCCTTGTCGGCCTTCTCGTTCTTGTCGGCCTTGCCGGCGCTGCGCGTGTCGCGATCCTCGAATCCGAAGTCGACCTGGCCGCGCATGCGCGAACCCGGCGCGATGCTGACGACGCCGGCCTTGATGTCGCCGACGACCACGCCGCCTTCGAGCAGTTCGACGCGCTGCGCCGATTCGACGTTGCCTTCAAGCTCGCCGGCGATCACGACCTTGCGCGCACGCACGCCGCCGTTGACCTTCGCGCCGACTTCCACGGTGAGGTCGCCTTCGACATGCACGTCGCCCTTGAACCGGCCCGCGATGCGGATGTGGCCGGCGCCGTTGATCTTGCCTTCGATCGACAGGTCGGCGGCGATCACCGACTCCTTGCCTTCGCGTTCGTTCGCACGCGGGCTCGGCGACGGCGCAGGAGAGGGCGCAGGTGCAGCTGCAGCGGCGGGCTTGGGCGCGCCGAAGGAGAACTCGTCGCGTGCCGGTTCCTTCGGCAGCGCCGATTCGGTCGGATTCGTGGGAGCGGGGCCATTGTCGCGCTTCGGCGTTGCGGGCTGTGGGGAATTGAAGATCGCCATGACGCACTTCCTCGATTGGCAGGGGCGGGGCAATGCACGGGGGTGCAGAGAACGGGGTGCAACCCAGCCGAGGCTACGCCCGCAAAACCGCGCTGCGTGTGACTCGCCTCACCCAATCGTTGCCGGCTTTGCACCGTTCATATGCCGATCACCTGCCTGAATCCGCATCAGAGCGCCTTAAGCCTGCGAAGCGCATCACATGCGGAAGACACCGAAGCGCGTGCTGGCGTCACCCGGCGCGCTCTCGATGGGCGCGTTGAAGCTCGCGGACAACGCGAGACCGAGCACGCGACGCGTGTCGGCCGGATCGATGATGCCGTCGTCCCACAGGCGCGCGGTCGCGTAGTAAGGGTTGCCCTGCGATTCGTACTGCTCGCGGATCGGCGCCTTGAACGCGTCTTCCTCTTCGCTCGACCACGACTTGCCGGCCGCTTCGATGCCGTCGCGCCTCACCGTCGCCAGCACGCTCGCGGCCTGTTCGCCGCCCATCACGCTGATGCGTGCATTCGGCCACATCCACAGGAAGCGCGCGCCGTATGCGCGGCCGCACATCGCGTAGTTGCCGGCGCCGAAGCTGCCGCCGATGACGACGGTGAACTTCGGCACGTGCGAGCACGCCACCGCCGTCACCATTTTCGCGCCGTCCTTCGCGATGCCGGCGTTCTCGTACTTGCGGCCGACCATGAAGCCGGTGATGTTCTGCAGGAACACCAGCGGGATGCCGCGCTGGTTGCACAGTTCGATGAAGTGCGCGCCCTTGAGCGCGCTCTCGGCGAACAGGATGCCGTTGTTGGCGACGATGCCCACCGGATAGCCGTGCACGTGCGCGAAGCCGGTGACCAGCGTCTTGCCGTAGCGCGCCTTGAACTCCTGGAACTCGCTGCCGTCGACCACGCGCGCGATCACTTCGCGGATGTCGAACGGACGACGCGTGTCCTTCGGGACGACGCCGTACAACTCGCTGGTCGGGAACGCCGGCTCGCGCGACTCGCGCACCGCGACCGGCAGCGTCTTGCGGCGATTGAACGTGCCGACGATGTCGCGCGCGATCTGCAATGCATGGCGGTCGTCTTCGGCGAAGTGATCCGCGACGCCCGACACGCTGGTGTGCACGCCCGCGCCGCCGAGCGCTTCGGCGTCGACGACTTCGCCCGTGGCCGCCTTCACCAGCGGCGGGCCACCGAGGAAGATCGTGCCCTGTTCCTTGACGATGATCGACTCGTCGCACATCGCCGGCACATAGGCGCCACCGGCGGTGCACGAGCCCATGACGACCGCGACCTGCGGGATGTTCTCCGCGCTCAGCCGCGCCTGGTTGTAGAAGATGCGGCCGAAGTGTTCCTTGTCGGGGAACACCTCGTCCTGCAGCGGAAGGAACGCGCCGCCGGAATCGACGAGGTAGACGCAGGGCAGGCGGTTCTCGCGCGCGATTTCCTGCGCGCGCAGGTGCTTCTTCACCGTCATCGGGAAATAGGTGCCGCCCTTGACCGTGGCGTCATTCGCGACGATCACCACTTCCTGGCCCATGACGCGGCCGATGCCGCAGACCATGCCGGCGGCTGGCGCTGCATCGTCGTACATGCCTTCGGCCGCGAGCGGTGCGATCTCGAGGAAAGGCGAACCGGGGTCGAGCAGCGCGGCGATGCGATCGCGCGCGAGCAGCTTGCCGCGTTCGGTGTGCTTCGCACGTGCCTTCTCGCCACCGCCGCCGGCTGCGCGGGCGAGGCGGGCATCCAGCTCGTCGACCAGCGCGCGGTGGTAGGCGACGTTGTCCTGGAATTCCTGCGAGCGGGGATCGATGTGGGAAGTCAGTGCGGGCATCGATGCAGCGGCGTGCGGAAGATGCGGCATCAGACCATAAAGCGCGGGAATGGGCCAACGGTGCCCGACCTGCGCGGCATGCACGCGCAAAGAAAAGGCCCGCGCAAGGCGGGCCTTTCCAGTGGAACGATCGCGCGCCTTACTTGCGTTCGGCGGCTTCCTGCTCGGCCTTCTCCGCAGCGTTGTCGGCCTTCTCGGCGACCTTGCTCGCCGCGTCGGCCGTGGCCTGCGCGGCGTCGGCGGTGGCAGCTGCCGCACCGGCCGCCGCATCGTTGGCGACTTCGCGCGAACGTTCGGCGGCGTTGTCCACCGCAACGCTCGCGCGATCGGCGGCTTCGCTGGTCGCAGCCGCCGCAGCCTCGGCCGATTCCTGCGCGGCGTTGGCGGAGGCGTCGGCGGCCTGGTTGGCCGCAGCGGCGGCTTCGGCCGCTTCGCTCTGCGTGTCGGCCTGGTGGCAGGCCGACAGCGACAGCGCAGCAGCGGTCATGGCAATGGCGACGTAAAGCTTGGTGTTCATGGGTTTCTCCGTGTGACGGGGTTTGGGTCCCAGCCGGGGCGCACGATGCCAGCGGCCGCGCGAAGGAAAAGTCATCGTCGGGGACGCCGATGCCCGGACGGATGAATCGTGGAGAAACCGTTGCCGACCGAACGCACGTCCGTCGTTACACGCGCGATGGGTCGTGGGGCTCAGGTCGATGCATGTGGATCGACGAGCGCGGTACCGTCACCTCGGTCCCATTGCGATGCATGCGCGGATGCCACTGCGGATGCCACAAATGAAAAAGCCGCCGGAAATCCGGCGGCTTCTTCGAAGCGGTAATCACCTGGGCAATTGCTTGCCCGCGGTTATTACTTCTTCTCTTCCTTCGAAGCTTCGGCAGCCTGGTCGGCAGCGTCAGCAGCCTGGCCAGCGGCGTCAGCAGCCTGCGAAGCGGCGTCGGCAGCGGCGTCGGCAGCGGCCGGAGCAGCAGCGGCGGCGGTGGCGTCGGCCGAAGCGGCGGCGGCGTCAGCAGCCTGGGCAGCGGTGTCGGCAGCAGCCTGGGCAGCGTCGGCAGCAGCGGCGTCGCCCGAAGCAGCGGCGTCGGTGGCGGCAGCAGCGGCTTCGGTCGAAGCAGCGGCGGCGTCAGCAGCGGCTTCGTCAGCCTGCTTCTGGTTCGAGCAGGCGGCCAGAGCGGCAACCATAGCCAGGGCGATCAGCGCCTTGTTGAAGGTCATGATTTTTATCCTCGTCGTTTAGTTAGGCAACGCGCAATTGCGCGTCAATAACATGATGACAAGCCGGTGACGCGTGTCAAGCGGCTTGGCCGGTTTTTTTTAGGTAATGCGTTTTTAACGCCTTATAGCAGCTCGATGGCGACAGCGGTAGCCTCGCCACCCCCGATGCACAGCGAAGCCACGCCCTTCTTGACGCCCCGTGCACGCAGCGCGTGCAGCAACGTCACGACCAGACGGGCGCCACTGGCGCCGATGGGATGCCCCAGTGCGACCGCGCCGCCGTTGACGTTGAGCTTCTCGTGCGAGATGCCCAGGTCCTTCATCGGCGCCATGGCCACACAGGAAAACGCTTCATTGACCTCGAACAGGTCAACGTCCTCGACCGACCAGCCGGCCTTGGCCAACACGTTTGAAATCGCTTTCACCGGCGCGGTGGTGAACCACTCCGGCGCCTGCGCATGGCCGGCATGCGCGACGATGCGCGCGAGCGGCGTCAGGCCACGCTTGGCGGCTTCGTCGGCGCTCATCAGCAGCGTGGCCGCGGCACCGTCGGAAATCTTCGAGGACGACGCAGCGGTCAGCACGCCATCCTTGCCGAACGCCGCGCGCAGCGTGGGGATCTTCCCGAGGTCGATCTTGCCCGGCTCCTCGTCGGTGTCGACGACGACGTCGCCCTTGCGACCCTTGACCGTGACCGGCACGACTTCGTCCTTGAACGCACCACCGCTCACCGCCGCCTGCGCGCGACGCGCGCTTTCGGTCGAGTACGCGTCGAGCGCTTCGCGATCGAAGCCGTACTTGTGGCTCGTCGCATCGCCGAACACGCCCATCGCCTTGCCGTCGTACGGATTGGTCAGGCCATCCCACGCCATGTGGTCGAGGAATTCCGCGCTGCCGTAGCGGATACCGGTGCGCGAGTTGTTGAGCAGGTGCGGTGCGTTGGTCATCGACTCCATGCCGCCGGCGACGACGACGTTGGCCGAACCGGCCTTGATCAGGTCATGCGCCAGCATGATCGCCTTCATGCCCGAGCCGCAGACCTTGTTGATGGTCGTGCAACCGGCGGAGGTGGGAAGGCCTGCACCCAGCGCGGCCTGGCGGGCGGGCGCCTGGCCCAGGCCGGCCGGCAGCACGCAGCCCATGATCACTTCGTCGACCTGGTCGGCGGCGACGCCGGCATGTTCGAGCGCACCCGTGATGGCGGCCTTACCCAGCGCGGGGGTCGGGACGCCGGTGAACTGGCCGAGGAAGGAACCGATGGCGGTGCGCTTGGCACCGACGATGACGACGTCGCTCATGAGGACTCCAACTGAAGGTCGAACCGTGACAGCGGCCAGCGCGAGGGCCGGAACCCTCCGATTATGCGGGGCCGTGCTGCGGCGCGGCAAACCGGGCTCAGCCCAGCTTCAGCAGGAACAGGGCGCGGCCACGTCCTGGTTCGCCCTGCCGGCGAAACCCCAACGGCTCATAAAGCGAGGGGACGCCGGTCCAGACGAACGCCCCGGCCTGCCGCTCCCCCGGCGCCAAGGATTGCGGGTACGCCTCGACCTCGGTCGCGCCCCGCTGCCGGGCCAGCTCCACCGCGGCAGCCACCAGCGCCCGGGCCACCCCGACACCGCGCCAGCGCGGCGGCACATACAGGCAGTTGAGCGACCAGGTATCGGCGGACCATTGGCGAACCAGCGACTTGCTCCGGTCGACCCGCGGGAACTCAGCGCGCGGGCCGATCCCGCACCATCCGGCCGCCTCATCATCGACGAATGCGAGCACCCCGGAGGCCGCGCCGGCGTTGACGAGTTTGCGAAACGCCTCGCGGTTGGGTTCGCCTTTCGCTGCCTCCCACGCCGCCCGCCCATCGGCACGCGCCACCACATGCACCAGCACCCGCCGCAGGCGCCACGCGGGCCGAGCAGCGTTTCGACGATGGACCAGTCGTCGCAACCCAGAGGTCGGGTGAGGATGGCGTTCATCGCGTTCACCGATGTGCGCGGAATGTGGCGCCCGACGCGGTTTCCGTCACCGGATCGTGCGGTTGATTGTGGACGATCCGCATTGGGTCGATACTCGATTCGCGATCGCTGGGGAGCGATGCGATTTCATTCAGATGGGGAGCGTCATGCATTACAGGCACAAGGAACTGGTGACGGCGATGCGCAGCGTGCTGCTGTGCTCGGGCTTGATGGGGCTTGCCGCGTGCGGCGGCGGTGGTGGCGGCGGGAACGTGCGCGAGACGCCTCCGCTCTATGCACCGCAGCAGCCGGGTACGCCGCCGCCGAGCACTCCGTCCAATCCGACACCGCCTGTCGTCAGCACACCCAATCCCGCGTACAGCCAGCACATCGCGCTGACCAACACCGCGGCCGCGCACCAGGCCGGCTTCACCGGCGCCGGCGTACGCATCGGTGTCGTCGACAGCGGCGTGAATCGTAACCACCCGGCGCTCGCGCCGCGCGTCGTGGCGAACTTCAATTACATCGCCTCGCCACCGAACAACCTGCAGGTCGACGACGTGCTCGGCCACGGTACGGATGTCGCGCAACTTGCCGCCGGCACGCCGTTCGGTGCATGGCCGGGTGGTATCGCGCCGGGCGCTCAGATCGTGTCGGCGCGCATCCTGTCCGACACGCCGCCGAAGGACGACGGCACGGGGCAGGGCAACGAAGTCGGCGGCGAACTCGGCATGCGTCAGGTCCACCAGCAGCTGATCAACAGCGGCGTGCGGATCATGAACAACTCATGGGGCGGCCTGTACTGGACCAACACGGTCGCGACCAATCCGATCGCCGACGAATACCGCCCCTTCGTGTTGAGCAACAACGGCCTGGTGGTGTTCGCCACTGGCAACGACGGTCGCCCGAACCCCGACAGCATGGCGGGACTGCCGAGCCAGCCCGGCCCGAACGGCACGCTGCCCGCGGCGGACCTGGAACGCGGCTGGCTTGCGGTGACCGGCGTCAATCCCAACAACGTGCAGCAGCTCGACGTCGATTCCAACGGCGCGGTCTACGCCAACGCGTGTGGCGTCGCGATGCGCTATTGCCTGGCGGCGCCGGGTACGACGGTGTTCACCGGCGTCAATGACGGCCCGACCTCGCCGTCGTACTGGCGCGGTTCGGGCACCTCCTTCGCTGCGCCGCAGGTGTCGGGCGCAGCGGCGCTGGTGTGGCAGGCGTTCCCGTACTTCAGCAACGACCTGGTGCGGCAGACGTTGCTCGGCACGGCGACCGACCTCGGCGCGCCGGGCGTCGATCCCGTCTTCGGCTACGGCCTGCTCAACGTCGGGCGCGCGATCAACGGACCGGGCCGTTTCGACTGGGGCGTGACCAGCGTGGACGTCACCGGCACGAGTCGTCCGTGGAGCAACGCCATCGCCGGCAGCGGCGGGTTGCGCAAGCGCGGCACCGGCACGCTCGCGCTGACCGGCGCGAATACCTACACCGGCGCCACCATAGTCGAGCAGGGCACCCTCGAAGTGCAGCGCGCCATGCCGGGCGGCGCGACGGTAGCCAGCGGTGGACGCCTGCGCCTGAACGCCGGCCTGCAGGGCAACCCGGTCGCGGCGAACGTCGGTGCGCTGGACAACACCGGCACCCTCGAATTCCTTGGCGGCAATACCGCGCAGGGCGCGACGTACTCGATGTCGTCGTTCCGCAACAACGCCGGCGGTGCGATGGAACTGCAGATCGGCGCGCACCTGGACGTGTCCGGCACGGCGACGCTTGGCGGCGAACTGCGGCTGACCGGCCGTGCGCCGAACTACATCATCGCCACGCCCAGCATCAACACGCCCACGCGCGAGACCTTCCTCCAGGCCTCTACCGTGACGGGCACGTTTGCCACGGTCACGTGGTCGCCGTTCGTGACCGGTTCGGTCGCTTACGCGGCCACCGACGTCTCGCTGCTGCTCACGCGCGCCGACGTCGCCACGGCCGCGTCGTCGATGAACCTCAGCGCGACCGCGCTGTCCAGCGCGCAGCGCATGGAAGGCGCGATGGACCAGATCGACACCAGCGTCGCCAATGGCGAGGGCGCCAGTCTCGACGTGCTCGCGGGGGCGATCGCGTTCCAGGGCACGCCTGATGCAGCCGCGGCGGAGAAGTCGCTCTCGAGCCTCTCCGGAGAGCTGCACGTCGCCGACACCGCCTTCGCGATGATGGCGATCGAAGGCAACCGCCGCGCGCTGGAATCGCGCATCGACGCGCTGCAGGACGCGCCGCTCGGCGGCGCATGGTTCGACGACCTCGACTCGCAGCGTGCGCTCGCGCGCTTCGACATGCAGGCCGACGGCTGGATGGCCGGCCAGGATCGCCGCGTCGGCGCGCTGACCGTCGGCGCCGCGCTCGCGCAGACCGAAGGCTACGCACACCACGAGCAGCGTTTCGACCGCGAACACAACCGTCAGCTGGAGGCGCAGTTCTACGCGAGCTACGACCTCGGGCAGGGCTACCTGCTCGGCAGCGTTGCCGTCGGCCGCATGCAGCGCTGGACGCGTCGCGACGTGCTGCTCGGTGCCGACGCGTTCCGCCTCGGCACCGACTACGCGCAGCGTTATGCGAGCGTCGGCATGCAGGCCGGCTTGCCGATGAACGTCGGCGAGGGCCGCATCACGCCGTACGTCGGCCTGCAGAACCTGCAGCTGGAACGCGATGGGTTCAGCGAAGCGGGCGCGGTCGGGTTCGGCCTGAGCACCGATGCCTCGTCGATGCGCGTCAGCCAGGCCTTGCTCGGCGCGCGCTATGCGACGCAATGGAACGTCGGTTCCATGCAATGGGACCTGCAGGCGCGCGCGGAATGGCAGCGCCTGCTCTCGCAGTCCGGGGGCGACATCCAGGCGCGTTTCACTGCACTGGACGCGTGGTCGCCGATCGTGGGCGGCGCGCTGGATCGCGACGTCGGCGTGCTGGGCTTCGGCATTGGCACCTGGCTGCGCTACAACAGCCGCCTGAGCCTGGACGTCGATGCACGCAGCGATCACGGCGAAACCTGGACGCAGGCGATGCTCAACTGGACGACGGCGTTCTGATCGGCCGACGCGCCAGGGCCGGCACGTGCGTGGCCGGGACATTCATGATGCAATCGGTACCAGCGCTGCGCGCCTGACCGCCGGGGGGCGGTGCGAGCAGCACCAAAGGGGACAAACATGGAAGGGATGCCGACGCGCGCGCCGCTGGCGCGCAGCGTGATGTTGGGGTTGTGCGTCATGGGGCTGGTCGGGTGTGGTGGCGGTGGTGGTGGCGGCGGGAATGTCCGCAGCGATCCGCCGCCGGCGCCGAGCACGCCGAATCCGCCCGTGACGGCGCCACCGGTCACACCGCCTGCGCCAGTAACGCCGGCCGTTCCCGCGGACGCGCACCTGCACGCGATCGGCGCCGCCGAAGTCCGGCGCGCCGGGTTCGCCGGTAACGGCGCGACGATCCTCTTCATGGATTCGGGCGTGAACTTCGCCCACCCGAGCCTCGACGACGACACGTCCTGGTCATCCACCTGGGCGGGCGTGCCGGCGCCCGACACGTCCGTGAGCGATCCGAATGGGCACGGCACTGCGGTCGCGCAGATCGCCGCCGGCAGCTGGCAGGGCACGTTCCCCGGTGGCGTCGCGCCCGGCAATCTGTTCCTCGGCTCGCTGCGGATGCTGGAGGACAAGCCGTCCGAGAGCGGTCAGACACTGACGGAGGACGCGCTGACCTTCCTCTACAGTTTCACCGGTACAAACGCGCAAACCATCCTGAACATCTCGACCGACGCGCTGCGACTGGGCGCCGCGACGCCGGTGTACGAAGGTTTCGCCGATCTTTCCGGTACGAACGGCAAAGACATCCTGACGGTGGTCGAAGCCGGCAACTCGGCCCAGGCGCAACCCTCTGCGCTGGCGCGGCTTCCGTTCGACAGCGTCGATAGCCGCGACCTGCAGTCAGGCTGGCTCGTGGTGGGCGCGGTGGACTCCCTCGCGCCAACCCGCCTGGCAAGCTACTCGAACCAGTGCGGCGTGGCGAAGAACAGCTGCCTCGTTGCGCCCGGCGACGTGGTGGTCAACGGCGCGCGGGACACGGCCGGCGCCGAAACCTATCGCACCTTGCACGGGACGGACTACGCCGCTGCGCAGGTGTCCGGAGCCGCGGCCCTGGTGTGGTCCGCATTCCCGTACTTCGACAACGATCTGGTCCGCCAGACGCTCCTGGGGAGCGCGACCGACCTCGGCGCCCCCGGAGTGGACGAGGTCTACGGCTACGGCTTGCTCAACGTCAACAAGGCGGTATGGGGACCGTCGCGTTTCGATTGGGGCAACGTGCGGGTATCGCTTCCGGACAAGGCGCATTCGTTCTGGCAGAACGACATCAGCGGAAGCGGCGGCTTGACCGTCGGAGTGGACGACCCCGCCGCGTACGCCACGCTCTGGCTGTCGGGCGACAACACCTACACCGGCAAGACGGTCATCGAGCGGCATGGCGTGCTGGTCATCGATGGCGACATGGCGTCCCCGCTGGAGATCCAAGGCACCGTGAGCGCCTTCAGCGGGACCTGGAGCGGTGACGTCGCCATCCAGCCCGGCGGTCAGTTGTACTTCGCGGTCAACGTCAACAAGGGTGCCGTGGTCTTCACCGGCGACGTTCGCAACGACGGCTACCTCACGTTGGACAACACGACCAATGGCGTGTTCAAGGGCGATTTCTCGCAGGGCCCGAGCGGTCGCATGGGCGTTTACCTTGGCGCGCCCGCGTTGAAGGTGGCCGGTGCCGCGCAGTTGGGCGGCTACCTGGACATCTTCGGTGTCGCGCCGGGTTACGTCGCCAAGGCACGTACGGAATTGCTGGTGGCGGACGGCGGCCTGACCGGCACGTTCCTCGGGATGTCGTGGCCCGCTTCGCTCACGCTCGTGGCGAACCTGGGATACGACTCCACGACGGCGTGGCTGGATGTGGTGCGCGCCGACATGCAGGTCACGGCTACCAGCCTGGGCCTGAAAGCGACGTCGGTGGGTAGTGCGCAGCGCATCGAGAACGCGTTCGACGAGCTGGACCAGCGGCACGGCACCGAAGGCGGCGCAACCGCCTTCGAGGACGGCGCCGCCAGGCTGCAGCGCATCGATACGGCCGATGGCTACGGACGCGCGATCGACAGCCTGTCCGGCGAACTCCACGACATGGACGCCGCCTTCGCGATGATGGCCATCGACGGGAGCCGCCGTACCCTCGAGTCGCGGCTCGACGGGTTGGATGCGGGTGGAGCGCGTGGCGCCTGGTCGCAGCGGCTGGACGCAACGCGCGGATGGTCGTCGTTCGACGTAAGCACCCACGGCTGGATGCTCGGCTTCGACCAGGCCGGTCGGGACGGCACGACGATCGGCGCGTCGCTGTCGCAGACCGATGGCGACGCGTGGCACTCGCGGCGCTTCGACCGCGAACGCAATCGTCAGATCGATGCGCAGGTCTATGCATCGCGGGACCTGGGTGACGGCGCGTACGTGCTCGGATCGGCGGGCTTTGGCCGCATGCACCGCTGGTTGCAGCGTGAGGTGCTGCTGGGCGACGAGACGTATCGCGTGTCGAGCGACTACGCGCATCGTTACGGCGCGCTGTCGTTGCAGTCGGGACGCCGCATTCCGTTCGGTGGCAGCACGATCACGCCCTATGTAGGCGTGCAGGCCCTGCAGCTCGAACGCGATGGCTTCAGTGAAAACGGCGCGTCCGGCTTCGGCCTGACGACGAACGACGCCTCGATGTTGGCCACGCAGGCGCTGGCCGGCGCGCGCTGGAGCCACGAGTGGCTCGGCGCCTCGACCCGATGGGCGCTCACCAGCCGTATCGAATGGCAGCATCTGCTCTCGCAGTCGGGCGAAACCCTTCAGGCCCGCTTCACCGGCATGGACGCGTGGGCGCCGATCGTCGCCGATGGACTGGATCGCAACGTGGGTCTGTTCGGTCTGGGCCTGGAAGCGGGCATCGGCCGTCGCAGCACGCTGCGCTTCGACCTCGACAGCCGGCATGCCGGGGCAGAGCAGTGGATCGGCACGATGGCTACCTGGACGACCGCGTTCTGATCGCATCGTCGGCGCAATGCAAAACGGCCGTCGATTCGACGGCCGTTTCGTTTCAGGCTACGGCTTCGCGACGGCTCAGTGCCGCTCTTCGAACAACTCGCGGCCGATCAGCATGCGGCGGATTTCGTTCGTGCCCGCGCCGATGGCGTAGAGCTTGGCATCGCGCAGGATGCGGCCGGTCGGGAACTCGTTGATGTAGCCGTTGCCGCCGAGCGCCTGGATGCCTTCCAACGCGACCTGCACCGCGGCCTCGGACGCGTGCAGCAGGCACGAGGCGGCATCGACGCGGCTGCGATGGCCGGCATCGAAATCGCGGCCCACCTGGTAGGCGAACGCGCGGCTCGACTGCAGCGCGGTGTACATGTCGGCGATCTTGCCCTGCATCAGCCCGAACGTGCCGATGGCCGCGTTGAACTGCTTGCGTTCGCGCACGTAGGGCAGGGCGATGTCGAGCGCCGCCTGCATCAGGCCGATCGGCCCGCCGGTCAGCACGAGGCGTTCGGTGTTCAGGCCGCTCATCAGCACCTTCACGCCGCGATTCACTTCGCCGAGCACGTTCTCGGCCGGAATCTCGCAGTTCTCGAACACCAGTTCGCAGGTGTTGGAGCCACGCATGCCGAACTTGTCGAGTTTCTGCGCGGTGGAGAAACCCTTCATCCCCTTCTCGACGATGAAGGCCGTCATGCACTGGCTGCCCGCGTCCTTGCCGGCGGTGCGCATGTAGACGATCAGCACGTCGGCTTCCGGGCCGTTCGTGATCCACATCTTGTTGCCGTTGGCGATCCACGTACCGTCGCGAAGCTCGGCGCGGCAACTCATCGATCCGACCACGTCCGAACCCGCGCCCGGTTCGCTCATCGCGAGCGCGCCCTTCCATTCGCCGCTGCACAGCTTCGGCAGGTACTTCTGGCGTTGCGCGTCGGTGCCGTTCGCGTACAGGTTGCTCACGCACAGATTCGAATGCGCGCCGTAACTGAGACCAACCGAGCCGGACGCGCGCGAGATCTCTTCCATCGCGACCAGGTGCGCGAGGTAACCCATTTCGCTGCCGCCGTACTCGGCGGGCACCGTCATGCCAAGCAGGCCCATTTCGCCGAGCTTCGGCCAGAGGTCCTGCGGGAACCAGTTCTCCTCGTCGATCTGCGCCGCGCGCGGTGCGATCTCGACCTCGGCGAAGCGGCGAACGGCGTCGCGCAGGGCATCGATTTCGTCACCGAGGGGGAAAGGGCGCATGGGAATCCTTGTGTTCGAGAGGGCGGCGCGCGATCGAACGCCGCGCGCGATGCGCCAATTCTAGGCGGAGGCGGTGAATCGGTCGTCGTGCGGTGCAATAAAACCGCGCTTTCAGGGGCTCCAAAGCGAAGCGCCCCGCCACCGTACGCAACGGTGCGGGGCGCGATTGCGCGAAAGCTGTGGCGATCAGCCTTCGGCGTGGACCAGCGGACGGCCGTTCAGCGGCTGCACGTTGCGATTGTTGTGGCGGTAGTGCGCCAGGAACGCGTCGATCTGCTTCTTCGACATCGTGACCGGCGTTGGAAACACGTACCACTCGACGTTCTCGGTCAGCGGTGGCGTGGTGAGCGAGCCCAGGTAGTGGTAGTAGCCGCGCTGCGCCGGCAGCAACGCGTCGATGTCGACCTCGTGCGGCGCGCTCTTCTTGTGGGCGAGGCTGTCGAGCACCGCCTGCGCCTGTGGGTTGGCCTTGCCGACCTGGTACATCACGCCGACCACGGCCAGGCGCCCGTCCTGCGCCTTGAAGACGTAGTGGCCTTCCAGCGGATAGTGCCGGCCGTCGATGGTGTGCTCGCTTTCCGCGTGGAAGTGGAACTGCGTCAGCGCGAAATGCCGGCCGCGGATCGTGGCGTCCGTGGCATGCGTTTCGACTTCCACCGCGTGGCCGTTGTCGACGGCTTCCATCGGCGCGTGCGTATGCGCGAACACCAGCGCCTGCGGCTCATCGTCGCGTGCGGCGACGGCGTCATGCGTGACGATGTCGATCGGCGACTGCGCCATGTCGTGCGCGGACTGCCATTGCGCCTGATGGTCGTAGTCGATGCGGCCATCGCCTGCGTGGGCTGCGAAGGCAGCGGCGAGACCGAGGGCGGCGAGGGGAAGGGCGATGCGCATGGAGGCAACTCCGAGTGGGGGAATGCCACTTTGCGCCGGGCGCTGAGCCACGTCTTTCGGAATTGCCTGAAAAGCAGGCCGTTTGTCGCGTACCGAAGCCCGGCGAAGGGCCGGATCCAGGCTGATATCGCTGATCGTCAGTGATACGCCGCTTCTGTCACAGCGTGACAGCCTGGGTCCCGGCTTTCGCCGGGATGACGGTGGAAGGACGGTGGCGTCTCGATGCAAGAAGACCCACAAAAGAAAACGCCCGGACAGCCGGGCGTTTCTCGAATCATTGCGCTGCAACCGCTGCCACCTCCTCCGCGGCCCATAGCCCCCTTTAGTAAAGGGGGCGCCGCGGCAGCGGCAGGGATTTGGAGGAAGACTGCTGGGGCCCGAAGTTTGCGAATGCAAACTTTGGGGATTTTCCAGTCGAGACTGGAAAATCAGTGCCCGCCGCGAATCCTGCCCTGGAAACGCGGAGCGCTGCGACCCAGCGGCAGCTTCAGCTTGCCGATCGCGGTGATGCGCTCTTCGGCCAGGCGGTCGGCCGCGCGGTAGGTCGGGATCGCGTCACGCTCGGCGATCTCGAAGATGCGCGCGAGGTTGTGGTAGATCGTGCGCATCATGCGCATGGCGCGCTCGCGGTTGTAGCCGTCCAGTTCCAGCGCCACGTTCATCACGCCGCCCGCGTTCACCGCGTAATCCGGTGCGTACAGGATGCCGCGCTTGGCCACTTCGTCGCCGATGGCGTTGTTGGCCAGCTGGTTGTTGGCCGCGCCGCAGATGACCTTGGCCTTCAGGCGGGGCAGGGTGCCTTCGTTGACGGTGCCGCCCAGCGCGCACGGCGAGTACACGTCGGCCGGCACGTCGTAGATCTCGTCCAGGCCCACGGCTTCAACGCCGTATTCCGAGACGGCCTTGTCGACCAGGCCCTTGTTGATGTCGGTCGCGAAGATCTTCGCGCCGCGCTCCTTGAGCAGCTTCACGAACTCCATGCCCACGTGGCCGAGGCCCTGCACGGCGTAGGAGTACTTGCCGACTTCCTCGTCGCCGAAACGCTTGTTGAGCGTGGCCATCAGGCCCTGCAGCGTGCCGTAGGCGGTGAACGGCGACGGGTCGCCCGAACCGCCGTGGACCTGGTGCACGCCGGTGACGTACTCGGTCTCGCGGTACACGTATTCCATGTCGTTGACGTCGATGCCGACGTCCTCAGCCGTGATGTAACGGCCGCCGAGCGCCTCGACGAACTGGCCGAACGCGCGGAACAGCGCCTCGGACTTGTCGGTGGACGGATCGCCGATGATCACCGCCTTGCCGCCGCCGATGTTCAGGCCGGCGACCGCGTTCTTGTAGGTCATGCCGCGCGAGAGGCGGAGCACGTCGTTGAGCGCGTCCTGCTCGGTCTTGTACGGCCACATGCGCGTACCGCCGAGGGCCGGACCGAGCACGGTGTTGTGGATCGCGATGATGGCCTTCAGGCCCGCGTCCTTGTTGTGGCAAAACACGACCTGCTCGTGGCCGAAGGTGTCCAGCGTTTCGAAAATCATCGGGTGCTCCGCTGTTGGCGCGAGAGGTTGCGCGTCGCGCTTTACGCCAACTGTGATGGGTAAGTCGTTGAATCGAAATGGAAATGACACTGCGGCCAAGGTCCAGGACCCCGCCGCAGGCGCGACAGTCTAATCCAATCGGCCGGAGGGGACAGGCATGCCGACGGACGGCTTCGCCCGCGCTGCCCGTTCAGAAAGCCCGGTAGCGTCCCTGGCGCAGCCAGAGCGTTGCGAGCCACTTCTCGCCGCGTTCCACCGGTAAGCCGGCGTGCAGCGAATCCGGGTCGGGCGAGCCGTCCGGATGCAGGTTCTCGAACACCACCGCGCGGCCCGGCCGCGGTTCGACGCGCAGCCCGGCGACCGGGAACTCGGTCTGCCCGCCGGCTTCCACGGTGTTGAGGTACGCGCAGATCGTGCGCATGCGGTTGCCGGCTTCCGGGCGATCGCGTTCGATCGAGCTGGGCGGGCGGTAATCGCGATGGGGGCGGTATTCCTGACCGGGCTCGTAGCGCAACACGACCAGATGTTCGGCATGGTCGAGCGGCACGCCGGCCGCGCTCGCCATGCGCAGCTGCACGCAACGCAGCGCGAGGTCTTCCTGGATCGCGTCAAAGGATGCGTCGCTGCTGGTGCGGATCTCCTGTTCCATCGGCAACCCGGTGTCCGGGTCGACCGTGCGCGAACGCGTCAGGTGCACTTCCGCGTTGGCGATCAACAACCGGCATTCTTCCGCGCTGAGCAGGCCGTCCACGGTCATCACGCGTGGGCGCGTGGATTGCAGATGCAGGTCCATCGGCTGCAATACGTCGTCCATCGACAGCACGCCCGGCGCGGTTTCGCTTCGCGCGAACTCCGGCACGACGATCTCCGGCAACGATCTGACGCCAATCGCCTGCAATTGCGCGCGCAGATCGGCCGCGGCTTCGGGTTGCGGAACGTCGCCTTCGCCGCGCGTGAGGCGCTCCAGGAACAGCCGCGCCGCGATCACGTCGCCGAGTCCCGCGCCGCGTTCGAGCAACTGCAGGCAGCGCAGTTGGTCCGCCGGATCGGCCTTGCGGCCGAAATGCACGGCGGCCGCGCGCAGCGCCGGCGGGTAATCGGCGCGGACTGCGCGCAGCACGCGTTCGTTGATGCGGCCATCGCGCGGCAACGTGCGTCCGCCGAGCGACATCAGCGCGAGGAAATACGAGGCGATAGGGCTTCCAACCGACTCGGCACGCAGCAGCCATTCGGCCGCGCGCAGCGGTTCGGCATCGCAGCCCACGCCGTACATCAGCATGCGGGCGTATTCGATCTGCGCGTTTGCCAGTCCCGCCTCGGCCGCACGGCGGTGCAGGGTGAACGCTTCGTCCAGTTCGTGCCGTGCCACCAGCGCCGACGCCAGTTGATAGAGCGCCTGCGGCGACCCGTCGTGGGCGCGGCGGCGAAGGTCGAGCAGGACGGCGTCTTCGTTCATGGCGGTTCGCGTGATCGGACGGCGAGTGTAGCCAGAAAGGAAGGGCGACTTTGCCGGGACGGGCGGTTGCTGGAGTCTCACGGGTTCCCCAAGGTTGATGCATCGAATCGCGCGCCGGCATCTCAATGCCCGTCATCCGATCCCCGTCATCCCGGCGAACGCCGGGACCCAGACCCGCTCCGTCTGAAGCCAGCGGGTGACAGGGTTGAACGCATGCCAGCCTGGATCCCGGCCTTCGCCGGGATGACGGCGTATCGGGGGCGCAGGCTTTAGCCCCTCTCCCTGCGGGAGAGGGGTTGGGGTGAGGGTAGGGACGCGCGACCACGCCCGCGCTGGCGATGCCCGCCGAGCGCGCCGACCATCAACATGGATTCCAGCTTCCGGAGGAACGACGAGGCGAGAGCGGAGCCACCTCTCCCGCGCCGCACAACAAGCCCCTAATCCCCCTCGGGCTACAATACGGATTCGACCGTTTCCGTATTTCGAGCGTCCATGAGCACCCCCGCAAGCAACCTGCCCGAAGCCCAGACCGAGACCAGCCCGCTGCGGTTCGTCACCGCCGCCAGCCTGTTCGACGGGCACGACGCCGCCATCAACATCATGCGGCGCCTGATCCAGGGGCAGGGGGCGGAGGTCATCCACCTGGGCCACAACCGCTCGGTGGAAGACGTCGTCCGCGCCGCGCTGCAGGAGGATGCCGACGGCATCGCGCTCTCGTCCTACCAGGGCGGCCACGTCGAGTACTTCAAGTACATGGTCGACATGCTCAAAGAGCGCGGCGCCGGCCACATCCGCGTCTTCGGCGGCGGCGGCGGCACGATTACGCCGGAGGAGATCCGCGAACTCCAGGCCTACGGCGTCGAGCGCATCTACCACCCCAACGACGGCATGCACATGGGCCTCGTTGCGATGATCGAGGACGTCATCCGCCGCGCCGGCGATGCGCGCAAGGCCGCGCAGCATCCCGACAAGGCCGCTGATATCGACGACGAAATCAGCATCGGCCACACACTCAGCGCCATCGAGGAGGGCATCTTCGACGAAGCCCAGCTCGCGCACCTGCGCAAGCAGTGGCAGCTGGCCGGCGGCAAGACGCCCGTCATCGGCATCACCGGCACCGGCGGCGCCGGCAAGTCGTCGGTCACCGACGAACTGCTCAACCGTTTCCTCGCCGCCTTCCCGGAGATGCGCATCGCCGTGATCTCCGTCGACCCCACGCGCCGCCGCACCGGTGGCGCGCTGCTGGGCGACCGCATCCGCATGAACTCGCTGCGCAGCAAGCGCGTCTATATGCGTTCGATGGCCACGCGCCGCCAGCACGCCGCCACCAACACCGTGCTCAAGGACTGCATCGGGTTCCTCAAGGGCCTGGGCTACGACCTGGTCATCGTCGAAACCGCGGGCATCGGCCAGTCGGATTCCGAAATCGTCGACCTCGTCGATTTCCCGATGTACGTCATGACCAGCGACTTCGGCGCGCCGAGCCAGCTGGAGAAGATCGACATGCTCGATTTCGCCGAGCTCGTCGTGCTCAACAAGTTCGACAAGCGCGGTGCCGAAGACGCGCTGCGCGACGTGCGCAAGCAGTGGAAGCGCAACCGCGTCGCCTTCCAGACCAAGGACGAGGACGTGCCGGTCTATCCGACCATCGCCTCGCAGTTCAACGACCCCGGCATCAGCTGGATGTTCGCCAACCTCTGCCGCTTGCTGCGCGACAAGCTCCAGCTGCCGGCCGAGAAGTGGACGCCGGAGATCGACACCTCGCTGAAGGAACCGCGCGCCACCGTGCTGATTCCCGGCGCCCGCGTGCGGTATCTCGCCGAAATCGCCGAGCAGGGCCGCAGCATCAACGCGAAGATCGAAACGCAGGCGGAAGTCGCCGATCGCGCGCAGAGCTACTGGCAGTCGCTCAATGACTTGGGCGACGACGCACTGCCGAAGGCGCTGGACCTCTACGCCGCCGATGCCCTCACCGACGGCGGCGACAAGACGCTCCTCACCCTGCGCCAGCGCTACAACGACGCAGTGCAGTCGCTCACGTCCGAAGCGCTCAAGCTGCTGCGCGACTGGCCCGCGCGCCTGAAGTCCATCACCGACGAAGTCAACGAATACCAGGTCCGCGACAAGACCATCCGCGTCGAGAACTACCGCGAATCGCTGAGCCACCAGAAGATCCCGAAGATCGCCGCGCCCACCTACAAGAGCTGGGGCGAACTGCTGACCTTCCTGCAGAAGGAAAACCTGCCGGGCTACTACCCGTACACCGGCGGCGTGTATCCGTACCGCCGCACCGGCGAGGATCCCATCCGCATGTTCGCCGGCGAAGGCACGCCGGAGCGCACCAACCGCCGCTTCCATTATCTGTCCGTCGGCCAGCCGGCCGCGCGCCTGTCCACCGCGTTCGACAGCGTCACGCTCTACGGCGAAGACCCCGCCGTACGCCCGGACATCTTCGGCAAGATCGGCAACTCCGGCGTCAACATCGCCACGCTCGACGACATGAAGAAGCTGTACTCCGGCTTCGACCTGTGCGCGCCGAGCACCTCGGTGTCGATGACCATCAACGGCCCGGCGCCGATCATCCTGGCGATGTTCATGAACACCGCCATCGACCAGCAGGTCGAGAAGTACCTGCGTGCCGACGACGCGCGCTGGAACGAAGCGCACGACAGGATCGAAAAGTTGTTCGAAGGCCGCAAGCGCCCCGAATACAGCGGCATGTTGCCCGAAGGCAACGACGGCCTCGGTCTGGGCCTGCTGGGCGTGACCGGCGACCAGGTCGTCGACGCCGACACCTACGCCACCATCAAGGCGCAGACGCTGGCCACCGTGCGTGGCACCGTGCAGGCCGACATCCTGAAAGAAGACCAGGCGCAGAACACCTGCATCTTCAGCACCGAATTCGCCCTGCGCATGATGGGCGACATCCAGCAGTACTTCGTGGACAAGAACGTCCGCAACTTCTACTCGGTGTCCATCAGCGGTTACCACATCGCCGAAGCCGGCGCGAACCCGATCAGCCAGCTGGCTTTCACGCTCAGCAACGGCTTCACCATCGTGGAGTACTACCTCGCCCGCGGCATGAAGATCGACGACTTCGCGCCCAACCTGTCGTTCTTCTTCTCAAACGGCATGGACCCGGAATACACCGTCATCGGCCGCGTCGCCCGCCGCATCTGGGCGCGCGCCATGCGCGAGCGTTACGGCGCGTCCGCGCGCAGCCAGATGATGAAGTACCACATCCAGACCAGCGGCCGCTCGCTGCACGCGCAGGAAATCCAGTTCAACGACATCCGCACCACGTTGCAGGCGCTGTATGCGCTGTTCGACAACTGCAACAGCCTGCACACCAATGCGTACGACGAAGCCATCACCACGCCGACCGAAGAAAGCGTGCGCCGCGCCGTCGCTATCCAGATGATCATCAACAAGGAACTGGGGCTCAACTTCAACGAGAACCCCTGGCAGGGCAGCTTCATCGTCGACAAGCTCACCGACATCGTCGAGGAAGCCGTCTACAAGGAATTCGAAGCCATCAGCGAGCGCGGCGGCGTGCTCGGCGCCATGGACACCATGTACCAGCGCGGCAAGATCCAGGAAGAAAGCCTGTACTACGAGCACAAGAAGCACGACGGCACCCTGCCGCTGATCGGCGTGAACACCTTTCTGCCGAAGGACCACGGCGGCGACATCGTCACCGAGATCGAACTGATCCGCTCGACCGAAGGCGAGAAGGGCCAGCAGATCGACAACGTCGCCGGCTACCAGGGCAACCGCAACGGCTATGCGCCGGAAGGGTTGAAGGCGCTACAGGCGACGGCTCGGGAGCGGCGGAATGTGTTTGCCAGTTTGATGGAGGCGGTTAAGACGCATAGCCTTGGGCAGATTAGTCATGCGCTTTATGACGTGGGTGGGGAGTACCGGCGCAACATGTAATTGGTCTTGTCTATCGGACACTGGAAGGCTCGCTTCGGCGGGCCTTCTTTTTTTGCGTTGCCTGTCGCTAAACTCGACGCAAGGGGTTGCCGGCGGGCAGGCGAGGTGCGGAGCAGTCATAGCCTCGCAGGCTCGACCTTCGGAGCTTCACGTGAAGAGCCCTGATAGGTGGCCAACGATCCTTCGACATGCGCGGAACTAGGGGCTGTGATGCGAATCAAGACATTTAGAGCGGAAGGTGTCCACGGGTACCTAAAATTCAATCTGATGTTCAATGACGGCCGCGACGCGCGCGCGGTTTCAGCCCATGACGAAGCATCCTGCGACATTCTCGCGTTGTAGCCCGCAAACGGCGTGCGCAGACTCGCCCTCAAGGAGAGTCGAAGCTCCTCACACAGCGGTAACCCGCCACCGAATCACAGGCGGGTTTCTTATGCCCGATTCCTGGGCGTGAGTCCGACGCAGTGCCATGTTCCGCGTCGGGAGGGCGGCTAATACAACACCTCGCAAGAGGGAATACGCCCGCCGGCTGTGTGCGGCTTCGAACCTCCCGACACCTTGCGCCGAATCCCCGGCGCAAGCCCGGCTGGTTTGCTGGAGACCCCGCATGAGCAAGGACACGCGTTCCATCCCCGCCGCATTCCGCGGCTACCTGCTGCCCCGTTCCGCCCACGACTCGCTGATCCACACCCGCGACCAGCTCCGCCTGCTGGCGCAGTTCACCGAAGCCCGCAGCGAATCGTCCGAGTACATCGTCATCCCACCCGACGCGCTGTCCGAACTTTTCGAGCGCACCGCGTCCTACGTCGACGACGCCTTGTCTGTCGTCGTGGTGCACGAGGCCGATGCTGAGCCTGCGTGATTGTCTGAAGTAAGCGCTACGGGCCTGGGTCCCGGCTTTCGCCGGGATGACGGTGAAGGGTGGCAGCGGTGAGGGAGGGCGGCGGAGCGACGGCGACGGCAGGGAGGCGCTTCAGCGACGCCGCGTTTGTAGCCCGTGTAAGCGGAGTGCACCCGGGTTCACCTTCCCGCTAGCGTCAATCCTAAGTGCACTCGGGTGCGAGCTTCGCCCTTACCTGGGCAGCAAACGCTCGCTTGCCGAACGCACCGCATCTTATGTGGATGATCGGTTGTCCCTCGTCGTTAACGAGGACCGCGATTTCGAAGACGCGTAAGCCACAGCGGCCTACCTCCTTAGCGACACTTGAAGTGCCGGCTTCTGGCCGCGTGATCAGCCGAGCGTTTGCGCAGGGAATTCCGTCGAAACGCCAAAAACGTACGTGTTCTGGTTTGCGCGATTCGCGACATCCGTCGAATGTCTTTGCAGTGCGAGCGAATTTGCGCGAGCTGCACGTCCCGCGCTACTGCTTGTGCGCCGCCGAAAGGTCGGCATTCCCAATCATTAGACAGATGGAGATGTCATGAAGCACCTGATCAGCTCGTTCCTCGCAATGTTCCAGGCTCCGGCTTCAGTCCCGGCGGGTGGCCCGCAAGCAACTGCTTTCGAGTGCGTCTGCTTGGCTTGGTGATTCACATGGCGCCCTCTGGTCTTCAGAGGGCGCCCTTACCCATGGACGAGGAAGTGAGCATGAACCAAGCAAGAACGTTGGCGTTGTCGATCCTGGTGATCGCGACAGCGTTGCAGAGTGCAAGGGCCGACGACGCCCTCGATACGCCAGCAGTGCGAACGTTGGATTCCGTAGCGGTGAACGGCATCCGGCATCCCCAGGAGTTCGAGTACTCCGATGGTGCGCGACTCCTTGAGCGATTCGACCGCCTTGAACCCGCTCGGCGGGATGGCATTCGGTTGGCCTTTTATGCACGGCCGACACATGAAGGCGTTGATCTTGGTGGCTTGGAGTTGGAAGTGGTCGCCGGGGACGTTTCGTGGCCTGTCGAACTTCTGAACGGAGGGCGCGTTGTCCTCCCCTCCATCCCAACACAGGAAGTCAAGAACGCCAAGGTCATCGCCAACGTGCCGGAACATGCGTTGTCGATCATCTACAAGGTCGACCTTGTGCCACCTGCGGAAGGGGCACTCACGTTGGGAGACTTGCGCGAGCGTGCGGCACGGGCGAGGGAAGGATGGAAGGCGGTCTATGGCAAGGTTGCCGCAATAACGGTGCCCGTCTTTACGTGCGCTGAGTTCGAGTTCACTGCGCCGCGTGCGATTACGGTGATGCTGTCGGACCACTCGCGTTGGTCTTCAAAGTCGGCCTTTAAGGTGCAGGTGCCGTTGGATTTGCCTGGCGCCACGTCTGGCGCGGAAATCGACTTTGATCGCGATTCCCTCGTGCGTATTGGCGGCTGCAAATGGAAAGGGCGCGAGTGAGCGTGTTGTCTGCGCCAGAGTTCAGGGGGTGGATGCCCTGGGCGATGAAGCGATGGCCGCATTTGACGAGGAGATGGGTTCAGTATCGAGCGCACTGCACGCAGGCGCCATGGCGAGCTGTGTATCTTCAGCGCTCGCGAGAGGCGATGTTGCTTGCTGGAATACACAGCCGGGCGGTCGAGGTCTCCGTATCTCGGCTCCCATCGCAGTTCATCGCAGATGTTGCGCTCCTGCGTCACGCGTCCAACCGGACTGTGCGCTCGCTGCCCATACGCATTGCGGGAAGTCCAATCGAAAGTATTGCGCAGGCTCGGCTGCACGGCCGAGGCGTGATCCTGGGGTGTTCAAACTTCGGTTGCTTCTACCACGCGCTACTGGCTTCTGGAGGGATTTTTGGTGATGTGCTGGTTGTAATCGGCGGCCCCGTCCCGCGCGGAGAGCAGGCGCTCAGGGAGAGGATCGAAGCGATTAGTGGGGCGCGCATCCGACTTGTACAGGCCGACCGGCATTCGGGCATCACTGTCGCGCGGCAGCTTGCTGCCGGCGGCGTAGTCGCGACGATGCTTGACACGTATCTGCCGACAACCGATCGCCTGGTGGCGCCGTTCCTCGGGCGTCCGGCTGCCTCACCTGCCGGCATCTACCGATTGGCCAGTCGATACGGTGCGACGACGATCCCTGTGTTCTGCCTTCGGAGGAAGGGCCTTACGGAGATCGAACTTGGTCCTTTGATTCCCGGTGCTGGCCTGGAGCCCGCGGAGATTGCTGCCACGGTAAATCTCCGTGTAGGCGAGAAGATTCTTGAAGAGCCAGGGCAGTGGATGATGTGGCACAAGCTTGAAGAACGCTGGGCGCATGGCGCGTCGACCGACTCCGCTACCGCAGCTCGATCGGTGAAGTGTCCAGGCGACATTGCGCTCGGCGCCGCATAACCCATTGGTGCGCAGGCATGTAGTGAGGAGAGATTTCGCTTCGGTCGTTCGCTGGCCGAGGAAGGCCTAGTCCCGGCTTTCGCCGGGATGACAGTCAAGAAGGGAAGGCGACGGCGAGGGTGAGGTGGAGGCAGCGCATCTAGATGCGGGCTTCGCCATTACCGGGTCCCCATGGCCACCCCCGTGACTATCGACATTCCCGCCCACCCGGCGCGCGCCTCTAGAGTGGCCCCGTTTGGATCAGGAAGACGCCAGGCGAGGGCAGGGCGTTGGACGGTCCGCCCGCCCTGCATGGAGACGTCCCGATGACCACCCGCCGTGACCTGCTCAAGTTCAGCGCGCTTGCCGCCGCTGCCGCGACGCTGCCGTCGTTCGCGTTCGCCGAAGAGAAGGCCAAACCCGTCGGCCGCGCGAAGAAGCCACTGGACATCCTCATCCTCGGCGGCACCGGGTTCACCGGGCCGTTTCAGGTGAACTACGCACTGGCGCGCGGGCACAAGGTCACGCTGTTCAATCGCGGCAAGAAGCCGTCGCCGGAGTGGCCGGGCGAGGTGGAGCAGCTGTTCGGCGATCGCAACACGGGCGATCTGAAATCGCTGCAGGGCCGCAAGTGGGACGTGTGCATCGACAACCCGACCAGCCTGCCGTTCTGGGTGCGCGACGCGGGCAAGGTGCTGGCCGGCAACGTGGGGCATTACCTCTTCATCTCGACCATCTCGGTGTATGCCGATGGCAGCAAGCCGGGCATCGACGAGAACGCGCCGGTGGCCGTCTACAAGGGCAAGGATGCGATGGCCGAAACGCAGGAATCGCTGCGCGCCGACATCGAAAACCTGTACGGCCCGCTCAAGGCGCTGAGCGAGGCCGAGGCGCACAAGCAATTCGGCAAGCGCGTGACGATCGTGCGGCCGGGCTACATCGTCGGTCCGCGCGACGAAACCGACCGCTTCACTTACTGGCCGCATCGCGTCGCGCAGGGCGGCGAAATGCTGGTGCCGGGCGATGGCGCCGACCCGGTGCAGGTCATCGACGGGCGCGACCTGGGCGAATGGATGATCCGTCTGGCGGAGGCGGGAACGATCGGCACGTTCAACGCCGTCGGCCCGAAAACGCCGATGACCATGGACGAGATGCTGCACGCCTGCCAGAACGCCACCGGCGGCAAGCCGACGTACACGCACGTCACGCCGGAATTCCTGGAAGCGCAGAAGGTCGGCGAACTGCCGATCTGGGTGTCGCGCAAGAGCGGCGAGTACGCCGGGTATGGCGCGGTCAGCAATGCGCGTGCGCTCAAGGCCGGGCTCACCTATCGCCCGCTGGAAACCACCGTGACCGACCTGATGGCGTGGTTCCGCAGCCTGCCGGCCGAGCGTCAGGCGAAGCTGAATGCCGGGATCTCGCGCGAGAAGGAAGCGGAGCTGCTCAAGGCGTGGCATGCGCAGCAGGGTGCGTAAACGGGACGCGTAGCTTCGTCATAGCGCGCATGAAAAAGGCCCGGGTTTCCGGGCCTTTTTCATGCGGTGACACCAGCGACGTCAGACCGGCGCGAAGCCCTTTGCGGCCTTCTTGTCGCGCTTTTCGGCCTTCTTTTCCTTCATGGTTTTCGCCGGCTTCTTCTTCTGTTCCTTTTTCTGGTCCATGCCCTTCATGCGGCGTCTCCTGGATGCGGTGGCGGTGGACGGCGGCGGCCGTCGGCGAGCGAAGTATGCGCCTGCGGCAGGGCGCGCGCGTAGCCGGACGCCCGTCACGGTGGGGTGGCCTAAACTAGGCGGCCCCACGCAATACCGCTCGACGCCCCATGATCACCAACGACGTTCTGCGCAGCATCCGGTACATGCTCGATCTCAGCGACCAGCGCGTCGTGGAGATCGTCCACCTGGTCGATCCGGCATTCGCGCTCGACAAGGCCGACGTGCAGGCGTTCCTGCGCCGCGAGGACGACCCCGAGTACGCCGATTGCAGCGACGCGGTGCTCGCACGGTTCCTCGACGGGCTGGTGATCTACTGCCGCGGTCGCGACGACAGCCGCCCGCCGCGCCCGCCGGAAACGCGCGTCACCAACAACGTCGTGCTGAAGAAGCTGCGGGTCGCGTTCGAACTGAAGGACGTCGACATGCATGCGGTGTTCGAATCGGCCGGCTGGCCGGTGTCGAAGCCGGAACTGACGGCGCTGTTCCGCCAGCCGGGCCATCCGAACTACCGTCCGTGCGGCGACCAGCTGCTGCGCAATTTCCTGAAGGGCCTGACGCTGCGCGTGCGCGGCGCCTGAGGCGGCGTTGCGTCAGAAGCGCTCGCCGACCGGCAGGTAGCGCCATTCGCCCGGCGGCATCTTCGCCAGCGACACCTTGCCGATGCGCAGGCGCCGCATCGCCACGACCTTCAGCCCGACCTGTGCGCACATGTCCTGGATCTGCCCGGGCCGAACGTCCTTGAGGGCGAAGCGCAGGCGGATCTCGTTCTGCCAGCTGACCTTGCACGGTGGCAGTTCGCGCCCCTGATAACGCAGGCCGTGGTTGAGGCGGCGCAGGCCGTACGGAGCGATCTCGCCGGCGACTTCGACGACGTATTCCTGCTCGATCTGCGCCGCGTCCTCGGTGAGCCGACGCCACACCCGGCCGTCCTGCGTCATCACGATGAGCCCGCTGGCCTCGGCCTCCAGCGGCACCAGAGGCGTCAGTCGGACGAAGTGGCGCTTCAGCGGGCGCACGCCACTGGCGTCGCCTTCCCATCGCGTGGCGGGCGTGACCAGCGCGGCGGCGGGGTCGCCGCCGTCGAACGCATCGAAACCGGCCGGCTTGTGCAGCAGCACGGTGGCCGGTTCCGGCGCTTCCAGCACGGCATCGGGGTCGAGTTCGACGCGCTCGTCCGTCACCGCGTGCTGCGGCGCTTCGACGACCTCGCCGTCCACGCGGACCCAGCCGTTCTCGATGTAGCGCTCGGCATCGGCGCGCGAACACCCAACCAGTTCGGCCACGCGTTTGGAGAGTCGGACGGGATCGGTCATGGGCGGGGCTCGGCGGGGGGCGCTACTTTCGCACATGCGGTGGCGCATGCAGGTCAGGAGGAGGGAACGCGGCACGAGGCGCCGCCGGGAGCGTGCACCTGTTCCGCGCCGCACAACTGCGCTAGCGTTGCCGTACACAGGGGGAACACATGCCAGGGATCCGGAATGCCGTCGTCGGCATCGCGCTGGGGAGCGCGTTGCTGTTCCAGCCACTACATGCCGCCTCGCCATCGAACGGGCCACCGGAGCCGGATACGCCGCCTGCGGAGTGGGCCGAATACATCGCGCAGGTAAAGGCAGCCGACAAGGTGCCGGGCGACGAAGCCCGCTGCAAGGCGCACCCCGACCTACCCGGCAACCAGTGGCGACCAGGCGCCGCGCAGGGGCGCTGCTCGGTACTGCGGGCGCCGGTGTATACGCTGGACCAGATCGACGCGCTGCTCGACACCGATGAAGGCGTGGCCGATCTGGAGCGCACCTTCGCCGCGCTGCTCGACGCGCACTATCGCGACCAGGACCAGCGCGAGCAGATCTTCATCGCCTTCAACGTGTTCAACGAAGACGCGCGCGCAGGCGAGGTGGCCCAGCGCTGGCTGACGGCGGTGCCGAAGAGCCCGTTCGCGATGGTGGCCGCCGGCCTCCACTTCGGCGAATCCGGGTGGAACGCGCGCGGCACGAAGTTCGCCTCGCGGACCCCGGAGGCCCAGCTCAAGCGCATGACGGAGCTCTTTGCAAAGGCGGTGCCGTTGTACATGCAGGCGATGGAGGTCGAGCCGCGGCTCAGCGTGGCATGCACCAAGCTTGGCGCGATCGGGCGACAGAGTTCCGACGCCTTGCAGACGTTCGCGGCCTCGCATTGCCTGAAGGTCGATCCGGATTCGTATTACGTCGCGTGGGAACAAATCAACGCCGCCCAGCCCAAGTGGGGCGGGTCGGACGAACAACTACTCCACGCCGTTGCCTACGCTGCGGCGCGCACGGAGCGAAACCCCATCCTCGGCGCGTTGCTTGGCGAGGCGGCAGGCTACCGGCCGGCCAATGCGGACAGTTATGGCGAAGTGGTGGACGAACTCGCGGGCGCCTCGCGCATGGGCCCCAGCGGAACGCTGATGGCCCAAGCCGCGGCGGGCTACTGGACCAAACACGACTGGTGGCGCTCGGTCGTGTATTACTCGCAGGCGCTGCGGTTCTGGCCGAACAATGCGAACTACCGCTACAACCGCGCCACGTTGATGGGCGGCGCGAACGATTACGCGTGGGCGCGTTCGGACATCGAAATCGCCCTGAAACAAGAGCCGGACAATTCGCGCTACCTGTACATCATGGGCGTGGCTACCGAGGCGCTGGAAAGCGCGGTCGCCGCGCGCCCGTACTTCAAACGCGCAATGGACGGCGAACGACGCCCGCAGGCCATGGAACGTTATTGCCAGAGCTTCATGATTCCCGTCGTGTTGAAGGACGCGGAGGCCTGCACGCGAAACCTGGTCGACGAATTTCCCGGTTCGGCCACCGGCTGGTACATGCGCGTGTGGGCGCTGGCCGACCGCGATGTCGATGGCGCACTCGTCGCGGCCCAGCGGTTCAAGGCACTGGCCGATTCGGACGATGTCGAAGATCGGCGCAAGCTCGACGACATCAAGGGCGTCGAAGCCGTCCTCAGATCGCAGAAGCGCGCGCCGGTTGGCGGCGTACCAGGCAAATGATCAGTCGATACAAGGAACGATCCGTGCGCATCACCTGCAACCTGCGGACCGCCGTCGCGGCAGCCCTTATCGCCGCATGCGGCGCCACGCTGTCCCATGCGGCGGACAAGGCTGGCACGACAGCCGACGCGATGCTGCTTCCGCCCGACGGGCAGGTCGACGGTGAAACCTTCGGTGCGCTGACGTCGCGCTGGTGGCAATGGTCCGAGCACATGCCGGTGGCGCCGTTCCTGGATCCCGACGGCCGCCTGTGCGAACTGGGGCAGGAGGGGCCGGTGTGGTTCCTCGCCGGCACCGACGGCACGTTCAACGCGCGACGCGAGTGCGTGATCCCGGCCGACCGGCACATTCTGGTGCCGATCATCAACATGCGTTACAGCAACGTGCGACGTCACGGCGCCGACGCGCTGCCGATCCCGTGCAAGGTGCTGCAGCAGTCGGCCGCGGTGAACAATGAGCGACTGGGCAGCGCGATCGCGTTGATCGACGGCGTGCGCGTGACCGATGTCGCGCGCTATCGCGTGCGAAGCGACGGGTGTTTTCCGCTGGTCGCGGACGACGAGACGTCCCCCAGTACCGCCGCTGACGGCTACTGGCTGCTGATCAAGCCGCTTCCGCCGGGCCGCCACACGCTGACCATCGGCGCCAATTACGACGCGGGTGACGACGGGTACGGCCGCATGGTGCAGAACTTCGAATACGTGCTGCACGTAGGCGGGCGCACGGAGATGGCGCTGGAGCTTCCGGATCGCAGTCGCCCGCGGGTGGCCGGGCTGCGGTGACGCATCGTCGAGGGAGGAGGACGCACGTGCTCAAGCCCGTAACCCATCGCCGCAGCGACGCCCTCTCGCGCGTGGGCTGGGATCAGCTCGAACTCCTGCTGGCGGCGTACTACCGCAGCGAGGGCTATGACGTCGAACACGCCGGCACGGGCGCGACCGGTGCGAAGACCGACGGCGGCATCGATCTGAAGCTGCGCCGCGGCGAGCAGTTCGTCATCGTGCAGTGCAAGCACTGGAACGCGATGAAGGTGCCGCACAACGACGTGCACCAGCTGCTGGGCCTGATGGTGAACCATGGCGCGACGGGTGCGATCCTCGCGACCAGCGGCGAGTTCACCAAGGTCGCGATCGAGGCCGCGCAGAAGCTGGGCCACGTGAAGCTGATCGACGGCGACGAGCTGCGGATGATGCTCGGACCGATCCGCGAACCGGCCCCGGCGTTCGATTCGGTACGCATGGGTGCGCGGGATGGCATTCCAGCAGCGGTCGCACGCCGCATCGGCGAGCGGTTGCTGTCGGCGACGGAGGATCGTATTCGCCACGGAACCGGCCGCCGGGAGCGGCGTTCGACAACGCGCAGTCTTGCGACGGTGCTTGCGCTCAAGCTGCTCGCCACGATCGTGTTCATGGCCTTCATGCTGCTGATGTATCGCGTGCTCGTCGATTCGATCATGCGCACGATCGCGCCTTCGACGCCGCCGGCTTCTGCCTCGCAGCCCGCAGCGCCTGCGGTTGCGCCGCCCCTTGCGACAACCATCGATCCCTGCCGCGAGATCATCGACGCCAAGTCGGGCAGCTACATCGACCGCTGCGCGCAGGGGGCGGTGCACGCGCCGAGCGCCGCGCAGACGCGCGAACAGCAGCATCGCGCGGAGGAAGCGATGAAGGTCATCGCTGATTCGACTCCCGAACTCTAGGTTTCGCGTAGCGTGTTTTCAGGAGAAATGCGGATGCGCTGGAAGCAACTCGGCATGCTCGGGCTTTTCATCGTGGTGACATGCGCATTGGCGCCATGCGCGGTAGCGGCCGAAGTGGTGATGAAGAAGGCGCCCGTGCTCGCGACGATGCGGGAGACCCGCGCAATGATGTCGGTGGTACTGAAGGCGCTGGGGTTCGCCGATATGTTGCCTCCCCCCGAGGACGCGGGCGATTCCAACGCTGAGCCTGCCCGGCGAGTGCTGCTGCTCGTTGATCGAACGCTATGCCTAGGCTCGAACGCGAAATGCGACTCGCACCTGGACGACCTGCCGCCCCACGTGGATGCGTTCGCGCCACGCGGACTGCTCGACGCGCTGGTACAGGCGAATGCGGCACAGGCTCCGCTCGATCTGTCCGGCATTCCGGGCACTGCCATGATCGGCGACGAGGATGTCTCCGGGCCGTTCCGGCTGGAATGGTGGTCGGACTTCTACCGTCGGTTTCCCGATGCGGCCGGCTACGTCCAGATCGCGCATCCCGTGCTCGATGACGATCGCAACGTCGCCGTCATGTACGTGACCCACTGGTGTAGCGGTCTTTGTGCCAGCGGAACCCTGATCCGGCTCGAGCGGACGCCACAAGGCTGGCGCGTTGCCGGGCTGCAGGGCGTCTGGGTCAGCTGAAGCTCCGTCGACGCGCTCGCAGTACGGCCGCTTGAACCACACGACCCATCCTTACGCAGGAGACGACATGGACGGAGCAGGACAGCGGACGCAACGTACCGCATCGACGCAGACCGGCACGCCCATCGAAGTCCCGCGAGATCTGTGGCAGCAGTACACCTACCTGGGCGACAAGTGCGACAGCTATTCGCGCAGTTCGTTCGAGGACTTCGGACTGCTGTTCTCGACCGGCGCGATGGCGGCGTGGGTGCCGGTGTCGGCGCAGTTTCCCGCTGCTGCTCTGGGGCGGTGGGCGCCGCTGACAGGCTTCGTGGCGATCCTGTTCTTCATCGCCATCGTCGGTACGCGCACGCTCGCCAAGCAGGCGCTGGTGCAGTACTACCTCGCCAACCTCGCGCGCGTGGAGGCGAGCATCGCATCGCGATTGCCGCCAAACGACGCAGACGCCTTCGCCTTCGCGCGCCGCTGGCCGCAATGGCAGGCGACGCATTACGAGCCGCTGATGCAGCGCTTCCTGCTGCTGTTCGCGATCTTCCTCGCGTTCGTGCCGACGGCCGCGCTCGCGTTCGGGTCGGGCGGGCTGCAGGCGGCGGTGTACTTCGGCTGCTTCCTCGTGGTGGGCGCGATCTATGCCTCCGCTGCGGGCCGGCTGCGCGGCGCGGCGATGGCGGACGCGTGATGGCCATCGCCGCTGACTTGGGCGTCACCGACCTGGGAAGCCGCATCCTCAAGGTCAACCATGCCGGCGAGTTCGGCGCCATCGCCATCTACAGCGGACAGATCGCGATTGCGCGACTCGTCGCGCGCGACCTGGTGCCCGAGCTGATCGAGTTCCGCTCGCATGAGCGCCGCCATCGCGAGATCTTCGGCGCGGAGCTGGCGCGGCGCGGACGTCGCCGGTGCAGGAGCTACTGGCTGTGCGGACTGGGCGGTCTGGTGCTCGGGTTGACGACGGGCGTGCTGGGCCGTTCGGCCATCTCGGCCACGACGGTGGCCGTCGAGAGCGTCGTCCTCCGGCACCTGGAACATCAGCAGCACATGCTGCGCGGAAGAGACCCGGCCGCCGTCGAAGCGATCAGCGCGATCACCGAGGAAGAGCGTGCGCATCACGATCAGGCAGCGCTGCATGTGGATGAAGGCGGGCTTCTGTATCGCGTGTTGCGGCCGGTGGTGTCGATGGCGACGGAGTCGGTGATCTGGCTGGGGATGAAGCTTTGATCGGCGGGGGCGTCGCTAGGCCTCCGGGCGGCGGCGTATCCCGTCTCGATAATCGGTAGTAGTGCCCGATCGCGGCGCGCCGCACCTCCGGCGGTGCGAACGCCAGGTTGCAGTCGGCGTGGGTAGCAGGGCTCTGAAGCAGGAAGATCGACAGGCAGGCGCTGCGCATTCTGTTCATGGGGCGTGTTGACGGGAGGCCGGACGCCAGCGTCGCAGCACGATCGCACGGCCGATATCCGGATCACGCCACCCGTTGATGCGCACGAGTACGCCGCATCGCAAATAATGCGGCTTCAGCACAAGCCAGCCCTGTCATGACCATCACCCTCACCGACTTCGCCCGCCCACGCCTGTTTCCGCGCGAGCCGCGGCGCAACACGATCCAGGACTGCACGCCGGAGCAGTTCGAGCGGCATCTGAACGAGGTGCCGCCATTGGCCGTGCTCGAGGGATACGCGCCGTTCTGCAAGCTGCACGTGCACCGCAACTGGACCTCGACGAAGTGCCTGGCGGTGCCGATCACCGACGACAACCGCCACCTGCTGCGCTCCGACTACGACGCGCGCACGCGCGACGAACTGCCGGTGCTGGTGCGCTGGTTCGAAGGGCTCGAGCCGCCGGTGGCGAACTTCCTCATCGTCATCCTCTACAGCCGCGAGCAACTGGCGAAGGAAGGCACCGAGATCGACGCCGACTGGGGCGTGGTCGGCTGCATGTACACCGCCGAGCCGGTTGAGACGCCGATGGCACCGATCACGATCATGCGCAACGCGCTGGGCGTGGAGGAGGGCGGCTCCGGCGTCCCGCTGGATCGCGACGCCTACCTGCGCAGCGTGGAGTTCTGGCGGACGCATGCGAACTGGCGCGGCTGACTCGCCCACGCGGTGCGACGCGCGTCACGTCGCGCGACATCCACCCGCCTGATTTACACGCCGCTTACCGCATCTTCACCGGTGCGTTGCCGGGCGACGCATCGAATGCCTGCGTTCACCACGAGCGCAGGAGATCGATCATGAGGAAGACATGGAGCGCCGCCGCGATGGCGGTCGCACTATTCGCATCCGGCGCGGCGACGGCCGCGATCACGCACGTGAGCGGTTCGGGCGTCAGCTACGATCCGGGCATCGCGCTGGAGGACGCCCGCGCCGATGCGATCGGCAAATGCACGGCGCAGGGCGGCGAGCCGATTGCCGAGGTCTACAACCACGTGACGCGGGCGAACCAGTGGATCGCCAGTTCCGTGTGGTCGTGCGAAGTAGCGGACGCGCCCTGACGCGTGGGCTGCGCCGGCACTGAAAGGCCCGCCACGCGGGCCTTTCGCTCATCCGCGTCCGTCGCCAATGGCGCACCGGATGCTAGAGTCCGCCTTCATCCGAACCCCGCAAGAGCCCGCCATGAACCACACCGCCCCGTATCCCATCGGCACGCCCGGAACGCCCTGGGGCTCCGCGGAGAAGGCGCAGTGGCTCGCGGGGCAGGTGCGCCGTCGCAGCTATGCGGACGAGGTGGTCGCGGCGATCGAGCCGCTGCGTTCGACGTTCGACGTCGTCGAGTACGGCACGCTGCAGTACGGCGACGAACGCTTCCCGCTGCTGGCGATCCGCAGCCGCGACTGGAACGACGCGCTGCCCGTCGCGCTGGTCACCGGCGGCGTGCACGGTTACGAAACCAGCGGCGTGCATGGCGCGCTGCAGTTCGTGCGCGATCATGCGGCCGATTTCGCCGGGCGCGTGAACCTGCTGGTCGCGCCGTGCATCAGCCCGTGGGCGTACGAGCGCATCCATCGCTGGAACGCCGACGCGATCGATCCGAACCGCTCCTTCCGCGCCGACAGCCCGGCACAGGAATCGGCGGCGCTGATCAAGCTGGTCGAACCCGTGCGCGATCGCGTGCTGGTCCACATCGACCTGCATGAAACCACCGACACCGATGAAACCGAGCTCCGCCCTGCGCTCGCGGCGCGCGATGGCAAGCCGTTCGAGCCGGACGGCATCCCGGACGGCTTTTACCTGGTCGACGACAGCGAGAACCCGCAGCCGGAATTCCAGAAGGCCGTGATCGAAGCGGTGGCGAAGGTCACGCACATCGCGCCGGCCGACGCGCAGGGCCGCATCATCGGCTCGCCCGTGGTGGCGCCGGGCGTGATCGAGTATTCGCTGCGCAAGCTCGGCCTGTGCGCGGGCGTCACGGATGCGCGCTACAAGACCACGACCGAGGTGTATCCGGACAGCCCGCGCGCCACGCCGGAGCAGTGCAACCTCGCGCAGGCCACCGCCGTGTGCGCCGCGCTGGAGTACGCGCTGGCGCATCCGTAAGCCGTATCACCCGCAGCATCGCGTGACCGGACGATCCTTTCGAGACGCCACCATGCCCAACCCGCATCGCCGCAAGTTCCTCGCCGAAACCGCCATCGCGCTGGCCGCCGCGCCGTTCATCAGCACCAGCGCGACGCGCGAGAAATCGAAGCAGTCGCGAAAACTTGGCGTCGCGGTGTGCGGCCTGGGCCGTCTCAGCGAGAACCAGATCGCCCCGGCGTTGCTGAAGACGCAGCACTGCCGACTCGCAGGCATCGTCACCGGAACGCCCGCCAAGGCCGCGGCGTGGAAGGCGAAGTACGGCATTCCGGAGGGCAGCGTGTACTCGTACGACACGATGCATCGCATGGCCGACAACCCCGACATCGACATCGTCTACGTGGTTACACCCAACGCGCTGCACGCGCCGCACACCATCGCCGCGGCGCAGGCCGGCAAGCACGTGTTCTGCGAAAAGCCGCTGGAGATCTCGGTCGAGCGCTGCCAGTCGATGATCGACGCCTGCCGCAAGGCGGGCCGCCTGCTCGGCACCGCGTATCGCTGCCAGTACGACCCGCATCATCTGGAATGCATCCGCCTGGTGCGCGAGGAAGCGTTCGGCAAGCCCACCATCGTGCAGGCTGGGTTCGCGATCGATGTGGGCGAGCCGACGCAGTGGCGCCTCAAGCGCGACCTCGCCGGCGGCGGCGCGCTGATGGACGTGGGCATCTACGCGTTGCAGGCCACGCGGTATCTCACCGGCGAAGAACCGATCCTGGTGTCGGCCATCGAGACGAAGACCGATCCGGTGAAGTTCGCGCAGGTCGACGAAACGATGGTGTGGACGACGAAATTCCCCAGCGGCGTCGTCGCGTACTGCAGCACCAGCTACAAGGACGGCGGCATCCAGAACCTGCGCGTGAACGCCGAACGCGGCTGGTTCGAACTCGACCCGGCCTTCTTCTACGACGGCAACCATGGCCGCCGCAGCGACGGGAAGGAGATCCGGTTTCCCGAGATCGACCTGTTCGCCGCGGAAATGGACGACTTCGCGCGATGCATCCTCGAGAACCGCCCGACCAAGGTGCCCGGTGAGGAAGGGTTGCGCGACGTGCGGATCATGCAGGCGATCTACGAGTCGGCGCGCACGGGCAGGGCGGTGACGTTGGGGTGATGGGTTGCGCTTGCTCACCAGCTTCGTTCTCCGTCATCCCGGCGAAGGCCGGGACCCAGGCCCGCAGCGCTGGGGAATGCCGGAAGCGGTGAACTATCGACCGTCATTCCAGCGAAAGCTGGAATCCATTTTGATCTTTGGCACTCCGCTGAAGGAGCAAAATCGCAGCGCTGTGCCGCGACATTGATTCAACGCATCCGCTTCGTTGCCCCTCACCCCAACCCCTCTCCCGGTGGGAGAGGGGCTTAACAGCCCCATACACCCATACACACGAGACGCCCCCATGCTTCGCCAGCGCCTGGCCGCCGTCGCCATCGTTCTTTCCGCGATTTCCGCATCGTCCTTCGCCGCACAGCCGATCGTCGGCGCGTACTACCCGGGCGGGAATGCCGCGCGCTATCCGGTGTCGAACATTCCGGCCGACACCGTCACGCACCTGTTCTACGCGTTCGCGCGCATCGAGGACGGACGTTGCGTGATCGAGAAGGACGCGCCCGCCCGCTTCAGGGAACTTGCCGCGCTGAAGAAGCAGCATCCCAAACTGCGCACGATCATCTCCATCGGCGGCTGGGAAGCTGGCGGCTTTTCCGATGCCGCGCTGACGAAGGAAAGCCGCGAGCGCTTCGTGTCCTCGTGCGTGGCGATGTTCTTCGACACCTACCGTGGCAGCTTCGACGGCGTGGACCTGGACTGGGAATTCCCGGTGTACGGCGGCCCGAAGGAGATCGCCGCGCGGCCGCAGGATCGCGTTAACGCGACGCTGCTGGCGAACGAATTCCGCCGCCAGCTCGACGCGAAGGCGAAGCCTCGCGGCCAGTCGTACCTGCTCACCGCCGCGTTGCCGGCCGGTCGCATGCAGTCGGCGGGTCCGTACGATCCGGCGAAGAGCTACGACCTGAAAGCACTCGGCGAAATCCTCGATTTCATCAACCTTATGACCTACGACATGGGCACCGCGTTCTCCACCGTGTCCACGTTCAACGCGCCGCTACGCGAAGTGCCACAGGATCCGCTGCCGCCGGAGCTGCGCCGCGCCAACAATGTCGAAGGCGCGGTGGATTTCTATCTGCAGCACGGCGTGCCCGCAGACAAGCTGGTGCTCGGCGTGCCGTTCTACGGCCGCGGCTTTCGCGTGAATAGCGCCGACAACCACGGGCTCTACCAGGCGTACACCGAGCCGTATGCCGCCGGCGACTGGCGCGACATCCAGTCGAAGCTGCTGAAGGATCCGAAGTGGACGCAGCACTGGCACGAGATTGCGCAGACGCCGTACCTGTTCAACGCCGACGAGCGCGTGTTCGTGAGCTTTGAAGATGCGAAGTCGATCGCGCTGCGCTCGCAACTGGCGAAGGAGCGCGGACTGCGCGGTGTCTTCATGTGGGAACTCACCGGCGACGACGACCAGCGCAGCCTGTTGAAGGCGATGGCGGCGCCGTTCGAAACCCGCGAAGCCGCGCCGCCGCGGTGAATCGCATGTGAAGCCACGCGCGCGGCGACGAAGGCACAATCACGCTCCCGCGCGCGAGGCCGGCTTCCATGTCACATCCGACCGACGATACGGCGACGTTGCAGGCGTTGCTCGAACGTCTGGTGAAGTTCCGCCTGCCGCGCGCGATGTCGCTGAAGGAGCGCGTCGATGCGGGCGAACGCATGAGCGATACCGACATCGCCTTCATGAAGGAATCGCTGGAAGACGCGCAGGATGCACAGCATTTCGTCGCGCGCCATCCGGAGCTCCACGCGCTCGGCGCGAAAGTCGCGCAGCTCTACGAGGAAATCGTCGAGAAGGCCACAGAGAACGAAAAGAAAGCCGCGGACGGCGAGTGATACGCCGTCCGCCTTCTGGCTCGCGCATTACTTCGCCGGTGCGCGTGGCAGCGAGGCGAGCGTCTGCGTCGCGACGGCGTCGAGGTTGAGCTTGCCGGCGTCCTTCGCCTTCATCGAGCCGCGGTAGAGGGCGCGCCACAGTACGCGGATGTCCGACGGCTGGATCACCTCCACCTGCAGGCCGCCTTCGATCGTGTCGACGGTGTGCACCTTGAAGGTCGGCACGCCTTCGGTGCCCTTCGACAGGATCTGCGAGCAGCCGTACGGACCGCATTCCACCGCGCTTTCGCGCACCACGCCGCCCTGCTGCATGCGCTCGGTGACGCTGGTCTGCTGCACGTCCTGCACGCCGACGCGATACGCCACCGCGAGATCGGCCTTGCGCACGTCGTCGATGCGGCGATAACCCTTCGCCTGCAAGGCCTTGTCGAGCGAGGCCTGCAGGCGCGTGCGGAAGGCGGGATCCTGTGCGCGCTTGTCGAGCTCTGCCTGCAATCGCGCCGGCATCGGCACCCAGGCGTAGGTCGGGCCGGGCATGGACGTCGCGCCCTTGGAAACATCGACTTCTGCCGCCGGCTGCTTGCGCGACTGCGCATGGGCAACCGGAACCAGCGTGGCGAGCAGCGTGCCGCAAACGAGCGCGAAGGCGAGCGTCCTCATGGTGCGTCCCCGACCGGAAGGTGGCGTCACTGTGGTGGCGCTGGCATTAGGGCGGCGTGAGGCGGGCTCGTCCACGGGACCGGGGCGGTCGATGCGCTACCTTGCCGGCGTCCGCGAAGGAGGTTCCATGCGCAATCTGGATTTCAGTTCCTGGCAGGCGGTGCTGTCGACGCTGATCGGCCTGGCGGTGATCACGCTCATCGGCGTGGGCATCCGGTTGATCGTGATGCAGACCGTCCAGGCCCGGCGCGAGCGCGAGAACCGGCAGATCAACGAGCGGCTGCGCACGCTCATCGCCGCGTACAAGACGCTGGGTGGATCGTTCACGGGCGACCTGTCGGTCGACCCCACCCATCTGCGCGACGTGCAGCGCCGTGGCGAGGCGTCTGCGGAGCCGGGCAATGCCGAGCTGGCGTGGCCGAGCTCCGACCGCTCGCGCCGCATCCGGGATGCGGTGGAAGGCGCGCTGTCGGACATCCTGCTGCTGGGCACCGACGAACAGGTGAAGCTGGCGGCGCGCGCGGCGGCGGAACTCGTCGCGGGCCGGCCGGTGCATACGGCGGAGCTGGTCGTGTCGCTGCGCGACTTCATCCGTGGCGTGCTCGATCTGGATCCGGTGCCGTCGAACCTGCAGATCCCGAGGCAGGGTCCGAGCCGGCCGTCGTCTGCGGCGAAGGGAAAAGGCGAGGGCGCGCGCGAGGAAGGAAAGCAGGGTGGCCGCGGCGGTGGCGGTGGGATGGGCGGCGGCGGAATGGGAGGCGGGCTCGCCGCGGGCGGTGTCGGGATGGGCCTCGGCGCGGGGCTGACGGATGACGCGGAGGAGGGGCGGTAGTCGGAGCACTCGTCGCCTGAAAGGCCGTCGTCCCGGTGAAGGTCGGATCCAGGCTGATGACCTTTCCGAAACCGCTCGTCATTTACCGTCATCCCGGCGAAGGCCGGGATCCAGGCTGATCACCTTTCCGAACCATCTCGTCATTCCAGCGAAGGCTGGAATCCATCTTGATTGCAGCGCTCCGTGGGTACGAGAAGGAAGAAGCGACACCGCAGCGCTTCATCGCAGCGATGGTTCACCGCCGCCCCTCCGTTGCCCCTCACCCCAACCCCTCTCCCGGTGGGAGAGGGGCTCAAACACGACGGGCGAGGAGCCGCAGCTAGGAACTGCAAGGCTTACTTCTTCTCCAGCGCCGCCACCGCGTCCAGCGACTCCTTCACGTGCTTCTGCGGATTGAGGTCCGAGTAGACGTGGGAAATCGTGCCGTTCGGCGCGATGACATACGACGTGCGGTCCGACCATTCCGGCTTCTTGGCGAGGATGGCGTCGTACTGTTTGGCGATCTTCGCGCCGCTGTCGGCGGCGACGGGGAACTTGCCGCCGCAGTGTTCGGTGGACTTGGAGAACGCGGCCAGCTGGTCGGTGTTGCCGGCGGTGATGCCGATGACCGTCGCCTTTTCGGCCTTGAACTTGTCGATGGCCTCGGAGAACAGGTGCGCCTCGAGGTTGCAGCCGGGGGTGAAGGCGGCGGGGAAGAAATACACCACGACCGGGCCCTTCTTCAGCGCGTCGGACAGCTTGAAGGTGAACGCCTCACCGGCGAGGTACGCCGGGGCGCTGAAGTCGGGCGCCTTCGCGCCGGCCTTCAGTGCAGCCACGGCCGGCGCGGCCAGCGCGATGGTGACGACGAGGCCGGCGGCGGCCTGCTTCAACAGGTGCTTCATGACGCGCTCCAGTGCGGACGGGTGTCCATACGATACGGGTTTCGCCCCGGTCGCGCGGGCGGGCGCAACGCCCGTCAGGCGATGGCGCGATCGCGCATCTTTCGGCTGCGCTTGACGGCATACATGGCGGCGTCCGCGCGGGCGATCAGGGTGTCGGGGTCGGGCTGGTCGTCGGCGGCGACGACCGCGCCGACGCTGGCGCCTTCGTAGTCCACGGTCACCGTGCCGAGGTCGAAACGACGGCGCGTGCTTGCGGCCAGCCGCTCGCGGAAGGCCTCGATGCTTCCGGGTCCTTCGACGTGCGCGACGGTCCCGACCACGACGAACTCGTCCCCGCCCAGTCGCGCCGCGAAGTCGTCCGCGCGCAGCGCACCCTGCAGCGTGCGGCCTATCGCGGCGAGGAAGCGGTCGCCCGCCTCGTGGCCATGGCGGTCGTTGATGGCCTTGAAGCCGTCCAGGTCGATGAAGGCCACCACCAGCGCCTCATGCTGGCGCTGGCAGTGCGCGATGCGGCGCGTCATCTCGGCCATGAGCGCACGGCGGTTCGGCAGGCCCGTCACCGTGTCGACGAGCGCGCTCGCGGCCAGCGCGGCGTTGGCCTCCTGCAGCCGGTCGACGAGGCGTTCGCGTTCCAGCTGCTGGCCGATGAGGCGGGAAAACATGAGCAGAGCGCGCTGCGCATCGTCGGGCAGCGGCAACTGGCGCGCACTGGCGGCGCACAGGGTGCCGTAGAGCGAACCGTCCTCCAGCTTCACCGGCGTGCTGACGTAGGTGTGGATGCCCAGCGCCCGCGCGGCGTCCGAATCCCCCCAGCGCGAGGGCACGTCGTCGGTGTACGCGCACGCCTCGTCGAGCGCGCGCCGGCAGAGCGTGTCGGACCACGGCACGGTGAGCTGCTCGGGGATCAGCAAGGTCTGCGTGTTGCGGGCGAACAGCACGTGCTGCACGCCCGCATCGGCGTCCACGGACGTCAGGTAGGTCGATTCCATGCCGGTCAGCGCTTCCAGCACTTCCAGCAGCGGGCGGACGAGTTCCTCCAGCGTGCGTGCGCCGGTCACCGCATCGGCGACGCGGACGAAGGGAAGGGCGGTGATCGAGGCGCTTGCGGTTTCCATGCCGCCATTATCGGCCGACAGACCGCTACGTTCACCCTGACGTGGCGTCGGCGACAATCCGGCGATGGCGACCCCCGACCCGAGTCCGAACCGCAAGCCGTTCCCGATCCTGCGCGTGGTGTGGCTGCTCCTGCTGGCCGCCGCATTGGGTGCGGGCTGGGCGCTCTGGTCGGGGCGGGTGCGGATTCCCGAGGCGTGGAACCCCTGGGCGCCGCTGCGTATCGATGCGACGCCGAACCTGCTGACGCGCTTCAAGCTCGACCGCGCGGCGGGCGATCGCGCCGCCTGCCAGGTCGCGCTCGCGCAGGCGGACATGCAACTGACGCCGGTGGACGACCGCGTCACCGGCGAGCATTGCGGCTTCACCAACGCAGTCCGCATCCAGCGCACGAGCGTGGCGGTGGGATCGGATTTCACCCTGAGCTGCCGCACGGCGCTGTCGCTGGCGATGTGGGAGCGCCACGTGCTGCAGCAGGCCGCGGAGGAACACCTGGGGACACGCGTGGCGCGCATCGAACACCTGGGTTCGTACGCGTGCCGGAACCTCTACGGCGAAGAGGGGCGCCGTCGCAGCCAGCACGCCACGGCCGATGCGCTCGACATCGCCGGCTTCGTGCTCGACGACGGGCGGCGAGTGCGGGTGTTGAAGGACTGGCAATCCGCGCCTGCCGGATCGACGCCGACGTCCGCTGCACCGGCTTCATCCGTGGTCACCGATGAAGCGACGAAAGACGCGTCCGACCTGGACGAAGCCCGGTTCCTCCGCGCCGTGCACGACGGCGCGTGCGACTACTTCGACGTGGTGCTCGGCCCGGACTACAACCGGGCCCATGCGGATCACTTCCACTTCGATCGGGGTACGTATCGGGCTTGTCGGTGAGCTTGCGCAGTCGATGCGCGCGAGCCATCGCGATCACTGTCATCCCGGCGAAGGCCGGGATCCAGGCTGGCGGTCTTTCAGCCAAGGCATCGTCATTCCAGCGAAAGCTGGGAGTCCACTGCTTCGTCTCGCAGAAAAGCAGGGCATTGCGAGTGCCACCGTGCGCGCACGTCCCGACCCTCACCCCAACCCTCTCCCGCGGGAGAGGGGCTCAAAGCAACCGCTCGCTCGAACGCCGCCCGTTGCCCGAAGAAACGACCGATAAATCACCCGCGACGCCACTCACGCCAGAACGACAACCCCGCGACTACCGTCGTTCGCAACGAAGTTGCCAGGAGTGGTTGCGATGTTGAAGTGGGCCATCATCTTTGCTGTCATCGGCCTCATCGCGGGCGCGCTGGGTTTCAGCGGCGCCGCGGGCGCGGCCATGGGCATTGCCAAGCTGCTGTTCTGGGTGGGCCTGGTGATCGCAGTCGTGCTTTTCATCTTGGGCGTGACCATCGCCAAGAAGGTGACGTAAGTCGCCACCGCCGCCGATGCGTGGGGCGTCGGCGGCGGTTTCTTTTCCGGACGGGATTCCCGCTCCGATGATCCGGGCGCGCAAGGCGCCTCGCTTCTTCCAGATACCCCAATCCCGGCGCCGTCCGTCGCACCAGCGCACCGGCTCGCCGCACGGTTGCATTTCGTCACGCAGGGGCCGCTATCCTCGCCGGCACGTTCCGACCACGCCGCGGAGGTTCCCCATGGCCGACACGCCACGTCGCAAGGCCAGCGACTTCGATCCGGAAGTGATGCGACTGTTCGACCAGTACGTGCACGGCATCATCGACCGGCGCGGTTTCCTCAGCGGCGCGGCGCGTTTCGCGGTGGGAGCGGCCGGTGCCGCCGGCATCCTCGCCGCGCTCGCGCCGAACTTCGCCGCGGCGCAGCAGGTCAAGCCGGACGACAAGCGGCTGGTCGCGAAGTACCTCGAATTCCCGTCACCGCAGGGCTACGGCACCGCGCGCGGCTATCTCGTCCGCCCCGCGAAGAAGAGCGGCCCGCTGCCGGTCGTGCTGGTCGTACACGAGAATCGCGGTCTCAATCCGCACATCGAAGATGTGACGCGTCGCCTCGCGCTGGAGGGCTACATCGCCTTCGCGCCGGACGCGCTGTTCCCGCTTGGCGGTTATCCGGGCAATGAGGACGCGGCACGCGCCGAGTTCGCCAAGCTCGACCAGGCCAGGACGCGGCAGGACTTCATCGCCGCCGCGAAGATGCTGCGCACGATCGAAGGCGGCAACGGACGGCTGGGCGTGGTGGGCTTCTGTTACGGCGGCGGGATGTCGAACTTCCTCGCTACGCAGCTGCCGGACCTCGATGCGGCCGCGCCGTTCTATGGCGCGCCGGCGCCGCTGGAGGGCGTGCCGAACATCAAGGCGCGCATGCTGATCGTGCTGGCCGAGAACGACGAACGCGTCAACGCCGGCTGGCCTTCCTACGAAGCCGCGCTGAAGCAGGCCGGCGTGAAGTACGAATTGTTCCAGCCGCCCGGCACGCAGCACGGCTTCAACAACGACACCACGCCGCGATACGACGAAGCGGCCGCGCGCGAAGCGTGGAAGAAAACGCTGGCGCTGTTCGACGAAACGTTGCGCAAGCCGGCTGCGTGATGGTTGATGCCGCCGCGTCGCGTTCGGCGATGCGGCGGAATCCGCTCAGAGCTTCGCGGTCGCGACCGGCGACTCGGCCGCGACGGCCGGCGCATCCTCGAACCAGCCCGAGTACGCCGGCGCGACCAGCGGCTTGAGTTCGCTGCCCGGCACTTCGACTTCGCCGCCATCGTCGGTGCGGAAGCGCAGGCCCGCGATGCGACCGCTGGAATTGAAACGCGGCACGAACACGTGCTGCATCGCACGTTCGGCGGCAGGCGCGGACAGCGAGGCGGATTCCTCCAGCGCCAGATGGCGGATCTGCTCGTGCAGCCTCGCCCACGCCGCCGGGTTCGGGATCATTTCCTCCGGTGACAGCAGGCGGTTTTCCGCAGGCGACCAGAGGAACACCTCGCGACCAGGGCGACTGCTCGCGCCGCCGGTATACAGCTCTTCGTCGGCGATCACCGCGAACATGCGCGGCGCGTCGGCGGCGGTGCTGAAACGCAGCGTGAGTTCGAACGGCACGGACGGACGCGGCGTCTTTTCCAGCGCGGCATCGAGCGCGGCGCGGCGAGCAGCCGCGTGCGCGACGAGCAGCTTCGCGAGCGCCGGATAGCGATCCAGCCCGGTCGGATAGCTGATGCCGACGATCGCGCGTGCATCGCGTTCGAACACATCCTGCGGTGCGGCGAAGGTTTCAGCCTTGGGCGCATCCGGCGTGGTTGCCGTGGCGACCGGCGCATCGCGACGACCGCACGATGCGAGCACGAAGGCGGCGCAACAGGCGAGCACGGCGATGGAGAAGCGCGACGCGGCGCTCGAAGGAATGTAGGTGGGCACGGCGGCGAAGGCAGCGGCAGAGGGCCGCGAACGTTAGCAACGCGATCGCGTGCGATCTCTCGGAATCCTCCGAAATTCAGGGCATTGCGCGCGAGCAGCCCCGTTAAGGTTCGAGTCGGCGAACCTTCGCGCGATGTTTCCGTGCGTTCTGGCAGGGTGGGGCTCCCGCGAGCCTGTCGAGGCCGAGTCAACCGAGGTGATCCCATGCACGAACGATCCGCACGCACTGCCCTGGGCACGCTCGCCAGCGCCGCGCTGACATTCGCGGCCGGCGCCCTGGTGATGTACCTCATGGATCCCAACGCCGGCCGCCGTCGCCGCGCGATCGTGCGCGATCGCGGTCTCTCGATGCGCAACGACGCCGAACGCTACGTTCGCGGCAAGTCCAAGCGCGCCGCCGATCGCCTGCGCGGCGTGGCGGCACGCACGCGCGCGAGCATGACGTCGGAGCCTATCGACGACGATCTGTTGCACGAGCGTATCCGTGCGCGCCTGGGTCGCCTGGTCGGACATCCGCACAACGTCGAAGTGCACGTGCGCGATGGACGCGTGCAGCTGAAGGGCCATGTAGCCGAAGAGGAATTCCATGACCTCCTGCACACGGTCGGATCGATGCGCGGCGTGCAGAATCTGGAAAGCCTGCTGCGCACGACATCGTCAACGCAGCCGCCATCGGCGCCGCACTGAGCGCAATCACACAAGGACGAGCACATGGAAACCCAGGAACTCCACCGCGGCCGGTTGATCGACCACGTGCAACTGGTCGTGCGCGATCTGCCGGCCAGCCGCCGTTTCTACGATGCGGTGTTCAAGGTGCTTGGCGTGCCGCTCGGCGGCACGCTCGATGATGGCGCCTTCTGGTACGACGAGTTGTTCGTCTCGACCGCCGACAGCGAAGCGGCGCAGGGCGAACTCACCGGCCGGCATCACCTGGCGTTCCAGGCGAAGGATCGCGCGGCGGTGGAGGCGTTCCACAAGGCGGCGCTCGCCGCGGGTGGTCGCGACAACGGCGCCGCCGGCGAGCGCCCGTACCATCCGGGGTATTACGCCGCGTTCGTGCTCGATCCGGACGGCAACAACATCGAAGCGGTGTACCACGGCGAGCACACCCGCAGCGCGCCTTCGGTGAAGGTGACGTTCTGAACGAATGGTCAAAATGTATTCCAGCTTTCGCTGGAATGACGACGTCGTCGGCTTTTAGCCCCTCTCCCGTCGGGAGAGGGGTTGAAGTGACAGGCAACGAAGCGGGAGCGGTGAACGAACGTTGCAGCGCAACGCTGCGGTGTTGCTTCGCACCGAATCGCGAAGATCAAAATGGGTTGCAGCTTTCGCTGGAATGACGGCATCTCTGATGCTTCAAGTCGGAGTGCCCAAACGACATAGGCCTCGGTCCCGGCCTACGCCGGGATGACGGCATGATAGGAACAGGACGCGGCACCGGACCTCTGGTCACTTCACCCGCGCCGCCAGCACCTTCCCGATGAACGTATCGAGCGCGTCGCCGCGATCGATCCAGCGCACGACGATCAGCAGATCGTTGTCGCGATCGATGTAGACGATGTTCTGGCCGTTGCCGCGGAAGGTGACGCTGCTTTCCGGCGCCGACGGCAGCGACTTGCGGTCGGTGTTGAGGAACCAGTTGCAGTAGCCGTATTCGGGGTTGTCGGCGCCGGGCGTGCGCGCCTTGGCGATCCATTCGCGCGAAACGATCTGCTTCCCGTCCCAGCGTCCATCGCGAAGGAAGAGATACCCGAAACGCGCCAGGTCCCACGCGTCGATGAACATGCCGCCGCCCCAGTGGCCGCCGCCCGAGACCGACTGCATCTTCTGCCCGTCCAGTTCGACCCACGAGTTGCGGTAGCCGTGCCAGCGCCAGCGCGTGCTTGCGCCGATGGGGTCCATCACGTTCTCGCGCAGCACCTCCGGCAGCGGGCGACGCCACACCTGCAATGCGGCCAGCGCCAGCACGTTCACGCGCACGTCGTTGTACATGTAGTGCGTGCCCGGTACGTGGCGCTCCCGGTTCGGCCATTGTTCCGGCGGACCCGACGGCCGGTCGCCCCAGTCCGGCTTGCCCCACAGCGTGCCCTGCCAGTCGCTGGTCTGGCGCAGCAGGTCCTCCCACGTGATCGGTGCGTTGTGTTCGGAGGTGAACAGGTCGACGTCGCGCGGCATGTAGTCGGCGGCGCGGTCGTTCGTGTCGCGGATCAGGCCGCGCTGCCACGCGATGCCGACGACCGTGCTCAGGAACGTCTTCGTGACGCTGTGGCTCATGTCGAGGCTGCGCGTGTCGCCGAACTCGGCCACGACCTTGCCGCGATGCACGATGATGCCGTTGAGCCCGGCGCGCACCGCGGTCGGGCCGATCTGGCCGTCGAAGAACGGCTCCTTCGCGCCGAAACTTTGCGCCAGCGCGACGGACTGGTCGCGCGGTTCCTTCGCCTCGTGCGCGATGGCGTAATCGATCGCCTCCTGCAGCCGCTTCGGATCGAAGCCCGACTGCGCCGGCGTGGCCCGCGCCCAGTCGCCGCGTGGCGGGAAATAGCCCTGTGCGAACGCCGGAGCGACCAGCAGCAGCCATAGCAGGAGGACGAAGCGGGCGTGCAGGGCGGCGGGGCGGGTCATCGGGCGCGTCGCAGGGGGCGGAAGGATCGCCGCAGCATAGCCGGCGGCGCGAGGGCCGACTTCGACGCCGTCTGTCGCTTCGGGACGTTTTGTCGATTCGGCCCGGTCCTGCTCGTCGTACCCACTGAAGGGCGCGCTCCCGCGCCCGCGAACCGAAGGAGATCCCATGCGTTTCATGTCCCTGATCCGAGTCGACGAAAACACCGGCCAGGTGCCGAGCCAGCGCCTGATCGACGAGATGACCGTGCTCATCGGCGAGATGCGCGCGGCCGGCAAGCTCGTCGATACCGGCGGCCTGCAGCCCACCGCGAAGGGCCGGCGCGTGCGGCTGCACGACGGCAAGCTGTCGAACATCGACGGCCCGTTCGCCGAGGCGAAGGAAGTCGTCGGCGGCTACGCCATCCTCGAAGCGGCCGATCTGGACGAAGCCACCGAACTCACGCGCCGCTTCGTCGCGATCCACGGCGACGAATGGAACATCGAGTGCGAGGTGCGGCAGATCGAGGAGCCGGGCATCTGATCCAACGCTGCGGCCGTGCCGCCGCTGCCCTCAGCGGCGCGCGCGTCGTTCGATCAGATCGAGCAGCGGTCCGGTCATGGCGGTGGTGACCAGCGCCATGATCACCAGCACGGCGAAGAGGCGGTCGCCGATCAGGCCCATCTCGTAGCCGAGGTTGAGCACGATCAGCTCCATCAGCCCGCGCGTGTTCATCAGCGCGCCCAGGCGCAGCGCGTCGGTGTTGGGCATGCCGGCGGTGCGCGCGGCGAGCCAGGTGCCCACGCCCTTGCCGAGCGTCGCGACCGCGATGACCACCACGCCGAGCAGCAGGTCCGACGCCTGCCAGCCCTCCACGCGCAGGCGCAGGCCGGTCATCGCGAAGAACAGTGGCAGCAGCAGCGAGATGGCGAACGGCTCCACGCGTTCGACCAGCAGGTGCCGCAGCCGCGCATTGCCCGACACGGCGATGCCGGCGAGGAATGCGCCGAACAGCGCGTGGATGCCCAGCGCCTCGGTGACCAGCGCGCACAGCAGCGCAAGCAGCAGCAACGCGATGAGCGCGCGGCCTTCGCGTTCGACGGTGATCTCGCGGCGGGAAATCCACGGGCGCGCGAGCGCCAGCACCGCCACCGCGAACAGCAGCGTGCCGGCCAGGCTCACCACCGCCGTCATCCAGCCGGTGGCCTGCACGGTGGCGACGATCACCGCGAGCAGGCACCACGCGCTGGCATCGCCAAGCGCGGCGCAGGCGATCGCGATGCGGCCCATTTCGGTCTGGGCGATGCCGCGGTCGGAGAGGATCCGCAGCAGCACCGGGAAGGCGGTGATCGACAGCGACACGCCCATGAACAACGCGAACCCGGCGAAGCCCACGCCCGCCGGCGCGTGTTCCGCGAACAACGCGAGCGCGAGCAGGACGCCGCAGAGGAACGGCAAGGCGATGCCCGCGTGGCTGACCAGCAGCGCGAACCCGCGCCGGCCGTTGAGGCTCGACAGGTCCAGTTCGGCGCCGGCGACGAACAGGAACATCAGCACGCCGAGCTGGCTCACCATGCCGAGCGCGCCGAGGCTTTCGGGTGCGAACAGCCAGCCCTGCACGTCCGGAGCGACGGCGCCGAACAACAGCGGGCCAAGCAGCAGGCCCGCGGCCATTTCGCCGATCACGGCTGGCTGCCCGAACCGGCGCAGCAACCACCCGGCGCCCTTCGCCACGCACAGCACGACCAGCAGCTGCAGCAGGAAGCGCGCGAGCGGGGTGGTCAGCGGGCCGTGCGTGGCGGCGGGTGCGGCGGAGGGCGGCGTTGGCGCGGATGTCAGGACGTCGGGAATCGGCAACCCATGGCGCGACATCGCCACGGCTGCGACCAGCGGCACCACGACCAGCAACAGGTAACGCCACGGGAACTTGGGTTGCATGCGATGCGGGTGGGACGTGGCCAAGGGGCGCTCCGGCGGCGATTCGACGGACTATAGCGGCCCGGCGCCCGGTTTCGCGCGTGGTTTGGCGTCCTCGCGAAGATCGAAATGTATTCCAGCGTTCGCTTGAGCGACGGCCAATGAGCCCCTCTCCCCTCGGGAGAGGGGTTGGGGTGAGGGGTAACGGAGCGATCACGTCGAACTGCCGCTTGGGCACAGCGCTGCGGTCTTGCTTCGGACAACTTGCGAAGCACCGCACACCCCTGATCCACACATTCTTAACGGCAAACCCCCACCACGCGCCTATGCTTCGGCCTCCTCCCGAGGACTGCGCGCCATGGCCACCGATCCCATCCCGTCGAGCCTGTTCCAGTCCGCCGTGTTCGACGAATACCTCGACAACGCCCGCATGCATGCCGGGCATTACCTGCGGCGCCTGCCGGACCGCCATGTCGCCGCGCGTGCCGGTCGCGACGAACTGCTGTCCGCGCTGCGCATACCGCTGCCGCAACACGGCGACGAAGGCGGCGAGGTGATCGACCTGCTCGCGCAGCAGGCCGAACGCGGCGCGGTCGCGTGCAATTCGCCGCGCTATTTCGGTTTCGTGGTCGGCGGCGCGTATCCGGTGGCGCTCGCCGCCGACTGGCTGGTGTCCACGTGGGACCAGAACGCCGGCATCTATGCGATCTCGCCGCTGGTGTCGGTGGTGGAGGAGGTCGCCGGGCAATGGCTGCTCGACCTGTTCGACCTGCCGCGCGAAAGCGGCGTCGGGTTCGTCACCGGCTGCCAGATGGCGAACTTCACCTGCCTGGCCGCCGCGCGCCACCAGATGCTGCGACGCGCCGGCTGGGACGTCGAAGCCGACGGCCTTCAGGGCGCGCCGCGGCTGCACGTCGTGGCGTCGGCCGAATCGCACGTCACCATCGACGTCGCGCTGCGTTACCTCGGCCTGGGCACGCGTTCGGTGCATCGCGTGGAAACCGACGCGCAGGGGCGCATGAACGCCGATCGCCTGCGCAAGGTCGTCGCGTCAATCGAAGGGCCGATGATCGTCTGCGCGCAGGCCGGCAACGTGAACACCGGTGCGTTCGACCCGCTGCGCGAGGTCGCCGAGGTCGTGCGCGAACGTGGCGCGTGGCTGCACGTGGATGGCGCGTTCGGGTTGTGGGCGCGCGCCAGCGAATCGCTGCGCGGCCTGGCCGATGGCATCGAACTCGCCGATTCGTGGGCGACGGACGCGCACAAATGGCTCAACGTGCCCTACGACTGCGGCGTCGCGATCGTGCGCCACGCGCAGGATCATCGCGAGGCGATGACCTCGCAGGCCGCCTACCTGATCCAGACGCACGGCGAGGAACGCGACGCGGTGGACTGGGTGCCCGAGTTCTCGCGTCGTGCGCGCGGCGTTCCCGTATACGCGACGCTGCGTGCGCTGGGGAAGGGCGGCGTGCAGGACCTGATCGACGCCAGTTGCGAACGCGCCCGGCAGATGGCCGACGCGCTGCGCACCGCCGATGGCGTGCAGGTGCTGAACGACGTCGTGCTCAACCAGGTGCTGGTGCGCTTCGGCGATGACGACGACCTCACCCGTGCGGTGATCGCCGGCGTGCAGCGCGACGGCACGTGCTGGCTCGGTGGCACGACGTGGCAGGGCAAGGCCGCGATGCGCATTTCGGTGTCGAACTGGGCGACCAGCGAGGACGATGCGGAGCGCAGCGTCGCGGCGATCCTGCGCGTGTTCCACGCGCTGCACGCCGCGGCGGGAACCGCATAACGATCGAGGGCGACGTCAACCCACGCGGACGAGGTGCGAGTTCAGTTCTCGCACCAGTTCGGCCAGACCAACCGGCTTGCGGCAGCGCGGAATGTCGCCGTAGATCGCCGGCAGCGCGCTGTCGTCATAGCCGGTGAGGAACAGCATCGGCACGCCGCGTCCGCGCAGTGCTTCGACCACCGCGAAGGAGGTCTCGTCGCCCAGGTTCACGTCGAGCAGCGCGCCGTCGAGCACGGTCGCCAGCGCGATGCCGCGCAGCGCGCCCTGGACATCGGGGTAGGGGCCGACGATGGTCGCGCCTTCCAGTTCGAGCGCTTCCTGCAGCCCCGAGGCGAGGAGATAGTCGTCCTCCACCAGCAGGAGGTGGAGACCGCGGAGGCCAGCGTCGCGCATGGGATCTCTCCTCGGGTTTACCCGCATTGTTCGCGCCGAAAAGTTAAGGCCGCGAGACGGCCACGCATTCACGCAGCGCCCACGGTACAGGAGCGGATCGTGTCCGCGAGCCCGCCCGGAGCCCGCCCGTGACCGTCCATCCCGTTGCGACGTCCACGTCAGGTGCCGAGGCCTCCAGTTTCCTCGGCATGGTGCTGGCCGATCGCGGCGACCGCCGGCGCGCGGCCTGCGTCGCCGTCGTGCTGTTGCTGGCCTTCGCGGCGACGGCGCCGTTCGCCGGGCGCGCGCTACCGGCGGTGCCGACCTTCGTTCCGGCCTACGACGCGGCGGTGATGGTGCTGGCGTCGATCGCCGCGTTGATGCTGCACGCGCAGTATCGCGACCTGCACCAGCGCAGCTTCCTGTGGCTGGCCTGCGGTTATCTGTACGGCGCGCTGTTCGCGTTGCTGCACGGCCTGAGTTTCCCCGATGCCTTCGTCAGCGGCAGCCTGTTCGGCGACTCGCAAACCACCGTGTGGCTGTGGATCTTCTGGCATGGCGCGTCGCCGCTGTTCGTCGTCGCGTATGCGCTGGCCGGTACCGGGCGCTGGCGCAACGGCGGATGGCCGCTGCATCGCGTCGCGTATCCGGCGGTGGTCCTTTCGGTCGTGCTGATCGCGCTGGCGCTGGTGCGCCTGGACGATCGTCTGCCGCAATTGCTGGTGAGCGTGCAATACCGGCCGCTGATGACGCGCCTGATCGGGACCGCGGTCTGGACCGTGCACCTGATCGCGATCGCGTTGCTGATCTGGCGCACGCGGCTGCGACGACTGCTCGACCTGTGGCTGTGCGTGACGCTGCTGGCGGCGGTGATCGAACTGGCGCTCAGCGGGATGATGATCAGTGCCCGTTATCAGCTGGGTTTCTACATCGGTCGCGTGTACGGGCTGGTCGGCACGCTGGTGATGCTCGGGCTGCTGCTGCGCCACGCGTTGCTGCTGCAGGGGCGGCTGGTGCGCGCGGCCTCGGCGCTGCACGACAGCGAGCGCCGCTACCGCGACCTGTTCGACAGCATGGGCGAGGCGTTCTACATCGGCGAAGTCGTGAAGGACGAGGAAGGGCGCATCGTCGACCTGCAGTTCCTGCAGGAAAACCCGATGGCGCGTCGCTACATCGGACGCGACATCGCAGGCCGGCGGTTGTCGGAGGTCGTGCCGGACTTCGACCAGGAATGGCTGGACATCGTCGAGCAGGTCATCCGCACCGGCAAGGAACGCTCGCTCGAACGACCTTCGGCGCGCGTGCAGCGCTATTTCCGCTATCGCGTGTTCCGGCTGAAGGGTCGGCAGAAACAGGTCGGCATCCTGTTCCAGGACATCAAGCCGCGCCGCGACGCGGAACTCGCGTTGCGCGACAGCGAGGAGCGCTTCCGCCAGTTCGGCCAGGCCGCGTCCAGCGTGCTGTGGATCCGCAACGCCGACACGCTGGAGCTGGAATACGTCAGCGCGGCGTTCGAGACCATCTGCGGACGGCGCTGCGACGCGGTGGTCGGCAGCGGCTTCGATGCGTGGCTGGCGATGGTGCACCCGGACGATCGCGAAGCCGTGCGCCGCGCGGTGCGCCGCGTGCAGCAGGGCGAACGCGTGGAACAGGAGTACCGGATCCTGCACGGCGAAACCGGCGACGAACTCTGGCTGCTGGGCACCGAATTCCCGATGCGCGACGACGACTGCCGCATCAACCGCATCGGCGGCATCGCGCAGGACGCGACGCTGCTGAAGAAGGCGCAGTTCCGCCTGAGCGAGAGCGAGGAGCGCCTGCGCAGCGCGATCGAGGTCGGCCGCCTGGCGACCTGGGACTGGAACCTGACCACGGGCGAGGTCGCCTGGTCGGACGAGCACTACCGCATCGAAGGCTATCTGCCCGGCGAGGTCGTGCCGAGCTACGACGCCTGGGTCGCGCGCGTGCACCCGGACGACCGCGAGACGTCCGAAGCCGCGGTGCGGCAGGCGATGCTCACCGGTGGCGAATACGCGCGCGAGGTGCGCTTCCTGCATCCCGACGGCAGCGTGCACTGGGCCAACGCACGAGGCCGCTTCTTCTACGACGCCGCGGGCCGGCCCGTGCGCATGGTCGGTTCGATGATCGACACCACGCTTCGGCGCGAGTACGAGGACGCCCAGCGCGTGCTGGTGGCCGAACTCCAGCACCGCACGCGCAACCTCATCGCCGTGGTGCGCTCGATTTCCGACCGGACGCTGCGCGAAAGCGCCGACATGGCGCAGTTCGCGACCGTGTTCAGCGAACGGCTGGGCTCGCTGGCGCGCGTGCAGGGATTGCTGTCGCGCCTGAAGGAAGGCCAGCGCGTGACCTTCGACGAACTGCTGCGCATGGAACTGGCGGCGCACCTGGACGCGCAGGACGGCTCGCGTTTCACGCTGTCCGGGCCGGACGGCGTGACGCTGCGCTCCTCCAGCGTGCAGCCGCTGGCGCTGGCCATCCACGAGCTCATCACCAACGCGGTCAAGTACGGCGCGCTGCGCGACCCCGCCGGGTACCTGCGCATCGCCTGGAGCGTGCAGGACGAGGACGGCCGCCCGTGGCTGCACGTGGACTGGCGCGAGACCGGCGTGGTGCCGCCGGCCGCCTGCGACGTGGAGCGCGGCAGCGGCGCCGGGCGCGAGCTGATCGAGCGGGCGCTGCCGTACCAGTTCGGCGCGCGCACGACGTACGAACTCACCGATGCCGGCGTCCACTGCACCATCGCCATGCCGATTTCGCGCCGCGAAATGGCGTCACCGCACGGTCATGACGCGCGGTTATGAAGGCATGAAACATGGCGCGTGCCGGCGACGTCGCGGCGAATGCCTGCTTCGCTCCGGCTTAACCTGCCTGCCCTGATTCTGTTTGCCCGAACCGACAGGTTTTTCCCCCATGGCCACCCGCAAGCTTCCGACTCCTCCCCAGGCGCCGGCCGCGATCTCGACCCGTCCCCGGATGCCGCGTCTGGTTCGTCTGCCGCGCAGGGAAGACGCGCGCAAACCCACGCGCGCCGATCGCGCCGAACACCAGATGCGCCTGCGCCGGCTGAGTGCGGGTCATGCCTGAACGTCTCGTTCCGTTGCGGTGATCCGCCCGTGCTAGGATCGCCGCAGAAGGGGAGTAGCTCCATCGTGCTGTCGCCGTCATTACGGGTCGTCCTGCAACGGGACCGGCCCCGGTGCAGCAGCAGGCCGCAGGCCTGTGAGCAAGACCTTCGCCGTAAAGCCACGGCGAAGGTGCGTCCGGATCAAGCCCGATCGAAGGATCGTCGGTTGCTCGCGATGAGCGACGGCGAAGGGCGGGTGATCGATCCGACGGATGCGTTTCGCGCGTGGGTTGCGGCTCCCGCCCACCGAACCGAATCCATCCGATGGACATCTTTCTAAACCCCGAAATCTGGATCGCCCTGGCTACGTTGACGGCGCTCGAGCTCGTGCTCGGCATCGACAACATCATTTTCATCTCCATCCTGTCCGGCAAGCTGCCGCCGCACCAGCGCGACAAGGCGCGCAAGCTTGGCATCGCGCTGGCCGCGATCACCCGCCTGGGCCTGCTGCTGACCATCGCGTGGATCGTGAGCCTCACCAAGCCGCTGTTCGAAGTCTTCGGCAACGAATTCTCGTGGCGCGACCTGATCCTCATCGGCGGCGGCCTGTTCCTGATCGCCAAGGCCACGCACGAAATCCACCAGAAGCTCGAAGGCGCCAGCGAAGCGGTCTCGACCGGCAAGGTCGTCGGCGCGACCTTCGGCAGCGTGATCGCGCAGATCATGGTGCTGGACATCGTCTTCTCGCTGGACTCGATCATCACCGCCGTGGGCATGGTGGACGAGCGCTGGGTGATGGTGGCCGCGATTTTGATCTCGATCGTCTTCATGCTGGCCTTCGCCAAGCCGATCGGCGATTTCGTCGAACGCCATCCGACGGTGAAGATCCTCGCGCTGAGCTTCCTGATCATGATCGGCTTGGTGCTGATCGCCGACGGCTTCGGCCAGCACATCAGCAAGGGCTACATCTACACGGCGATGGCCTTCTCGGTGTTCGTCGAGATGATCAACCTGTGGATCCGCAAGCGCGAAGCGCGCAAGACCGAGCCGGTCAAGCTGCGCGAGCGGTACGAGGAAGTGCCGTCGGAGTGAGGCGGCACGGATGGATCCCGCCTGAGCGGGATGACCGCACCAAGAGGCGTCATCCCCGCGAAGGCGGGGATCCAACTGTCGGTGCTGTCATGGCCTCCGACGAGCGTGATGCCTCGCACGGATGGATACCCGCTTGCGCGGGAATGACAGCTAATAGCAACGTCATCCCCGCGAAGGCGGGGATCCAACTGTCGGTGCCGTCATGGCTTCCGAAGGGCGTGATGCGTCGGATCGATGGATTCCCGCCTTCGCGGGAATGACAGCTAATAGCAACGTCATCCCCGCGAAGGCGGGATCCAACTGTCGGCGCTGTCATGGCTTCCGGAGAGCGTGATGCGTCGGGCGGATGGATTCCCGCCTGCGCGGGAATGACAGCAAAGTCGAATGGATGGATTGCCGCCTTCGCGGGAATGACGGCGAAAAAGCATGTCATACCGACAACGCCCTTGTGCTCCTTGCCGCGCCGCGCGGTCAACCAATCACGATCACGGTCAACCGATCACGACGCCCCCCGCCAGCGCCGGATCGAACGCTGGAAAAACTGGCTGTTCGGTATCTGCAGCGTCGTGTCCGAGCCGTCCGCCCGCGTTTCCTGCAGCGTCGTGTAGATCAGGTTGATGTCGACCACGCGGCCCTTGAGGCCCGGCTTCTCGCCGTTCTCCAGCAGTTCGATCTCGTCGTGCAGGCGGAACGGGCGCGAGGTGAGGATCAGGAACGTGCAGAAGATGTTCGACAGCACGCTCCACGCCGCGAAGAACGCCACCGCCGCGACCGCGGCGAATCCGGTGATCGCCGTCCACAACACCGACGCCGACACGCCCAGGCGCTGCAGGATCAGGAAAGTGGCCGCGACGTAGATCAGCGTGCCCATCACGCGCCGCGCGCCGATGGTCATTTCGACCGGCAACTCGTAGCGCGCGCACACGCGGTTGAGCGCCTTGCGCAGCAGCAGCCGCAACAACCACGCGGCAACGAGGATCAGTGCCGCTTCGCCCAGCGGCACGACCAGGTCGACGCCGTCGCGCACCCATTTCGCGTTCGGCAGGTGCCCTGCGGGAGAGAACACGTTCATCGCGTGGTTCCTGCGCGCGATGCGCGATGCGGTCGAGCGTGCAAGGGGATGCGTTCGTATCGGGATGCGGTGTTCATGCCGCAAGCGTAATCGCTGATCGCGGCGGCGAGTAGCGCGAGGAGCTTACGTGTGGTCCGTTTCGTACTGTTTGGCCCACTCTGCGCCACGCCGGCGCATCTCGTCCTCGTCGACGTCTTCGACATGCGTGCCGAGCATCCAACGATGGCCGAAGGGATCCACCACCGTGCCCGTGCGGTCGCCCCAGAACTGGTTCTCCACCGCCTGCAAAACCGTCGCGCCGGCCTTGATTGCGCGCTCGAAAGCCGCGTCCACGTCGTCGACGTACACCAGCAGGCTGCCGGTGGTGCCGCCACGCGATTCCGGGCCCAGCGCGTCCCATTCGGGGAACTCGTCCGACAGCATGAAGCGCGCATCGCCGATGCGCATCTCGGCATGCGCGACCTTGCCGCCGACGTCGAGGCGATAGGTGAGCGTTGCGCCGAAGGCGGCTTCGTAGAAGGCGATCGCATCCTTCGCATCGCCCACGACGATGCCCGGCGTGATGCGGTGATGTCCCGGCGGAATCGGATCGACGGCCATGGCGTGCGCTCCCGGCGGCAAAGCGCGAGCATGCGCGCGGGCGCGTGATGCCTCAGTAGAACGCGACGCCCGGCCGCAGCACCAGCTGGAACACCAGCAGCAGCGCGATGGCCCCGAGCAGGGGCGTCACGATCGCGCGCAAAGGCGTGCCCGTCGCCTGCGCATCGCGAACGCGCCATGCGCCGGCGAGCATCCACAGCGCCCCGGGGACGCCGACGATCAGCGGCAGCAGCACGACTTCCAGCATTTCGCGCGGCACGCGGAAGGGAATCACCAGCGCCGTGCCGATCAGCATCGGCAGCGCGATCGTCTGCAGCACGAAGCGCGTACGCGCCGCCGGCGTGGCGACGGCTGCCGGCTCGTCGGCCAGCTCGAGCGCGGGTCGCACCAGCGCGAGCGACACGACGACGATGGCGGCCAGCGCGATCAAGGCCGCGATGAATTTCGTCTCCGGCGAGAGGCCGAAGTACACCATCGCCATGCCGACGTCGCTGCCCGTGCTCAGTGCGCCGATCACCACCTGCGGCAACGCCATCAGCAGCCCGCAATACGCCATCCACAGGACGAACAACCGCCACGCAACAGAACGCGGACGACCCGCGCGCACCGCGAACAGGCACGCCAGGCCGACAATGGCGGTCGCCAGCGCACCGGTGCCCTGGAACAGGCTCGCCAGCGGGTTCTCGCCGGTCCACAGGTGGTTGTTGTGGAACAGCGTCGGCTGCAATCCCGGCGTGAGCGCCTTCGGCACGACGAGGAAGACTTCCTGCACGAAGAACGTCAGGTTGAAGGCGAGCGCGTAGAGCAGGGCGGACACCAGGACGGTCCTCCAGCTCCAGCGCATGCGCGCCGCGCGCGCCGGCGTGGTCGACTTCGAGGCGAACAGGCCCGCCAGCGCGAGCAGTGCCGGCCCGGCCAGCAGCACGATGGCGGTGATGATGAGCAACATGCGCGGTCCCCGAACGAGCAGCGCGCATGATGCCCGTGTCGCGGCAACGGGGTCCAGTCGCGCCTAATCCCGATCGGGCGCGCCGAGCGGGAAGTAGGAGCGGTACGGCCGCGCTTCGTCCACGGCGCGCGCGAACGCAGGACGTGCAAGCAGGCGCTCGCGATAGGCGCGCACGTTCGCGTAACGCGGACCGATGCGGTGCGTCCAGTCCGCGTAGAACAGGAACGGCCCCGCGCCGCAATCGGCCAGGCTGAAGCGCGAGCCGGCGGCCCATTCGCGGTTCGCCATCACGCCGTCGAGCCAGCCGTAGGCGTTTTCGAGCATGTCGCGCGCTTCCTCGACGCCGCGCGTGTCGCGTTCGGCTTCCGGGCGCAGTGCATCGAACACGAACTTCTGCTGCGGCGTGGAGATGTAGTGGTCGAAGAAGCGGTCCATCATCCGCACCTCGATCGCCTCATCGGCATCGTCCGGGATCAGCTTCACCGGGCCGGGATGATGCACGTGCAGGTATTCGATGATGCAGCTGGCTTCGGCGACCATGCGGCCTTCCTCGACCATGACCGGGAAGCGCCGCACGGGCCACATCGCGACCAGCTCGCGCCAGGCGTCGCACTCGGGCGACTCCAGCAGTTTCCATTCGAACGGCGTGCCGTTCTCGTACAGCGCGGTCAGGACCTTCTGCGAATACGAGGAGAACGGGTGGGCATACAGCTGCAGCATGGGCGCTCCGGATGACGAGGCGGCTCGCCTCATCTTCCCCGACGAGCGCAGGGCCTGCGAATCGACATCCGGCATTCGCACAAAGAGAAAGAGGAGCCGAAGCTCCTCTTTCTCCTCCCACCCACGCTTGAATCTTGGCCGTTACCGCGTCAGGTCGTACTGGGCCGAGGCGGCGTTGGTCACGAGCGAGGACAGCGGCAGCAGCTGCGACAGGAAGCGGTTCCAGCGCGTCACGCCGGCCGGGCCGACCCACACGACGTCGCCGGGCTTCAGCCGGAACTTGTCGCCGAGCGCGAAGGCCACCGGCGACTTCGCATCGAGCTGGTACACCGTGGTGGCGCCCTGCGTCGCTTGCGGCGTTCCCATGTCTTCGAGCCCGCGGATCACGTAGACCGCCTCACCCTTGGAGGTGATGGGATTCAAACCGCCCGCGCGACCCAACGCCTGCGTGAGCGTGACATCGGTCGTCTTGAACGTGAGCGCCTGCGGACGCGCGACTTCGCCGATGACGTAGACCTCCTTGCGGTCGTTGAACGGCAGGAAGAGGCGGTCGCCCGGCTTGAGGTAGATGTCCTGCGCGACGTTGCCGTCGCGGTTGAGCGCATCCAGGTCGAGGTTGTAGTTGCGTCCGTCGCGGGTGAGCACCAGCCCCGACAGATCGGCCTGCGCGACGTCGATGCGCGCGCGACCCACGACCTGCGACAGCGTCATCGGAACCGTCGTCACGTCCTGCGGCGTGGTGTCGACGAATGCGCCCTGCAGTGCGACGCGGCTACCGAAGCCGACCACGTTGACGTCGAGCTGCGGATTGGTGAGGTACTTCGCCAGGCGCGAGGTCAGCGTGCTGCGCAGGTCCTCGATCGTCATGCCGGTGACGTTGAGCTTGCCGGCATACGGGAAGTAGAACGTGCCGTCCGGCTGCACCAGGCGGCCGTTGGTCACGGCCTGCTGCTGGTTGCCGGCAGGCGTGGTGAGTTCGGGGTGATCCCACACGGTGACGATGAGCGTATCGCCGGGCTGGATCTTGTAGGTCTCGCCGCGGAACGCCAGCAGTTCCTGCGGTACGACGGCCTTGGGCGCGGGCGCGGAGACGACGTCGGAGGTGATCGGGATCATCTTCACCTCGCCCCCGACGAAGCGCGAATCCTGTATGTCGCCTCGCGTCATCTGCTGGCCGGTGCACCCGGTGATGACGGTCGCGATCGCGACCGAGCAGGCAAGAGTGAGCGTCTTCAATGCATGGCCCTCGGGTTCTTGGCGCGACATGCGCGGCTGGTCAGCTGCGCGATGCCCTTCGTCACCATTTCCATGCGGGACGCGGCCGGTGGAACGACGTTGTGAACGTAGCGATGTCCTTGTGTTCGCCACGGAAGCCTAGATCGCGCATGGCGCACACGGCGTGATGCCATGAGCGGGCAGTGCAGTTGCATTCAGTGATGCGAACGAGCGAATGAATGGCGGTGTGACCCGTGCCACACGTCGTTCAGTTCCGTAGACGCGACATCACGATCGCTCCCATTTCCTTGATCGCGCGTCCACTCCGCCATAACGCACGACCCGACGGAAGCCAGCGTTGTGTCCAGCGTTCGCGCTTGCCGCTTTCGGGAACCGGCACGGGCGTGATTTCAACACCGGCCTTGCGGAACTCGATCACGGCACGGGTCATGTGGAGCGAGGAGGTCACCAGCAGGATGCGATCGAAGCCGTGTTCGCGGGCGATCTGCGCGGTGTAGCGCGCGTTGTCGCGCGTGTTGCGGCTCTTTGTTTCAAGCAGCAGTGCATCCTGCGGAACGCCCAGGCGCTGGATGGCGTTCTCCATGAGGCGCGCTTCGCTCGCGGCTTCGTTTCCACCATTGTCGCCGCCGCCGGACAGCACGATGACCGGCGCCTTTCCCTCGAGCCATGCACGCGCCCCCGCGGCGAGGCGGCTGTTCTCGAGGTCGTAGGCCGTGACGTTCTGGCGTTCGAGCCAGTAGAAGTGCGTGGCGCCGCCGAGTACGACGATCGCGTCGGCCTGCGGCAAGGTGGATTCATCGACGGGCGGATATCGGCTTTCGAGCCGGCCGCGCACCCAGTCCGAAACGCTCGGGATGGCGAGCAATGCGGACCATGCGACGGCGAGCACGGCCGTGGCCATGGCGATGCGACGCCAGCGGATGAGTGCGAACAGCGCCGCGACGATGAGCAGCGCGACGGACAGGGCAGGGGGAAACGTCAGGGCGACAAGCAACGATTGCAGGGCCTGCATGCGTGGCGGACATCCTCAGATCAGGATTTCGTTGGTGACATAGTAGTAGAACGCCGCGCACGACAGGATCAGCCCGAAGCGCAGGAGCAACGGATTGCGCAGCAACGCGACGCGGCTGTGGACCAGCATCGCGGCGAGGATCAACGAGACGCTCAGCCATGCCGGAAGCAGGTAGCGGTTGGAGAAGTAGCCCCAGCCCACGGCGAAGAACGGCAGCGTCATCACGAGGTAGACCGCGGCGCTTCGTTTGATTTTCTCGCGATAGTCCGCGCGTACCAGCGGCGCGAGCACGTAGGGCAGCGTGTACCAGAAGATGGAGAACACCGCGAAGTCGACGCGTACGCCGACCTTGGAGCGCCCCGATGCGGTGTAGGTCATCATCAGCTCGTACAGGGCGGGAATCGTTGCGCGGATGACCATCGTCGACAGGCCGCTGACGTAGGACGCGAACGCGATCAGCGCGATCACGCGCTGCATCCTCGTACCGAACAGCAGTACCGGCGCGAACACCAGGTACATCAGGGAGGACAGGTGCAGGCTGCTCGCCACCGCGCCGAGGATGACGAAACTCCACCATTGCTTGCGCTGGAACGACAGCAGCGCGGCGAACACCAGCAGCGCAGCCAGGCCCTGTCGCACCGCGTTGATCGTCGCGTTGACGAACATCGGCGAGACGTACAGCAGCATGATCGCCGCGCCGAGGAACGTCAGGAATCCCCGGCGTTGCACGGGGTCGTCCCCGACGAGATAGTCCTGGTAACGGCGCGTCGCAACGAAGACCGTGCCGAGCATCAACGCGAAAAGCGCGGTCTGGTAGCCGACCACGCCGAAGCCCAGTTTCCACAGCGCCCACGTGAGGTAGACGAAGCCGGGCTCCAGGCGCGTTTCGCCACCGCCGGAACTCAGGCCCTGGAAGAAGCCGGCGTAGGTTTGCGTGTCGGTGCCCACGTCCAGCGGACGCGTGCCGACGAGCCAGCAGCCGAACAGCCCAACCGCCATCAACAGCAGCACGCTGAGCGTCGTCGTGGCGGGAATGTACGTCGAACGCCGCTGCGTCATGCCGTATTCGGGAACATTGGCGTTCACGAGGTGGCGCCTCCTTCGGTGGCACGTCGCAGGGCGAGGAGCATGCGCTGGCGTGCCTTGCGCACCATGCCGACGCTGCGCGCGAACAGATGCTCGGGATAACTCACCAGCCCCTGGCGCAACAGTTCGCGCCGCACCTCACGGCCCGCGCGATGCATGGCCTTGAGGTCTTCGCTCAGGCCGCCGGCGCCGTAATTGGCCTTGTGCCAGTACGCGAGCACCTGGTCGAGCTTGGCGCAACGGTAGCCGGAGAAGCCGATCTGGCCCCACAGGAGGAAGTCCTCGACGCGGCGGTAGTTCTCGTCGAACCGGAACGGCAGGTCGCGTCGAAGCACGACCGAGGCGGTCGGGAAGGGGTTGTTCAGCAGCAAACGGCGACGCGGCACGATATGCGTGCGCGCCTGGCGCGGTGGTGGCGGCGCGGGACGGTCTCGATCGCGTACGGCCATGCGGTGCGCGAGCAGCGCGATCTCCGGATCGGCACGCAGGGCGCGCATCTGCAGTTCGATCTTGGTGGGCGCCCAGGTGTCGTCCGAGTCGAGGAAGGCGACGTACGGCTCCGTCGCGTGTTCCCAGCCCGTGTTGCGTGCGCCCGAGGGCCCGCGATTGGCAGGCAGTGCGACCACCTGCACCCACCCGGGCGCGTATTGCGCGGCCACCGCGTGCAATGCGCTGACGGTGTCGTCGGGGCTCGCATCGTCGACGAGCACCACCTGGCGCGGAGGCAAGGTCTGGCGTGCGACGGAGGCCACGGCATCGGCGATGGTCGCACCGCAGCGGTAGCACGGCACGACGACGCTGACTGGGGCGGTGGTGGCGGGATCGGTCATCAGGCGGGCGCGCTCGACGCGCGTGTGTGGAAGGTGGCGGGACTCGACCATGGAGCGCATTGGAATATGTCCTGCGCCTCCTGCGCGTATACGGCGGGTGAAAGGCGGGCGCGTGCCCCGCTGTCATTCAGCAACGCATCCACCACGTGCACGAACGCGCTCGTGTCGTGGGCGCCATCGCTGATGCGCAGATGTGCCGGCAGGCCGATGTCCTGGGCGAAGTCGCGGCACTTGGGGTGGTAATCCACGATGGCGAACGGCACCGAGCACAGGTAGGCCACGATCGCGCCATGCAGGCGGGCGCTGATGAAGGCATCGCACCGGCGGATCGCGTCCACGGTGCGGAGCGGATCGCCGCCGCCATAGGCATGAAGCTCGGCGGCGACGCCGCGCTCGCGCAGGCGCTGCTGCAACTGCTCGGCCATCGCGTTGTCGCCATGCTGGGGGTGGCCATTGAGGCTGAACACCTCGACCTGCAGGGGGGCGCTCGACGCCATGCGCGTCACTGCATGCACCACCGCATCGTGCCATTGCGAAGGTGTGGGCGCGGGATGGTCGGCGCGTACCTGGTAGCGGCATGGGGCCAGGCCGATGCGCGGCACGCCCCCTCGCTCGTTATCGCGCGTCGGCACTTGCGGCGCCACGCTCTGCAACAGTCCGGCCAGATCGCGTCCCTCGTGGACGATGTGCTCCAGCCCCATCTGGCAGGCCAGCTCGTACGAACGTCGATCGCGCACCGACAGGTACGAGAACTCGCGAACGAACGCGGCGGCAGCTGCTTCCGACGCGGCGTCAGGGAATGGTCCGACCGACACGCCGACCGCCGCGAGCTGCACGCGATTGCGGCGTGCCGCGGACAGCATCATGGGTTTGCGGAACGACTCGCGTGCCGTGATGACCGAGCCGCCACCCATGACGAGCACGTCGCTCGCGTGCAGGCCGCGCACGAAACCGACCAGGCGCGCGGCCTTTCCGACGGGACCGGCAGAGCCGTACAGCTCGGCCGGAAACGCCGACGGCCACATGGCACGCGCAGGGGCGCCATCTAGGCCAGGACCGACCAGCAGCGGGTCCGCGTTCCAGTACTGGCGCGCCGCGGCGGTGCACAGCACGCCGAACAGGTCGTCGCCGAAATTGCGCATCCCGTAGTAGCCGGTAAAACCCACGCGCGGGCGATGCGTCATGCTGCTTTCTCCGGTCGGGTCAGGCGGCGTGTGCCAAGCCACATGGCGAGCAGCAACACCGTTTCGGCCAATACGGTGGCCCAGGCCGCGCCGGTCTGGCCCCAGCGAGGGATCGCCACCCAGTTGAGCGCCACCGCGACGAGCGTGGCCACGAGCATCGCCACCACCCTGTAGCGCATGTGGTGTTCGGTGAGGAGCGCCGAACCGACCGCGGTGGAAAGGAAGCGGATCGGAACGCACAGCGCGAGGATGGTGAGCAATTCGACGACGTCGACGAACGCCGGTCCGAACGCGATCGGCACCAGCCAGGGCGACACGACGGCCAGCATCACGCCCACGACCATGCCCATCCCGAGCATCGCGAGGTTGCCGAGCCGGTACACGCGCCAGAAGCGCGCCTTGTCGTGCACGGCCCACCGATGCAGGCGCGAAAGCAGGAACTTCTGGTAGACCGTGGCGGGAAACAGGTAGATGGCCGTCATGACCGCCAGCGCCACGCCGTAATGGCCCGCCTGCGCGTTGCTGCCCAGGTATTTCAGCAGCACCGTGCTGACCTGGAAGAAGACCGGATACAAAACGGCCGCGACACCGTAGGCCCACGCGCTCGACCACAATTGCATCGCGCCGGGCGTCGACTCGAAGCTTGCAGCGGCCGGTCGCGGACCATGGCCCTTCAGGTCCACGCGTCCCTGCTGCATCGCCATGAGTTGGGGCAACGCAAGGCCGGCGATCAGCAGCGCGACCAGCCCGTACCCGAGCGCCGCGCCTTGCGCGCTCGCAATCGGCAGTACCAGCAGCGTGGCCGCGACCGCAAGGCGGCCAGCGGGCATGAGCAGTTGCCAGCCGGCCAGTGCACCGTGGCGCTCTTCCAGGCGCAGCTTGCTGCCCACCAGGTCCACCGCGAACACGCCCGCGATCACGGGCACCAGCAGCAGCAACGTCAACCGCGTGTCATCGTCGACCGCATTGCCCATCAGCGCCCATGCGATCACCGCCGCGCATGCCAGCGCGCCGGTGAAGGCCGAGAAGCGCAGCGACGGGCGAAGCCAGCGATCGGCCGCCCATCCTTCGGCGCCGTAGGCCTTGAGGCGGAATTGCGACAGCCCGAAGCCGGCCATCGGCGCCACGACGGTGACCGTCGCCAGCGACGACGCGAACAGGCCGTAGTCATCCGGCCCCAGGCGCCGCGCCAGCAGGATCTGCGCGAGGAACACCATGGCCGCGCCGGCCAGCGTGGCCAGCCACAGCATGCCGATCGCGGTCGCCGCCGGCCGCCAGGCGCTCGCACTCATGCGGGCGCTCATCCAGCAACGGCCGAGCGCGCGGGGAACGGATCGGCGAGCAGCTCGGCGTACACCTCCAGGGTCCGGTCGATGACGAGCCGTTCGTCGAAATGGCGCTCGGCACGCTCGCGCGCGCGGACGCCGAGCTGCTTCACCAGCGCGCGGTCGTCGTCGAGCTGCATCACCAGCGCGGCCAGCGAAGGCGCATCGCGTGGCGGCACCTGCAATCCGTCGATGCCGTGGCCGGTGACGACCTCGCGGCAGCCGGGCAGGTCGGTGGTGATCAGGCAAAGCCCGCTCGCGGCACCTTCGATCAGGCAGCGCGGCACGCCTTCGCGGTAGTAGCTGGGCAGTGCCATGACGTGCACCGTGCGCATCAGGGCGGGCATGTCGTCGACGTGGCCGAGCCAGTCGATGAGGCCTTCCCGATGCCACTGCTCGATCTCGTGCTTCGCGTAGGACGACGGATTGCCCGGGTCGGGCGTGCCGGCCAGCAGGAACTGCACGGTCCGTCCCCGATCCTTCAGCATGCGCGCGGCTTCGACGAATTCCCCGACGCCTTTCTCCCGCAGCAGGCGGGCCGCGAGCAGCACGCGCAGCGGCCCGTCGCCTTCGTGCGTCACGGGCTGGAAGCGATCGATGTTCACGCCCGAACTGCGGATGATGCGGATGCGATCGTCCGGCACGAGCTTCGATTCGGTCAGGGCCGCGGCGTCGTCGGGGTTCTGCAGGATCACGCGTGAATGCCCGTGGCCGAGCGTCGATCGCATGAGCGCGCTCACCACCGGGCGCAGCACGCGGGCTTTCAATGTGTCGCTTGCATATACATAGCCCATGCCCGCCACGGCATTGACCACGGCCGGCACGTTCGCCAGCCTGGCCGCGAGCGCGCCGTACACGGCGCATTTGACGGTGAAGTTGTGGATCAGCTGCGGGCGCTCGCGGCGCAGCAGCCGGGTAAGGTGATGGATGGTCACGGCCTCGCGAGCGGGATTGAGGCTCGCGCGATCCATTGGCAGGACCTCCCAGCGGATGCCGTGTTCGGCGAACCGCGCGCCGAACTCTCCCGGTGGCGACACCATCACCACCTCTGCGCCGTGCGCGTGGAGATGACGGGCCGTGGAAAGCCTGAAGTTGTAGAGGTACCAGTCGGTGTTCGCGAAGAAGACGATTCGCATCGGCATGGCGGGCCGCCCAGCGCATGGAAGATCAGCGATGGAAGCGGCGGAACGTCCGGTCGTGGAGGTCGCTCGATGGTAACGAATGCTTTTTTGCCGACCTCCACCGCGCTGTCACATTCGCATCCTGAGATAAACGGGCGCCGCGTCCTGTATCGAAAGCGAAACAGTTGGGCGACACGTCACGGACGCGGCCGGATGCGTCATGGATCGCGCATAAAAAGACGGCCGGCTTGCGCCGGCCGTTTGCCCTTGACGAGTGTCAAAAAAGAATGGGCGGGTGTCGCGTCTTACTTCGCGTACTGGTTGGTCGTCACGCGGATGTCGGTGCTGTCCGAGCTCTTGGCGATGTGCGCGCCGTTGCCCGTGTTGCCGCCTACCAGGCCCGTCAACGAGACATACGGGGTGGAGGAGGTGTTCACGCCGTGCATGCGGGTATGGTTGTTCTTGAAGACGTTCCCGCTGGTCTGGTAGCCCTTGGTCGCCGCGGAGAACATCGCACCGTACAGGTAGTTGTGCCGGAAGCGGTTCTGCGCGACGTAGCCGGTGTTGGCGCCGACCGTGAGCAGGCCGTAACCGCCGTTGTATTCCAGCGTGCAGTTCTTGATCGTCACGCCCTTGACGCGCTTGTAGGACAGGATGCCGTTGCCCTTGTTGCGACGGATCAGGCAGTTCTCGATGTGCACCGTGTCGGTGGTGCGCGAATCGCTCGAGTCCGGCTCGATGTCGATGCCGCACTGCGGGGCGACGCCGTTGGAGTAGCTGAACTCGCTGTCGTAGACCTTCACGTTGGTCGAGCAGCCGATGGTCAGGCCTTGGCGGCGGTTGTTGGTGCACACGACGTTGGTGACGATCACGTCGTTGCTGGGGATGGTCGGCGCGCCGGTAACCATGGCGCCGCCGATGGAAATGCCGTCGCCGAAGCACTTGGAGATGTGGATGTCGCGCACCGTCACGCGGGAGGCGCCGCGCACCATGATGCCGTGGCCCCACTCGCCGGCGGTGCCCAGGTGGTTGTCGCGGTCGCCGATGATCTGGCCGCCGGAAATCTCCACGTCGCTGACCTTGTAGACCATCAGCACGTACGCGCGCTCGGCGCTGTTGCGCTTGGCCAGCAGACGCGCACCGTCGGCCAGCTTGAGGTGCATCTTGCTGCGCAGGCGGACATTGACGGTGGGATCGATCACGTAGTCGCCCGCCGGAACGGTAACCGTGCCGCCGGAGGAGGGCAGCGCATTGATCGCGGCCTGGAAGGCCTTGGTGTCGTCGTTGGTACCGTTGCCGCGCGCACCGTAGTTGCGCACGCTGACCGACGCGGAGCCGCGGGCGCGCGCCGTCGGAGAGAAGGTGGATGCAGTGGTGGCGCCGGCGGCGGCCATCACTTTGCCGATGCCACCGAAGCCGATGACGGACGGGATGGTGAGGAGCAGGGTCTTGCGGAGGAATTCGCGACGTTCGGCAGTCGCGGGCGCCATGGGCTGGATCTCGTTCACAGTAGGGTTCCGGAATTAAGGAACGCCCCCGGGTGAGCGGTTCGGCTCGATTGGGGCTTGGTGTGTGAAGTGCGCCCCCTCGCGACTTCACGTCATCACGCCACGATCATGTTCGTGACTGCCGTGCACCCTACAGGAACAACTGTGAATCGAAACCCCTTTCTTCACTATTTGTGCACGCGCGCAAGCAAATCGGCGCGTGACGTTCATAAACATCCGCATTCAAGTTCATGACTGCGTAATCGTTGCTGCGCGATGTCGCGCGTTTGCGCAGCATGAACCGGGCGGGGCCGCCATACGCGTGCATGAGCCCGCTCGAAACGCGCTTCACGCGCGTTAGGTCGTGTGAAATCGTACCGTGCGCGTGACGGCGTTCGTCACGCGCGATCTTCACGCGGCGATGCGCTGGCCAGTCGGCGCGTAACGGCCCACTGGATGAGCCCGCTTGGGCTAATCGAGATAACGGTTGTCCGATTCGACGCTGATGCGCTCGGTCTTTTCGCCGATGACCACGTGCCGTTTCCCGCCGCGACCGGCACCGCTCGCGATGGCTTTCGCGGATCGGCCGTTGTCGTCGAACTCGTTGCGCGAGATGACCAGGCCCCGAGTGCCGGGGCGGACGCCGACGCCCCCGAGCACGTTTTCGCGGATACGGTTGGCTTCGATGCGGCAATCCGTCGCGCCGACCGTGAGGATGCCGTGGCCGCGATTTCGCTCGACCAGGCAATCGCGCACGGTCGCATCGGTGACACGCTTGTAGAGCTGGATGCCGGGTCCCTCGTTGCCGCGCACGGTGCAACGTGCGACGAGGATGTCGTCGGCGATGTCGCCCTGGTCGGGTTCCACGTCGATGCCGGCGCCAGGCAGCGTGCCGCCGGTGTCGATGAATTCGGAATCGAACACGCGCACACGGCGCGAGCGGCCGATGGTGAGGCCCTGGCGACGGTTGTCGGCGCAGACGACGCGTTCGATGGTCAGGTCGCGACTGGGGACGACTGTCGCGCCCACCTTCGCGCCACCGATGGAAATCCCGTCGCCCCAGCAGTGCGAGATGTGCATGTCGCGCACTTGCACGCGCTCGGACGCACGGATCATCAGGCCGTGCCCCCACTCGCCGGTGGTGCCCTTGTGCGAGGAACGTTCCCCGATGATGCGGCCGCCGGAAATGACCACGTCGCTCACGCGATGCGCATTGAGCACGTAAGCGCGTTCGGCCGCGTTCGGTTTGGCGATCAGACGCGTACCCGGCGACATCGCCAGATGCATGCGGCTGCGCAGCTTCACGCCCACGACCGGGTCGATGAGGTAATCGCCGCCTGGCACCTGAACCGTGCCGCCGGCAGGCGGAAGGGCGTCGATGGCCGCCTGGAACGCACGCGTGTCGTTGACGACCCCGTTGCCGCGCGCACCGTGCCGGCGCACGTCGATGACGGCGTTGCCGAACGGGGCCGCTGCCCACGACGCCGTGGGCGCCGCGGCCAGTATCGCCATGGACGCGGCAATCCGCCGCCGCAACAGATCAGGCATAGGCGCGTTCGCGCATGTCGGTGTCCTGTACCTGCGCGCGCCGCTCGCGACGCGATGCGAGCCAGGGAAGCACGACAGCGAGGAGGTAGAACTTCGACGCGTGGTACTTGTTGTCGAGACGGCGCCGGTTGCGGTCCAGCCATGCGCCGGCGCCGGGAAGCTCGGCCGAATCGCGCGCGAACTCGCGCACGCGGTCGAACCTCGCCTTCGCCAGTCCCCGCACGTCGAAACGGAAACTGCCCTTGCCGGTGACGTACGGCAGCTCCTCGAAGCGCGTGGCGATGTGGTCGCGGATCAGCAGCTTGTTGAGCTTGGTGACCGGATCGACCTTCTGGTAGCGCGGCACTTCGCGATGGATCCACTCGCGCAGCGTGAGGTCGCAGAACGGGTAGGCGACCTTCAGGCCAAGCGCGGCGCTCGAGTACAGCCCCTTGGCGAACGCGCCCGCGGAGCCGGCGATCGACGTCGACATGTCGCGCCATTCCCACAGGCTCGTCGCCGAGCCGATTTCCTCGCGATACAGCTCGAGGCGGTGACGCGAATGCTGCGAGATCGGCCGCCCGAGCAGTTCGTCGACTTCGTCGTCGCTGAAGCGCGAGCCCGGGAACGCACGCTCGATTTCGTTCATCCGCAGCGTGCTGAGCATGTAGCAGAGCTTGAAGCTGCGATCCACGCCGGGCAGCTCCGACAGCCAGCCCGGCAGCGGCAAGTCGCGCGACAGGCGCTTGAGCATTTCCTGGCGCTTGCTCATCGGCGTGCCGAAATAGCTGTCGGCACCGAGCCCGTCGACGACGCCGTCGCCGCCGTGGCCGACCACTTCGGTGCCCAGGTCGATGCAGGAGAGCAGCGCGAAGTCGGCCGTCAGCAACGGCATGCGATCGACGACGCCGAGGTACCGGTCGTACGCGCGCGCCGGATCGCAGGTCAGCGTTTCATGACGAAGCCCGAGCGTGCGCGCGACGTGCGTCGCCGATTCGACTTCGTCTTCCTCCTGGCCGCCGAGGTAGGTGATGCACGTCGTGTCCGGCCGCGCGTCGGCGATGGCGATCGCCAGCGTCGTCGAGTCCTTGCCGCCGCTCTGCAGCAGCCACGGCGAGCTCATGCCCGCGCAGCTGCGCTGGATCGCGTCGCACAGGCGCCGGTGGTAGCCGGAGACCCAGTCCTGCTCGGTGGCGGCGTATTCGGGCACTTCGCCGGCGTTGCGGAACTTGAAGTGGAACTTCGGCTCGGTGTGCATGTCGTCGTGCGGGCAGAACCCGAACGTGACGAGCCGGACGCCTTCGTAGATCGAGTACGGCGGATAGACGAAGGCATTGCGCAGGATGTCGGCGACCGACACCGGATCCACGGCCGGCGGCGGGACGTCCTCGCGCATCAGGCGCGAGAAGTCCGGCGTGCCGTAATAGGGCGACATCGTGATCTGGGTGCGCATCGCGTTACCTCGCTCCCGCACGCAGGGGTTCGTCCTTCATGGGCTGGTAGTCGTAGTACGTGTAGGCGTACTGACCCGAGCCGCGCTTCTGCACCGCGTTGAAGATCGCGCCGCGCACTTCGACGCCGTTCTGTTCCAGGCGCTGCTTGGCGAGTGCAATTTCGCGCTGCTGGTTGAGGCCCCAGCGCACCACCATGAGGCAGGTGCCGACGTGGTGGCCGATCACCGCGGCGTCGGTGACCGCGAGCACAGGCGGCGTATCGATCACCACGATGTCGTACTGCTGCGCGAGCTTGTCCAGCAGCGAAGTGAAGCGCGGATGCATCAGCAGTTCCGACGGATTCGGCGGGATCGTGCCGCGCGAGATGAACGACAGGTTCTCCGTGCCGCCGACCTTGCGCACGGCCTGGATCTCGTCGATGCGGCCGGAAATCAGCTCCGAAAGACCACCGTCGGCGCGCGTTCCGAGCGCCAGGTGCAGCGTGCCGCGACGCATGTCGGCGTCCACCAGCAGCACGCGCTGGCCGGCCTGCGCCATCGTCACGGCGAGGTTCGCGCAGACGAACGACTTGCCCACGCCCGGACTCGGCGCGGCGATCATCAGCATGTTGTTCTTCATCTCGAAGCGGGCGAAATGCAGGCTCGTGCGCAGCGTGCGCAGCGCCTCCATCGCCAGGTCCGACGGTGAGCGGAACGCCAGCAGGCGCTGCTTCCCGTCGCGACGCGCGGCCGTGCCCGGCTGAGCGACGATCTGCTTGCCCTTCGCGCTGAAGGGAATCGACGCGTAAACCGGCAGGCCGAGCAGTTCGATGTCGACCGGATCCTCGACGCCACGACGGAACATCTGGCGCGTGAGCACGAAGGCGACCATGAACATCGCGCCGATCAGCGTGCCGGCGCCGATGACGATCAGCGGCTTCGGCCACGACGGGCTGTCCATGTTGACGTCGGCCGGATCGATCACGCGCGCGTTGCCGACCGCGCTGGCGGCGGCGATGTTCAGCTGCTGCGCCTGGTCGAGCAGGTTGGCGTAGGTCTGGTTGATGACCTCCACGTCGCGGTTGAGGCGGAACAGGCCCTGCTGCGTGTCGGGCAGGTTCCCGATCTGGCCCATGATCTGGTTCTTCTTCGCCTCGAACTGGCCGATCTGGCGCATCAGCGACTGGTAGACCGGATGCTCGGGCGTGTAGCGGCTGGCGATGTCGGCGCGCTGCACCTGCAGCTGCTGGATGCTCTGGTCGAGCGCGACCGTCTGGTCGAGCAGGGCCTTGTTCGACACCCCGACGTCCATCGTGCGCGTGCGCGACTGGAAGGTGTTCAACCGCGCCTGCGCATCGGCGAGCTCACGACGCACCTTGGGCAACTGCTCGGTCACGAACTGCAGGCGCTTGGCCGCTTCGGCCGAGTTGCGCGCCACGTTCTGCCGCACGTAGGCCTGCGTGATCTGGTCCAGCACCTGCTTCGCGCGCAGCGGATCCGGGTGCGGGTAGGTCAGGTTGATGATGCCGGAGTTGCGGCCCTGCTCGCTGACGGTGATGTTGCCCTTAAGCTGCGTCATCAGCGCCATGGTGTTGAGCCGCGTCAGCTCGAAGCGCGTACCGGCATTGGCGGCCAGGCGTTCGACCTCGAGCGTCAGGCCGCGTCCGTTGGTGGCCTTCTGGCCCACGCGCCCTTCGAGCATCAGGTTGCCGTCCGGATCGAGCAGCTTGTACTTGCCGCGTTCGCCGGCGATCAGCTGCAGCGGAATGCCGACCAGCTGCTCGGGCACTTCGAACGAGCCGACGTCGACCTGTTCGCCGCCCCACGCATAGCTGTCCAGGCCGAACCACGGCGAGGCCACTTCGCCCGGATGCAGGCGCTGCTGCATGCGCGCGGCCATGGCGCCGATCAGCGGCATGCGGACCGGCTCGACCACGGTATCCAGGTCGAGGCGTTCGATCGCTTCACCCAGGACGCGGCGCGAGGTCAGCAGCTGCGTTTCCGTCGCCGCGGGCGCATCGACGATCGGCGGTGCCGGCGCGGTGGTGGGCTGGTTGAGGCCTGGTACCGTCGGCGGACGGGACTCGACCTGCACGACGGCGTTGGCCTCGTACTGCGGCGTCGCCAGCAGCACGTACGCCACCGAAACGATGAAGAACGCCAGCGTGCCGAAGAGGATCGGCCACTTGTTGTCGGTGAGCGTGGATACGAGGGTGGGGATGTCGATGTCGTCTTCGCGCGCGTTGGCGGCGGGCGGGACGGCGTAGGGGGCATCGGCCCGGGAGATCACGTGAGTGGCCATGTTTCGTCACCTGGTGAAGAGCAGGGCATGCGACTGCGCACGCATGGGGAACGCGGCGTGCCGCGCGTGTGTCGTCCACGACCGCAAGGGCGTGGGAGGGTGCGGGACGCGCGCGGTGGGGGCGGTCATGACGCCCCCCACGCGCTGCGGATCGCGACCTGGTTTGGCGAACCGGCGTCCCGCGACGGCGTCGTCGCGTGAATTACCGGGCGCAGGCCCGCCAAGGCGTCGGCGACGCGCACATCGGCGTCGCTCAATTCGGGAATGCGGTTGCTGTCGGACGGCGCGACACGGCGCGGCGGCAGCCAGGCTTCGTCGAGCAGGCGCGACACGTGGCCGGCGATCGCCTGTGCGTCGTGAACCATCAGGTGCACGCGGCCCTGGGCTTCGACCGGCGGCGGATCGAGCGAAAGCAGCGGGATTTCCAGCGCCATCGCCTCTGCGTACAGGGACGGGCCGACGAAGGCCAGTCGCGCACGGCGCAGCAGGAACAGCGCGGCAAGGTAGTCCGGCGCGTCGATGCGGTGGAGGTTGTCCGGCGTGTTCTCGTCGAGGAACACCGGACCGATCGCGCAGACGACGTCCACGCCCGGATGCTCGCGCGCGATCTGCGTGAGCGCATTGCACATCAGCGTCGCGTGCGCTTCCTCGCATTCGTGGCCGAGCATCAGCACCAGCGGGGCATTGTCGCGCAGCGCGGCGAAGCGTTCGGCCAGCGCCAGGCCCATGCCGTGTTCGGGCTGCAGGCGCTCGAGCGCGCTGCGCAGCGCATCCGGCGCGGCGTTGCCGGTGACGAGCACGCGATGCGCCGGCACGCCTTCGGCGACGAGCTGGCGGCCTGCCGACTGACCGGATGCGACGTGGAGGGACGCGAGTGCACGCGCGATGCGGCGCCCCGGATCGTCCGCCGCACGCGGGGATGAGGTATTCGCAAGGCCGCCGTCGATGCACACCACCGGCACGTGGTGGTAATGCGCGGCGAGCGTGGTGGCGAGCGTCGCGGGCGCATCGCCCGGCACGACGACGACGTCCGGACGGACCTGCGTCATCACGCGCTTGATGCCGCCCAGCGCACTGGAGGTCATCTCGGCCGGATCCTCGCCCGACGCGGGCACGGAGACCTTCACATCCGCCGACAGGTCGAACAGTTCGAGCACGCGCGCCGACTCCTGCTCGGATTCGGCGGCCACGCAGACGGTCGTCTCGAAGCGTTCGTCGCGCGCCAGCTGCTGCGCGATGGGCGCCATGCGTACCGCATCGGGCGAGTCGCTCAGCACGCACAGGGCGCGCACCGGGGGCCTCGGATTGATGTCGGATGCGGCTTCGGCAGCCGCGTCCGCCAGGTGCAGCACATCGGGAAGTGCGATGCCGGCACGGGCGGGCGCATCGCTGCGCTCGGGCACGTTGCGCACCTCGTCGTGGTCGTCGAAGCCCGCCAGGGCGCTGAGGAAGTTGATGCCGTGGTTGTTCGTCTGCGTCTGCACCGGCGCGGGAATGGGCCGCGGAGCGCTTCGCGGCCAGCGCCCGCGCAGCTTCGTCAGCGCCTTCGGCACCCACCACACGTGCAGCGCCATCACCAGCATGAAGGCGGCGAAGGCGAGCGACTGCGGCATGTCGCGCAGCGACCAGCCCATCAGCACGAGGATGCCGGCGACCGCGACCATCGTCAGCAGCACCAGGCGCGGCGGCATGCCGGTGTCGCACAGAAGGTGGTGGAGATGCTGGCGATCGGCCTTGAACGGCGATCCGCCGGCGCGCAGGCGGCGATACATCACGGCCAGCGTGTCCATCACCGGCAGCGCGACGCACCACAGCACGTCCGGCGGATTGAGGCGGCCCACCTTCGCGTGACTCATATAAATAAGGGCCCACGCCAGGATGAAGCCGATCAGCGTGCTGCCCGCGTCGCCCATGAAGATCTTGCGACCGTCGGGCCAACCCAGGTTGACGAAGAGGTAGGGGATCAGCGCGGCGAACAGCACCTGCAGCATCACCAGCACGCCCGGCATCGACCAGGACGAATCGTCGAACAGCAGGATCGCGCCGATGCACACCATCGCCATCGACGCGGCGAGGCCGTCGATGCCGTCCATCATGTTGAAGGCGTTGATCAGGCCGATGACGGCGATGATCGTGAACGGGATGCCAAACAGCCCGATGTCGATGTGGCGCGTGCCGACGATCTGGCCCAGATCGTGCACGTAGAAACCCGACATGAAGATCACCAGGCCGGCGGCACCGGCCTCGACCAGAAGGCGTGACGTCACGCTGAGGTTGCTTGCGTCATCCAGCGCGCCGGCCGCGACGATCATCACGCCACCGGCCAGCAGGCTCGTCACGAATCCGTCGATGTAGCCCAGGTAGCTCAGCCCCACCAGGGTGCCGAGGAAGAAGCACAGCCCGCCGATCAGCGGAATGCTGCCGCGGTGCTGCTTGCGCGCGTCGGGCCGGTCGACCAGTCCGATCTTCCGCGCCCACGGGCGCATGGCGAAGATGGCGAACAGGGTCACGGCCAACGCGATCGCGCTGGCAGCTACCAGCTTGGGGTCCCTCATGCATGCACCTCGGATCAGAAACACGAACGACGAAAGGGCAAAGGCGTGTTTTTCCGTGTGCGTGCGCACTCAACCATCGGCAGCGGATCGCGTGTTCCTCACGCGTCGAAATCTGACGCGCTGCGTCCGTGCGCAACGAATCTATGGTTGCGTAGTTGATGAAGAGATGAAAAAAACACGTTCACGCGAATGAACCTGCGATCGGCGATAACTCAGGTTCAGATGGATGAATCACTTCACGGCATGCGCACGTCGCTGAAGCAATTGGAATGAACGTGTCACAGTTTCGTTCGCCAATCGCGTATACAAGACTCGATGCGTTCGAACGCAATATCGAATGCGCGCTGGTCGCGACCGTAGGGATCTTCGATGTCGCTGCCGTCCTGCCAGTGCGAAAGCATGCACACGCGGCCCCGCAGTGTCGGACACAAAGCGAGCACTGCAGCGACCTGGCGTTGCTCCATTGCGAGGACGAGATCGGATTGCTGCATCAGCACCTTGGTCGCTTGCCGTGCGATGTGATCGCTGGCGTCGTAGCCGTGCGCGGCAAGCGCCGCTTGTGCCTTGGGGTCGATCGGAAAGCCGCGCATCGCGGCGAGCCCGGCGGAGGCGACCTGCATGCCGGGGCGCAGGAGGCGTGCACGCACGATGGCCTCGGCCATGGGACTTCGGCAGATGTTTCCCTTGCAGACGATGAGTAGGCGATGAGTCATGGCGCGACGCTAGCAAAACCGCGCGTACGGGCCATTCATGCTTGCCCGGCAACGTTCACGAATGTGTGCAACGCGTAAAGACCGCGCGTGCGAAGTGGCTCAGGGCGTCACGTCCGAGGGCAGCGTCTGGCGTGCGCGCTGCATCGCGTGCCACGGATCGCGCTTGAGGTTTCGCGCGCGGCGCAGCGCCTTGTGCAGGTCGAATGCACCGGCCTGGCGCACGCGTCCGAGCTCTTCCCACGTCAGCGGCATCGCCACGGTCGCGCCCGGTCGCGCGCGCAGGGACCAGCTCGTCACGCTGGTGGCACCGCGTGAATTGCGCAGCCAGTCGATGAAGATGCGGCCTTCACGCGCGGCCTTCGAAGCCGTCGCGATGTAGCGCTCCGGCGCGCGCGCGACCAGCGAATCGGCAAACGCGTCGCAGAAATCCTTCACCTGCGACCAGTCCGGTCCGCGACGAATCGGCGCCACGACATGCACGCCCTTGCCGCCGGAGAGGCGGACCCAGCTGCGCAGGCGCAGCTCGGCGAGGCGATCGCGCACGTCGCGCGCCGCGGCCTTCAGTGCATTCCATTCGATCCCTTCATCCGGATCCAGGTCGAACACGAGCCGGTCGGGCTTGTCGACGTCGTCGATGTGCGAACCCCAGACATGGAATTCGATCGAGTTCATCTGCACCAGTTCGAGCACGCCGTCGAGGTCCTCGACGTACAGGTAATCGCCCTGGCCGCTGACTTCGCGCAGCGTGATCTCGCCCACGTGCTCGCCGAGCGAATCGGCGTGGTGCTTCTGGAAGAAACACGAACCCGCGATGCCATCGGGGCACCGCACCAGCGAAAGCGGACGCCGCACGAGTTCGGGCAGCATCCAGCGCGAGACCGCGCGGTAGTAGTCGGCGATCTCGCCCTTGGTGATCCCCGCTTCGGGATAGACCACTCGATCGGGGCTGGTGAGCCGGGGCGTCGTGGCCATGCGTCAGCGTCGCATGCGGCGTGCGCGTCAGGCGGACTTGCGCCCGGTGCGCTTCTTCGCCGCGGTCGTCTTCTTCGCGGCCGCTTTTTTCGCGGCCTTTTTCGCCGGCGCGGCCTTGCTGGCCGAACCGCCGCCGCCTCCGCCGCCACCCTTCTTCTCCAGGCTGCGCTTGAGCAGATCGGCGAAGTCGATGACGTTGGTCGCGGCGTTCTCGGGCAGGTTGTCCTCGTCGGCGGTGGCCTTTCGCACGACGTTCTTGGACTTCACGCGGTCCTCTATCACCTTCGTCAGGCGCTCGCGGAAGTCGTCCTTGTAGTCCTCCGGATTCCACTTGGAGCTCATCGATTCGATGAGCTGCTTGGCCATGTCGATCTCGCGCGTGGTGATCTTCCACTTCTCCAGGCTGCCTTCGGGCAGCTTGTAGTCGGCCGGGTCGATCAGCTCCTGCGCGAACCGCAGGATCAGCAGCATCAGCGCGTCGTCCTTCGGCACGACGGCGGCCAGGTACTCGCGCGTGCGGATCACCACGCGGCCCACGCCGGCCTGCCCAGTGCGCTTGAGCACCTCGCGCAGCAGCACGTAACCCTTCTCGGCCTTCTTGCCTGGCTCGAGCACGTAGGGCTTCTCGAAGAACTCCGGGCCGATGGACTCCAGGTCCACGAAGGTGTCGATGTCGACCGACTCCTTGTGGTCGGGCGCGGCGTTGGCGATGTCCGATTCCTCCAGCACGACGTAGCTGCCCTTGTCGTACTCGAAGGCCTTGACGATCTCCTTCCACGGCACTTCCTCGCCGGTCTCGGCGTTGACGCGCTCGTAGCGCACCGGCGCGTTGTTCCGGCTGTCGAGCATGCGGAAGGACAGATCGACGCGGCGTTCGCCGCTCATCAGCTTCACGGGGATGTTGAGCAGACCGAACGACAGGGTGCCGGTCCAGATGGGGCGGGCCATGGGAAACCTCTATCTACCGGACGAACTACCGGATGAACCGGCCGGAGGAGGATGACTTTCCGTGGAACCGCGTTGGCGGGCGGTGAAAGCAGGGCCGCGGCGGGCGCGACCCTGCATGCCCGTTCAGGCGAGGCCGGCGCCCGGGCTAGGCGAGCGGCGCGCGGCGCCGCGGATCCGCCGCGTCTGCCAGATCGCGGCGAACAGATACAGCACGAAGGCCGTGCCGATGGGTCCGAAGAGACGCGGATCCTCGGGGCCTGCGGCATAGGGCGCGCCCAGCGGAAGCCGCGTGAGCGACTCCACGAAAGCCGGAATGAAGTGGAAGAACAGCGCGGTGAGATTGAACAGCGCCGCCACGTAGACGCTGAGGCGACCGAAGCCGCGGCGTCGTTCGGCGAACCAGCCCAGCGCCAGCACGAGCAGCGTGAGCACGCTCAGCACGTGCGGCGCGCCGAAGCCGCCGCGTCGGAAGATGAAAAGCCCGGTAACCGCGGCGCCGATCGTGAACCAGAAGAAGATCGCGCCCGATCGCGAGGTGATGCGGATTTCGCGATGCGCGATGAGTGCGACGAAGCCGGCGATGACGCCGACGATCGCGATGACGGTGTGGAACGCACCGAACGCGGTGATGTCCAGCAGCTCGAGCATGGCATCGTCCTCGTGGGGAACGGCGTGGGCAGAGCCTCTTCGGAGGACAACGGGTAAAGTGGGGTGGGGCGGTCATGCTCGCACTGCACAGCAGGAATGATGCGCCAGCGATCGCATCCCTCACCGTCATTCCCGCGAAGGCGGGAATCCAGGGACGTTCCATGCTTTCCCGATTCGGGTCCGAACCTGACGCCCGCGTCTTCCACAGCCGACACGCACCAACCAGGCGTGAAAAGTCCCTGGATTCCCGCTTTCGCGGGAATGACGGAAAGGGGGGGCTCCCGCCTTCGCGCGACTGACGCAAAGGGGATTCTCGACTTCGCGGGAATGACGGTGCGGGAGAACACCGCGCCCCCTCATCGGAGAGGGCGCGGATGTGCGTTACGGCGCCGAGTCGACCAGCACGACTTCGGCATCCTCCAGCGCCTTCACGGTGATCGCGCCTTCATTGCGGATCGCCGCGCCGTCGCGGGCTTCGAGGCGGATGCCGTTCACTTCGATCGCGCCCTTGGCCGGCACCAGGTAACCGAAACGGGTGCCGTCGAAGCTGTATTCCGCCGACTCACCGGCGGCCAGCGTCAGGCCAAGCACGCGGGCCTGGGCGCGGATCGGCAGCGCGTCCTCGTCGCCGGCGATGCCGCTGGCCAGCGTCACGAAGCGGCCGGAGCGCTCGCCCTTGGGGAAAGGCTTGCTGCCCCAGGTCGGCGCGCCGCCGCGGGCGTCGGGGATGATCCAGATCTGGAAGATCCGCGTGGTGTCCGGCTCCAGGTTGTATTCGGCGTGCTGGATGCCGGTGCCCGCGCTCATCACCTGCACGTCGCCGGCTTCGGTGCGGCCCTTGTTGCCCAGGTTGTCCTGGTGGGTGATCGCGCCGTCGCGGACGTAGGTGATGATCTCCATGTCCGAATGCGGATGCGGCGGGAAGCCCGTGTTCGCGGCGATGGTGTCGTCGTTCCACACGCGCAACGCGCCCCAGCCCATGCGCGCCGGATCGTGGTAGCTGGCGAAGGAGAAGTGATGCTTGGCATCGAGCCAACCGTGGTTGGCTCCGCCGAGGGAGTTGAACGGGCGACGCTCGATCATGACCTTGCTCCGAAGTGGGTGGATTGCGTGGGGCAAACGATAGGCGCCCGGCGGCCTGTAGGGAATGGAACGGATCGAATATGATCGTTTCCATTCCTTGCATGATGGGGCCGCCCATGAAACTGCCCGACCTGGAAGCCTGGGCGATCTTCGCCAAGGTCGCCGAAACCGGCTCCTTCGCCCGCGCCGCGGCCGAGCTGAACCTCTCGCAGGCCACTATTTCCAAGGCGATCACGCGCCTGGAAACGCGCCTGAAGACGGTGCTGTTCCACCGTACCTCGCGGCGCATGTCGCTGACCGAAAGCGGCCGCGGCGCACTGGAACGTGCCAGCCGCATCCTCGCGGAGGGCGAGGCGGTCGAGGCCGAAATCACGGCGCAGGCCGCCAGTCCGCGCGGCACCGTGCGCATGGCGGTGCCGATGTCGTTCGGCATCGAACACCTCGCGCCACTGCTGCCGGAGTTCATGCAGACGTATCCGGACGTCTCGCTCGACGTGGATTTCGACGATGGTCTGGTCGATCTGGTCGGCGGCGGTTTCGACCTCGCGCTGCGCATCTCGGCGCTGGCCGATTCGAGCCTGCTCGCGCGCCGGCTGTGCGGCGTGCGCGTGTTGCTGGTCGCATCGCCGGCGTATCTGGATGCGCATGGACGCCCGCGTCATCCGCGCGAGCTTTCGCAGCACAGCACGCTGTTCTACACGCTGTCGCGTTTCGGTGGCGCGTGGCGGTTCCAGCACAAGCGCCACGGCGATTTCTCGATCAGCGTCAACGCGCAGCTTCGCGTGAACAATGCGGAGGCGCTGAATCCCGCGTTGCTCGCCGGCATGGGGATTGCGTTGCAGCCCGAGTTCCTGGTGTGGCGCGAACTGAAGGCGGGCAAGCTGGAAGTCGTGCTGCCCGAATGGTCGCCGCCGCCGATCGCACTGCACGTGGTCACGCCGCCGGGACGCGTGCGTCCGGCGCGCGTCCAGTTGCTTATCGAACACCTGGTGAAGAAGTTCGCGAAGGCGCCGTGGGCGGAGCGGGCGGGTTAGTCGGATCGCGGATCCAAGTCTGTTCGCCCTCACCCCAACCCCTCTCCCACCTGCGGGAGAGGGGCTTTGAAGCATTACGTTACGGCGTGAGCGACAACGCGTTCGCCGCGGTGATCAATCCCGATCCCGTCGCGTTCGCGCCCCAGCACTCGTTCACTGCCGGGCCCGACGGCTGCGATACCAGCGCGCAACCGGCGCCCCACGGAATCGCGGCGGTGGTCAGGATGTCCTCGACGTCGGCCTGCACGAGGTTCGGGTCCTTCTGCAGCATCAACGCGGCGATGCCGGCCACGTGCGGCGAGGCCATCGACGTGCCGCTCAGGTAGAAGTACGACGTCTTGCCGCTCTGCGTCTGGTACGGGCCGACCACCCACGAACCCGGCGCAGCGACGTCCAGATCCTGTCCCGCGAGCGCACGGCTCGAGAAATCGGCGATGTGGAAATCGGCGGTGTTGGTCGGATCGGGCACGTCGTCGGCGTTCCACCAGTTGCCCGGATTGCCGTCGGCGCCGGGCTTCCACTGCCCGTTCCAGCCCGTGGCGGCCACCGAGACCACCGGCGCGTAGGCACCGGGATAACCCATGCCCGCGTCGCCTTCGTTGCCGGCGGAGGCGACGATCACCACGCCTTTGGAGATCGCGTAATCGATCGCCGCCTTTTCGGACGCATCGAGCGACGGCCCGCCCAGGCTCATGTTGATCACCACCGGCGAGGCGCCCAATGCGCCGCTGGCTTTGAGGTTGGCGACGTAGACGATGCCGGCTGCCACCACCGACGACCAGCCCGAACCGTTCTGGTTGAGCACCTTCACCGGAATGACCGTGGCGCGCGGCGCGGTGCCGTTGATCGGAACGCCATTGAGGCTGTAGCCGAGGATCGTGCTGGTGACGTGCGTGCCGTGCGAGTTCTGGTCGTGTTCCCACTTGTTCGGCGGTTCGGACACGTTGCCCTTCTCGCCGCCGCCGCCGTTGAACGCCTTCGCGAACTGGCTGGCGATGCGTTCCTGCGGGAAGTACTGGCGCCACGTGTCGAGCAGGCCCGTGTCGAGCACCGCGACGTACACGCCGTTGCCGTCGTAGGCGATGGTGCGGCCGGCGCCGAGGTTGGTGACGTCCACGGCGTCCTGGTCCCAGGTGCTCAGGCCGTTGGCGAAATTCGTCGCGCTCACCGTGTCGACCGGGCTGCCCTTGCGTTCGGCATCGGGATTGGCGGCGGTCACGAAGGGCAGGGCGCGTATCGCGGCGAGCTGGTCTTCGGTGGTCTTGAGCGTGACCAGATCGATTTCGGCCACGACGTCGCGCACGGTGCCGTACGTTCCCAGCTTGGCCAGCGTTGCAGGCGTGGCGTCGCCGTTGAGCAGGACGTTCACGCCGATCTGGCGCGTGGACGAAGCGGCCTGCGCGGCGACAGGCAATGCGCAGGCGAGGGCGAGGACGCTCAGGGCTTTGTTGATCACGGGGTGGATCTCCTCGGAGGTGGCCCGTTGCACGGGCGCGGGACAGGGTTTGCCCGGAGCAAACGCGACCGCGACGGGCAACAGGCCGCCCTCGTCCCTGTGGAAGTCCCCATGCCGAAAGCGTGCGCATCCGGTCGGCGGATGGTGCGCGTGGATTTGTTGCGAGCAGGTCTTCTGCTTGTCGGAACGGTGTAAAGGGCGAAGCTGTATGCGGGCGGGTTGGCGCGCCGTTAGCGCGCGGGTGAGCGGAGCGCGCCCCGAGGTTGCCATCGCTGGAGCCTTGCCGCTCGCTACGCGTTGGTCGTCATTCCCGCGAACGCGGGAATCCAGCGCCTCTTCACGCATTCGCCGCACTGCATACAGCCGGCATCCACGCACACGCAAGACGCTGGATTCCCGCGTTCGCGGGAATGACGGGAGGGTTTGACGCCGTTCGGGGTTCCCTCCGGCGCCGCGGCGTTGAGCCCAGCCTCTACTCCGCCGAAAACTTCGACAGGTTCTGCTTGATCTTCTCGATCCCCGACCACGGATCCTTGCGACGTCGCTTCAGGCGCGCGGGCACGTCGGCGATGGTGAACGCGTCGCCACGCTTGAGCTTGGGCAACTCGCTCCACGCCAGGGGCATCGACACCGGTGCACGTGGCCGGGCACGCAGCGAATACGACGCGACGGCCGTGGCGCCGCGCCCGTTTCGCAGGTAGTCGACGAAGATGCGCTTGTTGCGAAGACGCTTGGTCGACACCGACAGGAAGCGGTCGGGTTCGGCCTGCGACATCACTTCGGCGAAGCTCTGCGCGAACGGCTTCACCAGGCTCCAGTCGCAGCCGGGATTCAGCGGCACCACCACGTGCAGGCCCTTGCCGCCGGTGGTGCGCAGGAAGGATTCCAGTTCGAGTTCGATGAGCCGCTTGCGCACGTCCACGGCGGCGCGTTTGACTTCGTCGAACGGCACGTCGGGGCCGGGGTCGAGGTCGAAGACGATGCGGTCGGCGCGATCGGGATCGTCCGCGTGCGAGCCCCACGGGTGGAATTCCAGCGCGTTGAACTGCACCAGTTCCATCAACGCGGCTTCGTCGTTCACCACGAGGTAGTTGGCGTTGTTGCCGGCTTCTTCCTTCAGGCGCACGAATTCGACCAGCTCGAGCCCGGGCGTGTGGTGTTTCTGGAAAAAGCAGGGTTTGTCGGTGCCCGCGGGGCAGCGGATGATCGACAGCGGGCGGCCGGCGATCTCCGGCAGCAGGTGGTCGCGAACCGCGGCGTAGTAGTTGGCGACATCGAGCTTGGTGTAGCCGTCGTCGGGATACAGCACCTTCGTCGGGCTACTGAGTTTCGGCGGCGTGCGCGCGGTTTTCGTCGCCGACTTCGCGGCCTTCTTCGTTGCCGTCTTCGATGCGCTCGTCTTCGATGCGATCTTCTTCGCTGCGGCCTTGGCCGGCTTCGTACCCGAACCGCGATCGCTGTCGGACAAGTCCTCGATGTCCTTGTCGTCGCGAATGGATTTGAGCGACGGCTGCCGCAGAAGGCCCTGTCCGCCGATGCCGCGGAAGTTCACTTCCACCACGAAGCGCGGTTCGAACCACTTCGCGCTGCGCAGGTCGGTGTCGTTCTCCGGCACGTACACGGTCGGTTCCTTCGAACCCGCGCGGCCGAGGCGCTTGCTGATGTCCTTGATCAGCGTGTCGGAAAACCCGCTGCCCACGCGGCCGACGTAGGCCCAGCCGTGGCGCTTGTCGGGCGTGGCGAGCAGCAGCGACCCGAAACCGCTGCGGCTGCCCTTCGGCGCGGTCCATCCGACGACGGCATATTCGTCGCTGTGCAGCGCCTTGGTCTTTCGCCAGTCGTCGCCGCGTCCGGAGTGGTAGGCGCGGTCGGCACGCTTGGAGATGATGCCTTCGAAATCCTGCTGGCCGGCCAGTTCGAACGCCTGCTCGCCGTCGCCCACCGCGTGCGAGCTGTACGACAGGTGGCGCGTGCCGTGGCCGAGGATCTGCTCCAGCAGCGTCTTGCGTTCGATCAGCGGCGCCTTGCTGATGTCCACGCCATCGACGTGCAGCAGGTCGAACAACGCATACGACAACGTGCCCTGGCGTTCACCGGACAGCGTCGCCTGCAGCAGGTTGAAGTCGTCGCGCGTGCCGGAGCCGGCGATGAGTTCGCCGTCGAGCGCGGCCGATTTCAGGCCCAGCGCTTCGATCGCGCCGGTGATCTCGGGCACCTTGTCGGTCCAGTCCAGCGCATTGCGCGACCAGAGCTTGGCCTTGCCTCGCGCGACGGTGGCGACGATGCGATAACCGTCCCACTTGATCTCGTGCACCCACTGGTCGCCTTCGGGTGGCGCGTCGCCGAGCTTGGCCAGCTGCGGCGCGAAGAACTCCGTCGGCGCGGCGGCCTTGCGTGCGCCGGGCAACTTCATCGCCAGCTTCGCCCAGTCGCGATGCCGCGTCGCGCTCTGCACCGGCACTTCGGTTTCGCGCTTGCGTTTGGCCTTGCCCCGTCCGGCGCGCTTGGCGTCTTCCTCCGGCGGCGGCGTGACGTCGGCGAGCAGGTCGTCGGCTTCCAGCGTGCCGGCGTATTCGTCCTTGTCCTTGAACAGCAGCCATTGCGGCTGACGCGCCGGTTTTCCCGAGCGCACCAGGTGCCAGCCGCCCTTGAGCTTGTCGCCGAACAGTTCGAACTTCAGGTGGCCCTTGGCAAGCTGTTCTTCCGGGTCGTAAGGCGTCGCCCACACGCCGTGGTCGAACTGCGCGACATGGCCGCCGCCGTAATGGCCCTTCGGAATTTCGCCTTCGAACTCGGCGTAATCGACCGGATGGTCCTCGACTTCGACCGCCATGCGCTTGACGTTCGGGTCGTAGCTCGGTCCCTTCGGCACCGCCCAGCTTTTCAGCGCGTCGCCGATCTGCAGGCGGAAGTCGTAGTGGCGGCGGCTGGCGTGATGCAGCTGGACGACGAAGATCGCACGTCGGCCCTGCGGCAGGCGCTTGCCGGGCTCGGGTTCGCGGGTCTTGGTGAACTGCCGCTTGCGGCGGTATTCCGTCAGGCTCATTGCATCGGCGTGGCGCGGGCGGGACTTCACCATCCGCCCGCGCGGGTGGACGCCGCGCGAAAGCCTGAAGCGGGAATGACGTGACCTTCCGCCCGGTTCGCCGCATGAACGGCATGCGATCATTCGCGCTCATTCCGGGGGAATGCCGCATGTACCGTCTTTACTACTCGCCCGGGGCGGCGAGTCTGGTCGTCCATTGGCTGCTCATCGAGCTGGACGTCCCGCACGAACTCGCGCTGGTCGATACCAAAGCCGGCCAGCAGAAAAGCGCGGAGTACCTCGCGCTCAATCCCAATGGCGTGGTGCCCACGCTCGTCGCCGACGGCCAGCCGCTGTACGAGGCTGCGGCGCTCGTGCTGCACGTCGCCGATCGCCATCCGCAGGCGGGGCTCGCGCCGGCGCTGGACGACCCGCAGCGCGGCGCGTACCTGCAGTGGATCCTTAACCTCGCCAACACGCTGCAGTCGCCGCTGCGGCTGTGGTGGTATCCGCAGGACATCGACGCCGACCACACCGACCGCGTGCAGGCCGGCGCGCGCGGCCGCATCGAGGCGACGTGGGACCGGCTCGACGCGCACCTCGCCGCGAACGGTCCGTACCTGCTGGGCGATCGCCTGAGCGCGGCGGACTTCTACCTGACGATGCTGATGCGCTGGACGCGCAACATGCCGCGCCCGGGCCACACGTGGCCGCATCTGGCGACGCTGGCCGAACGCATGAAGGCGCGGCCGTCGTTCCGCACGCTCTACGAACGCGAGGGGCTGACCGAATGGGCATGAACCTTTCGACCGCCGCGCGCGCGGCGTTGGCGACCATGTGCGCGGCCGGTGCGCTGCTCGCCACCGGCTGCAAGGAAGTGCAGGACATCCGCGAGGAACTGGGCTGGAGCCAGCAGAAGGAGGCGCCGCCACCGCCGCCGGTGGTGAGCCTGGACGACCGCTGGGTGCCTGCCGATGTCGCCGTGGCCGATGCCGCGCAGACGCAGTGGTCGTCGCGCTGGTGGCAGTGGGCCAGCCGCTTCGATGGCAAGGCGCCGTACCAGGATCGCGATGGCAGCCGCTGTGCGGAGCACCAGGACGGTCCGGTGTGGTTCCTCGCCGGCACCGACGGTTCGTTCGACGCGATGCGCACCTGCACGATTCCGGCCGATCGCCACCTATTCGTCCCGCTGATCACGCGGGCCGTCGGCGCCGGCGAGCCGGGCGAGACGGAAGCGCTCAGCTGCACGCAGAAGCAGCAGCGCGCGGCGAACTTCGTCGACCACGTCTACACCGGGCTCGTGCTGCTCGATGGCCGTCCCATAGGCCAGTACCAGCGCATGCGCGCCGCCGGCGAGTCGTGCTTCACGCTGACCTCGAACGACCCGGCCGTCGCCACCGACGGCTACTGGCTGATGCTCAAGCCGCTGCCGCCAGGCCAGCACACGCTGGCGATCGCTGCGGCATACCGCGAAGGCCCGCGTCAGATGATGCAGAACTTCCAGTACACGCTGGAGGTGCAGGGTGCGGAGCCGGCGGCCGATGCCGCTTCGATCGCCGAAGAAGACGGCGCCGGATTCGATGACGCCGCGGACCTGGCCGATGGAGTGGAAGCGGCGGACTAGGTTTTGCGGTCGCGCCCGCCGCCTTTCCATGCCGTCATTCCCGCGAAGGCGGGAATCCATGCTTCCGTACCGTCATGCCCGACGGCGGCGGAAGGCGTGACGCTGCCATAGCTGGATCCCCGCCTGCGCGGGGATGACGGGTGGGGAGCGGAGTCGCCTTTTGATGCTGTCATTCCCGCGTAGGCGGGAATCCATCCGTCCGCATCGTCACGCCCGAGGCGGGCGGAAGACTTGATCCGGCCAGAGTTGGATCCCCGCCTTCGCGGGGATGACGAGGTGGTTTGCGAGCGGCTTCTCGATGCTGTCATTCCCGCGAAGAGGCAGGAATCCAACCCTCCGCATGGTCACGCCCGAAGGCTGGGCAACCCATCCCGCCCAGCCCAGCACTTCGCTTGCCGCGGCCCCCTTGGTACTCTCCGGGCACGGCGGGGTCTGAGCTCCGCCTGTTTTTTGCCCGTCGCCGACGCACCGCGACGGGCGCCGTCCCGCCAGGCGAACGGAGTCGCGGCGATCACGAGTACAGGCAGAACCGGATGACGATTCCCGCGACCGCAGCCCCGGCCGAAAGCAGCAACAGGCTTCCGCGCCAGATTCCCTACATCATCGGCAACGAAGGCTGCGAGCGCTTCAGCTTCTACGGGATGCGCAACATCCTGGTGCAGTTCCTGGCCTCCAGCGCGCTGCTGGCGTACCTGCCCGAAGGCGAGCGCGCGGGCATGGCAAAGGAGGTCTTCCACACCTTCGTCATCGGCGTGTACTTCTTCCCGCTGCTTGGCGGCTGGCTGGCCGACCGCTTCTTCGGCAAGTACCGCACGGTGCTGTGGTTCTCGCTGATCTACTGCGCCGGCCACGCGTGCCTGGCGCTGTTCGAGAACAACCGCAACGGCTTCTACACCGGTTTGTTCCTGATCGCGCTCGGCTCGGGCGGCATCAAGCCGCTGGTGGTGTCGTTCGTCGGCGACCAGTTCGACCAGACCAACAAGCACCTGGCGCGCAAGGTCTTCGACGGCTTCTACTGGATCATCAACTTCGGCAGCTTCTTCGCCTCGCTGCTGATGCCCATCTTCCTGCGCGAATACGGGCCGGCGGTGGCGTTCGGCATCCCGGGCGCGCTGATGTTCATCGCGACCTTCATCTTCTGGCTCGGCCGCAAGCAGTACATCAACGTGCCGCCGGCGGCGTCGGATCCGAACTCGTTCCTGCACGTCGCGCGCACCGCGCTGCTCGCGCCGGGGCAGGGGCGCGGCGGTTTCCTCGTCGCGATGGGCGGGTTCGCGCTGGCGGCGGGCCTGCTGCTCGGCTGGGCGCTGCATGCGACGGTCGGTCTGTCGTGGTGGCCCGAATCGTTCGGCTTCGTCATCTCCGCGTGTCTGGCGCTGGGCGCGGTGATCGCCTTCGGCGGCATCGGCACGTCGATGCAGCTCGACCGCGCCCGCGGCGCGCATCCGGACGCGGCGGTCGACGGCGTGCGCGCCGTGCTGCGCATCCTGATCGTGTTCGCGCTGACCACGCCGTTCTGGTCGCTGTTCGACCAGAAGGCCTCGACGTGGGTGCTGCAGGGCAACCAGATGGCGATGCCGCACGACGCGTGGTGGTGGCCGAGCTGGCTGGTGCGCGACGCCGCGCAGATGCAGGCGCTGAATCCCGCGCTGGTGATGCTGCTGATTCCGTTCAACAACCTGGTGCTGTACCCGGCGCTCAAGCGCATGGGCTTCGAGCCCACCGCGCTGCGCCGCATGGGAGCGGGCATCGCGTTCTCGGGCGTGGCCTGGGTGATCGCCGGCGCGCTGCAGCTCTACATCGACGGCGGCGACCCGGTCTCGCTGGCGTGGCAGATCCTGCCGTACGCGCTGCTGACCTTCGGCGAGGTGCTCGTGTCGGCGACCGCGCTCGAGTTCGCTTACAGCCAGGCGCCGCAGGCGATGAAGGGCGTGATCATGGCCTTCTGGTACCTCGCCAGCACGTTCGGCAGCCTGTGGGTGCTGCTGACCAACGCGGGCGTGCGCAACGACTACGTGACCTCGCACATCGGCGCCACCGGGCTCAGCGAGAACGCCTTCCTGATGTTCTTCTTCGCCGGCTTCGCCTTCATTGCGGCGGCGGCGTTCGCGCTGTACGCGCGGCGTTACCCGATGCAGGACAACTACCGTCACGCCTGATCCTCCATGATCGGGCGATCGAACCGGACGAACACTGGAACCCACTGAATGCTGACCTTCGCCCTGATCGCCGTGACCGTGCTGGTGTCCTGGCTCGCCTTCGAGCGGCCGGCGCTGCTGGACCGCCTGATCCTGTGGCCGCCGGCGATCGACCGGAAAAAGCAGTACGACCGGCTGCTGACGCATGGCTTCATCCATGCCGACTGGTCGCACCTGCTGTTCAACATGATCACGCTGTATTTCTTCGGCCGTGAGATCGAGCGCGTGATGGCCGAGCTGGTCGGGCCGCTCGGGTTCGTGCTGTTCTACCTGTCGGCGATAGTGATCGCGATCCTGCCGACGTACCTGCGCCACCGGCACGATCCCACGTACCGGAGCCTGGGCGCGTCGGGCGCGGTATCGGCGGTGCTGTTCGCCTTCATCCTGCTGCAGCCGTGGGCGCTGATCTTCGTGTTCTTCCTGCCGATGCCGGCGATCCTGTACGCCGTCATGTACATCGGCTATTCGATCTACATGGACAAGCGCGGCGGCGACAACATCAACCACAGCGCGCACATCTCCGGCGCGATCTACGGCGTGTTGTTCATGCTGCTGATGGAGCCGCGCTTCGGCGGGGCCTTCCTGCAACGGCTGATGAGCCCCTCGTTCGGGGGCTGATGCGGCAAGGCATCGCGGCGGGGCATCGCGCCCCGCCCGGTATTCCGGGTTACGCCGCGACGCAGGCGGTGTCGGGTTCGGCGTCGCCGTAGGTCTGGAGCAGGCGCGAATAGACTTCGGCGTCGATCTGCGCGGTTTCCACGGTGTGGCGGTCGTTGCGCGCCAGTTCGTACAGGCGGGACATCAGTGCGTCGTCGCTCAGGTGGTCGAGCGTCAGGTGATGCAGGGTCATTGGTGTCCTCCCGGGCGTGCGGAGCGCTTCCCCAAGCGCATTTCCGGTACTGGATCACGCAGATTCCGTGCCACACGTCGTGATGAGGATCTGGCCGACGCGATGTGACGCAAGCGGTCAGATCCGGTCGCCACGCGTTCGCGCGCGTGACGCAGCGGGTCGGCGCTCACCCGGCATGAATGCAGCCCGTGATATGCCGGAATTCCCCGTTGAGCCAGGAGTCCAGGCATGGCGATGAGGAAGGCCGGCAAGAAGACCACGGCCCGCAAGGCGCCCGCGAAGAAAGCCGCTTCGAAGAAGACCGCGAAGAAGGCACCTGCGAAGGCAGCGAAGAAGGCCGTCGGCAAGGCCGCGAAGTCGGCCAAAGCGGCGACGAAGAAGGTCCCCGCGAAGAAGGCTTCGACGAAGAAGACCGCGGCCACGAAGGCCCCGGCGAAGAAGTCCGCGACGAAGAAGGTCGCCACCAAGAAGGTCGCCACCAAGAAGTCCGCGGCGACGAAGGTCGCAGCGAAGAAGACCGCCGCGAAGAAGACCGCCGCCCGGAAGGCCACCGCCAAACAGGCGACCGCCGCCCGCAAGACCCCCTCGCGCCAGACGCCTTCCAACGCAACCGCCGCCGCCAAGGCGCCGCGTCGTCGTGCTCGCGAGGAGAAGCCGCAGATCACCCCCGAGCAGGCGTTGGCGAACACGCGCGAATTGCTGGCCGCCAAGCAGGAGCGCGATCACCAGCCGCCGCCGTGGCAGCAGTTCGAGGCGAACCACGGGCACGGCGGTGGGTCGGGCGCGATGTCCGACAGCGCCGCCGAAAAAGCCCAGGAACTGCACAACGCCGAGATCCGCCTGGAGGGAAACCAGGGCCACATCAGCAGCCAGGATCGACGCAACCAGGGCAAGCGCGATGCACGCTGAGCGCGGCATGATCGCGCCTGGCTTCCACCGGATTCCGTCATGACCACGCACCAGATCGAGCACGATCCCGCATCGGGCGTCTTCACCACCACCGTCGATGGCGAGGTCGCCGTGCTGGAGTACCAGCGCGAAGGCGACCGCCTGGTGATCACCCACACCGGCGTGCCGGACGCCATCGGCGGGCGGGGCATTGCAGGCGAACTGGTGAAGGCCGCCTTCGAATACGCCAAGGCGCAGGGCTGGCACGTACATCCCCGGTGCGCCTACGCGGCCGCGTGGGCGGAGCGGCATCCGGAATACAACCAGCTGCTCGCCTGACGGCCCAAGTCAGTGGCCGGAAGCGGCGGTTCCGTGGCGGCAGGCGCCGGATTCAGACAGCCCGCCCGGAAGCGCCGCTTTCCCGGCCCCTCGGCCGACGGGGAATCGCCTTGAGCGCCCGCCGGGGTGCGTGGAAGGCCAAGGTGTGACAGCATTCGCGCCCCGTCCCCCGACACCCGCGCCGCATCGGCGCTACCGCGCATGCGCCTGAACAAGCACATCAGCGACACCGGCTACTGCTCGCGGCGCGAGGCCGACGGCCTCATCGCCGAAGGCCGGGTCACGGTCAACGGCCTGCGCGCGCGCGTCGGCGCCGAAGTGGGCGAGGGCGATGAAGTCCTGGTCGACGGCCAGCCGCTGAAGGCGCGCACGGTCGCAAAGAACAAGCGCCAGCACGTCTACATCGCGCTCAACAAGCCGGTCGGCGTGACCTGCACGACCGAGTCCACGGTGAAGGGCAACATCGTCGACTTCGTCGGCCACGAACGCCGCATCTTCCCGATCGGCCGCCTGGACAAGGATTCCGAAGGGCTGATCCTGCTGACCAGCAACGGCGACATCGTCAACGAGATCCTGCGCGCCGAGAACAAGCTGGAGAAGGAATACCTGGTCGCGGTGAACCACGCGGTGACCGACGAATTCCTGCGCGGCATGGCGCGCGGCGTACCGGTGCACGGCGAAACCACGCTGCCGTGCAAGACCGGGCGCCTGAACCGGTTCGGCTTCCGCATCGTGCTGGTGCAGGGCCTCAACCGCCAGATCCGCCTGATGGCCGCGCACTTCGGCTTCCGCGTGAAGCAGCTCATGCGCGTGCGCATCGGCAACGTCAAGCTCGGGCACCTCAAGCCCGGCCAGTGGCGCAACCTCACCGACGCCGAACTGCGCGGCCTGTTGCCCAGGCGCGACAACTGGTAATCCCGCGCGCGGCCCGGGATGCGTCGATCCGGGCATCACGCCGCCGCCGCTAACCTGCGGCGATGACAAGGGATTGCCCATGAAGCGATTGTTGTTGCCCCTCGCGCTGTCCGCAGCGCTCATCGCGTGCAAGCGCGAACCCGAACCCGCCGCTCCCGTCGCCACCCCCGGCGCGCCCGCCACGGCGCCGGGCGATACGGCCATCGTCGCGCCTGCCGACGTGAAGCTGGAAGACGTGTCCGAATCCACGTCGGACTACATCATCGGCATCAGCTACCAGGTGCCGGCCGAGCAATACCCGGGCCTTGCCGCGGAGCTGAAGAAATACGCCGACACCGCGCGCAACGACCTCATCGAAGCCGCCAAGGCGCGCAGCCAGCCGGGCGGTGCGACCAGCGCGCCGTACGACCTGTCGCTGAGCTTCACCGAACTGATGCACACGCCCGACGTGGTGGCCGTGGCCGCCGACGGCAGCAGTTACACCGGCGGCGCGCACGGTGCGCCGCTGATCGCGCGCTTCGTCTGGTTGCCGAAGCAGAACCGCCTGCTCACGGCGCAGCAGCTGGTTCCGAGTGCCGCCGGCTGGACGGCCATTTCCGACTACGTTCGCGAGCAGCTGCACGCGGCGCTGTCGCAGCGCGTGGATGCCGACGACCTGCCTGCCGACGAACGCGCGGAAGTGGTGAAGAACGCCTCGAAGATGATCGACGACGGCACGCAGCCGGATCCGTCGGATTTCGCGCTGTTCGAGCCGGTCGCCGCGCCCGACGGACGCCTGTCCGGCCTGCGGTTCGTCTTCGCGCCCTACCAGGTCGGGCCGTATTCGGACGGCACGCAGACGGTGGAAGTGCCCGTCGACGTGCTACTGCCGCACCTGGCGCCGGAATTCCGGCCGCTGTTCGCCGCCGCGCCCGCGCCGGCCCCCGTCGCGACCCCGACGCCTCCGGCGCGCTAGGATCGGGCATCCCGGCCACGTCGGCCGGGCACACCGACGCCGGGCAGGCCGGCGTCCGCCTCGCCGGAGTCGCCATGTCCGCATTGCGCAGTCGGGTCGAGCAACTGTTGTCGTTGGCCGATGTCCGCCTGGACGGCGACCGGCCCTGGGACCTCCACGTCGAGGACGAGCGCTTCCACGCGCGCGTGCTCTCGCAAGGCTCGCTCGGCCTGGGCGAGTCGTACATGGACGGGTGGTGGCGCGTGCCGTCGCTGGACGGAATGCTCTACCGCATGATCGCGGCGGACCTCGACCAGAAGGTCCACGGCATCGGCTTGGCCATCGACGCGATGCGGGCGCGCTTCACCAACCTGCAGAGTCGCCGGCGCAGCTTCCAGGTCGGCGAGCGCCACTACGACCTCGGCAACGACCTGTATCGCGCGATGCTCGGCAAGCGCCTGGTCTACAGCTGCGCGTACTGGCGCGACCGCGACGGCGCGCTGATCGACAACCTCGACGACGCGCAGGAAGCCAAGCTCGACCTGGTCTGCCGCAAGCTCGGCCTGCAGCCGGGCATGAAGGTGCTCGACATCGGCTGCGGCTGGGGCGAGGCGCTGAAGTTCGCGGCCGAACGCTACGGCATCACCGGCGTCGGCGTGACGGTCTCGCGCGAACAGGCGGCGTTCGCGCGCGAGCTGTGTGAGGGATTGCCGATCGACATCCGCCTGCAGGATTACCGGGAGCTCGATGAGCGGTTCGACCGTTCGTTCTCGCTGGGCATGTTCGAACACGTCGGCGTGAAGAACTACCGCACGTACTTCGAAGTCGCGCAGCGCTGCCTCGGCGACGACGGCCTGTTCCTGCTGCACACCATCGGCACCAACCGCTCGGTGCGGCATACCGATCCGTGGATCGGCAAGTACATCTTCCCGAACTCCATGCTGCCGTCGGCCGCGCAGATCGCGCAGGCGAGCGAAGGGTTGTTCGTGCTGGAGGACTGGCACAACTTCGGTGCCGACTATGACCGCACGCTGCAGGCCTGGCGCGCGAACGTCGAACGCGCCTGGCCCCAGCTAGACGAGCGCTACGACGAGCGCTTCCGCCGGATGTGGCGCTTCTATCTGTCCGCGTCGATGGCGACCTTCCGCAGCCGGCATTCGCAGCTTTGGCAGCTGGTGCTGTCGCCGAAGGGCGTGGCGGGCGGTTACGTCGCACCGCGTTGAGCGGCTTCGCTCCGGATCAGAATTCCAGGTCCAGCGCCGCGCACAGGTAATCGACGAACTTCGCCATGCCGTTCAGGTCGGTCTCCAGCGTCTTCAGCAGGCGTGGGCCGATCATCGTCGCGTCGTCGATCACGCGGAACGCGACGAAGTTCTTGCGCTTGAGGTCGTCGGCGAACTCGAAGTCGTCGGGGAAGCCGCGCGGCATGCGCGTGAGCATCTCGTCCTCGTCGAGGTCGAAGCGTCGGCGGAACTTCGCGTCGTGCGCGGCGGCTTTCCAGCTGCCCGGGTTGTCGAGGATGAAGTGGCGCACGCGACGCAGCGTGTCCGGCTGCGGATGCCACAGGCCCGCGCCGACGAAGCAGTTGCCCGGCTGGATCTGCACGTAGAACGACGGCGCTTCGACCTGGCGCCCGCGCTCGTGGAACAGCCGCGCGCCCTGCCAGGTCTTGTACGGCGTCTTGTCGTTGGCGAAGCGCGTGTCGCGCTGGATGCGGAACAGCGAGCCGCCGACACCGCTGGGTGCGGCGCGATAGTGCTCGCTTACGCCGGCAAGCACGGGCTGCAGGTCGGTCAGCAGGCGCTGGAACGGTTCCTTCAGGTGCGCGTCGTAGTCGGCCTTGTGGGTCTGGAACCACGTACGGTTGTTGTTGCGCGCGATGCCGCGCAGGAACTTGAAGCTTGCTTCGCTGAAATAGGTGGCCATGAGGCGGGGAGTCCGGGGCTTGGGTCCTATCTGGGGCGCGGCGGGCGCTTATTCCAGCCCGGCCGCGATGTCCCGCCCCCAGATTTCGAGCTGATCGAGCAATACCTGCTTCTGCGTGTCCTGCGCGTGCAGGGCGCGCAGCATGCCGATTTCCTCGGCGAAACGCGCGAAGCTGTACTCCGAGGCGCCGGATTCGTCGTACAGCCGCCAGCGACGGTAGTCGTTCCAGCGCGCCCATTCTTCCGCATCCAGCGTTTCGGGCCAGTTGCGTGCGCGGTAGCGGAACAGCATCTCCGGCAGGCGCGCGTCGCGGAACGCGAACTCGGCCAACCCCAGCGATTCCGGCGGCGTGGTGCGCACCTGCGGAAACAGGCGCTTGTCGCTGTCGCCGATGAAGCCGTCGTAAAGCGAGGCATCCACGTCGGAGGCCACACGTTCGCGCTCAGCGCCGAACACCTGCCGCACTTTCTCGGCGATCGCCGGACCGGCCTCGCGGACGCGCGCGGCGCGTTCCTCGGCGAGCACCGGATCGATGCGCAGGCGGTCGAAATCCGGCCCGCGCAGGTGATCCCACGAAATCAGCGCCGGACAGCGGTTGGTGTGCACTTCCTTCAGCGCAACGCGCGACTCGCCTTCGGGCAGGTCGACCGCGCGCACGTAGAGACGCTCGGCGATGCCTTCCGGGCTGAGGCGCAGCAGTGCATCGGGATCCTGTTCGAGATCGAACACGATCACGCGGCTGTCGATGCGCGGATGTCGCGCGATCGGCAGCACCGGCGCGGCGCACAGGCGGCTGGCCGGGAACTTCTGCGATACGTGCAGCACGGGCTTCATCGCGATGACGTCGAGCAGGCTCGATGCGTAGCGCTTGTCGCGCAGGCGAAGCGCGTAGTCCCACAGGCGCGGCTGCGCTTCCTTCAGCTTGCGCGCAAGGCCGATCAGCGCACGCACGTCCGACAGCGCCTCGTGCGCGTCGCCGATGCGCACGCCGTTGGCCTCGGCAAGGTGCTCGAGCTTGAACGACGTTGCGCCATCCTCGCGCGTGGGCCAGACCAGCCCGTCCGGACGGATCGCGTGCGCTAGGCGCAACACGTCGAGCAGGTCCCAACGCGAATTTCCGCCGCGCCACTCGCGCTCGTACGCGTCGAAGAAATTGCGGAACAGGCCGTGGCGGATGAACTCGTCGTCGAAGCGCAGCGAGTTGTAGCCGAGCGAGCAGGTTTCCGGTCGCGCCATCTCCTCGAAGATCAACGCGAACGCCGCCGCTTCGCTCATGCCTTCGCGCAGCGCGTGCTGCGGCGTGATGCCGGTGACCATGGTGGCGCCGGGCGACGGCAGGAGGTCGTCGGCAGGCCGCACGAACACGCTGATCGGCGTTTCGACCTGGTTGAGGTCGCAGTCGGTTCGGATCGCCGCGAACTGCGCGATGCGCGTGGTGCGCGGATCGGCGCCGAAGGTTTCCAGGTCGTAGAAAAGAAAGCTGCCCGGCACGTCAGGCGTCCACGGGCAGCGGCGAGAGGCGTTCGCGCACGGCGGCATCGACCGCGCTCCAGTCGAGCGTGTCGAGCGACGCATGGCCGCGCGTGAGATCCACCAGCAGATCCCGCTGCTGCCGCCCGCGCTCGAATGCCGTGGCGTACGGAATGCGGTGGAAGGTCACCATCGCGTACCGCGGCATGAAACGATCCGGATGACGCTGCGCGAGTTCGCGTTCGAGCGCGCGCTGCAGCAGGTAATCGTCGTCGTCCACGCGGTCGCGCATCTCCAGGTAATTCTCCAGCGCCATCTGCTGGATCGCACGCGCGTTCGGCAGGCGATCGGCCTGGAACTCGGCGAATGCTGCTGCGCGATCGGGCTGCGCATCGAGTTGTTCGGCCAGTGCGACGCAGTCCTCGAACGCGCAGTTCATGCCTTGCCCGTGGAACGGCACCATCGCGTGCGCGGCGTCGCCCAGCAGCACGGCGCGACCGTCCAGGTGCCAGCGATCCAGGTAGAGCGTCGCGAGGATGCCGGTCGGGTTGCGTTCGAAATCCTGCTCCAGATCCGGAATCAGCGGCAGCGCATCGGCGAAGTCGCGTTCGAACAACGCGCGCGCGTCACGTCCGGTACGCACCGTCGCGAAGCTCGGATCGCCTTCGTTGGGCAGGAACAGCGTGACGGTGAAGGTGCGTTCGTCGTTGGGCAGGGCAATGCACATGTAGCGGCCGCGCGGCCAGATGTGCAGTGCGTTGGGTTCGATGCTGAAGCTGCCGTCCCGCGCCGGCGGGATCTCCAGTTCCTTGTACGAATGCCCCAGCGATTCGGTGCGTTCGCCCAGATCGACCTGCTTCGCCATCGCCGAACGCAATGCCGATCCCGCGCCGTCCGCACCGACAAGCGATTCGAATGCCGCCTGGTGCGTGCTGCCGTCGCGCGGATCGGTGAACGTCGCGATGCGCGCGTCGAAATCGACGTTCGACAACCCCCGGTCGAAGTGCAGCCGCGCGCCGGCGCGTTCGGCGATGTCGAGCAGCACGACATTGAGTTCCCCGCGATGCACCGACCAGATCACTTCGCTATCGTCGCGACCGTAGCGCTGCAGGTCGGTGCGTCCATCGAGGAAGTGCACCATGCGGCCGCGCATCATCACCGCGTGCTTCATCACCGCGTCGTCCGCACCGGCGAGTCGAAGCGCGTGACGGCCGCGCTCGGCCAGCGCGAGGTTGATCGAGCGCCCACCGCCGTAGCCCTGCACGCGCGGATCGCCGCGCTTCTCGTACACGTCCACGCGCCAGCCGCGCTGCACAAGCAGCGTTGCGAGCACCGCACCGGCGAGGCCGGCGCCGATGAGGGTGATGTGGCGGTTGTCGGATTTGCTCACGTGTGTGTTCTTCCTGCTGTCATCCCCGTGAAGGCGGGCCGGTAAGTCGTGGATTCCCGCCTTCGCGGGAATGACGGTTCTCAACCATCCCGCCACGCCTCCACCGCCCGCACGAAGCGCAGCACGTCCGCGTGCGTGTTGTAGAGCGGGGTGGGCGAGATGCGGATGACGTCCGGTTCGCGCCAGTCGCCCAGCACGCCGCGCGTGGCGAGGTCATCGAACAATGCGCGTCCGGCGTCGCGGCCGGTGAGACCGCGGCCGCCGATCACGCGAAGGGACAGCTGGCAGCCGCGCTGGGCGGGGTCGGCCGGCGTGACGATCTGCAGCGTGCCGTCCAGCCGCTCGCGGATCAGCGCTTCGAGATAGCCCGTCAGGTGCAGTGATTTCGCGCGCAGCGCGGGCATACCGGCCGCATCGAACAGCTCGAGCGAAGCGCGCAGTGGCGCCATGCCGAGGATCGGCGGATTGCTCAGCTGCCAGCCTTCCGCGCCAGGCGTCGGCACGAAATGCGGGCCCATACGGAAGCGCGTGTTCTGCTCATGCCCCCACCAGCCGGCGAAACGCGGGCGATCGCTGTGCGCGTGGCGCTCGTGCACGAAGCATCCGGCGACCGCGCCCGGGCCGCTGTTGACGTACTTGTAGTGACACCACACGGCGAAATCGACGCCGCTGTCGTGCAGCGCGAGTTCGAGATTGCCCACCGCGTGCGCAAGGTCGAAGCCGCACACGGCGCCGTGCGCGTGCGCGATCTTCACGATGCGCGGCATGTCGAACGCCTGTCCGGTGCGGTACTGCACGCCCGGCCACAGCACGAGGGCGAGTCGCGCGCCGTGCGTGGCGATCGCGCGCTCGATCGCTTCCATCGACGTCGTGCCATCGTCGCGATCAGGCTGCACTTCGATCAGGTCCGTCGCCGGATCGAATCCGTGGAAACGAATCTGCGACTCGACGGCGTAGCGATCGGACGGGAACGCGCCTGCTTCGACCAGGATCGCCGGCCGCTCGCGCGTGGGACGGTAGAAGCTCACCATCATGAAATGCAGGTTCGCCGTGAGCGTGTTCATCGCCACGACTTCCAGCGGCTTCGCACCGACCAGTCGCGCGAGCGATTCGCGCACCAGTTCGTGGTACGGCATCCATTGCGCCTGGCCGGTGAAATGGCCTTCGACGGCTTCGTGCGCCCACTTGTCCAGCACTTCCTCGACGTGCGCACGCGCACCCCGCGGCTGCAGCCCCAGCGAATTGCCGACGAAGTACGCCTGGTCGGCGCCGACGTGTTGCGGGATCAGAAACTGCGAGCGCATGTCGCGCAGCGGATCGGCGGCGTCCTGGGCGAGTGCGTACGTATCGGAGTAAAGCTCGGAAACTGCGTCGGTCATGGAATCAGCCGTTCGGCGCGTCGACGACGCGCTTGGTGTAGGTGCGCGCATCGAGCTCGTCGACCTCGACGCACAGTTGCGTGGACGGCGGGTGGCCGGTGAGCACGGAAGACAATGCCGCGATGATCAGGTCGGCGAAGCCCTTGCGTGTGGTGTCGTCGCGGCCCGGCAGCACCTTCAGCTGCACGTGGATGAACGCGCGCCCGGCATCGGCGACGCCGACGCGGTAATCGTCCAGCCGCAACGCGCGGCTCTTGATCGCTTCCTCGTCGAAATGACCGCTGTCGGCGAGCGCCTGGTTGATTGCGCGCAAGGCCGCGGTCGGATTGAATTCCGCGAGGTTCACCGTGTACTGCAACGTGACGTGCGGCATGTGCGGGCCCTCAGGCGAATCGGGCCATCGAGAGGCCCAGCCACTCCAGCGCGGTGCCGTGGTACAGGCGCGCGCGATCTTCGTCGGACAGGTCCAGCGCGGCGATACCGGCGCCGGGTTCCTGTTCGCCGAGCGGGAAGGGATAGTCGGTGCCGAGCATCACGCGATCGACGCCGCAGGTGTCGAGCAGGTAACGCAGCGCACGCGGATCGGCGACCCACGAATCGAAGAACAGCTGGTTCAAATAGTCACGCGGATTGCGGGGATTGTCCGTCGCGACGAGGTCCGGCCGCATGTTGAAGCCGTGTTCGATGCGTCCGATGGTGTACGGGAAACTGCCGCCGCCGTGCGCCATGCAGACTTTCAGGTTCGGCACGCGTTCAAGCACGCCGCCGAAGATCAGGCAGCACGCGGCGCGCGACTGCTCCGCCGGCATGCCGACCAGCCACGGCAGCCAGTATTTCGGCATCGTCGCCGCACCCATCATGTCCCACGGATGCACGAGGATCGCGGCGCCAAGTTCGCCCGCGGCCTGGAAGAAATCGAACAGCTCCGGCGCGTCGAGGTTCCAGTCGTTGATGTGGCTGCCGATCTGCACGCCCTGCAGGCCGAGCTGGTCCATGCAGCGCTCCAGTTCCTGGATCGCGAGACGCGGCGACTGCAGCGGCACGGTGCCGATACCGGCGTAGTGGCGAGGGTACTCGCGGCACGCTTCGGCCATGTGCTCGTTGAGCGCTTGGTGCAGCTCCAGCGCGTGGTGCGGCTTCGCCCAGTAACTGAACATCACCGGCACGGTGCTGATTACCTGCACCTGCACGCCGAAACGCGCGTAGTCGTCGATGCGTTCCTGCGGATCCCACGTCTTGGACCAGATCTCGCGGAAGAACTTGCCGTCCTTGTAGATGCGATGGCGCCCGTCTTCGGTGTGGTGGATCACCGGGAAGCGGTCGTCGCCGTACTTGCGCGCCAGGTTCGGCCAGTCGCGCGGAAGGTAGTGGGCGTGGGTGTCGATCTTGAGCATGCGCGACGGTGCGTCCTCAGGTATCCGGCATCACGTACTTCGACGGCGCGGGGTTCACGTGGCCGCATTGCCCGCACGTGCGATGGTCGCGCGAGGCGTAGAAGCGGTCGAACACCGGCGGGAAGTCGGTTTCGATGTTGCGCAGCGGGAAGAACTCCTCATACAGCTTGTGGTTGCAGCGTTCGCAGAACCACATCAGGCCGTCGAGTTCCTCGGGGCGGCGACGGCGTTCGATCACCAGTCCGATCGAATCGGGCATGCGCTGCGGCGAATGCGGCACGCGCGGCGGCAGCAGGAAGATTTCGCCGGCCCTGATCGGGATGTCGCGCGCCTGTCCGTCTTCCTGGATGCGCAGGATCATCTCGCCTTCGAGCTGGTAGAACCACTCGGCGCCCTCGTCGAAGTGGTAGTCGGTGCGCTGGTTCGGGCCGCCGACGACCATCACGATGAAATCGCCGACGTAGATCACCTTGTTGCCCACCGGCGGCTTGAGCAGGTGGCGGTGTTCCTCGATCCAGGCGTGCAGGTTGATGGGGCCGGGAAGCATGCTGGTTTCTCCCCCTCTCCCGCTGGCGGGAGAGGGCTGGGGTGAGGGCAGGTCGGAAGCGTGCGGCATGTTCGCCCTCACCCTAACCCTCTCCCGCAAGCGGGAGAGGGGACTTGATCGCGGCCACGCACTTGAGTTCGATCGCGATCTGCGTCGGCAGCGCGGTGATGCCCAGCGTGGTGCGGCACGGCGCGGTGTCGATGTCCGGGAAGTACTCGGCCCAGACCGCGTTGTAGGCCCTGAAATCGTGCGCCATGTCGGTGAGGTAGACGGTCACGTCGACGAGGTCTTCCCAACGCGCGCCGCTGGCTTCCAGCACGGTGCGCACGTTGGCGAACACCGCGCGCGTCTGCGCGTCGATGTCGTAGCTGATCAGGCGCCCCTCGGCGTCGTGGACGTTGCCGACGATGGCGTTGCTCGCCGGGTCGCGCGGGCCGATGCCCGAGAGGAAGAGAAGGTCGCCCACGCGGCGCGCATGCGGGTACTGGCCCACGGGCTTGGGAGCGGCGCCGGCGCGGATGACGTCGTTCATCGCGGCGAGTCCCCGCCGAATCCGTTCACGCGCTTGATCGCCGCCTTGTACAGGCCGTCGAGCTGGTCATGCGAGCTGACGTCGATGGCCATGTCCGACACCAGGCCGTTGCGCAGGCTGTAGACCCAGCCGTGCACGGTCAGCTCCTGGCCGCGCGCCCAGGCGTCACGGACGATGGTGGTCAGGCAGACGTTCTGCACCTGCTCGATCACGTTGAGTTCGCACAGGCGGTCATGGCGTTCGCTGTCCTGCGCGTGGTGCAGGCAGCCTTCGTGCTTCTCGGCGACGTCCGACACGTGGCGAAGCCAGTTGTCGGCCAGCCCCACGCGCGTGCCGTGCAGCGCAGCGTGCACACCACCGCAACCGTAATGGCCCACTACGAGGATGTGCTTGACCTTCAGCACGTCGACGGCGAACTGGATCACCGACAGGCAGTTGAGGTCGGTGTGCACGACGACGTTGGCGATGTTGCGATGGACGAACACCTCGCCCGGCGCCATGTCGATGACCTGGTTGGCGGGCACGCGCGAATCCGAGCAGCCGATCCACAGGTATTCGGGCGCCTGCTGCTTGGACAGGCGCTGGAAGAACTCAGGGTCCTCGCGGTTGATCCGTTCGGACCATTCGCGGTTGTTGTTGAGCAGGTCGGTAAGCGGGCCGGTAGTCATCGGTTCATTCCAGTTGCAGGCCGACGTTCTTGGCGTCGGTAAAAAAGCGCATGGCCTCGAATCCGCCTTCACGGCCGAGGCCGGACGCGCCCGAGCCGCCGAACGGCGTGCGCAGGTCGCGTTGAAGCCAGGTGTTGATCCACACCATGCCAGCGCGCAACTGCGCCGCCAGGCGATGCGCGCGTCGCAGGTCGCGCGTCCATACCGAGGCGGCGAGGCCGTACTCGCCGGCATTTGCGAGCGAAAGCGCGTGCGTGTCGGTGTCGAAGGGTTGCAGCGTCACTACTGGTCCGAAGATCTCGTCGCGATTGCTCGCGCAATCCGGCCCGAGGCCTTCGATCACCGTCGGTGCGACGAACCAGCCGGGTCGATCGAGCGAGTTGCCGCCGCACAGCACCTTGCCGCCTTCGTCGCGCGCACGCTGCAGCGCAGCCATGACCTTGTCGAAGTGCGCGCGCGAGACGAGCGGGCCGAGCTGGTTGTCCTCGTCGATCGGATCGCCCACGCGCAACTGCTGCGCGCGTTCAACCAGCGCGTCGCGGAACTCGGTGTAGATGCTGCGCTCGATCAGCATGCGCGAGCCGCACAGGCAGATCTGCCCGGAATTCTGGAATGCCGAGCGCACCAGTGTGTCGAGGTGGTCGCGCCAGTCGCTGTCGGCGAAGACGAGCGTGGGATTCTTGCCGCCGAGTTCCAGCGACACCTTCTTCAGCAGCGGGCTCGCGATGCCCGCGATACGCCGACCGACCGGCGTGCTGCCGGTGAAGGAAATCGCCTTGACGCGCGCATCGGCCACCAGCGGTTCGCCGACGTCGGGACCCAGTCCGTGCACGATGTTGAGCACGCCTTTCGGAAATCCGATTTCCGCCGCGAGCTCGCCCAGCATCGTCGCCGTCACCGGCGTCACTTCCGACGGTTTGGCGACCACCGTGTTGCCGGCCGCGAGCGCGGGCGCGATCTTCCACGTGAACAGGTACAGCGGGAGATTCCACGGCGAGATCGTGCCGACCACGCCGAGTGGCTGGCGCAAGGTGTAGTTCAACCCGGCCTGGCCATGGTGCGATTCACTGGCGAACTGCGTCGCGGCGTGCGCGAAGAAACGCAGGTTGCTGATCGCCCGCGGGATCTCGGCTTCGCGTGCGAGCTTGATGGGCTTGCCGCCATCGCGCGACTCGGCGTGCGCGAAATCGTCGAGCTTCGCTTCGAGTGCGTCGGCCAGCTTTTCCAGCCAGCGCGCGCGTTCGCTGTGGGGCAGGGCGGACCAGGCGGGAAACGCGTCTTCGGCGGCGGCGATCGCCGCGTCCACGTCGCCGGCATCGCCCAGTGCGACTTCCGCGAAGGCCTTGCCGTTGGCTGGATCGAAAACCTCGCCCCACCGGCCGGATGCCGGCTCGCGTGGTTCACCGGCGATGAAGTGGCGAAGGCGCATGGGGCTAGCTTAACAGCGCGGGTGGGACGTGCTGATGAGTATGGTGGCGATGCTGCACGACACCAATGCCGTGGTCAGGGCATTACAACGACCGGGTACGGCCGCCGTCGACGGGAAGGTTCACGCCGGTGATGTAGGACGCCGCCGGCGAACACAGGAACGCGATCGCCGCGGCGGTTTCCTCCGGGCGCGCGAAGCGGCGCATCGGGATCTCCGACACCATCTTCTCGAACACTTCGTCGCGGGTGCGTCCCGTCTTCGCCGAGGTGTTGTCGATGATCTGCTCGATGCGCGGCGTCTCGGTGGAACCGGGCAGCACGTTGTTCACGGTGATGCCCTTGGGCGCAAGTTCGGTCGCGAGCGTCTTCGCCCAGCTCGCCACCGCCCAGCGCGTGGTGTTGGACACGCCCAGGCCTTGCAGCGGTTCCTTCACCGACGTCGAGATGACGTTGACGATGCGGCCATAGCCATCGCGTTCCATCCCGGGCACGACGTTTTCGGCGAGCACGTGGTTGGCGATGAGGTGCTGCCGGTACGCGGCCTCGAACGCGGCGATCTCGGCGCCGTGCACCGGGCCGGGCGGCGGGCCGCCGGTGTTGTTGACCAGCACATGCACGGACCTCGCGGACACCAGCGCCTGCACTTTCGCGCGCAGCGTGTCGGTATCGGCGCTGTCGACGGCGATCCAGCCGTGCGTCTGTCCCTTGTCCGTCGGTAGCGTGGTGACGAGCTCCCGGAGCCGCTCTTCGCGACGCGCGAGCAGCGTGACGTCGGCGCCGAGTCCGGCGAGCGCCTGCGCGGCCGCGAGGCCGATGCCCTGGCTCGCGCCGCAGACGAGCGCGTGCTTTCCGGTGAGGTCGAGGTCCACGTCAGTCTCCGTTGCGTTCGGTGGTCATGCGTTCGCGCATCAGCGCGGCGGTTTCGCGGCCGGCCTCGCGCGATTGCGCTTCCAGCTGCGACGCCACCGCGTCGCGATTGGCCATCGGATGGTTCTGGCTGAGCTTGAACTTCAGCGCGATCTCGTGCGCGATGAAGCGGAAGCCCACGATGCCGCGCAGCTGGCGGCGAAGATCGTCGCGTTCGAATTCGAAACGCCAGTCGCCACCGACGGTGGCTTCGTGATCGATGCTCAGTCCGTCGACGACTTCGGCGAGCGAGCGCTCATCGTCGAAGGTCGACAGCGTGCCGCGCAGGTGCGCGACGGCGTAGTTCCACGTCGGCACGCGCGCGGCGGCTTCCTTGTCGGGATACCAGCCCGGCGAGACGTACGCGTGCGGGCCATGGAAGATCGCCAGCGCGGGGCCGGCGTGCGTCGCCTGCGGGTTGGGTCGCGCCCAGTGGCCGATCAGTTCGACGTGGTCGCCGCTGCGCCGGTACAGCACTGGAAGGTGGCTGACGACGGGTTCGCCGTCGCGCACCGTGACCAGCGTGATGAAACGATCGCGTCCTGCCAGCCGGTCCAGCGCTTCGAGGTCGTGCTCGGCGAAGGCGCGGGGCAGGTACATGGCGTGCGATCAGTGCCGCGAGGGAAGCTGCTGGACCATCTGCGGGCGAAGCACGTCGAGGCCTTCGCCGCTGGGCGGCACGAGTTCGTCCAGCGCGAAGCCGCGATTGCGTGCGTCGTCGTCGTCGAGGCCGTCGAGCGAGACGAACTCGGCGTCCATCAGCGCCGCGCGCGCGCTGTCCTCGCTGTCGTAGGGCTGGCTGATGCCGTCGCTGTCGAGCACTTCGGCGGTGCCGGCCTCGAGCACGCGCAGGCGCGCCCAGATCAGCGTGCGGCCGATCGTGGCGAGCCACCACTGGTCGTTGACGTTCTCGTTCATCCGGTCACCACCGCGAGGATCCAGAGCAGGGCCGCGCACACCAGGCCGCCGATGATGGTCAGGAGCGAGATCCGCGCGGGAGTCGCCAGGCCGTTGAGGTTGCCGTCGTTCGCCGAGAGATAGCCGCGACGCAGCAGCCAGCCCCACGCCGACGGCCGCGCGAACGCGCCTTCGCCCAGTTCCATCTGCAGCTGCGGATGACGGTCGCGGATGTGCACCAGCGACAGCGGCCAGAAGATCACGAACGCGCAGAAGCCGGCGATGGCGATGGCGACGAAGAGCAGGGAGAAGAAGAGGATCACGGCGCGATCAATACTCCGCGCTGCCCGGCGCGCGCGGGTACGGGATCGCGTCGCGGATGTTGCTCAGGCCGCAGACGTACACCACCAGGCGCTCGAAACCGAGGCCGAAACCGGCGTGCGGGACGGTGCCGTAGCGGCGGAAATCGCGATACCAGCCGTAATGCGCCGGATCCAGCCCGAACTGCGCCATGCGAGCGTCGAGCATGTCCAGGCGTTCCTCGCGCTGGCTGCCGCCGATGATCTCGCCGATGCCCGGCGCGAGCACGTCCATCGCGGCGACGGTCTTGCCGTCGTCGTTCAGGCGCATGTAGAAGGCCTTGATGTGCTCGGGATAGTTGGTGACCACGACCGGGCGGCCGACGTGTTCTTCCGTCAGCCAGCGCTCGTGCTCGGTCTGCAGGTCCAGGCCCCACTCGACGGGGAAGTCGAACTTCTTGTCGGCCTTCTGCAGCAGCTTGATCGCGTCGGTGTATTCGATGCGCTCGAACGGCGCGTTGACGAACGACTCCAGGCGCGTGATCGCGTCCTTCTGCACGCGCTCGGCGATGAAGGCCATGTCGTCGGCGCGCTCGGCGAGCACGGCGCGGAACATGTACTTCAGGAATTCCTCGGCGACGCGCGCGTCCTCGGCGAGGTCGGCGAAGGCGATTTCCGGCTCGATCATCCAGAATTCGGCGAGGTGGCGCGTGGTGTTGCTGTTCTCGGCGCGGAAGGTCGGCCCGAAGGTGTAGACCTTGCTCAGCGACAGCGCGTACGCCTCGACGTTGAGCTGGCCGGAAACCGTCAGGAAGGTTTCCTTGCCGAAGAAATCACGGCTGAAATCGATGCCCCCCTTGTCGTCGCGCGGCAGGTTGGCCATGTCGAGCGTGGAGACGCGGAACATCTGGCCGGCGCCCTCGGCGTCGGACGTGGTCACGATCGGCGTGGAGATCCAGTAGAAGCCGTTTTCGTGGAAGTAGCGGTGGGCGGCCTTGGCCAGGCAGTCGCGGATGCGCGTGACGGCGCCGAACAGGTTCGTGCGCGGGCGCAGGTGGGCGACTTCGCGCAGGAATTCCAGCGAATGCGCCTTGGGCTGGATGGGGTAGGTTTCCGGATCCTCGACCCAGCCGACCACTTCCAGGCTGCTGGCCTGGATCTCGAACGCCTGGCCCTGGCCCTGTGAGGCCACCAGCGTGCCGGTGGCGATCACCGCGCAGCCGGCGGTGAGGCGCTTCACCTCGGATTCGTAGTTGGGCAGTTCGGCCGGCGCGACGACCTGGATCGGCGCGAAGCACGAGCCGTCGCTGACGTTGACGAAGCTGAGCCCGGCCTTGGAATCGCGCCGGGTGCGTACCCAGCCGCGGACCGTGACTTCGCCACCCGCCGGGATCTTGCCCGCGAGCGCCTGTTCGACGCTGACCACCGTCATGCCTTGAATCCTTGCCGCTTCGGGCCAATGTGGGGAAAGGCCGGAGTTTACCGAACGCCCGGCATCGCGTCGCTATAATCCCTAGTCGTAACCCATTGAAGTGGAAACACGCCCGGAGTCCTGCATGGCCGTCACCCTCGCTCCCGCCGCCCTCGAACGCGTCCAGCGCTATCTCGTCGAATCCCCCGACGCGATCGGCCTGCGCTTCGGCGTGACCCGCACGGGCTGCTCGGGCTGGCAGTACAAGGCCGACCTGACGCGCGATCAGGGCGCCGACGACACCGTCTTCGAGCAGGAAGGCGTGCGCATCTACGTCGACGCGCTGAGCCTGCCGCTGGTGGATGGCACGCAGATCGACCTGGTGAAGCAGCGCCTGGGCGAGCAGTTCCTGTTCCGCAACCCCAACGTCACGGCCGAGTGCGGTTGCGGCGAGAGCTTCACGACCAAGGCCGACGCGGCCTGATCGCAAGGTCACGGCCACAGGCGCCAGCCGGACGGACCGTTCCGGCGCAGGGCCCCGCCGGCGATGCAATGGCGGGGTCCGACCGGGCTCGACGGGCTAGAATGGCGGTTCCGCCGCCAGCAAGTCCGCCCGCCGTGAGCAACACCGCAACGCAGCCGTTCGCCGCCAGCCAGCCTGTCTCGATCCGCCAGGAAGACCTGATCCAGTCGATCGCCGACGGCCTGCAGTACATCAGCTACTACCATCCGGTCGACTACATCCAGAACCTCGCCGCCGCCTATGAGCGCGAGGAGTCGCCGGCGGCGAAGGACGCCATCGCCCAGATCCTGATCAACTCGCGCATGTGCGCCGAGGGCCACCGCCCGATCTGCCAGGACACCGGCATCGTCACCGTGTTCCTCGAGATCGGCATGAACGTGCGCTGGGACGACGCCACGATGTCGGTCGAGGACATGGTCCACGAAGGCGTGCGTCGCGCGTACAACCATCCGGACAACAAGCTGCGTGCGTCCGTGCTGGCCGACCCGGCCGGCAAGCGCACTAACACGAAGGACAACACACCGGGCGTGGTCAACGTGAAGGTCGTACCGGGCAACAAGGTCGACGTGATCGTCGCGGCGAAGGGCGGCGGTTCGGAAGCCAAATCCAAGTTCGCGATGCTCAACCCGTCCGACTCCATCGTCGACTGGGTGCTCAAGACCGTGCCGACCATGGGCGCCGGCTGGTGCCCGCCCGGCATGCTCGGCATCGGCATTGGCGGCACCGCCGAGAAGGCGATGCTGTTGGCGAAGGAATCGCTGATGGAGCCCATCGACATCACCGACCTGCAGGCGCGCGGCCCGTCCAATCGCGCCGAGGAACTGCGCCTGGAGCTGTATGAGAAGGTCAATGCGCTCGGCATCGGCGCGCAGGGCCTGGGCGGTCTGACGACCGTGCTCGACATCAAGGTCAAGGATTACCCGACGCATGCCGCCAACCTGCCGGTGGCGATGATCCCGAACTGCGCCGCCACGCGGCACGCGCACTTCACGCTCGACGGCAGCGGCCCGGTGATGCTCGATCCGCCGTCGCTGGCCGACTGGCCGGAGCTGACCTACGACGCGTCGAAGGGTCGTCGCGTGAACCTGGACACGCTGACGAAGGAAGACGTCGCCAGCTGGAAGCCGGGCGAAGTCCTGCTGCTCAACGGCAAGCTGCTGACCGGTCGCGACGCCGCGCACAAGCGCATGGTCGACATGCTCAACAAGGGCGAGGCGCTGCCGGTCGATCTGCGCGGCCGCTTCATCTACTACGTCGGCCCGGTCGATCCGGTGCGCGACGAGGTCGTCGGCCCCGCCGGCCCGACCACCGCCACCCGCATGGACAAGTTCACCGAGCAGGTGCTCGCCCAGACCGGCCTGCTGGGCATGGTCGGCAAGGCCGAGCGCGGCCCGGCTGCGATCGAGGCCATCCGCAAGCACCAGTCGGCTTACCTGATGGCGGTCGGCGGCGCGGCGTACCTGGTGTCCAAGGCGATCAAGGCGGCGAAGGTCGTCGGCTTCGCGGACCTGGGCATGGAAGCGATCTACGAATTCGAAGTGCAGGACATGCCGGTGACGGTCGCCGTGGATTCGACCGGCGAGTCGGTGCACAAAACCGGCCCGCGCGAATGGCAGGCCCGCATCGGCAAGATTCCGGTGGTGGTGGAGTAATCGCTTGAAGCCCCTCTCCAGGCGGGAGAGGGGTTGGGGTGAGGGTAGGGACGCGATGCGTGCGCGCACTCGCGGTGTGTTACCCGCGTCAGTACATGACGCCGCGATCAGGATGGGTTCCAGCTTTCGCTGGAATGACGGGGGATCACGGATCGCGTGACAGCCTGGGTCCCGGCCTTCGCCGGGATGACGGCAATTCTTGCTGGCCCTACGCCTACAACCGCGCCACCAGCCCCGCCAGCGTCTTCCGCGTGTCTTCGCGCAACAGGTAGTCCTGCGACATCGCTTCCAGCGCCGCGATGTTCGTCTCGCTCACGTCGTCCAGATCGTCCAGCCCGGTCATCAGCTCCGCCTGCAGGCGGAAATAGCCGTCGCCGATGAGATGACGCGCGATGTAATCCACCGCGTCGGTGTTGCCGTCGAACAGCACGTCGATGATGGGGATCGCCCACTCGATCGCGCCCCATTCCTGCGCCGATTTCAGGTCGATCGGTCGGCTGCGTTCGCCGGTGCCGACCGACAGCACGACCAGGTTCTGCGCGCTGTCCACGCGGGCATCCTTACGCATCGCTTCGGCGATCGCGCAGGCGGTGGGATTGTTCGCGACCACGCCGCCGTCGATCATCGCCCGCGCTCGGCCCTCGACGGTCATGGCGTGCGCGGGGAAATACGTGGGCGCGGCCGACGAGGCGCGGCACACCTCCCACATCCGCAAGTTCGCGTGCTCGGGCTTGAAGCTTTTGAAGACGATGGGCTTGCGCGCGATCGTGTCGTAGCTGGTGATCAGCAGCGGGATCTTCGCCTGGCCCAGGCGCGTGTCGCCGAACACGGCCTGCAGCACTTCTTCCAGGCCGCGTGCGTCGTAGCGCGGCGCCGAGACGCCCTGCGTGAACACGCGTCCGGCGCGCGACCACAGGCGTTGCGCCATGCCGGGGAAGATCCGGTGACGGTGCTCCCGGTAGAGCTCGCCGAGTTGCCTGGGCGACAAGCCGACCGCCAGCCCGCAGCCGACGATCGCGCCGGTCGAACTGCCCGCGAGCAGGTCGAAGGACTTCAGCAAACCCGACTTGCCGGCGCGAAGCAGGGCGTCTTCGACGCCCGCCAGCCACAGGCAGCTGACCAGGCCGCGGATGCCGCCGCCGTCGAGCGAAAGGATGCGTCGCATGTCCATCGAGGCCTCTCCGTGCACACCATCGGGTTGAATCGCATGATCGGACAGACGATTCGCACGAACTGCGAACGGGGGCACGCCACAACGGAGAAGGAAACGGTCGCGGCCTACGCGACGTGGTCGTCGTAGGCCTTGCTTGAACGGAACGGCATCAGGTGCTGGCGCACGATGCCGCGCGGCACCGTCTCGAGCTTCATCACGCCGTACTCGGACGGCCACGCGTGATGCGGCGGCAGCTTGAACGTCCCCATCAGCATGTCTACCAGGGGAAGGTGGATCGCGTAGTTCACGTCAATGTAATCGGCGTGCCGGGCGTGATGCCAATGGTGGTAACGCGGCAGCACGAGCACGTATTCGAGCCACCCGAACCGGATGCCGAGGTTTGCGTGCGCCAGCACGGCCTGCAGGCCCACCAGGATCACGTAGGCGTTGACCGCCGACGCCGAGAAACCCAGCACTAACAGCGGCAGCATGACCGCGCTGCGCGTGAGCAGGATTTCGACCAGGTGAATGCGCGAACCGGCCAGCCAGTCCATCTCGCGACTGGAATGGTGCACGGCATGGAAGCGCCAGAGCCACGGCGTGTTGTGGTACGCGCGATGCAGCAGCGCCTGCGCGAGGTCCGCGACGAACACCGCGACAAGGAACTGCAGCCACGTCGGCATGGCCTGGATGAGGTCTTTCAGCGCGGGAAACGCCGCCAGGCCCGCGACGGTCGACGTCGATGCGGTCACCAGGATCAGGATGAACTGCACCAGCACGTGGCTCATGAAGAAGTACGTCAGGTCCGTGCGCCAACCCGGACGCAGCGGCGAGATCCTGCGCTGGCCGAGGTATCGCTCCAGCGGCACGAACACGAGTGCGGAGAAGAACAGCGAGATGACGAACCAGTCCAGGCCCAGTGAGTAGGGCGTCTTGCCGATCGCATCGAACGTCACGTTGGTGCCGCCCAGCAGGACGGCGAGCGTGGCGCTGGCGACGCCGGCCAGCGCCACGCGCTTGTTGCGGTCGCGCAGGATCGCCACGGTTCCCATCACGAAGGCCGCCACCAGGCCCGCTAGCAGCAGGTGGCGGGCGAACTGCTCGGTGTAGGCCGCCCGGAACTCCTTGCTGGTCAGCAGTTCGGGGAAGTGGAAGCAGAGCACCGCGAAGAGGCTGAGCAGACCCAGCAGCGCGGCGGAATAGGCGAAGAAGGAGCGATGCGTACGGGCTGTGGAGATCATGGACGTCCTGTCGTGGAGGGGCCGCGTTGAGGATAGCCGCTGGTCAGTACCACTCCAGGAGCGAAACTCCCAGGCCGATGTAAGTGGCGCGATGGTTGTAGTCGATCAGGCTTTCGCCATAACCGTCGAAGATCTGTACGTGGCCGCGCAGGCTGTTGTGGATCGGGAATCCCCAGTCGAGCTGCACCGCGCCATGCGAGCGGTCGCCGCCGCGCAATGAATGCCGGCCCATCAGCGAGAACTGATGCCCGCCGCGCACGTACACCAGCGTCGCGTCGCCGCGGCCGACGAAATCCTCGATGTCGCGGTTGTTGTCGTCGCTGGCGCTTTCCTTGACGCGCCACCACGGGCGCACGGTCAGCGCCCAGTTGTCGCGATCCAGGCCGATCATGCCGACCACGCGGTTCCAGCTGCGCGACAGCGGATCGGCGCGGCCGTTGGACTGGTGGTTCACGCCGATCCCGAGCAGACGGCCGTTCCAGCCGGCGAGGTGGTAGTTGTTGCGGAAGGTCAGCATGACCTCCGGTTCGTAATTGGTTTCGCGGAACGGGCGCGAGGTGTCCGGGCTGTAGACCTGCCAGCGCGAGGACTGCGTGTAGGCCATCCACAAATCGCCGTTGTCGCCGAAGATGTTTTCCCACGCCTTGGTCTTGAAGCTGACCTGGAACTTCGCTTCCAGGTCGTCGACTTCCAGCGGCGTGCTGACCGTGTTGTTCGGATTGGGCGAGGAGGGCGTGTCGTTGACCTTGCTGCTCCAGAACGCCGGCAGCAGGTACATCGGCTTGTAGGCGCGGAAGTTCCACGTGCCGAGCTTGGAGTCCTTCGCCAGTTCCCAGCGGCTGTCGAGCAGCGAGCCCTTGCCGGCATTCGCGATGGCGCGATCCAGCGTGTCTTCCATCGGATACAGGTCGCTCGCGGGTGCAGCCGTCTCTGCGGCAGCGGGGACGACCTCCTCGGCGAGTTCGAGGTTCTTCTGTATCGCCTTGGCTTCCTTGGCGGCGATGTCGGCGCCGCGCGTGTCGCGGGCCACGCGGCCAAGCGCCGCGTCATAGCAGGCCAGGCGCTCGACATCGGAACCGATCGAAACGCAGGCTTCCGGCGTCGCCGGGGCGGGCGCTTCCTGCGCGAACGCCTGAAGCGGCGCGATGGCGGCAAGCGTCAGGACGGCGCGGCAGGCAAGGAAAAGTGGAGCGTGCGGGGCTTCGTGCCTGTGGGAGGGCATGGGGGACTCGCTCAAGGGGGAATCGAGGAAAGACGGGAAGGCGCAATCCAGTGTCGCATCGCAACACGGCGCAGCCGTGAAGTGTGTCGGTCAGAGGAACCAGGCCAGCGCGAACAGCCCCAGCATCGCGAAGGCCAGCCCGAGCTTGAGCACGACGCCCAGGACGATGCCGAGCCACGTGCCGAAGCCGACCTTCGTTGCCTTGCGGACCTCGCGGCCGTGAATCAGCTCGCCGGCCAGCGCGCCGAGGAACGGTCCGGTGAACAGTCCGATGGGGCCGAAGAACAGGCCCGCGAAGGTGCCGACCATGGCGCCCGCCACGGCGAGCTTGCTCGCGCCGACCCGCTTGGCACCCATGGCCGTGGCGAAGAAATCGATGACGACCGACAGGGCGGTCAGCAGCCCGAGCAACACCAGCGGAAACCAGCCGACCTGCTGGAAATTCCCGGCCCAGGCCGCCAGCAACATGCCGGCGAAAACCAGGGGCAGCCCGGGGAGGGCGGGGAGGACCGTGCCGGCGATGCCGACCAGGATCAGAACCCCCGCCAAAACGTACCAAAGCACCTGCAAATCCATATGGTTATACCCCTTCCCGACGTCCACTTTGCACGGATTGCATTTTCACCCACAGCGGGTTACGTTGCGGGCGCTGTGTTTGCCGGTCACCGTGAATCGTGGCCCGATGCGGTTGATCTTCGATCCGCTACATCGTTGCACCTCGCTTCCTCCTTGCAACCAGCACGTGGCACGCCACGTTTTCAACCCGCAACGTTTCAAGGAGTAAGTGCCAATGTCAGGTCGTGAAACTGGTACCGTCAAGTGGTTCAACGATGCGAAGGGCTTCGGCTTCATCAGCCGCGAGAACGGTGAAGATGTGTTCGTGCACTTCCGCGCCATCCAGACGCAGGGCTTCAAGAGCCTGAAGGAAGGCCAGAAGGTCACCTTCACCGTCGTGCAGGGCCAGAAGGGCCTGCAGGCCGACGCCGTCCAGCCGCTCTGATCATCGAGCGCTGCGGTCGCGACCTGATCGCGACAGGCATGAAAAACCCGGCCCCTGCCGGGTTTTTCTTTTTTGCTGCCCAATAGCGAAACGGGACTTGCGCTGAGGGTCGCAATACTCCAACGCGACGCCTGCGAAACCCGTCCGAAAATGCGGCAATACGATCGAGACATGAAAACGGCCCGCTCGCGCGGGCCGTCTTGTTTTACTTCGATGACAAGCGCGGGATTTACTGCGCGTGTGCCTTGCCGTCGTAAACACGCACGTACGAACCCTCGCGGACGTTGCCGAGGTCGCGCTGCGTGACCACCGTCGTGCGACCGTCGTTCATGCGCACATACACGTTGTACGAAGCGCCGGTGGTGTTCTTCTGGATGGCATTGCCGGCGACCGCGCCACCGACCGCGCCGGCAGCCGTGGCGATGTTCTGGTTGCCCTTGCTGCCGCCGGTATGGCGGGAAATCTCGTGGCCCGCGACCGCGCCGACGATACCGCCGAGCACCGCGCCGGTAGCGCTGGGCGCGCTGCTGCCGGTGGTGACCTGTTCGATGCGGGTCACGGTGCCGCAGTCGTAGCACTGCGCCGGAGCGGTGCTGTAACCGCCGCTGCCGTAGCTGGGCGAAGTGCTGTAGCCCGGCGACGAGGTGGCGCAACCGGCGAGCGCGATGGTGGCGGCAGCGGCGACACCGAGCAGACGGACGTTCTGGATGTTCATGCGCAACTCCTTTCTGGAGGTTGGGATGGCCGGCCGTGTGATCGGCCCGTCACCATGGCGCAGACGCTAGACGCGGCGCGGTGAACTGCCGATCAATGTCGGCAGTTCACGCCACGCTGCTTTCCGGATCGTTCAGTGAGCGCCGCGCGAACGCCGGACGCTCAGCGGAAGTCCTGATGGCATCCCTTGCACGACTCGCCGATGTCCGCGACCGTCGTGCTCACGCCAGCGCAATTGAGCGGCGGACTGGCCAGTGCGGCATCCAGTCGAGCCCGCATGCGGCTGGCGTGCTGGGCGAAACGCTGGTCGTCGGCGAGGTCGGGAAACGCCGGCTCCAGGTCGTCGGCCATCGTGCGCAAGGCCTTGAGGTTGGGCAGCACGTCGGTAGCGGCGCAGCGGTTCTGCTCGACCTTCTTCTTCAGCTGGTTCAAGTGCCATCCCTGCACGTGCATCACGCTGTCGTGGAAGTGGTCCTTGCGCGCGTCGATCGCGCGCATCGCCATCACGGTGGCGACCACGCCGACCACCAGGCCGAGCAGGAAAAGGAACAGGTAACGCGACGCGTTGCTGCGCGAACCGCTGGGCTGGGTATTCATGCCTGGCCTCCGTTGAAAACCGCGGCACCATAGCACGCGGCCTGCGGGGCTCCCGTGGGCGTGGCGATTACAATGTCGCGATGACGACGTCCCGCGCACCCGAACAGACCATTCCCGAACACGTGCTCGATCCGGCCTGGATGGAGCGCTTCGCCGGGGTGGACCGGCTGTACGGCACGGGCACCGTCGCGCACCTGGCGGGCTGCCGCGTCGCGGTAATCGGTATGGGCGGCGTGGGCTCGTGGGTCGCCGAAGCGCTGGCGCGCACGGGCGTGGGGCATCTGACGCTGATCGACGCGGACGACTTGTGCGTGTCCAACACCAATCGCCAGCTGCCTGCGCTGGCTGGCCAGTACGGCCGGGTGAAGGTGGAGGCGATGGCCGAACGCAGTCGCGCCATCAATCCACAGATCACGGTGGAAGCCATCGCCAGTTTCGTCACGCCGACGAACCTGGAGGAAATGCTCGATCGCGGGTTCGACCTGGTGATCGACGCCTGCGACAGCTTCCGCACGAAAGTCGTCATGGCCGCGTGGTGCCGGCGCCGCAAGCTGCCGCTGATCGTGGTGGGTTCGGCCGGCGGACGCACCGATGCGACCCTGGTGCGCGTGCGCGACCTCTCGCGTACCGAGCACGACGCCATGCTCGCGCTCGTGCGCAAGAAGCTGCGCAGCGAGTTCAATTTTCCGAAGAATGCCGATCGCTACTTCGGCATCTCGGCGATCTACTCGCTGGAGAACGTGAAGTATCCGCAGCCTGACGGCACGGTCTGCGGCATTCGTCCGCAGGTGTCGGGCGATGCAGCGCTGAAGCTGGATTGCGGCGCGGGCCTCGGCGCGGCCACGCACATCACCGGGACGTTCGCCTTCGCGGCCGTCGGGCGCGCGCTGGAACTGCTGCTCAAGCGAAAGGGGGCGGCGAAAGCCTAGGCGAGGCCGAACAGACGCTCGGCGTTCGCGGTGGTCGCCTGCGCTACCTCGTCCGGATCGACGCCGCGCAGGTCGGCGATCGTGTGCAGCACGCGCGTCATGTGCGCCGGTTCGTTGCGCTGGCCCCGGCTGTCGGCATCGGGCTGGTCAGGCGCGTCGGTTTCGAGCACCAGGAATTCCAGCGGCATGCTGGCTGCAAGCTTGCGCAGGCGATTGGCGCGTTCGTAGGTCACCGGCCCGCCGAGGCCTAGCAGGAATCCCTGCTTCCACAGCTGCTGCGCCTGTTCCTGGCTGCCCGAGAAACTGTGCACCACGCCACGCAGGCCGCCGATGCGACGGATGGAAGCGATCACCGCATCCACCGCGCGACGCGCGTGCACGACGACGGGCAGGTCGAATTCGCGCGCGATCTTCAACTGGCCGTCGAAGAAATGCTGCTGACGCTCCGGGTCCAGTCCTTCCACGAAGTAGTCCAGTCCGCATTCGCCGATGGCAACAGGGCGTTCGCGTTCGACCCAGTCGCGCAGTTCGTCCAGGTGCGCGTCCCTATGGCGATCGAGCAGCAGCGGATGCAGGCCGTAGGCGGCGTACAGGTCGTCGTCTTTCGCGCACACATCGCGCAGCTTCGGCCACGTCGCGGCGTCGATCGCCGGCACGATCTGCCGGGTAACGCCCGCCTCGCGCGCGCGCGCGATCACCTCATCGCGATCGCGGTCGAACTCGTCGACGTCGAGATGGCAATGGGTGTCGACGAGCGGATGCACGGCGTCAGCGCTGCGCCGGCGGGGGCAGGGGATCCTTGCGCTTCTTCCAGCTGGCCAGCAGCAGCGTGCCCATGCCGAGCAGCAGTTCGTCGGCCAGCGGAATGAAGTCCGGGATCAGGAGGTCGGCGAAGAACAGGGCCGCCGTCACCAGGAACAGCCGCGGGAAGCTGAGGCGGGACAGGAAGCCGAGGATCGGAGCGGTAATTGGGGAAGGCATGGCAGATCCGATATGACGGTGGTCCCAGAGACGCCAACAAGCGTGCCTAAACCAGTTCACAGTTTCGACAGCTTGATGTTAAAAAATCGGCGGCCGTTCAGGTTCCCAGTGCTCGAATGGCGCCATCCAACAACGCGGGCAAGCCCCGCCGCAGAGGCCCTGAGATGAACAAGAACATCCTCGCCGTTGCCCTGGCTTCGCTGCTCGTCGGCGGTGTCGCAGTGGCCGCATTCAACAGCTTCAGCAACAAGGGCACGGCTCCGGCGGCCTCGGCTGACGGCCAGCTGCTTCCGGGCCAGGACGGCGATACCGCCGCCAATGGCGCCATCGATGCCAACAAGGTGGAGTACGCCGACGTCACCAACGTCAAGTCGATCACCGAGAAGGAAAAGCTGTACGCGACGGTGATCGGCTCGGACGCGATCCGCGAGACCAGCACCACCTCCACGCCGCGCGAAGTCTGCGAGGACGTGGTCGTGCAGGAACGCGCCCCGGAACGCGACGGCAACGTCGGCGGCACCGTGGCCGGTGCGGTGATCGGTGGCCTGCTCGGCAACCAGGTCGGCGGCGGCAACGGCAAGAAGGCCGCGACCGTCGGCGGCGCGGTGGCCGGTGGCTTCATCGGCAACCAGATCGACAAGCGCCACGTCGGCGGCAAGGTCACCAGCCGCACCGAGCGCCAGTGCCACACCGTGTCCTCGACGTCCGAATCCTCGCGCGTGGTCGGCTACAACGTGACCTACCGCAATCCGGACGGCACCACCGGCACGATGCGCACCGACAGCAAGCCGGGCAGCCGCATCCTGCTGGGCGACGAAGACAAGGTCGTCGGCTACGACGTGACCTATCGCTACAACGGCGCCGAGCAGACCATCCGCATGGACGAGCGCCCGGTCGCCGGTCGCCTGCCGGTCATCGACGGCCAGGTCGTCACGCAGACGGCGTCCGCTTCGGCCCCGACGCGCGGCTGATCCAGCCGCTCGTAGCGCTAACATCCCAGGCAGTATCCCGCGGGGCCGGAGCGATCCGGCCCCGTTTTTGTTGCGCGAAAAGAAAACCCCGTCGCTGCAAGCGTTTACGCGGCCTTACCCCGGCTCCGGGGCGCCCGTACAATGGCGGTCTTCCCTCAAGTCGAGTGCGCCATGGCCCTGCATCCGTACGACCTTTACGACGTCCGCTCGCTCCTCACCGAAGAAGAGCGCGCCGTACAGGACACGGTGGCCCGGTTCACCGACGAACGCGTCATCCCGATCATCGGCGACGCGTTCGATCAGGGGCGCTTTCCGAAGGAACTGGTTGGCGAGATCGCCGAACTCGGCCTGCTGGGTTCCTCACTGCCCGAGAAGTACGGCTGCGCCGGCCTCAACGCCGTCAGCTACGGCCTGATCTGCCAGGAGCTGGAACGCGGCGACAGCGGCATCCGCAGCTTCGTCAGCGTGCAGTCGTCGCTGTGCATGTACCCCATCTACGCCTACGGCAGCGAAGAGCAGCGCCAGCGCTGGCTGCCGGACATGGCCGCCGGCAAGGTCATCGGCTGCTTCGGCCTGACCGAGCCGCACGGCGGTTCCGACCCGGCCAACATGAAGACCAACGCGCGCCGCGACGGCGGCGACTGGATCCTCAACGGCTCCAAGATGTGGATCACTAACGGCAACCTGGCCGACATCGCCATCGTCTGGGCGCAGACGGATGAGGGCATCCAGGGCTTCATCGTCGAGAAGGGCATGCCCGGTTTCGCGGCGCAGGAAATCAAGCACAAGATGAGCCTGCGCGCGTCGGTCACCAGCTCGCTGTTCTTCGACAACGTGCGCGTGCCGGACAGCAACCGTCTGCCGAACGTGAAGGGTCTCAAGGGTCCGCTGGGCTGCCTGACGCAGGCGCGCTACGGCATCACCTGGGGCCCGATCGGCGCGGCCATCGCGTGCCTGGACGAAGCGCTGAACTATACGAAGGAGCGCATCCTGTTCGACCGCCCGGTGGCGGCGACGCAGAGCGCGCAGATCAAGATGGCCGAGATGGCGCGCCGCATCACGCTCGCGCAGCTGCTGGTGGTGCAGCTGGGTCGCCTGAAGGACGCGGGCACGATGCAGCCGGCGCAGGTCTCGCTGGCGAAGTGGAACAACTGCCGCATGGCCATCGATATCGCGCGCGAATGCCGCGACCTGCTCGGCGGCGCAGGCATCACCACCGAGCACGCCGCGATCCGCCACGCGCTGAACCTCGAATCGGTCATCACCTATGAAGGCACGGAAACCGTGCACCAGCTGGTGATCGGACGCGAGCTCACCGGCATCAACGCGTTCTGATCCGGAGCCGGCGATGCAGCTGGGTCCGACACTGGAAACGCAACGCCTGATCCTCCGCCCGCCGCAGGCGGAGGATTTCGAGGCATGGGCCGCCTTCAAGGCCGACGAGGAAACCTGCCGCCACATCGGCGGCACCGAACCGCGCCCGGCCGCGTGGCGCAGCTTCGCCGCGATGATCGGCGTCTGGCACCTCAAGGGTTTCGCGATGTTCTCGGTGATCGAGAAGGCGACCGGCGAGTGGGTCGGCCGCGTCGGCCCGTGGCAGCCGGAAGGCTGGCCCGGCACGGAAGTGGGCTGGAGCATCGTGCGCGATCGTTGGGGCCGCGGTTATGGGCCCGAAGCGGCCATCGCGACGATCGACTGGGCGTTCGACACACTCGGCTGGAGCGAGGTGATCCACACCATCGATCCCGAGAATGTGAATTCGAAGGCCGTCGCCGCCAAGCTCGGCTCGACGCTGCAGCGCATGGGCCGCCTGCCGGCGCCGTTCGACACGAAAGACATCGAGATCTGGGGCCAGTCGCGCGAGGAGTGGTTCGCGCGGCGCGAACGCGAAGGACTGAAGCGATGATCACCGTTTACGGCTATTCAAGCTCCGGCAACTGCCACAAGCTGCGCCTGCTGCTCACGCAGCTGGAACGTGAGTTCAAGTGGGTCGAGGTCGACAGCACCGCCGGCGCGACGCGCACGCCGGAATACCTCGCGAAGAATCCCAACGGCAAGGTGCCGATGATCGAAACCGACGACGGTCGCATCCTGACCGAGTCGAACGCGATCCTGTGCTGGCTCGCCGAAGGCACGCCGTTCTGGGCGGGTGACGCGTTCGTACGCGCGCAGGTGCTGAGCTGGCTGTTCTTCGAGCAGTACAGCCATGAGCCTTATGTCGCCGTGGCGCGTTTCATCCGCGGCTGGACGCAGTTGGATTCGCCGCGTCGCGCCTCGCTGCCGCAGCTGCGCGAGCGCGGCAACCAGGCGCTGGCCGTGATGGAACAGCACCTCAAGTCGCACGAATGGTTCAACGGCGACGCCTACGGCATCGCCGACATCGCGCTGTTCGCCTACACCGCCGTGGCCGATGAAGGCGGCTTCGACCTGTCGGCATTCCCGTCCGTGCAGGCGTGGATCGAACGCGTGCGCCAGACGCCGCGTTTCGTCGCGATGCCGGCGCCGCCGGTGGAAGTCCTCTCGCGACTCGCGCTGCCGGACTGACCTGGGCATCGCTCAGAACCTCACGCATTCGCCCGCGCATTCCCCCGACGCGGGCTCCTGGAACCGACCATGTCCCTGATCCCCAATCCCATCCCCGCGCGCATGAAAGGCCTCAACCGGGCCGAGATCTGCGACGTCAACTTCGTCGAGTTCGTGAAGGCGTGGGACGGTCGCGTCAACGCGCGTCCTTCCGCCGATGCGCCGGTCCTGGACGGCAGCGAACTCAACGCGCAGGGCTTCCGCGAGCTCTTCGAATCGCAGCTCATCAGCCGGCACCTGGACCTGATGGCGCGCGTGCTGCGCGTGCAGAACAAGGTCTTCTACACCATCGGATCCAGCGGTCACGAAGGCAACGCGATGGTCGCGCGCCTCACGCGCCATACCGATCCGGCGTTCCTGCATTACCGCTCCGGCGGCTTCATGGCCGAACGCTTCCGCAAGCTGCCGGGCATGGATCCGGTGATGGATTCGGCGCTGAGTTTCGCCGCGAGCGCGGAAGATCCCGCGTCCGGTGGCCGCCACAAGGTGTGGGGCAGCAAGCCGTTGTGGGTGCTGCCGCAGACCTCGACCATCGCCTCGCACCTGCCCAAGGCGCTCGGCACGGCGGTCGCGATCGAGGCCGCCAAGCGCCTGAACCATGCGTTGCCGATCCCCGGCGACAGCATCGCGATCTGTTCCTTCGGCGACGCATCGGCCAATCACGCCACGGCGCAGACCGCCTTCAACGCGGCAGCCTGGACCGCCTACCAGAAGCTGCCCGCGCCGGTGCTGTTCGTGTGCGAGGACAACGGCATCGGCATCTCGGTGAAGACGCCGGGCGGGTGGATTGCCAACCGCTTCCGCAACATGGACGGGCTCGATTACTTCGCCGCCGACGGTCTCGATCTCGCCAGCGGTTATGCCGACGTGCAGCGCGCCGTCGAACACTGCCGCACGACGCGACGCCCGACGTTCCTGCACCTGCGCACCACGCGCATCATGGGGCACGCGGGCACCGACTTCGAAATCGAATGGCGTTCGATCGAGGAGCTGTGCGCCGTCGAGGCGACCGATCCGTTGCTGCGCTCGGCCGCCATCGCGCTTGAATCAGGCCTGATGTCGAAGGACGACGTGCTCGCCCTCTACGAAGCCACGCGCAAGCGGTGCTTCGCCGCCGCGGAGGAAGCCGACCGTCGGCCGAAGATCGAGACGCTCGAGCACGTGATCGCGCCGCTTGCGCCGTACACGCCCGCGAAAGTGCAGGCCGAAGCGAAGCGCGCGGACTATGCGGAGCGTCGCCTGGACGTGTTCGGCGGCGAAGCGAAGCTGCCGGAAAACCAGCCGCCGCGCCATCTCGCGATCCAGATCAACAACGCGCTGCACGACATCTTCGCGAAGTACCCCGACACGTTGCTGTTCGGCGAGGACGTCGCGCAGAAGGGCGGTGTCTACACCGTGACCAAGGGCCTGCAGAAGGCGTTCGGCGCGCGTCGCGTGTTCAACACGCTGCTCGACGAGACGATGATCCTCGGCATGGCGCAGGGCTTCGCCAACGTCGGCATGCTGCCGATTCCGGAGATCCAGTACCTCGCGTACTTCCACAACGCCTGCGACCAGATCCGCGGCGAAGCGGCGTCGCTGCAGTTCTTCAGCAACAACCAGTTCGCCAATCCGATGGTCGTGCGTATCGCCGGCCTCGGCTACCAGCGCGGCTTCGGCGGGCATTTCCACAACGACAACTCGATCACCGCGTTGCGCGATATTCCCGGTCTCGTCGTCGGTTGCCCGTCGCGCGGCGACGATGCGGCCACGATGCTGCGCACGCTGACCGCATTGGCGAAGGTGGACGGACGCGTGAGCGTGTTCCTCGAACCGATCGCGCTGTACATGACCAAGGATCTCTACGAACCCGGCGACGGTCAGTGGCTCACGTCGTACCCCAAGCCCGACGAGGCGATGACCCTCGGCGAAGGCCGCGTCTACGGGGAAGGCAATGACGACCTGGTGATCTTCACCTACGGCAATGGCGTGCCGATGAGCCTGCGCGCCGCGCGCGCGATCGAAAGCAAACACGGCTGGAAGGCGCGCGTCGTCGATCTGCGCTGGCTCGTGCCGCTCAACGCCGAGTACATCCGCGCGCAGGCGAAGACCGCCAGGCGCATCCTCATCGTCGACGAAGGCCGCCACAGCGCGGGCGTGGGCGAGGGCGTGCTGACCGCGATCGCGGAAGGCGGCTATGGCGCCCGTCCGTTCCAGCGCGTGGTCGGCGTGGATACGTACACGCCGCTCGCGGGTGCCGCATTCCTGGTGATTCCGTCCGACGACGACATCGTCGCCGCCGCCGATCGCCTGGCCTGACGCATGTGCGGACTGGCCGGCCTGCTGCGCCCCACGGCGGACCTCGACGCCGCGCGACTCGACGCGCTCGCCGGTGCGATGGGCGATGCGCTGGAGCATCGCGGGCCCGACGACCGCGGCGTCTGGGTCGATGACGCCGCCGGCGTCGCCCTTGCGCATCGACGGCTGAGCATCCTCGACCTGTCGCCGCTCGGCCACCAGCCGATGGCGTCGGAGGATCATCGCTACGTCGTCGTCTACAACGGCGAGATCTACAACTTCGCCGAGCTTCGCGAGGTGCTGGTCGCACGCGGCCATGTCTTCCGCGGCCATTCCGATACCGAGGTGCTGCTCGCCGCGGTGATGGAGTGGGGCGTCGAGGACGCCGTGTCGCGCTGCAACGGCATGTTCGCCATCGCGCTGTGGGATCGCGAGGAACGTTGCCTGTGGCTCGCGCGCGACCGCGTCGGCAAGAAGCCGCTGTATTACGGCTGGGCGGGCGGCACGTTCGTGTTTGGCTCCGAACTGAAAGCGCTGTGGCGGCATCCGGCCTTCGACAACGGCGTCGATCCGGATGCGCTCGCGCTGCTGCTGCGCCTGGACTACATCCCGGCGCCGCACGCGATCCACGTCGACACCTTCAAGCTGCTGCCGGGTTCGCTGTTGCGCATCGATGCGGCGACGGTCGCGGGCGGTCCACGCGCACACGATCCGCATCGCGACCAGCGCCGTTACTGGGAACCGCGCGAGCGCATGCGTGCCGCGCTGGCGCAACCGTTCAACGGCGATGTCCTGGAGGCGGAGAACCGTCTCGACGACCTGCTGCGCGATGCGGTGTCGCTGCGGATGGTCGCCGACGTGCCGGTGGGCGTGTTCCTGTCCGGCGGCACCGATTCCTCCATCGTGACGGCGTTGATGCAGACGCAGAGCCGGCATCCGGTGCGCACGTTCACGATCGGGTTCGAACGCTCGCACCACGACGAGGCCCACCTCGCGCGCGAAGTCGCCGAGCACCTGCACACGCAGCACACCGAGCTGTACGTCAGCGGCGCCGATGCGCTCGGCGTCGTGCCGACGCTGCCGGCGATGTTCGATGAACCGTTCGCCGATGCCTCGCAGGTGCCCACAGCGCTGGTCGCGCGGCTGGCGCGCACGGCGGTGACGGTCGCGCTCTCGGGTGACGGCGGCGACGAACTCTTTTTCGGCTACAAGCGCTACGAACGCGCGCTGCGCAACTGGCGCTGGCACAGCCGCGTGCCAGGCTTCCTGCGGCACGCATTGGCGGGCAGTGCGAAGACGCACGGCGAAGCGTCGCGTACGGGCGGTTTCGCTGCGCTCGCGGCGGAAATGGGCGCACGCGGCATCGGCGACGTCTACCGCCAGCGCGTGATGCGCTGGCGTGACCCCGAAGCCGTCGTGCCCGGCGCGAAGCTGCCGGACACCTTCTACGACCAGCCCGACCCGTTGCGCGGCGCGGGCACGCCGGCCGACGCGATGATGCTCGCCGACTTCAGCGTCTGTCTGCCCGAAGACCTGCTGTGCAAGGTCGATCGCACCAGCATGGCGGTGAGCCTGGAAGCGAGGGCGCCGCTACTGGACTGGCGCGTGGCCGAGTTCGCGTGGTCGCTGCCGCTGGACTTCAAGCGGCATCCGTCCGGCAACAAGCACCTGCTCAAGCGCGTGCTGCGGCGCTACCTGCCGGACTCGATGGTCGATCGCGGCAAGCGCGGCTTCGGTGCGCCGGTGAGCGACTGGCTGAAGGGCGATTTGCGCGAGTGGGCTGCGGCATTGCTCGATCCCGCGCGCCTGCGGGCCGAAGGGCATCTCGATGCCGATGCGGTGGACGCGCTCTGGCAGCAGTTCCTCGGCGGCGAACGCAAGTGGCACACGCATCTATGGAACGTGCTGATGTTCCAGGCGTGGCACGAGCATTGGCAGTCGCAGCGCAGCGCCGTTCGCGCGATCTGAGGCAAGGCGCGGCTCAGCGCGCCAGTCCGTCGCGCAGCGCTTCCTCCGCGACGGGCGTGCCGCCGACGTCGAGCGAAGCGGCTTCGCGTTCGAGCGGCATTACCGCGAGCGCGAGATGGCGCGCGCCGTCGGTGCCGGCAGCCACCAGCTTTCCCATCGCAACGGAGCCGGCCGTCACCTCGTGGCCCGGCTCCAGCGCAGCGTCGGCGCCGAGCAGCACGAGCCCACGCTTGGCCTGCCCGAGGAAATGCGTGCGCGCGACGATCTCCTGCCCGGGATAGCAGCCCTTCTTCACGCTGTACGCACGCAGGCGATCGAGCGACAGCTGCTGCGGCGTCCAGTGTTCGACCTGTGACGCCGGCAGGCGCGGCAGGCCGTGTTGCAAGTCGAGCGTATGCCAGCGCGTCGCTGCTGCGTCATCCTGCGGCGCTGGCGTTCCCGCCAGACGCAAGGTGCGCGGTGCATCGGTGGAACCGGCATCCAGCTCGAAGCCCGCCTCCTCGTCGCCGGTGAAATCCGCGCCGGACACGGCCGCGGATGCGCCGAAGCGGCCGCTGGCATGGAGGTCGTCGCGGACCTGGATACGGACCTTGCTGCGGAACACGAAACGCTGCAGCGCGCTCGCCATTGCCGCCGCGTCCGCATCGGGGAGCACCAGCCAGATGGCCTCATCGGACCGCTTGAGCAAAGCGAACAGCGCGATCACGCGACCTTTGGGCGTCAGCCAACCGCTCCATTGCCACCGGCCGGGTTCCAGCAGGGCGACGTCGTTCATGAACTGCGCCTGCGCGAAGGCGGCCGCATCGCGACCTTCCAGCGTGATCAGGGCATGGCCGGGCAGGGCGAAATAGCGGTCTGCCGCGGGCTGCGGGTTGTCATCCATGGGGGCGGGACTTAACATTTGACGCCGTGATGATAGGCCAAACCCCTCCCGGCACACTGCCGCCGCCTCCGGAACCGGAGCCGTCCACGGACGACACGCAGGCAAAGGAACACGGCGGGCGCGAAGGTCCGGAACCGACCCGTTACGGGGATTGGGAAAAGAACGGACGCTGCATCGACTTCTGACGCGACATTCCCCGCTTTCATCACGCATCACCGCTGCACACGCCTTCCTGCCACGCGGCATCGCCGCCCAGCCGAGAGACCGCCACGCTCATGGCGAACGAACCACGCGTCCGCGAACGTCCCCTGTCACCCCACCTCCAGGTCTATCGCTGGCAGGTGCAGATGGTGACTTCGATCCTCCACCGCGCGACCGGCATCGTCCTCGTCGTGGGCAGCCTCATCGTCACGTGGGGCCTGCTCGCGCTGGCGGCCGGTCCGGAATCCTGGTCGACCTTCACCGCCTTCAACCGCTCGGCGATCGGGTTCCTGATCCTGTTCGGCTGGAGCTGGTCGCTGGCCTACCACCTGCTCAACGGCATCCGCCACCTGGTGCAGGACGCCGGCTACGCCTACAGGATCGAATCCTTCGTGCGCAACAGCTGGTTCTCGATCTTCGGCAGCCTGGTGCTGACGGTGCTGATCTGGGTCGTCGCGATGATGCAGCGGGGTGCCGCATGATCAAGCCGCACAAGCCCCACCTGCGCAATCCGCTGAAGAACGCGCGCGGCCTCGGCTCGGCGAAGGACGGCACGGGCCACTTCATCGTCCAGCGCGTCACCGCGATCGCGCTGATCTTCCTGGCGATCTACGCCGTCGGCCTGATCATCTCGATGATCGGCGACGACTACGCGACCGTGCGCGCCACCGTGGCCCATCCATGCCACGCGATCCTGCTGACCGCCTTCAGCGTCGCCACCTTCTGGCACGCCAAGCTCGGCGTGCAGGTGATCATCGAGGATTACGTGCACACGCCGTTCTCCGCGACCGCGCTGCACCTTCTAAACATCTTCGTGTGCGCACTCGCCGGCATTGCCAGCGTGCTCGCCATCGTCCGCATCGCGCTGGGAGCCTGACGCCGTGCCCGCTTACAAGATCCACGAACACACCTTCGACATGGTGGTCGTCGGTGCCGGCGGCGCCGGCCTGCGCGCCACCTTCGGCCTGGCCCAGAAGGGCCTGAAGACGGCCTGCATCACCAAGGTCTTCCCGACGCGCTCGCACACCGTGGCCGCGCAGGGCGGCGTCGCTGCCGCGCTGGCGAACATGGGCGAGGACGACTGGCGCTACCACTTCTTCGACACCGTGAAGGGTTCGGACTGGCTGGGCGACCAGGACGCCATCGAGTACATGTGCCGCGAGGCCATCCCGGCGATCATCGAACTGGAGCACTACGGCGTTCCGTTCTCTCGCACCGACGACGGCAAGATCTACCAGCGTCCGTTCGGCGGCATGACCACGCGTTACGGCGAAGGTCCGCCGGCGCAGCGCACCTGCGCCGCGGCCGACCGCACCGGCCACGCAATCCTGCACACGCTCTACCAGCAGTCGCTCGCGCACGACGCGCAGTTCTTCATCGAGTACTTCGCGCTCGACCTGATCATGGACGCCAACGGTGCGTGCCGCGGCGTGCTCGCGCTCGACATGGCCGAAGGCACGCTGCATCTGTTCAAGGCGCAGGGCACGGTGCTGGCCACCGGCGGCTACGGCCGCGCGTACTTCTCCGCGACCTCGGCCCATACGTGCACGGGCGACGGCGGCGGCATGGTGCTGCGCGCCGGCCTGTCGATGCAGGACATGGAATTCGTGCAGTTCCACCCGACCGGCATCTACGGCGCGGGCTGCCTGATCACCGAAGGCGTGCGTGGCGAAGGCGGCATCCTGCGCAACAGCAACGGCGAGCGCTTCATGGAGCGCTACGCGCCGAGCGTGAAGGACCTCGCCCCGCGCGACATGGTCAGCCGCGCGATGACGATGGAAATCCGCGAAGGCCGCGGCGTCGGCGACCACAAGGACCATATCCTGCTCGACCTGACGCACCTGGGGCCGGAAGTGATCCACGAGAAGCTGCCGGGCATCGCCGAGTCGGCCCGCATCTTCGCCAACGTGGACGTCGAGAAGCAGCCGATCCCGGTGATCCCGACCGTGCACTACAACATGGGCGGCATCCCGACCAACTACCACGGCGAAGTCGTGCAGTTGAAGAACGGCAACCCGGACGAAGTCGTCCCGGGCCTGTACGCCATCGGCGAAGCGGCGTGCGTTTCGGTCCACGGCGCCAACCGCCTGGGTTCGAACTCGCTGCTCGACCTGGTCGTGTTCGGCCGCGCCGTCGCCAACCGTGCGGCGGAAACGGTCAAGCGCGACGGCAAGCAGGCGACGCTCGCCTCCGACGCCTGCGACCAGGCGCTCGCCCGTTTGGACAAGCTGCGCAACGCCAACGGCGGCACGCCGACAGCGGTCATCCGCGACAAGATGCAGCGCACGATGCAGGCCGACGCCGCCGTGTTCCGTACCGGCGACACGCTGCGCGACGGAGTGACGAAGATGCGCGAGATCCATGCGTCCTTCGCCGACGTGAAGGTGAGCGACCGCTCGCTGATCTGGAACTCGGACCTGATCGAGACCTACGAGCTGTCGAACCTGCTCGACCAGGCGCTGGTGACGATCGTTTCCGCGGAAAACCGCACCGAGTCGCGCGGCGCGCATGCCCGCGAGGACTTCCCGGATCGCGACGACGCCAACTGGCAGAAGCACACGCTGTGCTCGGTCAACGAGCGTGGCGAAACCAGCATCGACTACCGCCCGGTGCACATGTACACGTTGAGCGACGACGTGTCCGTGGTGCCGCCGAAGAAGCGCGTGTACTGACCGGAGCGAGACCGTGGCCGAATTTACCCTCCCGAAGAACTCGCAGATCCAGAAGGGCCGCCACTGGCCGGCGCAGGGCGCCAGGCAGGCGCGCACCTTCAAGGTCTACCGCTGGAATCCCGACGACGGCATGAATCCGCGCGTGGACACCTACGAGGTGGACATGGCGACGTGCGGTCCAATGGTTCTGGACGCGCTGATCAAGATCAAGAACGAGATCGATCCGACGCTGACATTCCGCCGCTCCTGCCGCGAAGGCATCTGCGGTTCGTGCGCCATGAACATCGACGGCACGAACACGCTGGCCTGCACCAAGGCCATCGAGGACTGCAGCGCGGGCGAAGTGCCGATCTACCCGCTGCCGCACATGCCGGTGGTGAAAGACCTCGTGCCGGACCTGACGCACTTCTACGCGCAGTACGCGTCGATCCGTCCGTGGCTGCGCACGCAGAGCCCGTCGCCGTCCGACCGTGAGCGCCTGCAATCGCCGGAAGACCGCAAGAAGCTCGACGGCCTGTACGAGTGCATCCTGTGCGCGTGCTGCTCGACCAGCTGCCCGAGCTACTGGTGGAACGGCGACCGCTACCTCGGTCCCGCGATCCTGCTGCAGGCCTACCGCTGGATCGTCGACTCACGCGACGAAGACACCGGCGAGCGCCTGGACGACCTGGAAGACCCGTTCAAGCTGTACCGCTGCCACACCATCATGAACTGCGCCCGCACCTGCCCGAAGGGACTGAACCCGGCGCAGGCGATCGGCGAGATCAAGAAGCTGATGCTGGCGCGCCGCGCCTGATCGCGGCCGCGGTGAAGTTGATACGGAAGAAGGCGCACGCAAGTGCGCCTTTTTTCCAGGGCGCGATGGGGTGAAAGGATGGATGCAGAACTGATCTTCATGCCCGCGGTGGCGATGGTGACGCTGACCTTCGTGGTGTGGTGGCGCATGTATGTCGTCCGCATCGGTCAGATGAAGCGCGAGCGCATCCACCCGCAGGCGGTCGCAACGTCGGCGCAGTCTTCGGCGCGCCTGACCGACAGCTGCGCGGCGGACAACTTCCGCAACCTGTTCGAACTGCCGGTGCTGTTCTACATGGCGCTGGTGGTGGCTGCGATCACGGGGCAGGTGAATGCAACGACGATCGCACTCGCATGGGCGTTCGTCCTGCTGCGCATCGTGCACAGCGCGATCCACTGCACCTACAACAAGGTCATGCACCGGTTCTATGCGTACGTCGCCGGCGGCATGGTGCTGTGGCTGCTGTGGGGTGCGATCGCAGTGGGCTGGTGGCGCACGTGAGCGAGGAACTGGAGCGCGAGCTCAGTCGCCTGCGCTGGCGCAGCCGACGCGGCATGAGGGAACTCGACCGCCTTTTCGAGCGATATCTCGACCGTGCATGGCGGCAAGCTCCGGCAACGGAAAGGGCGGTTTTCCTACGTTTGCTGGAAGTCGAGGACGATAAGCTCTGGCACTGGTTCATGGGACACGAAACGCCCGCCGATGCCGAACTCGCGCAGCTCGTCGACTCCATCCGCGCCTTGCCGCCTTGAGTGGCGGCCCTCGCGCTGGCTCACCTTGGCGCTGCTCGCGCTGGGTGTAATGGGGGCTCTGAGCGTCCTCGCCAGCGAGATGCCGCTCCTGTTCTCGATACCGCTGGCACTGCTTTCGACGGGGCGGGGTGGACACTTGGCGTCGCGCGAAGCCTCGCGCCGGAATCGCACGATCGTGATCGCCGCCGATGGCCGGGCCATGCTGGACGGCGCGGAGGTCTCCGACTTGCGCGTGCACTGGCGCGGCCCATGGGCATTTGCCCGTTTTCGCGACGCAGGCGCGCGGCCGGGGAGGCTGGCCTGGTGGTCTGACACGTTGCCGGCGCGGGATCGCCGTGAACTGCGGCTGGCCATTCCGGTCATAGAGGCTGCGCATTCACGGCCTCCAATGGCATCCTAGCCCGCTATGTTCAAACCCATCCCAGTAGCCATCGGCCTGCGCTACCTGCGCGCCAAACGCCGAAACGGCTTCATCTCCTTCATTTCCCTGGCCTCCATCGCGGGCATCGCGCTCGGCGTTACGGCGCTGATCACCACGCTTGCGGTGATGAGCGGCTTCCAGCGCGAAATCCGCGACCGCATGTTGCAGATGGCCGCACACGCGACCGTCAGCGCCTACGGCGAACCGCTCACGGACTGGCAGACCGCCGTGAACCAGGCCATCGCCGACAAGCGCGTGGCGGGCGCGGCGCCGTACATCGAAAAGGAAGCGTTGCTGTCCGGCGCGCGCAACCAGCCGGCGATGGTCCGCGGCGTGGTGCCGGACCAGGAGGGCAAGGTGTCCGTCCTGGCCGACAAGATGGTGCAGGGCAAGCTCGACTCGCTCGCACCCGGCAGCTTCAACATCGTGCTCGGCAAGGAACTGGCGCTGTGGCTCGGCGTCGGCATCGGCGACAGCGTGGTGATGACCACCACCGACTTCCGCAGCACGCCGCTGGGCGCGGTGCCGCAACTCAAGCGCTTCACCGTCAGCGGCATCTTCGAGGCCGGTTACAACGATTTCGACAAGGGCCTCGCGGTCGCCAACATGCATGACATGCAGCGCCTGCTGCGCATGGGCGACGGCGTTACGGGCGTGCGCCTGCGCCTGCACGACATGGACCAGGCCTGGGACGTCGCGCGCGACCTTGCCGTCTCGCTGGGCGGCCCGTTCCGCGTCAGCGACTGGACGAGCGAGAACGCCAACATGTTCCGCGCGCTGAAGATGGAAAAAACCATCATGGCGATCCTGCTGTCGCTGATCATCGCCATGGGCGCGTTCAACCTGGTCAGTTCGCAGGTCATGCTCGTCACCGACAAGCAGGCCGACATCGCGATCCTCCGCACACTCGGCCTCACGCCGCGCGGTGTCATGCAGGTCTTCGTCGTGCAGGGTACGCTGATCGGCGTGATCGGCACGGTCATCGGCGTCATCGGCGGCATCGTGCTGACGCTCAACCTCGAACACATCCTCAAGGCCATCGAGGCCGTGCTCGGCGTGCAGCTGCTGCCGGAGGATGTCTACTACATCACCGGGTTGCCGACCGACCTGCAATCCAGCGACGTGATGATCATCGCCGCCGTCGCGCTCGTCATGGCGTTCCTCGCCACCATCTACCCCGCCTGGCGCGCCGCGCGCACGGCCCCGGCGGAGGCGCTGCGCTATGAGTGATCCGATGCAGAAGAAGCACCAGGGCGAGGCGATCCGTGCCGAAGGCCTCGCCATGACCTACGCCGAGGGCAAGCTGCGTACGCCCGTTTTCGAAGGGCTGGACCTCGCCGTGCAGTCGGGCGAGACGGTGGCGATCCTCGGTGCGTCCGGGGCCGGCAAGAGCACGCTGCTGCATTTGCTCGGTGGCCTCGATACGCCGACCTCGGGCGAGGTCTTCGTCGCCGGTCAGAAAATGAGTTCGCTCTCTGATGCGGCGCGCGGCGCGTTGCGCAACCAGTCGCTCGGCTTCGTGTACCAGTTCCATCACCTGCTGCCGGAATTCACCGCGCTGGAAAACGTGATGCTGCCGGTGCTGCTCTCCGGCGCGCACGTGCCCGACGCGAACAAGCGCGCGAAGGCGCTGCTGGAATCGGTGGGCTTGGGGCATCGGCTGGACCACAAGCCCGGCGAACTGTCGGGCGGCGAGCGCCAGCGCGCGGCCGTCGCGCGCGCACTGGTAAATCGTCCGGCCTGCGTGCTCGGCGACGAACCGACCGGCAATCTCGACGAGAAGACCGCCGAGACCGTGTTCGAGCTGATGCTCGCGCTCAACCGGGAGCAGCACACTGCGCTGGTCCTGGTGACCCACGACCGCCGCCTCGCCCGTCGTCTCGACCGCGTGCTCGAGCTGCACGAAGGCAAACTGCGTCAACTGGCCCCGGACGAGGTCTAGTACGTGGCGACAGCGGCAGGGACGCCGCCTTTCGGAATCGCTGCAGCGCTGAGCCTGTTGGCCGGCGTCTGTGCGTGTCTCTGGTCGCCGTGGCTGCTGCCGTGGTGGGTGTCGTTGATCCTGCTGATCGGCGCTGCGTTCTGTGTATGGCGGGGTGTCGCGTCGTCGCAATCACGTGCGCTGCTCACGGGCTGGTGGCTTGCGGGGCTGGCGTTGGCAGGCCTGCATGTGGCGCATGCCCTCGCACTACAGCTGCCTTCCGCGCCGGCGCGCCACGACGCGGTGGTCACTGGCCGCATCCTCGATCTGCCCGAACACGAGCCTCGCCGATCGCGCTTCCTGTTCCGAGTCGATGACGGTGTCGCCGACGCGCGCCTGCGCGGCCGCGATCTCAGGCTCGCGTGGTACGAAGACGACCCTGCCAGACGAAGCACCTTGCGCGCGGGCCAGCAGTGGCGTTTCGACGTGCGATTGCGCGCGCCTCGCGGACTGCGCAATCCCGGCGGCGCGGACGCGGAGAAGTTCGCGATGGCGCAACGCATCGCCGCGATGGGTTACGTGCGCTCGCCGGAAACGGCAATACAGCTCGCCCCGGCGCACGGCATCGACGCGTGGCGCGACGCGATGTCTGAACGCATCGCGACCCATGTCGATCGACCATCCTCGCGCTTCATACGCGCGCTGGCGCTCGGTGATGTGCGAGGCCTCGACGATGCCGACTGGACCGTCCTGCGTGCGAATGGCCTGACCCACCTCATCGCGATTTCCGGTTTCCACGTGGGCCTCGTCGCCGGCTTCTTCGCGCTGATCGTGCGGGCCCTCTGGTGGTCATGGCCGACCCTGGCGCGCCGCGTGCCGGCGCCCATCGCCGCCGCCGCGGGCAGCGTCGGCGGCGCCGCCCTGTACACGGCTGTCGCCGGCTTCGCCCTGCCGACGGTACGAACGGCGCTGATGATCGCGATCGTCGCCGGCCTGCGCGGGTTGCGGCGCCGGATGTCGGCCGGCGAATGCCTCGCGCTGGCCGCCTTTGCGATGCTGCTGATCGACCCGTTGGCCGCGCTTTCGGCGGGTTTCTGGCTGAGCTTCGCCGGCGTGGCGTGGCTACTGTGGTGCCTGCCCGACAGCGGCGGGAATGCGGTGCACGATTTCCTCTCCGCGCAGGGCGTGGCATCGATTGGTCTGCTGCCGGTCGCGGCGATCCTCTTCGGGCAGGCGTCGCTGGCCGGCCCGCTGGCGAACCTCGTCGCAGTGCCATGGTGGAGCCTCGCCGTCGTCCCGCTGGCATTGCTGGGGCTTGGGCTGGAATCGGTACACGCGGGAGCAGGCGAGTGGGCGTGGCAGCTCGCCGCGTGGTGCTTCGATCTCAGCTGGCCGCTCTTCGAGTGGCTGGCGGCAAGCCCGCTGTCGTTCTGGTGGTTGCCTGAGGCTGCCTGGTTCGCTTTGCCGCTCGCGCTGATCGGCGCGTTCTGGCTGCTTCTGCCACGCGGCACGCCCGGCAAGGCGCTGGCGGCGCTGCTCTGGTTGCCGCTGCTGTGGCCAGACCGACGCGTACCCGTGGCCGGCCAAGCCGAACTGGTCGTCATCGACGTGGGACAGGGGCAGTCGGTACTGGTGCGAACCGCGCAGCACGCATTGCTGGTCGACATGGGCCCCGCCGTGCAGGACGGCTTCGATGCGGGCGAGCGTGCGGTGATCCCGGTGCTTCATGCACTCGGGGTGCCCCGGCTAGACGGCGCCGTGGTCAGTCATGGCGACAACGACCACGTGGGCGGTTGGCCCGCCGTGGCGGCGCAATATCCCGTGCCCATGCTGTTCGCGCCCGACGGCGTTCGCCTGCCGGGGAGCCGTCCGTGCCTTGCAGGCCGCGGCTGGACGTGGGACGGCGTCCGGTTCCGCTTCCTGCACCCGCCGGTCGATTTCCCGTACCTGGGCAACGAGTCCAGCTGCGTGCTGCGGATCGAGGCAGCGGGGCGGTCGGCGCTGATCGCCGGCGACATCGGCGAGGTCATCGAGCGCCGCCTCGCTCGCGAGCAGCCCGCGAGCGTGCGCGCCGACGTCGTGCTGGTCGCCCACCACGGCAGCGGCGGGTCGTCCGATCCCGCCTTCGTCGCGGCGACGGGCGCCTCGGAGGCGCTGGTCTCATCGGGTCACGGCAACCGGTTCGGCCATCCGCGGCCGTTCGTGGTCGAGCGCTGGCGCCACGCCGGGGCCGCCGTCCACGACACCGCGATCGAAGGAGCGCTGCGCGTCCGGCTGGAACGCGACGGAATCGAAGTGGAAGCGCGACGAGAGGCACATCCGCGCCTGTGGGACGCGGCGCGGCGCGGGGTCTCGCGTTCGGCTGGGCTATCCTATCGGGAAGATCGAGACGGCCGAGGGCCGGAGGGGTAGTTCGCGTGCTGGAACTGGTCAAGGCCGGCGGTTGGCCGATGATTCCGCTGTTGTTGCTGTCGGTGCTGGCCCTGACGCTGATCGTCGAGCGCGCCTGGACGCTGCGCCGCAGCGCCGTCCTTCCGCCGAACCTGGGCAAGGAAGTCCGCACCTGGGCGGGCAGCGGCAAGCTGGACCCGGCCCACATCGAATCCCTGCGCCGCACCTCGCCGCTGGGCGAGCTGCTGGCCGCCGCGCTCGACGTGCGCCTGCGTCCGCGCGACCAGATCCGCGAGCGCATCGAGGACGTCGGTCGCCATCTCGTCCACAAGATGGAGCGCTACCTGAACACGTTGGGCACCATCGCGGCCGCCGGCCCGCTCCTGGGCCTGTTCGGCACCGTGGTCGGCATGATCCAGATGTTCCTGGGCATCCTCGATCACGGCATCGGCGACGTGAACCAGCTTGCCGGCGGCATCGGCAAGGCGCTGGTGTGCACGGCCACCGGCATGATCGTCGCGATCCCGGCGCTGGCCGCCCACCGCTGGTTTCGCGGCCGCATCTCCGAATACATCGTCGCGATGGAACACGAGGCCATCGCGCTGATGGACACGCTCGACAGCCGCCCGGCGACCGCCGTGCGCGCGCCGCAGGCTGCCTGAGGCACGCCGCACGATGCGTATCCGCGACCACCGCGCCGACGATGAGCCGCACATCGACCTGGTGCCGCTCATCGACGTGATCCTGGTGCTGATCATCTTCTTCGTCGTCACTGCCACGTTCGATGCGCGCTCGGTGCTCAAGCTCGAGCTGCCGCGCGCGACCGGCGAGGCCGCGACCGATCCGGCCAAGGCGCTGATCGTGCTGGTGAACGCCGACGGCCGTTACTTCGTCGACGACCGCGAAGTGCTGCGCAGCGACGTCGAATCGCTCAAGAGCACCATCGCCGAAGTGGCGGGCAACGACCGCGACCGCCCGGTGATGCTGCGCGCCGACGCGCGCACGCCGTACCAGGCCGTCGTCACCGTGTACGACGCGCTCGGCCAGCTCGGTTTCCGCAAGGTCATGAACGCGACCGCGCCGCAGACGCACGAGGCGGCGGCAGAGGCGAAGAAGTGAGTCGCGAGGTCTCCGCCGGGAAAATCTACCGACGGTTGCTGCATTTCGTCGCGCCGTATCGCGGCGTACTCGTCGTGGCGCTGGTCGGCATGCTGATCGAAGCCGGCGCGGCAGGCGCGTTCGCCAAGCTGATGAACCCGATGGTCGACGAGACCTTCGTCACCCGCAATCCGAACGTCAGCCTCGTGCTGCCGCTGGCGATCATCGGCATCTTCGTCGCGCGCGGCATCGCGGGTTACCTCACCGACACCTTCATGGCTCGGGCCGGCCGCAGCATCGCGCGCGACCTGCGCGTGCAGGTGCTGGGCAAGTACCTGCGCCTGCCGGGCCTGCGTTTCGACACCGAGCCGGTGTCCTCGATGCTCACGCGCCTGGGCTCGGACAGCGACCAGGTCGCGCAGGCCGCCATCGACGCGGCCAAGGTAATGCTGCAGCAGTCGCTGCAGGTGCTGGTGATGCTCGGCGTGATGCTCTACACCAGCTGGCGCGTGACGCTCGCCGTTCTGCTGCTCGGTCCGCTGCTGGCATGGACGATGGACAAGGTCGGCCGTCGCTACCGCCGCATCGGCCATCGCATCCAGGAGAGCGGGGCACAGCTGCTGCAGTCCGCCGACCAGGCGCTCTCGAACCACCAGGAAGTGAAGGTCTACGGCGCACAGGCGACCGAACTTTCGCGCTACACCGGCCAGGCGAACCACCACCTGCGACTGAGCCTCAAGGTCGAATCCACGCGCAGCATTTCGTCGGCGATGGTCCAGCTGATGGGCGCGATCGGCTTGGCGATGCTGCTGTTCTTCGCCGGGCGCGAAGCCATGCAGGGCCGCCTGACCGCCGGCGAATTCGTCAGCCTCATGGTGGCGATGCTCGCCGTGATTCCCGCGCTGAAGCAGCTCACCAACGTGCAGGGCATGCTGCAGCGTGGCGTCGCCTCGGCCGAGCGCCTGTTCGACGTGATCGACACGCCGGACGAAGTCGACAGCGGCACGCAACCGCTCGACCGGGCGCAGGGGCTGCTCGAATTCCGCCACGTCACCGCGCGCTATCCCGGCCAGGCCGAGCCCGCGCTGTCCGACATCACCTTCGAAGCGCGCCCCGGCACGGTGACCGCGATCGTCGGCCGTTCCGGCAGCGGCAAGTCGACGCTGATCAAGCTGATCCCGCGCTTCTACGACATCGAGTCCGGGCAGATCCTGCTCGACGGCCACCCACTGCAGGACTATCGCCTTGAGGACCTGCGTCGCCAGGTCGCGCTCGTCGGCCAGCAGGTGATGCTGTTCGACGGCACGGTCGCGGCGAACGTCGCGTTCGGCGAAATGCAGTCGGCCGATCCGGAAGCGCTCGAACGCGCCGTGCGCGGCGCCAATGCGATGGAGTTCGTCGAACGCCTGCCGGAAGGGCTGCAGACCGACATCGGCGCCAAGGGCGGGAAGTTGTCCGGCGGGCAGCGGCAGCGACTGGCGATCGCGCGCGCGATGCTGAAGGACGCGCCGATCCTCATCCTCGACGAAGCCACCGCCGCGCTCGACACCGAATCCGAACGCCTCGTGCAGGGCGCGCTGGACACGCTAATGCCCAACCGCACCACGCTGGTCATTGCGCATCGCCTGTCGACGATCGAACACGCCGACCAGGTGCTGGTGCTCGACCAGGGCCGCATCGTCGAGCGTGGCACGCATGCGGAATTGCTCGCCCTGGGCGGGCTCTACGCGCACCTGCACCGCATGCAGTTCCGCGAGGCCGAATGAGGCAGGGCCCGGTGGTGAAGACGAACCCGGCGAAGGCACGCTGCACGAAGACGCATTCGACCGACGGCTCGATGAGGAAGGCAAGGTGAGCAAGGGCCCGGTGAATCCCCCCGCATACTGGTACGGCGACCTGCCGGTCCCGCTCGGCGCGCGACTGTTGTCCGGTGTGTACGGCGCCGTTTCGGGTTTCCGACGGAGCGCGTATCGCAAGGGCTGGCTCAAGCGCGGGCATCCCGGCGTGCCGGTACTCGTTGTCGGCAATCTGACCGCCGGCGGCGCGGGCAAGACGCCGCTGACGATCGCGCTGGTCGAACGGCTGCGCGCCGAAGGCTGGAATCCCGGCGTGGCGAGCCGCGGCTACGGTCGCGACGACGCAGGCACCGCGCGCTGGGTCGACGCCAAGAGCGACGCCGCGTTGTCCGGCGACGAACCGGTGCTGATCGCGCAGCGCACCGGCGCGCCCGTGCGCGTCGACAAGGATCGCGCGGCCGCGGCGAAGGCGCTGGTGCAGGCCGGTTGCGACCTGGTGATCTGCGACGACGGCCTGCAGCATTACCGCCTTGCGCGCGATATCGAGATCGAAGTGGTCGACGGCCGGCGTCGCTACGGCAACGGCCGCTTGCTGCCCGCCGGCCCGATGCGCGAATTACCCGATCGCGCGCAGGCCTGCGATTTTCGCGTCGTGAACGTCGGTACTGGCGGCTGCGATACGGGGTTCGGCGAGTGGTCGATGCGACTGGTCGCCGACATGGCCGATCCCATGCTCGGCGGCCGCCCACGCAAGGTCGGCTCGTTCTCCGGCCAGCGCGTGCACGCGGTTGCGGGCATCGGCGATCCGGAGCGCTTCTTCTCGACGTTGCGCGAGTTCGGCATCGCCGTCGTGCCGCACGCGTTTTCCGACCATCACCAGTACCAGGCCAGCGATTTCGAGTTCGGCAGCCGTGAACTTCCCGTGCTCATGACCGAGAAGGACGCGGTGAAGTGCACCGCGTTCGCCGACGAGCGCTTCTACTCCGTGCCGGTGCGCGCGGAACTGCCGGAAGCGTTCTGGGTGAGCCTGCTGGACCGCATCTCGGCGAAGGCGCGCGAGTATCGCGACGGCCGCGCATCAGGAGCGAAGACCGCATGAATGCCACTGCGCCCGATTTCGTCGTCGCCATTCCCGCGCGTTACGCCGCCAGCCGCCTGCCGGGCAAGCCGCTGCGCCTGCTCGCCGGCGAACCGCTCGTGCTGCACGTCGCGCGACGTGCGCTGACCGCCGGCGCGCGCGAGGTCTGGATCGCCACCGACGACGACCGCATCGCCACCGCGCTGGAAGGCGCCGGCGTGCACGTTGCGATGACGTCGGCGGACCACGCCTCCGGCACCGATCGCCTGGCCGAATGCGCCCGCATCGCGGGTTGGAGCGATGAAACCATCGTGGTGAACCTGCAGGGCGACGAGCCCTTCGCGCCGGCGGCGGGCATCCGCGCCGTGGCCGAGCTCATGCGCGTCGGCGACACGGAAATGGCGACGCTGGCCGCACCCGTCACCGACGTCGAAACCCTGTTCGATCCGAACGCGGTGAAGCTCGTGCGCGCCGACGACGGCAGCGCGCTGTACTTCAGCCGCGCGCCCATCCCGTGGCCGCGCGATGCGTTCGCCCGCGACCGCAGCCGCATGCCCGAAGGCGGCCACTGGCTGCGCCACATCGGCATCTACGGCTACCGCGCCGGTTTCCTCCAGCGCTTCGCAGCGCTGCCGCCGGGCCGCCTGGAGCAGATCGAATCGCTGGAACAACTGCGCGTGCTCGAGGCCGGCTATCGCATCGCCGTCGGCGTGACGCCGGAGCCGTTCCCCCCGGGCGTCGACACGCCGGAAGACCTTGCCCGCGCCGAAGCCTGGATCGCCAGCGGTCATGGCTGAGCCCGTCCGCCTGCTCGTGGTGTGCCTGGGCAACATCTGCCGTTCGCCCGTGGCCGAAGGCGTGCTGCGCGCGCGTATTGCCGCCTCGACGCTCGCCGGGCGCGTGGAACTCGATTCGGCCGGCACCGGCGACTGGCACGTCGGCGAGCCGCCGGATCGACGGGCGATCGCCAACGCCGCCAGCCACGGCGTCGACATCGCCGGCTTGCGTGCTCGGCAGCTGTCGGCGTCGGACTATCGCCGGTTCGACTGGCTGCTCTGCGCCGATCGCGCCAACCTGCGCGACGTCCGCGCCTGCGCGCCGGCCGATGCGCACGCGTGCATCGCGCTGCTGCTGGACTGGGCCGGTGTGGAGGACGAAGGCGAAATCCCGGACCCGTACACGGGCGGGGCATCGCAGTTCGAGCACGTTTACCAGCTGCTCGATCGCGCTGCCGATGGCGCAATCGCGAGGCTGCGCCGCGAATACCCGTCGCGCCTGGGCTGAACGGCCGCCCGGATCTGTCCGCAGGGCAGGCCGCGCACGGTCTGTCGCCTTGCCCTGACGCATAATCGGCCCCATCCCTGAGCCGATGTTCATGACTGCAATTCCCGCCATCGTCCCGTCCTGCGCCTCGACCTCGTGTCGTGTCGCGCGCGCCTGCGACGCGCCTTCCGGGCCCGGGCGTAGATGAGCCTCGCCGCCGCACCGGCCTTCGACGGAAAGGCCTTCGTCAAGCACCTGAGCACCGCACCCGGCGTCTACCGGATGATCGCGGCGGACGATGCAGTGCTGTACGTCGGCAAGGCCGGCGCGTTGAAGAACCGCGTCTCCAGCTACTTCAACGCCACGCCGAAGTCGGCCCGCATCATGGCGATGCTGGCGCAGACCGCACGCATGGAAGTCACGGTGACGCGCACCGAGGCCGAGGCGCTGATCCTCGAAAACCAGCTCATCAAGTCGCTGAAGCCGCGCTACAACGTGCTGCTGCGGGACGACAAGAGTTACCCGTACGTGCTGATGACGCAGGAAGCGTGGCCACGCATCGCGATGCATCGCGGGCCGCGCTCGATTCCGGGCCGCTACTTCGGGCCGTACGCAAGCGTCGGCGCCGTACGCGACACGCTCAACCTCATGCACAAGCTGTTCAAGCTGCGCAGCTGCGAGGACAGCGTCTTCCGTAACCGTTCGCGGCCGTGCCTGCAGCACCAGATCGGGCGCTGCAGCGCGCCGTGCGTCGGCTTGGTGCCCGCGCGCGATTACGCCGAAAGCGTGCGGCGTTCGGGCCTGTTCCTGGAAGGCCGCAGCGACGAGCTCAGCGAGGAACTGGCCAAATCGATGGAGGCTGCGAGCGTGCGGCTCGATTTCGAGGAAGCCGCGCGCCTGCGCGACCTGTTGCAGTCGATCCGCAGCCTCCAGGCGCGACAGTACGTCGACGGCCGCGCAGCGGACCTCGACGTGCTGGCGATCGCGATGCACGGTGTCACCGCGTGCGTGCTGCTGCTGGCGTTCCGCGACGGCCGCAACCTCGGCACGCGCGCGTTCTTCCCGAAGACCAACGGCAGCGAGAACGCTGAAGAAGTGCTCGCCGCCTTCGTGTCGCAGTACTACGGCGAACAGACGCCGCCGCGCGAAATCGTGCTCGATCGCGACATTCCCGACCGCGACCTGATCGAACATGCGCTGTCGAGCACGTCGGATCGACGCGTGCAGATCAAGTGCAACGTGCGCGCCGAACGCGCAGGCTACGTCGACCTGGCGCGTCGTAATGCGGAACTCGCGCTCGCCGCCGAACGCACCAGCCACGCCGCACAGCACACGCGTGCGGAAGGCTTGCGCGAACTGCTCGGGCTGGAGGCGCTGCCATCGCGCATCGAGTGTTTCGACATCAGCCACACGATGGGCGAGGCGACCGTCGCCTCGTGCGTGGTGTTCGATGCGCAGGGGCCGGTACGCGGGCAATACCGTCGCTTCAACATCTCCGGCATCGAGCCGGGCGACGATTACGCCGCGATGCACCAGGCGATCGAGCGCCGTTTCCGTCGCGCGATGGAGGAGGGCGGCGTGACGCCCGACGTCCTGCTGATCGACGGCGGCGCGGGGCAGGTCGCGCAGGCGAGGGCGGTGCTGGATGACCTCGGTGTCGAAGGCGTCGCGCTGGTCGGCGTGGCCAAGGGACCGGAGCGCCGGCCCGGCGAGGAGGAACTGCTGCTCCCCGACGGACGGACGGTGCGCCCGGGCGCCGAGTCGCCGGCCCTCCAGCTGGTGCAGCAGGTTCGCGACGAAGCGCACCGTTTCGCCATCACCGGCCACCGGGGCCGCCGCCAGAAGGCGCGCAACACGAGCCGCCTGGAAGACATCGCCGGCATCGGCCCGCGCCGTCGCGCTAATCTGTTGCGGCATTTCGGCGGACTGGGCGGGCTGAAGGCAGCGGGCATCGAGGAGATCGCGCGCGTGGACGGCATCAACGACGCGCTGGCCGAGCGCATCTATGCGACTCTTCACGGGCTGGACGTGCCCGACAAACCCGTTGAACGACCTCCCACCCCATCGGACACGACCGAAACGACCGGCGACGCGCGGAGCGAAGGATGAAGTTGACCGTACCCACCATGCTGACCCTGCTGCGGATCATGCTGATCCCGGTGCTGGTGCTGGTCTTCTACCTGCCCTACAAGTGGACGAATTTCGCGGCCGCTTTCATCTTCGCGTTCGCGTCGATCACCGACTGGCTCGATGGCTGGATCGCGCGGCGTTACAACCAGTTCTCGGCGTTCGGCGCGTTCCTCGATCCGGTGGCCGACAAGCTCATGGTCGCCATCGCATTGCTGCTCACCGTGCAGAAGCATCCGACCGTGTGGATGGCGCTGTGGGCGGCGGTGATCATTGGTCGCGAAATCGCAGTCTCCGCGCTGCGCGAGTGGATGGCCGAACTCGGCCAGCGTGCGACGGTGAAGGTCGCGACGATCGGCAAGATCAAGACGATCGTGCAGATGGTGGCGCTGGTGTGCCTGCTTTATCAGGAGCCGTTCTACGGACTGAATATTTTCGTGATCGGCGAATGGCTGCTCGCGGCCGCTGCATTGCTGACGCTGTGGTCGGGTCTTGCGTACCTTCGTGCAGCGTGGCCGGTGTTGCGCGAAGACGCGCGTTCATAGAGAATATGCGCATCGCGAACGCAGACGCGTTCGACGATTCGACCGGGAGTTGGCAGCCAGGTCGGTGGTTCGGGAAGTCCGCTGACGGGATTTCCCACGGAATGAAAAAGGTGTTGACACTTTTCATTCCATGCCTAAAATGTCGGTTCCTCAGCGGGAATAGCTCAGTTGGTAGAGCACGACCTTGCCAAGGTCGGGGTCGCGAGTTCGAGTCTCGTTTCCCGCTCCAGTTTCTGACAAGGCCCCGTTCTCGGGGCCTTGTTGTTTCAGGTCCCCGTGCGTGAACGGGCTTGGAATATGAAAGAATCCCGGATCCGATCCAGGTTCCACGGATTCCAGTCACCGGCCTGGTGGCAGAGTGGTTATGCAGCGGACTGCAAATCCGCGTACGCCGGTTCAATTCCGACCCAGGCCTCCAGAAAGAACGAAAGCCCGACCGAAAGGTCGGGCTTTTTCTTTGGCGCCTCGGCCGGCCGCGTTCGGCGCGCGCACCACCGTCGCGTAAGCTACGCAGGCGCTCCAGCCCGGATGGCGGAACAGGTAGACGCAGCAGACTTAAAATCTGCCGGCCTCGCGGTCGTCCCGGTTCGATCCCGGGTCCGGGCACCAACCTCCGTATCAGGATTTTCCGACCTTAATCGGACTATTCCCATGGCCTGCGTCGGAGCCGCTACCTACCATTCTTCGCATCGCAGACGGCCCGCCGCCTGCGTGTCGCACCGCCGGAAGTTCCGGATGGTTTCCCTCTGACGATCCGGCGCTCCTGACCAGGCGTGCCGAGCATGCGCTGCAATGCTCACACTCCTTCGCACCCGGCGCCGTCGCGCCGAACTCGAATCCGCTGCCCGCTACCTCGGCCCGATACGCCGGCAGATCCGCACGACACCGCTCACTCCGCCGCCGTCCCCGTGGCGCGTTTCCGGCGTGTTCGCGGTGCCGCAACTGGAAGCGATCGGATTCGATCGCGAGAGCGAACTGCTGCTGGTCGTGTCGCGCGACAGCCTCGGCGTCATCGACTGCGCCAGCGGCGAGAAGATCGCGCGCAAGGGCGGTACGCAGCGCGACAGCCGCCCGCAACACCTGCTCCAGGCGAAGGGCATCGGCCCGCTCGAGCATGTCGATGTCGCCATCGCCGGGCACAAGGGCGGAGGCCTGCCGCGTGCGACGGAGGACGGCTGGTCGCTCGAACAGGTCACGCTCGAATGGCCCACACAGGACGTGCTGCTGGTGCCGCCGGGGAGCGCGCTGTTCGTGTGCCATGAGGACGACGAGGCACGCTTTACCCGCATCGAAAGCGATCCGGAAATCCACGCATGCGGCTTTTCCTTCTCCGGACGCAGCCTGGTGATCGCGGCCGGCGACGATCTGACGATCTATTACCGCGATTGAGGCGGCGCCCGGCGCTGGAATGCGCGCGGTGGCCACCCCGTACAATGCGCTCAGGCATCGCGGGATGCCGCGAAAGAGGGCTGGGGATGTCGGATTCGGTCGAGATTCGTATTGCGGTCGTCGGTCTGGGTTACGTCGGCCTGCCGCTGGCGGTGGCGTTCGGCCAGCATCACGAGACGATCGGCTACGACATCGACGATGCCCGCGTCGCCAGGCTTCAAACCGGGCAGGACGATAACGGCGAGGCGGACGTGCATGAAATCGCGGCCGCTTCGCGGCTGCGCTTCGTCGCGAATGCCGCTGAACTGCGCACCTGCAATGTCTTCGTCGTGACGGTCCCCACGCCTGTCGACGAACACAAGCGGCCGGATTTCCGTCCGCTCGTTGAAGCCAGTCGCACCATCGGCGGCGCACTGAAGAAAGGCGACACGGTGATCTACGAGTCGACGGTGTACCCCGGGGCGACGGAAGAGATCTGCGTTCCCGAACTCGAACGCATGTCCGGGCTCACGTTCAACGAGGACTTCTTCGTCGGCTACAGCCCGGAGCGGATCAATCCCGGCGACCGGCAGCGCAGGCTGGTCGACATCCCGAAGGTGACGTCGGGTTCCACACCGGAAACGGCCGATTTCGTCGACGCGCTCTATCGCGGCATCATCCAGGCCGGGACGCACAAGGCGTCCAGCATTCGCGTCGCGGAGGCATCGAAGGTCATCGAGAACACGCAGCGCGACGCGAACATCGCGCTGGTGAACGAGTTCGCGCTGATCTTCCAGCGTCTTGGCATCGATACAACCGAAGTGCTGGAAGCGGCGGGAACGAAGTGGAATTTCCTGCCCTTCCGCCCGGGTCTGGTCGGCGGGCACTGCATCGGCGTCGATCCGTACTACCTCATCCAGAAAGCGCAGGCGGCCGGGTATTACCCCGACATCCTGCTGGCCTGCCGGCGCATCAACGATGCGATGGGCGAGCACGTGGCGACCGACGTGGTGAAGCTGATGATCCAGCGCGACATCGCCGTCGCCGGATCGCGCATCCTGATACTGGGACTGACGTTCAAGGAAAACTGCGCGGACCTGCGCAACACACGCGTGGTCGAACTGGCGCAGAAGTTCGGCGAGTACCGGGCGAAGGTCGACATCCACGATCCGTGGGCGCAGGCCGACGAAGCGCGTGAAGCGTACGGGATCGAACTGGTTGCACAGCCACCGCTCGGCGCCTACGACGCGGTCGTCCTGGCCGTCGCGCACGACCAGTTCCGGGAACTCGGGGCGAAGGGCGCGCGCGCTTTCGGCAAGCCGCATGCGCTGCTCTACGACATCAAGAGCCTGTATCCGCGCAACGAGGTCGACGCGCGTCTGTAGCGCGCCGTCAGTCGAGAAGTTCCAGCACGCGCTCCGGTGGTCGGCCGATGATGGCGCGCCCGTCGTGCACGAAGATCGGACGTTCGATCAGGCGCGGATGCGCGCTCATCGCATCGATCAATAAGGACTCGCTCAACGATTCGTCCGCCAGTCCAAGCGCGCGGTATTCGTCTTCGCCGGTGCGAAGCAGTTCACGCGCGCGAAGGCCCAGTGTGTCGAGCAGCACGCGCAGCTCGGCCGGGGAGGGCGGGACGTCCAGATACGCCACGATGCCGGGCTCGATCCCGCGTTGACGCAGCAGTTCGAGCGCGCCGCGGGATTTCGAGCAACGCGGGTTGTGATACAGCTTCGTTCCGTTCATCTGACCTCCGGAGCTCGCCGGGACGGAAAAGCAAAAGGCCGGCTTTCGCCGGCCTTTGCCTGAAACTGGTGGGCGGTACAAGTTTCGAACTTGTGACCCCTGCCGTGTGAAAGCAGTGCTCTACCGCTGAGCTAACCGCCCGTAAGGGCTGCGCAGTATACAGCAAAGGGCCGGGAGGTTGGCAACACCCCGGGTTTCGGCTGGTCCGGCGGCGCGGCCGGGAATCTTCCTCCCAACAATCAGAATCTTCCGCTTACGCCCCCTCTTGCCGTCGGCGACACTCGGTGAATGATCCGCACACTGCTTGTAGACGACCACGCGATCGTCCGAGAGGGCTTCAAACGCCTGTTCCATAACACCGGCCGCTACGAGGTGGTCGCCGAAGCTTCCGACGCCTCGCAGGCGCTGGAGATCGTCCGCCTTCGTCCCATCGACGTCGCGGTCATCGACCCTCAGCCTCGCGACCGCAGACGGGGGGCTCCTGCTGCTGCGCATGATGGGCAAGAAGCTTCCCAACGTGCGACGCGTCGTCGTCAGCATGCACAGCGACCCAGGCGTGGTGCTGCGGGCCCTCGATGAGGGCGCGCACGGTTACGTCACCAAGACGGCGGCCATTGCCGAGCTCGTCTCCGTGATCGACCGCGTGATGAGAGGCGATGTCGCGTTGAGCAGCGATATCAGCCAGGCGGTGGAGCGACCGAAAGACTTCGGCCTGACGCCGCGCGAACTTGAAACGCTGCGCGGCCTGCTGTCGGAACTACCGCCGAAGGCAATCGCCGCCGACCTCGGCATCAGCGTGAAGACGCTCTACCGTCATCGCACGAGCCTGATGGTGAAACTCGGCGCACGCACCCTGCCGGCGCTGGCACGCGTGGCGCGCGAGCGGGGTTATCTCGGAATGCTGCACCCGGAGCTTTGACTCGCGGCGTCCGCGTCACTCCAGCTGCGATGCCGCATACGCGGCGTCCAGTGTTTCCATCGCGTCGAGCGGCTTCAGTTTGGCCGCCTTTTCGTATTCCGCCGCGGCGGCATCTTCCTTCTTGTCGCCGTGCAGCAGCATCAGCACGTTGCCGTGCTCGATATGCGCGATGGGCGAGTCCGGCGTGAGCTTCAACGCCATCGCGATGTGCTTTTCCGCCTCGGCGGTTTTCGCGCCGTAGGTCAGGCCGCCGACCATCGCGCCGATCTTGCCGATGATCTCGGCGTGGTACAGCGCCATCGCCGTGTGCGCTTCCGCGTGCTTGGGCGCGAGGTCCAGCGTAGCCTCCAGCGCCGTGCGCACTTTGCCGGCAATGCCGGCCTTCAACGCCTTGGCGATGCTCAGGCCCTGGCTGTAACGACCCAGGGCGAAGGCGTAACGGTAGTGGCTGTTCGCGTCGTCGGGCAGCGCCTTGATTGCGGCTTCCGCGAGCTTGGCCGCCTGTTCGAAGCGCTTGAGCCGCTCGGCGTCGTCATCGACCAGGTGGGTCGCGTGGATGCCGAGCGCCTTTACCGCGACCGACGCGCCAATCGGGCCGAGTGCGATCCCCGCATCATGCGCGGCCTTGAAATCGCCCCGGTGGAACGCGCGCCAAGCCTCCTGGAGCTGCGCCGCCAGCGAGCCGGCATCCACGCCTTTGGGAGCGGCCTTGCCCGCGGCGTCCAGCAGCGCGGCGGCGCGTTTGGCGTCGGGGTAGGGTTCGGTATCGCCGGCATGCAGCTTCGGCCAGGCCTTCTTCAAGCCGTCGCCTACATAGGCGAAGCCCCTGGCGTCGTGCGGAAAGGCGGCCCAACTGGACTTCGCGGCCATCGGCGATTCCTCTTGCGGACGATGGCGCAGCATCCTGCCTGCGCCCCCGCGCTGGCAAGGGCTAGGGTGTTTGCTCGATAGCGGGCGTAGACAGTCGGGTGAGGGCGGCCCGGCGGCCGCGAGGCAGATCGCGATGGCCCATCGAACCCGTCAACGGCCTACCCGGAAAACCAGCCTGCGCCACGTGTGGCTGGCGGGGCTGGGGATCGCAGCCGTATTCGCCCGCCGCCTGCGCAGGCACTGAGTCCGTCCGCACACGCAACGATCCAGTAGCGCCGAGGTTTTCAGTCCAGATACGCCCGCGTCAGCGTATTGAGATGCACCCGTTCCGCGTCGCGGAGGAAGGGCGCCAGCAGCATCATCACCTGCACGATGCCGTCGCGGATCGCCGCGTGTTCGTCCTTGTCGCCGCGCGCGGCAGCGTAGTTCAGCCAGAACGTCGCGATGACCAGCACGTTCGTCGCGGTGGCGGCGAGTTCGTCCTTCGACGCTCGCATGATTCCCGCCTGCAGCAGCCCGCGCATCACCGTGTGCGCCTGCTCGTTGGCGCGACGCAGGATGCGCGCGAAGCGCAATCGCAGGCGACGGTTCCGGCTGAGGATCTCCACCAGGTCGCGATGCAGGAAGCGGTAATCCCATATGCATTCGAACACCAGGTGCAGTTGCAGCCAGATGTCCTCCAGCCCGGGCAGGCGGCCCTGCGGCGCGGCGAGCGCGGCGTCCATGCGCTCCTCGAAGCGCGCGAACAGCTGCTCGATGATGTCGTCCTTGTTGCGGAAGTGGTAGTACAGGTTGCCGGGGCTGATCTCCAGCTCGTCGGCGATGTGGTTCGTGGTGACGTTCGGCTCGCCCAGCGCGTTGAACATCGTCAATGCGCTGTCGAGGATGCGCTGGCGCGTCTGTTTCGCCATTGGTCGCGGATTGCGGCGCGCGTCAGGCGCGCAGCTTCTTCACCAGGTCGATGTATTTCTGCTTCGCGTCGTCGCTGGACGTGCCCTTGAGTTTCGCCCACGCCTCGTATTTGGCGGTGCCGACGAAGTCGAAGAAGCCGGGCTTCGGCCCGCTGACGTCGCCCTCCGAGCCCTGCTTGTAGAGCGCATACAGGCGCAGCAGCGTGTCGTTGTCCGGGCGCTCGGGCAGGGACTGGACATCCTTGGCGGCTTGTTCGAAAGCGGACTGCAGGTCGGTCATGACGGCGCCCCTCCGGCGACCCGGGATCGTGGCCGGGATTACCTCACGCGCCGTCGTCGATGGTCAATACGGCGGGGAATTGTGACGAGGCGGGGCCTCTGGCAACGTAGGCGCCAGGCGCCGCGCGGCGGCCATCCAAGGTCGGGGAAAGGGCAATGAGCTACTTCGTCACCGGTGCCACGGGATTCATCGGCCGCTTCCTGGTCGATCGGCTGCTGCGGCAGCGCAAGGGCACCGTCTACGTGCTGGTACGCAAGGATTCGCGGAAGAAGCTCGATGCCATCGCGAAGAAGATGGGTTGGGACGGCAAGCGCGTGGTGCCGGTGGAAGGCGATATGACGCAGGAAAAATGCGGCGTTTCGGCCGCACAGGCGCGTGCGCTGGCCGGAAAGGTGAAGCACTTCTTCCACCTCGCGGCGATCTACGACCTCACCGCCAAGCCGGAGGCGCAGTACGCGGCCAATGTCGAAGGCACGCGCCATGCGCTGGATCTCGCCGCGGCGCTGAAGTCCGGCGTGTTCCACCACACCAGTTCCATCGCGGCCGCTGGGCTGTATCCGGGCGTGTTCCGCGAGGACATGTTCGACGAAGCCGAAGGGCTCGACGATCCCTACCTCCGCACCAAGCACGACTCCGAAGGCCTGGTGCGCCGCGAAACGCGCGTGAAGTGGCGCATCTATCGCCCGGGCATGGTCGTCGGCCATTCGCAGACGGGCGAGATGGACAAGATCGACGGCCCGTATTTCTTCTTCACCTTCCTCAAGAAGCTGCGGCAGATGCTGCCGCCGTGGATGCCGATGCTCGGCCTGGAAGGCGGACGCATCAACATCGTGCCGGTCGATTACGTGGTCGATGCGATGGACCACATCGCACACAAGCCGCGGCTGGATGGCCATTGCTTCCACCTCACCGATCCCGATCCGCAGCGCGTAGGCGAGGTGCTCAACACCTTCGCACGCGCGGGCCATTCGCCGGAGATGACCATGCGCCTGGACGCGCGCATGTTCGCCTTCATCCCGGGCAGCGTGCGTGGTGCGGTCGCGAACCTGCCGCCGGTGCGGCGTTTCATCGGCATGCTGCTGCGGGATTTCAAGATTCCCAAGCAGGTGATGAAGTTCCTCACCTATCCCACGCGTTTCGACAATCGCGAAGCCGAGCGTGCCCTCAGGGGCAGCGGCATCCAGGTGCCGCCGCTGGAAAGCTACGCGTGGCGGCTATGGGATTACTGGGAGCGCCACCTCGATCCGGACCTGTTCGTGGACCGCAGCCTCAAGGGCAAGGTGCGCAACAAGGTGGTGGTGATCACCGGCGGTTCGTCGGGCATTGGCCTGGCGACCGCGCAGCGCGTGGCCGAAGCGGGCGCGATCACGATCATCGTCGCGCGCGGCGAGGAAGAGCTGTTCAAGGCGCGCGACGCCATGAAGGCCGCCGGCGGCAAGGTGTTCGCCTACACCGCGGACCTGGCCGACATGGACGACTGCGATCGCCTGGTGCAGACGGTGCTGGAAGAACACGGCCGCTGCGACGTGCTGGTGAACAACGCCGGCCGCTCGATCCGTCGTTCGATCGAACTGAGCTACGACCGCTTCCACGATTTTGAACGCACGATGCAGCTGAACTATTTCGGCAGCCTGCGCCTGATCATGGGTTTCCTGCCCGGCATGACGCAGCGTCGGAAGGGTCACATCATCAACATCAGTTCGATCGGCGTGCTGGCCAATTCGCCCCGTTTTTCGGCCTACGTGGCATCGAAGGCCGCGCTGGACGCGTGGAGCCGCTGCGCGCAGGGCGAGCTGTCGGGCAAGGGCATCAGCTTCACCACGATCAACATGCCGCTGGTGAAGACGCCGATGATCGCGCCGACCAAGATGTACGACAGCGTCCCGACGCTGACGCCGGACGAAGCGGCGGACCTGGTCATCAAGGGCGTCATCGAACGCCCGAGTCGCATCGCCACGCGCCTGGGTATCTTCGCGTCGGTCATCAATGCGCTGGCGCCGAAGGCCTACGAGGTGATCATGAGCACGGCGTTCGAGCTGTTCCCCGACTCGGCGGCCGCGCGCGGCGACAAGCAGGCGTTGAAGGGCGAAGTCGCGCCGAGCAGCGAACAGATCGCGTTCGCCGCGCTGATGCGGGGCGTGCACTGGTAGCTCGTTGTCGCTTGTGTAGCCCGGGTAAGCGAAGCGCACCCGGGCGCGCGTGAAGTCCTGTTGCGGCGGGCTACGTCAGCCGGATCAGTACGCCCGGCACTGCAGGAAGCGCACCTTGCGTTCGCTTCCCGCCGGCGGCTGCAACTGCAGGCGCGAGGCGCGCAGCGCGTCGTAGCGGGCGAGTACGCCGCAGACTTCATTCACCTGCAACTGGTCGACGTCGTCGCGCTGCTGGATGACGAGGGTCGAGCTGGTCGACCACAGCACGCGTTCGACCCAGGGCAACGCGGCGACGGCGTGGATCACTTCGCCGCGCTCGAACTGGTCGCGGTTCGGATCGGCGGGAGCCGCCAGCATCGGGTCGGTGGGGACCGATTGCGATGCCGGTGCGCGCGGCGATGACTGCGGGGCCGAGGCGGCGGGCGCGGGCGTTTCGATCGCAGGCGCAGCCGCCACCGGGGCGTCGCGCGTCATGCCCGGAACGAAGCCGAGGACGACGCCGGCCGCCAGCGCGCCGGCCCATGCGATGGCCGTCTCGCGCACGCTGCGCCGGCGTGCGCTCAGGGTGAGATCGTCGCGCAGCGAGGCCGGCAGCATCGGTCCGACCAGGGCCCACAGCGCGTCGCCATCGAACAATTCCAGCCCATCCGCGGCCTTTCGGGCTTCGGCGGGAATGCGTGCGGGCGTGGCGAGGATGCCGCCGGCTGCGCCGTTGAACCGCACCGCTTCGGCCAGTTCGCGCACGCTCGCCGCGCCCAGGCGAGTACGCGCCGCGGCGAGCTTGCACGCCAGCAACCACGCGCGGCCGTCGCGGATGAGGCGGAGTTCGGCCTGCGGACCGCGTTCGAGCGTCTGTTCGACCGATTCGGCTTCGAAACCCCGCGTACGCAGCGCCTCGACGACCAGGCGCGAGAACTCGCGCCAACGCATCTCCGCCAGCGCCTGGATACCGGCGGTCGTTTCGCCCTGACGACGTCGAACCAGCCACAACCATGCCGTCGCCGCGGCGCCCAGCAACACGGTGGCGAGGAGGGCGATCGTCAGGGAAAAACCGGCCAGCATGCACAACCCGGGAGTGTCGGAGGCTGGCGACTATACGACAGCGACATGGCTCCCCGCGTGGCGTCGGTCACGCGAGCTGTCGGATGCAGGCAAAAGAAAGCCCGCCAGTCCGAAACCGTAAGGGGAGGGGAGCATACGGAGCAGCGGACTGACGGGCTTGTCGGGACGCCCGGCGAGCGCCGGGCGGTAATGCGTTGTTCGATCAGGACGCCGCGTTGGAACGGCTGCGGGTCGCCTTCCGCGGCGACTTGCGTGCGGCCGGCGCCTTGGTCGCCTTGCTGGCCGCGGTCTTGCGAGCGCCCGTCTTGCGCGGAGCGGCCGAACCGCCCTGGCGGCGCAGTTCGGCGGTGAGCGCATCGACGCGGCGGCTCAGTTCGTTGAGGTCATCGCGGCCGGGTACGCCCAGCTTCACCAGCGACCGCTGCACGCGATCCTCGAACACCTTCTCCAGGCGATCCCAGGTGTCGACCGCGCGTTCGCGCGCCTGGCCGACGCGGGAGCCGACGACGTCGCGCACGACTTCCGCCTGACCGCCCGCGAAGCGGCGCGCGGTCTGTTCCAGCGTCATGCCTTCCTTGATCAGCGCGTCGAACAGCTTCGTGCCTTCGGCCTGTGCGCGCGAGAACGCGCCCACGCCCGCCAGCCAGATCTGCTGCGCCGATTCGCTCAGCGTGCGCGATAGCTGGTCGGCCTGCTGCTGTGCATCCTGCGTGCCGGCCTTCTTGCGCGTGCGCGTGCCGGACGCGGTGGTCTTGCCGGCCGCCTTCTTGAACTTCGCCATGCGGGTTCCCTCGATGGGAGTGGCTGGGGTCCGGTCACCTTCGCGCCCGGCTCTAGAGCTTTCACACCAAGCCCGCGCGGAAGTTCAGACCCACTCGCGCGAAGGAAGCGTGATCCGCCGCTGCGGGCGTCCCACCAGATCGAGAAACCGGTTGAACACCTCGTCCGCACGCGACTGCATGCCGGCGATGTGCTCGCGCGTCTGTCGGCGGATCGCCTCGACGTCGGCGCGGGCCGGATCGAGACCGCCCAGTTCCGCCAGTTCCTCGCGATAGGCGGGATTGCGCAGCCAGCGCTCGATCAGCGCCTCGTCCATTTCCAGATGGAACTGGAATCCGTAGGCGTTCTCGCCGTAACGGAAGGCCTGCTGCTCGCAGCCGGCGGTGCTCGCCAGGTGCGTCGCCTCGCTCGGCACCTCGAAGCTGTAACGGTGCCACTGGAACACCGGAGACGTGTCGCCGAGCGGCGACAGGACCGCGTCTTCGCGACCGGCCGGCGTGGTGTGCAGCGGGTACCAGCCGATTTCCGGCGCCTCATGCCGCCGCACCGGCGCGCCCAGCACGTGCGCCAGCAGCTGCGCGCCCAGGCAGATGCCGAGCACGGGCTTGCCCTGTTCGAGCATGTGTTCGATGGCGCGCAGTTCGGTCTTCAGGTGCGGACGCCGCGCCTGGTCCTCGACGTTCATCGGACCACCCAGCACGACCAGCCCGCGGTAACGGTCCACGTTCGGTTCGAAATCCGGCTGCCGTTCGAAATTGGCGAAACGGATGCGATGGCCGCGCCGGCGGATCAGGCGATCGAGCGTGCCGAGCGGTTCGGCGGCGACGTGCTGGAAGACGAGCAGGCGGGACATGGCGGAACGAACCGCGGAAGGGCGTTCGACTATGCCAAATCCGGGCGCATCACGCGCGCGGCGCCATCGCGATCAGCGCGATGGCCACCAGCGCCAGCACGATCGCCAGCCGGTTCCAGCGGCTGGTCTTCTCGCCGAAACCGAACACGCCGACCAGCGTGCCCAGCACGACCACGCCGATGTTCATTGCCGCGAACACGACCGACGGACTGTCGGGCAGCGCCTGGTGCGCGCGTACGTAGAAGACGATGTTGCCGAAGTTCAACAGGCCTAGAAGCAGCCCGCCTCCGACATTGCGCCAGGCCAGCCGCGTGCGGCCACGCAGATGGCGTACGAGTTGCGCACCCAGCATCAGCACGAAGGCGCTGGCGAAGGCGGCCTGCAACGCGGCCATCGACGGCGTGCCCGCAAGCGCGATGCGCTTGAGCATCACGTCCACCAGCGCGAAGCCGACCCAGACGGTGACCAGCAGCAGCCAGCTGCGGCGTTCGCTGCCGGTCGGCGACGACTCCGGCCGCATGACGATGCCCGCGACGGCGACGAGGCCGAGTGCGAGGCCGAGCAGGCGCATGCCGTCCGCACGTTCGCCGAACAGCGTGAAGGCTGCCGCGAGGGACAACAGCAGCGACAGGCGCTGCGCCACGTCGGTGCGCACGATGCCGGCCGAGCGCACCGAGGCGCCTAGCACGAGGAAGAGCGAGGGCAGGACGACCGCGAGGCCGAGCAGCGCGGCCCATGGCGTATCCGGATGCTCGAGGCTGTCCAGCGGCGGCCGCAGCAGCCATGCGCACAACGCGCCGGCGGCGAGGTAATTCCACGTCACGAGCTGGCCGACATCGAGCCGCGCCCGCGGCGCGAGCTTGAGCAGCACCGACACCAGGACGCTGCACACGGCGCTGAGGAGGATCAGGTGCATCGGGGGCGGAATCGTCGGGACGGCGGCGGGGCGGTGATGATGCCACTGCCTGATGCCGTCATCCCGGCGGAAGCCGGGACCCAGGCCGGGTGCGTATCCGCTGCAGTCCGTCATTCCAGCGAAGACTGGAATCCATTTCGATGCTAGCGAAGATCAACGAAGGGACGGCGCAGCTGTGTCGCTAGGAACAACAGCGCAGCTTTTCGCCGCAGTGGCTGTCGAGGGCCGCCACTTCGTTGCCCCTCACCCCAACCCCTCTCCCGACGGGAGAGGGGCTGAAACACCGCCGGCTTCAGCGCGGCTTAGGCCGGAACCCGCCCGGCTTGCGCGGGCCGGCGCCCTGCGGACGCGGGCCGCGCGGCGGACGGCGGTCGTCGTCGAAACCGCCGCGCTCGTGGCGACCGTGCGGGCGCTGGCCGCCGTGGCCGCCTTCGCCCGGTCGGCTGATGCGCAACTGCTGGCCGGCGACGCGCACGCGCTTAAGGTGGTCCATGACCTCGCGCGGCATGCCTTCGGGCAGGTCGATCAGGCTGTGGTCGTCGCGGATGTCGATGCGGCCGATGTAACGGCTTTCGAGCTCGGCCTCGTTGGCGATCGCGCCGACGATGTTGCCCGGCTTCACCCCGTGCTGGTGGCCGACCTCGATGCGGAAGGTTTCCATGCCGACTTCCGGTGCGCGCGCCTCGCGCGGCTCGCGGTGTTCGCGCGGCTCGCGGTGCTCGTGGCGCGGCGTCGGTGCTTCGTCGTCGAACATCGATTCGGCCGCGTTGAACGACGAGCGCTCGTTCTGCGGGCGTTCGCTTCGCGATTCGAACTGCGGACGCTCTATCGCCGGACGCTCGTAGCGTTCGGTCGGCGCGTACGGCGTTTCGGTGCGCTGCGGGCGTTCGGAACGATCGCCGCGCTCGTGACGCGATTCGTGGCGCGACTCACGCGGTGCACGCGGTCCGCTGTCGCGTTCGAAACGGGAATCGCGGTCGCGACCGCGCGAATCGCGGCCCTGTTCGCGCGGACTGCGCTGCTCGAAGCCGACCTGCGCGTGCGGGCGCAGCTTCTCGGCGGTGACGTCCAGCAGCAGCGGCATGTCGCCCTGCAGCAGCTTCGCCAGCGCCGCGGCGATCTCCACCGCCGGCACGTTCTGCTCGCGCTCGTAGCGTTCGACCAGGTCGCGGAATTGCGCCAGGTCGTCGCTGTCCAGCGCGCCGGTGATGCGGCCGAGGAAGCGGTTCACGCGCTGCTCGTTCACCGTTTCGATGGTCGGCAGCGCCATCGGCTCGATCGGCTGGCGCGTGGCGCGCTCGATCGCACGCAGCATGCCGCGCTCGCGCGGCGTCACGAACAGGATCGCCTCGCCCTTGCGGCCCGCGCGACCGGTGCGGCCGATGCGGTGCACGTAGCTTTCGGTGTCGTACGGAATGTCGAAGTTCAGTACGTGGCTGATGCGTTCCACGTCCAGGCCGCGCGCCGCCACGTCGGTGGCGACGAGCACGTCGATCTTGCCGTCCTTGAGGTTCTGGATGGTCTTCTCGCGCTGCGCCTGCTGCACGTCGCCGTTGATCGCGGCGGCGGCGATGCCGCGCGCCGCGAGCTTGTCGGCCAGCTCTTCGGTGGCCTGCTTGGTGCGCGCGAAGACGATCATCGCGTCGAACGGTTCGGCTTCCAGGATGCGGGTGATCGCGTCCAGCTTGTGCACGCCACTCACCGCCCAGTAGCGCTGGCGGATGTTGGCGGCGGTGGTGGTCTTGGCCTTGATCGAGATCTCGACCGGGTCCTTCAGGTAGGTCTGCGCGATGCGGCGGATCGGCGGCGGCATCGTCGCGGAGAACAGCGCGACCTGGCGCGTCTCCGGCGTCTTCTTCAGCACGGCCTCGACGTCGTCGATGAAGCCCATGCGCAGCATTTCGTCGGCTTCGTCCAGCACCAGGCAGCGCAGTTCGGACAGGTCCAGCGAGCCGCGTTCCAGGTGGTCGATCACGCGGCCGGGCGTACCGACCACTACCTGCACGCCGCGCTTGAGCGCCTGCAGCTGCGGGTAATAGCTCTGGCCGCCGTAGATCGGCAGCACGTGGAAGCCGGGCAGGTGATGGGCGTACTTCTGGAACGCCTCGGCGACCTGGATGGCCAGTTCGCGCGTCGGCGCCAGTACCAGCGCCTGCGGCTTCTGCCGGCCGGGCTGGATCTGCGCCAGGATCGGAAGCGCGAACGCGGCGGTCTTGCCGGTGCCGGTCTGCGCCTGGCCGAGCACGTCGCGGCCCTCCAGCAGCGGCGGGATGGTGGCGGCCTGGATGGGCGAGGGGGATTCGTAGCCGACGTCCGAAAGTGCCTTGAGCAGGGGCTCGGGCAGGGCAAGATCGGTGAACTTCAGGGACGGGGCATCATTCGAGCTGGGCTCGGCGCTCATGGGGGAGACTCGGCAGCGCCGGCGAACGCCGGTCGGGAAGACTGAACAGTGTAACCGAGGGGCGTCGTGGGGCTGTGTAGCGGGGCTGTATGCGCCCAGAAAATACCCGCGCATTCTTGCTCCGGAGCGGGGTTCGGCTGCGCGTGGGCAGGCTCGAGACGTTTGTGCCGTCGCGCTTAGCCCCTCTCCCGCCGGGAGAAGGGTTGGGGTGAGGGTCGGGACGAGTGATGCGCCCGCACTCGCTGTGCCATCGCCGTTGCATGGGCTTGGAGCAACATGAAGATCAAAAGCCTCCGCTCGCAAGCGAGCGGGTCACTTTTGTCTTGGCAAAAGTAACCAAAACCGTTCGCTCCCGACGCGAGCCGCCGCTGCGCGGCGGTGCCCTGTGCTCCTCACTGGAAAGGGAGCGCCGCGCGAACTCGCTCCGCTTCGCTGCGCTCAGACAGCGCGCGGCTCTTCGTCCCTTTCCAGTTCCGGTGCTCGGCTCGCTTTAAGTCGCTGGGAAATCAAAAGCGCAGCAACAGCGAACAGCAAGGGCGACAGCACACCTCAGAGCGCCGCGGCGCCGACGCGCGCATCCTTCTCCACCCGCCCATCCTTCATCACGAACTCCACCCGCTTGAGCACGGTCACGTCGGTCAGCGGGTCGCCGCTCACGGCGATGAGGTCGGCGCGCTTGCCTGCCTCCAGCGAACCGACCTGATCGGCCAGGCCCAGCAGGTCGGCGGCGTTTACGGTGGCGGCCTGGATCGCGGTGGCGGGCGTCATGCCGTGCGCGACCATGAGCTCGAATTCGTCGGCGTTGCGGCCGTGCAGGCTGACGCCGGCGTCGGTGCCGAAGGCGATCTTCACGCCCGCCGGCACCGCGCGCTCCAGCGCCTTGCCGGTGATGCCGATGCGCCACTGGATCTTCTCCAGCACCTCGCCGGTGTAGGCGTCGGGATTCTTCGCCAGCCGCTCCTTGTAACCGTTCACCGTGGACAACGTAGGCACGTAGTACGCGCCGGTCTGGCGGAGCAGCTTGATGTCCGCATCGTCCATCAGCGTGCCGTGTTCGATCGAATCGGCGCCGGCGCGCAGCGCGAGGGCGATGCCGTCGGCGCCGTGCGCGTGGACGGCGACCTTCTTGCGGTACAGGTGCGCGGTTTCGACGATGGCTTTGGCCTCGTCGTCGAACATCTGCTGGCCGAGGCCCGCGCCGATGCGGCTGTTCACGCCGCCGGTGGTGGCGATCTTGATGACGTCCGCGCCACGCGCGACCTGGCGTCGCACTGCCTTGCGGCATTCCTCTGCGCCGTCGCAGGTGTTGCCGTGCACATCGAGCGCCGCGTGCAGTTCGTCGCGGAAGCCGAGCGTCGGGTCCATGTGGCCGGCGGTGGCGGAGATCGCCATGCCCGCGTCGACGATGCGCGGCCCCGGCAGCTTGCCTGCCGCGACTGCATCACGCAGCGCAAGCGTCACGCCGTCCTCGTCGCCGAGGTTGCGCACGGTGGTGAAGCCCGCCTGCAACGTCTTGCGCGCATTCACCGCGGCCTCGTAGGCGTGGTCGGCGACGCCCTTCGAAATGCCTTCCAGCTGGCCTTCCACGCCTGCCTTGTCGGATGTCAGGTGTACGTGGCTGTCGATCAGGCCCGGAAGGACGAACCGGTCGCGCAGGTCGATGACGATCGCGCCGGTGGCATTCGGGAACGCGGATGCATCGACGAAGCCATCGCGCACGGCATCGATGCGGCCGTTGCAGACCAGTAGCGTGCTCGCGCCGCGTGCCGCATGGCCGGGGCGATCCAGCAACCGTCCGGCCTGCACGAGGCTGCACGATTGCTTGCCTGCCGGCGCCTGGGCGCTGGCGTGCGTGGCGATCGCCAGCAGCATCGCGGCGGCGAGGGCCGGGCCGATATGGCCGACGGCGTGGTTGGTGCGTTGGCGCGACATCATCCGTTCGATTCCCCAATGCGACGGTGGACGGCCAGCATACGCGGACGTCCGCCCGCCCGACTGCGACCCGCGTCGATGTGCCGCGGCTGTCCCTTCGCCACCTGCGGCGGGTTCACCGCTTGTAGCCATCGCGCCCGGCACCATCTGTAGAGCGGTCCCTGCCGCGTGCACGCTTCATGCTGAATCCGCATTTCGACAATCTCTTCGTCCGCGATCTCCCCGGCGACCCCGACACCGCGCCCGGCGTGCGGCAGGTGCACGGCGCCGCGTATTCGCGCGTGGAGCCCACGCCGGTTCCGCAGCCGCGGCTGCTCGCGCATTCAGCGGAGATGGCGCGCCGGCTCGGCTTCAGCGAGGCCGACGTCGCCTCCGACGAGTTCGCCCGCGTGTTCGGTGGAAATTCGCTGCTGCCCGGCATGCAGCCGTTCGCGGCGAACTACGGCGGCCATCAGTTCGGCCAGTGGGCAGGCCAGCTCGGCGACGGTCGCGCGATTTCGCTGGGCGAGATGATCAACGCCGAGGGCGAACGCTGGGAATTGCAGCTCAAGGGCGCCGGTCCGACGCCGTATTCGCGCAGCGCCGACGGCCGCGCAGTCCTGCGTTCGTCGATCCGCGAATTCCTGTGCAGCGAGGCGATGCACCACCTCGGCGTGCCGACCACGCGCGCGCTGAGCCTGGTCGGCACGGGCGAATGGATCGAACGCGACATGTTCTACGACGGCCATCCGCAGCTGGAACCCGGGGCGGTGGTGTGCCGCGTCGCGCCGTCGTTCATCCGTTTCGGCAATTTTGAACTACCGGCTTCGCGCAACGACACCGAACTGCTGCGCCAGCTGGCCGACTTCTGCATCCGCCGCGATTTCCCGGACCTGCGCGGCCTCGGGCGCGGGCAGGCGGCGTACGCCGAATGGTTCGCGCAGGTATGCGAGCGCACCGCCGTGCTGATGGCGCACTGGATCCGCGTCGGCTTCGTGCATGGCGTGATGAACACCGACAACATGTCGATCCTCGGCCTCACCATCGATTACGGCCCGTACGGCTGGGTCGACAACTTCGATCCGGGCTGGACGCCCAACACGACCGATCGCTACCAGCGCCGTTACCGCTTCGGCCAGCAACCGCAGGTCGCGTACTGGAACCTCGGGCGGCTGGCCGGCTCGCTGTCGCTGCTGTTCGACGACACCGAGCCGCTGCAGGCCGGCCTGCGCCGCTTCGTCTCCACCTACCTGGATGCCGATCGCGAGAACACCGCGCGCAAGCTCGGCCTGGCCGACTACCGCGAGGACGACACCGCCCTGATGCAGCAGTTGCAGGACCTGCTGACCGAAGGCGAGATCGACATGACGCTGTTCTTCCGCGGCCTGGCCGACCTCGACGTGCGGGCGCCGGACCTGCGCGCGATGGAAGACGCGTTCTACGACCCGGCGCGCCGTGAGGCGGTCGAGCCGGCATTGCGCGAATGGCTGGCGCGTTATGTCGCGCGGCTCTCGCAGCAGGACCTGCCGGACGCGCAGCGGCGCGAGCGCATGAACGCCGCCAACCCGCGGTACGTGCTGCGCAACTACCTCGCGCAGCAGGCGATCGACCGTGCGGCTGAAGGCGACATCGGCGGCGTCACGGAGCTGCTGGAGGTCATGCGCCGCCCCTACGACGACCAGCCCGGCCGCGAGGCCTACGCGCGCCGCCGCCCGGACTGGGCGCGCGAACGTGCGGGCTGTTCGATGCTGTCCTGCAGTTCCTGACGCCGCCTACACATCGGCCGCGCATCATGCCGCCGCGGGGAACATCGCGGAGAGTGCGGCCATGCGCAACGCAACGATCATCCGTTTCCATCGCACGCTGGTGGCGTGCGTCCTGCTTGGCCTGACGACCGCCGCCGCGGCGCAGGTGCAGGGCCGCACGGTCGGCACGCTGCAGCGGCACGATCCGGCGCAGCATCGGATCGTGCTCAGCCTCGACGCGCGCACCGGCAGCGAACTGGGGCAGGGCGCGCCGATGAACCTGTACTACGACGAAGCCAAAGCCGAGCGCGATCGGGCCACGCGGCCGAAACTGCAGCCGGGCGATCGCGTGATGCTGGATACGGTGAAGACCGGCAACCGCGTCGAAGCGACATCGGTGACACGCCTGCCCGACACGACGCCGGGCCAGGGCTGGGGCCAGTACTTGCACGGCACCGTCGCCGAGTTCGTCCCGCGCACCGACGTGCTGATGGTCGACCAGACCGAGACGCGCATCCGCAACCGCATCGAAATCGATGCGAAGACGCAGGTGTTCGCGCTGGACGGCACGCCGATGCGGCTCGAGCAGCTCAAACCCGGCGACGAGATCGACATGGCTTTCCGCCTGGGCGGTCGCGTGCGCACGGCCTCGAAGATCGTGTTGCTGAAACCCGCAGGCGGCTGAGGGTTACGGCCAGCGGTCGAGGATCGACGGGTCGGCTCCGACGCGCCGGCACGCACGCGGACCGACGCCGTCGTTCAATGCCGCGCGGAAGATCGGCGAAATCGTGCGCAGCGTGCGCGATGCGACCGCGGCACGTGCGCGTTCGAAGCGCGTCGGCGCGAGCATGTCGACCGCCCAATTAGGCAGCAGCGCGGCGCCGGCGCCGAGGAACAGGTCGCGCGACAGTCCGGCCATCGGCACGGGTAGACGAATGCGCGCGAGCACGCGCAGCACCTCGCGCGAGCGTTCATCCAGTCGAAGCTCGCCCTGCATGCGGGCGAAGAACGCGGCGACTTTGGCCTCCGTGCCGGGCACGTCGCGCGCGCCCAGCGCTTCGGCGACGCGACGCACTTCGCCGTAGTACGCATCGGCCGCGCCGCTGGGCAGCGTCATCGGCGAATAGCGGCGGAATCCTTCGAGGAAACCGAAGCTTTCGGTCACATGCACCCACGTCAGCAGCGCCGGATCGTCGGCGCGATACAAGCGACCGTCCGGCAGCGTGCCGCGCACCTGCTCGTGGATTCCGGCGACGCGATCGATGAGCTTCTGCGCTTCCGGGCGCGAGGCGTACGTGGTGCCGGCAACGAAATTGGTCGTGCGCCGCAGCCGGCCGACGAGATCGGTGCGGAAATTGGAGTGGTCCCACACGCCGGCCAGCGCCAGCGGATTCAGTGTCTGCAGCATCAGCGCGCACAGGCCGCCGGCGAGCATGCCGGGGAAGTCGGAATGCACGCGCCAGGTCACGCTGTCGGGACCGAACAGGCCGGGATCGCCGGCCGGATGGTCGTAATCGATGCCGCTCTGCCCGCGCGGGAAGGCGGACAGCACCCAGTGGCGGATGCGTTCGGCGGCGAGGGCGTGCGGGGAGGGCATGGGGAGATGATCCCATCCCGTCGTCTCGGCCATGCCCTAGCCCCTCTCCCGGCGGGAGAGGGGTTGGGGTGAGGGGTAACGGAGTGGGCGCGTCGAAAGATCTACGCAGCGGGGCACTGCGGATTTGAGCGAAGGCAGCCTGGGTCCCCGCTTCCGCGGGGATGACGGGATGAGCCGGTAGAATCCCCCCATGCCCCTGATCACCCTGAACAACGTCGACTACGGCGTCGGCGGCCCCTTGCTGCTTTCCGACGTCGTCCTCTCCATCGAACCCGGCGAGCGCATCGCGCTGATCGGCCGCAACGGCGCCGGCAAATCCACGCTGATGAAGCTCATCGCCGGCGACATCCACGCCGACGACGGCGAGGTCCGCCGCGAAGGCGGCGTCCGCATCGCGCGCCTGGAACAGGAAGTCCCGCCCGGCGCCGACGGCGACGTCTGGGACGTGGTGGCCGGCGGGCTGGGCGAGCTCGGCAGCTGGCTCGCCCAGTTCCACCACCTCAGCCACGCCGAGCACGTCGACACCGACGCGCTGGCGAAGGTCCAGCAGAAGATCGAGGACGCCAACGGCTGGTCGCTCGACCAGCGCGTGACCGAGACGCTCCAGCGCCTGGAACTGGACGGCGACGCCGTCTTCGCGCGCCTGTCCGGCGGCATGAAGCGTCGCGTGCTGCTCGCCCGCGCGCTGGTGTCCTCGCCCGACGTCCTGCTGCTGGACGAGCCGACCAACCACCTGGACATCGAGGCCATCGACTGGCTCGAAGGTTTCCTCAAGGCCTGGCAGGGCGCGCTGGTGTTCGTCACCCACGATCGCCGCTTCCTGCGTTCGCTCGCCACGCGCATCGTCGAGATCGACCGCGGCCAGGTCACCAGCTGGCCCGGCGACTGGGACAACTACCTGCGCCGCCGCGAGGAGCGCCTGAACGCCGAAGCGCAGGAAAACGCGCGTTTCGACAAGATGCTGGCGCAGGAGGAAGTGTGGATCCGGCAGGGCATCAAGGCCCGCCGCACGCGCGACGAAGGCCGCGTCACGCGCCTGAAGCAGATGCGCGTGGAGCGCTCGCAGCGGCGCGAGCTGCAGGGCAACGTCAAGATGGACTTCGCCCAGAGCGAGTCGTCGGGCAAGAAGGTCGTCGAAGCGAAGGACGTCAGCTTTGCCTTCGGCGATCGTGAACTCATCCGCGATCTGTCCACCACGATCTTCCGCGGCGACCGCATCGGCCTGATCGGCCCCAACGGCAGCGGCAAGACCACCCTGCTGAAGCTGCTGCTGGGCGAACTGAAGCCGCAGTCGGGCGAGGTGAAGCTCGGCAGCAACCTGCAGATCGCGTACTTCGACCAGTACCGCGCGACGCTGCGCGAGGACTGGAACGCGCTGGAAAACGTCGCCGAGGGCCGCGAGTTCGTCGAGGTGGGCGGCAAGTCCAAGCACGTCATCGGCTACCTGCAGGATTTCCTGTTCACGCCCGAACGCGCCCGCGCACCTATCACGCGCCTGTCCGGCGGCGAGCGCAACCGCCTGCTGCTGGCGAAGCTGTTCGCGCAGCCGTCCAACCTGCTGGTGATGGACGAACCGACCAACGACCTCGACGTCGAGACGCTGGAACTGCTAGAAGAACTGCTCGGCGACTATCCGGGCACGCTGCTGCTGGTCAGCCACGATCGCGATTTTCTCGACAACGTCGTGACCTCGACCCTGGTGATGGAAGGGGATGGCCGCGTCGGCGAATACGTCGGCGGCTATACCGACTGGCTGCGTCAGCGGCCGGTGAAGTCGGTTCCGGCGGCAGGTGCGAAGGCCGTGCCGGCTGCGGCGCCAGTTGCCGCGGGGGCCGCTCCCGCGGTTGCCGCGCCGAAGAAGAAGCTCAGCTACAAGGACGCGCGCGAGCTGGAGCAGCTGCCGGTGCGCATCGAGCAGCTCGAAACGAAGGTCGCCGAACTGACCGCGCAGATGAACGAGCCGTCGTTCTACCAGCGCGACGCCGCCGGCATCGCCGCCCACACCGACCTGATGGCGAAGACGCAGGCGGAGCTGGATGCGGCGTATGAGCGGTGGAATGAGTTGGAGGGGTGACGTACCGCTTTGAGCCCCTCTCCCTCCGGGAGAGGGGTTGGGGTGAGGGGCGGCGGAGCGGTGGTGGCTCCGATTGCTGTAGTTCGCCTTGCCGAGCTCTGACCTGAAAAGCTAGCGTTGTGCCGCATCGAACGTCCGGACGACGAGGCTTCGTTCCCCCTCACCCCAACCCCTCTCCCGCGGGGAGAGGGGCTGAACACCGGGGATGGCGCCCGTCTCACCCCGCGAGACGCCCCCACCGCACACTCGCGCGATGCCGCGCGCCACCGCCCTCACCGACGATCTCTTCGCTGCCGCCCCGGCCAGCAACGCCCCGCGCACGCTCATCGAAGACGCCCAGGGCGGCATCCGCTATTGGCCGGCGTTCCTTCCGGATGAGCTCGCCGCGCGCTGGTTCGACGAGCTGAAAACCGCGGTCGCGTGGGAAGCGCAGCGTCGCCCGATGTACGACCGCATCGTCGACGTGCCGCGCCTGATCGCGTCCTACCGTTTCGAGGACGACGGCATTCCCGCACCGCTGATCGACGGCGTCGAGCGCGTTCGCGCGCACCTGGACGAACCTTTCAACGCCGTAGGCCTCAACTTTTACCGCGATGGCAACGACAGCGTCGCCCCGCACGGCGACAAGCTGCACATGCTGCGCGAAGGCCATCCCATCGCGCTCGTCTCGCTCGGCTCGCCACGGCGCATGACCATCCGCGACCTCGCCACGCGCAAGGCGCTGCACATCGACCTGGAACCCGGCAGCCTGCTGGTGATGAGCCACGCCAGCCAGCTCACGCACGAACACGGCGTGCCGAAGACCAAGGCGCCCGTCGGGCCGCGCATCAGCCTCGCGTATCGCGTGCGACCGCCGCGCACGGCACGCGGCTGAAGTTCACTCCAGCCGCACCTTCAGGTCGCGTCCGGCCGTGGCGAAGTTGCCGCTGTAATCCTGCGCGGTGATGCGAAGCACGTAGTCGCCGGCGGGCAGTTCGCCGGGCTGCCACTGGCCGGTCGCGAGCACGCCATCGCGCACGGTGTTGGTCACCAGATACTGGAATCGCGTGATCGCGCTGCCGTGCACGGTGATGCCGCTCGACGGCCCGTACGCGATCTTCACCGCGTCGGGATCGGCCGGCATGCGGTTGAATTCGATCGTCATGCGCGGCTGCTCGTAGCCCGGCAGCGGCGCGCCGGCCGTGTCCAGCCACTGATAGCCCAGCGCGTGCAGCCCAAGCCGGCGCCGCGGCAGGTTGCGATCCACCTGGTCCCACGCATCCACGGCGATCTGCACGCCGGGCGTCGCGCGCGAGAGCACCAGGCGTCCATCGCGGCGCACCGTCAGTGGCTGGTCCTGCGCGTCGAGCAGTTCGATCCGGTCGATGCGCGGCGCGTAATGGTCGGCGTAGTTCACGAAGCCCAGCGCCACCGCGTTGCGTTCGTAGCCACTGGCGCCAACGCTCAGGTGTACGTGCGCCATGCCGTTGATCGTGCCGAGCGCGTCTCCCGCGGCAAAGCGCGTGCCGCGACGCACGCGGACGCGTTCGGGCTTGCCGTCGTCGCCGGGGACGATGAGGAAGCGCGAGGCATCCAGCGGCTCGCCGCGCGGCGTGCGGCCCACGCGCATGTGGATGTAGCCGAGCGTGTCGATCCCCAACCCTTCGCCGAGTTCGCCGAAGCCCCACGCCGCATACGGGCTGCTGACCTTTCCGTCGGCGATGGCGAGGACCTGCTGTCCGACGTCGCCGCGAATGTCGAGCCCGCCATGCAGGTGGTCGCGGTTCTCGCGCTGGTAGTTGCCGCGCACTTCGCCAAGCGTACCGACGACTTCGTGCCAGCCGTCCTGCGGCGCCAGCGGCCAGCGCCCTCCGGTGGCGGGCAGCGGCGCGTCGGGTGAAGGACCCACGATCTGCGCCGTGCCCACATCGCGCGCCGCATCCACGGGACGGATGCGATGCACGCGATAGGCGCCAGCGTCCGCGACCAGCAACGTGCCGTCTTCGGCGACCACCAGCCCCGACGGGCGCGACAAGCGCTGCGCCTGCGTCTGCCCGGTGATCTGGTGCGCGCTGCCGTCACGCGCGAACTGCACCAGCCCGCGGTACATCTCGCCGACGTAGAGCACGCCGTCGTGCGCGATCGCCAGGCTGAGCGGGCGATGCACCGGCGGATGTTCGTCGCCGGGCATCGCGCGGGCGAGGGTGGTGACCTCACCGGTCGGCGTGATGCGGCGGATCGCGTTGTTGCGCAGGTCGGCGACGTAGACGCGGTTCATCGCGTCGACCGCGACCGCGGTGGGCGTGTCGAACCGCGCCAGCGTGCCGACGCCGTCCGCGTCGCCCGGCCGCTCGCCGCCGGCCAGCGTCGAGACGCTGCCATCGGGCGCGATCACGCGGATGCGGTCGTTGTAGGTGTCGGCGACGTACACGCGACCGTCCGCGCCGACGGCGACGCCGGTCGGCCCGTCGAAACGGGCCTGCGCGCCGGGGCCATCCGCGAAGCCCGGCGTGCCGTTGCCGGCGATCGTGCTCACCGCGCCTTGCGGCGTGATTTTGCGGATCGCGTGATTGCCGGTATCGGCGACATAGAGATTGCCGTCCCGATCGAAGGCGAGGCCTGACGGGGTGTCGAACGCCGCAGCGGCACCGACGCCGTCGGCGAAGCCTTCCACCGAGCCGGCAACCGTCGAAACGGTGCCGTCGCGCGCGATGCGGCGTATGCGGTTGTTGTCGCCCGCGTCGCTGACGAACACCGCGCCGTCCTTCGCGACCGCCACGCCGTACGGATCGGCGAAGCGCGCCTGCATCGCCGCGCCGTCGCGCAGGCCGGGGATGCCGTCGCCTGCGATCAGGTCGATGTGGCCGGCCCAGGCGATGGTGGTCGGCGCCGGACCGAGCACGGCCTGAGCGATGGGTGGGCGCCGTTCGAACACCCAGGTCGCGGCGAGCGCCGCCGCAGTCGCGACCAGCACCACCACCAGCCATCCGTTGCGTGACATGCGTTTCCTCGTCGTGCGTGACCTTCGATTATTGCCCGCGCCGCGCGCCCGGCGCACCCTTGCACGCGGCGGTCGGCGCGCGCCTAATCGCGCTGGTTTTCAATGACGGGAGCGTGCGATGCGTTGGATCCTCGGAGCAGGCGCGCTGGCGCTTGCGTTGACGTGCAACACGGCCACGGCCGCGGTGAAGGACGCCACGGCCGGCGGCTTCACCGTCGAGAACAGCGAAACCGTGCCGGTCGATGCCGACGCGGCATGGAAGGCGCTGGTGCAGGACGTCGACCGCTGGTGGCCGAAGGACCACAGCTGGTGGGGCAACGAATCGAAGCTGACGATCGACGCGCGTGCCGGCGGCTGTTTCTGCGAACTCGCCGGCGCACGGCAGGCGCAGCACATGGCGGTGGTCTTCGTCGATCCCGGCAGGACGTTGCGCATGACCGGCGGCCTCGGTCCGCTGCAGGGCATGGGCCTCAGTGGCGCGCTGGAATTCCGCCTCGCGCCCGCCGACGGCGGTGGCACGCGCATCACGATGTTCTATCGCGCCGGCGGCTACACGCCCGACGACCTGTCGAAGTTCGCGCCGGTCGTCGACAAGGTGCAGGCGCAGCAGCTGCGCGGACTGGCGGATTTCCTCCGCAAGTCGGCGAAGCAGGGCGGCTAGCGAATGGCACAGCTGGGACTGGGATTCGACGATGCACCGACAGGCGAGCCGCACCGCCTGTTCTTCGCGCTATGGCCCGACGACGCGCTGCGTCCGCGCATCGCCGCGGCCGCGGCGTCCGTCATATCGGAACATGCGCCGGGCGGGCGTCCGCTGAAACCCGACCGCTACCACGTGACGCTGCAGTTCCTCGGCGATTTCCGCCCGCTGCCGACATCGTTGGTTGAAGACGCGAAAGCCGCGGCCGCCGCCGTGCGTTCGCCGGCGTTCGAGCTGTCGCTCGATGAAGTCGGCAGCTTCCGCGGCGCGAACGTCTGGTGGCTCGGTTCGCACCATGCGCCCGATGGGCTGCGCGCGCTGTTCGATGGGCTCGGTCGGTCGCTGGCACAGCATCGCGTCCCGGTGAAATCGTCCGCGAGCTTCGTGCCGCACCTCACCGTGCAACGCGACGTGCGACGCTTCATCGCGCCCACGCCGGTGCCGCCGCTGCCCTGGCCCGTGCGCGAGTTCGTGCTGATCGACAGCCAGCCCGGACGCGGCACGCCGTACGAGGTGATCGGGCGATGGCCGCTGGGCTGAGCGCTTCAGTGACGCAGCGCGATGTCCGGCCAGCGATCGATGCTGCCGTCCTCGCGCACGACCACGAAGTCGCGCGCGGTGGCGAAGAGCACCGGCGTCGGGTGATCCAGCGGCGTGCGCACGAAGGCCAGCCGCCAGCCGCAGCGTTCGCAGGCTTGCAGCATCGTGCGTTGCGGGATGGTCAGCCCGATGCGGCGCTGGACGCGGATGCCGCCGCTGGGTGTCCGCCGTTCGACAGTGGCTATGACGTGTTCCCCCTGTATCGCCGCCCTCATTGATTCCAACGCATGGCGCACGGCGGGCCGGACGCCCGCAACGCCCTTCAGGAGCCCCGCATGCCGACCGTCGATCCGCGCGTCGATGCCTACATCGAAAAGTCCGCCGACTTCGCCCGGCCGCTGCTCGCGAGCATCCGCGAGGGCGTGCATGCCGCGTGTCCGGAAGCGGAGGAAACGCTGAAGTGGGGCATGCCCAGCTTCACGTGGCGCGGGAAGATCCTGTGCGGGATGGCGGCGTTCAAGCAGCACGTGACGCTGTGGTTCTGGGAAGGCCGCGCGATCGTGGGCGACGAGGCCAACCGCGAGGCGATGGGCCAGTTCGGCCGCATCACGAAGAAGTCCGAACTGCCCGGAAAGCGCGAGCTCGCCGACTACGTGAAGCAGGCGATGGCGCGGATCGAAAGCAGGGCGACGGTGCCCGCGAAGAAGAAACCGGCCGCGAAGGCGGCGCTGCCGGTCCCCGACGACCTGACCGCCGCGCTGCGTCGTAACGCGAAGGCGCGCGCCACGTTCGAGGGCTTCGCGCCGGGGTATCGGCGCGACTACATCGAGTGGATCGTCGAGGCGAAGCGCGAAGACACGCGACAGCGCCGTATTGCGCAGGCGATGGAATGGCTCGCAGAAGGTAAGACGCGGAACTGGAAGTACATGAAGTAGGCGGGCGATGGGGGGCCTTTCGGTCGAGCCCCGTCGTGGGCTTCGCTTACTCGCTGCAGAGCTCTTAAAGCTGTCATCCCCGCGAAGGCGGGGATCCATGTCTCCGCGCCCTCACGGCTTTCGAAAGGCGTGACGCGTCCGAACGATGGATTCCCGCCTTCGCGGGAATGACGGCAAGAACAAACGCTCGCCCGTGCGATGGTCGAGCCCCTCCATGGGCTTCGCTTACCCGCTGCAGAACTTTTAAAGCTGTCATCCCCGCGAAGGCGGGGATCCATGTCTCCGCGCCGCCACGGCTTTCGAAAGGCGTGACGCGTCCGAACGATGGATGTTCGGCTCCGCCGAAGTGGAGCGCTAGCCCGCCTTCGCGGGAATGACGGCAAAAGCCAGACGGCGTTTCGACTCTAACGACCGACGCGTGAATTACCGCAACGGCTCCACCACCGCAGCCCATGCCAGCGCCGCATCGTGCTCGTCCGGCTCGAACGCGCGGATTTCGGTGTTCGGGAAAAAACGCCCGGCGAACTCGGAAATCTCGCCCAGCCAGCGTTTGTCGGTCACGATCGCACCGCGTGCGAAGCGGTCGTACTCGCCGAACTTCGCGAAGAAATAGCGCAGGTCCTTCGCCAGCGCCTCAGGCGTCAGGCCGGTGAAGCCGGTCATGTCGCAGTAGATGCCGATGCGTTCGTGCAGGCGCAGGCGGCCCTCGATGTCGGCGATGCAGCGGTCGTAGTCGGCCCCGTCCAGCGTGCCGCTCAGGCGATACGCCCCGACATGCGATGGCGAAGGCAGCAGGTCGATCATGGCATCGTCCGACGGAAACCTCGCGCCAGCGTGCGCGGCGCGGGGTTCAGGAGGCGTCAACGCATGCGCGCAGTGGCGTTACTTCGACAGGAACGCGCCACACCCGGTGTAGGTCTTGCCGCCAGCGTGCAGTTGCGCGGTGACGTCGAACGTCGCGCCGGCGTCGTCCTGGCAGGGTTTGCGTTCGGTGATGAGCTCGACCTGCGTGCCGTTGGCGCTCTTGCCGGTCCATCCGTCGCCCTTCGCGCGCGGCTGCACGCTGGCGATGTCGAGCTTGCGCGAGCCGAAATCCAGCTGCGCGTGCAGCGAAGGCGCGTCGCCCTGGCCGATCTCGACCAGCCATCCCGGCTCGTTGCCCACCGCGCGGAAGGCGACGCCGCGGGAGCGTGCGTCGTCCCACGGCGAGGCGACGTTCGTTCGCGTGCATTCGTGCTTTTCGCCATCGAGCGTCAGCGTGCCGCTGTCGCCCTTCGTCCAGAACTCGTTGCCGGCGTCGTCGGCATAGCGTGCACCGGATCCCGATACCGCCAACGGCAGCGAACGGCTACGGCCGCTGTACGACAGCGTCACCGTGTTGGCGACGTTGTCGAATACCGCGCCCACGCGCAGGTCGCCGCATTGCCAGTTCGTCGGCGGCGGCGATGCGGTGGTCGATGCGGCATCTGCGGCCGGCGCGGCGACATGCACCATCGCGATCTCCACCGGTTTGTTCGCCGCTGGGTCCACCGGCACGCGCGTGACGCTCGCGAACAGCGGCGCGCCGTCGGGCCCGGCGAGCGTGGCGTGCAGGCCGTACTGGCCATTGGCGCGCAGCTTCGCCGGATCGAAGGGCAGGGTGAAGGCGATGGGCGGGCCGCCGACGTCCTTCACCATGGCGTCGGCGATGACGGCGTTGGGCGTGTCGGCCAGCAGGTTGTCGAGCAGCTGCACGCGCAGCGTCGAACCCGGCGGCGGCTGGATGCGCTCGCGGTAGGTTGCCGTACCGGTGACGGCATGGGCCCCCTGCGTCATGGAGGGCGCCGGCGCTGTGGTGTTGCCCTGGGGCTGGCACCCGGCGACGAGCACCGCCACCGTCAGGAGGAGCGGCGCGACGCGAAGGGAAGTCCTCGACACGGTCATGGCACGTCCTCCGTCAGGTGGCGCGAGCGTAGCGGGGCGTTTGTTGGAACCGCGTCAGCGCGGCGCCCGGTCGATGCGGACCACCGGGTAGCGGCGGTACTGGTCGTCCCACGACGAATGCCGGCGCGCGAAGAACTCCAGCCGCTGCTGCGGACTGTCGGCAAACGCCTTGTCCTCTTCGAGGCGCTGCTCGAAGGCGGCTTTCACCTTCGGATCCTTCAGCATCTCGCGCGCCACGTCCTCGGCGACGTAATCCTCCATGTATTCCTTTCGCTCGAAGTAGTTGTTGAACTCGCCCCACGCGACCAGCGCGTCCGGCGCCTGCGGTTCCAGCAGCGCCATCACCAGGCGCGCCTTCGGCTGCGCGATCGGCACGAACAGAGCCCCGGCGCCGATGGTGCGCTTTTCCGGCGTCCACTTGCCTTCCAGCGTCGTGCGCTGGTGGCCTTCGACCGACTGAGCGGCGAACGTCGCCGTGTCGGCACGGAACGCCTGCACGGCGAGTTTCGGCAAGGGCGCGTCGAGGCGGCGATACGTCACGCCGTGCTGGTCGAGCTTCGCGCCGACCCACGCCGCGTGCGCGGCCGGGACGATATACCCCGCCTTCGGCGCATCGACGACATGCGCCGGCACCAGTTCGTCGCGCATCGGCACCTGCCAGACCTGCGGTTTGCTTTCGTCGTAACGCGTCATCAGCGCGCCGGAGACCTCCGACGGCGTGCGCGTGTATTCGTAGCCGCGGAAGTCGATCGTGCGGACCGTGTCGGTCGCCTTGTAATCCAGCGCCACGGGCTTGCCGCCCAGCAACTGCGCGCGCACGTCGGCGGCCAGCGCCTGCACGCGCCATTGCGCGCCGTTCTGCGCGATGAGGTCCAGCAGCGAGACGATCGTGTCGTGCGTGACCTTCACCCGGTGCGGGTAGTCGCGCCAGGAATGGGTTTCGACCAGCATGCCCAGGCGGTTGCGCAGCTGGAAATAGCCGTGCGAGAAGCGCGGCGTGGCGACGCCATCCTCGAAGCCGGACGACGGATCGTCGTTCACCACAAACGAGGGATAGAACGGCAACGGCAGCGAACCCTGCTCCGCGAGGTACGCGATCACGCCATCGCGCAATGCAGTGCCGGCCTTGCGCAGCGTTTCGTCGCCGCCATGCACCGGTTCGACCTGGATGGAGACGTCGTGCTCGAACTTCGCGCCGTCGGTGACGTGCAGGTCGACGTAGGCCAGCGGGTCCCACGCGTTGACCAGGGCCAGCATCGCCTGCATTTCCGGCGTGTCGGCCTTCACGTAGTCGCGGTTGAGGTTGTAGTTCTGCGCGGTCGTGCGCCAGCCCATTTCCTCCGGACCGCGCTGGTTCGGGCGGTTCCACGCGGCGAAACGCTCGTGGCCGTCCACGTTGAACACCGGCACGAACAGCAGCACCTGCTTTTCCAGCGCGCCGACCGCGACTTCGCCATCGAGCGCCTGCCGCAGCGCGAGGAAGCCCGCGTCCTTCCCGTCGATCTCGCCGGCGTGGATGCCGCCCTGGATCAGCGTCACCGGCAGGTTCTGCGCCTTCGCCGCTTCCGGCGTGAACGCACCGACCTTCGACACGACGAGCACTTTCATCGGCCGGCCTTCCGGCGTGGTGCCGAAGTCCGCACAGCGCACGGCCTCGGGATACCGCGCCGCGAAGGCGTCGCATAGCGCGATCACCTCGTCGTAGCGGCCAGTCTTCGTGAAGCCGCTGCGCTCGGAAATGGTCGTCAGCGCGGCGTCGGGCGGCGCGGCGACGGCGGGCAGGGCGGTGAGCAGGGCGGCGATCAACAGCGTGCGGGTCATCGTGCGGCGTTCCGGCGGAAAGTCCCGAATGGTAGCGGACCCCGCCCGCGGGGCTGCCCTGTCGCCGGTCACGTTGCTGCCAGCGCCTGTCAGCAGTGAGGCGCCGGGGCCGGGCGGCGCGACCTCAGGCGAAGTTCGCCGCCAGCCGGTTGTGCACGTCCGTCGCGGCGATCGCCGCGTGCCCGGTCGCCACGGAAATCTGGTTCAGCGCGCTCACCACGTCGCCGATGGCGTAGAGCCCGTCCACCGACGTCATCTGCCGGGCGTTGACGATCAATGCGCCATCCTCGTCGCACGTCGCGCCCGCGCCGACCGCCAGCGACGAACGCGAGATGAGGCCCATCATCGGGTACATCACGTCGAACGCGCGCGGCGCTCCGTCCAGGTCGAACACGCAACGCTCCCCGTCGAAGACGAGCGATGCCGGCACTGTCGTCAGTTCGATGCCGTCTTTCGCGAGTTGCGCGCGCGTTGCCTCTTCGATCTCCGGCGTCGACGGCACGAGCGTCACGTTCGCCGAATACGTGCGCAGGAAGCGCGCATGCGACGCGGCCTTGTCGGCGGGCCCGTGCACGGCGATGGTCGTGTCGATGGCCTCGAACGCGTCGCAGATCGGGCACATGCGCACCGCGCCGCATTCGACGGCTTTCTCGATGCCGTCGAGCGCCGGCGTCACGTCCTCGCAGCCGGTGGCGAGGATGACGTGGCGCGCACGCAGTTCGTTGTCGCCGTGGCGGATGCGGAAGCCGTCGCCGTCCACGTGCAGCGCCGTCACTTCGTCGGGAATGGTTTCCACGCCGAACTTGCTGGCCTGCTCGCGCATGCGCTGCAGCAGTTCCTCGCCGCCGACGCCGTGCGGGAAGCCCGGGCAGTTGCGGCTCTTCGGGATCCAGCCGGCGCGGGTGCAGCCGGTATCGAAGATGCGGACGCTGCGACGGTAACGCGCCAGGTACGTCGCCGCCGTCAGCCCGCCGGGGCCGCCGCCGACGACGATGCAGTCCAGGACCTCGCTCATGTGGTTCTCCGTTTCTTCGACAAGGAGTTCGCCGTCGGCGCCTCGTCGAGCATCGACTGCAGCCGCAGCGCGTCGGTCGCGGCATGCCCGTGCGCCGTGTTGTCGAAGATCACCCAGCGCGTGCCGCGATGGCCGCTCACTCCATCGGCCAGCGTGCGCAGGGCTGCATCGTCGTACGCGCTGTAATACACGCGCGGACTGCCATGCCAGCGCCAGTAGCGCATGCGTGCGTCGCCGCCGGGATCGCGCGAGGCGCCATCGGGCACCGGCGGATCCGCGGCGACGCGGGCGATGCCGTGCCGCTGCCAGAGGTCCTCCGCGCGCGGCGTGAACCACGATGCGTGGCGTGCCTCGCACGCGATGCCGACGTCGAAGCGGCGCCGCAGCATCGCGAAGAAGGTCGTCGCCGTCCGCGCTTCGAACGGCAGGCTGGGCGGAAGCTGCACGAGCAGCACCGCGAACTTGCGACCGAGTCCGTCGACCTCGCCGGCGAAACGGTCGAGTTCGCGCGCGATGCCGCGCAGCCGCGCGTCGTGCGTGATCGTGCGCGGCAGCTTCACGCTGAAGCGGAAACGCGCGGGCACGCTCGCGGCCCAGCGCACATACGTGTCGCGCCGGTGCGGACGGTGGAAGGAGGAGTTGATCTCCGTCGCGTTGAAGCGCGTGGCGTAGCGCGCCAGCATCGATTCACCCTCGCCGAACAGCGATCGGGTGGCGGACGGCAGCGACCAACCGGCGCAGCCGATGTAGAGGTTGCTTCGGGAAGCCGGAGGCATGGAGATCCATCGCGATGTACATGCCGGCATCGCACCATCGCGGGCGTCGAGAGGGTGTTACGGCGCGCTTCGGCGTGCGCGCGGGGCGCGGCGTGCCGGCGGGGGGCGATGCTCGATGTCGTCCAGCGCGCGGCGCAGGCGTGCGGTGGCGTCGTTGTCGCGCGGAGGCGGCGCGAGGCCGTCGAGCAGCGATCGGTTTTCATCGCCCACCACGGCCATGCGCAGCGAGAGGCCGTGGGCGTCGAGCACGGGCGCGAGCTCCTCCGCGCGCCGGCGCAGGTCGGCCATCGTGTTGCGCCAGGCGATCTCGCAGATCCTGCGGCGCGCCGAGAAGCTGAAGGCGTTGGTGAAGAACAGCTCGGCGTCCCCGGCGTTGGGCTCGAAGATCAGCTGGTCGATATTGGGATACTGCTGCGCGTAGCGGGCCAGCCCGACCTGCATGCGCGATTGGAGCAGCGTGCGGAACGTCTGCGACAGCACGGCCGGCAGGCCGCCCGCGGCGAGGCTGCGCTCGTGGCTCACCGGCCGCCCGCTATCGTCCTGGGTGAACGGCACCAGCGGGTTGAGGCCGATCATCAGGTCCACGTCGCGGTCGAGCAGGACGGAGGCGTGCATCGTCCGGCGCAGCGCACCGTCGACGAAATGCCGGCCGCCGATCTCGACCGGCGGATACAGGCCGGGCAGGGCGGCGCTGGCCTGCACGGCGACGGAGATCGGCACGCCGTCCCAGCCTTCGGTGCCGAATTTCACCGCCTCGCCACTGTCCAGGTCGACCGCGACCACGCACAGTTCGGTGTCCAGATCGCGGAAATCGTTGCTGCGGCCGCGGCGGGTGAAGACGTCCTGCAGGAAGCGTTCGACCTGCGCGTTGTCGAACAGGCCGGTCGGCACCAGGGCACCGAAGTGCATCAGCAGGTCCGACCAGCGCGACTCGTTGCGCGAGAACAGCAGCTCCTGCCACCACGTTGCCGCCAACCGCGGCAGCCGTGCGGCGCGGCGTGCGTATTCGAAGATCGCCGGGCGCAGGAAGGTTTCGGGGCGGAACTGCACGTCCGCGCTGTCGCCGGTGATGAAGATGCGGCACATCTCGGCCGTGTCGATGCGGTTGGCGAGGCCGGCGGCGAGGAACGCGCCGCTGCTGACGCCGACGTAGCCGTCCAGCCGCGTGAGGTCCAGGCCTTCGATCGCCTCGTCGAGCGCGCGCAGGGCGCCGAGTTCGTACATCCCGCCGATGGGTCCGCCGCCGGCGACCGCCAGGCCGATGCGGGGCGGTTGCCCGGGGGCGCGCGCGCGTTGCCTGGCGGAGTGGAGTGACAGCATGCGGGCACGGTCGGCGAAGGTGGCCCGAGTGTAGCCGCCCCGCGGCGGGCAGCGTCGTGACGGGTTGCGACGTGTGCCCCGGCCGCCGATGATCGACCGGGATGCCGCCGCGCCCGAGCCCCGACCGCCGACCTCCGCGTCATCGCCCCCTACGCGACGGGCCGCTCCGGGACCGCCTGGACTGGCTGCTGCGCGAACACCAGGCGCTGCACGACCCTGCGATCGAACCCCGCAACGAACTGCCGTGGCTGCCGGAGCTGCGCCGCTGGCAGACGCGCCGGCTGGAGGCGAGCTTCGACCGTTTCCTGCGCGATCCCCAGCGCCGCCCGGCGGCGCAGTTCTTCCTGACCGACGTCTACAACGAACACGACTTCGCCCAGCGCGACGCCGACATCGCGCGCGTGCTGCCGATGATGCAGCGCCTGCTGCCGGAGCATCTGCTGGCGACCGTGGCCGATGCGATCGAACTGGGCCTGCTCACGCAGGCGCTGGATCTGCGGATGGCGCAGGTGCTGCAGGCCATCGGTGGACCTCGCCGCCGCCTGGACGCGGCGCTTTACGCGCGCGCCTATCGGATGGCGGGGCTGCCGCGGCTGCGCGGCTACCAGATCGACCTGATCGCGCGGGTCGGACTCGGCCTGGGCCATGCGCTGCGGTTGCCGGGCGTGTCGATGCTGCTGCGGCTGTCGCGTGCGCCGGCGCGTGCGGCCGGGCTGTCGCAGTTGCAGGGTTTCCTCGAACGCGGCTTCGAGGCGTTCGGCCGCCTCGGCGATGCGCGCGGCTTCATCGGCGAGATCGAACAGGACGAACGCGACATCTCGCGCCGCCTGTTCGCGGGCGATGCGGATCCGTTCGACGGCGCGATGGAGTAGGTCGGGTGAGCGTCAGGTGAAGCGTTCGTCGAGCACGCGGCGGATCTCCGCCTCGATCGGTCCCTTCATCGTGCTCAGCAGGAAGCCCAGCTTGGCCGTCACGTGCAGTTCGCTCGGCGCCACGTTGATGTGGCCGTCCACGCCGCTGCGGCTGAAATTGAGCGTGTTGCCGCTCCACCCGGTGACCATGCCGAAGCGATCGGCGAGTTTGTCGGCCACGTCCTGCACGGCCTGGCGTGCCTGTTCCGGCGGCAGCGAATGCGCGTGGCGGATATCGATGTTCGACATGTGGGCTCTCCCGAAGTGGCCGGTATTGTGCGCGCCGCGCACGATGCATCCAAGTGCGCGGGCCTTCTGCTAGATTGCGCGGACGTGACTGCCCTCCGCCTGCGCTTCCAGAACCGCGAACATGCCGACCTGGCCCTGGGGCCGGGCGTGCATGCCATTGGCTACGATCCGTCCGGCGCATTGGCGCAGGTCGCGCCCGACGGCGCCGTCGCGCAGTTCTGCGTCGACCGCCGTGGCGTGTGGCTGCAGGTCCGCGAAGGTGCGCCCGGCCTGCACGTCAACGGTCGTCCGGTGCGTCGCATGGCGATGTTGCGCGTGGGCGATGCGATCTTCGTCGACGGCGTGGAGCTGATGCTGCTCGGCGGCGATCCGCTGCCGGCCCCGGCCGACTACGGATTCAACGGCGGCACCGACACGCGCATGCTGCTGCGTGGCATCGGCGGCCCGCACCACGGCCGCAGCTTCACGCTGGACGCGCCGCGACTGGTCGGCCGCGCCGGCGAGAGCGACATCCGCGTCAACGATCCGAATTTCGCCGAGCGTCACGCGCGGCTGGAAGGCCATGCCGACGGCGTGATCCTCCGCGACCTCGGCTCGGTCGAAGGCAGCCTGGTCAACGGCCGACCGGTTCGTCACGCGCTGCTGCAGGCGGGCGACCAGGTCGTGTTCGGAAGCCAGCATCGTTTCGTGGTCGAAGCGCCGATGCAGCGCACCGTCGCGCCCGACGTGCCCGCACCGAAGGCGCGCGTGCCGGTCATCGAGGACACGCGCGCCGTCGCGCCGATCAAGCGTTCGGCGCGACGCATCCCGTGGCTGCTGCTGGCGGCGATCCTGCTTTCGGCGGCCCTCAGCCTGCTGCTGCTTTACGGCGCGCGCTGAGTTTCCGCTTCTTCAGCGCGTTCCAGGCGCGCCAGCCGAGCAGCACCGCAAGGATCCCGGCGTAGAGCGCCGGCTCGCGGACATCCGACTTCACCAGCCACCAGAAGTGCAGCACCGCCAGCACGGCGATGACGTAGACCAGCTTGTGCAGCCGCGCCCAGTTGCGGCCGAGCCAGCGGATCGCCGCCTGCGTCGAGGTCAGCGCCAGCGGCACCAGCAGCAGCCAGGCGGCGAATCCGACGGTGATGTACGGCCGCTTGGCGATCTCCTCGAAGATCTGCGTCCAGTAGCCGCGCAGGTCGAGCACCAGGTACGCGGTGAAGTGCAGCGTCGCGTAGGCGAACGCGTACAGCCCGAGCATGCGCCGGAAGCGCATCAGCACCGGCTGGCCGGTGAGCTGCCGCAGCGGCGTGATCGCCAGCGTCAGCATCAGGAAGCGCAGCGCCCACAGGCCGAGGCGGTGTTCGATCTCCGCCACCGGATCGGCGCCCAGCCCGCCGCTGCCGGTCAGGAATTCCGCGCGGATCTGCCAGGCGAGGATCGCCGCCGGCATCAGCGCCAGCGCGTGGACGAGGGTCTTGGTGGCGATGAGGGTGCGGGTGGAGAGGGGCATTCTTGATGAACCGTCGGCCATGTGAACCGTCATTCCCGCGAAGGCGGGAATCCAACTGTCCGGCGAATCACGCTCGCCGCAGAGCGTGACAGGCCTGACAGTTGGATCCCCCGCCTTCGCGGGGATGACGGCATGCGGAACGCTCGGAAAGAGGGCGCAGCGGTGGAACGGGGAGCAGCGTTCAGAGCTTCAGAACCACTTCTTCAGATCCAGCCCCTTGTACAGCCCGGCCACCTGGTCCGCATAGCCGTTGAACATCCGGGTCGGAATCCTCTCCGCGAACAGCTTGCTCGCGGTGCCCGAGATGCGGCGCTCGGTCTTCTGGCTCCAGCGCGGGTGGTCCACCGTCGGATTGACGTTGGAAAAGAAGCCATATTCGCTCGGTTGCGCCTGGTGCCAGGCGGTTTCGGGCATCGTCTCGACGAAGTCGATCGCGACGATCGACTTGATGCTCTTGAAGCCGTACTTCCACGGAACCACAAGCCGCAGTGGCGCGCCGTTCTGCTGCAGCAGCGTCTTGCCGTACAGGCCGGTGGCCAGCAGCGTCAGCGGATGCATGGCTTCGTCGATGCGCAGGCCTTCGCGATACGGCCAGTCCAGCGAAGGCCAGACCACGCCCGGCGTCTGTTTCGGATCGGCGATGGTGGTGAAGGCGACGTACTTCGCCTGCGAGGTCGGCTCGAAGCGCTTGAGCACATCGGCGAGCGGCACGCCCAGCCACGGGATCACCATCGACCAGCCTTCCACGCAACGCAGGCGGTACACGCGCTCCTCCGGCTTGAAGCCCTTCAGCAGGTCCTCCATCGAGACCTTGCCGGGTTTGGCGCAATGCCCGCCGACGGCGACCGTCCACGGACTCGTGCGAAGCGTGCGCTTGGCTTTCGACGGATCGGCCTTGCCGGTACCGAACTCGTAGAAGTTGTTGTAGGTGGTGACGTCCTCGAAGCGCGTCAGCGTCTCGTCGGTGCGGAAGCCCGAGCGCGCCTGCGCCGGCGTGAGCGCCACCTTCGGCGGCGGGGGCGGCTCGGCCTGGCCGCAGCCGGACAGCGCCATCGCGGGCGCGACGGAGAGCGCGGCCAGCAGGCGGCGGCGTTCGCGATAGACCGATTCGTCCGTGATTTCGGCGGCGGGAATCCTCAAGGCGTCGCGCAGTGACATGTCGGTTCCGGTTTTCGCGTTGGAGTATCGCGGGGAGGGCGGACGCACACGTGCGCCCGGTTCCACTATAGAGGGGCAGCATGAGCAAAAAGTTGCGGTGGAAACCATGAATCCGCACGCTGTTGCGGTGCGGCATACTTGGCCGCTCGCGCGTTCCCGCCCGTCCTTCGCCTGTCCGACCGGAGATTTCATGTCCCGCGCCTTCAACTTCGCCGCTGGCCCCGCCACCCTTCCCGAGGCGGTGCTGCGCCAGGCGCAGGAGGAAATGCTGGAGTGGAACGGCGTCGGCGCCTCCATCGTGGAAATCAGCCACCGCGGCGCCGAGTTCATGGAAGTCGCGCGACAGGCCGAAGCCGACCTGCGCACGCTGATGTCGATTCCCGACGACTACGCCGTGCTCTTCCTCGCCGGCGGCGCGACGCTGCAGCAGGCGCTGATCCCGCTGAACTTCGCCGCGCCGGGGCAGGCCGCCGACTACGTCGTGACTGGCCACTGGGGCAAGACGGCGATCAAGCAGGCGCGCACGTACGTCGATGCGCGCATCGCGGCCGACGGCGAATCGACCGGCTTCCACGACATCCCGCCGCGCAGCGAGTGGCGCCTCACGCCCGGCGCGGCGTACGTGCACTACACCGCGAACGAAACCATCCACGGCGTGGAATTCCGCGATATCCCGGACGTCGGCGATGCGCCGCTGATCGCCGACTTCAGCTCGTCCATTGCCGCCGAACCGCTGGACGTGTCGCGCTTCGGCGTGATCTACGGCGGCGCGCAGAAGAATCTCGGCCCGGTGGGCGTCACCGTGGTGATCGTGCGCCGCGACCTGCTCGAACGCGCCGGCCAGCCGCGCGCGGACATCATGAATTACCGCTCGCACGTCGCGGGCGAATCGATGCTCAACACGCCGCCGACGTGGAACTGGTACCTGGCCGGACTGGTGTTCAAGTGGATGTTGGCCGAAGGCGGCGTCGAGGAATTCGCGCGTCGAAACGCGCGTAAGTCGGCGCTGCTGTATGGCGCGATCGACGGCTCCGGCGGCTTCTATCGCAACGACGTCGTGCCTGCCGCGCGCTCTCGCATGAACGTGCCGTTCTTCCTGCACGATCCGGCGCTGGATGCCGCGTTCCTGAAGGAATCCAAGGCTGCAGGGCTGCTCGCGCTGAAGGGCCACCGCGTGCTCGGCGGCATGCGCGCATCGATCTACAACGCGATGCCGGAAGCCGGCGTGCAGGCGCTGGTCGACTTCATGCGCGATTTCCAGAAGCGATACGGATGAGTGTCGTGTAGCCCGGGCCAGCGAAGCACCCCGGGTCGCGGCACGAGTACCCGGCAGGTCCTTCGCCCGGGCAACGCAAGACAGAACACGGACAACTCCCCCATGAAGAAGACCGGCAAGGCCGCACCGAAGAAGCAGACCACGACGAAGACGGCCACCACGCGCGCTCCCTCCAAGCGCGCTCCCACGAAGGACGTGGCCGACGCCGTGCCTTCGAAGACCGACGCCGCGCCGCTCGATCTCGCCACGTTGCGCGAGCGCATCGACGGCATCGACCGCCACATCCAGGAACTGATCGGCGAGCGCGCGCAATTCGCCAACCAGGTCGGCAAGGCGAAGGGCAAGCTCGCCGCGGCGGTGGATTACTACCGCCCCGAACGCGAAGCGCAGGTGTTGCGCCGCGTGGTCGATCGCAACGACGGTCCGCTCAACGACGAAGTGCTGGTGCGGCTATTCCGCGAAATCATGTCCGCGTGCCTGGCGCAGCAGGAGCCGCTGAAGATCGGCTACCTCGGCCCGGAAGGCACGCATTCGCAGCAGGCCGTCTACAAGCATTTCGGCCATTCGATCCACGGCCTGCCGCTGGCGAGCATCGAGGAAGTGTTCCAGGAAGTTGAAGCCGGACATGCCGATTTCGGCGTCGTGCCGGTGGAGAACTCCACGCAGGGCACGATCCAGTCGACGCTCGACATGTTCCTCACCTCGAAGCTGAAGATCTGCGGCGAAGTCGAGCTTCGCGTGCACCAGCATTTGCTGTCGCGGAACGACCAGCTGGAAGGCATCGAGCGCGTGTATTCGCATCCGCAGTCATTCGCGCAGTGCAAGGCGTGGCTGCGCCAGTACCTGCCCAAGGCCGAGAAGATCCCGGTGTCGAGCAACGCCGAGGCCGCGCGCCGCGCCCGCGCGTCCGACGATGCAGCCGCCATCGCCGGCATCAGCGCGGCGAACGTGTACGGCCTGAAATCCGTCGCTGGCCCGATCGAGGATCGCCCCGACAACACCACGCGCTTCCTGGTGATCGGCCGCGAGCTGTTCCCGCCTTCGGGCAACGACCGCACCTCGCTGATGATCTTCATCAAGGACCAGCCCGGCGCGCTGTACCACGTGCTGGCGCCGTTCGCGAAGCACGGCCTGAGCATGAACCGCATCGAGTCGCGTCCGGGTCACACCGGGCTCTGGCAGTACGCGTTCTTCATCGATATCGGCGGCCACGTGCAGGAAGAGGCGATGCGTCGGGCGCTCGACGAACTCGCCGATTACGCGCAGGAAGTGAAGGTGCTGGGTTCCTACCCGGTCGCCATCGCATGAGCGCCGTGCGCGACATGGACACCGACGCAACGCAGCCCACGCGCGACGAAGCCTGGTTCGCCGCGCGCGCATCGCGTGGCGTGCAGGGGTTGAAGGCCTACGATCCGGGGCACGACCTGGTGGCTTTCCGTCGCCAGTTTGGTGAGGCCAACCTGGTCGAACTCGGTTCGAACGAGAACCCATACGGTCCGTCGCCCGATGCACGCGCGGCGATCCTCGACCAGCTGCATTCGCTGCATCGCTATCCCGACCCGCTCGGAGCCGATCTCAAGCGCGCGCTCGCGGCAAAGCATGGCGTCGATACGAAACAGATCCTGCTCGGCAACGGTTCGCATGAACTGCTGATGCAGCTGGCGCAGGTGTTCGCCGGCGCAGGCGACGACGTGGTGTTCTCGCGCTACGGCTTCGCCGTCTTCGCGCTGGCGACGCAGGCGGCGGGCGCGACGATGCGCATCGTGCCCGCATTGCCCGACGATCATCCGACGATGCCGCTGGGTCACGACCTGGACGCGATCGCCGCGGCGATCACCGACTGCACGAAGCTCGTTTACCTCGCCAATCCCAACAATCCGACCGGCACGTGGTTCGGCCGCGCGGCGTTCGAGGCGTTCCTGGCGAAGGTGCCGGCGGACGTCATCGTCGTGATGGACGAGGCGTACGCCGAACTGGCCGATGCCGCCGCTGATGCCGCGACCGCGCTGCCGCTGCTCGCGTCGCATTCCAACCTCGCGCTCACCCGCACCTTCAGCAAGGCGTACGGCCTTGCCGGATTGCGCGTTGGTTACCTCATCGCCGCGCCCGGGCTGGTGGCGGTGATGGAGCGCCTACGCGAAAGCTTCAACGTCAACGGGCCTGCGCTCGCGGCGTGCGAAGCGGCGCTGGGCGGCGATGTCGCGCATCTGGAATGGGCGCGCGAACGCAACGCCGAACAGCGCAAGGCGCTCGCAGAGGCTTTCGAGCGCCGCGGCCTGCGTGTCATGCCGTCGCAGACGAATTTCGTGCTGGTCCGCTTTGGGCCACAGACGGCGCGCATCGAAGCCGAACTGACGAAACGCGGCGTCGTGCTGCGTCCCATGGGCGGTTACGGATTGCCTGAGTATCTGCGCGTCACCGTCGGCACAGTCGACGAAAACCGACGCCTGCTCGCGACGATCGACGCGGTGCTGGGCGAGGTGGGCGCATGAGCGGCGGTTCGCAGCACTGGATCGCACGTGCCGGGCAGCCGTTGCGCGGAAGCATCCGCGTGCCGGGCGACAAGTCGGTCTCGCATCGCGCGGTGATGCTCGGCGCGCTCGCCGAAGGGACCACGCACGTGCGTGGTTTCCTCGAAGGCGAAGACACGCGCGCGACGGCTCGCGTGTTCGAGCAGCTCGGCGTTCGCATCGAAACCCCGAGCGCGAGCGAGCGCATCGTCCACGGCGTGGGCCTGCACGGCCTGCGCGCGAGCAGTACGCCGCTGGACTGCGGAAATGCCGGCACCGGCATGCGGCTGCTTGCCGGCGTGCTGGCTGGGCAGGCATTCGACAGCACGCTCATCGGCGACGCCTCGCTCTCCAAGCGCCCCATGCGTCGCGTGATCGAGCCGTTGTCGCTCATGGGCGCGCGCATCGATTCGGAAGAAGGCGGTTTGCCGCCGCTCCGCATCCACGGAGCGGAGTCGCTGACGGGTATCGATTACACCTTGCCCGTCGCGAGCGCGCAGGTGAAATCCGCGCTGCTTCTGGCCGGGCTATACGCGAGCGGCGACACCGTCGTGCACGAGCCGCATCCCACGCGCGACTACACCGAGCGCATGCTCGCGGCGTTCGGCTGGCCGATCGAGTTTTCGCCCGGTTATGCGAGGCTGTCCGGCGGCGGGCGTCTGCGCGCGACCGACGTCAACGTGCCCGCCGACTTCTCGTCTGCCGCGTTCTTCCTGGTCGCGGCGAGCATCGTGCCGGGCTCGGAGCTGAGGCTGGAGGCGGTCGGCATGAATCCGCGCCGCACCGGCTTGCTCACCGCGCTGCGGCGCATGGGCGCCGACATCGGCGAGGAGAACGCAACCGAGCAGGGCGGCGAGCCCGTGGCGGATCTGGTCGTTCGCCACGCGCCGCTGCACGGTATCGAAGTGGACGGCGAACTCGCGCCGGACATGATCGACGAGTTCCCCGCGCTGTTCGTCGCCGCCGCATGCGCCGAGGGCGTCACGACCGTCCGCGACGCGGCGGAGCTGAGGGTCAAGGAATCCGACCGCATCGCCACCATGGCGCAGGGCCTGCGGGCGCTGGGCATCGAAGTGGACGAGCATCCCGACGGCGCGACCATCGTGCCTGGTGCGCTGCGGGCGGGCAGGGTGGACAGCCTTGGCGACCACCGCATCGCGATGAGCTTCGCAGTCGCGGCGCAGCGGGCGTCGGGCGACGTGCGGATCGACGATGTCGCCAACGTGGCGACTTCCTTCCCGGGTTTCGATTCCCTGGCCCGTGATAGCGGTATCTGGCTGGCCGCAGGCGCGTGACTTAGACTCACCGCCTGCCGTTTCCCCCAGCGAAATCCCCGACCCAAGTGCATCGCTCCGCCACCGACCCCGACGCACGCGACTCCTTCGGCGGTCGAGGTCCGAGCCTCGCGGGTCCCGAGGCCCTGGGCGTCTCGCGGACGCTGGCATGGATCGCGCTCGCGGGCGTGGCATTCCAGGCGTTCTTCGCGATCAACGACCTGGGCCGGCATGTCCCGAACATGCACCCGGAGTACGGCACGTTCGTGGCGCTGCTCGCCATGGCGTTCGCCGGTTCCCGCCCCTGGCGCGAACTGGCGGCGCACCCGGCGGTGCGGCTGCTCGGCGTGCTGGCCGTCGTCCTGATCGTGCATGCGGCGTACATCGCCTGGTTGCTGCCGGAGGTGCGCTGGTCGAACCAGCTGACCGTCGTCGCCAAGCTGCTCCGACTGGGGTTCCAGACGTGCGTCATCGGCTGGTGGATGTCGGTGAACCCGCGCGCGATTCCGAAACTGCTCGGCGTGCTGATCCTCGGCCTGCTCGCCGCGGTGCTCTACCACATGCCATGGAGCGCGATGCCGGCGATCTGGTCCGGCGAGATGCGTCCGTGGTTCGGCATTTCGCAGAACCTCAGCGGCATGATCGCCGCCGTCGGCGGCTGGCTCACGCTCTGCCTGCTCATCGGTATCTGGCGCGATTACCCGCGCGGGTCGCGTCGCATCTGGCTGCTCGTCCTGGCGCTGCTGGCGTTCGCCGGCTGCTTCTGCGTACTGCTGTTCTCGCAGTCGCGCGGCGCATGGCTGTCTTTCATCGTGGCCGTCCCGCTGGCGATCATCGGCTACGCGTTCACGCGCGGTCCGCGCAGACGGCCACTCCCGTGGCAGCCGATCGTGCTCGCGCTGCTGGTGTGCCTGATCCTGCTCACCGCCGCCCATCGCATCTTCGCGCTGCGGTTCGACGGGGCGAACCAGCTCGTGCCGGCGTGGGTGGAATCGCTGCTGGAAGGCAAGTCGGCGAGCGATGCGAACGCCGTACCCGCAGGACCGGCGCCCACGCCGGCACCGGGTTCGACCATCGACGCGCCCGCTTCCGATGCCATCGCGCAGACGCCGGCCGATCCGCGCGCCCTGCCGCGCGACATCGACGGCCTGGACACCGCGATCCCCGGCAACAAGGCCGTGGGCATCCGCATGATGCTGTACCGCGAAGGTGTGGAGCGTTTCCTCGAACGCCCGCTTTTCGGCTGGGGCCTGGACACGATTCCGCTGCTGATCCAACGCGCGCAACTGCCCACCGGCGGCGAGCAGTTCGTCCACCTGCACAACGCCTACCTGGATGCGCTGGTCGGCCTGGGCGTGGTCGGCGCGGCACTGCTCTTCGCCGTGTTCGCCATGCTTATGCGCGAGTTGTGGCTGGCGTGGCGTACGGGGATCGTCTCGACCGCCAGCTTCTGGGGGCTCGCGGGCTGCGTCGGCATCGTGCTGATCGCCAACAACTTCGACTCGCTGCTGTGGCGCTTCGAATACGTGCGTGCGCCGCTGGGCCTGCTGTTCGGCTGCTGCATGGCCTACGGCCTGATCCGCGAACGTCGCGCCCGAGAGGGCTGATCGCGGCTCGCGTCGGTTCTGGAGGCGCGCCTCAGCGCTGCGCCTGGAACTCGATCGGCACCATCACCGTTCCCGTGGTCGGCTGGCCGCCCTGCATCGCCGGGCGGAAGCGCCAGCGCTTGACCGCGTCCACGGCAGCGCGATCCAGATAGCGCGAGCCGCTACCGTTCGCGACCGCGACCTCGCTCGGCACGCCATCCGGGCCGATCTGCGCCCGCACCGTCACCGTGCCGCTTTCGCCACGACGCAGCGACTGCGTCGGATAACGCGGTGCCGGCGTTTGCCCGGCGATAGGCTCCGGCCGCGACACCGGCCCGCTCGGCACTGCCGGCGCGGCGGGCTGCGGCAGCGACGGCGGCGGTGCAGCCGGTCGCGTTTCGACCAGCCTCGGACGTTCTTCCTCTTCGCCCGGCGCCTGCGCGGGCGGTGCGCCCATGCCGCTCGCGTTGTCGCTGCCGGCGGGAAGCGGGGCGGGGAGTGGCGAATAGCGCGGCGCATCCGCCGTCGGCGGCGTGCCCACGCGGAACAGCGCGTCGTCGTCCTTGCGTCCCGCCGACAGCACCAGCGCGAACAGCACCAGCCCAATGACGAAGGCCAGCAGAACCCACAGGAAGGATCGCCCCGCCGGCAGCCAGCGGCCGAGATCGAAGGCGGGACGATGCGGCGCGGGAGCAGGTGTGGACATGCGTGAACCGGTGGGAAACCTGCCCCGATTCTGCCCATCGCGGCCCTTCAGGACGTGAACGTTTCGGCAATCCGTCGCCCTTGGCGGTGGTTCCACGCGATAATCGCGACCTCGATCACTCGTTCGGCCCCACGCTCCCATGCTCGATCCCAACCTGCTGCGCCACAACCCCGCCGAACTTGCCGCGCGCCTGCGCGAGACCCGGGGCTACGAACTCGACGCCGGCGTGCTGGAAGCGCTGGAGTCCGAGCGCAAGCAGATCCAGGTGCGCACGCAGGAACTGCAGAACCTGCGCAACACGCGCTCGAAGGCCATCGGCCAGGCGAAGGCGAAGGGCGAGGACGTCAGCGCGCTGATGGCCGAAGTCGCCGGTTTCGGCGACGAACTCAAGGCCAGCGAAGCGCGCCTTGAAGTCATCCGTGGCGAGATCGAGGCGATCGCGCTGACCATCCCGAACCTGCCGCACGAGTCCGTGCCGCAGGGCGAGGACGAGAACGACAACGTCGAACAGCACCGCTGGGGCACACCGCGCACGTTCGAATTCCCGGTGAAGGACCACGTCGAACTCGGCGCGCGCAACGGCTGGCTCGATGGCGACACCGCCGCCAAGCTCAGCGGCGCGCGCTTCACCGTGCTGCGCGGCTCGCTCGCGCGCCTGCACCGTGCGCTCGCGCAGTTCATGCTCGACCTGCACACCAACGAGCACGGCTACCAGGAAACCAGCGTCCCGCTGCTGGTGAACGCCGACAGCATGCGCGGCACCGGCCAGCTGCCGAAGTTCGAGGACGACCTGTTCGCCACGACCATCGGCGACGGCGAAAACGCGCACAAGCGCTACCTGATTCCGACCTCGGAAGTTCCGCTGACCAACATAGTGCGCGACGAGATCGTCGAAGCCGACGCGATGCCGATCCGCATGACCGCGCATTCGATGTGTTTCCGCGCCGAAGCCGGCAGCCACGGCCGCGACACGCGCGGCATGATCCGCCAGCATCAGTTCGAGAAGGTCGAGTTGGTGACGATCGCGCGCCCGGAAGAAAGCTATGTCGAGCACGAGCGCATGACGCGCTGCGCCGAAGTAGTGCTCGAAAAACTGGGCCTGCCATACCGCCGCGTGCTGCTCTGCACGGGCGACATGGGCTTCGCGGCGACGAAGACGTTCGATCTGGAAGTCTGGCTGCCTTCGCAGGACACGTACCGCGAGATCTCGTCCTGCTCGAACTGCGAAAGCTTCCAGGCCCGCCGCATGCAGGCCCGCTGGCGCAACCCGGCGACCGGCAAGCCGGAGCTGGTGCACACGCTCAACGGCTCGGGCACGGCCGTGGGCCGCGCACTGATCGCCGTGATGGAGAACTACCAGAACGCCGACGGCTCGATCACCGTGCCGGAGGTGCTGCGGCCGTATATGGGCGGTCAGGAACGCATCGCCTGAGCCGCATGCTGTTTCCTTCTCCCCTCGGGAGAAGGTGCCCGCAGGGCGGATGAGGGGCAACGAAGCCACAGCGGCAAACCAGCAGTGCATCACCGTGCTACTGGTTTTTGAAGCAACCGCTTCGTTACCCCTCACCCCAACCCCTCTCCCGAGGGGAGAGGGGCGAAAGCACCGCACCGCAGGGAGAAAGCGGCCAAGAGCCCTCCCTTTCAAAGCAGACAGAACAACCACGCGCAAAAAAACGGGCCCGCAAGCGGGCCCGTTCGCGTTTGCCGGCTCAAGCGGGGAGGGGTGGGCCGGCGCGCGTCTCCTGGATGCCTGAAGCTCAGGCAGCCTCTGCCAGAGGCGAACGGATGGACGCATGCGCAGCGGCCAGCGCATCGGCGCGATGCTGCGGCGAGTACGCCACGCCCTCGGCGCGGATGATCTCCACGTCCTTGATGCCGATGAAGCCGAACACCTGGCGCAGGTAGGCTTCCTGGAAATCCGCCGGGCTCGCGTCGCCGTACTGGCCGCCCCGACCGCTGACGATGATCACCTGCTTGCCGCCCGCCAGGCCTTCCGGACCGGCTTCGGTATAGCGGAAGGTGCGGCCGGCGACGGCGACGCGGTCGATCCACGCCTTCAGCGTCGACGGAATGCTGAAGTTGTAAAACGGCGCGCCAATCACCACTACATCGGCAGACAGGAACTGCTGGAGCGTCGCTTCGTCCGCTTCGGCCTGGGCCGGATCGGCCTTGGCCAGCGAGCGCCCGGTGAGGTGCGGCAGGGGGTCGGAGTCGAGATCGCGGTACTCGACGGTCAGGTCGGCATGGGCGCCCTGCCAGCGGGCCACGACGGCGGCGGTCAGTTCGCGGGTAACCGAATTGGTGCCAAGGGCACTGGTATCCAGATGCAGGAGCTTCATGATGGGCCTCGAATGGAACGATCGGCGGGGTTGCCGGCTCGAGGACCAATCTAGGTCGTTGCAGGGATGGAATAAATCTGGTCAACTATCACTAACTGTTCCGGAATTGGAATTATGGCCATGCAGGACCTGAACGACCTCTACTACTTCGCCATGGTCGTCGAGCACGGCGGCTTCGCCGCGGCCGAGCGCGCGCTGGGCATCCCGAAGTCCCGCCTGAGCCGCCGCATCAGCCAGCTCGAAACCGACCTGGGCGTGCGCCTGCTGCAGCGTTCCACGCGCCGCTTCGCCGTTACCGACGTCGGCAACAGCGTCTATCGGCATGCGCAATCGATGCTGGCCGAAGCGCAGGCGGCGCACGAAGTCGTCGACCGCCTCAGCGCCGAGCCGCGCGGCGTCATCCGCGTCAGCGTGCCGGTGGGCATGGCGCAGCAGCAGATGCCCAAGCTGCTGCCGGAATTCCTCGCGCGCTTCCCGCAGGTGCGCGTGCAGCTGCTGGTGAGCAATCGCCGCGTCGACATCATCAATGAAGGCATCGACGTCGCCCTGCGCGTGCGCTCCAAGCTCGACGACGACGGCAGCCTGGTGATGCGCAGCTTCGGCCAGATCGCCGAACTGCTGGTCGCCAGCCCCGATTACCTCAAGCGCATGGGCCGCCCGAAGAACCCGGACGAACTGAGCGACCACGTCACCCTCAGCATGAGCGAGGACGACGCCCGCCAGCGCTGGGAGCTGCACGGCCCCGATGGCGACGTGCGCCGCGTCGAACTCAAGCCGCGCGTGATGGGCTTCGATTTCCCCATGCTGATGCAGCTGGCGCAGCAGGGCGTGGGCATCACGCTGCTGCCGGAAACCATCTGCGCCGAAGCCGTGCGCCGCGGCGAGCTGGAAGTGGTGCTGCCTGACTGGCGCCTGCCGCAGGGCATCTTCCATGCCGTGTTCGCTTCGCGGCGCGGCCTGCTGCCGGCCGTGCGCGTCTTCATCGACTTCATCGCCGAGAAGGCGCCGGGCCTGGTCGAATCCGCGCGCCTGCAATGCAGCGAGATCAAGGGCAAGCCGTGCCCGGAGGACGTCGCGAAGCTGTCCGCGGCCGCGCCCCCCGCGCCCGCACCCCGCATCGTCACCGAGGCATGAGAGAATGCGGCCCGCACCACGCGGGCCGCTTCGTTTGAGGGCCCGGTGCACCCGGGCCACCGGGTGCGATCGCCGTGCAACGCGGCATCGGTGCAAGGCGGCAACGCCGATACGGAGAGATGGCCGAGTGGTTTAAGGCAGCGGTCTTGAAAACCGCCGAAGGGTCAAACCTTCCGTGGGTTCGAATCCCACTCTCTCCGCCATTTCCCCCTCTCGACGGTGACTGATCCGCCGCTCCCGCGAGTGTTGGCGGCGTTCGACCGTGCGAGCTCGGAGCGCCACAGTCGGAGCCTCGTGCACGAGGCTCGAAGCTCGGCGTACGCAGTTCAAAGCCTCGCGTGCGAGCCCCTGAGCCTGAAAGGCAAGTCGAAGCCGATTCGCGCGTGAGTTCGGGAGCCTGGCGTTCGAGTTTCTGAGCTCGGATGTCGAAGCAAGTTACTCGGCTGGCCGAGCTCCCTGCTCGGCGTTGCGGGCGCAGATACCTCGCCGCCGGGAAGCAGAGCTCGACGCTCCGAGCGAAAACACTCGAACGCCGAGCGCGGATTGGCTTGCAGCCATTGCACGAATTGCAGGGCGTATTCGCGGCCGGTTCGTTCGGCTTCTGCGTAGTCTCCGACTGGACCGCCTACTGGAGGGACTGTCCAGTAGTGTGCGCGACCATGCTCGCGTGGTGAGACGAAGGGCAGGGCGGGGAAAGACGACGGTTCGGCCGGTCGCTGCCGACGGGCGCGCTTCTTGTTAGTCATGAATTGGAATTCTCGTTGGATGGGAATTCCGTCACCGCGACGCCAAACGAGGGACGGACGAATGCCTTGCGGCTGATGCGTCAACTCGTGCAGACCTCGCATCAAAGGCTGCTGCACGCCTCGTTGTTCGGGACGCCAATCCCGACACCGGAGTTCGCCGGTGCAGTTCCAGCGTGCGCACGCATGCAACGGCGGTCAACGCTGCATTGGTGCAAAGTGAGACGTGCGTTGCTCAGCCTTTGTCGCATGAGCGTCGCGCATGGATGGTGCTGACGCGGCGTTTGCGTGTTGTGCGCGCGGCGCGCCGATTGCCGGCGCGCGGTCGCAAGATTGGCTGGTGTCTTTCTTGGTCTCTTGGCGCCACAGGAAAGCGTGGAAAGTCCATGGATTCCCGCCTTCGCGGGAATGACGAGCAAGAGCGACGGCATCTGCATCTGCACCGTGCCGGCTTCGGCATAGGCATTAGCCTTGGCCCGGCTCCGGCGTTGCCATCAGCACCGGCACCGGCCTCTTCACACTCGACTGAGCTCGCCTGCCGCACGCTTCGCGCGAACGACCGTCGTAGGCCCACGCTTTCTGCCTGGAGTCCGCCCATGCGCACCGTCGCGTTCCCCCTGATCCAGCGCCTCTCCGTCGCGGTCGTGTTGTTTGCCGCCTCCGGTTCCGCGGCCGCGCAGGACGATCCCACCGCGATGCCCGACCCGGGCGCCGACATCCGCGCGGCCGAACAGAGCATCACCGACCAGTTCCAGCACACGGAGCAGTCGATCACCGGCTCAGGCACGTCCACCGACACCACCGACACGCGCAGCGATTCGTGGACCAACGCCGGCAGCGTGGAAACCACAACGTCCAGCAGCGGCCATTCGCACAGCGAAAGCCGCAGCCACGACAGCTGGGGTGGCATTAGCATCGACAACGGCGGCGGGTGGAACAACACCGCGCCGCCGAACGCGGCCATCGTCGGTCGCCTGGTCGCTGGCCCAGGACGGCGGCGACAACTGCACGATCGAACTGAAAGCCGACGAATGGTTCGGCGGCCATCGTGCCTACACCCCGGCGGGGTGTCCGGACGGCTTCTTCGACGTGAACCGCTGGACCGTGTCCGGCAACCAGCTGCAACTGACCGACACCAATAACCGCATCATCGGCCGCTTCTGGCCCGCCGGCGATGGCCGCTGGTCCGGCAAGCGTGAGTCCGACGGCGCGCGTATGAGCCTCAATCGGTAGGCGGCGGTCGCGAGCGCGGGGCGGGGCAGGCGAGGCACGTGTGGATCACACAGCTCGGGCATCCGGGCTAAAAGCTCGACATGCCGAGCTCGGAGCTCGGCGTCCCAAGCTCGAAGCTCGGATCGCGAGGCAAAAAGCTCGACGCACCGAGCTCGGAGCTCGACCTTCCAAGCAAAAAGCTCTACGCACCGAGCTCGCAGCTCGACCTTCCGAGCAAATAGCTCGATGCGCCGAGCTCGGAGCTCGACCTTCCGAGCAAATAGCTCGACGCACCGGGCTCGGAGCTCGACCTTCCAAGCAAAAAGCTCTACGCACCGAGCTCGCAGCTCGACCTTCCGAGCAAATAGCTCGATGCGCCGAGCTCGGAGCTCGACCTTCCGAGCAAATAGCTCCACACACCAAGCTCGAAGCTCGGACAGCCGAGCAAAATCTCTCAAGCGCCGCGCTTTGCCGCTCGTAACGCATGCGCAGTTGACGGCGAGTGGACGTGGAGCAGGCGTCGCGTCGGACGTCGCGTCCGACCACGTCGAGAACACCGACGTCTACGGCGCGCGGATTAGGCATGCGCGGGCCGCAGAAACCCGACAGTCTTGATCGCAACGAACGTCCCGACCGCCTGCGCCGCGATGAAGGCGGCGACGTCCTCGGGCCGGATGCCCGCAAACGTCGTCGTGAGCGCACGTGCCAGCGTCACGGCGGGATTGGCGAAAGACGTGCTGGCGGTGAACCAGTACGCGGCGAAGATGTAGCTGGCGACGAGCGCCGGTATCGCCGCGGGGCGATGACGCACGCCGAGCACGATCGTCATGATCAGACCGAACGTCGCCACCGCTTCGCTGAGCCACTGCGACGCGCCGGTGCGGACGTGCGTGCCGGGCTGCAGTAGCGGCAGATCGAACATGGCGTGTGCGAGCAGCACGCCTGCGATGGCGGCGACGGTCTGCACGACGATGTACGCGACGGCATCGCGGCGGCTCAGGTCGCCGTGCAGATGCGCGACGACCGTCACCGCCGGGTTGAAGTGCGCGCCGGAGATCGGCGCCAGGCTCACGATGAGCGCGTAAAGCGCGCCCGCCGTGGCCGCAGCGTTCGCCAGAAGCGCGACGGCGGCGTTCCCGTGCGACAGCGCTTCGCCCATGATGCCTGAGCCAACGATCGCAGCGAGCAGCAGCGAGGTGCCGATGAACTCGGCCGTCAGGCGACACGACAGCGGCATCACAACGCGGCCAGCAACGCACGCACTCGCGCGGAGATCTCGTCGCGCACCGCGCGGTAGGCGTCGTCGTCCATGTGCTTCGGATCGGGCAGAGCCCAGTCCTCGCGTCGTTTGGCCGGCACCCACGGGCAGTTGTCGCCGCAGCCCATGGTGATGACGGCGTCGAATTCGCCGGCGATTTCGTCGAGCGATTTCGACGCGTGCGCGGTGAGGTCATAACCGAGTTCGGACATGAAGCGCACGGCCTTCGGGTTGATCAGCCCCGAAGGTCGCGACCCGGCACTGAAGGCCTCGACCTGGTCGCCACCATGGATGCGCGCGAAGGCTTCGGCCATCTGGCTGCGATTGGCGTTTTCCACGCAGACGAACAGGACGCGCTTCCTCTTCCCGTGATCGAGCGGTTTGGTCATGCAGGTGGCGGATTGCGGGCAGAGCGAACGGAACTGCGCGCTTGCACGCACGTCGTCCGGCGCGTCTTTGCGATCGATGACGCGATAACCGCGCTTGCCGAAGAACGGCGCGGCCGTTTGCGTGAGCAGAAGCAGTCGATCGATGCCGCGCTCGCGGGCGAACGCTTCGAGCGCATCGACGAGCCGACCGCCGATGCCGCTTTCACGCAGGCCGGGGCGAACGGCGAGCGAACGCAGCAGGCCGGCGCGTTCGAACGACTCGATGCCGATCACGCCTACGATCACGCCCTCGTCGATGGCGACGATGAACTGCACGTTGGCGTGATCGAGGTCGTCGACCGGAAGCCCGGCATCGGCGAGCAGCGAGCGGATCGCGTCGCGATCGTCGGAACGGTGGAGGCGCAGTTCCATGTTGGTCTCAGCAGCAGCCGGACGCGGGCGCGCAGCGGCTCTGCACGGCAGCCGGCGCGGGGCGGCATGCGGCGTCGGTCGAGCACGCATCGTCGGCGGCGTAGTAGGTGACCGCGTCGCCGAAGCTGTGGAAGGTTTCCCAACGCGTGCCTTGCGGGTCTTCGGTCCACATCTTGTCGGAGCGCGCGTAGCAGCACGTGGCGTCCGGTTCGGGAACGACGGTGCTGCCGGCCGCGTCGAGGCGGCGGCCGAGCGCGACGAGTTCATCGCTGCTATCGACCTGGATGCCCAGGTGATCGATGCCGGGCGCGCGCCCCGTAGTGGAGATCGCGAAGTTCACGCGCGGATCTTCGAGCATCCACTTGGCGTAATCGCCCTTGACCACTGCGGGCGCACTGGCGAAAAGCTGCGAGTAGAAACGGATGCTGTCGTCGAGGTTCGACACGTTGAGGTGTACGTGGAAGCGGTTCACTTCGAGGCTCCTTTCTTGCGCGGCGTGCAGCCGCTGGCGGGCTCGCAGGCGGACTGGCCGCTGCAGCAGTTTTCGGTGAGGTAGGCGATCAGGCCGTTCATCTGCAGGTAGTTGGCCCGCACGCGGATGACGCGCCCCTCGCGCTGGTCGTGCACCAGAGCGGCGTTGCGCAGGATATTGAGCTGCGCGGTGAGCGTCGCGGCGGGAAGGTCGAGGCGGTCGCGCAACTCGCCGACCGACAACCCATCGGGCCCGGCCTGGACGAGTTCGCGAAAGGCTGCCAAGCGCGCGTCGTGGCTGAGCGCGGCGAGGCTCTTGAGTGCGGTGTCGGTTTCCATAATTCCATGTTTATGGAAATGTGGAAGCGTGTCAACTAATGGAGCGGGTGACACAGCGGAATCACAGTACGTCAGCTCACGGAGAGCGCGTCCGTGCAGAGCGCATCGCGCGTGCTCGCCCACGCGCAAGCCCCATCCGGGCTACACTGCACTCAGGCCAGCCCATCTGGCGCTCTCCGGCGCACTGCGCCGATCCCCGCGACCGCACCGCCAAGCCTTCCGCCGGCAAGCGCAGTGAAGGCTGCATTCACGGCGACTTCCCGCTCCAGGTGGCACAAGTAAGGAGCGCCCGCTCCAACGCCGCCGCCGCCTCTGCACGGGCCTGACGGCCAGTGCGTCTTTTCCACAGCCCTACGGGCGCCTCGTCTCCAGGAGCCACACCCCAGATGCCGGATCGACAACGAAGCCCCGCCAAGCAGCCAGCGCCTGTTCTAGCGGCGGCCGACTGCGCGCGGTGCGATGCCGTTTGTTGCCGGCTGACGGTGGTGGTGCAGCCCGAAGACCACATTCCGTCCCACCTGACGACCGAGCTCCCCGGCGGGCTGCGGGTCATGGCGAAGGACGAGGATGGCTGGTGCGTGGCGGTGGACGGCTCGCGCATGAACTGCGGGATCTACGACAGCCGGCCCGACGTCTGCCGCCGTTTCGCGATGGGCGGCCCGTATTGCGACGCGATCCGCGAAGACTACGCACGCGACCATGCGCGCACGATCGAGCTCGTTCTTCAATGATGTACACACCCACCGGAGGCTCACCCATGTCCAGCTATCGCCCGACCGGGGCGAACGGATACACCACATCCCCGTTCGGCAAGCCGTCGCCCGACAAGGAAGTGACGCACGAACGGATCGCCGCCGACATGGACGCCTTCAGCAAGGCCGGCGGTCAGGTGGAAGTCCTGGGTGTCACGCCGCTGCGTCGCAAACCCGAGAAGGACGCCGTGGCCTCGACGAACGGGGCAGCGGCGAAGAAGGCCGCTCCCGCGCGCCCGAAGGCCCGCTGAGCCACAATCAGATTGCCCACGACCACGGCATGGTCGTCGACTCCACCCAACACAAAGCGAGAAGCCCACTTGCCCAAGCCCAACTACTCATTCGAAAAGCGCCAGCGCGAAATCGCCAAGAAGAAGCAGCAGGACGAGAAGGCCGCGAAGAAGGCCGCCGCGCGCGAGGCGAACAAACCCGCTACCCGCAGCGACAACGACGACGATCGCGCTCCGCCTTCCGGCGAGCGTTGAGCGCGGCAGAGCGGCGAGTCTTCGTTCGACGACCGCAAGATCCGCCGCATCGTCGATCGCAGCTGAGTGCGCGTGGACGCGTCGATGAAAACCGTCGCCCTGCTGCCCGGTTTCATGCTCGACGACGCGTTGTGGGACGACTTCGTTCCGCATCTGCCCCATGACTGGCGCGTGCAGCGCATCGCGCTGCCGCGCGGTCGCACGGTACGGGATGTCGCGGACGCCGTGGCGGCGCAGCTTGACGGCCCGACCGTACTGCTCGGATTCTCGATGGGCGGCTACGTCGCGCGTGCGCTCGCAGCGGCGCATCCGCAACTGGCCGAAGCGCTCGTGCTTGTCGCGACATCCGCGCGAGGCGAGCGTGCGGCCGCGCCGCTCTCGGGTTCGACGGGGCGCGCCACGTTCGCCGGACTCAGCCGTCGTGCGATCCAGCGATCGCTGGGCCCCAACGATGCGGACGATGAGGCGCTGATCGAGCGCGTACGCGCGATGAGCATCCGTTTGGGTGCGGACGCGTTCGATTGGCAATCGGCGCTGGATCGAACCGACGTTCCGCTCGATGGAATCTCATGTCCCACGTTGGTCATCGCCGCGCGCGATGACCAGCTCCGCTCCATCGACGAATCGCGCGAACTCGTCGATGCGATACGCGGCGCGGATCTTAGGATCATCGAGGGCGCGGGGCATCTGATCCCGCTCGAAGCGCCGCGGGAACTGGCCGAAACGTTGCTGGATTGGGTGCGTCGGTAACAAGCCGATCCTGGATTTCGCGCAGCGCCGACTTCACACCAGGTAACCGGGCTCAACCACAACATCGCCTCGCCATCGCGCAGCGTCGAAGTGCCGGTCGACGGGTTCTGGTCCATTAGCCTCCACAACGGCGACGGCTTCTTCCCGATGGCCGAAGTCAGCGGAACGATGCGCGCACTTCCAGTGCCGTGCGGGCCGGATCCTGCAGGTGCGGGAAATGGCCGATGCCGGGCAGTACGTCGATCTGCAGCCGCGCCTTCGCCGCGAATTCCAGGCCCATGTCCGGCCGGATGTAGAGGTCGCGCTCGCCCCACACCACCCGAACCGGCGTCTGCAGTTTCGCGACATTCGCTTCGAAGTACTGCTGGTCCCGGGTGAAGTGGGCGTAGTAGTGCGCGAACGCATCGACGGTCGTCACGCCGTCGCGGTTCCAGTTGTTCGCGATGTCGGCCTGGAATTCCGGCTCAAGGTCGTACTGCGATTCCCGCGGAAGGTCGCGGCGGTGAACGTTCTCGATGATGTCGGCTTGGTTGGCGTTCATCGCCGCGCGCGTGGGCCCGGCGCTGCCCGGGGACTTCAGGTTTCGCAGGTTTTCGTGCATCAGTTGCGGCCGGTCGAACGGTGCGAAATCGCCGACGATGATGCCCCGCGCGATGTGCGGTTCGTCCAATGCGAGCAGCAGCGCGGGCAGGGCGCCGATGTCGGTCGCGTAGATCGTCAGCTGCGAGGTATCGATGCGCTCATGGGCTATGTACGCCTTCAGCACGCGGGCGTAATCGGCGGGAGCATAGGCGAAGCGATCGGGCGAGGGACGCGATGACTGTCCGTAGCCCGGCCAGTCGAACGCATGCACTTCGTAATCGTCGCCCAGCGCGATGGCGATGTCCTTGAAGGCGAGGCTCGATTCCGGGAAGCCATGCAGGAACAGGACGGTGCCCTGCGGATTCGCATTGCGGACGACGAGCTGGCGAAGGGTGATGTCGTCATCGAGACGAACGAAGCCGGTTTCGGCCGACGTCGGCTTCTCGTTCGCGCCGGCGACGGGCGTGCTGGCGATGGCGGTCGCGAGCAGGAGGTGGGCGAAGTTCATGGCGGCAATCCGGTCAGGTCGGTGGAGGGCGGACCGCTGGTGCTGCATCGCGTCCGCCATCGCATTGGGCGCCTGCTACGTATCGACGATATGTCGCCGCCGGCCTGTTCATGTATCGCCGTGTACGCCTGCCACCGCCTGAGGCGTCCTGCGGAAGCTGATCGCGAGGCGGTTGTACGTGTTCATCAGCCCGATGGCGATGGTCAGGTCGACGAGGTCCTTCTCGCCGAATACCGACAGCGCAGCCTGGTAGTCGTCATCGGGCACACCGGTCTGCGCGACGCGCGTGACGCTTTCGGCCCACGCCAGCGCGGCGCGTTCGCGTTCGCTGAACAGCGTGCCGGCTTCGCGCCACGCCTGCACGAGCGCGAGCTTTTCGATCGCCACGCCGCGCCCGATGAGGTCGCGCGTGTGCAGGTCCAGGCAGTAGGCGCAGTTGTTGATCTGCGAGATGCGCAGGTACGTCAGGTCCACCAGGTCGGCGGGCAGCGCGCTCTGCATCACGTGGCCGTAGACGCCGCCGAGCGCCTTGATGCCCTTCGGCGAGATCTGCGTGTAGTCCAGGCGATGGGTCATGTCGATTCCTCGATGTGGTCAGTGCGATGCGCACGGTTTCCGGCGCGGGAGCGCATGCTCGCGCGCTTCGGTTCGCCTGTGCACTACCTGTGGCATGACGCATCGTTGCGCCGCTTTTTCCGGCGAACCTGTCACAACACGGCCCATCACCACGTCGCGCCGCATTCATGTGGCGCGCATGCTCACCTTCGGCGCAGCGCGAGGGTCTCCCACATGGCGACGATCATCAGCACCAGTGTCGTCGCCGTCGCCAACGCGAGCGGCGAGAGCAGATGCGCCAGCGCGATCGGCGCGAGTACCGCGAGCATCACGATGCCCGCGCAGTGGGACAGCGGCGGCCCGCGGCGTTCGTTGCAGACCCACTTGAACAGCGCGACGCCGAGCAGGTAGAGCATCGGCCCGCCGATCATCGCCGCGATCGCGGCGCGGCCGTCGCCTTCGAAGTGATCCGGATGCGCCAGCGCCAGTTCGTCCGCCACGGCACAGACCACGATGCCGGCGATGATCAGCAGGTGCAGGTAGGTGTAGGCCAGCCGCGCCTGGCGTCCGGGGTCGTCGGAATGTTCTATGCGCTGGCTGGCGCGTTCGGCACCGGTGTCGAAGTAGATCCACCACATCGCCACGCTGCCGAGGAAGGCCACGATGAACGCTGCGATGGTCGGCGTGGTCCAAGCCCCCGCGGCGAACGTCGCGCCGGTGACCAGGATCGATTCACCCAGCGCGATGATCACGAACAGCGCGCAGCGTTCGGCCAGGTGATGGCCGTCGACGTCCCAGTCGATGGTGCTCGATCGCCCCATCCCCGGCACGTAGAAGTACAGCGCAGGTGCGCAGTATTCGATGGCGACGGCGGCCGTCCACAACGCCACGCGCGTGGCGCCCTCGTTCAGGCCGCCGGCGACCCACAGCGTTCCCGACAGCGCCAGCCACAACGCGATGCGCACGAAGTTCTCGTGCAGCACGCGATGGTGGTTGCGCATCGCAATCGCCACGAAGGCGGTTCGCCCCACCTGCATCGCCGCGAACACCACGCCGAACATCAGCCCGCGCTCGCCGAATGCCTGCGGGATCGAAGACGACAGCAGCAGACCGCCGAGCATCAGCACGAACAGCATCACCCGCACCGGTGTGCGATCGGGATCGAGCCAGTTGGTGACCCACGAGGTGAAGATCCACAGCCACCACACGGCCAGGAACAGCAGCAGCGTCTGCAGCGCGCCCTGCACCGTGAGGTGTTCCAGCAACGTGTGCGAGAGCTGCGTCACCGCGAACACGAACACTAGGTCGAAGAACAGCTCGACCATCGCGACGCGGTTGCCGTCGGCGGTGCCGCGCTGGCGAAGGAGGGGAGAGGCGGGCGTCATGCGGGCTGGCTTGCGCGTCGGCGTGTCGGCTTGGGGTGGCGCAAGGGTCGCACAGGACCGGCACCCACGCCGTCGCGCGACGAGCGGCGTGGTGCCGGTCCTTCCCGGAATCGCCTGGTGCAACCTCGCGCCGGGCGCACCGGACGCGCTGGGCCCCGTTCGGCCTAGATCGAATAGCCGCCGTCCACGGTCAGGCTCGCACCGGTCATGTAGCGCGCGTCGGCGCTCGAAAGGAAGGCGGCGAGGGCCGCGATCTCCTCGGGACGACCGACGCGTTTGAGCGGGTTTCGTTCGATCAGGTAATCGAGGAAACCCGTCGTGATGTCGGTTTCGACCGGCCCTGGCTGGATGTTGTTGATGGTGATCTGGCGCGGGGCCAGATCCAGCGCCAGTTCGCGGACCAGTGTCGCCACGGCGGCCTTGGACATCGCGTAGACGCTGCTTCCGACCACACCGCTGCGTGCGGCTGTATTGCTGCCAATGGTGATGATGCTGCCGCCGTCGGCCATCCGCGAAGCCGCAGCCTGCACGGCGAGGAACACGCCCCTTACGTTGATGGCGAGCATCCGGTCCAGCATGTCCAGCGGAAACTGCTCCAGCGGACTGCCTTCGTAGATGCCGGCGTTGACCACGGCAACATGGAGCGGTCCGAAGCGTTCGGCGGTATCCGAAACGGCAGCGGCGATCGCGCCGGCGTCGGTACTGTCTGCCTGCAACGCGATGGCCATGCCTCCGTCGGCCTGGATGGACTGGACGACCTCGTCGGCCTTGTCGGCACGCGAGGCGTAGGTGAGGGCGACTGCATATCCCTCCTGTGCAAGACGGCGGGCGATGGCGGCGCCGATGCCGCGCGAACCGCCGAAGACGATCGCCGCCTTGAGCGGCGGGGATGGCTGGTCAGTCATGTCTGGATCCTCAGGGTGGGCCGGCGGACGACCCGCCGGGTGCACGCATTGGAGGGCCCGCATGTATCCGGCCCATGTCGAAGCGGGGCGCGATTGTCAGCCACTGCATCCCGGCGTCGCCTGGCTACATCGGGATACATATCGGGCGTACGCGCGAATCGCGACGGCATACATGCGTATGGGTCCATACCAACGTGTTATCGCGTGGCGGGCGTGCGGCTGATTAGATGGCGATGACCGCTGGACTCGCGCATCGACCGGCGATCGGCCCTTCGAACATTTCGATACGAAGGGCGGCCTGCCCGGACACATCCGGGATACACGGGCCAGTGAAGCTGTTCACACACCAGCGCTGACGGCGCCACGCCGGACGGGACGCCTTGACGCGTCGTGTCCGATGTTCGCGCATCCCACGACACGGAGATCACCATGGACAAGCTCGCCGCCGCACCGTTTGATCCGCTCCGCCGCAAGATGCTCGCCACCGCGGCGCTGGGCGTCGCGGCCGCACCGCTCGGGCTGGTACGCAGCGCGCATGCCGCGCCATCGTCGCTGGCAACGCCGCTCGCACGACGCGTGCAGGCAACCGCGTTCGCACCGCTGAAGACGGTCCGTGCCGGGGTGCTCGACATCGAGTACGCCGAAGCAGGTCCCGCCAATGGCCCCGTGGTGATCCTGCTGCACGGGTGGCCGTACGACATCCACAGCTATGTGGAAGTGACGCCGATGCTGGCGAAGCTGGGTTACCGCGTGCTGGTGCCGTTCCTGCGCGGATATGGCGGCACGCGCTTCGTCTCCGGCGACACGCTGCGCAACGGACAGCCCTCGGCGCTGGCCGAGGACGTCGTGCAGTTCATGGACGCACTGCGCATCCGCACCGCGGTGCTGGGCGGTTTCGACTGGGGCGCGCGTTCGGCCGACATCGTCGCCGCGCTCTGGCCCGAACGCGTGAAAGCCCTGGTCGCCGTCAGCGGTTATCTCATCGGCAGCCAGGCCGCCGGGCAGGCGCCATTGCCGCCGGAAGCGGAGCTGCAATGGTGGTACCAGTTCTACTTCGCCACCGAACGCGGTCGCGCCGGCTACGACAGGAACCGCCACGACTTCGCCAGGCTCATCTGGAAGCTCGCCTCGCCGAAGTGGAACTTCGACGATGCCACGTTCGACCGCAGCGCGGCCTCGTTCGCCAACGACGACCACGTCGACATCGTGATCCACAACTACCGCTGGCGACTTGGCCTTGCGCAGGGCGAATCGCGGTACGACGCGCTCGAAAGCCGCCTCGCGCAGAGCCCGTCGATCGGCGTGCCCACCATCACCATGGAAGGCGATGCCAATGGCGCGCCGCATCCGCCGCCGGAAGCCTACGCCAAACGTTTCACCGGGAAGTACGAGCACCGCCTGATCACCGGCGGCATCGGCCACAACCTGCCGCAGGAAGATCCGCACGCGTTCGCCCAGGCGATCGTCGACGCGGACCGGCTCTGACCCGCGGAGACGACGACCATGAAGACCAGATGGGTCGCACTTCCCATCGCGCTGGTGGTGCTCGGCTTGATCGCGATCACCGCCGCCGATGATGCGAAGGCCGCCAGGCCCGCTTCGCCGATCTACGGCGTCACCGTGCCCGACGGTTACCGCGGATGGGAGCTCATCGCACCCGCGCGCGAAGCCGCGCCGTTCGATGAACTGCGTGTGGTGCTCGGCAACGACATCGCCGTGCGCGCGTATCGCCAGGGCTCGCTGCCATTTCCCGATGGCAGCGTGCTGGTGAAGCTCGCCTGGAAGGAAGTGCAGTCGCCGGATTTCGCATCGGCGACGATTCCCGGCGCGGCCACGACCGTGCAGGTCATGGTGAAGGATTCGAAGCGGTACGCCGCAAGCGGTGGATGGGGTTTTGGCCGCTTCGTCGCCGGCGTGCCGACCGACGAAGCGCAGCATCGAACCTGTTTCGCCTGCCACCAGGCGCGCGTGCGGGGTCGCGACTACGTGTTCACGCGGCTCGCACCGTGAGCGCAACCGCCAGGAGAGACGACATGACGCAACGATGGCTGATCACCGGCAGTTCCCGCGGCCTGGGCCGCGCACTCGTGGAGGCCGCGCTGGAAGCCGGACATCGCGTGATCGCCACCGCGCGCGATCCGACGCAGCTGAACGACGTGGTCGCGCGTTACGGCGACGCCGTGCGCGCGGTGGCGCTGGATGTGACCGATCCCGTCGCGGCCGACGCCGCCGTCCGGCAGGCCGTCGAAGCATTCGGTGGCCTCGACGTGCTGGTGAACAACGCCGGCTACGGCAACGTGAACTCCGTCGAGGACACCCCGCTCGACGAATTCCGCCACCAGATCGAAACCAACCTGTTCGGCACGATCATCATGACCAAGGCCGCGATAGCGCTCATGCGCGAGCAACGCAGCGGTCACTTCATCCAGTTCTCGTCCGTCGGCGGTCGCGTCGGTGCGCCCGGGCGCGCGCCTTACTCGGCCGCGAAATGGGGCGTCGAGGGGTTCTCGGAAGTGCTCGCGCAGGAGATGGCCCTGATCGGCGTACGCGTGACCATCATCGAGCCGGGCGGCTTCCGCACGGACTTCGCCGGCGCGTCGACGTCGCTGGCCGAAGGGCGCGCCGAGTACGACGCCGTCGTCGGCAAGGCGGCGCGCATGCAGCGCGAGTACGACGGCCGGCAGCCGGGCGATCCCGCGCGTGCGGCGCGCGCGATCCTTCAGGTCGCCGCAATGGACGCACCGCCGTTGCGATTGGCGCTGGGCAGCGATGCGGTTTCGGTCATCGAACGCGTCGAACATGCACGTTTGGACGAATTGGCCCGGTGGCGCGAGCTCAGCGCGTCCACCGACTTTCCCGCCTGACCCCTCACCCCACGAAAGGAGACGAACATGAAACACCTTCTGCTTGCGATGGCGCTCGGCGCCGCCGCGTTCGCCACGGACGCATCGGCGCAGGCCGCCAAACCGACCGTCGTGCTGGTGCATGGCGCCTTTGCCGATGCATCCAGCTGGAACGGCGTCATCCGCATCCTCGAAAAGGATGGCTACCCGGTCGTCGCCGTGGCCAACCCGCTGCGTGGCGTTGCCAGCGACGGCGCGTACGTCGGCGACGTCGTGACCAGTCTCGCCGGGCCGGTCGTGCTGGTCGGGCACTCCTACGGCGGCAGCGTCATCACCGAGGCCGCGCGCGACAAGTCGAACGTGAAGGCGCTCGTCTATGTCGCCGCATTCGCGCCCGATGCGGGCGAGACCGCCGCCGGACTGTCGGGGAAATTCCCTGGCAGCACGCTCGGCCCGGCCATCGCGCCGCCGGTCAAGCTGGCGACGGGCGGCAACGACCTGTACATCCGGCAGGACAAGTTCCACCAGCAGTTCGCGGCGGACGTGCCGAAGGCCGATGCCGCGCTGATGGCCGCCACGCAGCGGCCCATCACCGAGGCCGCGCTCAACGAGAAATCCGGCAGCCCGACGTGGACGAGCATTCCGTCGTGGTTCGTCTACGGCGACAAGGACCTGAACATCCCGCCGAAAGCCCTGGCGTTCATGGCCGAACGGGCGAAGTCGCAAAAGACCGAGGTCGTCGCCGGCGCCTCGCACGTGGTGATGGTGTCGCACCCGGACGTCGTGGCACGGCAGATCGAGCGCGCTGCGGAAGCGAAGTAACCCCCCACGCTTCGCTTCCCACGTTGCCCCGGGCCTTGTGCCCGGGGCTTTTTTCATTCCACGAACCGCACGACTCGTGCAGGCATGCGCTGCGTCCCGCGTCTGACACGAGAAGGCGGCAACCAGCGCGGTTGCCGCCTCCGAACCCAGCAATGCGACGCCGATGCGATCAGCCGCGCACGAACGCCAGCAGGTCCGCGTTGATCACGTCCGCGTGCGTGGTGCACATGCCGTGCGGGTAGCCCGGATACACCTTCAGCGTGCCGTGCCTGAGCAGCTTGATGGTCAGCAGCGCCGAATCGGCGATCGGCACGACCTGGTCGTCGTCGCCATGGAGCACCAGCGTCGGCACGTCCATCGCCTGCAGGTCCTGCGTGAAGTCGGTTTCGGAGAACGCCTTGATGCCCTCGTAATGCGCCTTCGCGCTGCCGGACATCCCCTGGCGCCACCAGTTGTCGATCACGCCCGCGTCGACCTTCGCGCCGTCGCGGTTGAAGCCGTAGAACGGGCCGGCGGGGAAATCGCGGAAGAACTGCGCGCGATTGGCGGCAACTGCGGCGCGGATGCCGTCGAACACCTCGATCGGAAGCCCGCCCGGATTCGCGTCGGTCTTCAGCATGATCGGCGGGACGGCGCCGATCAGCACCGCCTTCGCGACGCGGCCTGCGCCGTGGCGGGCAACGTAGCGCGCGACTTCGCCGCCGCCGGTGGAATGGCCGATGTGCACGGCGTTGCGCAGGTCCAGGTGCTCCGCGACGGCCGCGGCATCGGCGGCGTACTGATCCATGTCGTGGCCGTCGCTGACCTGGCTGGAGCGCCCATGGCCGCGGCGGTCGTGGGCGATCACGCGATAACCCTGCGCGAGGAAGAACAGCATTTGCGCGTCCCAGTCGTCGCTCGATAGCGGCCAGCCGTGATGGAAGACGATGGGCTGTGCGTTCTTCGGACCCCAGTCTTTGTAGAAGATGCGGGTGCCGTCGTCGGTGGTGATGAAGCTCATTGCGGGTTTCTCCGTGGGGTGGACACACGGGGAAACTACGGCGTGCACCAGCGCGGCGGAATCCTACCTACGTATGGTCGTGGCGTTCGCCCCGGGTCAGCGCCGCGTCGATGCAGCGCGCCACGGTGGGGCCCTCGACCGGCTTGATCAGGTAGGCGAGGGCACCCGCGGCGAGCACGCGTTGGCGCGTGGCGTCGGACGGGAACGCGGTCATGACGATCACCGGAAACCGCCGTCCCGCCATGGCCAGTGCTTCCAGCAACTGCGCGCCGCTCATGCCCGGCATCTGCACGTCGGTGATGAGGCAGTCGGGATCGCCTGCATCGGCATTGGCGAGGAACGCTGCCGCCGACGCATACGTGCAGACGTCGTGGCCGAGCGATCGCACAAGGCTGGAGAGCGACGTCCTGACGCCTTCGTCGTCGTCAAGGATCGCGATCATGGATGCGTGCTTCATCAAGGCCCTTCGTGCCGCCGTGCGCAGAATCGCGCATCGGGTGGCGGCATGCGAACGTTACGCCTGCACGTCGCGGTGCGAAATCATACGGACGTATGTCCGTCCGCGCGTCATGCGCCCAGCGCCAGCGCTTCGGCCTGGCGCACCAGGTCCGCCAGCGTGCGCACGCCCATCTTCCGCATGACGTTGCCGCGATGGATCTTCACCGTGATCTCGCTCAGTTCGAGCAGGCCGGCGACCTGCTTGTTCATCAGGCCCGAAGCGACGTGCGCCATCACCTCGCGCTCGCGCGGCGTCAGCGTCGCGTAGCGCGCGCGAACCTCGTCCAGCGCCGCGTTGTCCGCGCGTCGCTGCGCGTCGCGTTCGATCGCGCCGGCCACCGCGTCGAGCATGTCCTGGTCGCGGAAAGGCTTGGGGAGGAAGTCCACCGCCCCGGCCTTCATCGCGCGCACCGACATCGGAATGTCGCCATGTCCGGTCATGAACACGATGGGCAGCGCGATGCCATGGCGCGCCAGTTGTTCCTGCAGGTCCAGGCCGCTGATGCCCGGCAGCCGCACGTCGAGGATCAGGCAGCCCGGCGTGTCGGGCACGCTCGCCTGCAGGAGTGCGGCGGGCGAGGCGAACAGCAGCGTACGCAGGCCGATGGAGCGGAACAGGCTGTCCAGCGCGTCGCGCACCGCAGCTTCGTCATCGACGATGACGACCAGCGGGGCAACGGGCGCGGCACCGCGCGGATTCGCCGGCGGATCCAGGGACGTGTTCATGCGGAAGTCTCCGTCGCGGTGGAGAGCGAAAGCCGGAACGTCGCGCCGTCGCCGGGCGTGCTTTCGACGCCGAGCCGACCGCCGTGCGATTCGACGATGGTGCGGCAGATCGCCAGCCCCATGCCCATGCCTTCCGGGCGCGTGGTGAAGAAGGGATCGAACAGGCGCTCCAGGTGTTCGGCCGCGATGCCCGGGCCGGTGTCGGCGACGGCGATGTCGATGCGGCTGTCGACCGTTGCCGCCGCGACCACCGACAGCCGCCGGCGACCCGCCTGTCCCGTCATCGCCTGGCTTGCGTTGACCATCAGGTTCACCAGCACCTGCTGCAGCTGGACCCGGTCGCCGCGGACCGCCGGCAGGTGCGGTTCGAGTTCCAGGTGCAGCTCCACGGCGCCACGCGCCAGTTCGTGCTGGACCAGCCGCGTCGCTTCCTCGATGACGTGGCCGATGTCGAGCGTTTCGTGCCCGGCCGTTGCCTTGCCGAGGAACGCGCGGATGCGCTGCACGATTTCGCCCGCGCGACGGCCTTCGGACACGATCCGCGAGATCGCGGTGTCCACTTCGTGCAGGTCCGGCGGGTCGCGGCGCAGCCAGCGCATGCCGGCCTCGCCGTAGGTGACCACGCTCATCAGCGGCTGGTTGACCTCGTGCGCGATCGACGCTGTCAGCTCGCCCAGCGTCGACACGCGCGAGGCATGCGCCAGTTCGGTCTGCGCGAGCAGCAACGCGTCCTGTGCGCGCTGGCGTTCGGTGTTGTCGACCACGAACACCAGCACGCTCGCGTCGGCGTCCCCGGCGGACGGGAAGGTGATGGTGAACAGCACCGGCACCCGATCGCCACCGCGGCGGACGATCTCGGTTTCGCCCTCGTGGAACGCATCGCCGCGCGCGAAGGCCAGCAAGGCGGCGGCGAAGGTGCGGTCGGCATCGCCGATGATGTCCTGCACGGACGCCGGTGCCGTCATCGACTCGCTGTCGGCGAACATCATCGCGAAGGCGGGGTTCACCTCCTCGATGCGCGCCAGCCGCCGGGCATGGCCGACGAACTCGGGATGCCCGGCGATGTGGTGCGCCAGCGCATCGGCATCGCGCAGGCCGCGTGCGTCCAGTTCGGCGCGCACCGCGCTCCAGTCCTGCTGCAGCACGCCGATGCGGCTCTCGTCGAACATCCGGCGGAAGCGCTGCTCGCTGCGCACCAGGGCCGCGTATGCGGCCTTGCGTTCGGTGATGTCGGTGTGCGTTTCGAGCACGCCGACAGGACGCCCCTTGTCGTCGCGCTGCAGCACCCAGCGGCTGTCGAGCACGAGCGTGTTTCCATGGCGCGTGACCTGTTCGAGCACGCCTTCCCAGCGCCCGGTGGCGAGCAGTTGCGCCTCGACGTTCTCGCGACGATCGGGATAGCGCGTGCCGAGCAGTTCGTCCGCACGGCGGCCCAGCGCCTGCACCGAGGGGAATCCGTAGACGCTTTCGGCGGTCGCGTTCCAGAAGGTGATCGTTCCGGCGATGTCGCGCACGAAGATCATGTCGTGCGAGACGTCCAGCAGCGTCGCCTGCGCCGACAGCGTGCGCACCGCGCTCTGGTTCTGAAGTGCCAGCAGGGCCGCGATGCCGATGGCCGACAGGCTCACGAACGCGCGCACGGTCTGCGAGCCCACGTGCTCCATGCCGTGCGATTGCGCGTAGGCGATGATCGTCAGCAGCACGGATCCGGTCGCGGCCATCGCGATGTCGCCACGGCGATGCGTGCCGGCCACCAGCAGCACCGCGACGACGTAAAGCACCGCGACCGCGCCTTCCAGCGTGGTGAGCGTGTCGAGCAGGAAGATGCCCAGCATGAGCGCGGCCGCCGACGTGCGCAGCAGCCACGGGCTGACGCGTTCGCGCGTCCGGGCGCGCACGGCGGCACGCGCGGTGGGCGGATGGGACTGCAGGCGGGGAAGGGCGGCCACGGACGGCTCCGGTGCGGTGCTCGGCGCGGTGAACAGTAGCATCGACGCGGCGTCGCGCCGCGCCTGCATCGCGCCGATGCAAACCAAAGTATGAGGCGGCGACACGATCGTCCGATACACGGCGCGCGCGTGCCTGCCTAGTCTGCGGCCATCGGCCCTAGCGGCCCATCCAGGAAGGAGATCGACCGTGAACATGCTTCCCGTCAAGACGCGGCAGTCCGCACCGCTGCACACCCGCACCGACCTGCGCGCCCAGGCTGGACTCGACATCGCTGCCGCACTCACCACGCTGCTGGCCGACATGCTGGCGCTGTACATGAAGACCAGGAACTTCCACTGGCACATGTCCGGGCCGCATTTCCGCGACTACCACCTGATGCTGGACGAGCAGGCCGGCGAGATCTTCGCCACGACCGACGCCATCGCCGAGCGTGCACGGGAGGTCGGCGGTACGACGCTGCGTTCGATCGGGCATGTCCACCGCCTGCAGCGGCTGCTCGACAACGACGCCGAGTACGTCACTCCCCAGGACATGCTGGCCGAACTCGCCGACGACAACTGCCGGCTCGCGTCCTTCCTGCGCTCCACGCATTCGGTGTGCGAGCCGTATGGCGACGTCGCGACGACGAGCCTGCTCGAAACCTGGATCGACGAGGCCGAGAACCGCAGCTGGTACCTGTTCGAGACCACGCGCGCTCCGCGTTGAGCCTACAGCGGCGCGCACCTCCACGAATCGAACGGAACCTCCCATGACCTCCATCGAGCATTCCATCCCGGGCCGCGAGCCCTTCGACGGCGAACGGCGCCGCTTCCTCGGCAACGCGGCGCGGACCCTTGCCGCAGCCGGCGCGTGGAGCCTGCTGCCGGGCGCTGCGCTGGCGGCAACCGCCGGCGACGCTGCGATCCGGCCCTTCCGCATCCACGTTCCCGAATCCGACGTGCTGGACATGCGCCGGCGGGCGGCAGCGACGCGTTGGCCGGATCGCGAAACCGTCGGCGACGAATCGCAGGGGCTGCAGCTGGCGCGACTGCAGGCGCTGGTGTCCTACTGGGCTACCGGTTACGACTGGCGCGAGGCGGAACGCAAGCTCAATGCATTGCCGCAGTTCATGACGAAGCTGGACGGACTCGACGTTCACTTCATCCACGTGCGTTCCCGGCATGAGGACGCGATGCCGTTGATCCTCACGCACGGTTGGCCCGGTTCGGTACTGGAATTCCTGAAGGCCATCGGCCCACTGACCGATCCCACCGCGCACGGCGGGAAGGCAGCGGACGCATTCCACGTCGTGATTCCGTCCATCCCCGGCTATGGATTCTCCGAGCGCCCGCGCGAAGCGGGGTGGGGCCCGGATCGCATCGGCCGTGCATGGGACGTGCTCATGAAGCGGCTGGGGTACGCGCGCTACGTGTCGCAGGGCGGCGACCATGGTTCGGTCATCTCCGACACGATGGCGCGACAGGCGCCATCGGGACTGCTCGGCATCCATCTCAACATGCCGGCCACGGTGCCGCCGGACGTGATCCACGCGATCAACGCCGGCGATCCCGCGCCGGCCGGATTGAGTGCGACGGAGCAGGCCGCGTTCGAAGCGCTGAATGCGTTCTTTTCGAAGAACGCAGCGTACGGCGCGATGATGGTCACGCGGCCGCAGACCGTCGGCTACGCGCTGAACGATTCGCCGGCCGGGCTCGCGGGCTGGATGTACGACAAGTTCGTCCAGTGGACCGACAGCGATGGCGTTCCCGAGCGCGTGCTGACGCGCGACGAGATGCTCGACGACATCAGCCTCTACTGGTTGACGGGCACCGCCGTCTCCGCGGCGCGCTTCTACTGGGAAAACCACAACAACAACTTCAGCGCCCTGGCGCAGAAGACCGCCGACATCCGCATCCCGGTCGCCATCACGGTGTTCCCCGGCGAGATCTACCGCGCGCCGCGCAGTTGGGCGACGCAGGCCTATCGGACGCTGTACTACTTCAACGAAGTGGACAGGGGCGGGCACTTCGCCGCGTGGGAACAGCCCCGGCTGTTCGTCAGCGAGCTGCGTGCGGCATTCCGGCCGTTGCGGGCTTCGCTCTGATCGAACCTCGCCGCTTCCGTGGGCGCCGGTTTCTGCGTGCCCTGAGCGATGTCACCGCGTCATCAACCCATCGGAGAGACCCCATGCGCCGGCAACCCGATCACGTCGCTGAAGCCGCTGTGCCCGTCGAGGAAAGCGGGCGAAGCGATGCGCGCATCTGGTTCATCACCGGTGCCTCGAGCGGCCTTGGCCGCGCCCTCGCGGAGGCCGTCCTGGCGCGTGGCGACCGCGCCGTGCTGGCGGCGCGCGGCGTCGAACGCCTCCGCGATCTGGTCTCCGCGTTTCCGGCGCGCGCGCTTGCCGTCGCGACGGACGTGACCGATCGCGCGCAACGCGCCGCAGCCGTCGACCAGGCGCTGGCGCATTTCGGTCGCATCGACGTACTCGTCAACAATGCCGGCATCGACTTCCTTGGTGCCATCGAGGAACAGCGCGAGGAGGACTACCGCGCGCAGTTCGAAGTCAACTTCTTCGGCCCGGTGGAGATGATCCGCCTCGTCTTGCCGGGCATGCGCGCACGGGGAAAAGGAACGATCGTCAACATGTCGTCGATGGATGGACTGTCGAGCCTGCCGGCAAACGGCTACTACTCATCGAGCAAGTTCGCGCTGGAAGGGTTGACCGAAGCGTTGTGGCAGGAGCTCGAGCCGCTGGGCCTGCGCGCGTTCCTCGTCGAACCCGGTTCGTTCCGCACGGGCATCGAACAGAGGACGAAGTTCTCGGGCGAATCCATCACCGCGTACGCGGCCACGTCCGGCGCCTTCCGCGATCTCATGGGAACGCTGACCCCGGACATGTTCCCCGGCGATCCCGCACGCGCGGCGGAGGCGATCTACGAGGTCGTCGCCTCACAGCCCGACAGGCATTGGGTGGTGCTCGGCAGCGATGCCCAGCGGCGCATCCAGGCGAAGCTCGCGCTGCTACAGGCCGAGGTGGACGCCGGCGAAACGATGGCATTGAGCACGGACTATCCCGGGAGCGCCAGGGCGGTGCTTTGACGCCGCTCCCGCCGCGAAATCCCGATAGCGGAGCTCCGCACAGGGTCGGCCCGCTACGGTCACTGCGCCGTGGTGCCGACATGGCGCGTCGCGACGCCGCGCGAAGTACGCGAAGCACGCGGCACCAGCATCGGAACCTCGCGACGGTATTGCGCGTACTCCGGCAGTGCATCGAGCAGGTCGCGTTCCTCCAGGCGGATGGCGATGAGGATGTAGGCCGTCGTCATCAGTGCGAACACCAGGTGCGTCACCGTCATCGTCGGCGTCGCCCAGAACGCGAAGAACCAGCCGACATACAACGGATGGCGCACGATCCGGTAGGGGCCGGGCGTCTTGAAGGGCAGTGGACGATACGGGCGGCCGCGGAACTGCAGCCAGACCTGGCGCAGGCCGAACAGGTCGAAATGATTGATCAGGAACGTCGACACCAGCACCAGTGCCCAGCCGAACGCGAAGGCGGCGTACAGCAGGACGCGGCCGGCCTCGTTCTCGACGTGCCACACGATGCCGCCGAGCGGACGCCACTGCCAGAACAGCACGATCAGCGCGACGCTCGACAGCAACGTGTAGGTGCTGCGTTCGGCGGCTTCTGGAATCACGCGCGTCCATGCGCGCTTGAACACCGGCCGCGCCATCACGCTGTGCTGCAGCGCGAAGAGTGCGAGCAGGCTCAGGTTTATCGCCAGTGCGATCGGCAGGCTCGTATCGCGCGGCGAGTCCATGGACTTCGGCACCCCGAAACCGCCGACGAAGCCGATCGCGTACAGGAACGTCGCGAAGAACACCGCGTAGCACGCCACGCCGTAGAGCAGGATCAACCATCGCTTCATGACAGCCTCGAAAGCCGTGGGGGAAAGTGCCCGCAGCATCCTCCTGCGCGCGGCGCGGCCACAGGGGACGGACGTCCCGCCGTTTGCCCGGCGCGGGCGCTACCGGGTGAGGTTTGTCCCGACTAGACTGGCGGCGGGCACGACGAAGGCCTCGACCATGAAGCAGTCGATCCGTTACCTCACCAGCCCCGAGGGCACGCGCATCGCGTGGTCGTCGATGGGGTCGGGCGTCACGCTGGTGAAGGCCGCCAACTGGCTCAGCCACCTCGAGTACGACCTCGAAAGCCCGATCTGGCAGCACTGGACGCGTTTCTTCGGCAGCCACTTCCATTTCATCCGCTACGACGAGCGCGGCTGCGGCATGACCGGCGGCGATCCACGCGGCCTGTCGCTGCTGAACTGGCTGGGCGACCTGGAAAGCGTGGTCGATGCGGCCGGCCTCGACGAACCGTTCGCCTTGATGGGCATTTCGCAGGGCGCGGCAGCCTGCCTCGCGTATGCAGTGAAATACCCGCACCGCGTTTCGAAGCTGCTGCTGTACGGCGGCTACGCGCGTGGCGCGTACGAGCGCGACAACCCGGAAGCCGCGCGCATGTACCGAGCCATCGTCGACATCGCGCGTGGCGGCTGGAACGACCAGAACCCCGTGTTTCGGCAGGTGTTCACCGCGCGCTTCATTCCCGACGCCACCGATGCGCAGGTGCAGTGGTTCAACGAACTCGCGCGCACCACGACCACCGCCGAGGCAGCGGGCGCGCTGCTGGAGGCCCGCGCGCACATCAACGTCACCGACCTGCTGCCGCAGGTGACGGTGCCGACGCTGGTGCTGCACAGCCGCCAGGACGGCGTGGTGCCGCTGGAAGAAGGCCGGCTGCTCGCGGCGAACATTCCCGGTGCGCGCTTCATCGAACTGGAGTCGCGCAACCACGTCCTGCTGGAAAGCGAACCCGCGTGGACGCGTTTTCGCGAGGAGACGCTGCAGTTCCTCGGAGGCGAAGCGACAGACCGCCTTGCGGCGCTGACCGAGCGGGAGCGCATGATCGTCCAGCGCCTGGTCGCCGGTTGCACCAATGCCGAGATCGCGGCCTCGCTGTTCATCAGCGACAAGACGGTGCGAAACACGTTGACACGCATCTTCGGAAAACTCGGTGTGCGATCGCGCACGCAGGCGATGGCGTTGCTGCGCGACGGCGGCGTGCTCGACCGTTAGGGCCGGCGGACGTTCACGGTGCGGGATATCCGCCGGGCGTGGTATCCCGGTCCGCACGCACGCTGGCGCTACGCGCAACGGATTCTTCGGTCACGTACACGTTCGGCCCGCCTCGCCCCGATTGCGAATCGACTCCGTGCACCGTGCACGACGAGGACGCCTGCAGGCGGCGGAGCACATCGACAGAAACGCCGAACGCCTCGGCCTGCTGCGCCGGTTCGAGTGCTTCGGGCTGGCTCGCCGCGTTCTCGCGATTGGTCAACGCATGCCATCGCGCGACGGCAAACGTCACCAGCCACAGCACGAGCAGGGCGACCACCTTCAGGAAGGGCAGCGTGTCGCGCACCATCTCGCCCGGCGGCCATGGCGGAGGCACGTCGACGCCGAGCACGCGCAGTGCGTAGTACGCGGCCATCCATGGCAGGTCGCGGATCACGTAGAGCAGCACGCCCCACGCGAACAGCGTCGCCACCGTGTCGCGGACCACGACCCACCGCGGCAGGTGGCCGGCATCGATGAGGGGAGGCCATCTCATTCGCGGAATCCCCGGTCGGGACTGATCCAACGCCCGCGCGGACCGCGCCGGAAGACCGCGCGGGGCAGGCCGACCACGGCCGTCGTCGCCTGCAGCAGCCAGAAGACGATCGGGTACCACACCACCCAGAACAGCGTGCGCATGATCCCGTGCTCGTAGCCGCGATCCAGGCTCGCCGCGACCATCGCCTGCAGAAGGTAATGGAACGCCAGCACCATCCCGGCCTGTCCCGGGAAGAAGCCGAATCCTTCCAGCGTCAGGAAGTGGCCCAGTCGCAGTCCGCCCATCCACCAGATCACCAGCATGGCGAGCATCGAATACGCCCACAGCATCGAGACGAACCAGTTCAGCCAGATCGGCCACATGCGCAGGCCGCGCCTGCGGAACAGAGCGGGAATCGCGCGCAGCGCGACGTCGGTGCCGCCCTCGCTCCACCGCAGCCGCTGATGCCACAGTCCGCGCACGGTTTCCGGCGTGAGGATCCACGCCATCGCCTTCGGCTCGAACGCCATCCGCCATCCCGACATCTGCAACCGCCAGCTGATGTCCACGTCGTCGGTGATGGTGTGCGGCGACCAGCCGCCGACATCGTGCAGCGCCCGCTTGCGGAACGCGCAGATCGCACCCGATGCGGTGAACAGCGTTCCGTACACGCTCTGCGCGCGTTTGATCAGGCCCACGATGCTGGAGAACTCGCCGACCTGCAGGCGACCGATCACGCTGGTGCGGTTGCGGATGCGCGGATTGCCGGTGAGGCCACCGATGAGTGGATCGTTCTGGAACCGTCGCACGAACCAGGTGAGCGCATGCGGGTCCATCAGCGTGTCGCCGTCGATGCAGGCGACGAGTTCATGCCGCGCGGCCAGTGCGCCGAAATTCATCGCCGTCGCCTTTCCACCGTTGCTCGCCATGCGCACCACGCGCAGGCGTGGATACAGCGCCGCGAGCCGGACAAGCCGTTCGGCGGTGTCGTCGCTCGAACCGTCGTCGATGGCGACGATCTCGAAGTCGGGATAGGCCAAGCGGGCCAGCGCCGCAATGGTTTCGTCCACCTGGCGCGACTCGTTGTAGCAGGGCACCAGCACCGACACCGGCGGATAGTCCGCAAGCGTCGGCGGCTGGTCGAACGGCGGCTCGCGTCGTTCGCGCAGCACCTGGAACATCACGCCGCCGACGATCCAGTACCACGCCATCACATAGGGATAGCCGAAACAGAGCGCTGCGAGCACGAGTTCGAGCGTGAATTCGTTCATGGCACGCGATCCTGCACGGGTGGGAAGCGCCGCGCGGAGACGACGGGCGCGATTGCCCGCGCGTCCGCGGGCGCTGCAAGCGCATCGTCAGGGCCCCACGCGATCACCGTGCCGCCGTTGATCTGGAACGCGCGTGCCGATAGCGCGAGATCGTGCGTCGGGCGCGTCGATGCGTCGGGCTTGCGAAGGAAGAGGCCGACCCGTCGCGCGAACGCGGGAGGCGGTGCCGCATCGTCAGAGCGTGCGTCGGGCGTTCGCGGAACCAGCGTCACTTCGGCCAGCGATGAAGGACGATCAAAACCGTGACCTTCCGGCGCCAGCCAGTACGCCTGCAGGCCCGGTCGCATGCGTTCTGCCGCGAGGAATGCACGCATCGCCGTCGCATCGGCGTCCGGCCAGCCGGTGAAGCGTTCGGCCTCGCGCCGCCGAGCGACGTCCCATGGAGACTCGTCCGCCCGCGCGATCGCGTTGCCGAGCGAAGCCACGTCTTCCAGCACCAGCCCTTCGAACGGCACGTGCACGGCGAGGTCGCGATACAGCGCGACTGCACGCTGCGGATCGCCAACGCTCCGCAGCACGGCCGCATGCGGCAGGCGGACGATGACGTCCACGCCGGCGCGCGCACGCATCTGCGCCGCGAATCGCCCCAGGACGTCGGCGCGCACTGGCAGGTGGGCATTGGGGAACCATGTGGATTCCAGCCGCCCGTCCGCCGACACCGTACCCGCGTCGAGCATCGCGTGCGTGGCGCCCAGCGCGACGAGGCGTTCGATCGCACGACCGAGTCGGGCATCGGTCTCCGTGGCGTCGCCGCCGGCCAGCTGCGCGGGATCGATCGCGACGACGCGGCGCGCGGAGGGCCACGGGTCGTGCAGCCGCAGGTTCGACACCCACGTCGACAGATCCGGGTCGCCCGTGGGGAGGAATCGTTCGATCGCGAACGGCCGCATCGCGTCGGCCGGCCCGGGTTCCAGCGTCATGGCGAAGGCGAAGCCGATGTCCTTCGCGATCGCAAGCGTCTCCTCGTTGTAGCGCCCATACGGCCATACGAGCGCGCGCGGCTCGCGACCCAGTTCCACGCGCATCCGCTCCCGCGCGCGCAACAGGTCGGCGCGGATGCGTGCGCGGAACGCGTCGTCGCCCTCGTAAGCGCCGTCGGAGAAGATGCGGTTCTGCCCGGCCGGCAGGAGGTTGCCTTGCGGATTGGCGCGCACCACGGTGTGCAGCGCATCGCTGTGCGAGGCGAATTCCACCCAGCCCGATGCCTGCATTTCGCGCGCCTGTGTCCAGCTGATGAATGCCGAACGGGGCAGGGTGCGTTCGCCGTAGCGAACCGTGCCGTTCGCAGGAACGTCCATCCACGCGCCGACCAGCGCCACGACGACGGGCACGCGGTATGCCAGCGCCAGCGGATACACGCGCGTGTAGGCGCTGGCGAGTCCGTCGTCGACGGTGATGAGCACCGCCTTCGGCGGCAACGGCGCAATGCCGCGCCGGGCGCGATCGATATCGTCCAGCGACACCGCCGTCCAGCCGTTGCCGGTGAGCCATTCCAGCAACGCGACGAAGCGGTCGCTCGTGATGCTGTCTTCGTCCAGCTGGGCGGGCGTGTCCACCACGTCGTGGAGCGTGATGGCCACGAACGCAGTTCCGTCGCCGTTGCGGGGTTCGGCCGCATGCAGCGCGCTGCCCGCGAGCATCGCGACGAAGACGAACAGGGATGCGATGCAGTAGCCGAAGCGCTTCATCGTCAGAACCTCTGGTCCAGGCGCACGTAGAGGCTCACCGAGCGCTCCATGTCGCCGTCGTAGGCCTGCCAGCCGCACGCCACGCCGTACTGCCATTCGGTGCGCGGATCGTGCCGGTAGACCTGTCCGTACTCGATGCTGCCGACGGCATCGTGCCCGTAACCGGATTGCCAGTAGTCGCCGATCGTCGCGATCAGCCGCTGCCCCAGGCTGCGCTCATACCGGCGCCACAGGCGATGGCGCAGGTCGGCCGTGAGCGACACCGAACGGTCGCGCTCGGGATTGAAATACGGCGCGTCGCGCAGCGAGTTCTTCGACGCGTACACCGCCGGGCGCAGCACGAGCTCCAGGCCCGGCCGTTCGAACGCGACGCCTGCAAAATCGAGCGTACCCTCCCAGCGGCGGTTGCCGTCCGTGAAATCCAGCGTGCTCGCCGACAGCGACGTCACGGCCGATTCGCTCCATGCATGCGTCGCGCTGACCCTCGCGGCATCGGCGCGAATCCCGGCTTCGACGGCGCGCAGCGGCGTGGCCGAGGAAAACGCTTCGTAGCCAGCGCCGAACGTCCAGTGATCGTCCGGTTGCCATTCGACGCTGGCGTCGGCACCGCCGTGCGACAGCAGGCCGTGGTTCGACCACGCGACCAGTTCGAACGTCACGTCGGGCCATCGCCCTTCGATGCCGGCGCCGTAACGGTTGCGCGTGAGCCGGTCGTCGTCCGGTTCGTCGACTTCACGGTCCGCCGCGGCGAGCAAGCGCCAGCGTTCGCCCAGCGGTGGCGTGTAGGCGCGCGCGGATGCGGTCAGTCCGCTGCCCGGTGCGTTCGACCCACCGCCATCCGCGCGACGCGGCTGGATCGACACCGACAGCTGCGCGCCGTGGTAGGCGTCGATTTCCTCCTGCAGGCGTTGCAGTCGCGTGTTTTCGGGTTGGATCGCCGCGAGTGACTGCACCCGCGCTTCGGCCGCCCTCCACTGACGCCGGTTGAATTGCGCCTCCGCCAGCGCGATGCCGAGGGTGGTGTCGTCCGGTGCGAGGCTCTGCGCGATGCGGATCTCGTCGTGCGCGAGGCGCGGCCAGCCGCGCGCGCTCGCGATTTCGCCCTGTTCCAGCCGCAGGTGCGGCGCGGCCGGCGCCTGCTGCGCGATGGGATGCAGCACGCGCCACGCTTCGTCGGGCATATCGCCGTAGCGGCGCGATTGCGACCACAGGATCTGCGTGTCGAGCCAGTCGGGATCGGGTTTCGGGCGCTGCGAGATGCCGGATCGGCGGGTCGGCGTCGACTTCGCCGCGAGCGCATCGATCGTCGCGAACGCTCCATCGAAATCCTCCGACTCGATTTGCGCATAGAACAGCCCGATGCGTGCGTCGCGGTTCGTCGCGTCCTGCGTCAGTACATCGCGATATGCGACAAGTGCGTCTTCCGGCCGACGCAACGCGAGCAGCGCATCGGCTTGCGCCTGTCGCACGTAAGGCGGCAGCGGGCCGCCCATCTGCAGCGCTTCGGCCATGTCCAGCGCATCGGCCCAGCGTTCGCGATCGCGCAATGCGACGACGAGGTCGCCCTGAAGCCGTCGTTCGAGGCCAACGTCACGCACCGGCATCGCGCGCGCTTCGACGAGCAGTGCGTCCAGTGTCGCGATCGCGGCATCGGTGGTCTCGAAGCCACGCGCCGGATCGAGCGACACCTGCGCGCCCCATCGCACGGTTTCGGCGGCCATGCGGCTGCGCACGCCGATGTCGGCGTCCGGTCCGAGCACACGCGCCGCGGCCTGCGGCGCGCCCAGTTCCATCAGCACGTCGGCGACGGCGCGACGCGCGTCGCGATCGCCGGGGCGCTCCTGGAGTGCGAGCGAGAACTCGCGCAACGCAGCGTGGCGATCGCCGGCGCGAAGCAGGACGCGTCCCTGCTGCATGCGCGCATCGAACGACGGCGATGCATCCCGTTCGGCCGCACGAACGCCGGCCATGGCGATGGCCGACAGCAGCAACGACAACGCCAGTCGAACTGCAGCGTCCATTCGCGGGACCGACCTTGGTTCCTCGGCCTAGAAGCGCCGAGCGGCGTTATGCGGGCGTGAAATGAACCCGAGTGGGGCACAGCGCCCGGACGCCACCCCCGGACGCCGGGGCGAGGGCTCAGTGGCTGGCTAGGAACGGCAGGATCACGTCCAGCGCCTGCTGCGGCTGTTCTTCCATGATCCAGTGGCCCGAGTTCTGGATGACGGCGCCGTCGACGTTCGTCGCGACGTACTCCAGTTCGGTCTTCATGTTCGCGCCGTAGGACTTGTCGCCGCCGATCGCGAGCACCGGGATGGTGAGCTTGCCGGTCTTCGCGAAGGTCGCCTTGTTCTCTTCGGCGTCGCGCGAGAACGCCTCGAACTGCCCGCCGAACGCGTTGTGGATCGCGCCGGGGCGTGCATAGAGTTCGGCGTAGTGCTGGCGCGTGGCTTCGTCGATGCGCGAAGGATCGCCGCCCAGGTCGTTGTAGAACCGGTCCAGCAGGATGCGCTCGCGTCCCGCGACCAGACGCTCGACGTCGGGCCCGCGAAAGTTGAAATGCCACACGCGCGGGTTCACCAGCTGCGCTTCCCACGTGCCCATGCCCGGTAGCGGCGCGTCCATGACGACCCAGGACGTCACGCGGTCCGGATAGTGCGTGGCCAGCGCATAGCCGACCATGTTGCCGATGTCGTGCGTCACCAGCTGCACCTTCTTCACCTTGAGCTGGTCGAGCATCGCGGCGAGATCGCGCGCCTGCGCGGCCTTCTCGTAGCCGGTTTCAGGATGCGACGACAGCCCCATGCCGCGGAGGTCGGGCACGATCACGGTGTGGTCCTTCACCAGCACGGATGCCAGCGGCTCCCACATGTCGCCGGTGTCGCCGAAGCCGTGCAACAGCACCACTGCCGGACCTTTGCCCCCGATGCGGACGTGCTGCGTGCCGTCGGTGACGGCCATCTCGCGTTCGCGGAAGCTGGACGGGTAGGGACGTACATCGGCGGCGGCCTCGACGAGCGCCAGCGACGAAAGCAGGACCACGGCGAACAACGCACGGACGGTGGAAGGCGAGCGGTGCATGGCGATCTCCACGAGAGGTGAGGGTGTCGGCGGTGATGCGATCACCGCAAGGCCATCTGTTTCCAACGTAACGGCGCGGGCCGCGCGGTCATTCCTGTGTAGTCGAGCCGGCAGGCGACACGCGCGGGATGCGCGCCGCCGGCGAGGGTGGGCCGAGCGAGTCGCGCAGATCGAGCATCGGTTGTTGCGGCACGTTGATCTTTCCCGTCGAGGGGCGGTCGAGATCGACCACCAGCGTGGCGGCCAGCGTGAAGAGGATCAGGAGCACCGTCGTCGATTTGCGATGTGACGCCCGCTCGTAGCCGACCATCGCCGCCGCGAGCAGCGCGAACAGCCAGAGCAGGCGCAGGATGCGTTTGGGGATATGCGCCTGGCGCGTGGCGAAGCGCTCGGCCGCCAGGTCGATGGACTCATTCGCGGTGCTCACCAGCAGCGAGGCGCGCGGTGAATCGCGGAACGGCGCGATGACCGACATCAGCGCGGTCCACAGCTCCGTCTGCAGCGCTTCGGTACGCCTGTACTGGGCGAGTTCCTCGGCGTCCGTCGCCGCCTGCCCGAACGCGACCCGCGCATCGACGTATCGCCGCAGCTGCGCTTCCATGCGCGCGCGGTCGACGTCGTCGAGCATCTGCATGCGCAGCCACGTGGTGCCGATCGCGTTGGCTTCCTTCACCACAAGCTCCCTGCGCGCCTCGTAACGCGAGAGCGCGATGGAGAAGGTGAAGCCGATCAGCAGCGCGAGCAGCCCCAGCACCGACGTCATGGCGAATGCTTCGGACTCGCCGGCTTCCCTCGGGCCCTGACGCGCCCGCACGAACGCGCCGAGCTCGCGCGCCAGGATCAGGCTGGCGAAGAAGACCAGCGCCAGCACCCACAGCGGTGCATACGGAAACGAAGACGAAAACGACTCCATGCGATCCTCCCCGGAAGTCCACGCACATCGACGGCGCGGCCATCCGCCGCGCCGCCTGGCCCGTCAAGCCACTCAGTCGACGGCGAACGCCGCCGCCGCGAGCTTCTCCAGGTCGAGGTACTGCGACTTCTCGACCGTCACGCCGACGAACTTGATCTCGCCACCCGTGAACTCGCCGGGCGAGGTGTAGTCCTCGCTCACCGCATCGCCGCTGTCGCGCCCGATGCACAGGCCGTCGCCGGACAGCGTGAACTTGCCCAGCTGCGTGCGCATGTCGCCTTCGGCTTCCACCTGGTCGTTCACGTACAGCTTCGTCCTGCCGAGGGATTCGCCGTGTTCACCGGCCTTCTCGCGCGTGAACTCCATGCCGACGGTGTACTTGCCGGGTTTCAGCACCGTCTTCGACACGAACTTCTGCTCCGGCTTGATGCCGAGGAAGTTGTAGACGTAATGCAGCTTGCCGTCCTTGACGAACAGGCTGTGCCCGCCGAAGCGCGAACCATGCGCGAAGATCACGCCGGAGCACTGGCTGTCCTTGACCTCGATGTCGGCGAGGATCTTGTACGAGCGGCCGCGCACGTTGACCGCGACGCCCTCCGGCACGGGCGAGGTGCCGGGGTAGTAGATGTAGCGCTCGCGCGGTTCTTCCTCCGTCGGGCGTTCGACGCCCAGTACTTCGGCGGCGCTGCGGTCGTCGAGCGGCAGGACCTTGTTGATCTCGGCTTCGTCGAACCACGCCTTGATCAGTGCGTCCAGCTTGTCGGGATGTTGCGAGGCCAGGTTCGTCGATTCGGAGCGATCCTCGTCGACGTGGTACAGCTCCCACTGGTCCTGGTCGAAATGGCCCTTGCCGGTGAGCGGCGCGTGCAGCGCGGCGGCCTTCCAGCCGTTTTCCCAGATGCCGCGCGTGCCGAGCATCGAGTAGTACTGGCGCTTCTTCTGCGTCGGCGCATCGGGCTTCGCGTCGAAGGTGTACTTCATCGAGACGCCCGACAGCGGGTACTGCTCGACGCCGCGATACGTCTTCGGCATTTCCAGGCCGCAGGCCTCGAGGATCGTGGGCACGATGTCGACCGAGTGGTGGTACTGGTTGCGCACTTCACCCTTGGCCTTGATGCCCTTGGGCCAGTGGATGACCATCGGGCACGCGGTGCCGCCGGCATACTCGGAGTAGCGCTTGAACATCTGGTACGGCGTAGAAAATGCGACCGCCCATCCGGTCGGGTAGTGGTTGTAGGTTTCCTGCCCGCCGAGGACGTCGAGGTACTTCAGGTTCTCGGACAGTTCGTCGGGGAAGTTGTTGAAGAACTTGTTCTCGTTGACCGAGCCGCTGGGGCTGCCTTCGCCCGAGGCGCCGTTGTCGGCGCAGTAGAACACCAGCGTGTTGTCGAGCTGGCCGCTTTCCTCCAGATAGTCGATGAGGCGGCCGACCTGCACGTCGGTGTATTCGGAGAAACCGGCGTACACCTCCGCCATGCGCGCGAACAGCCGCTTCTCGTCGTCGTTGAGCGTGGCCCACGGCCGCACCGCGTCGGCGGGATTGGCGACGTCGTCGGGCAGGGGATTGATTGGCGTGAGCTTCGTGCCCTCGGGCAGCATGCCTTTCTCGATCATTCGCGCCATCACCCACTCGCGATAGGCCTCGTAGCCGTCGTCGAACTTGCCCTTGTACTTGTCGATGTATTCCTTCGGCGCGTGGTGCGGCGCATGGTTCGCGCCCGGGCACAGCCACATGAACCACGGTTTGGACGGGTTGCTCGCCTTCTGGTCGCGGATCATCTGCAGCGCCTGGTCGACCAGGTCGCGCGAGAGGTGATAGCCCTCGTCCGGCGAATACGGCTGGTCGATGAATTTGTTGTCCTCGGCCAGGTCGGGATACCACTGGTTGGTCTCCCCGCCGAGGAACCCGTAGAAGCGGTCGAAACCTTTCTGCACGGGCCATTCCGAACGGCTCGCGCCGGTCGCGATGTCCTGCTCGGGCACGTTGTGGTCCTTGCCGAGCCAGAACGTGCTGAAGCCGTTTTCCTGCAGCACCTGCCCGATGGTCGCGCATTCGGCCGGCAGGCGACCGCTCCATCCGGGATACCCCTGCGCGCCTTCGGTGATGCACGCCATGGCGTTGAGGTGGTGGTTGCGCCCGGTGAGGAAGGTCGAACGCGTCGGCGAGCACAGCGCCGTCGTATGCCATTGCGTGTACGTCAGGCCGTTGTCGGCGAGCTTCTGCAACGTCGGCATGTTGATGCGACCGCCGTAGGGCTCCCATGCCGCCTGACCGGTGTCGTCGTAGAGCACGATGAGGATGTTCGGTGCGCCCTTCGGTGCCTTCGCCAACGTGTATGGCGTCCAGTCGGGTTTGGAATCGCGGACGTCGAGCTTGATGACGCCCTTGAACGGCTTGCTGGCCATGCGCTTAGCCTCCTGGCTGGGGTGGGCACGCGTGGCGCCCGTGACGGAAGGTGTCGTGCGGCGTGCGTGTCAGGATTCCAGTCGTTCGTGTGCTTCGTGCTGCTTTCGTCAGTGGGGCTTGCGTCGGGCGATCAGGCGGGCGAAGCCGCCGCGCAGCAGCAGATACGGAACGAAGGCGAGCAGGAGCGCGACGACGATCGCCTCCCACGGATAGAAATGCTTCAGCACGAAGGTCTGGTAGGCGAGGTCCATCACCAGGCCCATCGCGAGAATCTTGCCCGTCGCGTCCAGCCCTTCGAGCAGGCGCGCGCGACGGCGGACCGGATCTGTCATCACGGTCCAGAAGTAGGGCGAGCGACCCGTCTCCGCGTCCTTCTTGCCGTCCTTCCAGGCGGCGATGATCGCCATGACCGGTTGCAGCAGGAAACGGAACGACATCGGCCCCGAAGGCCGCTCGACGATGTCGAGCCAGAAGCGCTTCCACACGCCCGGTTCGGTGAACAGCGCATACGTGCCGAAGCACAGCGCCACGACGCCGAAGCCTATCGCGGCATGGCGGGTCCACTGCCGGATCGCGGGATTCACGGGATCAGGCCCCTGCCACGATGCGTCGCGCACGTGCAGGCGAATCCTGCACGAAGGTGCGTGGGGGAACCGCCTCCATCCGCATCGCGAACGCCATGTGGGCGATCCGTCCACGCAGGGTGAAACGCGTGTCTACACCTTGCCGCGTGATCGGACGGTCAAACTTTCACGTGCGGCACCTGAAGAATCGGCGCCGCTACGCGCTCAATAGCGCTCTTCGACGTACTTGTACGGGTAATCCGGCGGGGTGTAATCGCCGCGTTTCTGGCGCTTGGGGAACTTCACCTTCTCGCGCGGAAGCTCTTCGTACGGCACGTGTTCGAGCAGGTGCCGGATGATGTTCAAACGCCCGCGGCGCTTGTCGTCGGTGCGTGCGACGTACCACGGTGCATGCGGCGTGTCGGTGGCGGCGAACATGTCGTCGCGCGCGCGCGAGTAGTCGTACCAGCGGCTGTAGGACTTCAGGTCCATCGGCGAGAGCTTCCAGGTCTTGCGGCCGTCGTTGGCGCGTTCCTTCAGGCGGCGCTCCTGTTCCTCCTCGCTCACCTCCAGCCAGTACTTGAGCAGGATCACGCCCGACTTGACGATCGTCTTCTCCATCAGCGGGACGATCTGCAGGAACGTGCGCACCTTGTCCTCGGGCGTGAAGCCCATGACGCGTTCGACGCCGGCGCGGTTGTACCAGCTGCGATCGAAGATCACGATCTCGCCCGCGGCAGGCAGATAGCGCACGTAGCGCTGGATGTACATCTGGCTGCGTTCGCGATCGCTCGGCGCCGGCAGCGCGATGACGCGGAAGACGCGCGAGCTTACGCGTTCGGTGATCGCCTTGATGGTGCCGCCCTTGCCGGCGGTGTCGCGGCCTTCGAACACGATGCACACGCGCAGCCCCTTGGCGACGACCCATTGCTGCAGCTTCACCAGTTCGACGTGAAGCCGCTCCAGCTGGTCCTCGTACTCGCTGCGCTTCATGCGGCCGGTGTCCTGTTTGGCTGCGGCGGCCTTCGATTCCTCGGGTTTCGCCTTCCCGTGGTTCGTCGAAGCGTGCTTCTTCTTCGCTTCGGTCTTCTTCGCGGCGCGTTTGCCGTTCCCGTCGGGGGATACGGCTTCGGACTTGCTGCGTTTCATGTCGGCGACTCCGCATGACGTGGCGCGGCCGCGGCTGCCTGCAGGCGCGCAACCGCGACTTCAAGGTTGAACAGCATCCGTTCCTCGCCCAGCACCTGGCCCAGCGGCGAGCGCTGGACCATCGCGTAGACCTCGGGATTGAGTTCGGCCAGCACCAGCTGCACGCCCGCGGCGCGATAGCGGCGCTCGGCCTCGACCAGCGCGTTGAGCGCGGAGTACTCCAGGTCGAACAGGCCGGACATGTCGATCACGACGTAGCGCGGGCGATGTTGCGCGATGAGCGGCCGGATCTTGTCCGCCACGCGTTCGGCGTTCATGAAGAACAGCCGGCCTTCCAGCTTCAGCAGGAGCAGGCCGGGGAAGGTTTCGTCGTCGGGATGCTCGGGCGATGGCGGGCGGAACACGTTCGTGCCGCGCTTGCGGCCGAGCACGCGCACCGGCGGATCGGCGGCCTGCTGCGCGAGCGCCACCAGCGACACCACGATCGCCACGAGGATGCCCTTGAGCGTGCCGAGCAGCATCACGCCGGCGAAAGCCGCCAGCGCCCACAGGAATTCCGTACGGCGCACGCGCAGGATGTCGCGGAAATCGGCCGGATGGATCAGGCCGATCGAATACACGATGACGAGCGCGGCCAGCGTCGCGTGCGGCATCAGCCCGATCAGCGGCGCGAGAAGCAGCATCGTGGCGACCGTCGCGCCCGCGGTGAACACCTGCGCCATCTGGCTGCGCGCGCCGGCGCGGCGGTTCACCGCCGTCTGCGACATGCCGCCGCCGGACGGCATCGCGCCGAAGAACGCACTGACCGCGTTTCCCGCGCCGGTGGCGAGCAGTTCGCGGTTCGCGCGCGGCAGCGGCTCGTGCGGCGCCTGGAACGCGCGGCCGACGGCGATGGTTTCGGTGAAGCTCATCAGCGCGATGCCGCACGCGCCGGGCCAAAGCTGCTCGACGAGATCGAGGTCTGGCATCGTCAGGTGCGGGAATCCGCTGGGCACCGTGCCGACCAGATCGATGCCGTGGGCCTGCCATCCGAGCAATCCGGCACCCGCGATCGCGGCCGCGACGGCGATCAATGGTGCCGGCCATTGCGGCCGGAAGCGTTCGATCAACGTCAGCAACGCGATGGTGCCGAGGCCCACCGCCAGCGTCGGCCATGACAGATGTCCGAGCCCGCGCACGACCTCGCCGATGTTGTGGAGGAACGTGCCCTTGTCGAAATGCAGGCCGAGCAGTTTCGGCAGCTGGTCGACGATGATCACCACACCGATGCCGGCCTTGAATCCCACCAGCACCGGCAGCGAAATGAAGTTCGCGACGAAACCCAGCCGCAGCAGCGACGCGGCGATGAGGATCGCGCCGACCATCAGCGTGAGCGTCGCGGTGACGGTGATGAGCCGCGCCGGATCGGCGTCGGGCACGATCATCGACAGTTCCGCGCCGGTGAGGATGGCGATGGTCGTCGTCGTGCTGACCGACAACGGCCGCGACGTGCCAAGCAGCACGTACACCAGCATCGGCACGAACGCGGTGTAGAGGCCGACTTCGATCGGCAGGCCGGCGATGGTCGCGTACGCCATCGCCTTCGGGATCACGACCGCAGCGGCGGTGAGCCCCGCGACGACGTCGCCGCGCAGCGGCCTGGTCCCCGGCACGGGCGACTCAGCGACGGCCACGTTCCTGTTCGTTCTCCAGCGCCTTGTTCACGATGTCGGCGTACAGCTGCGAAATCCGCGCGCCGAGTTCATGGAACTGCGGATTGCGCTTGACGTACTGCTGGCCGCTCTTCGCATCGTCCAGCGCGGCCTTGAGGAAGGTGATGTCCTCGTCGGTGAGGCATTCGCCCGCATCGACGCGCTGCTTGACCGCGAGCGCGCGCGGAAGCCGGAACCGGAGCAGCCGGTCCAGCAGCGTCTGCAGCACGGCGTCGTCGTGTTCCTCGGGCATGGGGGGCTCCTCGCGGCCACCGCGACATGCCACCACCATAGGACCGGGCTGCGGGCGCCGGTATTGGCCCTTGGCCCACGTGCGCGGACGATCGATGCCCGGGCGCGGCGCGCGGCGTTTCCGTCAGCCGCCGATCACGTGCACCTTCGGCTGTCCGTTGACCTGCTCGAAGCGGATCCGATAGGTCAGGGTGACCGCCTGCGGGACGCTCTTGCCGCCGGCGCAACTGGCATTCGCGCGTTCCTTGTCCTCCACGTTGCGGAAGACACAGCGCAGCGCGGGATCGAATTTCCACGTCTTCGCCACGGTTTCCGACGCCGCGAGGAACTCGGGTTCGGCATCGGTGGCGCAGTATTCCGATGCGGGCGCCTTGTGGACCACGGTCACCGCACCCTTCTCGCTGATGCCCACCATCAGGCAGACGGTGCGCGGCGGCAGGTTCTGCGCGAGCAGGCCCTGCGGGTAGTCCGGATGGACGTTCTTCGCGTCGTCCAGCGGCATCAGGAAGGACTCGTTGTCGGCCAGCACCATGCGGTTGTCATGGGCGGCGGCCTTGGCGGCTGGCGCGGGTGCCGAGGTCGCGGCCGCAGTGGTCTGGGCGTGCGACGGGGCGGCATGGCCGCAGGCGAGGGCGGCGGTACATCCCAGAGCGATCCACCTGGTCATCTGTCTCTCCCGTTCGAGGGCGTCAGGCCGCGGTTCGGCGGCCACTCGTATAAGCCGAACGCAACGGCCTCGCCCCGACCGGCCACGCCGGCGAAGGGCCCAATCTGGCCGAAAGTCCCGCCGGGGCCTGCCGATATCCGGAGAGAGGAGGAGGCCGCCCATGACCGACACGTTTCCCAGCCGACGCCAGCTGATCCTGGGCGTCGTCGCGATCGCATCGCTGGCGGTGCTAGGGTCGATGGCCGTAGCAACCCGCGCGGTCGACGAATGCCGCTCGGCCGTATCGAGCGCTACCACGCCGTACAAGCTGGAAGTCGCGCTGCGCAGCGCGACCTGCCAGGAGGCGCGCAGTCGCTAGGCGTGCGCCATCACGAACGCGCGCAGCGGATTGGCGGGATCGGACAGCAGCTTCATCGTGAGCAGCAGCGACATGGTCACCAGCAGCGGGCGGATCACCTTGCCGCCCACGCGCATCGCCAGGTGCGCGCCGACCTGGCCGCCGGCAATGCTCGACACCGCCATCAGCAGGCCGACGGTCCACAGCACGTGGCCGCCGATCACCAGCGTGATGAGCGCGGCGATGTTGCTGGAGAGGTTCAGGAACTTGGTGTGCGCGGTGGCCGACACCAGCCCCAGCCCGAACAGCGCCACCAGCGCGGTGGTCAGGAACGAGCCGGTGCCCGGGCCGAAGAAGCCGTCATAGAAGCCGATCGCCGAGACGATCGCCACCAGCGCGATCGGTCCCATGCGGCCCTGGCGGTCTTCCTCGCTGGCCTTCGGCGCGAGCAGGAAATACACCACCATCAGGATCAGCAGCATCGGAATCAGGCCCGCCAGGAACGCCGGGTTCAAGCGCTGCAACGTCCACGCGCCCAGCGCCGAGCCGACGAAGGCGCCGAGCGCGGGCTTCAGGAACCGCCGGAAATCGATGCGCCCCTTGCGCGCGAAGGCGACCACCGCGCTCGCGGTGCCGAAGCTGCTTTGCAGCTTGTTGGTGGCGATGGCGTTGACCGGGGGAATGCCGGCGGCCATCAGCGCGGGGATGGTCAGCAGCCCGCCGCCGCCCGCGATGGCGTCGATGAGACCGGCGACGAAGGCGATCGCCATGAGCAGGGCGATCGTGTCGGTGGCCAGTTCCATCGGGTGTCCGCGCGCGGGGAGGGGCGGGCATTGTAAGGCGGGCGTTTCGTGGACGGTGCGTCGCGACGCGAGAGGGCTTTCTGCTGTCGTTCCCGCGAATGCGTGATCAGGCCGAAGGTGGGGATCGCGGCTTTGCTTTGTTGCTGTCATTCCCGCGAAGGCGGGAATCCATCTTTCAGCAATGGCACGCTTCCCGCCGGCGTGCTGCCTTTGCTCGTCATTCCCGCGAAGGCGGGAATCCATTCTTCAGCAATGGCACGCTTTCCGCCCGCGAGATGGCCTTGCTCGTCATTCCCGCGAAGGCGGGAATCGATTCTTCAGCAATGGCACGCTTTCCGCAGGCGTGCTGCCTTTGCTCGTCATTCCCGCGAAGGCGGGAATCCATCTTTCAGCGATGGCGCGCTTCCCGCCAGCGTGATGCGCCGGAACGATGGATCCCCGCCTTCGCGGGGATGACAGCTGAAAAGCGGCATGACGGCGGAAAGCGCGATGACGTCCGCAAAGGAGAGCGCCAGCTCTTGTAGCCCGGGTAAGCGGAGCGCACCCGGGGTGCGCGTACGGATCACCGCCCGTTATAAGGCCCTTCGCCGAAGGCGATGTCCCAGCAGAACACCAGCGCGGCGATCATCAACACGCCGTGGAAGCCGAAGGTCAGCAGCATGCCGAGCGTGAGGCGGCCCAGCGGCATGTCGCTGATGCGCGGGCCTGTGCGCATGAACAGCGCGTGGTAGGCCAGCAGCGTGAGCCCGGTGCCCAGTGCGATGCGCAGCGTGCGTGTGATCGAGCGCGAGATGCGATGGCGCAGCGCTTCCACCGGGGTTTCGGCACGCACGTCGAGCACTTCGCAACCGGCCTCAGTCAGTTGCGCCCGTGCGACGCGGTCGGCCAGCTCGGGATCGGCGAAACGCCCGAACACGCGCGTGCGCGCCTCGCCGGTGCGCGGATCGAGGAAGGTGACGAAGTAGCGGGGTGCGTCCACGGACAGCCTCGGCTGCAGGGGGATGCGCGGCCCGAAGGGGCCGACATCGAGTTTGACGTGGCGAGCGGGCTCGACCGGACATTCGCGCGGGGATTCAGCCCGGTGATTGTCGCTAGCGGAAATCCCGCGACGGCGACTGCAGTTCGCCCAGCATCCCGCTCAGGTCGGTCAGGTGGGCGGCGATGAGGTGCTCGACGCCGTCCACGCGCTCCCAGCGGCCGCGCACGGACAGCAGCGTGGAATCCAGCAGCGGCTTGCGCTGGCGCGCGGCGAGGTCGGGCCAGACGATCACGTTGATCATCCCGTGCTCGTCTTCCAGCGTGACGAAGATCGTGCCCTTCGCCGTGGCCGGACGCTGGCGCTGCGTGACCAGCCCGGCGACGTGCACGCCGCGGCCGTGGCGCGTGTCGCGCAGCTCGCGCGATCCCTTGATGCGCTGCGCTTCCAGGTGCGGACGCAGCAGCGCCATCGGATGCGACGACAGGCTCAGGCCCGTGGCGCGGTAATCGGACAGGATTTCCTCGCCAATGCGCGGCGCGGGCAGGGCGATGTCGTCCTCGTCCGGGCTGCCGGGCAGCAGCGGCCGGCGGCGTTCGAGCCCCGCGACCGACCAGCGCGCGTTGTGGCGATGGCCGACCAGGCTTTTCAGCGCGTCGGCCTCGGCCAGTGCCTTGCAGGTCTTCTCGTCCAGGCCGGCGCGCTGACGCAGGTCCTGCAGGTCGGTGAATGCACGACGCGCACGCGCGGCCGCGATCGCCTTGCCCGATGTTTCGGACAGCCCCTTGACCTCGCGCAGCCCGAGGCGGATCGCCGGCTGCGTGCGTTCGTCGCCACCGACGAGCGTGCAATCCCAGTCGCTGTGCATGACGTCCACCGGCAGCACGTCGACGGCTTCGCGCATCGCACGCGCGCGTTCGATCTCGCTGGCGAATTCGTCCGGCGCGCGTCTGGGCGAACCGCGCCGCGCGTCCTGCACGATCTGGCTGGGCGAATAGAAGCCCATCGGCTGAGAATTCAGCAGCGCGCATGCGAACGCCGCCGGTTCGTGGCGCTTCAACCAGCAGCTCACGTAGACCAGCTTGGCGAACGAGGCCGCGTGGCTCTGCGGGAAGCCGTACGAACCGAAGCCCTTGATCTGCTCGAAGATCTGCTCGATGAAGGTTTCGGAATATCCCTTTTTGCGCATGCATTCGCGGATGCGCACGCGATGCGGCTCCATGTCGCCGCCCACGCGCCAGGCGGCCATCGATCGCCGCAGCCGGTCGGCTTCGTCGTCGCTGTAGCCGGCATGCATCACCAGCTCCATCACCTGCTCCTGGAACAGCGGTACGCCGAGCGTGGGCTTGAGGATTTCCTCGACTTCGGGCGACGGATATTCCACCGGTTCCTTGCCCATGCGCCGTCGCAGGTACGGATGCACCATGCCACCCTGGATCGGTCCCGGTCGCACGATCGCCACTTCGATGACGAGGTCGTAGAACTTCTCGGGTTTCAGGCGCGGCAGCATTGTCATCTGCGCGCGCGATTCGATCTGGAACACGCCCACCGTGTCGGCGCGCTGGATCATCGCGTAGGTGGGCTTGTCTTCCTTGGGGACCGTGGCGAGTTCGTAACGCCGGCCGCGGTGTTTTTCCACCAGGTCCAGCGCCTTGCGGATGCAGGTCAGCATGCCCAGCGCCAGGCAGTCGACCTTCAGCAGCTTCATCGTCTCCAGGTCGTCCTTGTCCCACTGGATGATCGTGCGGTCGTCCATCGCCGCGTTTTCTACCGGCACCACCGTCGACAAGGGCGCCTGCGAAACCACGAAGCCGCCGACGTGTTGCGAGAGATGGCGCGGATGGTTTTCCAGTTGCGCGGTCACGACCAGCACGCGCTGGATCAGCGGGTTTTTCGGATCGAAGCCGGACTCGAGCAGACGCTGTTCCATCTCGGTGCCGGCGTTGCCCCAGCCGTAGCAGCCGGCGAGCAGCGCGACCTGGTCCGGCGGCAAACCGAACGCCTTGGCGACATCGCGCACCGCGCTCTTGCCGCGGTAGCGGATCACCGTCGCCGCCAGCGCGGCGCGTTCGCGACCGTACTTGCTGTAGACGTACTGGAGCACTTCCTCGCGGCGTTCGTGCTCGAAGTCCACGTCGATGTCGGGCGGCTCGTTGCGCTCCTTCGACAGGAAGCGCGCCATCAACAGACGGCTTTCGGCAGGATCCACCGACGTGATGCCCAGCGCGTAGCACACGGCTGAATTGGCCGAAGACCCACGCCCCTGGCAGAGGATGTTCCGGCTGTTGGCGAAACGGACGATGTCCTCGACGGTGAGGAAGAACGCTTCGTACTTCAGCTCGGCGATGAGCGCGAGCTCCGATTCGATCTGCCCGACGATCTTCGCCGGAACGCCTTCGGGCCAGCGACGGCGCATGCCGGCGAACGTCAGGTTGCGCAGGTGCGAGGCGGGTGTTTCGCCATCGGGCACCAGTTCGAACGGGTAGTCGTACTTGAGGTCCTTGTCGAGCTGGAACGTGCAGCGCGCGGCGAGTATTACCGCCGCATCGAGCAGGCCGTGCGGATGGATGTTGGCGATCGTGCGCCGCGCGCGCAGGTGGCGCTCGCCGTTGCGGAACAGGTGCGCGCCGCATTCGTCCAGCGGCAGGTTGTGCCGGATCGCGGTCATCGTGTCCTGCAGCATGCGCTGACGACGCGTGGCCATGTGCACGTCGCCGCACGCGACCGGCGTCATGTCGAGCGCAGCGGCCAGCGTCATCAGCATGTGCAGGCGCGCATCGTCGTCGTCTTCACGATGCAGTTCGACGGCCAGGTGCGTGCGCTCGCCGAACACCGTGCGCAACCAGCGGCCGGCCGGTTCGTCCGGAGCTTTGCCCGGCGCGTGATCGGGCAGCCACAGCGCGAACACGCCGGGGTCTTGGATTCCGAACACCGCTTCCACGTCTGCGCGCGTGAGCTTGTACGTGCCTTTTCCGGCGGCACGGCGCCCGCGCGTGATGAGTTCGCACAACCGCGTGTAGCCGGCGGCATTTTCGACCAGCAGGACGAAACGCGTGTCGTCGACCAGGCGGAATTCGCTGCCGACGATCAACTTCACGTTCGTCGCCCTGGACGCTTCCAGCCCGCGCACGATGCCGGCGAGCGAGCACTCGTCGGTGATCGCCAGAGCCTGGTAACCGCAGTGGCGGGCGCGTTCGAACAGTTCCTCCGCGCTTGCGGCGCCGCGCAGGAAGCTGAAGTCGGACAGGCAATGCAGTTCGGCGTACGGCGGCGCGTCGTCGTCGACGTCGTCGTTGGCCGCGTGGCGAAGGCGCAGGCCGACCTGCAACGCACGTGGCACGCGATCGCCGGGCGTTTCGCGATCCACGCCGTCGATGGCGTCGTCCCAGCTCATGCACGTGTGCTCATGCGAACCAGCCGTGCAGCATCCATTCGCCGCGCTTGCCCGGATCGGCGAATGCCCAGGCGCGCTGGCCCTGCGGGGTTTCCAGCACGTAGTAATCGCGGCGGACGTCGTCGTCGTCCCACCAGCCGCTTTCGAGCCGCTCCGGCCCGGACACGATGCGCAGGCCGGACTGCCGCAGCGGCACCGGATGCTCCAGCAGCCACGTGGGGCGGGGCGGACGCACGGGCGCGGGCGCATTGCACGCGGCGTCCTCGTCGATGCCTGCGGCGCGCCAGGCGCGTTCGGGGCGTGGATCGCCCGTCGGCGCGATGCGGTACACCGCGTCGTCGCCGAGCCGCGCGCGCAGGCGTTCGCGCAGTTGCGGCCATGGCATCGCCTGCGAGGGGCGCGTGTCGAACAGGTCGCGCGCGGCGGGCACGAACGGCGGCAGTTCGCGCGCGAGCAGGCGCAGGCAGACGACGGGTTTGTCGATCGACGCCTGTTCCAGCCGATTGCGTGCGATGTCCATCAGCAGCGACGCATCGCGCTCGGCGGCGAGCAGGCCGACCTGCACGTCGGTGTGGCTTTTCTCGCGCACGCCGGCCTCGCGCCGGAGCACTTCGTGTTCCAGCCGGATCACGAACCGCTGCACGCCACCGTCGCGCGTGGACAGGTACACGGCGAGGTCGTTGACCAGTCGCCGCAGCGGGAACAACAGCGCCTGGTGGCTTTCGACCTCGTAGCCGAGCTCCACGCGCGAATCGAAATGATCGGGCGGCTGGTAGCAATCCAGCGGATCGTCGGCGATGCCGTAGAGGCGATCGAGGTGCTCCAGCAGTGGCAGCCCGAAACGGCGGCGGATGCCATCGCGCGGCAGTTCGCGCAGTTCCTTCAGCGAGCCGATGCCCATGCGGTGCAACCGCACGCCGGCTTCGTCGGGCAGCGCGGCGCGGCGGATCGGCACGCGATCGAGCGTCGATGCAAGCGCATTGCGATCGGACAGCGCGTAGCCGTCACGCAATCCGGCGAACACCTGCGCGGCACGCGGTGTTGGCGCCAATGCGATGCGGTGCTGGAAGCCGAGTGCGTCGAGTTCGCGCCGCAACTTCGCTTCCAGCTGCGGCCAGGGGCCGAAGAGGCGGAAGCTCGCGCTGGCTTCCAGCACGATCGCGCCCGGCCATTGCGCGCTCACCAGCGAACTGTGCCGGTACGCCCACGCGGCGAGGAAGCGATGCGCGCGTGCGTCGCGTTGTTCGTCGTGATCGCGCAGCGTCGCCTGCGCGCACAGCGCGTTCGCGGCGGTCAGTCGCATGCCGGGGCGCAGGCCGGCTTCGGCCGCGGACGCGTTGACCGACAGCAGCGTGCGCAGTTGTGCCGGCCCGGTGACCAGGGCGAGCGGGTGCGTGCGGTCGTCGACGTCGCGCAGGACGGCGTCGAGCGCCAGGTGCGGCAGGCGGATGCAGGCCCAGAGCACGGCAGGACCTCAGCCGGGCAAGCCGGCGTGCAGCGGTGGCGCGAATCCTTGCGAGGGAACCTGGCCGCCGCGGCATTTGCGGATGCGCCAGTCGTTTTCGACGCGCTCGATGCGAAGCGCGGCGGGCGAGGGGTTGTCGGCGTGCCGGCTGTCGCGCACGGCGAAGCCGAGGCATTCGCCGGTATCGGCGGCCACCTGCAATCGACGCAACGCCGGACCGTCGGCATTGGATGGCCAGCCCAGCACGGCCGAAAACGCGGCGCTGCGCAGGCATTGTTCGAAGGCCCACAGCGCGCTTTTCGAACCGGACTGTGCGTTCGTGTCGACGATTTCCAGATAGCGAAGATCCACGCCCGCGCGTTGCCACGCCGGCGCATACGGACAGAACGGCGGCGCGATCAGCGCGACGAGGCGGCCGGCCTGCGTCATCCGCGCGATCGTCGGCATCAGCAGCGTCAATTCGCCCACGCCTTCCACCGGAATCAGCAACTCGCTCAGCGCGCCCTGCGGCCATCCGCCGTGCGGGAGCAGGGCGTCGAGTGCGGCAAAACCCGTCGATTCGCCCAGCGGCGCAGGCGCGGCCTGTCGCCCCGCGCGCCAGACGGTGCGCGCGGACAGCAGCGATTCGAGCGGGACGATCTGCGCGCCCATCAGTCGGTGCGCACCAGGCCGCAGTAGAGCCCTTCGATCGCGAAATCGCTGCCGGGTGGCACGTCGATGGGCGGGTAGTCGGGATTGCGCGGCAACAGGCGGATGCCGCGTGCGTTGCGCTCCAGGCGCTTGATGGTGATTTCCTCGTCGATGCGCGCGATCACGATCTGTCCGTCACGCGCATCGCTCGTGCGTTTCACGGCGACCAGATCGCCATCGAAGATGCCTTCCTCGCGCATCGAATCGCCCTGCACGCGCAGCAGGTAGTCCGGCACGGTGGAGAACAGCGCGCGATCGATGTGCAGTTCGCGTTCGACATGCGCATCGGCACCGATCGGCGCGCCCGCGGCGACGCGGCCGAGGACGGCGAGGGTGAGCCGGTCGTCGTCGCGCTGCGGCTTGGGCCGGGATGTGGCGAGCCGGATGCCGCGCGCCTGGTTCGGACGCACCTGCAGGTGCCCGGCCTGTTCCAGCCGCCGGACGTGCTTGTGCGCCGCGCACGCCTGTCGGAAGCCGAACGCATCGGCGATCTGCTGCAGCGTCGGAGGCAGGCCCTCGGCATGGGTGTGATCCTGGATGAAGGCGAGGATCTGCGCCTGGCGAGCGGTGAGGTCGGACATCTATACGGCCCTGGTCGAGGTAAAAATCTATTTACCTTCACGGCCGCGGGCAAGCCCGGGCTTTGGCCGATCTAAGCGCGGCGGTGTATCACCGGCTGCGACGCTGCGTAATCAAAAGGTTGCGGCTGTTTGTTGAGGCGCAACCAAGCCGTGAAACAACCGGCCGCCGTCACCTTGTCGGACCGATGGCCGATCAATGCGTCTCAGCGATCGGCGAACAGCGCATTGACCGCGCCGTAGGCCATGCGCTCGCCGGGCGCGGCGCGGCCGTCCTGAAGGAACGCGCTGGCCAGCGTGCCCACGTGCGCGAACACTGCTTCGGCCAGGTCCGAGCCCGCGCTGAGCCGGCGCACGCCGAGGGCGTCCAGTTCCTCGAGCGCGGGTAATCCCGGACGCAGCATCACGTTGAGCGGCAATCCCGCGGCGGAGGCGATGTCGCCGATCGCGCCCGCTTCGATCAGGCCGGGAACGAACAGGCCGTCGGCACCGGCCTCGCGATAGCGTGCGGCGCGTTCGAGCACCATCGCCACGCGCGCGTCCGGCGGCGCCAGGCCGCGCAGATACACGTCGGTGCGGGCGTTGACGTAGACGTCGAGCCCGCGCGCGGCGAGCGCGTCGCGGATGCGCGAGAGCTTCGCGCACAACGCATCGGGCGAACCGCTGCCGTCCTCGATGTTGATGCCGACCGCGCCGGTGTCGGCCGCGCGCACCACGTTCGTGGCGACGACGGCCGGATCGTCGGAATAACCGCCTTCCATGTCGACGGACAGCGGCACGCGGATGACGCGTGCGATCTCCCTTGCCGTGTCGAGCAGGCGCTCGATCGGCAGCACGTCGCCGTCCACGTAACCGCGCGCCCATGCCACGCCCGCGCTGGTCGTGGCGATGGCGGGCGCACCGAGGCTTTCGATCAGGCGGGCGCTGCCGGCGTCCCATGCATTGGCCAGGCGCAGCACGCCGCGCGTGTGCAGGTTGCGGAAACGGGCGGCGTGTTCGGCGTTGCTGGCGTGCATGGGGAACCTCGACGGTCGATATGGGAAGCCGATGGTCGCCGCGAGACGCGACCCTTACCGGCTGCTTTCGGACGTCGTAGTGGGCGACGCCGTGACACCCTTCGCATCCCAGTCGCGCAGCGCACGCTCGACCGCGTCGACGCCGCGCACGGCGGCCGCGGCGTCGATCTGGCCGATCACGTCCTGATCGGTGTGGATCACGCGCATCACCTTCGCCGGCGTGTGCGGCTTCTTGCCGGCATAGGCGGCGAGCACCTGCGTGATCTCGTCCGCACCCACCAGCGAATACGACACCGCCGGCCAGCCGGCGCGCAGGAAGGGCAGGTGATCGGTGGGCGGATACTGTTCGCCCGGGGAGAAGCCCAGCTGCAGCGCCTGCGTGGCGGTGCGGCTGCTGTCCACCAGCGCGGCCTGGGCCTGCCCCGGCGCCATCATCCACAGCGTGTCGCCCCAGCCGAACACGTCGAAGTTCACGTACAGCGCCGGCTTGGTCGAGCCGTCGGCCACGAAGGCCTTGGAGCCCAGCAGGCCTTCTTCTTCCAGGTCCCAGAAGGCGATGGCAACGCGATGGTGCTTCAGCGGCTGGCGCTGGAAACGCTCGGCCAGCGCGAGCACCGAAGCGCTGCCCGACGCGTTGTCGGTCGCACCGTGGCCGACGGCGACGCGGTCGGAATGCGCGCCGATCAGCAGCAGCGGGGCATTGGCGGCGCCGGAAACCTCGGCGATGAGGTTCTCGCCGGCCTTGCCGCTGGCTTCGAAAGGCGCCTTGCGCCAGATCACGCCGAGCGCGTCGAGGCGGGTGGCGATCGCTTCACGGCGCTGCGCGTTTTCGCCGGCGTCGCTAATGGTGCGGACGTCGGACAACCACTGCGTCGCAGCCGGTTGCTCGACGCTCGCCGTGCTGGGCGTGGTCTGCGTAACGGGTGCCGGCGAGGCGCAGGCACTGAGAAAAAGGATCGGGAGCGTCGCAACTAACAGTCGGTGCATTGGTGGGGGTCCCCGTTAGAATCCGGTTCAGTGTGCCCCAGGCCAGGGGACATGGAATGGGCCGGAAGGGCCATCCACGCGCAGCGGGCACACGCATACCAACGGAGAGTGGAATGGAAATCCGGGTTTTCATCATCGACGACCACGCGCTCGTGAGGACGGGGCTGAACCTGATCCTGTCGGGCGAGAACGACATCGAGGTCGTCGGCGACGCGGAAAGCGGCGAGGAAGCGTTGCCGCTGATCCGCAAGCTCAAGCCGGACGTGGTGCTGTGCGACCTGCACCTGCCGGGCCTGAGCGGCCTGGAAGTCACCGAGCGCATCGTCAAGAGCGAACAGGCCGCGCGCGTGATCATCGTGTCGGTGCTGCAGGACGGGCCGATGCCCAAGCGCCTGCTGGAAGCCGGCGCATCGGGCTACGTCGGCAAGGGCGGCGATGCCGCGGAACTGCTCCGTGCAATCCGCGAAGTCGCGCGCGGCAAGCGTTTCCTCGCCAACGGGATCGCGCAGAACCTCGCGCTGGCCGGCATCGATGGCGGCGCATCGCCGTTCGACAGCCTGTCGCCCCGCGAGATGGAGATCGCGCTGATGCTGATCCAGGGCCTGCGCCAGGACGTCATCGCCAAGCGTTTGAGCCTGAGCGCGAAGACGGTCAACACGCACAAGGCGCGGTTGTTCGAAAAGCTCGACATCGGCGACAGCATTGCGCTGGCGCGTCTTGCGAGCCGCTACGGGATCATGGATCCGACGCGGGCGATCTGATCGGCTCCTGCTGTCATCCCCGCGAAGGTGGGGGTCCACAAGTTTGCGTCGCGCCCAAAACAAAACCGGCTGCCCGAAGGCAGCCGGTTTTTTGTTTCCAGCAAATGGAACCGGGCGATCAGACGTGCCCGGATTCCTGCTTGCGCTCGCCTTCGCCCTGCGCGGCTGCGTGGACGTGTTCGGCGGCGGCTTCGGCCGGGGAGGGCGCTGCCTCGTCGGCGTCTACGGCAACGGTGTCCGGCGCGGTTTCGTCAGCCTGCGACTCGCCAGCGACCGATGCTTCCACCGGCGCCGGGACCGGCGCGGTTTCGGCGGCCGGCGCGCGAGTGTCGTGCGGCAGCGAATCGAACAGGCCGGCGGTGCGCGGGACGTCGCCATTGGCGAGCGGCGCAGCGGACGGCGTCGAAGCCTGCGGACGCGACTCGGTGGTTTCCGCCTCGGCCTGCTTCTGCGGACGCGCGTCTTCGGCCGGTGCGATCGGCGCCGGATCGATCACGGCCGGCTCTTCGACCTTTTCCGGTTCCGGAACGGGCTCGGGCACCACGACCGGCTGCTCGACGACGACGGCCGGTTCGGCCGGGGCCTGCGGTTCCGGGGGCGCGGCGACCGGCGGCTGATCGGCCTTCGGCGCAGCGGTTTCGCCCGTCGCCACCGCAACGGCGGCAACGGTCGCCACGGCGGCCTGCGCCGGCGTCGCCACCGGAGCCGGGGTCGCGGGCGTGTGCGTCACGTTCGACGGCGCGGCCGAAGGAGTCGCGGGCTCGTCGTCGAAATCGAACTCGGGCTGCGAACGCTGCGCGACCGGCGCCGGGGCCGTACCTTCGGCGGCATTCGCTTCGTGCGCGTCGTCCTCGTCGTCGAGGAGCGAAGCGTCGTCATGCTCGTCGTGCAGCTGCGCCTCGTCGGTGCCTGCAGCGGCGTCGCCACCGCCACGACGACGACGACGGCCACCGCGACGGCCGCGACGGCGACGGCTGCCGCCTTCGCCAGCGCCTTCGCCCTGGGTGGCATCGGCATGGGCGACGGCTTCACCCGTCTGCACGACCGCAGGCGTTGCGGCTTCGGTGGTGTCCGAGGCAGTCACCGCGGCTGCGACGACGGCCGGCGCGACCAGCGCCACGTCCGCTGCCGTCGTGGCTGGCGTTTCGGCCTTGACGACGTCCGACTTCACTTCGGCCTTCGCCGGAGCGGGGCGGTTCTCGTTCCGCGGCGGACGGGCCTCGGCGGCCGACTGCTGGACGCGCTCTTCGATCTGCGACTGCTGCGCCTGAGCCTGCTGCTGCGACTGCTGCGACTGTTGCTGCTTCGGCTGCTTCTGCTGTTGCTGCTGTTGCTTGGGCTGCTGTTGCTGCTGCTTCGGCTGCTTCTGCTGCTGGGCCTGCTGCGGCTGCTTCTCGCGGCGCTGCTCGTCGCGGCGTTCGTCGCGACGCGGCTCATCACGGCGATTCTCCTCGCGACGCGGCTGATCGTCGCGGCGGCCATCGCGGCCCTGCTTGCCGTTGCGGCCGTCACGACGCTTGTCGTTGCGATCACCGCGTTCGTTGCGACCGCCACGATTGTCTTGTGGACGCGCGGCCGGCGTCGGTTCCACCGCGATGGGCGAACTCGTACCGCGGAAGAAACGCAGGATGCGCTCGACCACGCCGATCGAATGTGTCGGGGCGGCGACCGGTGCCGGAGCCGGGGCGGGCGCCGGCGCGGCGACCTGCTGCTCGCGCGGCTCGCGCAGCGGAGCGGGCTGGGCCGGCTTGACGTTGGTCACCGCCGGCGCGGCCGGGATGTTCAGGTGCGCCTTGGTCAGCGAGTGCGTCGGCAGCTTGCGCGGGGTGCCGCGCTGGTAGCTCGGCTTGTTCGACTCTTCGCCCAGCTCGTTCTCGCGGATGCGCGTGACTTCGTAATGCGGCGTGTGCAGCTGCTCGTCGGCGACGATGACGATCGGCGCGTCGTGGCGCTTCTCGATCTCGCTGAGCGCGCGGCGCTTCTCGTTCAGGAGGTAATTGGCGATCTCGGTCGGCGCCTGCACCAGCACCTGGCCGGTGTTTTCCTTCATCGCGTGTTCTTCGGCCAGGCGCAGGATCGACAGCGATAGCGACTCGACGCTGCGCATGCGGCCGTGGCCTTCGCAGCGCGGGCACACCAGCTGGCTGGATTCGCCCAGGCTCGGGCGCAGGCGCTGGCGGCTCAGTTCGAGCAGGCCGAAGCGCGAGATGCGGCCGATCTGGACGCGCGCGCGGTCCTGCTTGAGTGCGTGCGCCAGGCGGTTCTCGACCTCGCGCTGGTGCTTGTTCGACGACATGTCGATGAAGTCGATCACCACCAGGCCGCCCAGGTCGCGCAGGCGCATCTGGCGCGCGACTTCCTCGGCCGCCTCCAGGTTGGTGTTGAAGGCGGTCTCTTCGATGTCGCCGCCCTTGGTGGCGCGCGCGGAGTTCACGTCGATCGCCGTGAGCGCCTCGGTCTGGTCGATCACCAGCGCGCCGCCGGAGGGGAGGCGGACTTCACGCTCGTAGGCGTTCTCGATCTGCGATTCGATCTGGAAGCGGTTGAACAGCGGCGTGTCGTCGGTGTAGTGCTTGAGCTTGCGCAGGTTGTGCGGCATCACCTGCTCGACGAAATCACGCGCCTCGGCGTACATCTCCGGCGTATCGACGAGGATCTCGCCGATGTCCGGGCGCATGTAGTCGCGCAGGGCGCGGATGATCAGGCGCGATTCTTGGTAGATCAGGAACGGGCCGGGCTTGCTCAGCGCGGCCTCGGCGACGGACTTCCACACCTGCAGCAGGTAGTCGAGGTCCCACTGGAGTTCTTCGGCATCGCGACCGACGCCGGCGGTGCGGATGATCACCCCCATGTCGTCGGGGATGTTCAGCGCATCCATCGCGCGCTTGAGCTCGGCGCGATCCTCGCCCTCGATGCGGCGCGACACGCCGCCGGCGGTGGGCGAATTCGGCATCAGCACCATGTAGCGGCCGGCCAGCGAGATGAACGTGGTCAGCGCCGCGCCCTTGTTGCCGCGCTCTTCCTTGTCGACCTGGACGACGATTTCCTGGCCTTCGCGCAGCAGTTCGCGCAGGCCGGCCTTGTTGTGGTCGACGCCGGCCTGGAAGTAATCGCGGGAGATTTCCTTCAGCGGCAGGAAGCCGTGGCGCTCCGCGCCGTATTCGACGAAGGCCGCTTCGAGGGAGGGTTCGAGCCGGGTGATGCGGCCCTTGTAGATGTTGGACTTCTTCTGTTCCTTGGCCGGCTGTTCGATGTCGATGTCGTACAGGGTCTGGCCGTCGACGATGGCGACGCGCAGTTCTTCCGCCTGCGTCGCGTTGATGAGCATTCGCTTCATTGGTGCGTTCCTCGCGCGCTCCTGCGCGTGGTCGGCGCGGGACGCATGCGCGTCCTGCAGCCGCGGAACGCCGTGGGGCGTTTCGCCTCTGGATACCGCAAGCCGCGCGCCGGTCGCCGTTGGGCGGGGCCTGGCGCTGCGGCCTCAAGTTTTCCAGCGCTACGACACCACGGCACGCCGCGGGAGCGCTTAATTGTTTCTTTCAAGACAGCTTAGGGACCGGCGGCGCGAACGCCGCGCGGGACGTGTTCATCACGGGCGGTTTGACCCGCTCCGGCAATGTCGGGTTCCGCCGGGCCATCGCTGCTAACATGGCTGCCCCGGGGGCAGTGGTTAGGCGCGGACCGGAATCGCAGGAAAGGGCTTTCGGCCTTTGTGAAGTAACTTCCTGCGAAATCAAAACCTTATCTCGCGTCGCGAGTGTAACAGATAACCCCCTTCGGATGACCCATTCAGACCCCAACGACAGGCCGGGCAGGACCGGCTCCGCGCCGCGTCCGGCAAACGAGTCCGGCCAGGTCCGCACCGTCCGCGTGCCCGACGACCGCGCCGGGCAGCGCTTGGACAACTTCCTGCTGGGCCAGCTGAAGGGCGCCCCGCGGTCGCTGGTCTACAAGATCGTGCGCTCCGGGCAGGTCCGGGTGAACGGCGGTCGCGCCAAGGCCGAGCGCAAGCTCGAAGGCGGGGACGAAGTCCGTATCCCGCCGGTGCGCCTGGGCGAAGCCGGTGAACGCCCCGCGCCGCCGAAGGGCCTGCTGGAGGCGCTGGAAGCGGCGATCGTCTTCGAGGACGCCCGCCTGCTCGCGCTGAACAAGCCCTCAGGCCTCGCCAGCCACGGTGGCAGCGGCATCAGCCACGGCGCGATCGAGTCGCTGCGCGCGCTGCGATCGGGGCAGACGCTGGAGCTCGTCCACCGGCTCGACCGCGACACCTCCGGCCTGCTCATCGTCGCCAAGAAGCGTTCGGCGCTCACCGAGCTGCAGGCCCTGATGCGCGAGGAGGGCGGCATTTCCAAGCGGTATCTGGCGCTTCTCACCGGCCGCATGCCCGACGGCGTGATGACCGTGGACGCTCCGCTGCACATCGGCCTGCGCCAGGGCGGCGAGCGCCATGTGCAGGTGAACGCGGCCGGCAAGCCATCGCTGAGCCACTTCAAGGTGCTCGAACGCCGGGGCGGACAGTCGTACTGCGAAGTGCGCATCGAGACCGGCCGCACGCACCAGATCCGCGTCCACGCGCAGCACATCGGGCATCCGGTTGCCGGCGACGACAAGTACGGCGAGGTGGACGCCAACAAGCGCCTACGCGAGCAGGCCGGCCTGAAGCGCCTGTTCCTTCACGCCTCCACGCTGGAATTCGCGCTCGACGACGGCAAGACGCCGTACCTGCTCAATGCCCCGCTGGCGCCGGAACTGATCGACGTCCTCGACCGGCTGGCGTGATCCTCAGCCGCCGCGCCGGCGCTTCTCGTCGAGTACGAAGCAGGACTGCGGACGCTCCACCGGCGGATTGAAGTTCACAGGCACCTGCAGGCGCGAGGACTGCGGCTGTCCGTCGCGGGTCGCCGGCTTGAACGTCCACGTGCGGACGCCTTCCTTCGCGGCCTGGTCCAGCGGCGGCACGCCGCTGCTGCGGAAGACCTCGACCGAACTCGGCTTGCCATCCACGCCGATCGTCATCGCCAGGATCACCTGCCCGCCGATGTCGTCGCAGGCGAGTTCTTCGGGATACCCCGGCGGCGGCGTGTCCACCGCCATCAACTCCGTCGTCTTGACCGGCGCTGGTGGCGCCTCCGGCTGACAGGCGGCGATGGCGAGCACGGAACCGGCGAGCAGTGCGATGCGGATGCGGGGGAAGTCCATGCGGGCTGCCTCGTACGGGACGGGAAGGTCAGGCGGCGAGGGCCTGGGCCTTGGCGGCGCAGATGAAGTCGTTCTCGCTCAGGCCGCCGACGTCGTGCGTCGAAAAGCGCACCACGCAGCGGTTGTAGTGCACGCCGAGGTCCGGGTGGTGGTCCTCGCGATGGGCCACGAACGCCAGCGCGTTCACGAACGCCATGGTCTCGTAGTAGTTGGCGAAGGTGAACGTCCGGGTGATCGCATGCCCGTCCTCGACCACCTCCCAGCCCGGGATCTGCGGCAGCAGTTCGCGCACGCGCGCTTCGCTCAGGCGATGCTCGGTGCCGCGGCGGGCGATGCAGTGGGCCTGCGCGAGGGGAATGAGGTCGTTCACGAAGTGGGGCTCCTTGCGGGAGGGCGACCGGCGGGCCGACTGAATGGAACGCATCGTCGGCCATCGCAGGTGACGGCCGCGCCATCTGAATGCGTGGACCCCGCTAGAATACCGCCATGATCAATATTTCCGAATCCGCCCAGCGCCATTTCCGCAAGCTGATCGAACGCGAGTCCCTTCCGGGTCTCGGCGTTCGTCTGGCGGCGGTGCACGCCGGTACGCCGCGCGCCGACGTGCGGCTGGAGTTCGCCGAACCCGGCGACCTGCAGGGCGACGAGTGGGCCGTGGATTGCGACGGCTTCACGATCTGGCTCGACGCGCCCAGCGTGAAATACCTGGACGGTGCGGAGATCGATTACGAAACCCAGTCCACCGGCGGCCAGCTGCAGATCCGCGCGCCGAAGATCAAGGGCGAGGCGCCGGCCGATTCGGCGTCGCTGGTCGAGCGCGTGCACTGGATCGTCGAACAGGAAATCAACCCGCAGCTCGCCTCGCATCGTGGACACGTGTCGGTGCAGGAAGTGACGGCCGACGGCGTGGTCGTGCTCCGCTTCGGTGGCGGTTGCCACGGCTGCGGCATGGCGGACGTGACGCTGAAGCAGGGCATTGAGAAGACGCTGCTGAGCAAGGTGCCCGGCGTGACGGCAGTGCGCGATGCGACCGATCACGATACCGGCGACGCGCCTTACATCCGTCGCGATTCCGCGGCCTGACCCGGGCCCGGCGACGTAGATGTTCTCCGCCGCCGATCTGATCCACGCACTGCAACGAAGGTTGCAGCTCGTCGCGCCGCACCTGCGGCGCAAGCCGGGTGAGTTTCCCCCGGGCTGGCAGACGTGGTTCGACGGCATGGCCGAGCGCGTGGGCGCGGTGCGCGGTGCGACCGTCGACGCGATCATCGCCGTCTTCCTTCAGCGTCCCCTGACCGAGCGTCCGCGACGACTGCGCGATCTGACGCGGTGGCAGGCGTTCACCACGCTGATGCGCCAGGACTGGTCGCGCGACGACAACCGCTGGGACAAGTACGACCGTCGCACGCACTGGTTCGCAGCGACGTTCACGATCCTGTGGCACGTCATCTTCAGCGCGCTGCTGCTGTACCTGATGTACCTGCGCTTCATGGCCGTCAGTGCGCCCGCGCCGCAGGGCGAGGACGTGACGATGATCGAATACGTCGGCACGGGCACGCCGAAGGAACCCGGCGGCGGCGCGGCCGAGCCCTCGCAGGAACCCGAAGCCACGCAGGCGCCCGCGCAACCCGCGCCGTCGCAACAGGCCGCTGCGGCACAACCCGCGCCGCAGCAGGCGCCGTCCGTCCCCGCGCCGCCGTTGCCGACGCCAAGCATCGACGCGCCACTTCCCGACATCGCCCAGCGCGACGTGCCCGAACCCCAATTGCCGCCGCCGGCGCCACCGCCGGTGGCGCAGCCGGTGACCGTGAGCGAACCGGTGCCGAACACGCCGGACGTGTTCGTGCTCCCGCCGACCCGGCGCCAGCCACCGCAACCCACGCTCGCGGCGCCCGAGTTGCGCACGCCCGTGCCGCAGGTGCGCACGACCGACGTCGCCGAACCCGTGCAGCCGGTGCATCGCGAAATCACGCCACGCGAGATCGCGGCGCCGACGATCCAGCAGCGCACGCGCGAGATCACGATGCGCGAGGTGCCGGTACCGGTGCCGCGCGTTCCCGTGCCGACGCTGCCCGAACCCAGCGTCCCGACCCCGCAGGTGCGCGCGGCCGAACAGACCGTCCGCACGCGCGAGGTCCCGACGCCGCCGACGCCAGCGGCACCCACGCCGTCGCCTGCGGCGCCCGTGGCGACGAGCGCGGCTGCGACAGCGCAGCCGGCGCCGTCGTCCACCACTTCGAATGCGCCGTCGACCGCATCGTCGAATGCACCCGCAGCGCGGACGGCGTCGGCACCTTCGTCCGCTGCTCCGTCCGGTACCGCACCGGCCGCGGCCGGCCGCGGCACGCAGCCGTCGACCGCGGGTGCGGGTCCGAGCCCCACGCCGTCGCCGGGCACGTGGTCCACGCCGCGCCGTGGCGACGACTGGGGCGCCAGCACGCGCAATGCGCCGGGCGGGCAACGCGGCCTGACGCCGGGCCTGTACAACGCCGACGGCAGCGTGCGCGTGCCCGAACCAGGTGGCTCGGCATCGCCGAACCGGCCGCCAGGCGCGATCACGGAGGAAATCCGCGATCTCGATCGTTCGGGCACGTGGCTCAAGCGCAAGCCGACGGATTTCGAACCGACCTCGTTCGACAAGTACTGGGTGCCGGACGAAACGCTGCTCGCCGAATGGGTGCGCAAGGGCATCGAGAAGGTAACCATTCCGATCCCGGGCACGAACAAACGCATCGAATGCGTCGTGTCGATGCTCGGCCTTGGCGGTAGTTGCGGTTTGAGCGATCCCAACCTCAACGACCAGCCCGCCGAAGCGCGTCCGCCGCCGGACATTCCGTTCAAGCCGGCGCTGCAGGAGGACAACGGCAGCGTGAAGCCGTAAACCACACGCATCGCGATGTCGCGTGTTCAGCGCGCCGTTGCGATGCGATGTCACGCGTTCGTCACTGAACCGAACCGAACGAAGCGCTCGCGGGCTAGCGCAACGTCGTCAACGAAAACCGCGACGGAAACAATTTCGCCGACGGAAATTTTTCCGCGCGCGATCGCGCACAGGTCGCGCCTGGTGCGATCGCGCGCTGGCATGTCTTTTGCGGAACGCTCCTGCATCCGCTGCACCCTGCGTTTTCCATGCATGAATCCGCATTCGCATCGGCGACTTGTTACGTCGTCGCTGAACGATGTCCGCGCCGTTTTTACATCTGCCGCGGCACAGTCCGCCTGCGAGCGTTTGCCGCCGAGGCGCGCGAAATCACACATCCACACAGGAGGGTAGTCCAGTGACCGACGAGCGATCGGGAACCGGTGAATTCAAGGCCGTTGCGCAAGACGCGATGCGGCTGGGCGCGCGCGCCCTGGAGACGGGACGTGCTTGGTTGAGTGGAAGGAGAGGAACGATGAACGAACGTGATGCATCCAGGCGGTACGAGGAGCGTCTGCGCCAGCAGCGCCAGGAATCGGGCATGTCGGGTCGCTCGGAGTACGGGCAAGGCGCGCGTCGCTGGGGCGCGGGCGAGGACTGGGACGACAGCAGTTCCGGTCGCACGCAGGGCCACTACGCGGGCGATTACGAAACCGGCGGCCGCATGGGCCGGCAGCAGTACGGCAGCGGCATGGGCCGCGATGAGCAGGACTGGTCGCAGGGGCGTCGCGAATCGCAGCGCTGGGGCGAGCAGGGCACCTACGGTGCGCAGGGCAGCAACGAATACGATCGCCAGGGCAGCGACTACGGACGCGAACGCGAGTTCGGCGGCCAGTATGGCGATCGCGGCCACGGTGACTACGGCAGCAATCGTGCATACGGCACGCAGGGCAGCCAGGGCTATGGCAGCCAGAGCTACCGCTCGCAGCAACAAGGCGAGGATTACGGCAGCCAGGGGCGTTACCGCGCGTCGGGCTCCGACTTCGGCAGCCAGCGTCGCCAGGAAGGCCAGCAGGATTACAGCAACCAGCGCGGCTACGGCACGCAGGCCTACGGGCAGGGCGAACACAGTTCCGGTTCGCACGGCTACGGCAGCGGTCGCGAATACCGCGGCTACGAAGGCGGCGAGTCCGGACGTCACGCCGGCAATCGCAACTGGGAACGCGGTTATGGCGAAGGTTATGGCCTCTCGTCCGGCTACGCCGACGAACAGGCTTACGGCAGCCAGTACGGTTCGGGCTCCGGCAGCAGCGGCTACGCCAGCGGATATCCCAGCGACACGCAGGGCTCCAGCCGCCAGCGTTCGATGTCCGGGAGCTCGTCGGGGATGTCGTCGCGCGACCAGTACAGCCGCAATTACCGCGGCATGGGCCCGCGCTCGTACACGCGTTCGGACGAACGCCTGCTCGAGGACATCAACGAGCGTCTGACCGAAGATGATTATCTGGACGCCACCGAGATCACCGTGCGTTGCGTCAACGGCGTGATCACGCTGGAAGGTACCGTCACCGAGCGCTGGATGAAGCACCGCGCCGAAGACCTGGCCGATGCGAGCAGCGGCGTGAAGCAGGTCGACAACCGCATCCAGGTTCAGTCGCAGTCGCAGTCCGGACGCTCCAGCGAGTCCGGCTCGTCGCAGGCGCAGGGCTCGTCGCAGTCGCAGGGTCGCTCGGCGTCCTCGTCGACGTCATCCCGCGCAAGCGGCACGACCGCCAGCAGCGGCGGCTCGACCACGACCGGCTCGTCGTCCACGCGCAGCACCGGTGGCGACAACAACCAGGGCGGCTCCCAGCACTGACGAACAGGGAAGCGCACTGAGGACAGAAAGGCCCGCAATCGCGGGCCTTTCTCTTTGGGGACGACAGGTTTTGCCAAGCGAACTAGGGATGCTCTGCTGCGTCACGCGGATCCATCACCATCGTGCGGCAGCGCTTGCAACCGGCTTCGGCACGTTTGAGGTGCTCGCGGATGCGTTCGGGTTCGGCACCGTGATCGAGCATCGCCAGCGCGGTGGACACCGCCATCGTGATCACGTTGAGTTCGTTGCGAAGGCCGTGGCGCCACTGGCGTTCGGTCGCATCGTCCAGCGGCACGCTCACGCTTCGGCGTCCCGCGTGCGAAGGCGCGCCAGCTGGTTGTGGATCGTCCGCACGCTCACCCCGAGCGCGCGCGCGGTGCGCGTGCGGTCGTTGTCGAAGTAGGCCAGCGTGCGGCTGAGCATTTCATGTTCGATCTCGGCGTAGGTCATGCCGACGGTGAACGTCACCGCGCCGGGATCGGCATCGTTGGCACGCATGCGGCGCGCGTTCGGCCGCATGCGCAGGATGCCGTCGTCGCTCGCGAGAAACGCGCGCTGCACCGCGCTGCGAAGCTCGCGCACGTTGCCCGGCCACGCGTGGCGGCGAAGCGTGCGGTCGGTGCCATCGGCGAAGCGTTTGTTGGTGGCGTGCCGCACGTTGAGAAGATCGAGGAAATGCTGCGCGAGCAGCTGCACGTCCTCGCCGCGTTCGCGCAGGCTGGGCATGGCGATGGTGAAGTCGGCCAGGCGGTAGTACAGGTCTTCGCGCAACGTTCCCGCATCGACCGATCCGAGCGGATCGCGATTGGTCGCCGCGACGATGCGCACGTCCACCGGAATGCTTTCCGAACCGCCAACGCGCGTGACGGTGCCGGTCTCGAGCACGCGCAGCAGGTAGACCTGCAGTGCCAGTGGCATTTCGGTGATCTCGTCCAGGAACAACGTGCCGCCGTGCGCCTGTTCGAAGTAGCCGGCATGGCGGGCATTGGCACCGGTGAAGCTGCCGCGTTCGTGGCCGAACAGATGGCTGGCGAGCAGCTCGGGCGAAATCGCACCGGCATTCACCGCGATGAACGCGCCGGGCCGTCCGCTGCGCTGGTGCACGGCGCGCGCGACAAGCTCCTTGCCGGTGCCGCTTTCGCCGGTGATCAGCACCGATGCGTCCGACGGCGCCACGCGTTCGATGTCGTCGGTCACCAGCCGCATCGATTCGCAGCGTCCCACCATGCCGAAGCGCACCGGCATGTCGTGCGCCCGCGCGTAGGCCGAGGCGGCCTGCGACAGCAGCGCGTCGAACTGTTCCGGGCACAGCGGCTTGAGCAGGTAGTCGTAGACGGGACGTGAAACCGCCTGGATCGCCGATTCCACCGACGGCTGTCCGGTGACGATCACCGCGTGGTCGTGTTCGGGAAGCGCCGGATCGTCGAGCAGGTCCATGCCGTTGCCGTCGGGCAGTTCCAAGTCGAGCAGCAGCAGGTCGAGCGGCGGCAGGTGGCTGAACTGCCGGGACTGCTCGAGCGAATGCGCCACGTAGGGCTGGAAGCCGCGAAGGCGGGCGAAGTCGGCCGCGGACGCAGTGAAGTCGCGATCGTCGTCGACGATCAACAAGGATGCCGGCACTGGAGATCTCCCTCTTGAGGCCGTCAGCGTAGTCGCGGCGAAGTTAAGACCCTTTGAAGAATATTCAATGCCGCAGGAAACATCTTCGCGATCGGCGTTGTTCCTTCACGCCGTGAAGGCATTCACAACGTCTCACCAGTATCGCTACGGTCAGGTTCGCGAAGATTTTTCACGCGTCCTTCGCGGCCTTTGCGTCGACCGCCGACCATGGCACGTAAGTTGCTCCTGCTTGTCTTTGTCGGGACCGCTCGCCGGTTCCGAAGCACCGCAACGACGATAAGACAACGGAGAGAGAGACGATGAACGCGAAGCTGTATTACGGGGAGCATTCGACGGTCGTGGAAGCGGTGGATATCGAGGAGGAAGTCGCGTACTGGATGCGGCACTACCGCAACTACGTGCCGAGGTTCCGCAGCGAGGACTACCTGCCGGCGTTGAAGCTCGGCCTGGACGCGTACCTGCGCGGCCATGGCCAGGACTTCGACGACATGGCCGACGCCCTCCAGCTCTGCTACGTGCGCGTGCGCGGCAATTCGCGCCTGGACTGGAACGAGGCGCTGCCGGTCGCCATGGCCGCGTGGACGCGCCTGTCCGAGCGCCACGCGCCGCGCAGCTACGAGCCGGAGCCGCGCTTCGGCTTCGCGACGATTCGTTGAGGGGAGGGCGCGCCGCACAGGGACGTGCGGCGCGGTGCAAGCTTGCCCGATCAGCGCTTGCCGGAGGATTCGAGCAACGCGCGCCCGCGCTCCAGGTGCATGGCCATGTGGTCACGGGTGTTGTTGAGGAAGTTGCGCACTGGTTCGTCCGTGGCGGCGGGGATCAGCCGCCCGTCGAGCATGGACAGCGCGTGCGCATGGCCGTCGACCATGGCCTGCAACCAGGCCTGTTCGTAATCGGCGTCGGACGTGTTCGCCAGCGTTTCCAGGGTGGTCTTGCCCTGGCCGACGAGGCCGTGCACTTCGGTCGTCGTCTCCGGTTCGATCAGATGACCGGCTGACGAAAGCGAACGCAGTGCCGCGAGATTCTCGCTGTGCTCGCGATGCAGCATCTGTGCGTATTCGCTTGCCTGCGGGCCGAGCCTGCGAGCGCGCGCCTGCTCGACGGCGGCGATCTCTAACTCGTCCACTGCAGCGACCAGCGCAAGCGATACACCCGCCGATGGCGGTGGCGTCGGCGCCGGTGGTGCGGGTGCGGTGTCGGCGCTGGTGTGCGTGTCGGAGGCCGTGGTGCCCGCGCCCGTGGCGTCGGTCGACGGCTGCGAGCCGGGCGGCGTGGCGGCCGGCGGCACGGTGTCGTCGCGCCGGCAACCTGCGGTGGTCACCAGCACGCCGACCAGCGCGAGGGCGAGTGCGCGCCTCACCATGTCAGTGCGGCGTCGCAACGCCACGCACCAGCTCCTCGGTCGCGCCGTTGTCCGCGCCGTGCGCGAAATCGGCCAGCGATACGAAACCCACCAGCCGCTTGTCGCGATTGATCACCGGCAGGCGACGAACCTGCAGGTCGGCCATGTTGCGCGCGACGTCGTCGACGTCCTGGTCGTCGAAGCAGTAGCGGATTTCCTGCGTCATGACCTCGCGCACCGGCGTGTCGGCGTTCAGGCCGCGTGCCACGGCACGGATGGCGATGTCGCGATCGGTGACCATGCCGATCAGGCGGTCGCCGTCACCCACCGGCAGGCTGCCCACGTCCATGCGCTGCATGGTCTCGGCCGCTTCGCGGATGCTGCGGTTCGGGGCGGTGAGGAAGACGTCGGTGTTCATGATCTCGGCCACTTTCATGGGCGTGCTCCTGTGGATGCTCGGTAAGTCGAAACCCGAACCATGGCATCGCGGCGATTTCGCCCGCGTGAAGCACCCGGGCGGGCGACGTGAATGCCCCGGTGCCACGCAAGCGCATCCGATGGACGGGCGCGCTTGAGTCGGGCTCAGGCGGCGTGACAGCATCGCGCCCGTGAATACCCCCGACGCCGATGCCGTCCACCTTCGCGACCTCGCGCGCCTGCGCCGCGTGCGCGACCGGATCGATCGCGAGTACGCCAAACCGCTCGACGTCGAAGCGCTCGCGCAAGGGGTGCACATGTCGGCCGGACACCTCAGCCGCGAGTTCAAGCGCGCCTACGGCGAATCGCCCTACAGCTACCTGATGACGCGGCGCATCGAGCGCGCGATGGCGTTGCTGCGTCGCGGCGACATGAGCGTGACGCAGGTGTGTTTCGACGTCGGTTGTGCGTCGCTGGGCACCTTCACCACGCGCTTCACGGAACTGGTCGGCATGCCGCCCGGCGCGTACAAGCGCGAGCACGGCGGCGCGGCCGAGGGCATGCCGCCCTGCGTCGCCAAGCAGGTCACGCGGCCGATCCGGTCGCAATCGATCAGGAATCGAGAAGCGCCGGCCGATGCGCCGGCCGCAGACTGATCGCACCGGTTCATTCGAACACGCCGGCTTTCGACAACGTCGGCCCGGCCACACCCTCATCCTCACGGAGAACGACCCCATGGAACTGACCATCCATTCCACCTTCCTGCCGCACAACGATCCCGATGCCGCACTGGGCTTCTATCGCGACACGCTCGGCTTTGAGGTGCGCAAGGACGTCGACTACGGTGGCCTACGCTGGATCACCGTCGGCCCGCCGGGCCAGCCGGAAACCAGCATCGTGCTGACGCCGCCGGCGATCACGCCGGGCATCAGCGACGAGGAGCGCCGCACGCTCATCGAGATGATGGCCAAGGGCACCTACGGGATGATCATCCTCGCCAGCCGCGACCTCGATGGCACCTTCGAGAAGGTGCAGGCCAGCGGCGCGGAAGTGATCCAGGAACCGACGGACCAGCCCTACGGCGTGCGCGACTGCGCGTTCCGCGATCCGGCCGGCAACCACGTGCGCATCAACCAGGTGTGATGCGGCTGCGGGTCGCGCTCAGGTGCGCGGCCCGCGTTCCTCGCGCGGCTTGGCCTTGCGATCGCGCAGCAGTGCGCTGACCACCAGCGCCAGGCCCAGCGCGGTGGCGACCAGGAACAGCACCAGCGCCAGCCATTCGTAGCGGTTCGCCGTGCCCGGGCCGCTGCCGCGCAACAGCATCGCCGAGGCGAGGATCAGTGCGGCGACGACCACGCCGGCCGCGATGCGGTTGGCGATCTTCTGCAGGTTCTCCATCAGCCGCGATTCCTGCAGCCCGGTAATGCGCACCTGCAGGCGGTTCTCCGCCAGCAGCGACAGTGCCGAGGACAGCTTGCGGGGCGCGTCCTGCACCAGGGCCTGCAAATCGATCGCTTCGACCGCCAGCGCCGGCATCGAGAGCGAACGCTTGATCTGCGCGGTGATCATCGACGGCATATGGCTTTCGATGACCTTCTGCACGTTCAACTGCGGCGCGAGCAGCCGGCACACGCCTTCCAGGTGGAGCAGCGTGCGGCCGAGCAGGCTCAGTTCCGGCGGCGTGCGCAGGCCGCACATCGCGCCGATGCGCGTGAGGTCGAGCATCAGCCGGCCTTCGGAATGATCCTTCAGGCCGGCGTGCGCGGCGTAGCGTGCGATGAGCTGGCCGGATTCGCGCAGGTAGCGCTCCTCGTCGAAGGTCTCCAGCCGCGTGCCGAGCGCGATGACCTCGTCCGCCGCATCGTCGCCGCGGCCTTCCACCGCGGAGAACATCAGTTTCAGCAGGCGCGTGCGCTGGCGCGGTGGCACGTGCACGACCATGCCGAGGTCGATCACCGCCAGTCGTCCGTCGTCGGTCAGCAGCAGGTTGCCGGGGTGCGGATCGGCGTGGATCTCGCCATGCACGAACATCTGGTCGAGGTAACCGCGCAGCAGCGATTCGCACAACCGTTCCAGCGAATCCGGCCGCATGCGCGAGAGCACGTTCGCGTCGAGCGGATCGCCGTTGACCAGGTCCATCACCAGCACGCGCGTGCGCGTGAGCGGCCACACCGGGCGCGGGATCAGCAGGTCCGGGTAGGCGGCGAGGTGTTCGGAGAAGCGCTCCAGGTTGGCCGCTTCCAGCGTGTAGTCGAGTTCGCCCACCAGCGCCTTGCGGAACTCATGCACCCAGTCGGAAAAGCGCACGCGCTGTCCGAGCCCCGTGGTGTGGTCGACGCCGGTGGCGATGGAGTCGAGCACGGAAAGGTCCTGCTTCACTTCCTCGGCGACGCCGGGACGCTGCACCTTGACGGCGACCGGCCTGCCGTCGAGCAGGCGCGCGCGATGCACCTGCGCGAGCGACGCGCTGCCCAGCGGCGCGGGATCGAACCACGCGAAGATTTCTTCGATCGGACGCTCCAGCGCGCATTCGACCTGCGTGCGAATCGCGTCGAATTCGACCGGCGTGACCTGGCTCTGCATGCGCGTGAGCGCGGCAAGATACGGCGGCGGCACGAGATCGGTGCGCGTGGACAACGCCTGGCCCAGCTTGATGAACGTCGGGCCCAGGGCTTCGAGATCCTTCACGAACTGCTCCGGCCGCTGGTCGGAAACGTCGACATCGCCGGCGATCTGCGCCGACGAGCGCAGGTCGAGGCCGGTGAACACGCCCGTGCCGCGGTAGCGCATCAGGAAGCGCAGGATGCGGCCGGTGCGGGCCAGGCCCGTCGATTGCGTGCTCAAGGCGTCGGCGCGCACGGGGCGCGGGATGGGCGAGAGCGAGGGCGCGGGCAGGGCATCGCGCATGCGTTCGTGCTCCGTGGTGCAGTTGGAAGGCTGGGCGTGTTCCGCGCCGGCGCCCGCGTGCTTGCGCGTTGCGTCGCGCGCGATGAACGGACTCCAGAATAGGTCGCCACCGCTAAGGCGCCGTGAGGCCGATGCGCGCATTGCTTCACGCGCTGCATTCGTGCGCGCTGCGACATCAGTCCGCCTTGTCGCGCTTGTCGTCTCCCGGGATGCGCCGTTCGATCCAGTTGATGGCCGTGAGGATCAACAGCGTCAGCGCGGTCGAAAGGCCGGCGAGCAGGTGGTAGCGGAAGCCGCACATCACGCCGATCACCGCAACCATCAGGATGGTGGCGGCGGTGGTGATGCCCACGACGACCTGCGAGCCGCGGCGCGCGAAGATCGTGCCTGCGCCGATGAAGGACACGCCGGCGATGACCGCTTCGACCAGTCGCAACGGGTCGATGGTGAGGCGCAGTTCGCTGTCGAGCCGGTGGTCGATGATCACCAGCTGACCGAGCCCGACCAGGAGCGCGGCGGCGCCGCCGACCAGCATGTGCGTGCGGAAGCCGGCCGGTCTGTTCTTCAATTCGCGTTCGAAGCCGATCACGCCGCCAAGCAGCATGGCGATCGCGGCGTCGCGCACAACGAGCAGCTGGAGCGTCCAGTCCATGCCGACACGTTGGTTCTGCCGATGTGTAGGGATCGTCACGGTGCCGCTAGCGGCCACACACGCGCCGCTCACGACCGCGTTCCTACCATCCGGCGCACCTTAGACGGAGAGAGGAGGAGACACGAAATGGGCATCATCATCTGGTTGATCGTGGGCGGTATCGTCGGTTGGCTCGCCAGCCTCATCATGCGTCGCGATGCGCAGCAGGGCATCATCCTCAACATCGTCGTGGGCATCGTGGGTGCCTTCATCGGCGGCTGGCTCGGCAGCGTGCTGGGCATCGGCGGCGGCGACATCAACGACGGCAACTTCAGCATCGCAGGACTGCTGCTGTCGCTGCTCGGCGCGGTGGTGTTGCTGGCGATCGTGAATCTGTTCACGCGCGGGCGCGCCCGCTGATCTTCCACGCAACGGTCGCATGAAGCACAAGCGGTTCCGCTTCGGACCGGGATTCCGTGTCGCGTTCGACGTACGCAAGGTGCAGGCGGCCGAAATGGTCATTGCGCCGGGCGACAGCGAAGGCGGCCCGGACAACCGGCACCGCGGCGCCGACCAATGGCTTTATGTCGTATCCGGGACGGGGCTGGCGATCGTCGAAGGACGTCGCCAGCCCCTGAAGGCCGGCAGCCTGCTGGTGGTCGAGCGCGGCGAACGCCATGAAATCCGCAACACCGGGCGCACGCGCCTGAAGACGGTCAACTTCTACTACCCGCCGGCGTACGACCGCGAGGAAGAACCGCTGCCTGCCGGTCGCAAGTAGGCCTCCGTCCGGTTACATACGCGAAGTCATGATCGCCGCGCGTACCATCGTGCGAGCGTCTCGGGCAGGTGTTCGCCCACGTCGACGCCAAGCGCGCGATGCGCGTCCAGCACGTCAAGGACTTGCTGCCGCAGCGCGTGCAACATCGGCAATTGGTCCAGGTGCGCTGGCTCGCCTTCCACGCGCTCGAGCACGCCCGTTCCCCAGGAGAACAACGCCGGCGCGCGTGCCTGCATCTGCGCCTCAAGCCACGCGCGCAACGGCACGTGCACGGTGTGGCCGCGCTCGGCAAGGCGGTCGACGGCCTCTGCCAAGATGGGATATGCGCCGCGATACCACTCGGTATGACCCGCGGCCTGGATCCGCACGGTAAGCGGCGCAGGCGCGCTGTATTCGGCCAGTGCATGGCCGAGCTCCAGTTCGAGCCGGCGCGAGTCGCGCACGGTTTCGGTGTCCACCAGCAGCGCACGGTCGAGGTCGAAGAACTCGAAGAACCGCGGATGCAGCGCCTGCATGCGCTCCAGTGGCTGCCGCGAGAAGCCGAGCTTCAGCAGGTCCTCGTACGCGCACGGCAGCACGTAAAGATGGCACGCGCCTTCGCTTACGCCGCGCGTGCGTTCGGGGTCGCTGGTCCGCAGGAACGCCATGCCGGCCATCATCGCCGATGGCATGTGAGACGCGTCATCGCGACGCGACCTTGATGCACTCCTCCGGATGCTGGCGGCATGGCGAAATCCCGCAAGGTGCCGCGACGACCGAAGGCGAGCGGCGAGGGCGTGCTGAAGAGCGGCGTCTTGAAGAATGGCGTGCCGAAGAACGACGCGTACGTGGCCGCGGCCAGCGACGGCGGGCTGGTCTATGTGAGCGATGGCGAGCCCGGGCTGCGGCGGATGCGCTCAGGCAAGGGCTTCCGGTACATCGACGCGGAGGGGCGCACTGTGCGCGACGCCGACACGCTGGCGCGCATCCGCTCGCTGGCGATCCCGCCGGCGTATCGCGACGTGTGGATCTGCCGTCGCGCGAACGGGCATCTGCAGGCCTGCGGGCGGGATGCGCGCGGACGCAAGCAGTACCGTTACCACCCGCGCTGGCAGGAAGTCCGCGACTCGCGCAAGTTTGATCGCATCGTCGCGTTCGCTGCCGCGCTGCCGAACCTGCGGCGCACGTTGCGTCGCGATCTGGCGCGCGAAGGGCTCGGCCGCGAGAAGGTGCTGGCGATCGTCGTGTCGGTGCTGGCCGACACGCTGGTGCGCATCGGCAACACCGAATACGCGCGCGGCAACCGTTCGTACGGCCTCACGACCCTGCGCAACCGCCACGTCGAGTTCCTGCGCGGTGGCCGCGCGCACCTGCGCTTCCGCGGCAAGAGCGGGCTGGAGCACGACATCGTGCTCGACGATGCGCGCCTCACGAAACTCATGCGGCGCTGCCAGCAGCTGCCGGGGCAGGCGCTGTTCCAGTACCTCGACGACGACGGGCAGCAGCAGCCGGTCGATTCGGGCATGGTCAACGACTACCTGCGCGAGGCCATGGGGGCGGACTTCACCGCGAAGGATTTCCGCACCTGGGGCGGCACGCTGGTGGCGATCCGGCTACTGGCCGAACGCGAGGTGCCGCGGCGCGAGGACGGCGAGATCAAGGTCACCGCGGTACCGGCGGTACGAAACGAGGTCATCAAGGAAGTCGCGCAACTGCTCGGCAACACGCCGGCGGTATGCCGCAAGTCGTACATCGACCCGACGGTGTTCGAGTGCTGGGAAGACGGCCGCCTGCAGCGCGCCGTGGCCGGCGCCCGCGGCGAGCGCCAATGGGAACAGGCCGCGCTGCGCCTGTTGCGGCGCAGCCGGCGGGAAAGCAGGACGTAGGCGGGCGATCAGGCCGGCTCGTCTTCGTGCGTCGCGGCGGCGTCAGGGAGCGCGATCGAACTGAGGTCGTGCCCTGTCAGCCGGGCGATCAGCTCGATGCCCTTCTGCGTCGGCTCCCAGCGTTCGCCCTCGAACACCGCGAGCCCCTTGCCGGCCAGGCGCTGCATCGTGGCCGTCTCCATCAATGCGTGCTCCCACCGGAACCGCGTCTTGTTGCGCAACGCCAGCAGGGCGAAACGCTCGGTCTGGGTCAGCTCGGTGCCGGTGAGTCGACGGGCCTGGCGCATGGGCGTCCCGGAGGGCGGAGGGCCTTCCAGCTTTCCGCAACGGTCGTTTGCGGGCCCATCAGACGAGTCCGAATTGGGGCGTGCGCGCTGGCGAAGCGGGCAGGGCGTCACGCCACGCACCCCGCACCACGGTCACCGCACGCTTGAACGCCTGCAAACCCCGCGTCCTGCAGGCCTTGTCGTCGCGGGCTTCGCCCCTATACTGGACGGGTCAGCATCAGCTGTCCCCGGGGGTGCACTGGCTTCGACGGGGGTTGCGAAATCGCTTGGCGCATGCCGAGGGGGTAGCTTTCCTCGTAAATCCAGCTGCAAACTTCTAGTTGCCAACGACGACAACTACGCTCTGGCCGCTTAAGGCCTAAGCCCCGAAACTGCTTGTGTCCGTGCTCGCAGCGTAGGGTCATCATCACGGAATCGCCGGGGACGGTTGCCTGTCAGTCCCTGGTCAACCCAAAACAGGCTGGTTCCGGGATGCGCTTTGCATACCGTGCTGTTCCGGGACGAGATCCAACGGTGAGCTAAGCATGTAGTGCCGGGGATGGAGTGCCTTCGGACGGGGGTTCAATTCCCCCCACCTCCACCATACCAGTGCAGAAAAGCCCGCTTCGGCGGGCTTTTTTGTGTCTGCGACATCGGCACCGGCGCGTGCGTCAGGTTTCCTCGAGCAGTTGGATCAGCGCGCGTTGCTTCTTGCGCGGCAGCTTGCGCACCAGCCCGACCAGGCGGACCTCTTCGGCGTTGTCGTACTTGGTGGGCGTCTCGCGCACGGACTCGGCCAGCTCCATCGTGCCGCGGCCGGTGGACAGCCAGTCGGAATTGACCTTCATCTGCACGGCCATCGCGGTGAGGCGTTCGCTCGCCGGCTTCGAAAGACCCACGGCCCACTTGCGGGCGGATTCGCGGCTGACCTCGAAGTACTCGGCGAGCGCCGCCGTGCGATGGCGGCCCTTCACGATGCCGGCGTAATCCCAGGCCTGGTGCAGCCGTTTTGAGAATTCCTTGTGCGGTTTTTGCGGCATTTCCGTGCGCTCGAATAAGGGAAATCCGACACCCACACGAGGAGTGTGAGACGTCGCAATTTATTGTTGCGCAGCGTCTGCGAAAAGCACGCATCTTCAGGTTGTTGAATGTGGCAACTGGCGGTGGTATCCATTTGCGCCATGACTATCGAAATGGACGTCGCGGCCAATCCGGTCGAGCGATACGTTGAATGTTTCAACTCCTGCGGCGCGGCCGCGCAGGCGGCCGGCATCAGCACCGAAATGCTGCGCCGAATGCGCAAGCGCGGCTACGTAACCACTAGAAAACGTGCACTTATCATGGCCAGGGCATGCAGCTTCCGCGTGGATGCGATCGAGCTGCTCGCACTGTCCGGCGTGCGACGTTCGCCGCGCGGGCCACGCACGTGACGAGGCGCGTGAGCGCTAACCAACGCGGGGCGGGTCCACCCGGCTGAATGCGAAAAATTCTCGGCCCTGTATGCTTGGGGAATGAGCCCCGAGGCCGTTCGCGAAGACCGCACGCCCGACCTGTCCGAGCTGTCGCCGCGCCGCGGGTACCTGCTCGCGCTCATCGTGCTCGTCGGCTCGCTGCTGCTGGTCTTCACCGCGTGGCGGGCGGCGCGCGAACGCGAGCTGCGGTCGGCCGAGGCGGAGTTCATCAGCAAGACCGCCGAAGTCACCGAGCTGCTGCGCCAAGGCATGACCAAGTACGAATTGGTCGCGCGCGGTGGCGTGTCGATGTTCGCGTCGGTCACCCGCCCGCGACCGTCGCCGGCGCAGTGGCAGGCGTACGTGGACGGAATGGACCTGCAGCGGCGCTTCCCGGGCATGGTCGGCCTGGGATTCGCCGAATTCGTCCCCGCCACGCGCTTGGCCGACCTGCAGCTGGAATGGCGTGACGCCGGCCACGGCCTGCTCGAAATCTGGCCGCGCGGGCAGCGCCGCGACTACGGGCCCATCCTCTATCTGGAACCGAAGACGCCCGCGAACGTGGGCGCGATCGGCTTCGACATGTACTCCGAGCCGGTGCGCCAGGCGGCGATGGTGCAGGCGATGGAAACCGGCAACGCGACGCTGTCCGGACCGGTGCACCTCATCCAGGACGGCTCGCTGCGCAGCACCGGCATCCTGCTGTACCTGCCGGTATATCGCGGCGGCGGGCGGCCGGCGACGCTGGCGAACCGTCGCGCCGACATGCAGGGCTGGGTGTACGTGCCCGTGCGCATGGCAGGTTTCGTGCGCAATGCGCTGGGCGCGCTGCGCAACGACAGCCAGTTCCGCGTGATCGACGTGTCCGCCGGCGAGCGCCTGCTCTACGCGACGTACGCGCCGGCCGATCGCCCGCCGCCGGCGTTCCGGCACAGCAGCGCGTTCGAACTCTACGGCCGCCACTGGCGCGTGGACTTCGAATCGCCGCCCGTGGCACAGGCCGCACCGCGATTGCAGGGCCTGCAGAACCTGCTGGCGCTCGGCCTGTTCTCGTCGCTGCTGCTGTACGCGATCGCGTGGATGCTCGCGCGCACCGAAGCGCAGGCGTACCGCATCGCCGTGCGCATGACCGAGGACTATCGCCGGAGCGAGCTGCGCTTCCGCAGCGCGATGCGGTATTCGGCGATCGGCAAAGCGCTGCTGGACAGCGAGGGCCATATCGTCGAGGCCAATCCGGCGCTGGCGAACATCGTCGGGCTGACGCCCGAGGCGCTGGTGGGCAAGCGCTTCGACACGCTGTTCGAAAGCGACGAGCCGGAGCTGATCGCCTACGGCCACGGCACCACCGACGCGCAGGGCGTGCATCGCGCGACACGACGGCTGCACCGCGAAGGCGGCGACCCGCGCCAGGCCCAGCTGACCTACGCGCCGGTGCCGGGCAACGTCGGCCAGGACATCGTCGGACTGGTGCAGGTGGAGGACGTGACCGAGCGTCTTCGCGCCGAGGCGCGGGTGCACGCGCTCAACCGCACGCTGGAAGCGCGCGTCGCGCTGCGCACCCGCGAATTGAGCCAAGCCAACCAGGAGTTGGAGGCCTTCGCATACAGCGTCTCACACGACCTGCGCGCGCCGCTGCGTGCGATCGACGGCTTCAGCCGGATCCTGATCGAGCGGCACTCGGCGGGAATGGACGAGAACGGCCGCGGTTACCTGGTGCGCGTGCGGCGTGCGGCCGGCCGCATGGGCGAGCTGATCGACGCGCTGCTCAAGATGTCGCGCGTCAGCCGCAGCGAACTGCGGCTGGAACGGGTCGACCTGAGCCGCCTCGCCGGCGAGGTGATCGAGGAGCTGCGCGTGAGCGACAGCCGGCGCCAGGTCGAGGTGGACATCCAGCCGGAGCTGTTCGTGATCGGCGACGCGCCGCTGCTGCGCAACCTGCTCGGCAATCTGCTGGGCAACGCGTGGAAGTTCACGCGCGATCGGCTCGATGCGCGGATCGAGTTCGGCGCGGTCATGGGTGATCAGGGGCTGGAGTACTTCGTCCGTGACAACGGCGCGGGCTTCTCTCAGGCCTACGTGGACAAGCTGTTCCGTCCGTTCCAGCGGCTGCACCACAACGACGACTTCGCCGGCCACGGCATCGGCCTGGCGTCGGTGAAGCGCATCGTCGAGCGCCACGGCGGGACTATCCGCGCCGAGGGCGAAGTGGGGAAGGGCGCAACGTTCTGGTTCACGCTGCCGCGGGAGAAGCTGGCGGAGTGACGGTCGCTGGAGGAACAACGCAGCGCCGTTGAGAAGCAGTCATCCCCGCGCAGGCGGGGATCCAACCGTCCGACCCGGCACGCTCACCGCTGGACAAGGACGGTGAACGTGGATTCCCGCCTGTGCGGGAATGACGGAATGGGTCGTCAAGCGTCCTTGTTGTGCCTGCGCATCACGCGCTGCTTCTCGCGCTGCCAGTCGCGTTCCTTGCTCGCCTCGCGCTTGTCGTGCGCCTGCTTGCCCTTGGCGAGCGCGATCTCGGCCTTGACCTTGTTGCCCTTCCAGTAGAGCGCGGTGGGCACCAGGGTGTAGCCGTCGCGCTGCACGCGGCCGATCAGGTTGTCGATTTCGGCACGATGCAGCAGCAGCTTGCGCGAGCGGCGGTCGTCGGCCACGACATGGGTCGAGGCGGAGATCAGCGGCGTGATCTGCGCGCCGATCAGGAAGATCTCGCTGTGCAGGACCACCGCGTAGGCGTCGCCGATGTTGGCGCGTCCGGCGCGGATCGCCTTCAGCTCCCAGCCCTGCAGGGACAGGCCGGCCTCGAACTTCTCCTCGAGGCTGTACTCGTGGCGGGCGCGCTTGTTCAGCGCGATGGTGCCGCCGCCAGCGCCCTTTCCCTTATCCTTGCCGGTCTTCTTGTTGGAATTCTTGGACATCGCGCCATTGTCCCCGAAAGCGGGGCCTGCGCGCGACTTCATCGCTTCAGGATCGCCGCCGCATGCAGACCATCCGCCGTTCCGCCCTCGTCGAACACTCCGCCGCGCGCATGTACGCGCTGGTGAACGACGTGGCCGCCTACTCGCGCCGCTTCGGGTGGTGCGAGGGCTCGCAGGTGCTGGAGGAGGGCGTGAACGAGGACGGCACCGGGCGCATGGTGGCGCGGCTGGACATCGGCTTCGGCGCGCTGCGCACCTGGTTCACCACCGAGAACACCACCTGCGCGCCGCACCACATCGACCTGAAACTGGTCGACGGCCCGTTCCAGAGCCTGGGCGGGCGCTGGGAGTTCCACGCGCTGGACGAGTCCGCCTGCAAGGTGACGCTGACGCTGAACTTCGAGCCGAAGGTGAAGCTGCTCGGCCCGGCGATGGCGGTGGGGTTCCAGAGCCTGGCCGATCGCATGGTCGACGACTTCGTGCGCGTGGCCGACCGGGGCGAAGAGGCGTGAAGGTCGAGATCGTCCGCGCCTGGTCGCGGCGCTTTGAGTCGGTGTGGGTCGAGTTGCCCGCCGATGCGACGGTCGCGCAGGCGTTGGCGGCCTCCGGCTGGAAGGACGATGCAGACATCGTGGCCTGTGCCGTATTTGGCGTTCGCGCCGATGGCGAGACCGTGTTGCACGAAGGCGATCGCGTCGAACTGCTGCGGCCCCTGGTGGCCGATCCGAAGGATGCGAGGCGCCGGCGCGCCGAGTCGACCAAAACAAAACCCCGGCCATGAGCCGGGGTTTTCGTTTGCGCCGCGGAAGCGACGCGCTGCAGGAGCGAAGGTCGGATCAGCGGCCCTTCTTGCCCTTTTCCTTCGGCAGGTTGCGGCCGAACTGCTTGACCGTCTGGCGGGCGAGCTGTTCGTCCTGCTCGGGGAAGTAGTCGCCTTCCCACTTCACGACGGCGTCGTTCTCGAACCACACCGTGAGGTTCTTCTGCTCGGTGGTGCCGCGGCGGTTGGTGCGCTGCGTGGCGGTGTAATCCCAGCGATCGTGATGGAAGGGGTCGTCGATCGACGGCGTGCCGAGGAGCAGGGTGACCTGCTGCTTGCTCATGCCGGTCTGGAGCTGGTCGACGTTGGCCTTTTCCAGCAGGTTGCCCTGGTAGATCGGCTGCTTGTAGAGGATGCCGCAGCCGCTGGTGACCAAGGCAATGGAGAGGACCAGCAGGAGCTTGTGCATGTGCTTCGGCATCGGTGTCTGCGACAGGCGGATAACGCGGCGATGATACACTGCCGGGCGCATCCACCAAGCGCGGAGTCGGGCCGTCCACCTTCGGGGTCGGCCGTGTTCATCCGCCGTTCCGGCGCCACCGGTCGCGCCGCATCGTTGAGGGACCATCATGGAATCGCAAGAACTCCGCAAGGCCGGACTCAAGGTCACCCATCCGCGCCTGCGGATCCTGGAACTGCTCGAGCAGGCCAAGCCGCGGCACATGACCGCCGAGGACATCTACCGCCACCTGCTGGAACACGGCGAGGACATCGGCTTGGCGACGGTGTACCGCGTGCTCACGCAGTTCGAGGCCGCCGGCCTGGTGCTCAAGCACAACTTCGAGGCCGGGCAGTCGGTGTACGAACTCGATCGCGGCCATCACCACGACCACATGGTCGACATCGACAGCGGCAAGATCATCGAGTTCGAAAGCCCGGAGATCGAAGAGCTGCAGCGCAAGGTCGCGGCCAAGCACGGCTACGAGATCGAGGAGCACTCGCTGGTGCTCTACGTGCGCAGGAAGAAGGGCGCGCCGGCGGTCTGACCTGCCGGGTTCCGCGAACGAAAAAGCCCGCCGATGGCGGGCTTTTTTTGTGGGCGATGAGCGCCGTTACACCACGTCGGCCAGCAACCGCTTCGCGGCCGCGCGCGCCTCGCGCGTGAGTTCGACGCCGCCGAGCATGCGCGCCAGTTCCTCCTCGCGCTCCTTCGCCTTGAGCAACTGCACCGCGCTCTGCGTGACGCCTTCGCTCTTGGCCTTGCTCACGCGGTAATGCGCATGGCCCTGCGCGGCAACCTGCGGCAGGTGGGTGACGCACAGCACCTGGCGGCTCGCTCCAAGCGCGCGCAGCTTCTGGCCGACGATCTCCGCCACGGCGCCACCGATGCCGGTATCGACCTCGTCGAAGACCATCGTCGCCACGGTATCGAGCCCCAGCGCCGCGACCTCGATCGCCAGCGAGATGCGCGACAGTTCGCCGCCCGACGCCACCTTGCGCAGCGGACGCGCCGGCTGCCCCGGGTTCGCCGCCACCATGAATTCCACGCGCTCGGCGCCCTGCGGATCGGGGCGTTCGGATTCGAGCGGCTCCAGCTCGACGTCGAAGCGTCCGCCGCCCATGCCGAGTTCGCCGATCAGCGCGCTCGTGCTCGACGCCAGGTTCGCCGCGGCCTCGCGGCGACGTGCGCTCAACACCTGCGCGACCTCACGCCACGCGGTGCGGGCCGTTTCGATCTCGCCATCGAGTTTTGCCAGTCGCACGCCTGCGCCGCGCAGGGCGTCCAGTTCGGTCGCGATGGCGTCGCGATGCGAGGCGAGTTGTTCTGGCGTGACGCGGTGCTTGCGCGCCAGCTCGTGCAGGCGGCCAAGGCGGTGTTCGAGCGCGTCGAAGGCCGACGGGTCCAGGTCCAGGTCGCTGCGCACGCGGTCGAGCAGGGCGAGCGCTTCGTCGATCTGGATGGTCGCCGCATCGAGCATGCCGTCGACTTCGGAAAGCCGCGGCTCGTGCTCGGCGACACGTGCAAGATCCGATCGCACGTGCTGGAGCGTGCGCGAAAGCGACGGACCGTCTTCGCCGCCGAGTTGCGCGAAGGCGCCGTCGCAGGCGGCGATCAGCCCCGCGGCGTGCGCGTGACGACGGTGGTCGGACAGCAGGCGCGCGATGGCCTCGGGCGCGAGCTCCTCGCGATCGAGCTCGGCGTGCTGGTGTTCGAGCCAGTCGATGCGGTCGGAGACGTCGCCCTGCGCGAGCAGCGTTTCGCGCTCGGCAAGCAACGCGCTCCAGCGGGCCGCGGCGGCTTCGACCGCCCGACGTTCGGCATCGGTGCGGCCGAACGCGTCGAGCAGCGCGAGCTGGCTCGGGCGCGAGAGGAGCGCCTGGTGTTCGTGCTGGCCGTGGATCTCCACCAGCAGCGCGGCCAGCTCGCCGAGCTGCCCCAGCGTGACCGGGCGGCCGTTGACCCAGGCGCGAGAGCCGCCGTCGGCGCGGATGACGCGACGGATCTGGCAGGCGTCGTCCTCGTCCAGCTCGTGCTCGCGCAGCCACGCGGCGGCGAGCGGCACATCGTCGAGGGTGAATTCGGCCGCCAGCTCGGCGCGATCGGCGCCGTGGCGCACGACGCCGCTGTCGGCGCGCAGGCCGGAGATCAGGCCGAGCGCGTCGACCAGCAGCGACTTGCCCGCGCCGGTTTCGCCGGAGATGACGGTCAGGCCGGGACCGAAGGCCAGTTCGGCTTCGGTGACGACGGCGAATTGCTTGAGGGACAGGTGGACGAGCATCGGAGCGCGATTGTGCCCTGTGTGGGTTGCGGCTTGATAGCGGTGGGGCGTCTCACGGGTGGAGATCGCGACCGGGGTTCCGCTTCGTGCGCTGACGCCGCCTGCGGCTCCGGGCGGAGGACTCCGTGCGTCCCGACTTGCGCCCCGTACCCAGCCGTCATATATCGCCGACATGAGCCGCAAACCCGCCGATCCCAGCCTCGACCCGCGCGCACGCCAGTTGTTGCGCACCCTGATCGGCCGCTACATCCGCAGCGGCGAGCCGATCGGGTCGCAGACGCTGGCGCGCCACGCGGGGCTGGACGTCAGCCCGGCGACGATCCGCAACATCCTCGCCGACCTGGAAGACGCCGGGCTGCTCAGCGCCCCGCATTCCTCGGCCGGGCGCGTGCCGACGCCGCAGGGCTACCGGCTCTTCGTCGACTCGCTGCTGCAGGTGCGGCCGTTGCCGGAGACCGATGTCGCGCGTCTTCGCGGCGAGCTGCCGGCGGGGTCGGGGACGCAAGCGCTGCTGGGCAGCGCGTCGGAGCTGCTGTCGGCGATGACCCATTTCGTCGGCGTGGTCAGCGTGCCCAAGCGCGAGCAGTTCGCCTTCCGGCGCATCGACTTCGTGCCGCTGGATGGCTCGCGCGTGCTGGCGATCCTGGTCTTCGCCGACAACGAGGTGCAGAACCGCATCGTGCTCACGCGCCGGCCGTTCGATGCCGGCGAACTGGAGCGCGTGGCGAACTACCTCAACGCGCATTTCGCCGGGCGCACGGTGGCCGACATCCGCGCCACGCTGGTGCGCGAGCTGCGCAGCGCGCAGGACGAGATGCAGCTGCTGCTGGCGCAGTCGGTCGAACTGGCCGAGCAGGCGCTGGCGCCGGGCGGCGACGACATGGTGCTGGCCGGCCAGACCCGCCTGATGGGCGTGCAGGAGCTGGCCGACCTGGACCGCCTGCGCGACCTGTTCGACACCTTCTCGCGCAAGCGGGAGATCCTCCAGCTGCTCGAACGCACCGTGCAGGCGCCGGGCGTGCGCATTTTCATCGGCGAGGAAACCGGGCTGGCTCCGCTCGAAGGCATGTCGCTGGTGACCGCGCCGTACGTGGCCTCCGGCTCGGGGACGGTGCTGGGCGTGCTGGGCGTCATCGGCCCCACGCGCATGGCCTACGACCGCGTGATTCCGGTCGTCCAGGCCGCGGCGGACGCGCTCGGTGCCGCGCTGAACCCGGACTCGTAACGGGTCACGCGTATCCCGTGGAGGAGGTCGCTGGCCGGCATCCGCCGGCGCGCTCGTGTTGGACATTGCCGTCTTGAATCCGGCAGGGGCGGGCCCCATTGCTGCCCTGACGCGCCTGTGAGCGCGGCTGCAAGACCTTGAATTCCAGCATGTTTGAGCGCCCATGGCGCAGGGATGGAGCACCGCATGACCGCTAGCACGCCTTCCGGCGAACCCAACCAGACCGCCGAAGCAGCCCCCAACACCGAGACCCCCGACGCGCTCGCCGCGCAGCTCGAAGGCCTCCAGGCCGAGCTGACCCAGTTGCGCGAGGAGACGCTGCGCGAGCGCGCCGAGCTGGAAAACCAGCGCAAGCGCATGGCGCGCGACGTCGACATGGCGCGCAAGTTCGCCAACGAACGCCTGCTCGCCGAGCTGCTGCCGGTGATCGACAGCCTCGAAGCCGGCCTGGCCGTGCAGGCCGATACCGCCGCCCACCTGCGCGAGGGCATGGAGCTGACGCTGCGCCAGTTGCTGAAGGTGGTGTCGGAGAACGGCCTGACCATGGTCGACCCGGTCGGCCAGCCGTTCGACCCCGAACGCCACCAGGCCATGAGCATGGTCGATCCCGCCGGCCACGCGCCGGGCGACGTCGTGCAGGTCTACCAGAAGGGCTGGGTGCTGAACGATCGCCTCCTGCGCCCGGCGCTGGTCGTGGTGGCCAGGCACGACTGACGCCTTGAAGCGGGGCCGCGAGCCCCCCAGATAACGCACATCGGCGGCACGTGGCCGCCATCAACCTTCAAGCAGGCGGCCTCGCGCCGCCGCACAGTCAAAAGATCAGAGAGGGAGCAACACCATGGGCAAGATCATCGGTATCGACCTGGGCACGACCAATTCGTGCGTGGCGATCATGGAAGGCGGCAAGCCGCGCGTCATCGAGAACGCGGAAGGCGATCGCACCACGCCGTCCATCGTCGCCTTCACCAAGGACGGCGAAGTCCTCGTCGGCGCCAGCGCCAAGCGCCAGGCCGTCACCAATCCGAAGAACACCTTCTTCGCCGTCAAGCGCCTCATCGGCCGCAAGTTCACCGACGCCGAAGTCCAGAAGGACATCGGCCTGGTGCCGTACAAGATCACCCAGCACGAGAACGGCGATGCCTGGGTCGAGACCTCCGACGGCAAGAAGATGGCCCCGCAGCAGATCTCGGCCGAAGTGCTGGCCAAGATGAAGAAGACCGCCGAGGCCTACCTCGGCGAGACCGTCACCGAAGCCGTCATCACGGTGCCGGCGTACTTCAACGACAGCCAGCGCCAGGCGACCAAGGACGCCGGCAAGATCGCGGGCCTGGACGTCAAGCGCATCATCAACGAGCCGACCGCGGCCGCGCTGGCGTACGGCATGGACAAGAAGGGCGGCGACCGCAAGGTCGCGGTCTACGATCTCGGCGGCGGCACGTTCGACGTGTCGATCATCGAGATCGCCTCGGTCGACGGCGAAATGCAGGTGGAAGTGCTGTCCACCAACGGCGACACGTTCCTGGGCGGCGAAGACTTCGACAAGCGCGTCATCGACTACCTCGTCGAGGAATTCCAGAAGGACCAGGGCATCGACCTGCGCAAGGATCCGCTGGCCCTGCAGCGCCTGAAGGACGCCGCCGAGCGCGCCAAGATCGAACTGTCCAGCGCGCAGCAGACCGAAGTGAACCTGCCGTACGTGACGGCCGACGCCTCGGGCCCGAAGCACCTGAACATCAAGCTGACCCGCGCCAAGCTCGAGGCGCTGGTCGACGACCTGGTCAAGCGCACGATCGAACCGTGCCGCATCGCGCTGAATGACGCGGGCCTGCGCGCCAGCGAGATCAGCGAGGTGATCCTGGTCGGCGGCCAGACCCGCATGCCGAAGGTGCAGTCGGCCGTGGCCGAGTTCTTCGGCAAGGAGCCGCGCAAGGACGTCAACCCCGACGAAGCCGTGGCGCTGGGCGCCGCGATCCAGGGCGGCGTGCTGGCCGGCGACGTCAAGGACGTCCTGCTGCTCGACGTGACCCCGCTGTCGCTGGGCATCGAAACCCTGGGCGGCGTCTTCACCAAGATCATCGAGAAGAACACCACCATCCCGACCAAGGCCTCGCAGGTGTTCTCCACCGCCGAGGACAACCAGTCGGCTGTGACCGTGCACGTGCTGCAGGGTGAGCGCGAGCAGGCCCGCTACAACAAGTCGCTGGCCCGCTTCGACCTGACCGGCATCGAGCCGGCGCCGCGCGGCATGCCGCAGGTGGAGGTGTCCTTCGACATCGACGCCAACGGCATCCTGCACGTGTCGGCCAAGGACAAGAAGACCAACAAGGAACAGAAGGTCGAGATCAAGGCCGGTTCGGGCCTGTCCGAGGAAGAGATCGCGAAGATGGTCTCCGACGCGGAAGCCCATCGCGAGGAAGACCAGAAGTTCCACGAGCTGGTGCAGGCCCGCAATCACGCCGACGCGCTGATCCACACCGCGCGCAGCGCCATCAAGGACAACGGCGACAAGGTGGCCGGCGACGTCATCGGTCGCACCGAAGGCGCGATCGCCGAGCTCGAAACCGCGATGCGCGGCGACGACAAGGGCCAGATCGAGGCCAAGTCCAAGGCGCTGGAAGAGGCCGCGCAGTCGCTGTTCGCGGCGGCGTCGGCCGCTGGCCAGCCGGGCGGTCCGGACGCCGGTGCCGGCCCGTCGGGCGGCGCCAAGTCCGACGACGTGGTCGACGCCGAGTTCACCGAAGTCAAGGACGACAAGAAGTAAAGCCGGGATTCGGGAATGGGGATTCGGGATTCGGAAAAGCAGTTTCCGTGCCCGGATCCCTTTCCTGTGTCTGAGCCGCCGTTGTTTTCACGAGTCCCGAATCACGAATCCCGAATCGCTCCATGAGCAAACGCGACTACTACGAAGTGCTGGGCGTGGCCCGCGACGCCAGCGACGAAGACCTGAAGAAGGCCTATCGCCGCTGCGCGATGAAGTTCCATCCGGACCGCAACCCCGGCGATGCCGCCGCGGAAGCTTCGTTCAAGGAGTGCAAGGAAGCCTACGAAGTCCTGTCCGACGGCAACCGCCGGCGCGCCTACGACCAGCACGGCCATGCCGCCTTCGAGCACGGCATGGGCGGTGGTGGCGGCCAGGGTTACGCCGACATGGGCGACATCTTTGGCGACATCTTCGGCAACATCTTCGGTGGCGGCGCCCAGCGCGGTCCGCGTCGCGGCGCCGACATCGGCTACGTGATGGAGCTGTCGCTCGAGGAAGCCGTCTTCGGCGCCGAGAAGACCATCGAGATCCCGACGCTCGACGAATGCGAAACCTGCGATGGCTCGGGTTCGGCCGACGGCAAGACCGAAACCTGCCAGACCTGCCATGGCCGCGGCCAGGTGCGTTTCCAGCGCGGCATCTTCTCGATGCAGCAGGCCTGCCCGCATTGCGGCGGTCGCGGCAAGACGATTCCCAACCCGTGCGCCGACTGCAACGGCCAGGGCCGTGTCGAACGCACCAAGACGCTGCAGGTGAAGATCCCCGCCGGCGTCGACAACGGCGATCGCATCCGCCTGGCGGGCGAGGGCGAAGCCGGCCCGGCCGGTTCGCCGCCGGGCGACCTGTACGTCGACGTGCGCGTCCGCGAGCACGAGATCTTCCAGCGCGACGGCGACGACCTGCACTGCGAAGTGCCGGTGCGCATCGGCCAGGCGGCGCTCGGCGACACGATTCGCGTGCCCACGCTGGAAGGCGAAGTCGAACTGCGCATTCCCGCCGAAACGCAGACCGGAAAGCTGTTCCGCCTGCGCGACCGCGGCGTGAAGTCGGTCCGCAGCCGCAAGCCGGGCGACCTGTATTGCCGCGCCGTCGTGGAAACGCCGGTCAACCTCACCGCCGAGCAGCGCGAACTGCTGGAGAAGTTCGAAGCGACCTTCGCCGGCGATGGCGCGCGTCGTCATTCGCCGCGTGCGTCGACCTTCCTCGATGGCGTGAAGGGCTTCTGGGATCGGATGACGTCCTGACGCTCGCACGGATCGAAACACCTGAAAGCCGCGGCATCGTCCGCGGCTTTCTTGTATCTGGAAGTCAGTGCCTGTCGCTCCGGATGACATGGCGAATGTCACGCATGATGCCCGGACGCTTGTCGCCACGCAGACCCGCCTTCAGACTGCCCGCATGAGCGATCACACTTCTCCGCAGACCCGAATCCTCGTCCACGGCGCATCCGGCCGCATGGGGCAGGCGCTGCTGCGTCTGGCGTCCGAACGCGACGACGTCGTGGTTGTCGCCGCCGTGCAGCGTTCGCAACCGGCGCAGCGCGTCGTGGACGGCGTGGCGCATTTCGCCGCGTCCGAACTGCATGGCGCACCGGCGTTCGACGTCGCCATCGATTTCAGCCTGCCGCAGGGCTTCGATCCCATCCTTGCACTGTGCGAGGAGCGCGGTGCGGCGCTGGTATCGGGCACCACGGGCCTGGAAGCGCCGCAGCTGTCCGCGATGGAATCCGCATCGCAGCGCATCCCGCTGCTGTGGGCGGCGAACTTCAGCCTGGGCGTGGCGATCCTGAGCGAACTGGTCGAACGCGCCGCCCAGGCGCTGCCGGGCTGGGATTGCGACATCGTCGAATCGCACCACGTGCACAAGAAGGACGCGCCCTCGGGCACCGCGCTGGCGCTGGGCGCGAGTGCGGAGCTGGGCGGGGCGTCGCCTCGCTACGCCTCGCTCCGGGCCGGCGACATCGTCGGCGAGCATCTGGTGCAGTTCACCGCGCCGGGCGAGCGGATCGAACTGGTCCATCGCGCCACCAACCGCGACATCTTTGCCCGCGGCGCGCTCCACGCGGCCGCGAAGCTCGCCGGACGCGCGCCGGGCCGCTACCGGCTGCGCGATCTGCTTGCCTGAACGCGGCAGGCGTAATCGGGCCGATTGCCCGATTCGATGCACATGACGCTGGCGTTACCCGGCCCGGGCCGCTAGAATTCCGGCTCGCCTGAACCCCTTCCGTCGGACCGGTCCCGCACCGCGTCCGCGCTTTGCTGCAGCCCGGATTTATTGGCGACTGCGCGACGGGAAGGGTCAGCACCCCCCGGCAGCCAAGGCGATCCCCGTGACCCAACCCGCAATCCTCGCACTCGAAGACGGCACCCTCTTCGAGGGCGTTTCCGTAGGCGCGCCCGGCCTTTCCGTCGGCGAAGTCGTCTTCAACACGGCCATCACCGGCTACCAGGAAATCGTCACCGACCCGTCGTATGCGCGTCAGCTGGTGACCCTGACGTACCCGCACATCGGCAACACCGGCTGCACCGACCAGGATGACGAAGCCGCTCGCTGCTTCGCCTCGGGCCTGATCGTGCGCAACGTGCCGCGCCGTCCCAGCAACTGGCGCAGCCAGGTCTCGCTGCCGGAATGGCTCAACGCCCGAGGCATCGTCGCCATCTCCGACATCGACACCCGCAAGCTCACGCGCATCCTGCGCGAGAAGGGCGCGCAGAACGGCGCACTGATGGCGGGCGAGATCGATGTCGACAAGGCCTTCGAGGCCGCGCGCAAGTTCCCGGGCCTGAAGGGCATGGACCTGGCGAAGGAAGTCAGCGTGCGCGAGTCGTACGAATGGACCGACGGCCAGCTCGACCTGGACAACAACGCGTTCGTTCGCGCCGAGCCGAAGTTCCACGTCGTCGCGTACGACTACGGCGTCAAGTTCAACATCCTGCGCATGCTCGCCGAGCGCGGCTGCAAGCTCACGGTGGTTCCGGCACAGACGCCGGCATCGGACGTGTTCGCGCTCAAGCCCGACGGCGTGTTCCTGTCCAACGGCCCGGGCGACCCGGCGCCGTGCGATTACGCGATCGCGGCGATCAAGGAGTTCATCTCCGCGAAGATCCCGACCTTCGGCATCTGCCTCGGCCACCAGCTCCTGGCGCTCGCCGCCGGCGCGCAGACGGTGAAGATGGGACACGGCCACCATGGCGCGAACCATCCGGTGCAGGACCTCGACACGGGCCGGGTGATGATCACCTCGCAGAACCACGGCTTCGCGGTCGACGAAGCGACGCTGCCGGCCAACGTGCGCGTGATCCACCGCTCGCTCTTCGACGGCACCAACCAGGGCATCGAGCTCACCGATGCACCGGCGTTCTCCTTCCAGGGTCACCCGGAAGCGAGCCCCGGTCCGCACGACGTGGCGCCGCTGTTCGACCGGTTCGTGACCATGATGCAGCAGGCCAAGTGAGCCACGCGGCCACCAAGCCCGCCCGCAAGCGCCACTGGCGCAGGTTGTTCGTTGTTGCGGTCGTGCTGGGCGCCTACCCGGCGTTCGTGATGGTGGCTACGTACTCGCAGTTCTTCGCCGCCGGATTGCCCGGCGGTCGCAACGGCCCGGCCGATGCGTACCGCCACTCGCTCGCCAGCGCCATCGTCGCCTACACCTCGTCGCCGCGCTGCGTCGACCTGGTCACGGCAGTGATGGAACGCGGCGGGCAGGGCAACGCGGCGCGTGCGATGGATGCGCACAACAACCGGCTCGGCGCGCGCATCGGCGCGGCCGCCGACAGCTGGACCGCCATGCAGCAGGCCGTGCTTGCTGCCGTGAACGAAGGCGCGATCGACGCCCGATCGCCCGACCAGATCACCTGGCTCGCGCCCCACGCGTGGCAGGAACGACTTTACTGAGGACCCCCATGCCCAAGCGCACCGACATCAAAACCGTCCTGATCATCGGCGCCGGCCCGATCGTGATCGGCCAGGCCTGCGAGTTCGACTACTCCGGCGCGCAGGCGTGCAAGGCGCTGCGCGACGAGGGCTATCGCGTGGTGCTGGTCAACAGCAACCCGGCCACGATCATGACCGACCCGAACATGGCCGACGCCGTGTACATCGAGCCGATCAACTGGCAGACGGTCGAGAAGATCATCGCGAAGGAAAAGCCCGACGCGCTGCTGCCGACGATGGGCGGCCAGACCGCGCTCAACTGCGCGCTGGACCTCGCCGACAACGGCGTGCTCGAGAAGTACAACGTCGAGCTGATCGGCGCCTCGCGCGAAGCCATCCGCATGGCCGAGGACCGCGAGCTGTTCCGCGTCGCGATGGCCGAGATCGGACTGGAATGCCCGAAGGCCGAAGTCGCCCGCAACTTTGAGCAGGCGATCGAGATCCAGGCGAAGGTCGGCTACCCGACCATCATCCGCCCCTCGTTCACGCTCGGCGGCACCGGCGGCGGCATCGCCTACAACAAGGAAGAGTTCGAGGAGATCGCCAAGCGCGGCCTGGAACTCTCGCCCGTGCACGAAATCCTCGTCGAGGAATCGGTGCTGGGCTGGAAGGAATTCGAGATGGAAGTGGTCCGCGACAAGGCGGACAACTGCATCATCGTCTGCTCGATCGAGAATTTCGACGCGATGGGCGTGCACACCGGCGACTCGATCACCGTCGCACCGGCGCAAACGCTCACCGACAAGGAATACCAGCGCCTGCGCGATGCCTCCATCGCCGTGCTGCGCAAGATCGGCGTGGACACCGGCGGCTCGAACGTGCAGTTCGGCATCAACGCCAAGAACGGCCGCGTCGTCGTCATCGAAATGAACCCGCGCGTGTCGCGCTCCTCGGCACTGGCGTCGAAGGCGACGGGCTTCCCGATCGCCAAGGTCGCCGCGAAGCTCGCCGTTGGCTACACGCTGGACGAACTGAAGAACGAGATCACCGGTGGCCTCACGCCGGCGTCGTTCGAGCCGAGCATCGACTACGTCGTCACCAAGATCCCGCGCTTCGCGTTCGAGAAGTTCCCGCAGGCCGACGCGCGCCTGACCACGCAGATGAAGTCCGTCGGCGAAGTGATGGCGATGGGCCGCACGTTCCAGGAATCGCTGCAGAAGGCGCTGCGCGGACTGGAAACCGGCAAGGTCGGCCTCGACCCGACGGGCCTGGATCTGGGCAGCGAAGACGATCTGACGAAGCTGCGTCGCGAACTCAAGGAGCCGGGTCCGGAGCGCATGTTCCACATCGGCGACGCGTTCCGCGCCGGCATGAGCGTGGAAGACGTGCACGCGCTGTCGTTCGTCGACCCGTGGTTCCTCGACCAGATCGAGGAACTCATCGCCGCCGAGCAGGATGTCGCCGCGGCCGGCCTGTCGTCGCTCGACAAGACGCGCATGCGCGAACTCAAGCGCATGGGCTTCTCGGATGCGCGCATCGCGCAGCTGACCGGCACCGACGAAACCGCCGTGCGCACGCTGCGCCGCGCGTTCGGCGTGCGTCCGGTGTACAAGCGCGTGGACTCGTGCGCGGCGGAGTTCGCCACGACCACGGCGTACATGTACTCGACCTATGAAGACGAGTGCGAAGCCGAGCCGACCAACCGCAACAAGATCATCGTGCTCGGCGGCGGCCCGAACCGCATCGGCCAGGGCATCGAGTTCGACTACTGCTGCGTGCACGCGGCGCTGGCGCTGCGCGAGGACGGGTTCGAGACCATCATGGTCAACTGCAACCCGGAAACCGTCTCGACCGACTACGACACCTCCGACCGCCTGTACTTCGAGCCGCTGACGCTGGAAGACGTGCTGGAAATCTGCGATCTGGAGAAGCCCAAGGGCGTGATCGTGCAGTACGGCGGCCAGACGCCGCTGAAGCTGGCGCGCGCGCTGGAAGCCAACGGCGTGCCGATCATCGGCACCTCGCCGGACAGCATCGACCTGGCCGAGGACCGCGAGCGCTTCCAGAAGCTGGTGCAGGACCTGGGCCTGGCGCAGCCGCTGAACCGCACCGCGCGCAATCCGGAGGAAGCCATCGTGCTCGCCTCGCAGATCGGCTACCCGCTGGTCGTGCGCCCGAGCTACGTGCTGGGCGGCCGCGCGATGGAAATCGTCCACGCCGACGCCGACCTCCATCGCTACATGCGCGATGCGGTGAAGGTGTCGAACGACTCGCCGGTGCTGCTGGACCGCTTCCTCGACAACGCGGTGGAAGTCGACGTCGACGTCATCGCAGACAAGGACGGCAACGTGCTCGTGGGCGGCGTGATGGAGCACATTGAGGAAGCCGGCGTGCACTCGGGCGACTCGTCGTGCTCGCTGCCGCCGTATTCGCTGAGCGCGGCCGTGCAGGACAAGCTGCGCGAGCAGGTCGTCGCGCTGGCCAAGTCGCTGAAGGTCGTGGGCCTGATGAACACGCAGTTCGCGATCACCTTCGACGATGAAGGCCGCGAAACCATCTACCTGATCGAAGTGAACCCGCGTGCCTCGCGCACCGTGCCGTTCGTGTCCAAGGCCACCGGCATGGCGCTGGCGAAGATCGCCGCGCGCTGCATGGTCGGCAAGACGCTGGCCGAGCAGGGCGCCGTGAAGGAGATCGTGCCGGAGTACTACTCGGTCAAGGAAGCGATCTTCCCGTTCGCCAAGTTCCAGGGCGTCGATCCGATCCTCGGGCCGGAAATGCGTTCTACGGGCGAAGTGATGGGCGTCGGCCGCAACTTCGGCGCCGCGATGGCGCGCGCGCAGGAAGCCGGTGGCATCAAGGCGCTGCCGGAAGGCGGCAAGGTGTTCGTGTCGGTTCGCGATCCGGACAAGAAGCGCGTGCTGCCGGTCGCGCAGGACCTGGTCAAGCGCGGCTACACGCTGGTGGCCACCGAAGGCACGCACAGGTTCTTCACCGAGAACGGACTGGTCTGCGAGCGCATCAACAAGGTGACCGAAGGTCGTCCGCACATCGTCGACCTCATCAAGAACGGCGAGATCGCCTACATCGTGAACACGACCGAAGGTCGCCAGGCGATCAACGACTCGTTCTCGATCCGCCGCGAGGCGCTGCAGCATCGCGTGACGTACTCGACCACCGTGTCGGGCGCGCGTGCGCTGGTGAACTCGCTGGAATACCGCGGCACCGGCCCGGTCTGGTCGCTGCAGGAACTGCACGCGGAAGTGCAGGGCGCCTGAGCCCTGCATCGGCCGCCCGGGCCGCGAATCGCGCCCGGGTCGCCGGCGGGGCCGCCGGCGGGTTCACCCCGGCGCCCATCTGATACAGAATCCGCATATCGCCACCGCCGGGCTCCCGCGCCCGGCGCACAGGAAGAACAAGCAATGCGAGCACCCATTACCCTTCAGGGCGCGCAGCGTCTGCGCGCCGAGCTGGAAGAATTGAAGTCGGTCAAGCGCCCGGCGGTGATCAACGCGATCGCCGAAGCGCGCGCGCACGGCGACCTCAAGGAAAACGCCGAGTACCACGCCGCCCGCGAGCAGCAGGGCTTCATCGAAGGCCGCATCAAGCAGCTTGAATCCGAGCTGTCGCACGCGCAGGTCATCGACGTGGCCTCGCTCAATGCCGGCTCGCGCGTCGTCTTCGGCGCGACGGTCGAGCTGGCCGACACCGAGACCGACGAAGAGCGTCGCTACCAGATCGTCGGCGACCTGGAAGCGGACATCAAACTCGGCCTGATCGCCATTTCGTCGCCGGTCGCGCGTGCGCTCATCGGCAAGCACGAAGGCGACACGATCACCATCGACGCGCCCGGTGGCACCCGCGAATACGAGATCGTCGGCGTCAGCTACGCCGGCTGATTCCCTTTCGATGATCACCTTGCTGCTGCCGCCGCGCGAACGCTTCGGCGGCCAGCGCCTGTCCGCCGATACCGGGCGGGCGCTCGCGCGCGGCGATCGCAGCGAACGGAGCGGCGATCAGCTGTCGAACGTGCTCGATGTGCTGCCGCGTGGCTGGCCCGTCGCCGCGGCGGCGCGCCAGCGCGATGCCGGCGATGCGGCGAACGCCGCCTGGCTTCGTGCCGACCCGGCCTACGTTCGTCCCGACATCAACGGCGCGCGCCTGCTGTCCTATGGCGAAGCGCTCGGCCTGACCGTGCAGGACGCCGCGGCGCTGCTCAAGCCGCTCAAGCCGCTGTTCGGCGATGCGGGGTTTCCGATCGACGCGCCGGTGCCGACGCGCTGGTATCTGCAACTGCCTATCGGCGCGAAGCTGCCCGCATTCACTTCGCCGGAGCAGGCGCTCGGCGCCGACCTGTTCGACGAACTGCCGCAGGGGCCGGAAGGCCGCCGATGGCGTGCGCTGCTGAGCGAGGCGCAGGTCGTCCTGCACAATCACCCGCTCAATGCGCAGCGCGCCGCTGCCGGGCTCGCCCCGGTCAATTCGCTATGGTTCTGGGGCGCGGGTGCGCTGCCGGACCACGTGCGCTCGGACTACACGCACATCGTGACCGACGACGAGAGCGTGACTGCGCTTGCTGCGTTGGCCGGCGTCGAACTCGCGCCCAAGGCAGCGTCATGGAGCGGTCGCGTTGAAGAGGGCAATACGTTGATCGACCTGCGCGATGCGCGCGATCTCGCGGTGCTTGAACGCAACTGGTTCGCGCCACTCCTGAGCGCGCTGGTGCGTGGCGAACTGAAGCAGCTGCGTTTCGACTTCGACGATGGCACGCGCTACGACATCGCGCGCTCGCAGCGCTGGCGTTTCTGGCGCCGCCCGCTGATGTCATTCGTCGGCGCGACCGCCGTCAACGGGGCCGCATGAAGCCGATCGCACGACTGCGTCGCCGCGATTGCGTCGACCCCGGCCTCTGGCCCGACTCGATGCCATTGCTGCTGCGCCGGCTGTACGCGTCGCGCGGCGCGACGACGCTCGAACTCGCGCAGCCGCGCCTGGCGCAGCTGCATCCGCCGGAACTGCTCGGCGGCCTCGACGCGGCGACGGCGCTGCTCGCCACGGCGATCGCCGAAGACCGCCACATCGTCGTCGTCGGCGATTTCGACTGCGATGGCGCCACCGCCTGCGCCGTCGGCGTGCGCGGGCTGCGCATGCTCGGCGCGAAGCGCGTCTCGCACGCGGTGCCCAATCGCATCGTGCATGGTTATGGCCTGTCGCCGGCGCTAGTGGACGAACTCGCCGCGTTGCAGCCGGACCTGCTGGTCACGGTCGATCACGGTATCGCCTGCCACGCCGGGATCACGGCGGCGAAGGCGCGCGGCTGGCAGGTGCTGGTCACCGACCACCACCTGCCGGGCGAACACCTGCCGCCGGCCGACGCCATCGTCGATCCGAACCTGCGCGGCGACGCCTTCCCGAGCAAGTGCCTGGCGGGCGTCGGTGTGATGTTCTACGTGCTGCTGGCGTTACGCAGGCATCTGCGCGAGCGCGGCGCTTTCGCCGGGAAGGAACCCGACCTGCAGGTCCTGCTGGATCTGGTGGCGGTCGGCACGGTGGCCGACGTCGTGCCGCTGGATGCGAACAATCGCGCGCTCGTGGCCGCGGGCCTGCGGCGTTTGCGAGCCGGGCAGGGCAGTGCCGGCCTGCGTGCGTTGATCGAGGTATCGCAGCGCGATCCCGCCCGCCTTACGGCGACCGACATCGGCTACGCCGTCGGCCCTCGCCTCAATGCGGCGGGGCGCCTGGAAGACATGTCGCTGGGCATCGAATGCCTGCTCACCGACGACCTTGCACGCGCGCGTGACATCGCCGCGACGCTCAACGAGATCAACAGCGAACGCCGCGCCGTGCAGCAGCAGATGACGGACGACGCCGAACGCGCGCTCGCCCGCGTCGCGCTGGGCGACAGCGCACCGCCGGCGGCGATCTGCCTGTTCGACTCCGAATGGCATCCGGGCGTCGTTGGTCTCGTGGCGTCGAAGATGAAGGAGCGGCTGCATCGACCGGTCATCGCATTCGCACCAGCCGAGCCCGGCAGCGAGTCGTTGCGCGGCTCGGCTCGTTCGATCCCGGGTTTCCACATCCGCGACGCGCTCGCCGATGTGCACGCGCGGCATCCGCACCTGATCGAGCGCTTCGGCGGCCATGCGATGGCGGCGGGACTGTCGCTGCGCATGGAGGCCTTTGCCGCATTCGCCGAGGCGTTTCGCGATTCCGCCGCCACATTGCTGACGCCTGAGGTGCTGCAGGCGGAACTGCTGAGCGACGGCGAGCTGTCCGCCGACGAGTTCTGCCGCGCCAGCGCCGAAGCGCTGCGCGACGGCGGGCCGTGGGGGCAGGGCTTCGCCGAACCGCAGTTCGATGGCGAGTTCGACGTGCTGGGCTGGCGCGTGGTCGGCGAGCGACACCTCAAGCTCGAACTTGGCCTGGCCGGGCGTCGGCTCAACGCGATCGAGTTCGGCGGTTGGGGTGGCCTCGCACCGCCGCCGCGCGTGCGCATCGCCTATCGCCTGGAAACGGACGATTACCGCGGCGGCGAAGCCGTGCAGCTGGTCGTCGTGCATCGCGAAGCCGTGGCCTGACGGTTCGCGGTACGCCGGCGGTTCAATCGACGCCGGCCTTGCTCTTGGTCACGAACTCGCCGAGTTCGGACAACGTGCCATCCACGCGTCGCAGCAAGCGCGCGATCTCGTCCGGCGATACCAACGTTCCGGCCTCCGCTGTGCGCGTGGCGGTCCGCAAGTCGGCGGCCAGGTTCCGATAGCCAAATGTACCGAGCGCGCCGGTGATCCGGTGCAGGGCGCGGCCCATGCGCCCGGCGTCCCGTTCGTCGTTCGAACGTCGCAGATCGTCGAGGTCGCCGGGCAGGTTTGCGAGCAGGTCCTCTGCGACGAGGCAGACCGTTTCACGCGAGCCGAAGCTGCGGGTCAGCATCGCGAGGTCGAGCGGTTCGAGCGGCGGCTCGACTGGCGGAGCAGGGCGGGGCGACGCCGCCGCCGCATCGATGGGAGTGGCGTCAGGATCGACGACGTCCGCCGCATCGTCGAGGTCCGCAGCGGGCTGGCGCGGCAGCCACCGCTCGAGTTCGCGCATCATCTCGTCGAGTCCGATCGGCTTGCGCAGGTGGCCGTCCATGCCGGCCTCCCGGCAGCGCGCCTCGTCTTCCGACAGTACGCCCGCGCTCAGCGCGATGATCGGAAGGCGTGCCCGTCCTTCGGCGGCCTCGGCGGTTCGGATCGCCCGCGCCAGCGCGAAACCGTCCATTCCCGGCATCTGCAGGTCGGTGATGAGCAGATCGAAGTGCTCGGTCGCCAGCGCCGCGAGCGCCTGTTCGCCGCTCGACACCACGCGGCAGCGGAACCCGAGTTCGCGCAGTTGCCGCTGCACGAGCAGGCGATTGGTCGAATGATCCTCGGCTACCAGGACGTGTCCGGCATGTGCCGCCGTCGTCGTCCTTCGGGACGCTTCAGCGCGTGTGCCATGGTCCAGCGCCAGTGCGCACGCGCGTTGCACATGCGTGGGAAGCAGCGGCTCGACGACGATGGCCGTTCGCGGAGCGTCGGGGCTGTCATCCACCAGCGGGATGTAGCGCGCCGGTGATGTCGAAGAGGGCGGAGCGTCGGAGAGGATCAGGTCCGCCTTCGACGGGTCGGTCACTACACACGCGCCGAACGCTTGCAGGGTCGAGGTGAGTGCGTCAGCAACATTGGCGTTATCGCTGCGCACGAGCATGTTGCGTCCGGCGAGCACGCGATCGGACGCGCTATGTCTTGCGACCTCGACGTCCAGTGTGAGCGAAATGCGCGTGCCGACGCCCGGCGTGCTTTCCAGTTCGAGTGCGGCCTGCATGCGTTCGGCAAGGCGCCGGGAGATCGCCAGCCCCAGTCCGCTGCCGCCATACGTGCGTGTGGTGCTCGCGTCGGCCTGCTTGAACGGCTGGAACAGCTTGCCCTGTTCCGACTGCGGGATGCCGATGCCGGAGTCGGTAACGCTCAGGCACAAGGTCTGCTCATCGTCGCCTGTGCCGAGCACCACCAGTGACACGGCCACATAGCCGCTGCTGGTGAACTTGATCGCGTTGCTCAGCAGGTTGAGCAGGATCTGCCGGAGCCGCGTGGGATCGGCCACCACCAGGCCAGCCAGGGTCGGATCGATATGGCAGAGGCAGCGCAGCTGCTTGCGGCGACTGAGGTCCAGCACCAGTTCGATCGAGTTGGAGACGAGCACGCGCAGGTCGGTCTCGACCGGTTCCAGTTCGATCGCTCCCGCCTCGATGCGCGACATGTCGAGCACGTCGTCGAGGATCGTACGCAGCGCCTGCGCGTAATCCTCCACCAGGCCGATGAGGTAGCGCTGGTCGTCGTTGACCTCGCTGCGGGACAGGATCTCGATGATGCTGTTGATGCCGGCCATCGGTGTGCGGATCTCGTGGCTCATCGCGGCGAGGAAGTTGGCGCGTGCAAGCGCGGCGCTTTCGGCCGATCGCTTCGCCGCCTCCAGCGCGTCCGCCTGCCGGTGCGACGCGGTGACGTCGACCCAATAGCCGCTCCAGTGCACCAGTCCGTCGTCGAGCCGCCGCGCGACGGTGCTCATGCGGATCCAGCGATCCGGCGCGGGCGTTACGGTGCGGAAATCCAGCTCGATCGCGCCGAGGTTTGCGAAGGACGCCTCGAGCGCGTCCAGGAGCCGCGCGCGGTCGTCCTCATGCACGAGCGACGCGAATGCCGCGCGCGGATGTTCGGAGAGTTCGGCGTGATCCTCCCCGAACAGCACAAGCGTGTTGCCCGCGATGAAGGGCATGCGGTAAACGCCCGATGCATCGCGCGTGAGCTTGAAGATCACGCCGGGCAGGTTGCGCGTGAGGTCGCGCATCAGGCTGTCGGTTTTCTCTCGGCGACGGATTTCCGTGCGCGTGCGCAGCCAGGCGAAGGCGAGCACCGCGAGCAGCAGCGCCGCCAGGGCCGAGCCGATGGCCACGGTCCGCCATTTCACGCCGCTGGAGACCTGCACTTCCAGCCATCCCGAGCGTATGCGCTGCTGGTCCTCGGCACTCAACGCCGCGAGCATGCGGTTGATCAGCGGTACCAGCGGCTGGTACTCGCCACGCACGGCGAACACGAGGTCTTCGTCGAATCCGGCGGGCGCGGCGAGCCGGAGCGTCGGATATTCCCCGCGTCGGAGGGGCCGGTCCGCGGAAATCATGTCGCCCACGTAGGCGTCCGCCTCGCCACGTTCGACCGCGCGCAGCCCCGCCGGAATGTCGGTCACCGGCAACAGGACCGCGTTGGGTGCTGCGACGGCGATGCGTCTGGCCCGCTCGGGACCCAGGACGGCGATGCGCTTTCCGTCCAGATCATCCAGCGCGCTGATCGGATGGGCATTGGCGCGCATGACGATCACGAGGCTGACGCGGGTGAAGGCGGACGTGATGGCCCAGTCTGCTCCGTGGGGTGCGCCCGCCGGCATCGGTACGAGGTCCACCTCGCCGCGGCGCATGCGCTGCCGCAGCGCTTCGATGTCGCCGGGGAACTCCTTTCCCGCTTCGAGGCCCAGCCTGTCTTGCATCATCTGGACGTACTCGCCCGCGATGCCGCTCATATGGCCGTCATCGCCTCTGAAACTGACCGGCTCCCAATCGCTTGCGTAGCCGATCCGCGGCGCCGGCATGCGACGCAGCCAAAGTTCCTCGTCGTGCGTAAGTGGAACGCGACCCGCGCGCAGGATCGGCAACGATGAAGCCCCGAGCCACTTGCGTTCGTATGCGAGCCGCCGTTGCGGCGTGATGCGGGCGAGCGCCTTGTCGATCATGCTCGCGAGGGGTTTTCGATCGTCGGGTACGGCGAAATGGAGTGTGTCAGCAGGCAGGTCGATCGGGCCGAGCACCGCGAGCGACGGCCACGCGTCGGTCGCTAGCGCGGCATGTGCGACGTACGGATTGCCGATGAAAACGTCGGCCCTGCCATGCAGGATGGCCTCGAAGCCTTCCTGCGCGTTGACGACTGCGATGATATCCGCGCCGGGAAACCGGGCTCGCGCTGCGCGCTCGACCGAGGTGCCGCGTTCTACCGCGATGCGCGCCGACGCGAGCCGGTCGGGCGACAGCAGATCGCCGCGTGTCGCCGGCCCCACGGCGACGGGTGTCGCTTCGACGTAGGAGGCCGTGAATACCAGGCACGGCGTTCGCTCGGGCACGAGCGAGACGTTCATCAGCACGTCGACTTCGCGCCGACAGCCGCCTTCAAAGGCTTTCTCCCATGACGGATACGCACGCACTGCGATCCGCACACCTAGCTGTCGCGCGACGTCGTCGAGATATGTGGGCGCGAGGCCGGTCAGTGTTTCGTTTTCGTATCGCTCAAACGGTGGCCAGCCGCCGGTGTACGTCGCGACCGTGATCGTCGGATGCGTGCGCAGCCACTCGCGTTCTTCATCGGTGCGTTCGATAGGCGCCGCATGCGCGAGATTTGCGATGAGCACAAGCAGCGGGCATGCGACACGACGGAACATCGCCAGCAGTGCATGCATGCGGGCACGGGGATATCCTATCCCCCCGGAAATTCCTGTCCCGGCGGGCGATCCACCATGAACCTGCGAGTGTTCCTTGCCGACGATCATCCTGTCGTACTTCGCGGTGCGCGGGCGATCCTGGAAGCGAGCGGGATCGCGGTGGTGGGAGAGGCGCGCACCAGCGACGATCTGCTGGCGGCGTTGGAGAACGAAACCTGCGACGTCGTGGTGACCGACTTTGCGATGCCCAACAGCACGTCGCCCGATGGCACTGAAATGATCAGGCAGTTGCGCGAGCGCCATCCGCTACTGCCGATCGTCGTGATGACGATGATCGGGAATGTCGGAATCCTCGACTCGCTGCTGCGTGCGGCCGTTCTGGGCGTCGTGGAAAAGACCGAGGACATGGAAATCCTCCCGATGGCCGTGAAGTCGGCGGCCAACCGCCGGGTGTTCATCTCGCCTGGCCTGCGGCGGCAGTTGGACGCGATGGGCAAGCGTCGTGGTCGGGGCACGTTAAGCGCGCGTGAAGCCGAGATCATCCGCCTTCTGGCGTCGGGCCTGACGGTAACAGAGATCGCGCAGCAGTTGGATCGAAGCTTGAAGACCATCAGCCGGCAGAAGATCGATGCCATGCGCAAGCTGGGCCTGGAGAACGAGGCGGAGCTGTATGCGTACGCGCGGGAGAACGGCCTGACCTGAGCAGGCTGCGTGGCGTGGACCCTCGGACAGTTCCGGATCAATCCGATGGCCGGTAAGGCCGGCGGAGCGCACACTGCGCGGGCTGTCGGAGGAACGGCTGGAACATGCATACACGTGTCGTAATTGCGGACGACCATCTGCCGGTGCTCGCATCCGTCGGCGCCGCGGTGGCGGCGACAGGCGCGACGGTGGTGGCGCGTGCGCGATCGCCCGATGAACTGCTCGCCGCGCTGCACGAACTGCCGTGCGACCTGCTGGTGTGCGACTACGCGATGCCGGTCGACGCGCAGGTCGATGGCATCGAAATGGTTCACAGGATCCGGTCGCAGTGGCCGGAGCTGCCGGTCATCATGCTGACGACGATGTCGAACGGGGTGATCCTGCGTGCGCTGCTCGAATCGGGCGTGCGCGGCTTGATCGACAAGGCCGCCCCCGCGCTGGAATTGCATGCCGCGATCCGTGCCGTCGAGCAGGGCGATAACGTCGTGAGCCCAAGCTTCACCGAGGCGATCGCCGGATACGCCGCGCATCTGGACGAGCCCGTGTTGTGGCGCGAAATTGCCCGGATGTTCGAACGCGGCCGTTCGACCAGCGAGATCGCGGCAATGCTCGGTGTGCCTGTTTCGTGCGTGGAGCGGCACAAGCTCGCATCCACCGTCGGAGGCGGCGAGGACACTCCCAAGTCGGAATCCCAGCGCCATCCACGCGAACCGCACCGCTGACGAGGAATTCCGACGGAAAGCTTCAAACCCACGCGACTGCCTGCGCGTCCGGCGAGCGGCGTCGAGGATGTCGCGGTGGTCACGGAGGCGTGCATCGAAGCCGTCCCGTTGCGTGCGGGGAGGGCGAGAGAGTAGGACTCCCGCACGCCGCTGCCGACCAGAGAAATCTGAGGAAAGTCGGCTCGGCCCGTCTCGTTCAGGATCCTTCCCGGGGACGCGCTTGGCGCCGCGGGCTTGACGCCGCCGAAACATTCCCGGACCTAGGCTGAACAGCCTTCCCCCAGCCTCGGGAGTCCGTGCCATGCCGCTGACGATCAACATCGATCTTTCGGACGAGGACCTGCAGCACTTTGCCGGCGTGGTCGAGTCGGCCCGAAGGGAAGCATCGGACAAGAGCAACGCCGAAGTCGTCGAAGCGGCAACGCAACTCGCCACCAAGGCGAGCCAGAGCAACCCGCCGCAGTTCGTCAAAGACCGCCTCTTGATGCTGGATTCGCTGATCGCGATGCTTCGCGACGAAGGTTGGGCGCTGTCTGAGGCCGACGCGGCGAACGTGCGTTCCGCGCTGGCGTACTTCGTTTCCGCGGGCGACGCGATTCCCGACAACGTGCCGGTGCTGGGCTTCATCGACGACGCGATCATGATCGAGCTCTGCGCGCGCGAGCTGCGCCACGAGATCGAGGCCTACGACGACTTCTGCGACTTCCGCCAGCGCGAAGCCGAGCGCCGCAAGCTCGATCCCGCCAGCGTCGGTCGCGCGGACTGGCTGGAAGGCCGCCGCGACGAACTCCAGGAACGCATGCACAAGCGCCGCAATCGCGATTTCCGCGGCGGCTTCGGCAGTGGCTTCGGGACCGGATTCGGCGGCAGCAGCGGCTACGGCCCGGTGCGGCGCTACTCCGACACGGGCTGGCGGCCGGGTCCGTTCCGGTTCCGTTGAAGCGCCGGCTCCAATCGCCCGCCGACGCACCAGCGGCGGGCGAGGGCGTTTGTTAGAATCGGCGGTTCACCATCGCGATTCGAACCGGACATGATCGAGCTCAATCCCGTCCGCCAGCGCATCGCCGACCTCACCGGTCGGCTGGATGCGCTCAGGGGGTATCTTTGACTACGACCGCAAGGTCGAACGTCTTGAAGAAGTAAACCGCGAACTGGAAAGCCCGGACGTCTGGAACGACGCCGAACGCGCCCAGTCGCTGGGCCGCGAGCGCTCCTCGCTCGACAAGGTGGTCGGAGGCATCCGCGACCTCACCGATGGCCTCGTCGGCGCGGGCGAACTGCTCGAACTGGCCGAGATGGAGAACGACGAAGGCACGGCGCAGGCCGTGGTGGACGACGTCGAGCGCTACGCGAAGGACGTCGAGAAGCTCGAATTCCAGCGCATGTTCTCCGGCAAGATGGACGGCACCAATGCGTTCGTCGACATCCAGGCCGGCGCGGGCGGCACCGAGGCGCAGGACTGGGCCGAAATCCTGCTGCGCATGTACCTGCGCTGGGCCGAGTCGCGCGGCTGGAAGGCCGAGCTGATGGAAGTCAGCGGCGGCGATGTCGCCGGCATCAAGTCCGCGACCTTCCGCGTCGAGGGCGATTTCGCCTACGGCTGGCTCAAGACCGAAACCGGCGTGCACCGCCTGGTGCGCAAGTCGCCGTTCGATTCGGACAACCGTCGGCACACGAGCTTCACTTCCGTGTTCGTTTCGCCGGAAGTCGACGACAAGATCGACATCGAGATCAATCCGGCGGACCTGAAGACCGACGTGTACCGCTCTTCGGGCGCGGGCGGCCAGCACGTGAACAAGACCGAGTCGGCGGTGCGCATCACGCACGTGCCGTCGGGAATCGTGGTGGCGTGCCAGACCGAGCGCAGCCAGCACGCCAACCGCGACCGCGCGATGAAGATGCTCGCGGCGAAGTTGTACGAGCTGGAAATCCAGAAGCGCAACGCCGAGCGTGACGCCGTGGAAGCGACCAAGTCCGACATCGGCTGGGGCAGCCAGATCCGCAACTACGTGCTCGACCAGAGCCGCATCAAGGACCTGCGCACGGGCATCGAGCGCAGCGACACGCAGAAGGTCCTTGATGGCGACCTGGACGAATTCGTCGAGGCGAGCCTCAAATCCGGCCTGGAGGCCGGTTCGAAACGCGCGGACGCAGTCTGATCGCGCCGATCCGGCCTAGATCGCCCTGCCCGCGAAAGCGGGCATCCAGCGACTTTTGCATTTGAACGCGGGAGCCAAGACACTGGGGCCCCGCTGTCGAGGGGATGACGGCGCCGCACGCCGTCCCCGAACACCTCCGCTCCATTCCTTCCGATTTTCCGACCGATGACCGACCAGACGCCCGCCACCGCCACGCCCGCCGACGAGAACTTCCTGATCGCCGAGCGTCGCGCCAAACTCACGGCGCTGCGCGGTGAGGGCGGCATCGCCTTTCCGAACGATTTCCGTCGCGACGAATACGCCGGCGATCTGCAAACGCAGTTCGCCGATGCCGAAACGTGGACCGCCGAGGCGCTCGAAGCCAAGGGCCAGCGCGTCGCGATCGCCGGCCGCATCCTGCTCAAGCGCGTGATGGGCAAGGCCAGCTTCGTGCAGATCCAGGACGAATCCGGGCGCATCCAGCTGTTCCTGCAGGCGAACGTGCTCGGCGAGGTGTACGACGCGTTCAAGGGCTGGGACGTCGGCGACATCGTCGGCGCGCAGGGCACGCTCACGCGCACCAAGACGGGCGAGCTGTCGGTAAAGGCCGACGTGCTGCGCCTGCTGACCAAGTCGCTGCGTCCGCTGCCCGACAAGTTTCACGGCCTGGCGGACGTCGAGCAGCGCTATCGTCAGCGTTATGTCGACCTGATCGTCTCGCCCGAGGCGCGCGAGGTGTTCGTCAAGCGCAGCAAGATCATCCGCGCGATGCGTGCATGGCTGGACGCCCGCCGTTTCCTGGAAGTGGAAACGCCGATGATGCATTACATCCCCGGCGGCGCCGCGGCCAAGCCGTTCGTCACGCACCACAACGCGCTGGACCTGGAACTGTTCCTGCGCGTGGCGCCGGAGCTGTACCTCAAGCGCCTGGTCGTCGGCGGCCTGGAGCGGGTGTACGAGATCAACCGCAACTTCCGCAACGAAGGCGTGTCCACGCGCCACAACCCGGAATTCACGATGCTCGAACTGTACGAGGCCTACGCCACGTACACCGAAATCATGGATTTGACCGAAGGCCTGATCCGCGACGTCGCCGTGCAGGTGCTGGGCACCACCCAGACGCATTGGGACGGCGCCGACATCGACCTGGGCCCGGCGTTCCGCCGCTGGCGCCTGGACGAGGCGGTGCGCCACTACAACCCGGAGATTTCCGCCGCCGACTGCACAGATCGCGATGCGCTCGTGCGCCATTGCGAACGCCTGAAGGTGCCGGTGAAGTCCGGGTATGGCTGGGGCAAGCTGCTCCTGGAAATCTTCGAGAAGACTGCCGAGCACCAGCTGGTGCAGCCGACCTTCATCACCCATTACCCGGTCGAGGTTTCGCCGCTGGCCCGCGAAAGCGACAGCGAGAAGGGCATCACCGACCGCTTCGAGCTGTTCGTCAACGGCAAGGAGCTGGCCAACGGCTTCTCCGAGCTGAACGATCCGGAAGACCAGGCCGAGCGCTTCCGCGCGCAGGTCGCGGCGAAGGAGGGCGGGGACGACGAGGCGATGCACTTCGACGCCGACTACATCCGCGCCCTGGAAGTCGGCCTGCCGCCCACGGGCGGCCTGGGCATCGGCATCGACCGTCTGGTGATGCTGATGACCGGCTCGGCCTCGATCCGCGACGTGCTGCTGTTTCCCTACATGCGTCCGGAAGCCGGTTGAGACGGGCTGGCGGGGTTCGACATCCCGCGGGTCATGCGTGTCGGATGGGAGCCGGATCGCGCGTGGCTGGATCGCGGATCGGTGGCCCCGGCTCAGTGAGCGACGGCACATCGTGGTGAAGCGCAGCTAAAGCTGACGCACACCTCAGCCGATTCCCATATCAAGTCGGGTCGTTTCCCGGCTGCGGGCGCCGCCGGCCCGGGGTATGCTCCTCTCACTGGCCACCACAGGGGGTGGCGGCTCCTACGGAACCCGGATGTGAACGTCGTCATCGTCGATGACCAAACCTCAGCGCGCACGATGCTGCGCCACATCATCGAGGACATCTCGTCCGAGCTGCATGTGTCCGATTTCGGTGACCCCGAGGCCGCACTGGGCTGGTGCGAATCCAACCAGCCCGACCTGCTCCTGCTGGACTACCGCATGCCGGCGCTGGACGGGCTGGAGTTCGCCCGCCGCTTCCGCCGCCTCCCGCTTCACCGCGACATCCCGATCATCCTGGTGACGGTGGTCGGCGACGAGCCGATCCGCCAGGCCGCCCTGGAAGCCGGGGTGATCGATTTCCTCGTCAAGCCGGTTCGCCCGCGCGAGCTGCGCGCCCGCTGCCGCAACCTCCTGCAGCTGCGCCAGCAATCGGAAAACGTGAAGCAACGCGCGCTCTCGCTCGAGCAGCGTCTGCTTTCGAGCATGCACGAGGTGGAAGAGCGCGAGCGCGAAACGCTCTCGCGACTGGCGCGCGCGATCGAGTATCGCGACGCCGGCACCAGCGCCTACCTGGAACGCATGGCGCACATCGCTGGCCTGATCGCCGAGCAGTTGGGCATGTTCGAGGACGAAGTCCGCGTCATCGAAATGGCCGCGCCGCTGCACGACATCGGCAAGATTGCCATTCCCGATGCGGTGCTGATGAAGGCCGGCCCGCTGTCGGAAGACGAGACCGCGGTCATGCGCCGTCATCCGCGCATCGGCTATGAACTGCTCAGCGGCAGCCAGAACCGCTTCATCCAGGCCGGCGCTCTGATCGCGCTGCGCCATCACGAACGCTACGACGGCAGTGGGTATCCCGATGGCCTGCGCGGGGAGGAAATCCCGTTGGAAGCCAGGATCGTCGCGGTTGCCGACGTATTCGATGCGCTGATCTCGCCCCGCCCGTACAAGAAGGCCTGGGACGTGGACGCGGCGCTGGGTTATCTCTACGCGCAGCGCGGTCGGTTGTTCGATCCGCGCTGCGTCGACGCGCTGATCCGCAGCCGCGAGCGGCTTGAGGACATCTGCAACCGGTTCTCTACGGTATCAGCGCGTCCCGGCCTGGAGTGAGCCGCGATGTTGAACCTGCTGCGCCATCTGAAAAAGGAACTTTCGCGGCGCCCGGACAGTGAGCATGGTCAGGCCTTCGTGCGCCTGGCGGTGCTCTCCGTCGTGCTCGTCTACATGCTCGTGCGCGGCGCAACCGGTGCATTGCCGTCGAAGGAATACGTCAACGTCCTGAAGATGGTGGAAACCGGCTTCGTGGTCGGTGCGTTCCTGATCGCCTGGATTTTGTGGCGGCCGCGCAAGTCACACCTGCGCCGCATCATCGGCATGATCTCCGACTATGGCCTCATGGCCGCGGCGATGATCCACATCGGCGAGCCGCTGGCCTGGGTCTACGTGATCCTGATGTGGGTCACGATCGGCAACGGCCTGCGCTTCGGCAACGGGTACCTCTATGGCGCTGTGGCGATGGCGTTCGCCAGTTTCGGCGCGGTGGTCGCGTCCAACGAATACTGGCTCTCCAACCGCGTGCTGGGCGTGGGCCTGTTGCTTGGCCTGGTTGCCATTCCCTTGTATCTGTCCGGCCTGCTGCGGGCCCTGACTACCGCGACCGACGAGGCGCGTCGCGCCAACGAAGCGAAGAGCCGCTTCCTGGCGAACATGAGCCACGAGTTCCGCACACCGCTCAACGGCTTGGCGGGCATGTCGGAGCTGCTCGCGACGACGAAACTCGACAACGAGCAGCGCGAGTGCCTGAGCACGATCCAGGCATCGACCCGCACCCTGCTGTCGCTGGTCGAGGACGTGCTGGACATCTCCGCGATCGAAGCGGGCAAGCTGAAGCTCGATCGCGTCGATTTCACCCCGCGCGAGCTGATGGACGCCATCAGCCTGATCCTTCAGCCGCAGGTGCGCGCCAAGCAACTGCAGTACGAGGTCACGATCGGGCGCGACGTGCCCGAGGTCCTGCGCGGCGACGTTGGCCATGTGCGCCAGATCCTGATCAATCTCGCCGGCAACGCGGTGAAGTTCACCGATCAGGGCGCGGTGCGCGTGGATGTGGGCGTCGCCGATGCGACCGCCGAGCGTGTGCGCCTGCGCTTCGTGGTAACCGATACCGGCATCGGCGTTCCTGCCGCGATGCGCCAGCGTCTGTTCAAACCCTTCGAACAGGCCGACGTGAGCCTGGCGCGACGCTATGGCGGCACGGGGCTGGGTACCACCATCGCGAAGGGGCTCGCCGAAGGCATGGGCGGCAGCATCGGCTACGAGCCCGTGGAAGGTGGCGGCAGCCGCTTCTGGGTCGAGCTCCCGTTCGAGCGCGCCGAGATCGTTCCGCAGGCCGAAGAGCAGGCCGCGCCGGAGCAGGGGCAGCCCGAGACCGCGCCGAACGTCATCGCGTTCTCCGACCCGTTCCTGCGCCACCGCGCACGGGTGCGCAGCCTGTCGATCATCGTCGCCGACGATCACATCGCCAATCGCATGGTGTTGCAGCGCCTGCTGCAGAAGGCAGGCCATCGCGTGCTCTGTGTCGAGGGCGGCGAGGAAGTGCTCAACGCGCTGGCGACGTCCGATTACGACGCGGTCATCACCGACCTGCACATGCCCGACGTCAGCGGCCTGGACCTGCTGCGCCAGCTGCGCGTCATGGAAGCCGGCAGTGGCCGACGCACGCCGGTGCTGATCCTCTCCGCCGACGTCACGACCGAGTCGATCCAGGCGTGCGAACAGGCCGGCGCACGGGCGTTCCTGTCCAAGCCCGTGTCGACCACGCGCCTGCTGGACACGCTGGCCGACATCGCCGCGAACCAGCGCGTCGCCACGACCGTGGTGGCGCCCGCACGCAGCGTCGCGGTGGCTACCGACAGCCACTTCGACCCGTCGGTGCTGGACGAACTGGGCGCGCTCGGCATGGGCGCCGGCTTCGAGCGCGAGTTCATCGCGCAGTGCCTGATCGACGCCGAAAAGTGCCTGCAACAGATCGAAGCCTGTGCGCAGCGCGTGGACTGGGAGCGCACACGCGACCAGGCGCACGCGCTCAAGGGCGTCGCGAGCAACCTGGGGTTGATCAAGCTGGCCGCCATCAGCGGCGAGTTGATGCGCCTGCCGGACTGGCAGCTGGCGCGCGACTGGGCATCACACCTGGCCCGCTTGCGGGAACGGCTGACGCAGGGCAGGGCGGCGCTCGAAGCCCGCGAACGGCAGCGTGCCGCGCGCGGCGAAGGCGAGCGCTCCCCCTGATCCCGGGCCGGAGGTTCGGCCCGTTCGTCCCCATGTTGCCTGCCCCGTGATGCCGGTGTTGCCTGCAGGGCCAGAGTGTTCCGGTCAACCGGTTTCCCTGGCAGCCGTCAGGCGGCCGCTTCCGTTCCCGAACGACGCTCCTGTGCCTTCACGATGCGCTCCATCGTCCGCAGCGCCTTGTCGCCCAGCGCGAGCGCCGTGTCGACCCATACCTCGGTGATGCCCATCAGCTCGTCATAACCGACCGGCTGGCCGATGCCACGAACGGCGTTCATCGCGAGGTGCGCATGCGGGGCACGCTGCTGGCGACGGATCACGTCATTGACGGCGGCTTCGCCTTCGCCCTTCGGCACGAGGATGTCGACCACACCCATGCGGTGCCATTCCTCGGCCGGCGCGATCGTGCCTTCCAGGATCAGGCGCTCGGCGAGCTGCGGCGTAACGCGCTTGCACAGGAACGAGTACGCGCCCATGCCCGGGAACAGGCCGAACAGCACCTCCGGCAAGCCCATCTCGGCGCCTTCCTCGGCGACGATGGTGTGGCACGACAGTGCGAGCTCCAGGCCGCCGCCCAGCGCATCGCCCTGGATGAGCGCGATGGTGCGCACGTCGCCACCCAGGCCGGTATGGAAGTGGTGCACGCCTTCGACGCAGCGACGCGCATAGGCGAGCAGGTGTTCGCGATCGTTCGCGCGGATCAGTTGCGAGAACAGTTGCAGGTCGCCGCCGAGGTTGAACGCATGCGGCGCGGAGGATGCGAGCACGACATGGCGAAGGCGCCCGCTCTGGCGCTGGTTCTCGCGCAGCGTGATCGAGTTGAGGAAGCTCCACATGTCGTCCATGAGTTCCGTGCGGAAGCATGGACGCGCGCCCTGGGTGTGGTCGTTGTGCATGTACATCCAGTGCGTGTCACCCGCGGGGTCGGACTCGACGCGCAGGGTCGGGTAGGCGCGCGTGCGGTGCAGTTTCTCGATCGTGCTCATGTTGCGGTCCTCGGCATCGCCGCCCGCAGGCAGGGTGTGGGCAGCGAGCGGCAGGGGAGTTTTGCCCACGGGGCGATGCTACACCGCGAAAACTCGACAAAAGAGAAAGCCCCTCCGCGAGGGGAGGGGCTTTCATGAAGCGTCCGACAAACGGGCAGGATGGGTTCAGCGTGCTGCCGGTGCGTCCCGCAGTTCGCGGCGCAGGATCTTGCCGACGTTCGTCTTCGGAAGCTCGGTCCGGAATTCGACGTAGCGCGGATGCTTGTAGCCGGTGAGGTTCTCGCGTGCGTGCGCCTTGACCTGCTCGGCGGTCAGCGCCGGGTCCTTCTTGACGATGACGACCTTGACCGCCTCGCCGGACTTCTCGTCCGGAACGCCGACGGCCGCGACTTCAAGCACGCCCGGCATCATCGCGATGACGTCCTCGACCTCGTTCGGGTACACGTTGAAACCCGACACCAGGATCATGTCCTTCTTGCGATCGACGATGTAGAAGAAGCCCTTCTCGTCCATGCGCGCCATGTCGCCGGTATGCAGCCAGCCGTCGGCGTCGATCGCCGCCGCGGTGTCTTCCGGCCGCTTCCAGTAGCCCTTCATGATCTGCGGGCCACGCAGGCACAGTTCGCCCACTTCGCCCTGCGGCAGCGCATTGCCGGCTTCGTCCTTGACGCAGGCGTCGGTGGACGGGATCGGCAGGCCGATGGCGCCGTTGTAGTCGGCCAGGTCCATCGGGTTGATGCACGCCGCCGGCGCCGATTCGGTCAGGCCGTAGGCTTCCACCAGTGTCGAGCCGGTGACCTGCTTCCAGCGTTCGGCCACCGAGCGCTGTACGGCCATGCCGCCGCCCAACGTGAGGTGCAATCCCGAGAAGTCCACTTCGTCGAAGCCCGGCGTGTTGAGCAGGCCGTTGAAGAGCGTGTTGACGCCGGTGATCGCGGTGAAACGCGTGCTTTTGAGCTCCTTGACGAACGCCTTCATGTCGCGCGGGTTGGTGATCATGTGGTTCAAGCCGCCGAACTTCATGAAGACCAGGCCGTTCGCCGTCAGCGCGAAGATGTGGTACAGCGGCAGCGCGGTGATGATCACCTCTTCGCCCATGCGCACGTTCGTGCCGACCCACGCCGCCGCCTGCTGCATGTTGGCGACCATGTTGCGGTGGGTGAGCATCGCGCCCTTCGCCACGCCCGTGGTGCCGCCGGTGTACTGCAGGAAGGCGATGTCGTTCGGTTCGATGTCGACCGTCGGCAGCGTGTGCCGCTGGCCCAGCGCCAGTGCGTCGCGAAAGCGGATCGCGCCGGGCAGGTCGTACTCCGGCACCATCTTCTTGACGTACTTCAGGACGAAATTGACGATCGCGCCCTTCGGGAAGCCGAGCATGTCACCCAGGCCCGTCGTGATCACCTGCTTGACCTGCGTATCGGCGATCACTTCCTGCACGGTGTGCGCGAAGTTGTCGAGCACGAAGATCACGCTCGCGCCCGAATCCACCAGCTGGTGCTTCAGCTCGCGCGCGGTGTACATCGGATTGGTGTTGACCACCGTCAGTCCTGCGCGCAGCACGCCGAACGTGGCGATCGGGTACTGCAGGCAGTTGGGCATCATGATCGCGACGCGATCGCCCTTCTTGAGCTTCAACTCGCCCAGCAGGTACGCGGCGAACTGCGCGCTGAGCTGGTCGATTTCGGCGTAGGTGAGGGTCTTGCCGAGGTTGGCGAACGCAGGGCGGTCGCGGTAATTCTCGATGGCGCTTTCCAGCACGGCGACGACGGACGGAAACTCATCCACATCGATTTGGGCCGGAACCCGCTCGGGGTACTGTGCCAGCCACGGACGTTCGAAACTCATCGCGATCCCCTCTCCATCGCTGTTGATCAGGTCCGTCGGTCGCATTCCATGGATGCTCCACCGTACGGTTTCTCTGGATTGGAGCATGGGGCGCGAGGACTGGCAAGGCGCGGTGCGGCGTGCTTTTGGCGCCGACGCTCCATGGCAGGATGGAGTGGTCGTGCGATGCGAAGGGGAACGATTGGAATGTGGAAGGGACGGGTTTTCGTAGGCGTGGTCGTGGCTGCGTGCCTGGCGCTCCTGACGGTCGCCTGCGGGCGCACTCCGCCGGAGGAGCGCCTGCGGGAAACGATGGGCGAACTGCAGGCCGCGATCGAGCAGAAGGACGCCGCGGCGCTGGACGAGGTGCTGGCCGAGGATTTCGTCGGGCCCAGCGCGCTGGATCGCAACGGCGCGCGCCGCCTGGCGCAGCTGATGTTCCTTCGCCATGGCGCGATCGGCGCGAATGTGGGGCCGATCTCGATCGACATGACGCCCGGACATGCGACGGCGAAATTCAACGTCGCGCTGACCGGCAGTTCTGGCCAGTTGCTGCCCGATACGGCAAGGCTGTACGACGTCACGACCGGGTGGCGCGAGGTCGATGGGCAGTGGCGGATGACGAGCGTGGAGTGGGTCGGGCGGTTGTAGCGTTTGGCTGCGTCTACACGCCGACCAGCCCGAGGCGCGGGCTGATCATTAGAGCGGGCGGCGTCGGCGTCGAAACTCCGCCGACCCTCACCCCAACCCCCCTCCCGATGGGAGAGGGGCTTCAAACAAAGGCGTGGGTTACAACCCCTTCTTGGCTGCCAGCTGACGCAGCACGTAATGCAGGATGCCGCCGTGGTGGGTAAGGATGGACGGCTTGCGCGGCACTGCCGCGCGTCCTTCTGAACGCCCGCCGCGTGAGCGGCGGGCCGGCTTCCGCCGTTCCGGAGTTACAGCGACTTCTTAGCCGCCAGCTGCCGCAGCACGTAATGCAGGATGCCGCCGTGGCGGAAGTACTCGACTTCCTTCGGCGTCAGCAGCATCACCTTCACTTCGAACGAAACCGTGCTGCCGTCCTTGCGCGTGGCAGTGACGGTGGCGCGCTTGGATTCGCCATCCTGCAGGCCGGTGACGCTGAAGGTTTCCGAGCCGTCCAGCCCCAGCGTCTGCGCGTTCTCGCCTTCCTTGAACAGCAGCGGCAGCACGCCCATGCCGACCAGGTTGGAACGGTGGATGCGCTCGAAGCTCTCGGCGATCACGGCCTTGACGCCCAGCAGGTTGGTGCCCTTGGCGGCCCAGTCGCGCGAGGAACCGGTGCCGTACTCCTTGCCGGCCAGTACCACCAGCGGCACGCCGTCGGCCTTGTACTTCATCGCCGCGTCGTAGATCGACAGCTTTTCCGGCGCCGCGCCGTCCTTGCCGAAGTACAGCGTGTTGCCGCCTTCCTCGCCGCCGAACATCAGGTTCTTGATGCGGATGTTTGCGAACGTGCCGCGCACCATCACATCGTCGTTGCCGCGACGGCTGCCGTAGCTGTTGAAGTCCGCCGGCTGCACGCCGCGCGAGATCAGGAAGCGACCCGCCGGCGAATCCTTCTTGATGTTGCCAGCCGGCGAGATGTGGTCGGTGGTGATCGAGTCGCCGAACAGCCCCAGCACGCGCGCGCCATGGATGTCGTCGATCGTGCCGACCTGCATGCTCATGCCGTCGAAGTACGGCGGGTTCTTGACATAGGTCGAGGCCTCATCCCACGCGAACGACTCGCCTTCGGGCGAAGCGATCGTGTTCCAGCGCGTGTCGCCCTTGAACACGTCGGCGTAGTTCTGCGCAAACAGCTCCGGCCCGACGGTGGCGGCGATGACGTCGCCGATTTCCTTGTTCGTCGGCCAGATGTCGCGCAGGAACACGTCCTGCCCATCGGCGCCCTTGCCGAGCGGTTCGCGGCTCAGGTCGATGTCGACAGTGCCGGCGATCGCGTACGCCACCACCAGCGGCGGCGAGGCGAGGTAGTTCATCTTCACTTCCGGATGCACGCGGCCTTCGAAATTGCGGTTGCCCGACAGCACCGAGGCGACGACGAGGTCGCCCGCGGCGATCCCGGCGCTGACTTCGGTCGGCAGCGGGCCGGAATTGCCGATGCACGTCGTGCAGCCGTAGCCCACGACGAAAAAGCCAAGCTTTTCCAGATCGTCGAGGACGCCGGCCTTGCGCAGGTAATCGGTGACCACGAGCGAGCCCGGCCCGAGCGAGGTTTTCACCCACGGCTTCGCCTTCAGGCCGAGCTTCGCCGCATTGCGCGCGAGCAGGCCCGCGCCCAGCATCACTGCCGGATTCGACGTGTTGGTGCACGAGGTGATCGCGGCGATCACCACCGCGCCGTCCTTCAGCCGCACGTTCTCGTCCTTGATGCGGATGTCCGCCATGCCCTTGTGCAGCGATTCGTTGCCGACCGCCGCACCGCCGCCTTCGGCGACGAAATTGGCCACGTCGGGAGAGCGTTTGTCGCGACCGGCCGTCAGCGGGCCAAGGTTGTCGCGGTAGTTCTGCTTCACGTCGACCAGCAGCACGCGGTCCTGCGGGCGCTTCGGGCCGGCGAGCGAGGGCTTCACGTCGCCCAGGTCGAGTTCGAGCGTCGTCGAGTACGCCGCTTCCGGCGCGCCCGGTTCGTGCCACAGGCCCTGCGCCTTCGCGTAGGCCTCGACCAGCGCGATCTGCGCGTCGCTGCGGCCCGACAGGCGCAGGTAATTGAGCGATTCGGCGTCGATGGGGAAGATGCCGCAGGTCGCGCCGTACTCGGGCGCCATGTTGGCGATGGTCGCGCGGTCGGCGAGCGGCAGGTGCTGCAGGCCGTCGCCGAAGAACTCGACGAATTTGCCGACCACGCCCAGCTTGCGCAGCATCTGCGTGACGGTGAGCACCAGGTCGGTCGCGGTCGTGCCTTCCGGCAGCGCGCCGGTGAGCTTGAAGCCGACCACCTGCGGAATCAGCATCGACGACGGCTGGCCGAGCATCGCCGCTTCGGCCTCGATGCCGCCCACGCCCCAGCCCAGCACGCCGATGCCGTTGATCATCGTCGTGTGGCTGTCGGTCCCGAAGACGGTGTCGGGGAAGGCGAGCTGCTCGCCGTCGACGTCGCGTTCGACCACCACGCGCGCCAGGTTCTCCAGGTTCACCTGGTGGACGATGCCGGTGTTCGGCGGCACGACCTTGAAGTTGTCGAACGCCTTCTGGCCCCAGCGCAGGAAGCTGTAGCGCTCCATGTTGCGCTGGAATTCGATCTTGCCGTTGAGGTCCAGCGCGTCGGGCGTGCCGAACACGTCGACCTGCACGGAATGGTCGATCACCAGTTCGGACGGGATCAGCGGGTTGATCTGGCGCGGATTGCCGCCGAGCTTCGTCACCGCATCGCGCATCGCGGCCAGGTCGACCACGCAGGGCACGCCGGTGAAGTCCTGGAGCACCACGCGCGCGGGCATGAAGGCGATCTCGGTATCCGGCTCGGCCTTGCAGTCCCACTTCGCGACCGCCTCGATGTGCTCGGGCCCGACCGTCACGCCGCCGTCCTCATGGCGCAACAGGTTCTCCAGCAGGATCTTCATGGAATAGGGCAGGCGGCCGATATCGAACCGTTCGCCCAGTGCCGGCAGGCTGAAATAGGTAAGCGAACGTCCGCCGACGTCGAGCGTGCGGCGGGTCTGGAAGGAGTCTTGGGACACGGGGGCCTCCTGGCGGCTGGGCTGAATGGCGAGTCTGGCTCGGAGAGGGGACAAGACCCGGTCGATTATCCGCTGCGCGCGTTAACACGCCGACCGGACGATGGTCTCACCTCCTGAACAGGGCTCCTATTGTGCGCTTGCCCTGCCATGCTGAATTGAGTATGGGCGGGAAGGTATGTATCATTCATGCATACCGAATCCGTCGGTACGCAACCATCAAGCCGGGAGGTCGACCGTGGAAGCCATCGTGGCCGAGCGTGGCCAGATCACGCTGCCCAAGGCCGTGCGCGACGCACTGGGCCTGACCAAGGGCACCCATCTGAAGGTGGAACTGGAAGGCGGGCGCATCATCCTGCGCAAGAACGTCGACGATGCGATTTCGCGTGCCCGCGGCCGTTTCAAGCTTCCCGAGGGCGTGACCACCGACGATGTCATGCGCGAACTGCGCGGGCGCGCCCCGGGCGATCCGGTGGACGTCTGACGCGATGACCACCGCGGCCAGCAACACCATCGCGATCGACACGTCCGTGCTGATCGACCTGCTCGGCGAAGACGCCGGCATGGCCGACGCCGCGGAGCAGTGCGTCCGCGACGCGCTGGCGCAGGGACCGGTCGTGCTGTGCGACGTGGTGGTCAGCGAGATCACCGCCGGCCTCGGCCACGGCACCGACATCATGGACGTCGTCGAGGAGATGGGCATGCGCTACCTGCCCGTGGAGCGCCGCTCGGCCATCCGCGCAGGCGAAATGCAGCGCCGCTTCAACCAGCGCCGCGCCGCGGGGCAGGGCAGCCAGCTCTCGCCGCGAACCGTCCCTGACTTCATCGTCGGCGCCCATGCGCTGCTGCAGTGCGCCGGCCTGATCACCCGCGATGCCGGGTTTTTCCGCGACTACTTCAAGGGCCTGAAGATCATCGTGCCCAAGACGTTGGCGGGCACGCCGGCCGCTTGAACCAAACACTCGAACTGAAGCTTTTCCTGGAGAGAACCATGTTGGAAGCCTATCGCCACCACGTTGCCGAGCGCGCCGCGCTGGGCATCCCGCCGCTGCCGCTGAGCGCGCAGCAGACCGCCGACGTCATCGAACTGCTGAAGGCTCCGCCGGCGGGCGAGGAAGGCTTCCTGCTCGACCTCATCACCAACCGCGTGCCGGCCGGCGTGGACGATGCCGCGAAGGTGAAGGCGTCCTACCTCGCCGCCGTCGCCTTCGGCACCGAGAAGAACGCGCTGATCTCCCGCGCGCGCGCCACCGAGCTGCTGGGCACGATGCTCGGCGGCTACAACATCCACCCGCTGGTAGAACTGCTGGACGACGCCGAAGTCGGCACCGTTGCCGCCAATGCGCTCAAGCACACGCTGCTGATGTTCGACGCCTTCCACGACGTGCAGGAAAAGGCCGAGAAGGGCAACGCCAACGCCAAGGCCGTGCTGCAGAGCTGGGCCGACGCCGAGTGGTTCACCAGCCGTCCGGAAGTGCCGGAGTCGATGACCATCACCGTGTTCAAGGTGACCGGCGAGACCAACACCGACGACCTGTCGCCGGCGCCCGACGCGACGACGCGCCCGGACATCCCGCTGCACGCGCTGGCGATGCTGAAGAACAAGCGCGACGGCATCGAGCCGGAAGAAGACGGCAAGCGCGGCCCGGTCGCCTTCATCGAATCGCTGAAGGCCAAGGGCCACCTGGTCGCCTATGTCGGCGACGTCGTCGGCACCGGTTCCAGCCGCAAGTCCGCCACCAACTCGGTGCTGTGGTTCACGGGCGAGGACATCCCCTTCATCCCGAACAAGCGCTTCGGCGGCGTGTGCCTGGGTTCGAAGATCGCGCCGATCTTCTACAACACCATGGAAGATGCCGGCGCGCTGCCGATCGAACTGGACGTGTCGCAGATGCACATGGGCGACGTGGTCGAGCTGCGTCCGTACGAGGGCAAGGCGCTGAAGAACGGTGAAGTCATCGCCGAGTTCTCGGTGAAGTCGGACGTGCTGTTCGACGAAGTCCGCGCCGGTGGCCGCATCCCGCTGATCGTCGGCCGTGGTCTGACCGCCAAGGCGCGCGAAGCGCTGGGCCTGGCGCCGTCGACGCTGTTCCGCCTGCCGCAGAACCCCGCCGACACCGGCAAGGGCTACTCGCTGGCGCAGAAGATGGTCGGTCGCGCCTGCGGCCTGCCGGAAGGTAAGGGCATCCGCCCGGGCACGTACTGCGAGCCGAAGATGACCTCGGTCGGTTCGCAGGACACCACCGGACCGATGACCCGCGACGAGCTTAAGGACCTGGCGTGCCTGGGCTTCTCGGCCGACCTGGTCATGCAGTCGTTCTGCCACACCGCCGCCTACCCGAAGCCGGTGGACGTGAAGACGCACCACGAGCTGCCGGCCTTCATCAGCAACCGTGGCGGCATCGCGCTGCGCCCGGGCGACGGCGTGATCCACAGCTGGCTCAACCGCATGCTGCTGCCCGACACCGTCGGCACCGGCGGCGACTCGCACACGCGCTTCCCGGTGGGCATCTCGTTCCCGGCCGGCTCGGGCCTGGTCGCCTTCGCGGCGGCCACCGGCGTCATGCCGCTGGACATGCCGGAATCGGTTCTGGTGCGCTTCAAGGGTGAGATGCAGCCGGGCGTCACGCTGCGCGACCTGGTCAACGCGATCCCGCTGGCCGCGATCAAGCAGGGCCTGCTCACCGTCGCCAAGCAGGGCAAGAAGAACATCTTCTCCGGCCGCATCCTCGAAATCGAAGGCCTGCCGCACCTGAAGGTCGAACAGGCGTTCGAGCTGTCCGACGCCTCGGCCGAACGTTCGGCCGCCGGCTGCACGGTGAAGCTCGACAAGGAGCCGATCATCGAATACCTCACCAGCAACATCACGCTGCTGAAGTGGATGATCGCCGAGGGCTACGCCGATCCGCGCTCGCTCGCCCGCCGCATCAAGGCGATGGAAGCATGGCTGGCCAACCCCCAGCTGCTGGAAGGCGACGCCGATGCCGAGTACGCCGCGGTCATCGAGATCGATCTCAACCAGATCGTCGAGCCAATCCTCGCCTGCCCGAACGATCCGGACGACGTGAAGACGCTGTCCGACGTAGCCGGCGCGAAGATCGACGAAGTGTTCATCGGTTCGTGCATGACCAACATCGGCCACTTCCGCGCCGCCGCGAAGCTGCTGGAAGGCAAGCGCGACATCCCGACGCGCCTGTGGGTCGCCCCGCCGACCAAGATGGACGCCTCCGAGCTCACCAAGGAAGGCCACTACGGCACCTTCGGCACGGCCGGCGCGCGCATGGAAATGCCGGGCTGCTCGCTGTGCATGGGCAACCAGGCGCAGGCGCGCGAGGGTGCGACGGTGTTCTCCACCTCGACCCGCAACTTCCCGAACCGCCTGGGCCGCAACACCAACGTGTACCTGGGTTCGGCCGAGCTGGCCGCCATCTGCTCGCGCCTGGGCCGCATCCCGACGCGCGAGGAATACATGGCCGACATCGGCGTGATCAACGCGAAGGGCGCGGAGATCTACCGCTACATGAACTTCGACCAGATCGAGGATTACCGCCAGATCGCGGAGACGGTCGCGGCCTGATCGGCAACGGCTTCATGCGACAAACGAAAACCCCGGCTTCGGCCGGGATTTTTTGTTCTGGCATTGGGTAGTCGGCGGAAGCGGCGAATGACGCACCGCGCAACAACCTGCGTCCGGCGTCGCAATCCTCGAACAAACCGCGACTTCTGGCCGCCGGTTCCGATCCACTGCGTGACAACAGTCAAGGACTTGCGTCCTGTGCCGCTATCTCATAGGCGGCACGCAGGGGGAAGCGACATGAGAACGGACAAGCCGGCCCGGTCAGACCGGGTGGAGCAGGCAATGCGCTGGACGATACTCGCGGCATTGGGGGCCGCGGTCTGGTGGGCGGTGGCGGCGGGCGCGGTCACGGGCTGACCGCGAACGCTCATCGCGAAGCGGCGAACCGCCGGGGGCGATCAACCTTCGAGGTGATCGCGAACGGCGGCCAGCAAGTCGCGGCGACGCAGCAGGAAATCCCAGAGGCTGCCGCCGCACTGGCGCCAGAGCACGGCCGATCGCACGGCCGCGAGCAGGATCGCGCGCACTTCCGACACCACGTTCGCCTGGCCCAGGTAATGCGGGTTGCCCTGCACGAGCACGCGCGGACGCAGGTGGCTGAGCGTTTCGGCATAGAGCGAACCCAGCGCGGCCATCACGTCGGGATGCGTGCTGCCCATGCGCTCGGCATTGCCGGCCTGAGCGCGGATGCCCGACTGCACGCGGCGCCCCATGTCGTCGTCGCGCACGAAACGGCGTTCCAGCTGCATCACCGCCAGCACCAGCCGCGGCAGCTGTTCGTCGCGTTGCGAGCTGCCGAAGTAGTCGCGCAACAAAGTCAGGCCCGGGCGCAGCGCCTCGACGTCGCCGTAGACGGCCTTCGGCGAGGGCGCATCGATGCGGAACACCGAATCCATCGCGGTGGTGAGGATGGCGGCGTTGGCCTGTCCGGTGTCCGCCACGCGACGCACCTGGGCCAGGGCCTGCACGAGGCCGGCGAGGGCGAGGACGCGCGTGGACATCGACGTGTTCTGGGTCATGCAGCTCGAGCCTTCAATCGTTCTTCCAGGGGCGCGTCCGTGGCGGCGATCACCGCGCCGCCCAGGCAGACATCGCCGTCGTAAAGCACCAGGGATTGTCCGGGCGTGACCGCGCGCTGCGCGCGGGCGAACCGCACCGACAGCGTGCCGTCGTCGCGGACATCGACCTCGCAGGCTTCGTCGGCCTGCCGGTAGCGCGTCTGCGCCGTGCACTCGAACCGCTTCGCCGGCGGGCTGCCCGCGATCCAGTGCGCCGCTTCCGACCACAGCGCCTGCGAATGCAGCCACGGGCTATCGCTGCCCTGGTCGACGTACAGCACGTTCTCGCCGACGTCCTTGCCGACCACGTACCACGGCGCCGCTTCGAAGCCACGAACGCCGCCGATGTTGAGGCCTTCGCGCTGGCCGAGCGTGAAATAGAACACGCCCGGATGCCGCCCGATGACCTGGCCGTCGGGCGTACGCATCTCGCCTTCGCGCGCGGGCAGGTAGCGGCCGAGGAACTCGCGGAAGTCGCGCTCGCCGATGAAGCAGATGCCGGTGGAATCCTTCTTCGCGGCGGTCGGCAGCCCGGCGTCGAGCGCCATCTGGCGCACGTCGCGCTTGAGCAGCCCGCCGAGCGGGAACTTCGTCGCCGACAGCTGCGCCTGCCCGAGTTGGTGCAGGAAGTAGCTCTGGTCCTTGCTCCTATCCACCGCGCGCAGCAGCAGATGACGGCCGTCGCGCGCCTCGACGCGGGCGTAATGCCCGGTCGCGATGAACTCCGAGCCCAGCGCGCGTGCCGCGTCGAGGAAATGCTTGAACTTGATCTCGCGGTTGCACAGCACGTCCGGGTTCGGCGTGCGGCCCGAGGCGTATTCGGCGAGGAAGTGCTCGAACACACCCTTCCAGTACTCGCCGGAGAAATCGCGGAAATGGATCGGAATGCCGAGCCGGCCGCTCACTGCGACGGCGTCGCGGCGGTCGTCCTCGGCGCGGCAGTCCCCGGAACCATCGTCGTCCCAGTTCTGCATGAACAACCCGGCGATCGGCTCGCCCTCGTCGCGCAGGCGCAGCGCGGCAACGGAGGAATCGACGCCTCCGGACATGCCGACTACCGTACGGACTGCAGTGCGCGGTGCCGTACTCATGCGATGTGCTGCGTGATGTCCAGGGAATGCCGCTTGCCGCCGAGGAAGTCGGCCGCGACGCGCCAGACCAGCGGGCTGCGATGGCGATCGTGCGCGGCCTGCAGCTCGCTCGGCGTCATCCACACGGCGCGCACGATGCCCTCATCGAGCGTTCGTGAAGGATCGTGCGCCACCGGCTCGGCGGCGAAGGCGAAACGAAGGTAATGGCGGCCGCCGCTTCCGTCCGGATTGACCGGCGCCTTCCACTGGTACGCCCCGACGAAGGCGGTCAGGCGCACGTCCCAGCCGGTTTCCTCGCGCGTTTCGCGCAGCGCGGCCTCGATCAGCGTCTCGTCCGGCTCCAGGTGTCCGGCCGGCTGGTTCAGGACGAGCTTCCCGCCCACCGTCTCCTCGACCATCAGCAGCCGGCCGCCATCGACCACCACCGTGGCCACGGTGACGTCGGGCTGCCAGAACCGGCCTTGACGGTAGGTCATCAGAACTCGTCCTTGCCGGTCAGCTCGTTCTCCATCTGGTCGGCGGTGCGCAGGACGAAGTCGAGCGCGTCGGACAGATCGGCCTGGCTCGCGTCGGAGGCCAGCTTCACCACGAATACCGCCATGTCGCCCTGCTTGACCCACGCGCCGAGCTTGCTGGCGTGGCTGTCCTCGAGCAGCTTGTTGGCGACGTCCGCCGGAAACTGCGTGCCGCTCGCGCGATACGCCGGCGCCCAGACCTCGCGCACCTTCATGTCGCCGAAACTTTCGACGGCCGAGATCACGAACGCCAGCTGCGAGCGGCCGTTGTCCATGTCGAAGGCGAGCTTGTAGTCGCCGTCGTCGTCGACTTCGTACTGGTACTTCAGGGCGTCGAGCTGCCGCGCGATGGCCGGATCGGCGGAACGGTCCGTTTCACGCGTGGACGTCGTGTCGGCGGCGAAGGCGGTCATCGAAACCGACAGCGACACCAGGGCGGCGGCGAGGGCGTGAAATCGCATGTAACGGTCCTTGGCGTGGAAGAGGGTGCGGGCGATCGACGACCGCAGGAATCAGGGCATTGTGCCGGCCGCCGGGCTCGGGCGTCCACGCAGGCGGGCGATGCGGCATTCCAGCGCGGCCTATAATCCCGCCCATGGCCAAACAGACCGAACACGAGCACCAGCACGGCGTACTGGTGGAGACGGGGAAGCCGGAAATCGCCCGGCCGCCGCTGTATTCCGTCCTGCTGCTGAACGACGACTACACGCCGATGGACTTCGTAGTCGAGGTTCTCATGCGTTTTTTCGCGATGAACGCCGAAAAGGCGACCCAGATCATGCTGCATGTGCATACCCGGGGGCGTGGCGTCTGCGGCGTTTTCACCCGCGAGGTCGCAGAATCGAAAGTGGCGCAGGTGAACGAATTTTCAAGACTCAACCAACATCCCTTGCTGTGCACGATGGAAAAGGCCTAAAAGTCCTGCTCAGTACGTCCTGAGCGATAAGGGCGGAACCCGCGGGGTCCACCCCGGATCCCGAAGCCTGGCGAGCATGGAATTCCCCATGTGCGTCCCCATCTAGGACGGCAGTAGCTTTCCGGAGGCTTACGCCACCATGTTCAGCAAGGATCTCGAATACAGCATCGGCCAGTGCTACAAGCGCGCCCGCGAGGCGCGTCACGAGTACATGACGGTCGAACACCTGCTGCTGGCGCTGCTCGACAACCCATCGGCCGAAGCCGTGCTCAAGGCATGCGGCGTGGATTTCCAGCGCCTGCGCACCGACCTGGAGCAGGCCATCGCCACCTCGGTGTCGGTGCTGCCCGAGGACGTCGACCGCGACACGCAGCCGACGCTGGGCTTCCAGCGGGTACTGCAGCGCGCGGTCTACCACGTGCAGTCCAGTGGCAAGAAGGAGGTCACCGGCGCGAACGTGCTGGTGGCGATCTTCGGCGAGAAGGACAGCCACGCGGTCTACTTCCTCAACCAGCAGGACGTCGCCCGCCTGGACGTCGTCAATTACATCTCGCATGGCATCGCCAAGCACGGCGGCCAGGAACCCACGCGCTCCTCGCAGGAAGACGGTGAATCGCAATCGGGTGAAGGCGGCGAGGGCGAAGGCAAGGGCGACGCCCTGGCCGAGTTCGCGGTGAACCTCAACCAGCTCGCGCGCGACGGCAAGATCGACCCGCTGGTCGGTCGCGCCGACGAAGTGGAGCGCACCATCCAGGTGCTCTGCCGCCGCCGCAAGAACAACCCGCTGTACGTCGGCGAGGCCGGCGTCGGCAAGACGGCGATCGCCGAAGGCCTGGCCAAGCGCATCGTCGATGGCGACGTGCCCGACGTGCTGATGGACGCCACCATCTATTCGCTCGACCTGGGCGCGCTGGTGGCCGGCACCAAGTACCGGGGCGACTTCGAGAAGCGCTTGAAGGCGGTCCTGACGCAGCTGAAGAAGCTGCCCGAGGCCGTGCTCTTCATCGACGAGATCCACACCATCATCGGTGCGGGTTCGGCGAGCGGCGGCACAATGGACGCCTCCAACCTCATCAAGCCGGCGCTGGCATCGGGCGAACTGCGCTGCATCGGCTCGACCACGTTCCAGGAATACCGCGGCATCTTCGAGAAGGACCGTGCGCTGGCGCGTCGCTTCCAGAAGATCGACATCGTCGAGCCGACGGTGGGCGAGGCCTATGAAATCCTGCAGGGCCTGAAGCCCAAGTACGAGGCGCACCATGGCGTGACCTATGCCGATGACGCGCTGCAGGCCGCCGTGGACCTGTCGGTGAAGCACATCGGCGACCGCCTGCTGCCCGACAAGGCCATCGACGTCATCGACGAGGCCGGCGCTCGCCAGCGCCTGCTGGCCGATGACGTGCGCAAGTCGCTGATCGACGTCGAGGAGATCGAGACGATCGTCGCCAAGATGGCCCGCATCCCGACCAAGCAGGTCTCCGCGTCGGACAAGGACGTGCTCAAGAACCTCGAGCGCAACCTGAAGATGGTGATCTTCGGCCAGGATCCGGCGATCGATACGCTGACCTCGGCGATCAAGCTCGCGCGCTCCGGCCTGGGCAATCCCGACAAGCCGATCGGCAACTTCCTGTTCGCCGGCCCGACCGGCGTGGGCAAGACCGAGGTGACCAAGCAGCTCGCGCTGCAGTTGGGCATCGAACTGGTCCGCTTCGACATGTCCGAATACATGGAACCGCACTCGGTCAGCCGCCTGATCGGCGCGCCTCCGGGCTATGTCGGTTTCGACCAGGGCGGCCTGCTGACGGAGAAGATCGTCAAGACGCCGCACTGCGTGCTGCTGCTGGACGAGGTGGAAAAGGCGCATCCGGACATCTTCAACATCCTGTTGCAGGTCATGGATCGCGGCATCCTCACCGACACCAACGGTCGCGAGGCGAACTTCAAGAACGTGATCCTGGTGATGACGACCAACGCCGGTGCCGCGCAAGCTTCGCGCCGCACGATTGGTTTCACCCGCCAGGACCATTCGACCGATGCGATGGAAGTGATCCGTCGCAGCTTCACGCCGGAATTCCGCAACCGCCTCGACGCGGTCGTGCAGTTCCAGGCGCTAGGCTTCGATCACATCCTGCGTGTGGTGGACAAGTTCCTGATCGAGCTGGAAACCCAGTTGCACGAGAAGGACGTGTCGCTGTCGGCCACGCCGACCGCACGCGACTGGCTGGCGCAGCATGGCTTCGATCCGCTCATGGGCGCCCGTCCGATGGCCCGCGTGATCCAGGACAAGATCAAGCGTCCGCTGGCCGACGAACTGCTGTTCGGCAAGCTGGTCAACGGCGGCAAGGTCAGCATCGACGTCAAGGACGACGAGCTGGTCGTCACCGCGCAGGCCGAGCCGGAGAAGCTGTTGCCGGCGACGGTCTGATCGCAGCAGGGCAGTAATGCAAACGCCGGGCGGCTTCGAGTCGCCCGGCGTTTTCTTTTGACGGGATCGTTCGGTTGACGGGATCGTTCCGTCAGCTCTTCGCCACTTCCCGAAGCGCCGCCAACGCCTGGTCGACCTGGTCGGGTGTGTTCATCAGCCCGCCGGCGAGGCGCGCGTAACTCACGGCGTACGGGCTGCTGCTCGCCAGCACCTTGCGGGCCAGCATCGCCGCGACGACCTGGTCCGGCGTCTTGCCCTTCAGTTCGAAGCAACAGATGCCGGCAGACAGGACCGGATCGCGCGGCGTGTGCAGCGTGAGCCCCGGAATGCCGGCGAGTCCGTCCTTGATGCGCCCGTTGAGTTCGGCCACGCGCGCCGCCACTCGCGGCCGTTGCAGTTGCTGCTGCAGAGCGAAGGCGCTCGCCAGCGCCCAGTGGTGTTCGTACGCGTGGAATCCGCCGGGCGTCACGCGCGCGGCGACGTTGGGGCCGCGCGGCGGGCGGTCGTCCTTCCACGCTTCGTAGAGTTCGAGGTCGGAGAAAGACGGAATCGTCGGCCGCAACCGCGCCCAGTTCTCCGCCGACGCCCACACCAGGCCGGTGCCGCGCGGGCCAAGGATCCACTTGTGCGTGCCCGCGCAGAAGTAGTCGACGCCCAGTTCCGCGGCCGCCGCATCGATGCAGCCGAAGCCGTGTACGCCATCCAGCACGATCCGCACGCGCTGGTCCTCGCTGCGTTTGGCATTGATCTCGGCGACGGCGTCGGCGATCTGTCGCACGGGCGCACGCAATCCCGTGCTCGACTGCACCCAGGTGATTCCGAGGATGCGCGTCTTCGGTCCGATGCCCTCGCGCACGGCGGCGACGATGCCCTCGACCGTGGCGTCTGCCGATCGCTCGAACAGGCGGATCTTCCGCACGCTGGCGCCGTTGCGCATCGCCGACAGGCGGATCGCCTCGTGGTGGACGACGTGGTCGTGCACGGTGGTCAGGATCTCGTCGCCGGGTTGCAACTGGAGGCCGTGGTAGACCAGCGCCAGCCCCATCGTTGTGCTGCCGGTCAGTGCGATGTCGTCGGCGCGCCCACCAAGGTAGGGCGCTGCGGCTTCGCGGACCCTACGTTCGAGGTTCTGTTCGTCCGACCCGAACATGCCGTGCTCGACCGTGAGAAGGGGGTTCTCGTCGAGCGTGCGGCGGAAGGCATCGATCGCCTGGCGGACCGGTTCGGGATGCGACGCGATGAAGAACCCGGAGAAGTGCAGGTACGCCGGGTCGAGGCGGAACAACCCGCGCACCGCCTCCCAGTCGTCCAGCCGCGGCAGGGGCGGCGTGTTGGCGGCCAGGGCGGCGAGCAATCCGGTGGGCGCCGCGGCGGCGGCGAACAACACGCCTTGTGCGACGAGGAACGCACGACGACTGGGCATGGCAGGACCCCGAAGCGACCGGTGGCCGGTCCATGGGGACAACGCGCGATTGGCCGGGCGACGGACACCCGGAAACGAAGAAAGCGGCCACTGGCCGCTTTCCTTTCAAGCACTTGCCGCAACTATCGAAGCGATTACTTCATGCGGTAGGTGATGCGACCCTTGGTCAGGTCGTACGGGGTCATTTCGACCTTCACCTTGTCGCCGGTCAGGATGCGGATGTAGTTCTTCCGCATGCGGCCGGAGATGTGGGCAATGATCTCGTGCCCGTTTTCGAGGCGCACCCGGAACATGGTGTTCGGAAGGGTTTCCGCCACCGTGCCCTCGAATTCGATCACGTCGTCTTTTGCCATGTGCTTCCTGGAGAGTGGGTCGTGAGCCGCATCCGGGAGCGGAGCGGCAACGAAGCCCCGCATTTTGCCATGCCGGTGGCGTTCGTGCAAAAAATCGGTTAAGGATCGTGGCAAGCGGGCCCTGCGGCCCTTGCCGGCGCTGCCAGCCGTGTTGCGGGCCAGCAGCCCACGCGCCCGGACCACGAGCCCACGATACCGGGCTCAGCGGTCAGTTCGGCGACAGCGGCGAGAAACCGCGGCCGCGGCCAGAGCTCCGCGCCGAGGCTGAGCAGGTGGTCGTTCTCGACCTGGGCATCGATGAGCGGAAAGCCCCAGCTGCCCAGGTGCGCCGCCAGCGCGGCGAGTGCGACCTTCGAGCCGCCGGACTCGGCACTGAACATGCTCTCGCCGAAGAACATGCGGCCGATCGCCACGCCGTAGATCCCGCCGATCAGTCGCTGGCCTTCGAACACTTCGAACGAATGCGCGTGACCGAGCTCATGCATCCGCTCGTAGGCGGCGCGCATCTCGCGCGTGATCCACGTGCCCCGCTGGCCGGGGCGAGGCGTCTCGGCGCAGGCGCGGATGACCTCGGCGAACGCCGTGTCGGCCCGGACCTCCCACGTCGAACGACGCAGGCCACGGCGGAATTTGGAGCCCAACCGCACGCCGTCGGTGGCGAACATCGTGCGCGGGTCCGGGCTCCACCACAGGATCGGCTGGCCTTGCGAATACCAGGGGAAGATGCCGTGGCGATAGGCGTTGAGCAGCCGCGGCGGACTCAGGTCGCCGCCGATGGCCAGCAGCCCGTCGGGCTGGCGCAGGGCCCGATCCACCGGCGGAAACGGTGCATCGGGTTCGGGCGGCAGCAGCGCGGGGAGGGTGCTCACGCCGGCGATGATGGCGCATCGGTGCCCGCATCGGCCGACTTGAACGGCGAATGCGCGGCGAGCGTGCGGGCATAGGCGCGGATCGACGCCGCCTCCTGCGAACACCACTCGCGCAGCGCATCGCGGAAGCCTTCGTGCGCGATCCAGTGCCGGCTGCGCACGAACGTCGGCAGGAAGCCGCGCGCGAGCTTGTGTTCGCCCTGCGCGCCGGGCTCGAAACGGGTCAAGCCTTCGCGCAGGCAGTACTCGATGCCCTGGTAGTAGCAGGTTTCGAAGTGCAGTCCCGGCACGGTTTCGGTCGCGCCCCAGTAGCGGCCGTAGAGCGTGTCGCCGCCGCGCAGGCAGAGCGCGCCGGCGATCGGCGCGTCGTCTCGCATCGCCAGCATGATCACCAGCGACGTCGGCATCTCGCGGGCGAGGTGCTGCAGGAACTCCAGCGTGATCGCCGGATGGTTGCCGTATTCGGCGAACGTCTGCAGGTAGAAGTCGTGCATCGCCGACAGGTCGTCCGCACTGGCCTGCGTGCCATCGACTACGCGGAACGCGATGCCGGCACGTGCGACCTTCGCACGTTCCTGGCGGATGTTCTTGCGGTGCTTGTGGTCGAACGCGGCGAGGTAGTCGTCGAAACCGCGCCAGCCGCGATCGTTGCGCCAGTGGTATTGCACGTCGATGCGCGACAGCCAGTCGCCGCCGAAGTCGGCGTCGTCATCGTCCGTGTGGAAGTTGACGTGGGCCGACGACAACTCGTTGCTTCCGCACAGCGCGGCCATCGTCTCGACGAGCAGGCGTCGCCGATCCGGTGTCTTCGCCAGCAGGCGCGGCCCGGTCACGGGCGAGTAGGGCACGGCACCGAGCCACTTCGGGAAGTAATCGAGGCCGGCGCGCGCGTAGGCGTGCGCCCAGGCGTGGTCGAACACGAACTCGCCGTGCGAGTTGTCCTTCAGGTACGCCGGTGCGGCGGCGATGAGTTCGTCGCCTTCCCACAGAGTCAGGTGTTGCGGACGCCAGCCCCACTTCTCGCGAAGGCAGCCGTGCCGCTCCAGCCCGTGCAGGAAGGCATGCGCGACGAAGGGATTGCGGCCGTCGTGCAGCCCGTCCCACTGCGAGGGCGAAACCTGCGCGAGCGAGTCGAGGATGCGGGCGGTGGGCATCGGTGCGTCGGAGCGTGAATTCCGTGACGCGGATGACGCGGCAGCACCGCGTCATCCGTGGGTGCGTTCCTCAGCCTTCCTTGTCGAGGAACTTCTCGGCATCGAGCGCGGCCATGCAGCCGAAGCCCGCCGACGTGATCGCCTGGCGGTATACCTGGTCGGCGACGTCGCCCGCGGCGAACACGCCCGGCACCGACGTCTGCGTCGCATTGCCGTCCAGCCCCGTCTTGATGACGAGGTAACCGTTCTTCATTTCCAGCTGGCCTTCGAACAGCGAGGTGTTCGGCGTGTGGCCGATCGCGACGAACAGGCCGTGGATCGCGATGTCCCTGGTCGAACCGTCCTGCACCGACTTCACGCGCACGCCGGTGACGCCCGCATCGTTGCCGAGCACTTCGTCGACCTGGTGGTGCCACACCGGCTCGATCTTGCCGGATTGGATCTTCGCGAACAGCTTGTCCTGCATGATCTTCTCGGCGCGCAGCGTGTCGCGGCGATGCACGAGGTAAACCTTGCGCGCGATGTTCGACAGGTACAGCGCCTCTTCAACCGCGGTGTTGCCGCCGCCGATCACCGCCACGTCCTGTTCCTTGTAGAAGAAGCCGTCGCAGGTGGCACAGGCAGACACGCCGCGGCCCTTGAACAGATCTTCCGACGGCAGGCCGAGGTACTTCGCCGTCGCGCCGGTGGCGATGATCAGCGCGTCGCAGGTGTATTCGCCGCTGTCGCCGACCAGTCGGAATGGACGCGAGGACGTGTCCACGGTGTGGACGTGGTCGAACACGACTTCGGTGTCGAAGCGCTCGGCGTGCGCCTGCATGCGCGCCATCAGGTCGGGGCCCATCAGGCCGTGCGCGTCGCCGGGCCAGTTGTCGACCTCGGTCGTCGTCATCAGCTGGCCGCCCATCTGCAGGCCGGTGATCACCAGCGGCTTCAGGTTCGCGCGCGCCGCATAGACGGCGGCCGTCCAGCCGGCCGGGCCGGAGCCGAGGATGATGACTTTGGAGTGCTTCGATGGGCTCATGGGTATAATTGCGTGCTGTTTGGATGCGCTGCGCGCGAAAGGGTTCGTTGCATGAACCGCCATACGCAGGCGTGTGCAACGAATGCAGGAGTCATAGCTTGGCGGCGCGGTCCCCCTAAAACAAGGCACTGAACCGGGCCTGCCGCGCGACGCAATGTTGCACTGCGCCGTGAGGCCGCCGACGCGACGGACGACAATAGGCACGCGCGCCGCCGATGCGGCGTTTTTTTCGTCACCACATCCCCCCAATGAGCCGCGCAACCACGCGCGGCTTTTCAACGATCGAAGGTAAGAGACATGCGGATCGGCGTTCCCAAGGAAACCAAGACCCTCGAAGGGCGCGTCGCGCTCGTTCCGGCCGCGGCCGGCGACCTGGTCAAGCGCGGCCATGAGGTCTGGATCGAAAAGGATGCCGGCATCAAGTCGGGCTTCAAGGACGAGCAGTACACGCAGCTGGGCGTGAAGATCGCGCCCGACGCTGCGGCGCTCTACGAGAAGGGCGAGCTGATCGTGAAGGTGAAGGAGCCGATCGCCGGCGACCTGTCGCACCTGCGCAAGGATCACCTGCTGTTCTGCTACCTGCACCTGGCGGCCGAGCCGAAGCTCACGCGCGAACTGCTCGACATCGGCCTGACCGGCGTCGCGTTCGAAACCGTCGAACTGCCCAACGGCGACCTGCCGCTGCTGGCGCCGATGTCGGTCATCGCCGGCAAGATCGCCGTGCAGGTCGGCACGCACCTGCTGCACCAGCCGCAGGGCGGCAAGGGCAAGCTGCTCGGCGGCCTTCCGTCGACCGAACGTGGCAAGGTCGTCGTGTTCGGCGCGGGCAAGGCGGGCAGCGCCTCGGCGCAGCTGGCGGCCGCGGGCGGCTCGAATGTCGTGGTGTTCGAAATGCGCCAGGACCGCATGGACGAAATGATGCGACTGGGCAACAACGTCACCGCGCTGTACCCGTATGCGGACGTCGTCGCGCGCGAAGTCGCCTCGGCGGACCTCGTCGTCGGCGCGGTGCTGGTCACCGGCGCCAAGGCGCCGCACGTGATGAACCGCGAAATGCTCAAGGGCATGGAAGCGGGCAGCGTGCTGGTGGACATCTCGATCGACCAGGGCGGTTGCTTCGAGACCTCGCGTCCGACCACCTGGAAGGAACCGACCTACGTCGAAGAGGGCGTCACCCACTTCTGCGTGACCAACATGCCGGGCGCCGTGCCGCAGACCAGCTCGCAGGCGATCTGCGCGGCGATCCTGCCCTGGGTCAACAAGCTGGCCTCGGGCAGCGACTGGCGCAACAACCCGGCGCTGGTCCGCGGCATCAACGTCGAGGGCGGCAAGATCGTCCACCCGGCGCTGCAGGACATGAAGGTCTAAACCATTTTCGGCAAGAACGACGCGGGGAGCGCCGGGCGACTGGCGCTCCCCGTTTCTTTGTGGGTTCGCGGAACGGCTGGCTGGGATAGGCTGTTGTTCGCTCCCGGAGCCCTCGCCGGGATGACGGCAGGCGAAGTGCGATCCTGAAGGCGAACTTCGTTCCAGAAGGGTTGGAAAATCGCCCTTCGTGCCGACTTCTGTCGTATATTCAACAAGTAACGCAATCCATTTGAGGCAGAACATCACGGTGGCGCAAGCGTCCGCAGCCAGTCGAAAGAAGCTCAAGGCCGAGAAGCTGCCGCCGTCGCCGCGCAAGCAGCGGCTGGTGCGCGACATCGCGCTGATCCTGATCGCCCCGCTCCTGCTGTATTTGCTGGCGAGCCTGGTGACGTTCTCACCGCAGGATCCGGGCTGGTCGCATTCGGGCAGCGTGACGGCGCCGCTGCACAACGTCGGCGGTCGCGTCGGCGCGTGGACGGCCGACGTCCTGCTTTACCTGTGCGGTTACGTCGCGTTCCTCCTGCCGATCATGCTCGGTGCCATCGCGTGGATCGCCCTGTTCGGCATGGACAGCGACGGCGACGGCGAGGCGGATTTCGGCCCCGCGCTGCGGCTGGTCGGCATCGTCGGATTCCTCGTCGCCGCGACGGGACTACTGGAACTTCGCGTCGGCACGGCCGAGGCCTTCTCCGCGCGCGCTGGCGGCATTCTCGGCCAGCTGGTCGGCAAGTCGCTCTACAGCGGCTTCGGCCCGGTCGGCGGAAACCTGTTCCTGCTCGCGCTGCTGCTGGTGTCGGTGACGCTGGCCACCGGGCTGTCGTGGTTCGCGGTGATGGACAAGATCGGCCAGTGGGTACTGGCGTTCGGTCCGACCCTGAGCACCCTGTTCCGCAAGGGCGAGAAGCAGGCGACCGAGTGGCAGCAGACGCGCGCGATGCGCGAGGAACGCGAGGAAGCGCGCAAGGTCGATACCGAATTGCGGGCCAAGCGCGCGCCGGTGAAGATCGAGCCGCCGCCGCCGGCCGCCGCCGTCGTCGAGAAGAGCGAGCGCGCCAAGCGCGAGACGCAGATCCCGCTGTTCCACACCGGTGACGGCACGGGCATTCCGCCGCTGGCCCTGCTCGACGATCCCAAGCCGCAGCCGAAGGGTTACGACGAGCAGACGCTGGAAACCCTCTCGCGCCAGATCGAATTCAAGCTCAAGGATTTCCGCATCGACGCGCAGGTCGTCGGCGCCTATCCGGGCCCCGTCATCACGCGCTTCGAGATCGAGCCCGCGCCGGGCGTGAAGGTCAGCCAGATTTCCACGCTCGACAAGGACATCGCGCGCGGCCTGTCGGTCAAGTCGGTCCGCGTGGTCGACGTGATCCCCGGCAAGTCGGTGATCGGCCTGGAAACGCCGAACACCTCGCGCGAGATGATCTTCCTCTCCGAGCTGCTGCGCTCGAAGGAATACGACAAGTCCACCAGCCCGCTGACGCTGGCGCTGGGCAAGGACATCGCCGGCCGCCCGACGGTGGCGGACCTGGCGCGCATGCCGCACCTGCTGGTCGCAGGTACCACCGGCTCGGGCAAGTCCGTCGCGGTCAACGCGATGGTGCTGTCGCTGCTGTACAAGGCCTCCGCGAAGGACCTGCGGATGCTGATGATCGACCCGAAGATGCTGGAGCTCTCGGTCTACCAGGGCATCCCGCACCTGCTCGCGCCGGTTGTCACCGACATGAAGGAAGCGGCGAACGGCCTGCGCTGGTGCGTGGCCGAGATGGAGCGCCGCTACAAGCTGATGTCAAGCGTGGGCGTGCGAAACCTCGCCGGTTTCAACAAGAAGGTGAAGGACGCCATCGACGCCGGCCAGCCGATGATGGATCCGCTGTTCAAGCCGAACGCCGAGCTCGGCGAGACGCCGCGACCGCTGGAAACGCTGCCGTTCATCGTCATCTTCATCGACGAATTCGCCGACATGATGATGATCGTCGGCAAGAAGGTCGAAGAACTCATCGCGCGTTTGGCGCAGAAGGCGCGTGCGGCCGGCATCCACCTGATCCTGGCGACGCAGCGCCCGTCGGTGGACGTCATCACCGGCCTGATCAAGGCCAACATCCCCACGCGCATCGCGTTCCAGGTGTCGAGCAAGATCGATTCGCGCACCATCCTCGACCAGTCCGGTGCGGAAACGCTGCTCGGCCACGGCGACATGCTGTACCTGCCGCCGGGCACCGCGATGCCCGAACGCGTCCACGGTGCGTTCGTGTCGGACGAGGAAGTGCATCGCGTCGTGGAGCACCTCAAGCAGATTGGCGGCGGCCCGGATTACATCGAGGGCGTGCTCGACGAAGTACAGACGATGGGCGACGGCGTGGTGGTCGGCGCGACCGGCCTGCCGGAAACCGGCGGCGGTGGCGGCGACGAATCCGACCCGCTGTACGACGAAGCCGTGCGCATCGTCACCGAGACCCGCCGCGCGTCGATCTCCGGCGTGCAGCGCCGCCTGAAGATCGGCTACAACCGCGCCGCGCGCCTGATCGAGGCGATGGAAGCCGCCGGCGTCGTGACCCCGCCGGAGCACAACGGCGACCGCTCCGTGCTGGCGCCGCCGCCGCCGAAATGAACCGTGCCGCGGCACCATGCCGCGGCGTGCAGGCCTGTTCAGACAACCGCCGGCACACTCGCCGGCAACACGTGGATACCGGAGTTTTTCGCATGCGTGCAGTTCGTTTCATCGGCGCCGTCCTGGCGCTCGCGTTGGCCTCGACCACGGCCTTCGCCGGTGCGCGCGACGACCTCAACACCTTCACCAAGGGCCTCAAGGGCCTGAGCGGCGAATTCAGCCAGCAGGTCTTCGACCCCCAGGGCAAGTTGAAGGAAACCTCCACCGGCACGCTCGCGCTGGCGACGCCGCGCCTGTTCCGCTGGCAGTACGTGAAGCCGTATCCGCAGCTGATCGTCGCCGACGGCAAGAAGGTCTGGGTGTTCGATCCTGACCTGCAGCAGGCCACCGTCCGTCCGCAGGGCGTGGAGGAACAGAACAGCCCGCTCGCCGCGCTGATCGATCCGGCGAAGCTCGACGCACAGTTCATCGTCAAGGAACTGGGCATGGACAAGGGCCTGGAATGGTTGTCGCTTGCGCCGAAGAACGAGTCGGACGCGGCGTTCCGCAGCGCGCGCCTGGGCTTCGGCGGGAGCGGTCTGGTGAAGATGCAGGTCGTCGACAACCTGGGGCAGCGGACCGAGATCGAGTTCACCGGCTGGAAGCGCAATCCCGCCTTTGCCGCCGATACCTTCCGCTACACGCCGCCCAAGGGCGTGGACGTGATCGGCGGCGAATAAGCCGGCCAGCCAGCCAGCCAGCCGCGACGCGAAAGGCCTGCTTCGGCAGGCCTTTTCGTTTTCGTGAGGGCAGGGGCCGGATCCGCCGGCCGCCGGAGCGCCCCGTGGTCCGCCGTCCCGCCTTGTTGATCGGCCTGTGCCTGCTTTCGGCACCGGCCCTGTCGAACGAACCCGCTGTGACCGCCGCCGCGCCGACGCGTGCGCTGGCGTCCACACCGGCGTCGCGCGCGATGGACCGCGCCGCGCTGGAAAAGGCGATCGCCGGTACGGTCGTGGCCGCACTGTCCGAGCGCTTCGGCGGCCGCGCGATCGAGGCCAAGTTCGACGACGTCCAGGCGCAGCCGCTCGATGCGCAACAGCGGCTCATCCGCGGCGAAGGCGGCATGCGCTTCGCGGGCGAGACCGGCTGGATCGGCTTCCGTTTCACCAGCCGCTACGACGACTTCCTCGGTCAGGCCGGATGGCCCGAGCTGGAACTCGGTGTCGGCGGCGAGGGCCGCCTCATTCCCAACGACGGCATCGCCTTGCAGCAACTCGAAGACCGCATGGCCGACACGCTACAGCGCGAACTCGGCATGACGTCGGTGCGCATGCAGCTCGATCGCGTCGAAACGGTCGAGATGGCCGCGCATTACCTGGGCATGGAAGCGCGCGGCCTGGCGGACTTCGGCCGCGACGGCAGCAGCGAGGTGCGCGTGCACGCGCTGTACGACCGCCGCGACGGCGCATGGCTGCAGATGGACTACCAGCTGGGGCCGGAGGACGCGGGCAAGCCGCAGCTCACCGCATCCTCGCGCTGAACCCGCTTCCGCGTGCGATCCGCGATGACGGGGCCCCGAAGCCGGGCTTGGTATCGTGTGCGCAGCTTCCCGCGAGACCGCACGTGGCCCGCCGCACGACTTCTTCGTCCTCCCTGACCGACGACCTGCTTCACGTCGACAACCGCGGCATGCAGCCGCTCGCCGAACGCATGCGCCCGCGCACGCTCGACGAGATGGTCGGGCAGAAGCGGCTGCTGTCGCCACGCTCGGCGCTGCGACGCGCGATCGAATCCGGCCGCGTGCATTCGATGATCCTGTGGGGACCGCCGGGCTGCGGAAAGACGACGCTCGCGCTGCTGCTGGCGAAGTACGCCGACGCCGATTTCCGCGCGATCTCCGCCGTGCTCTCCGGCCTTCCGGAGGTGCGGCAGGTGCTGGCCGAAGCCGCGCAGCGCTTCACCGAAGGCCATCGCACGGTGCTGTTCGTCGACGAGGTGCACCGTTTCAACAAGGCGCAGCAGGATGCGTTCCTGCCGCACATCGAACGCGGCACGATTCTGTTCGTCGGCGCGACGACGGAAAACCCCTCGTTCGAACTCAACTCCGCCTTGCTCTCGCGCTGCCGCGTGCACGTGATGGAAGCGGTGTCGGCCGACGACATCCGCATCGCGCTGCGGCAGGCGCTGGACGACGAGGAGCGCGGCCTCGGCGGGCGCGGGCTGAAGGTCGAGGACGCGCTGCTCGGCGAGATCGCGCAAGCCGCCGACGGCGACGTGCGCCGCGCGCTGACACTGCTGGAAATCGCGGCGGAACTGGCCGAAGGCGAGGAGGGTGAGATCACCGCGACGACGCTCGCGCAGGTGCTCGCCGATCGCACGCGCCGCTTCGACAAGGGCGGGGAGCAGTTCTACGACCAGATCTCCGCATTGCACAAATCCGTGCGCAGCTCCAATCCCGACGCCGCGCTGTACTGGTTCGCGCGGATGCTCGATGGTGGTTGCGATCGTTCGTACCTCGCGCGACGCCTCACGCGCATGGCGGTGGAAGACATCGGCCTGGCCGATCCGCGCGCGATGCCGATGGCATTGGAAGCGTGGGACACGTTCGAACGCCTCGGCAGTCCGGAGGGCGAACTCGCGCTCGCGCAGGTCGTGGTGTACCTGGCGACGACGGCGAAGTCGAACGCGGTGTACGCCGCCTACAACGCCGCGCGCGCCGATGTGCAGCAGTACGGCACGCAGGACGTGCCGCTGCACCTGCGCAATGCGCCCACGAAGTTGATGAAGCAACTCGGCTATTCGAAGGGCTATCAGTACGACCACGATGCCGAAGGCGGCATCGCGCTCGACCAGACCGGATTTCCCGATGCGATGGGCGAACGCGTGTACTACCGCCCGGTCGAGCGCGGGCTGGAGATCAGGTTGAAGGAAAAACTCGATCGCCTTCGTGCGCTGCGCGACGATGCCCGGCGTGATGGCAATGTGAGTGGCGACGACGAAGGAACCTGAGCGTTTTCCGCGTGTTGCCTGCCCGCAACGTGGAGTTGGCTTCAACATTCACGCATAAGTCATTGAGTCGAAACAGCGCCGGTACCGTTGAAGTGTCGCGGTAATGTCCCGCGTTTCGGCGCTGAAACGCGCGGCTGAATGGCAACGAATGCGCTGCGTGTCTCGACGCATCAAGGCCTTGCGGTACACATCTGAGGCGCGGGGCGCTCAGTAGCCGAAAGTCGCATTCCAGTTTTGCAACGAGACGATCCGGTTCGCTCCGCTTCAGCGGCGCGGCGCGAAAGGCGTGTGTGCGATTCAGGACGATTAACCCGCGTGATCAACGCGTTGCCGCGCCTGAACGAAGGTTGGCACCGGCCATGCGTGTAGTTCCTTGCGTCGTTTACCGGTGCCTCCCCCGGGTGCCAGCCGACGTCACGTAAAGGAGAACAACAATGCGCATTCGTACCAGCTTGATGGCAACAGCAGTGCTCATTGCCCTGGGGCTCGGCGGCCAGGCGATGGCACAACAGACCAACGGCAATGGTGGCGACGGTGACGATACGTTCACCGCGTCGGACAACTCCGATAACTCCGACAACTCCGACAGCAGCACAGGCGACAACCGCGAGAACGACGGCTGGGCCGGCGCCGACAACGGAGCCGCGGCCGCGAACAACGGCGGCACCGCGACCAGCACCTACACCGACTCCTCCACCTTCAGCTCCACCTCCAGCACGATCGTCGCATCGACCGTGCTCGAAGGCGCGGTATACGACGTTCGCACATACGGCATCGGCAATGTCGCCACCAATGGCGGCAATGCCAATGGCGGATCGGGCGGCGCCGGAGGCGACGGCTACGGTGGCGACGGCTACGGCGGCGAAGGCGGCGGTGGCGACGGCTACGGCGGCGACGGCGGCAGCGGCGGCGACGGTGGCTCCGGTGGCGACGGCGGTTCCGGCGGCTATGCCGTGAACGGCAGCGCGACTTCGGGCGACGCGAGCGTCGGCGACGCGACCATCGGCGATTCGACTGCCGGCCGTGGCGGCCGTGGCGGCGACACCTGGGATAACTACAGCGGTCGTGGCGGCGATACCGACAACGACAGCGGCGACGCGGGCGGCGCAAGCCTGGCCGGCTCGGCCGCAGGTGCCGGCGGCAGCGACGGCGGCGGCGGTGGCGGTGGCGGCGGCAACTCCGGTGGCGACGGCGGTGGCGGCAACGATGCCGGCAACGACGGCACCGGCGGCTCCGGCGGTGCGGGCGGTACGGGCACCGGCGGCGCTGGTGGCGCAGGTGGTACGGCCACTGCAACCTCGACCGGCACGTCCGGCGCGGGCACCGGCACGTCCGGCGCGACCGCAGGCGATGGCGGTGCCAGCGGCACCGTGACCGCCAGTGCCGGTGGCGGCGGTGCGGGCGGTGCGGCGAGCAATGGCGACGCGAGCAACGGCAGCGCCGATGCAAGCGCGACCAACGGCTCGGCGACGGCCGGCGACGGCGCGGTTGCGGCAGCCGGCGCGACCGGCGGCGACGGCGGCGCGGGCGGCACCGGCAACGGTGCGGGCGGCACGGGCGGCACGGGCAACGGCGGCGTCGGCAACGGCGCGACCGGTGGCTCCGGCGGCGCCGGTGGCACCAACACCGTCGATGCGGGCACGTTCGACATGTCCTCCACGATGACCGGTACCGCCAGTGGCGCAGCCGGCATCACGGTGGCGGCGCAGAACAGTGGCTTCTCCTCGCTGATCCAGCAGGGCATCACTGTCCAGGCCAACCTGACCGTCGGTCCGTAAGCGTTACGCGACGCACGTACGCCCCGCGGCGTCGTGCGATCAACGTGCGCATTGCAGATTCCCGCCGGCGGCGACGCCGGCGGGAGCTTTGCAGTCGCACACGGACCCACACGGCAAGGAGCATGACGATGCAACGCAATCGTTCCATCGCAGTGGGCGGCCTGGGCGTGGCGATGTGGTGCGTGGCGGCGATCGCCTCCGCGCAGCAGGCGCCCGAAGCCGCATCGCAACCTGTCGTCGTTGAACCGGCTTTCGTCGAACCGGCCATTGTCGATGCGACCGTCGCGCCCGACGCGGCGTTCGGATCGGCCGTCGATCCCGGCGCGCTGTCAGACATGCGCGGCGGCGAGGCGCAACTGGTCGACAACGACATCCTCGTCAACGGCCGCGTCGAGGACGCGATCGCCGACGATGTGCTCACCGGCAGCAACTCGGTCACGTCCGGTTCGTTCGCCAACGCCAGCGGCATTTCCACGGTGATCCAGAACACCGGCGCGAACGTGCTGATCCAGAACGCGATGATCGTGAACGTGAAGTTCGCGGACGCGGGCCCATGAGCCTGCGCACATTCCGGCGCCGCGCGGTGTTGGCGGCTTCGGCGTGGATCCTGCTTTCCGGCCTCGCGCAGGCCGGGACGGTGGACGTGCGCGCGCCGCCGAACGGCGCCTATTCGCTGAAGGTCACGAGCCTGAAGGAAGCGCGCTTCAAGACCACCGTGCGCCAGCAGTACGACTTCAGCTGCGGCTCGGCCGCGACGGCGACGCTGCTGACCTACCAGTACGGCCATCCGGTCACCGAGGCCGAAGTGTTCATGCACATGTACCAGACCGGCGACCAGGCGAAGATCCGCCAGCGCGGGTTCTCGCTGCTGGACATGCGCCGCTATTTGCGTTCGCTGGGATTCGAGGCGGACGGATTCGAGCAGCCGCTGGACAAGCTCGTCGCCGAAGGCCTGCCGGCGATCGTGCTGCTCAACGACCGCGGCTACCGGCACTTCGTCGTGGTGAAGGGCTTCCGCAACGAACGGGTCCTGCTCGGCGATCCCGCGCGCGGCACGCGTGCGATGCCGCGCTCTCGCTTCGAGAAGCTGTGGGACAACCGCATCCTGTTCGTGGTGCACAACCGCCGCGACCGGGCGCAGTTCAACATGGCGCAGGACTGGCGCACCGCGCCGCCGGCGCCGCTGGATGCGGGCATCGCCCGCGACAGCCTCTACAACATCGTGACGCCCCGGCGCAGCCCGGGCGACATCTGACGGAGGGTTCGACCATGGACTCGCCTTCGTTCAAGCACGCGTCGTTCAAGCTCGCCCTGATCGCCGCCTTCGCGTGGTGCGCGCCCGTGTTGGCCGCGCCGCCTTCGACGGTGCTCGGTGAGGACTGGGTCGCGATCGATCCCGCGCTGCTCGAAGACATGCGCGGCGGCTTCATCACCGACGGCGGAACGGCGTTGTCGTTCGGCATCGAACGCGCGGTGTTCGTCAACGGCGAAGTGGTGGCGACCACGCGCGTGCAGATTCCCGACGTCGGGCGCATGACGACCGACCAGGCGCGCGAGCTGCAGCGCTTCAACGAGGGCGTCGTGGTGCAGGTGGGCGGCGGCAACACGTTCGAGCCGTCCGGCGCGCCCGGCGGCATCGTCATCCAGAACACGAGGGACGGGCAGGACATCCGCGCCCTGACCACGGTGAACGTCGGCGTCGACACGCTGCAGGCGTTCCAGGATCTCAACACCCAGTCGACGCTGCACAACGCGATGGTGACCGCCACCGCGCCCTGAACGAGAGCCGTCGCCGCGCGCCCGCATTCGGGGCCCGCCTGCGTTGTAACCGGATGGACCTCCCGGCACGGCCGCACCAGAAGGACGACGCATGAGAAGGACGCCGCAGTTGCCCCGCCGCCTGATGCTCGCTCCATGCCTGTGGCTCGCCGCCGCCGCGGCGGCCCACGCGCAGGACCAGTGGCAGGGACTGGAGCCGGCCCGTCCGGCTGCGCAGCCCCAGGCGGCCGGGGCTCTCCCCGCGGCGCCGGCGCCGGCAGCGCCGCAACGTTCGCTGGACGACCTGCAGCGCGAGATCAACGCGCAGACCCGGAAGCTCGATGAGCTGCGCAACTCGCTCGCGCAGCAGGAAGCGGCGGTCGCGAACCTGCAACGCGCGCTCGACGAGGAACGCCTGGACGCCGAACGCGGCGCGGGCGTCGCGCCGGGCACCGTGCTGCCGACGCTGGCGCAACAGGCGCCGGCCGCGGCGCCTCCGCCGGCCGATCAACGCCAGGCGCAGGCCGCGCAACCACAACAACAGCAGCCACAACCGAAGCAGAAGCCGGTCGGACAGGCGCCCGATTCGGTAACGCGCCCGCCGGAAGTCGCGCAGATCTTCGACCAGCCCGGCGTGCTCACGCCGTCGGGCAAGTTCATCCTCGAACCCTCGCTGCAGTACGGCTATTCGGCGAACGACCGCGTGGCGCTGGTCGGTTACACCGTGATCCCGGCGATCCTCATCGGCCTGATCGACGTGCGCCAGGTCAAGACGACCTCCGGCGTCGGCACGATCACCGGTCGCATGGGCATCGGCGGCCGTGCCGAGGTCGAGGTGAAAGTCCCGTACGTCTATCTCAACGGCGACACCGTCAGCCGCGAGATCTTCACCGGCAGCGCGCAGGACCGCGTGTTCAACGCCAGCGGCCACGGCATGGGCGACGTCGAGGCGACGGCGCGTTACCAGCTCAACCGCGGCGGCCCGGACAAGGCGTTCTACATCGGCTGGCTGCGCTACAAGAGCCGCACCGGCAAGGATCTGTTCGAAGTCACCACCGACTGCGTGCAGCGCTGCCTGCAGAACGCCACCGGCACCGGCCTGCCGCTGGAACTGCCGACCGGCACCGGCTTCGAAGCGATACAGCCGGGCGTGACGTGGCTGTATCCGTCCGACCCGGTCGTGTTCTTCGGCACCTTCAGCTATCTGTACAACTTCGAACGCAGCAACGTTTCGCGCACCGTACTGGGGCGCGAAGAGGAATTCCTCGGTGACGTGCAGGCCGGCGACATCTGGGGCTTCAACCTCGGCATGGGCCTGGCGCTCAACGAGAAGGCGTCCATCAGCCTGGGCTACGACACGAGCCTGATCGGCAAGACGAAGCAGAACGGCCGGGAATCGCCCGGCTCCGTGCGCCTGACGCTCGGCACGCTGCTGCTGGGCGGTACATACCGCTTCAGCGATCGCTGGTCGCTCAACGTCGCACTCGGCGTAGGCGTGACGCGCGATACGCCGGACATGACGCTGACGGCGCGGGTGCCGATTTCGTTCTGAGGTTTCGCGACAGTCCTTACGAGCCTCGTCATCCCGGCGAACGCCGGGACCCAAGCTGTCACGACCTGGTCGAGTTGGTGTTGTCGCAAGCGCGCGCGTTGCCGGCCTGGGTCCCGGCGTTCGCTGGGATGACGACGGTTCCATCGCGCCGGCACAAACCCTTCACACCTGTTTCACCCGCAAAGGTTCTATCTCGCGATCACGCGCGCGCCGCGAGGTATCGCGCCGGCAGTCCGCATCGGGTTTCCCTCTCGCCCCAACGTCCACGGAGAAGGCTCATGAAACGACTCGTCCTCGGCGCGGTGATGCTCCTCGCGCTCTCCGGCTGCGCCAGCACGCCGACGGTGCACACGGATTACGACCCCTCGGCGCAGTTCTCCAGCTATCGTACCTACACGTGGCTGAAGAAACCCGAAGGCCGCTCGCCGCTGGTGGAACAGCGCGTGGTCGCGGCGATCGATGCCAAGCTCGCCGCGCACGGCTGGCAGCAGGCGACGGGCACCGACGCCGATGTCGGCATCGTCGCCAACGTCGCCACGCAACAGCAGCAGACGCTCGACACCTTCTACAGCGGTCCGGCGTGGGGCGGTTACGGGTGGGGTCGCTGGGGCGGCGCCGGCATGGGTTCGGCGACCACCACGGTGCGCAATTACGAGGTCGGCACGCTGGTCGTCGACATGTTCGACATGAAGACCAAGCAGGCGATCTGGCGCGGCACCGCGTCGGGCACCGTGCCCGATTCGCCGGAAGACGTGAACGCCAAGGCGCAGGCCGGCGTGGAGAAGATGTTCGCGTCGTTCCCGCCGGGTAGCGCGCCGGCGAAGTGACCGGCAGCAAGACGTAGTGCAGAAGGCCGGCGCGATGCCGGCCTTCGTCGTTTCATTGCACGCGTTGTGCGGATCACACCCGCCTGAAATAGAACCCCGCGTAGTGATCGAGCGTGCAATCCGGTTCGAACGGAACGCGCAGGTGGCGTTCCTTCGATTGCCACTGGTCTTCCAGGCAGTAGCCCAGTTCCTCCATCTGCGCGACGAACTCCGGCTTGGCCATCACGCGATACGGCAGCACGGCCTTGCCGATGTTCTGCAAGGTGACGTAGCCGCGCCGCGGATGCACCGGCGTGAGGTTCACCAGCACGTGCGTAGGGGGCGAGGGCAGGCGGCCGAGGAGCTCGGGCAGCGTGTAGTCCAGGTACTGCAGCGCGCCGCAGGTGATCAGCACATCGTGGTCGCTCGCGGCGTCCGGATCGTCGGCGAAGTGCAGCAGCCCCTGCGGATCGTTCTCGCGCGCCCAGCTGCGTCCGGCGTCCATCACGGCTGGCACGTCGTGCACGCGCCACTCCATCGTCGCCGGGTAATCGACGTAACGGCGGAACCCGTAGTAGGTCACGCCGATGTGGCCACCCAGGTCGAAGATGCGATGGCGGCCCTGTGCGAGCAGGCGCGACAGCCAATGCACCATCGGGTAGTCGCTGACGCGGATGCTCCGATGTCGATCCATGTACATCCCCGTCGTGGAAGGCTGGTCGTAGCTGGTCGGCAGCTTTGGTGCGGCAGCCAGCGCCTGCGCGCGCGAATCGTAGGCGCCGTAGTACGCGTTGCCGCCGTGGTAGGGCCGGTTGAACAGGCGGCGGTACAGCGGCCGCGCGACCAGGCGCACGCCGGGAAGCTCGGCGGTCTCGATGGCGATGCGCACCAGGTGGCGTTTGGCCATCAGCGTTTCATGTTGCACGGGGATCCCCTTCCGATCGTCTCAGGGAAGCAAACGCGCTCGGCGGGCAAAAGGGGACGCGGCGACGTCAGCGGTCGCGCAGCGCGTCCAGTCGCTCGCTGTAGGCAGCCCGCGTGTCGCCATCGCTCAGCGCCTGCGCCTGGGTGAGGGAGCGGACGGCCGCGCGGATCCGGCCGGCCTTCAGGTACGCGTTGGCCAGCGCCGAGTGGAAGCGATGCTCCTGCGGTTGCAGGTCGACCGCGCGCCGGTATTCGCGGATCGCGCGCGCGAGGTCGCCGGCGTTCTCGGCGTTCACCGCCTGCATGAAGGCGTGGAAGGGATCGTTGCGCTGCACCTTCGCCAGTCGCTGGCGGTATTCGGCTTCAAGCGAGCGATCGCCCATGCGGGCTGCAAGTCCGGCGAGATTGAACAGCGCGTTGGCGTTGTCAGGATCGAGTGCAAGCGCGCGGCGATAGGCCTTCTCGCCGCCGCGCGGATCGCCGCTTCGCGTGCGCACGACGCCGGCGTTGCTCCAGAAGCCGGCGTAACCGGGATCCAGCTTCAGGGCGGTGTCGAGCAGCGACAGCGCCGCGGCGTAATCGCCGTCGGCCAGGCGTTCGACGGCGAGGTTGTTGTAGTAGTGCGCGATCAGTCGCGTGGTCGTGATCGGCTCGGGCTGATCGCGTGGAATGATCAGGTCGCCCGCGACATCCACCGTGTATTTCCGCACCCCCGCGCGCACGGACGCATTGACGTGGTTGCTCAGGTAGAGCGTGCCGTCGGCCTGGCGAAAGCCGAGGATCTGCCCGATTTCCTGCGGCGCCGCTTCCAGCCCCGCTTCCTTCGCCAGCGCGAGGAAGAGCATCGTGAAGGTGAGGCAGTTCGCAGTACGCGCTTCGTATGCCTGCGCGACGGTGTGGTTCGCGGTCTCCACGTAGGTCATGCCCAGCCCTTCGGGCGAGAACATGAAGGCGCCCAGGCGCTGCAGCCTGTCGTGCGCGGAGGGGTTGTCGTGGAGGATCTCGCGATGCAACCGCTCGCGCAGTGGCGCGGGCAGGGCCATTACCTGGTCGGGCGCAGCGACCAGGCTCGCGGCGGGCTGGGCGAACGCAGGCGCGATCGACAACGCCAGCGCGAGGATCATCGCGACGAGCCTGTTGCGCATCGACGAACACCTTGCGGCCCGGCGGGCCGCGATTCAGCCTGCGGCGAGTGTAGTCCTGCACCGGGCAAGCGCGCGTGTGCGGGAAGTTCAGGGCCCCGGCGCTATCCTCGGACCCGGATCCACGCAGGAGACTCGACATGGCCACCGGTTGGGCAGGCGACGGCGCCGTGCAGGACCAGATCGACGCGACCGTGAAGGACGGCATCAAGCGCGCACGCAGCAAGCTGCCGCAGGGGCCGGGCCTGACGCATTGCGAGGAATGCGGCGTGGAGATCCCGCAGGCCCGCCGCGACGCCGTCCCGGGCGTGCGCCTGTGCATCGCCTGCCAGGAAGCGCACGACGCCGAAGAGGCCGCCTTCGCCGGCTACAACCGTCGCGGCAGCAAGGATTCACAGCTGCGTTGATCGAGGCGCCAGACGCAGCGCTCAGATTCCCAGCAGCGGCGTCGCCTGTTCGAGCCTCACGCGCAACTGCTCGGCCAGTCGCAGGCTCAGCGCGATGATGGTGAAGGTCGGGAACGCCCAGCTTCCAGTCGGGAACACCGAACTTCCGGCGATATGCAGGTTGTCCACGCCGTGCACCTGGCAGTGCCGGTCGACCACGCCTTCGCGTGGGCTGTCGGCCATGCGCGTGGTGCCCATGTGGTGCGAGGTGCCGAACACCTGCGGCACGCCGCCGTCTTCCTCCAGCCATGACGCCGACTGGAAGCGACCGTTGCACGCGCGCGCGAGTTCGCCGCCGAACAGCGTCGCGGCCGTGCGGTAGGTGTGGCGGTCCAGCTCGGTCAGGCGCCAGTCGACGTTGACCTTCCGAAGCCCCAGCGCATCGCGTTCGTCGCCGAGGGTGATGCGGCTGTCGTGGTTCGGTACCTGTTCGAAATAGCCGATGAGGTCGACGCGCTCGGTGCGCACCGTGGGCTTGCGCGTGAGCTTGCGACCGACGGCCTTGGCGATGTCGCCCGCATTGAGCCCCGCGCGCAGCGTGAGCGAGCGGATGTCTTCGGTCGGCATCGCATTGGCGATGTAGTCCGGCTCGCCATTGCGACGCCCGCACACGCGCGCCTTGATCGCCCAGTTCTCGTTGCCGCGACGCGCGCGGATCGCCGCGCGCAGGTCGCGCAGCGCCTGCAGGCCTTCCGGCACCGGTTCCTCGAACGCGAACGGCCGCACGCGACCGCTGAGGATGCGGTGCCGGCGCTGCGCTTCGTCCGACAGGCAGATCTCCGGATGCGCCTGCGGGCGGCCCTTGGGCACGTTGCGATCGTACGGGCGCGTGAGCACGTGCGGATCGTCGGCGAACAGCGTGCCGAGCTTTCCGCTGGGATGGTCCATGAAATAGCGACCGACCAGATCGTGCGGATTGCCCAGGCCCTGCGGAACGGTCGCGTTCGAGGACAGCAGCAAGCGCGCGTTCTCGATGCCGCCGCAGGCAAGGACGTAGTGCCGCGCACGCACGGTACCGCGGCGACCGTCGAGCGTGCCGATGTGCGCCTGCCGCACGGCCTGCGCCGATTCCACTGCGTCGAGTTCAAGCAGGTTAGCGTGCAGCAGCACGGTGATGTTGTCCGCGCGTTCGAACACGTCGTGGTACGCGTGGCCGAAGATCATCGGACTGGACGCGAACGTCTTGTGCACCAGCGCGTCGCTGTCGAAGTCCAGCGGCCGTCGCGAGAAGGGCGTGAGGAAGGTGTCCTCACCGAAGTCGTGCTGGTCGAGACCGCAGAACGTGCGCGCCTTACGGTAGTGGGGCTCCAGGTCGGCGAAGCCGATCGGCCAGCCGCTGTGCGGTACCCAGTCGCGCGGTGCGAGGTTCGCCAGTGGAATGCAGCCGCGGCCCCAGTAATTGCAGGTGCCGCCGAACGCGCGCAGCCGCGAGGCACCCGGATCGAAGGGCGGTTCGCCGACCGAATGCCCCTCCAGCAACGCCTGGTAGCGCGCGTCGGCGGTCAGGCCGCCGCTCTCGATCACGCAGACGGACGCCTGCGTGTCGAGAAACGCCCATGCGATCGCCAGGCCGGCGGCGCCGGCCCCGATGATGCAGATGTCCGCGTCGATGTCGGCCGGCGAGGACGCGTTCCGGAAATCGAAGATCAAATGCCTTGCCCCTGGGAACAGTTCTTCTTATGCGCCTGTGCACGAAGCGCACACAGGGCCACCGTTCGAAACCAACGCAGCCCGGGGAAGAAAGGGGACAGGTGGGAAGGTTGAGGCAGGCCGCTTACGCGGCACTGCCGCGTGGCCTGCCGAAAGCCCGGCCATGGATGGCCGGGCGGGGCGTTCCGGAGTTGGATGCGCTTCGCCAGGGATGGCGGCGGTTTCAGCAACGAAGTCGATGCAAAGCGGCACTGCCGCGTGGCCTGCCGAAAGCCCGGCCATGGATGGCCGGGCGGGCGTTCCGGAGTTGGATGCGTTGGGCCATGGATGGCGGCGGTTTCATTAACGAAGTCGGTGCAAAGCGGCACTGCCGCGTGGCCTGCCGAAAGCCCGGCCATGGATGGCCGGGCGGGGCGTTCCGGAGTGGGATGCGCTTCGCCACGGATGGCGGCGGTTTCAGTAACGAGAGTCGATGCAGGCGGCGCCGCCGCATAGCGAACGTCAACGGAGTCACTCCGCCGCCCCTCTCCCGTCGGGAGAGCGGCTTGAAAGCCGTCATCCCGGCGAATGCCGGATCCAGGCCCGCAGCCCTCGGGCACCCTCACCGGCGAACCACTTCACCGTCATTCCAGCGACAGCTGGAATCCATTTTGATTTTGCTACAAGCGCTGATCGCGTCAGCGTTGGACAACAGCCACGCATCGCGAGCGTCAGCTCAGCCGCACGTGCCGCCCCTCACCCCAACCCCTCTCCCGTCGGGAGAGGGGCTTCAAGCCGCCATCCCGGCGGAACCCGGGATCCAGGCTGTCACGTCGTCAGCCTCTCGGCTCAAGACATCAGCACACCAGCCAACCAACCAACTAACCAACCAACCAACTAACCAACTAACCAACTAACCAACCAACCAACTAACCAACCAACCAACTAACCAACCAACCAACTAACCAACTAACCAACCAACCAACTAACCAACCAACCAACCAACTAACCAACCAACCAACCGACCAACCGACCAACCAACTAACCAACTAACCAGCTAACCAACCAACCAACCACCAACACCTCACCGCGCCACCAGCGGCATCGGCTGCGCGAGGCCGCGCGCCATCGCGCTGTCGAGCAGCACGCGCGTCTTGCGTTCGGCTTCCTCGATGATCTTTTCCTGCTGCTTGCCGAGCGCATCCATCTGGCGGCCGAGGGCATCCATCGGCTTGCTGGCTTCATCCATCTGGCGGCCCAGCGCTTCCATCGGTCCCTGGTTTGCAGCCAAGGCGGCGGTCTGCTGCTCGATCACGCGGCTCTGCTCGTCCATCTGGCGACCGAGTTCATCCATCTGGCGGCCCAAGTCGTCCATCGTCGCTTCCAGGCGATCGCGGCCGGCACCGTCGGCTCGCGCCATCTGCGAGGCGATCTCCGACTGCCGTTCGGCCAACGCGCTCTGCTGGTCGGCCAGGCGTTCCATGCGTCGCGACGATGCGTTGATCGCGCGATCGTCGTCGGCCTTGGCCGAGAGCTGTTCCATCTGCGCGCCCAGCGCCTCCATCTTGTTGCCGTGCACTTCCATCTGGTCGCCGAGCGCTTCCATCTGCTCGCCGATGCGATCGCTGTCGCGCCATGCATCGCGCACCTTCGCCATCGTGTCGGCGTCGGACACCACGTAGGCCTTTCCATCGCGACGGAACCAGATGAAGTCCTGGTTGGTCAGGCTGCGGCGGGCGCGTTCGATTTCGGGGATGTCGGCCGTCGACCCGGACATGCGGAACCCGTCGCGATCCTTGCTGATGAGCGCGTAGGCGTTGTCGTCGTCGTGCTTGAGTCGCAGCGTCGTCGAGGCGCTCTTCGCCGGCGTGGCGGCGGGCTTCGCCTTCGGTTGCGCGGAGGGTTGCCCGTGGCTGGCTGCATCGGCTTTCGCTTGCGCGGACGCGGCGGCTGCGGGTTTCGCGTCCTGGCCGACCTGCGCATGCGCGTAGAACGCCAGGCAGGCGATCGCGACGCCGACCAGTGGCAAGGCAACGCCGCCGCGCACGGGGCGCGCGCCGGGACGGACGAGTTGTTCGATGCGGGACATCAGATGGCCTCCATGGGCGGCTTGCGCGAGGTTGGGCGTGGACAGGTCGACGGTGTGGCTGCACGACCACTCCGCCAGTTCGGACAGCGCCAGCGCGAGCCGGCGCGGTTGACCGGTGACGTCGGCGGCGAGGCGGTCGGCGATGTGTTCGCGTTCGTCGCGGATGCGACGCGACAGCCACCACGTGACCGGGTGGTAGAACAGCAGCGCCTCGGCGAGGTTCTGCAGCAGGTTGACGAGGTAATCGTGGCGGCGGATGTGCGCCAGCTCGTGCGCGAGCAGGGCTTCGACCAGATCGGCCGGCATGCGCGTGAGCAATCCCGCCGGCAGCAGCACGACCGGGCGCCACCAGCCGGCGGATACCGGCGAAGACAGCGACTGGACGACGCGAAGCGCGACATCGCGACGCAGCCCGAAACGCTGCGCGAGCGCGTCCAGTCGCGTTTGCCACTGCGCGTGTGCGGCCGCTTGCGGCGTTGCGCGAAGGCGCTGGATCCACAGCAGTCCGGCGACCATGCGCAGCGACAGCGCTCCGGCGCCGGCGGCCCAGAGCAGCACGATCGTCGGCAGCGCGGCGTCCAGTCGCGATGCCCAATCCGGTGCGACGTCGCCGGTGACGATGGCCAGGGCGGTGATGCGTACGTCGTCGCCGGCGGGAATGACGCCGCCGGTCGACGCGGGCGTCCATATCTGCGCGACGACATACAGCGTCGGCACCAATGCGCACAGCAGCAACGCCGAACACGCCACCGCGTAGCGCACCTGCGGGCGTGCATCGCGCATCAGCCGCAAGGCGATCGCCGCAAGCAGCCCGATCAGCGCGCCTTGCCAAAGGAAATGGAGCAGGGCGCGGCCGAGCGCCGGCACCAGCTGGGCGAGGAAGTCAGTCATCGCGGTGCTCCGTGCCGTTGTCGTCGGCGTTGTCCTTGAGGAAACGGCGGATTTCCTCGCGTTCCTTGTCGCTCACGTGTTCGTTCAACGCCGCCATCACCAGCGCCTTGCCCGAGCCGGAAAACGCCTTCTGGATCAACTCGGAAAGCAGGTTCGTCTGCAGCGCGTCCTGGGCATGCGCGGCGGCGTAGACGTGCGATCGCTGGCTCTCGTCGCGGGTGAGCAAGCCCTTGCCGTGCATCACCTGCATCAGGCGCAGCACCGTCGCGTAGGTGATGTCGGGGCGCTCGGCGAGCCGGGCCTGGTGGACGTCCTTCACTGTAGAAGGACCCAGACGCCAGATCGCCCGCAGCAGGTCGAGCTCGGCGGCGGTGGGCTTCGGCGGTCGGGCGTTCCTGCGGGTCATGGCGGTATTCGAAAGGTGCGTGCGAGGATGCTGATCCATCTAGAACGTTTTGTCTAGACCATTTTGTCTATGACGAAAGTCACGGGTGCCGGCCTTCGAGCGCCACTAGGATGGGCCGGCCGCGCCAGGCGCCACCGGGAGCATCGCGATGTCCTCCGTCCGTCCGTTCGCACCGCGCATCCTCTGGGCTTTCGTCTTGATCGGCGGAGTGCTCGTCGCCCTTGGCGACTTCATCTTCGCCACGACGCTTTGGTTCTCCTGGGACGCGGAAGGTTTAAGGCGCGTCTTCCAGACCATCGCGGTCGGCGTGCTGGGGCAGGCCAGCTACGACGGCGGCACGCAGTCGGCCGTGCTCGGCGCGGTGCTGCACGTGCTGATGGCCACGGCCTTCGTGGCGATCTACACGCTGGTCGCCCGCCGTTTCCCGTCGCTGCTGGCGCGGCCCGTCGTGCTCGGCGTGCTCTACGGCGTCGTGCTGTACGTGGTGATGAACTTCGTGGTGATGCCGCTCTCGCGCGTCGGACGCTCGCCGTCGTTCGCGCATCCGGACTGGATCGCCTACGCCGTGCTCGCGCACATGCTGTTCGGCGTGATCTGCGTGCTGTTCGCACGTCGCGCGCTACGGCGCGGTTGAGTGCCGCCGGCGTCCGCCGGTCGGCTGGCCGCAAACACCCCTTGACGCATCGGTCGCGCGACCGATAAACGAGCGCAATCCACCGGACGGAGCGCCGCCATGCTGGAGAAGGTCGCTTTCACGATGTACCCCGTGGTCGACGTCGATCGCGCCTGCGATTTCTACGAGAACACGCTGGGCCTCAAGCGCGGCTCGCATGGCCACCAGGACGGGCAGTACTGGATCGAATACGACCTGCCCGGCGGCGGTTGCTTCGCGCTCACCAACGCCACGCCGTCCAAGCCCAGCGAAGCCGCCGGCGGTACGGTCGGCTTCGAAGTGGACGACCTGGACGCGACCGTCGCAGACCTGAAGAAGAAGGGCGTCACCTTCCGCAGCGACATCATCGTGACGCCGGTGTGCCGGATGGCCGTGTGCGTGGACAGCGAAGGCAATGCGTTGCTGCTGCACCAGTTGAAGCGGAAGTGACGCGCATGGCCGCACGCACGTCCATGGACGAGACGCCCAAGGCGCGCACGCAATTCGCGCTGGACTGGCTTCGCGATCACGCCTCCGAAGCCGCACGCGCGGGCATGGCGCGATTCGCGATTCCGTCCGACCACGCGCTCGGTGTGTCGATGAAGGACATCCAGGCGCTCGCGAAGCAGCTTGGCCGCGATCACGACCTCGCGGCGGCATTGTGGAGCACGGGCGTCTACGAGGCGCGCATGCTCGCGGCGTATGTCGAGGAGCCCGAACAGGTGACCGCGGCGCAGATGGATCGCTGGTGTCGGGATTTCGACAACTGGGCCGTGTGCGACACGCTGTGCTTCGTGTTGTTCGACCGGACGCCGCATGCCTTCGCCAAGGTCGGGCAGTGGTCGTCGCGCCGCGACGAATTCCAGAAGCGCGCGGCATTCGCGCTGCTCGCAAGCCTTGCGTTGCACGGCAGACTGGGCGACGAGTCGCTGTATGCCGATGGCCTGGCACTGATCGAACGCGAGGCCTCCGACGATCGCAACTTCGTGAAGAAGGGCGTGAACTGGGCGCTGCGTGCGATCGGCCGGCGCGCCGACTGGCGCACGCAAGCGACCCTCGTAGCGAAGCGGCTTGCGGCCTCCGACGAGGCGAGTGCGCGATGGATCGGAAAGGATGCGCTGCGCGAGTTCGCGAAGCAGCCTCCGAAGGCGTCGAAGAAAGCACCGGCGAAGAAGACGACGAAGAAGGCGGCTGTGAAGGCACCACAGAAGCAATTGGCAGGCAGGACGGTCGGAAGCAGGCCGCGAAGCACGGCTTGATCCGGATCAAGAGCGCAGGGCAGGTTGCTTCCTAGACTTTCCCCTGACGCAATCCTGCGCATGCTCAAGGGGATGACATGAAAACCGCTCTGCTGCTGGCCGGCCTCGCGCTTGCCGGTGTTTCGTCGCACGCTTTCGCCGCCGACAACTGCACGGTGAAGATCAAGGCCAACGATGCGATGCAGTACGACATCAAGACCGCGACCGTGTCCGCGTCGTGCCCCGCCATCACCATCGAGCTCACCCATACCGGGAAGATGCCGGTGGCCGCGATGGGGCACAACGTGGTGGTCTCGCAGACCGTGCTGTACGACGCCATCGCGCGCGATGGATTGAAGGCCGGCGCAGCGGCGGGATACGTGCCGAAGAACGATCCGCGCGTGATCGCGGCCACCGCGCTCATCGGCGGCGGCCAGAGCACGAAGACCACGTTTCCCGGCTCGCGCCTGAAAGCCGGCGGCGACTATGCCTTCTATTGCAGCTTCCCGGGCCACGCGACGCTCATGCGCGGCAAGCTCATCGTGGTGAAGTGATTGCCTGACGCGACCGCTGTCAGCAACAGGTGATACGCCCGCGGCGTCGAAGAACTCGTCGCCGCAAACCGTTCGCGAGCGTTCTTCACACAAGGACGCAGCGTCATTCATTCCGCCGTCACGACTCTTTCACCGCATCGACACGATGATCCGGTGGCCTGCCGCCGGGGACGCCGTCTTTCACGGCGAGTCTGACGGAGGCGACTGCGAGGAAGAGCGTTCCGGTGCGTCGCGCCGGTGGCGTGCTTTTCCCGCCGCCATCGCGAGTCGAGCTGTCCGATTTGCCGGTTGTTCCCATGCAGTCATGCAGGAGGGGCAGGGCTTGGAAGCGTTCGTGCACGACGTGGTGCGTTTCTACGACGACCTGATCGGCCGCACGCATGGCCCGATGTCGTTCCGCTTCTTCCTGCAACCGGGCATGGCGCTGCTGATGGCGCTGCGCGACGGCACACGCGATGCGAAGACCGGCCGGCGTCCGTATTTCTGGAAGATCGTCAACGATCCGGCGGCGCGTCGCGCGTCGCTTCATGAAGGCATCAAGGCGACCACGCGCATCCTGATCCTCGGACTGGTGATGGAGATCATCTACCAGTATCGCGTGCTCGGCACCTTCCACGTGCTGGAGGCGATCAACGTGATCGTCGTGCTGTGCTTCCTTCCTTACCTGCTGCTGCGCGGCCCGATCAACCGGCTGGTGCGGTGGTGGCATGCGCGTGCGCATCGCACGGCCTGAACGGAGACGCCGATGAGCTCGCAGCACGATGAAACCCCGGCCCGGCCGAAGCGATTCGAGGACACGCAGCTGCCGGCGATTCCCGACGTGGGGCTGCTCGACGCCGACGTCGCATCGGTCGAGCTCTCGCAGCATCGCACGAAGCTCTCGACGCACCGCACGGGTCTTTCGGAACACCGGACGGATCTGTCCGAATACCGCACCGACCTGTCGACCAATCGCACCGAGATGTCGATGCGCCGCACCGGCATGTCGTTCCAGCGCACGCGCCTCAGCGCTGAGCGCACGTTGATGTCGGTGATCCGAACCGCGCTGTCGCTCATCGGCTTCGGTTTCACGATCTTCCAGGTGTTCAGCAAGGGGCGCGAATCGGGCTTCCTGAACATCAGCACCGCCGCGCCTAGCAACTTCGGCATGGCCCTGGTGATGCTGGGCGTGTTGCTGCTCATCGTCGGCATCGTCTACCACATCAACTTCATGCGCACGTTGCGTGCGCAACGCAACGCCATGGTCCAGCACGGGCTGGTGCATGGCGAAAGCGGTTATCCGGTTTCCTACACGCTGCTCACCGCATGCGCGCTGCTGCTGATCGGGTTGTACGCCGTCGTCACGATGGTGTTCGACGTGGCGCGCGGCTGATCCCGCTGTTCGTCCTGCTTCCCCCACACCACAAGGAGACGCGTCATGGCTCAGGCGAAAAAAGCCGCCCGTCCGGCCAAGGTGGCCAAATCCGCACCGCCTTCGCAGCGGTCCGACAAGGGCGCCGCAAGCAGCGGGAGCGCACCGCAGAAGGCGTCCGCGCGCAAGGGCGGGGGTGGCGGGGGCGGGAAGCAGCCGAACATCCTGGTGATCTGGGGCGACGACATCGGCATCGCCAACCTCAGCTGCTACACGCACGGTCTGATGGGCTACCACACGCCCAACATCGACCGCATCGCGCACGAAGGCATGCGCTTCACCGATTCATATGGCGAGCAGAGCTGCACCGCGGGCCGCTCCTCGTTCATCACGGGGCAGAGCGTGCATCGCACGGGGCTGTCGAAGGTGGGCATTCCGGGCGCGCCGCAGGGCATGGTCGATTCGGTGGTGACCATCGCTTCGCTGCTGAAGGATCGCGGCTACGCGACGGGTCAGTTCGGCAAGAACCATCTGGGCGATCTGAACAAGCACCTGCCCACCTTGCACGGCTTCGATGAGTTCTTCGGGAACCTCTATCACCTCAACGCCGAGGAAGAGCCGGAAATGTACGGCTATCCAAAGGATCCGCGCTATCGCGAGCAGTTCGGTCCGCGCGGCGTCATCCACAGCTGGGCGACGGACAAGGACGATGCGACCACGCACCCGCGCTGGGGCCGCGTCGGCAAGCAGAAGATCCAGGACACCGGTCCCCTCAACCGCAAGCGCATGGAAACCTGCGACGACGAGTTCGTCGAAGCCGCCAGCGATTTCATCAAGCGCCAGGACAAGGCCGGCAAGCCGTTCTTCGTGTGGCTCAACACCACGCACATGCATTTCATCACGCACACCAAGCCCGAGAGCATGGGGCAGGCCGGCGAGCACCAGTCGCCGTACCACGACACGATGATCGACCACGACAAGAACGTCGGGCAGATGCTCGATCTGCTGGATGAACTCGGACTGGCCGAAGACACGATCGTGATCTATTCGACCGACAACGGCCCGCACATGAACAGCTGGCCGGATGCGGGCATGACGCCGTTCCGCAGCGAGAAGAACAGCAACTGGGAAGGCGCGTTCCGCATTCCGGAACTGATCCGCTGGCCGGGCCGCATTCCCGCGGGCGCGGTGAGCAACGAGATCATCCAGCATCACGACTGGCTGCCGACGCTGCTCGCCGCCGCCGGCGACACCGATTGCATCGATCGCCTGAAGAAGGGAACCACCGTCAACGGTCGCAAGTACAAGAACCACATCGACGGCTACAACCTGCTGCCCTACCTGACGGGCGAGGAAGAGAAATCGCCCCGCAAGTGGTTCTTCTACTTCAGCGACGATGGCGACGTGCTCGGCATACGCTGGCAGAACTGGAAGATCGTCTTCATGGAACAGCGCTGCCAGGGCACGCTGCAGATCTGGGCCGAGCCGTTCACCGAGCTTCGCCTGCCCAAGATGTTCAACCTGCGCATGGATCCTTACGAGCGTGCCGACATCACGTCCAACACGTATTGGGACTGGATGCTCCACAATGCGTTCTGGATCTACGGCGCCCAGGCCGCGGCGGCGCAGTTCCTCGCGACGTTCAAGGAGTTCCCGCCCGCGCAGACGCCCGGCAGCTTCAACCTGGAGCAGGCCGAGCAGAAGATGACGGAGATCAGCAGCAAGTCCGGCTGACGCAGGGATGCCACGCATGGACCCGTTGCCTTCCTGGAACGACGGCGCGGCGAAGTCGGGGATCCTCGACTTCGTCGCGCGCGCCTGCGCGCAAGGTGGCCCGGATTTCGTCGCGCAGGACGAACGCATCGCCGTCTTCGACAACGACGGCACGTTGTGGTGCGAGTATCCGCTGCAGGTGCAGGTGTTTTTCGCGCTGGCCGAGGTGAAACGGCTGACGCAGCAGGATCCGTCGTTGCTGGACAAGCCTGCCTTCAAGGCGATGATCGACGGCGACGTGAAGACGTTGATGTCGCTGCCGAAGAAGGACGTCTTCGAGCCGGCGTTCGCGACGCACGCCGGCATGACGGTCGAGGAGTTCCACGCCAACGCGTGGCGCTGGCTGCGGCAGGCCGAGCATCCGAAGCTGCGTCGGCCGTTCCTCCACAACACCTATGCGCCGCAGCGCGAGCTGCTCGACCATCTGCGCGCGAATGGATTCAAGACGTACATCGTCACCGGCGGCGGCATCGAGTTCGTGCGGGTGGTCGCGCAGCAGCTGTACGGCATTCCCCCAGAGCAGGTCGTCGGTTCCAGCACGAAGATGAAGCTCGAGGATGGCCCGGGCGGCATGGTCCTGCGGAAACTGCCCGAATTGGGCAGCTTCGACGACCGGGACGAGAAGGTAGTCAACATCGCGTTGCACATCGGTCGCCGGCCCGTGTTCGCGTTCGGAAATTCCGATGGCGACCTGGCGATGATCCGGTATACGCTCGGTGGCACTGGGCCGCGCATGGCGTGGCTCCTTCACCATGACGATGCCACGCGCGAGTTCGCCTACGATCGCGATTTCAGGCTGAGCGCGCTGCGCGACGGGCTGGACCGGGCCGCTGAACTGGGCATCGGCGTGGTGAGCATGCAACGCGACTGGGACCGCGTGTTCGCCGACGGCGACGAGACCCCCAACGGAGGCAATGCTTGAGCGAGACGGTCGACAACCCCGCGCGTGCCGACAGCCGGCACGACGACATGGTCCGCATCGAAGGCGGCTCGTTCACGATGGGCTCGAACGATCACTACCCGGAAGAAAAGCCGGCGCACAAGGTGCGCGTCGATGCTTTCCGGATCGATCGTCATGCGGTGACCAATAGCGATTTCGCGCGCTTCGTCGCGGCCACGGGGCATGTCACGCAGGCCGAGAAGCCGGCCGATGCGGCGGATTATCCCGATGCGGATCCGGCGATGCTGGTGCCGGCATCGGTCGTCTTCGTACCGCCGCCGGGGCGCGTGGACCTGCGCAACCATTACCACTGGTGGCAGTACATTCCCGGCGCCGACTGGCGGCATCCGCGCGGCCCGGACAGTTCGCTCGATGGGCTGGAGGATCACCCCGTCGTGCATGTCGCCTACGCCGATGCGCTCGCGTATGCACAGTGGATCGGCAAGGACCTGCCGACGGAAGCAGAATGGGAATTCGCCGCAAAAGGCGGGCGCGATGGCACCGAATACGCGTGGGGCGACGAACTGGTGCCCGACGGCAAGCACATGGCGAACACGTGGCAGGGCGAGTTCCCGTGGGAGCTGAAGCCCGAAGATGGCTACGTGTGGACCGCGCCGGTCGGCTCGTTCGAGCCCAACGGTTATGGCCTGTACGACATGATCGGCAACGTGTGGGAATGGACCGCCGACTGGTACCAGGACCACGGCCGCATCCAGCAGCATTCGTGCTGCACGCTCGAGAATCCGCGCGGCGCCGAGCGTGACGCGAGCCTGGACCCGCGCGATCCTGCGCGCATTCCGCGTCGCGTGATGAAGGGCGGATCGCACCTGTGCGCGCCGAACTATTGCCGTCGTTATCGCCCGGCGGCGCGCATGGCGCAGCCGGTGGATACCTCGACCTGCCACGTCGGTTTCCGTCTGGTGGTGCGCGGCTGAGTCGAATGCGATGAGTTGACCAAGGCCGCGATGCGCGGCGGGGAGGGCGTATGGAGCGCTGGCTGATCGCCGTATCCGAACCGACCATCCTGGCGATCGACTTCATCGCGCTGGGCACGATCGTGCTGGGCACGCTCATCGCGGTGAAGGACGGCATCGCGCTGCTGATGGCGCAGGGCGAGATCGATCGGCACGAACGGCGCCACCTGTGGATGCGCTACTCGCACTGGCTCGTGGCGGGCCTGACGTTCCAGCTGGCGGCGGACATCATCGAATCCTCCATCACGCCCGACTGGGATGGCATCGGGCGCCTCGCCGCGGTCGCGGTGATCCGCACGTTCCTCAACTATTTCCTCGAGCGCGACGTGTCCGAGATCCGCGAGCTGGAACGAGCGCGCGAGCGCGAATCGCTTCCCGAGAAACCTGCGCCTTGACCCGCGCTGCGCCGCGGATGGGCGTCCCGGTCGCGTAGAATGCGCGGCCCCAAGCAGGAGCCGTGCCATGCCCGTTTCGCCCGCCTGTCCGCAGTGCACCCTGACCAACACCTACGTGGATGGCGCGAACTTCGTCTGTGCCGATTGCGGCTTCGAATGGCCGGTGGAAGGCGAGGGCGAGGCCTCCTCGAACGTGGTCGTGCGCGACAGCAACGGCAATACGCTCGCCAACGGCGACACCGTGGTGGTGATCAAGGACCTGAAGGTGAAGGGCTCCTCCATCCCACTCAAGCAGGGCACGGTGATCCGCAACATCCGCCTCGTCGAGGACGATGCCGAACACATCGAAGGCAATTCGGACAAGATCAAGGGCCTGGTGCTGAAGACCATCTTCCTGCGCAAGGCCTGAGCGCAGGGCGCCGCGCCATCACCGCGTGTTATCGCGGGCGGCGCGAAAGTGGACGCTTTCCGACACGGGAGCGTTCCATGGGCCAGTACCGCATCGGGCTGCTGATCGGCAGCCTCCGCCAGGAGTCGATCAACCGCCAGCTCGCCAACGCGCTGACAAAGATGGCGCCGTCGTCCTTCACCTTCCACGAGTGCCGGATCGACGACCTGCCCCTGTACAACCAGGACGACGACAGCCACCAGGCCGCGCCGGTGAGGCGGCTCAAGCAGGAAGTCCGCGAGGCCGACGGCATCCTGTTCGTCACGCCGGAGTACAACCGCTCCGTGCCAGGCGTGCTGAAGAACGCGATCGACCACGCCTCGCGCCCGTACGGCGACAGTGCGTGGCAGGGAAAGCCGGCGGGGGTGATCGGCGGCTCGATCGGCGCGGCGGGCACGGCGATGTCGCAGCAGCACCTGCGCAACATCCTGGCCTACCTGGACGCACCGACGATGGGCCAGCCGGAAGCCTACATCCACGTGAAGGAAGGCTTCTTCGACGATGCGGGCAACGTCGCCAACGAAGGCAGCCGCAAGTTCCTGCAGGACTGGATGGACCGCTACGCACAGTGGGTGCGGCTGCATGTGGATGCGGGGCGCGCGCGGGCCTGAGTGCTTGAGCCCCTCTCCCTCCGGGAGAGGGGTTGGGGTGAGGGTCGGGGCATGCGATGTGTGTACGACCGCGATGCCCCGCATTCCCACCAGGACGGCCGCGTGCAGGTGACGGGTTTCCGCGAAATGTTGATGACGCAAGACGCAGGCTGCTTACAGCGCGACAATGCACCCACGTCAGCTCGCCGCCCGCCCATGTCGCTGAACCTTCCCTTCGATCTTCCCGAACCCCAGCGCATCGCGCTCGAAAACGCCTACGCGACGCCACCGCGCGCGTACCACAACTTCGAGCACGTCCGCGAAGTGCTGCGCCATTACGTCGAGGCATCGCACGGGCCGGGCTGGACGCAGCCGTCGGAAGTCGCGCTCGCGGTGCTGTACCACGATGCGATCTACGAAGCCGGTCGCAAGGACAACGAAACGCGCTCGGCGCAGCTGGCCGAGGAACACATCGCGCGCTTCATGCCCGATCGCCATATCGACGTGCCGCGCGTGACGCAGCTGATCGAACTCACCGCGCGGCATGGCGTGCTGGAGCCGGCCGACGTGGACGAGGAAGCCGCGCTGTTCCTCGACTGCGACATGGCGATCCTCGGCGCGGAGCCGACGGTGTTCGATGCGTACGATCGCGGCATCGCCGCCGAATACCGCGCCGTCGTGCCGGGGTGGTTGTTCAAGATCAACCGCAAGCGCTTCCTGAAATCGCTGCTCGGGCGCGAGCGCATCTACCTCACGCCGTTCTTCCACCAGCGCCTGGATGCGTCCGCGCGCAACAACCTGCGCCGCGCGGTGACGTCAAAACGTTAGCCGTCCTTGACGGCATGCATGCGCGCGATGCCGAACAATCGCCTCGATGACGTGAACCGGGCGACGTGAACCGGGCGACGTGAACCGGGCAAGGAGTCGCGCATGGCTTTCCAGATCAGTTCGCCTGCCTTCGAACACAACGCGGTGATTCCCTCTCGCTTCACCTGCGAAGGCGACGACGTTTCGCCGGAACTGCGCTGGTCCGGCGCGCCGGAGGGCACGCGCAGCCTGGCGCTGATCGTCGAGGATCCCGACGCGCCCGATCCCGCCGCGCCCAAGCGCGTGTTCGTGCATTGGGTGCTCTACAACCTGCCGGCGAACTCGACGGGCCTGGCGGAAAACATCCAGACCGACCGCCTGCCGTTCGGCACCAAGGCGGGCCAGAACGGCTGGCAGCGTGCCGGCTACGGCGGTCCGTGCCCGCCGATCGGCCGGCATCGCTATTTCTTCAAGCTCTACGCACTGGGCATCGAATTGCCGCATCTCGGCGACGTCGACAAGCTCCGCCTGCTCGACGCCATGGAAGGCCATGTGCTCGGGCAGGCGGAGTTCATTGGCACGTACCAGAAGGGCGATCAGTAAGCCTGTGCGGTCGGACGCACCACCAGTTCGTTGACATCGACGTCGGCCGGCTGGCCGATCGCGAAGGCGATGGCGCGCGCGATTGCATCGGCCGGCAGCATGTCCTTGCGGAACACCTCGTCCACTTCACGCTTCATCGCGGCATCGGAAATCGTGCTGGTGAGTTCCGACTCCACGGCGCCTGGCGCGATGGTCGTCACGCGCAGGAACGGCGACTCCTGGCGCAGGCCTTCCGACAGTGCGTGCACGGCGAACTTCGTGGCGCAGTAGACGGCGGCCGTGGCGAACACCTGGCGGCCGGCGACGGACGAGACGTTGATGATCTGCCCGGCGCCGCGCTCGTTCATCGACGGCAGCACCGCGCCGATGCCGTACAGCACGCCCTTCACGTTGACGTCGACCATGCGGTCCCATTCGTCGACCTTGAGGTCGGCCATGCGCGAGAGCGGCATCACGCCCGCGTTGTTGACCAGCACGTCGACGCGGCCGAAGCGCGCGATCGTGGCGTTCACGAACGCCTCCACGTCGTCGCGTCGCGTGACGTCGAGCGCCTGCACGAACACGTCGCCGCCTTCGTTGCGGATGCGCGTGGCGATCGCTTCGAGCCGGTCGGTACGACGCGCGCCGAGTGCGAGGATCGCGCCGTGCTGCGCCAGCCGCAGTGCGGTCGCTTCGCCGATGCCGCTGCTCGCGCCGGTGATGGCGACGACCTTGCCGGCGATGTCGAGGGAGAGGGAAGGGGTCTGATTGGACATGGTGTTCTCCGGATGTCGGGATGCAAGGGCCCGTCGCGGCCGTATGCACCGGCCGCGTCAGGGCGTTTTTCGAAGGAGCCGACGCCTGCGCGCCGGCGGTGGATCAGGCGTTGACCGAGGACATGCCGGCGGCCGGATAGCGCGTGCCGGCGACTTCGTGCGTCGCGAGCACTTCATCCAGGCGCTGCTGCTCGGCGATGGTCAGGTCGATGCGGGCCGCAGCGGCGTTCTCGTCCAGTCGCGAAATGCGGCGCGTGCCGGGGATCGGCACGATGTCGGGCCCGCGATGCAGCAGCCACGCCAGAGCCAGCTGCGCGGGCGTGCAACCGCGTTCACTTGCCAGTTCGGTCACGGCCTGCACCAGTCGCTGGTTCTGGTCGATGTTGCCGTCCTGGAAGCGGGGGTTCTGGCGGCGCCAGTCGGTGTCGGACAGCTCGCTGGTGTTCTGGATCGCGCCGGTGAGGAAGCCGCGGCCCAGCGGGCTGTAGGCGACGAAGCCGATGCCCAGTTCGCGGCAGGCGGCGAGCGAATCGCGTTCGACATCGCGCGTCCACAGCGAGTATTCGCTCTGCAGCGCCGCGATTGGATGCACGGCGGCAGCACGGCGCACGGTCGCGCCGGAGGCCTCCGAGAGGCCGAGATGACGCACCTTGCCGGCCTCGACCAGTCGCGCCATCGCGCCGACGGTCTCCTCGATCGGCACCTTCGGATCGACGCGGTGCTGGTAATACAGGTCGATGTGGTCCACGCCGAGGCGCTTCAGGCTGGCATCGCACGCGGCGGCCACGTATTCGGGCGAGCCGTCGATGCCGAGGAAATCGCCGTTCGGCGCGCGCACGTTGCCGAACTTCGTTGCGAGCACGACCTCGTCGCGACGCGTACTCAGCACCTTGGCGAGCAGTTCCTCGTTGCGGCCGACGCCGTACATGTCGGCGGTGTCGAGGAAGTTCACGCCGATGTCGAGCGCGTGGTTGAGCACGGCGAGGTTGTCGGCCTCGTCGCTGGGACCGTAGAAGTCCGACATGCCCATGCAGCCCAGGCCAATGGCGGAGACGACCAGGCCCTGTCGGCCGAGGGTGCGACGGGGGAAGGGAACGTTCATGCGAGGCTCCTGCGAGGTGGGGGAAGCGTGGGACACATGCTGCGCCCGGCCCCTGTGACGACGTTAGCCCGATGCTCTGCGATCCTTGCCCGATCCTCCGGGGGTGTGCGCGGCGTCCTTGGCGGACTCGGCGGGCGGCGCATAATCGCCCCGTGCCCATTGGAGGCGTAGACCATGAACACGCAAGGCTCCAACGTCATCGCAGCGCCGCACGGCATGGAGGCCCAGCAGGCCGAGCTCGCCGACCGGATTGCCCGAAACATCCCCGGCGATGGTCTGCACGATTCCATCGTGCCGGGCCTTTCGCTGATCCAGGCCAGCGAACCCTCGCTGCCGTTGCCCGGCGTCTACCACCCGAGCCTGTGCGTGGTCGTGCAGGGCAGCAAGCGGGCGCTGCTGGGCGAGGATGTCTTCCACTACGACGCGCTGAACTACCTTGTGGTGTCGATGTCGCTGCCCATCACCGGGCAGATCCTCGATGCCACGCCGAACTCGCCCTACCTGTGCCTGCGCATCGACATCGACACCGCGCTGGTCAACGAACTGCTGCAGCAGCTGCCGGCTGAACGCGCGTCGCGTCGCGGCGGCCGTGCGGTGTTCGTCGGTCGAACGAGTCCGACGCTGCTCGATGCCGTGCTGCGCCTGGTGCGCCTGATCGATACGCCCGAAGAAGCGGCGATCCTCGCACCGCTGGCGACGCGCGAGATCCATTACCGCGTGCTCACCGGCGAACTCGGCGGGCGCCTTCGCGAGTTGTGCGACGTGGAAGGCCCGTCGCAGCGCGTCGCGCGCGCCATCGACCTGATCAAGCAGCGCTATCACGAGCCGCTGCGCATCGAGCAGCTCGCCGCAGCCGCGCACATGAGTGCGTCGTCGCTGCACGAGCGCTTCAAGGCCGCCACCGCGATGACGCCGCTGCAATACCAGAAACAGCTGCGCCTGCAGGAAGCGCGCCGCCTGATGCTGGTCGACGGCATCGAGGCGGCGGCTGCGAGCCATCGCGTCGGTTACGAAAGTCCGTCGCAGTTCAGTCGCGAATACCGTCGCCTGTTCGGTGCGCCGCCGCGTCGCGAGGTGATGGCGATGCGCGGGCCGGCGGGCTAGGCTGCCGGCTGGGGAAGTCGACGCCGCGTTCGCGGCAGGGATGCCGGGATGTCGCTGGTCGGGGAAGTGCTGGAATTCGTGCTGGAACTTGCGCTCGATAGCGTGACGTCCTGGCGCATGGCCGTGTCGCTGGCGGCGACGGGCATCGTCGTCTGGTTGATCCTCGCGTACGGCCCGCAGAATGCGACGGGCACGGCGCTGGCCATCGGCGCCGCGATCACTGGCATCTTCCTGGGCTTACGCTGGGTGCGTTTGGCCGAAGCAGGCTAGGGCATCGGACGCACGCGCGAGGCCAGCACCGCGCCGAGCAGCGCGAGTGCGGCGGAAATCGCGAAGCCGACCAGATACGCCATCGACGGCGCACGCGTCAGCAACGCCGCGAAGACCGAGCCGCCAACGGCGAGCACCGTCGCCGTGAACAACGCATCGCACAGATGCAGTGCGGAGGAATTCACGCCCTGGCGGTTGGGCGGCGACAGTTCCAGGATCAGCACCGAAAGTGTGGGAAACAGCAGCCCCATGCCGAAGCCGGCGGCTATCCAGCCGACGATGCCGATGCTGACCGGCACCGAGGGCGACACCGCGCACGCCACGCCCGCGATGCCGACCACGATCAACGACATCCCGTAACGCAGCAGCTGCGACGGCGCGAACGGCTGCGATGGCCGGCTGCGGCACCACGAGCCCAGCGACCAGCCCAGCGCGCCCAGCGTGAGCGCCGCGCCGGCCATCGTCGGAGACAGGCCCCTTTCCCGCGAAAGAAGCAGCGGGATGAACACCTCCGTCCCGAAGAACGCGCCCGAGGCGATGCCGCGCATCATCACCACCGTCGGCAATCCGCGCGCGGCGCGCAGCGTGCCGCGCGGCAGCAGGTGCCACGCGCATACGACCAGCGCGATGGCGGAGATCGCGAGCATCCCGGCACCCGCGACGCCGTGGCGCTGCCCTGCGTAATGCAGCGCGAGCGCGCTCGCCGCCGCGCCGACCGCCCAGGCGAGGCGGTGCGGCGACAGGCCTCCGTCGTCGTGCGCGAGTTCGCCTTCGCGCAGGTTGCGCAGCGCGGGCAGCACGCAGGCGGCGGCAGCCAACGCGAGCAACGGCACCGACAGGAAGACCCATCGCCATCCGAGGTGTTCGACCAGCGCGCCGGCGATGGTCGGCCCGATCACCGCCGGTACGACCCAGGCCGCGGCGAACGACGAGAAGATGCGCGGGTGCATCGCGGGCGGATACACGCGACCCACCGCGACGTACAACGCCACCGACATCAGGCCGCCGCCGAAGCCCTGCACGATGCGGCCCAGCAGCAGGACTTCCATCGACGGCGCGAAGCCGGCGATCAGCAGTCCGATCGAAAACCACACGATGCCGTGACGCAGGGGCGGCGCAGGCCCACGCCGGTCCGCCCACGGGCCGCACGCGACCATGCCGATCACCGACGAGGCGAGCGTGCCGCCGAACGCGAGCGCATACAGCGGCAAGCCGTCCAGCGCCTGCGCGACCGTCGGCATCGCCGTGGCGACGGCAAGCGCCTCGAAGGCGTACAGCGCGACGAGCACCACCGCGCCGATGGTCGTCGCGCGGTACTTCCGATCGAACAGGCCTTCCGTCTCGGCACCCGGATCGGAGCCCCTCTCCCGCGGGCGGGAGAGGGGTTGGGGTGAGGGCGAATCGCTGATCTCGTTCGTACGCGAATCGACTTCGCCGTCCCGACGTCCTTCCATCACAGCGCGAATCCTTTCGTCTCGTACACCATGAGCACCACCTTGCCACGTCCGTGGCCGTTCTCCACGTCGCGATGCGCAACGGCGGCGTAGGCGAGGGGATAGATATCGCGCACGTGCACCCGCAATCGGCCGGCATCGTGCAGGTCGACCAGCGCCTGCAGGCGTTCGCGGCTGCGCTCGCTGCGGATCGCCTGCACGCCCAGGCGCTGCACGTCCTCGAAATCGACCAGCGTGCCGATGCGCGCCGGATCGATGCCGAGCTCGATCGACGCATCCAGCGCGCCGCGCCCGCTGCCATCGAGCGCCGCGTGCACGCCGTGTGATGCGATGGCGCGGACGCGTTCGGCGAGGCCGGGCCCGTAAAGCACGGGCTCGGCGCCTAGCGCGCGCAGGTAGTCGTGGTTTTCGCGGCTGGCGGTGCCGATGACGTGCGCGCCGCGCAGGCGCGCCAGCTGCACGGCCATCGTGCCGACGCCGCCGGCCGCACCGTGGACGAGCACCGTGTCGCCGCGGCGGATCGACAACGCTTCGACCGCGGTGTGTGCCGTCTGGCCCGACGCCGACAACGCACCCGCCACGGCCCAGGACATCATCACCGGCTTGAGCACCACTTGCCCGACCGGTACGACGACCGCTTCCGCGTAGGCGTTCGCACTCGTCCAGCCGAGCACTTCGTCGCCGACGACCAGCGACGTCACGCCATCGCCGACTGCGTCGACGACGCCGGCGAATTCGTTGCCCAGCTGTCGTGGAAACGGCGCGATTCCGATGCCACGCTGCGCGAACCAGCCGTTGCGCGTCGCGCAGTCGGCCGGTTGCACGCCAGCCGCGCGCACACGTACGCGGATTTCGCCGCGGGCCGGTTCGGGAACCGGGAGATCGGCGAGCCGCAGGACATCGGGCGGGCCGTAGTCGTCGAACACGACCGCCTGCATCGTCGGCGCAGGCGCGGAGCGTGCGACGTAGCCGTCGCGCGCGGTGCGGGTATCCATACTCGGGTTGACTCGAAACAGTGACGGACGCGAGGATAGAACCTCAACTTAAGTTGAGGTCAAGCCGATGGGCAGCGAGGAACTCAGCGTCGGCGAAGTCGCCCGGCGCAGCGGCGTGGCGGTGTCGGCGTTGCATTTCTACGAAGCGAAGGGCCTGATCCACAGCCAGCGCAGCGAAGGCAACCAGCGGCGGTACGCGCGCGACACGCTGCGTCGGATCGCGATCATCCGCGCCGCACAACGCGTGGGCATGCCGCTTGCGACGATCCGCGATGCGCTGGCCAGCCTGCCCGAAGCGCGCACGCCGACGCGCCGCGACTGGACGCGGCTGTCGAGCGCGTGGCGAGAGGAGCTCGATACGCGCATCGCCGAACTGATCCGCATGCGCGACACGCTGGACGACTGCATCGGGTGCGGTTGCCTGTCGCTGGACCGGTGCCGGCTGGCGAACCCGGGCGACTGGCTGGGCGACCAGGGCGCCGGGCCGCAGCGATGGGACGGCCCGGTGTGACACGGCTGTAACAAACCTCCGCTGCAATCGTGCAAACCGGCGGCCGGCGCCGGACGGATGCACGCGATGAACCTGCTGATGCTGTCGGACGTGTACTTCCCGCGCGTGAACGGGGTGTCCACCTCGATCCGCACCTTCGCCCGCTCGCTGGCGCGGATGGGCCACGCGGTGACGATCGTCGCGCCCGACTACGGCGACGGCAGCGGACAGGACCAGCACGACGGTCAGGGCGAGTTCGAGGTGCTGCGCGTGCCCTCGCGGGTGATCTTCTTCGATCCGGAAGACCGCCTGATGCGCGCCGACGCCGCGCGCGCGATGCGCGAAACACTGGCAGCCCGCGAGTGGGGCGTCATCCACATCCACACGCCGTTCCGCGCGCATGCGATGGGCGTGCAGCTCTCGCGCGAACTCGGCGTGCCGACGGTCGAGACCTACCACACCTACTTCGAGGAATACGTCGGCCATTACCTGCCATGGCTGCCGACGCCGGTGGGTCGCTTCGTCGCGCGCGCGGCGTCGCGCAAGCTGTGCCATGGCGTGGATCACCTCATCGTCCCCAGCGCGCAGATGGTCGACGTGCTGCAGCGGTACGGCATCACCACGCCGCATACCGTGCTGCCGACCGGCATCGACATGGCCGAATTCACCGGAGGAGACGGCGCGAGGTTTCGCGAGAAGCACGGCATCGCGCCGGATCGCCCGACGCTGGTCACGGTCAGCCGTTTGTCGCTGGAGAAGAACATCGCCTTCCTGCTGCGCGTGGTGAAGCGGCTGGTGGGCGAATTCCCCGAACTGCTGTTCCTCATCGCAGGCGAAGGGCCCGACGAGCCGCGCCTGCGCCGGCTGGCAAGCGAGCTCGGCATCGGGGCGAACGTGCGGTTCTTCGGCAATCTCGACCGCCGCACCACGCTGCTGGACGCCTACAAGGCCGGCGACGCGTTCGTGTTCGCTTCGCCGACCGAAACGCAGGGCCTGGTACTGATCGAGGCAATGGCGCTGGGCGTGCCGATCGTCTCCACCGCCGTGATGGGGACGGCGACGGTGCTGCGCGACACGCACAGCGCGATGATCGCGCCGGAGGACGTGGATGCCTTCGCCGCACAGGCGGCGCACGTGCTGCGTTCGCCGGAGCTGCGGGCGCGGCTGTCCGCGGCCGGTCCGGACGACGCGCGACGCTGGAGTTCGGACACCCTCATGCGCCAGGTCGAATCGCTGTACGGCGCGCTGGCGCAGGGACGCACGGAACTGGCGCCCACCTGAGGTCTGCGGATCGACGCGGGTCGATGCGGATCGACGCGGAACCTCCGGATCGCCGTGTACCATCGCCGCATTCCTCATCTGGAGATCGGCATGACCCTGTCCCTGCACGACGCAAGCGTGCCCGTGTTCCGCCACATGCTCGGCGCGCTCGACGGCGTGCTCGCCAAGGGCGAGGCGCACGCGAAGGCACAGGGTTACGACCCCGAGGTGCTGCTGCACACGCGCCTGTTCCCCGACATGTTCCCGCTGGCGCGCCAGGTGCAGATCGCCTGCGATTTCGCCAAGAGCGTGAGCGCGCGCCTGGCCGACGTCGAAGTGCCGGCCATCCCGGACGAGGAACGCACCTTCGCCGAGCTGCGCCAGCGCATCGCGAAGACGCTGGCCTTCGTCGAGGGCCTCGACGCGCTGCTGTTCGAAGGGGCCGGCGAGCGCGAGATCGTCCTGCGCCCGGGCACGCCGAAGGAGCGCCGCTTCGACGGCCGCAACTACCTGCTCCAGTACGGCCTGCCGCAGTTCTTCTTCCACGTGACCACCGCCTACGCGCTGCTGCGCCACAACGGCGTGCCGGTCGGCAAGCTGGATTACATGGGAGCGCGGTGATGTCCGACGTTCCGGCCGTCGCGCAGCAGCGGATCGCCTCCGCCCGTACGCGGACGATCGGGACGTGGGCGCTGGGCGGCGTGGCGGTGTTCGCGCTCGTCGCCATTGCGATGCAGTTCCTGCGCACGGACCTGGACTTCGTCCGCGCGACGCTGAGCTTCTACCTGCTGGGTCCGCTCGGGTTGTGGCTGCAGCTGGCCTATGTCGGCCTGGCGATGAGCCTGGCGCTGATCGGCGCCGGCTACTACGGGGCCGCGGGGCGCGATGGGCGCAGCGCGGTGGCGCTGTGCCTGTTCCTGGTCGGCGCGATCGGCGTGGCCGTCACCGCGTGGGCCGAGACCGACCGCGGCGGCCCGGCTGCGATGACGATGGCGGCGAAGATCCACGCGATCTCCGCGCCGCTCGCTTTCCTCGGTACGACGCTGGGCATGCTCTGGCAGAGCTGGGCGTTCCGGCGCGATCCTCGCTGGCGGCAGCACTTCGCGCTGGCCTTCGGGTTGGCGGCGTTGTGCTTCGTCGCGCTGTGGCTGCATGCACTCTGGCGCGACCTGCCGCGCGGGCTCAGCCAGAAGGCGGTGATCGCGGCGATCGCGGTGTGGCTGATGCTCGCGGCGCATTGGCTGCGCCGGACGCCGCCTTCCGGGCAATACTAATCAATTAGTTACGGCGCGAAGCTCAGGTAATTACTGCGGCTTACAATAGGCGCATGCTCAACATCGCCGCCTACCACTTCGTTTCCATCGACCAGCCCGACGACCTCGGGAAGGTCCTTCACGAGCGGGCGGACGCCGCCGGGCTGCGCGGCACCATCCTGGTCGCGGGCGAGGGCATCAACCTGTTCCTGGCGGGCGAGGACGACGCGATCCACGGCTTCCTCGACGCCCTGCGCGAGGACGCGCGCTTCGCCGACCTGCTGGTGAAGTTCAGCCACAGCCGGGCCCAGCCGTTCGGCCGGCTCAAGACCAAAGTGAAGCCGGAGATCATCAGCTTCCGTCGCGACAACGCGTCGCCGCTGTCCGACGGCCGCGCACCGATGGTCGAACCGCACACGCTGGCGCGCTGGCTCGACCAGGGTTTCGACGATGCGGGCAAGCCGGTGGTGATGCTCGACACGCGCAACCGCGAGGAGTTCGGCTACGGAACCTTCACGGGCGCACTGACCCTGCCCATCGACAATTTCACCGACCTGCCGCAGGCGTTGCAGCCCCATCGCGACGCACTGCGCGATGCCACCGTCGTGAGCTTCTGCACCGGCGGCATCCGCTGCGAGAAGGCCGCCTTGTGGATGCAGGCCGACGGAATGCGCAACGTGTTGCAGCTCGACGGCGGCATCCTGGGGTACTTTGAGCAGGTCGGCGGCCGACATTACGATGGCCGCTGCTTCGTGTTCGACGGGCGTGTCGCCCTCGACCCGCAATTGCAACCGCTCGTGGACGACGCCGCCTAGCCGGCACGGACTTCCCCCGCCGCGTCCACGACCCGCAAGGAGCTTGAATCAGTGAGCAAGGCGATGACGAGAACAGGTGTGACCTGGATGGCCCCGCGCGTGGCGGCCGCATTGCTGGTGGCGGGCCTGTCGGCCTGCGAGCCGCAGACGCCGGTCAACACCGCGCCGCCGGAAGCGATCACCGCACCGCCGCCGGCCGCCAACCCGCAGCCCGACGTCAACGCCAAGCCGGTAGAGCGCGCGGCGCCGCCCATGATTAAGCCGGTCGCGCTGGGCGAATTCGACCCGGGCAACCCGGTAGCGACCGCCGTCACCGGCAAGCTGTCGCTGGAAGACACGCTCATCAAGGGCGAGAACGGCGCGAGCTTCACCACCGAGCGCGTCGCGCTGGTGTCGGGCGGCGATCAGTATTCGGCCGGCGCCACCTACGCGCAGGCGATGATCGTCGACGCGTCGCAGCCGATCGAACTGCGCCGCGTGCTGGAGGAAACTCCGCCGACGCAGTCGCCCGCCAACGCCTTGTGCGGCGGCAACCGCACCGGTTTCATCGCGCTGGCGAAGGTCGAGGACGCGACGGGCGAGACGCTCAAACTCATCGGCCTGAAGGGCACCGACCTGCCGGCCGCAAGCGCGAACGGCGTGGAGCTGTGCGCGAGCACGCAGTACTTCCCGATCGCCGGCGGCGGCGACGCGGAAGGGAAGAAGGTCGCGAAGCGTTAGGCGATCCGGACGCTCGCTTTGAAGCCCCTCTCCCGACGGGAGAGGGTTGGGGTAAGGGGCAACGAAGCGGCAGCGGCGACCAACCGTTGCGGCACAGTGCTACGGTGTTGGTTCAACCGCTAACGCCGAACGCGCACTCGAAGATCAAATGGATTCCAGCTTTCGCTGGAATGACGAAGAGTGCGGCGATGGCGTGACAGCCTGGATCCCGGCGTTCGCCGGGATGACGGATTCAATCGAACATGACGCCGCATTGAACCCCTCTCCCAACGGGAGAGGGGTTGGGGTGAGGGGCAACGAAGCGGTACCGGCGACCAACCGTTGCGATACAGCGCTGCGCTGTTGCTTCTACCACTAACGCCGAACGTGCGTTCGAAAGAACAAAATGGACTCCAGCTTTCGCTGGAATGACGAAGAGTGCTCCGGCGATTGGCGTGACAGCCTGGATCCCGGCTTTCGCCGGGATGACGGATTCAGTGCGCGAGACGCCGCTTCTTGAACGAGACGTCGCTTTTAGCCATCCGAAACGACGATCAGACGCGCCGCAACCACTCCACCGCGCCACGCCCCGCGCGCACTCCGCTCGCATAGCACGCCGTCAGCAGGTAGCCGCCCGTCGGTGCTTCCCAGTCGAGCATTTCGCCTGCGCAGAACACGCCGGGCATCGTGCGCAGCATCAGCGTGCCGGCGTCCAGCGCTTCGAAGCGCACGCCGCCGGCGCTGCTGATCGTCTCCGCGATCGGACGCGCGCGCAGCAACCGCAGCCGCAGGCGCTTGATCGTGCGCGACAGCAGTTGCGTATCGAGCATCGCTTCCTTGCCCAGCACTTCGTACAGCAGTGCGGCTTTCACGCCTTCGATTCCGGCCTGCCGGCGCAGATGCTCGGTGAGGCTGCGTCCGCCACGAGGCTTCTCAAGATCGGCACGCAAACGATGCAGTTCGCGCCCCGGCGCAAGATCGAGTTCGAGCGTCGCTTCGCCGTGCGCCGCGATCGCATCGCGGAGCATTGCGGACAACGCGTAGATCAGGCTGCCTTCGATGCCCGTCTGCGTGACGACGCATTCGCCCTGCAGTTCGTGCGGACGGCCCGCCTCATCGTGCCAGTGGGCGATCACCGGCTTGAGCGGCGCACCGGCATGCCGGCTGGCGAAGTGCTCGCTCCAGCCGATGTCGAACCCGCAGTTGGACGGCAGCAGCGGCGCGACGTCGACCTCGCGCGACTGCAGCACGGGCACCCACGCGCCGTCGGAGCCCAGCTCCGGCCAGCTGCCGCCGCCGAGTGCGAGCACGGTGGCGTCGGCGTGCACGGCGATCTCGCCGTCGGGTGTCGCGAACCGCAACGCGCCATCGTCGCGCCAGCCCAGCCATCGATGCTGCACGTGGAAGCGCACGCCGTCCTCCCGCAGGCGACGCACCCAGCCGCGCAGCAGCGGCGCCGCCTTGCGGTCGGTCGGGAATACGCGCCCCGAAGTACCGATGTAGGTGTCGATCCCGAATCCGCGCGCCCATTCGCGCAGCGCGTCGGCATCGAAGTCATCGAGCCAGGTGCCGACCTCGCGCGCGCGGTTGCCGTATCTCGAATCGAACGCAGGACGCGGCTCGCCATGCGTGAGGTTGAGCCCGCCCTTGCCGGCGATCAAAAACTTGCGGCCGACCGAGCCCTTGGCCTCGAACAGGTCCACGTCCACGCCGGCCGCCCGCGCGACTTCCGCCGCCATCAGGCCGGCAGGGCCTCCGCCGACGATGGCGAGGCGGGCGTGGAGCTGCGGAAGAGTGGACATGCGCAATCGGTCGATCGGGCGGGCAATTATGCCTGCGCTGCCGTTTTCCTCGCCCATTCGCCGCATGAGGCCAACTTCCGTGCGATTCGTCGGCGGGCCAAAGCAGGTATCTTCGAGCGCTCGCACCGAAGGAGCCGCTCCGCCCATGCACCGTCGCACCGTTTCCGCCGCCCTGGCGCTGCTGATCGCCACCGGCGCCGCGCATGCCAGCGACACCGCGCTGCCGCCGCAATTGCAGGATTTCGACGCCTACGTCGAAGGCGTGCGCAAGCAGTTCGACGTGCCGGGCATCGCGGTGGCAGTGGTGAAGGACGGGCAGGTCGTGCTCGAACGCGGTTTTGGCGTGCGCGAGATGAACAAGCCGGCGCAGGTCGACGCCAACACGCTGTTCGCGATCGCATCCAACACGAAGGCCTTCACCGCGGCGTCGCTGTCGATCCTCGCCGACGAAGGCAAGCTGAGCCTGGACGATCGCGTGATCGAGCACCTGCCGTGGTTCCGCATGTCCGATGCCTACGTCACGCAGGAAATGCGCGTGCGCGACCTGCTCGCGCACCGCAGCGGCCTCGGGCTGGGCGCAGGAGACCTGCTGTACTGGCCAGGAACGGACTACACGACGGAAGACGTCGCGCGCCGCCTGAAGGACGTGCCGCTCACCGGCAGCTTCCGCGGGCAATACGCGTACGACAACATCCTCTACGGCGTGGCGCAGCTGGTAATCGAACAGGCCAGCGGGCAGAGTTACGCGCAGTTCCTGCAGCAGCGCATCTTCGCGCCGCTGGGCATGCGCGACACGCGCTTCAACTCCGATGCGCTGCGTCCGCGCGACAACGTGGCCACGGGTCACGCGAAGGCCGATTTCAAGGACCTGCAACCCGCACCGCGCATGACGTGGCACAACGTCTCCGGCGCGGGCGGCATCTATTCCAGCGTGCACGACATGAGCCGCTGGATGAACATGCAGCTGGCCGGCGGCACCTTCACCGACGCGAAGGGCACGCAGCAGCGGTTGTTCTCCGAAGAGCGCCAGCAGGAAATGTGGTCGGTGATCACGCCGATCCCGATCCCCAAGCCGGCGGTGCCCGAACTCGAAGCCGCGAAGCCGAACTTCCTCGGCTACGGCGAAGGCTGGACGCTGTCGGATTACCGCGGCCGCAAGCTCGTGTCGCACACCGGCGGCTGGCCCGGCATGGTGTCGCGCGTGACGCTGGTGCCGCAGCAGAAGCTGGGCGTGATCGTGCTGACCAACGCCGAGGTCGGCGGCGCGTTCAACGCGGTGACGATGCGCGTGCTCGATGCGTTCCTCGACGCGCCGCGCACCGACTGGACCGCCGCCTACGCCGCCGCGCTCGCCAAGTCGACGGACAAGTCGGACGAGGATTGGCGCAAGCACGTCGAGGCGCGCGCCGCGAACGCGCCGCCGTCGCGCCCGCGGTCGGCGTACGCGCGCACGTATCGCGATCCGTGGTACGGCGACATCATCGTCGAACAGGCAAAGGACGGACTGGTGATGCGCTTCACGCGCACGCCCGACCTCGTCGGCAAGATGGAACCGTGGCAGCACGACACCTTCGTGGTGCGCTGGAACGAGCGATGGCTCAACGCCGATGCGTTCGTGACGTTTTCGCTGGATGCCGACGGCAAAGTGCGCGAAGGTCGGATGGAAGCGATCTCGCCGTTGACGGACTTCAGCTTCGATTTCCAGGACCTGCGCCTGAAACCGGTCGAGGAAGAGAAGCCGAAGTCCTGACATCACAAAGGCCCTCTCCCGCGAGCGGGAGAGGGTTGGGGTAAGGGCAGTCGCCGACTAGCCCATCAGATACATCGCGACCGAAGCCCCCACGCACCACGTCACCACCCACAACGCGGCCACGCGCAGCCGAACCAGCAGCGCGAAGGCGACGATCACGATCACGACATCGCGCCACGACGCGATGCCTTGTGCCCACACCGGATCGTGGAAGGCGGCGGCAAGCAGTCCGACGACCGCGGCGTTGACGCCGGCGAGCATCGGGGCCGCGCCGCGCATCGCCTGCACGCGCTGCCACACGGGAAGCGTCGCTGCGAGCAGCAGGAAGCCCGGCAGGAAGATCGCCAGCAACGCCACCAGCGCCGAAACGGCCGGCGGCCACCCCGTGGGTGCGATCGCACCGAGGTAGGCGGCGATCGAGAACATCGGCCCGGGCACGGCTTGCGCCGCACCGTAGCCCGCGAGGAAACGGTCCGGCGCGATCCAGCCCGGATCGACCAACGCTTCCTGCAACAGCGGCAGCACGACGTGGCCGCCGCCGAACACCAGCGCGCCGGCGCGATAGAACGCGGCGGCCATCGCGCCGGGCGTCGGTTCGCGCGACGGCAACGCGAGCGCGGCAACGAGCCCGCACGCGAACACCATGAACAATGCCGTCGCCACGCCGCGCCCGTACATCACCGGCAGCGGGTCCTGCGATGACGACTTCGACGCGACACGCCTGCATAGCACCGCGCCCAGCATCGCACCGATCGCGATGGCCGCCAGTTGCGCCCATGCCGTACCGAGCCAGACGACGGTCGCGCATGCGATGGCCGCGATCGCGAGGCGCCGGACGTCCGGCGTCATCTGTCGCGCCATGCCGAGCAGTCCGTGCGCGACCACCGCGACGGCGACCAGCTTCAGCCCATGCACGACCGCGGCGCCGAACCCGCGATCCAGCTGCGCCGACATCGACGCAAAGCCGATCATCAGCAGCGCGGAGGGCAGGGTGAACCCGACGAACGCCGCCAGCGCACCGCGCCAGCCCGCGCGCAGCAGGCCGATGGCGAACCCCATCTGGCTGCTCGCGGGCCCCGGCAGGAACTGGCAGATCGCCAGCAGCTGCGCGTAGCGCGCGTCGTCCAGCCAGTGCCGGCGCGCGACGAATTCCTCGCGGAAATAGCCCAGGTGCGCGATAGGCCCACCGAAGGACACCAGCCCCAGGCGCAGGAACACGCGGAAGACGGCGAGGGCGGAGGTGGGTTCTATGGCGCCGCTCCATGGAGAAAATCGTGCCGAGTATGCCGGCTGGCCCTTCCACTTCCGTTGACACCGTGCCCAGCATGATGGACGTCCAAGCAGAGGAGCAGGCCATGCACCACGCCACGCCGACTCACGGCACGACCGCCACGGGCGAGAACCCGCAATGGTGGCAGGACACCCAGGACATCCCGACCATCGTGCGCGCCATCTACGAGTGCATTTCCGGCCCGGCGGGCGCGCCGCGCGACTGGGCGCGCTTCCGGTACCTGCAGCATCCGGACGCACGCAGCCTGCGCACGGTCGTCGATCCCGACGGCAGCACGCACGCCATGGCGTTCGACGTCGACAGCTACATCGCCGACGTCACGCCATTCTTTGCCGCGAATGGCTTTTTCGAAGTGGAGATCGACCAGCGCGTCGAGCGCTTCGGCCAGGTCGCGCACGTGTGGAGCCGCTACGAGGCGCGCGAATCGCTCGAAACGCCGGTGATCAAGCGCGGCGCCAACAGCATCCAGCTGTGCTTCGAACATGGCCGCTGGTGGGTCTTCAGCACCGTGTGGGACAACGAACGCGAGGGCGTCGCATTCGACCTGTGGTGAGGCCTCACGCGGCGATGCCGGCGTCCGTGCAATGCTGAACGTGCAGGGATGGAACGCCGCGCCGCTGGCAATACGCGCGTCCGCCCCCAGTACGAAGGCTCGCCGCCAAGGAGCGCCTGCATGATCCCGATTTCCGTCCTCGACCTCGCGCCGATCACCGAGGGCAGCGACGCCACACAGGCGTTCGCCAACACGCTGGACCTCGCGCGCCACGCCGAGCGGTTCGGCTACCAGCGCTACTGGCTCGCCGAACACCACAACATGCCCGGCATCGCCAGCGCGGCCACCGCGGTGCTGATCGACCATGTCGCCTGCGGCACCAGCACGATCCGCGTCGGCGCCGGCGGCATCATGCTTCCGAACCACGCGCCGCTGCAGGTAGCCGAGCAGTTCGGCACGCTCGCGTCGCTGTATCCGGGGCGCATCGACCTCGGCCTCGGTCGCGCGCCGGGCACCGACCACGCCACCGCGCATGCGTTGCGTCGCTATTTCGAAGCGGCCGACATGTTCGCGCAGGACGTGGTGGAACTGCTGCATTACTTCGAACCCGTGCAGCCCGGCCAGGCGGTGCGCGCAGTGCCCGGTGCGGGCGTGGACGTGCCGGTGTGGCTGCTCGGCTCGAGCCTGTTTTCGGCGCGACTTGCCGCGCAGCTGGGCCTTCCGTTCGCGTTCGCCTCGCACTTCGCGCCCGACGCGATGGATCACGCGCTCACGATGTACCGGCGCGAATTCAAGCCGTCCAGGCGCCTGGACAAGCCGCACACCATGCTGGCGCTCAACGTCGTCGGCGCGCACGACAATGCGGAGGCGCGGCGTCTGTTCACGACGCTGCAGCAGTCGTTCGTCAACCTGCGGCGCGGCCATCCGGGGCTGATCCCGGCCCCGATCGACGACATCGAGACCTACTGGAATCCGCTGGAAAAAAGCGGCGTGCAGCAGGCGCTGGCATGCTCGGTCGTCGGCGACGAGCAGACGGTGCGCGAAGGCATCGCGGCGTTCATCGAACGCCACAAGCCGGACGAACTGCTGATCACCGCCAATGTGTTCGAGCACGCGGCGCGCGTGCGCTCGTTCGAGATCGCGGCGCAGGCATGCCGCGCACTGGCGTGACGCGCGCGCCTCAGTGCGCGCGCACGTCGAGCAGTTCGACCTCGAACACGAGCGAGCCGTTGGGCGGAATGACACCGCCCGCACCCTTGCGGCCGTAGCCGTACTCGGCCGGAATCCTCAGCACGCGCTTGCCACCCACGCGCATGCCGGCGACGCCTTCGTCCCAGCCGCGGATCACGCGACCTGCGCCGAGCAGGAAGGTGAACGGCTCATTGCGATCGCGCGAGCTGTCGAACTTCTCGCCGCGGCCGTCGGGCTTGGCTTTGTCGTAATTCCAGCCGGTGTAGTGGACGGTGACGTCCATGCCTGACTTCGCTTCGGCGCCGGTGCCGACCTGTTGGTCGATGATTTCGAACTTCGGAATCACGCCGCCCGGCGGCGGGCCGGGATCGGCGCACGCGGCGAGAAGGGCGAGGGTGGCGAAAGCGGCGAGGCCGCTGCGGATGCGCTGGAAGGTGGTCATGCACGAAGCATAGCGTGTCGCCCGCTTTGCTGGCTTTTCTTGTCGTTATTCGCGCGAAGGCTGGAATCCAGCGACATAGATTCCTTGCGTCATTCCCGCGAAGGCGGGAATCCAACCGTGAGCGCATCAACGCCTCCGTAGAGCGTGATGCGCGCAGAGTTGGATCCCCGCCTACGCGGGGATGACAGGCTTCGTGCATTACGCCGGAATACGCTTCTCGTACTCCGCACTGATCGGCGCAAGCGTCTTCCAGAAGCCCTCGGGCGTACGCCCGGCCAGGCGATCGGCGAGGATGCCCAGGTGCGTGTGCCAGCCGCCCGACACGCTGACCATGCCTTCGCGGCTCGCCAGGCGGCTATGCGTGACGATCAGCTGCACCTGGTCGCCTTTCGGCGCGAGCTCCATGCGCACCTGCGAATCGCCGCCGGCCTCCTCGTCCCAGGTGAACACCAGCAGCCGCGGCGGATCGCATTCGACCACGTGGCCGTGCGAACGAAGTTCGCCGCCGTACTTCTCGTACTTCGCCGGCGGCGCGACGTCGTTGTCGGTGAGGCGGTTGTTGTGGAAGACCAGTTCCATCGCGCCGCCGGGACGCAGGTCCATGTCGCCGCGCGCGAGCCAGGTGCCGCGCTTTTCCGATTCGGTGAGGTAGGCCCAGACGCGTTCGATCGGGCCGGGCAGGAGACGTTCAATGCGCACGGTGTCGGGCGCGGTGACGATGCCGAAGTCGTTCATGGGTGGTGCTCCTTCACGTGGGGGAAGCGGTGTGCAGGTGCCGTTCGAGCGATGCGAGGATCGTCGTCCAGCCGTGTTCGGTGCGGTTCGCGTACTCCGCGTACTCGGCTGCCATTTCGTGGGTAAGCGTGAGCACGCAGCCGTCGCCGTCGGGCGCGATGTCGACCGTGATGCGATCGCCTTCGGCGTCCGGCTCCAGCGCGAGCGTCAGCACCAGGCGATGCGGACGATCGATTTCCAGATATCGCCCGTAGTGCGCGGCGTCGCCGTTCGCACGGCGTTCGACGATCGCGTAACTGCCGCCGACGCGCGGATCGACGTCCACGCGCAGCATCTGTCCGTCCGCCGTCGCATACAGCCAGCGGCCGAGCGTCGCCGGATCGAGCCACGCGTCGAACACGCGTTCGCAACTGGCATCGAAGCGGCGGCTCACGCGCACGGTGACGGGCGGGTTCATCGCTTGCTCCGGTTCGATCGCGCGGGTTTGGCGGCGGGTTTGCGCGGCGGCTTGCGCGTGGCGTCGTCGCGATCCTCGGCGCGGAGTAGGTCCTCGAGCGCGTCGAGGCGCTGGTTCCAGAACTGTTCGTAGTGCCGCATCCATTCCATGCCCGCGTGCAGCGGGCGGGCATCGAGCCGGCACACGTGCGTGCGGCCCTGCACGTCACGCTGCACCAGGCCGGCGCCTTCGAGCACCTTGATGTGCTTTGAAGCAGCGGCCAGCGAGATCTCGAACGGTTCGGCCAGTTCGCCCACGCTGCGCGGCTGGCGCGCGAGGTTGCGGACCATTGCGCGTCGCGTTGGGTCGGCGAGGGCGCGAAAGACGGCGTCGAGACGATCGGAGTTAGATTCAACCATGTGGTTGAATATCCGCGTGGCCGGCTCGATTGTCAACCAATGGGTTGAATGTTCCGACGAGCGGCGAGCCGTGGCCTGCGCCGGCGGCCGTTCACGTTCGAAAGAACACAGGGGACCCCACGCCCAGGAAACGGCCGATGCCGCACACGAGCAAGCCCGCGCCGCAGCGCCAGTACGGGAAGTTCCGCGGCGTCGTCGTCGACAACATCGATCCCCTGCAACTGGGCCGCGTGCTCGTGCAGGTGCCCCGTGTGTTCGATGGCGATGCACGCTGGGCGATGCCGTGCGTGCCGGTCGCCGGCCACCAGAGCGGATTGTTCCTGCTGCCACCGGTGGGCGCGCCGGTGTGGGTGGAGTTCGAACAGGGCGACGCCGAACTGCCGATCTGGGTCGGCGGCTACTGGGTGGATGCGGCGGAGCTTCCGTCGTTCGCCCACGCAGGACAGGCGGTCGCGCCGGCCGTGCTGCTGCAGACACCGGGGCGCAACGCGCTGACGGTGTCGGACATGCCGGGCCCCGACGGCGGCGTGCTGCTTCGATCGCATACCGGCGCGTGCATCGCAGTGAACGAAGCGGGCATCACCATCAGCAACGGACGCGGCGCGAGCATCGTGCTGGCCGGTTCGATGGTGACGATCAACGACGGCGCGCTGACGGTGGTGTGACGTGGGCGGCCTGATCCTCCATCTCGGCGCAAGCGTGACGTGCTCCCACGGCGGCCCCGCCGTGCCGACGGTGCCGTACTCGCGCGTCACGCTGCAGGGCCACCCGGTGGTAACCGTCGCCGCGCCCTACGAAATCGCCCACTGCAACCTGCCGGCACCGGCCGAGGCGCTCCGCTGCACCGGCGGCCAATGGTTGCAGGGCAGCACGCGCGTGTTCGCGGGCGGGCGTGCGCTGGTGCTCGATAGCAGCCCGTCGATGTGCGTGCCCAACGGCGCGGTCATGCTCGTGCTCGAGTGCCAGACGCGGGTCAACGCCGTCTGACGTTGCGACACGGCGAACTCCGACGGGCAATCGCGTGCCCGTGCCCGGCTAGACGGCGTGTTTCCCGATACAGCGCGACTGTTCGCGTCCGTAGCCTGTCTTCGTCAACGAAGGGCGGGCAGGGATGTCTTGGCGAACGATGTTCGGATGTGTCATCGCGCTGTCGTGCACGCACGCAGCCGCGCAGAACGTCTACAAGTGCGTGGCAGCGGGCGGCGTGGTCAGCTACCAGAGCGCGCCCTGCGAGCACGGCGCACGCGAGACGGCGCGATGGGACGCGCCGCCGGATCCGCCGTCGCGGGTGCATCGGTCAGTAGCGAATCCGGAGCGGCACGCGTCAGAACCACGTTCCACGCGAACGGGCACCGCGCACATCGCGCGCAATGCGGTGAAGCCGTCGGCCTGTGAGGCAGCGAAGGCCAATCGCGAACGCACGCTTGAACGCGTCGGACTCAAGCGCACCTTCGACCTGCTCAGTCGCCTGGACGAGCAGGTCCGCAACGCATGCCGATGACGTCAGAACTGCAACTGCACGCGCATCAGGAACAGGCGCGGGTCGTCGTTGACGCCGCGACGCCGGCTGTCGGCCACGACGTAGTTCGCCATCAGCCGCGCGTAGGACGTCAGGTAGCAGGTAGCGCCGAAGTTCCAGTCGGACTGCACGCCGCCCTGCGACGCCGCCGAATCGAGGTCGAGGACGCTGTAGCGCACGACCAGCTCCCACGCCACGTCCTTGCCGATCGTCGGCGAACTCGCCGTGCCGGCCTTGTAGTTGCGGCGGTGCCCGGTGGGCGACCAGCTGGCGAGTGCGTACCCGCCGGTGCCGCGTACGTCCGCCGCGTCGTCGCGGTGCGATTGCACGGCCGCGGCTTCGGCCTGCACCGACCAGGGGCCGCCGATCCACAACGCTTCCAGTCCCGCGCGGGTCGTGCGCTGGACGTCACCGAGCGTGCCCGTGTCCACCAGGCTCGACGTCGCCAGCGCCGCCTCGGGCTTGCTGGAGAAGCGCGCGGTCTCGCTGTCCGGCGAATCCACCGAGGCGCCGACACCCAGGTGCAGCAGGTCGTCGCCGAAATGAAGCGCGCGCGAGGCGCGTACCGCGGCACCGATGCCTTCGTTCTTGCCGTCCAGCCGCTGGCCGAACACGGTCGCGTTGACGGCGTGGTTCGCGTCCGACCACGCGTAGCCCAGGCCGATGCGGCGACCGAGCGCGAACGCACCGAGCAGCGAGGCTTCCATCAAGGGCGTCTGGCGTGCGCTGGTCGCGTCTTCCATGAGGAACGGCTGCTTGAACTGGCCCAGGCGCAACGCGTGGCCCTTGGCGGGCGTGAACTGCAGGACGGCGTCGGGCGTCGAGCGATCGGTGAATTCGTGCTCGACGTTGAGCTGCCACCGTTCGCCGGCCTTGGCGACGAAACCCAGGCGTCCGGAGCGCACCTTGTCGACGTCCTCGAACGGCTTGACGTCGGGATGCGCGTCCACGCCGTCGTAGTAGACGACGCCGGTCGGCTTGAAGGACACCGCGCCGGCATGGGCGCAGAAGGGGAGTACGACGGCGGCCAGCGCGGCCGACAGGCGTCGGGTAAGAAGTTGCGGCATCGGGGAACCGGTGGAAGCAGCGCCGCGATCACGGCGCCGGAAGAGAAGGGAGGTGCAACGCCCGCGGTCTGCGGGCGCGCACGGAACTACGAATGCATCAGCGAGCCGGCCGGATCAGAATTCCTGCCAGTCCGAATCGGTCGCGGCTGCGACGGCACCGCGGACGGCCTTGCGCGGCGCGGCGACCGGTCGGGACGCAACTGCCTTGACCGGCGTCTTGGCGACGGCCGCGCGCGGAGCGGTAGGCAGATCGACGACCGCCGGGCGCGAGGTGCGGACGGCGTTCGTACCGTTCGCGACGCGGAACACCGCGACGGTCTGCACCAGCTGCTCGGACTGCTGTTCCAGGCTGCGCGCGGCGGCGGAGGCTTCCTCCACCAACGCTGCGTTCTGCTGCGTGCCTTCGTCCATCTGCGTGATGGCCTGGTTGATCTGCTCGATGCCGGCCGACTGCTCCTGCGAGGCGGCGCTGATGTCGGCGATGATGTCCGTCACCTTGCGCACGCTGACGACGATGTCCTCCATCGTCTTGCCGGCCTGGTCGACGAGTTGGCTGCCTTCCTCGACCTTCGCCACCGAGTCGCCGATGAGCTGCTTGATCTCCTTCGCCGCATTGGCGGAGCGCTGCGCGAGCGAGCGCACTTCGCTGGCGACGACGGCAAAACCGCGGCCCTGCTCACCGGCACGTGCGGCTTCCACCGCAGCGTTCAGCGCCAGGATGTTGGTCTGGAACGCGATGCCGTCGATCACGCCGATGATGTCGGCGATCTTCTTCGACGACTGGTTGATGGCGTTCATCGTTTCGACGACTTCGCCCACGACCGTGCCGCCCTGTCCGGCGACTTCCGCCGCGTTCTGCGCCAACTGGTTGGCCTGGCGTGCGTTGTCGGCGTTCTGGCGGACCGTGCTGGTGAGTTCCTCCATCGACGAAGCGGTTTCCTCCAGCGAAGCGGCCTGCGATTCGGTGCGCTGCGACAGGTCGTTGTTGCCGGCGGCGATTTCCGCGGCCGCCGAGCTGATCGCATCCGAGCCCTCGCGGATCTGACCGACGATGTCGGACAGCTTGTCCACGGTGCGGTTGGCGTCGTTGGCGAGGCGGCCGAACTGGCCCGGCAGTTCGACTTCGACGCGACGGTTGAGGTCGCCATCGGCCACGGCCGACAGCAGGCTGCCGACTTCGTTGAGGCCGTTGTCGGCGGTCGACATCAGCTGGTTCAGCGAGTTGACCACGTCGCGGTACACGAACTCGAAGCGGCTCGCGTCGCCGCGGCGGCCGAAGTCGCCAGCGACCGCCGCGTCCACCAGCGTCTTGATCTCGGCGTTGATGGCGTTCATGCCGTGCTTGACCGAGTCGACGGCATCGGTGATGCGCGCCTTCTGCGCCGGCAGGCGGTCCATGTCCTGCGACAGGTCGCCGCGCGCATACGCCGCGACGATTCCGACCGCACGGGCGTTGAGCTGGATGTGCGAGTCCACCAGCGTATTGATCTCGCCGGCCATCTGGCCGTAGGCACCGGGAAGCTCGCGGTTGTCGATGCGGAAGTCGATGTCGCCTTCGTCATGGCGGCGCGCGATCTCGCCCTGGGCCTGCGCGAAGCGCTGCAGCGTCGACTGCATCTGGCTCATGCTGCGCAGCAGCTGGCCGGCTTCGTCCGTGCTGTCCACCACGATGCGCTCGTCGATGCGGCCGGCGGCGATGCTCTGCGCGACGCCGGTGGCGCGCTGCAGCGGGCGGGAGATGGCGCGGGCAAGGAAGAACCCGAACACGGCACCCAGCACGACGAGAAGACCGATGCCGACGGTGAGCTGCAGCTGCGTTCTCCGGTAGGCGGCGTCGGACTGCGCGACCATCGCGTTCAGTCCCTTGACGTTGAAGTCGGTCAGCTCCATCAGCGCCTCGAAGAGCTTGCGGCGCATGGGACGCGATTCTTCGTTGGAGACACGGCCGGCTTCGACGAAATCATTGGCTGCAACCGCTGCCATCAGCTTCTCGTGCGCGGCGAAGTACCCCGCCATGCCTGCGGTCAACGCCTTGTAGCGGGCCTGCTCTTCGTCACCCTCGATCAGCTTCTCGTACGAAGACAACGAGTCGTTCATCTCGCCCCGGAGCTTGTCCATTCGCTTCGCGTAGTCGGCCAGTTCCGCCGGGTCGTCCTTGAACTGGAACTGCGAGATCTCGTACGTCCGGTATTCGCCCAACTGTCCGCGCATACCCAGCAGGTAGCGCACCGACGGCACCCAGTTCGAGTTGATTTCGGCGATCTGCGCGTTGCGTGCCTGCAACTGCAGCATTGCGTAACCACCCAGCAGCGCGGCAAGCGCGATCAAGGCGGTGAAAGCCACCGCCAACTTTCTGGCGATGGAAAGGTTCTTGAATCCACTCATGGCAACGGCTCGTAGGAGGAGGGCGGACGAATCGCGGATGCGCTTCGATCTGGTTAACGGCATTGGCACAGCTCGCTAAAGCGCGGAAACCTGAACGACACATTCGCGGTGTATACGCGCGTCGACCGCCACGGCGACGTATGCGAAAGCGCGCATTTCGACGAGCGCGCGTGCGTCCGAGCGCGCGATACGCTCATCTTGCGATGAGTGATCGCAGGCCCGAACGAATGTCGGAATGCTTCCGACATGAAATGAACGAGATGCCGTTCGCTTCTGCATCGCCTGAGGATCGGGGCGCGGTCCGCCGGCAATGTCGAATCCCGCGTCCCTGGTTCGTCCCCTTGATGAGCCCCCGGAGATCCACCGCATGAACCGCATCGCCGCCGCTTCCTATCCGCCGGACCGCAACTGGCCGCTGGTTGCATCCGGTGCCGTATTGGGCTGCGTCGGCGTAGGCGTGATCTTCGCGCTGGCCGTGCTGCTTGGCCCGATGAGTGCCGCCACCGGCTGGTCGCGCGGGGCGTTGTCGAGCGCGATGACGCTCGCATTCCTGAGCATGGGCGTTGGCGGCTTCGTCTGGGGCGCACTGAGCGACCGCATCGGCCCGCGCAAGGTCGTGCTGGTGGGCTCGCTGCTGCTGGGCCTGGCGTGCGTGCTCGCGAGCCGCTCGGCAACGTTGTGGCAGTTCCGGCTGACCTACGGCGTGCTGATGGGCGTGGCGGTGTCGAGCTTCTTCGCACCGGTGATCGCCGCCACGGCCTCGTCGTTCGAGAAGCGACGCAACATCGCGATCTCGCTGGTGTCGGCGGGTGTGGGTGTCGCGCCGATGACGATGTCGCCACTCGTCGCGTGGCTGGTCAGTCATTACGACTGGCGCCAGACGCTGCTCATCGTCGGTCTTGTCGCATGGGCGCTGACATTGCCTGCCGTATGGTTCGTGCGCGCGTCGCCGATTCCGGAACCGACGTCGCCCGGCACCATCGCCGACGCAACGGTCGCGAACGCGGGGCAGGCGCTGCGCTCGCGCGCCTTCATCGTGCTGGCGGTGACGTACTTCGCCTGCTGCGCCGCGCATTCGGGGCCGATCTTCCACACCGTGAGCTATGCCGTCGGTTGCGGCCTCGCGGTGACAACTGCGGTGACGATCTACAGCATGGAAGGTGCGGCCGGACTGGGCGGACGCATCCTGTTCGGGCTGATGGCCGACCGGCTCGGCGCGAAGCCGGTCCTGGTCGCGGGGCTGCTGATCCAGGCCGTCGCCGCGGTCTCGTACCTGAGCGTAAGCCAGTTGAACGGCTTCTACGCGGTGGCGATCGTGTTCGGCATGGCCTACGGCGGCACGATGCCGCTGTACGCGTCGCTCGCGCGCGAAGCGTTCAGCCCGCAGATCCTCGGGATGGTGCTCGGCGCGGCGGGCATGTTGTCGGCATTGGGGATGGCGCTCGGTCCGCTGCTCGGCGGCTGGCTGTTCGACCGTTACGGCAGCTACACCTGGATGTACATCGGCTCGATGGCGGTGGGGCTCGGCGCGGCGTCGATCGCGCTGTGGTTCCCGTCGAAGCGCAAGCCGCGCGAACCGGAGACATTGCAGGCGCTGCCGCAGGAAGGCTGACGCGCGCGATGGTTCACGCGCGCGGCAGTCGCACCTCGGCGGCCAGGCCGCCGCCCTCGCGGTTTCGCAGCGTGAGCGTGGCGCCGATCGATGCCGCAAGCTGCTGCGCGATCGCCAGGCCCAGCCCGGTGCCGCCGGTATCGCGGTTGCGCGAGGCTTCGAGGCGATAGAACGGCTCCATCACGCGCGCCAGTTCCGATTCCGGAATGCCCGGGCCGCGATCGCCGACCCGGATCACGAGCGCGTCGGAGCGGCTCTCCAGTTCGACGTCCGCCGAGCCGGCGTACTTGAGCGCGTTGTCGATGAGGTTGGCGACCACGCGTCGCAAGGCATGCGGGCGCGTGACGACCGGCGTGCCGATGCGGCCCTGCAGGCTCACCGGTCGGCCGGTATCGAGGTAGTCGAGCACCAGGCTGTCGATGAACGCGTCCAGGTCAACGCGCACCGCGGCCTCGTTGTTGCCGTGCGCGCTGCGTGCGTACGCGATGCCCTCGCGCACCAGGTGCTGCATCTGGTCGAGATCGTCGAGCATCTTCGCTCGCTCGGGCACCTCGTCCATCGATTCGGCGCGCAGCTTCATGCGCGTGATCGGCGTCTGCAGGTCGTGCGAGATCGACGCGAGGATCTGCAGCCGTTCCTTCATGTAGCGCGCGATCCGGTCCTGCATGGCGTTGAAGGCGCCCACCGCCTGCGCGACTTCGGTCGGCCCGCCGTTGGGAAGGCGCTCGCCGTCGCCGTCGGGCCGCACGTTCTCCGCGGCCTGCGCGAGCCGCGCGAGCGGTCGCGTCGCCAGTCGCACCGCGGCCCAGGCGCACAGCAGCAGCACGATCAGCTGCAGGACCAGCACGTACGGCAGCCACTTCGCCAGCGGCATCACCGAAGGCTGCACGTCGACGACCACCGCGCTGCCGTCGTGCAGGCGCACCTTGACCTGGAAGCGCTCCGGATCGCGCGAGACCTGCCGCGCCTGCGTCGACCAGCGCGGTCCCAGCGCGCTTTCGATCATGCCCGCCATCTCGCGCGAGGTCGCGCCGTCGAGCTTCGCGTCCGGCTGCGCATCGAATGCGGCTTCGTCCAGCGAGTAGCGGAACGTGCGCCGTTGCAGCATCGGCAGCCAGTCGGCGCGTTCGTTCGCGGGCAGGCGATCGAGCAGGTTCACTGCGACGACCACGTCCTGTTCCAGGTTGGTCATCAGCATCGACGAGGCGGCTTCGTAGCGCTCGTAGAACAGCAGCCCGAACGACAGCGCGTGCGCCAGCAGCAGCCCGCCGGCCAGCAGCGCGTACAGGCGCGAGGCCATCGTGCGCGGCAGCCAGCGCATGACGCCGCGAGGAGTCGTTGCGCTCATCCGTCCTCGCCCACGATCGTCACCGTCGCGCTGAAGACATAGCCTTCGCTGCGGACGGTCTTGATGTAGCTCTGCTCGCGCGCATCGTCCTGCAGGCGCTGGCGCAGGCGGCTGACGAGCAGGTCGATCGACCGATCGAACAGTTCGGCGTCGCGGCCCTGCGTCAGGTTGAGCAGCTGGTCGCGGTTGAGCACGCGGTTGGGATGGTCGAGGAACACGCGCAGCAGGCGGAATTCCGCGCCGCTGAGCGCCACCACCGTGCCTTCCGGATCGAGCAGGTGGCGCGCGGTCGTGTCCAGGCGCCAGCGGCCGAAGGCGAGCATCTGCGCCGCCTCGGTCACCTGCAGGTTCGGCGGCAGCATGCGCGTGCGGCGGATCACCGCCTTGATGCGTGCCAGCAGCTCGCGCGCGGCGAAGGGCTTGGTGACGTAGTCGTCGGCGCCCATTTCCAGGCCGATGATGCGGTCGGTCTGGTCCTCGCGCGCGGTCAGCATCACCACGGGGACGGCGCGATGCTTGCCGGCGCGCAGGTTGCGGGTGAGGGTGAGGCCGTCCTCGCCGGGCATCATCACGTCCATCACGATCAGGTCGATGGCGTGCGTGTCGAGCACGGCGCGCATCTCGCGCCCGTCGGCGGCCTCGCTCGCGCGCAGGCCGTTCTTGCGCAGGTAGTCGGCCACCATCTGGCGGATCTCGCGATCGTCGTCCACGACGAGGATGTGGTCTGCGTGTTCCATGGGGCGCTCGTGGTGAAGTGGGGCGATGGCCGGATTGTGCCACCGCCCGCTGGTCGTCAGTGCGCGACTGGCGCGGTGGCCAGCAGCTGGCGGATGCGCTGCTCCATGCCGTCGTAATCGCCTTCGCCGTAATGGCGATGGACGATGCGGCCGTCGCGATCGACCAGGTACATCGCCGGCCAGAAACGGTTGCCGTAGGCGTTCCACGTCGCGTAGTCGTTGTCCTGCGCAACGGGGTAGGCGATGCCGAAGCGCTCGATCGCGCGCTTCACGTTGGCGGTGCTGCGCTCTTCGTCGTACTCGGGCGTGTGCACGCCGATCACCACCAGTCCCTGGTCGTGGTAACGGTCGTACCACTGTTTCACGTAGGGCTGCACGTGGATGCAGTTGATGCACGAGTAGGTCCAGAACTCCACGAGCACGACCTTGCCCTTGAGCCCCGCCATGGTCTGCGGCGGCGCGTTGAGCCAGTGGGCGATGCCGGTGAACTCCGGTGCGGGCGTCCCGCGCGCCGGCTCGGCCTGCGCGCCCGGCGCACAGCCGGCGAGCAGCGACAGCGACAGCGCGAAGGCCGCAAGGATCGACTTGAACATGGGCGACTCCTGTAGGGATGTGCCGCCGGCGTGGGAAGCGCACGCGCGGCGGCGGAGCGTTGCAGCGACGGCTGCGCGATCAGGTCACGATCTCGACGTCCACGTCGCCGCGCGTCATGCGCGAGTACGGGCAGGTCTGATGCGCCTTCTCGACCAGCTGCCGGCGCGTGGCCTCGTCGATGCCGGGAAGTTTGACGTCGAGTTTCACCGCGAGCTGGTACTCGCCGGCGGCCGTCTTGCCGAGGTTGACCTCCGCGTCGACCGCCGTGTCGGCCGGCAGCTTCACCTTCAGTTCCTGCGCGGCGAAACCGAGCGCGCCGATGAAGCACGCCGACCAGCCGATGCCGAACAGCTGCTCGGGATTGGTGCCGGGCTTGTTCGAGCCGGGCGTGCTCAGCGCGACGTCGATGGCGCCGTCGCTGGAGCGGCCGGTGCCGGCGCGACCGCCGGTGACGTGCGTGTGCGCGGTGTAGACGACGGTCTGGAGGGAATGGGTCATGGCGATGTCCTCGTGGGGGAAGGTGGGCCGGTGGTTTCCGGTGGCGCCATTCCGAGGCCGCGCGGTATCGCGCACGTGTCGGGTGTTGAGGGCTTTTGTCGGCGAACGTGCCCGGTCGGGCCCTGGATACAGTTCGATACAAAGCGCTCGCGCACCGACGTTGCCGCAGGCCCTCCCGGCCGCGTGCGAGCGCCCACACGAAAAGGGCGGCGAAATCGCCGCCCCTCGTTCCGTTGTCCTCAGTCGGCGGCGGCCTCGTCGCCGCGTGCGCTCAGCGCAGCAGCTTCAGCAACGCCTCCGCCGTCGCTTCAGACGACGCCGGGTTCTGGCCCGTTACCAGCCGTCCGTCGACGATCGCGAAGCTCTGCCAGTCGTCGGCCTTCTCGTACTTGCCCCCCAGGCGCTTGAGTTCGTCCTCGACCAGGAACGGCACCACCTTCGTCAGCTTCACCGCTTCCTCCTCGGAATTGGTGAAGCCGGTGACGCGCTTGCCTTTCACCAGCGGCTCGCCTTCGTGTTTCACGTGCCGCAGCACGCCGGGCGCATGGCAGACGGCGGCGACCGGCTTTCCGGACTCGTAGAACGTTTCGATGAGCCGGATCGATGCGGGATCCTCGGCGAGGTCCCACAACGGGCCGTGTCCGCCGGGGTAAAAGACCGCGTCGAACTCGTCGGCGGCCACCGAATCGAGCCGCTGCGTGTTGGCAAGCACGGCCTGCGTTTTCGCGTCGGCCTTGAAGCGGTCCTGCGCGGGTGTCTGGTTCGCGGGATCGTCGCTCTTGGGATCGATCGGCGGCTGCCCGCCCTTGGGCGAGGCCACGGTCACCTGCGCGCCGGCATCGGTGAACACGTAGTACGGCGCGGCGAATTCCTCCAGCCAGAAGCCGGTTTTCTCGCCTGTATCGCCGAGGCGGTCGTGCGAGGTAAGCACCATCAGGATCTTCATTGCGGTGTCGTCGCCAATGGGGGAGCGACAGCTTCGCCCGCAACGGGTTAGGCCGCGGTGATGCGTCAGGTCAGCGCGTCGGACGCGATCACGTGCTGTCCCGGCGTGGCGCGCACCGCGGCGTCGATCATGGTCTGCGCGATGCGTTCGGCCGGATTGATGCGCCAGCGGCGCGGCAGCAGCGGATGCAACGCGCGCAGGACAACGGTCGCCACGCGTTCACCGGCGCGGAACTCGTCGCGTTCGCCGCCGATCAGGCCCGGTCGAACGAAGGTCAGCGAGGCGAAGCCCGGCGCGGCGAGGTCGCGTTCCACTTCGCCCTTCACGCGGCTGTAGAAGATGGGCGATCCGGCATCGGCGCCCATCGCCGAATTCAGCACGAAGGTCGATGCGCCATGCGCGTGCGCAAGGCGTGCGACCGCGAGCGGGTAATCGTGATCGACGCGGCGGAAGGCGTCCTGCGAGCCCGCGACCTTGATGGTGGTGCCGAGCGCGCAGACGACCGCGTCGACATTCCACCAGGGCGCATCCGGCGGCAACGCATCGAAATCGACGACGGGCGCGAGGAGCTTCGGGTGCGGTTCCGCCGGCCTGCGAACGGGCGCCACGACCTGTGCGATGCCCGGATGCGCGAGGGCGAGCTGCAATGCATGGCGTCCGACCAGACCGGTGGAGCCTGCGATCATCAGCTTCATGCGAGCTCCCATCGTCCGCGACCCGGCGAGTGTAACCAGCCGTTGCGCTACAGTGCGCCGGTCCGGCCAGGCGAAACGTCGAATGCGCATCCAGAGCTCGCTCACCGTCGAAGCCACGCACGGCACGTTCGGCAGCCGCCGCTGGATGGAGTTGCTGACGGCCATCGGCAGCGAGGCGTCGATCGCCGCCGCCGCGCGCAGTGTCGGCCTGAGTTACAAGGCCGCGTGGGATGCGGTGGACGCGATGAACAACCTTGCCGATGCGCCGCTCGTCGAACGTGTCGTCGGCGGCAAGGGCGGTGGCGGGACGCGACTGACGCCGGACGGTGAACGCCTCGTCGCAACGTGGCGCGAAGTCGAAGCGCAGAACGCGCGCTTCGTTGAGATGCTCAACGAGCGCATCGCGCATGCCGGACGCGATCTGGACATCATTGGGAGGTTCGCCATGCTCACCAGCGCCCGCAACCATCTGGCCGGCCGCATCGCGCGCATCACGCGTGGCGCCGTGAACGATGAAGTGGAACTCGAACTGGGCGGCGGCGGGCGCATCGTCGCCATCGTCACGCACGAGAGCACGGCGAGCATGGGGCTGGCGATCGGCATGAAGGCGATCGCGCTGGTGAAGGCATCCAGCGTCATCGTCGGCACTGATCTGGAGGGCGTGAAACTCTCCGCGCGCAACCAGCTGCCCGGCACCGTCGCCCGCATCGACCACGGCGCGGTGAATACGGAAGTGGTGATCGACGTGGATGGCGGCAATTCGATCGCCGCCATCGTCACCAATGCATCGGCCGAACGCCTCGCGCTCGCCGAAGGAAAACCGGCGACGGCGCTGTTCAAGGCGTCGAGCGTGATCCTCGCCGTCAGTCCGTGACCGCCGGCTGCAACCGGCCGCGTTCCATGCCGAGCACGCGATCGGCGAGGTAATCCAGCTCGCTGTGCGCGTGGGTGACGTAGAGCATCGGCAGGCGCGTTTCGTCCTTGATGCGTTTGAGGAACGGCAGGATCTGCTGCTTGAGGCGGTCGTCCAGTGAGGACAGCGGTTCGTCGAGCAGCAGCAACTGCGGCGAATAGAGCAGGGCACGGCCGAGCGCCACGCGCTGGCGTTCGCCGCCGGACAGCAGCGTCGGGCGGCGATCGAGCAGCGGCGTGATTTCCAGCAGTTCCGCCACGCCGGACAGGTCGAAGCGGCGCATCGGAGGTGGAATGCGCGCATGCCCGAACAGGAGGTTCTGGCGAACCGTCAGGTGCGGGAACAGCTGACCGTCCTGGAACACCAGGCCGACGTGGCGATCCCATGCGGGCACGAACCGGCGCGCATCGGTATCGACCAGCACGCGTTCGCCCAGCCGCACGCGGCCGTTGGACGGCGCCAGCAGTCCGGCGAGCAGCGCCAGCAGCGTGCTCTTGCCCGAGCCCGACGGCCCGTACACGCCGGTGACGCCACCGCCGACGTCGGCCACGGCGTCGAGCACGAAATCGCCGCGCGCGAACTGGAGGTCAAAGCTCAGCATGGGGCCCCCGGTCGAGGTAACCGAGCCGGCGTTCGGCGCGCAGGCTGATCCAGCGGCTGACCAGCAACGCGGCCACGGCCAGCGCGATCGACAGCAGGGACAGCCGCAACGCCGCCGCTTCGCCATCGGGCACGTGCGTGAGGCTGTAGATCGCCAGCGGCAACGTACGCGTTTCCCCCGGGATGTTGCCGACGAAAGCCATCGTCGCGCCGAATTCGCCCAGGCTGCGCGAGAAGCACAGGATGCAGCCGGCGATCAGGCCCGGTGCCGACAGCGGCAGCGTTACGCTGAAGAACGTGTCCCACGGCTTCGCGCCGAGCGTCGCCGCGGCCTTCTCGAGTCGGGGATCGATGAGGCGGATCGCGAGCCGGATCGGCTGCACCATCAGCGGAAACGCCATCACCGCAGATGCGATGACGGCGCCCTTCCACGTAAAGGCGATCGTGATGCCGAACGTCGCAAGCAGCCAGGCACCCAGCGGCCCCTGCGTGCCCAGCAGCAACAGCAGCAGATAGCCCGGCACCACGGGAGGCAGCACCATCGGCAACTGCACGAGCGTGTCGATCCAGACCTTGCCGGGGAACTGGCGACGTTCGAGCAGCCAGCTCAGCGCGATGCCGAACGGCAGGCATGCGCCCGTCGCGCACAGCGCAACCTTCGCCGACAGCGCCAGCGCATCCCATTCTTCAGGCGACAGCCACATCGTCAGCGCGTTCCGGTGGTGAATCCATACTTTGCGAAGATGTGCGCCGCCGTCTTCGACGTCTTCACGAACTGCAGGAACGCCGCGGTTTCGGGGCGTGCGCCACGCACGGCGGCGATCGGGTAGACGATGGGCTTGTGCGTGTCGGCGGGGAATGTCGCGAGGACTTCGACCTTCCGGCTGATCTTCGCGTCGGTCGCGTAGACGATGCCGAGCGGGCATTCCCCGCGCTCAACGAACGCCAGCGCCGTGCGCACGTCGTCGGTGCCGACGACGCGAGTTTGTAGCGCGTTCCACCAGCCCAGCTGCTGCAGCGCCTCGCGCGCGTAGATGCCGACCGGGACGACGCCGGGCTCGCCGGTGCACACCTTTCCGTTGAACGCGCGGGCCAGGTCGAAGCCGCGCTTCATGGTCATGGGGAAGCGCCGGCCCTGCGGCACGATCAGGACGAGTGAATTTCCGACGACGTTGGCTCGAGTGCCGGGCTGCAGCTTGCCGCGCTGGGCCAGGTAATCCATCCACACGAGATCGGCCGAGGCGAAGACATCGGCGGGCGCGCCGGCCTCGATCTGCTTCGCGAGCGCCGAAGACGCCGCGAAGGCGAGGCTCGGCTTCGCGTGGCCGGCCTTCTGCCATTCGGTGGCGATGTCGTTGAGCGCGTTGGTCAGGCTGGCGGCGGCGAACACGCGGACCGGCGGTTCGGCGAGCGCGGGGAAGGCGAGGGCAAGCGCCAGCGCGCACAGCGCGGCACGGCGGATCCAGGCGGACATCGGAGGCTCCTGGCGGGCGGGATATAGGGCGCTATATAGCGCATCCGCCGCGACGGCGCCTCCTCGGAGCCCTGTCCGGTCAGAACGGATCCCGCGCCCAGCTCTCGTGCGCGATCGCCTCCACGTGGCCCCAGTCCAGGTCGTTGGACAGGACGCTGGAGTACCAGCCCAGCCGCAGGTGCGGCTCGACTTCATCCCAGTCCAGGTGCGACAGATGGGCGCGTGCGGTGCGTCCGAGATCCTCGAGGAACGACCGCTGGCTATCGGTGACGGGCAGCTCGTGCATGGCGCACTCCCGATTCGACGGGGATGTACGACCCTACGCCACTTTTGTTACGACGTGGCTGAATGCCTGAACGGCGGAGCCTTTCCCGCGTTGGAACGTTTGCGAGGTGCGCCGACGCGAACGCCGGCGCACCGATGGTCCGATCAAGCGTGGATCAGCTGCGGATGAAGGCCAGCAGATCCGGGTTGATCGTGTCGGCGTGCGTCGTGCACATGCCATGCGGGAAACCCGGATACACCTTCAGCGTCGCATTGCGCAGCAGCTTGGCCGAGAGGCGCGCCGAATCGTCGATCGGCACGATCTGGTCGTCGTCGCCGTGCATCACCAGCGTGGGCACCTCGATGCTCTTGAGGTCTTCAGTGAAGTCGGTTTCGGAGAACGCGGCGATGCAGTCGTACTGCGGCTTCGCGCCGCCCATCATGCCCTGGCGCCACCAGTTCTGGCGGACCGCCTCCGACAGCTTCGCCCCATCGCGGTTGTAGCTGTAGAACGGCACCGGGAAGTCCCAGTAGCAGCCGGCGCGATCGGCCATGACGCTTGCGCGAATGCCATCGAACACGGATTTGTCCAGGCCGCCGGGATTACTTGCCGACTTCACCATCACCGGCGGCACGGCGCCGATCAGCACCAGCTTCGCGACGCGGCCCTTGCCGTGCTTTGCGACATAGCGCGCCGCCTCGCCGCCGCCGGTGGAATGGCCGATGTGGATCGCGTCGCGCAGGTCGAGTTCCTTCGCGAGTGCGGCGACGTCGGCGGCGTAGGTGTCCATCTCGTTGCCGGTGGCGGTCTGCGTCGAACGGCCGTGGCCGCGGCGGTCGTGCGCGATCACGCGATAGCCCTCCGCCAGGAAAAACTGCATCTGCGTGTCCCAGTCGTCACCACACAGCGGCCAGCCGTGGTGGAAGACGATGGGCTGGCCGGTGCCCCAGTCCTTGTAGAAGATCTGGGTGCCGTCCTGCGTGGTGATGTAGCTCATGTCGGTGGTCCTCGTGTGGGGGAGGGTGGAGCATCGGGTGGAGCAGCAACAACATGGATCCTGATGCGCGCCGGTTCGCCGCCGCGCAGTGATGAACGTGTTCGGCTTACTGCAATCGCAACACGTGATGCGCCGAAACCAGCCGCAATTTCTCGGGATTGCGTTGCACGAAGACGTTGACGATGCGCTCGCCGTCGGTTTCGAACGACATCACCGATTCCAGTTCGCCCTGTATGTAGCGCAGCAATCCCATGCGGCCGTTGACCAGCGCCAGTTCGTGGCGCAGGCCTTCCTTGAAGCGCAGTCGCGCGGCGTAGAGCAGCGCGGCGATGCGATCGCCACCGACCATCGGCCTCGGGAAACTCGTGACCACGCCGCCACCGTCGCCGACCAGCACCGCCGACTCGGCCATCAACGCCTTCATGCCGCTGAAATCGCCGCTGGCGACCGCGTCGAGGAAGCGCTGCATCAGCCGGCGATGCACGTCGTCGGGCACGTGGTAGCGCGGGCGTTCGTCGCGCAGCTGCGCCTTCGCGCGATGCACGATCTGACGGCACGCGGCCTCGGATTTGCCGACGACCTCGGCGATCTGCGCGTAATCGGCGTCGAACACTTCATGCAGCAGGAAGGCCGCGCGCGCGTCGGGCGCCAGGCGTTCGAGCACCGTGAGGAAGGCGATCGACAGGTCGCTCGCCGCTTCCTCCACCTGTTCCGGCGTGGGCGATGCGCCGTCGAAATCGGTGAGTACCGGTTCGGGCAGCCAGATGCCGACGTAATGTTCGCGATGCGTGCGCGCGAGCCGAAGCTTGTCGATCGCGCGCCGCGTGGTGGACGCGACCAGCCAGGCTTCGGCGTTGTCGACGCGACCGGTGTCCGTGTCGTGCCAGCGCAGCCACACGTCCTGCACCACGTCCTCGGCTTCGGCCATCGATCCGAGCATCCGGTATGCCACGCCGAGCAGGCGCGGTTGCAGGCGACCGAAGGTGGCGGTGGCGTCGTCCATCGCGCGCTCGAACGGATCGGAACCCCGAGTGTGGCACAGCGCGTCGGCGCCGGGATGACAGCGCGGCGCGGTCACTTCGGCGGAAGGACCGGCGGCTTGCCCACGTCCTTGAGCAGGAAGACGACGAACTTCGCCGGCTCGGTCCTGCTTGCGTTGCGGCCGACGGTGTGGAGGTCGCGCGGGCCTTCGTGGAAGGCTTCTCCGGGCTTCAGCGTGATTTCCGGTCCGCCCTTCACGCCCATGACGATGCTGCCTTCGAGCACGTACACGAAGCCGTGTGCGTCATGGCGGTGGATCGGGTCGGCGCCGTCGGGCGGGTACGCGACCTCGAGGATCGTGACTTCCTTGCCGGGGTAATCCTCCAGCGCCCTGGTCATCACGGGCGTGACGACGGGTTCCGGTGCGGTGGCGGGTTCGGCGGCAAGACTCGTGCCGACGACGAAGAAGGACGTCAGCGCGAAGGCGATCGGCGACAGGCGCATGGCGAAGGACCGGTGTGGGGGACGAGGTCAGGCTAGGCAGTCGGGGAGGGCGCGGGTAGCCATCGCCGCGGACGCACCGTGTTGCGCGCGGTGCACCAATGGCGCGCCGGAACGGCCTCGTCACACGCGGCCGCCCTGCAACGTCTACAGGGCATGGACGCGGATTTCCCCCTGCCTCTCGACAAGCGCCTGCCGACGCCGGCCGAACGCGTGTGGGCGGAATTCCTTTCCGTGCTGGATGCCTTGCCTCCCACCGCCCGCGCCGCCTTCATGCTGCACGACGTGTTCGGCGCCACCCTCGAGGATGTCTCGCTCGTCCTCGGCCAGCCGCCTGCGGCGTGCGGCGAGCACCTGGCGACGGCGCGCCGCTGCGCGCACGAACACGCACGGCGCCTGGCTTCTCCCACGAGACCGTCATGAATATCGCCCGCCTCGCACCCGAACCCGATCCGCACGCGATCAAGGCCATCGCGAAAATCGACGTCAGCGATGCGCTGACCGCAAGCTTCGCCGCCAGTTACGCCGGCGTGGTCGCCTTCATCGCCGTCGCCAGCGAAGGCAGCTTCGCGCGTGCCGCCGATCGCCTCGGCATCGGCCGCTCGGCGGTGAGTCGCAGCGTCCAGAAACTCGAAAGCCAGCTCGGCGCGCGACTGTTCCTGCGCACCACGCGTTCGACCTCGCTCACGCGCGAGGGCGAGCTGTTTTACGAAGGCTGCCGCCCGGGCGTCGAACGCATCCTGCAGGCGCTGGAGGAGATGCGCGACCTGCGCGAAGGCCCGCCCCGAGGCGAGCTCCGCATCAGCGCGACGCACGCCTTCGGGCGCAAGGTCATCGCGCCGCTGCTGGCGGGCTTCCGCGCGCAGTTTCCTGCCGTGTCGATCGAACTCCTGCTCGAAGATCGAGTCCTGGATCTCGCCGGCGACCGCATCGACATCGCATTCCGCGACGGCGCACTGGAAGACAGCCAGGTGATCGCGAAACAGCTGATTCCGATGCAGCTGCTGGCATGCGCTTCGCCCGATTACGCGCGGCGCAATGGTTTGCCGCAGATCGTCGCCGAGCTGGACGCGCACCCGTGCATCAACCAGCGCCTGGCGAACGGGCGGCTGCAATCGTGGGATTTCCGTGTGGATGGAAAGCCGCTGAGCCTGCGGCCATCGTCCACGCTGGTGTTCAACGATGCGGACCTCGCGATGCAGGCCGCGCTGGACGGGCAGGGCATCGCGCAGCTGCCTGCCTACCAGGTGCGCGATGCGATATGCGACGGCGCGCTGGTGACGTGCCTGGATGCGTTCGCCCCGGACGATCGCGGCCATTACCTGTGCTACCTGAGCCGACGCCAGCAACCCAAGCGCATCCGCGCGTTCATCGACTACATCACCGCGCAGGTGCGGGCGCTGGATCTGGACGTGATGGCGCACTGGGAATCGACGCAGGCATCGCGCGCAGTCGCGGCCTGATGCGATTGATGCGTCCAGGGCAACAACCTGCGTCCGCGTGAAGGTCTACCGCCACGGCGACGCGATTCCTAGCATCGAAGTTCATCCACCATCCCGGCGCAGCGTTCGTGCGCGTCGGCTCACCCGCTAGCGGAGGTCGTCATGAAAGTCGTCGTCATCGGTGGAACCGGGCTTATCGGCAGCAAGGTCGTCGAGCGCCTCCGCAAGGCGGGCCATGAAGTCGTCGTAGGCGCACCGGCCAACGGCATCGACGTGCTCAGTGGTGAAGGGCTCGACGCCGCACTGGCCGGCGCGCAGGTCGTGGTCGATCTTGCGAACTCGCCGGCGTTCGATCGCGAATCGGCGCTGAAATTCTTCCAGACCGCCGGACAGAACCTGCTCGCCGCGGAAGCGAAGGCGGGCGTCGGCCACCACATCGCGCTGTCGGTCGTCGGCACGCAGAAGCTGTCCGGCAGCGGATACTTCGTCGGCAAGGCCGAGCAGGAACGACTGATCCGCGAATCGGGCATTCCGTACACCATCATCCATTCCACGCAGTTCTTCGAGTTCCTGCCGGGCATCGTGAAGTCCGGCGAGCAGGACGGCGTCGTGCGACTGCCCACCGCCAACGTGCAGCCCATCGCGTCCGACGACGTCGCCGATGCGGTGACGCGCCATGCGCTCGGCGCGCCGGTGAACGGCGTGACCGAGATCGCCGGGCCGGAGCGCGTTCGCCTGTCCGAACTCGCGCAGCGATTTCTCGACAGCACGAAGGACGAGCGCAAGGTCGTCGGCGATCCGCACGCGCTGTACTTCGGCGTGGAACTGCAGGACGACACGCTCGTTCCCGACGGTGAAGCGTGGCAGGGCGAACTCGGGTTCGCGCAGTGGCTGCAGCGCGCGGACGTCGCACGTCCCGCCGCCCGCGGCTGAAGCCGTTCACGCATCCAGCGTCGAGGAGCAACCGTCATGCACACCGGAAAGTCCTACAAGCTGCCCGAGTTCATCGGCTGGACGCGACGCACGATCTACGTGCTGATCGTGGTGAGCGCGGTGCCCGTCCTGCTGTACCAGCTGGCGGGCTGGCACTGGCTCGCGATTCCCTGGGGCGTCGTGTTCCTCCTGGGCACCACGGTGGCGCTGTCGTCGGGCTTCAAGAACGTGCAGACCTACAACCGCATGCAGGAGGCGCAGCAGGTCTGGTCGTCGATCGCCAGCAGCAGCCGCGTGCTGGGCGCGACGGCGCGCGACCTCTGCGCAAACAGCGACGCTGCGCGCAGCCTGGTGTATCGCCACCTTGCGTGGCTGGCCGCACTGCGCTTCGAGATGCGCCAGCCGCGCGTGTGGGAGAACGCGCGGAAGGCGAACAACGTCGAATACCTCCGCCTTTACCGCATCCCCGAACGCGAGCAGACGCTGGCGAACGAACTGGTGAAGTACCTGCCGCCGGGCGAGGCGGCGCAGGTACTGGAATCGCGCAATCGCGCCCTGCAGGTGCTGGGGCTTCAAAGCCGCGCGACGAAGGAGATGCTCGCCGACGGCAAGCTCACGATGAACGGTTTCTCCGATCTGCAGAAGCTCATTCGCGATTTCCAGGACCTGCAGGGGAAGAGCGAACGCATCAAGGATTTCCCGTATCCGCGGCAGCATGCGTTCATCAACACGCTGTTCGTGCGGATCATGTGCGTGCTGCTGCCGTTCGGCATGATCGGCGAGTTCGAGCGCCTCAACGCGGCGGTCGACGGCTGGGCGAAGGGCGGCATGGTGTGGCTCGTCATCCCGCTGAGCCTGTTGATTTCGTGGATGTACTGCGCGCTCGACCTGGTCGGCGAGAGCACGGAGAACCCGTTCGAAGGCGGCGCCAACGACGTGCCGATCAGCCGCATCAGCCAGGAAGTGGAGATCGACCTGCGCGAACTGCTGGGCGAGCAGGGCGTGCCGGCCGAAACGCTCGCGACGGGCGACATCGCGATGTGAGGCGGACTCGTCGACCGCACAAAGAAACGCCCCGGCAAGCCGGGGCGTTTGCTGTCACGCGATACGGAACGGCGATCAGGTGCCGGTGAGCAGCGTCAGGTTGTAGTTCTGCAGGATCGGCAGCACCGGCTGGTAGAAGCTGCGCGTGCGGTTGTTCGGCGTCTTGCCCTTGCAGCTGCCGCTGCCGCCCGAAAGGACGCCTTGTGCCTGGCCCGCGCCGGTGATGAACGAGCCGCCGGAATCGCCGCCTTCGGAGCACGCCGTGGTGCGCGTGAGGTTGAGGATCGTCTCGCCGGTGCTGTAGCTCACCGTCTGGTTCTTCGCCTCGATGGTGCCGCAGCGCCATCCGGTCGTTCGACCCGAACGGCAGATCGCCGCGCCGACCGCCGCTTCGGTGCTGCCGCGAACGGTGACGTCTCCGTTGCCGTATCCATCGACCGTCGGCGCCAGCGTGTGGCCCGAATCGACCTTCACCCAGGCGAAGTCGTTACCGGTCTGTCCTGCCGCGGGGAAGCTGGAAGCGACGAACGATCCGATCTTCGGCCCGAGCGTCCACTGCGACGGCTCGAAGTACACCGGCTCGCCCGCGTCGCCGCAGTGGCCGGCCGTGACGTAGCCGCCCTGGGTCACGGGGAATCCGATCGAGCAGGCGTAGAGGTAACCGTCTCCCGGATTGCGCAGGTAGCCCAGGCCGCCTTCGAGCGCGACGCGCAGGCTCGGTTGTTCCTCGGCGGTTTCGATGCGCACGGTCTGCACGTCGGCGCCGCTGGCGGCGACGAAATCGATGCCGGCCTGTTCCCGGCCCTTGCCCACGCTCACCACGAGACTGTTGCGCGGCAGGTCGACGTACCAGCCGTACACGCCCGCCGGCACCTTGCCGGCGCGAGCGAGCAGGCCGTCGAGCTGACCCTTGGCGGTTTCAAGTTGCACCAGGCTGTGGCGGGCATTGCGGACTTCGACGTCGGCCGTTCCCTTCGCTGCGCGCAGGGACGTCGTCGCCACGACGACATGGAATTCGCCGTTGGCCTTGCGTTCGATCCAGCTTCCCGCGAACGCGCGACCCTGCGCCTTCGCCAGTTGTCTCTCCTGCACGTTCGCAAGCCGTTCGATGCGCAGGTACTGCGAGAGCTGGTTCGAGGTGAGATTGAGGTCGCGCTCCATCGCCGCGCGCACCGAGGCGTGCAGCGTGTCGGACGGATCGGCAGCGTGCGCCGTCATCGCGGCGAACAGCGGAATCGGCGAAAGCAGAATCAGGCCGCGACGGGCCCAGGAAGCGAACTTGCGCATCGGCATTACCCCGGAAGTGGAAGGTCGGATTCGCCGGGCTTTTCGCGATTACGGCGTGGTCTGGGTGCAGTCGAACGGCCCGGACGACGGATGCTGCTGTCGACTTTGCTAGCAGCGTGTGAAGTTCGCCGCAGGCTCCGATCGCCCGACGATCGCACGCCGATTTCTGTGATGCGCTACGCGATCGCAGGCTCTTGCTGTCGGAGAACTGTCGGAAGTTCGTGAAGCAAGGCCGCGCGTGGAGATCACGCCGCCCGCGCATTTGCGATGGATGAGGCTGCTTTCGCTACCCGGTTGAATGGGCGTTCTTGCCACCGGGTTGGTTGCCGCGAACTACTTCGCGTAGCCCTTCAGCAGCTCGACGATCGCCTGCGCTTCGCGGGCACGCTTCGTCGGCGACGCTTCGGCCACGACGTGTTCGGCGAGGTGGCCGGACAGGACTTCCATCATCAGCCCGTGGATCGCACCCTTGGCGGCCGCGATCTGGATGAGCACGTCCGCGCAGTCGGCATCGGCTTCGAGCGCATGCTCGAGCGCCGCCACCTGGCCGGCCACGCGCCGTACGCGGGTCAGCAGCTTCTTCTTGTCGCGATTGACGTGCGCCATGGGACGCGAGGCTATACCCTATGGGGGTATCCAGTCCAGCACGCCTCACGCATGAACCTCGACGCCATCGCCGACAGCCGGCGCCACAGTCACGCCTTCGACCAGGGCAACCCGCTCGCCGAACGCAACACCCGCCGCGCGATGTGGCTGACGCTGGCCATGATGGTCATCGAGATCACCGGCGGCTGGTGGTTCAACTCGATGGCCGTGCTCGCCGACGGCTGGCACATGAGCTCGCACGCGCTGGCGCTGGGTCTGTCGGCGTTCGCTTACGCATGCGCGCGGCGCTACGCGGGCGACCGGCGATTCGCGTTCGGCACCTGGAAGATCGAGATCCTCGGCGGCTACACCAGCGCCATCGCGCTGATGGGCGTGGCGGCGCTGATGGCGTTCCAGTCGGTCGAACGCCTGTTCAACCCGAGCGCGATCCATTACGAGCAGGCCATCGCCATCGCGGTGGTCGGCCTCGCGGTCAACCTGCTGTGCGCGTGGTGGCTGCGCGACCATCATTCGCATGGGCACGACCACCATGACCATCACAACGGCCATGACCATCATCACCACGGACCTCACCACCACCACGATCTGAATCAGCGCTCCGCCTACCTGCACGTGATCGCCGATGCGGCGACGTCGGTGCTCGCCATCGTGGCGCTGCTGGGCGGCATGATGTTCGGCGCGGCGTGGCTGGATCCGGTGATGGGCCTCGTCGGTGCGGCGCTGGTGGCGGTCTGGGCCTGGGGCCTGGTCCGCGACAGCGGGCGCATCCTGCTCGATGCACAGATGGACGCGCCGGTCGTGCAGGAGATCCGCGAAGCGATCGAGGAGGGCGACGTTCGCGCTCGCATCAGCGATCTGCATGTCTGGCAGGTCGGACGCGGAAAGTACGCCTGCACGGCGGAGGTCGTCACCGATGCGCCGGTCGAACCGGACGTCTTCCACAAGGCGCTGTCCGTCCACGAGGAGATCGTGCACGCGACGATCGAGGTGCGGCACGCCACCCGGTAGGGTCAGCGAAGCCCTTGTGTGTGGCGAGGGCTTGCCAGCCTACCAACTGGTAGGTAGAGTTCCTGCACCTACAGGAGCGACCCATGACCATTTCCCCCCTCGGCTGGCTGCACACGCTGGGCAGCCTCCCGGCCATCCCGCTCGCCGCGTACATGCTGTTCAAGCATGGCCGCATCGCCCCGGCGACCCGGGCGGGGAGGGCGTACTTCTGGTTCATGCTGGTCGGCGTGCTCACGGTCTATCCGATCGCGCACCAACCCGTGAGCGCGATCGTCGCCACGGTCACGCTCGTCGCGCTGCTGGTGGGCTATGGCCTCTCGAAGTGGCCGGGCCGGCCGCGCGCCGCGCACTACGTCGAAACGACGGCGCTGAGCCTCAGCGTATTCCTGCTGATGGTGCCGACCGTCAGCGAGAGCCTCCGCCGCCTGCCCGCCGGCCATCCGCTGGTGACGGACATGAAGGACCCGCTGCTGCTCGGCGCGCAGGGCGTGCTGCTGCTGTTGCTGCTGGTCGGCGTTCCGCTGCAGTTGCGGTCGATCGCGAAGCAGCGTCCCGCCTTGAATCCGTCAGCTGCGTGATGTCGCAGCCCGATCCGGAGACGTCGATGCAGTACTCCCCGAAAGCGCAGGAAATCATCCAGCGTGCGAACGAGCTGATCGCGGCGGGTGGCTACAACGGCTTCAGCTACGCGGATATCGCCGAGCTGGTCGAAGTGCGCAAGGCCAGCATCCATCACCACTTCCCGAGCAAGGCCGACCTGGTCAAAGCCACGGTCGTCGTGCATCGGAATGCGACGCGCGCCGGCCTGCAGGCGCTGGACGATGCGGTCCCCGATGCGATGGATCGACTGACGGCCTACAGCCGCTTCTGGGCCGAGTGCATAGAGAAGGCGAGCCCGCCGATCTGCATCTGTGCGTTGCTGGCAGCGGAACTGCCTTCGGTCCCGGCCGAAGTCGCCGATGAGGTGAAGGGGCACTTCGACGAGCTGCACGCCTGGATCGCCAGCACGCTGGAGGAGGGCACTTCGAAGGGCGTCATCGAATTGCGCGACAGCGCTGCGTCGGAAGCAGTGACCTTCGTCGCCTCGATCCACGGGGCCATGCTCGCCGCGCGTGCGGCCGGGGACGCGTCGCTCTTCTGGACGATCGCGAGGACGGCAACCGACCGGTTGAAGGCGTCCTGACGCGGCGTGTGCGCTCGAAGCCCGCGAGCCCGTCACCCCAATGCACTTACAATCGCCCCATGGACTACCAGCTGATCATCAAGTTCTGGCGCAAGTCGCTGGCGAACGAGGACTTCCTTGCGACCATCGAGGCCGAGCTGAAGCAGGCGCTTGGCGACAAGGTCGAACTCGAGGGTTATGACGTCAGTCGCGACGAGATCAACCTGTTCATGCTGACGGCCGATCCGCGGCAGTCGTTTCGCAAGGCGCGTGACGTGCTCGAGCGCATGGGCATCGAGAACGGCGTGTCGAGCGCCTATCGCCTCGTCGGCGGCGCGAAGTTCACCTCGCTCTGGCCGCTGCGCACGACGCGCAAGTTCAAGCTTCCGTAGCGGCGATCGCTCGCCGCACGGAAGTTCCAGGTCAGGCGATCTCCGGCAGGTGATCGAGCAGCTTGTCCAGCGTGATCGGGTATTTGCGCACGCGGAATCCCGTCGCGTTGTGGATCGCGTTCGCCACCGCCGCGCCGACGCCGCAGATGCCCAGTTCGCCCACGCCCTTGGCTTTCATCGGCGATGACATCGGGTCGGTTTCGTCGAGGAAGATCACGTCCTGGTGCGGGATGTCGGCATGCACCGGCACTTCGTAGCTGGCGAGGTCGTGATTGACGAAGAAGCCCAGGCGCTGGTCGATGGCGAGTTCCTCCATCAGCGCGGCGCCCACGCCCATCGTCATCGCGCCGATCACCTGGCTGCGCGCCGCCTTCGGGTTGAGGATGCGGCCGGCCGCGCACACGGCCAGCATGCGACGCACGCGGATCTCGCCGGTGTCGGCATGCACCGCGACTTCGCAGAAATGCGCGCCGAAGGTGGATTGCTGGTAACGCTTGTCGAGGTCGCCGTATTCGATGCGGTCCTCGGCGACCAGTTCCCCGTCCTTCGCGGCATCGGCGAGCGCGAGGCGACGATCGCCCGATTCGACGCGCCCGTCGACGAACGTCGCCGTCGCGGGATCGACGCCGAGTTTCTTCGCGACGTCCTCGCGCAGTTTCGAGCACGCGGCGAATACGCCCGCGGTGGAGTTGTTGCCGCCCCACTGTCCGCCCGAGCCGCACGAAACGGGGAACGTCGAATCGCCCAGTTTCACCACGACGTTGTCGAGCGGCACGCCCATCATCTCCGCGGCGGTCTGCGCGATGATCGTGTACGAACCGGTGCCGATGTCGGTCATGTCGGTTTCTACGGTGACGATGCCGCGTCCATCCAGCCGCACGCGCGCCGCCGACTTGGTCAGCAGGTTGTTGCGGAACGCGCTCGCCATCCCCATGCCGACCAGCCAGCGTCCTTCGCGCACGCTGCCGGGTTTGGTCGCGCGCTTGTTCCAGCCGAAACGCTCGGCGCCGGTGCGCAGGCATTGCACGAACTGGCGCTTGGAGAACGGTCGCGACGGGTTTTCCGGATCGACCTGCGTGTCGTTGAGGATGCGGAATTCCACCGGGTCCATGCCCAGCTTTTCCGCCATCTCGTCCATCGCCACTTCCAGCACCATCATGCCCGGCGCTTCGCCGGGCGCGCGCATCGCGTTGCCTTCGGGCAAGTCGAGCGTCGCCAGGCGCATGCGAGTCATGCGGTTCTCGCCGGCGTAGAGCAGGCGCGTCTGCTGCGTCGCCACTTCGAGCCCGCCGCCAGGCAGGTCGCCGTTCCAGCTCTCGTGGCCGATCGCGGTGAGCTTGCCGTCCTTCGTCGCGCCCAGGCGCACGCGCTGGATCGTGGCGGGGCGATGCGTGGTGTTGTTGATCATCAGGGGGCGCTGCAGCGCGACCTTCACCGGCCGCTTCGCCGCGCGCGCGCCGAGCGCCGCCATCAGTGCGTCGGCGCGAAGGAAGAGCTTTCCGCCGAAGCCGCCGCCGATGTAGGGCGAGATGAGGCGGACGTTCTCCTTCGGGATGCCGAGCGTTTTCGCGAGGTCGCCGACGCCCCAGTCGATCATCTGGTTCGACGTCCACACGGTGAGCTTGTCGCCATTCCACGCGGCGATGGACGCGTGCGGCTCCATCATCGCGTGCGATTCGTCGGGCGTCGTGTAGGTCGCGTCGAACTGCACCGGCGCGTTCCTGAAGGCCGTTTCGAAATCGCCCGCACCGCTGTCGGGCTTCTCGTTCTTCGGCGCGATGGCGTCAGGCTTGGCTTTCTCCAGGTCGTACGCGCCTTTCGTGCGCTGGTAGTCGACGCGGATGAGCTGCGCGGCGGCGCGCGCCTGCTCGAAGGTTTCGGCGACGACCACGGCGATGGCCTGGTGGTAGTGCTGGATCTCCGGCCCGCCGAGCAGCCTGGCCGTGTTGAACCGGCCCAGCCCGAGCGTGCCGGCGTTCTTCGCGGTCACGACGGCGAGCACGCCCGGCGCCTTGCGCGCGGCGCTGTCGTCCAGAAGCGCAATGCGCCCCTTCGCGATGCCGGCGCCGACGACGTAGCCGTACGCCTGGTTCGGCACGACGTCGTGGCGTTCGTAGGCGTAAGGCGCGGTGCCGGTGGTCTTCAGCGGGCCTTCGATGCGATCGGTCGCCTTGCCGACGACCTTGCCCTGGTCGATCGGATTGGTGGTGGCGGGCGTGTCGAACTTCATGCGGTCCTCCTGGCCTCGACCAGAACGGCGGCAATGGTGCGTTCGGCGAGCGGCTTCTTGAACGCGTTGTCGTGCGTGGTGCGTGCGCCGTCGAGCAACGCCGAGGCAACCGCACGAGCCCCTTGCGGCATCGCGGCGTCGGCGGCCTCGACGCGCCACGGCTTGTGCGCGACGCCGCCCATCGCCACGCGCCCGGTGCCATCGCGCTGCACGATCGCCGCCACCGACACGAGCGCGAAGGCATACGACGCACGATCGCGCACCTTCCGGTAGATCTGCGTTCCGCCGACGGGTTTGGGCAGCGTGACGGCGGTGATCATCTCGCCGGGTCTCAAGGTGTGTTCGATTTGCGGCGTCTCGCCGGGGAGGCGATGGAGATCGGCGATGGGGATCGCGCGCGTCTGGCCCTGCGGGTCGACGGTTTCGACGACCGCGTCGAGCACGCGCATCGCGACGGCCATGTCGCTGGGGTGCGTCGCGATGCAGGCATCGCTCACGCCGACGATCGCGTTGTGGCGCGAAAAGCCGCCGAGCGCGGAACATCCGCTGCCGGGCAGGCGTTTGTTGCACGCCTGGTCGGTGTCGTAGAAGTAGGGGCAGCGCGTGCGCTGCAGCAGGTTGCCGGCGGTGGTCGCGCGGTTGCGAAGCTGCCCCGACGCACCCGACAGCAGCGCTCGCGACAGCACGGGGTAGGCGCGCCGCACGGTCTTGTCTGCGGCCAAGTCCGTGTTGCGCACGAGCGCGCCGATGCGCAGCCCGCCGCCATCGGCCTTCGCGATCTCGTCGAGCCCGACGCCGTTGACGTCGACCAGGTGCGTCGGCGTCTCGATGTCGAGCTTCATCAGGTCGAGCAGGTTGGTGCCGCCGGCGATGAACTTCGTGCCGGGCTGTCGTGCGACCGCCGCGGCGGCTTCGGCCGGCGTGCGGGCGCGTTCGTACGAGAAGGCCTTCATGCCAGCCCTCCCGCGACGTCGCCAATGGCGTCCATGATGTTGGAGTAGGCGCCGCACCGGCAGATGTTGCCGCTCATGCGCTCGCGCGCCTCGTCCACGCTCAGGCGCGTCGGTGCGGTGAGGTCGCCGGTCACGTGGCTGGGAATGCCGGCCTTCACTTCGTCCAGCATCGCCACGGCCGAGCAGATCTGCCCGGGCGTGCAGTAGCCGCACTGGTAGCCGTCGTGCTTCACGAACGCGGCCTGCATGGGATGCAGGTTCTGCGGCGTGCCCAGGCCTTCGATCGTGGTGATCTTCGCGCCTTCGTTCATCACCGCCAGCGTCAGGCACGAATTGATGCGCCGCCCGTCGACGATGACCGTGCACGCGCCGCACTGGCCGTGGTCGCAGCCCTTCTTCGAGCCGGTAAGGCGCAAGTGCTCGCGCAGCGCGTCCAGCAGCGTCGTGCGCGTATCGAGTTCGAGCGAGCGCGACTGGCCGTTCACTTCGAACGTCACCTTGGACATCACCACTGGCCTGGCCTCCGCGGGGGCGGTCGCTTCGTTCGCCAGCGTCGCCATGGCGGGCAGCGCACCCGACGCAGCCGTGACGGTGCCCGCGATCAGCACCTTTCGCCGGCTCACCCGTGTTTCGAGCGGATTGATGTCGAGACCGCGCGGGTCGAGCGGAGATTCCTTGTCCATTGGCTAGGGTTCCGGGGAGAGGAATGGCTAGGGGACATCGCGATTCCCGATTGTTACCACGACTCCCGGTAGCGCTGCGTGATCGCAGCAACGCTAGTCCGATACGCGCACGACGAGTTTTCCGAAGTTGCGGCCCTGCAGCAGCCCGATGAACGCATCGGGTGCCTGTTCGAGGCCATCGACGATGTCCTCGATCAGCACGATGCGGCCTTCGTCGATCCACTGCGCCATGTCGCGCCGGAAGTCGGCGAATCGCGTCGCGTAATGGTCGAGGATGATGAAGCCCTGCATGCGCACGCGCCTGGCGAGGATGACGCCGAGCAGCTGCGTGCGTTTGTCGACGGACGCCTCGCCGCCGCGTGGCTGGTTGTAGTGCGCGATGAACCCGCACACCGGGACGCGCGCGTGCAGGTTCAGCAGCGGCAGTACCGCGTCGAGCACCTCGCCGCCTACGTTCTCGAAATACACGTCGATGCCGTCGGGGCATGCGGCGGCCAGGCGCGATTTCAGATCGGGTTCGCGATGGTCCAGGCAGGCGTCGAAGCCCAGCACGTCGACCGCATGCCGGCACTTGTCCGCGCCACCCGCGATGCCGACCACGCGCGCGCCCTTGAGCTTCGCCAGTTGGCCGACGACGGAACCGACCGCGCCCGTCGCCGCGGCCACGACGACGGTCTCGCCCGGCTTGGGTTCGCCGATGTCGAGCAGGCCGACGTAGGCCGTGAATCCCGGCATGCCCAATCCACCCAGCGCCAGCGACGGCTGCGCCATCTCGCCCAGCGGCGTGAGGTCCGCACCATCGGAGAGCGCGTAGTCCTGCCAACCCGAGTTCGACAGGACGAGCTGCCCGACGCTGAAGCGCGGATGGCGCGAGGCTTCGACGACGCTGACGGTGCCGCCGACCATCGTCTGGCCGAGTTGCACGGCGGGCGCGTAGCCCGGACCGGCCTCGTCCATCATTCCGCGCATGTACGGATCGAGCGACAGGTAGCGCGTGCGCAGCAGCACCTGGCCGTCGGCTGGTTCCGGCACGGGTTGCGTCTCGAAGTGGAAGTCGCGTGCGGTCGGCGTGCCCTGCGGACGCGCGGCGAGCGTGAAGCGGCGGTTGAGGCGGGTCTCGCTCATGGTCGTGGTCTCAGTGGGACGCCGTGACGGCAAGGGGAGTGGAACCGCGCGGGCCGTAACGCAGCGTCAGCATCGCGCCGAGCGTCATCGCGGCGACGGCGAACAGCGGACCGCCCAGTGCGCCGATGCGATCGACCAGCACGCCGCCGCCGATCGCGCCCGTGGCGATGGCGGTTTGGAACGCCGCCACCAGCAGGCCGCTCGCGCCTTCGGCCTGGTCCGGCGCAGCGCGCACGATCCAGATCTGGAAGCCGACCGGAAACGCGCCGAACGCGAAGCCCCACAGCACGATCGCCACGGACGCGACGCCCGCCGACTGGCCGGCGATCAGCAGCGCGACGGCAAGTGCCGCGATGGCGACGCTGCCGAACACGATCGCGTGACGTTCGCTGCGCCCGGCGACGTAGCCGCCCGCGAGGTTGCCGAAGAAGCCGCCGATGCCGTAACCCAGCAGCACGGCGGAGACCGCGCCGATCGACAGGTGCGTGACGTTCTCCATCAGCGGCCGGATGTAGGTGAAACCGGCGAAGTGCCCGGAGATCACCAGCAGCACGACGACGAGCGCGGCGCGTACCGGTCCTCGCGTGACGAGTTCGGCGAGCACACGAAGGTCCGGCTGCGTCTTCGGCGGCAGCGCCGGAAGGGTGAGCCACTGGGCAACCAGCGTGATCACGCCGACCGCGCCCGCCGCCACGAACGCACTGCGCCAGCCCCACGCATCGCCCATCCACGCGCCGATCGGCGCCGCGCAGACCGTCGCGACCGATACGCCGGTGAGGATCAGCGACATCGCGCGCGGAAACAGCGGCTCGGGCACCAGCCGCAGCGCGAGCGGTGCCGCCATCGACCAGAACCCGCCGAGCGCGACGCCCAGCAGCACCCGTGCGACCAGCAAGGTCGTCAGGTTCGAGGCGAAGACCGCGATGGTGTTCGACAGCAACAGCGCGAGGGTGAGGGCGAGCATCACCCGCCGGCGATCCATGCGTCGCGTGAGCACGGGAATCGAAGGCGCGGCGATGGCGCCGATGAGCGCCGTTGCGGTCACGGTCTGGCCTGCGGCGCCTTCGCTGATGCGCAGGTCGGCGGCCATTGCGGTGAGCAGGCTTGCGGGGAGGAACTCGGCCGTGACCAGCCCGAAGACGCCAAGGGTGAGGGACGCGACGGCCGGCCAATGCGCGGCATCCGACGACGCCTCAGGCGCGGCATCGCCATCAGGAACAGAACACTCGGTTGAGGACACGAGGAGCTGCCAGTGGGGAAGGGCAGCGCAGGTTAGGCGTACGATGCAGGTGTTTGAATGCCGGAACGACCGCAATGCATGACGATTCCTCCCGCCACGTGGCTGCCGTGCGGCCCCCCGAAGCGAGCGACCTGCTGACCCGCGTGCTGCTTGGACTTCGGCTGGACGGCGTCGAATACGGCCGCTGCGTGATGCACGAGCCGTGGGCGATCGCGTTTCCGGCGCAGCGCGACGCGCGGTTCCATTTCGTCGCACGCGGCACTGCCTGGCTGTGGACGGCGGCGGACGAATGGAAGCGGCTGGGGCCCGGCGACGCCGTGCTGCTGCCGCGCGGCAGCTTCCACGTAATGGCGAGTTCGCCCGACGTTCCCGCCGTCGACATCCACGAACTCGCGCGCGAACCGGTGTCGGAAAACCTGTACCTGGTGCGTTCCACCGACGATGCGCCGCGCGATCCGGCCGATGCGGATGTCATGTTCTGCGGCGCGATGCGCTTCAACCTCGATCCACTGCATCCGCTGCTGGCGATGATGCCCGACCTCATGCACGCGGGCGATCTGGTCCAACGCGATCCGGCTGTGTTCGCGGTTCTCGAAGCCATGGAGCGCGAGGTGTCGCTCGATCGCATCGGCGCGTGCGGGATCCTCGCGCGGCTGGCCGACGTGCTCGCCGCGAGCATCATCCGCGCCTGGGTCGAATGCGGTTGCAGCGATTCCACCGGCTGGATCGCCGCGGTGCAGTGCCCGAAGGTGGGCAAGGTGATCGCCGCGATCCACGCCGAGCCCGAACGCGACTGGGACGTGCCGGCACTGGCCCGGTTGATGGGCGCCTCGCGTTCGCGCTTCGCCGAAGCGTTCACGCGCACCGTCGGCGAAAGTCCCGCGCGCTATGTCGCGAAGGTGAAGATGTTCCAGGCGCGGCGCTGGATCCAGCACGAAGGCATGCGCGTCACCGTCGCCGCCGAGCGCTTGGGCTACGACTCCGAAGCCTCCTTCAGCCGCGCCTTCAAGCGCATCATGGGGATGCCGCCCAGCGCGGTGCGTGCGGCCGAGGGACCGCTGCGCGCGTGATCGATCAAAGACGGATCACGGGCGCTTAACGCCGCGTCCACCTAAGCTCCAGCGATCCCGACACGCCATCGCGAAGGGGCCATGCGCGCGGAGATCGCCGATCGGAACGGCATCGTCGCAGTGTCGCGGAAACGGGCCGCGGCCTTCGCGCGGCTGGTCGCGCCGCTCTCGCCGGCAGGCCTGCTGATCGGCACCGCGTTCCTCGTCGCCTCGTTCTCGCCGAGCCTGATTCCACGCACGCCGACGATGCAGGGCGTGCTGGGCGGAACGGCATTCGCAGCAGGTTACGGCATCGGCGTGTTCCTGCGCTGGCTGTGGGAATACCTCGAATTGCCGCCCTCGCGCGGGCGCACGCCGTGGCGTGTGAAGCGTGCGCTGTACTGGCTTTGCGCCCTCGTCGCGCTGTGGGCGCTGTGGCGCGCGCCGCATTGGCAGAACCACGTTCGCGCCGCGCTGCGCATGCCGGCCGAGGAGGGCGCCGATTCGTTCACCGTCGCGGCTGCAGCGCTGGTCGCGTTCGGAGCGTGGCTCGCCCTGGCACGCGTGCTTCGCGCGATGGCGGTGGTGTTCTCGCTTTCGCTGGCGAAGGTGCTGCCGCGGCGCGTCGCCAGCGTGCTGGGCGTCTCGGCGGTGCTGGTGGTGGTGATCGTGCTGAGCAACAGCATCGTGCTGCGCATCGCACTGCAGGTCATCGACTCGTCGTTCCGCCAGGCCGATGCGCTGATTCCGCCCGACACTGCGCCACCGATCGGCGCCTTGCAAACGGGCGGCCCGCAATCGCTCATCGCATGGGAAAACCTGGGGCGGATGGGGCGCCGCTTCGTGTCGTCCGCGCCGACGACGACGGACATCGGCGCGCTCGCCGGTGCGCCCGCACGCACGCCGCTGCGCGTGTACGCTGGCCTGCCGTCGGCGGATTCGGCGCAGGCGCGCGCGCAACTCGCGCTGGAAGAACTGAAACGCGTCGGCGGCTTCTCGCGCGGCGCGCTGGTGATCATCACGCCGACGGGAACCGGCTGGGTCGATCCGGCCGGCATCGAGGCCATCGAGTATCTGCGCCGCGGCGACGTCGCCAGCGTGGCGATGCAGTACTCGTATCTGTCGAGCCCGTTCTCGCTGTTGATCGAACCCGAGTACGGCGAAGAGAGCTCGCAGGCGTTGTTCGAGGCGATCTACGGTTACTGGAGAACGCTGCCGCGCGAGGCGCGCCCGCGGCTCTACCTGCACGGCCTGAGTCTGGGTGCGCTGAACTCCGAGCGCTCGCTGGAACTGTTCGACGTGCTTGGCGATCCGCCGCAGGGCGCCTTGTGGAGCGGGCCGCCATTCGCGGCGCGGCAATGGCGTCGCATGACGCACACGCGCAATCCCGGATCGCCTGCGTGGCTGCCGCAATTCCGCGACGGCCGCTTCGTGCGTTTCATGAACCAGGATGGATCGCCCGTGCCGACGGACGCGCCGTGGGGTCCGATGCGCGTGATGTACCTGCAATACGCCAGCGACGCGATCACCTTCTTCGATCACCGCGATCTTTTCAGCGCGCCCGACTGGCTGCATCCGCGCGGTCCCGATGTGGCGCCGCAGATGCGCTGGTATCCGGTCGTATCCACGATGCAGCTGGTGCTCGACATGATGCTGGCCGACGACGCGCCGATGGGTTTCGGCCACGTCTTCGCGCCGTCGCACTACGTCGCCGCGTGGCGGCAGGTCGCCGGCATCGACGGCTGGTCCGAGGCGGATCTGGCGCGGCTGTCGCGCATGCTCGACGCGCGGCGTGCCGCGGAAATCGCGCGCGACGAAGACGAAGGCGGGGGCTGAATCTACGGCTGCGGCGTGCCTTCGTCCGCTGGCGCCGTGCTGCGATCGACGATCTGCGCGTCGCGAAGTTCGCGCTTCGCATCGCGCAAGGCGCTGCCGTCGATCGGACGGATCGAGTCGATGCGACACGACGTGCGCATGCCGGCGGTGCGGGGGACCACGCTGTCCATCCGTGCGTTGACGTTGCCGAGCGAATTGGTGATCGAGATGCCGCCGGCCGACAGCATCGACGGACACCGGTTGCGCAGTTCGAGCAGATGCCCGCGGCTGGCGCTGGACCACACCGCCAGCGCCTGGTCGCCCAGCGGCGTCCACTGCTGCATGCCGGTCATGCGATCCAGCCGGAACGACATCACCGGCGCGCCGGCGTGCGCGCGATACAGATCCAGGCGTTCCTGCGTGGTCAATGTCGGGCCGTGCGAACAGGCGGCCAGTGCAACCGCCGCCAGCATCGGGGCAATCAGGGCGTGAGGTTTCATGTCGCTACCGTCCATGTCCGATGGAATCCGTGTCCGACGAACGAACGCCGACGAGATGTGGAACCGGCCGCGAGCCGGCCGGCTCCGTTTCGCGCAGGATCAGCGCGTGACGCGTGTGGTCGTGCCGTCGGACGAGACCTGCACGCGATCGCCGACGCGGAACTGCTGACTCGTGCCGTCCTGCGTGACGGCGATGGTGCGTCCCGAGTCGAGTTCGACCGTGATCTCCACGCCGGCGCGCTGGTTCCGCGACATCGCGTTGCCGGCCGCGCCGCCAGCGACGGCACCGGCCACTGCGCCGGCCGTATTCGCGCGCGTGCCGCTGCCGATGGTGCTTCCGGCGATACCGCCCAGCGCCGCGCCCGTGGCGGTGCCGATGCCACGCGAGTCGTTCTGGATTGCAACATCGCGCAGGCCGCGAACCGTGCCCATCTCGACGGTGCGCGCGGCACCGACTTCCGATCGGTTGAACGTCGACGGCGTGCTGTGCGTTGCGCAGCCCGAAGCCAGGACCAGCCCGACGACGAGCAGCGTCGCCTTGATTGCGGTGACTTTCATTGCGGTGCCTCCATGTCCATTCCGGCGTGGTGCCGGCCCCACAACGGCTTGCGCTTGTGGTCGCCGGATTACTCCGGTCGGAGTGACGCGATGGTGAAACGCTTGTGACGGCCCGCTGCCGGACGTGACGAAGGCTTCACGCGGCGCCCACGCGAAATCAACGACTGTCGCTGCTCGTGCGCGAGGAATGCGGCGCACGCTGCGCTCGGCGTCCCCGGAGGGACGGTGCCATGACGATGCCAGCGATCACCCGCCGCCGGTCGGCCGCCTTGCGGCATCGCGCCACGCTGCGCCGCCGCACGCTTGCCGCGACCTTGCTCGCCTCGATGCTCGCCACTCCGATCGCGGCGTTCGCGCAGGACGCGATGATGGGCACCGTGCTCGACGAGCCCGGCAGCGCCGGCCTGGGCTTCGCGTTCCGCGCGGAATCCTCGCCCTACGTCGACGGCGACACGCGCGACGACTTCCTGCCGCTGTACCTCTACGAGGGCGAGCGCTTCTTCCTGCGCGCGAACGAAGCCGGCGTGCGGATGTGGCGCAACGACACGATGGGGCTGGAAGGCTTCGTCGAGCGGCGCCTGGAAGGCTATCCGGAGGACGAGGCGCCTTCCTCGCTGGAGGGCATGACCGTGCGCAATACCGGCGCGGATCTCGGCGTGCGCTTCTACTTCCAGCACGACGCATCACGCTGGGACGCCGCCGTGCGCCACGACGTGGCGGGTCTCTCGCACGGCACGGAAGTGCGCGCCGGTTACGCGTACACCATCGAGCGCGAACGCTGGCGCCTGCAGCCGGTGGCGATCGCGTCGTGGCGAAGCGGCGATCTCAACGACTACTACTACGGCGTCGCACCGTTCGAAGCGCGCGACGACCGTCCGGCGTACGACGCGGGCGACGGATGGAACGCGACGTTGGCGTTGTACGGGAAGTACCGCATTTTCCAGCACTGGAGCCTGGTCGGCGGCGCGTACGTGACGAAGCTTTCGTCGGAGATCACGAACAGTCCCGTCGTGGACGACGACGTGCAGTGGGGCGTGATGGCCGGCGCCGCGTACGACTTCGGCAACGGGCAGGTGCGCTGGGACGACGACACCTCGCCGACGTACGTGAAGGTGTTCTACGGCCGCGATACGGGCGACGGCTGCCATCTGGTGCGGATCATGACGCTCCAGTGCGTGAGTCTCAACGACGACGATCCGACCGACATCTACGGCGTGCACGTCGGCCGTCCGTTCGTATCGAAGTTCAACGGCTGGCCGCTCGATATCATCGGTTACGTCGGTCTGCTCCGGCACGACGAGAAGGGACTTCAGCCCGACGGCTGGCAGGTCGACGCGTACATGAAGGGCTTCTGGTACGGCTTTCCGTGGAGTCATCGCGTGACCACGCGCGTGGGGTTCGGCATCGGCGTGTCGTACGCCGAACGCGTGCCGTACAGCGAGGTGACCACGCAGGCCGAGCGCGAACGCAACACCTCCAAGCTGCTCAACTACCTGGAGCCGAGCATCGACGTCAGCGTCGGCGACCTGTTCGGCAACAAGCGCTGGCACGACGTTTACTTCGGGTTTGCGGTGTCGCACCGGTCCGGCATCTTCGCCACGTCGCAGCTGCTGGGCACCGTCGATGGCGGCTCCAATTACCTGTACGCGTACCTCGAAGCCGCGTTCTGACGGGCCGATCCATGCGCGACGAACGCATCCCGACGCCGCTTGCGATGCTCCTCGGCATCAGCGCGGTGTTCGTGATCCTGCTGGCGCTGTATCTCGGGCGTTCGCTGTTCGCGCCGGTGTTCTTCGCGATCTTCATCGTCGCCATCGTGTGGCCCTTGCAGGACGCGATGGAAAAGAAGCTTCCGCGCGTGCTCGCCATGCTCGTGACCGTAGTGGTCGCCGGCGGCGTGATGGTCACGCTGGCGAGCCTGGTGCTGTGGAGCCTCAATCGCGCCGTGCTGTGGGCGATCGCCAACGCAGCCGCATTCCAGGCGGCATACGTGCAGATGGATACATGGTTGCAAGGGCATGGGTTGTATCTGGCCAGCGAGTTCGTGCACAACTTCGACCCGCGCTGGCTGTTCGCCGCATTGCAGCGACTCGGTGCCGGCCTGCAGTACGTCGCGAGCTTCGTCGTGATCGCGCTGGTGTTCGTCGTCCTGGGATTGCTGGAAGTCGAGCCGACGCGTCGCAAGCTCGTGCGCGCGAACAAGGTGGAACTGGTGGCGGCGTGTCGCGCGGCGGCGGCGAAATTCCAGCGCTACATGGTCATCCGCGCCGTGATGAGCCTGGCGACCGGCTTGGGCGTGTGGGCGCTCACGTACGCGTTCGGCATGGACCTGGCGATGGAGTGGGGTGTCACCGCGTTCGCGCTCAACTTCATTCCGTTCCTCGGCCCGTTGTTCGCGACGATGCTCCCGACGCTGTTCGCCATCGTACAGTTCGACAACTTCGTCATTCCAATCGCGATCTTCATCGGGCTGAACGTGGTGCAGTTCCTGATCGGCAGCTATCTCGAACCGCGCGTGGCGGGCGACCGGTTGTCGATCTCGCCGTTTCTGGTGCTGTTCGCGGTGTTCATGTGGAGCATGCTCTGGGGCATCGCGGGCGCGTTCATCGGCGTGCCGATCCTCATCGCGGCAATGACGTTCGCCGAACACCATCCCACCGCGCGCAACTGGGCGCAGCTGTTGTCGGGCGATCCCGCGCGGCGCGCGCGTGCGAACGAATGAGCCAGTCCATCTGACAAGGAGGCGACCATGTACCGTGTCCTGCTGCTGATCGCGATCGGTGTCGTGCTTGCGCTGGTCGGCGTGTTCCGCCTGCCGCAGTGGCCGACGGCGCAATCGACGGGCACTGTCGAAAGCTGCGCGGACCTGACGGCACCGGTCACGCGTGCGCAGGCACGACGCGAGCTCGAACGTCGCCGCGCCAACGTCGCGCAGGGCACCGACGCAGCGCGCCTGGCCACGCGCACGGGCGACGTTGCCGAACAGCGTCGCGCCGGCGCCACCTACAGCGCGACGCGCGCGAACGAGCGGGCGGACGCGCCGTGCGTCGCCGAGCTGGAGCAGATCGCGAGCGGCGAGCGCCTGAGTGCGGCGCGGGGCGAATGGATGCGCGTGACGGCGCTGATCCTCATTGTGAGCATTGGCGCGCTGCTCGCGCTGTATTTCGGCCGGATCGCCGCGCTGCGCGGCCGCTGGCGTCGTCGGTGATTCTCAGCGTGGCGCGCGGCTATTCGACGCGAGTTCGGCGAACGACCGCGCCACCGCGCGCGCTTCCGGCACGCCGGCGCCGTTGAGGCGCGACTGCGCATACGCCGCGAGAACCGGCGGCAGCGCGGGCACGGCGTCGGGCGCCATGTCGTCGGTGGCGAACAACGCGGCGTCGAGCACGTCGATCACGTCCTCCGGCTGCGACTTCGCGATGGCGTTGCGCGTCGATAGGGCAAGACTGGCGACGCGATCCTTGCTGAGGCCGAAGCGCGCGGAGACGCGGGTGATCGACGCATCCGCCCGCGGAATGCGCGGCGAGTTCGACGGCAGCGTGCCGCCGGCTTCCTCGTTCAGGAGCCGATGTCCGGGCGACATGCCGCGCTCCACCAGGGCACCGGGTGGTGCGTCCTGGCTGCTGCGCCGGTCGAACATCGAGAACATGAGCACCGCGAGCGCCGCGAGGATCGCGATGCCGATCAGCGTGGCGCGATGCGACGCGCCGCTGGAGGCGTGATGGCGTGTCATGGTCCGGCTCCTTCGGCGTCGTCGACATCGCGAAGTTCGCCCGCCGCGGGTGCTTCCCGGATGGGGCTGATCAGCATGATGGGGCAGGGCGGACGCTGCATCGGCCGCGCGCCGGGCATCGACATCACGCGCACGGCATCGCGTCGCGATTGCACGCGGCCTTCGCTGCGCGTGATCTGGATCGACGTCGCCGTGTCGAGGCCCGTGCACGGAGACGCGAGCTCGAGCAGGAAGCCGTTGTCGCGCCGCGGCCAGACCGCCAGCGCCTGGTCGCCGAGCGCTTCCCATCGCATGTTGCGTGCGTAGTCGATGCCCGCGACCGGCGTGCCTGCATGCTGGCGATATCGCGCGAGCCGTTCCTGCGGATCGGCGGGCGTGTGCGCGCAGGCGCACAGCAGCGCGAGGGTCGCGATGGGAACGAGCCTGTACAGCGCCTCAGAAATCCGCGCGGACATTCAACCAGACCTCCGTCGAACTGTAGTTGAGCGCGACGACGTTGCTCTGGTCGCGGATGTACAGCAGTTCCGGGCGAAGCGACCAGCCGTCCGTGAAGGCCCACACGAGCCCGGCGCCGCCTTCGTACAGGTTGTCCTTGCGGCTGAACGTCGCGGCCTCGTCGCGTTCATCGGGATGGAAGCGGACGTCGTCGGCGCTGAAGTCGTCGCGTTCCCACCAGACGAACAAGAACGCATCGAGCGTGTCGCTGAAGGTCCAGTCGAGGTTCGCGGTGGCGCCGAAGACGTCGGAATCGCCATCGGGTCGCGACGTCGCCGTGTTGCGGCCGGCATGCCCGGTGATGCCGAAGTTCGCCGCGCCATCGTTGAACGAGTGTGACCAGCCGACGCTGCCGGTGGTCGTGGTGCGGCTGCGATCGCGCAGCGGCCCTTCGGGGTAGCGTCGGCGCTGCACCGACAGGCCGGCCGTCAGCTGCGACTCCACGTCCATGTTGTGCGTGTAGTCGAAGAATCCCGCGACGTCGTTGCGGTAATCGCCATTGCCGCGATAGCTCACGCGGCCGCGAATGCCACCGGAAAAACGGCTGTCGTTCACGCCGTGGCTCGCGGCGAAACTCCAGCGCAGGTCGCGATCGTCGCGGGATCCGGCATCGTACTCGCGATGGCGATAGTCGAGCGTTCCGTCGAGCGACGTGCCGCTCGAAAGCGCGTGGCTGAGCCCGCCGCCGACGCGAAGGTTGTAGAAGGTCTCGCGACGATCGCCGCCACCGAACGTGTTCGTGCCGCGCGTGGAGTTCACGCGATAACGCCCGATCCCGGTCGCCGCATAGCCGAACGTGCTGGTGCGCCGACCTTCATCCAGTGCTTCGCGTGCAGCGTCATCGTAGATCTGCGACTGCGTGATCAGGTCAGGCGGAAGGTTGTCGAAGTGCATCGCGATCTCGAACTGGTTGATCGCGTTCGCGTGCTGGCCGAGTGCGTGGTACGCGCGGCCGAGTGCGAGATGCGCATTCGCGTTGTCGGGGTCGAGTTCGATGCTGCGTTCGAGTGCGACGCGTGCGCGTTCGGCATCGTCTGCGCCGAGTGCGGCGCGCCCCAGGACGTACTGGTAGTTCGCGTCCTCCGCGCTGGCCGATTCCTGCGGTGCGAGCCGCTCCAGCGCTTCGGCGTAGCGCTTCTGCGACAGCAGCGACTGCGCCTCGGACAGTGCATCCTGCGCGTTCACCGCCGAGGCGGCGAGCATCGCGACACACAGGCACACGATGCGGCCAATACCACCGGGCGGTCTGTCTGGGCGTCGCATGGCTCCTCCCTGCCGTAACGGCTCGGCGCGCCAGAGCTCGGCTTCACGCGCGAGCGCTATCTGGCTGTGACACGCGTTAACGGGGTGTCAAGGAGAGGCGCGAGAGTGGAGGGCTTGTGCCCGTTAAGCTGCGCAGTCCGCTTCAGAACGTGCCGAAGCGGATCTGCACGCCGCCGCCCGGCACGCCGTTGATCACGCCGATCTCGTTGTCGCCGAACTGGTAGATCGCCGGCCATGTGTGGCGGAAGCCGAAGGGCCACGCCGGCGGCGTGACGCGTTTCCAGCTCGCGCCATTGTCCTCGCTCCAGGTGACTTCGTTCTGGCACGAGGTGACGAACACCGTCCCGCGGGTGGTCGTTGTGAGCTGCGGGCCGCAACGCTGGTCGGCGAGCGGCGTGCCGAGGCCGTCGGGCCATGTCACGCCATCGTTCGAAATCTTCGTCGACACCGGACATTGCGGATCGTCGCCGCACGTCTCGAATACGAGCAGGTAGCGACCATCCTGCATGCGCGACATCACCGGCATGCCGGGGCGCAGCTTGCCGCCGCCGGGTTCGGCGACGAGCACGGACTTCGCACCCCATGTCGCGCCGTGGTCGCGCGAGATGCGCTGCGACACGACCTGGTTGTACGAGGGCTTGCCGTCGGCGAGCGTCTCGTCGGCATAAAGCACCGACAGCGCGCCATCGGGCAGCAGCGTGAACACCGGTTCCCACACGCCGCGATCCTTGCGCCCGCGCGGGTTTTCGTTGCGGTCGATCGTGCTGAGGAACCGCCACGTGCGGCCGCCGTCGTTGCTTGCGTGCACGTTCAGGCGATACGACTTGCCTTCGACAAGCGAACGCATGCCGAGCAGGATGCGTCCGTCCGGCAGCACCAGCAGTTCGCCGTTGTCGATGTTGCGGCCCGGCTCGGCGACCGACGACAACTCCTTCCACTCGCGGCCACGTGAGTCGCCGAGCGAGATCGTCAGCGTCGTCGGCGTGCCCTTGCCGTGGAATCGCGTGGTCACCGCGAGCCAGCGACCATCCGGGAGTCGTGCGAGCCGCCCCCACGCCGCTTTGCTTTCGGCCACGGTGGCGGTGTCGGTCCACTGCACCGCCGCAGACGCGCAGGGCTGCAAGGCAAGCAGGGCGAGCGCGAGAACGAAGCCGCGCATCGTCAGTGCCAGAACGTCGCGTACAGCGCGACGAGGATCGCCAGCACCGCGAGCGACGCCACGTTGAACGAAGGCGCGGTCTTGTAGCTCACGTCATCGGTGCGGATGCGGTCGCGCGCGCCGCTGGCTGGTGTCGCCAGCGCAACCACGGTGGCCAGCGCGAACGAGAGGAGGAACACCAGGCCGATGCGATCCATGAAGGGAAGATCCGGCCACAGCAGCTTCAGTGCCAGCGACAGCACGAACGAACCGATGGCCGCGGCGAGCGCGCCGGCTTCGTTGGCGCGCTTCCAGAACAGTCCCTGCAGGAAGATCACCACGATGCCCGGCGTGAAGAAGCCCGTGAATTCCTGGATGTACTGGAACCCCTGGTCGAAACTGCCCAGCAGCGGGCGTGCGGTGAGCACGGCGATGACGATGGACACCGCGGCGGCGATGCGGCCCACGCGCACCAGCTTGGGCTGCGAGGCCTGCGTGTCGCGCTTGGCGTAGAAGTCCAGCGTGAAGATCGTCGCGACCGAATTGATCTTCGAGGCGAGCGAGGCGACGATCGCCGCCACGAGTGCCGCGAACACCAGGCCGAGCACGCCGCTCGGCAGCAGGCGCATCATCGTCGGATACGCCGCATCGGGGCGTTCGAGCGACGGCGCCAGCATTACCGCGGCGATGCCCGGCAGCACCACGATCACCGGCATCAGCAGCTTCAGGAACGCGGCGAACACCACGCCTTTCTGCGCTTCGCGGATGTCCTTGGCCGCCAGCGCACGCTGGATGATGTACTGGTTGAAACCCCAGTAGCTGAGGTTCGCGATCCACAGTCCGCCCAGCAGCACCGACAGGCCCGGCAGGTCCTTGTAGAAGGGATTGGACGGGTCGAGGATCATCTGGAACTTGCCGGGATGCGTCGTCCACAGCGTGTGGAAGCCCTGCACGATGCTGCCGTCGCCGATCTGGCTCAGCGTGATGCCGGTGACCAGCAGGCCGCCCAGCACCAGCAGCGTGACCTGCACGATGTCGGTCAGCGCCACCGCCTTCAGTCCGCCGTACAGCTGGTAGGCCAGCGCGAACAGGCCCAGCAGGATCAGCGCGAGCGTCTGGTCCATGCCCGCGACCTGCGACACGGCGATCGAGCCCAGCCAGAGGATCGACGTCAGGTTCACGAACACGTACAGCCCGAGCCAGAACACCGCCATCAGCGTGCGGATGCGGTTGCCGTACCGTTCCTCCAGGAACTGCGGCATCGTCGTGACCTGGTTGCGCAGGAAGATCGGCAGGAACCATTTGCCGACGATCAGCAGCGTCAGCGCGGCCATCCATTCGTACGACGCGATGGCAAGGCCGATGGCGTACCCCGAGCCGGACATGCCGATGATCTGCTCGGCGGAAATATTCGCCGCGATCAGCGACGCGCCGATGGCCCACCAGGGCAGGGCGCGGCTGGCGAGGAAGTAGTCCTGCGCCGATTTCTGGTGCCCGCCCTTCTCGCGCGAGACCCACTGCGCGAGCACGAAGATGCCCGCCAGGTACGCCAGCACGATGCCGACATCGAGGGTGGAAAGACTCATTCGACAAATCTCCGCAAGGTGGGCAGGGCGTCAGCGACGCCGCACGGCATCGGGGTCGCCGGCGAAACGCGGCTCGCGCAGGCCGGTGATGCCGGGCTCGAACGCGAGCACATCGCCGGCATGGCGATCGATCGAGCGCGCGGCGTCGGTCATGCCGTCGTGCGCGCTGGTGACGTAAAGCGTGGCCAGCGACGGGCCGCCGAAGGCCGGACGCGTGGGCTGCGCGGTAGGAAGGGCGACGACGCGATCCTCGCGGCCGTCAGCGCGGTAACGCACGACGCGCGACGCGCCCCATTGCGCGTTCCACACGCCGCCTTCGCTGTCCACGCTAGAACCGTCTGGTTCGCCGCCTTCCAGCGACGTCAGGTCGACGAAGGTGCACACCGCACCGACTTCGTCGCCGTATTCGCATTGCAGGATCCGCTTCTGCAGCGAATCGCAGAAGTACATCGTGCCGCCATCGGGACTGAAGGCGACCGAGTTGGCGATCGCGACGCGCGGCAGCGGCAGTTCCTGCAGCGCGAGGTCCGCGTCCAGCCGCAGGAACTGGCCATGCGCGCCCTTCGGTCCATGCGCGGGTTCGTGCAGGGTTCCGAAGACGAAACGCCCCTGGCGATCGCAGGCGCCGTCGTTCGCACGCGTTTCCGGCGCGATGGGAAGCGTTCGGATCTCGCGGATCTCGCCGGTGCCGAAATGGAAGAACGCGAGTCGCGACGCGAGCGCGAGCAGCAGCCAGCCATCGGCGACGCACAGCGCGAACGATGCGAGACGCTCCGGCATCGGCCAGCTGCGCACCGTGCCGTCGCCGGGCACGTAACGCCAGAGCATCGATGCGTGGATGTCGGTCCACAGCAGCGATTGCGTGCGATCGCACCACAGCACGCCTTCGCCCAGCGCGTGGCCGGACTGGACCGCGACGCGAACGTCGACGCTCAAACCCAGCCTCCGTCCACGATGAAGTCCTGGCCCGTGCACATGCGGCTGTCGTCGGCGGCGAGGAACAGCGCCATGCGCGCGAGGTCTTCGGGCTTCAGGTGACCGGGCAGGCACTGCGCGCGCGCGATCTGGGCTTCGCCTTCCTCGTCCAGCCACAGGCGCTTCTGCTTCTCGGTGATGACCCAGCCCGGCACGAGCGCGTTGATGCGGATGCGGTCGCGGCCAAGTTCGCGCGCGAGGCCGTTCACCAGCCCGTGCACGGCGGATTTCGCCATGGCGTACATCGGATAGCCGGCGTTCTTGATCATCCAGCCGGTCGAGCCGAGGCAGATCACCGAACCACCGCCGAGCGCGCGCATGTCGTCGACGACGGCCTGCGTCGCGAAATACTGATGACGCAGGTTGACGGCGATGTTGCGTTCGAAGTCCGCCGCGGTCGTGCTGCCGAAGGAATGGCGCACGTCGTTGGCGGCGTTGTTCACCAGCACGGGGATGCGGCCGATGCGCTCGCGTGCCTGCGAGATGGCGCCGTGCAGCGCATCGAGATTCGTCACGTCGCAGCGCAGGTACACCGGTGCGTGTTCGACGCCGCGGAGTTCGTCGATCAGCGCCTGCGCGCCAGCGTCGTCGATGTCGAGGAATGCGACGCGTGCGCCCTGGCGCGCGAAGTGCTCGACGAAGCTAGCGCCGATGCCGGTCGCGCCACCGGTGATGAGCACGGCGCGGCTGGCGAGACTCGGGTAACGCGCCATGGAATCGTCGGTCATCTCGCTCACCATTCCGCCACGCTGCCGTCGGCGTGGCGCCAGATCGGATTGCGCCAGCGATGGCCTTCGGCGGCGCGTTCGTCGACGTATTCCTGGTTGATCTCGATGCCCAGGCCCGGCCCCTGCGGGATCGCGACGTAGCCGCCTTCGTATGCAAAGGGCGCGCGATCGGTCAGGTAGTCGAGCAGGTCGTTGTTGGCGTTGTAGTGAATGCCCAGGCTCTGTTCCTGGATGAACGCGTTGTAGCAGACCGCATCTAGCTGCAGGTTCGCTGCAAGTGCGATCGGGCCGAGCGGGCAGTGCAGCGCGAGCGCGACGTCGAAGGCTTCGGCCATCGCGGCGATCTTGCGCGTTTCGGTGATGCCGCCCGAATGCGACGGATCGGGCTGGATGATGTCCACGCCGCCGGTCTGCAGCACGCGCTTGAAGTCGAAGCGCGAGTACAGGCGCTCACCCAGCGCGATCGGGGCAGGGGAGAGCGAGGCGAGTTCGGGAATGCATTCCAGGTGCTCGGACAGCACCGGTTCCTCGATGAACATGAGGCCGAACGGCGCCAGCTCGCGCATCAGCACCTTCGCCATCGGCTTGTGCACGCGACCGTGGAAATCGACCGCAAGGCCGACTTCGCGACCGACCGCGTCGCGCACGGCCTGCACGTTTTCCAGCACGCGCGAGACCTTCTCGTGCGTATCGACGAACTGCACTTCCTCGGTGGCGTTCATCTTCACGGCGCTGAAGCCACGCGCGACGGCGTCCTTCGCGGCGCGTGCGGTTTCGGCCGGGCGGTCGCCGCCGATCCACGAGTACACGCGGATGCGATCGCGCACCTGGCCACCGAGCAGCGCATGCACCGGCACGCCGAGCGCCTTGCCGTGGATGTCCCACAACGCCTGGTCGATACCGGCGAGCGCGCTCATCAGGATCGGGCCGCCGCGGTAGAAGCCGCCGCGGTACATCACGTTCCAGTGGTCCTCGATGAAACGCGGATCCTTGCCGATGAGGTAATCGGACAGTTCGTCGACGGCTGCCGCGACGGTATGCGCGCGGCCTTCGACGATAGGCTCTCCCCAGCCGCTGATGCCGGCATCGGTGTCGATGCGCACGAAACACCAGCGCGGCGGCACGAGGAAAGTGGAAATGGCGGTGATCTTCATGCGTGTGGGGGTCCGTGCTCGTTGCGTGCGGTCGGTCAGGTGAGGTTGATCGAGTTCCAGCCGTCGACGAAGGCGCGCGCGCGGCGCGCGGTTTCGGTGGCGTCGATGCCGGGCGAATACAGTGCGGAGCCGATGCCGAAGCCGGCGGCGCCGGCCTTGCGGTAGGCACCCATGTTGTCGGGCGTGATGCCGCCGACGGGCAGCAGCGCGGTGCCCTTGGGCAACACGCTCGACCACGCCTTCAGCACCGGAGGCGGGAGTTGTTCGGCAGGAAACAGCTTCAGCGCGTCGGCGCCTGCGGCGAGCGCGGCGAAGGCTTCGGTCGGCGTGGCGACGCCGGGCGTGCAGACCAGACCGGCGGCCTTCGCGGCGCGGATGACGGTCGTGTCGCCGTGCGGCATGACGATGAGCTTGCCGCCTGCGTTTTTCACCTGCGCGACCTGCTCGGGCGTCAGCACGGTGCCGGCGCCGACGAGGCAGCGGTCGCCGAACTCGCGCGCGAGCAGCGCGATGCTCTCCAGCGGTTGCGGCGAATTGAGCGGCACTTCGATGACGCGGAAACCGGCGTCGAACAGCGCGGCGCCGACGGGTAATGCGTCCTGCGGGGTGAGCCCGCGCAGGATCGCAACCAGGGGAAGGGGTTGCAGCCACGCGGTGCTCATGCGCACTCCGTCGATGTTGGTGCGGGGGTGTTCCGGCCTAGCGCGCCGTCTTGCGCGCGCGTCGTCCTTTGATGTTCGCGCGGGAGTCGACGATCATGCCGTGCATCGCTTCGCGCGCCTGCTCCGGCCGCTTCAGCCGGATCGCGTCGTACACCGCGAAGTGCCGCGGCAGCGAATACTTGAAGTCCACGGCGGTCTTCGCCGACAGCAGGAAGTACGCGCCCAGCGCGGTGTCGATCACCGAGAACAACGAGCCCATCAGTTCGTTGTTGGCCGCGTCCAGCACGCACTCGTGGAATTCCAGGTCGGCCTTCGCCCAGGCGTCCAGATCCTTCGATGCGTCCATCGCCTCGTACGCGGACTTGATGCGTGCCAGCTGCTCCGGCGTGCGCTTGCGCGCGGCCGCGGCTGCGGCAGCCGGTTCGATGATCTCGCGCATCTCCACCAGCTTCTCGACGAAGTCCTCCGTCGGCATCGACGCGCAGCGCCACGCCAGGATGTCCGCATCGAGCTGGTTCCAGTAGCGCGTGTCGCGCACGCGCGAGCCGGTCTTCTGCTTGGTTTCGATCAGGCCCTTGGAGCCCAGCACCTTCAGCGCTTCGCGCAGCGCGGTGCGGCTGACCGCCATGCGCTGCGCCAGCGCTTCCTCGCGCGGCAGCAGTTCGCCGGGCTTGATCTCGCCGCTGACGATCAGCCGGCCGAGTTCCTGGATGACCTGGTTGTGCAGGTTCCGCACCGCGATCTGTCTCACTGGTCCCCCTCCACGACGCATCCGGCGTCGCTCCTATTATCCGACAATAGGGGTATAGCATGAGTTCGGTTGCGCGTACCGCTTCGAGCCTCATGGCGATGCCACCGGGTCGATCCGCAGCCAGTCGTAGTCGAGCGGGCGCTCGGGATTCGACAGGACGATGCGGTTGTGGCCCGCCTTCAGCGGTGCCTTGAACGTCGCCTCGCGCCAGCCTTCGGACGTGGACGGCGTCGCGCCACCGGTCGCGGCAACGCCGTTGACGCTCATGTGCGGGGCAGCCGCGAACCCGATGTCGGCGAAGCGCACCGTCAGCGTGCGTGGGCCGGACTGGCCGACGACGACGTCGAAGGTCAGGTCCGCATCCTTGCCGCTGGCCAGCCGCACCTTGCGGTAGGCCGATGCCTCGACGTTGTCGATCTGCGCGCCGCCACGACGCACGGCGTCTTCGGCTTCATACCGGTTGAGCGCGAGCGGCGCCGACGCGAACAGGATCTCGTTGGTCTCGTCGGGTGCGGGCGCATTTGCTGTCGAAGACGACGTGACGTGCAGCAGCGTGCCGTCGGCGCGCGGAATCATCGCCTGCGTCCAACCCGCGTGGATGTTGCCCGTGCGCTTGCGCACCGGTGCGCCGGCTTCCCACCACGGGCCGCGGCCGCCGTCGGCGTTCCAGTAGAACGTGCGTCCACCCGCATCGCCGCCACCGCCGGCCCGCTGTGCGGCGACCACGATCACGCCGTCGGGCGTCTCGCCGGGTAGCCAGCGGATCGTCGGGCAGGCCGAGGGATACGCGCCGGACGCGGTCTGGATCGGCGTGCCGCGATCGCCCGCGTCGCCCCAGTCGAGGCCATCGCGGCTGAACTTGATGTGGACCTGGCCGTTGCGCGCAGCTCCGGTGTTGTCGATGTTCTCGTAGACCATCGCGTAGCCGCGGCCGGGGATGCGTTCAACGATGGCCATGCCGGGACGCTCGACACCGCCGGGCAGGGCGACGTCGAAGACCTCCTTGCCCCAGGTGCGGCCGCCGTCATCCGATACCCGGTGCGCCAGCAACTGGTTGAAGCCCTGCGCCTTGTGCTGTTCGGTCGAATAGAAGACGACCATGCGGCCGTCGTCGAGCACGACGATGTACGGCTCCCACACGCCCTTGTTGAGCCGGTCGGACGGCTGCCCGCCGCCTTTGACGATGCTGCTTCGGTACGTCCACGACCTGCCGCCGTCGACGCTGGCGTACAGCTGCAGGTCCTGGTCGGTGATGCGCTCGCCGCCGTCGCGGCGGATCGCGTTGGCCGCCATCAGCAGCGTCCCCGCCGGAAGATCGCCGCTGCTGCGCGCCAGTTCGCTCAGGTGCGGCTGCCAGCGCAGTGCCCAGCTTTTGTCGCCGCGATGCGCCGTTTCGTCGATCGAGCCGATGCGCTTGAAGCTGTCGCCATCGTCGCGGCTTTCGAACAGCGGCACGTTGCCGGCTTCGGACGGCTCGTAGACCAGCAACAGGCGGCCGTTGTCGCCGCCGTTCGACTGGTGCGCGAGCTTCACCGCCGACGCGTAGCCGATGCCGTGCGCGAGCTTGTGGCCCACGACCTCATCGGGCGCGTCGGCGATTGCGCCGTCGACGACGCCCGTGCACAGCAGCACGGACATCGCGACGGGCAGCAGGCGCCGCGCGGGGGAGGGCGCTCGTCGCATCACAGCTTGAACCGGTAACCCAGGCCGATGGTCTGGTCCTGGAAGCGGATGTCACGCGGACGCGTGTCGCCATCGCCCCAGAACTGGTGCAGGTTGTTGCCCAACAGGTTGGTCGCCGAGAGGATGACCGTCTGGCGCGGCGTCACGTCGTAGCTGATCGAGAAGTCCAGCGAGCTGGCCGGTTCGACCTGGTCCTCGTTGCCGGCCACGGTGGGCTGGGTGAAGAAGTCGATGTAGCGGCTGCGATAGCCGTAGGCCAGTCGCGCCGAGACGCCGTAGTTCTCCCAGAACAGCACCGCGTTGTAGTTGTTCTTCGACACGTTCTGCAGCGGGCGCGAGGTTTCCGGGCCGCCGATGAACTGCGGCGAACGCGTGGAGCCGTCGATGTAGGTGTAGTTGAACTGCGCGCCCAGGCCGCTCCATGCGCCGGGCAGGAAGTCGAAGGTCTGCTGCCAGGCGAACTCGACGCCCTGCAGGTGGCCGCTGCCGGCGCTCTGGGGGGACGACAGCTCGAAGTCCTCGCCACCGATCACGACGTTGGTGACGTAGTTCTGGATGTAGCCGTCGATGTCGCGATAGAACAGGCCCAGGCTCGTGTAGCCCACCGGCGAGAAGTACCACTCCAGCGACGCGTCGTAGTTCATCGACTCGATCGGCGTCAGATCCGGATTGCCGCTGGCGGCGATGCCGGCGCGGTTGATCGTGCCGGGGTTGAGCGAGATGGACGGATTGAGCGCGCCGAAATCCGGATAGCTCAGCGTCTTGGCGGCGACCAGGCGAAGCTGCCATTCATCGTTGAAGTGCAGGTTCATGCTCGCGTTCGGCAGCGTGTTCGTGTCCTTCGTGTTGCGCGAGATCGGGCTGTAGATGCCGGTGGACGCATCGAAGGAGTACGCGTTGAGGTCGCGCTCCACGCGCTCCACGCGCACGCCGACCAGGCCGTCCACGCGCAGGCCGAACATCTCGGTGTCGTACTTCGCCTGCAGGTAGCCGGCGAGCTTTTCCTCGCCGATGTCGAAGAAGCGGCCCGGGTTTTCCGCCGCCAGGCCCGGCTGCAGGCCGTACAGCTGGCGCAGGTAGTCGGCGCTGTCGATCAGCGTGTCGTAGCAGGGCGTCAGCCACTTCTGGTGCAGGGCGTCGTTGCCGCGCTTGCTGCAGAAGAAGTCCAGGCCCGGCAGGCGCGCGATGACCTGGTTGTCCGGATTCGGATTGGCGGTGATGTTGCCGGTACCCGCGCCACCCGGCGGCGGCGTGGAGAGCTCGACGCTGCCCTTCGCCTCGGCGTTGCGGTCGGCGTAGCGCAGGCCGAACTGCAGCGATGCGATCGGGCCGTCGATGAAATCGAAGTGGCCGTCGCCGCGCCAGCTGTTTTCCTCGCCGTACGAATAGCCCCAGGTCTGGAACAGGCCGTTGAGGTAGAAGCGCGACGGATCCAGCGCCGGATCGCCCTGCAGGTACCAGTTCTGGTGGCGGCCGGACGTGCCTTCCCACACGGTGGTGATCGGGCCCGACAGGAAGGTGTCGATGATGAAGTTCTCGTCGCGGTAGTAGCCCGACGTGCGCGAGAACTCGGTGGACAGGTGCAGCTGGTCGCCGTCCCACTTCAGGCCGAGCGCGTTCTGGATGTCCTGCCCGCGCTGCTTGTGCGCCTGCGTGCTGGTCGCGGCGTACGTGTCGCCGGTCCACACGCCGTTGGAGGCGTCGCAGATGGTCTGGCCCTGCAGCGCGCCTTCGAGCTGGTTCGGATAGCAGTGGCCGCTTACGCCGAGTTGCTGCGGCGAGACGACGCCGACCGGGAAGGTGAAATAGAACGCGTTGGAGTAGCTGTCGCGCACCCAGTCGTACAGGCCTTCCAGGTAGATCTCGGTGTCTTCGCGCGGCTTCCACTGCAGCGCGTAGTTGAAGGCGCCGCGCTCGCGATAGCCGTCGTTGTACGAGGTGCCCCAACCGTTCGGCGCGGCGATGAGGTTGCCGTCGCTGGTGCGGATCGGCTCGCCCGTGCCGGTGGTGACGACCTTCGGGAAGTCGCCCCACACCGCGTCGTACGCGTAGTCCTTCGCCTGGTAACCGAAGTTGACCAGCGCGCCGAACTCGCCGGCATCGGTATCCCAGCGGTCGCTGAAGAGCAGGCTCGCGTTGGGATCGACGCTGCCGCCGTACTTGCTGTGCGTGGCGGTATAGGTGCCGGCGACTTCGCGGCCATCGAAATCGAACGGACGGCGCAGCTGGATGTCGACAAGACCGGCAATGCCGCCGAGAGGGAGGGAGGCCTCGGAAGTCTTGTACACGCTGAGCGTCCTGACCGCGGTCGCCGGCAGGTTCTGGAATGCGAAACCACGGCCGGAGCTGGAGAAGATCTCGCGGCCGTTGAGGGTGGTGATGACGTTGGGCAGGCCGCGGATCACCACGCTCGTGGTCTCGCCCTGGTTGCCCTGCGCGATCTGCACGCCGGTGACGCGTTGCAGCGCGTCGGCGACGCTGTTGTCGGGCAGCTTGCCGATGTCCTCGGCGACGATCGAATCGACCACCATCGTCGCGTCCTGCTTCAGCGACTGCGCGGTTTCAAGGCTCTGGCGCAGCGCGGTCACCGTCACGGTGTCCAGCTCGGTCGCTTCCTGCGACGAGGTCGGCTGCTGCGCAGCGGCCGGGGTGGCGTCCTGCGCGAGCGCCATCGGCGGCAGCACCAGCGCGGACAGGATCGACAGCGACAACAGCGAGCGTGGGAAGCGTCGGTTCATGGCATCGGTCTCGAAGACGTTGGGTGCGCGCGGCCGGCACGAAGGCGCGCCGCGCGTCAGGGTTCAGAGGGCGGGAACTTCGTTCTTGGGAGCGCGGCTGAGGGCGCGGATGATCTCGATCTCGCGCGCGCGATACGGCTTTCCATCGCCATGGAGCAGGTCGTGGAACCACAGCGTCGGCGGCTTCTGCGTGTACGGACGCTCCCACGAATCCCACGGGAAGCGCGTCTGCGTCTTGCCGTCCACGAAGCCCCAGTTGTACATGCCGACGTTGAGCTTCTTGGCCACCGGCAGCACCCCGTCGATGGTCGAACCGGCGCCGCGGGCCAGGTACTCGGTGCACAGCAGCGGGCGGCCGTAGACCTGCAGCTCCTGCACGCGCTGGGCGAAATCCTCCGGCCAGGCATAGGTGTGGAAGGAGATCACGTCGGACAGCTCGACCTGCGCCTTCTCGACGCGGTTGAGGCCTTCGAGCTTGTTCCAGTCGGGGTTGTGCCACAGGCCGCTGGTGAGCGGCTGCGTCGGCTTCTGCGTGCGCGCCCAGGCGAAGACCTGCGGCAGCAGTTCGGCGACGCGGTCGAACTTGTGCTTGCTCTCGCGCGGCTGGTAGAAGCCGCTGCCGCCGCCTTCGTTGTCGGGCTCGTTCCACACGTCCCAGGCAAGCACGCGGTCGTCCTTGGCGTAGCTGCCGACGATGTCCTTCACGTACGCCTCAAGACGCGCGTGCTGCTTCGGATCGTCCAGCGCGGCGGTGCCGGGGCCCTGCACCCAGCCGGAGTTGTGCACGCCGGGGATCGGCGGACGCTGCGGGCCGAGCTTCGGATCCGGATCCCAGCACGAATCGAACAGCACCAGCATCGGCTTGATGCCGTGCTTGGCGGAAATCTGCAGGAAGGTTTCGAGGCGACGCTTGAAGCCCTTCGGATCCTGGTGCCAGGCCATGTCGTGCAGGAACACGCGCATGGTGTTCATGCCCATGTCCTGCGCCCAGCCCAGTTCCAGGTCGATGCGCTTGGGATCGAAGGTCTCGGCCTGCCACATCTCCAGCTGGTTGATCGCGTTGGCCGGGATGTAGTTGCTGCCCACCAGCCACGGCTGCTTCGCGTACCACGCGTTGGCTTCTTCCTGCGACCAGCGTTCGCCCGGCGCGGCGAGCGCCGGCTGCGCGAGGGACGCGCCCGCCAGCGCAGCGGCGACGAGCAGTTTGGGTAGCCACTTGAACATCAATCCATCTCCTTGTTTCGAGGAATCCAGGCATGCCTCCGGCCTTCACGACAGCCGTGGCCGTCGCGTCGCAGGTGGCATTGGGCAGCGTTGGCGGCCGTGGTTACGGCGTGGCGCGGGCGCCCTGATCGGTGGTGAAGCGGTAGACCATGCGATTCACGTACTGCTTGCCGGGCACCAGTCGCGCCGAGCCGAACGCCGGCTGGTTCGGTGTGTCCGGGAACAACTGGGGTTCGAGCACGAAGGCATCGCCCTGGCGATACACGCGGCCGCTCTTGCCGACCGTGGTGCCGTCCAGGAAGTTGCCGGAATAGAACTGCAGGCCGGGCTGCGCCGACGTCAGCGTCAGCACGCGGCCGGAACGCGGATCGTGCACGCGCGCGACTTCACGCGGCGCCTTGGCGATGGTGCGGCTCACGACCCAGTTGTGGTCGTAGCCGCGGCCGCGCAGCAGCTGCGGTTCCGAACCGGTGCGCAGGTCGCGACCGATCGGCTTGGGCGTGCGGAAATCGAAAACGGTGCCGGCGACGGGCGTGATCTCGCCGGTCGGGATCAGCGTTTCGTCGACCGGCGTGTAGGCGTCGGCGGCGATGGTGAGTTCGTGGTCCATCGCCGTGCCCGAACCTTCGCCGGACAGGTTCCAGTACGCGTGGTTGCTGAGGTTGACGATCGTCGGCGCGTCGGTGGTCGCGCGATATTCGATGGCGAGCTTGCCGTCGCCTTCCAGCGCGTAGCTCGCGGTGACGGTGAGCTTGCCGGGGTAACCCTGGTCGCCGTCGGGGCTCACGTAGCGCAGCGTGGCGCGGTCGGGCCTGGCTTCGACGACGTCCCACACCACTTTGTCGAAACCGCGCGTGCCGCCGTGCAGCGTGTTGGGGCCGTCGTTGGTCGGGATGGTGTACGACTTGCCGTCGAGCGTGAACGCGCCCTTCGCGATGCGGTTGGCGAAGCGGCCGACGACGGTGCCGAAGTACTGCGGCTTGGCGAGCGTCGCGTCGAGCGTGGCGTCAGCGAGGACGACGTCGGCGAACTTGCCGTCGCGATCGGGGACCTGCAGCGCGTGCAGCGCGGCTCCGAGCGTCCACAGCTGCGCCGTCATGCCGCTGGCATCGCGCAGGGTGATCGATTCGACCTTCGTGCCGTCGGGCAACGTGCCGACGACCGCGCGTTCCTGCGCGCCCACCGCACCTGCGGTGGCAAGCGCCAGCGCGCCCAGAACCAACCCCGACATCCCCGTCCCAAGCCCCATCGCTCTCGACCCTCCCAACGTGCGCCATGACCAGCGTGGGACAGACAAAAACATATAATCAGACAATATGCACGTTGCGGCGCAACACGCTTTGGACAGCCGATGCACAAAGCGAGGGGAAGACATCGGCAACACCTGCAAAGGAACCGACCTCGCCAGGTGCGAAGCGGGCCATCACGCAATGCGCCGCCGGCCCTCGCTCGTCATTCCCGCGAAGGCGGGAATCCATGGACGTTGCATGTTTGCCCGTGCGCGCGTCCGCGTCAGGAACGCGACTGCCGGCCGCCGCACGCGCGTGGCGCAAGCATGAAAAGCCTCTGGATTCCCGCCTCAGCCGGAACGACGGGGAGATTCAACCGCTCGCGCGAACCCGCGCATCGATTTCCACGAACCCGCGCGCGATCGCGTCAGCCGAGGCCACCGCGTGCGATGCGATGCCGAGTTCCTCCAGCGCCGCCGCATACAGCGCGCACACCGGGGGCGAGCCCACCAGCGGGATGGCGACGTTCTCTCGGCGCGGAAACAGCGCCAGTGCATCGGCAATCTCCGACCCGATCAGCAACCCGCGCAGGTACGCGCTGGCGTCGGCCTTCGGCAGCATTCCGCGGATCACCCGCGCACGCGCGCCGAAGAGGAGGGCGCCCAGGCCGAGCGTGCGCGACGCGCTCGTGCGGACACCGTCGCGGAACGCGGCACCGTCGTTTCCCGGGCCTTCGACGATGGAGGCGAGCAGCCCCGCCGCGGTCAGGCGGTCGTAGATCTCGCCCGACATCGCCGTCATGAACTCCTGCACGCCGCCGTCGACGATGCGCACCCACTTGGTGTGCGTGCCCGGCAGCGCGACCAGCGGCGCATCGCCGAGGCGACCGCTGGCCTGCAGCCCGAGCAGTTCGGTTTCCTCGCCGCGCATGATGTCCGGCGCGCCGTCGCGTTCGCGCACGCACGCCAGGCCGGGCACGATGTGCAGGTCCAGCTCGCCGATGCGCGTGGGCACCAGTCGTTCGCTCAGGCGGTCGAATCCGGCGGGGCAATCAACGTAGCCGGCATCGGTCCAGCCGACGTTCGAACCGATCATGCCGGCGGCGTACACGCGCGTGGCATCGGGCCAGCGGGCGCGCACGCGTCCGGCGATGTCGACCATGCCGTCGCGCTGCACCGATGCGACGCCGGCCGCCGCTTCAAGCGTATCGACCACCGCACCATCGGGCGCGATCAAATGCGCGCGGAAGTTCGAGCTGCCCCAGTTGATGCCAACGATGGAATCGGACGATGGATCGCTCATGTCACGTGACCGGATGCTTGCCGCGTTTGCGGCGTGAATGTGCGGCGATTGGCGGTCGCCTTGTGTATTGTCCGATTATATGTTTACGTCGTCGGCCTCGCGCAATGCCCGTGCACGCATGCATCGCGCTTCCGGTTCGGCAAGGAGAAGACCGCATGTCCGTTCGCACGACGCTGCTATCCGCCACGCTGATGCTGTCCCTCGCCGGTCTCGCGAACGCGGCGGAATCGAGCACCTTCCGCAATCCGCTGCTGCCGTCGGGCCCGGATCCGTGGATCGTCCGCGACGGCGACACGTACTACTACATGGCCACGCGCGGGGACCGGCTCGCGATGCGGAAGACGGGCGATCTCACGCGCCTGGCCGACGCTCCGGAAATCACGGTCTGGACGCCGCCGGCGAGCGGCCCGAACGCGCAGTCCATCTGGGCGCCGGAGCTGCACCGCATCGACGGCAAGTGGTACCTGTACTACACCGCCGCGGCGAGCGGCCATGACGACGACGCCCATCGCGGCATCTTCGTGCTAGAGAACGCCGGCGCGGATCCGACGAAGGGCGAGTGGATCGATCGCGGCCAGGTGAAGACCGCACACACCGGCATCGACGGCACGACGTTCGTGCACGCGCGCAAGCGTTATTTCGTGTACTCGCCCTACGTCGGGCCGGACAGCGTGCTGTCGATTTCCGCGATGGAGAATCCCTGGACGCTCGCGGGGAAGGAAACGATCATCGCGCGCCCCGACCAGTCGTGGGAGCGACAGGGCGGCCGGCAGATCCTCGAAGGCCCGGAATATTTCGAAGGCCCCAACGGCGACCTGTTCCTCACGTATTCCGGCAGCGCGTGCTGGTCGGACGACTACGCGATCGGCCTGCTTCATGCGGCGCCGGGCAGCGATCCGCTGGACGCCGCATCGTGGACCAAATCGCCACGTCCGGTGCTGGCGAAGGACGCCGGCCAGGGCGTCTATGCGCCGGGCCACAACGGATTCTTCGAAGCGGCCGACGGCACGACGTGGATCGTCTACCACGCCAACTCCGGGCCGGACATGAAGTGCACCGCGAAGCGCTCGCCGCGCATGCAGCCGGTGCAGTGGGATGCCGCCGGGCGCCCCGTGTTCGGCCGGCCGGCGGGCGAGAAGACGGAGCTGAAGGCGCCGGCACGACCGTGAATGCGGCCTGCGCCGGCTCCACGAAGTTCGCCAACGGTCGCGTATTCGCACGCCGGAACACCGAGCCGGTACGGCCGCGAATGATTTGCCGCACTGCGCCATGCATCCCGGCGGCGCCGTCACTAGAGTTGGACGCGCACAGGGGGAACTCCATGAGCATGTTCATCCATCAGGCGGCCACGTGCGCCGCCGGCATCGGCTGCGGGCTGGGTGCCGCCACGATCATCACGTTCGCCTTCGGCGCCGTGAGTGGCGGCGAAAGCGCGGCCTTACTGAAGCGCTGGCTGGGCTGACGCCCGGCGACGCAACGAGGAAGGACGCTCCGCACCGACGCGTGCGGCTTGCCAGGAAGGCCTGATCCCGCGGTTCCACCCGCGGACGCTGGCGTGCGCCTGCCGCGCGGCCGTTGCAGCCATCGCAACGCCGCCCCGGGCTTCGATGTACGCTCCGCAGCGTGGCGGCGCTGTCCCGCCAATGCCATCGCACCACCCCGCGTTGCCACCCGCACGCGTGAGCACGCGCACGACATCACGTTCGATCCCGCCACGCGTTCCGGCACGCCGCATCACGGGAGATGGTCATGTGGGAGTTGATGAGAGCGGTGGGGACCGGCTTGGCGATGCTGTTGCCGCTCACCAATCCGGTATCGACGGTCGCGGTGATGCTCGGCCTGTCGCGCGGCATGTCCGACCAGCAGCGCAAGCGCCAGGCGCTGCTGTGCTCGTGCTACGTCTTCGCGATCATGACCATCGCGTTCTACGCGGGTCAGGCGGTGATGGGCGTGTTCGGCATCACCATCTCGGGCCTGCGCATCGCCGGCGGCCTGATCGTCGGCTTCATCGGCTTCCGCATGCTGTTCCCCGACGAGCGCGACCCGCCCGAGGTCGAACACCGCAGCGAAGAGCTGCAACTGCGCCAGAAGCAGGACATCGCCTTCATTCCGCTGGCGATGCCGACGACCGCCGGGCCCGGCACCATCGCGCTGCTCATCGGCACTGCCGCGACGATGGCCGATGAGCGCCCGTTCTCGCCGTGGGTGATGCAGGTGGCGCCGGTGGTGGTGTTCGTGCTGGTCAGCGTGATCCTGCTGCTTTGCCTGCGCAGCGCCAGCGCGATCATCCGCCTGCTCGGCCAGAGCGGCGTCGATGCGCTGTCGCGGTTGATGGGCTTCCTGCTGGCGTGCATGGGCGTGCAGTTCGTGATCAACGGCGTGCTGGACATCATCCAGGACTACCCGTTCGTGAACTGAAGGCTGCGGAGCACGGCTGATCGACCATCGCTTCAGGTGGCCGACAGCCAGACAGCGCCGCGTTCACGCCACACCGAAAAGCGTGCAAGCAGCATGCAGGCGTATCCGTTGCCTCGGGCGTTCGATGAAACCGATCCTGCATGCCGCACTGCTGCTCGCACTGTCCACTCCGATTTCCGCCTTCGCGCAGGCTCCGACGTCGTCCGGCGACTTGCCGCTGAATCGCGCGAACGAAGCCGAATTCACCGGTGACCTGAAAGGCGAGGCCAACGCGGCGGCGCGACTGCGCGCGCAGGTGCTGCTCGATCGCGCGTACTTCGGCACGGGCGAGATCGACGCACGCTGGGGCAGCAACACCGAGCGTGCGATCGCCGCGTTCCAGCGCAGCCGCAACCTCGAGGCGACCGGCACGATGGACGAAGCGACCTGGCGCGCGCTCCGCGCCGATGCATCGCCCGCGCTGGTCGAATACCGCCTGACCGCGCAGGACGTCGCGGGTCCGTACGCCACGATCCCCGACGACATGATGGCAAAGGCGGCGTTGCCGCAGCTGGGATTCACCTCCGTCGCCGAAAGCCTGGGCGAACGTTTCCACGCCAGTCCCGCGCTGCTGGCCGCGCTCAACCCCGGTGCGGACCTCACACGCGAAGGCACGACGCTGTGGGTGCCGAACGTGCAGTCCGCCGCGCCGGCGAAGGCGGCGTCGGTGGTGGTCGACAAGTCGGACGCGTCCGTGATGCTGCGCGACGACCAGCAGCGCGTGTACGCGCGGTTCCCTGCGTCGACCGGCAGCGAGCACGATCCGCTTCCGATCGGTCGCTGGACGATCAAGGGCGTCGCCCGCGATCCGCACTTCCAGTACAACCCGAAGCTGTTCTGGGACGCCGATCCCGGCCATGCGAAGGCGAAGATCGCGCCCGGTCCGAACAATCCGGTCGGCGTGGTGTGGGTCGACCTGAGCAAGGACCATTACGGCATCCACGGCACGCCGGAGCCCGGGAAAATCGGCAAGACCGAATCGCACGGCTGCATCCGGCTGACGAACTGGGACGCGACCGCGGTGGCTGCAGCCGTCAGCCCGGGCACGCCGGCGCTGCTTCAGGAATGAATGCACCAACGCCACGGAGGCGGGCATGAGCAAGGCGGCGCTGCTGTTCCTCGCGATCGTGCTGGTGGGCGCGAACGTCGCGATCTATCACTTCGGGCGGGAGCACGGCGCGGCATCGCCCGTCGACGCCGCGGTGACCCCATCCGCAGCCGTCATCACGAAAGCGGCGTCGCCAACGCCCGTGCCGGTGCAGCAGCCCGCGGCCGCCGCGCCCATCGCGCCGGCGACGACTGACACGCGCGCAACGTCGCCGGGGGCGACGGCGCCCTTCGCAGCAGGCGAGGGCACGCTGACGATCCCCGTGCAGGGCGTGACTTCGGCGCAGCTGCGCGACACCTTCAGCGAAGCGCGTTCGGAAGGCCGCGTGCATGAAGCGCTGGACATCATGGCGCCGCGCGGCACGCCGGTGCTCGCAGTGGCAGACGGCACAGTCGAGAAGCTGTTCACCAGCGTTCCCGGCGGTCTGACGATCTACCAGTTCGAACCGAGCGGGCGCTACGCGTACTACTACGCGCATCTGGATCGTTACGCGGACGGACTGCAGGAAAAGCAGGCGATCCGCCGCGGCGAGGTGATCGGTTACGTCGGCAGCACGGGCAATGCCGATCCGTCCGCGCCCCACCTGCATTTCGCGATCTTCGAGCTCGGGCCCGAGCGCCAGTGGTGGAAAGGAACGGCGATCAATCCGTATCCGGTCTTTACACGTCCGCAGTAGGCATCAGGCTGGTTACGGGTAGCACAGATGCGGAACCGTCTCCGCCGTCCTTCTCGAAGGCGCGCGGACGCGGGGTATCGATTCCATCCGTGTGAGCGATTCCGGCAGCGACGACGCACCTTGCAGCACGAGTTCCTTGAACTGCGCCCAGTCGAACGCGGTGCCGGGATCGCTGCGTCGCGCTGGATCGAGCACCGCATGCGAGACGACGTGCTTGAGGTTGGGGTACTTCGCCCAGCAGTAGCGGACGATCTGCGCGGTGGCTTCGAGCTGCCACTCGGAGAACGGATCCTGCACCTGCGTGTTCACCACTTCGATGCCGAGCGACCAGTGGTTCACGCGTTTGGCGCCGCCGTTCACGGACGGATGGCTGCACGTGTTGCGCACGTGCCAGGCCGCGCGCGCCTCGGGAATGCACGCCCACACGAACTCGCCGTGCGCGTCTTCGTTCTCGTCCGGCACCAGCCAGTGGAACGACGCCGTGCCCGCGCGGATCACCGACGCGGCGCCGTCGGAACTCGCCCCAGCCGTCGCGTGGATCACCACGGCGCGGATGCCGAAGATGGGATCGACCGTCCGCCTCGCAGACGCCGATTCCCAGAACGCCCGGATGCCCGGATACCAGAACTCCGCCAGTTCGACATCGTCGGGCCGGCCGGCGACGGGCAGGTTGAACTTGTACTGGGAGGGACTGGGCATGACGCTTCCTCCTTGAATGCGCGTTCGCACGCGCTCACGAAAACCAACGAGGCCGATCGCACGCGGCGGCCAGCGCCGTACCGACCAGCGGTTGGCCGACGCATCGCGATCCGCGCGTTGGCCGTAATGGGTGCGCACGCGCGCATGAACCCAGGGAAGGCCGCCTCGTGGCGAACATCGCGATATTCCTGGACGGAACCTGGAACGACCCGAAGGATCGGACCAGCGTTTTCGAACTGAAGGAATGCCTGGACGTCGCCTCCAACGTCCCGGATCGCCAGCAGTGCTACTACTCCGCCGGCGTCGGCGTGAAGCGCTTCGAGAAGTTCCGCGGCGGCGCCTTCGGCATGGGATTGTCGGAGAACGTACTGCAGGCGTATCGCTGGCTCGTGAAGACCTATCGCGATGGCGACCGCATCTTCCTGTTCGGCTTCAGCCGCGGCGCCTACACCGCTCGCAGCCTGGCGGGCCTGATCGCACGATGCGGGCTGCTGCACGCACAATACGAGGAGCGTGCCGATGCGATCTACGAACGCTATCGGCTGGACAAGAAGGCCGAGCGCATCGATGAACTGGAGTACATCCGCCGCCACGACAAGCGGCCGCTGACCGCCGACGAGGAACGCCTGCTGCGTGAAAGCCGGCGTGTCGAGATCGAGATGATCGGCGTGTGGGACACGGTCGGATCGCTCGGCATTCCGTGGAGCGCGGCGCCGATCTTCGGGCCGAAGGACTACTACTTCCTCAACACGCGGCCGAGCGTGCTGTATCGCCACTGCTTCCACGCGCTGGCCATCGACGAGCATCGCGGCCCGTACCAGCCGACGTTGTGGACGCGCTTCGTGCCCGCCGGCGAACGTGCGGATGCGAAGCCGGCCCCGCCGCTCGACCGTTTCGAGCAGCGATGGTTCATCGGCGCGCATTCGAACATCGGTGGCGGCTACGGCGGCCAGGATGCGCTGCGCAATCCGCCGCTGATCTGGATGCAGGAGAAGGCGCAATCGCTGGGCCTGCGGTTCACGCGCACGTTCGAGCCAAGCGGCAACGAAGCCACCACGCAGCCGGCGAAGTCGTACGAACAATTCATGCACGGCCTGTATCGCGTCGCGACACTCGGCCGCCGCACGTGGCGGACGATCGGCGGCGACGCGACGCCCGTGAAGGGCGGCGTGTCCATCCCGATCAACGAGACGATCGACGGCTCGGTCTTCGACTGGTGCCGCGCGAACCACCAGGTGCCGAAGAACCTGGCCGACTGGGCGCAACGGAAGTCGCGGAATGCCGGGACGCTCGCCGGACTCCAGAACGCCTGACAGGAGGAATGCCCGCATGGCGACCGAACGCATCGAGAAGGCCGCGCTACGTCGATTGAACCAGCCCGACACCGTCGCGCAGGTCACCAACTCGATCAATGCGGTGCGCAACGGCGTTCCGCTGGCGGCCGAATGGGACCAGCAGCGGCTGGAAGATCGCCTGGCCGCGAAAGCGCAGTTGACGAAGACGGAATCGCGCACGATCGCGCGCACCGTGGCGCGTGGACGCGAGGCCATCGAGCGCACGACCGCGCGCGCGAGGGGCGCACGGGAGGCGATGGCGCCCGTCGCGTTGCCCCGTCCGGCCGAAGTGCCCGAGAAGATCTGGGGCAGCACGTTCGACTTCATCCAGGTGGGTTTCCTCGACCTCGGCGTGCTGACCGCGCGTGCGGTGGCGCGCGTGGCCTACCTGGACGGCCGCCCGCAGGGGTCGGGTTTCATGGTGTCCAACCGGTTGTTCCTGACCAACAACCACGTCATTCCCACGCCCGAGTCGGCGGACGCGCTGTGCATCGAGTTCGACTACCAGACCGACGCGCGCGGCAACCGCATGCCGGTGAGCCGTTTCCAGCTGGATCCCAACGCGTTCTTCCTCACCGACGAGCGCGACGACCTGGACTACACGCTGATCGCCGTCGGCGAGCGGCTGGAAGGCGCGTTCACGCTGGAGGCGTTCGGCTACTGCGCGTTGTCGTCCTCGCGCGACAAGCACGCGCTGGGTGAATTCGTGAACATCGTGCAGCACCCCGACGGACGCCTGAAAGAGCTGGTGCTGCGCGAGAACCGGCTGGTGGCGCGCGAATCGCACGTGCTGCATTACATCGCCGATACCGAACCCGGTTCGTCCGGCTCGCCGGTGTTCAACGACCAGTGGCAGGTGGTCGCGCTGCATCATTGGGGCGGCCCGTGGCGGCAGACGGTGGGCGCCGACGGCCAGCCGCTGCAGACCGACGTCAACGAAGGCATCCGCATCAGCGTGATCCTCGAAGACCTCCGGCAGAAGGGCGCGGCGCTGCCGCACATCGAACGCGACCTGCTGGAGAACGCGCTGTCGCTGGCGGAGATCAAGCCGGTTCCCGCGCCCGTCGCGAGCGCGCCGGCGACATCCGAAACGGATCATCGCGAGCCCCAGATCGATGCCGACGGGCGCGCGACGTGGCGCATTCCGCTGGAACTGTCCGTGCAGTTGCCGAACATGGCGCGCGCGTCGACGCCACCTCCGCCGCCACCGAAGCCGGAGCTTCCGCCGGCGCTCGGCCCGGAAGCATCGGGGCGTCCGGACGAGGATTACGGCCGTCGTTCCGGCTACAAGCCAAAGTTCATCCGCGGCCACGAAATTCCGTTGCCGGCGCTGTCGGACTCGATGCGTGCCCTCGCGGCGCCGAACCTGCAGGCGGAGCCCGGCGACGACGACTTCGAGCTGCGCTACCACCATTTCAGCGTCGTCATGAATGGCCAGCGACGGCTGGCGTTCTACACCGCGTGCAACATCGACGGACGCAACGCGAAGAAGATCAACCGCAAGACCGGCGACATCCGGCCGATGACACCGGCCGATGTCGGCAACGAATCGATGGAAGGCGCTGAAGGTTCGGAGACCTGGTACAAGGACGCGCGCATCGCGCTCGACCAGCAGACCAACCAGGCGCTGTACGACGCGCAGCAGGTGGCGGGATTCGGCACGCGCGATGCGGGGCGCCTCGGCCGCATCCTGCAGCGCGGGCATCTGGTGCGGCGCATGGATCCGTCGTGGGGCGACGACGCGCTCGCACTGAAGGCCGACGCCGACACGTTCCACTTCACCAACTGCGTGCCGCAACTGGGTTTCTTCAACCAGGGCAACGCGAAGGGCCTGGACCTGCCGAACTCCGGCAACGGCCGTTTGTGGCGCGCGCTCGAGGACCACGTGCTCGGCAACGCCGTCGCCGAAGACCAGCGCGTGAACTGCTTCACCGGTCCGGTGCTGGACGAGGACGATCCCGATTACCGCACGGTGCAGGTGCCGATGCGGTTCTGGAAGGTCGTGGTATGGGCGGAGAAGGGGACGCTGCGTTCACTGGCGATGCTGGCCGACCAGACCGCCGTACTGGAGGCGATCCATGCGTTGCCCGAAGGCGCGACGGACCGCGAAGCCATGGACGAGCTGGATGCCGTGCAGGATTTCCTGAGTACGGTGGATGAGATCGAGGCCCTCACGGGCCTGGACTTCGGCCAGAACGTGCGCGACGCGGACATCCGTGCCGGCGCACGCGACGAGAGGATCACCTCGCGCATCGACATCCCGCTGAATCCTGCGGCAGCGAAGAAGCGCGTTGGGCGTGCGAAAACGGCGTCGAAGAAGGCGCCCCGCCAGGCGACCCGCAAGCCGTCGCGGAAGGCCGCGTCCAAACCCGCGACGAGGGCGGATTCCAAAACGTCGCGTACGAAGAAGACTGCAACGAGCCGGGCCGTCCCGAAAACCGACCGTTCAAGGAGGTCGGCAACGAAGACGGCCCGGAAGCGTTGATGCCTGCGAGGCACTCAGGTCGTGACTCAGGTCGTGCTGTCCTCCTGGCCGCGATCGCCACTCAATGAAAGATCCGCCTGCAGCGACAGCCGCAACCAGTCGGTGACGCGCGCCACGTGCTCGTTCTCGCGGGTCAGCGCATCGGTGAACTGCGTGACCAGTTCATCGCGACCGAGCTGCGTCGCGAGCTCGATGAGCAGCTCCCACGACGCAACGTCGATGACTTCGGCGGCGAGCAGCGTCTGCAACGCCTGCGACAGCGTCGCGCGCGGATCGTTGATGGCCTGCATCAGCCCCATGCCTTGTACGCCGGCGAGGTCCGCGCACGGCGTCTGCAGCGTCGGGTCGCCGCCCAGGTCTTCGATCGCCTCGACGCACAGCGCGAAGTGGCGCGCCTCCTCATCGCGAATTTCCTCGACGAGTTCGCGCGTCATGCCTTCGGGCAACGCCGTTTCGGTGGCGAGTCGTTGCAGCATCGCGTCGTACAGGCGCGTGCCGCTGCGCTCGTAGGCGGCGCGCTCGCCGATCTTGTCTAGCAGCACGTGCAGGCGATTGCCCGACAGCGTTTCGGCGACCGTGCCCACGACGCCCTTGAGTGTCGTCGGCGGCGGCATGGAGCCGACGGGTTCGGATTCCTCCAGGTACTGTGCGCGGATGTCTTCCAGCCCGATCTCGGGCATCGGCGTGTCTTCCTGCATCGGAAGGCCCGACAGCATGGCCTCGGCCTCCATCGGCGAGGTGCGCAGCCCCGTGCGGTTCATGCCCAGCGTAATTCGATCCTGCATGGTGTCCTCCTGCGGTCAGGCCGCCTGGCGATTGAGTTCGGTGCCCGGGTTGTAGCGATAGCGTTCGGCCACGGCTTCGGTCGGCGAGCCCTCGGAATTCATGTGCGTGCGATAGCGGATCGTCTCCTCGCTCTCTTCGCCGTCGGGCATGTAGTCCGGGCCGATCGCGCGCATGTCGACCTCGGCCAGCAAGGTCTCGCGGACGAAATCGCGCTGGCTGTCGAACGGGATCGGGTCGGGCAGGCGATCGGGCAGGATCTCGGCGATATCGCGACGCTCGTGCTGCTTGAACAGTTCGGTGACGAACTTCAGGTGGCCCAGTTCGTAGTCGAGGAAGCGTTCCCAGATCGCCTTGATGCGCGGGTTGCTCTCCTGCTGCACGGCCCCGTAGTAGTTGTAGACCTCCATCGCCTCGTGCATCACCCACTGTTCGAGCCAGGTCTGCGTCGGGTCGATGATCGACTCGTACTGCGTGACGTGCTGCTCCTCGATCGATGCGATCTCGGCGTAGAGCAGGCGCGCCACCGGATCGGTGAACAGCGGCCCGATGTTCATGTAGTAATTGTGCGTCTGCTGCTCGGCCGACATGATCGTCAGCGCGTGCAGCTTCGACAGCGGATCGGCGGTGGCCTTGTCGAACGGCGTGCGCAGGTCGTCCTCGGGCGCGCGGTGTTCGACGATCGTCGGACGGCCGGGGAGGATGTCGGTGTAGCACTGCAGGATGTTGTTGGCGTCCTTGCCTTCCAGCCGGTCCAGCATCGCCGAGTAGCGATACATGTGGTCGAAGTCTTCCAGCAGGCCGTAACGGTAGGTCTGCGCGAGGTACGGATCGGGCTCGCGCTGCGCGACCGCCGCGGTGACTTCGATCGCCACCTGCTCGTAGGCGATGGTCGTCTCCAGCGGCGAATGATCCGCGCCGATGAGCCAGTTGATGCACGTAGCCTGGTGATGCTCCACGCGCCGCACTTTCGCGAGGGGAACCTGCAGTTCACGGTTCATGCGCGCGGCGGAATGCTGGAACCGCAGCGCCTCCAGCTCCAGCCCGTTCAGAAGGATGATGCGCACGCGCGTGAACGCGTCATCGTCGAGCTTGCTGATGGGCTTCTGCACGAGTTCGCGCCAGGTGAAACGCTGGCGGTCCAGCGGGCAACCCTTGATGTCGGAAAGGTCCAAGGCCATGTGTTTGTTCCTCCGTAAGTCCCGAACCAACACTCACGCAAGATCGGTGCCACGCCGCAACGCCGCGCAGGCCGCTTAAGCGCGCATCGAGGTGCATGTGCGACGAAGGAGTTGCCTTGCAGCGAAGGTCGCGTTGCGCGCTTCGGGTGCCCGCGGCACGGGCGGTGAGTGGCATGCGGTTTGCGTGGAATGGGGAAGGGCAGCGCGCCGTGCAGTCGGGCAAGGACGCAATCGCCCGCATCCGCAGGAGGGCGCGGCACCATGAAGCTCCATCATCTGAACTGCATCTCGACGTGCCCGTTGGGCGGCCGCCTCATGGACGGACGCACGACGGGCATCATCGAGCGCGGCGAACTCGCCTGCCATTGCGTCCTGATCGAAGCCGACGATGGCCTCGTGCTGGTCGATACAGGACTCGGATTGCACGACGTGCGCGACCCGCGCGGGCGACTGAGCCGGTTCTTCCTGACGCTGCTCAGTCCGGATTTCCGCGAGCAGATGACGGCCGTGCGACAGGTCACGCGTCTCGGCTTCCAGCCGCACGACGTGCGGCACATCGTGCTGACGCACCTGGACTTCGACCATGCCGGCGGCCTGGACGATTTCCCGTCCGCGCAGGTGCACATGATGGCGACGGAGCGCGGCTATGCGATGCAGCAGAAGACGTGGCTCGATCGCCAGCGCTTCCGTCCGCAGCAGTGGTCCACGCGCGCGAACTGGAACGTGTACGACGAGGCGGGCGGAGAAGACTGGTTCGGCTTCCGCAGCGTTCGCGACATGCAAGGCCTGCCCCCCGACATCCTGCTCGTGCCCCTACCGGGCCACACCTTCGGACATGCGGGCGTCGCCATCCTCTGCGCCGACGGCTGGCATCTGCTTGCGGGCGATGCGTTCTTCGACCATCGCGAGCTCGACCGGCACCCGCGCTGCACGCCCGGCCTGCGGTTCTATCAATGGATGATGGAGAAGGACCGCGCTGCGCGTTTACGGAACCAGCAGCGACTCCGCGACCTGCACCATGCGCAGGGCGCTATCAACATCTTCTGTTCGCACGACCCGGTCGAGTTCGAGCGTCTCGCGCGGCGTCCGCTGCACGCGCCCGCATCGTAGGGGCTCGTCGCCGGAAGCGGTCGCCTAAGCCGCCGCGTCCTGCTTGAACATCGCGGCGACCAGCTCCGACATGCGATACGGCTTGCGCATCAGCATCACGCCCTCGGGCGGATCCACCACGCCCGTTTCGTGTCCCGTCGTCAGCACGGCGCTGAGGCCTGGGCGAAGTTCCCGGATGGCGGCCAGCAGCTCGACGCCATCGACGCGACCCTTGAGGTCCACGTCGATGATCGCACCATCAAACTCCTGCGCTGCGACCAGCTTCAACGCCTGCGTCGCGTTCATCGCTCCGCACGCCTGCAATCCCTGCGCTTCCAGCGCCTGCGCGGTGGCCCGCGTCAGATACACGTTGTCGTCAACCACCAGCACCGATCGCTTCATCGTCTTCTCCATTCGTGAACGCAGTGTCCACGACGCGGGCGTGGGATAACGTGAAATCGTCGGCAACGTGGCGCCGGCAGGAGCATCCGGGCCCGCCATTCATGCGGTGCGATGGGTCGCGTGATTCCCCGCGGAAGCTTCACGTACCGAACCGCCGGGCAGGGGCAGACTCGTATTTCCACCGCATGGAGATTCCGCGATGACCGAGAGCCCGTCCGCTGCCGAACAGACCGTTCAGCAGATGCTCTGGGCGTTCGCAAGCCGGTCGAACGATTACGCGGTGATGCTGATGGACAACGAAGGCGTGATCACCTGGGCCAATGCGGGTGCGGAGACGATCCTTGGAGAGGCGCCGGGCGACCTCGTCAATTCACCGGTGGCGCGCTTCTTCACCCGCCCCGACGTGCGCAAGGGGATTCCGGAACACGAACTGGAGGAAGCCCGCCTGCGTGGAACCTCCGGAAACGATCGCTGGATGCTGCGCAGCGACCGTTCGAAATTCTGGGCTTCCGGGCTGACCATCAGCCTCGGAAACGACGTCGGTGCCTACACCTTCCTCAAGATCTTCCGCGACCAGACCGACGTCAGGATGCAGCTCGAGTCCGCGTTGAAGCAGTGCACCGCCACCACGCAGATCAACGAGGGGCTCACGGCGTCGATCGCGCTGCTGGCGCACGAACTGCGCAATCCACTGTCCGGAATCGGCCTGTCCGCAGCGGTGCTCGCCAGCCGCGTGAACGATCCGGTCGGCGCTCCGCAGGTCGACACCATCGTGCGCAATGTCGACATGGCCGCGCGTCTCATCGACGATCTCATGCAGCACAGCAAGGTGACGTCGAAGAGCTTCGCGCTCGATCGCAGCGACTGCAGCCTGCGGGACCTGCTGGAGCGATCGGCGCAGATCGCGCTGCGGCAGATGGACCAGGAGGGCCGCGACGTGCCCGTGCTGGTGCCGTTGGGCGACATCGACATGCACGTGGACTGCATGCGAATGCAGCAGGTCTTCGTGAACCTGATCGCCAACGCGCTGCGTTACACGCCGCTGCCCGGGCGGATATGGGTAACCGGCACCATCATCGGATCGGACGTGACGGTGCGGGTGTCGGACGAAGGCGTGGGCATCGACACCGCGCAACTCGAACAGATCTTCGACCTGTTCACGGTGCCGCAGCTGCAGGGCTCCAAGCTCGGCCTGGGCCTGGGATTGGCGCTGGTGAAGAAGATCGTGGAGATGCATTCCGGCAGCGTGCAGGCCAAGAGCGAAGGGCTCGGCAAGGGCAGCATGTTCATCGTCCGCTTTCCCGCGCACGAGTGAGGTCGCGCGCCTGACGCCTCGCTTCGTCAACGCGCGTCACTCGTCGTCCGCCATGTTCCGAAGCACCTCGATGCGGTGCCTCACGCGCTCTTCCTCCAGGCGCCACGTCGCGACGGCGGGGTCGTCCGCGTCATGGAGTTCAAGCATCATCAGCAGCACGCGATGCCGTTCGTGCAATGCCCTCAGCGCCGCCCACAGTGCGACGTCGGCTTGGCTGGCCTGGCAATCGTCGAGCGTCGTCAGCGAGAACGCGTGACCGGTGTGGCATCGGAAGCGGCACGGCCGGGAACCGTTGACCTGCCAGAGAACGCCACCGCATTCCGGACACGCGAGATCGGAGCGGGTGCCGATGTCGTCGATGCGTTCCATCGCATCCGACCGGTCCAGCGTGAGCGCATGCTCGGCACGAATCGCGCGCGGCAGGTCATCGTGTCGGGTGATCGGCACGCGCACCAGTTCCTGGAGAACCTCGGCCAGCATCGCACCCGTGGTCACGCGATCGACATCGATGCATGCAAGCGCGCTGCGGGGCATTTCCGGCTCCTTCGCGTCGTCCGGCTCCTGCACGACGGTGAGGCCGCCCGCCGCCTTGATCGCCTGCAAACCTGCGGTTCCATCGTCGAGCCGGCCACTGAGGACGACGCCGATCGTGCGCGGGCCGTAGGCGATCGCCGCCGACCGGAAGAGGGGATCGATGGCCGGCCGCGCGAAGTTCTCCTTCGGCCCCATCGTCAGCACGATTTCTCCGTCGGACACGAGCATGTGGTGATCGGGCGGCGCGATCAGGAACGTGCCGTTGGTGATCTTCTGCCCCGATACCGGATGGAACGCCCGGTGCGGCCCGGCGCTGCCGAGCAGTTCCGGCAGCACGCTGAGGTGCCGTCCGATGTGCTGCACCACCAGCACCGGTGGAAACCCTTCGGGGAGTTCCGCGGCGAGTTGCAGCAGCACGCGCAGCGCCCCGGCCGAGGCGCCGATGACGATGAGGTCGCGGTGTATGGGCGCCGATGCGTTCAACGCAGGAACTCGTGTGCGGGGTTCGAGTATCGCGTTGCGAACGTGAGATTTCGATAACGGCAATCGCGCGGCGAGGCGTCGGTCGAGCGCACGCACGCGCGTGACGGGCTCATCAGCCACCCGCATCGAGGGAGCGGTCGGTTGCGCCGCCGGAGCGGGTTCGTCAGTTGGAACCCGTCGCGGGATCGGGCGATTCAACCGGCACGCCGAAGTCTTCCAGGATCCGTGCGATCTCCGTCGCGTGTCGCTCCAGTGCACGGTCGAGCTCGCGACGAAGCTCGCGATCTTCCCGACGCACCGCGAACGAGATCTCGAACGTCATCGGCCACTGGGGGCCATCTAGCCAGGGCGTCACCGGTGCGAGTTGCAGCGAAGGAAAGCGACGCGCGAAGTAGCCCGCGGTCGGCCCCCACACCGCGGCGACATCGACGCGGCCATCGGCGACCGCCGCCACGATGTCAGACTGCGGCGCCGCATCGGCGTAGTCGCCGTACACCGTGAAGCCGCGGATGTTCGCGTACATGCCCCGGCGTGCCAGCGCGTGCGCGGGCGGCGTGTTGGCCCCGTCGTCGCCGATGAGCTGCACGCCGATGGTGGCATCGCGAAGGCGCGCATCGTCGAACGAGCTCAATCCTGCCCACCGCCCGTCGCCGCGCGCGACGAAGACGTAGCTCGCCCGGTAATACGGGCGCGTCGTCGACAGCCCTTCGATGCCGGCGGCGATGCCGGGAACCAAGTCGCACTTGCCGACGCGGATCGTGTTGCGAAGCGCGCCGCGTCGTTGCGCCCACCACGTGTAGACCAGGTCCGCGCCGAGCTCCTTCGCGACGATTTCGGCGATGCGGTTCTCGAAGCCTTCTCCCTCGCGATTCGAGAAGGGCAGGTTGTTCGGATCCGCGCAGACGCGAAGTTCCCGGGCTTCGGCGTTCGCGCAGGCGAGAAGCAACAACAGGATCGACACGTGCGATTTCATTTCGCGACCTCCACACCCCATGGTTTTCCGCCGGTGCGGATCGTCGCGAGCGGGCGGTTGCGTTCGAGATCGATCACGGTCACGTCGCCCGACAGCCCCGCGGCGGCATACAGGCGCTTGCCGTCCTTCGACAGCGCGATCGACCACGTGCGTTGCCCGACGGGGAAATAGCGCAGGATCCGCCCGGATTGCGGCTCCACCTCGGCGACCTGGTTGCCGCGACCGAGCGCGACGAACGCGCGCCGATAATCCGGCGTCAGTGCAAGACCGACGGCCTGCACGCCCATCGGCGCATCGTCGGCACGGTCGAAGTCGATCGTCCGCGCGACCCTGCGCGTCGCCATGTCGAACACCGCCACCGTCGCGCGCATCTCCGACGACACCCACAGCCATCGGCCGTCGCGCGAGAACACGGCATCGCGGGGTCGCGTGCCCACCATCACGCTGTCGACGAGCACTCGGTCGCGGGCGTCGATGAAGTGCACCAGGCTCGCGGTCTCGGACGTGCAGATCACCCACCTGCCATCGGGGCTGGTCGCCATGCCTTCGGGCTCGGCGCCGACCGCCACCTCCGCGACGATCTTCTTCGCGGCGATATCGACGAACGACACCTTCGCGTCGTCCTCGTTGGCGATGTACATCCAGCGACCGTCGGGACTCAGCGAGAACCGCTCGGGGTCGTGGCCGGACGGCAGCTGGCCGGTCACCTTGCCGCTGGCGACGTCGACCACGTCGATGCGGTTGTCGTCGCTCACGGCGACGAAGAGCGACTTGCCGTCGCTGCTCAGCTGCAGGCCTCGCGGGCGCTTGCCGGTCGGGATCGTGCGGATGTCCGTCCAGTCCGGTGCCTTGATCACGTGGAGGACGTGGGCCTGCTCGTCGGAGACGTACAGCGTTTCCGCGCGCGATATCGCCGGCAAGCACGCGAGCACGACGAGGATTCCCGCGAACCCCGAGCGCTTAAGTTCCTGCCGTTCAAGCCCGCGCGCCAGTAGCGCGATGCCAGCCGCCGCGTGCACCAGCCCGCCGGGCACCCACATCAGTAGGCCGGCGATCTGCTGGTCTTCGGCGGGACTCAGGCCGAAAGCGTCCAGCCCGAGCCGGCTGTAGCCGGCGTACCAGGGCCCGCGCGAGAGCGCCATCAATGCGCCGAGCGCGCCGCTCACCACCGATGTGAAGAACAGGCAGCCGACGGTGATGCCCAGCCGCTGCGGCCGCGCGACCAGCATCGCCCACCAGAACAGCAGCGCCGACACGACGAAGCACACGTGCTGCACGACGTGCCAGCCGCGGTGGGCGAGGGCGAGGTCGAACGCGTCGGGCGCGTGCCACAGCCACAGCACGGCCGCCTGCACGACGGTGGCGACGATGGGCGAGCTCATCACGCGCCACGGGATCGACACGCCCCGACCGCGCGCCCAGTGCGCCAGGCGCAGCCGCGTCGTGCGCGGCAGCGCCCACAACCCCATGCCGATGGGCCGCGAGAGCACCAGCAGCGGTGCGGCGACGAGCATCAGCAATTCGTGTTCGAGCATGTGCGCGGCGAAGGAGCGCTCGCCGGCCTCGTGCAGCGGACTGACGAGTGCGCCAGCCATCACCAGCCATCCCGCACCGAACAGCAGCGCCTTGGCGCGCTGATGGCGATGCGTCGACGAACGCCGCACGATGCGCACGTAGCCCGCGACGAACCACGCCAGCACCAGCAGCAACGGAATCACGATCCAGGGATCGAACGTCCAGCCGAGCTGCGGTGCGGGCTCGCCATGCGCGAACGCAGGCGGGGCGATCATCGCAACGAGAACCGAGGGCCACCGACGGATCAGGGACATGGCGGCAGCACCCACATCGCCAGCGTCTGCCAAAGCACCGCCACGGAGAACAGCGCGCACATCATCCAGCCCACGCGTGCGATGAACAGGCGCGTGTGCCGGTGCGGGTCGTCGTCATTGCCGCGCACCGACGTCCACGAGATCCACGTGCCGATACCCATCAACGCCCATGCGACCGCCGCACCGGTGACGCCCGCAGCCGGGCCGCCGAGCTCGCAGCGGAAACGCAGCATGTCCGACAGCACCTGGTGGTGCAGCGCCTCGCCGAGGATCGCCCCCGCGAACGCCGCCCACGGCGCGAACCGGCCCGATCGCGTGCTTAGAGCCATCGCGGCGTCCAGTAGATGACGACGTAGAGCGCGACCCAGCTCCAGACGATGAAGTGCCAGTACATCGCGTTGTCGGCCACGTCGGAGAACTTGCGCCCGGTCATGTCGTGGGTCCAGCTGAGCGTCGCGAGCACGCCGCTGTCGAACACATCGGTGATCGCATGGAAGGTGTGCAGCACGATCAGCGCCCAGACGATCGAGCCGTAGGCCGTGCGATCCCAGCGCACGTTCAGCGCGTCCATCTCCATTGCGCGCAACGCGAGAACGCCAAGCCCCAGCAACGTCATCAGCGTCAGGCCCCAGCGCACCGGCTGCAATCGCTCCGCCTTCGCCATGTGCGTGAGCCAGACGTTGGGAATCTCCGTGGCGACCAGCGCGCCCGTGAACACCGTCGCCCAGAAGAGTGGCGGCGGGTCGGTGGACGGCGGCCACTGCACCTCGTTGTGCATGAGGTAGTAGTACGCGCCGATCGCGAGCACGAACCCCATACCCTCGATCAGCATGAAGCCGGTCACGCCCCACCAGCTGATCGTGCCTGAGCCGAAGGCGTAATCGTCCAGCTTCGAGACATCCCCGACGATCCGCGGCTGGCGTTTCATTCGTCCGACTCCTGGCTGCGGTCGGAACGTTTCGGCCAGAACCAGATGGTGAAGGCGATCGCCGCCGGTATCGCGCCCCAGACCACGCCCCACTGGTCGAAGATCGACCACACGAACACCACCGTCAGCGCCACGGCGGACCACAGCGGCCAGATCGACGGATCCGGCATCGACCAGCGGCACAGCGGAATCGCATCGACCGGCGTGCTCAGCAGCACCTCGCGGCGGTCGTCGCGCACGCCTGCGATCACCGGAAGATCGGGGCGCGGATCGGCCTCGGCGTTCAACCACAGCGGATGGCGTCCGGTCACCACCGGCGTGTGCACGAAGTTGTAGGACGGCGGCGGCGAGGTGGTGGCCCACATCAGGTCCGGCGAACCCCAGGGATCGTCCGATGCGGGTTCGCCACGGCGCAGCGAGCGCCACACGTTGAAGACGAACACCAGCACGCTGGCCGCCATCAGGTACGAACCCAGCGTGGCGATGAAGTTGTAGACGTCCCAGCCGAGGCCCGGTTGATACGTGTATACGCGTCGCGGCATGCCGATCAGCCCGAGGTAGTGCATCGGGAAGAACGTGACGTTGAAGCCGATGAAGAAGAGCCAGAACTGCCAGCGCCCCAGCGTTTCGCCGAGCATGCGTCCGGTGATCTTGGGGAACCACAGGTACAGCGCGCCCATCAGCGGGAACACCGCGCCGCCGATCAGCACGTAATGGAAATGCGCGACGACGAAGTAGGTGTCGTGCACCTGCAGGTCCAGCGGCACCGAGGCGAGCATCACGCCAGTCAATCCACCGAGCACGAACAGCGCGAAGAAGCCCATCACGAACAGCATCGGCACGGCGTAGCGCGGCCGGCCGGTGGCGATCGTCGTGATCCAGCAGAAGATCTGGAGGCCGCTCGGCACGGCGATGAGCATGCTCGCCGCGGTGTAGAAGCTGTTGCCCACCGGCGGCAGGCCGGCCGCGAACATGTGGTGCACCCACAGGCCGAACGCGAGGAATCCGGTGGCGACCAGCGCCATCACCATCGGCGTGTACGCGAAGATCGGCCGGCGCGAGAAGGTCTCCACGATGCTGGAGATCATCCCCAGCGCAGGCATGAAGATGATGTACACCTCCGGATGTCCGAAGAACCAGAACAGGTGCTGCCACAGCAGCGGATCGCCGCCTTCGCCCGGGTTGTAGAACTGCGTTCCCACCAGCCGGTCGGTGATCAGGAACGTGCTGGCGAGCATCACCGCGGGCATCGCGAAGATCACCATGAAGCTGGTGACGAGCATCGACCAGACGAAGAGCGGGATGCGCGACAGCGTCATGCCCGGCGCGCGCATCGTCATCACGGTGGCGACGATCTCCACCGCGATGCACAGCGCCGCCACTTCGGTGAAGGTGATCATCTGCGCCCAGAAATCGGTGCGCTTTCCGGGCGAGAAGTCGGACGAGGAGAGCGGCACGTAGCCCGTCCAGCCGGCTTCCGGCCCGATGTCGAGCACGAAGGCAATGAAGATCATCACGCCGCCGAACAGGTAGACCCAGTAGCTGAAGGCGTTCAATCGCGGGAACGAGATGTTGCGCGTGCCGACCATCAGCGGCACCACGTACACCGCGACGGCTTCCATGATCGGCACCGCGAACAGGAACATCATCGCCGAGCCGTGCAGCGAGAACATCTGGTTGTACTGGTCAGGGCCGAGGAGCCGGTTCTCGGACGTTGCCAGCTGCGTGCGCATGATCAGCGCGAGCACGCCGGCGAGTGCGAAGAACACCAGCGCGGTCACGATGTAGCGATGCGCGACGCGCTTGTGGTCGACCGTGGTCAGCCATCCGATGAAGCCCGGCCTGTCTGCCCAGCTCCGCGACAGCCTGTCCACGTGCGTGCTCACTTCAGCCCCATCAGGTAATCGACGAGCGCGGACGAATCGTCCTTCGACAGCGGCACCGCCGGCATCAGGTTCCCGGGCTTGGGGTGCTGCGGATCGTCGAGCCATTTCGCCATCGCGTCGCGCTCCATCGGCAACGCGCCGGCGGCGAGCGTGCGGCGGCTTGCCAGATGCGTGAGGTCGGGTCCGACGCGGCCGCCCGCCGGCGTACCGCGCACCGTGTGGCAGGTGGCGCACGCGGTGCGGTTGAAGACTTCGGCACCGCGCAGGGCCGTCGCGCTGGAGGGCGAGGGCGCCGGCGCGAGCTGCTTCGCCGTCCACGCGCGGAACGTCGCCTCGTCTGTGACCTGCACGTCCAGCGCCATGTGCGCGTGCTGGAGGCCGCAGAATTCCGCGCACTGGCCGCGGAACGTGCCGTCGCGGCGCGGCGTGAGGAAGACCGCATTCGTGTAGCCGGGAATGAGGTCTTCCTTCCCGCTCAGCGCCGGCACCCAGAAGCTGTGGATGACGTCGCCCGATTTCAGCTCGATGCGCGCGGTGCGATCGCGCGGCAGGCGAAGTTCGTTGGCCGTCGTGAACTGTTGCGAGGGCTCCGGCGAAAGGTATTCGACCTGCCACCACCATTGCTTCGCGGTGATGCGGATTTCCAGGTCCGGCGTGCCGCCGCGAAGGCGTCGATCGGCGAGGAAGCTCACCGCGACGAACCACGTCAGCAGCCCGACCACCAGCACGACCCATGCGAACAACGCGCGTGACAGCAGCGGATCGCGCGACACGCCTTCGCGCACCGCCACGGTGCGGCGTCGCCAGATCGCCCACGCCAGCGCGCCGAGGGTGAACAGATAGATCGTGCTGCAGGTCCACACCATGATCTGCCACACGTGGTCGATGGCCGCCGACTGGTCGCCCGCAGGCGCCAGCGACGACTGCACGCCGTTGCAGCCGGCCAGCAGCAACGCGGCGACCATCGCGAGCCCGCGCATCGTCTTCATTGCGGTGGCGGCTGTTGCGCCGACGCATCGCCGGCTTCGGTCGACTGGCGGGGCAACTGTGTGAGCGGGGGCGTGGCGCTCATGCCCTCGCGGCGGCTCGGTGCCGCGGCTTTCGACACATTGCCCGACAACGCGCGCACGTAGGCGGACAGCTGCCAGGCCTGCATGTCGGTGAGCTTGCCGCGCCAGGCAGGCATGCCGTTGGGCCGTCCGTCGACGATGCTGGCGTGGATCTGGTCGATGGTGCCGCCGTAGCGCCACTGGTCGTCCATCAGCGCGGGCCCGATCGCGCCGCCGCCGTTCGCATGGCAGCCATTGCAGTTGAACGCGCGGTACCAGCGGGCGCCCTGGTTGATGTGGTACGCGTTGCGTTGGTACGCCATGCCGGCGTCGCTGACGGTCTGCGTCATCGCGGAACCTGGCTGGAAATCGGTGAGGGCAGGGCGCGGGTTCGTGCCTTCGGGCGCGCTGTGGTACGCGCGCCGCTCGCGTTCGCAGCCGGACGCCGCGATCAGCGCGAGCAGCGCCATCGCCGCCACGGCTTTCGACCACTCACTTGGGCAGCGCGAAGACATACAGCGTCCCGCCCGGTGAGGTGCGGTCCTTCAGGTCCGACAGCACGCCGCCCCAGCCGCCGGCAGCGGTGACGTCGCGCGTGTCCAGGTTCTGCACGACGATCGCCCCCGGCCAGCCGCCGATGCCCGACAGCACCGCGATGTACTGCCGGCCATCAGGGCCGCGGTAACTCACCGGTTGTCCGATGATTCCCGAGTCGGTCTTGAACTGCCAAAGCGCCTTGCCGCTGCGCGCATCGACCGCCTTGAACCAGCCGTCCATCGTGCCGTAGAAGACCAGGTCGCCCGCGGTCGCCAGCGCGCCGCTCCACACGGGCAGGTCTTCCTTCACCTGCCATGCGATCTTCCGCGTCGAGGGATTCCACGCGGTGAACGCACCGCGGTTGCCGCCCGGCCCGCCGTAGTAGCGGGCATCCGCGCCGACGTACGGCGTGCCCGCGATGTAGTTCACCTCGTTGGTCTGCCAGTCCATGCACAGGTTGTTGTGCGGGATGTAGATCAGGCCCGTGCGCCTGGAGAACGCCGACGGATTCCAGTCCTTCGCACCCGGCGCACCCGGGCAGACTTCGCGCACCACCTTGCCGGTCGCCGGTTGCTTGTCGGGATTCCAGTGCGCGCGGCCGGTCTTGAGGTCCACGCGCTCGATGGCGTTGACGTGCGAGAACGCGTCGGCCGACAACACCTGTCCCGTCGCACGGTCCATCACGTAGACGTAGCCATTGCGTTCCGGTCGCACCAGGACCTTGCGACGCTTGCCGTCGATGGTCATGTCGAGCAGCAGGGTTTCGTTGACGGCGTCGTAGTCGAACAGGTCGTGCGGACTGAACTGGTAGAACCAGCGCGCCTGCCCGTCGTCGGGATCGCGCGCGAACATGCCGGCCGTCCACTTGTTGTCGCCGGGGCGCTGCTCGGCGTTCCACGGGCCGGCGTTCCCCGTGCCGTAGTAGACGAGGTCCAGTTCGGGGTCGTAGGAAATCCAGCCCCACACGGTGCCGCCGCCGATCTTCCACGCGTCGGGCGGCCACGTCGTCCTGCCAAGGTCCTTGCCGCGATCGCTCGCGTAGAACGGCTTGAACGAGGGGCCGATCAGCACCTCGCTATCCGGCCCGGTGCTGTAGGCCTTCCACGCCTGCTTGCCGCTCGCGGCGTCCAGCGCCACCAGCCAGCCGCGCACGCCGAATTCGCCACCGGAGTTGCCGACCAGCACCTTTCCCTTCACCACCATCGGCGCCATGGTGATGGTCTCGCCCTTGTTGATGTCGGCGAGCTTCACGTCCCACAGCGGCTTTCCCGTGGTGGCGTCTAGCGCGATGGTGCGGCCGTCGAGCGTGTTGAAGATGAACCTGCCCTGCCAGAACACGGCGCCGCGATTGACCACGTCGCAACACGCGACGCCTTGCGCGGCCGGCAGCGGCTTGGGTTCGAACTTCCACTTCTGCGGCGCGCCCGGTCGCGAAAGATCGAGCGCGTACACCACATTGGGAAACGGCGTGACGATGACCATCGTGTCGCCGACCACGATGGGTGCGGCTTCCTGGCCGCGATTGTTTCCGGTGGAGAAGGTGAACTCGACGCGCAGGTTTTCGATGTTGTCGCCGCGGATCTGGTCCAGCGGGCTGTAGCGCGTGTTGGCGTAATCCAGCGTCGCCATCGGCCACTCGCCATCGCGAGGCGTTTGAGCGCCTGCCGACGCAACGATGCAGAGGGCGAGCAGAAGCAGCGTGCGAGTCGACCAACTGGACGGAGAGCGTGTTCGTTCGCAGTTCCACAACGTGCGCATCACCGACGCCATTACGGCTGCTCCGTCACGCCCGGAATGGGCGTTGCATCCGGAAACCGCTCGCGCAACGCGTCCACGCCGACCTGCGGATGTGCGAGCGGCACCAGATCCTGGCGCTGACGGCGGATGTCCTTCGTCGAGACGCCCAGGTTCCGATCACGCGCTTCGACCAGCGCCGGTTGCACTTCGCCGTCGCGATTGAACGACCACGCGAGCATCGCCGGGCCCAATGGCAGGGCATCGGCCGGCTGCGTTCCCATGCGCGAATGCCACGTGTGCCACGTCTTGCCGTAGCTGTTCATCTTCGACTTCATCAGCGCATGTTCTGCAGGCGCGGGAATCCCCGGTGCGATCAGCTGGCCGGTCAGGATCTCCGCGTTGTGCGGATGCCAGTACCGGCGTTCTTCCGCGGGAAGCTGCGCGAACACCTTCTCGGACACGATGTACTCGACACCGGTGAGGTTCGCCTGCGCGGTGTTGCCGTCGAACAGCGCGCACTGAGCGAAGTCCTCGTTGACCTGCCGGCAGAAGTGGTGCGCTTCCATCTGGTGGCTCGGCTCGTCCTTCATCGGATGGAAACCGACGAGGTGGATGTCGTGGCGTGCGAGCGGGCCGTTGTCCTGCAGCAGTGCGGCACCGGCTTCGAGGGCTTCCGTGCGCGGCTGCTTGTCGTCGCCGGGTGGGGCGACCGCCGGTGCGGTCGCGCCTCCGCACGCCGTGACCAGCGCTGCGGCGATTACGACCAGGCCCGACGCCGCTTTCCGTGCGGCATGCCTGGCATGCGCTGTTTCCATGCTTCCACCCTCGATCGTGATGACGCCGGTGAAACGAGCGGGCCGTCCCATGCGCCCCTGACACGAGGAATGCAACGCAAGTTCGATGCCACGCGGAATCGCGGACGCAGCGAGCTCGTGTGGTTCACCATCGAAGCGCGGACCTGCAGAAATTTTCCGGGCGCTGCATAAACTTCAATGCGCTCGGGTGGCGCGGAGCGCGAGCGTGCCCTGCAGTAGCGCAGCGGGCCACGATCTTCCTGCGGGCTTTGGCCTCGCGAGACTTTCCATGGGCATGCGCGAAGTCGCTGCGGCGGGCTCTTCCGTTCGTGCGCCGCGACATCGCGACTGGCACGACTGTTGCGCGCCTCATCACCATCGAGCAGACGGAATGGAAGTCCGTGCGGATCGCACGGCACACGCAATGACGCCAAGACACTTTTCGAACATCGTCCCCGACATACACCTGATGGGAGACAGCCTGCCGCCCGGCTGGCATATCGAAATCGAGACGGACGACGCCAGCGGTGGGTCGACGCTCGCGCTGGTCAGGCCGGATGGGCAACGCGTGGAGTGGCACGCCGACGCGAGTCCGGATGCGCCGGAGCTGCTGCGTGAGCTAGCGCAGGACATCATCCGCTCCGGGCGCGGCTGAGCGGGCGGGGCCTTAGTACGCGATTCAGGCGTCCGCAGCGCAGACTTCGCGGCCGCTGCGGTGCGCGTTGTCGATCGCCTCCAGCGCAGCGCGCAAGACGATCAGTCGTGCGCGATCGCCGCCTCGCTGCCTCGGCAACCGCTCGAACGAAAGCGCCAGCAACGTCCTGCTCGGCGAACGGCTAGATGCGATCGTCGCGCGTCCCGTCCAGCGATCGCCGACCGCGAGCCGATCCAGCACCACCGTCACCGTATAGCCGCGGTATGTGGCCGCCGGCGCGCACACGATGCCGAGCGCGCTCACGTCGCGGCATCGTGAAGGCGTGGGCGGGATGCGATGCAGTTTTGCGCCGGACGCTGCCGGAATCCCACTGCGACGTTCGCGAGGCTGGGCGAGCAGGAGATGCTTGTGCATGGAGGCCTACCGGTACTGACGACTAGCAGACGGAACCGTCGCAAGTTCGATGCCACCGCTCAGGCCGGCCGCGCCACCATCAGGTAGAAGATCACCAGGAAGCTGATCAATGCGGGCACGCCCAATGCGGCCCACGCGCCCAGATAGCCGTGGTAACGCAGCGGCAGTTCTTCGCCCCGGTTCGCCGCGTCCACGGCCAGGTCGCGCAGCCGCATCTGGATCCAGACCACCGGCAGCCAGCACAAGGCTGCGATGACGAACAGCACGATCGACCAGTACAGCCACGGCGAGCTCAACGGGTAGCCGAGCCGGTGCGCGAGGTAGAGCCCGCTCAGCGGCTGGAAGACGATGGTGGTGGCGGTGAAGATCCAGTCCGCGACGACCACGTAGCGCGCGATCGCCGCCACGACCTGCACGTTGCGCGAGCGACTGGCGACGAGCAGGTAGAAGGCGGTGCCGACGCCGGTTCCGAACAGGAACGTGGACGACAGGACATGCAGGAATTTAACGACGATGACGTCCATCGGGCGCATCCAGTTCGCGAGCGAGCGCGATCGCCGCCAGCAGCGGCAGGTTCTTGAGGATCGGTCCGTACGGATGCGCCCAGTACTCGGGCAGGCACCACGTAATGACCAGCGTGTAGAACGTGATGAGCAGCAGTTGCGCCGTGTAGCTGAGGCGCCGCCAGGCAGGGAACAGCAGCATGACGCCGAGCACGACGTCCAGCGCGGCGGCGCCGTACAGCGCGATCTCCGCAACGAAGCCGTGCAGTCCGGTGCGCGCGAGCAGCTCCAGGCTCGCCTCGCGCGGATAGACGAATGCCGACACCAGACCCGTCACGATCCACAACACGACGAGCGTGGCGCGCAGGAGCGGACGCAGCCATTCGAGCATGGCCTCGCGTCGCAGTGCCGAACGATTGCCCGGGTGCACGAACGTCGACACATCGCGGGGCGCGCGTCCGAGCACCTTTGAGAAACCCTCGGCCGGTGCCGACGATCCGGACGCGAGCATGCTCAACGAGGCCGGCGACAGCCACGGGCTCGCCCAGCCGAAGAGCGCCGACATCGTCCGGAGCAGCCAGCCGGGCACGACGATGAAGCCGCCCCAGCCGTTCAACTTCTGCTTGAACTGAGTGAGGTACGCGCGGAGCGTGAGCGCACGCGGACCGACGGCGTCCACCTCCGACGGCGGATCGGGCAGCGTCGCGATGCGCACGATGGCGTCGCACAGGTCGTCGACATGCACGGGCTGCACCTCCTGCTCGCCGCCCGCGGGCAGCGGCGTGAGCGGGAGCAGCGCGAGGGCCGCGAACCAGCGCGTACTCGGGCTGTCGACAGAAAACACGAGCGATGGGCGCACGATCGTGCTGCGTATTGGCAAGGCCGCGAGTTCCGCATCGGCACGACCTTTGGTCGACAGGTGCGGCTCGGGCCGCGCTGCATCCGCACCGAGCGCGGAAATCTGCACGATGCGCTCCACGCCCGCGGCGGTCGCGGCACGGAACAGTTCGACGGGCCCTTTCACGTGCACTGCATCCAGCGTCTGGCTTGCTTGGGTTCCGAAGCGACCCGCCGCGTTGATCACCACGTGGACGCCCTGCAGGTGGTCGGCCCAGGCGATGTCGTCCCCGAAACTTCCGCGCACGATCTGCGCGGCCGGCCACCGCGCTTCCGCCGCGGCAGGATCGCGAACCAGCAGGACCACCTCATGTCCATCGCGCAGCAACCGCTCGACCAGCGCCGAACCGATCATGCCGGTGGATCCGGTCAGCAGGATTCGCATCGGGCGCTCCGTGCGAAAGTCGGCGACTGGTTGTCGCGCACGCTGGTGTCAGGTTCCATGGCCAGCGCCCTGTCGTCGGTGGTCGTCGCGGCGTTCTCGCGCGCGCGGACCGGAAAGGCGGCAAGCGGCGTGAATGCGACTAGCCACTGGGTGTGGGGCGACCCCGCGATGCGGCGACACCGCACCGACGTCCGGCATACCGCGCTGGGTTACGCCATCCACCATGCAAGTTCGCTGTGGTGGGCGGGATGGTTCGAGCTGAAGGCGGCGTCCTGCACGCCGCGCGGCGTGACCGCGCTGGGCGCGGCGACCGCCGTCACCGCGTACGTCGTCGATTACCACGTCGTGCCCAAGCGGCTGACGCCGGGCTTCGAGCGGCATCTCTCGGCGGCCGGGATGGTGTCGTCGTACGTCGCCTTCGGAGCCGGACTGACGTTGGCGCATCTGGCGCTGCGCAAGCTCAGGCATGCGAAGCACCCGCCTTCGCGCGCCATGCGTCGCGAAATTCCCGGAGCGCAGGCAGGACGCATAGCGCCAGCGCCGGCAGCAGCACCGCGATCCAGAGCGCGGCATCAGCTGCGGGGCGACGCAGACTGAGCGACCATTCCAGCGCAGGCGCGCTCGCGGCATGCCACGCCACGATCGCCCACGCGATCCACGGCGCCATGTCGAGCACGCTGTGGATGTGCTGTTCGATCGGAAGGATGGTGCGGCCTGAGTCGAACGCGAACCGCGTGTCGCGAAACCCCGCCCACGCATGCGCGAGCACGATGCACAGCAGCAGCGCCGCCAGTCCTGCGGTCGGCTCGAACAGCAGGACGAGCACCGTCGCCGACCCGCACAAGGCCAGCTGCACCTGGTGCATCGATGATTCGGCGACACCCGACGTGTGCGGAAGGTCCGTGCGCCGGTGGCATGCGAAATCGAGCGCACCGGCGATCACCCAGACCCAGTACAGCGCGAGGAAACCCCATGTTGTGGAAGACCAGTCCATGCGTGATGTGTGTGGATCCGTCGCCTGTTACGACACATCGAACATGGTGAAGTAGCCGTGATACCGGCGGCGCCGCATCCGCGGATCAGCGATGGGATCCGTGCACGCGGCCTGCCTGGCCCGCTTCGTACAGCGTGCCTTGCGGGCGGATGGGCGCCTCGTCGAGTTGCTGCTTGTCGACCTGCCGTGCGGACAGGCGATCGGCCACGCGCGGCATGAGGCGCGAGGCCATCACGTTCAGTCGCGCCATCGAACCGACCTTGATGTCGCGACCGCCGCTCTGCGCCGCCTCGATGATCGCGGCGGCGACCTGCGCCGGATCAATCTGCGGGTCGGGCAGTTTCGGCTCGCGCGACATGTAGTTGCGCGCATGTTCGGGGAAGGGCGTGTTGACCGCGGTTGGCTGGATCAGCACCACCGACATGCCCGACCGGTCGACGTTCTCCACTTCCACGCGCAGCGCGTCGGTGAAGCCCTTCACGGCGTGCTTGCTCGCGGTGTACATGCCCTGCAGCGGGACCACGGCCTCGGAGACTTCGCTGCCCACGTTGATCAGCGCGCCGTTCTCGCGACGCAGATGGGGCAGGGCGGCGAGGCTGCCGTGCACCACGCCCCAGAAGTTCGTGTCGAACAGGCGCCGCGCGTCTTCCAGCCCGATTTCGTCGAGCGATCCGTAGATCGAGACGCCGGCGTTGTTCACCCAGGTATCGATGCGTCCGAACTCCGCGACGATGCGGTCGACGGCTTCGGCGACCGCGTCGGCATCGCCCACGTCGACGGTAAGCGCCAATGCGCGTCCACCGCTCGCGCGGATTTCCTCGGCGATCTCCGCAAGGGTCTGCTCGCTGCGCGCGAGCATCACCACCGTCGCTCCTTTTTCCGCGGCCGTCAGCGCCGTCGCCAGCCCGATGCCGCTGCTGGCGCCGGTGATGACGATGACCTGGCGTTCGATCGGCTTGTGTCGTGCCACTTCCTGCTCCTGTTCGCGTTCCGCAGTTACGGTCCCATCGCATGTGTTTCATGCGCGTGACGCACGCGGGCAATCGGATTCACATCGAAGACGCGCGCGATCCGCAACACCGAGGCCATTCGTGAACTTTTTTCTGCCGCGATCGACCCGCTTCACGCACTACGCGCCGTCGAGGCCGCCTGCACGGTGCGGCGGGTGGCATGCGTCTTGCGGGAGATCATTCAGGTACACACGACGCAGGAGCGGCAGATGAAAGCACTGACCTGGCAGGGCTCGTACGATGTACGCATCGAGAACGTGCCCGATCCGACGATCCTCGAGGACACCGATGTCCTGCTGCGCGTGACGGCCACCGCGATCTGCGGCTCCGATCTGCACCTGTATCGCGGCAAGGTGCCGGGCATGAAGGATGGCGACATCCTCGGCCACGAATTCATGGGCATCGTCGAGGACGTCGGTCCGGCCGTCACGCGCGTGCGTCGCGGCGACCGGGTCGTCGTGCCGTTCACCATTTCCTGCGGCGACTGCTTCTTCTGCAGCCGTGCGCTGTTCGCGGCGTGCGAGAACACCAACCCCGACCGTGGCGCGATCCTCAACAAGAAGGACGCGCGACCGGGCGCGGGGATGTTCGGCTACACGCACCTGTACGGCGGCTACGCGGGCGGGCAGGCGGAGTTCGTGCGCGTGCCGCAGGGCAACGTCGGCCCGCTGGTCATTCCGGACAGCACGCTTCGCGACGAGCAGGTGCTGTTCCTGTCGGACATCCTGCCGACGGGCTACCAGGCGGTGCTCAATGCGGCGGTGGGCCCCGGCTCGTCGCTGGCGATCTTCGGCGCGGGCCCGGTGGGCATGATGTCCGCGGCCTGCGCGCGGCTGCTCGGCGTGGAGCGCATCTTCATGATCGACCACCATCCGTACCGGCTCGAATTCGCGCGCGATACCTATGGCGTGGAGACGATCGACTTCGACGAGGAAGAGGATCCCGCCGCGCTCATCGTGTCGCTGATGGGCAACCGCGGCGTCGATGCGTCGATCGAGGCGGTGGGCTTCGAGGCCAAGGGGAGCAAGCTGGAAACGGCGATGACGACGCTGAAGCTGGAGGGCTCCAGCGGCAAGGCGCTCCGCCAGTGCATCGCGGCGACCCGGCGCGGCGGCATCGTCAGCGTGCCCGGCGTGTACGCCGGCTTCATCCACGGCTTCCTGTTCGGCGACGCCTTCGACAAGGGCCTGGGCTTCCGCATGGGCCAGACGCACGTGCAGCAGTACATGCCGCAGCTGCTGGAACATATCTCCAATGGCGAGCTGCACCCGGACGTCATCATCAGCCACCGCATGCGGCTGTCCGACGCCCCGAAGGGCTACGAGGTCTTCGAGAAGAAGCAGGAGAACTGCCGCAAGGTGGTGCTGACGCCGGACTGACCGGCGCGCGGGGAAGGGCGGACCGGCGGCGCCGTCCTGCCTTCATGGCTGCCGGGAACTGCTCCGCGGCGACAACGGCGCCTTGGCGAAGCGGGATGCGCTCGCGCGGGTCGCTCGCAAGTGCTTGACCAACAACGGGTTGCCGCACGATCCGCGCCGCGATTCATAACTTTTCAGAAGATTTCAGCGCTCGGAAAAGACTCCGGGATGTGACGGTGGTCCACTTCGCCCGTCCCGCCGGCCGCGGGGCCGGCCGCGATGCCGGCCCGGTGCGCCGGGCGGTCCAGCACTCCAGGGGGAAATCGTGACTGCAAGACATTTCAGTGCCGGCATCTGGCTGGTACTCGCCGCCGCGTGTCTGCCGGCCGGGGAAGGCCAGGCGCGCGAACGCAAGCTCGAGAACCGCAACGGCGTCCAGGCGCGCGATCTCGATCCGTCGGAAAAGGGACTGGTCACCGGCGTCGGCATCGAGGCGCACGACATCCAGTCGATGACCAACCAGATGGCGCGCGACATGTTCGCCAGCGGCTTCCTCAACGGGCTGTCCAAGCCGCCGCGCATCCTGATCGACGAGCAGGAGTTCCGGAACGAGGGCTCGCAGATCATCAACCGCCGCATGATCACGCAGCGGCTGATGACCGAACTCAACCGCGCCTCGCAGGGCCGCATGGCCTTCGTCGGTCAGCGCTACGCGGGGATGGTCGCCAAGCAGCGCGAGCTCAAGCGCGAAGGCGTCACGGACGTGGGCACGACCGGCATGACCGGCGCCCAGGCCGGCGTCGACTACTTCCTCGGCGGCGCGATCATGACGCTCGACAGCCGGGACCCGAAGAGCGGCGTGATCCAGCGCTACAACCAGATCGCGTTCGAACTGGTCGACGCCGAGACCGGCGCGGTCGTGTGGAGCGGCATGTACGAGTTCCAGCGCGCCGCTGCCGACGACGTGGTCTACCGCTGACGTCCCGCGCGCCGCGACGGCGCGCCTTCCATCCCAACACACGTGCCGCCGGGACGACCGGCCGCCGCTGACGCGGCGTGCCCGGTTCCGCGCGCGGCATCCACTCGCGAGTTCCCTGAAGGAGACGCCATGCAATCCTCCGCTTCCATCCTCGTTTCGGCCGCGGTGATCGCGCTCGCGCTGGCCGGTTGTTCGTCCACGCCGGCCGCACGTCCGCAGGCCATGCTCAAGTGCGACTACAAGGCGCTGAAGGCCAGTGCGCTCGTCGGCGGCCCGGCGCTGACGTCGACCGCCTACGGTTCGGTGAAGGACATCCCGGCCGATGCGGTGCTGATCAGCGATTCCGGCCTCTACAACAGCGTCATCGTGCAGCAGCTGGCCACGCAGAACACCGCGGGCGGCACCGTGCAGGTCAATGCGCGACTGGCCAACTGCACCGGTGCGCCGATGAGCGTGCGCGCACGCACGGCGTTCCTCGATGCGGGCATGGCGCCGGCCGAGCCGGTGTCGGCATGGCGCACGGTGTTCCTGCCCGCGGGCGGCATGGCGGTGTACCAGGAGTCCTCGTTCTCCACGGGCAAGGCCGCGCACTACTACATCGAACTGGCGCGCAACCCGTGAGCCGCCGGACGCTGCTCTCCTGCGCGCTCGCGTGCGCCGCGACGGCGGGCCTCGCCGTGCCGGCGGTGACCGGCGCACAGATGCGCCCCGGGCAGCCGACGGTGCTCACGCCGGCCGCGCGCCCGGTGCAGCAGGTCGCCACGCCGTGGACCGCATTGCGCGGCCGGCTCGGCGCACGCAACCGCGTGATGCTGTTCTGGGAATCCACGCTCGATGACGCCGTGTCCACGCGCTATCGCGACGTGGAAACCCTCGACCGCCGCGTGCATGGCAATGCCGCGCAGGTCGACGGCGTAGTCGACGGATCCAGCGGTCCGGTCGGCGTTGCCGTCGCCGGTGCGCAGGCGCACCTGCACCAGCGCAGCGAATCCTTCGTCGAAGGCGAGGGCCCCACGCACGCCGCGCTGTCGGCAGATGCCCGTTCGATGCAGTCGGTCTTCATGTCCGAACTGCGCCAGGGCGGCGTCCGCTTCATCGACCGCACGTTGGCCACGCGGCTGGCGGGGCAGGCGGCGCAGGGCGAGCGGCCGAACCTGCATGCGATCGAGACCGGCGCGCTCGTCGGTCACGCGGATTTCCTGATGGAGGTGACCTCCAGCGCCGACGGCAATGCGGCGTCGGGACGCCGCTTCCATGTATCGCTGCGTTCGATCGCCACCGGCGAGACGCTGCTGGATTTCGACACGCCGGCCGACGCGGGCGAACCCGCGGTGCGTCCCTACGTGGCAACGGCTGGCGGCTTCGAACGCGGTACCGCGGCGCCCGCCACGCAGGCCGACACCGCACGCGTGCTGGCGAACGAAACCGGTCACCGCATGGCCGACGCGATGGTGCGTCGATGAGCCTGCGCACCACGATGAACCTCGGCCGCGCCGCGTTGTTCTCCGCGCTGCTGGCCTGCACCGCGCCGTCTTTCGCGCAGGATGCGCCGTCGGCGTTGCCAGCCGGCCTGCGCCCGTACTACGACACGCTGCTCGCCGAAGGCGAGTGGGGCGCCGTGCTCAACCTGCAGCGGCTCGGGCTGGAGGCCATCGACCAGGGGCACCTGGACGTCGCCGAGCGCGCCTTCGACGCCGCGCTGGAACGCATCGAACTGATCTACGCCAACTCCGATTCGGCGAAGAAGGCGCGTTCGCTCTGGTCCGCCGAAGGCAGCAAGGATTTCAAGGGCGAGCCGTACGAGCGCGCGATGACGTACTACTACCGCGGCCTGTTGTTCATGGCGAGCGGCGATTACGAAAACGCGCGTGCGAGTTTCCGTTCGGCCGAGTACCAGGACACGATCTCCGGCCACGAAACCTACGCCGGCGACTTCGGCATGATGTCGCTGCTGTCGGGCTGGTCGTCGACCTGCGCCGGCGACGCGGGCATGGCCGCCGATTTCTACCAGCGTGCGGCCACGCAGAAACCCGAGGGCCTCAAGGCGCCGGCAAAGGGTCTCACGACGCTGGTGCTGGTGGAGTCGGGCACCTCGCCGGTGAAGACCGCCACGGGTTCCTACGGCGAGGCGATGCAGCTGAAGGCCGGCGACAACCCGTTCGTGTCCGCACACGCCGGCACGCAGGAACTGCCGTTGCTCGGCGACCTCGGCTGGCAGGCGTCCACGCTCGGTGGCCGCCAGGTGGACGCGATCCTCGACGGCAAGGCGAGCTTCCGCAAAGGCACCGAAACGGTGGCCGGCATCGGCATCCAGGGCGCGACGATGGCCGTCAGCCTCAACGACGGCGGCGGCGCCGCCGGCGCGCTGGCGGTGGTCGGCATCGCCGCGGTGCTGGTCAGTTCGGCGAGCAAGCCCAAGGCCGACATCCGCTACTGGGACAACCTTCCCGACCGCATCTACGGCACGTTCGTGAAGGGCGGTGCGAAGACGGCGTTGTCCATCGCCGAGCAGACCGCCGACGGCGAGCGTTATCCCATCGCCGCGCCGGTGATCGACCGCACCGCCGGCGCGTGCCGCCTGGTGCTGTACCGCGCCCGCGAACCGGGCGCACTTCGCGTGCAGGCGGTGAGCAACCTGTCGGCGGGCGAACGCAAGTCGCTGCAGAAGCGCAACGAAACGCGCGACGTGGCATTCCGCAACGAAATGGAACGTCGCTTCGTGTCGAACGACGAAGCCCTGGCTGGAGGTGAGTGACGTGGTGCGAATCCTGAAAACCTGCATGGCGCTTGCGCTGTCGAGCGCGCTGTATACGAACCTCGCTCACGCGCAGGACGCCGCGTCCGCCGATCCGGCGGTGTGGGGTCCGTACGCGACGTTGGTCGGGCGAACGTTCGCCGGGCAGGACGTGAGCGGCTGGCCGAACTACGCCTCCAAGTCGCGCAGCATCCAGTGGGAAGAACCCGGCAAGGTGATGGTCGAAACGGGCACCGACCCTCGCGGTAGCGAGATACCGAAGATGCGCATCCTGCCGGGCAAGCGCCCCGGCGAACTGCTGTTCGACGTCGCGCGTGCGCCGAATGCGACGGCCCGCGTCGTCGATGCGAAGACGCTCGTGTTCGACCAGATGATGGGCTACGAGACCACCGTCAGCCTGTCCGACAATGGTTACGACATGAAGGTCACCAAGCGCGGCGAACTGCAGGCGTCGGCGACCTATCGCGACACGGCGTCGGAGGCCTACGCGGCGCACGCGGCGCAGCAGGTGGAAAAGGAAGCCGCCGACAAGGTCGCCGCCCGCAACGCGCTGCGTGCGGCCGGCGTGCCGGCGACGCCGGCGGCCGATGCACCGGCCGATCGCGTGTTCGCCTACCAGGAGCCGGTGCGCGGTCCGTGGGGCACGTTGCAGGTCACGCGCGGCAAGGCGTGGAAAGCCGGCGCGTGCTTCGCCGCCGTCTACATCAACGGGCGCTGGGCCGCCCGCCTCGAAGACGCGGAAACCGCGCGCTTCAAGGTGCCGGCCGGCAAGGTGGAAGTGGCCGTGGCGGCGGACCCGCAAGGGCGGGGCACGTGCCGGTTCGGCCAGTCGACGCAGGAAGTACACGAGACGGTGCTCGCCAAGGGCGAAACCGTGCACGTGTATTTCGCCTACAACGGCGGCGCGAAGTTCAGCGAAGCCGTGCAGGCGCCCGTCGCGCCCTGAGGCGCTGCGGGTTTCACGCCTCGGGGCGCGCGTCGCGTGCGGCGTTGGCGTCGCACGCGGCGGCTTCATCCGGCGTGCCGCGTGCCGCCGCGCACAGCGCGTCGTCGAGCACGTCGCGCGCCTCCATCGTGAAGTGGCTGTCCTTGCCCAGCTGTCGCAGGTAGGCCGCATGCGCGAATTGCAGCAGCGGTATCGCGTCGGCGGGCCTCGAGCGGGCCAGGTGCAACTTCGCCAGGCCCATCTGCACCTCCAGCGTGTGCGGATTGTCCGCCCCCAACGCGGCCACCGAACCGCGATGCGCCGCACCGAGCGTCCGCGCCGCCTCGTCCAGCCGCCCGAGGGCGAGCAGGTTCATGCCGTGCAGATAATCCACGCGCAGCCGGGTAGGGCTGCCATGGTCGTTCGATTCGGCGAAGCTCGCGTCCACCATCGCGAACTGCTCCTCGGCCTGCCGGATACGCCCGGCACGGCTGTGCAGCACCGCGAGGTTGGTGCGGGCCTGGATCAGCGCGGTGTGGTCGCTCGCATCGAATGCCAGCTGCGATTCGACAACGCCCTCGCACGCCGGCAACCCCGCGTCGTACTGCGCGCGCCGGATGTACCAGTAACAACCGGCGCGTCGCGACATCAGTGTGGTTTCGACATCGTCCAGTTCGAGCTTGCGCCGGAGCGCATCGGTGTCGTCGATCAGCGCCCTGGCTTCGGTGAAACGCGAGTCGTCGGTGAGATCGGTCGCCAGGCGGTAGCGCGCCTGCTGGGTGCGCGCATCCCCGGGCCCGAGATGGCGTTCGAACAAGGCAAGCGCGCGACGCTCCTGCTCGATCGCCTGCGGGATCTGCATCGCTTCGCCGTACACCTCGCCGATGGTCATGCGCACCGTCGCTTCGACGATGGGTTGGTCACGCAGCCGCTCGTCGATGTGCACGACCGCGCGGTCGAGCGCCTCGCGGATCGTCGGCTCGCTTTTGCCGTTGGCCGCATAGGGCGACGCGGCACCGAGCACGTCCTGGTTGAAGAAGCGGTTCACCGCATCGGCGACGGCTGCGTTCTCGCGCGCGACGCGTCCGGCTTCGAGCGCCTTCATGTAGAAGATCGATCCGGCGCCCAGGCCCACGACCAGCGCGGCCGCGGTCGCGACCAGCCACGGCCGTCGTGCCCGCTGGCGATCCATCGCGCGTTGCAGCCGCGCGTGCTGGACGCGTGCGTCGCGCTCGGCGACGAACTGCAGACGACGCTCTTCGAGATGACGCAGGCTGCGCGCCAAGCCACGTGCGGGCAGCAATCGCCGCAACGGATTGGCGGCCGCGGCGAGGGCGATGTCCTCGCACAGCAGTTCGTCGTCGATGTCCGCTTCCCAACCGGGCGCGAGCGACCGGCGCATGTCGCCGACGATCAGCTGGTACACCAGCACGCCGAGCGCGAACACGTCGCTGCGCTGGGTCGGCATCTCGCCGGCGATCACTTCCGGCGCGAGATAGAGCAGGCTTCCGGCGCGCTCGGACATCTGGTCCGCGGCGATGCTCATCGTGATGCCCAGTTCGATGAGGCGCGGCGCATGCATGGCCTCGCCGACGCCGAGATCGGCGAGCACGATCCGCCACTGGCCGGCGGCGTCGCGAACGGGATAGAGGTTTTCCGGCTTCAGGTCCTTGTGGATCACGCCGATCTCGTGCAGCCCCGCCACGGCATCGCACAGCTGCGCACACAGCGCGACACGTTGCGCGCGCGACAGCGACGGCAGGCCATCGGGCCGCGTGGCCCATTCGCCCAGATGGCCGTTGGCGAAGTAGGGCAGTTCGAGGAAGAACGGCGGCTGGCTGAGGTTCCATCCGAGCACGCGCGCCACGTCGGCAAGGTCCGCGTGCACCGCGCCGATGTAGCGCGCCAGCGCGATCTCGCGCTTGAGTCCTCGCAGGCCGCCTTCGTTCGTGGCGATCTTGACGACGCGTTCCTCGCCCTCGTCCGAGCGCGCAAGGAACGTCGCGCCGGCGCTGCCTTCGCCTAGTCGGCGTACGAGTCGCCAGCCGGGACGCTCCGGCATCGCATCGCCTTCCTGCAGCTCCGGGCCGGCATGCGATCGAACGAAGGTGCGATCGTCCGCCACGGGCTGGAAACTCACCGGCGAGGCGAGCCGGTAACCGTAACCGTGCACGGCACGAATGGCCGAGCCCTGCGGACCGAGCGCCTGGCGCAGGCGGCCGATGGCCTTGGCGAGCGAGTTCTCGGACACGACCCGCCCGGGCCAGCCGGCTTCGAGCAGTTCCTCCTTCGTCACCACTTCGCCGGCGTGGCGAAGCAGCGCGAGCAGCACGTCGTAGCCGCTGCGGTCGAGTTCGACCTCGGCGCCGGCGAGCTTCAACGCAGCCAGCTGTTCGTCCAGCACGGCGTCGCCGAACCGCCACACGCCCGGCAACGACCCCGCAGGCGGCGTCGCCGAAGATTCCTGATGTCCCACGTGTTTCCCCCTGATGCGCGGAAAGGATCGCGCAGCGGGTGCGGGCAGCACAAGCAAGATGGGGCCGGCGGCGGCTGAACAGGGAGAGCGCCCGCTCCGTCCGGCCTGTAGCGCAACGGCGCCCGCTACAGCCGGCGCGCTGCGCGGAACGCGCGTGCATACAGTCGGTCGCCATCGAGGATCGAACGCCCGCCGACGTCGCCCATCGTCGGGCCGTCGGCGCGTTTCCGGCTTGAAACGAAGCGCCGGTGGCCGTCGGCATCGCGACCCAGATAAATGCCGACGTGGTCGATCTGCGGCCCGTCGTCGGGATCGGCATCGAAGAACACCAGGTCGCCGGGCAGCAGGTCCGCGAAACAGGTCGCCTGCTGCGTGGAAGGGCTGACGACAAGCACGCCGGGGCCGTGGCTCGCCATCTCGTGTGCGCGTCGGGGAAGCGCTGCCTTGTCCTTCCCCGGCGTGCGGCACAGCGCGATGGGGCTGGTTGCGCCCGGCATGTTCCGGCGATAGCCGAACACCATCCGCACGTAGCCCGAGCAGTCAGGCATCGGAACTGGCGATGCTCCGGCGGATCCGTCGCTTCGCCTTCGTAGGTCCACGCGACGCCGAGGTAGTCGTTGAAATCCGATCCTTCCTCGCGCGTGTCGCCCGTGAGCGGGCCGTAACTCGCATCGCCCGCGATCTGCAACCGGGGGGCGTCAACGTCATGGAGCGGCGGACTCCCGGAGAGGTACTGCATCGCGAGCGCCAGGATGTCGGGCTCGCCGCACTGGTTCGCCTCCAGTGCCGACGCCAGCCAGCCGGCATCGAACCGGCTCTCGCGGAACGGCTGCGGATACGTCCGGACCCACGTGGCATGCCGTACCGCGAGCCCGCCTTCGCGGAATGTGCGCGACGGACCGCGCAGGACGACGGTATGCGCGCCGACCGTGAACGATGCCAGCCAGCGTGCCGAGCGCGGGTCGAAGATCGCGACCTGCTGCACGCTGCCGACGAGGGAGCTCGTCCTGATCCGGTACGCGGAGGTGACCATCATGCGATATCCCGCGGGGCCGTTCGCCGCGTTGCGCGCGTCACGGCGTGCGCACCAGCACGGCCTCGTCCAGCAGCACGAACAGATCCTTCAGATGCTGCCGGTTCTTCGCGCCGAGCACGACGGCGGCGTAACGGATCCGCTTGCCGCTGGCGCCGTCGGTGCGCTCCACGATCAGCGAGTCGTGGCTGAAGCTGTCGTCGCCGAAGCCGATCTTCGACGAAAGCGCGCTCGGTGTGCGGCCCACCGCGATCAGTCCGTTGCCTCCGTAACTGCGGATGCCGCCGGACAGCTGATCGGCGAGCGCGCGCATTTCCACGCACGCGGCCGGATCCACCAGTTTCCCGGTCGCCATCGCCGCCATGAGACGTCCGTACTGCAAGGCATTCCCGACGAAGTTGCTCTTCGTGCGTTGCTGCGCGGTGGCCCATCGCGGCGTCAGCGCGACGCCGGCGGCGTTGGACAGGCGTTCGGTTTCCGAGGCCACCCAGTCGTGCTTGGCATAGTCGCCGGAGATCCAGATGCCCTTGCCGCCGGCGAAGAAGCCGTTCCGTGCGAACAATCCGTTGAGGTAGAAATAGCCCAGCGCGAGGATGCAGCGACTGGCGGCGTCATTGTTCGACCAGCGCATCATCAGGCGCATCCAGTCATGGAACAGCCCGATGGGCGCGCCCTTGTCACGGACCTTGTCGAACTCGGCGTCGGTCTTCGGGGGCGTCGCCTTCGCGAATTCGATGTCGCCGCTCGCGGACATCGTGAAGATCGTGTCCACCTGGGGCACGGTGATGTCCTGGCCGATATTGAAACTGCGCGTCGGGCGCGACGGGAACAACGCCCGCAACTTCGGCGACCACGCATGCTTTATCAGCGCGAACAGCTCGGGTGCCGTGGTGATGCCGTTCTCGCGCGCCTTCCGCGCGAACACGCGTACCTGCGCACGCAGCGCGAACGCGGCGTACATCACCGCGACCTTGGACATGCTGCCCACGAACACCATGTCGTCGCCGTTCAACGTTGCGAACGGCACGGGTACCGGATCGTCCTTCGCACAGGCGACCGCGGCGCACAGGTGGCTGACGCTGCTGCCCGGTATGGCGGCGAACGCGGACGACAGACGCGCGTCGGCCGTATCGAGCGACAGGGCCATGGCCGGCGGGAACGGATCGATGGCGTCCGCCCAGGCAGGCACGGTCGCGCCGGCGCCGCCGATCTTCTGCGCGCGCGAGGCGCCGGTGTAATAGCTGGAGCGGTACTGGATCGTCTGGTGCGCGGGCGCCAGCGGGCGGGGCCAGCTTTCGGTGGTAGTGGAATCGATCCACGTCAGCTCCACCGACTTGGCCGTGAGCTTCCAGCGGCCTTCGCCCTTCTCCTGGCTGCGCGTGTCCCGCCAACGCGACTTTCCGCCCGGCAGGAACTCGTATTCCCACACCCAATCCTGTACCCACACCGTCCATTTGCCGAGGATCAGCTGCGCATCGCCGGCTGCATCGGCTTTCCCGGATTCCTCGTCGGCCCAGGCTTCGCCGGATTCGCGCGATGTGCCGGGCTCGCGGCTCGATGCCGACGTCGTGTACGGCACCTGCGCCCGCGGCAACAGACCCTGCAATTCGCGCTTGCGCGGATGCTCGCCGGTGACGAACCAGCGCTTGCGCGTGCGCACCTTTTCGGCCCACCGCTGCGCGGAGGTGGTGGCCAGTGCGTCCGCGATGGCAAGCAGCACGTCCGCCTCGGGGATGCGTCCCGCGCCGTAGCGCGCGGCCAATGCCTGCAGCGCCTGTTCGACCAGCACGCGGCGCTTCTCGACACCGTCGAACTTCTTCTTCAGCCACCATTTCCCGTGGCTGGATACGGCGTCGAACATGAAGCACAACGCACGTTCGCTGGTCAGCTTGAACTGGCGGCAGTAGCCGTCCGCCGCGACGAGCAGGTCGCGCACGTAGCGCACTTGGATCTGCTGGAACGCGGCGTCCTCCGACAATCGCCGGAAATAGCCGACCCACGGCTGGCGCACGGTCCAAACACGCCTGCCGCGCGCGTTGACGGATCGGGTGTTCATCTCCTCGATGGCGAAGCGGTGCTGCCGTTTCTGCGAAGCCTTGTCCTTGCGCGCGATCAGCTCCAGGAAGCGCGATGCATCCGCGCCAAAGACCTGCGCCCAGCGCGCCGGGTTCTCCCTCGCGAAGTCGCGCAGCAGCGGTTGCAGGCTGCCGGTGCCCATCGTCCAGTTGACCAGGCCGAACGAAAGCCCCTGTCCGTCGAAGTTTCCGCTGAGCCCGTAGAAGCCGCCGCGCTTGCCGGTTTCGAACAGGCTGGTGATTTCCACGGCTTTCTGTTCGGCCGGCGTCAGCCCGCTCTTCGACAGTCCGGCTTCGTCTTCCTCCTCCGGCTCGAACGAAAGCGGCGCGGATTCGTCGAACGATCCGGCCAGTTCCTCGCCCGACTCGCTCGACCATTCCGTGTCGCGCAGGTCGTTGAAGGCGTCGAAGCGGCCAGGCGTGCCGGCCTGGCTTTCGTCCCCGTATTCGTCGTCGCGTTCGTTCTCGTACCCGTATGAAATCCCGCTTTCGGCCTCATCCTCCCACTCGCCCTGCGCTTCAGCCTCGGCTTCGGTGACCAGGCCCGCTTCGTCTTCGTTGGCGTCGAACATTTCCCCGGCGTGTTCGTCTTCGCCGGACGACGCCGGCGGGGGCAGGGCGGCGAGCAGGCGCGGCAGGTAGACGGAGGGGATCGCGCAGTGCGACACCTTGCCGGCCGTCACGGGCATCACGGTCATGCGGCCCCCGCTCGACGCGGCCAGTCGGGTGAAGTCGCGGCCACGTACGCCGGTGGTGAGTTCGCGCGGGACGCTCGATGCCTTCGTCCGGTAGGTGCCATGACGGAACACGACCGTCGCGACCATGTCCTCGCGCGAGCGCAGCCAGCCGCGCCAGTCGGCGATCGGCGCGGAGTAGGTCGTGTCCAGCGCCCACACGTGCAATGGCCGCGACAAGGCGCCGGTCCGCATCTGCGGCGCGGCGTGGGCGTTCGCCAATGCATCGAGGAATCCGTAGGCGCGCGAGTGGCCCGCCAGGATCAGGCGGGAGAGCGCCAATGCGCCGCTCGCGCCAGCGATGCCGCGCGCCACTTCAAGCGCCTCTGCCGCAACGCGATTGAAGACCTCGGGTTGCGCAAGGCGATGCCACTTGCGACCGAACGCCATCGCGTTCGACGCCAGCCGCTCCCAGTCCAGGAACGGCACCACCAGCACGATGGGCCTGCCGCTGGCCTCGACCAGCTCGCCCAGCTTGAACGGCGCGCCGGTGACGAAGGATGCGGGGCGGTTCTTCAGCACGGGTTTGCACAGGTCCAGTCCGTGCGCGAACACCAGCATCTCGACGCTGCCGGCCCGGCGCGCAGCCTGCGTCACGTACACGGCGAGCTTCACCGGCAGCGCGCTGGCGGTGAAGGTGCGCAGGCCTGGCGAGGCATCGGCTTCGCTTTCGTCTTCGCCTTCGCCGCGAAGCGCCGCCTCGCGCGTGGGTTCGTATTCCGCCTCGGTGTAGGGCGATTCGCCTTCGTCTTCGCTCCACGCGGGTGGCGATCCAGCGACGGCCTCGCCCTCCAGCTCGCCGCGCGTGGCGGCCTCGAAGCGGGCCTTCAGCCCGGGTGGGTTGTATTCCCAGTGCCACGGTTCGTTCCGGTACGGGAACCAGCCGAACTCGCTGGCCCGCAACGAGAGCCACTTGTAGACCGGCGAGCGGTACATGCGCACCAGGTTTCCCATCTTCGCCGACGTCCCGGCCCTGGCGGCCGTCGCGCGATCCACGCGCGTGTTGATCTCCTTTACCGGCAGGCCGGGCACCGCCATCCGCACGTCGATGGCCAGGCCGTACATGTGCGCCGAAGCCTTCCGTGCGACGGCGTTCGGGTTGGGTTGATTCGCGCTGGCGGCAGCCTGCCGCGCACGACTGCGCCACGAGGAGAGGATGACCAGGTCCACGCCGTCGGCCCGGGCCGCCGCGTGCATGCGGACGAAGGCATCGCGCGCTTCGGGATACAGCCGCTGCGAATCCTGGCCCGGCACCTTCGCCGTCGCACGCTCGCGGAAGCGGATGGAAGAAGGCACCCGGCGTTCGGGCACCACGCCGGCCATCGCGTTGAACAGGGAACGCGAGAGCACCCAGTGCTGCTTGATCGCGGCCGTCGCGGTCTGCCCCTTGGGCACGTTCCCGGGGAACTCGATGTCAGACCAGTCCTGTTGCAGGAACCGCTCGCGCAGCGTGGTGTCGGCGACGCGCTCGATGGCGGAGCGGTCCAGCGCGAGGATCCACGCGCGTTGCTGCGCGGTCAGCGGGGCGTTTGGATTTCCGGCCTCCGGTTCGAAGCGGTCTTCCGATTCCGCATGCGCTTCGGCCGCCTCGAATGCGTCGCGCTCCTCGTCGTCGAGGAATCCCATCCCGGCTTCGGCTTCCACGCCGCCTCCGCTCTCGGACACCCGTTCGTGTTCCCGCGCTTCGCCCGGATCCTCGTACAGGTCCTCGTACAGGTCTTCGTCATGCGGCACGAAGCCCTCGCTCGACGCCGCGTCGCCGCGCTCGGCTTCGACGTCGAGCCAGGCCAGGCGTTCCCCGCTATCGGCGTAACCCTCGACTGCGATCGATTCGGCGTAAGGTGACTCCGCGTAGGGCGACTCGCCCGACTCGCGCCAGTCCGCGCCCGTTTCGAAGCGGTCGGCCTCGTCGCGGCCCTCCGCGAACGGCGCATCCAGGCCGAGCGGATCGTGTGGATGGTTCGATGCTGCGGCGGACATGGGCAATCCTCCGGGGAAGTCGCAACGTCACTGCACGCGCACCAGCCGTGGTCGGTTCATCTCCACCGGCTTGGCGCGCGCCTTGAGGTCGCGTCCGGTCGCGGCCGACCACTCGGTGATGACGCGTCGCGACGCTTCGCCGATCGGCGTGCCCGGCTGGTACAGCTTCGCCACGGTGCCGGCGGTGATGACCTGCGATTCGATGGTGCGCAGCAGGAGCGATATCGGCTCGCTCATCGACAGGAGTGCGGCGGATTTGCTGTGCGCCGGCAGTCCGACCTTGTTGCCGATCAGCCGCAGCCGGTTGGGCGAGGACGTCGATTGCGCCTTCAGGTCATCGACGACCGGGCTGAAGTCCCCCAGCGAGAGTTCGATCCAGCCCTGCACGGTGACCGCCGCCAGTTCCTCGCGGTCGAGCATCTGGCCGATCCGCCGCGAGCGCAGCACGAACTGCAGTTCCTCGGCGATCCGGAAGATGCGGTCCTGGTCGGTTTCGTTGCCGGCGACCAGGTTCTTGAAGTTGGAGATCGCGCGCCACAGCTCGAACAGCAGCTCCTCGAACAGGCGCACGAAGTCGTTGTTCGCGGCGCTGGCCCGCACGAACTCGGCGGGGCGGTTGTCCTCGGTGCCGAACGCCAGGTCCATGCCGAGCAGTCGCCAGTACGCGTTGCGACGTACGGCCTCCGGGTCCTGGCGCGCGGCGCTGGTGGACAGCCAGGGCGGGATCAGGTTCGCCGCGCCGTGCAGCAGCGCCTCGGTGGCATCGAGCCAGCGCCGCGTTTCGGGCGAGGGAACGCCGAGCGATTCGCCGTTGCGGTATTCACGGACGACGCGACGCAGGATCTGGCTCGCGCGCGAGTTCTCGATCACGTAACCGTAGGCGAGGTGGTCCCAGCTGGGGACGCCGGCCTTGGCGGCCGTGGGCGGTTCGATCGGCGCGGGCGTGGCGATGGACGTGAAGCGGCCCACCGGCCACAGCGCGCTGCGCGCCGGCCCGGCGGATCCGTTGTACGAGTTCCAGTACTGCTCGACATACAGCGCCAGGTCAAGCGGATCGGCGGTGAGCACCGCCAGTTCGGCGAGCTGCGCGTTGCCGATGGGAACCGCCGCGTACGACGGCGTCGCCGGCAATCCCTGGGCGATGATGCCCTTGACGAGTTGGCGGATCATGACGCGCTCCTCAGTTGATCGACGCAGGGGTCGGGTGCGGGCGGCGCGGGCCGCGGGGCGGTTCCCGGATCCAGCGCTTCCAGGAGGTGATCGACCTTGAGCTGGTCGACGGTCCTGAAGTCGGGCACCTGTGGCGCCAGCGCTTCCAGGGAGCGCAGTGGCTCCATCTGGAAGGCGAGGCCTTCCAGTCGCTCCGACACCGTCTTCAAACGGCGCGACACGCGCTTGAATCCGTGGTCGAGGATGGTTTCGGTCGCGCCCGCCTGCGCAAGGCGGACGAAGAGCTCCTCCAGCACCGCGATGCGGGCCTCGAGCGTTGCGTTGTTTGCCGCGGACGGTTTGTCGGTTGCCATGGCCAATGTCCTCGTGATGTCAGGCTGCCTTCGATTCGGTGGTCAACCACGTCCGCGCCCGATCGATCCAGAGCGACGCGGTCGCGGGCTGTTCGGCTTCGCGAAGCCCGGCCAGCGCGACGATGCGGATGCCTTCGGTGTTGCGCCAATGCGGCGAGGTCCACAGCGCGGCAGCGGCGCTGGATTCCAGTTCGGCCAGCGCCTTTGGCGAAACCCGCTGCGGATCGAGGACGTCGGTCATCGGTCGATCGCCCAGTGCGGGCACCGGCGCATGCAGGCAGGCCTCCGCGATGGCGGGCATCGCCTGCAGCGAGCGCGCGAGCAGCGGCTGCACGCTTTCGTCGGCGGCCTGCGGCGGATGGCGCGCTTCCATCGCACGCTGGAGGTTCGCCCACGGCCCTTTCGCGCCGTAGCAATGGCGCGAGAACGCACATCCCAGCGCGGTGCGAAGCCAGCCGATCGGATGCGGATCGCCGATCGGCCAGCGCATGATCGTTTCCGCATCGCCGACGACGTCGTAAAGCGCGGCGACCGATGCGTAACCGGTCAGGAGGAACGCGTAGACGTCGGCCGCGATTTCCGATGCCCACGGCGTCCACATCGATTGCAACTGCCTGTCGCCGGCAAGCGCGCGCGAGATCGCCGTGCGCACCGAGGGAACCCACCCGGTGAGGTGCGCGACCTGGTGCCCGGTCTCGTGGAACAGCGACGTCGGCCGGTAGAGGTTGTGGCGCACGATCTTGATCGCCGCGACCGGCATGATCGTGCCCGGCGCCCAGAGCCGCACGCCGGCACGCAGTATCGACGCGCCCGTGCCCTTGTCCTGGTACACCAGCACGCGCGGGACGGGGATCCTCGCGCGTTGCAGCACCGGCGCCATGCTCGCCACGGCGAGGCGGTCGAGCGTGCCCAACGCCGCGCACAGCAGCGGACTGGTGCGGGAGTTGACCGCATCGCCGAGGAAATCGAGCGTCGTGTCCACCTGCATGTAACGGCGGCGGAAGCGCTGCACCGCCGCGGCCGCCTTGCCAGTTAGGGCCGGCGTGTGTCGTGCCTTCGCGATCAGCAGCGCGGTGGCGTCGCCCAGGGCGATCAGCTCCTCCACGGCGGCATGCAGCTGCTTGCGCAGCGGCGCGCCGGTCTCGCGTTCGACCGACTTCCAGGCGGCGAGCGATGCGAATTCCTCCGCATCCCGGAACGTGCGCGAGGCCGCCAGCCAGTGCGCGACCTGGCGCTCCAGATCCGCCACTACCAACTGGTGGTCGATGGACGCGACCGTGCTCATTTGCGGCGACGCCCCGACGTCACGGTGATGGCGATCGACGGCGTGCCCCGCAACGCGCCCGGCGCGATCGACGTATCGCCCCGCGCGATGGCATCCAGCCCCGGTACCGAGGTGAGCCGGATGCGGACGGTGACGCCTGGATCGGGATGCGCGGCCGCGCGCGCGAACGCTTCGGCGTTGTCGCGGGTCCAGTTGGCCAGTGCGGGAAGCACCCAGGCGTCCAGGCGCCGGCGCAGCGCCGCGACCGTCGCCGGCGGCAGGGAAGGGCCGGACGGCGCGAATTCCTCGTGATCCTCGCTGTCCTCGCGCACGACGCGCAGACGGCCGTCCGGCGCGGACGCACCTGTCTGCGCGCCCGCCTTGTAGATGCCAACCAGCGACTGGAGCAGGGCGGCGCTACCGCGGCCCTGGCGCACGCCTTCGGCTGCCGTCTGCGCATCGGCTTCGGACAGGTACATGCCTACGGTGATGCTCGCGCGTCGCAGGTTGACCACCGTCCACGTGCGGCTGGGCGACAGGCGGGTTCCCGCTGTCGCCGTGGCGCCCGACAACGCCAGCGCACCGGCGGCGCCGATCGGTTCGAGCAGATAGAAGCGCTGTCCAACGGCGATGCGGTTGCGCGAACGCAGGTAGGCCGGCGCGGTTGCCACGCCCAGCTTCGGTTCGCGCAGCAGCAGCCCGGCGGCTTCCGGCGTCAACGGATGGACCTGCGAGGATGCCGCGCGTGCGCGACCACCGCCGTTGGCGCGATCCAGGCGGATCATGCGCGGCAGCGTGGTGCCGGCGGCGGACTGGTAGATGTGCATGCGCGCGCGGATGGGGAAGGTCGCGCCGGCCGCGCGAAGCACCGCGCCCACCGTCGTGCCGCCGAAGGTCGGCAAGGCATCGGCCACCTGTGCGGTGAGTTCCACTTCCGGCGTGCGGCTGTACTTGCGGTAGCTGCGAACGCTACGTGGCCGACGTGCGACGAAGGTGCCCCCGATCGAGGGCGCCTGCCGCAGGGCAGGGCGCACCAGGCGCTGGGGAAAGTGGCTGGCCACTGCCGCGCCGAACGCGTTCGACGCCGCCAGCTGCATCAGGTCTTCGTTCTCCAGGATGTACGACTCGCTCTCGGCCAGGCGGCGCACCGTGTCTTCCACCACGGTCGCCAGCGCGATCGGCGCGGCTTCGTCGGTCCGCAGCTCGCCCGCTTCGCTTTCGGCTTCCAGCGCGACCAGGCGCAGGCCCGTGTCCACGATCGCGTTCGACAGCGGCCCGGACAGGTTCGGCCCGACCCAGCGCCTGATGAGCTGGCCGAGGTAACCGGCCAGGAACCGCACGACCTTGGGTCGTCCTACCAGGTTGATGCCGATGCGCAATGCGCCCAGCAGCGCGGGCACGAACTGCTCCACCGCAGGCGCCATGTCTTCCTCGTCGCTGGCCGTGCGCAGGCTGTCGATCAGCACGCCGCGCGCTTCGGCCAGCCGCTCGAGCTCACGCCCACCGGCATCGGCTTCCTCTTCGCCCTCTTCGAGCGACTCGCCGGCGAACTCGCCTGTCGCGTCGCCGACCATCGCCTCGGCCAGGGCCGCATCGAACGACTCGGCCAGGGCTTCGACATCGGTCAGGTTGGCAGGCGAGACCGCGCCCTCATGGCTCACGCCTTCATGCAGCATGGCTTCGAACGCGGGGCCTTCACTTTCGAAGGCTTCCGACGTGATCTGCGACGCGAGCTTGCGCGCAGCCGCCTGCAGCGGCGCCGGCAGGCGTCCGATCGCGATCGACAACACGCGCCTGAGCAGCGGATTGATCAGGCCACGAAGCTTCCTGAGGATGGGCCCGAGCACGGCGCCGGCGACTTTCCCGACCGTTTTTCCCACGGTTTTCGCGGTCTTGGCGACGAACTTGACGACCTTCTTCGCCTTGCGCACGAGCGAACCGATGAATTCCTCGCCGGCAGGCGTGAGCTCGCCGTGTTGCGGATCGAAGCGCTCCAGCATCTCGTCGAGCTGTTCGCCGGTGAGCGACTCCAGGTCCTTCCCGCTCACCTCGGCTTCGAGCGCATCCAGATACTGCAGCGCCTCGAACCTGACCGCCGACAGTTGCGCCTGCGCATACCGCTCCCGCTCCGCGCCGTGCGCCGGCGATTCGTCGGCGAAGCGATCGGCGACCGCCTGCTCGGTTTCCTCCGCGAGGAAGGCGACCGCTTCGTCGAAGGCTTCATCGCGCAGTTCGGCGAATGCCTGCGCGTAGAGACGATCGGACTCGGCTTCGTTCACCGCATTGCCGATGGTCTCGTCGAACGGAGAGGAACGCTCGTCGAACGCAGCGACCGCTTCGGAGGGCGCCGCCATGCCCGGCGACTCGGGCAACGCCTCGGCGAAGGGGTTGTGTTCGGACTGGACGTTCCATTCCAGCTCACGTTCCTGCTGTTCGATGGTCATGTCGTGCCTCCGCTCGGTGGCTCCTGACATCAGTCGAACACGCGTGCCGTCCTCGAGCGTACGCGCGCGCGTTGCGTCCGCGTCACCCGCGCATCGCGCGGTCGTCCGCGCGACGGACCTGCAACGTCGCGGCTACGTTCAGTCGGCGTCCGCATTCCGTCCACGCGCGTGCGGCGCGGACGGGGCAGGGCATGCCCTCAACGGCGCTGGCTGGCGCGGACGGGACCGAGCACGCGCTCGGCCAGCATCGGATCGGGCTCGATGCCCAGTTCATCGCCGAGCCGTTGCGCAAGCGAGCGGAAGCATTGAACCGCCTGATAGCGGTTGCGCTGCTCCAGATGCGCATCGATGACCGCTTCGGCGGCCGATTCACGCAGCGGCTCGGCTTCAACGGCGGCGGTTCCGGCCTGAACGGCCAGGCCGAACAGTCCCGCGGCCGACATCGTGCGACATGCGGCTTCAAGCGCCTGCACGCGCAGCATGTGGAACGCGTCCTGGTCGGCGAGCGCCCACTCCTCGTGCCATCCGGGCAGGATGTCGCTGGACAGCAGCTCGATCTCGTCGAGCGCGAGCGCTTCGCCGTTCAGGGCGCGCGCGGCGACCTGGTGCGCGTGTTCCAGATCGGTCTGCGCATGCAGGACCAGCTCGTCGCCAATGGTCTCGACCCAGCCGCGCGGCACGTGCCAGAGCGCGCGCCGCAGGTTCGCACGACCCGCATCTTCGGCGACGTCCGGCCACAGCTGTGCCGACGCCAGGCCACGCGCGACGGGATGGCGGCGCAGTGCGAGATAGGCGAGCAGGCGTCGGCCGGGGAGCGAAAGCCGGATCATCGGATACACGCCAAGGCGTCCGACGATGGCGACCTTGCGCATCGCATTGTCGTGAGGTGTGTCCGTCACCCTGTGCCTCGGGGAGCCGGCGGCAGGTCGCCGACCGTGCACGGTTTCCCTGTGATCAGGGAGACGTACGAAGATAGCCGTGGCGGCCTGGCATGACCGGCGAACATCGGTGTCGTCAGGAACGACACGATCCCGTACGCGCGATGTGCGGCGCCTCCCGCGCGTCGACGCCACCGGAAGGGCTCCACCTCCCGCTACTTCCGTTCGACGCGTGAGTAGCAGTCACGCAGCGCGCCGCGTGCTTGTTCATCGTTGTTGCAGGGTCGGCGGGCGCGACTGCCCGGAACGAGATATCGGTCGCGCTCGCCAGGCTTCGAGTGCCATGGCGCGAAAGCCCGACGTCCTGTCGGGCTCGCGCAGGCAAGGCCATGCAGCACGCGATCAGTCGTTCCCGATCGGCCGCGCCTGCTTCGCAGCGGTATCGATGACGTCGGCGACCACCTTCGGTTTCGTCATGAAGACCGCGTGGCTGGCCGGCGTGTAGGTGATCGTCGCGCCGATGCGCTTGGCCATGTGCACGAGCATCGCCTGGTCGAACGCCTTGTCTTCGGTCGCGATCACCGCCCAGCTCGGGCGCGTGCGCCATGCCGCCTGGGTGAGCGGCGTCTGGAAGACCGACATGGCGATGGGCACCTGCGAGTCGCGCATGAAGGCGGCGTCCGCATCGCTGGCATCGTGGGCGAAGCCGGCCTTGAACTTCGCGAGCTCGATGAAGCCGAAACCGTCCTTGCCCGTGTCGATGACGAACTCGGGCGTCGGGGCGAAGCCCTTGTACTGTTGCGCGGTCGTTTCACCCGCATCGGGCGCCAGCGCCGAAACGTAGACCAGGCCCGCGGCATTGGGATGCACGCCGGCCTCGGTGATGACCGTACCCCCCCACGAGTGGCCGACGAGGATTGCGGGCCCGTCCTGACGATCAAGAACGCGGCGCGTGGCGGCGACGTCGTCGGCCAGCGAGGTGAGCGGGTTCTGCACGATCGACACGCGGTAGCCGCGCCTGGTCAGGTCGTCGTAGACGCCGCGCCAGCCCGAACCATCGGCGAAGGCGCCGTGCACGAGGACGACGTTCCGGATGGCCGCGGTGCCGGCGACCTTCGGTTCGGCGGCATGGGCGGCGGAGGGCAGGGCAAGCGCGAGCAGCACGGCGGACAGCGAGCGGGCGAGCGTGTTCATGGCGTCATCTCCGGTGGGTGGTGGATCGCGGTAATGGTTATCGCGATAAGTAACAGGCTAGACCCGTGAAATTTGAATGTCAAGATATTCTTTATCGTGGTAACCTTTCGGCATGTTGCCCGAATCGCCCCGGGCCCAGGAGCACCCGATGGCCGCCAAAGCGAAAGCGCCTTTCCCACTGGACGAACAGCTGTGCTTTTCCCTCTACGGGGCCAGCATCGCGATCAATCGCGCCTACAAGCCGCTGCTGGACGAACTCGGCCTGACGTATCCGCAGTACCTCGTCCTCAGTTCGCTGTGGGAAGACGATGGCCTGACCGTAAGCGGCATCGGCGCGCGGCTTGCGCTGGAGGCCAGCACGATCACGCCGCTGGTGAAACGGCTGGAGCAGGCGGGGCTGGTGGAACGCCAGCGCAGCGCACGCGACGAGCGACAGGTCCACGTGCAACTGACGAAGGCCGGCCGCGACCTCCGCTCGCGTACGCGATGCCTGGCGGAGTTGCTGGCGGACCGTTCGGGCATGGCGCCCGGCGAACTGGTCGAACTCAACCGGCAGGTCCAGCGGCTGCGCGACGCCATGTCGGGTTCCGCGCAGCAGGACTGAACTCGCAGCCCGTCATGTGAGGACGCGCGACGCCGTGCCGCGCGTGCTGTAGCGTCAGGCACTTCGACCTGCACGAGGCCGGTTCGCATGGAAGTCCGGGGTCACGCATGAACGCCACGACCGACACCACGTCGCGACATCTGCTGCGCGATCTCTCGGCCTCCGCGATCGCCGCCGGCTTCGTCACGGTGCTGGTGGGCTTCGCCAGCTCCGCCGCGATCGTGTTCCAGGCGGCGCAGTCGCTGGGCGCGACGCCGGCGCAGATCGGCTCGTGGATCTGGGCGCTGGGCCTGGGCATGGGCCTGACGTGCATCGCCCTGTCGCTGCGCTACCGCATGCCGGTGGTGACCGCGTGGTCCACGCCCGGCGCCGCGATGCTCATCGGCAGCGTCGCAGGGCTGCCGCTGTCCGATGCGATCGGCGCGTTCGTGCTGTGCGCGGTGATGATCGCCGTCGCGGGCTTCTCGGGTTTCTTCGAACGGATGATCAGCCGGATCCCGGTTTCGCTGGCGTCCGGCATGCTCGCCGGCGTGCTGCTGCGGTTCGGCCTCGAGACGTTCGCGGCGCTTCGTTCGCAGGCGGGGCTGGTGCTGGCGATGCTGGTGGCGTACCTGCTGATGCGCCGGTTCGCGCCGCGATATGCAGTCATCGCGACACTGCTCGTCGGCATCGCGTATGCCGGCGCTGCAGGCCTGCTGCGGATGGACGGACTCTCGCTCGAACTCGCGCGCCCGGTGTTCGTCGCGCCGACGTGGTCGATCGGCGCCATCGTGGGCATCGCACTGCCGCTCTTCATCGTGACGATGGCATCGCAGAACGTTCCGGGTGTTGCCGCGATCCGCGCCGCGGGCTACCCGATTCCGATCTCGCCTGTCATCGGCTGGACCGGCGTGGCGAACGTGCTGCTGGCGCCGTTCGGTGCGTTCGCGCTCAACCTGGCCGCGATCACCGCCGCGATCTGCATGGGCCGCGAGGCGCATGAGGATCCCGCGCGCCGCTACGTGGCATCGATCGCGGCCGGCGTGTTCTACATCGTGGCGGGCTTGTCGGGCGCCACGGTGGTCGCGCTCTTCGCGGCGTTTCCGAAGGAGCTGATCGTGGCGATCGCCGGCATCGCGCTGCTCGGTACGCTCGGCAGCAGCCTTGCCGCTGCATTGCGCGATGAATCCGAACGCGAAGCGGCGCTCGTGACGTTTCTCGTCACGGCATCGGGCCTGTCGCTGTGGGGCATCGGCTCGGCGTTCTGGGGCATCGTCGCGGGCGTGGTCACGCTCGCAGCCTTGATGCGCCCCAAGCCGGCGGGCGCCTGACGCGCGCGCATTTCGCCGCAGATTGGGATGCCCGCTTCCGGCCGTTGGCGGACCTTCCGTCGACCGAATACGCCAGGACCGCTTTCTAACCGAAACGGGTGTTCCGGAACGAAGCAAGGCGTTCGGTCGGCAGGCCGTCGAGGCTGGCGCGTGAGCCTGCATGGAGACGCGGCTAAAGGTTTTCCGCTGACGGCCGATATATCCTAGGAATGGTCCGCCCCGCATCAGCGACCGCCGTGAGGCAGTCGCAGGGGACATCGACTGGTCGGGCGTGGTCTTCACAGGGAAAGGCGAAGTGCAACAGGGGAAAGGGATGCGGCTGCGGCCGCTTGCGGCATGGCTTGTGCTCGGCGGATTCCTTGCACCGGTGTGTCCCGCGTGGGGACAGGTACTCGATTCGGTGGCGCAGGAACTGCTGCGGCAACAGGAACGCGAGCGCGCCCTGCGCGAACAGCAGGAAACGCGGCCCGATGTGCGCATGCAGGAAGCGGAACCAGCGCCTCTCGACCGGCTGCCGGCCGACGAGTCGCCGTGCTTCGCGATCCGCGAGATCCGCCTGACCGGCGAGGAGGCCGGGCGCTTCCAATGGGCGTTGCGGGCGGCCGACCCCGACGGGGATCCGGCGACCGGACGCTGCCTCGGAACGCAGGGCGTCAACGTGGTGATGAAGCGCGTGCAGAACGCCATCGTCGCGCACGGTTTCGTCACCACGCGCGTGCTGGCCGCGCCGCAGGACCTCAACGGTGGCGTGCTCACGCTGACGCTGGTGCCCGGGCGGATCCGTGCGGTCCGCTTCGCCGACGGCGACGCGAGGGTTGCCGCGTGGAACGCCGTGCCTGCACGCCGCCACGACCTGCTCAATCTGCGCGACATCGAGCAGGCGCTCGAAAACTTCAAGCGCGTGCCGACGGTGGAGGCGGACATCCAGATCGCGCCGGCCGAAGGCGCCGACGCGCAGCCAGGCGACAGCGACCTCGTCATCGCCTGGAAACAGCGCGCTCCGTTTCGAATCGGCGTGACGCTGGATGACTCCGGCAGCGAGGGCACGGGCAAGTTGCAGGCGGGCGCGACGTTGTCGCTCGACAACGCGCTGCGCTGGAATGACCTCTTCTACGTCAATGTCGGCCACGATGCATTCAACGGCGCCGGCAAGGGCACGTCGAGCTGGACGGCGCATTACGACGTGCCGTTCGGTTACTGGCTGGCCGGCGCCACCGCAAGCAGTTACGACTACCACCAGAACGTCGCCGGCGCGTTCGAGACCTACACCTACAGCGGCACCAGCGAGAACGCCGAACTGCGCGTGTCGCGGCTGCTGTTCCGCAACGCGACCATGAAGGCCGGCGCCTATGCGCGCGGCTGGTGGCGGCAGTCGCGCAACTACGTCGACGACACCGAAGTGGAAGTGCAGCGCCGCCGCATGGCCGGTTGGGAACTGGGCTTCACGCATCGGCAATTCATGGGCCAGGTGACGCTGGATGCGAGCGTCGCGTACCGGCGCGGCACGGGCGCGTTCGATGCGTTGCCTGCGCCGGAGGAAGCATTCGGCGAAGGCACGTCGCGTTCGAAGGTGATTACCGCCGACGCACAGCTCGCCGTTCCTTTCCAGCTCGGCGAACAGCGCCTGCGCTACACCGGCAGCTGGCGCGCGCAATGGGACCGCACGCCGCTGGTGCCGCAGGATCGTTTCTCCATCGGCGGCCGCTACACCGTCCGCGGCTTCGATGGCGAATTGTCGCTCGCCGGCGAGCGTGGCTGGACCGTGCGCAACGACCTCGGCCTCACGCTGGGCGGCGGGCAGGAAGTCTACGTCGGCGCGGACTACGGCCACGTCGGTGGGCCGTCCGCGCAGTACCTGCTGGGGCAGGAACTGGCCGGTGCGGTCATCGGACTGCGAGGCGGCGTGTCCCGCTGGTACTGGGATGTGTTCGTCGGCGCGGCGATCGAGCGTCCGGACGGATTCCAGACCGACTACACCACCACCGGTTTCAACCTGGGCTGGTCGTACTGACCGACGGGCGCGCAGGTCGCGCCCGTGCTCATTCGTGCAAGTAAGGAAGCGTCCGCATGAACAAGCATCTGTACCGCATCGTCTTCAACCGCGCGCTGGGCGTGCTGCAGGTCGTCGCGGAGATCGCACGCACCGCAGGCGGCGCCAGCCCCGCGCAAGCGGGCGCGACGACGGCCACGTTGCGGCCAGTCAGCTTCGCGCTGTGGATGGCGCTGGGTTACGTGATGCTGGCGCCCGATGCGGCGGCGCAGGTCGTATCCGACCCCAATGCTCCAGGCAACCAGCGGCCGACGGTGATCACCGCGCCCAGCGGCGCACCGCTGGTGAACATCGCCACGCCCAGTGCGGCGGGCGTGTCGCGCAACAGCTACCAGCAGTTCGACGTGGGCGCGCAGGGCGTCATCCTCAACAACTCGCGCAATGGCGCGCAGACGCAGTTGGGCGGCCCCGTGCAGGGCAACCCGTGGCTGGTCGGCGGCACCGCGAAGGTGATCCTCAACGAGGTCAACAGCGCCAACCCCAGCCATCTCAACGGCTACGTGGAAGTGGCCGGCGACCGCGCGCAGGTGGTGATCGCCAACCCGTCGGGCATCCGCATCAACGGGGGCGGCTTCCTCAACGCCAGCCGCGCGACGCTCACCACCGGCACGCCGATCCTCAACGGCGGCGCGCTCGAAGGGTACCGGGTGCAGGGCGGCACGATCCGCGTGGACGGCACCGGCCTCGACGCAACGCAGACGGACTACACCGATCTCATCGCACGCTCGATGGAGATCAACGCCGGCATCTGGGCGAACCAGTTGCAGGCAACGCTGGGCGCGAACACGGTCGGTATCGACGCGGGCAGCGTCATGCTCGATCCCGCCAGCGGGGCGGCGCCGGCGTTCGCGCTGGACGTGAGCCAGCTGGGCGGCATGTACGCCAACAAGATCATGCTGGTGGGCACCGAGCATGGCGTCGGCGTGCGCAACGCCGGCGAGATCGGCGCGCAGGCCGGTGAACTGGTCGTCACGGTGGACGGCCGCCTCGAGAACACCGGCGCGGTCCAGTCGAAGCTGGATGCACGCATCGCCACGGGCGGCGGAATCGCCAACGCCGGCATGATCAGCGCCGCACGCGAACTGACGCTCGACACCGGCGCCGACCTCGACAACCGCGGCGGCACGATCAATGCGCGCCGCATCGACGTGGACGCGCAGTCGCTGCGCAATCGCGGCGGCTCGATCGAACAGACCGGCCTGCAGGCGCTGGCGCTGAAGGGCGCCACGATCACCAATCGCGACGGCGGCCGCATCGGCGTGGCCGAAAGCGCGGGCGACGGTGGTGGCAGCAATGGAAGCGGCAATGGCGGCGGAACGGACGCCGGCGCCGGCGGCGGATTGACCGATGGAAGCAGCGGTGGCGATGGCGGAACCGGCGGCAATCTACCGGACCTCTCGCCGCTCTCCGAGGGGGCACTGACCATCGCCGGAACGCTCGACAACGACGGCGGCACGATCAATGCCGGCGGCGGCGTGGGTGTCGATGTCATCGCCGGCCTGCACAACGACGGAGGCCGCCTGGGCGTGCGGCAACTGACGATCACGCAGGGCGAACTCACCAACGCTGGCGGCGAACTGAGCGTGTCCGGCGCGGCGAGCGTCCGTGCCGATCGCATCGTCAACGATGGAGGGCGCTTCGAAGTCGCGGGCGATTTCGATCTGGGCGCGACGCAGCTGTCCAATCGCGCCGGCGTGCTGAGCCACAGCGGTCAGGGGAATGCGCGCTTACACGTGGACGGCACGCTCGACAATTCGGGCGGAACGCTGGCCAGCAACGGCGCGCGGCTGGATGTGGAAGGCGGCGTGATCGTCAACGAGGACGGCCGCATCGAACACGCCGGCACCGCCGGACTGCTCCTGCGCACCTCCACGTTGCGCGGCGCGGGCGGCGTGATCGTCACCGCCGGCGGGGCCACGCTGGCCGTTGACGATGCGGACCAGCGCGATGCCACGCTCAGTGCGACCCGGATCGCGCTCGACGCTGGCAGTTTCGACAATCGCGGCGGAACGCTGCTGTCCAGTGGCCCGGATGCAAGCACGCTGCGCGTGTCGGGACTGTTCGACAACAGTGGCGGCACGATCGCCGGGGACGGCGACCTTGCACTGTCGGCTGGAACGTTCGGCAACGTAACGGGCATCGTGCAACACGCGGGAGCCGGCACGATTGCGATGCAGGTCGGCACGTTGAACGGCGAAGGTGGCTCGATCGCCAGCAACGGCACGTTGCGGGTTGCGGGCGACACCATCGATCTTCGTGGCGGAACGACCCGGGCGAAGTCGATTTCGGTGGACACCGGCACGCTGGTCACGGCCGGCGGCCACCTGGTTGCCACCGGCAACGAGGCGTTCTCGCTGAACGTTCGCGACACGCTCGACAACACGTCCGGCAGCATCGTCACGAACGGCGCGATGCATCTTTCGTCCGGGTCGCTGATCAATCGCGAAGGCACGCTCAGTAGTGCAGGCAACGCGGTCTCCGGAATTTCGGTGGCCAACACGTTCGACAACACCGGCGGCACGCTGGCCGCGGCCGGTGACGCCGCGCTTGCCGTGGGCGACCTGCTCAACCACGGCGGCCTCGTGCAATCGCTGAAGGCGTTGACGATCGATGCCAGCGGAATCCTGGACAACGGCGCGCAGGGCGTGCTGATGGCGAACGGCGACCTCGCGCTTGCCGCACAACGGCTCGACAACGCCGGTGGCGCCATCGAACACGCGGGCGCGGGCTTGTTGTCCATCGATGCCGACACGCTGCAAGGGGAGGGCGGCCGCATCGCGGGCAACGGTGCACTGTCGATCAGCGGCAACCACACGCTCCTGCGGGGCGCGACGACCTTCGCGCGAACGGTGTCGATCGACACCGGCGATCTCGTCACGGCAGGCGGAAAGCTCAGCGCACTCGAGGCGGGCACGATGCAACTGCGCGCAAGCGGGCTGTTCGACAATGCCGCCGGCACGATCCTCACCAACGGCACGCTGCAACTCGACGCGGGCACGTTCCACAACACCGACGGTACGCTCAGTGCATCGGGCGATGGCGACAACCGGCTCGACGTGCGCGGTGTCCTCGACAACACGCGCGGCTTGATCGCCACCGATGCGGCGCTTGCAGTGAACGCGGACGAACTTGTCAACCGCGACACGCGCGCCACCGACCCCGACGCGCCTTCAAAGGGCATTCTTGCCGGCCGGCTCGACCTCGCAGCAGCGAGTGTCGACAACACCGGCGGCCAGATCGCGTCGAACACCGCGTTGAACCTGACCGCGGACCGGCTCGACAACGCCGATGGCATGCTCAGCGCCGTGCAGGCGCTAGATGTGCGTACCGTCAACCTCGAAGGCGCAGGCGGCATCATCGCCAGCAACGGATGGCTGGCGCTGACGGGCGATGTCCTGAACCTCCGCGACGCAACGACGTCGGCGAACCGCATCGGCATCGACGCAGGCTCGCTCGTGACGGCGGGCGGCCAGTTGACCGCGACCGGTACGGACGCACTCGACCTTGCCGTGCGTGGGACGCTCGACAACAGCGGCGGCGTCATCGCCACCAACGGCGTGATGCAGCTGAGCGCGGGGGCACTGGCGAATGTCGATGGCCGCTTGCGCGCAGCCGGTACGGGTTCCAGCGGCTGGAACGTCGGCGGTGTCCTCGACAACACGCGGGGCACGATCGCGGCGGCGGGCGATGCCATCGTCCACGCGTTCGACCTGATCAACACCGGCGGCACGCTTCAATCGGCCGGCAGCGCGCCGCTGAAGGTGACCGCCGACGGCCAGCTGGTGAACGACGACGGCACCCTCGTCGCGAACGGCGCAATCGAACTGCGGGCCGGCGCGCTGCGCAATCGCGGTGGCCTGGTACAGACGCAGCAGGGTGTGGCGGCGAACGTCGCGGGCACGTTCGACAACGGTGGTGGCACCGTCGTCGCCGGCGGCAACCTCGAGGTGCGTGCGGGCAGCCTGCTCAATCGCGACACGCTCGATCCCGCCGTCACCGACGTGGCCTCGCAGCAGGGCCTGTTCGGCGACCGCGTCCTGCTCCAGGCGCAGCAGGTGGACAACACGCGCGGCCAGGTTGTGGCGCGGGACGCCCTCGCCATCAACGGCGGCGCGCTGACCAATACCTCCGGCCGCATCGATGGCGTGGGTACCGTCGGCATCACCGTCGATGCACTGACCAACACCGATGGCGAACTGCTCCAGCGGGGCGAGAGCGGAACACTCACCGTCGATGTCGCACAGGCATTGAGCAATACCGCCGGCGGCCTCATCGGCGCCGAAGGCAGTGCGCTGGTGAGCGGCGGTTCGATCGACAACGCCGGCGGCACGCTGTTCGGCCGGAAGGGCCTGCACGTACAGGCCGATTCCGACCTTCGCAACGTGGCTGGCACGGTGCGCAGCGGTGCGGATCTGACGATCGGCGCAGGTGGACGCGTCGACAACACCGATGGTGTCATCGATGCCACGGGTCGTTCGACGATCAACGTCGCGCGCGTGGACAACGTGCGCGGGCAGATCCTCGCCAGCGCCACCGGAGCGACGGCGCTGACGATCACGTCGTCCGTTCTCGACAACCGCAGCGGCACCGTCGGAACGCGCGACGGCGATGCCGTCCTGCACGTGAGCAGCATCGACAACAGTGTGAACGGCGCGCTGGTGAGCCGTCGCGACCTCACGATCGATGGCGCCATGCTGGACAACCGCGGCGGCACGGTGTTCGCCAATCGCGAGGCAGCCTTCGGAAGTGGCGCCGGAACGTTGCTCAACGCAGGCGGCCAATTCGGCGCAGGCGATGCGGCACGCCTGAACGTGGCGTCGGTGAGCAACGCCGGTGGCGGTCGCATCCAGGCCGGTTCGCTCTGGCTCACGGTACCGACGCTCGACACCAGCGGAGGCGAGGTCGCGGCCAACTCACTGCACCTGCAACTGGGCAGCCTGACCGGCACCGGCCGCGTGTACGGCTCGCAATGGCTGGACATCGATTTCACCGGCGATTTCACCTACGGCAACGGTCTTCGGCTGGAAAGCGATCGCCTGCTCGATCTGAGTGTCGCCGGCACGTTCACCAATCTGGGCACGCTGCAGACCCCTGGCGAACTGGCGATCAACACCGGCAACCTGATCAACCAGGGGACCATCAACGCCAGCAACGCCGCCGGCACGGCGACCAGCCGCATCCGGGTCGGCGGCGTCATCGACAACCGCACCGGCGCGAGCCTGGAAGGCGACACGCTATCGCTTGTGGCCGGCAGCGTGACCAACACCGGCGACATCGTGGGCGACGTCGTCGGCATCGAGGCCGAGACACTCGTCAACGGGCGCGATCTGGGAACGCAGCAGGCCGCACGCGCATACGGCGAAGGGTTCATTGGCGCGACCGGACAGCTGGACCTGCGCATCGGGCAGTCGCTGCGCAATCTCGATGGCGAGATCTTCAGCGCCGGCGATCTCGACATCACCGGGCGTGGCGGCCCGGGCACGCGCGTCGCGCAACTGGACAACATCTCCGGCCGCATCCAGGCCGAGGGCGACGTTTACATCGCCTCCAACGCAATCCGCAACGAACGTCGCGTGCTCGAATTCGTGCAGGGCGCGCTCACGCCCGAGCAGCAGGCGGCGATGACACTGGTGAACGCCGGCACCGACGCGGTCACCTATGGGCAGACGCAACAGCAGTTGCTGGCCACGCATTGCGGCAGCGGCTGCATGGTGTTCCAGATCGATTCCTACCTCGAAAGCCTCACGCCGACGACCGGTCTGTTCGTGAACACCGGCACCGTCACGGCTGCGGCGCAGATCGCATCCGGTGGCAACATGACGCTGGAGGCCGGTTCGATACTCAACCGGTACTCTTCGATCGCGGCGGGATGGAACCTCTGGATCAACGGCGCCTCGCAAGCCGGCGCCAGCGGAGAAGGCGCAGGCGGCGTGACCAACATCAGCCTGTCGGGCGAGCAGGTCTACCAGGTGACGGGCCAGTACGAGATGCAGTACCAGGTCTGCCGTAGCCCTGGCGGCACCTGTTACTACGAGCCCAACTTCGAATCTGGCTCATACAACTACGGCACGATCACCCAGACCATCACGCCGGCCGAAGGCCGCGCGACCATTACGGCCGGCAATGCGCTGGTCATCCAGACAGGCGGCGACCTCACCAATGCGGTCGTCGGTGCTGGCGCGGGGCTGGGCGGGTTGAACGCCGGTTCGCTCGGTGGTGCGGGCAATGTCGGCCTGGGTGCGTCGAACGGTCGCACCGCGACAGGTGCATCGGGCGTCGGCGGCGCGAACGGCCGCGTCGTGCAGACCGGCAAGGCGACGCAGCTCGCGCTGCAGGACCAGATCAACAGCGCGGACAATCCCGCCAACGCCGCGCCGCAGACCGTCGGAAACGCCAACCAGCCGCTGCCCGGCCTGGTGCCTGCGGACAACGGCATGTTCGACGTCACGGCCGATCCGGGCGCGCGATTCCTGGTCACCACCGCGCCGCGTTTCGCCTCCAAGGGCGAGTGGACCAGTTCGGATTACCTGCTCGACGCGCTGCGCACCGATCCGGACGTCATCGACAAGCGCGTCGGCGACGGCTACTACGAGCAGCGGCTGGTGCTCGACCAGATCATGGCGCTGACGGGACGCCGTTCGTTGAACGGAAGCGATGATGCGTTCACCCAGTACCGCACGCTCATGGACGGTGCGGCCGCGCAGGCCGAACGCCTTGGCCTTGCGCTGGGTGTGCCGCTGACGAACACGCAGATCGCCGCGCTGGACCAGGACATCGTCTGGCTGGTCGAACAGATCGTCGACGGCCAGAAGGTCCTGGTGCCGGTGGTCTACTTGTCGAAGGCCACCGCCGAACGCCTGCGTGCCAACGGCGCGCTGATCGCCGGCGGTTCGGTCGAAATCGAAGCGGGCGGACGCATCGACAACAGCGGCACGTTCTCGGCGGACATGGGCACCTGGCTCAGCGCGGACACGCTGATCAACGATGGCGCGATCCGCGGCGGCGACGTGCTCGACATCGCCACGCGCGGGGATGTGCTGAACCGCGGCGAGATCGGCGGTCGCACGGTAGTCATCGATGCAGGCGGCGACATGGTGAACGCGCCGGTCGACGGCGGACTCGCCTGGCGCGGCGGCACGATCACGGCGGGCGAGGGCGGCCTTGCGGTGTCGGCCGCGCGCGACGTCATCAACCAGGGCGTCATCGCCAGCGGCGGAAACGCCGTCATTGATGCAGGCCGCGACTTCGTGCAGAAGGCCGCCGACGCCGCGGGCGCCGTGCGCGGGCCCGTGGCGGCGATCACCAGCGCCGGCAGCACATCGATCACGGCGGGCAACGACGTGGTGATCGATCGCAGTTCGGTGGACGCCGGCAAGCACGCCGTCGTCGACGCGGGGCGCGATGCGAAGTTCATCGCCGCCGACGTCAGCGCCGGCGGCAGCATCGCCGTCACCGCCGGCCGTGACATCGCCAGCGAATCGGTGACCGACACGGTGTCGGGCACGTCGCAGACGGCGTATCGCCAGGGCAAGAAGCGCAGCTGGACGACGACCACCGTCACCGACGAGACCGTCACCGGCAGCACCTTCGAAGCCGGCGGCGACATCGCGATGGTGGCCGATCGCGACATCACGCTGGAAGCGGCGGGCGTGCGCAGCGACGAAGGCGGAATCGCACTGGCCGCGGGCCGCGACCTCACGCTGGAGTCCGCTTACGAAACCGACACCACCGTCACCGACAGCATCAGCAAGAAGCGCAACACGCTGTCGAAGACCACGACGCGCACGCACAGCGAGACGACCGACACGCAGGCCATCGGCACCACGCTGTCGGGCGAACGCGTGGACCTGTCGGCCGGAAACGACATCGCCATGCGCGGCGCGCTCGTGGCTGGAGACCAGGGCGTGAGCCTGGTTGCCGGTGGCGACATCGCCATCGAAACCGCCGTCAACACGCACACCGAATCGAGCACGACCGACAAGAAGAAGTCGGGCGCGTTCGGCAATGGCGGCGTCGGTTTCACCATCGGCAGCCAGAGGACCGGCAACACGCTGGAACTGACCGAAACCACGCATTCGGGCAGTCTGATCGGCAGCAGCGAAGGACGCGTCGACATCGTCGCAGGCAAGGACGTGGCGATCCGTGGCTCGGACGTGCTGTCGAGCACCGGCACGCTGATCAGCGGCGAGAACGTGACCGTCGAGCACGTCGAGAACACGCTGGAGATCAACCAGGGCCAATACACCAGGTCGGGCGGCTTGAACGTGAGCCTGAAGGGCGGCGTGGTGGATACCGCGATGACCGTCTACGACAGCAGCAAGCGTGCAGGCGAGGTCGAGGACGACCGCCTCAAGGGCTTGTACGCGGCGAAGGCGGGGCAGGCGTTGTTTTCGAACGCGGCGGGCGGCGGTATGGACGGCATCGATCAGTTCAAGGGGCTGGGTGCCCTAGACCCGACGATGCAGAAGGGGGCAGACGGCAAGAACACCGGAAAGATGGAAGGCACCGGCGGCATGAGCCTGCGCATCGGCATTGGCGCAAGTTCAAGCAAGAGCGACGTCGCCACCAGCGAAACCACCGTGCAGGGCAGCACGATCCGTAGCAATGGCGATGTCACCATCATCGCGCGCGAAGGCGACCTCACCGTCACCGGCAGCCGCGTGGAAGGCGAGAACGTCGGCCTCGCGGCGAAGAACGACATCGTGCTGCAGAGTGCACAGGAATCGACGCAGCAACGCGAACGCAGCAAGGCTTCGAGCGGCGAGATAGGCGTGACCGTGGGCACCGAGGCGGGCATCGGCGTCTACGTCAGCGCCAGCGCTGCGCGCGGCAAGGGCGATGGCGCGAGCACGAGCCACGTTGAAACCGTCATCCAGGGCAACCAGAGCGTCAGCTTCGTCAGCGGCAACGACACGACGCTGGAAGGCGCGCAGATCATCGGCGACCGCGTCATCGGTTCGGTCGGTGGCGACCTCACGATTCGCAGCCAGCAGGACACCGACGACTACAAGCGCAAGGACCAGAGCGCGGGCGTCGACGCCGCGGTGGGCTTCGGCGGCGCGAACGTGTCGGTCAACTACGCGCAGAGCAAGATTGACAGCGATTACACCAGCGTGCGCGAGCAGAGCGGCATCCAGGCCGGCGCGGGCGGGTTCCAGATCGACGTGCAGGGCCACACGCAACTGGATGGCGGCGCGATCGCCAGCTCGGCGGATCCGTCGAAGAATTACTTCAGCACGGGAAGTCTGGGCTATTCGGATCTCAAGAACGAGGCGGAGTACAAGGCGACGAGCATTGGCTTCAGTGCGAGCGGTGGGACTAATGGCGGCGGAGGCAGTCCGAGCTACGCATCGACCGGAGATAAGGACCGCAGTACTACAACTGCGGGTATCGCAGATGGAACCCTGATCGTCGGGGACGGCAGTGGTGAAGGAATCGCGCGCGGCACCGGCCAATTGCAGCAGGACGGACTCAAGAACATTTACGACACGCAGAAGGTCGCCGAGACGATCGAAGCTCAGCAGGTTGCCGGGCAAGTCGGGTTCACTGCCGTTGGCGACCTCAGCGACATGATGAAGGCACGCGCCGACAGGGATCTCGAGGCCGCCGAAGCAAGCGGAAACCAGTCCGCGATCGCGGTCGCGCAGGCGCACGTGGCCAGCTGGGAGGAGGGTGGCACTAACAAAGTGATCTTGCACGGCTTGATGGGTGCCGGCATGGCAGCGCTGGGTGGCGGCGATGCGCTGGCCGGGGGCGCCGTTGGTGCAAGCAACGAGTTCGTCGTCGGAAAGATGGTGGACTACCTCAAGGAAAACGAGATCGATCCGACCAGCCCTGAGATAAAGGCACTGTTGCAGGCCGCAAGTGCGCTGCTAGGCGGTGCGGTGGCCGGCGGGCAGGGGGCCGGCATCGCGGTCGCTGCCACGACGAACAATTATCTGACGCACGCGCAACTCGAGGATCATGCGAAGAAGCTTGCGAACTGTGGCGCGGACGTCGTTTGTCGGCAGAAGGAAATCGACCGTGTCGAGAATCTGTCTGCAATCCAGGACCAGGAACTATGGAGCGCCTGTACAGGTGCGGCCAAGAACGCCGGCTTGTGCGACATGCATGTGGAGAGTGCCCGACTGTATGCCGAAGACGATCTAGTCACGTACCTTGGTTTGGGAGCCGATCGCGACAAGTCGAACGAGTGGCTCGCGAGGTTCTACGATACGGCGGATGGCGAGCCTTATCGAGGGAGCTTCTGGGGTAATGGAGCGCTCGCTCTCGTCGACAGTGGTTCCAAGGCGGTTACTGCACTCGTCGGAGCGATCGCCCATCTGGGTGAACTGGCATTCGTTCCCGGAACTGCCGTCAATCCGGAAACAGGACAGCTCCAGTACGACCCTCTGATAAAACCCACTCCGATCTTCGGGCTCGATCCCAATACAGGTCCCGTCGGGCAGAAGGGATACGAATTCGGTGACGCGGCGTTCGTCGCGATTTCGTCTGTGCTCGGCACGCGCGGAGCCTCGGGGAAAGTCGACGATGCAGTCGCCGCGGCCAAGACGAGCGCGGAGGCCAACATCGAGAATCTGGCGCAAAAAGCCGCGTCCACGGAGGCTCGCGAGGGCGCACGAGAGCTGAACAATTTCTACAAGGATGGCGCCGCTTACAACTTCCCAGTGGAGATCCGCACTTCCAGTGGGACAGTAATCAGGGCGAATCCGGATAAGACAACAACGGTTCTAGGGACATTTGCGGATGACACGAAGCAGATAATCAATGCGGACCTTGGCTTGCCGAAATCGATGGTGATCGACGGCCCCACCCAACCCGGGTCCTTCAATTTGCTCAACACGCCGGACAGCCTCTACGCGACCCTCGGGCCGGACAGGTTTTGGTCTGAGGTCAATAGGCCTTGGCTTGATGCAGCCATCGGGCGCGGCGACGACATCGCGCTGGCGACGAAGCCAACCCCGTCCGCTTTGAACCGGGTGCAGCCCGATGGTTCCACGGTCCGTTCCGGATTCGGTCGCGAGTACGACTACTTGACGTCAAAGGGCTACCGTTATGATCCGGTAACCGGAAAAATGAGCAAATCAGGACAGTGATGCGACAGGACTATCTGCCCCTCTTCCAGGCGCTCAAGCAGGCGCTGTTCAGGCTAGGAGCCAGCGTAAGGAAGGAATCGGAGCTCTCGGCCGAATTTTCGCTGGTGACCGGCTGGTTGCTGAGGTTCGAGTGCGAGAGATACTACGGCCCCAGCTTCTCTATTACGGTCGGACCTGACGAGAATGGACCGTGGTACACCGTATGGATCCTAATGAAGGCGTTCGAGAACCTCACGGGGTTCGACTACGGTCGTCCCACCATAGAGAACCAGGCCCTCTTCCTCGAGAGGGAACTCGATCGCCTCACATCGAGCCCGGAATTCTATGAAATCGAGTATGGACGTCTGAACGAGATCGAAGGTCCTAGTGCGTAGTGCGCAATCTCATTGCTCCACACCGGACGCATTGAGTGCGAATCTTGAAGCGCCCTACGCGAGCCCACGAAGGTGACGTGGCCCGTTCACGCCGTGATCGATGTGCAGGTTAACCAGCAGAATCTGCCTGAGTTACGAAGTGCCGGTGTGGGAAGACAATGCGTGCAGTAGTGAAAGGAGCAACGAGGAAGCACATGAAAGGAATCATTGGTTGTGCCAGAGTGGCACCCGGATTTGCCTTCGCGATTATCACCGCTAGCCTGCTGAGCGGTTGCTTCGTCAAGACCACCCTCAAAAGCGAGCTTTCATCGTACGCAGAGCCCGCCAGCGGCGATCTTGCGCACATTCGGCTCATCGGCTCGCGCAACGTGAAGGTGTATCCCGACAGCACCTGCGTGAGTTACAAGGTGCCGGGCAGCGGTTATCCCGCAGGGCCGCAAATGGGTGGGCAGCGCAAGCGCGATCTTGGAATGCCGAAGACTTCGGCTGTACCCAGGCATTACGTCGAGATCGCCACGAAGGCGGGACAGCCGATTGCGGCGGGATTCTCCTTCTATCGCGAATCTTCGATACCGGGCACGCCCGGCACCGGCGCCCCGGGTTCGCGCAGCTCGTCCAGTTGCTTTGCGGCCCGCAGTTTCGTTCCACAGACCGGTCGCAACTACGAAATGGTCAGCGCGTGGACGTCGAGCGGTTGTGCGGTGCAGGTCTACGAAATGCTCGACAGCGACGGCGAATTGCGTCGATCACCCGTGGCCAGCCTTCCTGCCGAAGCATGCGCGACCTCTGCATCAGATTCTCTGGACGGCCACCAGGGCGGATCGCGTTCCCCTTGAAAACGCGACGCGAAGTGAGCGTGCATGGCACCGGCGTTCCCACGCCCCTGTGTCGAGGAGGTGCACTTCCTCATTGGGGTTGTCGCGGCGATAGGGTTTGCTGGGTTGACCGAAACGCTGATCCACTAAAAATTCACGGTGCAATAGCGAAAAGCCGCGCACTGCCGCGTCAGCAGTGATGACGACGCGCGATTCACGTCACGTCGAGCACGGTGGCCAACCTGCACATGCAGCAGGTTTGGTACCTCACTCACAGCATCAGGAGCTGCAACGTGAACGAAAACGACAAGCGCGAGAATCGAGACCTCAACCGTGATCCGATCAGCGGCGCCCCCGGCTCGCATCCCGTCGGGGTAGGTGTAGGCGGGGTGGGCGGCGCTGCGGCAGGCGCGGTGATCGGCGCCATTGGCGGTCCGCTCGGCATGTTGATCGGCGGCGGCATCGGCACGTTGATCGGCGCTGCGGCAGGCAAGGGCGTGGCCGAACGCATCGACCCGACCGGCGAAGCCGAATACTGGCGCGAAGCGCACACGTCGCGCCCCTATCACGACGCAGGTTTCGATTACGAGAACGACTACGCGCCGGCCTACCGCTACGGCGTCGATTCGCGCGCCAACCTGCCGGACCGGTCGTGGGACGATCAACTCGATCGGGATCTGGGTGCCGGCTGGGGCGAGGCGCGCGGCGGCTCGAAGCTCGAGTGGGATCACGCGCGCAACGCGGTGCGCGATGCGTGGGATCGCAGCGATCGAACCTATAAGGCTTATGCCGCCAGTGACCGTTACTACGCGGACGCGTTCGAGAAGGTCGATTACCGCGATGCGGATTCGCAGTTCGACGATTACCGTCCGGCTTACCGCTACGGCACCCAGGCGCGCGGCCGCTACGGCGACCGCCAGTGGGACGAAGGTCTGGAGAACGAACTGGGTCAGGGCTGGGACAAGGTCAAAGGCACCTCGCGACTGGGCTGGGACAAGGCCAAGCACGCGACGCGCGATGCGTGGCACGGCGTGGAGCGTGCATTGCCCGGTGACGCCGACGGCGATGGCCGATAACGCCTGATCTGGAATCGTGTAGATCCGAAGGCACCGGCAGCGGTGCCTTCTTCGTTCTCATCGGCGTCGGGCGATGACGGCGACTGCGACACGCGATCATTCAGAACCGACGTGGTCGACCGGCATTAAGTGATGTCGCGATGGCGCGAAGCGATGATCGCCAACTACGCTCTGCGGGCGCAGCTGCGGCCATACAGAAAACTCTCACGCGTTCTCCACGAGGAGCGGCGGAGTGTCGGGCGACCCGGTGGGGCGTCGGTATGCTGCGCCCGCTCGACGCAATCCATGCCATCCGACATTGCCGGGACCGCCTCACTGAGGGCTCGGACGATGAGCGCGCGAACACGAATCCACTTGCTATTCGGCCTCGTCATCGGCACGGCGTTGGCGGCGACGGCCGGTATCGCCGGTTCGCAGCCCATGAATCAGTTGTCGGTGGAGCCGCGCGTGCCGCGCCTCGCGCAGACGCCGTGCGTGGTCGAGCTGTTCCGCGACGTCAGGATCGATAACAGCAGCGATGCCGGGCTCTTCCGCGAGTTCGAGTACGCCCCGCCGGCAAATTGCCCGGGGCCTTGGGCGAAGGTCATTCTGAGCGTGGATCTCACCGGCCCCGGCACTACCGATGTCATCAACATCACGATCTCGCTTGCGGACCAGCGGCGCAACCTGGATTGGGCAACGGAGCTGTTCGTCGGTGGCGCGCAGTTCAATGCGGGGCAGAGCAGATGGCGCGTGGAGCGCGACGTAACCGACTATAGCGCGCTGATGCGTACCGCCCGCCCCGGATATCTGATGCAGACCGATGGTTACTTCCGGGATGCGTGCGGCTGCGTGTCAGGCCATGCGACCGCGCGACTGATCTTCTACCCCGTCATTGCCGCGCAGGCTCCACCGGCGGTTCCCGATGCGGTGTATCCGGCGCACGATTACGGCGCGTTCGTGTTCTCTCCAGCCCTCCCTCGTAACATTGAGCGCGCGTATCTGGACGTCTACGCGCAGCAGCCGCAGCCGTGGTTCAGTTGCGTGCCGCCGTCCGCGGCACTCAATTTCCCACTGCTGGTCTCGACACCTTTGGCCTTGGGCGACTACGCAGACCCTGGTCTCGGCGACCCGCAAGGCTGTGCCGGCACGGGTTATCGCGACGTGGTCGTGCTGATCGATGGGCAGCCCGCCGGCGTTGCACCCGTGTATCCATGGTTGAACAGCGACCTGAACCTCCACTTTGAACGCACGGTGGACGTTCCGGTGCCTACGCCGCAATCGATCAACCTGTTGCCCTTCCGTGTCGATCTGACGCCGTTTGCCGCCATCCTCAGCAATGGCGCCGACCACGCGATATCGTTCCAGTTCGCCGATGGCGAAACGCTGATGAGTGGACCGTTCGTGCGCGGCCAGTTGCTGCTCTATCTGGATCACGGGTCAACGCAGGTGAGTGGTCAGGTAACCCGAAACTCGCTGGTCGGGACCAATGTCCAGCAAACTTACCTGCGCAACCAGTGGCAGGCCCAGGCGGACACGGTAACGGGCGATGTGCTGCGCGAGTTCCGCCGCAGGTTCCAGATCGCGGGCTACGTGAACACCTCGCGCGGTCGCATCGCCACCACTGTGACCCAGGATCAACTGCTGACCAGCGCGCAGCTCATTCGCCTGGTGGGCATCACGTCGCTACCGAACCACGCCTACGCGCAGAACCTGGACCTGGATAGCGCGACGAACCGGACCACCCTGCGCGAGCTGGGTGGCACCGTGCTCGCATTGGACCGTGAGCGCTTCCACTATCCGCTCCAGATCGATTGGGAGGCCGCCGGCGGCACCACGCCCACGGCAGGATCGCGACTCGACCATGGCAGCGCCTACGTCGTGCAGGGCCATCACAACCAATCGTCGTACTACCGACCCTCCGGCTCGTATGCGACCCGCCTGTACGCCAACTTCGCGGGCGGGAGAGTGTTTGACGGGCAGGGCGGATACACCAGCTGGCAGGGCGCCCGCAGTCATTACTTCTACGACAACATGGGCAGTTGCTTCCGCGAACGGGTGACATGGGTACGCGATGCGGTCACCGCCCACACTCAAGGCGTTGGCTGCCCAGGCGACGTGAACCGGCTTCGTGGCTTCGCCCACCCCGACGGTTCGCCCGATTCGATGGGCTGGTGGCGAATGAGCTATCGGCCTGGCTTCACTGCCCGATAGCGGACGTCACCACGGAGCGGGACGGCCGCGGGTGCCGGTTTAATTCCGCGTGAGCGTGCCTCGGCTGCCGCCGCGCATTCGTGACAGAGGGCTACTCCATGGCGCTTCATCTCGTTCGAACCGACATCGCGCTGCTGGCGGCGGCGCTTGCGGTGCCCGGCGTCTCGCACGCCGCGGGACGCCTCGTGACCAACTGCAACGACACCGGCGCCGGTAGCCTGCGTGCCGCGATCGCCACCGCGGCGAGCGGCGACGTCATCGATCTGTCGCGCCTGACGTGCACTCGCATCATCCTGACCAGTGGCGAACTGGTCGTGCCCCAGGACGCGCTGACCCTGCGTGGCCGACATCGCGCGGCATTGATGCTGGATGGGAATCTCGATGGACGCGTGATTCGCCATGACGGGCAGGGTTGGCTGCGCATCGAAAACCTTACGGTCGCGCGCGGGCATTTCGTCGGAGCGTCGATCGCGCAAGGCGGATGCGTGCTCTCCTCAGGATCGGTCGCATTGGATTGCGCGCGCGTGCATGGGTGCATCGTCGAGCCGGTTCCGGACGGTGCGGGAGTCAGCGCCGGCGGCGGGGTGGCGGCTGTGGGCGACATCACGGTCCTGCACAGTGCCGTGCACGACAACGAGGCGCAGAAACGGGGAGCGGGCGGCGGCCTGCGCACTGGCCAGGGGCACATCAAGTTGTTGCATAGCGAAGTCATGCGCAATCGCGGCGCGCAGGGCGGCGGCCTCAGCACACTGACACTGACGGCCGTGTACACGACGTTCAAGGGGAATGTGGGCCAGTTCGGCGGCGGCGCGTTCTCGGCGAACCGCGCAATCCTCAACAAGACGACCTTTATTGGCAATCGCTCCGTGGCCGCGCCAGGGTACGGTCAGCAGGAAGGTGGTGCAGGGCTGTTCGCCTATAGCGACGCGTACATCACCGATAGCACGTTCTCGGGCAATTCGGGCACGCGCAACGGAGCGCTGCGGATGGGCTACGGTGTCATCCGGAACTCGACGATCGCCTACAACGTCGACGAGGCCGTGGATTGGGAGACCGGCCAGTGCGGCGGCGCGTTATTCGCCACCGCGTTGCGGCTGGAGAGCTCGCTCGTCGCGCGCAACACCTGTGCGGTGGGAGCGGACCTCGACATCGTCGACGGCGTCTGGATCGAAGGCTCGCACAATCTGGTCGAGCACTCGGCCAGTGCTTTGCCGCCCGACACCCTGCAGGTCGACCCGCACCTGTTGCCCCTGGCGAACAACGGTGGGCCGACGCTCACGCACTTGCCGGCTGCGGACAGTCCCGTGCTGGATCGCGGCGCCAACCCGAGTTCACGCGAGTACGACCAGCGAGGTCCGGGCTACCCGCGCCAACGTGGCCTGGGCGTGGATATCGGCTCCGTGGAACGTTGAGGCCAGTCGCGCGCACGGGGGCCACTAGCCCATGCGGAGGGATCGGTGCCGGCACCTCCCCCCGCTAGACCAGAACGATCTTCACCCCTCGGACGCCGTAGATGGCGCTCAGGCCGTTCCAGCGCGGAACTCGCGGGCAGCTACGGTACGACCCTGTAAAGGCCGCCGCCGAAATAGACGTACCAGCTTCCCTGCAGCCACGCGCTGCCGGTGCCTTCGGCAAAAGGCAAGACGAGCGCTGGCGCCATGCCTGGCCGCCCAAGGTAGAGGTAACCCTCGCTGACGAACATGACTTGTCCGCTCGCGATGGCAAGGATGGATGCATCAGCACCGGCCGGGGAGATCGCCGTCGTCTGGCCCGCGGGCGAACGCAACCACACTTGCCGGGTGGCATTGCCATTGGCCATGTTGATGCGCGTGAACGCGATCCACCCGCCACTTGGAAAGTAGTCACCCCTCGGGGTGAAATTGGTTTCGCTCGCTTCGCGAAGGACTACTTCGCCCAGGCTGTCGTTGAACATCACGATGCGTGAGGCTGTATCCGAAACTTGCTTGCGATAGACGACATTGATTCCGTCGGTCAGCGGATTGAAGTGCGACCACTGCGTGTCATGCGTCAACTGCACGGTCTGCCCAGCCCGGTAACGGAACACGTTGTAGGGCGCCGGCCCGGCGGTGAACACGACTTCGCCGGTATCGGCGACGTCGGCAAGATCGGCGACCTTTCCGTTTCCGATCAGCGTATCGGTGTAAAGCGTTACGTCGCGCAGGTTGAGGTAGCGTCCCGGGCGCCAGGTGGGCCAGATGATGTAGCGCTTATTGTTCGGACTGACCCGCATGCCGCGCGGTGTCCCGTCATTCCACAACGGCGTGTTGCCGCCGTTCCACTCGTACACCGAGTTTTCGTCGTCTTCCGTGATTCCGTACACCACGCCGCGCGCGGTCAGCTTCTCGTAACCAGGTGTATGGCCTGTCCTGTCTGGCACCACGCGCAAGCTTCCGGTCACCCGGTTATGGACCTTCAGCACCGGCCGATCACCCTCGACGACGAAGAACAGGATGCGCTGCGGCGTGACGTCGGTGATGGTGCCATCGACTTCGGTTACGAATTCCAGATGTGCAGCCCGGCTCGGGAATGCCGCAAGTGCGACCAGCAACATGCAGACACCGAGAGCGAAGGTATGAAGCTTGCGTGGAACCCCGTGCGCGTCCATGGCGGTTTCCGACGTTTCGTCCTATGAAGGCCGTATTCTCGACTCGCTCCTGTGAACCCCACGTCAGGCATGTGCTGCAAGAACCGGACTCAGCCGCAAGAAGTATGGCCGCTAGCCGCGCCTCATGTACGAGAACAGGCCATGCTGTCGGGCCGAGTGGCCTGCGAGACGATGGAAAGCGGTTGGCTAATGGCCGAAGCGGACAGCCGAATGCCGCACGCGCCAAGACCGGAGCAGAAAGATAGACGCAGTAACGCGGTCCGTCGCGAAGCGTGGCGCCATGCTAGGAGCGTACGTCGCGCTGGCCGAGACCGCTGGACGCCTGCTCTTCGATATCCGCCAAGGGGCCAGAAGCGGACGGCCGCAAGCCGGGCATGAAGCGGCGTTGGTTTCAACACCGATTAGTCGGCCGCTTGAACTTCGTAGGCACCGATATCTGCGCGGCCGCCCACCACGCGCGGGTAGCCCGGTCCGCGTTGGTCGTATTGCCGGTCGTTGGCATTATTGCCCCGGTTGATTGCCGGACTGTCGGGAAGCAGCGTTAACAGGGGGTGTGCCCAGCCGGCTTGCTGGGGCCCAAGACGCGGATCGGCCGAGATAGTGTCGGACGGTACTGGCACGAGGGAATATCGAATCAGATTGTCGGCACCGACGATGGTATAGCCCTCCCATGGCCGTCCACCGACGTCATACGCCTGCAGTGTTTCGCCTTCTGCCAAACACCTGTTGTTTGCTATCAGAGAACTCTCGATGTGCAGCTTCCGTCCACGTATTGCGCCCACGCACTCGTGTTGCGTCCGGTCGACATTGAGCGCGATGGTGCTATTGAAGATCTCGCCTTGATCAGAAAGCTCGCCAGCAGCCAGGTACACGGCACTGTTGTAGATCACCGTGCTGTCGATGATGCTCGTTCGGCCTGGCCCGTAAACGCACACCGCGCCACAACGATGGTCCGCGTAGTTGTTGACGATCGAGGACTTGTTCAAGGTGACGCTGCCTCCACTAATTTGCATGGCGGCGGCGTTGTGCAATGCGAAGCTATCCCGAATCAGTGAGTATGTGATTGTGGCTCCGCCCGTGCTGAATATGGCGCCAGCATCATGAGCCGCACTGGAGTAGATGCCGGTCCGCAGGAGCGTGACCCGTCCCTCTGTGCTGATCGCTCCTCCTGCGCTTCCGACACCGAAGCCCCGGTTCTCCGTGAAATGGCCATCGCGGGCTGTAACGCTTCTAGCGTGGATGGCCCCGCCCAGCGCCACCGGATTCGTGCCACCTTCGGCCCAGACCTGGCATTCGGAAAACTGGCTAGTGGAGATATCGACGTGACCCTCGGAGAGGACGCATCCACCCATCGCCATGTTTCCACGAACGCGACCTTGGTTGAAGGAGATCCACCTGAGCGTCAGCGTGCCATCGCCGATATGGTTGAAGATCCGACTCAGCATCTGTCCATGCAGGTAGGCGCCGTTCAACGCGTCCAGCCGGCCGTCGATTGTGAGATTGTCCTGTGGCACGACAATCTCGCCACTTGTGAGGTAGATGCGCCGGTAGCAGCTCGCGGTTTGCGCGCTGACGTTCACCGTGTCGCCGTCGGCAGCTGCGGCGACTGTGTCGCGAAGACTGCCCGGACCACTGTCCTGACAGTTGGTCACAAAGACGGTTGCCGCTTGGGACGGCAACGAATGCCAGCCCGCCATGCCGAGCACACCCGACATGAGTACTCTTCGAAAAGTCTGAGCCTTCATGGTCTTGCACCCTATTCGGACCGAATCGTGACCCTTCCGCGAATGAGGTTACGTGCTAGTGAAGGCCCCGGGTTCATCAGTTGAACTAGGGTTGAAACTTGCCCCTCGCGGCTAGTCGTCATGAACTCGTCACCAAGCCTGACTTCGAGTGGCCGAACGACACGGCGCCGAAGTTTGTCGCTTCGACCAAAGCGAGGCACCTGTACGACCTGCTCTGTAACTCATTTGCGACGCAACCGAGCCCGACCGCACTCAAAGTGGCGCAGCTCCGTTCTTAACGAAGGCGCAGCCTGGTCCACCGTCATACGAAGTTCAAGCGGGCGACTAAGACAACGCCGCCTGGCCAGGCACTTGCGGACGCCCGCTTCTGGCCGATAGCGGACATTCGAATTTTGAGGAAGCGGCGAGGGCGAACGAAACAGCCGCAGGTGCGCGTGCGCCCGATTCGCCTGCACCGGCTACAACAGCGCCTTCACTTCAACGCAAACGAGTCGCTGCGCGAGAGATCCCAGAACTTGCGGAACACCGCATGCTCCGGGATGCCGGAAAGCAATTCGCCAGGCTGCAGGAAGCGGTATAGCGCGCCCAGCGAACGTACTTCCACCTGCGACACGCGACGCAATACGTGCTCGGGGTCGATCTGCTCCGGATGTTCCAGCCCGGCCGCGCACAGCAGGTCGCGCAGGCCCTTCAGCGTGTTCTGGTGGAACTGGAAAACACGCGTCGCCTTGTCGGGAATGTCGAGCGAGCGCCAGCGCGACGGGTCCTGCGTGGCGATGCCGGTGGGGCAGCGGTCGGTATGGCAGCTCTGCGACTGGATGCAGCCCAGCGCGAACATGAAACCGCGCGCGGCGTTGCACCAGTCCGCGCCCATCGCCATGGTGCGGGCGATATCGAACGCGCTCACGATCTTGCCCGCCGCGCCGACGCGGATGCGATCGCGCAGATCGAGCCCGACCAGCGTGTTGTGCACGAGCATCAGCGACTCATGCATCGGTACGCCGACGTGGTCCATGAACTCCGCTGGCGCCGCGCCCGTGCCGCCTTCGGCGCCATCGACGACGATGAAGTCCGGAAGCATGCCGGTCTGGCGCATCGCCTTCGCGATGCTGAACCATTCCCACGGGTGCCCGATGGCCAGCTTGAAGCCGACGGGCTTTCCGTTCGACAGCGTACGCAGCCGCTCGACGAATTCGAGCAGCTCGATGGGCGTTGCGAATTCCGAATGTCGCGATGGGGAATTGCAGTCCACGCCTTGCCGCACGCCACGCGTCGCGGCGATTTCTGCCGTCACCTTCGCGCCCGGCAGCACGCCGCCGTGGCCAGGCTTGGCGCCCTGCGACAACTTGATCTCGATCATCCGCACCTGCGGCAGCGCGGCGGCGTCGGCGAATCGCTGCGGATCGAAGCGGCCATCCAGGTCGCGACAACCGAAATAGCCCGAACCCAGCTCCCACACCAGGTCGCCGCCCGGCGCGCGGTGATACGGTGAGATCGAACCCTCGCCGGTGTCGTGGTAGAAGTTGCCCCGCCTGGCGCCTTCGTTGAGCGCCGTGATCGCGGCGGCCGACAGCGAACCGAAGCTCATCGCTGAAATGTTGAACACGCTCGCCGAATACGGCTGCTTCGCACGCTCGCCGATGATCAGGCGGAAGTCGTGCGAGGCGATGTGGGTGGTGATCAGCGAATGGTTGATCCACTCGTAATCGGCGCCGTACACCTCCTGCTGCGTGCCGAAGGGCCGCGTGTCGTTGACCGCCTTGGAACGCTGGTACACCAGTGCGCGCTGTTGCCGCGAGAACGGCACCTCGGCGGTGTCGGCCTCGATGAAGTACTGGCGCATTTCCGGGCCGATCGATTCCAGCCCGTAACGGAAATGCGCAAGGATCGGGTAATTGCGCCGCAACGTGCTCCGGCGCTGCAGCATGTCGCAGGTGCCCAGCAGTGCGAGCGCGCCGAACGCCACCGCGACCCACCACCAGTCCGCATCGAGCCATCCGACGAAGGCGAAGAACGCCGTGAGCACGATGCTCGCGACGTAGGCGGCATAGCGGGACATCGCGTCTCCTGCGGCAAAGGCGGCCGACCTACTGTAGCCCGGACCGGGTGGAAGCGAGCGCGGCTGCGCGAATGACGTTCGCCTTGGGATGCGGAGCACATGGGCGGCATGTCGATGCGAGTCCGGGCGGTCCACGCGTGCGCCACGTGAAGGCCAGGCGCGCCACGCCGTGACGTCGCAGCGCATCGAACCCGCACACTCGGCAAAGAACACGTTGACATGTCCTCTCTTACCATCGGCGCATGCCGAACCGTCCTGCCCACGCCCACGCGGCGGCACCGCACCACATCCCGAGGCTCCAGGTCGCACTCGTCGAAGACGACCAGCTCCTGCGCGAGGTACTGGCCGTCCATCTGGACGGCGCCGGCTTCGAGGTCATCGCCTGCGCGAGCGCGGAAGCGTTCTGGCGCGAGCGTGCGCGCACGAGGTTCGACCTCGTCGTGCTCGACCTGACGCTGCCCGGCGAAGGCGGGCTGTCCGTGCTGCGCCGCCTTCGCGAGACCTCCAGCATCGGCGTGGTCGTGCTCACCGCGCGTGCGCTGCCGGCCGATCACGCGCTGAGCCTGTCCGAAGGCGCCGATGCGTTCCTTTCCAAGCCGGTGGACCTGCACGTGCTGGAAGCCACGTTGCGCAGCGTCGTGCGTCGCATGACACCTCCCGCGCCCGTGCCGGCGCTCGCATGGCGGCTCACCGGCGATGGCTGGTCGCTGTGCACGCCCGACGGCGCGATCGTCGAACTCAGTGCGCAGGAACGCCTGCTGCTGGAAGGCGTCATGGAGGAACCCGGCCGCGTCGTGACGCGCGAAGCGCTGCTGGAGCGATTCGAACGCGCGAGCGAGGAAGTCGATCCGCAACGGCTGGACATGGTGGTGCATCGCCTTCGGAAGAAGGTCGCGCAACTCGGCCACCGCCTGCCGCTGCGCACGCTGTACCGCAGCGGCTACGTGTTCCAGGTCGATGCAACCTCGGTCTGACCGGCGCCGCGTGACATAACAGGCGCGCTCGAAAGATTTCGAAAGATTCGAAAAGTTTTGGTCATTGAATGTGAGGCGCGTCACAGATACAGTGCCGCCCGCTCAGCGACCGGCGTCGTCGGCCATGCCTGCATGGCGACCACGCGTCGCGTTCCGGAAGTTCTTTTTCTGGCACATCCCTTGCAGCGAACGCGCTCTGTCATCGGGGCGCTGCACGACTGCGCCGTGAGCTGAGCAGACGCGTCGGCGATTCGCCGGCGCCGTGTCGAAGAAAACAGGGGATACGCAATGGGTCCGGTCCGTTACACCCGCCGCTTCGCGCGCGGGTCGAGGTTGTGCACGCTCGAAAACGCCAACGGCGCCAACCACGCGCCCGGTCGCGCAGGTCGCGTCGTGCGCGCCCTGGCGGCCACCGCGATGCTGGTGATGTTCGCGCCGCTCGCGTGGGCGGTCGACCTCCAGCTGACCAACCTGTCCGATGACGGCTCGGACCCGACGCCGGCCGGCAGCATCGTGACCTACAGCGTCACGCTGGAAAACGCGGCGGCCGACACCGCCAATGACGTGCGCAGCGTGTTCGACCTGCCTGCGGGTGGCGCGGCCGTCAATCTTCCGGCGTTCTGTTCGGTCGATGCGGGCGACGCGACGCGCGTGGTGTGCGGGCACGGCAACCTGCTGGGCACGCTCGGCGGCGGCGCGCCGGTGACGTTCGAACTGCAGCTCAGCACCGCCGGCATGCCGGTCGCGCCCATTTCAATCGCCGGTGCGGTCGGCCGCGGCACGCCGCCGCCGGCCTCGACGAAGGTGGCCGCCATCGGCGCGCCGTTCATCACCGACACCAACATCGCCAACAACAAGGAAACGCAGACCACGACGCTCACCAGCGCGGGCGACCTGCAGCTGACGAAGACGGCGAATGCCGACCCGGTCGTCGCCGGTTCGCTGATCACCTATACGCTCAGCGTGCGCAACAACGGACCCAGCGCGAGCAGCGGCTTCAGCGTGGTCGACACGCTGCCGTCGGGCGCGACCTTCGTCGGCCCCGCGACCGGCACGGGCTGGAGCTTTTCCGGCGCGAACGGCACGTATGCCGGGTCGCTCGCAGCGGGCGCGACCGCGACGTACCAGTTCACCGCACGCGTGACCGCCGCCGGCGGCACCATCGTCAACAGCGCCGTGGTCAATGCCGGCGCGACGCCCGATCCGGTCATCGCGAACAACACCGACGACGTAGGCGCCACCGTCATCGCCGGCGCCGACATGGAGATCACCAAGTCCGCAACGCCGACGCCGGCCACTGGCGGGCAGCCGATCACCTTCACCCTCAACGTGATCAACCGCGGGCCGAGCCCGGCGGCGAACGTGAGCTTCACCGACACGATGCCGGCGGGGTTCCTGATCACCAACGGCAACCAGCCCGCCGGGTGGACCTGCACCACCACGGGCGACCAGACCGCACGCACCTGCGCGCGCACGACGCCTTACGCCTCCGGTTCAAGCGACACCTTCACCATCGAGGCGATGGTGCCGTCGTCGGGGCAGGGCAGCAGCGGCAACCAGACCAACACCGCGACCGTGACCAGCGCCACGGCCGATCCGACGCCGGCCAACAACACCGGCAGCGTCACCTTCACCGTGCTCGCCGACGGCGCGGACCTGGAGCTGGCGAGCAAGACCAAGGCGCCAGGCGTGGTCGCGACGTGGAGCGGCAGCGGCGACGATTCCGACAGCCGCATGACCTCGACGATCCGCGTGCGCAACCGCGGTCCGCGTCCGGCGACGGGCCAGGTCGAAGTCGCCGACACGCTCGCCGCGGGCGAGGAGTTCGTGTCTTCCTCCAGCGCCTCGTGGACCTGCGCCGCGCAATCCGCGTACGCGGCGCCGCCGGCACGCCAGTTGGTGGTGTGTTCGCTCAATGCCGGCTCGCTGCCGCTGGCGGTCGCCAACGGCGCCGGCAATCCGCTGGCGCCCGATCTCGTCCTGGTCACGCGTGCACGCGCCGCGGGCACCCTCACCAACACCGCATGCACCGGCGGCAGCGGCGGGTCGGCCGAACCGCTTACCGGCAACGGCGTGGACGTCGACGGCAATACCGCCAACGACTGCTCCGGCGCCGGCGTCCGCACGACGACGCAGCGCGCCGACCTGCGCATCGCCAAGCAGACCAACGGCGCGGGCGATGCCGACAACACGCTGCCGCTGGGCTACACCGGCGCGGACTACACGCTGACCGTCACCAACGATGGCCCGGACGGCACCGCCGGCGTGGTCGTCAACGACCAGATCCCGGGTTTCATCAACGGGCGTTCCAGCGCGACCGTGACCACGCCCGCGGGCTGGTCCTGCAACGTCGCCGCAAACGGCAGCGTGCAGTGCCGTTCGAACAACACCGTGCTCGCGTCCGGTGCGTCGGCGGTGCTGACGATCCATGCGGTTGGTCCGTTCAACGACAGCGCGACGACGACGAACGTCGCCTGCGCCGGCACGACCCTCAACGGCATCCGCTGCGGCGCGGCCGGCGTCGGCGTGGATGCGTCGATCGCCGGTGCGGTGGGCGAGGTCAACACGGCCAACAACTCGGCATCCGACTGGGTGCGCGTGCCGCGCGTGGCCAACGTGCGCACGCGCAGCAAGACCATCACCAGCGGCGCGGTGGGTCGCGAAGGCGTCAACAGTGTCTACCGCATCGACTACGACAACCAGGGTCCGTCCACCGCGACGGGCGTGGTGTTCCGCGACGTCTTCACGCTGCCGGCGAACGACGCGGGCTTCGTGATGATCAGCGCGAACCGCACCACCGGCGGCAGCGGCAACACCGCGTGCGCGATCTCCGCCAGCCCGGAAATCAGCGTCGCCTCGGCCGCGGGCGGCAGTTCGTACTCGACGCCCGGCGCATCGGGCACCGTCACCGTGACGTGCCCCGCGCTGAACATGGGCAACGGCGTGAACGAAAGCCTCACCGTCACGATCCGCCCGAACAATCAGCCCGGGGGAAGCGCCGGGCGCCAGATCGACAACGTCGCCGGCTTCGGCTTCACCGCGGTGTCGAACGGCACCGACGGCAACGGCGCGTTCGACTACAACAGCGTCGCCACCGTCGCCGACGACGAGAAGACCGCGTCGCTCACGTTCCAGGCGAACGCGGTGGACCTGATCACGAACAAGGTCGACACCGGCTTCACCGGTGGCGTCGATCCGCTCGGCTTCGACCAGAGCAACCCGGCCGGCAATCTCGTCAACTATCGCGTGACGGTGACCAACCAGGGCCCGTCGGTCGCCAACAACGTGCGCGTCCGCGACACGATGTCGCCGATCGCCGGCCGCACCGTCACCTTCCTGGGCACCTCGCTCACCGCGGGCGGGGCGCTGGAAGGCACTTCGCGCTGCGCCGTCGTGTCCGGCAGCAACCCGACCACCGGCGCGCCGCTCGAACTGGACTGCGTGATGCCGGGTATCGGCTTCGGCAGCAACGTCAACGGCGTCGTCGGCGTCAACCAGACCAGCACGATCTACCTGCGCTACCGGTACGACACGCCGCCGGGCGCGACGGGCGACACCATCAGCAACGTCGCCGTCGCCAGCTCCGACGAAGTCGACACCCAGCCAGCCAACAACTCCGAAGGCGAGAACACGTCGATCCGCTCGCGCGCCGACGTGGCCGTGAGCAAGACGATGGTGCTCACCGCCGACCAGGACCCGGCCGTCCCGCTGCCCGCGTCGGTGACGCAGGTATCGATCCTGCAGCCGTTCTTCTACGTCATCGACGTGGTGAACAACGGCCCGGGTTCGAGCCTGTCGCTCGACCGCAGCGGCAACAACCCGCTGGAAGGCACCGGCACGGTCGTGACCGACACGCTGCCGGCGGGCGTGGTGGTCACCGGTCCGATCACCTGGCGCAAGCGCGGCGTCAACGCCGGCGGTCAGGAGCCCAACGGCACCGGCCAGTGCATCCAGGCGGGCAGCGTGGTCACCTGCAACCTCGGCGACGTCACGTTCGATCCGGGCGAGCGGGGCCGCGTGCGCATCCTCGTGCCTGCGCGGTGGGACGCCGTACCCGCCGGCGGCACCAGCAACAACAGCGTGAACGTGAAAAGCGAGCAGGTCGACCCGGTGCCGGGCAACGACAACGTCACCGTGCCGCTCGGCATCGTCAGTTCGAGCCTGGCAGGCACCGTGTTCGAGGACCGCCAGCGTGACGGTGCCAACGGCGGCACGCCACAGGCCGCCGCGAACGAACCGCGCGTGGCGAACGTGACCATCACGCTCACCGGCGTGGATGCGTACGGCAACGCGGTCAACCGCTCCACGACCACCGACGCGAACGGCAACTACAGCTTCGCCAATCTCGCGCCGTCGGACGCGACCGGCTACAACGTCACGCAGACGCAACCGGCCGGTTACGTGAGCGGTCCCGTGGCTCCGCCCACCTCCGGTGGCGCTGCGCCGTCGTCGGGCGGCAGCTACGACGCGGGCGCGCCGAACTCGGCCTACACCGCCGTCGTCGTGGGCGCGGGCGTCGCCGCCACGCGTTACCACTTCCCCGAAGTGCGTCGCCCGAGCCTGTCCGGCTTCGTCTATTCCGACGACAACTTCGACAACGTGCGCAATCCCGGCGTGGACGGCGCGATCGCCGGCGCCACCGTCGAGCTGCTCAATGCGGTCACCCACGCCGTCGTCGCGACGCAGGTGACCAACGCGTCGGGCTTCTACCAGTTCACCGATCTCGACCCGACCATCGCCTACACGCTGCGCGAGCCGCTGCCGGCGGGCAGCTACGTGAACCGTCCGGGCGCGGTGAATCCCGGTCTGGTCGGCGGCATCGCGTGCGCCAGCGGTTGCCTCGCCGGTACCGGCATCGCGCCGGATGCCGCCACGACCGATCGCATTGCGCAGATCGACCTGTCCGCCGGCGTCAACGGCACCGAGTTCAACTTCGGCGAAGCGGCCAACGGCGCGTCCCTTGGCGGCCGCGTGTGGCTGGACATCGACAATGACGGCGCGATCGACGCGGGCGAAACCGGCATCGCGAACGTCGCCGTCACGCTCACAGGCACCGACCGCAACGGTGTCGCGGTCAGCCTGACCACGACCACCGCCGCCGACGGCAGCTACTCGTTCGCGAACCTGGTGGCCGGCAACTACACCGTCACCGAGCCGACGCAGCCGACCGGCACCCTCAACGGTCGCACCGTCGCCGGTAACGCCGGCGGCACGGCGAGCGTTCCGTCCGTCACGCCGTCGGCCGTCACCGCGATCGCGCTCGGCGCGAACCAGGCGGCGACCAGCTACGACTTCGGCGAGATCCAGCCCGCGTCCGTCAGCGGTCGCGTGTATTACGACCACGACGACGACGGCAACGTCGATGCGGGCGAAACCGGCATCGCGGGCGTGCAGATCGTGCTCGCCGGAACCGCCGACGACGGCACGCTGGTCAACCGCACCACCACCACCGACGCAAACGGGGCGTATGCGTTCCTCGACGTGCGTCCGGGCACCTACACGGTGACCGAGCCGACGCAGCCGGCGAACACCACCAACGGCCTGACCACTGCGGGCAACATCGGCGGCGTCGCGATGGGCACGGCGACCGGCCGCGCCGTCGTGCCGTCGGCCATCGCCAGCATCGTGCTCGCGCCGGAACAGAGCTCGGTCGAGAACAACTTCGGCAAGATCGCCGATTCCCCGGACCTGCTGGTCAGCAAGTCGGCCACGCCGGCGACGTTCACCGTCGGCACCGACAGCACCTACGTCGTGCGCGTGCGCAACGCCGGCAATGCGCCGACCGCGGGCCAGTACGAAGTGGAGGACCGCCTGCCTACCGGCGTCACCCTGTCGTCCACGCCGACCGGCACCGGCTGGACCTGCGTCGGCGCCGTCGGCGCGGACCGTTTCAGCTGCACCAGCACCGACGTCATCGCGCAGGGCACCACGCACGCGGCCGACATCACCGTGCCGGTCGCGGTGTCGGACGCCGCCGCGGCCGCCTCGCCGGTCGTCAACGCGGTGATCGTGCGCGGCGGCGGCGAAACGCCGGCGCGCGTGCCCACGCAAACCGAGGAAGGCGCCTTCGCCGCCACCATCGGCGCGCTGCCGGTGTGCGATCCGTCCATCGCGCACAACGCGTGCCGCATACAGACGCCCGTGCAGCGCGGCGCTTCCGTCGCCGGCCGCGTGTTCTTCGACAACAACGACAACGGCGTGATCGACGCCGCCGATGAAGTCGGCATCGCAAACGTGCAGCTCGTGCTGACCGGCGCGGACGAACTCGGCAACGCGATCAACCTCACCGTCACCACCGACGCCGACGGCCGTTACGTATTCCCGAACCTGCGTCCGGGTACCTACGTGGTGACCGAACCGACGCAGCCGGCGGGCAGCACCAACGGCATCACCACGGCGGGCACCATCAACGGCGCAAGCGTCGGCACCGCGACGGCAAAAACCGTCGTGCCATCGGCCATTTCCGCGATCGCGCTCGCCGCCGGCCAGGACTCGATCGGCAACGACTTCGGCGAGGTCGCCGATTCGCCGGACCTGGTCGTCAGCAAGTCCGCGACGCCGGAGCGTTTCACGGTCAACAACAGCGCGACGTATTCGATCCGCGTGCGCAACATCGGTCCGAAGGCGACCATCGGCGAATACGTCGTCGAAGACCGCCTGCCGACCGGCGTGACGCTGTCCGCCACGCCGACCGGCAATGGCTGGGCGTGCACCGGTGCGGCGGGCGATTCGCGACTGCGCTGCACCGGCACGGCCACCATCGCCTCGGGCGTGACGCTGGGCGATGCCATCACCGTGCCGGTGCGCGTCGGCGCCGAGGCCGCTTCGGCTTCGACGATCCGCAATGTCGCGATCGTTCATGGCGGTGGCGAGGATGCGCAGCATTCGCCGACCACCGACGAGCGTGCCGCGTTCGAGGGCGACACGTCCAGGCTGCCGGTGTGCGATCCGGCAATCACGCACAACGCCTGCCGCATCGAGACGCCGGTGCAGGCCGCTGCCTCGCTGTCGGGCACGGTGTGGTTCGACATCGGCAACGAAGACGTGCTGCTCGACGGCGGCGACCGCCGCCTGCAGGGCTGGACGGTGGAAGTCGTCGATCCGGCAACCGGCCGCGTCGTCGCCACCACGACCACCGCCGCCGACGGCAGCTATCGCGTCGCGGACCTCGTACCGGGCGTGCAGTGGAACGTGCGTTTCCGCGATCCCAACGCCGGCGCGCTGTGGGGCTTCCCGGTGACGGGCGAGACCGCCAGCGGACCGGCCGCCGCGTGCGACACCGCCGGTGCGCTCGCGAACCATCACGCGTCCTCGTGCCGCAACACCGGCGACGGCGTGAGCCAGCTCGAGGTCGTGCTCGTGTCGGGCGAGAACCTGCCGCAGCAGAGCCTGCCGATCGATCCGAGCGGCGTCGTGTACGACGCGGTCTCCCGCGATCCGGTGCCGAATTCGGTGGTGACCCTGGAACCGGCGGGCGTGTGCCCGGGCTTCGATCCGAACACCTCGCTGCTCAACGTGGCCGGCGGCGGTTACTCGGTCGAAGGCAATCGCGTGTCGATGACCGTCGGCAACGACGGCTTCTACCAGTTCCTGTTCGGCCCGGCCGCACCGGCGAGCTGCGAATTCCGCCTCACCGTGACGCCGCCGTCGGGTTACGCGTTCCAGTCGCAGATGATCGTGCCGCAGAACGGCACGCTCACCGCGCCGGGCGCTGTCGGCACGACGTACCCGGTGCAGCCGCAGTCCACGCCGCCGTCGGGCGCGGTGGGCGAGGGCACGCGCTACTACCTCTCGCTGGTGGCCGGTTCCGGTACCGCGGGCATCATCCACAACCACATCCCGCTCGATCCGGCCGTCGCGCCGGGCCTGGTGATCAGCAAGACCGGCCACCGCCAGACGGTCGAGGTCGGCGACACGCTGCTGTACACGATCACGATCCGCCAGACCGCCGGCAACGCGCTGGCGTCGGTGAACGTCCTCGACCGCCTGCCGCCGGGCTTCACCTACATCGAAGGCACGGCGCGCGCGAACGCGGCGGCAATTGCCGAACCGCTCGGCAAGCCCGGTCCGGTGCTGTCGTTCCAGGCCCGCGGCGTCCGCATCGGCGAGCAGATCGTCCTGAACTATCGCGTCCGGGTGGGCGTCGGCAGCCAGCAGGGCGACGGCATCAATCGTGCGCAGGCACACGGCTGCAACATCGCCGGCGGCTGCATCGACGCGAACTCGCTGCAACCGCGCGCGGGCGCCGTCGCGTCGAACCGCGCCGAGTACCGCGTGCGCGTCACCGGCGGCGTGTTCACCGAAGAAGGCTGCGTCCTGGGCAAGGTCTTCGTGGACTGCAACAACAACCACGTGCAGGACCGCGAGGAACTCGGCGTGCCGGGCGTGCGCATGTACTTCGAGGACGGAACGTGGATGGTGTCGGATTCGGAAGGCAAGTACAGCTACTGCGGCCTGCCGCCTAAGAGCCACACGCTGAAGGTCGACGCATCGACGCTGCCAATCGGCTCTCGCCTGACCACCAGCAGCAACCGCAACCTCGGCGACGCGGACAGCCTCTTCATCGACCTGAAGAACGGCGAGTTGCATCGCGCCGACTTCATCGAGGGAAGCTGTTCCAACCCCGTGCTCGAACAGGTCAAGGCACGCCGCACGCAGGGCGAGGTGCGCGCGCCGGAGACCGAAACGAACGGGAAGTCGTTGCGCTTCGACAGCAAGTCGGCGCGCTGGCCGCAACAGGGCACCGATTCGTCGAAGCAATCGCCGCGGATCGTCGAACCGCGCTCGACGGAGCCGCCCCAAACGCATGGCGCGCGCAACACGGAGACGCAGCCATGAGCCGTGCACGCATGAAACACCCGCGCGCACCGAAGCTGCGCATGACCACGCTCGCCTGCGCGCTGCTCGCGTTGCCGGCCTTCGCGCAGACCGTCGGGCAGTCCGGCCGCTTCACGCCGGTGCTGGGCGACGCGCAGGCGCTGTATCCGCGCGCGCCGCAGTCGGTCGTCGCGCCGCCGCGCGTCACCGCCGTCGCATCGGGCGACGTCGATTACGCCGTCAACGCGCAGGCCGCGCTGGTCGAAGTGGAGCTCGATCGGGACGGCGTGCCGGCCGACGGCCAGTCGCCCGTGCACGTGACCGTGCGCGTCCGAGGCAGCGATGGCGAACCGTTGCGAGGCGAAACCTTCGCCACGATCGAACACTCCGGCGGCCGCGTGAAGCTGCCGGACGCGCGCACCGACGAACTCGGTCCCGCGCACCTGGACGCCGACCGCGCCATGCCCGGCGTGCAGCTGCGCCTGATCGACGGCGTCGCCGAATTCGACCTGCTCGCGCCGCACGACCCGCAGGACGTGCTGCTGCGAATCACCGCCGGCGGGGAGACGGCCGAGGGCGTGGTGAGCTTCCTGCCGGAAATGCGCGAGATGATCGCGACGGGCCTGATCGAGGGCATCGTCAACTTCAAGCGCGACCGCAACAGCGTGATCGACCCGGTGCGAAGCGACGACGGTTTCGAGCGCGACATCCGCCGCTGGGAAAAACAGTTCAACAACGGCAAGGCGAACGCCGCCGCGCGTACCGCCTTCTTCGTGAAGGGCCGCATCAAGGGCGAATACCTGCTTACCGCGGCCTACGATTCGGACAAGGACGTGCGCGGCCGCCTGCTGCGCGATATCGATCCGGAAGAGTTCTACCCGGTGTACGGCGATTCGTCGCTGCGCGGCTTCGATGCGCGCTCGGCGGAACGTTTGTACGTCCGCGTCGACAACAAGCGGAGCTACCTGCTGTACGGCGATTTCCAGACCGGCGACGGCCTGGCGAACACCACCGGCGTCGGCACGCGCGGCGGGGCGATCCCGCAGCGCAGCCTGGGCACGTACAACCGCACGGCGACTGGCCTTGGTTGGCATTACGAGAACGACCGCGTCCGCACGAACGTGTTCGCCATCGAGGATTCGCTGCGCCAGGTGATCGACGAACTGCCCAGCCAGGGCAGCGGTCCGTACGGGCTTGCGAACAACGCCGTACTCGAAGGCAGCGAGCGCGTGGAAGTGATCGTGCGCGATCGCAACCAGCCCTCGCGCATCGTCTCCGTGCGCCCGCTCGCCCGGCTGGTGGACTACAGCTTCGAACCGTTCTCCGGCCGCATCCTGCTCAACCAGTTCCTGCCGGCGTTCGACAGCGACCTCAACCCGGTTTCGCTGCGCGTGACGTACGAGCTGGACCAGGGAACGGAGCGCTTCTGGGTTGTCGGCGGCGACGGGCAGTTCCGCCTCAACGATCGCCTCGAAGTCGGTGGCAGCTACGTCGACGACCGCAATCCGTTCGCGTCGTTCCAGATGGGCAGCGCGAACGTCGGCATCCGCCTCGGGAAAAACACGTTCCTTGCGCTGGAGGCCGCGCGCACGCGCAGCGACGTCAATACGAACCCGATCAACCAGTACTCGACGCCGGCCTTGCAGGATCTGAGCGGTGAAGTCGAAGGCGATGCGTACCGGCTGGAACTGGCGCACACGGGGGAAGCGTTCGACGCAAGCGTGTTCGCGGCACAGACCGATCCGGCGTTCAACAACGCGGCGTCGCCGTTGTACGGCGGTCGCGGCGAATACAACGCCGAAGCCACCTATCGCGCGGGCGATCGCACCGAGTTGTACGTCGAGGCCTTGCGAAGCGAAGACCGCAATCCCGACGGCGGCGAACGTGATGCGGCCGGCGCGGGCGTGCGCTACAAGGCGACCGAACGCATCACGCTGGACGGCGGTTATCGCGCGATCCGCGAAACCATCGGCGCGTACTCGACCTGGTCGAGCGCGACGCCGTTCGGCGACACCGGCGGTCTGAGCGGCGGTTACGCAACCGGCGCGGCCGGTGGCACGCTCGGCTACGGCCAGCAGCCGCTGGATCCGCTCAGCGGCCTGCCGGTGATTCGCAGCAATGGCACCGTGCCCACGAGCGACCTGCCGATCGGCACCGAACTGTCGTCAGACACCGTTCGCCTGGGCCTTGGCTACAAGGTGAGCGATCGCATCGTGATCGGTGGCGAAGCCGAGCAGGACGTGCGTGGCGAGGATCGCAACCGCGTCGCGCTGGGCGCCGACTACCAGTGGCGCGAACGCACGCGCCTGTACGGCCGCTACGAGAAGCAGACCGGCCTGACCAGCGAGTACGGCATCACGCAGGCGCATGGCGAAAGCGACGCGCTCGTGCTTGGCGTGGACAGCAGCTACCTGCGCGACACGCAGGCGTTCACCGAGTACCGCATGCGCGACGCGATTGCCGGCCGCGACCTCCAGGCCGCCTCGGGCATCCGCAACCAGTGGGACGTCAGCGAAGGCCTGCGCCTGAGCAGCTCGGCCGAACACGTCAAGGTGTACGACGGACAGAGCGGCGACGCTACGGGGCTGGCGTTCGCGCTGGATTACAGCGCCAATCCGCTGTGGCGCGGGGCCGCGCGCATTGAGCACCGCATCTCCGGCGACGTTCGCGAGACCGACACCGACGAGCGTTTCGACACGACGCTGCTGCAGCTGATGGCCGCACGCAAGCTCAACCGCGACTGGACGCTGCTCGCGCGCAACTACCTGCTGTGGACCGATTACGCCGCGCGTGGCGACGTGCTGCAGGACCGCTTCCAGCTCGGCGTGGCGTATCGCGACACCGATCGCAACCGCGTCAACGCGCTCGCCCGTTACGAGTACAAGCTGGAAAAGGACGAAAGCGGGCTGGCGACCGGCAGCGCGACGTCGGGGGACGGCGGGCAGGACCTGCGCGTCGCGGCGCACATCGTCAGCACGCACGCGGACTGGCATCCGTCGCGTCCCTGGTGGCTCACCGGCCGCGTCGCCGCGAAGTGGCAGCGCGACCAGTTCCTGTACGCCGACGGCAACCGCGTCGAAAGCCGCTTCCGCGGCGTGCTGGTATCGGGCCGCGTCGTGTACGACATCACCGAGAACTGGGACGTCGGCGTGCTCGCCGCTTCGTTCCGCGGCCAGGACGGCGCGAACCAGTACGCCACCGGCGTCGAAGTCGGACGCCTGCTGCGCCAGAACCTGTGGCTGTCGGCCGGCTACAACTGGACCGGCTTCCGCGGCGACGACGACCTCAGCGGCTACGAATACACCCAGGAAGGCGTGTTCCTGCGGCTGCGGTTCAAGTTCGACGAGGACTTGTTCCGCCGCGAGGACCGCCGCTACCGCGAACCCCAGCATTGAGATGAAGGCCATGACCAAGCACACCACCGCATTTACCGTGGCCGCGCTGTCGCTCGCGCTCGCCGCCGGGCTCGCGCAGGCCGCGTCGCTGGCGCCGCAGCAGCCGCGCATCACAGACGAAGCGATCTACGGGGACCACTCGACCTACCAGGCGACGCAGGACCGCATCCAGGCGCTCAACGACGCGGGGCGTCCCGTGCGCGACTACGCCCTGTCCAAGGCGCAATGCTGGCTCGACGTGTCGTTCCACGAGTACACGCGCAACGATCGCAGCGGCTTTCCACGATGGTCGCTACTAGCCATAGGGGTGCCGTTCCAGGTAACTCTGCGCATCCGCTGAGGGATTGGAAACCAGTTCGCTTAGGCGGGAGATCGAAACGACTGGACGATCGAGGTCGTCCTTCAGAAAGAAGCTGTCCGAAGCTAGCTCCGCATGGTGGAAGTGTCCGCGCAGGTCGACCGGCCCACCACCTTTCAATACCACTTCATGCACCAGACGGCCCGCTTGGTCGGCCAATTTTGCGATCCACCGTTCGGCATATCCGGACGCCAGTTGGCGATACACGCGTACGCGGCCGCGGCGGCCTGGGAGCGAACGTGCAAGCTTGTTTCGCTCAGTTTCGAGGGTGAAGCTGTTCTGCCGCACTGCAGCGGCAGCCTCATGGATCGGTGTGGGATCTACGCCCTGCATCGACGCGATATGGAGAAGACGATCCTCGATCAGTTCAAGTATCTGCTCCTCACGCTGCCTCGGTGACATCGCGTGGTATCGCTTGAAGTCGAAGGACTCCACATAGATTTCGGTGGTGCCCAGCACTTGAAGATGTGCAGGGTCGATGTCTCGTCGCGCACCCAGCGTGATCTGCACCATCGAAGACCCATCCAGCGTGAAGTCGCGCGCAAGGAACGCCTGGAAAATATTCACTACATGATGCGTCGTATGGCGGAACGGGAATCCCGGCGCCACCATGCCGTGATTCGAAACCAATGCGCTGGCCTCGACACGGACCTCCCTCAACTTGGTCATGCATCCCGTCTCAGGAAATAGGCAGGTCTCGACATGTGTCGCCTCCATGGCAAATGAATGACCGCTTTGGGTCGAAAGCGGACATTAGCACTGCCAAGCCCGCTAAGCGCCCAAACGCCCCCTTTCGACCAGGAGTGGACACCATGCCTACTTTGCCGACGATAGGCGGACGTTGCCGATGCAACTGCTAAAGGTCGTTCACTTCTTCGAGCGACCATTGCTCGTAGCTGATGATCTTGATTCCATGACAGGTCCGGCAGCTGTCCACAATGATGTCCTTTTCAACCGGTGAGACAGCCGAGGTCGAGGCTTCGCCGATGGCCGCGTCCCAACGCGCGGAACTAGAAAGGCAAGTCGCCGATAATGTCATCCAGCACCGAATCAATACCAGGTTCGCGCTCTTTGACGACGTGGTAACGCTCGGAGAAGCTGCTACGGCTTCCTTTGTTCCAATCTCGTCCGTGAAATAACTGATCATCTGACACCGCGCCGAACTAATGCCAGGCGCCGTAGGCCGTCGCGGGCAGACCAATCGCGAGCGCGATGTAGTACCACGGGATCTTCTTCTCCACGGTGTCCATGACCGTGGACTCGTACAGGCCCATCGGGCGCTCGGCAGCTTGACGCGCTCGAGGATGACACCTCGCAGGTCCGTCGGGAACCGCCTACTTCGGCACTTGGAATTGCACCTCTACGCGACGGTTGGGCAGCAGGCATTCGTGCAGCACGGCGCGATCGCGGACGCCTTCGCACGATTGCACCTGCTCGGTGTCGCCGCGGTATTCGTAGGACACGAGTGCGGGATCGATGCCCTGCCCGACCAGGTACGCCTTGACCGTTTCCGCGCGATCGCGCGAGAGCGTCTGGTTGTAGTCGAAGCCGCGACCCTGCATGCGGTCGGCGTGACCCACCAGGCGAACGGCGGTGATGGTCCGTCCCTCCTCCCGCACGCGCCGGATCGGGCGTCCGCCACTTCCCGGCTAACTCCGCGGGTGACTCGTATACGGCGGCCGATGTCAGGCCCGGTTAAGCGGCGCGCAGTGGTGTCTTCCTTCGACCTGAAGCGGACGGACTGCCCATGGAGGGAGAGGAGCGGAAGGCTTGCGTGGAGCCTAATAGTCCTCAAGCGTCTGCTCCATTCGTACTGGCGAGAGCGAAGGCATCGCGCAAGCATCATCCTGATGCGGATGGTGGTCTGCGCGTCCGAGCTCGATGTCACCAATTGATGCCGTCGAAAGATTGTGCGTAAGAACACGCCCCCATGGTGGTTGCCGCAACGCATTTGATGTGCCGGCAGGAAGGCGCGGGCGCGCCATATCAATAGGTGTACTGAAGCTGCAGCCAGGCCTTGTAGGTGTCGACCGTGCGGGTGGCATCGTCCGAGCGGTAGCGCGCGAGCTTGACCAGCGCGGTCAGTCGCGGCGACCACGGCAGCCGATGCTGGTACGACAGATCGGATTCGCGTCCGAAGTCCGCACCGCCCCGGTCGGCGATGAACTCGTGGTACCAGGCCTGCAGCTGGCCGCCCCAGAGCGGCGTGGTCGCGCCGATGTAGCGATCCTGGATGCCGTCCGCCGCGGTGGTCAGGAACTGGTCCGCCCAACCCTGGAAGGCATGCTTCGTCCCGAGCGGCGTCTGGAACGCGCGGTTTCCATCGCCTGTGCCGCGTCCCGCGCCGAGCTTTTCGTACCCGGCACGCAGCTGCACCTTGTCGATCGCGTAGCCGAGTTCGGCGAGCACGTAGCGGCTGTCGAGGGCCCACGGGTTGCCGGCCGCATCCGTCTGCCGCGCGAGTTCCAGTGCGTAGCTCCACGCCTCCATCGCGCCGCTTGCGCGCAGGCCGGTGGTGATGCTCGACAGCGTGCCCAGCGGCGCGTCGGCGGTCACGGCCATGTTGTCCAGTTCAAACCGGTACTGGTAGGCGGTGACGACGAGTGCGGGCGAGAGCTTCGCCTGCAGGTTGAGCAGGTGGCTGCGCCCTTCGTATTCGGCGGGATTGGTCGCGTTCGCGCGATCGTTGTCGGGACCGAACACGCTTTGAACCTGGTCGACGTAGCTGTACCAGAGCGCAATCTTCTCCGTCGGCTTGAACTGCACCGACGCGGCGTCGAAGGTCTGCTCGTTCTGGCGCCAGCCGACGCCGCCGATGAAACGCTGGTTGTCGAGGTTGATGCGCTGGCGGCCGAGGATCACCGCGACGTTGTCGTGGTCGTAGCGGATCAGCGCCTGGTTGAACGCGGTGCCGTCTGGATCGGCGACTGCCGCGTAGGCGGTCTGCCCGTTGCGGGTGCTGTTGAAGCGTTCGGCGCCGAGGTGGCTGACGTTGTCGAGCTCGACCAGTCCCGACCAACCCGCAACGCGCGCCGTGCGATAGCCGATGCGCGTGCGCAGCGTCTGTGCCTCGGCATTTTCCAGCGCGTTGTCCGGATCGACGTGCTCGAAGCGGTAGCGCGCTTCGAAGATGAACCTGTCGCCGGTGTCCGGTTCGGTGGCGTGTGCCGATGCGACCAGCAGCCCGAATGCGAGCGGAGTCAGGACGAAGCGGTGAACGTGTTGCGACAAGACGATGCCTCATTGGAAGAATGCGTGGCACGCGCGGACAGGCGCCGCATCGGCGCGCTGGGCGGGAAGTGAGGGAAGGGCGGATCACCAGGCGACGTGGAAGAGCGCCTTCGCCATCAGGACGATCGCGACGACGTGCACGAACACGCTCAGGTGCAGGCGGCGCGACGTGCGTCCGCGCAGGCGCCCATGGCGCCCCAGCCGCATCGCGAATCCGAAGTGCGCGAACACGCTGATCGCCAGCGCGATCTTGATGCAGAGCAGGACGCCGAACGCCGATCGCAGCGGATGCACGAGCAGTGCGCGGTATTGCCACGCCAGCGCGATGCCGGCGGCGTACAGCAGCGCGAGCACCCACGGCATCAGCCGACGCGCGCGATCACCGATCGCGCGTTCGACTTCATCCATCGCGTCCGGCGATACGCTCCGCCGTACCGGATGCAGCACCAGGACTTCGAAGAACACCGTGCCGACGAAGACGAAGGCGCACAGCAGGTGGAGGACCAGGATCACGTAGTACGGCATGGCAGCGCGCTTCCCCGTTGCGATCGCGATGCGCCCGGCGGGCCCGTCCGCGATGGCCGCCAGCATCCACGCGCCCTGTTCAGCCGGACATGATCCAGGTCAAGCTGGATGCGAACTCCGGGTTTCGAACTGCGTTGGCGCCGTTTCACGGCCCCGCGGACGGCCGGCCGCAGGGCGACGCCTTCCCCTTGACCGAAATCAAGGCGCGGTGTTCCGGCGTGGATACGCTGCATCCATGGCCACTTCGTCCGTCCTCTTCGATCCGCAGCTGCTGGCCCGTTACGACCGGCCCGGGCCGCGCTACACCTCGTACCCGACCGCGCCGCAGTTCCGCGCGGACTTCGGCCCGACGCTGTTGCGCGAAGCGGCCGCACTCACCAACGGCGATCCCATCCCGCGCCCGCTGTCGCTGTACGTGCACGTGCCGTTCTGCACCAGCCCGTGCTTCTACTGCGGCTGCAACCGCATCATCACGCGCGACAAGGCGCGCGGCGGTGCGTACCTGACGCGCCTGTATCGCGAGATCGGCATGATGTCCGGCCTGTTCGATCGCGATCGCCAGGTGGTGCAGCTGCATTTCGGCGGCGGCACGCCCAATTTCCTCAGTGCCGAGCAGATCGCCGAGGTCGTCGACGTCATCGGCAACCATTTCGCGTACGCCGACGCGAAGACGCGCGAGTTGTCGATCGAACTCGATCCGCGCTTCGTCTGCCCCGACGACATCCGCACGCTTGCGCAGGCGGGATTCAACCGCGCAAGCCTGGGCGTGCAGGATTTCGACCCCGTCGTGCAGAAGGCGGTGAACCGGATCCAGAGCGTCGAGGAGACAATCGCCATCATCGATGCGTGCCGCACGTATGGCTTCGCCTCGGTGAACGTCGACCTGATCTACGGGTTGCCGCTGCAGACGCTGGACGGCTTCGATCGCACGCTGGAGATCGCGCTGCAGGCGCGGCCGGACCGCTTCGCGATCTACTCCTACGCGCACCTGCCCAAACTCTTCCGGCCGCAGCAGCAGATCCGCGCCGAGGACCTGCCGTCGCCAGAGGTAAAACTGCAACTGCTGCAACGGGCGATCGAGCGCCTGGGCGCCGCCGGCTACGTCTACATCGGCATGGATCACTTCGCGCTGCCGGAAGACGACCTGGCGCGCGCCCAATCACGCGGCGACCTGCATCGCAATTTCATGGGCTACACGACGTGCGCCGACAGCGATCTGATCGGCCTGGGCGTGAGCGCGATCAGCCACGTCGGCCCGACGTTCAGCCAGAACCCGCGCGATCTGCCGAGCTGGGAACGCGCCATCGACGAAGGCCGTCTGCCGGTGTGGCGTGGCATGAACATGGACGACGACGACCTGGTCCGGGCCGACGTGATCCAGCAGTTGATGTGCCTCGGCGAGATCGATGTAGCACAGACCGAGCGTCGGCACATGATGGACTTCAGAGAATATTTCGCCCACTCTTGGCCGCAATTGGAATTGCTGGAACGGGACGGGCTGGTGGAACTGTCTTCACGCGCGATACGGGCCACGCCCCGGGGTCGCCTGCTGTTGCGGGTGCTGGCCGCGTGCTTCGACCGTTATCTGGTTCCGCAGGACGGAACCGTGACGCAGTTTTCCAGGACCGTGTGACGTCGCGATCGGGCAGGGCATGAGTTCCGGGATCGTTTTTCCACGCACCGATTCATCGATCATCGCCGACGACGGCGACTCGCTGACCTTCTGTTCCACCTGTGCGTTCTCGCAGGCCTGCCTGTCCGAAGGCATGGACAAGAGCGCGCTGATGGACCTGCACGTGCTGGTCGAGCACGTCGGCCCGCTGCACGCGGGGGAACACGTGTTCCGCGAGGGCGACGCGTTCGGCGCGATCGCCGCCGTGCGCGCGGGCACCGTGAAGACCTACATGCTCGATTCCGACGGCCGCGAGCAGGTGCTCGGGTTCCATCTGCCGGGCGAGGTGATCGGGTTGAACGCCGTGCACGACGACCGCTATCCGTGCAACGCGGTGGCGCTCGACACGGTGATGCTGTGCCGGTTCTCGTTCCCGCGCATCGCGATGCTCGCCACGCGGCTGCCGAACCTGCAGCGTCACCTGTTCCGGCTGATGAGCCGCGACATCGGCGTGGCGTCTTTGTTCGCCGGCGATCATTCCGCCGACGAGCGCATGGCGGCGTTCCTGATCGGCTTCTCGCGCCGCCTCGCGCAACGCGGGTTCTCGCCCAGGCGCTTCCAGCTCACGATGTCGCGCACCGACATTGCCAATTACCTGCGCCAGGCGCCGGAAACCGTGAGCCGCGTGCTGCGCCGGTTCGAGCGCGACGGTCTGGTGTCGATCAAGCAGCGCGACGTCGAGATCCTCGACATGGCGCGGCTCGAGGCGATCGCGCTGACCGTGCTGCGGCACTGACGGCTCCGTGCCGTTGTAGCCCGGGCAAGCGAAGTGCACCCGAGGCCCTCAGGGTTTTTCAGTCGACGCGACGTTGCCCCGCGTGCGGCCTCCGGCCTTACCTGGGCTACAAGAGCAGCCGTCCCGCCCCGATCTCCTTCGACCGCGAAACATTCGCCTTGCACTTGACCTGCGTCATGTCGTAAGCGGGCACCCCGGGCCGAACATGCCTTCGTTTTCAACGGAGTGCTGACATGAATTCGACCCGAAAGTTGTGGGTGGGGCTGGCGACCCTGCTCATCGCTTCGTTCGCCGTCCTGCTATGGGTCGGCAGCGAAATCCACCGACAGTCGCCACCGATGCCCGAGCGGGTGCTCGGGCCGCGTGACGAGCTGATCTTCACCCGCGGCGACATCGAAACCGGCCGCCAGGTGTGGCAGTCGATCGGTGGCCAGCAGCTGGGCTCCATCTGGGGCCATGGCGGGTACGTCGCGCCGGACTGGAGCGCCGACTGGCTGCATCGCGAAGCCGAGGCCGTCATGGACGTCTGGGCCAAGCGCGAGGCGGGCGTCGACAGCTACAAGAAGCTGCCGGCCGACGTGCGCGCTTCGTACCAGGCGCGCGTGCAGGCGTTGATGCGGCCCAATACGTACGAGGAAGGCAGCGGCACGATCCGCCTGGATGCCGACCGCGTCGCCGCCATCGCCAACGTGGCGCAGCACTACACCAGCCTGTTCGGCAACGATCCGGCGACCGCGGAACTGCGTGAAGCCTATGCGATGCGCAACGACACGGTTCCCCAGGCCGAGCATCGTCGCATGCTGACCGCGTTCTACTGGTGGACCTCGTGGGCGGCGGTGACGCAGCGACCGGGTTCGGACATCACCTACACGGCGAACTGGCCGGCGGACGAGCTGGTCGGCAACAAGCCCACCACCGGCGCGTTCGTGTGGACGGTGTTCAGCGTGCTGTTCCTGATCGCCGGCATCGCGCTGCTGGGCTGGCACTACGCGGTGAACCACGGCGAGGAGATCGCGCCGAGCCTGCCCAGGACCGACCCGCTGGCGTCGATCAAGGTCACGCCGTCGATGAAAGCCACCGCCAAGTACTTCTGGGTGGTGATCGCGCTGTTCCTCACGCAGATCCTGCTGGGCGCGATCACCGCGCACTACCAGGTCGAAGGCCAGCAGGCCTACGGCTTCGCGCTCGCCGACGTGCTGCCGTACGCACTCACGCGCACCTGGCACACGCAGCTGGCGGTGTTGTGGATCGCCACCGCGTGGCTCGGCATGGGCCTGTACATCGGGCCAGCGATTTCGGGCCATGAGCCAAAATTCCAGCGTCTGGGCGTCAACCTGCTGTGGGTGTGCCTTCTGGTCATCGTGGTCGGCTCGTTCGCCGGACAGTGGCTCGCCGTGATGCAGAAACTCGGGCTGGAACGCAATTTCTGGTTCGGCCACCAGGGCTGGGAATACGTCGACCTGGGCCGCTTCTGGCAGTGGTTCCTCTTCATCGGCCTCGGCCTTTGGCTGACGCTGGTAGGTCGCTCGCTGTGGCCGGCGATCCGCAATGGCGGCGAGTCGCGTTCCATCGTGGTGCTGCTGTTCCTGTCCACCGTCGCCATCGGCCTGTTCTACGCGGCCGGCCTGATGTGGGGCGAGCACACCTCGCTGTCGATGGTCGAGTACTGGCGCTGGTGGGTCGTGCACCTGTGGGTGGAAGGCTTCTTCGAGGTCTTCGCGGTCGCAGTGATGTCCTTCCTGTTCACGCGCCTGGGCCTGCTGCAGGTGAAGACTGCCACCATCGCGGTGCTGTTCGCGACCATCGTCTTCATGGCCGGGGGCGTGCTCGGCACGTTGCACCATCTGTACTTCACCGGCACGCCGACGGCGGTCATCGCGCTGGGTGCGAGCTTCTCCGCGCTGGAAGTGGTGCCGCTGGCCTACGTCGGCTTCGAGGCCTACCACAGCTACAAGATGGGCAAGGCCACGCCGTGGATGCAGCGGTATCGCTGGCCGATCATGTTCTTCATCGCGGTGGCGTTCTGGAACCTGGTGGGCGCCGGCCTGTTCGGCTTTCTGATCAACCCGCCGCTGTCGCTGTATTACATGCAGGGCCTGAACCTCACCGCGACGCACGGCCACACTGCGCTGTTCGGCGTGTACGGCATGCTCGGCATCGGCCTGATGCTGTTCTGCCTGCGCGGCCTGAAGCCGGACGTCGAGTGGAACGAAAAGGTGCTGCGCACCAGCTTCTGGGCGCTGAACATCGGCCTGAGCGGCATGGCCGCCTTCACGCTGCTCCCGCTGGGCATCCTGCAGCTCAACGCCGCGCTGAAGCACGGTTACTGGTACGCCCGCTCCGCGGAATTCATGCAGCAGCCGATCGTCGACCTGCTGGTGTGGATGCGCGTTCCGGCGGACACGATCTTCAGCGTCGGCGCGCTCGCGCTGGCCTGGTTCGTCTTCCGCCTCTGGGTGGCGCCGCGGCGAGTGGCGGCTACTGCGGCGGAGCCGGTCCGGGCCTGACCCGGGAAGGGTTTCATCGCTTTCGCCCGGCCGGGTTCGGCCGGGCTTTTTTTTGGGGCGCCTCTCCCGGCGGGAGAGGTTGGGCTGAGGGGCGACTGAGGGATAGCGCTGACCAGCCGTTGCATCGCCAAACCGCGCTGTTGCTTTTCGGGCGCCCAGGAGCAGGTGGCTCTCCAGATTTCGCTGGAATGGCAACGAGGCGCGGAACACGCGACAGCCCGGATCGCGGCCTTCGCCGCGATGACGGTTTGGGATGACGCATCCGCCTGATCTGCGTCAAGGCGAAGGCGGATCGCCACGCCGACACTCCCCCCATGCTCCAGAAAACCGCCGACACCTCGCTGTCTCCCCGCCGGCTCGCGCATGCGCCGCACCGGCTGATGTTCTTCATTGGCGCCGGCAACGTGCTACTGGCGATGCTCTGGTGGGCGCTGTGGCTGGTGTCCACGCGATGGCCCGATACCTTCGCCATGACGCCGCCGCCGGTTCCGGCCGGCTGGCTGCACGCGTTCGTGATGCAGTACCTCGTGCTGCCGAGTTTCATTTTCGGCTTCCTGCTCACCACGTTTCCGCGCTGGATGGGGCTGCCGGACCTGTCGCGGTGGCATTACCTGCCCATCGGCGCGGGGTTGATGGGCGGGCAACTGGCGATCCTCGTCGGCGCGTGCGGCTGGGAGGTGGGCTTCTTCGTCGGTCTGTTGATGGCCGCGGCGGGCTGGACCGCCGGCGTCGTGATTCTGGGTACGCAACTCACGAGGGAAAAAGGCACGACGTGGCACGCGCGGTCGTGCTTCGCCGCACTGCTGCTGGGCTGGATCGGGCTGCTGTCGTTCGTCGCGTTCGTGCTCGGCGCCTCGCCGATGTGGGCGATGGCGAGCATCAAGCTAGGCACCGTCGGCCTATTGCTGCCGGTGTACGTGACGGTCGCGCACCGGATGTTCCCGTTCTTCGCCGGCAACGCGGTGCCGGGCTACAAGCTGTGGCGCCCGATGGCGTGGCTGGCGATCGTGTGGGCGCTGCTGCTGGCGCACCTCGGGCTGGAACTCACGCACGCGTACGCGTGGCTGTGGCTCGCCGACGTCCCGCTGCTCGGCGCGAGCGTCTTCGCGCTGTGGCGCTGGTGGCCGCGCGGCAGCATGCCGGGTTTGCTGGCGGTGCTGTTCATCGGCACCGCATGGCTGCCGATCACGTTCGCCCTGTACTCGGTGCAGAGCGTGCTGTACGCGACGACGGGCGCGTTCGAACTCGGGCGCGCGCCTGCGCATGCGCTGTTCATCGGCTTCTTCGGCAGCCTGCTGGTGGCGATGGTCACGCGCGTGACGCAAGGGCACTCGGGCCGGCCGCTGGTGATGCCGCCGGTGGCGTGGTTCGCCTTCGTCGCGGTGCAGGGGGTGGCGACGATGCGCGTCGTCGCCGAACTCGCCCCCGACGCCTACGCCTGGCACGTCGCGGCGGCGATCGGCTGGCTCGTCGCCTTCGTGCCGTGGGTTGCGCGGCTGGGCCGCATCTACCTGGCGCCGCGCGTCGACGGCAAGCCGGGCTGAGGACGTTTCGATGATCGAGTTCTATCCGCAGATCAAGCTGGTGCACATCGCGGCGATCGCGTGCAGCGGCGCGCTGTTCTTCCTGCGCGGCTCGTCCGCGCTGGCGGGCATGCGCTGGCCGATGGCCGCGCCGGTGCGCTACCTCAGCTACACCATCGACACCGTGCTGCTCACCGCGGCGATGATGCTGCTGACCATCCTGCCGGGCGCGTTGTTCGCCAACGGCTGGCTGCTGGTGAAGGTGGCGCTGGTGGTCGCCTACGTCGTGCTCGGCATCCTCGCGATGCGGTCGCGGCGCACCGGCATGCGCATCGCGATGTTCGTCCTGGCGCTGCTGACGTACGCGCAGATTTACGCCATCGCGCGTGCGCACCATCCGCTGGGCGCGCTGTATTTGTGGACATGAGGAACCGCCATGGGCAACACGCTCGAACATTTCGATCCGGCGTCCGAGGGATTCTCGCTGGTCGCCGAATCGCTGGAAGCCGCCGGCGTATCGCTTGAGCCGGGCGCGCACCCCGACACCGACGACACATTGCCGGATTGATGCATGCGCGAGGCAACCGCCACGCTCGACCTGCGCCACCTGGCGCCGCCGGAACCGATGGAACGCATCCTTGCGGCCGTCGAATCGCTGGCGCCCGGCGACTGCCTCGACGCACTGACGCCACTGTATCCATCGCCATTGCTGGCGATCCTGCAGGCGGACGGTTTCGACACGCAGGTCGTGGCGATCGGTGACGGTTTCCGCGTACGCATCGCCCGCGCGGCGTACGACGAACAGGGTAGGGGTTGCGGCGGCACGTGAGCGGCCTGGCCATCTCCGAGGCCCCGCCCGCGAACGTGCCGCTGCGTTTTCTGATCGCCTCCGTCCTGTGGGGCATCGGCGCCGGCGGCTGGATCGCGTGGCACGGCAACGCGGGCCTGGCGTCGCGCTGGACGCCCGCGACGGTCGTGCTCGTGCATCTGCTGGTGCTCGGGGTGATCGGCAACGCGATGCTCGGCGCACTCACGCAATTCCTGCCGGTGGCGGCGCGCAGCCGCCTGCGTTGGGCGCCGGCGGTGCCCGTGCTGCACGCGTGCTTCAACGTGGGCCTGGCGGTGTTCGCCTTCACCATGACGACGATGGCGACATCGCTGTGGCCGCTGGCGGCCGCGCTGCTCGGCGTTCCGCCGGTCGGGTTCGCCGGGATGGCGTGCCATTGTTTGTGGCGAGGCGCGGGTGCGCGCTGGCTGCGCGGCGGCATCGGCATGTCGATGTGCGCGCTCGCGGTCACGGCGATGCTTGGCGTGGTCGCGCTGCTCACGCTCGCCGGGCGTTTGCCGTTCGATCTCGCCGCACTCGTCGATGTGCACGCGTCAGTCGGCACCGTCGGCGCGGTCCTCGTGCTGATCGCGGCGATAGGCGCGGTCACGCTGCCGATGTTGCAGGGCACGCGCAGCCCGGCGCCATGGTGGTTGCCGGCGTGGTCGTGCGTGGTCGCATCCGGCCTGATCGCCGGTGCGTGGCAGCGCGCCCGCGGCGGTGGCGACGTGCTCATCGGGACCATCACGATCACGACCGGCGCGCTCGCCGGCGCATCGCTGTGGTTGCAGGCGAGGGCGCGGCTGCGGCGCAATCCGACGCTCGCGCGGTTCTGGATGCTCGGCATGTCGGCGCTGCTCGTTGCGGCCGCCTGCCTGACCTTGCCGCTTCCTCCGGACATCGAGCGCGCGATGCTCGTCGGGACGCTCGCGCTGGCGATCGGGTTCCCGTTCGTCGTCGTCGGAATGATGCTGGAGATCGTCGGCTTCCTCGCCTGGATCCACCTGCGTGGCGTGGTGCCGCGCGGACGCCAGATTCCCGGCGTCGGCAGGTTGATGCCCGAGGGCGATAAGCGCGTCGTGTTCGCCGCACACGTGGTGTCGGCCGTGGCCGTGCTGCTGGCGATGACGCTGCATGAAGGGCATGCCGCGGCCGGATTCGCGTACGCGTCGGCATGGTTCGCCACGGCGATGGCGCTGGTGCGTTGCGGACTGCGTGTGCGCCGCGAGCGAAAGACGCCGGGAAGCGCGCCGGCTTGACCTGCGTCAATGGCGCGGGGCACCGGCGTCCCTAGCATCTGCCATCGATCACACGGGAAGGGGCCACATGATCCGCATCGCCTCGGCGCCGCACGTGGCGCGCTTCGCGCTGCACGGCGCACGCATCGGCATCGACCGCGTCGACGACGCGATGATCGTGCTCCTCGCCGCGCGCCGGCGGCTTGTGGCCGCGGTGGCGCCGGCCAAACGCGCGCTCCACGTTCCGGTTCGCGACATCGTGCGCGAAGCGCAGGTGCACGAACGCGCGCGTCGGCTCGCCGGCCGGCTCAATCTTCCGCCTGCGTCGGCGGATCACCTCATGGGCACGCTGGTCGGCGACGCCTGCCAGCAGCAGGCCAACGAGGGAGCGACGACACAACCCGAACGCGCGCCGCGTTCGCCGCTGCGGCTGCTCCCGCCGCCGCGCTACTGGCGGCTGCCGTTGTCGCTGGTGCCGACGTCCGTGCGCGATGCGATCGCCGAACGCGTGCTGTCCAGGGCCTTGGACGATTCGCTCGATGCCGACGATCTCTCCATCGTCGCGCATCGGCGACTCGGCATCGAGGTGACCGACCTGCATCTGCGCTGGGTCCTGGAACTGCGCGACGGCCGCCTGCACCGCACGGGCGAGCCGGCCGAAGCCGTCGTGCACGGCACCGCGACCGACCTGCTGCTGCTCAGCAGCCGGCAGGAAGACGCGGACACGCTGTTCTTCCAGCGCCGGTTGAAGCTCACCGGCGACGTGGAACTCGGGCTGACTGTGCGCAACCTGCTAGATCGCCTGCCGTGGGACACGCTGCCGCTCGCGGTCCGCATCCCGCTGCATCGTGTCGCGCGCACGCTCCGCGACGCCCGTGCGGCGCACCACGCGACAGGAGCCGCATCGTGAGCGCGTCCAGCGCGATGCCGTACTGGCATCCGGACCTCGAAACGCATCATGCGGCGCTGGTCGAAACCCTCACGCCGTTGATGCCGTGCCTGGAGCTGTCGATGCACCTGCCGTGGGTCGACGCGATCGCGCACCTGAAGAAATCGCGCGGCGCGGTGGTCATGGCGCACAGCTACCAGTCGCCGGAAATCTTCCACGGCGTGGCCGACGTCACGGGCGATTCGCTGGCGCTCGCGCAGGCGGCAGCGACCTGCGACGCCGACATCATCGTGCTGTGCGGCGTCCACTTCATGGCCGAAACGGCGAAGATCCTCGCGCCGCATCGCACGGTGCTGATTCCCGACCTGGAAGCCGGCTGCTCGCTCGCGGCGTCGATCACCGCCGACGACGTGCGTGCGCTGCGTGCGCGGCATCCGGGCGCGCCGGTGGTCACCTACGTCAACACGTCCGCCTCCGTGAAGGCCGAATCCGACGCGTGCTGCACCTCGGCCAACGCCGTGCAGGTAGTGCGTGCGATGGGCGCGGACAAGGTGATCTTCCTGCCGGACCGCTTCCTCGGCGCGCACGTCGCCTCGCAGGTGGACGACGTCGAGCTGGTGCTGTGGGATGGCCGATGCGAAGTGCACGAGACCTTCACCGTGCAGCAGGCGCGGCACGCGCGCGAACGCTTCGACGCGGCGCTCGTCGCGCATCCCGAGTGCCCGCCGGACGTGCAGGCGGAGGCGGATTTCGTCGGCTCCACCACGGCGATGGGCGCATGGCTGGAGAAGGCACGGCCGCAGCGCGTGGCACTGATCACCGAATGCTCGATGGCCGACAACCTGCGCGTGCGCTTTCCCGACGTCGAGTTCATCAAGCCGTGCAATCTGTGCCCGCACATGAAGCGCATCACGCTGCCGAACATCCACGCGTGCCTGAAGGAACTGCGGCACGAGGTGACGGTGCCGCCCGACGTGGCGGCCCGTGCACGCCGGGCGCTGGAACGCATGCTAGACATCGGCCGGGCGGAACGCGTGTGACGCGGCCCGCGACGCCGCCCGTCGTCGTGGTCGGCGCTGGCGTCGCGGGCCTGAGCGTCGCGCTGTCGGCGGCGCCGCGCGGGGTGATCCTGCTCGACCCCGGCGAGGCGGGCAGCAGCCGGCTCGCACAGGGCGGCATCGCGGCCGCGCTGGCGGCCGGCGACAGCGTGCGTGCGCACGTCGCCGACACCGTGCAGGCCGGCGCATTCCACAACGACGAAGCCCTCGCGTGGTCCGTCGTCGGTGCCGCGCCGGATGCCGTCGCGTGGCTGCAGATCATGGGGGTGGCGTTCGATCGCGACGATCACGGGCTGCAGCTCGGGCGCGAAGGCGGGCACGGCGCGCACCGCATCGTGCATGCCGGCGGCGATCGCACCGGCGAGCGCGTCGTCGCCGCACTGCAGGGCCGCGCCGTGCGCGCCGGGCACGTAGAATGGCGCACCGGCGTTCAGGTCGACGGGCTCCTGCTGCGCGGACGCAACGTCGCCGGCGTGCAGGTACGCGGCGCCGATGGCCGCGTGGAGACGATCGAAGCCGGCGCGGTCGTGCTCGCGACCGGCGGGCTCGGCGCGCTGTTCCAGCGCAGCACGAATGCCGGCACGACCAGCGGTTCCGGCCTCGCGCTCGCGATGGCGGCCGGCGCGCGCACGCGCGACCTGGAATTCGTGCAGTTCCATCCCACCGCCTTCGATGGCGTTGGCGATGGCTACGGGGCGCGGCTGCCGCTGATCACCGAAGCGCTGCGCGGCGCCGGCGCAAAGTTGATCGATCACCGCAGCCGTTCGCTAATGCGCGGGCACCATCCGCTCGGCGACCTGGCACCGCGCGATGTGGTGTCGCGCCGCGTGTGGGATGCGCGCCGCGACGGGCCGGTGTGGGTCGATGCCACGCACCTTCGCAGCGGCTGGGAACAGGCGTTCCCGACTGTCGTCGAGACCTGCCGCGCACAGGGCGTGGACCCGCACACGCAGCCGATCCCGATCACGGCCGCCGCGCATTTCCACATGGGCGGCATCGCGACCGATCCGCTCGGGCGAACGTCGCTGCCGAATCTTTACGCCGTCGGCGAAGTCGCCTGCAACGGGCTGCACGGCGCGAACCGGCTCGCGAGCAATTCGCTGCTGGAAGCCGTCGTGTGCGGGCGGTGGCTCGGCGCGCACCTGCGGCTGGCGCCGAGCCGCACGTCGCGCGATGCGTTCCGCACCGTCGAACTGGGCGACAGCCTGGACGCGGGCGCGCTCGCCGCAGTGCGACGCCGCCTCTGGGACGCCGCGGGCCCGGTGCGCACGCGTGCGGCGTTGTCCGCCGCCGTGCGCGAGATGAAGGCGATGGCGGCGTCGGGCTGGCAGGCGCGCGTGGCGCACGCGGTGCTGCATGCCGCCCTGCTGCGGCCGGCGAGCCTCGGCGCGCACTGGCGCGCCGACGCCTGACGCGGGTCAGGCGCGCGCGGCCACGCCGCTCATTCCCGGTTCGCCATGCCAGTAGCCGTTGCGCTGCCCGAGGGGCGCGACCGGCGTTTTCGCGGCGAGCGCTTCGACGAAATGTTCGATCACCGCCTGCATGCCGTCGGCCTGCGGGTACAGTCGCACCAGGTCCACGTGCAGATCGCGCAAGGCGGACAGTTCCGGGCTGAGGTCGGTGACTTCCTCGCCCTGCACCTGGATGCCGTTGATGCGCAGGAACGGCCGGCCTTCGCGCGTGGACAGCGGCAGGCCGTCGGGATGTTCGATGCAGCGGAAGCCGCACTGGTCCTTGCCCACGTCCAGCGTACGCGCGGTGAAGCAGCGCGCCGAGTACGACAGCGGCAGGCGGCCCCAGGCGACGACTTCCACCTGCGGCCGCGCCACGCCCTCGGCATCCAGCGCGCACAGCAGTTCGTCGATGAGCACGCGCCCCTGTTCGACGCCGGGCACCCAGCGGCGCAGGCCGTCCTGCATCAGCATCGCCAAAGCCGCGTGGTTGTAGACGTTGAGGCTGGGCCCAGCGACGAAGGGCACGCCGCGTTCGCGGCACAGCTGCACGGCGGACAGGTCGTTCGCTTCGATCCAGAAACGGCCGTGATCGACCAGTCGTTGCAGCGCGCCGAGTTCCGACTCGGCCTCGATCAACGCCAGCGACGACAGCACGACCTGGCGATCGGCTGCGACGAGTTCCTCCGCGAGCGCGATCCAGTCGCGTGTGCGCAGCTCGCGCCGCTTGCTGCAGACGGTTTCGCCCAGGTAGATCGTGTGCAGCGGCCAGTGCGCGGCTTCGCGATAGAAGGCCAGCGTGCGTTCGCGCGGCCAGAAATACTGCAGCGGGCCCAGGGTCAGTTGCATGTCGGTCGCACCTCAGTGCCACGCGCGGTGGTAGGGGCCGAGCGTGGTCTGGTGACCTTCGGCGTGGGAGGATAACGTGGATTGCCACTGCGCCTGCGGCGTCCAGTCGGCCGGCGCGTCGCGATGGCGATCCAGCGCCGCGCGCCAGGTGCGCGTGACGGCGTCGACGTACGCCGCGCCGCGCTGGCGGCCCTCGATCTTCAGTGCCGCGACGCCGGCCCGTGCGAGGCGCGGGAGGAGTTCGAGCGTGTTGAGGCTGGTGGGTTCTTCCAGGGCGTGGAAGATCTCGCCGCCGACGCCGTAGCGGCCCTTGCAGACGGTCGGGTACGCGGCCGGTTCCTCCGGTTCGAAGCGGTCGATCAGCACGTCGTTGAGCCGCACGCTGCGCGTGCCGCCGGCGTGCTCTTCCCATCGCACGAACTTCGCCGGCGAACACACGCCGTGGCGGTTCGGCGAGGCGCCGGTGACGTAGCTGGACAGCTGACAGCGGCCTTCGACCATGATGCACAGGCTGCCGAACGCGAACACTTCCAGCGGGATCGGCGCGGTCCGGCAGAGGCGCTCGACCTGCTGCACGGACAGCACGCGCGGCAGCACCGCGCGCGCGATGCCGAAGCGTTCGTGCGCATAGCGCAGCGCCGGCGCGGTCGTCGCCGAGCCCTGCACGGACAGGTGCCGGGGCAGCGCAGGATGGTTGCGGCATGCGTAGTCGAGCACCGCCATTTCGGCGGAGATGATCGCGTCCACGCCCAGCTCCGCCGCGGTGTCCACCGCGCGATGCCAATGCGACAGGCGTGCGCTGTCGGGGTAGGTGTTCAGGGCGACGTAGACGCTGCGCCCGCGTGCCCGCGCATACGCGATGCCCTGGCGGATTTCCGCGTCGCTGAAGTTCAGGCCGGGGAATGCGCGGGCGTTGGTCTGGTCGCGGAAGCCGAGATAGACCGCGTCGGCGCCGGCATCGATGGCCGCGCGCAACGCCGGCAGGTTGCCGGCGGGGCAGACGAGTTGCATGGAAGCTCCAATGGCGAAAGAGGAAGGCGCGTCACGACAGCGCCGCATCGCCCCCGTAATCGCCCTCGTCGCTGCGCGCGCGGCCGATCCGCTCCCAGATCGCATCGACGCGACGCTCCACGCGCGGATCCAGCGTGATCGGCCGGCCCCATTCGCGATCGCTTTCGCCGGCCCACTTGCGCGTGGCGTCCAGCCCGAGTTTGGAACCCAGGCCCGAGGTCGGGCTGGCGAAGTCCAGGTAGTCGATCGGCGTGTTCTCGATCAGCACGCTGTCGCGCGCCGGGTCCACGCGCGTGGAGATCGCCCAGAGCACCGCGCCCCAGTCGCGCACGTCGATGTCCTCGTCGGTCACGATCACGAACTTGGTGTACGTGAACTGGCGCAGGTACGACCACACGCCGAGCATCACGCGCCGCGCGTGGCCCGCGTACTGCTTGCGGATGCTGACCACCGCGACGCGATACGAGCAGGCTTCCGGCGGCAGGTAGAAGTCGACGATCTCCGGGAACACGCGCCGCAGGATCGGCACGAAGATGTCGTTCAGCGCCATCGACAGCACCGAGGGTTCGTCGAACGGGGCGCGCCCCATGTAGCTGCCGTGGTAGATCGCGTTGCGCCGCAGCCGCATGCGTTCCACCGTCAGCACGGGAAACGGCGCCTGCACGTTGTAGTAGCCGGTGTGATCGCCGAAGGGGCCTTCCAGCGCGGTGTCGCCGGGGTGGATGAAGCCTTCCAGCAGGATTTCCGCACCGGCAGGCGCGTCCAGCCCGGTCAGGTCGCTGTGCCACAGGCGCGTGCGTGCGCCGCGCAGCAGGCCGGCGAATTCGTATTCGGACAGCGTGTCCGGCACCGGCGCGACCGCGGCGAGCATCGTCGCCGGGTCGGCGCCGATCGCCACCAGCACCGGGAACGGGCGATCCGGATGCGCCGCCTGCCAGCTCGCATGATCCTGCGCGCCGCCGCGATGCGCGAGCCAGCGCATGATCACGCGGTTGCGCGCGATGGGCTGCTGCCGGTAGATCGCCACGTTCTGCCGCTCTTGCCGCGTCCCGCGCGTGATCACCAAGGCGAAGGTGATCAGGCGATCCACGTCCTCCGGCCAGCAGCGCTGGATGGGCAGCCGCCGCAGGTCGATGTCGGCACCTTCCAGCACCTCTTCGTTGAAGGGCGCATCGTGCTCGCGTTTCGACGCGACGTGCGCGAGCTGTGCCAGTTCCGGCCACGTGGCGAGCGCGCCGCGCAGGCTCGACGGCCAGCGCGGCTCCTTGATCGCCGCCAGCAGTTCGCCGAGTTCGCGCAGCGACGCGACCGGCCGGTCGCCCATCGCCAGTTCGATGCGCGAGCGGTGCCCGAACAGGTTGCCCAGCAGCGCATGCGTCGAACCGGTGGCGTTGTGCATCAGCAGCGCCGGGCCCTGCGCTCGCAGGGCGCGCAGGCTCAGCGCAGTGGATTCCAGTTCCGGGTCGATGGGCGCATCGATCTCGAGCAGTTGCCCGCGTGCGCGCAGGCGCTCCAGGAACTGGCGCAGGTCGTGGAAACTCATCGGCGTGCCGCGGCGATCAGCCGCAACCGCAGCCGCCGCAGCATCCGCCGCTGGAATGCGCATCGTCGCGATCGTCCAGCGAGGCGCGCCTGGGCGCCGCATCCACACCCATGCCGCCGAGGATCGCGATGACTTCCAGCTCGTCCAGGATGGTCGATACGCTCAGGTGCCCGCCGTCGTCCCCGATGCGGACTTCGGCATCGGGGTCGAACTCGCGCAGTGCGCGGGTAAGTTGCCCTTCGCGCTCGGTGAGCGGTTGCGGGTTGTGCACGGCGATCATCGTCGGTGTCTCTGCAGGTCGGGTGCTCAGGCTAGGCCCCGACCCGCATGCCTGCCCTTGACCGAAGTCAAGGGCGATGCACTTGGCGCGCTCAGAATTTGTAGTTGAGCTTCACCCATGCGCTGCGGCCGGGCTCGTTGATGCGCACCGGATCGGCGGGGTAGCCGAAGGCGCTGTTGCCGGCGAGGTTGAGGTGCTCGGCGTAGGTGCGGTCGAACACGTTGTCGATGCCGGCGGCGAGCTGCAGCGTCTGCGTGAAGCGGTAGCCGCCGTTGAGCGAGAACACCGCGAAGCCCGGCGTCGGCGCGAGGTCCTGGCCGACGACGTTGCCGTAGCCGGGGCTCACGCGATCCTGCGAGGCCGCCACGCGGAGCAGGGCGCCGACTGACCAGCGCTTGTTGTCGTAGGCGGCGTTGAGGCGCGCTTCCAGCGGCGGCGTCTGCGGCATCGCGCCGACGTGGTCGACCTCGCCCCACGCGTAGGCGAGGCTGCCGCCGAGCTTCCATTGCCCGGTCGGGCGGAACTCGACGCCGACTTCGCCGCCATGCGTGCGCGCATCGACGTTGGTGGCGCGCGTGATCGCGCCCATCATTCCTTCGGAGTACTCGAACAGGATGTAGTCCTGGATGCGTCCGGCGTACAGCGACGCCCACGCGTCCCAGCGGCCTTCGCGGTAATGCATGCCGAGGTCCAGCTGCGTGGTGCGCTCGGGCTCGATGCCGGCGAAGGCGTTGACCGAACCGGCCGGCCCCAGCGTCGGGGAGAACAGCTCCCAGTAGTCCGGCATGCGCTGGACGTGGCCGAGGCCGAGGTGCCACATCGTCGCTGAACCTTCCGGTTGGATTTCCCAGCGCACCAGGCCCGAGGGCAACGTCTCGCGTCGCGTCGCGCCCTGCGTCGGATTCGGCCGCGGCATCATGCTGCCGGTCGTGGCGCGTTCGTCCTGCACGGACGCGCGATCGATGCGAAGCCCGCCGACGAGCCGCTGCCGCGGCGCGAGGTTCCAGCCCAGTTCGGCGAACACGCCGACGTTGTCCGAACGCGCGTCGGTCGTCCACGGCTGCGTGAGGTACGCATCGCGGCCCATCGCGTTGCGCTTGCGATGGCGGTTGTCGCGCGCGTCCAGGCCGGCGTCGAGGTTCCACTCGTCGGTGCTCCACGCGAACGCGAGGCGTCCGCCTTGCGTGCGCTGCGCGACGTTGCTCGCCATGGGCATCGGCATGCTGCTGCCGGCGTCGGGTTCGCGCAGCGTGTAGTTGTCCATGACGTGGTCGACATCGTTGTAGTACAGCCGCGCTTCGACCTTGTCGAAGGGGCCGTCAAAATTGCGGCGTTCCGCGCGAAGGCCGTAACTGGTGCGTTCGAACTGCGAGCCGTCCATGCCGCGGCCGGCGTAGCGCGCCTCGCCGTCGCCGCGGCCGGCGCTCACTTCAACCAGCGAATCGGCATCGGGCGTCCAGCCGAAGGCGACGTCGGCGTTCCACTTCTTCCACGCCGACGGCACGACGTTGCCGTCGCCGTCGTCGTAGTCGTCGGACTGCGAGCGGTTCGCGGTGACGCGCGCATACGCGCTGGCGTTGCCGAACGCGGTATCGACCACCTGGTCGTCGCGTCCGAAGCTGCCGAAGGTGGCACTCGCGTTGAGCTGCATGCCGGGCGCATCGAAGAAGGGGATGTCGCGTTCGAACCGCACCGTGCCGGCCGAGGCGCCCGGACCCCACAGCACGGTCTGCGGCCCCTTGACGACTTCCAGGCGGTCGTAGGTTTCCGGCGACACGTACGACAGCGAGTTGTCCATGCGCGCCGGGCACGCGCCCTGCATGTGGCCGCCGTCCGTCATCAGGTTCAGGCGCGAACCGAACATGCCGCGAAGCACGGGGTCGCCATTGGTGCCGCCGCTGCGGATCAGCGAGAACCCCGGCACCGTCTTGAGGTAGTCGGCGCCGTCGCTGGCGGGCACCGGCTGGCGCGGCAGCTTGGTGTCGGTGACGAAGGTCATCGCGAGCGTGGGCGTCACGTCGGTCACGACGAGCGTGTCGAGCGTGACCACGCCGTCGTGGTGCGCCGCGCCGTCGGCCGCCTCGCAGGTGCCCGCGATCAGCAGCGACAGGGCGACGCACAACGGGCGTGTGGCGGGGATGCGATCGCGAAGGCGGAACGCGGGAAGGCGGGTCATGGGAGTCACCGGGATCGTTTCGGGAAATTCGCTGGCGACCTGCGCGGGTCGCCTGTTGCAGCGAAGTCTCCGCGCGCGGCCAGGCTCCGAAAATGATCCGGATCAAATGGCGCGAAAGCCGATGAACAGGGACAGGCACGGCTTGACTTACATCAAGGCGACCGTGCGGTGGCGTAGCGCAATGTGCACGCAACGGCCGAAAGGCCATTCGCAAGGCAAGCAACCCATGATTCGTGCAACGCAAAAGGGGAAGGTGCTGCTGCATTACGCACTGGTATGCGCGCTCGGCATCGGCGCACCGGCGGCGCTGGCCGCCAACCATGACGACGCCCCGCAGCTCGACACCATCCAGGCCGTGCTGACCGCGCCGCCGCTGGTGCCGCCGCCGACCAACCGCAACAAGCCGGCGAAGGTCGTCGTGGACCTGGAAGTCATCGAGAAGGACATGCGCCTGGCCGATGGCGTGACCTACAACTTCTGGACTTTCGGCGGCAGCGTTCCGGGCAGCTTCATCCGCGTGCGCCAGGGCGACACGGTGGAGTTCACGCTCAAGAACGCGCACGACTCGCACATGCCGCACAACATCGACCTGCATGCGGTAAGCGGGCAGGGCGGCGGCGCCGAGGCGACGTTTACGCTGCCGGGCCACAAGACGAAGTTCACCTTCAAGGCGCTCAATCCCGGCCTGTACGTCTACCACTGCGCGATGCCGCCGGTGGGCATGCACATCGCCAACGGCATGTACGGCCTGATCCTGGTCGAGCCGCCGGAGGGCCTGCCGAAGGTGGACAAGGAGTTCTACGTGATGCAGGGCGACTTCTACACCGAAGGCAAGCACGGCGATCCGGGCCTGCAGCCCTTCAGCCTGGAAAAGGCCATCGACGAGCATCCGACCTACGTCGTGTTCAACGGTTCGGAAGGCGCGCTGACCGGCGACAACGCGTTGACGGCGAAGGCGGGCGAGACCATCCGCATGTACGTCGGTAACGGCGGCCCGAACCTGGTGTCCAGCTTCCACGTGATCGGCGAGATCTTTGACAAGGTCTACACCGAGGGCGGTTCGAAGTACCAGGAGAACGTGCAGACCACGCTCGTGCCGGCCGGCGGTTCGGCGATCGTCGAGTTCAAGGCGGACGTGCCGGGCAACTTCGTGCTGGTGGACCACAGCATCTTCCGCACGTTCCACAAGGGCACGCTGGGCATCCTCAAGGTGGACGGCGAGAAGAACCCGTCGATCTACAGCGGCCAGCAGTCCGAAGCCGAATACGCGGCGCCGGCGAAGGCCGGTCACTGAGGCCGGACGCGATCCGGTCGGGAGGAGGGCAGTCGACATGTTCGCCACGTCCATCATCGCGGCTGCCCTGCTCGAAGGCGCGCTGCTGGCGGCTCCCGCGCCAGCAGCGCCAGCGGCGGAGCCGGTCGCGTTCGTCGCGATCCCCGCCGGCGAAATCCGCTCCACCGTGCGCTACGAGGGCGATGACGGGGCGCGACGGGTTGCGGCATTCGAAGTGTCGGAGCGTGCGGTCACGGTGCGTGAGTTCGAACGGTTCGTGCAGGCGCACCCGCAGTGGAAGCGCGGCAACGCGCCGACGCTGCTCGCCGATTCGGCGTACCTCGCGAACTGGGCCGATGCCGACCACGCCGGCGATGCCGTCGACGCGAACGCGCCTGTCACGCACGTCAGCTGGTTCGCCGCCGCTGCCTATTGCAAGTCGATCCACGCGCGGCTGCCCGACTGGAGCGAGTGGGAGTACGTGGCCGCCGCCGGTGCCACCCGCCGCGATGCACGCAGCGATTCCGCCTGGCGCGCACGCACCTTCGACGATGGCACGCCGCGTGCGATTGACGCACGCCCCGACGCCGTCGCCAACGCCTACGGGGTGCGCGGGCTGCACGGCGCGACGTGGGAATGGGTCGGCGACTACGCGACGCTGCTGGGCGATGCCGACAAACGCGGCTCGGACGACGGCGATCGCCTGCAGTTCTGCGGTGCCACCGGCCTGTCGTTCGCCGATCGCGACGACTACGCCATCCTCAAGCGCGTCGCGCTGCTGTCGGCGATGGAACCGCGCAGCACGCTCGGCAACCTGGGCTTCCGTTGTGCACGGAGTTCACCATGAAACGACTGATCAAACCGTTCCACGTCGTCGCGCTGACGCTCGCCATGAGCCTGCCCGCGGTAGCGAACGACGCGCCGCTTCCCGGCGACTCGGTCTACCAGGTCCAGGCGCATGCGGTGGACCAGCAGGGACGTCCGCTCGAATGGAACGTCCTGCGCGGAAGGCCGACGATCGTGTCGATGTTCTACGCCAACTGCCACCTGATGTGCCCGCTGATCATCGCCAGCGGCAAGGCGCTGCAGACGCGGCTGGAACCGACGCAACGCGACGCGCTCGACTTCGCCGTCATCAGCATCGACCCGGCGCGCGATACGCCCGCGGCTTTGCATGAAGTGGCGCAGGCGCATCGCCTCGATGCCGACCACTGGCGCCTGCTGCGCCCCGACGACGCCGACGTCCGGACGCTCGCCGCGGCGCTGAACATCCGCTATCGCGCGCAGCCCGACGGGACCTTCAACCACACCAGCGTCCTGATCCTGCTCGACCGCGACGGTCGCATCGTCGCGCGCAGCGAGGTGACCGGCCTGCAACCCGATGCGCGGTTCGTCGCCGCGGTGCGCGAGCACCTGGGCGCCGCGCACTGAACCTTCCGTCTTTCCAACCACACGTTCCACTCAGGAGTCACCATGAAACTGTTCAGCCGTACGCTCCTCGTTGCCGGCCTGCTCGGCGCCGCAGGGTTCGCCCAGGCCGCCGGCAACTGCACCGTCACGCTCAAGGGCGACGACGCGATGAAGTTCGACCTGAAGGATGCCACGGTGTCCGCCGCGTGCCCGACCATCACCGTCGAACTGGTCCACACCGGCAAGATGCCGGCCGCCGCGATGGGTCACAACGTCGTCATCACCGCGACCAAGGACATGGACGCCGTCGCGCGCGAAGGCATCAAGGCCGGTGTCGCCGGCAACTACGTCAACAAGGCCGACGCGCGCGTGATCGCCGCCACCACGCTGATCGGTGGCGGGCAGAAGACCAAGGTCACCTTCCCCGGCAAGAAGCTCACCGCCGGCGGCGACTACACCTTCTTCTGCAGCTTCCCCGGCCATTCGATGCTCATGAAGGGCAAGCTGGTCGTCACCAAGTAATGCCTCCGGGGCCGCCTGCACGCCGGGCGGCCCCTTTCTTCATGCAACGCAGGAGTACCGCATGGAATTCAACGTGACCGTCGATCTGGGCCATGCCGATCTGCAGCGGATCGATCAAGCCCTCCGCGACGTGGACCCGGCCGCGGTGGTCGACACAGGTGGCGACGCGCTGCGCGTGGCGGGCGCCTTCGACATCGTGACCTTGCTGACCACGCTGCGCGGCGCCGGCTGCGAACTGACCGCGCACGACATCCAGCGCTTGCCGTCGGTATGCTGCGGAGGTTGCAGCGGGTAGACGCGGCCTCGCGGCGCGCATTCACCAGTGCGGCGCTGCGTGTCGGTTAGCGTGGTGCAGGTGGCGGCGCAATGCACCGACTCCGCGCGGCGTCTGTTGTCGAAGCGTGCCGCCGACTCGAGGTAGCTCGTCGAAGAAGGCGAAGGGAGTCAGTGTCGCGATCGACGAGCCGCGCCGCGAGACTAGTGGGCGGTTCGCCGACGTGCTGCCGACGGCGAGTGGTGCAACGCCTATGAGGAGGGGTTATGCGGAAGATCAGAGTGGGGATAAGGCCAAGTTATCCGGGGTGGAGGCTCCCCTGTGGTGCGGGTCGCACATGCCTCTGCGGGAAAAATCCCCGCGATGTTTGGCATCTAACTCGGCGTGCACGGAATTGAGAGGGCAAACGTCGAGCCCGGGCCGTCGTTGGCGTTCGCCCAGAGCCTTCCCCCATGACGCTCGACGATCGTCTTGCTTACCGACAAACCCATGCCCATTCCATGCGGCTTCGTGGTGAAGAAGGCTTCGAAGATCCTGTCAAGGTTCTCGGCTGCCACGCCGTGGCCCGTGTCCCGCACCGCAAACTGGGCCATGCCGGCTTCAGCTGCAGAAGATTCAAGCGTGATCACGCGCGCGCCGTTGTCAGTACTCGCAAGGGCCTCCGCGGCGTTCAGTACAAGGTTGAGGATGACCTGCTGGAGCTGGATCCGATCGCCCCGAAGTGGTGGTAGCCGTTCGTCGAGGGAGAACTTGACGACAATGCCGCGTCGCTGCAAGTCGTGCGCGCACAGCGAAATGACTTCCTGAGCGGCCTCGTTGAGATCGAAGTTCTCTGGGGTGAAGTCGTGCTTTCCATACAGTCCGCGAAGGCGCTTGATGACCTCGGACGCGCGGTTTGCATCGCGGATGCTGCGCTGGGCAGTTCGCGCCGCGCCTTCGACGTCGGGCTCTTCCGCAGCCAGCATGCGCAGGCACGCGCTGGCGTTGGCCAGGATTCCCGACAACGGCTGGTTAACTTCGTGCGCGATCGACGCTGCCAGTTCTCCCAGCGTCATCACGCGCGTCGCGTGAGCAAGCTCGGAGCGAAGCTTGTCCACCGCCTCCTCCGCCTGCCGGCGTCGTGTGATGTCCTGCGAGACGCCAATGCACTCCCGGCGCCCATCGTCATAATGGAACAGCACGGTGGATTGGCTGAGGTATTTGACCCGGCCATCCGGCATGATGATCCGCTCAACGTTCTCGGCGTTCTCCTCTCCCCTGAAGATGCGGGCGATCTTCTCCTCGACGAGGGCGCGATCATCGGGGTGGACAATTGGCAGGAGGGCGGGCGGCCCAAGATCCATGGTGGGTTCGACTTCCCATATCCGGAACATTTGCTCGGACCAGACGAGCTTGTTGTTGATCAGGTCCCACGAGAAGGAACCCGTTTCGCTGATCCGCTCGGCGGTACGCAGAAGATACTCGCGTCGCCTGAGCTCGTCCTCCGCCCGGGATCGTTCAATCGCGATGCTCGCGATGTGAATCGCCCGGTCGATCATGTCCTGCTCGCGTGATCCCGGTGCCGAAGCACGGTGATGGTAGACGCAGAGCGTTCCCAGAATGCCGCCTACCCTCGAGCGGACCGGTGTGCTCCACGCGCATCGGAAGCCGTGTTCAACCACCCGCGTGCAGCACTTCGATTCCTGACAGCGCTGATCCGTTTCCAGATCATCCACGACGACCTGGGCGCCCGCGGCGACTGCCATCGCGCAGGGGGCCGAGGAGGGTTCGACCGGTCGTCCGGTGAGCAGGTCCTCAAGCGAGCTCGGACGCGAAGGCGACACGCTGAACTCGAAAACCGTTCCCGTGCCTTCCAGCAGCCGGACTTCGCACATGCTGCCGGGCAGGGCGCTCTCGGTCACGAGGCACAGCATCGCGAGTATGTCTCGAAGGGGCTTTCCGGAAGCGATCAGCTCGAGCAGCTGCCGCTCGTCCGCGAGCATCATGGTGGCGCGCTTCTGTTCGTCGATGTCGACGTTCGCGCCGTACCACTTGATGACCTCACCCTTGTCGTTCCGCAGCGGATGCGCGCGGAAGCCGAACCAGCGATACGCCCCGTCGTGCCGCCGCACACGTGCCTCGGCCTCGCCCCCTGTGCCGCTGGCGCCCAGCTGTTCCCAGGTCGCGATGATCGCCGCCAGATCGTCCGGGTGGATCACGCGCGTCCATTGCCAATCGCGCAGCTCCTCTTCCTGCAACCCGACGTAGTCCAGGTAATGCCGGTTGAAGAAGTCCGCGCCGCCATCTGCTCGCGCGGACCAGGCCAGCGTGGGGATCGTGTCGATGGTCAACCGCAGATTGCGTTCGCTTTCCAGCAGTGCATCTTCCGCCAGCGTGCGGTCGTGGATGTCATTCACCACGCCGTGCCAGGCGATGATCGCTCCGGCTGCGTCGCGGAGCGGTCGCGCCTGGTTATCGCACCAGCGGTATTCCCCGCTGTGGTGAAGAAAGCGGACCTTGCGTCGGTAGGGGGGCCCCGTAGACACCGCGTCGCGCCATGCCCTGACCGTCGCGTCACGGTCTTCAGGATGGGTCAGGTGCACCCATTCCGAGGCCATGATCTTCTCTTCCGCACGTCCGAACCACTCCCGCATCCGTGCATTGAGGTAGTTGACCGAGCCGTCCGTGCCCGCCGAGAACACGTTCGCGGGAATGGTGTCGATTGTCTGGGCCAAGCGACGTTCGCTCGCCCGGAGCGCTTCCTCGGCGAGTTTGCGATCGTGGATGTCGACGCAAGACCCATACCATTTGACGACGCGCCCGTCCCCATCGCGTAGAGGGAGCGCAAGCGTCAGGATCCAGCGGTAGGTCTGGTCGGCGACATGGAAGTGCCGCACTTCGACGGAGTAGGGTGAACCGCTCGCGATGCAGCCACGCCAAATTTCAGCTGTGGGAGCACGATCGTCCGGATGGAGCAGGTTCACCCACCTGTCATTCATCACCGTCTCGGCGGTGAGGCCGCTGTAGGCGAGCAGGCGTTCATTGCAATAGTCGATATTGCCTTCGGCCGTTGCACTCCACAGCATCTGCGGGAAGGTCTCGGCCTGGTGGTGCAGGTTTCTTTCATTCGCACGTACTGCCTGTTCCGCGCGCTTGCGGTCGTCGATGTCGAACAGCAGCACGTACCACGCCAGAATCGCACCGCTTTCGTCTCTCAGTGGTTGACCGCGATTGTCGAACCAGCGGTACGCTCCGTCGTAGCGGCGCAACCGCTGCTCGATGACATAAGGCATGCCGGAGGCAATCGAGCCTCCGAATACCTGGGCGACATTGGGCATGTCTTCCGGGTGGACCGTGCCATTGGTGCCCCAATCCCGCAGCTCCTCGATCGTCTGGCCGCAGTACTCCTTGATCTTCGAATTGACCGTTTCCACGCGTCCGTCGGGACCGAGGATGGCAACGAGGCCGGGCAGCCCTTCGATCAGCGATTCGGCGTCGATGTGCGCGACCCGATCGCGTCGTGGGCTCTGCACCTTTGATTGCTGCAATGCGAGCAACGCCTGTTCACGCGCCACCGAGAGAACGAGCAGCTCAGCGCTTGTAGGAAAGTCGTCCCTTGTTGCCGCGGCGATGAGGGTTCCAGAGACGCCGGGCGCCTCGGCGGGCAGGGTGGCTACCGACAGCATGCGACCGAGACATGAAATGCGGGCAGCGGTGGGCCATTGATCGAGGTCGGCCCCGAGCGACCTCTGGATTTCGTCACGTACAGCCTTCAGATCCAAAGTGGGAGCGTCTCGATGACGGGCGCCATGGAGTTCGCTGCCCAACTCGACGACTACATACTCGAGCCGGAGTAGCGGCAAAAGCACTTCAGCCAGCCACGCGTCGATGTCGTATGCATGGCGGACCGACCAAGATGTGGAGCGAGCAAGCAGCCCTCGCAGGTCACTGAGACAGCTGGTTAACCGCGCGATCTCGGTGTCGTGTCCATCCCGTGCAACGTTGCCGCTCACAGCGCACCGTGGGAGGGTCGTGGGCAGTCCTGGCGGCAGACAGGCCTTTCCCGGAGCGCTCGGGCGGAGGGCCCTGCACTCGGGCCCGCGGGAAGCCGGCCGATACCTGCAGAATTCGACTGGCCCATGCAGTGCCTCCTGCGCTCGTTACAAACAGCGGTCATGGAACCCCAGCGTCCCCGGGACAGGAAATCAATATCACAGGACGGTTCGGCGCGACACGTCGCCCAATTTTTAGCCGACTGCTGACCCGGCGGCATCAACAAGGGTTGCCAAGCATCAGGCTTCCTGCCTGATTCGTCCTCGTTGCCCGATGGATGCAAGGCTCTGGCGGCACAGGCCCCGCCGAGCGGGACGGGCGAGCCGATGCTAGTGTTGGAGGCGCACCGCTCCGTGGCAGCTGCAAGGACATCCCTAACGAGGTCGTCGTGTTGCGTTCGCGCATACCAGGACTTTTCGTCGTGACGGTTGCCGGTCTGATTGCCGGCGCGATTGCGCCGGCATGGGCGCTCGATCCGACGCTCGCGATCTCGGGTTATGGGCATCGGTCGTGGCGCGGTTACGAAGGACTCGGGTCAGGTCCGGTAGGGGCGATGGCGCAGACCTCCGACGGTTACATGTGGTTGGCCACTCCGGACGGAATACAACGCTTCGACGGCATCAGCAGCAAACCCTGGCCACCAAAGTCGCGAGGTGTTCTCGCCGAAGCTGGCGTCCGAGCGCTTCTGGGCTCGCGCGACGGAACTCTGTGGATCGGTACGACGAAAGGTCTTTTCAGTCTTGTTGACGGCCGCCTCGTAGACCATCCCGCCTTTAGGGGGCGAACCATCAACGATTTGGAGGACGCGGGGGATGGAACTCTTTGGGTTGGTGGCTCGGCGAACAAACAGGGGCTGTTGTGCTCTATCCGGGTAAACGTCGTCGCCTGTTACGGTCACAAAGGCCAGTTTGCCGATGAAATAACCGCCCTCCACCGTGACAGCGCGAACGCGTTATGGGTATCCGATGGCAGTCACGTGTGGAACTGGACGGCCGATCCTTCGATGGCTTACCCGATAGCGTCGTCGCCACTGTCCAAGCCGCGGCGCGCGATGGCTGAAATCGCTCCCGGAACGGTCGTGGTGGGGAAGGGCTATCTGCACGGGGTCGCGAAAGTGGGGCAAGGCAAGGTGGAGTCCTTGGACCTGCCGGGCCTGACCAACGACTTGGTATACATAAAGGCGATGCGGGATCGGGATGGTGCCGTCTGGCTGGGCACGGCGGACGCGGGCCTGGTTCGGCTGCACAAAGGCCGCGTGGACACCTTCACCGCAGCCGATGGGTTATCTGGTGATCACGTCATCGATCTTTTCGAGGACAAGGAAGGCGATGTGTGGGTCGCCACCTCACGGGGACTCGACCAATTCAGATCGGTAGCGGTTGCGCGCCAGGCCAACGCCAATGGCCTGACCGGGCGCGGCCGCTCATTGCTCGCGACGCGTGACGGCTCGCTCTGGGCAGGCACCAGCACAGGGGTGTTCCAGTTGAATCCGGCAACCCAGCAATGGGTGCGTCGACTTCCACGGATGGGAGGAGTGTACGAGGATAGTCGTGGGACCGTGTGGTCGCCTTCGTCCAACGCCGTTGGACTGCTGACGTTTGCCAACGGCCGCATCGGAACGGTGCCGGGGGTTCCAGCGGGCCCCGTCGAGGCCGTTACGGAAGACGCGCAGCACGATATGTGGATTGCACATCGAACGGCAGGCCTGATGCGCATGAAACCGGGGGGGCGCGCGGAGGTCATTTCCGACCGCTACACGTTCTCGTCCAAGCGCATCGCAACCATGGTTGCGGATCCTTCGGATGGCTCGTTGTGGCTCGGCCTGTGGACGGGTGAGGTCGAGAACGTGGTGGACGGACAGCCAAGGGCGCGATTCGATCTCCTGGGACAGCACCCCAGGACGCGCGTCAATCACATCCGAATCCAAGAGGACGGCAGCGTTTGGGCATCCACACGGCGTGGCATCAGCCGCATCAAGGACGGACGCGTCGTCGAGCTCACCACGGGGCTCGCGCCGACATGCGAGGACGCCTTGTGGTCGCTCCGCGCCGACCGACGCGTATGGATCCTGACCCGCTGCGGTGTGGCATGGAGCGATAGCGCCGATCTCGACGCACGGGTCTCGTCTGCGGAAGACGGCGGGCGGCCCGAAGCGCGCTTCCGGCTGCTCGAACCGTGGGACGGCATATATCGGGAGCTTGGCCTTGCCATCATCGGCCATACCACCACGCCATACGTTTTCGCGCCGAAGATGGCGCGCACGGCGGACGGTCGAATCTGGGCTACCGGCGGCGACGAAATCGTCACGATTGATCCGAGGCGCATACCGTTCAACAAACTGCCTCCGCCCGTCCACGTCCAGGCTTTGGTCAGCGACGGCCGCCTGTTCGAGCCCCAAGCCGACATGCGGATTCCGCCACAACCTCGCAATCTTCGGATCGATTACACCGGACTAAGCTTGAAGGCACTCGATCGGATGCAGTTTCGCTACCGGCTCGATGGTTGGGACAAAACCTGGCAGGAGGCAGGAAACCGACGCCAGGCGTTCTACACAGACCTTTCCCCAGGAAACTACCGTTTCCAGGTGATCGCGGCAAACGATAGCGGGGTATGGAATAGGGTTGGCGACACCCTCGCGTTCACGATCGAGCCGGCTTGGTGGCAGCGCACCGACCTGCGTATTGGCGCGGCTTTGGTCGTGTGCCTCATGCTGTTCGCGTTCTACCGCCTGCGAGTAAATCGTCTCGCAAGGATGCTTGAAGCCGAAATGGCATCGCGCCGCGAGATCGGCCGCCTGTACAGTGACCTGCAGGATCGCGAATCCAGAGTTCGACGCCTGTTTAACGCGAACATCATCGGCATTTTTACTTGGCATCTTGACGGGCGCATCCTCGACGCCAATGAGGCCTTCGCCAGGATCGTGGGCTACGACATCAGTGAGCTCGTGTCCGGACGGCGCGAATGGAAGGACCTCATGCCGCCCGAGTGGGATCCGACGGACGACCGGATCATGAGCGAGATGTTGGCCACCGGCGTCGCCACCCCATTCGAAGCGGAGTACATCCGGAAGGACGGGGCGCGAGTTCCCGTGCTGATCGGTGCAGCACTCTTCGACGCCAAACCCGGCGAGGGCGTGGCCTTCGTCCTCGATCTGTCTGAACGAAGGATGGCGGAACGGGCCGCGCGCGAGAGCGATCGCCGCTCCCATGAGATGGAGCGGCGCCTGGCAGACGCGAATCGAGTGGCGAGTGTCGGCTACTTGTCGGCGATGATCGCCCACGAGGTCAATCAACCGTTGTCGGGGGTCATGACCAATGCGTCCACCGTACTTCGCATGCTCGACGCCAGACCGCCGGTGGGGGAGGGAATTCGCGACGTTGTGCAGCGAATCATCCGGGACGGCAATCGCGCCGCGGAGGTGATCAGGCGTCTGAGGGCGATGTTCAGCGGAAAAGCGCCAACGCTGGCAGCCGTGGATCTCAATGACGCTGTACGGGAAGTCGTTGACATGGCACGCAAGGATCTGGAGAAAGCCAGGATCGATGTTCGCCTGGAGCTGGACGAACGGCTTCCCGTCGTCAACGGCGATCGTATCCAACTTCAGCAAGTGATCCTCAACCTGCTACGCAATGCGTCCGAAGCCATGGGAGGAGTGCACGACCGGCCTCGCGATTTGCTGATTCGTACCTGGCGGGAGACGCCGGACAGCATCTGCCTCGCGGTGCGGGACGCCGGAGTCGGCTTACCTGCAGGAGACCCGGAAAAGCTCTTCGATGCCTTCTACTCCGGAACAAGTGGCGGCATGGGCATCGGTCTGTTCGTCAGCCGCTCCATCATCGAGAGACATCAAGGCCGCCTCTGGGCGGAGTCCAACCAAGATCACGGCCTGACGCTCGTGTTCTGCCTCCCTGTGGAGCGGACTAGAAACCAGGGCGAGGACGCGGCCCGATTTGACGTTGTAGACCCGTCGCACTGAACAAACCAGGCTGCTCAGACGTCCGGGGGGAGTTCCACATGCTTGCCCAGATGGAACTCGACTTCCGAGCGGGTCTGGAGTCCGGCGGCCAGCAGCCTCGACATTCTTGCCTTCGTTTCTGGCCGTGCGACGGAGCGGAAGAACTCGTCGAGGGCAGGGGGGAACAATGCGTCGTCGGGCAGCGAGACTTCATCGATGAGACGCTTCGCACCCATCAAGGCTTCCTTCTCGAATCCCGCGATGCGCCGTGCGAGCGCATCGACGAACCCGTCCAGGTCACCGTCCGGTAACGCACGATTGACGTAGCCGTAGCGTTCGGCGAGATCGCCGCGAAAATCATCTGCGCCAAGGATCACTTCCAGCGCGCGTCCGCGTCCTACGAGACCGGCGAGCCGGGCCATCGGATTGCCACCTGGCACCGCGCCGACGCCCACTTCGAACTGACCGAGGAAGGCTTTCTCTGCGCTGGCGAACCGCATGTCGCACGCAAGTACGAACTCGCTGCCAGCGCCGCGAGCGCGGCCACGTACTGAGGCGATCGTCACCACTGGCACGCGGCTGATCCGCACGAGCACGTCGAGCCAAGGATGCATGCCGGTCGGACCCTTCGGCATCGCGGCCGTGCGCGCCTTGTCGATGAGCACGTCGTAGTGGGCCAGGAAGAAGTCGGGATCGGCGCTCGCGAAGACGACCACCTTCACCGAGGGGTCGCGTTCCAGCAAGGAGATCAGCTCGGAGAGCTGCGTGATGGTGTCCAGATCGACCAGGTTGATCGGCGGATTGGAGAACTCCGCGCGCCAGTAACCCGGCGCCGGCTGCGTGACGCGGATCTGCTCGCGCATCGGAGGCCTCGCTTCGCCGACCAGGAACGGCGGATGTATGCAGCGTACGGAGCAAGACGTGCTTGACGGAAGAGCACGAAGGTATTGGGTCACGTGCATGAATGCGGCGCATTGCACGAAGGTATCGGTCGACACCTTGGTGCAATCGACGGTGTCGCCAGTCACTGTTCAGATGGCTCGCACCTTCCGTACACGACGGGACACCGGGCCATGAAGAATCCTGCATTAGCGCATGCCGTCGCTGTGATCGCGTTGATGTTCGCCATGGATGCACTCGCGCAGTCAGCGCGATCGCTGGTGGTGCCTTACGACAACGAACCGCCGCCGAGGCTCACCATCGATCCGCCGCTACCGGGTCCGCTGGCGAAGGGCGTCGCCTTCATTCCGTACCGCGTGGAGAACCTTCGCATCCTTCCCGTGGGAGGCGCGCCCGCACGCGAACTGTCGCCGCGCGTCGGGCATCTGCACATCACGCTCGACGACCTCCCGTGGCAATGGGCCGATTACGGCGGCAGCAGCACGATCATCCTGGTCAACCTGCCCAAAGGCCGGCACAAGATCCTGATCGAAGCGGTGGACCCGGAAGGCGGACTACTTACATCGCAAAGCATCACCTTCGACGCTCCCGGGAAGTAGCCAATCTCACCAGAGGATCAGCCATGAAACGCACGATGAGGAATTCCATCGCAGTGGCCGCGGCCGTGTTCGCGATCGTGGGCGGCGCGGCGTTCTCCGCACCGGACAAGTACACGCTGAAGTCGCCCGGCGGCGTGGCCTTCGCCGATTTCAAGGGGTACGAGGATTGGGCCGTCGTCTCTTCGGCACGTACCGATGAAGTGCTGAAGGTGATTGTCGCCAACCCGACCATGATCAAGGCTTACAAGGCTGGCGTGCCAAAGAACGGGCAGCATTTTCCTGAGGGTTCGAAGATCGTGAAGCTTCAGTGGAAGCCGAAGAAGAGTACCGACGCTCCGTTCGTCGTGGATGTGCCGGATGTCTTCACCCAGGCGTTCGTGATGGAGAAGGACAGCAAACGCTTCCCGAAGACCGGTGGCTGGGGGTACGCGCTGTTCAACTACGACGCGCCGTCGGACACGTTCGTCGCCGATGCGGCGCCGGCCGATTGCGGCCAGGCGTGCCACGTGAAGGTGAAAACCAAGGACTACATCTTCCACCCCTACCAGAAGCGCTGAGGAGCATCGCCATGTCCACCGTTCGCGTGTTGCCGCTCGTCCTGCTGTCGATGCTCGCCGCGTGCGGGCGCCAAGAATCCGTTCCGCCCGCCGTCCAGTCCGTGTCCGCGTCACAGGCGCCGGCTGCGAAGGCATCCGAGCCCGGCACGCCCGCCGTCATTCCTTACGCAAACATGCCGAAGATCGCCCCCATTGGCGTGCGCATCGACAAGCATCTGGACGTGCCGGAATCCGCGCGAGGTCCCGCGATCGACCCTGCGAAGGGCTACCGGCTGCAAGACCTTGGCGATGGCCTTTACATGGTCACCGAAGGCGCCTACCAGTCGATGTTTCTGGTCTACGACAAGGGCGTGGTCGTCGTCGATGCGCCGCCCACGTATGCCGCGAAGCTGCCCGCCGCGATCGCGGAGATCACGAAGAATCCCATCACGCACGTCGTGTACAGCCATTCGCACAAGGACCACATCGGCGGAATGCCTGCCCTGGGTGGCAAGCCGATCATCATCGCGCAGGAGGAAACCCTGCGGCTGCTCAAGCGCGACAATGATCCGGATCGCCCGCTGCCCACGGTGACATTCAAGGACGCCTACACCCTGGACGTGGGCGGGAAAAAGCTTGAACTGTCGTATCACGGCAATGGACACGAGCCAGGCAACATCTTCATCAGCGCACCGAAGCAGAAGGTGCTGATGGTGGTGGACGTGGTGTTCCCGGGCTGGATGCCGTGGCGCAGGTTCGCCGTCGCGCAGGACGTGTTCGGATCGATCGCACAGGTGGACCAGATCGGCACGCTGGGATGGGAGACGTTCGTCGGCGGACACGTCACGCGTACCGGCACGCACACCGACGTCGCCACTCAGGCCGAGTTCTACCGTGATCTGAAGGCCGCCGCCGGCAAGGCGCTGTCCACGACGAAGCCGGGCGAGGGCGTCAACCCGCAGGACCTGAACAATCCATGGGCGGTCTTCGACGACTACATCGATCGCGTCGTGGTGCAATGCGTCGATACGCTCACGCCGAAGTGGCAGTCGCGTCTCGGCGGTTACGACGTCTATATCTGGGATCAGTGCTACTCGATGGAGCAGGCGCTGCGCATCGATTGAGGCCTCATACGTCCGTGCGTGGCGACGGCTGCCGGCACACCCGTGCAGACCGGCATCGCGCCACGCCGGGCGTTCCTCGATGCGATCCGTTCGTGGTTCAGCGGCCCGCCTGGCCGGCCGGATCCAGCACCGCCGCCATTTTCACCAGGTCCGGCACCGAACGCGCGTGCATCTTCTGCATGACGCGGCCGCGATGCGCTTTCACCGTGATCTCGCTGATCCCGAGGTGTCCGCCTATCTGCTTGTTGAGCAGGCCCGATACCACCAGCGCCATGACCTCCCGCTCGCGTCGGGTAAGCGATGCATGGGCCTGCTGCAGCGAATGGACGCGCTTCACATCGTCAAGTGACGCGGCACTGCGCTTGATCGCGCCGCGGATGCCCTCGAGCAGCTTGTCGTCGTCGATGGGCTTGGTCAGGAATTCGATGGCGCCAGCGCGCATGGCGCGCACCGTCATGGGGATGTCGCCGTAGCCGGAAATGAAGATGATCGGCATGTTGGCCCGATCTGCCGCGATGAGCGCCTGCACGTCGAGACCGTTGATGTCGGGCAGGGTCACGTCCAGCACGAGGCACGATGGAACCAACTCTCTCGGGTGTGCCAGGAACTCACCTGCGCTGGCGAAGGTCCTGGGCGTCCAGCCGGAGAACCGCACCAGCGACTCCAGCGCCTCCCGGACCGAGATGTCGTCATCCACGATGAACACGATGGGGGGAGCATCGTTCACGGAAGCCACCTCGTCAGGGTCATGCGCCTCGTACCGGTTGAATAATCCTTCCTGAGAACCGATGCAACAGCCTCGCTGTTCATCGCCCCTGTATGGCCAGTTCCACCGCCTCCAGCAGGGCCTCGCCGCCGAATGGCTTGAACAGGCATTCCACGGCGCCGCGGGCGATCAGCTCACGGCGGGTGTCGGCGTCGATCTGCGCACTCATGAACACGATGGGGATGGGAATGCGCCGGCGCAGCAACTCCTCCTGTAGCGCCGGCCCGGACATGCCGGGCATGTAGACGTCCAGCACCAGGCAGTCGACGCGAGCCGATGCCGCGACGGCGAGGAAGGCCTCGGCGCTCTCGAACACGTCCGTATCGTATCCGCCGGTTCGCAGCAGATCGGGCAGAGACTCGCGGACGGACTCGTCATCGTCCACGACCGACACAAGTGGCCGAACGGTCATCAAAATCCATCCGCGTCGTGCACGAGGCCCCCGCGGGTCTGACCGATCTTCATGCCGGATCCTCCGGAATGAGCTCCTGAGCGCAAGGATGCACCACTCCGGGGGCGGATTCACTGGTACCAAGGTGTCGGTTCCCCGCCGCAGGGCGGCCTACGGCGGGTCCCGAAGCTGCCCAATACCTAGGTGCTATCGCCTCCGTCGCGTGGCTGCTGTTTGATCAAGGCCCCCCACGATCCTTGGTGAGCGACGTGAACGAGCACGAGAGGAAGCTTCTTTACACAGGCCGTACGCACACAGTGGGCGGCCGCGACGGCGGGCACGCAAAGAGTTCCGACGGCGTCCTGGAGGTCGGCTTCTCCACCCCGGGCAGCCACGGCACGGGTACCAATCCCGAACAACTGCTCGCAGCGGGATGGTCGGCATGCTTCATCGGCGCGATGGGCATCGCCGCCCGCAAGATGCGGGTCACCTTGCCGTCCGACACGGCAATCGATGCCGAAGTGGACCTCCGGCTCGGCCAAGACGGCTATTCGCTGGCCGCGCGACTCAACATCACGTTGCCCGGGCTGGAGCGCGACGTCGCGCAGGCGCTGGCCGATGCCGGCCACGAGACGTGCCCCTACTCGAAGGCGCTCAAGGACAGCATCGACGTCACCATCCGCGTCATCTGACCGCCGCAGTCGCGACCACGCGCGGGAACCGTCGCAGTGGCACGACCGTTGCCAACGGTCTGGAACTCCCGGTCCAGACGCAACCGGACGGAGGTCGGATTGTCATCGCCGCGAGACGACGGGTAAGGTCGAGGCGAGTCGCTCACTCCCGTGGATGCGGCGGTCCGGTGCCGGAGGTCCTCGATGACCCAGACGACCCTGCTCGACGTCGATCAAGAGGGCGCCGATGGCGCCCTGTTGTGGGAGGACGGCGAGCGGAGTTTCCATCGGCGGCGCCACGAGGCGGAAGACGGCAGCGTGCGGGACTGCATTGCGGTGGTTCCGCTCGACGCGCAGCCATCCGCGTCGATCATCGAGCGTCTCAGTCACGAGCACGCGCTGAGGGCGCACCTGGATGGCGATTGGGCGCTGCGTCCGCTGGACCTAGTGCGGGAAGGGGGGCGCATGCTGCTCCTGCTGGAGCACCAGGAAGGCGTCCCGCTGGACCAGTTGCTGGACGATCAACCCATGCCGATGGCGCGTCTGCTCGCGATCGCGCTCTGGCTGACCCACGCCATCGGCCGTCTGCACGCCACCGGCCTTGTCCATCGCGATATCAAGCCGGTGAACATCCTGGTGTCCGAGCGGGAAGGGCGAGTCCGGCTGGTCGGATTCGGCATCGCCTCGCGTCTGCCGCGCGAACGCCAGTCGCCGGATCCGCCGGAGCTCATCGCCGGCACGCTCGCCTACATGGCACCCGAACAGACCGGCCGCATGAACCGTTCGGTCGATTCGCGCAGCGATCTGTACTCGCTGGGCGTGGTGCTCTACCGGATGGCGACGGGCAAGTTGCCGTTCACGGCGTCCGACGCGATGGACTGGGTGCACAGCCATATCGCGCGATCGCCCGTTCCGCCGTGTGATCGAGTGGCGGGAGTGCCCAGGGCGATCTCCGACATCGTGATGCGCCTGCTGGCCAAGACGCCGGAAAGCCGGTACCGCACGGCAAACGGCGTCATGCACGACCTGCGCCACTGCCTCGCCATGCTCGAACGCGGCGAAGAACCCGGCGCGTTTCCGCTAGGCGCACACGATCATCAGGACCGGCTGCTGATACCGGAAAAGCTCTATGGCCGCGAGCGCGAGATCGAACAGCTGGTCGACGCTTTCAATGATGTCGTGACGGGTGGCGCGCCGGCGCTGGTGCTGGTCGCAGGCTACTCCGGCATCGGCAAGTCGTCGGTCGTGAACGAACTGCACAAGGTGCTGGTGCCGCCGCGCGGCCTGTTCGCCTCAGGCAAGTTCGACCAGTACAAGGCGGACATTCCGTACGCGACGTTCGCCCAGGCGTTCCAGCAGCTGGTCAGGCCGCTGCTGGGGAAGCCGGAGGAAGAGCTGGTCCGCTGGCGCGAGGCGTTTGCCGAGGCGCTGGGCGACAACGGTGCGCTCGTGCTCGAACTGGTGCCTGACCTCGCGCCGATCATCGGCGAGCAGCCGCCCGTCGTCGAGCTGCCGGCGCAGGAGGCGCAGCGGCGTTTCCAGTCGATGGTTCGGCGCTTCGTCTCGGTGTTCGCACGTCCCGAACATCCGCTGGCGCTGTTCCTCGACGATCTGCAATGGCTCGATTCGGCGACGCTCGATCTGCTCGGCGACCTGCTTACTGCGGACGACCTGCACCATGTGCTGCTCATCGGCGCCTACCGCGACAACGAAGTGACGGCACTGCATCCGCTGGCGCGCAAGCTCGATTCGCTTGCGCAGGAAGGTGCGAACGTCATCACGTTGACCCTGCCCCCCTTGGCGCAGCGCCACCTGCAGCAGCTCGTCGCCGAGTCGCTGCACGAGGATCCGGCGCACGTTGGGCCGCTGGCCGGGCTCATCCATGCGAAGACGGCCGGCAACCCGTTCTTCGCGATCCAGTTCCTCCATGCATTGGCGGAAGAGGATCTGCTCGCGTTCGACCATGCGACGAGCCATTGGTCATGGGACCGCGAACGCACGGTAGCCAAGAACTATTCGGACAACATTGTCGACCTGATGGTCCGCAAGCTGTCGCGCCTTCCGCCGCGAACGCGCATCGCGCTCCAGACGTTCGCCTGCCTCGGCAACGCCGCCGACCTCGAAACGCTCTGCGTGATCAATGACACGTCCGCGCTGGAGGTCGAAGCGGACCTCTGGGAAGCGCTGCGACAGGAACTGGTCTTCCGCCACGACGGAGCGTACCGCTTCGCCCACGACCGGGTGCAGGAGGCCGCGTACTCGCAGGTACCGCTGGGCGAGCGTGCGGCAGAGCATCTACGGATCGGCCGGCTGCTGGCGAAACACACGCCCCCGGAACGTCTGGAGGAAGGGATCTTCGAGATCGTGAACCAGCTCAATCGCGCCACGGATCTGCTCGATTCGCATGGCGAGCGCGTGCAGCTTGCGCGGTTCAATCTCATCGCGGCGCAGCGTGCACGTGCATCGACTGCGTACATGTCGGCACTGAACCATCTACGCGCCGGCCGTGCGCTGCTGGAGGAAGAGGACTGGCACCACGAGTACACACTCGTATTCGCCCTGGAAACGCTGATGGCCGAATGCGAACTGATGACGGCCGAGCTCGCCGCAGCCGAAAGCCGGCTGGAGGTGCTCGCAGGCCACGCGCAAACGCGCCACGACTTCGCGGTCGTGACTCGTCTGCGCCTCACGCTGTTCACCACGCGCTCGCGCGGCGACCTGTGCGTGGAGGTATTCCTGGATTACCTGCGCCGCAACGGCACCGACTGGCCTGCGCGGCCGACGCCCGAAGACGTGATGCGCGAGTACGATCGAATCTGGACGCTGCTGGGCGACCGGTCCATCGAGGAGCTCGTGGATCTGCCGCTTGCGACGGATCCGGACGTACTGGACATGCTGGACGTGTTCACCGAGATCGTGACGCCGGCGTTCTTCTTCGACGAGAACCTGTCGTCGATGGTGTTGTGCCGCATGGTCAACCTCAGCCTGGAGCATGGGCCCTGCGATGGCTCGTGTTTCGGGTTCGTCTTCTTCGCCACCTTCGCCGGGCCGCGTTTCGGGAACTATCGCGATGGCTATCGCTTCGGCCGCCTCGGATACGACCTGGTGGAGAAGCGTGGGCTGAAGCGATACCAGGCGCGCACGTACATCGTGTTCGGAAACATGGTCGTGCCGTGGTTCAAGCCGTTCGCCAGCGGCCGCGACCTCATTCGCCGGGCGTTCGATACGGCATTCAACATGGGCGACCTGACGTTCGCCGCCTACAGCTGGGACGCGCTGATCACGAACTGCTTGTCGGCCGGCGATGAGCTCGCTGGCATCCAGGCCGATGCCGAGAGCGGACTGGCGTTCGCGCAGAAGGCCGGCTTCGGCATGGTGGTGGACCTGTGCGCGGCGCAGGTGGGCCTGATCCGCACGCTGCGCGGGCTCACGCCGACCTTCGGCAGCTTCGACGATGCGGACTACAACGAGGCACAGGCGGAGGCGCACCTTGCCGGGAGTCCGGTGCTGGCGCTCGCGACCTTCTTCTACTGGACCCGGAAATTGCAGGGGCGCTGGTTCTGCGGCGATATCGATGAGGCAGTCCGCGCGGCAGAGAACGCCGACCGCCTGCTGTGGACGTCTCCCTCGCAGCTGGAGACGGCGGACTTCTTCTTCTACGGCGCGCTCGCGCATGCTGCGCACTGGCATCGCGCTCCGGCTGAACAGCGGCAGCGCCATCTGGACATCGTCGTCCGTTATCACCGGCAACTGGAGATATGGCGCGACGACTGTTCGGTGGAGAACTTCGAGAACCGCGCCGCCCTGGTCGCGGCGGAAATCGCACGAATTCAGGGGGATTGGCCACAGGCCGAGTCTCTGTACGAGCACGCGGTCCGCTCGGCGAGCTTTAACGGTTATGTGCACAACGAGGCAGTCGCCCACGAATGCGCAGCAAATGCGTACCTCGCGCGGGGACTGGAACGGGCCGCGCGTGGCTGGCTGCGCGATTCGCAGGACTGCTATCGCAGGTGGGGAGCGGGCGGCAAGGTGCGACAGCTTGCCCGATTGCACCCTTGGCTCGAGGCCGGCGCCAGCGGTCCGGATGCGACAAGGACGCTGCTCACGCCGGTGGATCAGCTCGACCTGGCCACCGTGATGCGGATTTCGCAGACCGTTTCCTCGGTGATCGAGCTCGATCGACTTATCGACATCCTCATGCGCGTGGCCATCGAGCATGCCGGCGCGGAGCGTGGCGTGCTGATCATGCCGGCAAGCGACGGCTTCCGGATCGAGGCCGAGGCTGTAACCCGGAGCGACACGGTGGATGTTGTATCGGAGCGGGGCGAGTTGACGGGCGAGCGCCTTCCAATGTCGGTATTCCAATATGTGGTGCGCACGAAAGAGGCGCTGCTTCTGAACGGGGCCAGCGCGCAGGCCGCATTCGACAATGATCCGTACTTCGCCGGCGACACAAACCGGTCTGTCCTTTGCCTTCCGCTGCTGAAGCAGGCACGACTGATTGGCGTCCTCTACCTGGAGAACAACCTCGCTACCGATGTCTTCACCCCGTCGCGCCTGGCCGTGTCGAAGCTGCTTGCGTCTGAGGCCGCCATCTCGCTGGAGAACGCACGGCTCTACGATGAACTCCAGGAGCGCGAGGCGAGGGTGCGGCGCCTGTTCAATTCCAACATCATCGGCATCTTCACCTGGAGCCTCGACGGCCGCATTCTCGACGCGAACGAGGCGTTCCTGCGGATCGTCGGCTACGACCAGGCCGACCTGGGAGGAGGTCGCCTGGGCTGGAGGGCGCTGCTGCCGCCGGAATGGGATCCACACGACGACCGCATCATGGAAGCCATGCTGGCTACGGGCGTCGCGCCGCCATTCGAAGGCGCCTATATGCGCAAGGACGGCACTCGTGTTCCGGTGCTGATCGGCGCCGCGTTGTTCGAAGGCGCGCCCACGGAGGGCGTGTCCTTCGTCCTGGATCTGTCGGATCGCGTCGCTGCCGAAGTCGCCGCCAAGGACAGCCTGCGTCGTTATCACGACGCACAGCTGCGTTTGGCCGATGCCAATCGCGTCGCGAGTATCGGCCAGCTGTCGGCATCTATCGCGCACGAGTTGAACCAGCCGCTGTCCGGGATCATGACCAACGCCTCTACGTGCCTGCGAATGCTGGCCGTCGATCCTCCCGCGGTCGACGGGGCCGTCGAGACAGCGCTTCGCACCATCCGGGATGCCAACCGTGCTTCCGAAGTCATCAAGCGCCTGCGTTCGCTGTTCAGCCGCAAGGAAACCACTAACGAACCCGTAGATCTCAATGAAGCCGCAAGCCAAGTCGTGGCGCTGGCGACCAGCGCGCTCACGCGCAACCGTGTGATGCTGCAATGCGACTTCGCGGCCAACCTGCCACAGGTGATGGGCGACCGCGTGCAGTTGCAGCAGGTCATCCTGAATCTGCTGACCAATGCGTCCGACGCGATGGGCGCGCTCGAACCCGGGCGTCCGAGGCACCTGTTGATCCGCACATGGCACGACGGCGCCAACGTCTGCCTCAGCGTCCGCGACACCGGCATAGGCCTGGATCCGGAAGAGCTGGAGCGCTACTTCGAGGCGTTCTACACCACGAAGGCCGAGGGGATGGGCGTCGGGCTATCCGTCAGCCGCTCCATCATCGAGCGCCACCACGGCCAGCTTCGGGCGGAAGCGAACGAGGACGGTGGCGCCACCTTCGCCTTCCTGATTCCACTCGACATCCCGGAGCCCAACTGATCGTCAGCGGGGCAGGGCGTCCAGCAGTGCAGCGGTATCAACGATGGCATGCGCGTAGGTCGGCCCATTCAACTCGTGGGCTGCGTGCATCAGCTCATGTGAGTAGGCGGCGGTGGCATCGCGCACGAGCGTCACGTGATAGCCCAGTTCCATCGCGAAGCGACCGGTGGACTCGATGCATGAGTTCGCCAGCAAGCCGACGATGACCACGTGGCTGATGCCGTGCTGCTTCAGCCGCATGTCCAGATCGGTGTTCGCGAAGCCGCTTTGGCCCCAATGTTGCTGGACGACGACATCGCTCTCGCGCGGCACGAAGTCGGGATGGAATTCGCCGCCCCACGTGCCCTTGGCGAAGCTGTGGCGCTTCATGATCGCCTGCTGCGTCGGGTTGATGTGCCGCCAGCCTTCATAGTCACTGGGTTCCCACTGGTGATGGGGCACGATGAAGATGCGGATCCGCGCCGCGCGTGCGGCGGCGTGGATCGCGCGCAGGTTGTCCAGCAACCCGACTTCCTCGGCGACGTCCTTCAGGCGTGGCCAGGCGATGCCGCCCTCGGACAGGAAATCGTTGTACGGATCCACCAGCAACAGTGCCGTGGTCGCCTGCTCGTATCGGATCTCTGACATGGTCCTGCTCCGGGCGTGGACGTGCGGTTCAGCCGTTCTTCTTCCCGCGCAACGCGAAGCGCTCGATGCTGGCCGCGAAGAAGGGCGTTTCCTGCTTGTTGTGCGCCGTGCTCACCGGCTTGCGCTGTTCCCGGAACAACTCGAACGGGATGCCCTGACGCGCGAGGTAATCGACGAAGGCCTCGGTGGGCCGCGTGCGCACGTGGTTGGTGAACGTGCACCGTCCTTCGTCCAGCGGTTCCACCTTGAGCTCCCACATGACCTTCATGCTCGTGCGGCCCGACGTCGTGAACAGGTCCGACACGGAGTCGAGGACGAGGTGGTGGGGTTCGGCGACCTGTTCGACGTAGTGCTGCACCATCGGCACGCCGCCGATCACTTCCACGTTGATCGACATGCGACGGCCGTCCTCGGACGTGGTCGCGCCCGCGGCGAAATGGCACGGCGAGCAACCCTGGTATTCCTTGTCGGGCAGGCTGAACGCCCAGGCGGGAATGTCGATGGCATCGATCGGTGCGTTGATGATCGCCGAAAAGCTTGAGTCGACGATGATTTGCTCGTCCATCTGGGTCACCTTGTCGTGGGGAGTGGCGGTGTAGTCACGCTACGCCCGGATGTGCGCGTCGGAAATCGTACGATGGTGTCGATTCGGCAGATCCGCTGTCGTCTCAAGTCGTCGGGATGCGCGTGGCCTCGAAGCGGTTCAACACCGCGTGCGTCAGGTAGATGCACAGCAGCATCGTGCACACGGCCACGAAGACCGAGACGAACCTGTAGAGAGAGATCCCGTAGAGATCCGCCGAAGGCGCGAGCTGCCCCACCAGCACCGCCACGGCAGTGGCTGCACTGAGCCCGACGGCCGAGCCCGAGTTCTCGCGCACGTGCAGGGTCGCGAACAGCGTGACGCCCGCGGCGTAGATCGGCAGCAGGAGCAGCACACGTGTCACATGCGTATAGAGCAGCAGCTGCATCGCCAGTACGTAGGCCGAGCCGAGCAGCGTCCCGGCCACGCGCGTGCATGCGGCCCAGCGTCCCCCCACAAGCGTCATCGGAAACAGCACCAGCACGGATGCCGCCTGTGCCGACAGTGAATCACGCAGGTCGATCACCTGGAATGCAACGTAGGACGCGGTCGCACAGATCGCACCCAGCAGCATGCGGTGGTTGGTGAGCGCCGGCGTCCGGTCGACGTCCCGTGCGACTGGCGCACGTCGTTCGGGCACCCAGACGTACACGAAGACAGCGAAGACGACCGACAGCAGCGTCGCCAGGAAATGCGCCGTGTACAGCTCGCGCGGTACGATCTGTGAGTACGTTGCCAGGTGTACCAGCAGCGACGTGGACAGGATCGTCAACGCATGGAAGAGGAAGCCGCGATCCAGCGCCATCATCCGGAAGCAGCGCGCTGCGACCGCGAAGAACACGGTGGTCGCCAGCACCGGCGACAGCTGCGCCAGCACGACGAGCAGATTGGCGGTGGCGATTCCCGCGAGGCTGCTGCCGATGAACTGCACCACCGCGCGCACGTTCAACGCGGGAACGAGTCCTACCAGCACGATAGGGTAGAACGCAAAGAATGCGCCGTATGGCCATCCAAGCAGCTTCGCCGTGGCCAACCCGGCCACGCTGGCGAGCGCGATGCGACGCGCGTGGCGCCAGCCGTCTTCGGTCAATGCAGCCAGGCCCGGGCGCGGTTTGCTTTCAATAGCCGCATCAGTAGACATAGTGGAGCGCGCTGATCAGCCGGATCTGGAGATGGCCCAGCCAGCGTGACAGCCCGTGTTCGCGCGGGTGCAGCTGCACGGTGGCGCGTGCACCGGTGATGAGCGTCGCCGGCGGCGCGTCGATCAGGCGCAGGTTCACGCGGACGCGCTCGGCGTCGCGCACCCACCGATCGTTCTCCTCCGGCGCCGCCAGTCCGCCGTCCGGATCGATCTGGCCATGTGCGACGCCCGCATCCAGCGATGTGACCTCCGCCAGGAACAAGCGGCCGGGCAAGGCGTCGAAGGCCACTTCGGCAGGTGTTCCCGGGCGCACGCGCAGCAGCGACTTCTCGCGAAAATCAGCGAACAGGTTGGGCGCGGTGCTCACGAGCGCGAGTTTGGGTTCGCCGGCCTGGGCGTAAGCGCCAGCTTCCAAGCGCATGTTGCTCACGATTCCGGGTTCGTGCGCGACGACCCGCGCACGATCCAGGTCCAGCTGCGCCCGCGTCAACGCGTTGCGAGCCCGACGAAGGCGCAGGCTGCGATCGCCATGGTCCCCACGCTGAACTTGTGCGGCGTTCAGTGCGGCATGCGCAACGCGGACCTGCGCCAAGGCGACGTCGCGACGTGCCTGGGCCGCATCGACGCTCGCGCGCGAAACGAATCGATCATGTTCCAGATCGCGGAACCGGTGCAGTTCGCGCTCCGCGTCCTGCAGTTCACTGTTCGCGCGAGCGATGTCGGCGCGCGCCGCCAAGATGCCAGCGTCCAGTTGCGCGTTGTCCTGCGAAGCCTGCTCGACCTCGAGCCGCGCCTCGTCGACGTTCGCCAGGTAGCGGTCCGGGTCGATGCGGAACAGCAGCTGGCCGCGCTGGACGCGCTGGTTGTTCGCCACGCGAACGTCGACCACGCGCCCACTCACTTCGGGCGCGACGCGGGTCACGCGATACGTCAGCCGCGCGTCCGGAGATACCGGCATGTGGATATCGGCCGCGACGTAGTACGTAAAGATCGCCGACGCCAGCACCAGCGACACCAGCATCCACACGCGGAAACGGACGTCGGGACTCATGATGGCTGCGGCTGCCGGTACGCCCGGCGACATGACCTTTGCAAACGGTACGTGCGCGCGCGACAGCGAACCATCATACGAAGGTGTCGGGACGCGACGGACGCGGCGGGCGTACGCTGCTCGCGAACCCGCACAACCGTGGCGGGGTGCGCCGTCCTCCTGATCAGGTGCGGCATGGCCGAGAACGAACCGCGCGGCATCCGCCGCTATTCATACCCCGCCGGCGGCTGGGGCGCGTTGCGCGCGACCGCTAGGACGATACGCGAACAGATGGACGCGGCCGACGCCGCTGCGACGCTGTTGCGCACGAACAAACCCGATGGCTTCGATTGCCCGGGCTGCGCTTGGCCCGACAGCCGGCACGGCTCGAGTTTCCAGTTCTGCGAGAACGGCGCAAAGGCCGTTACCTGGGAGGCGACGAAGAAGCGCGTGCCGGCATCGTTCTTCGCCGTGCACAGCGTGCGATCGCTGCTCGACTGGAGCGACCACGCGCTGGAAGACCTCGGCCGCCTCACCGAGCCGATGGCCTACAACGCCGGCAGCGATTGCTACGAGGCGATCGGATGGGACGAGGCGTTTTCGCGCATCGGCGAGCTGCTGCGCGGCTTCGCCCCCGACACGGTCGAGTTCTACACGTCCGGGCGCACCTCGAACGAAGCAGCGTTCCTCTACCAGATCTTTGCGCGCGAGTACGGGACCAACAACTTTCCGGATTGCTCGAACATGTGCCACGAAGCAACCAGCGTGGGCCTACCGAAGTCCATCGGCATAGGGAAGGGCACCGTATCGCTGGAGGATTTCGACCACTGCGAGCTGATCATCGCAATGGGCCACAATCCGGGCACGAACCATCCTCGCATGATGGGCACGCTGCACGAAGTGGCGCGTCGTGGCGCGCCGATCATCGTCATCAATCCGTTGCGCGAACTGGCGCTGGAACGCTTCGCCGACCCGCAGGATCCGCTGGAGATGGCGACGCTTGGCGCCACGGATATCGCTTCAATGTACCTGCAGCCGAAGGTGGGCGGCGATGCTGCAGCCCTCCAGGGCATCATGAAGGCGCTGATCGAACTGGACGATGACGCCGGTCCGCAGGCGGGCGTTCTCGACCATGCATTCATCGTCGCGCATACCAACGGCTTCGATGCGCTTGCGGCGGATCTTCGTGCGAAACGCTGGATCGATATCGAAACGGCATCGGGTCTGGAACAAGCCCGGTTGCGTGACGTCGCGCGTGCCTATGCCTCTTCCAATGCGACGATCGTCACCTACGGCATGGGGTTGACCCAGCACAGCACCGGGACGCACAACGTCCAGGAGGTCGCGAACCTGCTGCTCCTGCGCGGGAACTTCGGCAAGCCCGGCGCCGGCATCGCGCCGCTGCGCGGCCATTCGAACGTGCAGGGCGACCGCACGGTGGGTATCACCGAAAAGCCGAGTGCCGAAATGCTTGCACGCATCGAGCAGCGTTTCGGCTTCGTTCCGCCGTCCGCGCATGGACACGACGCGGTTGCCGCAATGAAGGCCATCGTCGATGGGCGCTCGAAGGCGCTGGTGTGCATGGGCGGGAATCTCGCGGTTGCCTTGCCCGATCCCGAGGCATGCCTGCCAGCGATGCGCCGCCTCGAACTCGCCGTGCACGTCGCCACGAAGCTCAATCGCACGCACCTGCTCGTGGGACGCCATGCGTTCCTGCTGCCGTGTCTGGGGCGTACCGAACTGGATGAGCAGGCCAGAGGCCCGCAAGCTGTCACCGTCGAGGATTCCATGTCGATGGTGCACGCCTCGCGTGGTCGACTGCCGCCCGCATCCGCCCTGTTGAAGTCGGAGCCTGCGATCGTCGCCGGAATCGCGTCGGCAACGCTGCCAGGCAGCAAGGTTGCCTAGAACGAACTGGTGGCCGATTACGACCGCATCCGCGACGCCATCGAAGCGGTGATCCCGGGCTTCGACGATTACAACGCGCGAATCCGCGAACCCGGCGGATTCAGATTGCCGTTGCCGCCGACACAGCGGGTCTGGAAGACGCCCTCCGGACGCGCGGAGTTCCTGGTCTTCGATGGCCTGGTGGAAGACGCTGCCGCTGGCGATCCCGTCGTGCTCACGCTGACGACCGTCCGCAGCCACGACCAGTACAACACCACGATCTATGGCTACGACGACCGCTACCGCGGTGTCTTCGGACGACGGGATGTGGTGTTCATGAACGAGCATGACCTCGCTTCGCGCGGCATTGCGCATGGCGACGCCATCGTTGTGGAGACGGCGTTCGGCGGGGCAGGGGAGCGCATCCTGCGCGACGTGATCGCGGTGGCGTACCCGATTGCGCGCGGCTCGGTGGCCACCTACTACCCAGAAGGCAATTGCCTCGTTCCGCTGGACCATATCGACCGGGCGAGCGGCACGCCGTCGTACAAGTCGGTTCCCGTGCGCATCCGTCGCGATTCGAACGGATGACAGCTCCGGCACGTTTCAGGTTCGCCCCATCGTTACGCGCGATGCGATGCGTGCAATCGCGCGCGACGTAACGACCGCTTGCACATCGCATACGAAAGTATCGGACGACACCTTCGTGTAATCGACCGCGCGCCTCGTCCTTGGTGTGATCTTCCACGCGCATTGTGCATGGAAGACCTTGGCGCCGGCTTCGGCCGGCGCATCTCTCCCCACCGAGGAATCGCCATGATCGCCAGACCGTTCACGCATGCGTTGCGACGCGGCGCGATGTCCGCACCGCGGATGCAGAGCTCCGCGACCACCGTCCGGGCCTTGTCGTCCCGCCTTTGCCTGCTCGCGTTTCCGCTGGCGGCGTTGCTCGCCTGCCGCGTTGCAGTCGCCTCTCCCTCAGAAGAGTCCGCCATGAACACCACGACCGCAGCCACCGCGAGCGCCTCGGCCAGCACGAGCGCCGCCGCTCAGGACCAGTCCGTCCGCCCGTTCAAATTCCATGCGACGCAGGAGCAGCTCGACGATCTTCGCCGGCGCGTCAAGGCAACGAAGTGGCCCGACAAGGAAACCGTCGGCGACCAGTCGCAGGGGGTGCAGCTGGCAACGCTGCGCAAGCTCGCCGAATACTGGGGCAATGAGTACGACTGGCGCCCGTTCGAAGCAAAGCTGCAGGCGCTGCCCCAGTTCGTCACCAACATCGACGGCGTCGACATCCACTTCATCCATGTGCGATCCAGGCATGCGGGTGCGCTGCCGGTAATCGTCACGCACGGCTGGCCCGGCTCGATCGCCGAGCAGATGAAGATCATCGGGCCGCTGACCGACCCGACCGCGCATGGCGGCAAGGCAAGTGATGCGTTCGACGTCGTGATCCCCTCGCTTCCCGGTTACGGGTTCTCCGGCAAGCCGACGGAAACCGGATGGGATCCGATTCGCATCGCCCGCGCCTGGGTCGTGCTGATGAAGCGCCTGGGATACAACCGGTTCGTGGCGCAGGGCGGTGACTGGGGCAATGCCGTCACCGAACAGATGGCCCTGCTGAAGGAGCCGGAGCTGATCGGCATCCACACGAACATGCCTGCTACCGTGCCGGCGGACATCGAGGCGGCGTTGCAGGCTCGCCAGCCCGCGCCGGCGGGATTGTCCGCCGACGAGAAGCGCGCCTACGACCAGCTCGACTATTTCTATCGCCACGGCCTGGGCTACGCGCAGGAAATGGCGGGGCGCCCGCAGACCCTGTACGCCATCGCCGATTCCCCCGTCGGCCTGGCGGCGTGGATGCTTGACCACGACGCGACCAGCCTGGCGCTCATCACGCGCGTGTTCGACGGACAGTCCGAAGGTCTGTCGCGCGACGACGTGCTCGACAACGTGACGCTCTACTGGCTGAGCAACACCGCGGTTTCGTCCGCGCGGCTGTACTGGGAAAGCAAGCTCGCGTTCTTCGCGCCGAAGGGCGTGTCGATCCCGGTGGGCGTGAGCGCCTTCCCCGACGAGTTGTACCAGGCGCCCAAGAGTTGGACAGAGCGCGCCTATCCCAAGCTCATCCATTACAACCGGCTCCCCAAGGGCGGCCACTTTGCTGCGTGGGAACAGCCGGCCGCCTTCGTCGACGAGCTGCGCGCGACCTTCCGTCCGCTGCGCTGACGCCAAGCCTTGCGAACAGGAGTTCTAACATGAAACTGCATCCGCTCGTCGCAGCGATCCTTACCTGCAGCCTCGCGCTCGCCGCGCCCGCCTGGGCACAGAAGGCATCCGGATCGGGAGTCGCTGCCAGGTCAGCCACCGACGCGAAAGACCAGGTCCGGCTCACGCGCGTCACGCCCGAGTACTGGCGCGTCACGTTCCACAACCCGCCGTACAACATCTACGGCCCGAAGACGATGCCGCAGTTGAACGAGGTCGTCACGGCGCTGGAAACCGATCCGCGCGTGCGCGTGGTGGTGTTCGACAGCGACGTGCCGGACTTCTTCCTCACGCATTACGACTTCGTGCCGCCCCTGACCGACACCACCGGTTTGCCTGATGGCGTCACCGGACTGCCCCCCCTCCCCGACATGCTGGTGCGTATCAGCAAGGCGCCGGTGGTGTCGATCGCTTCCATCCGCGGCCGCGCGACCGGCGTCGGCAGCGAGCTGGCGCTGGCGAGCGACATGCGCTTCGCCAGCCGCGAGAAAGCGGTGCTGTCGCAATGGGAGGTCGCAGCCGGCCTGGTGCCGGGCGGCGGTCCCATGTCGCGGCTGCCACGCCTGATGGGCCGCGGGCGTGCGCTCGAAGTCCTCTTGACCGGCAATGACATCGACGGCCCGACTGCCGAGCGCTATGGCTACGTCAATCGTGCATTGCCCGACGCCGAACTCGATGCGTTCGTCGACACGATGGCGCGCCGCATCTCCCGCTTCGACAAGCAGGCCATCGCGGACATCAAGCGGATCGTGGACGACAGCAGTCTTCCGTCGAACGAGCAGATCGGCGCCGAATGGGCCGGCTTCATCAATTCGGTTCAGCGGCCCGCTGCGCAGCAGCGCGTGAAGCAGCTGATGGAGTTGGGCTTGCAGGAAAGGCCCGAGATCGAGAAGCGCCTGCCCGAGTACACCGGCAAGCTCGGCGGCACTGCGGACTGACCGGGCGGCGGGGCGGAAATGGACACCCGGACGAAGCCGCTCCTGCCGATGGTCCTTGCGGCGACGCTGTCATGGACGAACAGCGCCGCCGCGAAAGAGGCGACCGTCGTGCGCTTCGACGATCGCATGACCGGCGACTGGGGTGGCGCCCGGACGCAGCTGTCGCAACGAGGGCTCGACATGTCGCTGGCCTACATCAACGAGTGGTTGCACAACACCTCCGGCGGTGCACGCGATGCGACGGCCTATGCGGACCAGTTTGCGCTGGCGATCAGTGCAGATCTGGACACCATCCTCGACTGGCGAGGTGCGTCGTTCCACGTGCTGATCACCAATCGCAACGGTCCGCAGTTGGATGCGAAGGCCGGTCTCGGCACGCTGCTGGAAACGCACGAGATCTACGGTCGTGGCCACTACACGCGGTTGACGCGCTTCTACCTGCAGCAGGCGCTGTTCGACGACCGCCTCGTGCTGAAGCTCGGCCGCAGTGATGTCGACTTCTTCCCGCTGTCGTGCGAGTTCATCAACATCAGCTTCTGCGGCGCCTTGCCCGGCTACCACAGCAACGGCTGGTACACGTGGCCGATCGGCCAGTACTTCGCCAATGCCACCTTCCGGCCGACCGCGCAGACGTACGTGAAAGCCGGCGCCAACGACGTCAATCCGCGCAACCTCGACGGCGATCAGGGCCTGCGCCTTCGGACCCCGCACGACGACAACGATGGCGTGCTGGCCAACGTCGAAGCCGGTTGGCTGCCGGTATTCGGCAATCGCCTGGACGGTGCGTATCGCGTAGGCGCCTGGCGAAACAGCACGAACCAGCCCGACCTGCTGCTCGACACGCAGCGGCAACCGATGCCGTTGACCGATAGCGATCCGTTGATACGGAAGCGCTCGGACGGCTGGTACGCGATGGCACAGCAGCGGGTGTGGACGAACGGCAGCGGACGTTCGCTGTCCCTGTTCGCCAACTTTTCGAGGTCCGACGCCGACGTGGACCGCGTCGATCAAGTCGCATCGCTCGGGCTCTGGTTGCACGGTCCATTTGCCGGTCGCCCAGCCGACCGGCTTGGTCTCGCCATCGGCCAGAACCGTGTGAGTGCTCGGGCACGCGAGGCCGAACGCCTGTCGAACATCGCCACCGGTGCGAACGGCGTGCTGCGTCGCAAGGAAACACCTTTGGAGGTGAATTACCAGTTCGCCGTCGCGCGCGGGCTCTGGCTGATGCCGAGCGTGCAGCACGTACGGAACCCAGGCGGACGCGATGACAACGACGACGCGCTGGTCTGGGGCCTGAAGTTGAGCGCGGTGTTCTAGCCAGCGACGCGGGACGTCGCACGCCGCCATCCGAACCGTTACGGAGACCGTCATGGATCACACGAACAGCAGCATCGATGAGGACCGCCGCCTGATCGTGGGTGTGGCCGCCCTCGGCGCGATCACCGCTCCCTTCGTCATGGTGTCGAGCGCGAGTGCGCGCGCCCGCGGACAGGCGGCATCGCCGAGAGCCGGGGCGTCCAGCCTGGCCTCCGACTCGATGGGTCCGCTCAAGCATGTACGCGCCGGCGCCCTGGACGTGGCGTACGTCGACCGTGGCCCGCCCGATGCCCCACCGGTGCTCCTGCTGCACGGATGGCCGTACGACATCCACAGCTACGAGGAAGTGGTTCCGTTGCTGGTGGCGGCGGGGCATCGCGTGATCGTTCCGTACCTTCGCGGGTACGGAGAGACACGGTTCACCTCCGACGATGCGATGCGCAACGGACAGCCGGCGGCGCTCGCCGACGACGTCGTCCAGCTAATGGACGCCTTGCATATCCGCAAGGCCCTGCTTGCCGGCTTCGACTGGGGCGCGCGTTCGGCGGCCATCGTCGCGGCACTGTGGCCCGATCGGGTAAGCGCGCTGGTGTCCGTAAGCGGATACCTGATTGGCAGCCAGCAGGCCGCATTGACGCCGCTACCGCCCAGTGCGGAGCTGCAGTGGTGGTACCAGTTCTACTTCGCGACGGAACGCGGTCGTGCGGGCTATGAACAGAACCGGAGCGACTTCGCGCGCCTCATTTGGAAACTGGCCTCGCCGCAGTGGGCGTTCGCCGACACGACCTTCGAGCGCACCGCCGCGTCGCTGAACAATCCCGACCACGTTGCGATCGTCATCCACAACTACCGCTGGCGACTTGCGCTGGCCCAGGGCGAGGCACGGTACGACGAGGTCGAGCGCAAGCTGGCGACCGCGCCGTCGATCTCCGTCCCGACGATCACCATCGAAGGCGATGCGAACGGCGCGCCGCACCCCGCGCCCGAAAGCTACGCCAAGCGCTTCACAGGCCCATACGAGCATCGCCTGTTCACCGGTGGAATCGGCCACAACCCCCCGCAGGAGTCCCCGAAGGAGTTCGCCCAAGCGGTGATCGATGTAGCACGAACCGGGTCGGCGTAGTGGGCGGTATGTGTCGAAATGTATCCGCCGCGCACGCGGACACAGGCGCGACACAAAACGATCGGGGCGGGAAACAGTCCCGATACACCGGCGGCGTCAACTGCGCGCACATCGAAGCCGGAGTCGCTTCGGTGCCGAACGAAGCCACCCGGCATCGTCGCAACCGCAGGAGCGTGTCGTGACCATAGTGTTTTGCAAGCGAGGCAGCCGCATCCCGCAGCGCCTCCATCGAAGGACGCCCGCCGTGCCGAAGCAACAGGAGGACGAAGGATGATCGACTACCTTCTGGCCGGCGCGGCAGGCGTGGCTACCGTACTGTCGCCCTGCATCCTGCCGATCCTTCCGATCGTGCTTGCGACGACCGCCGGCCAGTCGCGCAGCCAGCCCTTGCTGATCGTCATCGGATTCACAGCCACGTTCGCGGCGGGAGGCATCGCACTGGGAACGTTGGCCGGTTCTTCCGGTGAACTCCAGGACGCCATACGAAAGGGAGCGATCCTGCTTCTGCTGCTCGCCGGCATCGTGTGCGTGTGGAGTCGCCCGTTCGACTGGCTTACCGCACGCGTGCAGGGTCTGCTCGCGCCGTTCTCGAACAGTGCACCGGGTGCATTGCAGCGCGTCGGGGCGACCGGCCCCTTGCTGATCGGGGCCTCGCTCGGCGTGGCGTGGACCCCTTGCGCGGGTCCTATCCTCGCGTCCGTCCTCGCGCTGGCCGCGAGCGCACAGGCGCCGGGCAAATCCACCGTCCTGCTCGGGCTCTATGCGATCGGCGCCGGCGTGCCGATGCTCGCCATCGCCTACGGCGGCAACTGGGTGTCTTCGCGACTGACTTCGTTGACACGTCGCGCCGACCTGTTGCGCAAAGGCTTCGGCGTGATCGCGATCGCCGTCGCCGTCCTGCAGCTCCTCCACTACGACATCGCTTTCACCGCATGGGCCACGCAGTGGCTGCCGGCGGTTTCTACCGGACTTTGAAATCATGATCAAGCAAACCATCAGCGTTCTCGCCGCCTGCCTGCTTGCCGTCGCGTGCAGCAGCGGTGCGCAAGAAGACCCGCGCGAGCCGTCGAGCGAAACGCCGGAACTAGCCACCGGCGCACCGGAGTTCACGGGCATCTCGCATTGGCTCAATAGCGACCCGCTGACCATGCAGCAACTGCGCGGGAAGGTCGTGCTAGTCGAGTTCTGGACCTTCGACTGCATCAACTGCATCCACGTCATGCCGCACGTGAAGCAGTGGCATGAACGCTACAAGGACCAGGGCCTGGTCGTCGTCGGCGTGCACACGCCCGAATACGGCCACGAGCGCATCCTCGACAACCTGCAGGCGGCCGTAAAGCGCTTCGGGATCGAGTACCCCGTCGCGCAGGACAACGGCTACCAGACGTGGAACGCGTTCGGTAACCGCTACTGGCCGGCGCTGTACCTGATCGATCAACAGGGGCAGATCGTCTACCGCCACGCGGGCGAAGGCGATTACGACACCACCGAAATGCAGATCCAGCGCTTGTTGCGCAAGAACGCGACAGGCGCGTGACCCCTCAGGAGACGATTACCATGACCACAAACGACAAAGGCACGGCGCTGATCACCGGCGCATCCTCCGGCATCGGCGCCATCTATGCCGACCGGCTCGCCCGCGAGGGCTACGACCTGGTGCTGGTGGCGCGAAGCGCGGGCAGGCTCGAGGAACTGGCGAAACGGATTTCGGATACCACCGGTCGCGCGGTGCGGACCATCACGGCCGACCTCACCCATACGCAGGATCTGGAATGGGTCGAGGAGGCGCTGACCACCGACGCGAGGATCACGATGCTGGTGAACAACGCCGGCGTGGGATCCACCGCACACCTGCTGGACCTCGACATCGCCAGCATCGAGCGGATGATCGCCCTCAACGTCACCGCGCTGACGCGGCTCGCGCGCGCAGCGGCAACCGCGTTCGTCGCGAGGGGAGGGGGCACCATCGTCAACATGGGCTCCATTCTCGCTGTGGCGCCGGAGGTGTTGAACGGCGGCGTCTACAGCGGCACCAAGGCGTACGTGCTGGCGTTCTCGCAGTCGCTGCTGCATGAGTTCGGCGACAAGAGCGTTCGCGTACAGGTTGTTTTGCCAGGCGCCACGGCCACGGGCTTCTGGGAGCTTTCCGGCACGCCGGTCGAGGCGTTGCCGTCAAGCATCGTGATGACCGCCGACGACGCGGTTGATGCGGCACTGGCAGGGCTGAAGCTGGGCGAGTTCGCCACGTTCCCGTCGCTTCCGGACATCGATGACTGGAACGCGTTCGACAAGTCACGTCGCGCGTTGCTGCCCGGTCTTTCGCGGACGACGCCGGCTCCACGCTACGGCACCGGCGGATGAGGAAGGGTGGTGCCCGGTGCTCTGGCAGGCCGGGCGCTTCCCCACACGAAGCAGGGCGCCGATGGACCGCATCGAAGCGATGAAGATCTTCATTGCCGCGCTGGACGAGGGAAGCCTCGCCGGGGCGAGCCGTCGAACGGGACGTTCGGCTGCCGCGGTGAGCCGCGCCGTCGCGTACCTGGAAGCGCACGTCGGCGTGCCGCTGCTGCACCGGACGACCCGCTCGATCCGCCTGAGCGAAGCGGGCGAGCGGTATTCGTCCGCGTGCCGGAAGATCCTCGCCGACCTGGAAGAGGCCGATCGCCAGGCCGCGGGCGAACGCTCGGTACCGCGGGGAACGCTAAGCATCAGCTCCACGGTCTTCATTGGCGTTGAAGTGCTGCGTCCGATCATTGACGCGTTCATGTCCGAATTCCCGACGGTGAACGTGCGCATGTATCTGCTGGAGCGCCCGGTGAACCTGATCGACGAAGGTATCGACGTGGCGCTTCGCATCACGCACCTGTCGGACTCCACGCTGGTCGCGCAGCACATTGGCGAGGCGCGTCGCGTCGTCGTTGCATCGCCGCGCTACCTCGCCACGCATCCACGCATCGACGAACCGGGCGACCTGGCGCAGCACGCGATCGTCGCGATGCAGCACATGGGGCTGGATTCGTGGAGTTTTCCCGCGCCCGAAGGCACGACGGTGTCGCGTTCAGTGTCGTTCGTGCCGAGGCTGGTCGTCAACAACGTGCAGGCGGCGGTGGGATCGGCCGTGGACGGACACGGCGTGACGCGGCTGCTTTCGTACCACGTCGCCGGGCAGGTCGAACGCGATGAGTTACGCGTGGTCTTGTCCGAGTTCGAACCGGCGCCGCTTCCGATCAGCCTGGTGTCGCCGTACGGACGGCTGTCCGTACCGAAGGTGCGAGCTTTCGTCGATTTTGCTTTGCCGAGGCTCAGGGCGCAGTTCGCCCGCTCGACGCTGGTTTCGTAGGAGGCGATTCCACCGCTTCGCGGAAGAATGTCTGCCGGAATGCGTGGATTCGTAGGACCGGGATGCGTCCCTAGATTGAGCTTGTCGGAAACACGCCGCACTACGCGGTGAAACCGATCCCCCATCAATCCGGAGCAACATCATGAGCAGTTCCCGCAAGACCGTCATCATCACCGGCGCCTCGCAGGGTATCGGCGCCGGCCTGGTCCAGGCCTACCGTGATCGCGATTACCGCGTGATCGCCAACTCCCGTTCGATCAAGCCGTCGTCCGATCCCGACGTGCTCGCCGTCGCCGGCGACATTTCCGACCGCGCCGTCGCGCAGCGCATCATTGACGAAGGCCTCGCGCGTTTTGGTCGCATCGACACCCTGGTGAACAACGCCGGCATCTTCACCGCCAAGCCGTTCACGCAGTTCGACGCCGACGATTACGCCAACAACGTCGCGATCAACCTGACCGGCTTCTTCCACATCACGCAGCTGGCCATCGAGCAGATGGAAAAACAGGGCGCCGGGCATGTGGTCACCATCACCACGAGCTTGACCGACCATGCGATCGATGGTGTTCCGTCCGTCCTCGCCTCGCTCACCAAGGGTGGCCTCAACGCGGCGACGAAGTCGTTGGCCATCGAGTACGCCAAGCGCGGCATCCGCGTGAACGCGGTATCGCCCGGCGTCATCCGCACGCCGATGCACGCGCCGGAAACGCACGAATGGCTGGCCGCGCTGCATCCGGTAGCCCGCCTCGGCGAGATCTCCGACGTCACGCAGGCCGTGCTGTTCCTGGAGTCGGCCGGGTTCGTCACCGGCGAGATCCTGCACGTCGACGGCGGCCAGAGCGCTGGTCACTGACTTTCACCCGGGGCGGGGAACCCTCGCCCCTTACGACAGGAGCAAGGCAATGCCCATCGTCAACATACAGATCACCCGCGAGGGATCGGGCCCGGGTCGCGATGCCGCAACGGCGGAAGAGAAGGCCGCGCTGATCCGCGGCGTCAGCCAGCTGCTGCTCGATGTACTGGGCAAGCCGCTCGACTCGACGTTCGTCGTGATCGAGGAGGTCCCGCTGGAGAACTGGGGCTGGTACGGCATGCCGGTGCCCGAGCTGCGACGGCGTCGTGCCGAGGAGAAGTGACGCCGAGGCGGTGGGCGTGGAGCCCCGCGTCCACGATGGGAAGGTACCGCACGCATCGCACCAGAGAATGCTAATGTCCCGACCGGTTGTCGTCGGTTGGGGATGCGTGGGAATGATCGCCAAGACCGAAGCTGCGATCCTCGCCGGGGGCTGCTTCTGGGGAATGCAGGAACTGCTTCGTCGCATACCCACGGTCGTGTCGACGCGCGTGGGCTACACGGGTGGCGATCTTGCGTGTCCGACGTATGAGGATCACGGGACGCACGCCGAGGCGATCGAGATCGTCTTCGATCCGGAGCTGCTCTCCTACAAACAAATCCTGGAGTTCTTTTTCCGCATCCACGATCCGACGTCGCTCAATCGCCAAGGGGCCAACATCGGCACGCGCTATCGCTCGGCGATTTTCTATCTCACCGCCGTGCAACGCCGCATCGCCGAAGCGGCCGTCTCCGAACTGGACAGTTCCGGACTGCTTACCGGTCGAGTCGTGACGACGGTTGAGCCAGCGGGCCCGTTCTGGGAAGCAGAGCCGGAGCACCAGGCGTACTTCGAGCGCCACCCCGAACAGCGCGCATGCAATCACATCCGTCCCTCGACTATGTCTGCGTGTGATCGACTCGCATCATCTGCCCATGGTGCGTCGGACTTCTAGGCCTTCCGCGGCGCGCGCGATGACGCGTTCCTCGAAGACGCCACTACTTCACGCTTCACCTGGTCGCCGCTGATCAAACCGATACCAAAGCGGGATAGACGTTTCCGGGGCAACGGCGCAACCTGCACTCGTCGAAGCAAGTGATGGCAAGGCTGTTGAGATGGTGAGTGCGAAACACATCCATCGCGTGCGCACACATCGCGCTTTATCGCCTTTGTCGAAAGCTTTGGCCGACGAATGCAGCGCGGATGCGTAGACGATTCGACCGCATCTCGCTTTTGCCAATGAAATCACATCTGCGGCAACCAGCCGGCGGAGAGACACATGCGCATCCTCATGGTGCTGACATCGCACGACGCCCTCGGAAACACGGGCCACAAGACTGGCTTCTGGTTGGAGGAATTCGCGTCCCCGTATTACGTCTTCACCGATGCGGGGGCTTCGGTGACGGTCGTGTCGCCCAAGGGAGGGCAGCCTCCAATCGATCCGAAAAGCGACGACCCCAACAATCAGACGGAATCGCAGACACGCTTCAAGGCCGACAAGGACGCTTTGGGCGTACTGGCGAACACGCTTCGCCTGGACTCGGTGTCGGCCGGCGACTTCGACACGGTGTTCTATCCAGGCGGACACGGCCCGATGTGGGACCTCGCGGAGGACCCTCACTCGATCAAGCTGATCGAGTCGTTCTACGACAGCGGAAAGCCGGTCGCGGCGGTATGCCATGCGCCAGCGGTCCTGCGTCACGTCAGGCACAAGGGAGAACCGATCGTGAAGGGTAAGCGCGTCGCTGGCTTCACCAACACCGAAGAGGAGGAGGTGCAGCTCACCAAGGTGGTGCCCTTCCTTGTGGAAGATGAACTCAAACGCCTGGGCGGTCTGTACCAGAAGACGGACAACTGGTATCCGTTCGCCGTCGTCGATGGACGCCTCATCACCGGTCAGAATCCGGCCTCGTCAACGATCGCCGCACAGACGCTGCTTTTGCTCATGAAGCAGCTCACGCCGGCGAAGGGCTGACCGCAAGGAGTGCACTCATGGATCTGCTCATGACGGCGAAAACACTTGCGGAGCGCGTCGAAACGGAAGCGACGAGGATGCACGTTCCCGTGTCGGTGTCCATCGTGGACGTCCACGGCAACCTCGTGCTTCAGCACCGAATGAACGATGCGCCCGCCTATTCGATGGAGATCTCGGAGCGCAAGGCATACACCTCCGCGCTGGTGGGTCGACGCACCGCCGAGCTGGATGCTCTCGTGCAGCCGGGCCAGTCCCTGTACGCCCTGCTGGCCATGGCGGGCGGCCGCTATACCGCCATGGCGGGAGGCGTCCCGCTGAAACACGAGGGCAGGGTGTTTGCCGGCGTCGGAGTCAGTGGCGGCACGACCGAGCAGGATGTCGCCATCGTCGACTCTGCTCTGTCCGAGTCCAACACGAACGGCTGATGCCAGATTGCCAGCCTGGAGCCGCTTCCATGACCACACCGCTGAGTTTCCTGCGTGCGACTGTCGGGCTCATCGCTTGCACGGCTTGCGCGGCACAGGGCGCCGGATTGCCGGCCAAAGCCTTCGGTTCCGTCCAGCAGGAGGATGTTCAGTGGGAACAGTTTCCTGCGTTTCCGGAACAGGCCCGGCTTGCGGTGCTTGTGGGCGAACCGTCGAAGCCAGGGCCCTATCTGGTGCGCGTGAAAGTTCCCGGCGGCGTCACGCTAATGCCGCACACCCACCCGGAAGATCGGATCTATACGGTCATCTCAGGCGTCTTCTACATCGGGCTAGGGACGACGTTCGACGAATCCAAACTCGTGGCCTATGCACCAGGGAGTGTCATCGTGCTGCCCGCCAACACCGCGCATTTCCACCGGGCGCGATCGGGCGAGTACATCACCCAGGTCACCGGCGTCGGGCCGCTCGGCATCGTCTACGTGGATCCGCACGACGATCCACGCACGCATTGACCTTGCTGCAGGGCTGGTACAGGTGAGATCCGGTATGGCCCTGAAGAACTACCCAGCGGTCCCGGCCTCAGCGAAGGGGAGGGCGTAACCCGTGCTCCCCTTGTCGACGTCCGCAACCACGACGTACAAGCACGTCACCGCGGATGGCGTCGGTATCTTCTACCGCGAAGCAGGCCAGAGCGATGCGCCCACCGTCGTGCTCCTGCACGGCTTCCCGACCTCATCGCGCCAGTTCGACGCCTTGATTCCGCTCCTCGCGCCCTACTATCACGTGATCGCACCCGACTACCCGGGCTTCGGCCGGAGTGAAGCCCCGCCGCCATCGTCGTACGAGTACACGTTCGACCGACTCTCGCGAACAATCCAGTGCTTCCTGGCCGAGATCGGGATCGACCGTTGCAGCTTCTACCTGCATGACTACGGCGGTCCCGTGGGATTTCGTACGTTCCTTGCGAAACCAGAGCGACTGCAGGCCCTGATCATTCAGAATGCGAACGCCTACGACGAAGGGCTCGGCGCAAAGTGGGCAGCAATCCGTGACTACTGGGAAGCTCCTGCGCTACATACGGACGTGGCCGAGGCGTTCCTGTCACTGGAAAGCACGCAAGGACGCCACACGCTGGGTAGCGCGCATCCGGAGCGCTATAACCCGGAGATTTGGGAAGATGAGTCCGCACGCCTGGCCCAACCGGCGCAGCGGGACATCCAAAGCCGCCTTCTGTACGACTACCGGACGAACGTCGCCTCTTACCGGGCCTGGCAAAACTGGCTGCGTGCGCGGCAACCGCCTGCCTTGATCGTGTGGGGAAGGAACGATCCGTCTTTCGTAGCCGCTGGCGCGCAGGCGTACTTGCGCGACCTGCCGGACGCAGAGCTTCATCTGCTCGATGCCGGCCACTTCGCGCTCGAAGAACAGCTCGACGAGATCGCGTTGTTGATGCTGTCGTTCCTGGGCAAGCACTTGGGAACGCAAGGAGACCCGATCGCTCCGAAGCGCGATCTTTTGGATACCTAGGTCCAATCGACGGATGGCCGCATGGGCTCGATCATTGACGCGCCGCCAGCGAAGAAGGCTGGCTTTTTCGGAGAAGTCAGATCATGTCCCTGCCCAAGATTGCCGTGATCATGAGCACGACCCGCGCATCGCGGTTTGCCGACGTTCCCGCTGCCTGGATCCGCGATCTTGCCGTCGCCCGCGGCGACATGGAGGTCGAACTCGTCGATCTTCGCAATTACCCGATGCCGTTCTTCGACGAGCCGGCCTCCAATGCCTGGGTGCCGTCCAGCAATGACGTGGCGCGTCGATGGCAAGCTACGGTAGCCCGCTTCGATGGCTACATCTTTGTGACGGCCGAGTACAACCGCGGTCTCCCGGCCGTTCTGAAGAATGCACTTGATTACGCGTACCCGGAGTGGAACCGCAAGCCTTGCGCATGCGTCGGTTACGGCAGCGTGGGCGGCGCCCGTGCGATCGAACAGCTCCGGCTCAATTGCGTCGAGCTGCAGATGGCGCCGACACGAAACGGGGTACATATCCAGGGGCGCGACTTCTTCGATGCGCTGCGCGAAGCCAAGCCCCTTGCCGAGATTCCCTACATCGAGGAGAACGCGGGCGTGATGCTGGAAGAGCTGTTGTGGTGGACGCTCGCACTCCGGCATGCGCGCGCGTCGTAGGGGGCGAAGATGTGGTCGTCGACGCTCACCGAGCTGCTTGGCATTCGCCTCCCGATCATCCAGGCGCCGATGGCCGGCGTCTCATCGCCGGCAATGGCAATTGAGGCGGGACGGGCTGGCGCACTCGGCTCAATTGCTGTCGGCGCTCTCGACGTGTCGGCGGCGAGGTCGCTGATCGAAGCCATGCGCGCCGCCACATCCGGCCCCTTCAATGTCAACCTTTTCTGCCATAAACCGGCACGGCGCAGGCCGGACGTGGAGCGCGCATGGATCGAGCGTCTGGAGCCTGAGTTCGGGGCCCTCGAGGCAGCGCCTCCGGAGCGGCTGAGCGAGATCTATCGCAGCTTCGTTGTGGACGCCGCAATGCTGGCAATGCTGGTTGATTCTCGTCCGCCAATCGTCAGCTTCCATTTCGGCTTGCCAGCCGACGACGCGATTCGAGCGCTCCAGCAGGCTGGCATCGTGCTGATCGCGACGGCAACAAACCTCGCCGAGGCTCGCGCGATTGAAGCCGCTGGACTCGACGCGGTCATCGCACAGGGTTGGGAGGCAGGTGGCCACCGCGGCTGTTTCGATCCTGCAGCACCGGATGAGGCGCTCGGCACCTTGGCGCTCACACGCCTGCTTGTCCAGAGAACACGGATTCCCGTCATCGCCGCCGGGGGCATCATGGACGGTGCGGGCATCGCCGCGGTCCTGAAGCTCGGGGCGGGCGCTGCACAGCTCGGCACCGCCTTCGTGGGCTGCGATGAGAGCCTCGCCGACGCGGCCTATAAGCAAACGCTCGCCGCGGCCGCGGCCACGGTGATGACGCGTGTCATCTCGGGGCGGCCGGCACGGTGCCTCGTCAATCGGTTCACCCTGATCGGTTCCGGCATCCCGGACGCGGTGGTGCCGGACTATCCGGTTGCGTACGACCTGGGAAAAGTCCTCAATGCGGCTGCCAAGGCGCGTGGCGTGCACGGATTTGGTGCGCAGTGGGCAGGGCAGGGCGCACCGCTCGCACGATCGCTGCCGGTTGCGGCGCTGGTCGAAAGCCTGGTGCGTGAACTCACGGAGGCATGGGAATGACGAACACGATGCCGATACGTTCGCGGCGATTGTTCGCGATGCAACTCTCGGTCAACGCGTTCCGCATGATCGGCGGCCCGGAGGGAAGCACCCTGCGAATCGCTGACGTGCCTGGGGGGACTTTCACCGGGGAGCGGCTGCAGGGAATCGTGCTTCCAAACGGAACCGACTGGCAAACGCTCCGCGGCGATGGCGCGGTGATGCTCGATGCGCGGGTCGTGCTGAAAACCCACGATGACGCCCTGATTGCCATGACCTACAGAGGAATTCGCCATGGCCCACCCGAGGTGATGGCACGACTCACACGCGGCGAGCACGTAGACGGCGAGAGCTACTATTTCCGCATCACTCCGGTTTTCCAGACTTCGGATCCGCGTTATGAGTGGTTGAATCGGATCGTCGCTGTAGGTATCGGCGAGCGTCTCCCGGAAGGGCCGCGTTACGACGTGTACGAGATCCTTTAAGCCGTGCTTGGTCTAGTCAGCGTACCCGGCGCCGCGTCAAGTGCTGCTGGTGGTCTGGGACAGTGGTTCCAGCAACGCTGCTTCTCTCATCCGCACCATCACGAAATCGATGAAGGCGGTCACGGCTTTGGGAGATTGGCGACGGCTGGAGTAGACCAGCGAGACGCCGACGCTCGACGTACCGTGATGCGGTAGCACTTCAAGCAATTGCCCCGAACGCAAATACTCCGCGGTCACCAGAGTAGGAAGCAGGGCGATGCCGAGTCCCGCAAGTGCCGCGTCCAGCTGCACACGAAGCGCATTGGCATGAAACCGCCCGGTCAAGCCCACGACCGTAGCGCCGTCTGGACCGATCAAGCGCCACTCGGCCAAGCCGCTGCGGCTGGGAGCGGCGATGCAATCGTGCTCGCTCAACTCCTGCAGCGACTCGGGCCGGCCGCGTGATGCTACGTAGGTAGGACTTGCGACCAAGGTTGCGCGTGTGGTGCCGATGGGCCTGGCGACCAGGTTCGAATCGCGGTCGACGCCGGTGCGGATCGCCACATCGATGGCCTGTTCAATGAGATCTACCTTGTCATCGCCGAGAACGAATTCGAGGCGCACTCGGGGATGTGCTGCCAGGAACGTGCCTACCCAGGCCACGTCGAACCAGCGGAAGAAATCCGCCGCAGCGGCTACCCGCACCTTACCGACGGCGTGCTCGCCTCCGCCCGCGGTTTCGCGTGCAACAGCTTCAACCGCGTCGATCTGTTCGGCACTCCCCTGAAAGAGCGTTGTGCCGGCCGGCGTCAACGTGAGCTGGCGGGTACTCCGCTGTAGCAAGCGCACGCCAATCTGTGCCTCGAGCGCTTGGATCCGACGGCTGAGAGTATTCGGCGGCATCCGCAGTCGGCGGCCGGCTGCGGCGAAGCTGCCAGCGCGCACCACCTGCACGAACAGGGCGATGTCGTTCAAATCGGCCATGACAGGGAAATTGCTTCGATTTCTGGACGAATGAAATCTAGCAGGCCCGACTAATCGTTGTGACTGCTTGCCCCTAGATTCGGTGTGATCACTCGTTGACCGAACTGGAGGATGCCCATGAATGCCCAGACTGTACCTGTCCGCGCCACTGCGGACATGCTCACGCGTCGCGTGATTCACGTGACTCGCGGGCGGGGCCACGGGCCGATCGCGCGGCTGATGAGCCCCGGCGACCTGGGCGAACTATTGAAGCCATTTGTATTCCTCGACTTCATCGACACCCGGGACCAGCCCAAGCCCCGCGCCAGCGACTACGGTCTGCATCCGCACTCCGGTATCGCGACGCTGACATGGCTCTACGAAGGCGAGGTGAACTACCAGGACACGACGGGGCGGCGCGGGCAGATCGCGGGCGGACACGTCGAATGGATGCGGGCCGGGGGCGGCGCGTGGCACGGGGGCAACTTCGGCGACGGCGACGGCCGGGTCCGCGGCTTCCAGCTGTGGATCGCGCTGCCGCCGGAGCTGGAGTTGTCGGAGGCAATAAGCACCTATTTGGCGCCGCATGAGATTCCGGCGTCAGGACCGGTGACCGTCCTGTTGGGACAGCACGGAGCGTGCTCGAGCGCGATCACTCCTCCGTCGCCCATCAATTACCTCTCAGTCCGCCTGCGCGCCGGCGAGCGCTGGACGTACAGGCCGCCCGCGGGTCACGCCGTCGCGTGGGCCGCCGTCAGCACGGGAGAACTCGAGCTGCCCGTGACGGCGCGGGCAGGCGAGATGCTCGTGTTTGCGCCTGGAGAGGCTGACATCGAGTTTCTCGCCCATGCCGACGCCGAGTTCGTCCTCGGGTCGGCCGTGCCGCACCCGCATCGCCTGGTGTCGGGCCAGTACTCGGTACACACCACGGAGGCGGCCTTGCGCGAAGGGGAGGCGCGTATCGACAAGATCGGTCGAGCGCTGGTGCGACGCAACGACTAGGTCACGCCACTGCGGCTCGAGTCGCTATGTGGTTCTTCTACTTAACGTGCCGCCGCGCGACGGACTTGGGTCCTCGACGACGAGGGACAGGGCGGGCTCCAGGCAGCAGTGTTGCGCTGGGCGGAAGAGTGTCTGCCGGACGACAGGGATTCGCAAACCGGTACTGCGCTCCTAGATTGAACGCACCTGCGAATCACCGACCCTCCCGTCACTCGACGGCGAAGCGAGTATCGGCAACCGACCGAACGTGCAGGCGCCTGCGCGGGCCAATTGCACGTCAGTCGTCAGTGCTGCATTGGGCACCGGTGTTTCGCGAAACGACACTCGCGAAGGCTACTTATGAACAAGCAACAAGATAAGCCCCTGCACCTGCAGGTGGTCGCTGACCTGATCTGCCCGTGGTGCTTCATCGGCAAGCGCAGCCTGGACCGCGCACTGGTGGTCCTTGCAAGGGACGGCATCGCAGTCGATGTCGAATGGCTGCCATACCAGCTCAATCCAACCATGCCGGCGAGTGGGATGGACCGCAAGCAGTTCCGCACCCAGCGCTTCGGCTGGGAGAACGCCCTGGCGATGGACGCCCGCGCCGTGGAGGCCGGCCGCCACGTGGGTGCGGACTTCCGCTACGACCTGCAATCACGCACCCCGAACACGCTGGCGGCGCACGGATTGTCCCGGCTGGCGTGGGATGAAGGAGGGGCATCGCTTCAGGACCGGCTTGTCGACCGGCTCTTCGCCGCCTATTTCACACACGGGGAAGACATCGGCAGCAGCGATGTACTCGGGCGCATCGCCGCCGACTCAGGAATGCCGCACGACGCCGTTATGCGGGCCCGATCGTATGAGGCCGTAGTGTCTCGGCTGGAGAGCAAGTCGCGCGTCCTCGGTATCAACGGCGTGCCGAGCTATCTGGTAGATGGGCATCTCGTGCTCAACGGTTCAACCTCGGTCGATGGATATGTCAGTGCGATCACTGATGCAGCGATGCGTCTGCGTTAGCTCGAGTTACGCGGAAGCGTTACGGATAGGGTGCTCGGCTTCGTCTCCAGAACCGCTACCCGCGCTGGGCCAGTGCCCGTTCCAGGCCAGGAGCGGGCGCTGGCCGAGGCGATTAGGCCTGTTTATCGCGGGTAGGGAAGGAGCGGGACGGCCCTGTCAAACCTCAAGCTCGGTGCACCACCGGCGGTGTTAATGTCCGCTTTCGACCCAAAGCGGACACGAGGAAGAGGCCGTGAAGATCGGTGAACTCGCATCCTTTGGCCACAACGTTGCCGATTCCCTGGCAAGCGGCATTTGCCTCATGGTGGGAATCGATTGGGTCGACATCTACGAAGAAGCTGCGGCGTCGCCCGAAGGCCACATCACCGTGGACTTCAAGACAGGTTCGACCTCCGGTAGCCCGGTTTCCGCCGACCTCAACGAAGCCGTCCGACGCTATTCGGAGCGGCTTGCGGAATTCGCCGGACAGCACCGTCTGGACGCTGCGAAAATCAAGGTAATGACTGCAAGATTTGGCACCGATCCTGTGTTTGGCAGGCACTTCTCCGTGATCGTGGAAGATTCCGACGGACGCCGATCTGTTGACCGGTACGTTGGCTGTCCGGGAAAGCGCTTCGGCAGGTCGCACAGGACGCGCTCGGTCTGACCGTCGATCTCATTACGCCTGCCGCGAACGTCCGCTTCTGGTCGATAGCGGACATCACGGGAGCACCGGAAAAGACCGATGCAAGGATCCGGCCAGACGCCACTGAGTTGGCGCTATGCGTGTGCCTTTGCGCGAGGCTTCAATCGGAAGCCGATCCCCAAGCGGTTGATCGCGTTCATCGCCGCAATAGTCAGCGTCAGGTCCACTAAGTCCTTCTCGGAGAACGCCGCTGCGGCCGCAGCGTACGCCGCGTCAGAGGCGTGCGTCTCGCTTACGCGCGTGACTTCTTCGGCCCACGCCAGGGCTGCCCGCTCCTGCTCCGAGAACAGGTACTCAGCCTCGTGCCAGACTGGAACAAGGACGACGGTGTCCACCGACATCCCTTCCTTGATGAGATCACGAGTATGGATGTCGATGCAATGGGCACACCCGTTCAACTGGGAAACCCGCAAGAACACCAAGTGAATCAGTTTGGCCGGCAGGGCTGTGCCCGTCGTGACGAAGTGGTGGAGGGTCCCGATTGCCTTGGCACCCTCGGGGGAAACCGTAAACCAATTAGCTCGTTTCATTGTCGAAGTCCGTGTTGAGGAGGTGCTGAGCTGCCGTTTGACAGCCCATCAATCCTATGGACGCCTAAGCGCCGCAGTTCGTGACAGGCTGGCAGCGGTGCGCGAGCAGACTTCGGGTCTTGGTTGTCCGTGGAACTTCATGAATCGGCGGCGCCCCAGAGTGCCTCCGCCGGGTCATCTGGCGGTGCCTCCGATGGCGCTAGTGGACATCCTTCAGAACGCTGTACGTCAGCTCTGCAAACCCGGTACCAACCTGCGTTGCCGAGATCAGGGCAAGGCCGGGGCTGAGAAGTCGTCGCGGGAACAACGGTTTGCCGGATCCGAGGGTCGCCGAGCCGATTTGTACGGTGATCTCGTCCAGCAATCCGGCGTCATGAAATTGCGCGGCGAGGCCACCGCCGCCCATAACCCACACATTCTTGCCGTCGGCAGCCGCGAGCATTTGAGAATGAACCGGGCGCACGTCGCCATTGGCGAACGTCACGTTGGCCCCTTCAATCGTGGGCAGCGTGCGGCTGGTGAAGACCCAGGTCGGTTGGGTGTATGGCCATGCCGATCCAGTCGCTTCGGAGACGCTGCCTGCATTGCGCAGGATCCATTCGTAAGTCGATGAGCCCATCGCGATCGCACCGACGCCATGGATGAAAGACGGATAGCTGGTCTCGTTGATGTCGCCTAGCGGAAACAACCATTCCAGTGAATCGTCTTCAGTGGCAAGAAAGCCATCGAGGCTCGACGACGTGTAGTACTGCGTTTTCAAAGCAGCGTCCTCCTTGGGAAAGGATGTGGAACCTAGGAGCCTGTCGTCTCACGGCGTGAGACCGAGGTCCGCCTCTGCCCATAGCGGACCAGCCCCTTGGACGCGCCCTTCAACGGCTATGCTTCCCGGCGAGCGACCCAGCCCCGAAAGGTGAACGCTGCGTAGAACAGTTCGGGTGTCGTGAAACCTGCACGCTCCAGCAGCGATTCCTCCTGCGCCGGTGAAAGCAGGGGTAGCCGCCTGCCGATCCCTTCCGCGGCGCGCCGCGCGTCGGCATACGCGACGCCGGAGGCTGCCGCGAACGAAGCATAGCGGCCCAGCCAGCGCGTTCTTTCCTCGGGTTCCTGCGCAATGCTGTGGTGCGCCACGACGAGCGGAGCACCTGGCTTGAGCCGCTCGCGAAGTTGCCGCAATGCATGAAGGCGTTCCTCGAGGGTGAGGAAGTGCAGGGTAAGCAGGCAGGTTGCGCCGTCGAAGGGGCCTGCAGGCGCGGCATCGATCTCCCCGTGTATGAATTCCACGCGTGACGCGAGTGGGCCAAGCGTGTTCTCCGCCAGTGCCAGCATTGGCGCGGATGGGTCCACGCCCACGAATCGCCATCCCGGCCGCGCGTTCGCAAAGGCCTTCAATTCGAGCCCGCCACCGGCGCCGAGCACCAGGATGCGGCCGTCGTCCGGTACGTGTTCGGCAAGCAGCAGGTGGGCCATGCGATGCAGGGCATGCAAACCGGGAACCTGCCGCACCGGGCCCTGCGCGTAACGCGCGACGGCGGTGGCGTCGTGGAAGGAAGACATGCAGCGGATCTCGCGAGTTGACCGTCTGCCAATTATGTAACATCATTTGTTACATGAAACGCGACAGCCGGCTATCCGCCGTTCTCCACGCATTGCTGCACATGAACGAACACGGCGCGCCGATGACCTCCGAGGCCCTGGCGCAATGCCTCGGGACGAACCCCGTTGTCGTCAGACGCACCATGGGCCTGCTGCGCGAGGCCGGGCTGGTCGCCGCCGATCGCGGGCATTCCGGCGGCTGGCGCATCGTGGCCGACCTGTCTTCCGTCAGCCTGCGCCAGTTGCACGCAGCGCTGGGCGAGCCTGCCCTGTTCGCCATCGGCAATCGCAACGAGCATCCCCAATGCCGAGTCGAACAGGCGGTCAACGCCGCGCTCGACGATGCCTTCGAACAGGCCGAATCGCTGCTGCTGCAGAAGTTCGAGTCCATCTCGCTGGCCGACTTGGCCGCCGGCTTCGCGCGCAGGCGCAAGTGCTGAGGAACGCTGCATGAAGTACGACGTCATCGTCATCGGCGGGAGTTACTCGGGCATGGCAGCGGCGCTGCAGTTGGTTCGCGCCCGGCGTAGCGTGCTGATTATCGATGCAGGGAATACACACGTATCTAGCGCACTTGATGCGCAAGAATGCACTTGATCCGGCAGGCGCAGAGATGGCGATGCAAGCCCTAGCTGACGACTGGGCGAGGCACCCGTTGGGGCGCAAACGCTATCTGGCTTGGAGAGCCGTGCGGGGAGGCGCCGCAGCGCTTCTGCAGTCAGGCATGGATCAATCGGTAGCGCTGCAAGCGTTAATCGACGAGTTGCGACGAAGGTGCCGTTGGCTGTTGCTGCAGGAAGAGACACGGCCACTCGGCCCGACCGAACACTGTTTTCTCCCCGAGCTCGGATGGCGCACACCCATGCTCGTGCGAGTTCTGCAGGAGTACAGGTTCGCTGAACCGACCGAGTACTGGACACAGCGGCCGACGTGACATTGAGCGCGCGGATGGACCGGCGGTTGCTGACGGAGGCGCTCGCTGGCGGAGCTCACAGGCATAGGTCTGACTGCCGAGACCGACACAGCCGACGTAGGACAAGTGTCCACGGCGCACATGCGGCAAAAAACGCCAGCATAAGGCGCGTGACTGTTTGTCTTCAAAGGTTAATCCGCGAGCGTGGTGCGTTCTTAAACGTATCTCGGCGCAATCCCTGTTAGGCGCTCGAATATTGTCCTGAGCACACATGCGGCGCTCGTGGTGAAACGCATCTTCTAGGAGTGGATCATTCAACGGGACGCGATTTGTGGCTTCGGATCTTTCTGAGACGCCTTCTGTGGCCTGACTGACTCGCATATCTGGTCGTGGCGGGTCGCTTTAAGTGACGAAGGACAGCTGGGCGAGGGGCCTCGTTGCGCCGGCGAATAGTCTCTTCTTGACGGACTTTTCCCTGGAAGGAACCTAGTCCAAGGCGAACCCCGCGTGGCGCGGACTGCCAGATCGAGTTCTGCGGGGTAAGGGGCCCGCCAAACGCTCAAATTGTGCGCAGGAGTCGTGTTACAGAACCGCTGGGGATCACAAGCATCAATTCGGGAAGCGCTTTCTCAGATCAGCGAGCAGCCTGCGTACGTAGTCTTGGTCGTCTGATGTGGACTCGGTTTCGACGTCGGGCAATGCGTCCACAGACTCGATGTCATGCCAATCAAACTCGATCTCATACCCATCAATTTGCCGTGAATAGGGGTCGATCTCGACCCGAATACGCGTCCTAACAAGACGGCCGTCGACGAGCACCGGAACGTCCGAATACAGCCAGTCGGTCTTCATGGTTCGGCTCTCGAGATAGGGCGACCGTGATGGTACGCCTCCTGAAGTCAGCGTGGCCGGTGACGTCATGAACAGGGAGCACTAGCCTGTCAACGCCTACGATCTGCCTTGCGCCGTGCCGCCACGGCCTTGAGATGCTTGCATGCATTTGGATCGGCCACTTCGGCGGCGCGCCCCAAAGCGCCCCGAACCAATGGCGCAGCGCACAGATATCCTCGTGACTGGTGAGCAGCACGCATAAGCGACCGGACGGAAGCTCCAAGGCGCAGTAGATGCTCGATCGCAGCAAACTGGCAAAGCCCGGATGAAACGTTCCACAGCACACGTAGCAGGCGTGAGGTTGCCGTTGGCTGTTGCTGCAGGAAGAGACACGGCCACTCGGCCCGACCGAACACTGTTTTCTCCCCGAGCTCGGATGGCGCACGCCCATGCTCGTGCGAGTTCTGCAGGAGTACAGGTTCGCTGAACCGACCGAGTACTGGACACAGCGCCCGACGTGACATTGAGCGCGGGATGGACCGGCGGTTGCTGACGGAGGCGCTCGCTGGCGGAGCTCACAGGCATAGGTCTGACTGCCGAGACCGACTCAGCCGACGTAGGACAAGTGTCCACGGCGATTCCGACAATTACGGCGCCCAGTTCGATTAATTGGGGCCTTTCCGATCTATTGAAACCAGGCGAGAACAGCCCCGCGCAGGCCCCGGAGGCCGTTTGACATAATATGCATTATGCGAAGTATGATCCCTGAGGCCGGGGCATCCTGCTTTGCCCCGGCCTGCCTGTTGGCGTCCCTGTTTACTGCCTCCAAAACCTAGATTCTGCCCCCATTGATCCGCGGGTTTTCTTGGTCCGCCAGCGAGGAAGTCACCAAGCGCTACCACCGCGCTCGCTTCAATCCCATGAGCCAGTCATGAGGTTGTTCGGCGAGTACTCGTCGAGGGTGAGTCGCTGGTTCAATGCCCGGCGGCGCCGCACAACGCGGTCGATGTGGACAGTCCACGATCTCTCGGCGCCGTGGAATGCCTGGGTCCGTTTCGAGTGGAGCTCCACGCGCGCTTCGCCGGTCACCTGGAGCACGTGCCCGTTGGCGAAGTCCGCGAACAGAAGGCCCGCGCGGCCGGTCTCCAGGATGTTGCCCAACGTATTGAAGAACATGTTCCCTGCAAAATCGGGAATCGTGAGGACGTTCCCTTCGACGAGCACAAAGCCAGGTTTGCCGCCTCTATGCGAGACATCGACCTGACGGCTCGCAACTCTACCGCCCGCGTCCGCGTAACTGGCCACGAAGAACGTGTCGGAAGTTTCCACCAGGTCGGAGGCTTCCTCATCAAGGCCTTCCAACGATTCGACCTCAAAGCCAGCATCATCCACCGTCGCTCCGATCGGGGTACGAGTCTGTATGTACTGCGGGCAGTTTCCATACGATTGCACCACCTCGACAGAGAACCCCGATTCATTGAGTTCTTCGATGCGGCCATTCAATCGGTTTCGACGTCGGGTGTGGAATTCCAGGCCGAGAAGACCGATGCAAGCGCCCTCGCGAAAACCGGCGAACGCTGGATCGTTCATCGATGGCAGCGCTTGGACCGCAAGGCGTCTTGGACTCGGCGTCTGGATGAAACCGGGCGCACCTTCGATGATCGTCGCCCAAGGCCAACCGTCGGCATCCACAAGTCCGACCATCAGTCTCGACTGTTTCTCGAAGAATTCGCGATGCTGATCGAGCATGTAGTCGCGCATCACGCGCTTGCCCACGGCCTCCATGCGGTCAACCACGCCAACCGTCGCTTGCATGGCGCGTTCACCGTCGTGCCAGGGCGAAGGCTGCGATTCGTTTGTGTGCATGGCAGTTTCTCCATTTGAGCCATCTCGGTCGCGCCGGTCGAACCACGAGCCGGTGCATCCTTGTTCTGGCGAGACTTGCGCACGTGACCGGAGAAAGCCTGGCTTTACGCGCTGCCGTTCACGATGCGCAACTGCTGTCTGCCACTGTCATACGCCAGATCGTTTGCGATTGCAGTCGCCAACGCTGCCGCACGTCCCGAAGCGCTCGTGGCGCTGGTAGGCGTTCACGACGATCCATCGGAATTGACCCGTGCCAACGGTGCCGCAGCGGATAACCCCTACCCTCTCTCGCGCGCGCTCGGCCGATACAGGCGCCACCGGGTCCCATGACCGAGGCCAAACAGATGCATCGAACCCTTCCGTCATACCCGCAATAGCTTGCCGAAACGCCCGAAGCCTGTTGCGCGGGACGGGCAGCTAGCCAGGCGGCCCGCCGCTCAACATCTCATCGGCTATGGCAAGCATGGCTCTCAACCGGTCCATGTGCCTCAGATCGTGGTGGTATCCGACCCAGACGTCCCTGGCGGGTGGCGTGCCCAGTGCCTCGATGCGCTGGAGCCCCAGGGTTCCATCGCCCAACGGGCGCGGCAGGACCGCGACGCCACGTCCACGCAGGCACATCTGCGCCTGCACGCTACGGCTCGTGCTGGTGAATACCCGCGACGATTCGGGAAATCTCTCGATAAGCCAAGCCACGTCCGGAAAATGGCTCTGTGCGGTGTTCATCAGGATGAGACCCACGGATGCCGCGTCGCGCTTCACCGCCGCAACGGTATCCGCGGTTCCGTACAAGCCATAGGGCATCGTCATGAGACGTCGCTGGACTATGTCGGGCTCGCTGAACGGGACGATGCGGAAAGCAACGTCGGCCTCGCGACGGGAAAGATCCAGCAGGCGGTAACTCGCGATGACTTCAGGAACCACTGCCGGGTGAAGTCGCCCCATTTCCACGAAGACCGGAGCAAGAACGAAGGCTGCGAACCAGTCCGCTGACGACACGCGGAGGATGCCTTCGAGCCGCTCATGGTTACCCGCCAGGCGGCGCTCCATGGACAGCGCGGAGTTCTCCATGGACTCAGCCAGCGACAGCACCCGGTCCCCTGCGTCCGTGAGCACCAGGCCATCCCTGGTCCTGCGGAAGAGCGGCTGCCCCGCCTCGTCTTCGAGCGCTTTCACCCGACGTCCTACGGTGGGATGGCTCACGCCGAGGCGCCGTGCCGCCTCACCCAGGGAGCCCGCGCGTGCGACCGCCAGGAAGATCCTGACATCGCTCCATTCCATCGCCATCAGCCGTTCAAATATGTACGCGGAATATGCAGGAATGGCAGTGCACAAACAACACTGTCAGGCCGCACCATGCCTGCCTTGCACGCCGTCTGGTCGGATCGGTCAGGTCACGGACGTCGCCCGATCGCATCGTTCCCTGGTCTGACCCGATGAACTCGTCAATCGCAATCCCGGATGCGAAGCATCCGGACTCACGTCGCTGGGTGGCGCTGGTTGTACTGCTCACGGGCACGCTGCTGCCGCCACTGGACTTCTTCATCGTCAATGTCGCGCTGCCGGCCATTCGCGAAGACCTGCGCGCCCCGTCGGACGTGTCTCAGCTCGTGGTGTCGGTGTACGCCACGGCTTACGCGGTCACTCTTGTCCTGGGTGGGCGCCTGGGCGACATCGTTGGCCGAAAGCGCGCGTTCCTCGCGGGCATGGTGGGCTTTGCAGCGGCTTCCGCCGTATGCGGGCTGGCGCCGTCATCCGACGTGCTCGTGGCAGGGAGGCTGCTGCAGGGAATGTCGGCTGCAGTGATGGCGCCGCAGTCGCTCGCTTTCATCCATGCGCTCTTCCAGGCGAGCGAGAAGAACCGCGCGCTCAGCTGGTACGGCGCGACGTTCGGACTCGCATCGGTAGCGGGCCAGGTCCTCGGCGGCCTGCTGGTGGCAGCAAGCCCATGGAATCTCGGCTGGAGGAGCGTCTTCCTGGTCAACCTCCCCGTCATCGCCGTCGCGATCCCGGCAGCACTCGTGCTGCTTCCCGAGCGCAAGGCATCGAACCCCGATCGCCTAGATATCTCGGGCGCTGCGTTGCTGGCACTGGGGCTGCTTGCCCTGGTGGTTCCCCTCATCGAGGGACGCGAGCATGGCTGGCCGACGTGGAGCCTGGGCGCGCTGGCCCTGGCGCCGCTGTTGTTGGCCGCTTTCTGGCGCTACCAGAATGCCCGGGAGCGATCGGGCGCCTCGACACTGGTATCGCCCATGGCGCTTTCATCCCGCGGGCTACGACGCACTCTCCTGTCGACGCTGTTCTTCTATGCGCTCGCGGCCTTCTTTCTTACCTTTTCGGTCTATCAGCAAATCGGGCTGGACCGCAGTCCGCTCGCGGCGGGCATCGCGATCCTGCCGCTAGGCTTCGGACTCCTTTGCGGTGCGCTGGCTGGTCCTTGGGTCGCGCGATGGCTGCACGCACGGACAGCCGCGTTCGGCATGGGTCTGGAAGCGGCCGGGCTGGCGATCACGGCCATGCTGGTGGCATTCGCCAAACCCTCGTGGCTGCCCCTACCCCTCTTCCTGATAGGGGTTGGACAAGGAATCGCGCACCCGGCACTCGTGCGGCTCAACGTGGATCAAGTGGAAGCAAGGTGGGCTGGGCTCGCGGCGGGCGTGGTCAGCGCCGTTCTGCAGATCAGCGCTGCACTTTCGGTCGCGCTGGTGGGCGGCGTGTTCTTCTCGTTGGCGCCCGATGGTGCGAGCGCAAAGGACGTCGCCGATGGGTTCTCGGCAGCCTCTACCATCATGGCGTTCGCGTTGGCATTCGCGGCAGCCCTCGCCTGGAGGCGGGATGCCAGGAGGCCATCCGACGTGTGAAGGGATGAGCATCTTCGCCCGCGTTCCGGTGTCGGGCATTTCGGCCCGGACTCGGAGACGGTCGGAGGCGTCAAGCGATACCTACATCCTCCCCCACTGCCCGCTGCGTTTCATCGCGCCCCATTGATGCTTGCGTCGCGACATCCATTGCCACATGCCGCGGCAACGCCACAGCGTATTGAGCTGGCGATAGCCGAAGTTCTCCAGCACCGCCATCGCGAACAGCCACAGCATGTCGCGGCTGCGGTTGTAGACGCGGAAGGAAAGCGCCTCCAGCAACAGGCCGTTGACCGACAGCAGGATGCCCATGCCGAGCGCAACGGCGATGAACACGGTGAACGCCACGGGCGACACCCAGCCCATGAGGAAGCCGACGATCATGAAGACGTAGCCGGTCAGCTCGATCAACGGTCCGACCCATTCGAACAACGCCATGAAGGGCCACGCGAGGTAGCCCGCCGCGCCCGCACGCCAGCCGAATCGCCACGGCGGGTGGAACATCAGGCTTTCGGCCAGACCGCGCTGCCATCGCGACCGTTGCCGCCCCAGCGTGCCGAGATCTTCCGGCGCCTCGGTCCAGCAGATGGGATCGGGCAGATAGCGGATGCGGTACGCGATGCGCTTGCGCCGATGCCAGCGGTGCAGCCGCACGACCAGTTCCATGTCTTCGCCGACCGTGTCGGTGCGATAACCGCCCACGGCTTCCACGCGCGCGCGATCGAACAGCCCGAATGCGCCGGAAATGATCAGCACGCCGTTCAGCGGCGACCAGCCCAGGCGCCCGAACAGGAACGCGCGCAGGTATTCGATGATCTGCATGCGCGCGAGCAGGTTGCGAGGCAGGCCCGATTTCACCAGGAAGCCGCCGCGCACTTCCGATCCGTTGGCGATGCGCACGGTGCCGCCGGCGGCGACGGTCCTTTCGTCCTCGATGAAGGGCTGCACGATGCGCAGCAGGCTGTCGCGCTGGAGGATCGAGTCCGCGTCGACCGCGCAGAACAGCCGGTTGCGCGCGACGTTGATGCCGACGTTGAGCGCATCGGCCTTGCCACCGTTCTCCTTGTCGATCACGCGCAGGTTGCCGTAGCGCAGTGAGCGATAGACGCCGCGGATCGGCTTGTGCGGCACCGCGCGGCGCACGACCTCCGGGTGCGGGACGAGTTCGAATTCCTCCACCAGCGTCGCGAGCGTGCCGTCCTTCGAGCCGTCGTTGATCACGACCACTTCGAAGTCCGGGTACTGCAATTGCAGCATCGAGCGCACCGACGTGCGGATCGTCGCTTCCTCGTTGTAGCCCGGCACCAATAGCGAGATCGCCGGCTCGATGCCGAGGTACGGCGCGTCGGTGCCGTACTCGGCGCGCTGGCGCATGTAGCTGCGCAGACTCAGCATCGACAGCAGGTTGAGCACGAGGTAGCCGCCATTGAGCAGCACGAAGTAGCCGATGAAGAACAGCTGCAGGGCGAAGAGGAACTCGCCGCTCATGCGCGTCCCGCCCTCATCGCGCGCTCGGCGCGGGCGCGCTCCAGCGCTTCACGTCCGTAGCGGTCCTCCACGCGCGGCAGCAGCGACTGCAGCGCGCCGTCGTCCATGCGCGGAAGCGCGGCCAGCGTGTCGGCGACTTCCCGGCGCACCCACCAGCTCTGGTCGGCGAGCGCGGGAAGCAGCACCTCGATGTCGGACAGATCCGCCGACGCCCGCAACGCCTGGGCGGCGGTGAGGCGCACGGCGGGGTCCTCGTCGCGCAGCGAGCGGACGATCAGCGGCTTGTCGCGTGGATCCCCCAGCTCGCCCAGCGCCTTGAGCGAGGCCTGCCGGTTGCGTGCATCAGCGTCGCCCAACGCGCGTTCGCGCGCCCAGGGTGCCGCACGCACGGGATCGGCGAAGGCGAGCAGCGGTGCGAGTCGGGCCAACGCGCGTGCATCGGCGCGTGCGAGCAGATCGAGCAGCGCGTCGGTGACGGCATCACGTCCGGCCTGGCGACACAGCGCGACCAGGCGCTGCCCGCCCCAGTGCTCGCCTTCCAGCGCGATCGGCAGCACCGTTCGCGTCGCTCGTGGTGCGTCCATCGCGATCAGCGCCTGCGCGGCGGCGAATGCGACGAACGGATTGCGTCCGTGGGCGAGCGGTTCGACCGCCTCCCAGTGCGCGGGGTCGCCGAGATGACGCAGGGTTTCCAGCGCGACAAGGCGATTGCGCACGCCGGGAAACCGCAGCAGTCGCAATGCGTACTCGTCGAGCCCGAGCGAGAGCAGCAGCCGGTTCAGCCGCGACGTCGCCTCGCCGCGCAGCTTGCGTTGCAGCTTGTTCCACAACATGAGCCACCACAGGCGCCTGCGGCCCCTGGGCGCCGGCAGGTCGCAGGCGATGTCGTTGTCCAGGCTCGCCATCGCCATGTGCGGGCGCCATTGGCGATCGAACGCCTCGCGGGCACGACGCTGCCGCGTCGCCAGCGTGGAAAGCACCAGCACCTGGAGCAGCACCAGGACGGTGACGACCGCGAGCAGCGAGGCGATCAGGCTGGCCAGCCGGAGCAGCGGATCCACCGGTAGCCAGCTGGTCCATTCCATCGTCAGAAGCGCCGTTCCAGCCCGATGCCGATGCCGCGGCGCGTGTACAGATCGCCCTGCTCTACCACGCCGGCATTCCACAGCCATGACCACCGCTGCGCGAAGACATGGCGCCCGAACAGCACCGCGCCGCGCACGTCGCTGGCGACCACGCCCGTGTCGACCAGCGCCGCCTCACGCCCGAACGCCAGTTGCAGGCCGATCTCGCTGCCGTCGCCGTACGCACGCGCCAGGCGCACGTCGTGTCCGGGCGAATGCGTGTCGCGAAGTCGCGTCAGGTTGAACGTGTACGCCGCGCGCCACTGGCTCCAGTAGCGCTCCACGCCCACCGCGAGCCGGTCGACGCGCGTGTCGGGATAGTCGCTCGTGCGCAGGCTCGCGCTCCCGATCCAGCCATGCGCGAAGGTGTGCTGCACGCGCAGGTCCGCGTAGTAGCGCGGCAGGAAATCGGCGTCGGGCACCACGCCCACTTCGGGCTGCAACAGCCAGGTATCGCCGAGCGGCAGCAACGCACCGGCTTCGACGCCGACGTCGTCGAGGTCGAAGCGCCGGTCGGCGGTGATCGCGCCGTAGCCACCGAATCTTCCGCGCTGCGAACTTGATGCATCCACGCGCACGCCGCTCCAGTCGTCGTAGGCGCCATCCAGCCAGTCGTGGCGCGCCGACAGCGAGACGGTGCGCCGTCGCTCTGGCGTCTGCGGCGCCGCTGCGCGCGGCGCGTCGGTGGGCGACGGCAGCAACGGCTCGGGCGAAACGGCGGCGGCCTGCGCGGCGCGCGCCTGCGCAAGCGCGGGTCCGATGTCCGCGTAGTCCGGCGCGAGACGCTGCGCGCGCGCGAGCACCTCGATGGCCTCTTCGTTGCGTCCCGCCCAGCCGAGGGCCTGACCGTAACCCAGCAGGTAATCGACGTTGTCGGGCGCACGCGCCAGCAGGCGCTCGTACAGCGGCAACGCGCGCGTCGGCTCGCCGTTCCATGCATGCGTCCGCGCGAGCAGGAACATCGCGTCCGCATCGTCGGGCGCGACCGCCAGGCGTTGTTCGAGCACCCGCGCGGCGTCGGCGTACTTCCGGAGTTCGATCAGCGCCTGCGCCTGCTCGACCGTCTGCGCGTTCGCCGTGCAGAAGGTCATCGCCAGTCCCAGCACCGAAAGCCGGGCCGCGTCGCGCAACCTCACAGCGATCGCCTCAACAGGCGCCGGATGCGTGCCATCAGTTCCTCGGGCTGGAACGGCTTGGTGACGTAATCGTCGGCACCGATCTCCAGCGCACGCACGATGTCCGCTTCGCGCGCCTTGGCCGTGAGCATCAGCACGGGAACGGAGGTCCACTGCGGCTGCGCGCGGAGGCGTTCGACCAGTTCCAGGCCGTCGCGGAACGGCAACATGAAGTCCATGAGCACCAGGTCGGGCACCGCGCCGGTCTGGATGCGTTCCAGCCCGGCCCGTCCGTCGGCCAGGTGTTCGACCGTGAATCCGTTTCGCTCGAGCAGGTAACGGACGATCAGTGCGATGTCTTCCTCGTCCTCGATCATCAGGACATGGGTGGCGGAGCTCATCCGGTCTCCTCTTTCTGCGCGCCGCCGGCCGGCCAGTGGCGCAAGGTATCCAGGATCAGGGTCGCAAGCTCGCGGGCATGGTGGCGTGATTTCACCAGCCGGCGCAGCACGGCGCGGCTCTCGGCGAGGCCGCCGTCCTGGGCGGAAAAGATGATCACCGGCGTGGGCGGCCGCGCGCGCGCGAGTTCTTCGAGCAGCTCCGATCCATCGCCGTCGGGCAGCTTCAGGTCGAGGATCACCAGGTCGTGCCGTCGCTGCGAGAGCTGCTCGCGCGCCTGCGCCAGCGAACCGGCCGCGTGCAGGTTGAGGCCTTGGCCCTGCAGCAGCGTCCGCAGCAGCGCGCACACGTCCTCGTCGTCTTCCACGTGCAGGACTTCGAAGCGCCGGGACGGATCGCGCAGCGTGGTGCGCACCGCTTCGGCCACCTGCTCCGGATCCAGGGGCTTGCCGAGCCAGTCGACCACGCCGACGGCGCCGCCGCGCAATCCGTCGGAGTCCACCGAAGGCGGACGTATCCCCAGCAGCAGCACGGGCAACGAGCGGAACTCCGGCTCGGAGCGCAGTTCACGCAGCACGCCGCGCGCGGACGTGCCCGCCGATCCCAGGTCGATCGCCAGCGCCTTCGCGTTGGGCGATTGGAGCAGCTCGCGCGCACGTGCGATGTCGTTGGCGAGCAGCGTCCGGTAGCCGTGCTCGCGCAGCACGCGCGCGAGTTCGTCGGCCAGCGCCGATTCGTCCTGCAGCAGCACGACGTACGGCGTGAGGTCGTCGGCCGCCTTGGATGGCGCGGGATCGTTCAGGCGCATCGCTTCGGGCAACCAGACGAAGAAGCGCGTGCCCTGCCCCGTTTCGGTCTCGAAACCGATGCGCCCGGACATCTTCTCCACCAGCGACTGCGTGATCGCCAGGCCCAGGCCCGTTCCGCCGCGACGCCGGACGTCGGACGCGTCGGCCTGCGCGAAACGTTCGAAGACACGCGGACGGAAGTTTTCGGGAATGCCTTCGCCGTGGTCGCGCACGTCGATCTGCAGCCCCTCGTCGCGACGCGTCACCGACACCTCCACGACACCGCCGGCATGCGAATGCTTGATCGCGTTGGACAGCAGGTTCGCCATCACCTGCGCGAAGCGGTCCACGTCCACTTCCACGACGCCGTCGTCGCCGGGGCCGAACTCGACCGTCACCTCGAACTCGCGCGCATAGGTCGCGATCTGGTCGATCGACTGGGCCACCATCGCGCGCAGCGGCAAACGGTGCGTCTGCAGCGACAGGCCGCCCCATTGCAGCTTCTCGATGTCGAGGATGTCGTTGATCAGCCGCACGAGCCGTTCGGTGTTCTTGTGCGCGATCTCCAGCAACGGCCGCACGGAATCGGGCAGCTCGCCGGCGGTCCCGCCCACCACCAGCCCGAGCGCCCCGCGGATTGAGGTCAGCGGCGTGCGCAACTCGTGACTGATGGTCGAGATGAACTCGTCCTTCATCCGCTCCATGCGCTGCTGCGCGGAGACGTCGATCACCACCGTGAGCACCTGGCGCTGGCCGTCGGAGCGCACGAGTGGGCGCTTGAGCACCTGCATCCAGCGCTCCTGCTCGCGCACGTCGACGATCCGCACGCGGTCGGCACGCCATTCGTCCTCGCCCTGCAGCAGCGCGTCGTCGGCCTGCAAGAGGGGTTCGATGATGCGCTGGCCCGCAAGGTCCGACGGGCGGCGCCCTTCCACCTGCGACGGCGTGAGCCCCATGGTCGCGGCGAACGCGATGTTGCACAGCGTGAATCGCCCGCCCGCGCTGCGCACGAAGACGAGGCTTTCGTCGGAATCGACGATCGCGCGAAGGAAGTCGTGCTGGTCGCGCAGGGCGCGTTCCTGCACGATGAACTCGGTGACCTCGCGCACGATCGCCAGATGCCCGTCGTCGATGGCGACCAGGCGCGCCTCGAACACCTGGCCGCTGGCTTCCTGCGCGGTGAGCGTGTGCACGGCGCTGTCGGCCTGCACGTGCGGCAAGGCGGAGCGGATCGCGACCAGCAGCGCCGGCGGCAACGTCGCCCCGTAATCGCTCGACAGAAGGCGCGGGTTGCCGTTCGTGTCGAACTGCCACAGCAGGTCGGGAATCGCGTCGAGGATCGCCCGCTGCCGCGCCTCGCCCGCGCGCGCCAGGTGCAATGCCTCCCGACGCTGCACGAGGCTGCGGTGCACGGAAAGAAGCGCCGCGGCGAGCAGCACCAGCGCCACCGCCGTTCCCCACGTCGTCCAGCGACGGAATTCCGCGACGCGGCGTTCGACGGCGCGGCCCTCGACAATCATGCGTTCGCGTTCAGCGGCTTCCAGCTCGCCCAGCAGCGAGCGCACGCGGTCCATCGCCTCCTTGCCGCCCGCCTGCGCCACGCTCTGTGATGCCGCTTCCAGCCCGGCGCGACGACGCAGGTCGACGTTCACTTTTGCCAGCCGCAGGCGTTCGTCGATGTCGTGGTTGGCCCTGCCCCACCAGGCCGCGTCCCGCTGGCTGCCGGCCAGCTCCCGCAGCCGCGCACGCGCCTGAACCAGTCGCCGGTTTCCGTCGTGATACGGCTGCAGGAACGCGTCCGCGCCGGTGATCACGTAACCGCGCATGCCGGTTTCCACGTCCTGCAACGCGGACAGGGTGTCCTGCACGGTGGTGAGCACTTCGGCGCTGCGCGAGAAGGCCTGGTTCGATCGAAGCAGGTCCTCCTGCGTCCGCCGCGCCTGCGCCAGCAGCAACAGGATGACCAGCAACGCGAGTCCGAATCCGATGTTGTGTAAGCGAATCCTTGGCTTGCCCACGCCTCGCTTCCCTCGATCGCCGGCGCGTCCACCGGCGGCGCGATCCTGCCATGTCGGCGGTTCCACGGTGGTGAAGGTTGCCGATCGATGGCGAGCGAACGCTCCCCTCGCCTGCCACGGATACCGCCGGAGTTCGACGCCGCCTCCACGTTGCTAAACCGATTTTCAACGCGCGCATGCCCGTCGTTCGCGGGCCTTGAAAACCATCGGCGCGAACCTACTCCCATCGCCGGACGGAATGACCGTCCCTTGCCAATTGGAGACCCAGCCATGAACGAGATGGTTCGCAATCCCCAGTGGCCCGCGCAGGGATCGATGAAGGATCCGGTCAAGCAGATCTTCGACCGCCTCTTCGAGGGGAGCCTGTTCCAGAACACCGCCGACGAGTCGTCGGTCGTCACCAGCCAGTGGGTGCCGCGCGTGGACATCAAGGAAGAAGCCGATCGCTTCCTGCTCTACGCCGACATCCCCGGCGTCGATCCGCAGGACATCGAGGTGCAGATGGACAAGGGCCTGCTGACGATCAAGGGCGAACGCCGCGAGGAGAAGGTGCACGAAACCGAACGGTACTCACGCATCGAGCGACGACACGGCCTCTTCCACCGCCGCTTCGCGCTGCCCGACAGCGCCGATCCGGATGGCATCACGGCATCGGGGCACAACGGCGTGCTGACCATCAGCATCCCCAAGCGTCCCGAATCGACGCCCCGGCGCATCCAGGTCGGGGCCGTCCTCAACTCCTGAGCCCGGCCGGAGCACGCGCATGGACAGAAGCACCGAAGAAGCCATGTGCAGCCTGCAGGCGCAGGTACACGTCCAGGGATTGGCGCTGCGTGCGCTGGCTGCCACGCATCCGGATCCGACCGCGCTGCTGGCCGCGTGGCGGAACATTCTGGCGGACGCTGAAGCCGGACCGATTTCGGTACGCGAGCGCGACAGCGCCTATCTCGACGAACTCTGCCGGATTCGTGCGGAGGACTGGACCGCCGAGCTGGTCGACCTCACGTTGCCCAGGCTCGACGCCGCACGGATTGCGGTGTCCGACGGCAGCGTGGTCCCCGTTGCGACGGCCGGAGGAATGAAAGGCTCGACCGGGCCTGCGTAGTCGAAGGACGCATGAGGGGCGGAGGAACGATCCTCCGCCCCTTGTTTGACCTTGCCGCGGCCGGCCCGTCAGGGCCACGTCCCTTGTGCGCCCGCCGGCCACGGACTCGGGATACAGGCCACCTGTTCATCGTGATTCTGGCCTGCCCTTTGCAGCCGACCTGCCGGGCGCACCGGCTTCGCATGCGGCCCTGCTGCGCTCAAGTTCCCACTGCCAGCCCGGACCACACGCAACGTCTTCGTGCAGGATGCGGGAAATCTCGGCGAGCGCCTCGGGGCTTTCTTCCAGGTCGTGGCCGTAACGCACCACCAGCGTCGACTGCGCGCCGTCGAGCAGCGTGCTCGCGACGGGCACGACGCCATCGGATTCGAAGTCGTAACGCGGCAACGCGCCGGCGATCGTGTGATAGGTGATTCCTTCCCGCGGCATCAGGCGCTCGCCCGCGGCGCGCACCGGTTGCGCGCTCTGCAACGTCGAGATGCTGTTGACCCAGCCGCGCAGGTATCGATCCAGCAGTACGGGCTGGACCGCCTCGGGATTGGCCTGCGCGACGCGTCGCAGCGACTGGATTTCAGGCGCGCGCCGACCAACGAGCACACGGGCCACGCGGCCGAACCAGCGCGTCGCCGCAGGACTTCCGCGATGGGGCGCCGCCAGGAAGATCGCCCGGCCGACGCCGGGATACGCCGTGAAGTGGAAAGTCGCGTCCACGATCGCCAGGTCCGACGGCGCAGCCTGCATCCGGCCTGCATCGGTCACGAAGGCCGCGTTCCAGAGCACGTCGCCGCTGTCCGAGCAGAGCATGCGCGCGACCACGCCGCCGAGGCTGTGGCCGACCAGCACCATGTTCGACCGCGCGAAGTCGTCGCCCTCCGGATCCAGCGCCTTCCAGGCCGCGTCGAGATATCCCTGCACGCGCAGCCGGTTCACGAGCAGCGGCGCGTTCGTCTGGTAGACGACATGCCACACCTGGTAGCGCGAACGCAGCGCCGCGTCGCCCCATATCTCGTTCGACAGCCCCGCCCACATCAGCGGGCTGCTGCCCAGCCCGTGGATCATGACAAGCGGTTTCTTGTCCGGATCGTAATCCTCGAGCAGGAAGACGCCCGCGCGCCGTCCGACTTCACGCCCGCCGAACAGACCCCAGACCCCGAGACGATGCAATTTCGAGGTTTGCGCGCCCCGCGCCCACGCGGCGGAGGTGTCGCTGGCGAGTAAATAGTGCGACGCGCCGATCGTCACCTGCGGCGTTCGTAGCGGATCGGAAAGGACCAGGACCGGGCGGCCGTGCGCATCCGTCTCGACCCACGCGGTCGCTCCCCGGAACACGCCTTCCGGCGGCAGCAGCGAGCACACCGGGGCGTCCTCGCAGCGCTTGCCGAGTAGCGCCAAGGGCACGCCGAAGCCGTCCGTGCTGTAGCGCTTTCCGCGATACACCTCCATCGACACCTGGCGCGCCAGCGTCACGTCGAGCGGCGGCACCAGGTACGGCGAGAGCTGGCGGAACTCGACGCTCAGCTCCGTGCCCGCCACTCGCAGCGGTCCTTCGCTCCACGACCGGTTCTGCGTAAGCGCGTAGACCAGGAAGTCGTCGGTGCATCTTGTTGCGAGGCTGGCCATGTCGTTCGACGACGCAGCCCCGCCCTTCAAGGCGTCGTACGCGTGTGCGGCGCAGAGCAACCACGCTCGTCCGGCGGCTGCCGGCGTGGACGCGCGGCGGGCGGAATTCGCCCATGCGCGCGCGGCGTCTTCGTGAGCTTCCACCGTCGCCGGCTGAAGCTGCGGGGACTTGCCGGGCGATTCCCCCAGCGATCGGCACGCCACCGGCGCCAGCGCGAGCACCACGATGGCAAGCCGCATCAACGCAATGCGCGAGCGTGGACTCATGTGTGTTCGCCTCGCCGGACCAGCGTCGTGGTTGGTTTTGGAGCCGCAGGGGAAGTCTATCGGAGGTCCCTGGGGGCGGAAGGGTGTGGTCGATCCCCGCCGTACACCGCGTCGGCATCCGCCGGACCCCCGACGACTCCCGACGGGTTTGTATCGAAACGTATCCGCCCTGCCCGACGACACGTTTTGCGTCGGGGCGTCGGCGCGCGCGACACAAGCCCGATACCGGGCGTGGCTGAAATGCGCACCAACGCCGATGGCCTTCCCTTGCAGGAACGACGATGTCCACCTCCCTCTCCCGCCGTGCCGCCCCGCCCTTCTTCTCCCGCGTGGATGGCGTCGGGCAATGGCTTTCGCCGCTGGGCCTGCGCGTGCTGCTGGCCTGGGAGTTCTTCGAGGCCGGCCTGGAAAAGCTGCACGGCGCCAACTGGTTCGCCGACCTCGGGGACAAGTTTCCGCTCCCGTTCTCGCTGTTCAGCGCGAACGTCAACTGGAATGCCGCCATGTGGCTGGAACTGGCCGGCGGCGTCGCGCTGCTGCTCGGACTGGGCACGCGTTACGTCGCGGCCGCGCTGTTCGTGCTGACCGTCGTGGCGACCTACGCCGTGCACTGGCCGTCCGACTGGTCGAACGTCGGCGAGCTGCTGCAGGGCTACGCGATCACTAACGACGGCTTCGGCAACTACAAGCTGCCGCTGATCTACCTGGTGATGCTCGTTCCGCTGATGCTCAACGGCGGTGGCCGCCTGAGTGTGGACCGGCTGATCGCCTGGTGGAGTTCGCCGGCCTCGACGACGAGCGCCGACGCCACCGCCTGGGGCGCCGTCCTGCTCGGCATCGGCGCAGCGGTGTCGCTCCTGTTGCCGGTCGCCGGTGGCGCGCTGGCCCTCGTCGGCGCGGGACTGCTCGCCTGGAACCGCGCTCGCGGCGACTCCGGACGCGAACTCGTCAACGCCTGATCCGCACACCTCCATTTCCTCGCGCCGCCTGTGCGGCGCTCCATCCCTCACGGCACACGCCGTGTATCTCCACGGAGTATTCGCAATGTCCACCTCCAACACCCGCAACACCGTCGGCCTGCTGGGCCTCGCCCTCGCCGGCCTGTCCCTCAGTGCGTCCGCGTTCGCCATCGAACCGCTCAGCCAGGGCTACATGCTCGCCGCCAGCAAGGCCACGGGCGAAGGCAAGTGCGGTGAGGGCAAGTGCGGCGCCAATGGTGCCAAGCCGGCCAAGGCCACCACCGCGTCGAAGGCCGCCGAGGGCAAGTGCGGTGAAGGCAAGTGCGGCGCTGATGGCGCCAAGCCGGCCAAGGCCACCACCGCATCGAAGACCGCCGAAGGCAAGTGCGGTGAAGGCAAGTGCGGCGACGCCTCGTTCGCCAGGACCGACAGCGACGACGACGGCTTCGTGTCGAAGGCCGAGTTCGTCGCCGTGGCGCCGACGCGCGCCGCGGACTTCGCGAAGCTCGATGTGTCCGGCGACGGCAAGGTCTCGGAAAAGGAAGCCTACGACTTCCTCAAGGCCACCTACGAGGCTAACGGCAAGCCGATGCCGGCCGGCCTGTTCTCGCACTTCGGCAAGTGATCGCACGACACGTCGTGTGACGCCCGGCGCTCCCTCGTCCCCTCCCCGCGGGGGAGCGCCTTCTACGTTCGGAAAACGACCATGCGCACCCTCGAATCGCAAACTTCCGCCGGCCTCGGGCTGCGTCGCGGCCTCATGCCGGAACTGCTGGCGATGGACGATGGCGCCGTGGATTTCCTCGAACTCGCGCCCGACAACTGGATCGGCGTGGGCGGCAGGTTCGGCGAGCAGCTGGGCCAACTCGCGACGCGATTCCCGATCAGCGCGCACGGTCTGTCGTTGTCGCTCGGCGGCGTCGCGCCGCTGGACATGGAGCTGCTGCGTCGCACGCGCGAACTCAACCAGCGCCTGGGCGTCGTGATGTACAGCGAGCACCTGAGCTACACCACCGACGACGGTCAGCTGTACGACCTCATGCCGATTCCGTTCACCGACGAAGCCGTCGCGCACGTCGCGGCGCGCATTCGCCAAGTGCAGGACGTGCTGGAGCGGCGCATCGCGGTGGAGAACGTCAGCTATTACGCCGCGCCCTACCAGGCGCTGACGGAGATCGATTTCATCAACGCCGTGCTGGCCGAAGCCGATTGCGACCTGCTGCTCGACGTCAACAACCTGTACGTCAACGCGATCAACCATGGCTACGACGCGGCGGATTTCCTCGCGCGCCTGCCGGCCGAACGCGTCGCGCAGTACCACGTCGCCGGCCATTACGACGAAGACATCGACCTGAAGGTCGACACGCACGGCGCACCGGTGAAGGACGACGTATGGACGTTGCTCGACGCCGCGTATCGCCGGTTCGGCGTGCGGCCGACGCTGCTGGAACGCGACTTCAACTTCCCGCCGCTGCACGAGCTGTTGCTCGAAACCAACCGCATCCGGACGATGCAGCTGGCGCATCTCGACCGCCAGCGTCTGCTGGAGCAAACCCGTGCTGCCTGAGACCACGCTACGCGAGCAGCAATTCGCGCTGGCGCGCCATATCCGCGATCCCGAAGGCAACCGGCCGCCGCCGGGCGTGCAGGATCGTCGCCTGAAGGTGTATCGCGAGCTCTTCTTCCACTCGATCGAAGGCCTGCTGGCGGGCGGCTTCCCGGTCATCCGGGAAACGCTGGGGACGTCGGCCTGGCTGCAACTTGTGCGTGCCTTCTACGCGGGCCATCGCAGCCGCACGCCGTTGTTCACGCAGATCGCCGGCGAGTTCGTCGCGTATCTCAATGGCCGGGCGGATGATGACGCGATCCCGCCGTGGCTGCCGGAACTGGCGCACTACGAATGGGTGGAACAGGCGTTGTTCGTGAGCGATGCGCCGTTGCCCAAGCACGATCCGGACGGCGATCTGCTCGATGGCGTGCCCGTGCTGTCGCCGCTCGCGGTTCCGCTGATCTATCGCTGGCCGGTCGCCGACATCGGTCCGCAGCATCGTCCCGACGCCGCGCCGGATACGCCGACGACATTGCTCGTGCATCGCGATGCGGAGCACCAGGTGCAATTCACGCACATCTCGCCGCTGGCGTACAGCCTGCTCGAATCGTTGTCAGACCACGCATGGACCGGGCGCGCGCATCTGACGGCGCTGGCCTCGCGTGTCGGCGTCGAGCCGGCCGCGCTGGAGGCGGATGGCCTGCGCATGTTGCGCGACCTTCGCGAGCGCGGCGTCGTGCCTGGAACCCGTATCGACCGGACGAACGGCAGCGGCAACGCGCCCTAGGCCGCTGCCCGCCGCGCATTGCGGCGAAGCACCTGCGGCGGTTGGCCGAACGCACGCAGGAAGGCGCGCCGCATGCGTTCGATGTCGGCGAAACCCGTTTCCACCGCGACCTCGCCCATCGAATGCCGGCCCTGCTCGATCATCACGCGCGCCGCTTCGACGCGCAGGTGTTCGACTGCCTTGGCCGGCGACTGGCCGGTCTCCGCACGGAAGGCGCGGCTGAACTGCCGCGGGCTCAGGTGCGCGGCGTCGGCGAGTTCCTCCACCGACAGCGCCGACTTCAGATGGCTGCGTGCGTAGTCCAGCGCGCTCTGCACGCGGTCGCTCTTCGCGTCCAGTTCGAGCAGCGCCGAATGCTGCGACTGCCCGCCACCGCGCCGGTGATAGACGACCAGCTTCTGCGCCACCGCGCGCGCGAGTGCCACGCCGAAGTCCTTTTCGATCATGCCTAGCGCCAGGTCGATGCCGGCGCTCATGCCGGCCGACGTCCACAGCGCGCCATCGATGATGAAGATGCGATCGTCCTCGACGACCGCGTCGGGGAATCGCGCCTGCAGGTCGCGCGCATGAAACCAGTGCGTGGTGACGCGCCTGCCGTCGAGCAGCCCCGCTTCGCCCAGGATGAAGGCACCCGTGCAGACCGACGCGATGCGGCGCACGGACTTGCCGGCCTTCCGGATCTGCCGGATGAGGTCGGGACTGGACGCGACCGGATGCAGCAGGCCGGTCACGATCAACGTGTCGACCTTCGCGCGCGCGAGCACGCGCGTTTCCAGCGGTATCCCGAGCGAATTGACGACCGGTCCGCCCTTCTCGGACAGGATGCGGATGTCGTACAGCGCTTCGCCCGCCGTCGTGTTGGCGAGTTCGAATGCCGATGCCGCCGCAAGGCCCATGATCTGGAAACCCGGCGGCGTGACGAATCCGATGGTGAGCATGGCGGCCTCGACGGGGCATGGCATGAAACGAGGTATATACGACATTTGAGCCATGGGCAAGGCGGCCTACATTTCCATTCGCCCGGCAGCCGCCGGTCCAACGGAAACCGCCATGAACACCCCCATTCACCAAGGCACCGCCCTCATTACCGGCGCGTCGTCCGGCATTGGCGCGATCTATGCCGAACGCCTCGCGCGCGCCGGCCACGACCTGATCCTCGTCGCGCGTCGCGGCGACGCGCTGCGCTCGCTCGCGCAGGACCTGACCACGCGCACCGGGCGCTCGGTCGAAACGCTCGTCGCCGACCTCACCCGTCCCGACGACCTCGCGCGCGTCGAATCCGTGCTGCGGACCGACGCCAGCATCACCCTGCTGGTCAACAATGCGGGCGTGGGCGCCACGGCCCCACTGCTCCAGTCCGATGTCGCCGACATGGACCGCATGATCTCGCTCAACGTGAGCGTCCCGATGCGCCTGGCCTACGCCGCCGCCCCTGCATTCGTCGCACGCGGCACGGGCACGATCGTCAACATCGCGTCCATCGTCGCGCTGCAGCCGGAACTGCTCAACGGCGTGTACGGCGGAAGCAAGGCGTTCGTGCTCGCGTTGTCGCAGTCGCTGCATCACGAACTGGCCGACAAGGGCGTGCGCGTGCAGGCCGTTCTGCCGGGCGCGACCGCGACCGGATTCTGGGCCGCTGCGGGAACGCCGATCGAACACCTGCCGCAGGAGATCGTCATGTCCGCCGACGACATGGTCGACGCCGCACTGGCCGGCCTGGCGATGGGCGAACTGGTGACGATCCCGGCGCTGCCGGACATCGCTCAGTGGAATGCGTTCGAAAGCGCGCGTACCGCGCTGCGGCCGGGCCTGTCGCGCACTTCGCCTGCGTCGCGTTACAGGACGGCGCAGGCCGCCTGACCGATGGCGGACGCCGACGCCCGAGCGCGTCGGCTTCCGCGGAAGCACCGCAATGAACGCCTCCGTCGCTGCCGCCCCGCCTTCGCACCCGATGCCGACGATCGGCCGCGCGGTACCGACGGCGCTGGCCGGCGCGTTCTTCGTCAACCTCGCGAACCAGTTCACGGCCACGAACCTCGCCGACATCCAGGGCAGCCTCGGCGCGTCAGCCGACGAGGCCTCGTGGATCGCGACGATCTACACGATGACGAGCTTCGTCGGCATCGTGCTTTCGCCGATCCTGCTGCGCACCTTCGGTCTGCGCCGCTATTTCGTCAATGCCGCGGCGGTGTTCGCGGCAACCGCGTGGATGGCGTTCGCCGCGACGTCGTTGCCGATGATGATCGTCGCGCGCGCATTGCAGGGCGTTGCGGGCGGCTCGTTCGGTCCTATCGCGTTCGTCGCGGTGTTCGCGTTGTGGAAGGGTCCGCGCGCAATGGGCGGTCTCGCGCTGCTCGCCGCCGCGCTGCTGTTGCCGGCCAACGCCGGCCCGATCGTGTCAGCGTTCGTCGAAGCGTCGTTCGGCTGGCGTGCGCTGTTCCTGCTGCAGGCCGTGCTCGCGGCTGCGTTGCTGTGCACGGGGCTCGCGTGGATGCCGGTCGCGCCGGTGAACCGCGACGCACTGAAGACGCACTGGCCGGCCGTGACGTTGCTCGGGATCGCGTTGGCCTCGCTGGTGCTCGTACTGAGCCGGGGGACGCGCCGCTTCTGGCTGGAGGACGACGTCATCGCCATCGCGACGAGCGTGAGCATCGGCGCCTGGGTTGGATTCGCCGTGCTCAACCGCTACGCCACGCCGCGCATCCTGGACACGAAGCTGCTGGCCGGACGCGACTTCGGGCTGCCGATCCTGCTCAATCTCGTCTTCCGCGCGAGCTTCGCGGTCACCGTGTACCTGATCCCGCTCCTGCTTGCGGTGACGCAGGGCTATCGGCCCGAGCAAACGGCGCAGGCACTGTGGTGGTGCGTGCTGCCGCAGCTCGCCGTGTTTCCGCTGGTGTGGCAGCTGCTCGCGCGCACGGACGGCAGACGCGTGGCGCTCGGCGGACTGCTGCTGTGCGCCATCGGCACGCTGCTCGCCGCGTCCTCGACCAACCTTGCCGCGGCCGAACAACTGCGCGCGAGCCTGATGCTGGTGGGCGTCGGGCAGATGATGTTCCTCGTCCCCACGCTGCTGTCCGGCGCGAGCACGCTCGGGCCCGCGGACGGCCCGACCGCCACCGTCGCGTTCAACGCGACCACGCTGGGAGGCACGACGCTCGGCACGGGGTTGATGTCGCACTTCGTCACCGAGCGCGAGAAGTTCCATTCCAGCGTGCTGGTCGAACAGGTGAGCTGGCTCGGCTCCGCGTCCTCGGATCGCCTTTCCTCGCTCGCCGGTGCGCTCGACGCACGATGGGGCGAACAGGATGCGAACGTCGCCCGCGCGATCGCGCAACTCGCGTCCGTCGTTCGCCGGGAAGCGTGGCTGCTGTCCATCGACGACGCCTTCCTCGTGATCGGCGCCGTGCTGCTGGTGTCCCTGTGCCTGGTCGCTTTCATGCGGCCGGCCGTCATCCGTCCCTCGCTTGCGGGAGAAACCCCATGAAATCCCGAACCGCCACCGTCATCGGCCTGCTCGTGGCCGTCGCCGCCACCGCTACCGCGGCCGCCGTGATGCGGCCCGGCAGCCTCGTCCAGTCGTGGGATCGCCATTACACCGACAACGCCTTCGTGCGCGGCGACATCACGCAGATCAGTCCCAAGGTGTCCGGCCACATCGCACGCGTGATCGTGAAGGACAACCAGTCGGTGAAGGCCGGCGACCTGCTGTTCCAGATCGACGATCGCGACTACCGCGCGCGTGCGGCGCAGGCGCGCGCCGTGCTGTCCGCGCGGCAGGCGGCGATCGGAAACCTCGACGCACAGCTTCGTCTCCAGCTCGCCGCGATCGAACAGGCGCAGGCGTCGGTGAGCGAGGCGTCCGCCGAGGCGGCTCGCAGCGATCGCGATTCCAATCGTGGTCGCGCACTGGCGAAGGACCAGCTGATCGCCGTCTCGCAGCTGGACCAGCTCGTGTCTGGCGCGCAGGTGGCCGCCACGCGCGTGGCGGAAATGCGCGCCGCCCTCGGCGCCGCACGCGAACGCATCGGCGTGCTCGAAAGCCAGCGCCCGCAGCTGCAGGCCGACATCCGCGCGGCCGAAGCGGCGGTGATGCTCGCCGATCTCGACGTCGAGAGCACATCGGTTCGCGCGCCGGTCGACGGTCGCGTGAGCGAGCGCATCGCGCGCGTCGGCCAGTACGTGCGTTCGGGCACGCCGCTGATCGCGCTGGTCGCGTCCGACGTGTGGGTCGTCGCGAACTTCAAGGAAACGCAGCTCGACGGCATGCAGCCAGGCGAGGACGTCGATGTCGTCGTCGACGCGATCCCGGGCGAGACCTTCCACGGCCGCATCGACAGCCTGTCGCCCGCCAGTGGTGCGCAGTTCGCGTTGTTGCCGCCCGACAACGCCACCGGCAACTTCACCCGCATCGCGCAGCGCGTGCCCGTGCGTGTGTCGCTCGTCGATGACGGCGCGGATATCGAACGCCTGCGCCCCGGCATGTCTGCAACGGTGCGCGTGCGCTGACGACACGCCGCGACTGCGCCGTGCATTCGCGCTGCAAGCGCATCCCCAAAAGTCGCTTCACGTACGTTGGTTTCGTGCACGTTGATGACGACGCGAATGCAAGCGAACGCAGCTTGTAAAGTGCGCGCAAGCGACGGCAACCGTTGTTCACGCGACAGACTTCGCCTTCACTTCCGGCTACCTAGCATCCGCTCGAACCGCACGAAAGTTCGCGTTTGCAGCAAGGAGCAGTCAGTGGAGACATCTTCGACGGCGGACTCATGGGTGCAGCGTTCGCTCACCATCCGCGCAACACCCGAACAGTTGCTGGAGCGCTGGAGTGATCCGGAAGTCCAGCGCGCCGTGCTGCACGATCGCGCCACGCTGGTGTCGGGCGATCGCCAGCAGATGGTGTGGTCCGTACGCACGCACGGCGATCGGCATGTCGACGTGCGTTCGCGACAGGTCGAGTGGAACGAAGGCCGCAGCGTCCGCTACCTGAGCGAAGGCGACCGCGACCTGCGCGTGGAGAGCGAACTGATCGTGACGCCGGGACCTGCGGATTGGGGCACGCAGGCGAGCCTTCGCGTTGGCTACTCGCTGCCCGGTGGCGTGGTGGCCGAAACGCTGGCGAAATGGCTGGGCTCGGCGCCCGAGCTGCTCGTGAGCACGGTGCTGCATCGCTTCAAGGCACTGCTCGAAACCGGTGAATTCCCGACGCTGGAGCGCAACCCTTCGGCCCGCGACAACGACGACAACCCCTGAGGCAACGCCATGCGCGCACTGTGCTGGAACGGAGTCAACGACCTGCGGGTGGAAACGGTGCCGGATCCGGTGCTGGTGAATCCGCGTGACGCGATCCTCAAGGTGAGGCTCACCACGACCTGCGGCTCGGACCTGCACTTCATCGACGGCTACCTGCCCACGATGCGGGAAGGCGACATCATCGGCCACGAGTTCATGGGCGAAGTGGTCGAGGTCGGTCCCGAGGTGCGACGCGTGAAGCGCGGCCAGCGCGTCGTCGTGCCCTCGTTCATTTCGTGCGGCAGTTGCTGGTTCTGCGATCGCAAGCAGTTCTCGCTCTGCGACAACACCAACCCGCACTGGGCGATGCAGGAGCCGCTGCTCGGCCAGGCGACGGCGGGCATCTACGGCTACACGCACGCCTTCGGCGGCTATGCGGGTTCGCACGCGACGTTCATCCGCGTGCCGCACGCGGACATCGGCTGCTTCGAGGTGCCCGAACAGGTGAGCGACGACGACGCGCTGTTCCTGTCCGATGCGGGCCCGACCGGCTTCATGGGCGCGGACTTCTGCGACATCTCGCCCGGCGACACGGTGGCCGTCTGGGGTTGTGGCGGCGTGGGCCTGATGGCGCAGCAGAGCGCGCGCGTCCTCGGCGCCGGGCGCGTGATCGGCATCGATCGCCTGCCCGAACGCCTGGCGATGGCGCGCGACATCGTGGGTTCGGAAATCATCGATTACAGCGCGGTGGACAGTGTTCCCGATACGCTGCGCGAGATGACCGGCGGTCGTGGCCCGGATGCGTGCATCGACGCGGTCGGGATGGAAGCGCATGGCGAGGGCCTGCTGCATGCGATGGATCGCGCGAAGCAGGCGCTGCATCTGGTCAGCGATCGCGGCCAGGCGCTGCGCGAGGCGATCCACGCCTGCCGCAAGGGCGGCGTGCTGTCGATCCTCGGCGTGTACGGCCTGATGGACAAGTTCCCGGTCGGCGTGATCATGAACAAGGGACTCACCGTGCGAACGGCGCAGCAGCACGGCCAGCGGTACGTGCCGCGCCTGCTTGAGTTGGCGGCCAACGGCGAGCTGTCCACGCGCTTCCTGATGACGCACCGCATGCCGCTGGAGGAATCCGTTCGCGGCTACGAGATGTTCAAGAAGAAGGAAGACGGCTGCGTGCGCGCGGCGTTCGTTCCGTGACTGGCAGGAAGCTTCAGTGCGCGCTCAGGCGGAGGACAGTCGCGTGCGCGAGTCCGCCGCAAGCGCCTTGCGGATGCGTGAAATCAGTTCCGGGAAGCGGAAGGGTTTGGCGATCAGGTCGAACTCTGCGGCTTCCGGCGCCAGTTCGCGGCCGGTGAAACCGCTCATCAGCAGGATGCGCGTGTAGGGGTAATGCTCGCGCGCGTGTCGCGCGAGCGCGATGCCATCCATTTCGCCCGGCATGACGACATCGCTCAGCATGACGTCGAACGGACCTTCGTCCTCCAGTCTCGCCAGCGCCTGCCTGGCGTCGCTGGCGGTCGTCACGTCCAGGCCCTCGTTGCGCAGCATGTCGCGCACGATGAAGACGAGGTCCTCGCGGTCGTCCACCATCAGCAGACGCAACGGACGGCGCGCGTCCTCCACCGCCCCGGCTTCGCGCGCGCTTCCGGTCTCGGCATGCACGGCTGGAAGCAGCAGCGTCACGCGTGTTCCCTTGTCCGGTTCGCTTTCGATCGTCAGCGTTCCGCCGGACTGACGCGCGAATCCATACGCGGTGGAAAGTCCCAGCCCGACGCCGCGCGATCCCTTCGTGCTGAAGAACGGATCGAGTGCGCGTTCCAGCGTGGCGGCGTCCATGCCGCGCCCGGTATCGGCCAGCTCGATGGAGAAGTACGCGCCCGGCTCGATCCGGTGCACCTGCGCCTGATTCGTCCCCACGTCGCGGCGGCCCGTCCGGACCAGCAGCCTGCGATCGGCGCGCCCTTCCATCGCTTCCTTCGCATTGATCGCGATGTTGACCAGGCAGGTTTCGGCGAGCACGCGATCGATGCAGCAGCTGCCTACCGTCGCCGACAGGTCGAACTCGACCTGGACCTCCTCGCCCAACGCATTGGTCAGGATCTCCCGCAGCGATTCGACGACCTCGTTCACCTGCGCGGTGGCCGTGGCGCCCGGCTTGCCTTTCGCGAACGTCTGCAACTGGCGGGTGAGCGCTTCGACGCGGGCGATCGCGGCGCGTCCGTTGTCGATCGGCGTCGCCATGCGCCCGGCGAGGCCGGCGCCGTGGTACTCGATCATGTCCAGCGTCGTGGTCATGACCTGGAGCATGTTGTTGAACTCGTGCGCGATGCCGCCGGTGAGCACGCCGAGCGCCTCCAGCCGCCTCACCTGTTGCAGACCCTGTTCGAGGGTGCGGCGCTGCGTCACGTCGCGCTGGTAGCCCAGCAGGTATTGCGGCTGCCCGTCCGCGCCGCTGATCGCATGGACGTGCAGCAGGTTCCAGAACTCGGAGCCGTCCTTGCGGTAATTGACCAGTTCGATGACCGCCGTCCTGCCTTCGCGGATCGCCTCGCGCAGTTCGGCGATCGCGTCCGGCGCCGTGTTGGCGCCCTGCAGGAAGCGGCAGTTGCGGCCGACGACTTCGTCCAGCGCATAGCCGGTGAGGTCCAGGAACGCCTGGTTCGCGTACAGAATCCGCTGGTCGTCGCCCACGGAGGTAACGATGATGCCGATGCGGCTTTGCTCGACGATCTGGGTGAGCAATCCCCGATCCGAAGTGACGGATTCCATCATGACTCGTGCGTGTGGAGCGGCTGCCTCCCTGAGCGGCGCAGTGTCAGGACGGCAGGTGAAGGCCGCGCGATGATGCGTCGGAGGGAATGCCGCCACGCCGGGTCGAGGAAGAGCGCCCGGCGCGGCAGCCGGCCCGCGCAGGGATGGGGCCGGACACCACGGTCGTGAGTGGTGCCGTCTGCAGGGTCGGCGCTGCCGAAGCCCGGCGCCAGCGAAGGTACGGCAGGTGCGGCTGCGTAGTTCTACTGGCGTCCGCCCAGTGCTGCGACGCAGGCGCGCGAGCTCGCCGATGCGGTTCCATCGTCGCGTTCCCGATCGGAGCACGGAGATGCGATACCTCGCCCTGTTGGCTGCGTTGTCGATGCCGGTCGTCGCATTCCTCACGATGCGCGGTGCGTTCGGGCCCGATACGGGCACCGTGTCGGACCGTTACCCCACCCTCCTGGCCGCGGCCGGCTACGCGTTCGGGATCTGGGGCCTGATCTTCCTGCTCGACATCGCCTACGGCGGCTGGCAATTGACCCGCGACCGGCGCCCGCGGCGCGAACGGATCGCGCCCTTCGCGACGGCCGGGTTCGTGTTGACGGCCGCGTGGATGCCGGTGTTCTCGATGGGCTGGTTCGTGGCGGCATGGGCCATCATCGTCGCCGCGCTCGCGTGCCTGCTGTACTGCGCGATCGCGCTCTCGCAGGTGCGCCGCGCGTGGCCGGGCCAGGCGGTATTCGCATGGTTGCCGTTGTCGCTCCACGCGGGCTGGCTTTCGCTCGCGGCGTTCCTTAACACCGCGCAGCTGATCGTCGCGCATGGTTGGCTTTCCACGGCCGTGCAGTTGCCGTGGAGCCTCGCGCTATTGGGCGGCGCCGCGGCGCTGCTGTTGCTGGCCAACCTGGCGATGCGCGGCAACATTCCGTACGTGGCGGCGGCGGTGTGGGGGCTGGTCGCGCTGTACGTGGAGCAGTCCGCCAGTCCGCTGGACGGCGCGCGCATCACGGCGATCGCGGCCCTCCTGCTCGCCCTGGTCCTGCTCGTCCAATGCACGTGGCTCCGGTGGACGCGCGACGTGCCGCCGCTGGGCGTGAAGGCGTGACGATGCAGCGCGGCCCGCTAGCGCCACTCGTCGTCGCGCTGGTTCGCCTGCGAAGCGACGCCGGCGACGCGGGCGATGACGCGCGTTCCACCCTGCAGGCCGCTGACCAGGCGCAACTCGCCGCCGATCTCGCGCGCCCGCTCGCGCATGCTGAGCAGGCCCAGTCCGCGCGGGACATCGTGCGGTTGATCGTCCAGGCCGATGCCGTCGTCGCCGATTTCCAGCTGGATGTCGGCGCCCATGCGCTGCAGGCGCACGGTGACCTCGCTGGCGCGGGCGTGCTTCTCGACATTCCGCAGCGATTCCTGCGCGATGCGGTACAGCGCGGTGGAGACATCGAGCGGAAGCTCGGGCAGCTCGTCGAGTTCCGCATGCACGCGCAGCGCAGCCGGCTGCGCTTCGCAGAGCGAACGCAGCGCCATCGTCAGGCCGGTGTAGCGCAGCAGGCTGGGGTGCAGCTCGTGCGAGAGACGACGCACGTCTTCGGACACGTCCGTCACCGCCGCCTGCAGTTCGCCGAGCAGCTCGCGTTCGGCCCCCTGCGCGTGCTGGCGGGCGATGCTCAGGCGGATCGCGATGGACGCGATGGACTGGTTGATGCCGTCGTGCAGGTCGCGCGCGATGCGGCTGCGTTCGTCCTCCTGGGCGCGCATCAGCTGCACCGTCATCGACTGCAGGCGCTGGTGCGCGTGCTGCAGCGCCTGCGTGCGCGTGGCGCGCTGCTCGACGACCACGGTCATGTACAGCAGCGCGACGGTCAGCGACACGGTCCACAGCTGCACGGCGATGGTAGTGGTGGCCAGGTCGTCGCGAATGAAGGGCCCCACGCCGGCGACGCTGAAATGCATCGCGAGCAGGCCGACGGCGAGCATCGCCAGCGAGGCGCCGACCGCGCGGAAGCTCACCATCGCCCAGATCAGGAACGGCACCGGCGCGACCACCAGCGCCGGCTGCAGTCGCTGCATCGGCAGGTGCCACGTCCACAGCACGCACAGGATCACCAGCAGTCCCGCGCCGACGGCGATGCTGGTGCCGCTGGTGTCCAGCGGTACCGCGTTGCGCCGGCGCATCGCCGTCCACACGACGGCCGGTACGAGCATCAGGTTGCCCAGGCTCTGCGCGAGCGTGACGTTCGGCCAGTCGGACAGGTACGGCTCCAGTACGGTGCCGCGGATGGAAAAGGCGATCCACGCGGCGCTGAGCATCGGCAGCGCGAGCCCGCCCAGCACGACGAAGGCGGTGAGCAGGCGGAAGTCCTCCAGCGGCGATTGCAGCCGGCTGCGCAGCGATTCCAGCGCGATGGCCGCCGCCGGCGTGAGCACGAGCGACCCCAGCATCGCGACCGTGACCGCGAGCGGCGGAACGCCGAGCACGCCGAACGCCGCCGCCTCGCCGATGGCCGTACCGAGCAGGCACGCCCACCAGTGCCGGCGTGGCTGCAACAGCAGCGCGCCGAGCAGGACCGCGCCCGGGAACCACACCATGTGGCTGCGCGGGTTCGGCATCCAGAGCAGCATCGACGCCCACTGCGAGCACGCCACCGACACCGTCACGATGCCGGCGACGGCGAGCGGATGGCCGGTCGCGCGTCGCGTGTTCATGACCATCTCCTGCAGCTGCCTTGTCCGTCGGTGGAGTACCCTCGCCACGGAATCCTCCTCCGCCCGATGCCACTTCCACGATGATGCCCGAGATGCCCGCCGATCGACCACGCGTCGTGCTCGCCGACGACCACCGCCTGGTGGCCGAAGGCCTCCAGCGCCTGCTGGAAGACGAGTGCGAACTGGTGGCGTGCGTGTCCAGCGGCACCGCGCTGCTCGATGCCGTGCACCAGTACGCGCCCGACCTCGTGGTCACCGACCTGAGCATGCCCGACCGCAACGGCCTGAGCGTCATGCGCGAGCTGCGCGCGGCCGGCGTGCAGGTGCCCTTCGTGTTCCTCACGATGCACGCCGAGCCCACGCTCGCCGAACAGGCGCTGCGTGCCGGCGCCTCGGCCTACGTGCTCAAGAGCTCCGCCGGCGAGGAACTGCTCCGCGCCATCCACGTGGTGCGCAGCGGCCGCACCTACATCACCCCGACGCTGGGCGCGCGCGTGATCGCCGCGCCCGGTCGCGGCCAGAAGCAGGAGCTCACCGACAAGCAGATGCAGGTGCTGCAACTGGTGTCGGCGGGCCTGCGTTCGAAGCAGATCGCCGCCGAACTGGGCGTGTCCGTTCGCACCGTGGAATCGCACAAGTACGCGATCATGCAGGCGCTGGACGTGCACAGCACGCTGGAGCTGGTGCGCAAGGCCGATGAATACGGCCTCACGCCCGGGCTCCGCACGACGCCCCCGGTTCCCTAGAAATCCCACCGCAACGCCAGCGTCACCGGAACGGATACCCGCCGGCCCGTGTCGTTGATGCGGGACAGGCCGAGCGGCCCGATCGCGCTGTCGTCACCTTCCAGGTCGTCGACGTAACGCACGCCGGTTTCGGCGATGAAGCTCGCACGCTCGGACAGCGGGATGTTCACGCCCACGTCGAAGCCGGCGCTGAGCGCCCACTTCTTCTCGTAGAACGGCGCGTTGGGGATGAGGATGTCGGCGGCGGGGATCTCGAACGTCGCGTCGATGTCGTCCGTCTCCGTGCCGCCAAGGCGCGCGGCCACGTACGGACGGGCGAAGCCGGGATCCATGAAGTACCAGCGCACGCCGACTTCGGCGCTCCACGCCTGGTAGGACGAGAACCGTCCGTACACCGGCAGCGCGACGTCGAGCGCGGGCACGTAGGCCTCGCCGACCTGCACGCTTCCCGCCGACGCGTGGGTCTCGCGCAGTTCGCCGAAGAGTTCCATGCGGTCGCTCATGCCCCATGCCATGCCCAGGCCGTAGGTGCTGGCGACGTCGTAGATGCGCTCGTGCGTGCGCGAACCGATGCGCAACTGCGCGTCGACGCCGGCCAGCGCCGGGTTGAGCGGGCCGAGATCGGGCACGTCGACGGTCGCGCCGTCGTGCACGTCGCCGCTGATGGGGATATCGCCGCCGCCGAGCAGGGTCAACGAGAAGCGGCCGGGTTCGGGGCCGGCGGCCTGCGCCGAGCCGCAGGCCAGGCACGCGCTCGCCAGTATCGTCATCGCTTTCATGAGCATCTCCATGCAGGGAATGGTCGTGGGCACGATGCGGCCGCATGGAGGCGCAGCCGCGCCACTTCGACGTTAGCGCCGCCGCCGTCGCATGCCTTCGGTACAACTACGCAACTTCGCGCGGCCGGCACCGGTACTTCCCGAAAGGACCACGGCCTACGCAAATCTACGGATGTGGCCGCCGGACGCCGCATGCCATAAAGCGTCCCGGATCCTTCGTTGCGACCCAATGCCCGCTCCCGCTTCCCAGAACCCGCGCGTCCACGCGCTCGCCTCGATCCGCCGATGGTTCGACGCCGGTCCCACCGACACGCCCGACACCATCGACGCGGGCGACAGGCTTGACCTCGTGCGCGTGGTGCCCTTCGTCGCGATGCACCTAGCCTGCCTCGGCGTGTTCTGGGTGGGCGTGTCCGCCACGGCGGTCGCGGTCGCGGCGGTGCTGTACGCGGTGCGGATGTTCGCGATCACCGCCTTCTACCATCGCTATTTCTCGCATCGCACGTTCCGCGCCTCGCGTCCGGTGCAGTTCGCCTTCGCGCTGATCGGCGCCTCCTGCGTGCAGCGCGGGCCGCTGTGGTGGGCGGCGCACCATCGGCACCACCACGCGAATGCCGATTCGCCGGAAGACCTCCATTCGCCCGGCGTGCACGGGTTCTGGCGCAGCCACGTCGGCTGGTTCCTCACGCGTCGTGCGTTCGCCACCGACCTGTCGCGCGTGCCGGACCTCGCGCGTTACCCGGAACTGCGCTGGCTCGACCGGTACGACATCGCCGTTCCGGTCGCGCTCGCCGTCGCGTTGTACGGGCTGGGCGCCTTGTTGCAGCACGTCGCGCCCGCCCTGGGCACCAGCGGCATGCAGCTGGTCGTGTGGGGCTTCTTCGTGTCCACCATCGTGCTGTTCCACGTGACGGTCACGATCAATTCGCTGGCGCACCGCTTCGGCAGCCGTCGTTTCGACACGCGCGACGACAGCCGCAACAACGCCCTGCTCGCGCTGCTGACCTTCGGCGAGGGCTGGCACAACAACCATCACTTCTTCCCGGGAACGGCGCGCCAAGGGTTTCGCTGGTGGGAGATCGACCTGACCTGGTACGGGCTGAAGCTGCTTTCGTCGGTCGGATTGGTGCGCGACCTCAAGCCCGTGCCGGCGTGGGTCTGGGCGCGGGCGAGGCACTGACATGCGCATCGCGATCATCGGCTCGGGCATTTCCGGACTCGGTGCGGCGTGGCTGCTGTCGCGCGAACACGAGGTCGTGCTGTTCGAGGCGAACGACTACCTCGGCGGCCATACCCACACGCACCAGGTGGACGTGGACGGCGTCGCGCTCGACGTCGACACCGGCTTCATCGTGCACAACCCCGACCACTATCCGCTGCTCACGCGGCTGTTCCGCGAACTCGGCGTGCCCACGCAGGACACGACGATGAGCTTCTCGGTGCACAACGAACGCACCGGGCTGGAGTACAACGCGACCTCGCTCGACCGCCTGTTCTGCCAGCGTCGCAACCTGCTGTCGCCGCGCTTCCTGCGCATGCTGGCCGACCTGGTGCGCTTCTATCGCATCGCGCCGCGGCTGCTCGCCGGCGACGAGCCCGGCCCGACGCTGGGCGATTACCTACACGCGCAGGGCTTCGGCGACGCGTTCCGCGACGATCACCTTGTCCCCATGGCCTCGGCGTTGTGGTCCGCGCCCGCCGGGCAGATCCTGCACTTTCCCGCGCGGCATCTGGTGCAGTTCATGGCGAACCACCAGATGCTGCAGCTCACGGGGCGATCGCAGTGGAAGGTCGTGCGCGGCGGTTCGTGGCGCTACGTGGAAGCGCTTCGGCAACGATGGTCGGCATCCGTCCGACTCGCCACGCCGGTGCAGGCCGTGCGACGACTGGAGAACGGCGTGGTACTGACCACCGCCGAGGGAGACGAGACCTTCGACCAGGTCGTGCTCGCCTGCCACAGCGACCAGGCGCTTTCGCTGCTGTCCGATGCGGACGACCGCGAACGCGACGTGCTCGGGGCGATCGCCTACCAGCCCAACGACGTCGTGCTCCACACCGATCCACGCCTGCTTCCGCGCAACCGCAAGGCGTGGGCGGCCTGGAACGCCCACATCGACGCCGACGACGCGCAGGCGTGCACCGTCAGCTACTGCATGAACCTGCTGCAGGGGTTGCCGGTCTCGACGCCCGTGGTGGTGACGCTCAATCGCGGCGATGCGATCGACCCGCGCCACGTCCTCAAGCGCGTGCGCTATGACCATCCGGTGTTCACGCGCGAAGCCGTCGCGGCGCAGGCGCGCCGGCATGAAATACAGGGGAGCCGCGGCACCTGGTTCGCAGGGGCGTACTGGGGCTGGGGCTTCCACGAGGACGGACTGCGCAGCGCCGTCGAGGTCGCCCGATCGATCGGCGTCGCATGGCCGGACGTCGCACCGGAAGCGCGCGCAATCGATGACGCGGCGCCCGGAACCCTCGCGTGGGGCCGCGCATGAGCGACGGCGGCGAACGCTTGCGGCCACGCAGCAGCGCACTGTACGAAGGCACGGTGCGGCACCGCCGCTTCGCGCCGCGTCGGCACGCGTTCGACTACCGGATGGCGCAGCTGTTCCTGGACCTGGATGAAGTGGAGACGATCCTCGACGCGCATCCGCTCTGGTCCACGCACGGCCGAAATCTCGGCGAGTTCCGCCGCAGCGACTACCTGGGGCCGACGGACGTGTCCCTCGCGCAGGCCGTGCGACAACGCATCACGGCGGCCACTGGCGCACGACCCATCGGACCGATCCGCCTGCTCACGCACGCGCGCTACTTCGGGCACGTGTTCAACCCGGTGAGCTTCTACTACTGCTACGGGCCCGACCACCGCACGCTGGAACACGTGGTGGCCGAGATCACCAACACGCCATGGGGCGAACGCCACGCCTACGTGTTGCCTGTCGCGGACGCCGAACCACGCGGACGCGCACTGCACTGGCAGTTCGACAAGACCTTCCACGTCTCGCCGTTCATGGCGATGCAGCGCCGCTACGCGTGGTCCTTTACGGCGCCCGGCGACACGCTGCACGTGCACATGAACGTGTGCGAGGGCGACACGCGCGAGTTCGACGCGACGCTGTCGCTCGAACGCCATCCGCTCGATGCGGCTGCGCTGTCGCGCGTGCTGTGGCGATATCCCGCGATGACCCTGCAGGTCATCGGCGCCATCCACTGGCAGGCGCTGAAGCTGTGGCTAAAGCGCACGCCTGTCCACCCCCATCCCGCCAAGGGCACGGCACCATGAGCGACACCGCGCAGCAAACCCTTTCCCTGCCCGACGTCGGCATCGTCGACCGGATCCTGCGCGATCGCGTGGTCTCGCAGCTGCGCGCGTTGCGCTCCGGCGCCGTCACGCTGCGCGATCCATGGGGATCGGCCGCGCTCGGCGAGTGCGCCGGTCGCGCGCCGTCGCCGACGTTGCGCGTGAACGACGCGCGCTTCTATCGCGCGGTCGCGCTCGGCGGCAGCGTTGGCGCCGCCGAGGCCTACATGGACGGTGCCTGGGCGTGCGACGACCTGGTCGGCCTGGTGCGGCTGCTCGTACGCAATCGCGACCTGCTGGACGACGTGGAACGCGGCCCGGCACGCGTGGCCGGCTGGGCGTTCCGTGCAGCCCACGCGCTGCGCAGGAACACCGCGTCGGGCGCGCGCCGCAACGTCGCGGCGCATTATGACCTCGGCAACACGTTCTTCCGCCTGTTCCTGTCCGACGACCTGATGTACTCGTCGGCGCTGTTCGAACGCGAAGACGACACGCTGGAAGTCGCATCCACTCGGAAGCTCCAAGCGATCTGCCGCAAGCTCGACCTGCGCGACGGCGAGCGCGTGCTCGAAATCGGCACCGGCTGGGGCGGCTTCGCGTTGCACGCCGCGCGCGAACATGGATGCCATGTCACCACGACGACGCTCTCGCGCGAGCAATACGAACTCGCGTGCCAGCGCGTCGCCGAAGCCGGGCTGCAGGATCGCGTCACCGTCCTGATGCGCGATTTCCGCGAGCTCGATGGCACCTACGACAAGCTCGCCTCCATCGAAATGGTGGAGGCGATTGGGCCGGAGAACCTGCGGCGCTATTTCGCGTGCATCGGCGAGCGGCTTGCCGACCACGGCCTGGCGCTCGTGCAGGCCATCACCATCGAGGACCACCGCTACGAGCAGGCGGTGCGCTCGGTGGATTTCATCAAGCGCCACGTGTTCCCGGGCTCGTTCATTCCGTCCATCGCGGCGATGATGTCGGCGAAGACCGCGGCCAGCGATCTCGCGTTGCTGCACCTTGAAGACATGGGCCTGTCGTATGCGCGGACGTTGCAGACGTGGCGCGAACGCTTCCTGGACCGCCTGCCGGAGGTGCGGGCGCTCGGGTTCGACGAGCGCTTCATCCGCATGTGGGAGTTCTACCTCGCCTATTGCGAAGGCGGCTTTCGCGAGCGTTCGATCGGTGTCGCGCAGATGCTCTTCGCGCGCCCCGGCTACCGGCCTCACGCGCAGGCGACTGGGACAGCGGAGGCGTGATGCACGCGTTCGCGAACTTCGCCGGTTTCCAGATCGCGTGGTGGGCCTGCGTGCTCGGCGCTGCCCACGGCGCGTCGTGGATCGGCGTCGTCGCGTGCGTGGCGTTTGTCGCGCTGCAGTGGTTCGCATCGGCGCGACGTCGCGCTGACGGGTGGCTGGTCGGCTGCGCCGTTCTGACGGGCCTCGTGTTCGACGGGCTGCTCGCGCAACTGGGCTGGATCGACTATCGCGGCAGTATCGCCGCGCTTCCCGCGCCGGCGTGGATCCTCGCGCTCTGGGCTGCGTTTGCGATGACGATCAACCACTCGCTCGCGTGGTTGCGTCCGACCATGGCGATCGTGCTCGGTGCCGTGGGCGGACCGCTGGCCTATGTCGGTGCGCAGCGGCTGGGCGCCATCGAGCTGGTCGCCTCCGTGCACGCGACGATCGCGCTGGCCATCGGCTGGGCGATTGCGACCTGCGCGCTCACGCTCGTCGCGCGACATGCGCGTGGTGGCGCGGTGTCCCGACCACTCGCGATGGGTGGCTCGCGATGAGCACGGGCGCTTCGCTGCTGCTGGTGTGGGCGCTCGCGGCGGCGGCGCAGACGCTGGCGTGGTGGTGGCAGCAACGGCATCGCAACGCGGGGCTAGTCGACGTCGTGTGGGCAGGCGGCGTCGCAGGCGCGGCGGTGCTGCTCGCGGCGCTGGGAGACGGCGCCACGATGCCGCGCCTGCTGCTCGCGCTGCTCGGCGGACTCTGGGGGCTTCGCCTCGCGTGGCACCTCTGGCGTCGCGTGCGCGGCGAGCATGAGGATGGCCGCTACGCCGCCTTGCGCGAGAGCTGGGGCGATGCGCCGTTGCGATGGTTCGCGCTGTTCCAGGCACAGGCGCTGCTGGTGGTGCTGTTCGCGCTGCCCTTCGCGGCGGTGGCAAGCAATCGGACGGAATCCCCCGGGCTGCTGTGGGCGGCTGTGGCGGTGTGGATCGTGTCCGTCGTCGGCGAGACCATCGCCGACGCGCAGCTCGCCCGCTTCCGCTCGCAGCCGGAAAACCGCGGGCGAACCATGCGCGCCGGCCTGTGGCGCTACAGCCGGCATCCCAACTACTTCTTCGAGTGGCTGCACTGGTTCGCCTACGTGCTGCTCGCCGTGGGCTCGCCGATCGCGTGGCTGGCGTGGTCCGGCCCGCTGACGATGTACGTGTTCCTGCGCTGGCTCAGCGGCGTTCCGCATACCGAACGCCAGGCGCTGCGCACGCGCGGCGACGATTACCGCCGTTACCAGCGATCCACCCCGATGCTGTTCCCCTGGTTCCCGAAGGAAGACCGATGAGCACCGTGATGCATGCGATCCCCGATTTGCCCGCGCCCGGCCTGCTGGGCATGGCCGAACGCGGTCTCCTGCCCGATGCCGTGGTCCGTCTGGGCATCCGCCGTTTGTGCGCGCAGCGCCTGTCCAACGAGCGCATGGGCGGCATCCAGATGCAGTCGCAACGCATGACGCAGCGGCTGTCGGATCTGCGCCACAGCCCGCTCGCACTGCACACCGATGCGGCCAACCGCCAGCATTACGAACTGCCTGCCGCGTTCTTCAAGGACTGCCTCGGCGCACGGCTGAAGTATTCGTGCTGCTACTACCCCAGCGGCCGCGAAACGCTCGACGAAGCCGAAGAGGCCATGCTCGAGCTGTACGCCGAGCGCGCGCGACTGGCCGACGGCCTGGACATCCTCGAACTCGGCTGCGGTTGGGGCTCGCTCACGCTGTGGATGGCGCAGCGCTACCGGCATTCGCGCATCACCGCCGTGTCGAATTCGCACGGGCAGCGCGAGCACATCCTCGCGCGATGCCGCGAGCTGGGTCTGAACAACGTCCGCGTCATCACCTGCGACGTCAACCGGCTCGAACTCGACCACACCGCGTTCGACCGCTGCGTCTCGGTGGAGATGTTCGAGCACATGCGCAATTACGACATCCTCATGCGTCGCATCGCGCGGTGGCTGCGTCCCGGCGGCAGCCTGTTCGTGCACATCTTCTGCCACCGCACCCTGCTCTACCCGTTCGAGGTCGACGGCGAGGACGACTGGATGGGCCGCCACTTCTTCACCGGCGGCCTCATGCCCGCTGCCGACACGCTGCTGCATTTCCAGCAGGCGTTGCGGCTGGACGAGCGCTGGATGATGAGTGGCGAACACTACGAGCGCACGGCCAACCACTGGCTCGCCAACCACGATGCACGACGCGATGCGGTGATGGGCCATCTGCGCCAGGCGTACGGCGATGCCGCCGCCCTGTGGAACCAGCGCTGGCGCATGTTCTGGATGGCGTGCGCGGAGCTGTTCGGGTATCGCCGTGGTGAGGAATGGCAGGTAGCCCACTACCGTTTCGTGCGGGAGGACTGACATGAAGCTTCCATCCGCGCTCATCGCCGGCGTGCTCGCACTGTGCGGCTGCGCTCACACGGCGCCGACCGTGCCCAAGGTCGCGGAGGTCGATATCCCGCGCTTCATGGGCGACTGGTACGTCATCGCGCACATCCCTTCGTTCCCCGAGCGCGAGGCCTACAACGCCATCGAGTCGTACTCGTTGCGCGAGGACGGCCGCATACAGACGCTTTTCCGCTACCGGCGCGGAAGCTTCGACGCGCCGGTGCGCACGATGGAACCGGTCGGCACCGTGCGTGCGGGCACGGGCAATGCGGTGTGGGGGATGCAGTTCGTCTGGCCGATCCAGGCCGAGTACGTGATCTCGCATCTCGATCCCGACTACACGCTCACCATCGTCGCCCGCAGCAAGCGCGATTACGCCTGGATCATGGCGCGCACGCCGACGATCTCCGACGCGGCGTACGCCGATGCCGTGCAGCGCCTGCGCGACATGGGTTACCGCATCGACGAGCTGCGCAAGGTGCCGCAACGCTGGCCGGAGACCGCCAGCGGGAGCGCACCCTGATCCTGCGTACAACTACCGAGCCCGGTTGCGTGCTTGTCCGCTGGCGGCGCGGTGCACGCGGGAAGAAGCTGGGATCACCGCGTGCACACACGCGGCTCCCCTACGGATGAGGAAGATTCCATGCGCACTCCAGCGCTCATCGGCGGCGTGTCGGAGTTCACCGCCGGCATTCCCATCGGCACGGCGCACGTGAACACCTGGTTCCATGAGCCGGACCGGTAAAGCTGGCGGGCCGTCCCCCGGCGGGCACGCACGGCCGTTCGCGAGGGCGGGCGGTACGTGCGTGCTCGCCTTCCTGCTTTTCGCCAGCAGCCACGCCGAGGGAAACACGCTCGAACGGACGACGGGCCGCGCCACGGACCTGCGCACCGGGCGCCTGCTGTACGAAGAGCAGCACTGGATTCGCACTGTTGGCAAGGAACGAAGTCGGCTGGTCGTGTACCGGTGTCCCGATGGACGCCCGTTCGCGCGCAAGCGCGTGATCGATACCGCACTGCCGGGCGCACCGGATTTCGAGTTCGACGATGCCCGCGACGGCTATCGCGAAGGGGTCGCGGGCGGATCGGCCGCGCGTCGTGCGTACTGGCGTGCATCGGCGTCCGCGCCCGTGCGCGAGCGGACGGTGGCGGTCGACGCCGACACGGTGATCGACGCCGGTTTCGACGCGTGGGTCCGTGCGCGCTGGAACCTGCTCGCAAGCGGCTCGACTGCGCGCGTGCAGTTCGTCGTGCCCAGCCGCGATGCACGCATACCCATCCGCGTGCAGCGCGTGGATGCGCCGTCGGCCGATCTCGTGCGTTTCCGGCTGAGCCTCGACAGCTGGCTGGATTTCGTCGCGCCGAGCATGCAGGTCACTTACGACGCGAGCACGCGTCGCCTTCGCACCTTCGAGGGCCTCGGCACGATACGCGGATCGAACGGTTCACCGATGAAGGTGCGCATCGACTTCCCGCCGGCACCGCAACGCGTCGATGCGTCAGCGAGCGCCTACGAGCAGGCATTGCAGGTGCCGTTGACGAACCAATGCCGGTGAGGCGGATCGCCTCACCGGCGGGCTTGCGGCGCGCGTCCGCCGCCGTTGCGTTGCGCGGTGGCGCGGCTTTGCACGAACTCCGGAAAGACGTCGGCAAGCGCTTCGGTGTCCGGCAGGATGTAGAAGACACCGCCACGCTCGAATGTCGGGCGGATGATCCCTTCGTAGAACTCGGGCTGCACGTTGATGCAGCCATGGGTGACGCGATTGTCGTCTGGCGAGGGCGATGCGAGGCGTTCGGGACGCTTCTCGGCCGGCACGCCGGTTGCCGTCGGGTGCATCGAGACCGCCGAATCGTAATCCACCCAGAGGACGCGCCCGGCGTCGGTGGATGGGCCATACCCGCCCACGAAGCGACCCGCAGGGGTCGTGCGATCACGCCCCGGAATTTCGCGAAGTGCGAGACCGGCGACGCCCGGGGCCGAATGATCGCCGACGGCGGAACCGAACAGGCCGGGGGCCGCGCCGCGAAGACGGCCGTCGCCGCCGAACACCAGGATCTGGGCCGCGGCCTTGTCCATGATCGCGAACGGATAGCCCTGGTTGTCGCCGCTGGCGACAACCCAGCCCGCGAGTTCGGTCATCGTGTCGGACACTTCCTGGCCGGGCGGCAACAGGTCGACCGCGGTGACCGGCTGCGCGGCAGGGTCCTCGGCGCGGGCCAGACCGGGGCTAGCGAATGCCAGCGCGAGCGCCAGCACGCCGCAAGCGGCGCGGACTGCGGGATACATGGAGGTATTGATGGGACGATTCCTCGGGACGAATACCCGGTCGACAAAAGCGCCCGGTGGCCAATATTGGCCACCGGGTCTCACGTTCAACGCATTCGTCGACCGTTACGCAAGTACGATCAACCGCGCGGCTTGCGGGCCGGCGCGGCTTCGAGCTGCTGGACGCGACCTTCCAGCGTGTCCAGGCGCTGGTTGGCTTGCTGCGCGGACTGATTGGCGGATTCGGCGCTCTGGGCTGCGCTCTGCACCTTTGCGTCGAGGGAGTCGAGACGAGAGTTGATCGTCGCGAATTCCTCCTTGTAGGTGGCGCAGCCGCCAAGGCCCAGGGCGGCGACGATCGCCACGCCGAGCGTACGCGCCATCACCGTGTTTTTCTTGGTCAGAAACATTCGAATTCTCCTTCGCCTCGGATGTCGGAAACATCACGGCCTTCGATGCAGCCATGACCCGCTTCAGCTTGATTCGCAATACGTGGATGGATTGTGAAGATGAGGCGACGTTTTGACGGGCCCGTTGAGGCGCGGTAAAGGAAGAATCCGAGTCAGGTTCCCTTGCGCGCCCTCTCATCCGGGAATGCGGGCGATGACCTTTATCTCGAAGTCGAAACCTGCGAGCCAGTTCACGCCGACCGCCGTCCAGTTGGGGTAAGGCGCCTGCGGGAACACCTCGTTCTTCACGGCAAGCACCGTATCGAACTGGCGCTGCGGGTCGGTGTGGAAGCTCGTCACGTCGACGATGTCGTCGAGTCCGCATCCGGCGGCCTTCAGTGTCGCCTGCAGATTTGCGAATGCCAGCCGCACCTGCGCTTCGAAGTCCGGCTCGGGCGAACCGTCGTCGCGGCTTCCGACCTGGCCGGAGACGAACAGCAGGTCGCCCGACCTGATCGCCGCGGAATACGCATGTTTCGTGTACAGCTCGTGCCGACCTTCGGGGAATACAGCATCGCGGGGGGCCATGGGGATCTCCTGTGCGGTGTGCGTGGTGGACGACGCAGCGTCGTCCGGCGTGCCGACCACTCTAGGTACCGGCCGTTTCCCGATAAACACGCCGATTGCGCGATCACTGTTTGTAGAATCCAAACAATCCCCGGCCCGTTGGAGACCCGCATTGGACCGTATCGATGCAATGCAGGCGTTCGTCCGCGTGGTCGAGACGGGCAGCTTCACCCGGGCCGCGGAAACGTTGCAGGCCAGCAAGACGCGCGTGACGCAGCTCGTGCAGCAGCTCGAAGCGCACCTGCGCGTGAAGCTGCTCCACCGCACCACGCGCAAGGTCAACGTCACCGCCGACGGTGCGGCGTACTACGAGCGCGTCGTGCGGCTGCTCGCGGACCTGGACGATGCCGAGACCAGCCTGTCGGCGGCTTCGCACGCGCCGCGAGGTCGCCTGCGCGTGGATGTGCCCGCACCGCTGGCGAGCCACATCGTGGTGCCCGCCCTGCCCGCCTTCCATGCGCGGTTTCCCGATCTGCAACTCGACCTCGGCGCGAGCGACCGCAAGGTGGATCTCATCGACGAGAACGTCGACTGCGTCGTGCGCGGCGGCGAGATCACCGAGCCCTCGCTCCGGGCAAGGCACGTGGCCGATCTGCTCCTGGGCGTCTACGCCGCGCCCGCCTATCTCGCGCGCGCCGGCACGCCGTTGCATCCGCGGGAGCTCGAGGACGGACACCATCGCGTCATCGGATATCGCAGCTCGCGCACCGGCGCGCCGCTGGCGCACGCGATCCGCCGCGGCGACGACACGCTGCAGGTGCGGGGACGTCACGACCTGTCGGTGGACGACGGAAACGCCTACCTCGCGGCGGGAATCGCCGGACTCGGCGTGCTGTGGCTTCCGCAATACATGGCGCGCGCACCGCTCCAACGCGGCGAGCTGGTTGCGTTGTTCGAAGACTGGCAACTCGATCCGATGCCGCTGTACCTTGCCTTTCCGCCCAGCCGCCACGTGAGCCGGAAGCTGCGCATCTTCATCGACTGGATCGTCGAACTCATGGCGGCGCATGCGCCTGCGATACAGGCACCTCGCGGACGCGGTTGACCCCCTCATTCCGACACCCTCTGCCCTCGGGAGAGGGCCTCGGAACGGCGCTTCACTTTTCCTCGGCACGACGCCTGCGCAGCTCGGGCACCGGCATGCCGTACCAGCCCCAGTTCTCCAGCGGCACCTCCTCGATCACGACGAACGTCGAGTCGAGCGGCTTGCCGAGCACATCGAGCAGCAGCTGGCTGACCCCGCGGATCAGCGCGGCCTTCTCTTCCGCGGTGGCCGCGTCGCGGCCCGGGCCGGAACCCTCGCGGGTGATCTGTATGTTGACGATGGGCATTGCCTTGCTCCTGTCGTGAGGGGCGAGGGTTCCCCCGCCCCGGTGGAAGGTCAGTGGCCGGCGCTCTGGCCGCCGTCGACGTGCAGGATCTCGCCGGTCACGAAACCGGCCGATTCCAGGAACAGCACCGCCTGCGTGACATCGGAGATCTCACCGAGGCGAGCCACCGGATGCAGCGCGGCGAGCCATTCGTGCGTTTCCGGCGCGTGCATCGGCGTGCGGATCACGCCCGGCGAAACCGCGTTCACGCGGATGCCGCGCTTGGCGTACTCGATGGCCAACGACTTCGTGGCCGCATTGAGGCCACCCTTGGTCAGCGATGCGAGCACCGACGGTACGCCGTCGATCGCATGGTCGGTGAGGCTCGTGGTGATGGTGACCACGTGGCCGCTGCCCTGTTTTTCCATCTGCTCGATGGCGAGCTGCGTGATGTGGAAGAAGCCGGTCAGGTTGATCGCGACGTTGTTGGCGTAATCGTCGGTGTCGAACTGCGTGAACGGCTTGGCGGTGAAGATGCCGGCGTTGTTCACCAGCGTGTCGATGCGGCCGAAACGCGCGAGGCCTTCCTCGACGATGCGTTGCGCGACGGCGCGGTCGGAAATGTCGCCGGCGACGGCGAGCACGTCGGGATCGGACGACGGCTTGATCGAACGGGAGTTGGCGATGACGCGGTAATCGCGGTCGCGGAAGGCCTGGACCAGGCCGGCACCGATGCCCTGCGAGGCGCCGGTGACGATGACGGTCTTGCGTGAACTGCTCATGGGGTTGCTCCGGATTGAGGGGGATCGGTTTCCGCCGCGTGGGGCGACGTGTTTCCGATGGAGCCCAATCTAGGGACGCAACCCGGTCCTGCGAATCCACGCATTCCGGCAGACATTCTTCCGCGAAACGCTGGAATCGCCGCCTACGATGCGAGCGTGGCGCGGGCGAACTGCGCCCGCAGCCGCGGCAAGGCGAAATCCACGAATGCCCGCACTTTCGGTACGGACAACCGCCCGTACGGCGACACGAGGCTGATGGGAAGCGGGGCCGGTTCGAACTCCGGCAGAAGCACGCGCAACTCATCGCGTTCGACATGTGCCGCGACGTGGTACGACAGCAGCCGCGTCACGCCGTGTCCGTCCACGGCCGATCCCACCGCCGCCTGCACGTTGTTGACGACCAGCCTCGGTACGAACGAGACCGAACGCGGCACCGTCGAGCCCTCCGGCGGAGGAAAGCTCCACGAATCCAGGCCCATGTGCTGCATCGTGACGATCGCGTGCTGCGATAGATCGCCCGGTTCCTCGATACGCGGATGCGTGGCGAGATAGCGCGGCGACGCGACGACGACGCGCCGTGCTTCACCGATGTGTTGCGCGACCAGCGTCGAGTCGGACAGGTGCGTGATGCGAAGCGCCACGTCGATGCCCTCGTCGACCAGGTTCACGGGGCGCTCCAGCAGGTACATGCGCACGTTCACCGTCGGGAATTCGCTCATGAACGCATCGACGATCCGACGCAGCACCTCCACGCCGACGAACACGGTCGAACTGATGCTCAGCGTTCCGCGCGGCACGGATCGCTCGCCTGCGGCCTGGCGGTCCGCTTCGTCCAGGTCTGCGAGGATCTTCCGGCACGCGGCCGCGTAGCGCTCGCCGGCTTCGCTCAGGCGGATGGAGCGAGTGGTCCGGTGCAATAGCGGAACGCCGACGTGGGCCTCCAGGTACGCGACAGCGCGACTGACCGCTGCCGCGGACCGCCCCGTCCGGCGGCTCGCGCCGGCGAGGCTGCCCTCGTCCAGCGCGGCAATGAAGATCTTCATCGCTTCGATGCGGTCCATGGGCGCCGGATCCGGTGGGGAGACGCCAAGCGTGCCAGAGCGGACGGCCCGGATCACGGGCGCATGGACGGCAGGCGCCGCCGCTTAGTCCCTTGCGGGCGCGCCGGCCGCCAGCAGGCCGTGCAGCGCGTCGATCGTCGTCGGCTTGACGAGGTGATGGTCGAAGCCCGCGTCGAGCGCGCGACGGCGGTCTTCGTCCTGGCCGAAGCCCGTCAGGGCGACGAGCATCGGCGTCGGACCCGAAAGATCCCGCACGCGGCGGGCGACTTCGTAGCCGTCCATCCCCGGCATGGCGATGTCGACGAAGGCGACGTCGGGCGCGAAGTCGTTCCACCGCTGCAGGGCGGCCGCGCCGTCGTACACCGCCAGCGGCTGCTGGCCGATGGACGAGAGCATCATCGCGAGCGTATCGGCCGAGGACTGCACGTCGTCGACGACGAGCACGCGGCGCGATGGCAGCGACGACAGGTCGCGATCGCTCACGGCGGACGGTCCCGTCGCCGCGTCGGCAGCCAGCGGCAGGCGCACGATGAATTCGCTGCCCTGCCCGGGCCCCTCGCTGTTCGCTTCGACGGTTCCGTCGTGCAGTGCCACGAGCGTTTCCACCAGCGTCAGGCCGATGCCGAGCCCGCCATGCTGGCGGCCGAGCGTCTGGTCGGCCTGCGCGAACATCTCGAAGATCTCGCGCAGCATTTCGCGCGGAATGCCCGAACCGTTGTCGCGGACGCGCACCACGGCGGCATCGCCTTCGCGACGGGCAGCGATCTCGATACGGCCGCCGCGTTCGGTGAATTTGGCCGCGTTGTGCAGCAGGTTGCCGAACACCTGCACGAGCCGCCCCAGATCGGCTTCGACATGAAGCGGCTGCCCGGGAAGAACGACGCGCAATGCATGGCCATGGCTTTCGATGAACGGTTCCATCGCCTCCACCGCGCCACGAATCGCGACGGCGAGGTCGAGCCGCTCCCGGCGCAGCTCGATCTTGCCGCGCGTGATGCGCGAGACGTCCAGCAGGTCATCGATCAGCCGGATCATCTGGCGCACCTGGCGTCCCATCATCTCGCGCAGGCGGACGGCTTCCTCGGGCCTGCCTTCCAGGCGCGGCCAGATCTGCAACGCGTTGGAGATGGGCGTGAGCGGATTGCGCAGCTCGTGCGCGAGCGTCGCCAGGAACTGGTCCTTGCGCCGGCTCGCCTCCTCCACCGCTTCCTCCGCACGCTTGCGCGCGTCGATGTCGAACACCACGCCGACCATGCCCGCGTATTCGCCTGCTTCCGAATACCACGGGCGGCCGAGGTCGATCGCCCAGCGGTACGTGCCGTCCTTCGCTCGCAGGCGGTACTCGATACCAAGGATGCCGCGCGTGCGGTTGGCCTCGATGAAGGCCGCTCGCGCCGCTTCCGCGTCGTCCGGATGCGTGGCCGTCGTCCAGCCCAGGCCCAGCGCCTCCTCCTCGGTCTGCCCGGTGAACTCGTACCACTGGTGCGAGAGGAACGTGCAGGCGCCGGTCGGATCGGTGAGCCAGAGCGCCGCGGGCGATGCGTCGGCCATCAGGCGGAAGCGCGCTTCGTTCTCGCGCAGCACTTCCTCGGCGAGGCGGCGGTCGGTCACGTCCGCGACGGTGCCCGCGAAACTCGTCACCCGACGCGACGTGCCCTCGCCTTCGAAGGTCGGTATGCCGCGCGCTTCGAGCCAGCGAACGTTGCCGTCCGGCCGCCGGATCCGGTATTCGACCGCGTAGGGGTGCGGCTCGACGGGCTTGGTCGCGGCGTGCACCGCGGCCCACAGGCGCGCCGCGTCGTCCGGATGCAGCAGCCGGTTGATCTCGTCGACGTGGCGCGGCGCCGCGCCGTCGAGTCCGTAGATCTGCCCGTAGCGCTCATCGTGCGTGACGATGCCGGTCGCCGGGTCGTACTGCCACCAGCCGAGTCCGGCCGCATCCAGCGCGAGCTGCCGCTGTTCGGCGAGCGTGCTCAGCCGCTGCGTCTGCGCGTCGCGGGCGGCTTCGGCCAGCACGCTGCGGGTGGTTTCGGTGCACACGCAGTACATGCCGGCGATCGTGCCGTCCTCATCGGCGACGGGCGAATACGAGAAGGTGAACCACGTGGGCTCGTCGTAGCCCTTGCGGCTCATGATCAGCGGGAAGTTCTCGACGTAGGTCGCCTCGCCCTGCAAGGCCCGATGGGCGAGCGGGCCCACGTCGTCCCAGATCTCCCACCAGATGTCCTCGAACGCGCGCCCCAACGCGGAGGGATGCTTGGCGCCGAGGATGTCGACGTACGCGTCGTTGTACAGGAAGCCCATGCGGGGCCCCCAGGCGACGAACATCGGGAAGCGGGATCGCAGCATCAGGCCGACGACGCTGCGCAATGTCTGCGGCCAGCCATCAGGCGAGCCCAGCGGCGAGCCGTTCCAGTCGTGGCGTCGCATCATGCCCGCCATCTCGCCGGGCGCGTCGAGGAAACCTAGGGTGCCACCAGGGGCCATCGAACACCGCGACGCGTCGGAATGCGCTCGATTATTGCACCCGGGCCGGGGGCGCTTTCACGCTGGGGCGTGGTGCCGCCTCAGGCCCGGCGCCCGGCGAGATCAAGCGGCCTCTTCGGAACAACAGGCGGTCGTCAACGCCGTAGACGCGGCAACACGTCGCGCGCGAACGCGTCGATGAATTCCTTCTGCCGCGTGCTCACGTTGTGCAGGTACAGCGCGTCGACGCCCATGTCGAGGTAGGTCTGCAGCCATTTCACGTGCTGGTCCGCATCGGCCGCGACGTGCACCGCCTTGGCCACCTGCTCCGGCGTGACCTGCTCCGCGAGCGCCTCGTACGCCTGCGGCGTGCCGATGTCCTCCGACAGTGCCGGCTCGAGCACGTTCGTCGCCCATTGCTCGTGCGCCTCGCGCAGTGCGGTCGCTTCGTCCGCCGCGTACGACAGCTTTACCTGCAGGTACACGGGTTTTCCTGCCCCGCCATGGTTGCGGAAGGCTTCGACGATCGGCCGGAGTTTCTCCAGCGGCTGGCTCATGGTGATGAGTCCGTCGGCCCATTGCGCACCCCACTTCGCCGTCTTCTCCGACAGCGCCGGCACGAACACGAGCGGCGGCTTCACCGGACGCGTGAACAACCGGGCCTGATCGACACGGAAGGCGCCCTGATGGTCGACGCATTCGCCGCGCCATAGCGCGCGCATGACCTCGACCGCTTCCAGCAGACGTCTGTTGCGCTCTGACTTGTCGGGCCACGGGCCGGCCATGCGTTCGTTCAATGCCTCGCCGCTGCCGGCCGCCAGCCAGAAGCGACCGGGGAACATCGCGTCGAGCGTGGCGGCTGCCTGCGCGATGACGGCCGGGTGATAGCGACCGACCGGCGCGTTCACGACGCCGTACGAGCACGACGTCGTCGCCATCGCCGCGCCGAGCCATGTCCACGCGTGGCCGCTTTGGCCTTGGCGGCGACTCCACGGATGGAAGTGATCCGAGCACATCACCGCATCGAAACCGCTGGCTTCGGCATGCGCGGCCAGACGCAGGAGCTCGCCGGGCGGGAACTGTTCGTGCGATGCATGGAAGCCGATGCGGGTCATGTCGCGAGCGTACCGATCGCGCGTGAACATTGTGACGAGCTGGCGCGATGACGCCGTCTTTTCGACGCGCGTGCTACATCGTCGCCATGGATACGAAGATCGGTCATACGACCTGGGCGATTGCCGAAGGCTACATACCGGGCTGGAGCAACGGCCCCAAGCCCGCACTGGAAAGCCACGAGACGTGCTGCATCCTTAACGCGTCGGACCGGGATGCGCACGTCCGCATCCACGTGTATTACGAGGATCGCGATGCGGTCGGCCCCTACACGCTGACGGTGAAGGCCGGTCGCACGCGGCACCTTCGCTTCAACGAGCTCGACGACCCCGAGCCCATCGCGAAGGAAACGCCGTTCGCGAGCGTGATCTCGTCCGACGTTCCCATCGTGGTACAGCACACCCGACTGGACTCGCGCCAGGCCGAGAACGCACTGATGAGCACGATTGCCTTCGGGCAAGGCTGATCGCGTCGCCATCGCCATGCCGATCATGGCCGATGGCTGGACGCCGGCATCACGCGGGCGTCGGAAGAATCGATTCCATGGACGCATTTTCGATTGAGCGCAGCCTGATTCGACTGCGCGTTCGTGAGCACGCTTCGTACATCAGCAAGGGCGACACGGTACTCGCGACCGGCGCGTCGGGCTTCATCGAAGGTGGGGAGGAAGGGCTGTACGTGCGCCAGACGCGCATCCTCAGCCGCTACCGCTGCCAGCTCGGTCGCCGTCGCCCGCATCCGGTCACCAAGTCGAACGTGCGGCAGGACAGCTGGATGGGCTATTACATCGTGCCCGCACCCGGTGAACCGGTCGGCGACGATGCGATCGCCGCCGCCGCGCAACAGGCCGTGGAGCTGCAGGTGTCGCGCTGGGTCGGCGACGGGATGCGCGAGCATTTCGTCCTGACCAATTTCACGCAATCGCCGGCGCAGCTTCGGATGACGCTGGAGATCGACGCCGACTTCGCCGATATCGAGGAGACGCATGGACCACGGCAACAGGAAGGCACGCGAAAACGGCACTGGAAACGCGACGGCGACGTCGCAACGCTGACGTTCGATTACGTGGCCACGCGCGACGTGCGCCGCGACGGGAAACGTCAGCATCTGCGTTTCGATGCGGGCGTGACGCTGCGCATCGAGACGTCGTCCGGCTCGCCGAAACACCGCGGCGGGCGCGTCCAGTTCGACATCGACCTCGCGCCCGGCGCCAGCTGGCATGCCGACCTGGACTGGTGCGCGCGCTTCGGCGACGAGGTCCTGCCGCTTCCGATCCGCGACAACGAGCTCGATGGCATCGAGTCCAGGCGGCCCGGCATGGAGTTCCTGCGCGAGGCGACCGAGGTCGCGGCGCTGGATCACGAAACGCTGGCCGGCGTGGTCGACAGCACGCTCAATCGCGCCCGCCATGATCTCGCGGCATTGCGCCTGCAACGCTTCGATCGCGGCCCGCGCGCGTGGACGGTCGCGGCGGGCCTGCCGATGTACGTCGCGCTGTTCGGTCGCGACACGCTCACCACTGCGCAACAGAGCGCGATGCTCGGCCCGGAGATCCTGCGCGGCACGCTTCCGGTAATGGCGGAGTGGCAAGGCACGGAGGACAACGCCTGGCGCGACGAACAGCCGGGCCGCATCCTGCACGAAGCGCATCCCGGCCCGCTGTCGATGCTGCAGTACAAGCCCAAGGACCGCTATTACGGCACGCTCACCGCCCCTGCCCTGTTCTGCACGGCGCTGGGGCATCTGTGGCAATGGACGGGCGATCGCGATGCGGTCGAGCCGATGATCAAACCGGCGATGGCGGCGCTGGAGTGGCTCGACACGCACGCGTTCGACGAGAAGCTTGGATTTCACCTTGTCGCCACGCGGTCGAAGGACGGCCTGAAAAACCAGACGTGGAAGGATTCGGACGAAGGCATCGTCGAAGAGGACGGACGCACGGCGGAACATCCGGTCGCGACGTGCGAGGAGCAAGGCATCATCCATGCGGCCCGGCACGCAATGGCGCAGATCCTGGAGTCCTTCGGACACGAAGACGAGGCGAAGCGGCAACGCGCCGCGGCCGAGGCCCTGAAAGCGCGTTTCGATGCGACCTTCTGGATGGACGACATCGGCTCGTTCGCGATGGCGCTGGCGCGCGACGGCCATCTGATCCGCTCCGTCGGTTCGAACGGCCTGCGCTGCGTGGGCTCGGGCATCGTCGAGGACGAGCGCATCCCGCGCCTGCTCGAACGCTCGTTCGCGCCCGATCTGTTCAGCGGCTGGGGCATCCGCACACTGTCCAGCGATCATCCGGCCTACAACCCGTATGCGTACCACCGCGGCACGGTGTGGCCGGTCGAACACGGGCCGTTCGCGATGGGCTGCCAACGCCACGGCGCGCACGACCGCGTGGAGCAGATCGCGCGCGCGCAGTTCGAGATCGCCTCGGCATTCGATCAATACCGGCTGCCTGAATGTTTCAGCGGGCACGCGCGCGACAAGGCGCATCCGTTCCCGGCCACGTATCCGCAGTCGAATTCCCCGCAGGCATGGTCGGCCAGCACGGCGATCACCCTGACGCAGACGCTGCTGGGCATGCAGCCGTTCGCGCCGCTCGGGTTACTCCTCCTCGATCCGCACCTGCCAACGTGGCTGCCGGAGCTTTCGGTGCGCGGCCTGCGTGTCGGCGCGGCAAGCGTCTCGCTGCGCTTCTGGCGCGATGCCGCGGGAACCACGCAGTTCGAGATCCTCGAGATGGACGGAAAGCTCTCCGTCGTCCGGGCCGTCACCACGTGGCGCGATGTGTTCGCGCCGCTGGACGACGTCGCTTCGCGGTTCACCTGACGCGACCGTCTACGCCGCGTGCACGCGGGCGGCTTCACCGCGGTTTGCCGGTGGGCGAGGTAAGACGCAACGACCGCTCACTGGAGAACCGGATGACCACCGCACGCACCATTCCCGTCTGGAAGAACGCCAACGACCTCTCGAAGTGGTTCGTCACCGACCTCGATTCGCACGCGCTGGATGTCGTCGTCGTGGGCGCCGGCATCGCCGGGCTGAGCGCGGCGCTCTGCCTGCTGCGCGAAGGCCGCAAGGTCGTCGTCATCGACAAGGAAGGCATCGGCGCGGGTGAGACGCTGCGTACGTCGGCCCATCTGTCCAACGCGCTCGACGACCGCTATTACCGGTTGGCACGCCAGCACGGCGATGACGGCGCGCGACTGGCGGCGGCGAGTCACGCGGCGGCGATCGACTGGATCGAGGCGGTCGTCGAAGCGAGCGGAAAGGATTGCGGCTTCGCCCGCGTGCCGGGCTATCTGTTCGCACACGATCGCGATGCCTCGAACCTGGAGAAGGAAGTCGACGCGGCCAACGCAGCAGGTCTCAGCGCGACGCTCCTGCAGGCAGGCGACGCCCTGCCCGCCTCGTTCGGCCCGGTGGTGCGTTTCGAGCGTCAGGCGGTCGTCGACGTCGGACGCTACATCCAGGTGCTTGCCGCGGAAGTCCGCGAGGCCGGTGGTCGTTTCCTGCGCGCGGAGATCGTCGACATCAAGGGCGGCTCGCCCTGCACCATTTCGCTGCGGAATGGCGAACTGAAGGCGAAGACGGTCGTGGCGGCGACGAACGTACCGGTGCATGAAACTGGCGCGACGTACATGAAGCAGGCGGCGTACCGTTCGTACGTCGTGTCGGGCGACGCGCCCGCGGACCTGCCCGATGCGCTGATCTGGGACGACGCCGACCCGTACCACTACATCCGCAAGTACGTCGACGAGGACGGCGAGGCGAAGATCATCGTCGGCGGCGAGGACCACAAGACCGGTCAGGACGACGACCCGGAAGCCTACGTCCGCCTGCAGGCGTGGACGCGCGAACACTTCCCCGGCGCCACGCACTTCACGCATGGCTGGTCCGGCCAGATCATCGAACCGGTCGATGGCCTCGCCTTCATCGGCCGCGATCCCGATCACGAGAACGTCTACCTGGTGACCAGCGACTCGGGCAACGGCCTGACGCATGGCACGCTCGCGGCGCTGCTCATCGCCGACATCGCGCAGGGGCGCGACAACCCGTGGGAAGCGCTGTACGACCCGTCGCGAAAGCCCGTGCGCAGCGCGGGCGAATGGATACGCGAGAACGCCAACGCCGCGCTCCAGTTCCGCGACTGGGTGCGGCCGGCCGATGTGGACGATCCGCAACGGATTCCACTCGGCACCGGCGCCGTGCTGCGTCGTGGCGCGCATCGCATCGCCTGCTATCGCAGCGGCGATGGCCGGCTGCATACGTATAACGCGCGCTGCCCGCACATGGGCTGCGTCGTGCGCTGGAGTGGCGAGGAGAAATCCTGGGATTGCCCGTGCCACGGCTCGCGCTTCGACGGCGAGAGCGGCGCGATCCTCAACGGTCCGACCAGCGAGCCGCTCGCGCCGATGGAGCTCGATCCCCGCTGACACGCTACCGTCCTCCGCCATCGACGCAGAGGGCGGAGGACGCAGCGCCCCCGATCAGCCGTCCTGCTTCGAACGGGGAATGACGGAGATGTTTCCGTCGTTCTCCACGGTCGCGTCCTTGATGTCTTCCATCCGGTCGATGCCCTGCGTGTGGCGGGCCGCCATCAGGATCTCCTCCTCGTCCACGCGCGACTTGTCCATGTTCTCCTTCAGCATCCTGCCATCGCGCACCAGCGGAAGCGGCATGCCTTCCAGCACGCGGCTCGCCCACGGCCAGTAGTGCTTCGCAACCGACAGCGCGATGCTCATGCCCGTCAGCGTCATGATCAGCAGGATGGCGTTGGTGATCGAGTGATCGCTGTCGACCATCGCCTCGTTGGTCACTTCCGAGATGATGAGCAACAGGATCAGCTCGAACGGCGACGTCTCCGCCAACGTGCGCTTTCCGGAAATGCGGAAGATCAGCCACAGGAAGATGTAGATCGTCATGCCGCGGATCACGGATTCCATGATGGCCTCCTCATGGGTAGACGAACTGGTCGATCGCCAGCGCGTGTTCGCCGGCGATCGACGCCTCGCCGCGCATCCGGCCGAAGGTCGACGGCCGGTAACGCAGGTCGATGGTCGCCGGCGACTCGCCCGGCGCCACGTCGAAGACGAACTCGGTGTAGTCCGCGCCGCTGGCCTGGCTCAGCGGCTGGGGCACGATCGACTCGATCTCCATCCGCGACACGATCGCGCGGTCGATGCGCAACCGCACGGCACCGTCTCGGCGAAGCGACGGATGCACGTGGAAGCGCATCAATGACGGCGCGCTCGAACGGAGCAGGCGGTCGTACTCGATCGTGACCGTCTGCCTGGAGCCGACCTGCGCCTCGCTGAGCACGCCACCGCCGAATGCGCCTAACAGCGCGGCAGCGAGCGTCAGCGCGATGACGAACCACGCGACCCGCTCGACGCGCCAGGCCTTGCGGTGATGACGCATTACCTTGTCGAAATCCTCGTTCGTCCCTGTCATCGGCAGCGTCCCTGCCCGGTTTACTGGGTCATCGACTTCACGGCGCCCTTGACGCCCGCCTTCGCCTTTTCGCCGGCGATCAGCGCGGCCGCCGCGTCGGACTGCTTCCATTCCTCGTAGTCCTCGTCGAACTGGGCGCGCTCTTCCGCAGTGAACAGTTCGCGCGCCATCTTGAACATGGTCTTTTCTTCTTCCTTGGCGTGGTGGTCGATGAACTCGCCGAACACCTTGGTGCGACCGGCGAACTCGGGCGTGCCCGGATCGGCCGCGTGGACTTCCGGAATCACGGTGTTCTCCACCGCGTGGTGCTCGGTCAGCGCCTCGGCGTAGGTCTGGATGCCGTCGCGGTCGGCGCGTTCCTTGAATGCGGGGTAGAACACCTTCTCTTCCCACTTCGCGTGCGGAAGCAGCGAGGCCTCGATCTTCTCGAGGAGCCCTTCGCGCTTCTTGACGCCGCGGTCGGTGGTTTCCTTGAGTTCGGCGAAGAGCTCGCGCAGCTCGTCGTGCTCGGCCTTGAGGGTCTTCAGGATATCTCGTGCCATTGTTTGTCGCCTGCCGATGGGGTGGGTTCCTGCAACATCGCAATTCGCCGGTGGATGTCGCGTGGACGTTGTGCTCGTCACGCGTTCTCGACGACAACGCGCGAGCCACGATCGCCATCGACGTTATGGATGAGCCTGGTGCGACCGCGTCGTCCACGTTGATCGAAGTCGCGGGGTCGTCTCGCGTGCAGCTCCGTCGCCTGATCGCGCGTTCACCGCTCTCCCACCGCGCGTTTCGTAGCGTGTCGTGAACTCATTCAGGCAGGCACAGAAATGGACGACCGAAAGTTCGAGCGAAAGCTGTGGGACCACATCGAATCCGATCGCACCGTGATGCTCGGGCTCACCTCCGATCCCGCCGGCCATTCGCGCCCGATGACCGCGCTGCTCGACAAGCAGACGCCGGGCGAGATCTGGTTCTTCACCTCGACCGAGAACGAACTGGCACAGCAGGCGGCCGCGCCCATGCCCGCGTTCTGCGCGTTCGCGTCCAAGGGCCACGAACTGTTCGCGACGATCGGCGGCACCGTGCAGACCATCCTCGACCGCGACGTGGTGGATCGCCTCTGGAACGCGTTCATCGCCGCGTGGTACGAGGGCGGCAAGGACGACCCCAAACTCATCCTGCTGCGCTTCACGCCGGCCGAAGCGGAGATCTGGCTGAACGAGCACAGCCTCGTGGCGGGCCTCAAGCTGCTGATGGGTCGCGATCCGAAACAGGATTACGACGACAAGGTGGCGAAGGTCGATCTCTGATCGCGGAGGCCGCCGATCTTGAGCCTGAAGCATTCCGACTGGCCCGAGCGCCTGTGGATCGTGCGGCATGGCCAGAGCGCCGGCAACGCCGCGCGCGATGACGCCGAAGCGCGCGGGCTGGGTCTGATCGACATCCAGACGCGCGACGCGGACACGCCGCTGTCGCAGCTGGGCCAGCAGCAGGCCGAAGCCCTCGCGCATTGGTTCTCGTCGCAACCGCCGCATTTGCGGCCGACCTGCTACTACAGCTCGCCCTTCGTGCGCTCAATGGACACCTGCCGCGCGATCGCGAACGCGCTCGGCAAGGATCCGGACGAGATCAGCATGGACGAGCGGCTTCGCGAGAAGGAATTCGGTGTACTCGACCGCTACACCACGCGCGGCATCATCGAGACCTTCCCCGAACTTGCCGAGCAGCGAAGGCGCGTGGGCAAGTTCTATTTCCGTCCGCCCGGCGGCGAGAGCTGGTGCGACGTCATCCTCCGCCTGCGCAGCGTCGTCGAGGTGCTGCGCCGCGACCACGTCGGCGATCGCGTCATCATCGTCGCGCACCAGGTGATCGTGAACTGCTTCCGTTACCTGCTCGAATGCATGGACGAGCAGACCATCCTCGCGATCGACGCGAAGGCCGACGTTCCCAACTGCGGCGTCACCGAATATGCGCTCACCGGTGCGAGCGACGAGGCGCGCTTCTGCCTGCAGCGCGCCAATTTCGTCGCGCCCGAGCTGGTGGAGGAAGCCGCCGTCACGCGTGCGCCCGACCGTCCGGTGGGACCGAAGTGACCAACAAGCCCCAATACCCGCTGCCTCCGGTGGACGAAACGGCCGGGAAGGAAGGCCGCGGCCGCGTGCTGGTCATCGGCGGCTCGGCGGAGATTCCCGGTGCCGTGCTGCTCGCCGGCATGGCCGCGTTGCGCGTGGGTGCGGGAAAGTTGCAGTTCGCGACGGTGGCGTCGGTCGCACGGCAGCTCGGCATCGCGATGCCGGAAGCACGCGTGATCTCGCTCGAAGAAACAGCGAACGGCGACATCGCGGTCGCAAGCGACGCTCTGCTTGAAGCGGCGCGGCGTGCGGACGCCTTGATCGTCGGGCCGGGTTGCGACCCTACTCCGCAATGGCTGGAGATCGTCGGTGCGCTTGCGCGCGAATCCCGCGGAACGCTCGTACTCGACGCCGGCGCGCTGAGCGCGGTGGAAGCGATCGAAGGGGCGACCGCGCGATGCATCGTGACCCCGCACGCCGGCGAAATGGCCTCCGTCACCGGCCTGCCGATCGAGGAAATTGAGAAGGATCCAGCGCAGGTCGCCCAACGCTACAGCGAGCAGACCGGATGCATCGTCGTGCTGAAGGGCGCGACCACGCATGTCAGCGCGAATGGTAAAAGCGCCTGGGTGCACACCGGCGGCAGCATCGCGCTGGGGACGTCGGGTTCGGGCGATGTGCTCGCGGGCATCATCGGCGGGCTGGCGGCCCGCGGTGCCGATCCGCTCGTCGCCGCGCAGTGGGGCGTGTACCTGCACGGACTCGCGGGGCGCCGGTTCGAACGCGACGTCGCCGATGTCGGACTGCTCGCGCGCGATCTGCCGGCGATGCTCCCCGCCCTGCTCCGGGAGCATGCCGGCCAGTAGCGACTGCGATTACAGGGTCGCGGCGCCGCCCGACACCGTCAGCAGCGCGCCCGAGGTGTAGCTGGATGTATCCGCCGCGAGCATGACGTAGGCCGACGCCAGTTCGACGGGCTGGCCGGGACGCTTGAACGGGGTCTGTTCGCCGAACGTTTCGACTTCTTCCGGCGCCATGCCGGCGGGAATGAACGGCGTCCAGATCGGTCCGGGCAGCACGGCGTTCACGCGGATCTTCTTCTCGGCGAGCAGTCCGGCCAGGCCGACGGTCATGTTCGCGATGGCGCCCTTGGTCGCCGCGTACGGCAGGATATTCGGCGACGGCTTCTTCGACTGCACCGACGCGGTGTTGATCACGGAAGCGCCTTCCTGCATATGCGGCAGCGCGAGGCGGACGAGGTTGAACGGCGCGTGCACGTTGGTGTTGAAGTGCTTGGCCCACTCTTCCAGCGTGATTTCCTCCATCGACTCGTAATACTTCTGGTACGCCGCGTTGTTCACGAGCACGTCTATGCGGCCGAAGCGTTCGGCGACTGCTTCGACGGTCTTGGCCGCGAGCTCCGGATCGCTGATGTCGCACGCGAGCGCGACGCCGTCCACGCCCGCCTTCTTCACGAGTTCAAGAATGCGCCGGGCGTCCTTCTCTTCGGTCGGAAGATGCACGATCGCCACGTCCGCGCCTTCGCGCGCGAATGCGATCGCCACGGCGGCACCGATACCGCTGTCGCCGCCGGTGATCAGCGCCTTCTTGCCGGCAAGCAGCCCGTGACCGACGTAGCTGTCCTCGCCATGGTCGGGGCGCGGATCCATCTTGTCGGTCTTGCCGGGGAAGGACTGTTGCTGGGGTTTGAACGGAGGACGCGGATAATCGGGTACGGTCATGGTCGAAGTCATGTAGGTAGGTCGCATGACTATTCCGGTTCGCGCGTAAGCCGACGAGAAGGAAGCAGGCCCTGTCGGACACGTGGCCTTTACGCGCAACCCCACGCGGAGCGACAAACGCAATGCCCCATGCAAACGCGATCGTGGTCATCGGCGTGGCCGGCAGCGGCAAGAGCACGGTCGCGCTCGGGCTCGCCCGGCATTACGGGTATGTGTTCCTCGACGCGGACGATTTCCACGCCGACGACGCGAAGGCGCAGATGGCCGCGGGGGTGCCGTTGATGGACGCGCAGCGCGAGCCTTGGGTCGCCGAACTCGGGCGGCAGCTGCAGGCGCTCGCATCTCGCGGATCGTCGAGCGTGCTGGCGTTTTCCGGGCTGCGCGCGATCCATCGCCAACGCCTGCGCGACTGCGGCGTGCCGATGCGTTTCGTCTATCTGGATGCGCCGCCTGCGACGGTCGCCGGGCGGCTCGAAAGCCGGCTCGGCCACTTCATGCCCGCTGCCCTGCTCGCCAGCCAGTACGAAGCGTTGGAAGAGCCCGTCGGCGAGGCGGACGTCATCCGCGTCGAAGTCGGCGGAACGCCTGCGCAGGTGCTGGAACGGGCGATCGCGTTGCTCGACGCGTCGCCCGGGGCCTGACCTACGCGCCGCCGCGTTCGGAAAGCAGCGTGGCCACGCGCCGCAGCAGGCCGGCGATGTCGACCGGCTTGCTGACGTGCGCATCGAACCCCGCTTCGCGACTGCGCTCCACGTCGGTATCGCGCGCGTAGGCGGTGACCGCGATGGCGGGCGCGTCCCGGTTCGGGCCTTCGGTGCGGCGCAAGGTCTGCATCAGCGAGAATCCGTCCATGAACGGCAGGCCGACGTCGGACACGATCAGGTCGAAACGCCGCTCGCCGAGCAGGTTCAGCGCGAGCTCGGCCGAACCCACGTCACGGACCGTCGCGCCGTGTTCCTCGAACGCGAGCTTCATGAGCCGGCGCGTTTCGACCTCGTCCTCGATGACCAGGATGTCGCGCGCCGACAGTGCCGCCGGGCTGGCCGTCGCCTGTTCGTCGGCGTGCGCGTGCGTGAGCGGAATGCGCACGTCGAAGCGCGCGCCCTGCCCGAGGCCGGGACTCCACGCGGTCACGGTGCCGCCGTGGAGCAGCACCAGTTCGCGCACGATCGACAGTCCCAGGCCCAGTCCGCCCGCGCTGGACGGTCGCGAATGCGCGGCCTGGCGGAACCGCTCGAACAGCAGCGCCGCATCGTCCGGATCGAAGCCGACGCCGTCGTCGTGCACCGACAGCACGGCGTGCCCGTCTTCGTCGGCGAGTGTGACTTTCACCACGCCGCCGGGTTCGGAGAACTTGATCGCGTTTGACAGCAGGTTCCACGCGATCTGGTGTAGGCGCGGCGCGTCGCCCAGCACCGCGTACGGAATGTCGATGTCCGTTTCGATGGCGATCTGGCGCTGCGCCGCCATTTCGTCGACCGATGCCACCACGTCACGCAACACCGCGGCGAGATCCGTCGGCGTCGTGGTGACCGTCAGCTTGCCCGAACTGGCACGCGCCACGTCCAGCAGGTCGCCGAGCAGGCGCGCCTGCAGGTGCGCACTGCGCTCGATCGCCGTGAGACCCTGGTCCAGGTGCACACGCGCGTCGGGGCGCTGCAGCATCGAGGACCACATCGAGATCGTGTTCAGCGGATTGCGCAGCTCGTGCGAGACCAGCGCGAGGAAGGCGTCCTTGGTCTGGTAGGCGGTCTCGGCCTCGGAGCGTGCCGCGCGCTCGCGTGCGAGCAGGCTCTCGCGTTCCAGGCCCAGGGTGTGCTCGACCGTGCGGTCGGCCAGCACCACGACGACGCTTTCCTCGTCCACCAGGCCCACGCGCCATTCCATGAACGCCGTGGGACGTCCCGGTCGTTCCAGCGTCGCGGTGCCGCGCAGCGGTCCGCTGCCGCCGCGCACGGCGTGGAAGGAGGCCGACAGGAATTCCGGCAGCGCTCGCTGCTCGACCGAAAGCGAGCCGGCGTAGTCGCGGAACGCGTCGTTGCCGAGCGTCAGCTCGCCCGCGGCGTTGAACACCGCGATGGCGACCGGCGCGCTGTCGATGACGGACGCCAGCTGGGCGCGCAGGCTCATCTGCGCCCGTTCGGCCTTGCGTGCGCGCACGAGCGCGTTGATCGTCGCCACCAGCACGCCGGCACTTACCGGATGCGTCAGGTAGGCATCACCGCCGGCCTCCAGGCCGACGACCTTGTCGGAGTCCTGCATGTGCTGCGCGCTGAGGTGCAGCACCGGCAGCGACTGCGTGGCCGGATCGGCACGCAGCCGGCGGCACACTTCGAACCCGTCCAGGTCGGGCAGGTTCACGTCGAGCACCACCGCATCGCAGCCCGATGCGAGCCGCAGCGCTTCCTCGCCGGTGACCGCCTCGATCACCTCCATGCCGTTGGCCGTGAGCATGCGTCGCGTCGCGTATCGCGTCGCGTTGGTGTCGTCGACGAGCAGTACCGGGCGATCCAGCAGGTGCGCGTTCGCCATCATTCGGCGGGCTCCGCCAGTTCCTCCACAGGCCCCTTGACCGGCAGGACGACCGAGAACACCGAGCCCTCGCCGAGGCGGCTTTCCACTTCGACCCGGCCGCCGAGCAGTTCGGCGAACCGCTTGCAGACCGACAACCCGAGCCCGGTCCCGCGCCAGGCGGGCGTCCTCAGCGAACGCACCTGGGAAAACTCGACGAAGAGGTTGGGAAGGTCATGCTCGGCGATCCCGGGTCCGGTGTCGGCGACGGAAAGACGGACGTGATTGTCGGGTTCGGACCGTGCCGAAATGGTGATGGTTCCCGCCTCGGTGAACTTCAGTGCGTTCGATATGAAATTGCGCAGGATCTGCGCGACCTTCTGGTTGTCCGAGAACAGCGCCGGCACGCCGTCGGGTTCCTCGAACACGACCTCCACGGCGGCCGAGGTCGCGATCGGCTTGAACATGCCGCGCAGCGCCGCGAACAGGTCGATCAGCTCGAACCAGTCCGGCGAGATCGTGATGCGTCCGGCCTCGACCTTGGCGAGGTCGAGCAGGTCGTCGACCATCCCGCTCATCTCGGCCGAGCAGGACTGGATGAAGGCGACCTGGCGCTCCTGCTCCTCCGACAGCGGGCCGTCGAAGCGCTCCAGCAGCAGGCGCGCCATGCTCTGGATCGACACCAGCGGCGTGCGGAATTCGTGGCTCATGTAGGACAGGAACCGGCTCTTCAGGTCCGAGACCTGCCGCAGTTCCTCGGCCTTGTCGTCGAGTTCGGCGTATAGCGCCAGCACGCCCTGGTTCGTCTCGGCCAGCTCCTCGCGCAGCATGGCGATCTCGCGCTGAGCGTTGGCCAGTTCCTCTTCGGTTCCGCCCATGGTCAACTCCGGATGGCGACGACCGTGGCGTCGTCGCGGTGTCGATTGCAGTCGCGGAACAACACGCCGCAGACGACCTGCGGGTGCCGGATGCGAAGGCCGGGGTAACGATCCAGCGACCAGCGCCCGCTCAGGCCGTCAGTGTGCACGACGACCAGTCCCCGCGGTTCCACTGCGACCTGCTGCTGCTTCATCGCGGGGAACGCGCCGCCGACGGTGCCGTTCTGGCCGGGCAGCACCTGCGCCTGCTCGCGCCGCTGCACCACGCAGTGCAGGTTGCCGACCGACGCGTAGTCGAGCGCGGCCTGCGCGGTGCGGCAACGCAAAGCGGCGGCGGCGCTGCCGCGCGTTCCGCGACTGAGGTCGTTCGCCCGCTGCAGCTGCAGCGAAGGCGAGGTGTCGATGTCCGCGATCGGTCCGACGAACGCCGAGGCCTCGTGCGCCTGTGGGCCGTGGCCGAGGCCGTCGGCCATCACCAGCGTCCAGCCGCCCTCGTCCGCGCGCAGCGCCCACTGGTCCCCGCTGACCGATTCGCCGCGGATCGCAACGGCCAGCGAGCCGTATTCCAGCCCCGCCGGGACGACGCCCACGCGCGCGAACACGACACTGCCCGAAGGATCGGTATACGCGTCGAACGCCGCCGACAGCCGACGCACCGCGCCCAGGCCGGTGCCGTGGGTGTGGCTGGTCGAGAACCCGTCGACGAAGCATTGCTGCAGGTCCATGCCCGGGCCGTGATCGACCGACACCAGGTCGATTGTGTTCGCCGACGCCGCCTTCACGAACAACGCGCCGCGGCGCGCGTGCTTGTGCAGGTTCGTCGCCAGTTCGACCGCCACGATCAGCGCCTTGCCGGTCAGCTCGTCGGCAACGCCGGCGTCGGCGCAGGCCAGCGCCACCTGCCGGCGCGCGGCCCCGACCTGCGTCGCGTCGTCGATTTCGGTGTGACGCCAGAGGCCGCCGTCGCGGATCATTTCCATCGGCTGATGGTGACGCGCGTGCCGGCTCCGGGTCGGGTGTCGATGTTGAATTCCTGGACCAGGCGCTTGGCGCCGGACAGGCCGAGCCCGAGTCCGTTCCCCGACGTCCAGCGATCGGTCAGCGCGAGGTCGAGGTCGGGGATGCCCGGCCCTTCGTCGGCGAAGGTGAGCGTCAGGGTGCGGCGGGCGGCCTGCGCACCGTGCGACCACTGCATCTCGCCGCCACCGCCGTAAATCAGCGTGTTGCGCGCGAGCTCGCTCGCGGCGGTGACCATCTTGGTCTGGTCCACCAGCGAGAAGCCGAGCTCCACGCACCATTTCCGCACGGCCTGGCGCGCGGACACGATGTCCTGTTCGCTGCGGAGCGGCATCGTTCCGGACGTCACCGGGTCAGTCCTCCCGCCGCGACTGCATCAGCAACGCCATGCCCTTCTCGACATTGAGCGCGGTGCGCACGCCCGGCATCGCCACGCCCAGCTCGACCAGCGTGATCGCCACCGCCGGGCGCATGCCGACCACGACCGTCTCGGCATCCAGCACGCGGGCCATCGACGACGTGTCGGCGATGAGGCGCCCGATGAAGGAATCGACCATCTCCAGCGCGGAGATGTCGATCACGACGCCCTTTGCGTTGATGCGTTCGATCTCGCTGGTGAGGTCGTTCTGCAACTGCATGGCGACCTGGTCGTGGAGATCGACCTGGATCGTCACGAGCAGCAGGTCCCCCATGCGGAGGATCGGAATCCGCTCCATGGTCAGGCGGCCTCGCCGCCCGACACCACGCGCACGCCGGTGCGCTTCAGTGCCAGCGCCAGCGCGTCGGCGAGGTTCGCCTTGGTGGTCACCTCGCCCAGGTCCACGCCCAGGTGGACGATGGTCTGCGCGATCTGCGGGCGAACGCCGCTGATGATGCAGTCCGCGCCCATCAGCCGGATCGCGGTGACCGTCTTGATGAGGTGCTGCGCGACCAGCGTGTCGACCGTCGGCACGCCGGTGATGTCGATGATCGCGATGGCCGCTTCGGTCTCCGCGATGCGCGTGAGCAGCGTCTCCATCATGATCTGGGTGCGGTTGCTGTCCAGCGTGCCGATGATCGGCAGCGCCAGGACGTCCTTCCACAGCTTGACCACGGGCGTGGACAGTTCGAGCAGCTCGTGCTGCTGGCGCTCGATCACCGCTTCGCGCATGCGTTGGAATGCGCTCACCGCGCGCAGGCCAAGGCGGTCGACCAGCTCGGTCGCGTCCCACGACAGCTGCGCCATGGCCTGTGCATCACCCGCCGTGCGGGCCTGGATGCGCTCGAACAACGGGCGTTTCAGGGTGAAGACGAACGTCGCCGTCTCTTCCGAATTGAATCCCTGCTCGACGCGGTCGCGGGCGAACTCGTCGAAGAAGCGGTCCAGGATCGTGAAGTCCACGGTGTCGACGGTGTTGCCGCCAGACGACTGGAGCGCCTGCACCAGCAGGCCGCTCATCTCGTCGGCACGCTTCATCAGGTCGGCCTGGCTGACCCGGCCGGCAAGGTTGCCGGAGACCCGCTGCAACTCCTGGATCCAGCCCGACCGGATCGCGTCCTTCTCGGTCAGGAACAGCTCGTGCAGGTTCATCCGGTACCCCCTGGGAAATGGACGCAGACCTTATCACACGGCGAATACGTCCCATTGACGCGACGTTCGCGGGAGATCTGATCCCGATGCCGCCCCCTTTCCGGTCTCAGGCGATCCGCAAACGTAAGCGCCTACCTGGACGCTGCGGAGAAATGCAGGGCGCGAAGCTCCATGTCGGGAACCAGCGCCTCGATGAGGAGCGTGTTGCGACCTGCAAGCAGCGGAATGTCGACCGGTTCGCCGACGCGGAGCTCGACCGGCGTCGTGCCGTTGACACGGAGCCTCACCGTGCCGCGACCGTCGAGATCCAGCGCATACGTGCCGGCGCGATCGACCGCGATCGTGTACTGCATCCATTCGCCGGGCTGCATGTCGACGACGCGCCAGCCGCTCGCGTCGCGTCCCAAGTCGACGCCATCGTTGCGATAGCCCTCGCCGGGGTTCCAGTCGATGCGCGGCTTTCCGCTCTCGTTCGCGGAAGTCGTGTCGTGGTACGCGACGCCGTCACGTCCCATGTCGAAATCCACGGCGGCCACGATGCCGCCGTCGTGGCCGATGCGATGGTCGCGTAATGGGACGGCGCGGTCCGCATGCGGCGCACGCAGCCAGGCATCGACGACATCGGGATGGACAAGGTTGTGTTCGAAGCGCATATCGCGCGTGGCCAGCGTCATGAGCGCGCGCTCCGCCTCATCGGCTGTCGGCCGCTTGCCATTGCCGGCCCAGTACGCCAGCAGTTGCGCGTATCCCGCATTGGGCTCGATCTGCAGCGGATTGTTATAGCGGATCTTTTTCAGCGGCCAGGCGGCCCAGCCGATGCCCTCGCCTTCCGCGAGCGCCACCGTTCGCGCGTACCAGTCGTTCGAGTTCTCGCCGGTTTCGCCCAGGTACAGCGGCACCTTCCAGCGATCGCGCAGTGCGAGCACCTCGGCGAGGCTGTCGCGCCCCGTGCCGTTCCAGTATTTGTGGAAGCTGACGACGAGGTTGTCGTCCCACGGGCCCGCGTCGAGCACGCCGCGGTAATTGTTGCCCCAGCAGTTGCCTTCGACGATGACGATGTGGCGCGTGTCGACTTCGCGGATCGCGCGCGTGGTCCGCTGCAGCAGTTCGCGAAGCGGCGCGTTGCCGGATTCCATGCAGCCGTTGCGGTCGGCCGCGTCGTGGAAGCCCCAGTTCGGCTCGTTGAGGATGTCGTACGCGGCGACAGCCGGTTCGTCCTTGTAACGTTCGGCGAGGCGACGCCACAGCGCGACCATCTTGTCGCGGTTCGCGGCGTCGTCCCACAGCGAGGGCGCAGCGGGATCGCGATCGGCGATGTTGAGGTCGTTACCCTGCCCGCCCGGCGCGGCGTGCAGGTCGAGCACCAGCGTCATGCCGTTGGCCTTCAGCCACGACAGCAGTTCGTCGGTGCGGCGGAAGCCTTCCTCGCGCCACGTCTGCTGCCCCGGCACCGGCTCTTCCGACACGGGCGCGGTGTACAGCGCGTAATGCATCGGCAGGCGCACGTGGTTGAAGCCCCACGCGGCCAGCGCATCGATGTCGGCCTTGGTGACGTGGTTGTCGCGCCAGGCCTGGTAGAACGCCTCGGCCTTCGCTTCGCCAATCAGATCGACGATCCGCGCGCGGATCGAGCGCTGCGTCCCCGGACCGGGCATCTCCAGCATGTAGCCTTCCTGCAGCATCCAGCCACCGAGGCCGACGCCGCGCAGGATCACCGGCTCGCCGCGCTCATCGACGATGCGCGTGCCGTCGACACGAAGGAAACCGCCCGCCATCGACGGCGTCGTCGCGAACGCGCTGAAGGCCGCCAGCAACCACGCCGCCGCGCGTGCGACATGACCGTGGCGGATCGGGACGACGCCGGCCTTCCGCAGCGCGCCCATGCGTGCTCAGCCCGCGGCGGCCGGCTCCGGTGCGCGCACGCCCGGGCAGTACTGGTCGATGTAGGCCTGGTGCGGCGGCAGCTGGCGCACGGTGTTGTCCACGTGCGTGCGGATGTCATCGAGGAAGCGCCGCAGGTCCGGCTCGCTCATGACGTCGGCCGTGGGGTGGTACTGCTGCGGCATCACGCCCTGCCCCATCATCACCTGGATCCACGAATTCTCGGCGAACAGTTCCTCCGAGCTGCGGAAGACCTTGCCGGTTTCGCGGAACAGGTCGATGCGGTGCTTCAGCGTGGCCGGCATCTCCATGTCCTGCACGGCCTGCCAGTACGGCGTGTCGCGGCGGTTGGTGAGCTTGTAGTGCATCACGACGAAGTCGCGCACGTGCGCCAGTTCCGAATCGAGCTGCGCGTTGTACTGGTCGATGTCCGGCTGCGCGATGACCTGCGGGAACATCCGCAGCAGGTGCACGATGCCGCGCTGGATGAGGTGGATCGTGGTCGACTCCAGCGGCTCGATGAAGCTGCCGGCCAGCCCGAGCGCGACGACGTTCTTCTCCCACGACTTCTGGCGCTGGCCGGGCTTGAAGCGGATCGGCCATGGGTCCTTGATCACCTCGCCTTCGACGCTGGACAGGAAGTCGTGCCGCGCCTCGTCATCGCTCATGAAACGGCTGGAATAGACGATGCCGTTGCCCATGCGGTGCTGCAGCGGAATGCGCCACTGCCAGCCGGCGCTGCCGGCGATCGCACGCGTGTACGGCACGGCGTCGCGAACGGCGGTGGTCTGCGTCGCCAGCGCGCTGTCGTTGAACAGCCAGTGCGACCAGTCGGTGAATCCCACGCCCAGCGCCTGCCCGATGAGCAGTGCGCGGAAGCCCGTGCAGTCGATGAACAGATCGCCTTCCAGCATCGAGCCGTCGGCCAGTTTCACCGCGGTGACGAAGCCCGATGCGTCGTCCTTCACGACTTCGACGATCTTGCCTTCCACGCGACGCGCGCCGTGCCCCTGACTGAGCGTGCGTAGGTAGCGCGCGTAGAGGCTCGCGTCCATGTGGTACGCGTAGTTGATGCCGCCGCGCGGCAGGTGCGCGAACTTGTCCTGCAGCGCCGCCTTCAGTTCGACGCAGTAATCCTCGTAGCCGCTGGCGATGCCCAGTTTTTGCCCACGCAGCCAGAAATGCTGGAAGCCCGCCGACCAGTGATCCTTGCCGCTGACGCCGAAGGAATGGATGTAGCGATGGCCCTTGTCGAGCCAGTTCTCGAACGAGATGCCCAGCTTGATGGTGCCCTTCACCGCCGACATGTATTCCTGCTCGTTGATCTCGAGCAGGCGGTGGAAGGTCACCAGCGTCGGGATCGTTGCCTCGCCCACGCCCACGGTGCCGATTTCCTCCGACTCCACCAGCGTGATGTCGAGCACCTTGCCCAGCGTGCGCGACAGCGCCGCCGCGGCCATCCAGCCCGCGGTGCCGCCGCCGGCGATGACGACGCGTCGGATGGGACGGGTGCGGATGTCGGTCTCGCTCATGCGGAATCCTCAGCGGTTGAGTCGTTGCAGCAGGCGGGCGCGCAGTGAGCGCGCACGTGCTTCGTCCATCGGCGCGAGCACGCGCCGGGCGTCGTCGGGAATGTGATCGGCGGTGGCCTCGCCGGGCGCGAAGACGTAATGGCGGAAGATGTCGTCCCAGATCGCGCGCTGTTCCGGCGGCAGGTCGCGCACGGTCATGATCGCCAGCATCAGCGCGTTCATCGGCGTGTCCATCCACGCCGGCGACTGCCGCCACCAGTAGTTGACCAGCACGTTGAATGCGTCCAGCCCTTCCATGTGGTGCCACCACATGCTGGGAATGAGCACCGCGTCGCCCGGCTCCAGCAGCGCCGTGCGCGCATGGCGACAGGCTTCGGCAAAACGCGGGAATTTCTGCAGGTCCGGAGCGGCGAAATCGACGAGGCTGATCGGCTGCCCGGCCGGCGTGTGGTCGAGCGGCCCGACGTACAGATTCGGCAGTTGCTCCGGCGGAAACAGCGTGACCCGGCGATGCCCCGCGACCACGCAGGCCAGGTTGTCCGGAACGTCCTGGTGAGCCGCGATGCGCGTGCGATTGCCGATCCACACGCTCGCCAGCGGTTCGCGCGCGCCGAACGGAATGTCGTTGTGCGCGCGGAAACCGGGCAGCCACGTGTCGATGGTCGTGGAGGCGACGTAGATCGCGGGCGGGTGTTCTTCCGTCGCGTACTTCAGCAGCGTGTTGAGCACCACGCCGAGCGGCACGTTCTCCTGGCGGAAATTGAAACCGCTCAGGTCGTGGTTGTAGAAGAACCGGCCGCCGATGTCGGGCGGGCCGATCGTCGCGACCACCGGCGGAGCGTCGCGCCGTTCGAACGCCCGCAGGTAGGCGACAGCCGCTTCGGCCGAGTCGCGCGCCGCGCGCACCATCGGCCAGTCCGCGACCAGTCCGCGCAGCACGACGGGTTCGCCCGACGCGAGCAGCGCGTCCGGGATCGCGCGAACGTCGACGTCCGCGCGTTCGGCGATGGGGCTAGCGCCCGGCAGCATGGCGCCGGTTGAGCCGCTCGATGAGCGCGCGGAACTGCGACACCGACGCGACGGCCATGTAGATCGGCTCGAGGAAGCCGGCGCGATGCAGTTCGTCCAGCGCGGCCGCATCGAGCGCACGCAGGCGTTCTTCATGGATCGTGTGGAATCCGCCGAAGCGGTTGACGGCGCCGCCGGGCAGCTCGATATCGATCACGAACGATTCCAGCAGGGCGTGCTTCTGCAGTGTATCGACGAATGCCGGCACCGACGCGAGGCCATCATGCAACGCCAGCAGGACCGAGGTGACGCGCTCGAGGTAATCCGTGGTGCCGCCGTGTTCGCGGAACAGCGCTTCGCCCTGCCCCGCCTTCGTACGCGGGTGGTCGAGGTCGACGTGCACGGTCAGCGCTTCGCCATCGCGGCCGATCAGGAACGGCTGGCGCTCGATGGCGAGCGGAATGTACGTGGCGTCCCAATGGCCGCCGTCGAGGAAGAGGTTGTCGCCTTCGCTGAATCCGAACAGCGCGACCGGCTGGAACGCGCCCTCACCCGTGCGGCGGAACACGATCGGGTAATGCGACTGCACGTTGCGGAATTCAGCGGGAAAGGTCGCCGCGCACATCACGTCGTCGCCGAGCGCCGCCAGGCGGCGGGTGTCGATCCGCAAATCGCGGTGTTCGACGTTGTTGAGCGCTGCGTGGTTGGGCATTGCGTCCTCTTGGTCGAACTTCGCGGGATTCGGCGACGCCGCGCCCTCCCCGCCCATCGTTGCATCCTGCCTCACATCCGGCCAGACAGCGGGCCGCCGGTGGCGCGGCGGCCCGCTCCCTGGCCGCGCGACCGGATGGCCGCGCGACACTGCCCGACCGCGACGTCAGAAGTTGTAGCGGAAACCCAGCACGTAGCGGGGCCCGTACTGCGTCGCGTACAGCACTTCGTTCTCGTGGCGACCGAAGATTCGCATCGTCTCGTCGGTGAGGTTCAGGCCTTCGAACTGCACCGTCATCTGGTCGTTGATCTTGTAGCCGATGCTGATGTCCAGCTGCCCGTAATCGTCCACGTACTGCGGGTTCGGGATGCCCGATCCGTCGAACACCGCCGACAGGAATTGGTCGCGCCAGTTGTAGGCGGTACGGATCTGCCAGGCGTCCTTCTCGTAGAACAGCACCAGGTTCGCCGAATCGCTCAAGCCCACCAGCGCGAACTGACCGCCGATGACGTAGTTGTCGTAGCTGAGGTCCGGACTGTCGACGATGGTGTAGTTCGCCGAGACGCCGAACCCGCTCTGCCCGAACATGTGCTGGATGTTGAACTCCCAGCCGTCCAGCGACGAGTCCTCGCGGTTCGCCGGCGAGGTGATCTTGAACGATGCCAGCGGATCGCTGGCGAGCCCGTTGATCGTGCCGGTGAAGTTGCCGTTCGCGTCCTGCCCCGTCGCCGTCACGCCGGGCTGGCCGTTGAAGTTGGCGAAGATGTAGTTGCGGATGCAGGTCACGTCGGCCTGGATGCAGCCGCCCGCCAGCGCCGCGTTCCAGTACGCGCCACCCACCGGCGTGTGCAGGTTGAACGGCGTGGCGCCGTCGCTGCCGCCCACGTCGATGATCTGCGTGGTGCCGATGTAGTTCTTGATGTCCTTGCGGAACCAGCCGGCCGACACGTAGCTCGACTCGCCGTAGTACCACTCCAGCGACAGGTCGAAGTTGTCCGACACCAGCGGCTTGAGCGTGGGATCGCCCTGCGTGCCGGTGCCACCGTCCACGCGCACGATCTGGTCGAGCGTGCGTCCGCCCTGGATATCCGCCCAGCCCGGCCGGCCGATGGTCTGGCTGTAGCTGCCGCGCAGGATCACCGCGTCGGTGATCTCCAGGTTGAGGTCGAGGTTGGGCAGCCAGTAGTCGTAATCGCCCTTCAGCGTCGCGAAGGCCGGGTCGGCGAAGATCAGGTTGAGCTCGTTCGCCGACTGCCAGGCGATGCCGGTCGCCACCGGCACCAGCGCCGACGAGGTGACTTCCGTCTTCTCGTAGCGCACGCCGACGGCCACGTTAAGCGGCATTTCCCAGTCGAACTTCGTCGTGTACTGCAGGTACGCGCCGCTGGACTTCTCGTTTGTGCGCAGGTCGCGGCTGAATTCGTCCGGCGCGCGATACCAGTCCGGGCGCCCGGTCAGTTCGGCCGCGCGGTTGCGCAGGCGGTCGAAATCGAACAGCAGGAACCGGTCGGTGAAGTTCGACGAATTGTGCCCACCGAACTGGTCGAAGTACTGGCCCATGCTGTCGGCGAACCAGATGTCGTCGTCGTAGTCCGCCGGCGTGCCGACGCCACCCCATGTGTCGCGCTGCATGAAGCCGTACGCAGTGCGGTTGTCGACGTCGGTGTACGACGCGCCGAAGTCCAGGCCGGAGTATTCGCCGAATTCCCAACGGCCCTTGAGCTGCGTCTGGTCGATCTCGGACTTGGAGTACGCGTTCTGGAACACCGAACCGGTGACCAGCGCCTGCGACGGATCCACGCCCGCCACGCCCGGCGGCAACGCGATGTTCACTACCGGGAACGAGTTGCTGAAGTCCACCGACGTCGTGCCGCGCACGAACGCCGCCACGCCGAGCACACCCGCCGAACCCCACGGGCTGTCCGGCTTCGTTTCGGCAGAGGAGCTGTGGTAGTCCAGCTGCAGGTCGAGCGCGTCGGACACCTGCCAGTCGACGTTGAAGCCCAACGACTCGTTCTTGTTGACGTTCGCCAGGCGCATGCCGCCCATCGAGATGTCGGACGTCGCCGGGTTGATGATTTCCGAGTAATAGATCGGCGCCGCGACCGGGCCGTCGGTCCAGGACGTCACCGACGGGCCGAAGTTGAACCACACCGACAGCTCGTTGCGCTGCTGCTGGATCTTGTTCTCGGCGTAGGTGTAATCCAGCGTCGTGGTGATGTTGTCCGCCGGCGCCCACTGCAGCGTCAGCTGGCCGTTCGTGCGCTGGCGCTGCACGCCGTTGACGCTGTAATTGAGGTTCTGCGGGACCGAATAGATGTCGGTCGGCCCCGGGCGGTTGGTGATGTTCTCCGAGCCCGGCGTGCCCGGCTGCGGGATCGTGCCCCAGTTGTTCTCGTCGCCGCGGAACGGACGCCAGCCATTCGGAACGGCGGCCTGGCTGAAGCCGAAGTCGCGTTCCTGGTAGCTGCCCGTCAGCGCGACGCCGAACGTGCCGTCGGCATAGCGCTGGCTGAAGATGCCGGAGATTTCCGGCGTGATGTCGTGGCCCTGCAGCGACTTGGGCAGGTTGCCGTTGGAGGTGTCGTGCACCGCCTTCAGGCCGACGTTGATGACCGGCTCCGATTCGAGCGGCCGTGCCGTGCGGATGTTGATCGTCGCGCCGATGCCACCGGGCGGAACGTCGGCGCGGCTGGTCTTGTAGACCTCGACGCTGGAAATCGCTTCGGACGCCAGGTTGGCGAAGTCGAACGCGCGCGAGTTCGACACGCCCGCGCCGTTGGCGTTGCCCGAGGTCGGCATCTGCCGGCCGTTGAGCAGCACCATGTTGTAGTCCGGCCCGATGCCGCGCACCGTCACCTTCGAGCCTTCGCCCAGCGTGCGGTCGATCGACACACCGCTGATGCGCTGCAGCGATTCGGCGAGGTTGGTATCGGGGAACTTGCCGATTTCCTCAGCCACGATGCCATCCACGACGCCCTGCGAGTCGCGTTTCAGGTTCATCGAGCCGGTCAGGCTTCCGCGGATGCCCTGCACGACGACGGCGTCGAGCGTGCGGGCATCCTCGTCCGCCGAGGCGGTGCGTTGTCCCGCTTCGGCGGCGGGCGCGGTCTGCGCGTAAAGCGGCTGGCTCAGTGCCAGCAGCAATGCGGACGTCAACAGTGTTCGCTTGGGGGCGACACGCAACTGCTTCATCGAAACTCCTCCCAGAATTCACGACGTAGAAGATGCAGGCGTGTCGCCACACAGGCCCGCAAAGTAAGTGCGGGCCGATTGGAACCTCGGGTTGACAGCGCTGTCAACTTTGACCGTGAAGACGGCTTTCGAGTGTGCGCGGAGTCTTGTTTTCCAGCGTATTTCGATGTTGCAGCGCAGCGACTCCACGCCACCGGCGCGCAGAATGAGAGCGCTAACATTCCTACCGCAAAGAAAATCAGCGACGCCGCGGAGCCTGCGTGGACTCGCGCATGAGCACCGCGTGATCGACGCGCAACATCCGTCCCGCTCCCGGCGATTTGATCCGAGCGAGCAATTCCAGCGTCGCCAGCCGCCCCATCTCCGACGTGGGCTGCCGGATGGTGGTCAGCGCGGGATAGATGTGTCGCGAGATCGGCGTGTCGTCGAAGCCGCATACCGAAAGATCGCGCGGCACCGACAGTCCGCGTTCGGCCGCGATGCGAATGACGCCGGCCGCCATGTCGTCGTTGGCGGCGAAGATTGCCGTCGGCGGCGAGGCCAGCTCCAGGAGTTGCTGCGCGCCCGCACAGCCGGATTCGTACGAGAACGCGCCCTGCACCACCAGCTCCGGGTCGAACCGGATGCCGGCGCGCTTCAGGGCCTCGCGATAGCCGTCGAAACGCCACTGGCAGGCGCCGTGCTTGGCCGCGCCCTTGATGTGGCCGATGCGCGTGTGCCCCAGGTCGATCAGGCGCGCCATCATGTCCAGCACGGCGGATGTCTCGTCCATCGCCACGCCGATGCGGCCGGCGGCGTTCTTCGGTGCGATGCAGGCGAACGGCACGCCTTTCTGCTCCAGCACGCTGATCAGCTGCGCGTCGTCGGTAAGCGGCGGGATGAGCACCACCCCGTCGGGACCGAAGTTCCGGAACAGCCCCTGCATGTCCGCCACGCGTTCGCGGCCCACGCTCACCGGGGCCAGGAACAGGTTGTAGTGGTTCGCGAGGCACGCTTCGAGCATGCCGTTCTGGACTTCCATCATGTAGTTGCGCGACGGGTTGTTGTAGACCAGCGCCACGCTGTACGAGCGCTGCGCCGCCAGGCTCCGCGCCGAGGGATTGGGCTTGTACTGCAGCTTGTCCATCGCCTTCATCACGCGCGCGCGCATTTCCTCGCGCACGTTGGGCTCGTTGTTGAGCACGCGCGAGACGGTCTTCATCGACACGCCGGCGGCTTCCGCCACATCCTCGATCCGAACACGCATTGCACGCTCCCTGGTCGTCCAACCGCTGCGAATGGTGCCAGAACCGTCCTGCAACCCGATGGCCACGCCGACGAACTCGCGCCATCGACAACTTTCGTGCGCATCGTCGTGCTGCGTCGCAACAGCCGTTGCGCAGGCACGCGCGGCGGAATGGGCGCCTGATCGCCGAATGCACCACGACACGTCGACGACGATTGACTTCACCAGCCTCGCCTTGTATTGACAGCGCTGTCAACCGCCGGCCGTCGGCGCGTCGAATGCGCGAATCGCGGCCTGCGTCACTGCGGTATCCAGCCAGGGAGCAGATCGTGCAGGCGAGAGTCTTCGTTGGAACGGGCATGTTGGTGATGGGACTGGGCCTGGCGCACTTCGGCGCGAACGCCGCACCGCCGGCGCAACTGCAGGACTGGCCGCGCATCGAAAGCGCGGTCAAACGCGACGAGGCACTGGAAGCGCGCATCGCGACGATCCTGAAAGGCATGACACTGGCCGAGAAGGTCGGCCAGATGACGCAGCCGGAGATCAAGTCGATCACGCCCGAGGACGTGCAGCGCTACCACATCGGTTCGGTGCTCAACGGCGGCGGCTCGTGGCCGGGCATGAACAAGCGTGCGACGGTGGAGGATTGGCTGAAGCTCGCCGACCGCTACCACGCGGCGTCGATGAAGGCACGTGTAGCTATCCCCGTGATCTGGGGCACGGACGCCGTGCACGGCCACAACAACGTCTTCGGCGCCACGCTGTTCCCGCACAACGTCGGACTGGGCGCGGCGCACGATGCCGCGCTGGTCAGGCGCATAGGCGAAGCCACGGCGCAGGCCACGCGCGCCACGGGCATCGACTGGGTGTTCGCGCCGACGCTGGCCGTCGCGCAGGACGTGCGCTGGGGCCGCAGCTACGAGAGCTTCTCGTCCGATCCGGCCGTCGTGCGCGAATACGCCGGTGCCTACATCGCCGGCCTGCAGGGCGACCTGCGCGCCGACGGCACGGTCGTCGCCACGGCAAAGCACTACATCGGCGATGGCGCGACCGACCAGGGTCGCGACCAGGGCAACGCGATCATCCCGAAGCTGGAAATGGTGAACGTCCACGGTCAGGGTTACTACGGCGCGCTCGGCGCCGGCGTGCAGACCGTGATGGCGTCGTTCAACAGCTGGAACGACGTCGCCGGCGGTGTCGACTACGGAAAGATGCACGGTTCAAAGGCGCTGCTGACCGACGCGCTGAAGGACAGGATGGGCTTCGACGGCTTCGTCGTGTCGGACTGGAACGGCATCGCGCAGGTGCCGGGCTGCGAGAACGCGAGTTGCCCGCAGGCGATCAACGCGGGCATCGACATGGTGATGGTGCCCGACGACTGGAAGGCCTTCATCGCCAACACGATCAGACAGGTCGAAGGCGGCGAGATCCCGATGGCGCGCATCGACGACGCCGTGACGCGCATCCTGCGCGTGAAGCTGCGCGCCGGTATGTTCAATCGCAAACCGTCCGACAGCCAGTTCGCCGGAAAGGCCGCGGCGACCGTGCACCGCGACCTCGCCCGCCAGGCGGTGCGCGAATCGCTGGTGCTGCTGAAGAACGAGCGCGGCGCGTTGCCGCTCAAGCCGGGCCAGCGCGTGCTGGTGGTCGGCAAGAGCGCCGACAACTTCGCGAACCAGGCCGGCGGCTGGTCGTTGACCTGGCAGGGCACCGACAACACCAACGCCGACTACGGCAATGCCGACACCGTCCTGACCGGCCTTCGCGAAGCGCTGGGCGCGCAGAACGTCGTGTTCGACGAAGACGGCACGGGCGCGGACACGAATGCGTTCGACGCCGTCGTCGCGGTCATCGGCGAAACGCCGTATGCCGAAACCAACGGCGACATCGTCGGTTCGGAGAACATGGCGCACAGCCGTCGCCATCCGGAAGACCTCGCGGCGCTGCGCGCAGCAAAGGCGTACGGCAAGCCGGTGACGACCGTGTTCCTGTCGGGGCGCCCGCTGTACGCGAACGACCTGATCAACCTGTCCGATGCGTTCGTGGCCGGCTGGCTGCCGGGGTCGGAAGGCGCCGGCATCGCGGACGTCCTGGTCGCCGCGCAGAACGGCACGCCGCGCCACGATTTCAAGGGTCGGCTGTCGTTCTCGTGGCCGGGCGTGCCCTGCCCCGCGCCGGAGAACCGGCCCGATCCGAAGCGCCCGGCGCTGTTCGCGCGCGGTCATGGCCTCTCGTACGCGGCGCCCGGCAAGGTCGGCAAGCTGCCGGAACCGAAGCAGGATGCCTGCGGCGCGGCGACGTCCATGCCGGTATTCAACACGCGCGACGCGGTGCCCTTCGCGATGTACGTGGAAGCCGGCGGCGCGACGCAGGCGCTGGGCGCATCGCTCAACGACACGCTGGAGTTCCCGCAGGGCAAGCCGGCCATCCGCGTGGCGACCACGCAGATCAACACCCAGCAGGACGCCAAGCGCGTGACGTGGCTGGCACCGGCGCGCGTGTTCTCGCGCAGCGCCGGCAACAACAACCTCAACGCGATGGCATCGGCCGACGGCGCGCTGCAGTTCGATGTCCTAGTCGATGTCGCACCGACTTCGCCCGTCACGCTGACGATGGGCTGCGGAAAGACCTGCAGCGGAAGCATCGACATCACGCAGGCCATCACCCGCGCGGGCATCGGCAAGAAGGCCACGATCAACGTGCCGCTGAAGTGCTTCGTCGCGCGCAAGGTGGACCTCGGCGGCGTGGACATGCCCTTCAGCGTCTCGGCCGATGCGCCGTTCTCGGCGGCGTTCACGCGCATCGCGGTGGTCGCGGGCGCGGCGAAGAGCGCCGGCGCGATCGACTGCGCGCAGGTGCCGTAAGCCGATGCCCGGACGCGTCGCGATGTCGTGGCTCTGCTTCGCACTGGCGGCGTTGCCCGTCCTCGGCGCGCACGCGGCGCCGCCGTTCCGGTGGCCGGAAGGCCGACGCGCGGCCGCGAGCCTGGCCTACGACGATGCGCTGGATTCGCAGCTCGACATCGCGATTCCGGCGCTCGATCGCCACGGGTTCAAGGGCTCGTTCTACGTGCCGCTGGCGAATCCGCCGATTGCGACGCGGCTTGCCGACTGGCGCGCCGCCGCGCGCAACGGGCACGAGCTCGGCAACCACACGCTGTTCCACCAGTGCTCCGGTGCGGGCGCTGACCGCGACTGGGTGCCACCGGAGCGCGACCTCGACACCACCACCGCCGCGCAGATGCGCGATCAGGTTCGGCTTGCGAACACCATGCTCGACGCCATCGACGGGGCCGGTCCGCGACGCACGCTCACCCTGCCCTGCGGCGAGTCGAAGGCGAGCGACGGCGACTATGCCGCGCTGGTGAAGAACGGCTTCGTGGCGATCAAGGTCGGTGGGGGCGCGGTGACGCCGGACATGGCGACGCTCGATCCCGCGGCGGTCCCCGTGGGCGCGCCGGCCGGACTGACCGGCAAACAGCTGATCGCGATGGTCGAGGACGCCGGGCGGCGTGGCACGATGGTGAACTTCACCTTCCATGGCGTCGGCGGCGATTACCTCACCACCAGCGCGCAGGCGCACGAGGAGCTGCTCGACTACCTGGCCCGCCACCGCGACCGCTATTGGGTCGATACTTTCCTCAACGTGATGACGTACGTCCGGCAGCAGCGGCCACCCGCCGCGGCGCCCTGAAAACCCCTTCCGCAGCGGCACAAGACCGAGAAGAGCCCGCATGAACCAGCAGCGCCACCTGTCCTACCCGGCCGCGATCGCCATCGTCAGCCTGATCTTCTTCGCCTGGGGCGGCATGACCAGCCTCAACGACGTGCTGATCCCGCATCTGAAGGCCGTGTTCGCCATGAACTACGCGCAGACGATGCTCATCCAGTTCACGTTCTTCGGCGCGTATTTCCTGATGTCGCTGCCGTCGGGCTCGATCGTGTCGCGGCTGGGGTACAAGCCCAGCATCGTGATCGGCCTGCTCACCGCGGCGGTCGGCGCGCTGCTGTTCTATCCGGCGGCGAAGCTGCCTTCGTACGGCGTGTTCCTCACCGCACTGTTCGTGCTCGCCAGCGGCATCACGCTGCTGCAGGTGGCCGCGAACCCGTATATCAGCCTCCTCGGCAACCCGGCGACGTCGCACAGCCGGCTCAACCTCGCCCAGGCACTGAACTCGCTGGGCACGACGGTGTTCCCGTTCTTCATCGGCCCGCTCATCCTGTCCGGCGCCGTGCTGGGCACCGAGCAACTCGCCGCGATGACGCCCGAAGCGCTGGCGACCTACCGCACGGCGCAGGCGCAGTCGGTGCAGGTGCCCTACGTGCTGCTCGCCGCCGGGTTGGTGCTGATGGCCGTGCTTGTGTTCGCGCTGCGCATCCCGCCGCTGCGCGAGGCCACCGACGCGGCCGACGGCCGCCATCACACCTACGCCGAGGCGCTGCGTCGTCCGCACCTGCGCTGGGGCGTGCTGGCGATCTTCCTGTACGTCGGCGCCGAAGTGTCGATCGGCAGCTTCCTGATCAACTACATGGCGATGCCGGACATCGGCGGGCTGAGCGAAGCCACGGCGAGCCGTTACCTCGTCTGGTACTGGGGCGGCGCGATGGTCGGCCGCTTCATCGGCGCGGCGCTGATGACCGTGGTCGACGCGCGCAAGCTGCTGGCGCTGTTCGCCGTCGTCGCGGCCGTGCTGCTGGCCATCACGATGGGCAGCAAGGGCAGCATCGCGTTGTGGAGCGTGCTGGCGATCGGCCTGTTCAACTCGATCATGTTCCCGACGATCTTCACCTCCGCCATCGAGGGCATGGGCCCGCTGACCGGCAAGGCCTCGAGCCTGCTGGTGATGGCGATCGTCGGCGGCGCCGTCATTCCGCTCGCGCAGGGTGCGCTGGCCGACCACATCGGCATCCAGGCCGCCTTCTTCCTGCCGCTCGCCTGCTATGCGTACATCGCGTGGTACGGCCTGCACGGTTCGCGCCTGGGCGTGCAGGCGCTGCCGCACGACGCGGTGCAGACGCCGGTGCGCGCGATGCATTGAGCGCGTGCCTCGAACGCCCGCTCACTCGGCGGGCGTTGACGGCACCAGCATCCCCGGCGGGCTCGTCAGCCATTGCGGGCCCGCCAGCGCGGCGTCGTATCCGGTGTCGTACAACGCGGTCATTCCGGCCGGATCGAAGAGGATGGGATCGGGCACTTCGACATCTTCCGGGATCGTCACCCAGTGGAAGTTGCTGCCGTTGCGCTGCGCGATGGCGAACTCGCGGAACAGATCGCCGACCATGCCGGCGCGTCCGGCAGTCTCGATGACCCGCATCGCGATGCCGCGCATGGAGCGCTCCGTCGGCTTCGGACGCGGATGCAGCTGCCCGTTGTGGATCAGGAAGGTGTCTTCGTAGGGCCTGAATCGTCCCGCGCGCCGATAGATCTCCGTCGGATTGAAGATGCCGGAGTTCATGAATACGTTGGCGCCGATGAAGCCATCAACGTGCATCTCGTCGTAGCGCTTCCGATTCGCCTCGACCTCGAACATAACCGGCGGAAAGACCAGCGGGATCGCCGCCGATGCCAGCATCACGCGGCGGAACAGATCGTCCCCGGCGGGCGTGCCGTACGTGGCGATCAGTCCCATGTTCCACACGACGAAGCGGCGCGAGTCGAGGTCGACGGTGCCGACGTACAAACGCCTTCCGCCAAGATGCGCCGCGGCGACGTCGCGCAGCAGCGCGTGGTCGATGTGGCGCGCGATGAGCGCTTCCAGCGGCGCGGTGCTCGCCAGCGAATCGCGACGCAGCAGTGCCATCAGCGGCGATCCGGCGGTAAAGACGTCGGGCGCGGTCGTCGTCGTATAGAACCGATGGAGCGCGCCGTCGTACTTCGAACCCAGGAACGCGAACGGCGCCATCAGCGCACCGGTGGAGACGCCCGTGACGATCTTGAAGACCGGCCGTTTCCCCGTGCGCGTCCAGCCGTTGAGGAAACCCGCGCCGAACGCGCCGTTGGCACCGCCGCCCGACAATGCTAGATGCGGATAGCGCACCGCGCCGTCGGCATCCGGTGGGAAGTCCTCTCGCGATTCCTGCTCCATCGACTGTTCGAAATCGCGCTGCATCAACGCATTGGGCCGCCCGGCGAAGGCGCGCGCGTCGGGCATGCCGGGAATCATCGCGACCGGCGTCTGGTCCGCGGGCACGGGATTGCGGGGGATCGTCACGCAGGCGCCGAGGCAGGCGACGCACGCGACCAGCAGCATGGCAGGCACGAAACGCGCCGCGCGACGCGCGAGGGTGACTTGGGCTGGCAGCGAGTCAGGGGCCATGCAGTTCATCTCATGCCGGTGCCAACAACATCACCGCCGCAGGCCCTCCGTCTCCGCCGACGTATCCGAAGCGGTGCCGGTCGCCCGCGACGGATCGACCGCATCGACCCACCCGCCTCCCATCGCGCGGTAGACCTGCACGAGCTGCGTGTTGCGTTCGGCACGCACGCGCACCAGTGCGATCTCCGCGGCGAACAGCTCGTTGTCGGCGATCAGCACTTCGACATAGCCCGCCATGCCGTACTCGAACTTCAGCCGCGACAGTCGCGCCGATTCGCGCAGCGCGGTCACGCGCGCCGCCTGCCGCGCCAGTTCCTCCTCCTTCTTCACCGAACCGGTGATCGCATCGTCCGTTTCGCGGAACGCGTTGAGGATCGTCTGCTGGTAGACAAGTACCGCTTCGTCCTTCTGCGCCTCCGCGGAACGCACCTGCCCCTTGATCGCGCCGAAGGTGAAGATCGGCCCCGCGAGGTTGGCGCCGACCAGCCACGCGCTGGCCGGACCGGTGAGGAAGTTGCCGAACGACGTGCTCGTCGAGCCCAGCGCGCCGGTGAGCGTGAGGTCCGGGAAGTACAGCGCACGCGTGGCGCCGATGTTCGCGTTGGCCGCGACGAGGTTCTGTTCGGCCTGCAGGATGTCGGGCCTGCGCTCGAGCAACGAAGACGGCAGATCGGCCGGAATGCGCGGCGGAACCAGCTGGTCGATGGTCAACCCGCGCGGGATCGCACCGGGGTTTCGTCCCAGGGTGATCGAGATGAGGTTCTCGACGGCGGCGATCTGCTGTTCCAGCACGGGAATCGTCGCCAGCGCCTGCTCGTGCTGCGATTGCACCTGCGACACCTCGGTCTGCGACACGACGCCCGCCTTGTGCCGCAGGTCGAAGATCCGCGCCGTCTCGCCGAAGTTGTGGGCCGTCGCTTTCGCGATCTCCAGCTGGCGGTCCAGTTGCCGCAGCGTGATGTAGCTGATCGCCACGCTGGTCACCAGCGAGAGCAGCACGCCCCGTCGCGCCTGTTCGCTCGCATACACGCGCGCCTGCGCCGCCTCGTTCAGGCGCCGCACGCGCCCGAACAGGTCGATCTGCCAGGTCGCGCCCAGTGAGCCCTGATACAGCGTGAAGTACGGATCGCCGCCCGCCGGGATCGGCGGCTGCCCCACGCGGCTCGCCTTCGCGCGGGAGGCATCGACGTCGTACCCCACCGTCGGGAAGAAGCGCGAGCGCGTGGCGGTGAGCGCGCCCAGGAACTGTTCGACGCGCGCCGCGGCGACGCGCACGTCGAGGTTTTCGGCGAGCGCGGCCGCGATGAGATCGTCCAGCACCGGATCGTTGAACGACGTCCACCACCGGGTATTCGCAACGACCTGCGCTTCTGCGGGCTGCACGCGCCAGGCGCCGGGTGCGTCGATCGTCGGACGTGCGTAATCGGGACCGAGCGTGCAACCGGCTGCGAAGACCAGCAACGCCGTGGTGATCAGGAGTCTCATGTCGATACCTCCGCGGCGCGCCGGACAAGGGGCATTGCGATGGCGCGGATCGCGTTCATGGCGCGCGCAGCGTCCAGTAGAAGGCCGCGGCGATCAGCAGCAGCGCCACGCTCGCCACGTGCCAGCGCCGCACGACGATGTCGCCTTGCTGGAAGGTCGTCGCGATCCGGCCGGCGACGCGCTCTAGACCGCGCAGCATCGCGCCCACGTCGCCTGCGGGAACCGCCGGCCACCTGATGCCAGTGCGCGTCATTGCCAACGCCAGCGCGCCACCGGCCAGCACCGGCCACAGCGACGACCACAACACCGACGCCGCCAACAACGCCGACGCCGTGCCGATCGGCGTGGCGACGTAGATCCACCACGGCACGAACACGCAGGCGGCCGCCATCGCGAACCACGTCCACGAGAACCGTGCGGAGAGATTCGCGTCGACGGCAAGCCTGCGCAGCAGATGGCACATCAACCACGCCGTTGCCACCGACGACGCGACCGCCAGCGTCGCGAACGCACCCTCGCCGAAGACGTCCTTCGCTGCGTACTTGGCGACGAAGCCGCCGGTGAGCGGAAGGCCGGCGAGGCCCAGCGCGATGACGCCCGCCGGCACGAGCACGGCACGTGCGCGCGTCGCCGGGACGGCATCGACGCAGAGGAACAGCGTGCCCTTCACCAGCAGGTGGTGCACGGCATAGAACGCGGCGATCAGCGGTGTGGCGGCGTTGCCCTTCGCCAGCCCCATGCCGACGATCGCCATGGCGAATCCCATCTGGCTGACGCTGGAATACGCGAGCACGAGCTTCGGGTTCGACCGCGTGACGCCGATCGCGACGCCGTACAACGCGCCGAACATCCCGACGCATGCCAGCGGCAGGCCGAATTCCGGCAATGCGGTGTCGAAGGGAAGCTGGCGCACCATTGCCAGCAGGCTGGCCTTCACCACAGCGCCGCTCAGCACCGCGGCGGCAGGCACCGGCGCGGCGCCGTACGCCAGCGGCATCCAGAAATGGAACGGCACCAGGCCGGCCTTGATGCCCAGCCCCAGGATGAGCAGGACCAACGCCACGTCGCGCGATTCCGATGACGCCAGCGTGGTTGCGACGTCGGCGATCAGCAGGCTGCGCGATGGAGACGCCTGAACGGCGAGGATCAGTCCCGCAAGGAGGAACGCTTCGGCGAACAACGCGACGCCGAGGTAGATCGCACCGGCACGCAGTGCCTGCGCGCCCTGTCCTTGCAGCACCAGCCCGGTCGCGCCGACGCTGAGCACCGCGAGCAGGAAGTAGAAGCCCACCACGTCGGCGGCGAGGAACACACCGACGCAGCCGGTCAGCGTCATCAGCCAGGCGACGACGAACGCGCCAGCGTCGGGCCTGCCGACCAGATAACGGCGCGCCTCGACGCCGGCGACGATCCACAACAAGGCCGCGGCGCCCAGCAGCATCGCGCCTGGCACGTCCAGCGCGAACACCAGCGCGAAGCGTGCCGGGCCGATGCGCAGCGGCACGTCATGCGAAGCGAGCAGCGCCGCCATCAATGCCGGCAGCGGCGCGAAGGCCAGTAACGCCGGCATGCGCGAACGCAACTGCGAGGGCGCGCATGCAAGCAGCAGGACGAATGGCGTAGCGAGCGCGGCGGCGATCCATGCGTTCATGGCGCCACCCATCCGGTGTGTGGACGTCCCACGCGCATCAGGTCGGGCGGAGCCAACGCGGCTGCGCCCAGCAGGAACGAACACAACGCCAACGCGAGCACCACGCCTTGCTGATAGCCCGGCACCGCGCGTTTCGGCGTCCAGCCAACAGCCGCCGGCGCCATCGCGTGCATCACCACGGTGAAGACGTAGATGCTGGTCAACAGCCCGCCGATGAGCATCGCGAGCGCCCACCACCACTGCGCGGTCGAGAACGCCGCCGACATCAGCAGCCACTTCGCGAGGAATCCCCCAGACGGCGGCAGCCCGATGAGCGACGCGCCCGCGAGCGCGAAGGCAAGCATCGTCATCGGCAACGCGCGCCCTGCCCCGCGCAGTTCCGCGACGCGGTCATGCCCGAGCGTGGCGTAGATCAACCCGGCCGCCATGAACATCGCCGCCTTCGCGGTGGCGTGCGAAATCGCCTGCAGCATGCCGCCCGTCACGGCCGCGGTGTCGTCCATGTGCGCCGCGCGTGCACCGGCCGCCAGCGGAAACATCAGGAACAGGTAGCCGATCTGGGCCACCGTCGAATAGGCGATCAACAGCTTCAACCGTACCTGCTTCAACGCGACGAGGTTGCCGGTAACGATCGCGGCCACGCCGAGCCCCGCGAGCCACTGCGCAGCCGACCACGTGACGATGCCCGGAAATACATCGAGCCACAGTCGCACCACCAGGAACCACGAACCTTTGATGACGAGCGCCGACAACACCGCGCTCGCCGCCGCAGGTGCGCCCGCATGCGCTGGCGGGAGCCACAGGTGCAGCGGAAACAGCGCCGTCTTCGCCAGCAGGCCGGCGGTCATCAGTGCGGCAGCGCTCCAGGTGAGCGGACTGGCGGCGACGCGCTCGCCCAGCATCGCGATGTCCAGCGTGCCGTACGCGCCGTAGAGCAGGAACACGCCGAGCAGGTACACCATCGAACCGAGCAGCGCGAACACGAGGTAGCGCAATGCGGCACGGAGCGTCTCGCCGCGACCGTCCAGGCAGACCAGCGGCACGCCGGCAAAAGTCAGCAGCTCAAGCGCGACGTACAGCGTGAACACGTCGCCGCTGACGAAGACGAGGTTCAACGCGCCCCATGCGGCCATCAGCAGCGACCAGAACGTCAGCGATGCACGCGTTTCGCGCGTGCCGACCGGTGTACCGAAGTCGTTGCGCGCGTAGACCGCGACGCCGGCGATCACAACGCCCACGGCGAGCATCATCGCCACCGACAGCCCATCGGCCCGCAGCGCCACGCCGAGCGGCGGCGCCCAACCGCCCAGCAGGTACACCATCGGCTGACCGGAGGCGAGCACCGCACGCGCGATCTCGAATGCGATCACGAGCCCCGCGCCGACGGTGGCGAGCGCGACGCGTTCGGCGTTGCGTCCGCCCAGCACCAGCCCCGCCATGACGGCGACGAACGGCGCCAGCACGGCGAGCACGAGCAACAGTCCGCCCGACGTCGTCACCGCCGCCCTCCTCCACGCGCGCGGATGTCACGCCCCGCGGCCATGGCGATCCGTCCGCGGGGCATCGTCGTCTTCATCGAGCGTCGTGCGTCCTTCGACTTCGAACAGGCGCACCAGCAGGGCGACCGCGAGCGCCGATGCCGCGAACGCCACCACTATCGCGGTGATCAGCAACGCCTGCGGCACCGGATCGCCGCCCATGCCCGGCATCGCGCCACGGCGCGCGATCACCGCGCAGACCAGGAACACGCCGGTGCCGATGATGTTGAACGCGAGGATCTTGTGCAGCGGCTGCGGGTTCACGATCAGGCCGTACAGCCCGATGCCGATGAGCCCCGCGGCGCAGTAGCCGAGCCACGTCTCGTTCATCGGACGCCCCCCGCATCTCGCGGCGCACCGGCCAGCAACAACGCGAGGATGACCGCCAGCGACGGCATCAAGGCGATCTCGATAACGACGATCAGCGATTTCGCCGCACCATCCGGATAGGCGAGAAACGCGCCCGCCATCCGCGCGCCGTAGAGCCCGATCGCGACGAACACAAGCGGCCCGGCGACCAGGCACGCGCGCAGCCCGATGCTGCTGACCGGGGGTGCGCGCGTGAGGCCCGCCATCATCACCAGCAACCACATCGACGCCAGGATGGTCGCGCCCTGGAACTTGCCGCCCGGTGCGTCCGCACCGACCCAGAGGATGTACACGGCGATGACGATGCCGATGGGCGGCAGCACGCGTGCGACATAGGCCAGCACGCCCCGCGGATCGGCGTCGTGCGAGACGTCCGGCGGCTGCCCCCACGCCGCATCCGGCGTGAGCGACCACACCGCGATCAAGGCGAACAGCAGCACGATCGCCTCAAACAGCGTGTCCATCGCGCGGAACGCCAGCAGCACGGCGGTGATCGGGTTGCCGACGACAGTCGCAGGCAGATGCTCGGCAACGAGCGGCGCCAGCGTCGGCGACGGTTCGGGCAACAGGCGCAGGCATACGATCAGGACCGCCGTCACGCCGATCGATGCGGCGATCGCCAGCACGCGCACCGCGAGTCCACGCTGCATCCGCACTTCGGCATAGCCGCCGCCGCGCAGGCGCGATGCCGCGCCGATCAGCAGCGCGCCCGTCAATCCTGCACCGATGGCCGCTTCCGTCATCGCCACATCGACGGCCGACAATCCCACCCACGCCAGCGTCAGCAGCAGGCCGTACGCAATGAAGCCCGCGACTGCCGCGAACGTCTCGCGCGCAAGCACGATCCACAGCGCGAGACCGAGGATCAGCGCGATCAACGCCAGTGTCGGCGCGCCGTTCATGGTCGCCTCGCCTCGTGCACGGTGCGCGCGATGAGCTGCGATACCGCCGCCGACGCCCACATCAGCAGGCCCCAGATCAGGACGAGCTTGATGCCCATGACGACGCTGTCCGCCTGTGCCACCAGGCCGAGCACCACCAGGCCAAGACCGAGGTTGTCCGCCTTGGTCAGCGCATGCAGTCGCGTGAGCGAATCCGGGAATCGCAGCAGGCCCACGGTCCCGGCGAGGAAGAACAGCGCGCCCGCGCTCACCGCGGCGACGGTCCACGCATCGAGCACGCGTTCGAGCAGCGCGCTCACGGCCGCCTCGCCGGGCTCGCGCCCTTGACGAACATGATCGACGCGAACGCCGCCAGCAGCGCGAGGATCAGTGCGACGTCGGTGACCGCCGTCGCCCCGTTCGATGCACTGAGCAGCAACGCTGCGATGCCGCCACTGCCGAGCAACTGCGCTGCCATCATGCGTTCGGCATCGCCGGGCCCGCGCAGGATGCGGACCAAGCCGATGGCGACGACCAGCAGCACGAATGCCGCTGCAGCGAAGAGGAAATCAGCCATCGCGATCCTCCTGCGCGGGCGTATCGCCCGGGATCAGGGCGCGGGCAAACAGATGTTCTTCGCGCTTCAGTTGTTCGACATTCGGAAGCCGGACGTCGAGGCAGTGATAGACGAGTGCGTCGCGCGTCTCGCCACACGGCACCGAGCCGGGCACGAGGCTGGTGATCGCGGCGAAGGTGTTGCGCGTCAGGCCGCGAGGAAAGTCCACCTTGCACTCGACGAAACCGGGCGCCATCGGCATGCGCGGAGAGAACGCGCGACGCGCCACATCCAGGCCCGCGAGCACCGACTGCCACAGGAAGTGCGGCGCCAACGACAGCAGCGCAACGAACCGCAGGTGACCGGCCTGCGGCGCCAGCAATCGCAGACTCGCCATCGTCGCAAGCGTGGCGGCGATCGCGCCGAACAGCAGATCGACCGGCTTCGCGCTCGGCATCAGCACGATCCATAGCGCGAAGAAGCAGATCGCACGCGACATCGCGGCGGCATGCCAACGGCGGCGGGCGCGGACCGGCACGCTACACCTCCTCTTGGGCGCGCGGCGGCGTGTCTTCCTTTCCGAACACCGTCACGTAGAGCACGGGCAGGAAGATCAGCGTCAGCACCGTCGCCACCAGCAGGCCGCCCATGATCGCGAACGCCATCGGGCCCCAGAACACCGTGGGTGCGATCGGTATCAGGCCCAGCACGGTGGAGATCGCGGTGAGCATCAGCGGTCGCATGCGCGAGGTCGCCGCGCTCGACACCGCCTCCATCACGCTCATGCCGGAAGCGCGATCCGTCTCGATCTGCACGATCAGGATCACCGCGTTCTTGGCGATCATGCCGATGAGCGCAAGGATGCCGAGGATCGCCACGAATCCCAGCGGCCGATTGAACAGCAGCAGCGCGCCGACGACGCCGATCAGGCCCAGTGGCAGTACGCACACCACCATCGCCAGTCTCCGGAAACTTACCAGCAGCACCATCATGCTGACCAGCATCAGCAGGATCATCACAGGCACCACGGCGTACACCGACTGGCTGGACGCGTTGCTTTCCTCGTACAGGCCGCCGGTTTCCACGCGGTAATGCTTGGGCAGGCGCTTGTGGAACGCCTCGATCTTCGGCGCGAGCGACTCGACGACGTCGTCGGGCAGCACGTCGCGGTTGACGTCGGCGCGTACCGTCAGCGTCGGCACGCGGTCGCGGCGCCAGACCAGCGGAAACTCCTGTTCTTCGTTGAACGTCGCGAACTGCGCGAGCGGCACCATGCGACCCGTTGTCGTGGGCACCTGCAGCGCCGACAGCGTCTGGAACGAAGCGCGCTGGTCGTCTGCGGCGCGTGCGACGACGCTCACCAGGTAGATGTCGTCGCGCACCTGCGTGATCGGCGTGCCGGTGATCGCCGCATTGAGCACGCCCGCGAGCGCGGACGAACTCACGCCGAGCTGGCGCGCCTCGTCCTGGTCCACGTGGATGCGCACCTGTCGCGCGGGCTCCATCCAGTCGTAGTTGACGTGGCGCACGCGCGGGTCCGAGCCCACCACGCCGGCCAGTTCGAGGGAGATCTGACGCAGCTGATCCACGTCGGGTCCGCTCACGCGGTACTGCAGCGGCCATCCTACGGGCGGGCCGAGTTCGAGCGGCGAAACGCGGGCGATGACGTCGGGAAACTGTTCGGCCAGTTCCTTCTCCAGCATCTGGTGCAGGCGCTCGCGTGCCTCCAGGTCCTTCGCCACGATCACGAACTGCGCGAAGAACGGATTGGCCAGCTGCACGTTGAGCGTGAGGATGAAGCGGATCGCGCCGCGGCCGACGTAGGTGCTGTAGTGGTCGACGTCGGGATTGCCGTTGAGCAGCGCTTCCAGCCGTTTGGCCTGGGTTTCCGTCGCGAAGATGGACGCGTTCTGCCGCAACGTCATGTCGACGGTGAGTTCGGGCCGGTCGGACGCCGGGAAGAACTGCTGCGGCACGAAGCGCAGCAGGAATAGCGCCAGCACGAACGCCGCCACGGTGGTGCCGATGGTCAGCCATCGCGCCGCGATCGCGCCGCGCAGCAGCTTGCCGTACGTATCCACGATGCGGCTGGGTTTCGGATCGGCGCGCTTGTCGGGCACTTTCAGGATGGCCTTGCCCAGCAGCGGCGCGAAGATCACCGCGCCGAGCCACGAGACGATCAGCGAGATCGCCACCACGGCGAAGATCGAGAACGTGTACTCGCCCGCCGAACTGCGCGCGAATCCGATCGGCACGAAGCTCGATATCGTCACCAGCGTGCCGATGAGCATCGGCGCTGCGAGCGTGCGGTAGGCGTAGGTCGCCGCTTCGTCCTTGCTGTCGCCCATGCCCAGGCGATTCATCATCGCGTCCACGGTGGTCATCGCGTCGTCCACCAGCAATGTCAGCGCGATGATCAAGGCACCGAGCGAGATGCGGTGAAGGTCGATGTTCGCCATGTACATCACGGTGAACACGATCGCCAGCGTGAGCGGGATCGACAGCGCGACCACCGTGCCCGGCCGCACGCCCAGACTCACGAAGCTGCAGACCAGGATGATGATGATCGCCTGCCACAGCGACGCCATGAAATCATCGATCGACACTTCCACGGTCACGGCCTGGTCTGCGACCAGCACCGGCTCGATGCCGATGGGAAGGTCGGCGCGGATGTCGGCCATCTCGCGGCGGATGTTCTCGCCCAGCGCCAGGATGTCGCCGCCCACGCGCATCGCGATCGCGAGTCCTATCGCGGGCTTTCCGTTGACGCGGAACATCGGCTGCGGCGGATCCACCGTGCTGCGGTGCACGCGCGCGATGTCCCCAAGGCGGACGATGCGGTCGCCGACGACGAGGTTGAACGATTCGATGTCGGCCTCGTTGTCGAACGCGCCGCTGACGCGCAGGAACAGCCGCTCCTGCGGCGTCTGGATCACGCCGGCGGGGCGCACGATGTTCTGCGTCTGCAAGGCAGCGATGATCGTGCGGAAATCCAGCCGCATGCCGGCCATGCGCTCGGTCGAGAACTCGATGTAGATCTGCTCGTCCTGCGCGCCGAGCACCTCGATCTTCGACACGTCCGGCAGGTTGAGCAGGCGCGCGCGGATCGCTTCGACCTCGTCGCGTAGCTGCCGAAACGTGAATCCGTCGGAGGTGAACGCGTAGATCGTGCCGAACGTGTCGCCGAAATCGTCGTTGAAGAACGGGCCGACCACGCCCGCCGGCAGTGTGCCTCGGATGTCGCCGATGTTCTTGCGCACCTGGTACCAGACGTCGGGCACTTCCTCGGGCGTCGTCGACTGCTCCAGTTCGACGAAGATCGTCGTCTGCCCCGCCGTGGTGTAGCTGCGCACGCTGTCGATATGGCGCGTTTCCTGGAGCTTGCGTTCCAGCCGCTCGGTGACCTGCGGAAGCATCTCCTCCACGGTCGCGCCCGGCCACCCCGCGCCGACCACCATCGTCCGGACCGTGAACGCGGGATCCTCGTCGCGCCCCAGCCGCATGAACGACATCACGCCTGCCACCAGCGCGATGATCATCAGAAACACGACCAGCGAGCGCTTGCCAAGCGCCCATTCCGACAGGTTCGGACCGATCACGGCTGCGCCCCGCCGGGCGCCGCCTCACCGGACTTCGCGGGCGTCGACGTCGCTTGATCGAAGCGCACCTTCTGCCCGGGATGCAGCGCGTGCACGCCGGCGGTCACCACGATGTCGCCCTGCTCCAGCCCCGAGGCCACCATCACGCTGGACGGGCTCGACGACTGCACCGCGATCTGCCGCATCGACACCGTGTGTGCTTTCGGATCCACCACCCACACCGCCGTGCGGCCGCCCGAACGCATCACCGCGGCCGCCGGCACTTCGATGCCGAGCACGGCGTCGAGCTTGATGCGGCCGGTGACGGTACTACCCATTCGCATCGCGGCCGGCGGGTCGATCAATCCCACCTTCACGCGGAACGTGTTTGTGACGGGGTCGGCGCGCGGCGCGACTTCGCGCACGCGCCCGCGCGCGGTGACGCGCGGGTCGGCGGTCAGCATGACGAGCACGTCGGTGTCGGCCGGCGTGCTCTCCTTTACCGCGGCGGGCACGTCGAACGCCGCGTCGCGCCCGCCTTCGCGCGCGACCTGCACGATCATCTGGCCTGCGGCCACGACTTCGCCGGGCTCCGCGCCCTGCGCCGTCACCACGCCGGCCACGTCGGAACTCAGGCGCGTGTAGCTCAGCCGGTTGTTCGCGAGGTTGACCTGCGCCTGCGCCGATTCGGCCTGCGCCTGCGCGGCCTTGCGACTGGACTGCGCCTGGTCGAATAACGCGCGCGACACCGCGTCCTGCGCGACGAGGCCGCGCATCCGGATGAAGTTGTTCTCCGCTTCCACCATCTGCGCCTGCGCGCCGGATTGCTGCGCGCGTGCCGACTGCAGCGCGCTTTCCTCGTCCTGCGTGTCCAGGCGCGCGACGAGCTGCCCGCGCCGCACTTGATCGCCGACGCCGACCAGGCGATCGGTCATGCGCCCGGAAATGCGGAACGACAGGTTGATTTCGCTCTGCGGCTGCACGCTGCCGATGAGCGCGACGGTGTCGCCGCTGAGCCGCTTGTCGGTGATCATGACGCGGACCGGGCGGACTTCCTGCGCCTCCTCGTCGTCGCCGCGTCCGCACGCCGCCAGCGCGAGCACGGCAAGTGCTGCGGCCAGCATGCAACCGTTGCGGGAACGCCGGAAGGCTCGGATGGAAGGCACGGCGTCGACTCCCTCTCGATGGACCGGCGCGCGTCGGTTCCGCCGCTCGCGAACGAGGGCCCGGTCGCCTCCTGACGGCGATTGGCGCCAGCAGGGCGGCCTAGAACTCCACCGGATCGCGGATGATCGGACAGGTCATGCAGTGGCCGCCGCCACGGCCGCGTCCGAGTTCGGCACCGACGATCGTGATGACCTCGACGCCTTCCTTGCGCAGCAGCGTGTTCGTGTAGGTGTTGCGGTCGTAGGCGTAGACCACGCCCGGCGCGGCGCATACCAGGTTCGCGCCGCTGTCCCACTGCGTACGCTCCTGCTGGTACGCGGTGCCGCCCGTCTCGACGACGCGCAGCTTCTTCAGGCCGAGCGCGTCGCCGACGACATCGACGAAGGGCTTTTCCTCACGATGGAGTTCGACGCCGCTTTCATGGCTGCTGGGCCGGTACGAATACGTGCGCACCTGGTTGATGAACTCCGGCGCGAGCAGGCACAGGTCGCGATCGGCGAAGGTGAACACCGTGTCCAGGTGCATGGCCGTGCGCATCTTGGGGATCACGGCGACGATCACGCGTTCGGCCGCCTTCTTCTCGAACAGCGCCGCGGCGAGCTGGCTGATCGCCTGCCGCGACGTGCGTTCACTCATGCCGATGAGCACGTTGCCCTTGCCGATGGGCATGACGTCGCCGCCTTCCAGCGTCGCCAGGCCGTGATCCTTCGTCGGATCGCCCCACCACACGTTCACCTTGCCGGCGAAATCCGGATGGAACTTGTAGATCGACGTGGTGAGGATGGTCTCCTCGTGACGCGCCGGCCAGTACAGCGGATTGAGCGTCACGCCGCCGTAGATCCAGCACGTCGTGTCGCGCGTGTACAAGGTGTTGGGCAGCGGCTGCAGCAGGTATTCGGTCTCGCCCGCCGCCTCGCGGATGACTTTCAGCGCATCGCCACCGATGGACTCGGGAAATTCCTCGGTCGACAGCCCGCCGATCAGCGTTTCGGCAAGATCGCGCGGCGTGAGGCCTTCGAGGTAGCTGCGGATCTCGCTGATCAACCCGAGGCCGACCTGATCGGGCACGACCTGGTTGTCGATGATCCACCTCTTCGCTTCGGGAATGGCGACGGTTTCGGCGAGCAGATTGTGCATCTCGACCACGTCGATGCCGCGATCTCGCATCTTGTTGACGAAGTCGAAGTGGTCGCGCTTGGCGTTGTCGACCCACAGCACGTCGTCGAACAGCAGCCGGTCGCAGTTGGTCGGCGTGAGCCGCTGGTGCGCGCGGCCCGGCGCGCACACCATCACCTTGCGCAGCGTGCCCACCTCGGAATGGACGCCAAACTTGCCGTCGGATGCCGTCGCCATGTCGTGCTCCCGCTCGCTAGATGGTGATGTAGCCGGTAACCAGCCACCAGATGCCCACGACGGCGCCGATCGCCGCGAGGACGAAGATGATCCAGTCCGAAGTACGCGAGAACACCGGCAGGTTCTGCTCGCGCCGCGCCCAGAAGTACAGCGCCGTCCCCGGCGCGTAGAGCACGGCCGAGAGCACGATGAACTTCATCCCGCCGGCGTACAGCAGGAAGATCGTGTAGATCGTCGCGACCGCGGCGATGATGAAATCGCGCTTGCGATCCGATGAATTGGCGTCGTAGGCCTCGCCGCGCCGGGTAAGCATGTAGGCGTAGCCGGCCACCAGCAGGAACGGGATGAGCGACATCGCACTCGTCAAATTCAGCATCAAGCTGAAGGCATCGCGCGACCAGTAGGTGGTGATGACGATGGCCTGCACCACCAGGTTGGTCGCCCACAGCGCCGCGGCGGGCACCTTGTTGGCGTTTTCCTTCGCGAAGATGCGCGGCATGTCCTTCGTGCGCGCTGCGGCAGACAGCACCTCGGCGCAGATCAGCGACCACGCCAGGTACGCGCCCAGCACCGACACCAGCAGGCCGACGCTGACGAACACTGCGCCCCACGGGCCGACCACCGCTTCCAGCACCGTCGCCATCGAGGGCTGGCGCATGCCTGCCACTTCCGGGCGCTGCAGGACCGCGTACGGCAGCAGCGTCACCAGCACCATGAGCGTGGTGACGGAGATGAAACCGGTGATGGTCGCGGCGCCGACGTCCTCGCGCTTCTTCGCGTAGCGCGAATAGACGCTCGCGCCTTCGATGCCGAGGAACACGAACACCGTCACCAGCATCGTCGCGCGCACCTGTTCGAAGATGCCGCCTTCCAGCCCGCCCCCGTAGAAGTTGAACTGGAACAGGTCCATCTTGAACGCGAACGCGAGGATGACGATGAAGACCAGGATCGGGATGATCTTGGCGATCGTCACGACCTGGTTGATGAAGGCGGCCTGCTGCACGCCGCGCAGGATCATGAAGTGGAACAGCCAGATGCCGACGGAGGCCACCACGATCGCGACAACCGTGTTTCCGTCGCCGAACACCGGGAAGAATGCGCCGAGCGTCGACTTGATCAGCACCCAGTACGACACGTTGCCGATGCAGCTGCCGATCCAGTAGCCGAACGCGGAGAGGAAACCCGGATAGTCGCCGAAGCCTTCCTTCGCATAGGCGAACACGCCGGCATCGAGATTCGGCTTTCGTTCCGCGAGGAACTGGAACACGCGCGCCAGCATGTACATGCCGGTGCCGGCGATGAGCCAGGCGATGATCGCGCCGAGTGGTCCGGTGGCGCCGGCAAAGGTTCGCGGCAGCGAGAAGATGCCTGCGCCTACCATTCCGCCGACCACCATCGCGGTCAGCTGCATGCGGGACATCTTCGGATCGGACGTCGACATGTCAGTGCCAGTCCTTTGCGCGCGTCGGCGAACCATGCTTCAGGTTGCGTAATGTGTTTGTGAAGGCGGTGCGAGCAAATCCGCCTGTTTAACGGGCTGTGTCCGCTGATTTGTCACACATCGATCACGCAGCCTTCGCGTGTCGTTTCCGCGAGCGGTGCAAACGCCACTCGCGGCGACTCAGATGACGAGGCGGCCCGTCGCCAACGAGAAGAGCGCAACGACGGCGGCGAGCGCCAGGATCGCGAAAAGCACCGCTTCGCCTCGCCGGAACACCGATGCGTGCCGCTGTTCGCGCCGCGACATCACGAACAGGATCGTGCCCGGCGCATAGAGCAGCGCCGAGAGCAACAGGTACTTCGTACCGCCGAAGACGAGCATGGCTGCCGCGTACAGCGTCGCGATCGCGCCGAACACCAGTGCCGACCGGCGTCGCGATTCCTCGTCGGGGGCGTATGCCTCCCCGCGCCACGCGAGTTTGAAGCCGTAGGCCGCGACCAGCAGGTAAGGCACGAGCGTCATCGCGCTGGTCATCTTCAGCGCCAGGATGAAGGCGTACTCGGCGAACCACGTCACCAGCAGGAACAGCTGGATGAGACCGTTGGTGAGCCACAACGCGGCGGCCGGAACGCCGCGCGCGTTCTCCTTCGCGAGCACCGACGGCATGGTGTTGTCGCGAGCCGCCGAATGCAGGACTTCTGCTGCGAGCAACGACCATGACAGGTAGTTCCCGAGCACCGAGATCAGCAAACCGACGCTGACGAACACCTTGCCCCACGGCCCGACGACCGCTTCCATCACGCCGGCCATCGACGGCGTCGCCAGCGCCGCCAGCTCCGGTCGCAGCAGCACGCCGTAGGAGAACATCGTCACCATCACCAGCAGGCACAGCACGCCGAGGAAGCCGAGCACGGTCGCGAGTCCCACGTCCTCGCGCCGCCGCGCATAGCGCGAGTACACACTGGCGCCTTCGATCCCGACGAAGACGAACACCGTCACCAGCATCGTCGCACGCACCTGTCCGGCGACGCTGGACAGGCTCGCAGGTTCGCCGCCCCACAAATTTGCCGCGAACACGTCGCGCTTCATCCCGACGGCGGCGACGAAGAGGAACGTCGCAATGGGGACGAGCTTCGCGACGGTGGCGATGGTGTTGATCGCCGCGGCTTCGCGGATGCCGCGCAGGATCAGGAAATGCACGCCCCACAGCAGCAGCGATGCGGAGAGGATCGCGAGCGCCGTGGTGCCATCGCCGAAGGCCGGCACGAATTGCCCGATCGTTGCCTTGATCAGCACCAGGCAGGCCACGTCCGCCAGGCAGCAGCCGATCCAGTAACCCGCCGCCGAGACGAAGCCCGCGTAATCGCCGAAGCCGGCCTTCGCGTAGGCATAGATGCCCGAATCCAGGTCCGGCTGCCGCATCGACAGGTTCTGGAAGACCAGCGCCAGCATCAGCATGCCGGTGCCGGCGATGAGCCACGCGATCATCGCGCCGACGCCGCCGGTCGTGCGCGCGAAGGCCGCCGGCAACGCGAAGATGCCCGAGCCGATCATCGAGCCGACCACGAGCGAGATCAGCGCGACGAACGAAAGCGTCTGTTTCTGCGGGGCGCTCATGGCTGCGGCCCACTGCGCGCATTGGCGACGCCGGATGCGGACGGTCGCGATCTCGTCGGATCAGTCGTCATGACACAACCCGTGGAGCGTCGATGGGACGCAACGGGCGACGATGGGCCCGCGCGCGTCACGGGCGGATGAAAATCGGCAGACCGCGCGCCGGTGCCCCCCCCCCCCGCACCCGCGGCGCCACGGCGACGGCCCACAGGCTCCGGACGCTGCCGGAAGAACGTGACGCCGTTATTGCTCGAACGGCGCGTCGATCAGCGCATCGGCCAGCGAGGGCGGTCGGTAGCCCTGCACGAACCTCACGCCGAAATCGCGCGCGAAGTTGTCATACGTCGTTTGCGGCCTGCTCGCGCAGAGCATGCAGATGGACTCGGTGAATTCATGCTTCATGTGCAGGCGCGGGAACGACGCCAGGATGCCGCTCATGATGTCCGCAGGGATCTTCTCGATTCCCCAACCGCCCCAGTCGAGCCCGACGCCGAGCACGCCCAAAGCCGGTTCGGCCTCCTTGTGCAGGCAGATCGACGGAGTCGAATTGAGCGCGACGCCATCCCACACCCGTTGGCAGCGCCGCTCGTCCAGGCCCTGTTCCCGCGCGAATGCGCGCGCCGCGTTGGCGCCTTCGACCTCGAAACGCAGCTCGCCCTGGAATGACGAAGTAAGCCCCAGGTCGTGCAGCAGCGTGATGATCGCCAGCACCTCCGGATCGTGCGCGGTATTACCGGCGCGCGCGAGCACGCAGGCGAACAGCCACGACCGCATCGCGTGATTGAACAGCCACGGCTGCGGGTGCGAATGCGCGAATTCGATGGCGCGCGCGACCGGTTCGCTGTCGGGCACCTCGACGCCGGCAAGGACGCGCGTGGACGAAACGGTTGCGGCGGCGGATGGAATTGCCATGGCACAGGCTCCTCGGGCGGTTCATTCGCATCCTGCTCAGGACGCGTCCTCGCTGCTACGTTCTGCGCTGACACATCATGTTTCCCTATTCGCACGGATCGGCCGGCGCTTGACGCCATCGCCGCGATTGTTGCGCCGCCTGCAACACGACGTCGCCGCGGCCGGGGCTTCATCCGCGACACGTCAGCTCCTAACGTGCAACCTGCTTCGCCCGCCAAACCACGCCGCCCTCCCCCGACCGGAGATCAGACATGAAGCGCCTTCTCACCGGAATTGCCCTCGCCCTCGCCGTGCTCAGCGGCACGGATGCCGCCGCGGAGACGACGAAGCCGACGATCGTGCTGGTGCACGGCGCATTCGCCGACTCGACGAGCTGGAACGGCGTCATCCGGATCCTGGAGCAGGACGGTTACCCGGTCGTCTCCGTCGCCAATCCGCTGCGCAGCGTGAGCGGCGATGGCGCCTACGTGTCCGACCTGCTCGCCAGCATCCCGACGCCGGTGGTGCTGGTGGGCCATTCCTACGGCGGCAGCGTCATCACCGAAGGCGCGCGCGGGCACGACAACGTCAAGGCGCTGGTTTACGTCGCGGCGTTCGCGCCGGACGCTGGCGAAACCGCGACCGCGCTGTCGGGCAAGTTCCCCGGAAGCACGCTCGGCCCGACGCTTGCGCCGCCGGTCAAGCTCGCCGGTGGCGGCGCCGACCTCTACATCCAGCCGTCGAAGTTCCATGCGCAGTTCGCGGCGGACGTGAACGCGGATGACGCCGCGCTGATGGCGGCAACGCAGCGCCCCATTACCGAGGCCGCGCTCAACGAGAAGTCCGGCGCTCCCGCATGGAAGGGCATCCCGTCCTGGTTCATCTACGGCGACCAGGACAGGAACATCCCGGCGAAGGCGCTGGGTTTCATGGCAGAACGCGCAAAATCCAGGCAGACCGTCGTCGTTCCAGGCGCATCGCACGTGGTCATGGTGTCCCACCCCGAGCCGGTCGCGAAGCTGATCGAGCAGGCGGTTGGCGACAGCGGCCGTTGATTCCCCCACATCCAAACGACAGACATCCATGAAACGTCTTGAAGGCAAGGTCGCGCTGGTCACCGGCGGCAACAGCGGCATCGGGCTGGCCGCGGCGCAACGGTTCGCGACTGAGGGCGCGCGGGTCATCGTGACGGGACGACGCAAGGACGTCCTGGACGATGCCGTGCGCCAGATAGGCGACGGCGCCATCGGGATACAGGGCGACGTGGCCGACATCGAACATCACGCGGCGGTCGCGCAGGCGGTGCGCGACCGCTTCGGCGCGCTCGACGTCTACATGGCCAACGCAGGGGTCATCAACATCGCGCACTCGGCCACCGTGACGCCCGAGGAATACGACGCGCAATTCGACGTCAACGCGCGCGGCGTCTTCTTCGGCGTGCAATCGATCACGCCCGTCATGCGCGACGGCGGCAGCATCATCCTGACCAGTTCGCTCGCAGCGACCAGGGTGCTCGACGGCCACGCCGTGTATGCCGGGACCAAGGCGGCCATCGGCGCGTTCGCGCGGAGCTGGGCGCTGGAACTGCGTGATCGCCGCATTCGCGTCAATGTGCTGAGTCCGGGGCCGGTGGATACCTCGATTCTGGCCAAGCTCGGCATTCCCGAAGCCGACCGGCCCGCGTTCCTTCACGCGATGGCCGAGCGGATCCCGGCGGGACGACTCGGCGAACCGGACGAACTCGCGCGCGCCGCCCTGTATCTGGCAAGCGACGACAGCAGCTTCGTCAACGGCATCGAACTCCACGTCGATGGCGGGATGTCGCTGGCCTGAGCGTCCGCGTGAAGACCGCGGGCGCCCATACCGAGCCCGCCGCGCTACCCTCATCGCTCCCACCCGCTTCCGGAGCGCGCCATGGCACTGAAGGACATTCTTCCCGGCAAGCTCGGATTTGGCACGGCGCCGCTGGGCAACATGTTCCGCGACATCCCGGAGGAGGAAGCACGGGCGACCGTCGAGGCGGCATGGGCCGACGGCATCCGCTACTTCGATACGGCGCCCTTCTATGGCGCAGGCCTGGCGGAGATCCGCCTCGGCGACGCGCTGGGCGATCGGCCGCGCGAGGAGTACGTGGTCAGCACCAAAGTCGGACGGCTGATCCTGGACGAGGTCGAAGACGTCAGTGCCCGCGATCTGGGCGAGAAAGGCGAGGTGTTCAAGTACGGCCGCCCGAACCGGATCGTCAACGACTATTCGGAAGACGCGACGCTCCGCTCCATCGAAGGCAGCCTGGAGCGGCTGAAGACGGATCGCGTCGAAGTGGTGTGGGTCCACGACGTGGCGCAGGACTTCTACGGCGACGAATGGCTCGGCGTGTTCGAGAGCGCGCGAAAGGGCGCGTTCAAGGCGCTGGATCGCCTGCGCGACGAAGGCGTCATCAAGGCGTGGGGTCTGGGCGTCAACCGGGTGGAACCGATCGAACTGCTGCTCGATCTGGACACGCCGCGGCCCGACGGTTTCCTGCTCGCGGGCAGATACACGCTGCTCGATCACTCGCGGGCGCTGCAACGCGTGATGCCGCGCGTGGCCGAGCGCGGGCTCGGCATCGTCGTTGGTGGCCCGTACAGTTCCGGCGCGCTGGTCGGTGGTCCGAACTTCGAATACGCGCCCGCGACGCCCGCCATCCTGGAGAAGGTGGCGAGATCAAGTCCATCGCCGACCAGCACGGCGTCAGCATGAAGGCGGCGGGATTGCAGTTCGCGCTCGCGAATCCGGCCGTCGTCGCCGTGATTCCCGGCGCGAGCAAGCCGGGGCGCGTGGAAGAGGATCGCGCCGCGCTCCAGGAAACCGTGCCGAAGGCGTTCTGGCGTGAACTGCGCGAGGCGCGGCTGGTCGATCCGGCAGCACCGCTTCCGTTCGGGGTCTGACGCGCGCCCGCCTGCGTCATCCGCGCTAGACTCGAACCTGCACGGGCAGCCGTGATCGCCTGCGATTCAGTGGCGGGGAGGATCGAGCTTGGAACAGCAGATCGCCGTACCGACGTCCCGCGAACAACTGTGGGCCCTGCTCGCCGAAGCGGCCGAAATCGAGCACCACCTGATGTGCTGCTACCTCTACGCAGCCTTCAGCCTCAAGGAGAGCGTCGACGAAGACCTGTCGGCCGCCGAACTCGACGCCGTCGAACGCTGGCGCCGCGAGATCCTGTCCGTTTCCGTCGAGGAAATGGGTCATCTCGCCATCGTCTGCAACATCTTGTCGGCGCTCGGCGCACCGGCGCATCTGGTGCACCAGAACTTCCCCATACCGCCCGGCTATCACCCCGCGGGCGTGGTGGTGAAGCTGGCGCCGTTCAACCGCCAGACGCTGGCGCACTTCGTGTTCCTGGAACGGCCCGACGATGCGGACGTGCAGGACGGCGAAGGCTTCGAGCCGCCGCAGCGCTATTCACGCGCATTGGGCATGGATCGCCTGATGACCGCGTGCACCGATTACGACACCGTGGGCGAGCTGTATCGCTCGATCTCGGCCGGGCTTCGCGGACTGAGCGATGCGATGGGCGAGCGGCGCCTGTTCGTGGGCAATCCCGAGCACCAGCTCGATGCCGACACCGCGCGGCTTCCGGGCCTGAAGACCGTGCGCTGCCTGAAAACCGCGCTGGAAGCGATCGACGCGATCGTGCGCCAGGGCGAAGGTGCCGACGCGGGGAGCGAGGACTCGCATTACCAGCGCTTCCTGCGTATCGGTCGCGAATTCGATGCGTTGCTGGCGGCGCGTCCCAGCTTCCGCCCGGCGCGGATGAACGCCCACAACCCGGTGATGCGCCCGCCGCCGACGCCCGAAGGCCGGCTGTGGGTCAGCGAAGAACCCGCTGCCGCGCTGCTGGACCTCGGCAACGCGCTGTACAACCACTGCCTCCGTTGCGTGTCGCTGGCCTACGGCGACGTCGGTCGCGACGCGCAGGTCGCGCTGGTATCGGCCGGCGTCGACCTGATGCACCTGCTGACGCCGGTGGCGACACGGCTCGGCGTGCTTCCCGCGAATCCGAGCCTGCCCGAAGCCACGGCCGGCCTGAGCTTCGCCACCATCCGCTCTTCCGCGGCCTTGATGGGCGAAGCGGGAAGCGTCGACATCCTGGTCGAGAGGCTGCGCGAGATCGGCGACCGCTGCGCGCTCCTCGCGCAGCGCTTCCCCGCCGAAGCGGCCCTGCTCGACGCCACGCGGGCCGGCACCGAGCGTCTCGCCAACCGGCTCACGGCGCAGGCCGATCGATGCCGGCGCGAGGAAGCGGCGATGTTGGCCACCGGCGTGGCCAGCCAGCCCGACCCCGTGCCCGCACCCGTTCTCGAGGAAGCGCCGCAACCGCAAGCGCTCGACGACGGCGCCGAACTCATCCCGGGCGCCGATCTCGACATCGTCTACAACGGCACGCGCTGCATCCACGCGCGGCATTGCGTGCTCGGCCTGCCTGGCGTGTTCCGCGCGAATACGCCGGGCGCGTGGATCCATCCCGACGCGGCGACGACCGAAGCGCTGGTCACCGTCGCGCACATGTGCCCGTCCGGCGCCATCGCCTATCGCCGGCACGACGGCGGCGACGAGGAAGCCGCGCCCGCGGTCAACCTGATCCAGCTTCGGGAGAACGGCCCGCTCGGCGTGCGCGCGCGCATCGTGCTCGACGGCGTCCCCATCGGCATGCGCGCGGTGCTGTGCCGTTGCGGCGCCTCGAAGCACAAGCCCTTCTGCGACGGCAGCCACAACGACATCCACTTCGAGGCGACGGGCGAACCGGCGAGCGTGGAATCGCAGCCGCTGCCGGTCCGCAACGGTGAGTTGAACATCGATCCGGAAGTGAACGGGCCGCTCGTGGTGAGTGGAAACGTCGAGATCTGCTGCGGCACCGGCCGCACGATCAACCGCGTCACCTCGGCGCGGTTGTGCCGCTGCGGCGGCTCGTCGAACAAGCCGTTCTGCGACAACACGCATCGCCGGAACGGATTCCGCAGCTGAGGTTGCGGGACGAAACGGAAGTCCGATTTTCAATCGCTGCCGGGCAATGGCGAGGGCTCCGGCGCAAGCGCGACGACGTGCTCGATGCCCTGCCGGAACATCTTCGCGTAGGGGCAGATGCGCTCGGTATTGCGGATGAGTTCGGCCGCGAACGCGCGATCCACGCCGGGCAGATGCACGTCGATGCGCGCTGAAAGCAGGAACAATCCATCGACGGGATCGCGCGAGAAGTTCACGGCGACGTCGAGCCGTGCATCGACCAGCTTCACGCCAGCCCGCATCGCCAGCAGCGTCATTGCGCCGTGGAAGCACGACGCGTACGCCGCAGCGAGCAGTTGTTCGGGATTGGTGCCGCCGCCCTCGCCGCCCAATGTGCCGGGAAGACGCAGGTCGACCTCCAGGGCGCCGTCATCGGATCGCACCACGCCGGAGGCGCGGCCGTGTCCGGCTTCGCCACCCGTCACGCTGACGCGCCCGGTGTACAGCGTCTGCTCGTCGCGTCCGTAATAGCGGTCTAGCCACTCCGGCGACGGCGGTTTCAACGAAGCCATGGGCGTCTCCGAAAGTGCTTCCTGTCCGCCGTCTCGCCGTGTCGCTGATCGGTTTCCGCGGAGACGCCGCGCCGACATGGGTTCGTCCCGTGCACGAACGGATGGAAAGTGCACGCCCCGTTACAGCATCCTCGACAAGCTGACATCCGTCATCTCCGTCACGGCGGACAGGAAGCATTCGACGCAGTCCATCGCGCACCGCACGAGGCGTCGATCGCCGTTATCAACCGCGCAACGCCGGCTCCTCGTTGCGGCACGATAGGCCCGCCCCTCCTGGCCGGGTAGGCATGTCGACGGATACCTCGCGTTGCCCGGGCGGCAACAATGCGCGGGGCTTATCATCCTCCGGCTTCCCATCGAACCGCGCCATGACGACACACGACAGACCCCACGTCCTGATCTGCACCGCCAAGGACCAGGACGACTGGCGCAGCGCGCTGGCGCAGTGCCTGCCGGACGCAACGCTGCATGTCGGCATCGACGCGCCACCGTGCGATTACGCCGTCGTCTGGAAGCCGCCGCACGCGCTGTTCGTACGACAGACGAAATTGAAGGCCATCTTCTCGCTGGGTGCCGGCGTGAACGCGCTGGTGGCGATGCCGTCCCTGCCGCGCGACGTTCCGCTCGTTCGCATGGAAGACGGCGGCATGGCCGATCAGCTCGTCGAATACGCGCTGTACGTGGCGCTGCGACGGCTTCGCGGATTCGCCGCCTACGAACGCGACCAGCAGGCGCTGCGATGGTCGCCACGTCCCGCGCGTGCCCGCCACGAACTGCGCATCGGCGTGCTCGGCCTCGGCGCGCTCGGCGAGAAGGTCGCACGAGCGCTCGCCGATTTCGGCTTCACCGTCACGGGCTGGAGCCGGACGCCAAAGGACATCGCGGGCATCGCGACCGAACACGGTTCCGACGGACTCCACCGCGTGCTCGCGCGCAGCGAGCTCGCCGTCGTCCTGCTGCCCCTGACCGACGCGACGCGCGGCATTCTCGACACCGAACGCCTGCGGATGCTGCCCGCGGGTGCGTCCATCGCGAACCTCTCGCGCGGCGAAGTCCTCGACGACGCGGCGCTGCTCGCACTGCTCGACGCGAGCCACGTCGACGAAGCGCACCTGGACGTGTTCGCGCAGGAACCGCTGCCGATCGACCATGCGTACTGGCGGCATCCTCGCGTGCACATGACGCCGCACATCGCGGCGTTGACAGATCCGCTTATCGCGGCGCGCGAGGTCGCCGACAAGATCCGACGCCTGGAAGCCGGCCTGCCCATCACCGGCGTCGTGGATTTCGAACGGCAGTACTGAGTCGTATCGAGCCCCGAAGCCTCGGGCGCATTGTTTACGAAGAAGTTACGCGCGCGTCCGGCCCGGGAATGGAGGCTTTACGCAGCGCGGATCGAGACTTTCGCCGTGGCCACGAGGGCCTCGCGAACGTAGCGAACCATGACTTTCCAACCGATCTTCCTCCGCGCAGCCGCCGTCGGCGTCTGCGCCGTCCTCGCAGGTTTCAGTGACGCTCGCGCGGCGACCTTGAGCGGCAACGCCGCGATCACCAGCGATTACGTCTGGCGCGGCACCACGCAGACGCAGGGCGACCCCGCCGTGCAGGCCGGCTTCAAGCTGCCCGGCGACAGCGGCTGGTACGCCTCGGCATGGGGCTCCAACGTCGAGTTCGCACCGGAACTCCATGCCAGCAGCGAACTGGATTTCACCGTGGGCTGGAGCGGCGCGCTCAGTGACACGTTCGCCCTCGACGTCAATGCCCTGCACTACCGCTATCCGTCGACGACCGCCGACCTCAACTGGACGGAACTCAACGGCACGCTGACGGTCGACGCGCGCTACTGGCTGTCGCTGGGCTACTCGCCCGAAGCACTGGGCAGCGATGACGCCGGCACGTACGCGCAACTCGGCGCACGCTTCCCGGTCAACGATGCTTTCCGCGTCGAAGCGGCGGCAGGCTACTACTTCCTCGACGATGTCTACGACGAGCGCTACGCGCACGGGCAACTCAGTGCGATCTGGACCGTCAGCGCCGCCTCGCAACCGGTCGAACTGCGGGTGACCGCGCACGGCACGGATTCGGGCGCGAAGCGGATCTTCGGCGACAACGCTGCCGGCAGCCGCATCGAGGCCGCCGTGCAGGCGTCCTTCTGACAGGAGCACGCACATGCCCGCCTGGCTCGCCTTCGTCTGCAGCATCGCGGTGGTTCTCGCTTCCGCGTACCTGCTCTACGTGATCCTTCGCCCTGAAGACTTCTGAGGCATGGCGCGCGCAACGCGCGCCGTGAACGCCCATGACCGAAATCCTCCTTCTCTTCCTGCTCGCCGTCGGCCTGGGTTGGCCGCTCGGCCTTTACCTCGCGCGCGTGATGCGCGGCGGTCCCGCGCCGCTGGACGCGGTCTTCCTCCCCGTCGAACGTGCGCTTTACCGCGTGCTGGGCGCCGATCCGTCGCGCGGCATGAGCTGGCGCGGTTACGCGAACGCCTTCGCGCTGAGCAACCTTGTCGTCGGCGTTGTCGTGTGGGTGCAGTTCATGACGCAGGCGTGGCTGCCGCTCAATCCCGACGGCATTCCCAACCTGCGCTGGGACACCGCGCTGCACACGATGGTGTCGTTCCTCACCAACACCAACCAGCAGCATTACTCGGGCCAGGCGCAGCTCAGCTATCTGTCGCAGATGGTCGGCATCGTCGGTCTGCAGGTGGTGACGCCGATGATGGGACTGGCGGTGGCCGTGGCCACGTTGAGGGGATTGTTCGCATCGCGCGCCGAACCGCAGTCGTCCGGCATCAAGAACGATGCAGACCGCGACCTCGGCAACTACTGGGCCGACGTCACGCGCGCCACACTGCGTTTCATGCTCCCGCTGTGCCTGCTGTGGTCGGCACTGCTGACCTGGCAAGGCGTGCCCGCGACGCTCGAAGGCGGCCCCACGATCGCACCGATCGACGCAAGCGCGGAGCTGAAGGAACAGAAGATCCCGCTCGGCCCCGTCTCGCCGATGGTCGCGGCCAAGCAGCTGGGTTCCAACGGCGGCGGCTGGTACGGGCCGAACAGCGCCGTCGCGCTGGAAAATCCGACGCCGCTGTCGAACCTGATCGAGATGCTCGGCATCGTGCTGATCCCGATCGCGATCACCTTCATGGTCGGCCCGCTGGTCGGACGCCGACGCCTCACCGCGATGGTCTTTGGCACGATGCTGCTGATGTCCACCGCATCGACGGGTGTGTCGATGTGGTCCGAGGCGCATTCGGCCACCGCGAGCGACGCCGCCGTCATGGAAGGCAAGGAAGTGCGGCTCGGCGTGTCGTCGTCGGCGTTGTGGTCGGCGATGACCACGCAGGTGAACAACGGCTCGGTCAACGCGATGCACGACTCCATGGCGCCGCTGACCGGCGGCGTGGCGATGGTCAACATGCTCGTGAATGCGATCTGGGGCGGTGTCGGCTGCGGGTTGCAGCAGTTCATCGTGTACCTGCTGCTCAGCGTATTCCTCGCCGGCCTCATGACAGGCCGCACGCCGGAGTTGTTCGGCCGCAAGATCGAAGCGCCGGAGGTGCGCCTGCTCGCGCTGCTGATCCTGCTGCAGCCGCTCACCGTGCTGGGCTTTACCGCGGTCACCCTCGCCTTCCCGTCGATCACCGGCAATTCGAACCCGTCCTTCCACGGCATCAGCCAAGTGTTCTACGAGTACACCTCGGCGTTCGCCAACAACGGTTCGGGCTTCGAAGGCCTGGGGGACGCGACGTACTGGTGGAACCTGAGCTGCGCGCTGGTGCTCGCGCTCGGCCGCTTCCCCGCGTTGATCGTCCCGCTCGCCATCGCCGGCATGCTGGCGCGCAAGCGCGTCGCGCCGGAAGGCCGCGGCACGCTGCACGTGGAAACGCCGACCTTCGCGCTGACGCTGGTCGCGGTGGTGGCGATCCTCACGATCCTGCAATTCACGCCCGCGCTGGTGCTCGGCCCGATCGCCGACCACCTGACGCTGGTGCGGTAATCCATACGGAACATGACGATGAACGACATGACCCAACCCCTGCCCGCCACGCGCCGCATCCCGGCGATGTTCGACGGCGCCTCGATGCGCGCCGCGCTGATCGACGCCTTCCGCAAGCTGGCGCCGCGACAGGCGCTGAAAAGCCCGATCATCGCGATCGTCCTGCTCGGCACGCTGCTGTCGGCGCTGATCACGATCGCGACGCCGGGCAATCCTGCGTTCGGCATTGCCGTCACGGTGATCCTGTTCGTGACGGTGCTGTTTGCCAACTTCGCCGAAGCCATCGCCGAAGCGCGCGGTCGCGGCCAGGCGGCCTCGCTGCGCGCGGCGCGGCGCGACCTCGTTGCGCGTCGCCTCAACGGCCGCACCCGCGCCGGCGGCGAAGTGCGCGTGGCGGCCGCGACGCTCAAGCCGGGCGATTACGTGATCGTCTCGGCCGGCGAGTTCGTGCCGGCCGACGGCGAGATCGTCGAAGGCGTCGCGACGATCAACGAAGCCGCCGTCACCGGCGAATCCGCGCCGGTGCTCCGCGAGGCCGGCACCGACCGCTCCGGCGTCATCGGCGGCACGAAGGTGCTGTCGGACGAGATTCTCGTGCAGGTGAGCGCGGAAGCCGGGCACAGCTTCCTCGATCGCATGATCGCGCTGGTCGAAGGCGCCAACCGCCAGAAGACGCCCAACGAGATCGCACTCACGATGCTGCTCGCGGCGATGACGCTGAGCTTCCTCATCGTGGTCGCGACGCTGCCGGCGCTGGCGGGCTTCGTCGGCGCGACGCTCGATCCGCTGCTGCTCATCGCGCTGCTGGTGTGCCTGATCCCGACCACCATCGGCGGCCTGTTGCCGGCCATCGGCATCGCCGGCATGAACCGCGCGCTGGCGGCGAATGTGCTGGCGAAGTCCGGCAAGGCGGTCGAAGTGGCCGGCGACGTCGACGTGCTGCTGCTCGACAAGACCGGCACGATCACCTACGGCGACCGTCAGGCGACCGCGTTCCACCCCGTCGCCGGCGTGGACGCCGAGCAGCTGCGCGATGCCGCGATGCTGTCCTCGCTCGCCGACCCGACGCCGGAAGGCAAGTCGATCGTGAAGCTCGCGCGCGAACAGGGCACCGAACTGCAGGATCCCGCGAACGCGCGCTTCGTGGCGTTCACCGCGCAGACGCGCATGTCCGGCGTGGACCTGCCGGGCGCGGACGACACGCGCGTGATCCGCAAGGGCGCGGGCGACGCCATCGAGCGCCACGTCGCGGCAATGGGCGGCATCGTCCCCGCCGAGCTTCGCGGCCGCATCGAACAGGTCGCGCGCGGCGGCGCCACGCCGCTGGTGGTGAGCGAAGGCCGGCACGTGCTCGGCGTGATCGAACTCGGCGACGTGGTGAAGCACGGCGTGAAGGAGCGCTTCGCGCGGCTGCGCGCGATGGGCATCCGCACGGTGATGATCACCGGCGACAACCCGCTCACCGCAGCGGCGATCGCGGCTGAAGCCGGCGTCGACGACTACATCGCCGAAGCGCGGCCGGAAGACAAGCTCGCCCGCATCCGCGCCGAACAGGCCGGTGGCCGGCTTATCGCGATGGTCGGCGACGGCACCAACGATGCGCCCGCACTGGCGCAGGCCGACGTCGGCCTGGCGATGAACTCCGGCACGCAGGCGGCCAAGGAAGCCGGCAACATGGTCGATCTCGACAGCGATCCGGCCAAGCTGCTCGCGGTGGTCGAAGTCGGCAAGCAGCAGCTGATCACGCGCGGCGCGCTGACGACGTTCTCGCTCGCCAACGACGTGTCGAAGTATTTCGCGATCCTCCCCGCGCTGTTCGCCTCCGCCATTCCGCAGATGGCCGCGCTGAACGTCATGGCGTTGTCGAGCCCGCGCAACGCCGTGCTGGCCGCATTGATCTTCAACGCGATCGTGATACCCGCGCTGATTCCGCTCGCGCTGAAGGGCGTGCGCTTCAAACCCGCGAGCGCCGTCGTGCTGCTGCGCCGGAACATGCTGGTGTACGGCGTGGGCGGCGTGCTGCTGCCGTTCGCCGGCATCAAGCTGATCGACATGGCGCTGGTCGCGCTGGGTTTCTGAGGCACATCACGCTAGACAGCCCCTCTCCCGCGCGCGGGAGAGGGGTTGGGGTGAGGGCCGGAGAAGCCGCCTGGCCCGCATTCGCCATCTTCCTGAAGGACACGAAATGAACACCACAGCGACCTCCATCCCTCTCACCACCCCGACACGCGCCGGCCCGACGCTGGACGACCGCACCACCCTGCGCCCCAGCCTCGCCTTCGCCGCCATCGCCCTGCTCGGCTTCGGCTTCCTCTACTCGCTCGCCGGCACCGGCATCGGGCGCGTGCTGTTTCCGTACCAGGCGACCGGCAGCCTCGTCGTGGTCGACGGCACGCCGCGCGGGTCCGCCCTGGTCGCCCAGCCCTTCGTCGATGCGCGCTACTTCCAGCCGCGCCCGTCGGCCGGCAACTACGATCCGATGGCCGCCGCCGGCAGCAACATCGCGCGCAGCAATCCCGACCTGCGCGCGCGCATGGCGACGCTGCGTCAGCAGGTCGCGCAGCGCGACGGCATCTCGCCCGATGAGGTTCCCGCCGAACTGGTGACGATGTCCGGCAGCGGCATGGACCCGCATCTGTCGCCAGCCGGCGCGCGGGTGCAGATCGCGCGGATTGCGAAAGCCCGCCGGTTGAACGAAGCCGACGTCGCCGCGCTGGTCGCCGAACATACCGAACCGGCGACGTTCGGCGCCCTTGGCGAGCCGCGCGTCAATGTGCTCGAACTGAACCTCGCGCTCGACGCGAAACGCTGACGCCCGCTTCGGCCACAATAGCCACATGACCGATTCCAGCCGCGAGCGGCAGGCCGACGCCCTGGTCGGCGAATTGCAGCGCCAGGGCGCCGGGCGGCTGACGATCTTCCTCGGCGCCGCGCCCGGCGTCGGCAAGACCTACACGATGCTGACGCGCGTGCGCGAACTGGTGCGCACCGGCACCGATGCCGTGGTCGGCGTCGCCGAGACGCACGGCCGCAGCGAGACCGCGGCACTGCTCGACGGCCTCGACGTCATCCCGCGTCGGCGCATCGACTACGCGCTGGCCGGCGGTGCGAGCCGCACGCTGGAGGAGTTCGACCTCGACGCCCTGCTCGCCCGCAAGCCCGCGCTGGCGGTGATCGACGAACTCGCCCACCGCAACGTGCCGGGCAGCCGGCACGAACGCCGCTGGCAGGACGTGATCGAACTGCTCGACGCCGGCATCGACGTCTACACCACGATCAACATCCAGCACCTGGAAAGCCTCAACGACGTCGTGCACCGCATCACCGGCGTGCGCGTGAGCGAGACCGTGCCCGACGCCGTGTTCGACCGGCTGCGCGACATCGTGCTGGTCGACCTGCCGCCGCGCGAGCTCATCGAGCGCCTGCACCAGGGCAAGGTCTACGTGCCCGAACAGGCCGCGCATGCGTTGCAGGCGTTCTTTTCGCCGAGCAATCTGACCGCGTTGCGCGAACTGGCGATGCAGACGGCGGCCGACCGCGTCGACAGCGACCTCCGCGAAGCGCAGGCCGCACGCGGCCTGCCCGGCGTGCCCGTGCGGCGCGGCGTGATGGTGGCGATCGACGGACGCGGCGCGTCGGAGTACCTCGTGCGCGTGGCAAGACGCCTCGCCGAACGCCGCGATGCACCGTGGACCGTGGTGACCGTGCAGTCGAGCGACACGCCCGAAGACGCACGCCAGCGCGAACTCGACAATGCGTTCGCGCTGGCCCGGCGCCTCGGCGGCGACGCACTGGTGCTGCACGGAAACAACATCGTCGATGCGCTGCTCGATCACGCGTCGCGTTCCGGCGCCAGCGCGATCGTGCTCGGCCGCACGCGCGAGCGGCCGCTGGCACGCATGTTCAACCGCACGCTGACGCAGCAGCTCATCCAGCGCGGCGCGCATTACGAACTGACCATCGTCAGCACGCCCGAGGCCCGCGCACGCGCGCGACGGTCCTGGCGCGACACGGGCAGCCTGCTGAGCCGCAGCGACGCAGCGCTTGCCTTCGCCGCCGCCGCGGGCGCGACGGCGCTGGCGTGGATCGCCGAACGCTGGATCGAACTTGACGACCTGTCGCTGATCTTCATCGTCGCCGTCGTGCTGGTTGCGGCGCGAACGCGCATGACGGCGGCGGTGATCGCCGCGGTGTCGTGTTTCTTCGCGTACAACTTCTTCTTCATCGAACCGCGCTTCACCTTGATGATCGGCGCGCGGCAGGGCGCGATCACGGTCGTGCTGTTCCTGGTCGCGGCGCTGGTCGCCGGGCGGCTCGCGTCGAAGCTGCGGATGCAGGTGCTCGCGCTGCGTGCGGCCAACGCGCACGCGACTGCACTGCAGACACTGGGACGGCAGCTGTCGACCGCCGGCAATGTCGGCGAGGTACTTCATGCCGGTCGCGATGCGCTGCGTCGCGCGCTCGATGCCGACGTCATGCTGCAGGCCGGCGGCCAATCGCTCCACGCCGAAGCGCTGGACGAAAAGGATCGCGCCGCCGCCGACTGGGCGATGCGCCATCGCCAGCCGTCCGGCCGCTACACCGACACGCTTGCCGGATCGGGCTGGTGGTTCCTGCCGCTGGTGCTGGGCGAGCGCGAGACCGGCGTGGTCGGGCTGCGATTGTCCGATGGCGCGGCGCGCATCGGCTCCGAACAGCGCCGGCTCGCCGAAGCGATGACCGAGGACATCGCGCAGGCGCTCGCCCGCGCGCGACTGGTCGCGGATCTGGAAGACGCCCGCGTCGGCAACGAAACCGAACGCCTGCGGTCGGCACTGCTGTCGTCGGTCTCGCACGACCTGCGCTCGCCGCTGGCCTCGATCATCGGCGCGGCGAGCAGCCTGGAGCACTACGGCCAGTCGATGGACGAACCCGACCGCCGCAGCCTGCTGGACACCATCCGCATCGAAGGCGAACGCCTCGACCGCTACATCCAGAACCTGCTCGACATGACCCGGCTGGGCCATGGTGGCCTGACGCTCAACCGCGACTGGATCGGCGTGGACGAGCTGGTCGGCTCGGCGGTCACGCGCCTGCAGCGCTACGAACCGGACGCGCGTTTCGAGGTATCGATCGCCCCCGGACTCGCGCCGATCTGGGTGCATCCGGCGCTGGTCGAACAGGCGCTGTTCAACGTACTGGAGAACGCGGCTAAGTTCTCGTCACCGGGCGATGCCGTCACGATCGAGGCGCGCATCGTAGACAACGCGCTGCGCATCGACGTGCGCGATCGCGGCCCGGGCATCCCGGAGGACGAACGCCGCCGCATCTTCGACATGTTCTACAGCGTCGAGCGTGGCGATCGCGGGCGGCAAGGCACCGGCCTGGGATTGGCGATCACGCAGGGCATGATCGGCGCGCACGGCGGCAGTGTCGAAGCGCTGCCGGGCGCGGATGGTCGCGGCACCACGATCCGGATTACCCTGCCCCGCGTGGAGCCCTGAGCCGCGAAACATCCGATGACCGAAACCACCGCCAACGCACCGCGCATCCTGGTGATCGACGACGAACCGCAGATCCGCCGGTTCCTCGACATCAGCCTGCGTGCGCAAGGTTACGTGGTGGACATGGCCGACACCGGCCAGGGCGGGCTCGAAGCGCTGGCGACGCACGGAGCCGATCTGGTCATCCTCGATCTCGGCCTGCCCGATCGCGACGGCCAGCAGGTGCTGCGCGAGTTGCGCCAGTGGTCGACGGTGCCGGTGATCCTGCTGACGGTGCGCTCGCGCGAAGCCGAGAAGGTCGCCGGGCTGGATGGCGGCGCCAACGATTACGTCACCAAACCCTTCGGCGCGCAGGAACTCATGGCTCGCGTGCGCGCCTTGCTGCGTACGCGCGTGGTGGCGAACGATACGCCGCCGGTGTTCGATGACGGCCAGCTGCACGTGGACCTCGTCCGCCGCGAGGTGACGCTCGGCGGCCAGCCGTTGGCACTCGCACGCAAGGAATACGCGCTGCTCGCGTTGCTGGTGCAGCACGCCGGCCGCGTGGTGACGCAACCGCAGATCCTTCGGGAACTATGGGGACCGACGCACGAGGGCGACACCCATTACCTGCGCATCCTTGTCGGCAAGCTGCGACAGAAGCTCGGCGACAATGCTGCCTCGCCGCGATGGATTGCCACCGAACCCGGCGTCGGCCTGCGGTTCATCGGCTGAGCGTCGGGCGTGCGGTCTCCAGCTCAAGCTCACTCGAAAAGCTGCGCTCCGCCCCGCTGATCGGGTCGACGAACGAAAGCCGCTTCGCCAGCAGCTGCAAGGGCGCCGAGTAGTCGCCGGCCTCGCGGTGCCGCACCGACGGATAGACCGGATCGTTGGCGATCGGCGCACCAAGCGCGGCCATGTGGACGCGCAGCTGGTGTTTCCGCCCGGTGACCGGCGTGAGCGCATATCGCCAGTGGTCGTCGCCGCGGGCGATGACGTCGATGTGCGTTTCGCTGTTCGCAGGCCCATCGACTTCCCGCATGCGGAAAAATGGCTTGCCGCGCTCGATGCGACTCGCGCGCATGCACGGAAATTCGACGCCCGGCAGCGGCGGCGCGATCGCCTCGTACTGCTTCCGGATGCGACGCTCGCGGAACAGCGCCTGGTAGCGCGCGCGACTGTCTGGATTGGTGGAGAACAGCACCAGCCCGGCCGTTTCGCGATCGATGCGATGCAACGGCGCAAGCGCCGCATTCCCCGTTCGCCGGATCAACCGGCCCAGCAGCGTTTCGTGCACATGCGCACCGGCCGGCGCGACGGGAAGGAAGTGCGGTTTGTCCGCCACCAGCAGGTCGTCGTCGACGTGCAGCACGACCTCGTCGAACGGAATGCGCGGCTCGTCGGCCACTTCGCGGTAGTAATGGATTTCGAGCCCGACGCGATACGGCGTTTCCGGCATCACCCATCGCCCGGCGTCGTCAAGGACGCGCCCTCGCGCCATGCGCTCGAGCCATTGCGCGCGCGGTATCGCGGGAAACCGCTCGCACAAACAATCGAGCACCGTGGGCCACGCCCCCGGCGGCAATTGCAGCGTGCTGGCGGCGAGTCCATCGATGCTGGGTGGGCGATTGCGCATGCGCGAAGTGTGTCATCCGCGACACTCCTGGTGAACCCGGTCGCCGCGATCAGGTTCGCCGCACGAGAAGCTCCACGCCATCGCTGCGGCCTGCATTGCACAATGCGCGCACCGCTGTGGGACCAGCATCCAGACAGGAGACCGGCGACATGCCAAGCCAGATGAACCATCCCGCCCGTCCCATTCGCGTTGCGCTGATCGGGTATGGCTTCGCCTCGCGAACGTTCCATGCGCCGTTGATCCGCTCCGTGCCGCGTCTGTCGCTGGCTCTGGTCGCATCGAGCCGGCCGGAAGAGGTGCGGGCTGATCTTCCTGGCATCGCGGTGGAAGGCGATCCGATGCGGGCGGTCGTCGATGCCGATGTCGACCTGGTCGTGATCGCCACGCCGAACGACACGCACTTTCCGCTCGCGCAGGCGGCGCTGCGTGCGGGCAAGCACGTGGTGGTCGACAAGCCGCTGACGCCGAATGTTCCGGAAGCGATCGAACTGCTCGGGATCGCGCAGGCCGAGGGCCGCTTGTTATCCGTCTTCCACAACCGGCGCTGGGACAGCGACTTCCTGACGGTGCGCCAGGCGATACACGAGGGGCTGGTGGGCGACGTTCGCCATTTCGAATCGCGCATCGAGCGCTTCCGGCCGCAGGTACGCGATCGCTGGCGCGAGCGACCCGGTCCCGCGACGGGTTTGTGGTGGGACCTCGGGCCGCATCTGGTTGACCAGGTGCTGTCGCTGTTCGGGTGGCCCGACCGCGTGCAGGCGAGTTTCGCTCGACAACGCGACGGCGCGACGACGGACGACTGGGCGCACGTGGTGCTGTCCTTCGGCGCGACCCGCGCGGTGTTGCAGGTCGGGATGCTCGCGGCGATTCCTGGTGCGCGCTTCGTCGTGCACGGCACGCGCGGCTCGCTGGTGAAGGCGCAACCCGACCCGCAGGAGCCGCAGCTGATCGCCGGCGTGCGACCGGGCGATGCGCAATGGGGCATCGATCCCGATCCGCTGCAGTGGCGAGGCGACGGCGATGCGCTCCAGACGCGCCCCGCGCTGCGTGGCGACCAGTCGCGTTTCTACGCGGAACTGGCCGAGGCGATCGCGGGCGATGGCCCCAATCCGGTTCCGCCCGAAGAGGCCATCCGCGTCATGGCGATACTGCAGGCGGCCGATGATTCGGCGTCGCAAGGTCGCAGCATCGCGCCGCAAGCGCCCGGCTAGTCCCGTCGATCTAGCCGTTCGCCCGGTGCCCGTAACTGAGCACGCGGGTGATGCGCCAGGCGCCGTCGCGGTTCTCCCACACGATGACGAACTCGGCGATGCCGTCGCACTTGCCGGTGTCGAACTGGCAGAAGCGATGCGTGCCCTGCTCGATCGCGCCGTAATTGCTGATCGGAAACACCTTCAGCGTGCCGGGCACGAGTTCGCGGCGAAAGTGTCCGCACACGTACTTCTGCGTGTTCTCGATCATTTCCCGCCGCGACCACGTGACGCCGCCGGCGTCGTGGTAGAACTCCACGTCGGGCGCGAAGAAGCTGGCGTGTTTTTCCAGCTGCACCGGCTTGCTGCAGGTGTTGAAGGCGTCGAACACCGCGGTATCGAGTGCCGCCACCGTGCGCGTCAGCGCTGCCTGTTGCGACTGGTCGTCCTGCGCGAGGGCCGCGCCCGGCCCCGCCATCGCGGCAAGAACGACCGCCGCCGACATGAACTTCTTCATGTGCTGCTTCCCTGGATTCGGTTGAGGTTGCGTGGGTCCATCGCCGCGCCCGGCTTTGCCGCTGCCTTACGCGGCGGCCGCCTGCGGACGCCAGCCGAGCAGCCGGGCCGGCAGCATCAGCAGTGCATGCAGGAAGGCGAACAGCGCGGAAAACGTGATGCCTACGAGCCGGAACGGCAGGCACAGCAGCCACACCAGCGGCCACAGCACCAGCGCCAGCAGCGCGAGCGGCCAGCACAGCACCAGCAGCAGGCACCAGCCCAGCAGGAGGATCAGCGTCTTCATGGCGACTCACGCAGCGATGCCGGACATCCGGCGAGCGTCAGGCTGCGACCAGCGCCAGCGACCGGCAACCGCCCTGCGACGAACCGGGGAATACGCCGACGGAACGGGGAGCCGGCGCGACAGCCGAGGGCCGACGACACCGGGAGCAGCGGGATACGCGCGGCCCGGCCGTGCGAGTGGGGATGGCGCCGCTTCACGGTGAGGCCACGACCCGCCCTCGACAATCGCGCGAGCTGGTAAGCATGGAGGCTTCGCATGTCAGCTCGGGCCGCAGGACGCGCTGTTCGCCTACTTCCGCCAGACACGCTGGCCGCCACGATCCGGCGCGCGCTGCATTCGCGCTGGACCCTGGCGTGGTTGCTCGGACTTCCCTGCGCCTACGGCGCCTCGTGCGAGGCGCAACAGGTCATGGCCAACGGGGCGACCCGCACCGCGAGCGGGACCATCAACACCGGCACGGCGGGAGTTCCGGCCGGCTACGCGCTCTACGCGTTGAACGGCGGCCGCATCGAAAGCGTCTCCGCGCTGACGCTCATCACCGGAGGTCCAACGGCATACGCCGCCTACGCGACCGCCGCCGGCACGATCCAGATCTTCAGCGGCTCGACGATCACGACCACCGGCTCGCTGGCTTCGGCGATATACGCCACCGGCATCGGAAGTTCGGTAACGGCGGCCGACACGCGTATCTCCACCAGTGGCTCGACTGGCCGCGCCGTACATGCGCAGAGCGGAGCCACCGTATCGCTCACGGGCGGTTCGGTCACCACCACCGGCGCGCAGGCGCCCGGTCTGTTCGCCTTCCTGGGCGATGCGTCCATCGTCGCGAACAACGTCGTCATCCAGACCTTGGGCAGCGGCGCCAATGGCGTGGAAGCGAACGTGGCCGGCCACATCACCCTGGGCGGCGGTTCGATCACGACCAACACGGCCAGCTCGCACGGGATCCTGACCATCGACCCGAACGCGACGGTCGATGCGACCGGAACCCAGGTGCTGACGCGCGGCACCGATGCGTTCGGCGTACACGCACAGGTCGGACGCGTGGGCCTGACCAATACGGCGGTCACCACCTCCAACGATCGCTCGATCGGCGTGCGCGTCGACAACCGCGAGCAACCTCACCATGACGGGCGGCTCCATCAACACGGCAGGAGTCTCGGCGTTCGGCGTGTTGTCGATCGCAGGCAGTACTACAAGCCTGAGCCAGGTCGCGATCACCACCAGCGGCACCAGCGGCATCGGCGCGACCTCGCAGTTCGGCGGCCGCCTCACGCTTGCCGGCGGCAGCATCACGACGACCGGTGCGTCCGGCACCGGCCTGTTCTCGGTGGGATTGTTGACCGCGCCCGCTCCGCCGCCGACGACGACGCTGCACGTGAGTCCGGACGATCCGGGAACGCAGGCACCGGGGGCGACGGGCGCCTCGCTGATCGCCAGCGGGCTTACCGTGAGCACGTCCGGCGCCAGCGCATACGGCGCCGTGGTGCGCGGCGCCAGCAGCATGCAACTGACCGACAGCAGCGTGACGACGACCGGAACGGGCGCGAACGCGCTGTTCGCATCGGCCTATGACGTCGGCACCAGCCTGGTTACGGTCGACCACAGCACGCTCGCGTCGAGCCAGGCCGCCGCGATCCGCGTCTCCGGCACGTCGCTGCGCGTCGGCGCGTCGCGTGGAAGCACCCTCACCGGCAACGGCACGCTGGCCGAGATCGTAAGCGCCGGGACCACGCCGGGCTCGCTCGAACTCAACGTGGACGCCTCCACCGTCAATGGCGCCGTGGTCACCAGCGCGGGCACGTCCGCCGTCAACCTGCGCAATGCCAGCACCTGGAACATCAGCGGCAGCTCCAATGTCACCACGGTGCTCAACAGCGCCAGCCTCATCGCGTTCGCGGCGCCGGTGTCGGGAAATTTCGGCGTGCTCGCCGCCGGCAACTACACCGGCGCGGGCGGATCGCTCCTGCTCAACGCGACGCTCGCGGGCGACGATTCGCCGGCGGACCGGCTCGCGATCTTCGGCGGGCAGGCCTCCGGGGATACCGCGCTCACGGTCGCCAACGCAGGGGGCGAAGGCGATCTCACCGTCGACGACGGCATCCTGCTGGTCTACACGCTCAACGGCGGCACCACTGCCGTGGGCAGTTTCACGCTGGCGCAGCCGGTGATCGCCGGACCATACGAGTACGCGCTATTCCGCGGCAGTCGCGACGGCGCCGCGCCGGACAACTGGTATCTGCGTTCAGAGTACGTGCCGCCGCCTCCACCGCCGGATCCTCCGGTGCCGCCTCCACCGCCGGATCCTCCGACGCCACCGCCGGATCCTCCGCCGACACCACCGGCACCGCCACCGCCCCCGCCGCCGGATCCGACACCCGACCCTCCGTCGCCGCTTCCGCCGCCCGTCCCCAACTATCGGGTCGAAGTGTCGACCTACGCCGCGCTGCCGGCGATGGGCGTCCACTACGGTCGCGAGGTGATCGGCACGCTGCACGAACGGGTGGGCGACGAGCGCAAGGCTCCGCACGACGACGCATCACGATCCGCTTTCGATGGCGGATGGGCGCGCGTGATCGGCCAGTCGGGTTCGTACGAAGGTCGCGGAGTGACGAGCAACCAGGGCCCGCACCTCGATTTCGACGTCGCGGCGCTGCAGGGCGGCGTGGACCTGTGGCATCAGGATCGCGCGGACGGCGCACGCGATTTCGTCGGCGCCTACATCGCCCACGGCCGCATCAAGGGCGACGTCACGCACTTCACCGGCATCCGTGCCGGCAAGGACGAAATAGAGGCCAGCACGCTCGGGGCTTACTGGACCCACTTCGGCGCGACGGGCTGGTACGTCGACGCCGTGCTGCAAGGGTCGTGGTACGACGCCAGCGCGGTGTCGTTCCGGGCGGTCGAACTGGACATCGATGGCGACGGCTTCGGCTGGGGCGCATCGGTCGAGTTCGGGTATCCCTTCGCCACGGCGACCTGGCTCGTCGAACCCCAGTTCCAGGTGATCTACCAGGCTGTCGACGATGAAAACGGACGCGACGTGGCCGCCGAAGTGTCCTTCCGTGACGTCACCTCGCTGACGGCCCGACTGGGCGTGCGCGCGGCGCGGGACTGGACGCTGGCGCCCGACGACCACGGCCGTGCGCGGGGACTGGGCGCGTGGCTTCGCCTGAACGTCTGGCGCGAATTCGAAGATTCGGCGACCACCGAATTCTCCTCCGCCACCCGCACGGTGCCGTTCCGCGCCGAGCTGGACGGCGAGTGGGTCGAATTCGCTGCCGGAATGAACCTGCAGCTCACCGGCGTATCGACGTTGTACGCGAACCTCGGTTACCAGTCCGGATTCGACGGACGCTACGACGCCGTCGAAGCGAGTTTGGGCCTGCGCTGGAACTGGTAATGCGCCGGGCTCAGCGGATCGACAGCGTGATCGTGTACGGCACCTTCTCGCCGCGCCGGGCCGAGGCGCGCATCTGGTAGACCTGCACGGTGTACGTGCCGGTCTTCGGCAGCTTGCCGGTCCATCCGCGATCAGCGTTGGAGCCCAGCGCGGTCGCCGTGCCCGGCGCGTCGCCCGGCGCGAAGACGTTGAAGTTCGCGTTACTGCTGCCGGCCAGCGTTACCGTCATCGTCTGGCCCGCGCGCGCATCGAGCGTGTAGTGCACCGAGTCGTAGCCCGCGAAGCTGCCTTTCATCGTCGCGCTGCTCGCGCCCTTGGCGAACTTGACCGGAACCGTCGTGACCTTGTCGGCCGCTACGGCCAATGTCGCGCCGAAGGCGAAGGCGATGGACAGCGCGAGGGTGTGGACCGGCTTCATGGCATGGCTCCTTGTTTGAGGCTCAGGATTCGGGATCGAACATGATCTCGCGCACTTCCTGCGCGCAACGACACGATTCGGCGATCTTCGCCGCCCATCGCAACGCGTCCTCGCGCGACGCCACTTCGAGGATCGAGAACCCGCCGATGACGGCCTTCGTTTCCGGCCACGCACCGTCGGAAACCGAGCCATCCGGTGCGACGACTGACGCCTGCTGGCTCATGATTCCACCGCCGAAGATCCACACGCCGGCGGCCTTCGCTTCGCGTACCACGGCATGCGAGGCCTCGGACACGGCTGGCAGGTCTTCCTCGGGGAACGTCATCCATCCGTCGTCGAACGAGATCAGGTATCGCGGCATCGTTCCCTCTCCTGCGTTGCGTGATCGTAAGTACGTCTAGCCTGCCGCCCCCTGGTGCAGCGTGAGCCATTCGCGTGGCGACGAACCGGTGCGCCGGCGGAACGCGCGCGAAAGCGATGGCGCATCCGCGAAGCCAAGGTCCAGCGCTACCTGCTTCACCGATCGCCCTGCGCGCAGCAGCGACGTGGCGACGTTGAGCTTCCAGTCCAGCGAATACGCCGCGGGCGTGGTTCCGGTCGCGGCCTTGAACGCCGCGGCGAACGCGCTGCGCGACATGCCGGCGCTGGCGGCCATGCGTTCGAGCGTCCAGTCGGCATCGGGCGCCTGGTGCACGGCGATGAGCGCCTTCGCGAGTCGCGGATCCGACAGCCCCATCATCATGCCCTGCGACACGTGCGCGCCCTCGGGATGATCGAGGATCCACCGCAGCACCTGGATCAGCACCACCTCGAACAGGCGATTGACGAGCAGTCGCGAACCGCAGCGCACCTGGTCGGATTCGGCGAACAGCAGGCCGAGCGTGGCTTCGAGTCCGTCGATCTTCCCCAGCGGCAGCGCGATGAGGTCGGGCAGCGACTGCACGATCGGATTGCGCGCCCCGCCGTCGAAATCCAGCGTCGCGCAGGTGAAGTCCGAGCCGTCGACGGGTGGATTGACGAATTCGTGGTGCACCGCGCGCGGGAACAGCAGCAGCGTCGGCTCGCACAGGTGCGTGCGTGCCCTGTGCGGCCCCTGCCCGTGCAGCAGTTCCATCTCGCCCCGGCGCAGCACATGCAGGAAGCCGCGACCGGGCTTCGCATCGAAGACCTGATGTCCGCACAGCGGGCCGGAATGGAAGAGCGAGGCCTGCACGCGAAAGCGCTCGAGCACCGGCGTGAGGCGGTCGATGGACGCGGCGCCCTCGCTCACGGGTGGTGCGGGAGGCTCGGACGAATTGCCATCTTTCAGCGACATATCGCCACCAATCGTCCCGGACGGGTTCCTAGTATGCCCGTCAACCGGCCACTCCGGTCGGTCCAACCAGGAACCCCGCCATGTCCCGCATTCCCCTCGTCAATCCGAAAGACAGCACCGGCGAACGCCAGCAGATCCTCGGCCAGATCCACTCGGCGTTCGGCGCCACGCCGAACATGTTCCGCGCCGTCGCCAACTCCACCGCCGCGCTCAAGAGCATGTGGGGCTCGTTCGGCGCACTCGGTGACGGCGTCATCGCGCCGAAGCTCGGCGAGCAGATCGCCGTCGCCATCGCCAACCGCAACGCCTGCGAGTACTGCCTCGCCGCGCACACCGCGCTGGGCCGCAAGGCCGGCGCGAGCGGCGACGAAATGAGCGCCGCCCAGGACGGCCAGTCGCAGGATCCGAAGACGGCCGCCGCGCTGCGCTTCGCCCTGCGCGTAGTGGAAGGTCGCGGCCAGATCGAAACGGCCGACGTCGAAGCGCTGCGCGGCGAGGGTTTCAACGACGAGGAAATCGTCGAGATCCTCGCGCACGTCGCGCTGAACCTGTTCACCAACTACGTCAACGTCGCCTTCGCCGTTCCGGTCGATTTCCCCGGCGTGAAGCTGCGTTGATGCGATGCGGGCCGCTGGCCGGGAGCTCTCCCGGCCAGCCACGCGGAGAGCTCACCATGACCACAACCTACGTTCCCATCGATTGCGAATTCCACGACGTGCTGGAAGCGGCGGCAACGCTTCGGCGGATCGTGGCGATCAACCATCTCGATGACGAAGGAAACCGGCGCCTCGTCGATGCACGCATCGCCGACCTGTTTGCACGCGACGGCGCGGAGTACATGCGCCTGGACGACGGCAGCCTCATCCGGCTCGACCGGATCGTGAGCATCGACGACGCCCAGCGCAGCGCATTCGAGCGAGCCCCTGCCTGACCCGTGCATCGACGTTCGCCGCACGCTGCGGACCGTCCCGCGCGAAGAAGGCGTCAAGGAGCACCCTCTCCACCTGCGGAAACACACCCCCGTAACCACGACGCGTGTATTCGTACCTGTGCACCATGCCGATCACATAGCGGCATAGCCCTGGGCCTCCGTGCAGCTCCGCACGAGAAGGCCACCATGAATCTTCCTGCTTCATCGTCCAACCTGGACGAAGCACACGACACGTCCGCCGATCACGAACGGCTCGCCATCGCAATGGCCGAACGCCGGCAACTGGCACGGATGTTGGCCGCATCGCTCGACGAACTCCGCAGCAGCCTCGATCGTCGCCACGCGGGCGTGGACGCGTTCAAATCGCTCGAATTGGCCCACGCGAAGCTTCCTTCGCGTTGAGGGCCGCATCTTCGACGTCGTCGAGGAGTTTGGCTTCCTGCGCGTCGACCTCGTCCTCGCCGCGTTCGCGCGGACGGGCCAGGCCTGCACGCTCGACCGCCATCGCAAGGCGTTGTTCCGCACCGGATGCATACGCGTTGAGTTGCCACGCGATGACGACCGATTGCGCGATCGTGGACCGCAATGCGGCCACGGTGTGGGTCAGGTCGGTGCGACGTCGCCGGTTCTCTTCGGCGACGGCGCATAGTCGGAACACTTCGGGACCACCGGGCTCGGCCATGGCCGGATCGTACCCGGCGAAGGTGAAGGCGACGTCGTCCACTGCGCGCCCCTCGCGATGGGCCGGAGGCGTCGGCCGGCTTACGTCATCTGGCCGGACGGGGCTTCGCCACACGCACCCACGGCACAAGTCCGCGCAACCATGCCGGTCGGGATGAAAGCGCGAACGCGATCGCGAGCGCCGACGCGGCCAGCGTCATCACCCAGACCAGCGATGCCATGGATGCGTGATCGACCGCGAGGCACAGCGCCAACGCGACCAGCAATCCCGACGCGCCCATCCATCGCAGCGCACGCCCGCTGACGGGCGACACGACATCGCCCCAGACCTGCTGCGCGTGCACCGGCATCGACAGCGCGAGCCAGCCCATGCCGGCGATGGCACTCGCGAACGCGGCCGACAACAGGCATGCGGAGAACATCGCATCAGACATGCGCCGGCTCCGTGTCGATGCGCGGCTGCGCGACGGCGGCATTCTTCGTGAGCTTGCGCGCCGTCATGGCCGCGACGGTCGCGCCGAACAGCAGGAACAGGTCCACGCCCGCCACCGGCCAGTAACCGGCCGTCAGCGTCTTCAGCAGATGGTCGCCGGTGGTGATCCAGTTCAGCGCGACCGCGCCCACTGCGAGCATGGCGATCGCCCAACACTGCTCGCGCCATGCGGGATTCGCCCTGCCCTGCGCGACCGGCGCGCTGCGCAGGCCAGCGTGCACGAAGGCGAGCGCCCACGTGCCCCAGAACGCGTAGCGTTCGAAATCGCCGCGACCCGGCAGCGTTTCCGGCAGCAACCGGTTCGCGACGAGGATGCCCAGCGCCGCCAGCACCATGCCCGTGACCGTGGTGACGGCGAGCGCGTCGACGATGCGCGCTCCCTGGCTGCCTTGCTGTGCGTGCTGGCGCTTGCGCTTCTCGACGAAGAAAACGAAGCCGGTCGCGATGCACACCGCGCCCGCCAGACCGCCGAGCACGTACAGCCAGCGCAGCAGCCAGTGGCGGAAGTGCTGCAGGTGCAGGCCGGTGAGGAACTCGCTGACGCGGCCGACGGCGCTCGCCGGTGGATCTTCGCGAATCAGCTCGCCGGTGGATGCCTTGAAGTGGATGCCGTCGCCGACCAGCGCGATTCGGTCGGTGCCTGCGCGGTAGACGCTGACGTAGCCGTTCGCATCGCCCACGTGCTGCAGCACGAGGAAGCCGACGTCGCCTGCCTTGTCCTTTGCCTGCCAGCGACGCTGCGCCTCGGCGACCATGTCGTCGACCGACGCCAGGCCGGCGGCAACGCCCGCGCGTTCGTGCGGCAGGCCGGTTTCGTTCGCTTCGATCTGGGCGTGCAACTCGTGCAGGTCGTGCAGCTGCGTGTGACCCACCGGGAAGTAGTACGTGCCGGCGAAGATCACCAGTCCGGTGAACGCGAAGAAGAAATGGAACGGCAGCGCGACTACGCCGGTGAGGTTGTGCAGGTCGAGCACGCTGCGCAGCCGCGCCTTGTCGGGGCGGAAGGTGAAGAACTCGCGGAAGATCTTGCGATGCATCACCACGCCGCTCACGAGCGCGGCCAGCATCACCAGCGCGGAAAACCCGACGATCCAGAAGCCGAGGTTCTTCCAGTCCAGCGTCAGGCTGTAATGCATCGGATAGAAGAACTCGCTGCCGATCTTCAGCTGGTCGTTCGACAGCACGCGGCCATCGCGCGGATCGATGGTGCCGTAGGCCCAGATCGCCTCTTCCGGATCCTTCGCGTTCGGCACCTCATAGCCGGCATACAGCGCCAGCACCGGATCGCGGTGCGTCGTGTAGGCGCTCCAGCTGACGACGGTGTCGAAACGCTGCGGCATGTCGCCGTTCACGCGCGGGCGCATGGCGTCCACGGCGTCCCTCGTGGGCTGCATGCGCTCGAACGCGGGCCTGAGCACCTTGTCGTACGACGGCATGGGCTGCGGCTCGAAGCGCGTCGCCGGGTTCGACCAGCGATCGATCTCGCGATCGAACACCGACAACGCGCCGAAGAAGAACGCCGCCATCAGCACGAAGCCGAGCACCAGCCCGAACCAGGTGTGCAGCCACGCCATCGATTGCCGGAAGCTGTTGAGCATGACGCGTCCTCCTCAGACCAGCATCGACTGCACGAGCGACGCCGCAACGGCCATCGCCGCGCCGCCGAGCAGCAGCACCGACCACACCACCGCGAGCCTGCGCGCCGCGATCGCCCACAGGAACACGACGAGATAGCCGACCAGGCCGATGACGGCACCGCTGAACTCGGCATCGTGGAAGTCCAGCTGCGCCGCGAACAGCAGTGCGGTGGTCAACGCCACCAGACCCCACGCGAAGGCGTAGCCGCCGAGCACCGCGGCGCATACGCGCGAGGCGATGCGCAGCCGGGGCGCGAAGGAAGATGCAGATGCGGCGGTCGTGCCGGACATGGCGATGGCTCCGTCCTCGTTGTGTCGCGTTTGCGTATGGCGATCAGAACCGCCAGTTCAGGCTCAGCATGTAGTTCGCCGGCGCGCCGTAGAAGCCGCTGTAGCGAAGCGTGTTGATGTACTTCTCGTCGGTGAGGTTGTTGACGTTCAAACGCACCGTCGCATTGGGCACGAAGTCCCACGCCACGAAGCCGTTGAGCACCGCGTAGCTGTCCTGGCGCACGGTGAAGCCGTTGCTCTCGACGTTCGAGATGTCGCTCTGCCAGCGGCCACCAAGGCCGTACGACAACGCCGTGTAGCTCGGCAGGCGCGCCATCACCATCAGGTTCGCGGTGCGGCGCGGCACCCAGCGGTACGTATCGTCGCCGTCCTGGCCGGTCAGCTTCAGCGCGGTCGCGCCGAAGACGAGGTCGACGTACTCCGACACCTTTCCGGTGACTTCGAACTCCACGCCCTTGGATTCGACGTTGACGCCGGTGTAGTAGTACTGGCCGTTCTGGTTGTAGCCGGCGCCGGTGGCGAGGTTGTCCTGCTTCGCCTGGAACACGGCGAACGTCGTCAGCAGGCGCTTGTCGAGCCAGTCGGCCTTCACGCCGAGTTCGTAGTTCGTGCCCTTCGTCGGATCCAGATAACGGCCATCGGCGTCGGACTGGCTCTGCGGATGGTAGATGTCCGAATAGCTGACGTAGCCGAGCACGTGCTCGTTGAAGTCGTAGGTGAGGCCGGCGTACGGGCTGGTGTGGCTTTCGGTCTGGTCGAACACGACGCCGTAGTTCACGCCTTCGCGGTGGTATTCGGCGAAGTTGAAGCCGAGCACGGCCTTGAAGCGGTCGGTGAGCGCCAGGCGCGTCGCACCGAAGGCGCGCTTGAGGCGCTGGTCCAGCACGCTGTAGACCGAGCGCGCGCCCCACACCGGTTCCGGAACGGCATTGCCCGCCCACGGGAACGCGGGCATCGGGATGTAGCCGTACATGCCGTTGTCGTAAATGTCGGCGTCGAACTCGCGGTTTTCCGCCTCGCTCTTGGCCCAGCCGACGCCGAGCATCGCCTCGTGCTCGCGGCCCCACATAGCAAAACGACCATCGACGGTCGCCGTCGCCAGGTGCGAGGTCATCTCGTCGTCGCCGCGCCATGCGTAGCCATACAGGCCGAGGTTGGTGCTCGGCTCCAGGCCGGTCGCGGCGTAATCGGTGGCGTAGAACAGCTTGTCGGCGTTCTCGGTATTGCGGTAGTCGTACGACAGCTTCAGCTGCCAGTCCGAACCGAGCTGGTGCGCGTACTCGACGAACGCGTTCTGGTTGGTCGTGTCCCAGAAGGTCCAGTCCTGCGTCGTCGACGCGCTGCGCGGCCATTCGGCCTGGGTGCCATCGCTGTACATGAAGGCCAGCGCGCCCCACATGTTCCCGTCGGTCTGCGCCTTCTGCCACGAATAGCCGAGCGTCAGCGTGCCGTTCTCGCCGATCTGGCCATCGACGACGCCGTAGACGAAATCGCGCTGGTCCTGCTTGTCACGCAGCCAGGAATCGCCCTCCTGGTGGGCGGCGACGAAACGCCCGGCCCAGCGGCCGTCGTCGGTGAACGGCGTCGAATAATCGATGTCTGCACGCACGGTGTCCCACGAGCCGTAGCTCACGCCGAGCGAGCCCTGCGCGTCGTTGGTCGGGCGCTTGCGCACGTAGTTGATCGTGCCCGCCGCGTTGCCGACGCCGGTGAGCAGGCCGTTGGCGCCGCGGATGACTTCCAGCTTCTCGTAGCCGGCCATGTCCATCGCGCCGGTGACGATGCCCCAGTCGTTCGGCAGGCCGACGCCGTCGATCTGCGTGTTCTCGATATCGAAGCCGCGCGAGGTGAACGTGGTGCGGTTGGTTTCCCACTCGTCCACCTGGATACCGGTGGCCATCCGCAGCGCGTCGTTGAGGCTGTTGGTCTGGAACGCCTGCATCTGCGCGCTGTCGATCACGCTGATGGACTGCGGCGTCTCCTTGATGGTCAGGTCGAGGTTGGTCGCGCCGTTGCTGACGCGCTCGGCGCGCTGGGCGACCACGAGGACGGCGTCGAGATCGGTCGCGCCTGTCGGCCGCGGCGGCATCGGCAGCAAAGGCCGTGCCGTTGGCGGCGATCAACGCGAGGAAGACGGCGAGGCCAAGCCGGTTGGGCGTGGCGGCGGCCGGAGCGTGGCGGGAAACGTGGCGGGTCGTGCGGGCGGAACCGATGGCGTGCATGGGGTCGTCTGGATGCGAACGGGAGTGGCGGGTCGTGCCCTGGCCGTCGTGCCGCGAATGGCCACCGGTGGCCAATGCGCAAGTCCGGAGAGCCCCTGCCTGTTCATTATTAAATGCGAATAATTCTCATTATGCAAGATTCGCATTGACTTCCCGCTGCGTCCCCGGCCGAAACCGCCCCACTGGCATCATGGGCGTCCGCGATCCCAAGGAGCGAGGCCATGCCGTTCGACATCAGCCTGTCGTACCCGCAATGGCAGGGATCGGGGCGCCACACCGACCTTCCGCGCGGCGCGATGGCCGCAGCCGCGGTGTGCGCGCAGTTCGCACCGATGATCAGCGTGCCGATCGCCGACGGCGAAGCGGCAGACGCGCATGGCGTGCATCGCTGGGACGCGATCTTCACGCAGTTCCGCAACGCCAAAGCGCTGCTCGCCCAGTCGAACGCCAGGCGCGTGCTGGCCGCCGGCGGCGACTGCGCGGTGGACGTCGCCGTGATCGATCACCTGCACGGAATGCACCCCGGGCTGCAGGTGATCTGGATGGACGCCCACCTCGATGCGAACACACCCGAGACCTCGCCCAGCGGCAACTTCCACGGCATGCCGGTGAGCGCGATCCTCGGTCGCGCGCCGGCACCGATGCGCGAGTTGATGGGCCCGCCCATCGATCCCGCGCGATTCCGCTACGTCGGAATCCGCGTCGGCGATGACGGCGACTGGGCGCTGCAGCGCGAACTGGCCTTGGGGCAACTGGATCCGCAGGAGGCGATGCGCGGCCCGGTGCACATCCACTTCGACCTGGACGTGCTGGACCCGCGCGAGTTTCCGCACGTCGCGTATCCCGAGGGCGGGCTGGGGGTCGACGACGCCGTGACGCTGGTCGCCCGCATCGCGCGCGAGGCCGACCTCGTCGGCTTCACCGTGACCGAATTCGCGCCCGTCGACGATGAGGCGGCGCGCGACGGCAGCCGCGTGATCCAGCGCCTCTGCGAGGCAGCCGCCGGCCGGTGACCCGCGTGCTTTGAGATGCCGGCGAATGGCCTGATGCAAGCGGTTCAAGGCAAAATCGCGTTCGCAATCCCTGATCTGGCACCACATGCGCATTGGAATCGACTTCGGCACGAGCTATTCGGCCGCCGGCGCCGTGATCGACGGCGAACTTCACCTCATCCGTTTCGGCAACGAGCTGCAGTTCCGCACCACGGTGTTCTTCCCGCAGCGCCTGCCGGACCTGTCCGAGTTCGAGCTGACCGACGCCTTGCACGACGAAGTCCGCCGGCTTGTCGGGGAATTCAAGCGCGACCAGGCGCGGCAGCATGCGGAACTTCGCGCGCGTCGCGAGGAAGCGATGAAGCGCCCCGAGCCGCAGCGGAGTGCCGAGCTCGGCATGATCCCCTCGCCGCGCATGCGTTCGGACCTGGAATTCGAGCGCGATGCGCGCGCGCTCGTGCGGCGCCGCTGGGCCGCCGAGGAAATGCGCAAGGCGATGCTGGAAGGCGTGGACCTGCACCGGGCGCTGTACGGCGAGGAAGCCGTCGATGCCTTCATTGACGGCGGCGCCGGCCAGCTGGTCGTATCGCCGAAGTCCATGCTCGGCTACAAGCTCGAAGCCCGTGCACGCGACACGCTGCTCGGTATCGCGACCCAGCTGCTGCGGCACATCCGCCTCACCGCAAGCGCGCAGCTGGGCACCGAGGTGCGCGCGGCGATTCTCGGGCGTCCGGTGCGGTTCCGCAGTTCCATGAAGGAAGCCGGTGGCGTGCAGGCGCTGGAAATCCTCACCGACGCGGCCTACGCCGCCGGTTTCGACGAGGTCGAATTCCTCGAGGAACCCGCCGCCGCGGCGTACGGCTATCACGCGCAGACACGACGCCCGCGTCGCACGCTGATCGTCGACATCGGCGGCGGCACGACGGACATGGCGCTGGCTGACGTCGGCGGCGCGACGGTCGCGCCGATCGTGCACGACTCGTGGGGCGAGCCGGTCGGCGGTACCGACGTGGATATCGAACTCAGCATGCGCGGCGTGATGCCGCTGTTCGGCAAGGGCGTGACCAACACGCCGGTGCACCGGTTCTACGAAGCGTCCGCGGTGCAGGACCTGCAACGCCAAGCGCGCTTTCGCGAAACCTCGTTCGAACACGTGGAGGCGCCGTACGGCGAGCGCCTGGAAACCCTGAAGCAACGCGGCCATACCGTTCGCCTCAACCGCGCGGTGGAACGCGCCAAGATCGCGCTGAGCGACGTGCAGGACCTGACCGTGGACCTCGCCTTCATCGAAGACGGATTGGCGGCGCCGATCGACGCCGCGCGACTCAACGACGCTGCGTCTCCATTCCTCTATCAGCTGCGCGCGTTGATGGAACGGGCGCGCGACGAACTCGAGCATCCGCCGGAGACGGTGTACCTGACCGGCGGCATGTCGCGATCGCCGTACGTACCCGCATTGGTCAGGACGATCTTCCCGGATGCGGAAGTGATCGCGGGCAATGCATCGCTCGGCGTCGTGACAGGACTCGCCCACGCCGCAGCCGCCTGAAGACCCCGTCGCGCGCGGTTTCCAACGCTGTCTTCGCGCGCCTTTCACACCTCTGAATGTGCTTTCACGCACGATGGTACACAGTACAAGCAGACGCGACAGTACGACGGGAGTCGTGACGTCGACGGGCTGGCTGTGGCTGCACGTCGGCTCGACGCGCCCCTCGTTCGGACGCGTGGCACCCCAGTAAATCGGAGACGAAGGCCTATGCAGAGTCGTTCTGAAACGCAGAGCAGCACCGGTACGCGGATTTCCTCGGGCAACAGCGGGCTCGACGACATCCTGGGCGGAGGCCTCGACGCGGATCGGATGTACCTCTACGAAGGCAAGCCCGGCACCGGCAAGACGACGCTCGCGCTGGAATTCCTGCTGGAAGGCGCGCGCAATGGCGAGAAGGCGCTCTACATCTCGCTGTCCGAAACCGAGGCCGAACTCAAGCTCGTGGCGAGCCGCCACGGCTGGGATCTCAAAGGCGTGGAGATCTTCGAGCTCGTGCCGCCCGAGACCACGCTCGACCCGACGCACGAGCTCACCGTCCTGCATCCGGTGGAAGTGGAACTTGGCGAAACCACGAAGCTGATCCTCGATCGCGTGGCCGAACTCAACCCGAGCCGCGTCGTCATTGACAGCCTGTCGGAGCTGCGCCTGCTTGCGCAAAGCTCGCTGCGGTATCGCCGGCAGGTACTGGCGCTGAAGCACTTCTTCGCCAGCCGCAGCTGCACCGTGGTGTTGCTGGACGACATGTCGTCGGCACAGGACGACCTGCAGCTGCATTCGATCTCGCATGGCGTCGTGCTGCTGGAGCAGCTGGCGATCGAATATGGCGCCGAACGCCGCCGCCTGCGCGTCATCAAGATGCGCGGCATGGAATTCCGGGGCGGCTTCCACGACATGAAGATCCGCAAGGGCGGACTCGACATCTTCCCCAGGCTCGTCGCGGCCGAGCATCACAGCTCGTTCGTCGGCGAATTCACGCCGAGCGGCAACGCCGAACTCGACAAACTGCTCGGCGGCGGCCTGGAGCGCGGAACCAACGCACTGCTCATCGGCTCGGCCGGCGTCGGCAAATCCTCGCTCGCGCTCAGTTACGCCATCGCGGCCGCGCAGCGCGGCGAACGCGCGGCGTTCTTCGCCTTCGACGAAGGACGCGGGACGCTGGAAGCGCGTGCACGCACGCTCGGGATGGAGCTGCAGCCGGCCCTCGATTCGGGCCTCATCATCCTCCAGCAGATAGATCCGGCCGAGATGTCGCCGGGTGAATTCGCCGCCATCGTGCGTAGGCGCGTGGACGAGGACGGCGTGCGCGTGGTGGTGATCGACAGCCTCAACGGCTATCTCAACGCGATGCCGGACGGACGGTTCCTGATCCTGCAGATGCACGAGTTGCTGACCTACCTCGGCCAGCAGGGCATCCTGACGATCCTGATCCTCGCGCAGCACGGCCTGGTCGGTCCGGCAGACACGCCGTTGGACATCAGCTATCTCAGCGACGCCGTGTTGATGCTACGGTTCTTCGAATACGCGGGCACCGTGAGGCGGGCACTGTCGGTGGTGAAGAAGCGAAGCGGCCATCACGAGCACACGATCCGCGAGTTCCAGCTGAGCGGCAGCGGCCTGTTGCTAGGCCCGCCCCTGCGCGATTTCCACGGGGTTTTCTCGGGTACGCCGTCCTATACGGGCGGCGACGAGCCGCTGCTGCATGGCGCCCATGGAACCGACTGAGTCCCTGCAGGAGGTCGTGCTGATCTTCGCGCCCACCGGGCGCGACGCGACCTCCGCATCGGGACTGCTTCAGCGCGCCGGCATCGCCACGCGCATCTGCGGCAGCTACGACGCGCTGCTGGCCGACATCGAACAAGGCGCCGGCATCGCGTTCGTCGCCGAGGAAGGCCTGTTCGGCCAGGCGCTCGACCGCCTGGCCGACCTGGTGCAACGCCAGCCCGCGTGGTCCGACCTGCCCTTCGTCATGCTTACCAGTCGCCACGACCAGCCGCGCGTGGCGGCGTGGCGCAAGCAGCAGATCGAGCGACTTGGCAACGTGTCGCTCATCGAACGGCCCGTGCAGCCGATCACACTCGTCAGCGTGATGCAGGCGGCGTTGCGGGCACGAAAGCGGCAGTTCGAGATCCGTGCGCTGCTGCTCGCGCGCGAGGCGGCCGCCGCGCAGCTCGAGACGCTGGTCGACGTACGCACCGCGCAGCTGCAAGCCGTGAATACGCAGCTTCGAGACGAAATGGTCGAGCGCGCGCGCGTCGAGGAAACGCTGCGGCATGCGCAGAAACTCGAGGCGCTTGGGCAGCTCACCGGCGGCGTCGCACACGACTTCAACAACCTGCTGATGGTGATCACCGCCGGGCTCGACATGCTCGAGCTCCACGACGGCCCGGAACGTCGCGGCAAGCTGGTGCGCGCGATGCAGCAGGCCGCGCAGCGTGGCGCGGGCCTGACGCGCCAGTTGCTGGCGTTCTCGCGCAGCCGTGCGCTGCGCCCGGAGACGGTGAACCTGTCGACGCTGCTCGGCAACATGTCCGAACTGCTCGACCGCAGCCTGCGCGGCGACATCAAGGTCAACGTCGAACTCGCGCAGGATCTGTGGCCGGTGGTGGCCGATCCGGGCGAACTGGAACTGGTCATCCTCAATCTCGCGGTGAACGCGCGCGACGCGATCAGCGGCAGCGGCGTGATCACGATCACCGGCAGGAACGCGCGCCAGGTCATCGAGGGCATCGAAGGCGACTTCGTCAACCTCACGGTGCGCGACACCGGATCGGGCATGACGGACGAAGTGAAGGCGCGCGTGTTCGAACCGTTCTTCACCACGAAGGACGTCGGCAAGGGGTCGGGCCTCGGCCTGGCGCAGGTGTACGGGTTCGCCAAGCAGAGCGGCGGCGCGGTGACGATCGACTCGGTCGTCGGCGAAGGTACGCGGATCACGCTCTGCCTTCCCCGCTCGCATGAGCTCGCCGAGCATGAAGCCACCCAGGCGCATCACCGCATCGACGTGTCGTCCACGCCGGAGAGATGCGTGCTGCTGGTCGAGGACGACGTCGAGGTGGCGGCGCTGGTGGAACAGATGCTGCGCGGCATCGGCTACGACGTGATCCATGCGACCAGCGCGACTGCGGCGCTCGGCGCGCTGGCGGACGATCGCCGCGTGGACCTGGTGTTCTCCGACATCATGATGCCCGGTGGCACCAACGGCATCGCGCTGGCGAAGCAGATCCGCAAGCGGCGCCCGGCGTTGCCGGTGCTGCTGACCAGCGGGTTTTCCGAAGCGATGCGCGGCGAGGCCGAGGCGCTGGGCATCTCGATACTTCGCAAGCCATACGGCCTCAACGAACTGCGTGCGGCCATCGAGCACCACGTTCCGGCGCCCGCGGTTTCATAGGTTCGCGCCACGCTCCGACACTCCGGGAGGCACCGATGTCCGCTCAGGAACCCGCCGTCACCTCGCCGCTTGCGTCCACGTCCAACGAGCTTGCCTCGCGCCGCACCGGGATGGCGTTCCAGCGAACGCGCCTGGCCGCCGACCGCACGCTGATGGCGGTGATCCGCACGTCGCTGTCGCTGCTCAGCTTCGGATTCACGATCCACAAGGTCTTCGACCAGCTGAAGGAAACCGGCATGATCGCGCACGCGGCGTCGGGGCGGAACTTCGGCCTGTCGCTCGCGCTCATCGGTGCGCTGGTGCTGACGATGGGCATCGTCTACCACGCGTGGTTCATGTATGCGCTACGCAGGCAGCGCGATGCGATGCGCGCCGAAGGGGTGCTGCATGCGCAGAGTCCGTTCCCGCCGTCGATGACGCTGATCACGGCACTGCTGCTTCTCGCCCTGGGCGTCGTCACCGTCGTCAGCATGATCTATCGCGTGGGACCGTTCGCGTGAGCGCAACCTTCCAACGATCGTCATGTCCGCGCAAACGCACCGCGCCGCGCGCAATCGACAAACGAGGTGGTGGCAGGTGTTGCGTTCGCAGGCTACAGTGACCTGACACCTCCTTGGCCCTTCCGCGGTTCATCCGCGACGACCCGACGGCGAGGTCTGCCATGATCCAACCCCTCTTCCGTGCGACGCCTCCGCGCCGCACCCTGCTGGCCGCCGATCTTTCCGGCGGTCCGGCACGTGCGTTCGATCGCGCCGCGCACCGCCGATGACGTCGATATCGCTCCTCGCGCTCGTCGCCCTGCCCTTCATCGGCAGCCTGCTCGCCGCCGTGCTGCCGACACGCTCGCGCACGCTGATCGCGGCGTTCGCCGGCATGATCGCGGCCGTCGTGTCCGTCGTGCTGCTGACCTCGTTCCCGATGGTGCGCGGCGGCGGCGTGATCCACGAGACGATCCACTGGATGCCGTCGATCGGCCTCGATCTCGCGTTCCGCCTCGACGGATTCGCATGGATGTTCGCGGTGATGATCTCGGTCATCGGCGTGCTGGTCTGCCTGTACGCGCGCTACTACATGTCGCCGGAAGACCCGGCCGCGCGCTTCTACGCGATGCTGCTGGCCTTCATGGGCGCGATGCTCGGCGTGGTGATGTCGGGCAACCTGCTGCAGCTGGTGGTGTTCTGGGAACTCACCAGCCTCGCCTCGTTCCTGCTCATCGGCTACTGGTACCACCGCACCGATGCGCAGCGCGGCGCGCGCATGGCGCTGGTGGTGACCGGCGCCGGCGGGTTGTGCCTGCTCGCCGGCGTCGTGCTGCTGGGGCAGATCGTGGGCAGCTTCCAGCTCGACGACGTGCTCGCGTCCGGCGACACGATCAAGGCGCACGCGTGGTATCCCGCGACGCTGGCGCTGATCGCGATCGGCGCCCTGACCAAGAGCGCGCAGTTCCCATTCCACTTCTGGCTGCCGCGTGCAATGGCGGCGCCCACGCCGGTGTCGGCCTACCTGCATTCGGCGACGATGGTGAAGGCGGGCGTGTTCCTGCTCGCGCGGTTCTGGCCGGTGCTGTCGGGAACCGACGAATGGTTCTGGCTGATCGGCGGCGCGGGCGGCATCACGCTGCTGCTGGGCGCGTACCTGGCAATGTTCCAGAACGACCTCAAGCGCCTGCTCGCGTACTCGACGATCAGCCACCTCGGCCTGATCACGCTGCTGCTCGGCCTCAACAGCCCGCTGGCCGCGGTCGCGGCGGTATTCCACATCATGAACCACGCGACGTTCAAGGCCTCGCTGTTCATGGCCGCGGGCATCGTCGACCACGAGACCGGCACGCGCGATCTCCGCCGGCTCAACGGCCTGATCCGTTCGATGCCGCGCACCGGTGCGCTCGCGCTGATCGCCACGGCGGCGATGGCCGGCGTGCCGCTGCTCAACGGCTTCCTGTCGAAAGAGATGTTCTTCTCCGAGACGGTCTTCCTGTCCGCATCGCCCGTCATCGAATGGACGCTGCCGGTGCTGGCGACGGTCGCCTCGTTGTTCGCGGTCGTGTATTCGCTCCGCTTTGGTTACGACATCTTTTTCGGCCCGCCCTCGACCGACCTTCCGCGCACGCCCGAAGAAGCCCCGCGCTGGATGCGCATGCCGATCTTCTTCCTCGTGACCGCGTGCGTGATCGTCGGCGTCGCACCAACCTTCGCCATCGGCAAGGTGCTCGACGCCGCGGCGCTGCCGGTCGTCGGCGGCACGCTGCCCGCGTACAGCCTCGCGTTGTGGCACGGCTTCAACCTGCCGCTGGCGATGAGCCTGGTCGCCATCGGCGGCGGCATCGTCGGCTACGTGTGGCTGCGTGCGATGCAGGAACGCGGACGCCTCGTGCTTCCGCCGCTCATCTCGCGCTGGAACGGTCGCGAGCTGTTCGAATCGACCATGCTGGCGATCACGCGCGGCGCCCGCGACGTGCTGAACGCCTGCACCACGCGGCACCTGCAGCCGCAGCTGTTCATCGTCATCGCCACCAGCGTCGTGCTGGCATCCTTCGCGGCGCGCGGCTTCACGCTGAGCTGGGGCGATCGACCGCGCGTCCCGGCGTCGTATGCGTTCGTCGTGTTGTGGATCATCGGAATGATCTGCGCCGTCGGTGCGGCCGCGACGGCGAAGTACCACCGCCTCGTCGCGATCACGCTCATGGGTGGCGCGGGGCTCGTGACGTGCCTGACGTTCGCGTGGTTCTCCGCGCCCGACCTGGCGCTGACGCAGATCGTGGTGGAAGTGGTGACCACGATGCTGTTCCTGCTCGGCCTGCGCTGGCTGCCGATGCGCATGGAGAAACCGGGCGAACGCGCGACGCTGCGCGACCGCGCGCGCCGCGTGCGCGACCTGGCGCTGGCAGTCGTCGTCGGCGGCGGCCTGGCGACACTGTCGTTCGCCTTCCTCACGCGGCCGGCGCCGCAGAGCATCTCGCCGTTCTTCCTCGGCAACGCGCTGCCCGGTGGCGGCGGCACCAACGTGGTGAACGTCATGCTGGTCGACTTCCGCGCGTTCGACACCATGGGCGAGATCACGGTGCTCGGCGCCGTGGGGCTGACCGTGTACGCGTTGCTGCGGCGTTTCCGCCCGCCTGCCGAAAGCATCGCGCAACCCGACCAGCAACGCGCCGTGCCGCAGGAACGCGCGACCGACCTGATGAAGCCGCGCCGTTCCGATGCGTTCGCGCGCGGTTACCTGCTGGTGCCGTCGGTGATCGCGCGACTGCTGATGCCGGTCGCGCTGGTCGTCGCCGCGCACTATTTCCTGCGCGGACACAACGAACCCGGCGGCGGCTTCGTCGCCGGCCTGATCGTCGCGATCGCGCTGCTGATGCAGTACATCGTGTCCGGCACGCGCTGGGTCGAGGCGCGCACGCGCGTGCGGCCGACGCGGTGGATCGCCATCGGGCTGCTGATCGCCGGGCTTACCGGGCTGGGATCGGTGGCGCTCGGTTATCCGTTCATGACCACGCACACCGCGCACGTCACGCTGCCGGTGCTCGGTGAAGTCCATCTGCCGAGCGCGGCGTTCTTCGACCTGGCCGTGCTCGGCGTCGTGGTCGGATCGACGTTGCTGATCCTCACCGCGCTGGCGCATCAATCGATCCGGAAACAGGCGCCCGCGCCGCATCCGTCGACCACCGGAGGCCGCCCCTGATGGAAATCCTGCTCGCACTGGTGATCGGCGTACTCGGCGGTGCCGGCGTGTGGCTGGTGTTGCGCCCGCGCACGTTCCAGGTCGTGATGGGCCTGGTGCTGCTGTCGTACGCGGTGAACCTGTTCATCTTCAGCATGGGCAGCCTGTCGATCGACCATCCGCCGATCGTGACGCCGGGACAGCCCGCCGACCTGCAGAACTACAGCGACCCGATGCCGCAGGCGCTGGTGCTGACGGCGATCGTCATCGGGTTCGCCACGACGGCGCTGTTCCTGGTGGTGCTTCTGGCCGCACGCGGCTTCAGCGGCACCGACCATGTCGATGGCGAGCAGGACGCGCCATGAATCCGAACGCCGCATTGATCATCGCGCCCGTCGTCCTGCCAATGATGGCGGCGGCCGTGCTGTTGCTGATCCGCGATTCGCGCCGGCTGCGTGGATCGCTCGTCAACATCTTCGCCAGCTGCGCGGGCCTCGCCGCCGCCGTGGCGATCCTGTGGCACGTGAACCACGCGACGGGGCCGGACGCGGTCGCGGTGCACCTGACGTCGAACTGGGCGGCGCCGTTCGGCATCGCACTGGTCGCCGACCGGCTTTCGGCGCTGATGCTCGTGGTCGTCGGCATCGTGGGCGTGGGCACGTCGCTGTACGCCGCGGCGGGCTGGTCGCGCACGGGCTCGTACTTCCATCCGCTGTTCCAGATCCTGCTGATGGGCATCAACGGCGCGTTCCTGACCGGCGACCTGTTCAACCTGTTCGTGTTCTTCGAGGTGATGCTCGCCGCGTCGTACGGCCTGCAGCTGCACGGTTCGGGATGGCCGCGCGTGCGTTCGGGCATGCACTACATCGCGATCAACCTGCTGGCGTCGTCGCTGTTCCTGATCGGCCTGGCGATCCTCTACGGCGTGATGGGCACCCTGTCGATGGCCGACGTCGCGGCAAAGGTGCCGCTGGTGCCGCTGTCGGACCGCGGCCTGCTGCACGCGGGCGCGGCGATCCTCGCGATGGCGTTCCTGATCAAGGCAGCGGTGTGGCCGCTCAACGCGTGGCTGGTGCCGGCGTACACGGCGGCGAGCACGCCGGTCGCGGCGCTGTTCGTACTGATGACGAAGGTCGGCGTGTACGCGGTGCTGCGGCTGTGGATGCTGCTGTTCCCCGCGGTGGACGGCGCGTCCACGCAGTTCGGCGGACCGTTGCTGCTGGCGGCGGGCCTTGCGACGCTGGCGTTCGGCGCCATTGGCGTCCTCGCGTCGATCCGTCTGGACCGCATCGCCGCGTTCTCGGTGATCGTCACGTCCGGAACGCTGATGGCCTCCTTCGCCACCGGTTCGATCGCGGCCGCGGCCGCTGCGTTGTTCTACCTCGTCAGTTCGACCTTCGCGGTGAGCGCGCTGTTCCTGATGGTCGAACCGGTGCAGCGCACGCGTTCGGAACGACACGCGCAGCGTCCCGTCTACGACGCGATGCCGGACGAGGACGACAACCTCGACGACGAACAGTTGCCGCTGGTCGGGCGGGCATTCCCCGTGTCCGTCGCGGCGCTGGGCCTGGCCTTCATGGCGTGTTCGCTGCTGGTCGCGGGACTGCCGCCGTTGTCGGGATTCCTGTCGAAGGCCGCGATCCTGACGGCGATCGTCGGCGACCAGGCGCACCCGGCCTCCGGTTCGACGTGGATCCTGATGACGCTGCTGCTGTGCTCCAGCCTGTTCACGACGATCTCGCTGGTGCGCGCGGGCATCCGCCACTTCTGGGCGAGCGGCGGCCGCTTCGCGCCGCGGCTGAAGGTCGTCGAGAGCGGCGCCGTGCTGGTCCTGCTCGGTGCGTGCGTGGCGCTGACGGTCTTCGCCGATCCGGTGCTGCGCTACACGACGGCTACGGCGACGTACCTGCACGCGCCGCGCCCGTACGTGGACGCGGTGTTCGGCACGCCGCCGCGCCCGGGCCCGACCAAGCCCGAATACCCGCAGGTCGAGACGCCATGACCGTCCTTCGACGCCTCCTGCCCTCGCCCGCGCTGTCGGTCGCGTTGCTCGCGATCTGGCTCCTGCTGGCGCGCAGCGCGAGCGCCGGGCAGCTCGTGCTCGGCCTGATCGTCGCGATCGGCGTGCCGGTGCTGGTGTCCAGCTTCTGGCCGCCGTCGCGCGCGCGCCATCCGTTCGCGATCCTTCGCTACACGCTGCTCATCTGCGGCGATGTCGTGCATTCCAACCTCGTCGTCGCGTGGGGCGTGGTGCGGTGGCGCTGGCATCGGCCGGCGCACCGTTTCGTCGTGATCCCGCTGGACCTGCGCGATCCGGTCGGACTGGCCGTGCTGTCGATGGTGACCACCGTCGTGCCGGGCACGGTGTGGTCGGAACTGGCGGTCGATCGCAGCGCGATGCTACTGCACGTGTGGGACGCGCCGGACGAGGCCGACTTCGTCGCCCGCTTCAAGACGCGTTACGAGGCGCCGCTCCGGGAGATCTTTGAATGAGCACGCTGCTGTTCTACGCCATCGCCTTCACGCTGGGCTGCTACACGCTGGCATCGCTGATGGTGCTGGTGCGGCTGCTTCGCGGTCCGCGCGCACAGGACCGCGTCTTCGCGCTGGACCTGCTGTACATGCAGGCGATGCTGGTGGTGCTGGTGATCGGCATCTTCCACCAGAGCGACCTCTACTTCGAAGTCGCGCTGCTGATCGCGCTGTTCGGCTTCGTCAGCTCGGCGGGCATGGCGAAGTTCATCCTGCGCGGGGAGGTGATCGAATGAACGACGTGCCGTTCTGGCTCCAGATCGTCGTCGCTGCGCTGCTGGTCTGCAGCGGCGTGTTCGTGGTGATCGGCGCGCTGGGGTTCCTGCGGCTGCCCGGATTTTTCCTGCGCATGCATCCGCCGGCACTGACCTACACGATCGGCAGCTGGTGCGTGGCGCTGGCGGGCGTGCTGTATTTCTCGGCGCTCGAGGGGCGTCTGGCGCTGCATCCGCTGCTGATTCCGGTGTTCCTGGCGATCACCGTTCCCGTCACGACGCTGCTGCTCGCGCGCGTAGCGCTGTTCCGCCGACGGCTTGCAGGCACGGCGGATACGCCTCCGACGCTGGGAGCATCCGACTCGTCGGCGAGCGGGGAACGACCGGCGCCCTGAGCGCCGAACCGCTACCCCAGCGACTTCCGCAGGTACGGCGCCGTGCGGCTGTCCTTCGCGCGGCTCACCTCGTCGGGCGTGCCGGCGGCGACGATGCGTCCGCCCTCCTCGCCCGCGCCCGGGCCCATGTCGATCACCCAGTCGCTGTCGGCGACGACCCGCATTTCGTGCTCGATGACGACGACCGTGTTGCCCGCATCGACCAGCCCGTGCAGCTGCGCCATCAACTTGTCGACGTCCGCCGCGTGCAGGCCCGTCGTCGGCTCGTCGAGCACGTACAGCGTGTCGCCGCGCTGGCTGCGCTGGAGTTCGGAGGCGAGCTTGATGCGCTGCGCCTCGCCGCCCGACAGCTCCGTGGCCGGCTGGCCCAGCCGCAGGTAGCCCAAGCCGATTTCGTGCAACAAGGTCAGCGGCCGCTCGACGACGCTCTCGGCCTTGAAGAACGTCCGCGCCTCGTCGACCGTCATCGCCAGCACCTGCGCGATGTTGCGTCCGTTCCATTCGACTTCGAGCGTCTTCGCGTTGTAGCGGCTGCCGTGACAGGTCGGGCACGGCGCGTAGACGCTCGGCATGAACAGCAGTTCGACGCTGACGAAACCTTCGCCCTCGCAGGTCTCGCAACGCCCCTGCGCGACGTTGAAGGAGAACCGCCCGGCGCTGTAGCGCCGGGACTTCGCGGTCTTCGTCGCCGCGAACAGCTTGCGCACGTGATCGAACAGGCCGGTGTAGGTCGCCAGGTTCGAGCGCGGCGTGCGGCCGATGGGTTTCTGGTCGACGTTGACCAGCCGGCGGATCGCATCGCTGCCGGCGCCTAGCCGCCCGACCGTACGGACGATCGGCCCCATCGACGGCGCATCGCCCTCGCCTTCTTCCACCGCCGGTTCGTGGCCGAGGTGGTCGCCGACCAGTTCGACCAGCGCCTGGCTGACCAGGCTCGACTTGCCCGAGCCCGACACGCCCGTGACGGACGTGAACGCACCGATGGGGAATCGCGCGTCCACGCCGTGCAGGTTGTTGCGATGCACGCCGCGCAGTTCGAGCCAGCGCGTGGGCGTGCGTGGCGTGCGTCGCACGGCGTGCGCGTCGAACAGGTAGCGACGCGTCATCGACGACTCGACGTTCGCGAGCCCCTTCGGCGGACCGCTGTAGAGCACCTTGCCGCCATGCTGCCCCGCGCCGGGGCCGACATCGACCAGCCAGTCGGCGCGCTGCATCAGGTCGAGGTCGTGTTCGACGACGAACAGCGTGTTGCCCGTGCCCTTGAGCTGGTCGAGCGCGTCGTACAGCGCCTCGCTGTCGGCCGGATGCAGCCCGGCCGACGGTTCGTCGAGCACGTACACCACGCCGAACAGGTTCGAGCGGATCTGCGTCGCCAGACGCAGCCGCTGCAGCTCGCCGGGCGACAGCGTCGGCGTCGGTCGATCCAGCGCAAGGTAGCCGAGCCCCAATGCCTGCAGTGCGCCGATGCGTTCGATGAGGTCGTGCGCGATGCGCTGCGCGGCGATGCGCTTTTCCTCGGACAGATCGGGCGTGCGGCGTACGTCGGAGCTTCCGGCATGCGCCGAGCCTCCCGATGCGACGCGCGTTTCGACATCCTTCCGGCTCGCCGCGCGACTGCGCGTGCGCGTATTCGTCGACGCCTCGAAGTGGCCTTCCGCGGCGGGCTTCAAGGTCTGCGCGATGCGATCGAGCGACAGCTGCGACAGCGTGCCGATGTCCAGGCCGGCGAAGGTCACCGACAGCGCCTCGCGCTTGAGGCGTCGTCCGCCGCACACCGGGCACGGCGCGCCGGTCATGAAGCGCGACACGCGCTTCTTCATCAGCGCACTCTGCGTGGTCGCGAAGGTGTGCAGCACGTAGCGACGCGCGCCGGTGAAGGTGCCCATGTACGCCGGCTCGGTCTTGCGCTTGAGCGCCGTGCGCGTCTGCGCGGGCGTGAAGCCGGGATACACCGGCACCGTCGGCGTTTCCTCGGTGAAGAGGATCCAGTCGCGGTCCTTCTTCGGCAGCTGCGACCACGGGACATCGACGTCGTAGCCGAGCGTCACCAGGATGTCGCGCAGGTTCTGCCCATGCCACGCCGGCGGCCAGGACGCGATCGCCCGGTCGCGGATGCTGAGCGAGGGATCGGGCACCATCGACTGCTCGGTGACGTCGTACACGCTGCCCAGGCCGTGGCAGTTCGGACACGCGCCCTGCGGCGTGTTGGGCGAGAAATCCTCCGCGAACAGCATCGGCTGCTTCGGCGGATACGTGCCGGCGCGCGAGTACAGCATGCGAAGCAGGCTCGACAGCGTCGTGATGCTGCCCACGGTCGAGCGCACGTTCGGGGTACCACGCTGCTGTTGCAGCGCGACGGCCGGCGGCAGGCCTTCGATGGCATCCACGTCGGGCACGCCGACCTGGTCGATCAGGCGCCGCGCGTACGGCGACAGCGATTCGAGGTAACGCCGCTGCGCCTCGGCGTACAGCGTGCCGAAGGCCAGCGACGACTTGCCCGAGCCCGATACGCCCGAAAACACCACCAGCGCGTCACGGGGTATGTCGACGTCGACCTCGCGCAGGTTGTGTTCGCGTGCGCCGCGAACACGCACGAAGGCGTCGGTGCCATGGGTGTCGCGGTCGCGTCTGGCCATGGACCGGATTGGACACGGAGGCGTGCCGACGCACGGTGACGGTTACGGCGTCGACATCTCGGGAAGCAGGCCGCGCAGGATCGGCTCCAGCCGCGATATGCGGTACGGCTTCTGCACGATCGGAAATGCGCGGTACGGCTCCGGCAGACCCGATTGGCCGTAGCCGGTGGTGAACACGAACGGGATGCTGCGCGCCTTGAGCGCGTCGGCGACGGGATACGAGGCCGTGCCGGCGAGGTTGATGTCGACCACGGCGAGGTGGATCTCGTTCTGTTCGAGGATCGACAGCGCCTCCTCCACCGTCGCGGCGATCGGCGGCACCGTGTAGCCCAGCCGCACCAGGTGGGCTTCCAGCATCGAGGCGATGAGGAACTCGTCCTCGACGATCAGTACGCGCAATTCCATCGCGGCCTGCACTCTATGGACTCGTGAAGGGAATGACGATGTCGCATCGCAGCCCATCGCGTTCGAATGCCAGCGTCGCCTCGCCGCCCAGATCGTGCTTCAGGCCGCGTCGAAGCAGCGTCGAGCCGAAGCCGAACTGCGTTGGAGGCGTGACCTCCGGGCCACCCGTCTCCTTCCAGTGCAGCTGCACGGCGCTACGCGTCGCATCGAACTCCCACTGGATGCCGACGCGCCCGCCCGGCACCGACAACGCGCCGTGCTTGATCGCGTTGGTGCAGAGTTCGTGCAACGCCATCGCCAGCGCCACGGTCCGCCGTGGTTCGAGGATGGCGGTCGGGCCCGTGATGTCGAACCGTTCGCCCGCACGCTGCTGGAACAGGCTGGCGGCGCCTTCCACGATGTCGGCGATGTCCGCGCCCTGCCAGTTCTCGCGCGTGAGGATGTTGTGCGCATCCGACAACGCCAGCAGGCGGGATTCGATCTTCTCCCGCGCTTCATCCGGATCCGGCGCGCCGTCCAGCGTCTGGAACACGAGCGACTGCACCATCGCCAGCGTGTTCTTCACGCGGTGGTTGAGCTCGTTGACCATCAGCTGCATGTGCTTTTCGTGTTCCTGCCGCTCGGTCACGTCGCGCGTGGTGCCCGCGATGGCCTCAACGCGCCCGTCGGGATCGAACACGGGGGTGAAGATGTAGTCGTAGATCCGCACGCCCTTGGTCGTGTGCGGGAACGGAACGTCGCCGCGGATCGGCCGGCCCGTCGCGATGACCTGTTCAATCTCGCGGTCGTGCATGGCGGCGTGCCACGGCTCGTAGCCCAGTTCGAGGCAGGTCCTGCCGATCGCGTCGTCCCAGCTGCGGCCCCACATCGTCAGCAACGCGTCGTTGGCGTAGATGAAGCGGTGCTGGAGATCGAAGACGTACACCAGGTCGGGCGTCGCCTGCATGATCGCCTCGTAAAGGCGCAGCTTCGCCGATGCGGCGGCGGGATCGTACGCGTGCGCGAGGTCGTTCATGTTCCTCAGGATCGCATGCAGCGGCCCATTCACCGTGAAGGCGCGGGCGTGGTCGTGATGGCGGTCGCGTCCGTGCTGCGGGCGGCGCGAGCGGTCAGCCCGGTGTCGTGCCGCGCGGTTTCGGACGCTGCGCGAGCCATCGGTCCAGCTGGTTCGCGAAGGCCTGCCGGTCCCGCGCATGGAACGCCGGCGGGCCGCCGGTCTGCACGCCGGCACCACGCAGTTCCTCCATGAAATTGCGCATCGACAGGCGCTCGGCCATGTTCTCGGGGCTGTAGCGTTCGCCGCGTGGATTCACGGCCACGCCGCCCTTCTCGATCACGCGCGCCGCCAGCGGGATGTCCTGCGTCACCACCAGGTCGCCGGCCTGCATGCGCTCGACGATCTCGCTGTCGGCCACGTCGAACCCGCCCTGCACCTGCAACGAGCGGATGAACCGCGACGACGGGCAGCGGATCCACTGGTTCGCCACGAGCGTGACCTGGACCTGCGCACGCTCCGCCGCACGGAACAGGATGTCCTTGATCACGCCGGGGCACGCATCGGCATCGACCCAGACCTGCGGCTGCGGAATGTCGGACTCGCTCATCGGCGCATTCGTGGTGGGCATGGAAACGGCGGCCAGCTTGACCGATCCGGCGGCGGTTGTCTGAACATTCCGCTCAGCACATCACGTGGCAAATGCACCGCGCTGGCTAGCGTCACCGCTCCCCCGAACCACAATGCACGCGTATGGATCTTCCCGCTCAGACCCTTCCCGCCGGCTGGCGCATCGAAGCGCGCAGCCCGACCTCTACGCGCTTCGAGGATTGCGCGATCCGCATCACCAGCCCGAACGGCGAGGTCGTCGAGTACCTCGCGCGTCCGTACCAGGTCGAATGCGAGGTCACCCGGCAGCTCGCCGAAGCGCTCGGCACGACGCAGTCCGCCGCGGCGGCGTGATGCAATCGAACGCGGGCTACGTGCCCGCGTTCAGCCGCGCTGGAAGTACTCGCGCACCTTGGCCGCCACCGGTCCCACCGCCTCGACCGCGGCGCGGAGCTCTTCCTCGGTGACGTCCAGCGCCTGCGTCCAGTAGCGGACCTCGTGTTCCTGATGGACGTTGATGCGGGAGCGGTCCGGCTCCCCGCGCGTGTTCGTGCTGTCGCTCATGGCGTACCTCCGGTGGGGGAGTCGCCAGCGTATGGGGTCGGCCGTGAGCGCGAGGACAAACGTGTGCTCTTGGTCGACGCTCAGAGCAGCACGGCATGACGTCCGCGAGGAGCCGGCTCCAGGCCGCGGAAAACGATGCTTTGCGTCTTCGCATCCCATCCGAATGGAGCGTCGTCGTATGGATCCCGGAACGCCGCCGCGGAGATGCGTTCCGGCAGGTCGACGTCGCCGCCACGTCCTTCTTCCCGTAGCCGGCTCGCGAGGAGTACGACCCGACGAATGCCCTCCAGATCGCCGACGCGTGCCGCATACGGCGCATACATCGGATAACCGATCTGGCTGAGGATGTTCCCCACGGGGTTGTACAGGCCCGGAAACCCGCCTCCGTGGGGCGGATCCGTCATCGACTTGAGTGCGCAGGGCAGCTCGTCGAGCTCGACATCCAGACCATCGATGAGATGCGTCATGTTGGCCGCGATCAGGTTGTTGGTGGCCTGGGGCTGGAAGAACGGCGAAAACGCCCAGTCGTACGCCGCATGTCCGAAGAACGAGTCACTGTCGCGGGTGTCTCCCGAAACGGCCACGGCGCTCTTCGAAAAAAGCCATTCGCCGGCAAACGGGCGGCGCATGGACCGTTCCTCGCGATCGATGGGCTCGCTCCACGACTCGGGCGGTGTCGAGTCCACACCGAGCGCGTCCAGCTCCCGAAGCACCAGGTTCCCCATCGCGAAATGGCGCCGTATCGCCGCCGTCGCGATCATCTTCGAAATGAGGATGTCGGACGAGCGCAGCGCCATGCGCCAGAAGGTCAGGTCCCGCTGCAACAGCTCGCGCGCCGCTGCGGCCTCCCCGCGGCCCGCATGCCGCCACGCCTTCATCAGGAGCAGGCGCTGCGCGTCCAGCGCCGGCATGTAGGGTGGAAAGGGAGCGCGCACGTCCGACGGAACGGTTTCGCGCCACTGCGTCAGGCCGATCAACGCGAGATAGCGATCCAGCAGCCAGTTTTCAGACGCGAGCCAGGCGTCCACATGTTCCGGGTGCGCATCCAGGCGCGAGAGGCACGCGCGGTCCGCATCGCGGCACGCCTCCATCAATGTCTTCGTTGCCTCGGTCCGGTCCCGTGCAAAGTCGTGATCAGGACCCGGCAACGCCAAGGCATCCTCGCCCACCGCGCCAGACGGGAAGTCGTCGAGGAACGCCTTGCGCCTCACGCCCCACGCGAGCGGATCCTCGTCCCTGCTGATCCCGAGGCCCAGCAGCAGCACGTAGGCATTGGCGGCATCGGCGACGGCGGGGCGTTCATCGATCGAACGCTGCAGCCTGAGGGCGTCGGCCGATGGCGCTTCGTCGCGCCAGTTGATCGCGATCACGACCAGCCAAAGCCCGATCAGCAGGACCACGGCCGCTCCTACCGTCCACGCCACCACGCGCGCCACACGCCTGAAGTCCATCTCGTTTCCCCTTCCCCGTCCGCGGAGCTTAGCGCAGCTCGCTGGCCGGACAGGTCCTGCGCGCCCCGCCCTGTCCGAATTGCCGCCCCCGCTGCGTTGCTTCAGCTGAACTCACCAGGGGGAATTCGCCGTGACCTGTCGCCAGCCGCTGACCGTGCTTCTGCTGGGCGTTGGACTCTCCGGGTCGGCGCTTTGCGCGCCGCTCGACACCGCGAACGCGGCCAGGGACGACTTCGCGAGGACGCGCTTCGAATTCCTCGATGCGAACCGGGACGGCGTCCTGAGCAAGTACGAGTACGACAGCGACGTCGTGTTCGAGACGGCGGACCGCAACCGCGACCAGTTGCTGTCCGCCGACGAATTGCAGGCCGCGATCGGGCCGCAGCCGGCCGATGCGCCGACCGCGCCGGAACGGATGATCGCGGTCGACCTGGACCGCGATGGCCAGCTCGACGACGCCGAACTGCGCCGCGCGCTCGAGATGCGCTTCAGCTGGCTCGACCGCAACGCCGACGGCGGCCTGGACTTCGATGAAATGAAGGCCGGCGTCGGCGCCCGCGTACGCCCCTGACGCCGCTCAGCCCCAGCTGGACACGTCCTGGCGATAGCCCATCGCCTGCTGCAGCTGTTCGGTGAGCTTGCGCGCGCCCTCGTCGGGACGATGCACGAACCGGATCTGCAGGCCCTGCGGGCTGGTGATGATGAGCGTGCAGCTCGGCCATCCACAGGACGGGCCATGCACTTCCATTCGCCAGTCCGGGGGCAACGTGCGCAGGACTTCGTTCATGGTCGACTCCATTGGATCTCCGTCCAGGCTCACAGCCGGTTGTTGAGGATTTCGCCCGCGCGTACGTCCTCGGCGATCTGCTCGGGCCGTGCGATGCGAAGCGTCGGATCGCCCTGCTCGCGCACGTGCTGCGCCGCGAACAGGTCGGCCTGCAGCTCGCGCGTGATCTCGCACGCGAACTGGAAGGGCTTGTGGACGAAGGTGATTTCCTGTCCGTGGGGACTGGTCAATCGGAGGCCGCATTCGCGCCTGTCGCGCGACGGAGGCAATGCTTCGAGGCGCCAACCTGGCGGAAGGCACTGAATGGTGAGGTTCATGGTTGCGCTGCTCCCTGTGCAGTCGGCAAGAACGTAATGGAGCAAACGCACGTTCCGTGTGAAGCCAGCCATGCGCCTTCACACTCGCGGCCGGTATCACCGGGACTCCACATTTTTCCGACGCATTTCCGACAACATCGGTCGCTAGGATCGCGGGAGGGGAGCTGCGAGACGAGGTGACCAGCCATGCGTTGCTCGTGCTCGATGTTGTTCGTCGAAGACAACTACCTGCTCGCGCAATCGGCGGTGGACGCACTGGGCGACGTCGGAATGCGCGTGCATCCGGTGCCCGATGCGAAGTCGGCATTGGAACTGTTCGAACGGACGCCTTTCGACTGCGCGGTGATCGACGTCGAACTTCCCGGGGGGATCGACGGCGTGGAACTCGCGCGCCGGATCCGGCAGATGCGTCCCGGATTCCCCATCGTGCTGGCGACCGGCTACGACGCGACGCAATGCCGCGCGCCCGCCGACATGCCGGTCTTCCAGAAGCCGTACCGCTTCGAGGACATCGCCGCGTTCGTATGCGGCCCGGCGCGGCTGGGGCGCTGATCGAGGCGACGCCGGCAGCGGAGGCGACAAACGCCTAGAATGCCGGCTCCGTTTTTCGCCCAAGGCAACCGCACATGGCGCTCAAGGCGACCGTGGTCAAGGCCGAGCTGCAAGTCAGCGACCTCGACCGGCATCACTACGCGACCTACCCGCTCACCCTCGCCCAGCATCCGTCGGAGACCGACGAGCGGCTGATGGTGCGCCTGGTCGCATTCGCACTGTTCGCCAGCGAACGGCTGGAATTCGGCAGGGGCCTGAGCAACGAGGAAGAGCCCGACCTCTGGCGCCGCGACTACACCGGCGACATCGAGCAGTGGATCGATCTGGGCCAGCCCGACGAATCGCGCATCCGCAAGGCCTGCGGCCGCGCGCGGCAGGTGGTCGTCGTGAACTACGGCGGCCGCGCCGCCGACGTGTGGTGGGAGAAGAACGCAGTCGCGTTGTCGCGCCTTTCCAACCTCACCGTCATCGACATCGACGCCGACACGGTCGAAGCGCTCGGCGCGGCGATCGAACGCAGCATGCGCTTCAACGCGCTCATCCAGGACGGCGAACTGCAGCTGATGGGCGAGAACGGCGTGATCGCCTTCCGCCCGCGCATCCGCATCGCACCGGCGGCGCAAGCCGCCTGACGGCATGGGCGGGCACTACGACGTCATCATCGTCGGCGGTGGCGCCGCGGGTTTGATGTGCGCGCTGACCGCGGGCCATCGCGGCCGGCGCGTGCTGGTGATCGAACACGCCAACCGCGTCGGCAAGAAGATCCTGATGTCCGGTGGCGGGCGCTGCAATTTCACCAACACCGGCGCGACGCCCGCCAACTACCTGTCGGCGAATCCGCATTTCTGCAAATCCGCGCTGGCGCGCTACACGCCGTGGCATTTCATCGACATGGTCGAACGCCACGGCATCGCGTACCACGAGAAGGAGCTGGGGCAGCTGTTCTGCGACGAGTCGTCCAAGCTCATCGTGAAGATGCTGCTGGACGAATGCGCCGCGGCCGGCGTTCGCGTGGAAACCAGCTGCAGCATCGAGAAACTGGGGCACGGCGACAGCGACGAGGCGCGCTTCCGCGTGCACACCACGCGCGGGAATTTCTCCGCGCCATCGCTGGTCGTCGCGAGCGGCGGGTTGTCGATCCCGAGCATGGGCGCGACCGGCTTCGGTTACGAACTCGCGCGCCAGTTCGGCCATGCGGTGCTGCCCACGCGCGCGGGGCTGGTGCCGCTGACGCTGAGCGGCAAGCACCAGGAACGACTCGCCGATCTGTCCGGCGTCGCGTTGCCGGTCACCGCGCGGTGCAACGGCGCGAGTTTCAGCAATTTCATGCTGGTGACGCATCGCGGCGTCAGCGGGCCGTCGATCCTGCAGATCTCGTCGTTCTGGCAGCCCGGCGACGACCTGCGACTCGACCTGCTGCCCGGCCACGATGCGCTGGAAACCCTGCAGCAATGGCAGCGCGAGCGCCCCGCCGCCGAGCTGAAGACGATGCTCGGCGAGGTGATGCCCAAACGTTTCGCGCAACGCCTGTGCGAGCACTGGCTGACCAGCCGACCGATGAAGCAGTACAACGCGCCGCAGCTGCGCGAGATCGCCGCCGTGCTGTCCGACTGGGCGCTCGTCGCCAGCGGCACCGAGGGCTATCGGACCGCGGAAGTGACGCTCGGCGGCGTCGATACCGACGAAGTGTCGTCGAGCACGATGCAATCCAGGCGCGTGCCGGGCCTGTACTTCATCGGCGAGGTCGTCGACGTCACCGGCTGGCTCGGCGGCTACAACTTCCAGTGGGCGTGGGCCTCGGGCCACGCCGCCGGCAACGCGGTGTAGGCGTTCGCGCCCACACCGCGCAACGCTGCGCTCACCACACTTCGCAGCGATCCGCCTCCGGCCGCACCATCGCCGCATCGGCCTTGCACTGGAACGCTTCGCGGAACGCCGGCAAATTCGACAGCGGCCCGTTCACGCGGTACTTCGCGATGGGATGCGGGTCGCCCTGCACCATCGTGCGCTGCGTTTCCACGCGCGTTTCATCGCCGCGCCACTGGCCCCATGCGAGGAAGAACTGCTGCTCGGGCGTGAAACCGTCGAGCGTCGGCTCCGGCCCCTTGCCTTCGCGCGACTTCTGGTACGCGCGGAAGGCGATCTTTGCGCCGGCGAGATCGCCGATGGATTCGCCCAGCACCAGCTTGCCGTTGTGGTGCACGCCCGGTTCGATGAAATAGCCCTCGAACTGCTTCACCACGCACTCGCCCTTCGCTTCGAACTTCTTGTTGTCGGCCGGCGTCCACCAGTTCGCGAGGCGGCCCTGCGCATCGAACTGCGCGCCCTGGTCGTCGAAGCCGTGGCTGATTTCATGCCCGATGACGACACCGATGGCGCCGTAGTTCACCGCGTCGGTGGCGTTCACGTCGAACGCCGGCGGCTGCAGGATGCCCGCCGGGAACACGATCTCGTTCTGCAGCGGGTTGTAGTACGCATTCGACGTCGGCGGCGTCATGCCCCAGCGGCTGCGGTCGGTCGGCTTGCCGATCTGGCTGCGGTTGTCGGCGACATTCCAGCGCGATGCGGCGACGACGTTGTCCCATGCCGAATCGCGCGAGACGACCACGCCGTCGTAGGTCTTGAACTTGTCAGGATACCCCAGCTTCGGGAAGAAGGTCGCGCGCTTCTCCAGCGCCTTCTTCTTCGTCGCCGGATCCATCCAGTCCAGTTCGTTGATGGTGTCGTCCATCGCCAGCAGGATGTTCTTCACCATCTCCTGCATGCGCGCCTTGGCTTCCGGCGGGAAGTATTTCTCGACGTACTTCTGCCCGAGCGCTTCGCCGAGCTGGTTGTCGGTGGCTTCGGCGCAACGCTTCCAGCGCGGCTTGATCTCGGTCGCGCCGGTAAGGAACTTGCCGTTGAAGGCGAAGTTCTCCTCGACGAACGGCTGCGACAGCGAATCGGCGGCGGTGTTCAGCACGTGCCACTGCAGGTAGGTCTTCCACTGCGGAAGCGGCGTGGTCGCCAGTTCCCTGTCGACCTGCTGCACGAACTTCGGCTGCGTCACGTTCAACGCGTTGCGCGGCATCTTCGCGGCGTCGAAGTACGCGTTCCAGTCGAAATGCGGCGCGAGCTTCGACAGGCCGGCGAACGCGGTCGCGTTGTCCTGCAGCTTCGGATCGCGCAGCTGGACATTGTCGAACGACGCCTCGGCCAGGCGTTTTTCGAAGGCGAACACGGTGTCGGCATCCTGCCTCGCCTGCGCGGCGGGAACGCCGGACAGCTCGAACATCTTCGCCACGTGCGCGAGGTATTTCGCGCGCGCCTCGACGAAGCGCGGCTCGGGCTTGAGGTAGTAATCGCGGTCCGGCATGCCCAGGCCACCGGCGTAGATGTGCGCGATGGTCTTCGATGGATCGTGCAGATCCTCGCCGGCATAGACCTGGAACGGCACGGCGACGCCCACGTCGTGCAGGCGGCCGATCGCCTTCTGCAGGCCGGCCTTGTCGTTGATCGCCGCGATCTCGTTGAGCCACGGCTGTACCGGCTTGCTGCCGAGCGCGTCCACGCGCGATTCGTCCATGCACGCGGCGTAGAAATCGCCGGCGAGCTGGCCCGCGCTGCCCTTCGGCCAATCGGTCTTCGCCGACAGCTCGGTCAGGATGTCGCGGACGTGTTCCTTGTTCACTTCACCGGACTGCCAGCGCCGGCTCCAGCGATCCATGTAGTTCGGGATCGGGTTCTGCTGGCGCCACGCGCCGTTGGCGTAGTCGAAGAAGTCGGTGCAGGCATCGCCGTTGCGGTTGATGTCCTCGGGATGGATCCCGTGGACGGCACCGGCCGAGGCGGTGGTGGCGGCTGCGAGCAAGGCGACGAGCGGAAGGCTGGATCGGACCACGGCAACGCCCCTGGGTCTGGGTGGGTGCCGCCACTATAGCCACGGTGTGGGCTGGGCCGGTGCCGGAAGTCCTGCACGTCCTCCCTTCCCACGGTCATCCCCGCCCTTTCCACCGTCATCCCCGCGAAGGCGGGGATCCAAGCGTGCGGGCATCACGGCTTCCGTCGAGCATGATGTTCGCAGGGGTGGATTCCCGCCTGCGCGGGAATGCCCGCGACCGCGTCAGCCCCGCCGCGCCTTCTCGATCGCCGCGATGTCGATCTTGTGCATGGTCATCATCGCGTCGAACGCGCGCTTGGCCGCGGCCGGATCGGGATCGGTGATGGCTTCGATCAATGCGCGCGGCGTGATCTGCCACGACAGCCCCCACTTGTCCTTGCACCAGCCGCACGCGCTTTCCTGCCCGCCGTTGCCGACGATCGCGTTCCAGAGGCGATCGGTTTCAGCCTGGTCGTCGGTGGCGACCTGGAACGAGAACGCCTCGTCGGGCTTGAACGTCGGCCCGCCGTTCAAACCGATGCACGGAATGCCCATCACCGTGAAGTTGACGGTCAACACATCGCCCTTCTTTCCGTCCGGGAAATCGCCCGGCGCATGGTGCACCGCATCGACCGAACTGTCGGGAAAGGTTTTGGCGTAGAACGTCGCAGCGTCGAGCGCGGTGCCGTCGTACCAGAGGCAGACGGTGTTCTTCGGGATCGGCTTGCTGACCATCCGGGTTCTCCTTGAGCCAGGGACGTGAACCGCGGACGTTACCATCGCGGGCGCCCCACGCCGTGAGCACGGGATGACATTTCGCGGGAACGCAACCGCCCCCCGCCCGGCGCTCCGGCCGCTACTTGATCCGCCGCTTCTCCAGCTTGCGCGCGAGCGTGCGGCGATGCAGGCCCAGGCGGCGTGCGGCTTCGGAAATGTTGAAATCGCTGGCGGCGAGCGCTTCGTGGATGTGCTCCCACTCCAGCGTCTTGATCGACGTGGTGCGCTCGGTCAGTTCCACTTCGGTGTCGCCGGCGGCGCGGTCGAACGCGGCCTCGATGTCGTCGGTGTTCGACGGCTTGGCGAGGTAGTGGCGTGCGCCGAGCTTGATCGCCTCCACGGCCGTCGCGATGCTCGCGTAGCCGGTCAGCACGACGATCACCAGGTCCTGGTCGAAGGCGTGCAACTGCTTCACGCTCGTCAGCCCGGAGGCACCGCCGGCGAGCTTCAGGTCGACGACCGCGTGCGTCGGCAGGAACTCCTTCAGCAACGCGGGCATGCCGTCTTCGCCCGTGAGATGGCGAACCTGGTAGCCGCGACGCTCGAATGAACGCACGAGGGTGCGCGCGAAAGCTTCGTCGTCCTCGACGATCAACAGGCGGCGCTCAGTCTTCGGCATCATCGCCCTCCTCGTCGCTTTCGTCCTCGATGGCCAGCGCAGACAGCGGAAGCGTCATGGTGACCACCGCGCCGCCCTGCGGCCTGTTCTTCGCCCGGAGGCTGCCACCCAGCGTACGCGCAACGTTCACCGAGAGGAACAAGCCCAGCCCGCCACCCGGCCGGCCCTTGCTCGTGTTGTACGGCGAGCCCAGCCGCTGGAGGATCTCGCCGGAAAAACCGGGGCCGGCGTCGCTCACGTCGATGATCAGCGCCTCGCCATCGCAATGAACGTCAAGCGCCACCCAGCCGGGCGACGCTTCCAGCGCGTTGTCGAGCACGTTGAACACCATCTGCCGCAGGCCCGCGTCCGACACGATGCGTGGGTCCAGATGGCAGCGGTTGGTGTAGGTGAACTGGATCGGGTTGCGCGCCCGGCGCCATTCTTCCGCGAGGCCGTCGAGCATCGCGTGCAGGCTCACTTCGATGGGCGCTTCGGCGCGCGGTCCGCCCGCGGCGAGCAGGATGTTGGTGACGATCGACTTGCAGCGCGCCACCTGCTGCTGCATCTCGACGACATCGCGGTGCAGCTCGCCTTCGGAGGCGATGGTCGGCAGGTGCTGCCAGTCGCCGAGGATCACCGAGAGCGTCGACAGCGGCGTGCCCAGTTCGTGCGCCGCACCGGAGGCCAGCAGGCCCATTCGCACGATGTGTTCTTCTTCGGCGGCGCGCTGGCGCAGTTCTGCCAGGCGCGCATCGCGCTCGCGCAGGATGCGGCCGATGCGGGTGAGGAACACCACCAGCAGCGCGGCGATGAGCAGGAAGCAGATCAACAGGCCCTGCACGTAGTGATCGCCGAGTCCGCGCGCGGGCTCTACGGCGAGGACGATCGGCGTTCGCACCAGCGTCAGGCCGGTGACGCAGAGCGCCGCCGCCGCCGCGATGACCCAGCTCCACGGCGATCGCAGCACGACGGTGCCGAGCACCACCTGCAGCAGGTACAGGAACACGAACGGGTTGGTGATGCCGCCGGAAAGATAGAGCTGGATCGTCAGCGAGGCGACGTCCACCAGCAGCGAGACCATCAAGGCGTTGCTCGACGCATGCTCGCGACGACGCCACCACAGCTGGCTGACGACATTGAACAGCGCGAGTGCGGCAAGGACCGTGAACATCGGCCTCAACGGCAGGCCGATGCCCAGGCCGTAATGCACGACGATGATCGTCGCGACCTGCCCGATCACCGCGATCCAGCGCAGCTCGATCAGCTGCTGCATGTTGCGCAGCCCCGCGCTTCCGCGCCAGCGCGTCAGTGCGGGCAACCTGCTTTCGGCGTCGGCGGCTACCGCGTCCTGGATCGTTCGTGAGGCCATGGTCGATTCGATGGAAACGCGGGGCGCGCTTCAACGGCGCCGATCATGGCGCAAACGCCGCTCCGAGGCGAACAGGAAGCCACCCGCGACGAGCGTGAGCAGCGCCATGCCGAACCACGTCAGTGCGTACGAGAGATGGGAATCGCGGAACTTCACGACCGTGAGCCCACCGCGCGGCCACACGGTCGATGCGGCTTCGCGATCGGCATCGATGAAGAACGGCGCCACGCGATCTGCGGGAAGCCCGTGCGCCTTCGCGATGGCCGCGACGTCGCGCGAGTACCAGCGCTGCTGCGCCGGATCGTTGTGTCGGAGGAAACCGCCGCCGGGCTCGCTCATGCGCAGCAGGCCGTTCACCACTACCCTGCCCTGCGGCGGCGGCGCGACACTCGCCTCGACGTTCCGTTCGGCGGACGGCACGAAACCGCGATTGACCAGCATGTAGTCACCCGAATCGGTGCGCAGCGGCACCAGCGACCAGTAGCCGCCCCCCAGCTCGGTCACCGCCTGCGTGCGGCTTTCCATGTCGGGCATGAAGCGCCCGGCGACGGAGACGTGCCGGTAAGCGTCGGCTTCGTCGGTAACAGTCGGCCATTGCGCACGCGCTGGCGCGGGAACCGGCGCGGCATGCACGCGCGCATCGACGCGGGCGATGAGGTCGTGCTTCCACGCCATCCGCTGGACCTGCCAGATGCCCAGCGCGACGAACCCGACGAACGCGGCCGCGAGCAGCCCGGCGAACATCGCCAGCACCCAGGGGCGTCGCCCCCGGGGCATCGGCTGCGCGTCGACGACGCTTTCCTTCATGCGGGCCGTCATGGCACGGCTTGCGGCGGGGGCGTTACGGCGTGTTCCGGATCATCTCCTGCATCTCGTGCGCGCCCGGCATCATGTTCGTGTTGAGGTGATGCATCACCCACAACGAGCCGCTGAGCACGATCACCACCAGCACGACGGTGAAGATGAGCGCGAGCGCGTTCCAGCCGCCTTCGGACTTCGCGTTCATGTGCAGGAAGTAGACCATGTGCACCACCACCTGCACGGCGGCGAATGCCAGCAGGATCAGCACCAGCAGCGGCGTGCTGATGGCCGAGCCGCCCATCACCAGCGCGAACGGGATGGCGGTGAGGATGACCGACAGCACGAAGCCGGTCAGGTACTCCTTCTTCGAGACGTGCGGGATGCCGGTCTCGAGGAAGTCGTCGTCGTGGTCGTGGTGTGCGTGGTCACTCATCGCAGCGAGCCCATCAGGTAGACGAAGGTGAAGACGCCGATCCAGACGACGTCGAGGAAGTGCCAGAACATCGACAGGCAGGCGACGCGGCGCGTGTTGGCGCGCGTAAGGCCGTGCTTGCGCACCTGCAGGCACAGCACGATCAGCCAGATCACGCCGAAGAACACGTGCAGGCCGTGCGTGCCCACCAGCGCGAAGAACGAGGACAGGAACGCGCTGCGCTGCGGACCTGCGCCGATGTGGATGAAGTGGTGGAACTCGTACAGCTCGATCGCCAGGAACGTCGCGCCCAGCAGGCCCGTCACGATGAGCCATGCGATCAGACCGCGCTTGTTGCGCGCCTGCATCGCGATCATCGCGAAGCCGTAGGTGATCGACGACACCAGCAGCACCGCGGTGTTCACCGCCACCAGCTTCAGGTCGAACAGGTCGGCGCCGGACGGGCCGGCGGCGAAACTGCGGCCCAGCACGCCGAAGGTGGCGAACAGGCACCCGAAGATCATCAGGTCGCTGAGCAGGTAGATCCAGAAGCCCAGCAGCGTGCCGTTTTCCGGATGGTGGTGGCCTTGCGTGTCGAGGAAGACCGGCGCGCCGTCTTCACGGGTCAATGCGATGGGCTCAGACACGGAAGGTCTCCAGCTGCTGGGTACGCGCGTGCTCGGTGGCAGCCACCTCGTCGGCGGGGATGTGGTAATCGCGGTCGTAGTTGAACGTGTGCCAGATCGCGTAGGCCACCACGGCGACCAGCGACAGCACCGCCAGCCACCACAGGTGCCAGATCATCGCGAACCCGCCCGCCGTGCTCAGCAGCGCCAGCACCAGGCCGGCCGGCGTGTTCTTCGGCATGTGCACGGCCAGGAAGCCCGAACGCATGCGCGTGAAGCCGCGCTGCTTCATGTCCCACCAGGCGTCGGTGTCGTGGACGACCGGCGTGAAGGCGAAGTTGTAGGCCGGCGGCGGCGAGGACGTCGACCACTCCAGCGTGCGGCCGTCCCACGGATCGCCGGTGACGTCGCGCAGCTGCTCGCGCTTGCGGAAGCTGACGAAGATGCAGATCAGGAACGCGGCGATGCCGATCGCGATCAGGACCGCACCGAAGGCGGCGATCAGGAACCAGATCTGCAACGACGGATCGTCGAAGTGGCTCATGCGGCGCGTCACGCCCATCAGGCCCAGCACGTACAGCGGCGTGAAGGCGAACCAGTAGCCGGCCAGCCAGAACCAGAACGAGACCTTGCCCCAGAAGTCGTCGAGCTTGAAGCCGAAGGCCTTCGGGAACCAGTGCGTCATCGCCGCGAACAGGCCGAACACCACGCCGCCGATGATCACGTTATGGAAGTGCGCGATCAGGAACAGGCTGTTGTGCAGCACGAAGTCCGCCGGCGGGACGGCCAGCAGCACGCCGGTCATGCCGCCCACCACGAAGGTGATCATGAAGCCGATCGTCCACAGCATCGGCACTTCGAAGCGGATGCGGCCGCGGTACATGGTGAACAGCCAGTTGAAGATCTTCGCGCCCGTGGGGATCGAGATGATCATCGTGGTGATGCCGAAGAACGAGTTGACGCTCGCGCCCGACCCCATCGTGAAGAAGTGGTGCAGCCACACCAGGTACGACAGCACCGTGATGCACACCGTGGCGTAGACCATCGACGAGTAGCCGAACAGGCGCTTGCCCGAATACGTGGCCACGATTTCCGAGTACGCGCCGAACAGCGGCAGGATCAGGATGTAGACCTCCGGGTGGCCCCAGATCCAGATCAGGTTCACGTACATCATGGCGTTGCCGCCAAGGTCGCTGGTGAAGAAGTTCGTGCCGACGTAGCGGTCGAGCGCCAGCAGCGCGAGCACGGCGGTCAGCACCGGGAACGACACCACGATCAGCACATTGGTGCACAGCGAGGTCCACGTGAAGACCGGCATCTTCATCATGGTCATGCCGGGCGCGCGCATCTTGATGATGGTCACCAGCAGGTTCACGCCCGATAGCAATGTGCCGACGCCTGCTATCTGCAGTGCCCATATGTAGTAGTCGACACCGACACCCGGACTGAAGGCGATGCCCGACAGCGGCGGATACGCGAGCCAGCCGGTGGCGGCGAACTCACCGAAGAACAGCGACATCATCACCAGCACGGCGCCGGAGACGGTCATCCAGAAGCTGAAGTTGTTGAGGAACGGGAACGCGACGTCGCGCGCGCCGATCTGCAACGGCACCAGGTAGTTCATCAGGCCCGTGACCAGAGGCATGGCCACGAAGAAGATCATGATCACGCCGTGCGCGGTGAAGATCTGGTCGTAGTGCGCGGGCGGCAGGTAACCGGTGCTGTCGCCGAAGGCGATGGCCTGCTGCAGGCGCATCATCAGCGCGTCGGCGAAGCCGCGCAGCAGCATCACCAGGCCCAGCACGATGTACATGATGCCGATCTTCTTGTGATCGATGCTGGTGAACCACTCGTTCCAGAGGTAGCCCCACAGCTTGTGCTTCGTGATCACGGCCAGCAGTGCGAGGCCGCCGAGCACGGTGCCGATGAAGGTCACCATCAGGATCGGCTCATGGAACATGGGAATGGATTCCCATGACATGCGTCCGAAGATCGGTGAGGACGGGAGGGTGCTGCTTTCAGGGGACATCGCGGGATTCCGGGGCTTTCAGGCCAAGAAACAGGTCGGCATCAGGAGTCGCTCAGGGCGACTTCATGCCGACGATCGAGCCAGACAGGGACTGGGGCACGGCATCGTTCACGGAGCACACTTCCGACGACACGTACGCGCCCAGGCGCGGGTCGCCGCGACGCGGCGTGGCCAGCGGCTTCAGGCCGTCCAGGCCAAGGCCGCCGGTGGCGTCGATCGCCATCATCTGGTTCATGCACAACCGGTCGGTGTCGACGCAACGGTTGAGCACGGCATCGAACAGGCCGTTGTCGACGCGGGCGAAGTGACGCACCGGCTCGCGTTCGGAGGGCTTTTCGAGTTCGAGGTACGTCGCGCGCGTGAGGGCATCGCTGCTGCCGCGCACGTCGTTGACCCAGCGCTGGTACTCGGCGTCGGACCGGCCGTGGAACTTGAAGCGCATGTGCGAGAAGCCGGCGCCGCTATAGTTCGCCGAGAAGCCGTCGTACACGCCGGCCTCGTTGATCACCGCGTTGAGCTCGCTTTCCATGCCCGGCATGCCGTAGATCATGCCGGCCAGCGCGGGAACGTAGAACGTGTTCATCACCGACGAAGCCGTGATGCGGAAATGCACCGGGCGATCGACCGGCACGACGACCTCGTTCACCGTCGCGATGTTCTCTTCCGGATAGACGAACAGCCACTTCCAGTCGAGCGCGACGACCTGGATTTCCAGCGGCTTCACGTCGGCCGGCACGGGACGGCCCGCGGAAAGCTGGTCGAGCGGACGGAACGGATCGAGCAGGTGCGTGCTGATCCACGTGATCGCGCCCAGCGCGATGATGATCAGCAGCGGGATGCCCCAGATGACGAGCTCGAGCTGGGTCGAGTGATCCCAGTCGGGCTTGTAGGTCGCGTTGTTCGATGCGCGGTAGCGCCAGGCGAACAGGAGCGTGAGCGCGATCACCGGAACGATCACGATCAGCATCAGGACCGTCGCGACGACGATCAGCTGGCCCTGGCGGGCCGCGATGTCGCCGGCGGGATTGAGAACCAACAGGTTGCATCCTGACAGGGCGACCGTGGCGAGGAGCAGCACGGCGGCCTGCAGGAATCTGCGCGCGATGGACATGTGTGTGGGGGCTTACGGATTGAGCATGGTCAATGTATTCCCGGCCGTGTGACGGGAGAATTGGACGTTTTGTCCTATCGAACAAGCTGGTTGCCTCTGTCAGCCTATCGTCGCATCCTCTCAAGTCCAACCGGCCCTCCTTCCATCGGCCGGATCATCGAGTGTCCAACGCGATGTCAACCCTCACCCCCACCGCTTCCACGCACGATCACGGCACCAAGGCCGACACCGATGTCGCGCCTGGTGAAATCGCCGTAGGCGTCGTCATCGGCCGTGCGTCGGAATACTTCGACTTCTTCGTTTTCGGCATCGCCTCGGCGCTGATCTTTCCCGCTGTCTTCTTTCCGTTCCTGGACCGGCTCAACGGCGCATTGGCGGCATTTGCGCTGTTTTCGCTGGCGTTCATCACACGGCCGCTGGGCACGATCCTGTTCATGTCGATCCAGGAGCGCTGGGGCCGCGGCATCAAGCTCACCATTTCCCTATTCATGCTGGGCAGCGCGACCGCGGGCATCGCGTTCCTTCCCGGCTACGCCACGCTGGGCGTCGCATCGATCGTGATGCTGGCGCTGCTGCGCATGCTGCAGGGCGTCGCGCTGGGCGGCTCGTGGGACGGCCTGCCCTCGCTGCTGGCGATGAACGCCCCGAAGGGCCGCCGCGGCTGGTACTCGATGCTCGGCCAGCTGGCCGCGCCGATGGGCTTCATCGTCGCCGCCAGCGTCTTCGCATTCCTGTATGCGAGCCTGAGCGAGGCCGACCTGCTCTCGTGGGGCTGGCGCTACCCCTTCTTCGTCGCCTTCGCCATCAACGTGGTGGCGCTCTTCGCCCGCCTGCGCATCGTGGTGGCCGACGAATACCAGAAGAAGATGAGCGAGCTGGAGCTGGAGCCGACGCCGATCCGCGAGCTGTTCCGCGCCAAGGGCCGCCACGTGGTGATCGGTGCCTTCGCCGCGCTGGCCAGCTACGCGCTGTTCCACATCGTCACGATCTTCCCGCTTTCGTGGATCCTGCTGTATTCGGACAAGTCGATCGTCACGTTCCTCATCGTCCAGATCATCGGTGCGTTCATCGCCTGCGGCGGCGTCGTGGCCTCGGGCCTGATCGCCGACCGCGTGGGCCGTGCGCGCACGCTGGGCGGCCTGGCGCTGCTGATCGCGATGTTCAGCGGTTTCGCCCCCACGCTGATGGGCAGCGGCAACGTCGGCCAGGGTGCGTTCGTGCTCATCGGCTTCGCCCTGCTCGGCCTGTCGTATGGCCAGGCCGCGGGCGCGGTGACGGCCAACTTCGGCCGCCGCTACCGCTACACCGGCGCGGCGCTCACCTCCGACCTCGCCTGGCTGATCGGCGCGGCCTTCGCCCCGCTCGTCGCCTTGGGCCTGTGCTCGCAGTTCGGCCTGGCATGGCTGGGCGCGTACCTGCTGTCCGGCGCCATCGGCACGCTCGTGGCACTCGGCATCAACCGCGCGATGAACTACAAGAGCTGACGCTCCGGTTCGTCCATTGCGATACGACGAAACGCCCGCCTACGCGGGCGTTTTGTTTTCACGATCGACACGACGCCACTTCGGCGCCACTCAGCCCCGCGTGAGTTCCATGTGCGTCAGGTACAGGCGCAGGTCGAACTCCAGCTGGTGGTAGTCCGGCTCCATGTGCGTGCACAGCTGGTAGAAGGCCTTGTTGTGGTCGGCCTCCTTCATGTGCGCGAGCTCGTGCACGACGATCATCCGAAGGAAATCGGCCGGCGCATCGCGGAACACCGTGGCGATGCGGATCTCGCGACTGGCCTTCAACCGTCCACCGTGCACGCGCGAGATGGCGGTGTGCGTGCCGAGCGCGTGCTTCATCACCTGCAGCTTGCTGTCGTAGAGCACCTTGCCCAGCGGCACGGCCTTGCGCAGATGACGATCCTTCAGCGCCTGCACGTACTCGTACAGCTGCGCGTCGTTGCGGACCGTGTTGGGCTCGCCGTACCGGTCGGCCAGCATCGGACCGAGCCGGTCCTGTTCGATCAGCTGCCGCACCTTCGCGAGCAGGTGCTCGGGGTAGCCGACGAGGTATTTGAAGGGTTCCATGGCGGTATCATGGCCCCGAAACCACCACCAGAACACCGCGACATGGCAAAGGCGAATCCGCTCCAGGAACAACTGCTTAAGGCGGGCCTGGTCAAGAAATCCAAGGTGGCCGAAGTCGCGCGCGAGCAGAACAAGGCCCGCCACGCCAAGGCGCCGGCCGAACGCAGCGAGATCCAGGTGGAAGCCGAACGCGCGCGCGCCGAGAAGGCCGAGCGCGACCGCGCGATCGAAGCCGAGCGCAAGGCGCAGGCCCGCGCCGCGGAGCTGCGCGCGCAGGCGCGGCAGATCATCGAGGACCGGAAGGTCCCGCGTTCGGGCGAAAGCGAATACCGCTTCACTGAAGGCAACGCGATCCGTACGTTGCTGCTCAACGACGACCTCCGGAAGAAGCTGTCGTCCGGCGTACTGGTGATCGCCCGCATCGACGAGCGTTACGAACTGCTCCCGCGTGCCGCCGCTGACAAGGTGCGCGAACGCGACGCGACGATGATCGTGCTCGATCACGGCCTGCAGGCCGATGCCGAACCCGCGGCCGATGCCTCCGACGACGATGCGTACTACGCGCAGTTCAAGGTGCCGGACGACCTGATCTGGTGACCGCACGCGGCGACCGGCGGTCGCGCGTTTTCACTGCTGGATAACGGCGGCAGGCGTGTATTGGCGGCACTTCGACCGGGGTGATCCGCCATGGAGATGGGCCTGCAGGACCACGCCGCGCCGCGGTCGTTCCGCATCGCATCGTGCCTCGGTTTGCTGCTTCTCGCCGCATGCGCGACGACACCCTCGCCCCGGTTCGAGCGTTCCGACACGGCGCACGCCGTCGAGCGGCCCGGGCGCATCCTGGTGTACGACTTCGCCGGCACGCGCGGCGACCTTCCGCCCGATTCGCCGATCACCGGCTACTTCGAACAGAACGAAGCGCCGCAGACGGCCGACGACGTCGAAACCGGGCGGCAGCTGGGTCGCCAGGTCGCGCAGCAGGTCGTGGAGCGACTTCGCGCCGCAGGCATCGACGCGTATCCGGTCGGCGCCGGTCCGGTGCCGAAATTGGGCGACGTCGTGCTGCGCGGCGAGTTCGTGTCGGTCAACCCGGGCAGCCGCACGACGCGCGTGCTGATCGGTTTCGGCGCGGGCCGCGCCGAACTCAGCACGCTGGTCGAAGCGTTCCAGATCACCGCGACCGGACCGCGCTCGCTCGCGACCGCTGAGGCGAACACACAGGGTGGCCGCCTGCCCGGCGTGCTGGTGCCGCTAGGCGCGGCGAGTGCGGCGGGCACGGTCGCGACGAGCGCCGCTGTGTCGGGTGGATCGAACGTCATGCAGGAACGCGGTCCCGAGTCGATCCGCGCGGCCGCACAGCGCACCGCTACCGGCATCGCCGATTCGGTCATTGCTATATACCGTCGGAACGGATGGCTGGCGCAGCCGGCTGCGGGCGGGGCGAGCTAGCGGCGCGCGCGCAGCTGCTGTCCCGCAAGAACGGGAATCGGTGCGCTGGAGACATGCCGGTTTTCGTCGAAGGTGACGCGCTCACGGATGGATCCCCGCCTTCGCGGGGATGACGGCTTGGAACGCACCGTGAAGCGCCAGGAACAACGCGCCATCACTTGATCGTGTTCTTGTAGATCCGCCCGTTCTTCACGATGACGCGGAAGTTCTCCTGCGGGCGCGTGATGATGCGGATGTCCGACAGCGGATCGCCTTCCACCAGCAGCAGGTCGGCGAAGGCGCCCGCCTCGACGACGCCCAGCCGTCCCGGATACGGATTGCGCTTGCCCGACAGCCCGAGCAGCTGCGCGTTCGTGCTGGTCGCCATGATCAGCGCCTCGGCCGGCGTGTACCACTTCGTCAGGCTGGCGAGCAGTTCGCCCTGGCGGCGTGCGAGCGCGGCGGAGAACAGCACGTCGGTGCCGAACGCTGTCTTCAGGTGGTACTTCTTCGCGAGTTGATACGCGCGGTCGGTGCCGGTCAGCACCTCGCGCCCCTTCGCGTATTCCTCGGAATCTGGCGGGAACGCGCGCAGAAGTTCTTCCGGCAGCGGCTGGATGCTGAGCCACACGCCACGATTGGCGAGCAGCTGCGCGGTTTCCTCGTCCATCAGGTTGCCGTGCTCGATGCACTGCACGCCCGCCTCGACCGCCTGCTTGATCGCCGCCGGCGTGTACGCGTGCGCGGTGACGTAGGTGCCCCAGTTGTTCGCGCCCTGCACCGCGGCGCGCACTTCCTCCGGCGTGAAGGTGACGACGTCCAGCGGGCTGTGCGGCGAAGACACGCCGCCGCCAGCGGTGAGCTTGATCTGCGACGCGCCGCGCATGAGCTGTTCGCGCACGCGCGTGCGGACTTCGTCCGGCGTGTCGGCGATGGCGGTGTCGCCCATGGTCTCCATGCGCGAGTCGGCGGAGCCGATCGTGCGCGGCAATTCTTCGGGACTGCGGAAATCGCCATGCCCGCCGGTCACGCTGATGATCGCGCCGGAGGGATAGATGCGCGGCCCGGCCTGCCAGCCTTCGTCGATGGCGCGTTTGAGCCCGAACGAGGCGCCGCCCACGTCGCGCACCGTGGTGAAGCCGCGCTGCAGCGTGTCCGATGCTTCGGCGCCCGCCATCAGGTTCAGATAGCCCGTGCTGGCCTGCAGCGCGACGGCGATGCTCGGCCGCACCGCCAGCGTGTGCCAGTGCATGTCGATGAGGCCGGGCATCAGCGTGCGGCCGCCGCCGTCGATGATCGTCATCCCCGGCTCGGCGAAGTTCACGTCGGACTTGCCGATGGATGCGATGCGGTTGCCGCGCACCAGCACGTCGGTGGCCGCCTGCAGGGTCGGATCCACGCCGTTGAAGATACGCACGTTGCGGAACAGCACGCTGGTCTGTGCGGGCGGCGCGCTTGCGCCGGCGTCGGCGGGCGCAGGGGGCGCGGCGTCCTTCGCGGTGAGCTGCGGCGTCTTGTCGCCGCTGCACGCCGCCACGCAGAACACGGCGGCCACTACGATCGTCCTGAGCGGGGCCATGCGCGCGATCCCGACGTTGAATTGTTGCGCCTGCTGTACTGGGGCGGGGGTGAACGAGGTGTGACGGCAGTATTTCCGCATGCAGCTGCTCAGAAGCATTGCGAGTGCGCGCGCAATCGCACGCCCCGCCCCTCACCCCAACCCCTCTCCCGCTGGGAGAGGGGCCAAGAGCATTCACGCACCAACCGCGCAGCGGGCGATAGCGTGCCCGCCGATGCGAACATCCCCCGACGCACAAGCCCCGCTCGCACCACGCGTCCGTCCGCGAACCTCCTGGCGCCTGATCGCCACCCTCGCCCTGCTCGTCGGCACGCGCGTCGTCGCCGCGGACGCACCCGACTGCAAGACGCGCCTGCTCGAATCCCTCGGCTGGCGCTTCATCCCCACGCCCACGCAGCAGGTGTCCATCGAAGCCGGAACGCCGTGCGGCCGCGCCGATCTCGCGCAGGCGCAGGCCGCGGGCGATCTCGTTGTGCGCTTGCCCCGCGCCCTCAAGAGCGACGCTCGTTCGCGCCTCGTCGACGAACTGCTCCACCACCCCGCCACGCATTGCGCGTACGGCTTCAAGCTCGGCGATGCGACGCGGCGCGCCGTGGACAAGCTCGCGGCCAATCGCGGTTACAAGTTCTCCGGCCTGCAGATGGGGTGGATCGGCTTCGGCCCGACCGGCGCACGGCGCGACGGCTGGGAACCCGTCGCCTCGTTCGGCCGCGGCTACCGTCCACTGGCGTCGAACTCGCGCGCGATCGACGCCTTCTACCAGGGCCACGTGCGCGCCGAATGCGGCGTCGGGCGGCAGATCGCGCAGTACGCGACGCAGGCCGAACTCTACGGCCGCGAAGGCTTCGACGCTGAATTCGACGCCGACGAGATCGTGATCGGAACCTTCAACCGCCTGCACGACACCCGCAGCATCCTGCTGGGCTCATCCGCGGGCGAGTTCACGCGTGATGGTCTCGCCGTGGAGGCCTCCCGCGCGGGACGACAGGCCTTCATGGGCCTGCCCGGCTTCATCTTCCATGTGTTCGACCGCAGTAAGCTCGACGACCTGAACAACCAGGCCGAGAACTTCGTCGTCTACGACGTGGACGCCGATGCCGCCGCGGCCTTGCGCGACCACGGCGGCTTCGAGCACTACAACGAGCGCAACCAGGCCATCTGGGCGCTGGCGAAATCCATGCCCGTGTACCGGCCCAAGCGCTATTTTGAGCGGCTCCTGTTCGAACGCGACGCCGAACTTCGCGCCAGCCTGCCGCCGGCCGCGCAGGCGACGCTCGCGCAGCTGGACGCGGAGCTGGCCGATCCGTTCTATCGGGGCTTCCGCGTCTACGTGCACCGCCAGGGCGTGAAGCCCGTCGGCTTCCACATCGCCCGCCTGCTCGACCGCAATCCGCGCACGCCATTCCGCATCGAGCTGGCGCTGCACAACCTGCATACCACCCTGTTCGACCGGTACGTGGCGCACGCCCTGCGCGATTGCACGGCCGCCGCTCCCTGACCTGCACGATCCCGCCATCGCGTTTATGCTCTGGACATACCCGGGGACGAGGGTGGGCCCGCATGACGTGGGTGCAGATCGCATGGCCGATGCTCGCTGCCGCCAGCCTGACGCTGGGGCTGATCCACGTGTTGATCTGGATCCGGCAGCGTTCGATGCCGCAGCACCTGGCATTCGCGGTCGCCGCGGCATCGCTGTCGGTGCTGGCGGTGCTGGAGATGGTCGCGCTGCATGCGCGTACCCCGGCGGAACTGGGCACGCTGATCCGCTGGATGCACGTTCCCGTCGCGCTGCTGGTCGCCTCGCTGGTCGCCTTCGCCCGCCTCTCCTTCGGCCCGAAGTACTTCGCGCTCGGCGCGGTCGCGCTGGCGCTGCGGCTGGTCGCGCTGGTGGCGAACTTCACCAGCGGCGCGAACCTGAATTTCGCGGCGATCCACGAAGTCGGCCGCGTACGTTGGCCGGGCGATGTCTGGGTCGCGTACCCGATCGGCGCGCCGAACCCGTGGGTGATCGTGGCGCAGCTGAGCAACCTGCTGCTGGCCGCGTACATGGTGATGCTGCTGTTCTCGACCGCGCGCGCGGCCGATCCGCAGGTGCGCCGGCACGCCGCGATCATCTGCGGCGGCTGGCTGCTGTTCATCGGCCTGATGGTGGTCTCGGCGCTGGTGATGACGCTCAACATCGGCAAGGCGCCCTTCATCGGCACCCCGAGCTTCGTCTTCGTCATCGCGGCGATGAGCTACCAGCTCGGCTCGAACCTGATCGAATCCAACCGACTGGCCGCGAAACTGCGCGAAAGCGAACTCGCGCGCCTGCAGGGCGAACGCGACCTGCAGCATGCGGCCGAAGGCGCGCGCGTCGGCCTGTGGTCGTGGAGCATTCCGGACGATCGCGTCGTCGGCTCATCCAAGTCGCGCGAGTGGTTCGGCGGGCACGAAGGCGAGTGCGACCTAGCGTCGGTCATGCGCCGCATCCATCCCAACGACCGCCCGCAACTGCGCAGCGCGATTGAGGACGCTTGGGAATCGGGAACCTTCACCACGACCTTCCGCCTGGCGCACGCGGAGCCTGAGCGCTGGCTCACGGTGAGCGGCGAGATGGAGTTCGACCAGGAAGGCCGCGCGCTCGCGATGCGCGGCGTGGCGCGCGACGACACCGACAGCCGCCTGTCCGGCGAACGCTTCCGCGCCCTGCTCGAAGCCGCGCCGAGCGCGCTGCTGCTGGTCGACGAGGCCGGCCGCATCTGCCTGCTCAACGCCGAGACCGAACGCATGTTCGGCTATGCGCGCGAGGAATTGCTGGGGCGCGACCTCGAACGCCTGCTCCCCGAATCGATGCGCGCCACGCACGTGCGTCATCGGCAGATGTACAGCCTCGGCCCGACCAAGCGCGTGATGGGCAACGGCCACGAACTGCACGGCCTGCGTCAGGACGGCACGGAATTCCCGATCGAAGTCGGGCTCAATCCCGTGCGCTTCGGCGACCAGACGCTGACACTTGCGGCGGTGAGCGACATTTCCGAACGTCGCCGCAAGGACGCCGAACTCTCGCTGCGTCGCGACGAAGTGGCGCACCTGTCGCGCGTGACGATGCTGGGCGAGCTTTCCGGTTCGCTCGCGCACGAACTCAACCAGCCGCTGGCGGCGATCCTCAGCAACGCGCAGGCGGCGCAGCGCATGCTGGTGCGCAATCCGGAGGATCTGTCGGAAATCGGCGAGATCCTGTCGGACATCGTCGAGAACGATCGCCGCGCCGGCGATGTCATCCGCCGCCTGCGCACCCTGCTGCGCAAGGGGTCGCAGGACCTCGCGCGGATCGACCTCAACGACACCGTGCGCGAATGCCTGCGCCTGCTGCGCAGCGACCTGCGCAATCGGGACGTCGTGGTCGTGACGGACCTCGCGCCCGGCCTGCCGCCGATCGAAGGCGACCCCGTGCAGCTCCAGCAGGTGCTGGTGAACCTGATCTTCAATGCGTGCGACGCGATGCGCGAGCAGGACGGCCGTCACCTGACATTGCGTTCGGTCGGGCGTCGCGACCACGTGCACCTGACCGTCGCAGACGACGGACCGGGCATCGATACCGGCATGCACGAGCGCATCTTCGAGCCATTCCAGACCAGCAAACCCAACGGCCTCGGCCTGGGCCTGGCGATCTGCCGCACGATCGTGGAATCGCACCGCGGCCGGCTGTGGGCCGAGAACGCAAGCGGCGGCGGCGCACAGCTGCACATCGAGCTGCCGGTGGCGCGGGTGGAGTGAGGTCGGGTGCGATGGAGTTGCGCGGGATGGCATTGCCGTCGTCGTCGGCACCGTCACCGTCATCCCGGCGAAGGCCGGGACCCAGGCTGATCACGGTGGGGTGCCCTCAACGGTAAACCCTCCCCCACGTCATCCCGGCGAAAGCCGGGATCCAGGCCGATCACGATGGGGTACGGCCTCAACGGAGAACCAACTCACCGTCATTCCAGCGAAAGCTGCAATCCATTTGCTTTGCTGCCGAGTCGTGGCGAAGGCATCGCAAGTGCCAACGTGATCGCACGCCCCGCCCCTCACCCCAACCCCTCTCCCGGAGGGAGAGGGGCTCAACGGCGAAGGCTGATCAGCGCACCGCTCCGACTATCACCCTAGCCCCTCTCCTCGGGAGAGTGGCTCAACAGCGGAAGCTGATCAGCGCGCCACCGCGGCCCGCCCTCACCCCAACCCCTCTCCCGCAAGCGGGAGAGGGGCTAGAACGCACGCACCGTCACTCCTCGATAGTGGAATCCGTGCGGTTGCTGTTGCTGTTGCTGTTGCTGTTGCTGTTGCTGTTGCTGTTGCTGTTGCTGTTGCCGTCGAACAGCCGATCAGTTCACTAGCCCCGAAGGGCGCCGCACAGGATGTGCGGCGGTGAGCGCTGAGCCATGGATGGCGAATCGCGAACGCGCCTACTCGCTTTCCGGTCGTGGGATTGATTTGGGCAAATGGAAGGCCCTTTCTTTTGGTTACTTTTCTTTGGGCAAGCAAAGAAAAGTGACCCGAGCGCCGCAGGCGATCGGAAGCCTGGCTAGTGATTCTTCTTTGCTCTTAAGCGTTGAAGGGAAAGCGTGGAAAGTCCATGGATTCCCGCCTTCGCGGGAATGACGAGCAACAGCGATAGCGATAGCGATAGCGATAGCAAGATGGATTCCAGCTTCCGCCGGAATGACGGTGAGGTGGTTGCCGCGACGTGAGTGCCCACACGCTGCGGGCCTGGCTCCCGGCCTTCGCCGGGATGACGGCTTCAGTACGCATGACGCCACCTGCGACGGCAGGTCGTAAACCTCACGCCACGTGCGCCCGCTCCGCCAGCCGCACCAGTTCCGCGACCGATCGCACGCCGAGCTTGTGCATCACGTGCGAGCGATGGACCTTGATCGTCTTCTCGACGATGCCCAGGTCCGCCGCGATCTGCTTGTTGAGCCGTCCTGCGAGCACGTGCACCAGCACCTCGCGCTCGCGTGGCGTGAGCACCGCGAAGCGCATCTCGACGCGGCATTGCTCTTCCGCCTGCGCGCGTGCGCGACGGTCGTGTTCCAGTCCGCGCGACACCGCATCGATCAGCGCGTCGGCCTCCACCGGCTTGGTGAGGAAATCGATCGCGCCGCCCTTCATCGCGCACACGGAACTGTGCACGTCGCCGCAACCGGTGAGGAAGATGACCGGGCACGCGATGCCGCGGCTTTCCAGCAGCGCCTGCGTCTGCAGGCCGTCCATCTCGGGCATCGACAGGTCCAGCACGACGCAGCCGGGAACGTCCGGATCGTAGCGGTCGAGGAATTCGCGGGTGGAGCGACTGGCAGCGACTTCGAAACCTTCGCTGCGAAGGATGCGTCCGAGTGCGACGAGCACGTCGGAGTCATCGTCGACGGTGTGAACGACTGCGGACATCGGACCACTCCTTGTGGGCTACTCGATGCAGACGCCGTGCACCCGATTATTCGGACATCCAACCGGCCCCGTCCAGTGCCGCGTGCGACCACTGATCGCCCGCCGCACTGCTTCGCAAGAAGCGTGCCGCCGGGGCGTTATCCGTTCACCTTGGGCCAAGGGCCAATTGAACGCCTTTCCGACGTGGCCTCTAGTGGCCGCATGCCCCGGCGCCCCCTCACGATTGCCGTCGTGGACGATGAAGAAGACGTCCGCCACGCGCTGCATCGCCTGCTTCGGTCCGCGGGGTTCGAGGTGCTCGTCTATGCCACGGGCTCGGAATTCCTGCGCCACGCACGCGAAAGCGCGCCGCACTGCGTGGTGCTCGACCTCCACATGGCGGGGATGACCGGCTTCGATGTGCAGAGCCAGTTGCGCGAGTGGGCGCTGCCGTTGCCCGTGGTCGTGCTGACCGGCAACGACACGGCCGAGGGCCGCCGTCGCGCGCTCGACGGCGGCGCGAAGGCGTTCCTGAGCAAGCCGGTGGACGACGAAACCCTGATCGGCGCGATCCTGGATGCGGTCGGGCCGCACGGGAACGCGGCATGAGCGCGAGGACCGAACGGCGGACGACCATGAGCATTTCCATCCCCCATTCCCGCGAAAGGCGCGCCCTCGCCCGCTTCGGCCTGGCGCTGGCCCTGCTGCAACCGTGCCTGGCGCACGCCTCGCTGCTGAGCGGCGACGCACTGGACACGATGGCCAACGTCGTGGCGTGGATCGCGCTGATCATCGTGCCGGTCGTGCTGATCGCCGTGTTCTGGATCGTGCACATCCTTCCCGAGCGCATCGCCGAGAACCGCAGGCATCCGCAGCTGGATGCCATCAAGACGCTATGCCTGCTCTCGCTCGTCTTCGGCGGCCTGCTCTGGCCGCTGGCGTGGCTGTGGGCCTACACCAAGCCCGTGCTGCACAAGATGGCCTACGGCACCGACACCGCCGACCACCACGGCCATGCGGGCGACGCGCTCTCGCCGCTGCACGACGCACGCGCCGCGCCGGAGGAGGAACCCGTCGTGGTGGCGGCCGCCGACACGCAGCCGCGCGCCGCGGAAACGCAGGCCGAGGTCGATGAACTGCGCCGCCGCATCCGTTCGCTGGAAATGGCGCTGGCGATGGGCGAACGCGGCGGCGCACGACCCGCACGCACGCCCGGCGGCGACGAGGAGTAAGCCATGGAAATCATCCTGCTGCTCATCTATTCCTTCTTCGTCTGGCTGATCTTCTTCAAGTTCAAATGGCTGCCGTGGAACTTCGTCAGCCAGATCATCGTCGTGTCGCTGCCGATCTTCGCGCTGACGGCGATGATCCTGGTGCTCAACGTCGTGGCGCCCTCTTCTTCCGACGTGCGCGTGATCAATTACGTCGTGCAGGTGGTGCCGCGCGTCAGCGGGCGCGTGATCGCCGTGCCGGTGGAACCCAACCGGCCCGTGCGCAAGGGCGACGTGCTGTTCCGCATCGATCCGGTGCCGTTCCAGCAGGAACTGCTCGCGCTGGAAGCCAAGCTGCCGGAACTGTCGGCCAAGCTCGACAGCGCGCAGGCCTACCAGCGCGAACTCAACGAGGAGCTGCGATCGGCGCGCTCCACGCGCGATGCATTGAACTCCCGGCTGGACCTCGCGATCCGTCGCGAACGCCAGACCGCCGAACTCGCCGGCACCGGCGCCGGATCGAAGTTCGACCATGAGCAGGCGCAGACCGAAGCGGCGAGCCTGCGGTCGGAACTGACGTCCACCTCGGCGCAGATGGCGCAGGTGCAGCAGAAGATGTCGGCCAAGACGCGCGATGGGCAGCTGTCGGAAGTCGCGCAGGCGCATGCGGCGGTCGAACAGCTCAAGGCGCAGATCATCCAGGCGCGCTGGCAGCTGGAGCAGACGACCGTCTACGCGCCCGCGGACGGCGTCGTGATCAACCTGCAGCTGCGCGAAGGCTCCTACGCGGCGTCGATCCCCCTGACGCCGGTGATGAGTTTCGTGGAGAAGGAACAGATCGTGCTGGCGATGTTCGCGCAGAACGAGCTGGCCAACGTCGCGCCCGGCAACGAAGCCGAAATCGCGCTGAAGACGCACCCGAACCGCATCATCAAGTGCGCGGTCGACTCGGTGGTCTGGGCTTCGTCGACCGGGCAGCTGCCGATCAGCGGCATGGTGCCGACCAGCGGCACGACGCCGCTGCCGCTCGGTCGCATCGCCGTGCGCCTGCGTCCCGCCGGCCGCGACGTGGAAACGTTCATCGCCATGGGCGCGCAGGGCCAGGGCGCCATCTACACCGAGCGCGGCAAGCTGCTGCACATCATCCGCAAGGTGATCCTGCGGGTGGGCACCAAGCTCGACTGGCTCGTGTTGAAACTGCACTGAGGCCACGATGCGCGACGTCGCCGCGAGCCGATCCGCGATGAAGGCGCTCACCGGCGCCTTCCTGCTCGTCCTCGCGACGGGCTGCGCCGTGCTGCCCGAGCCCACGGGCGATGAAGTGCGCGGACAGGCTCTGGGCTACACGACCATCCCGCCCAACTGGTCCGCGCAGGCAAGCGCCGCGCAGGTCGACGAAGGCTGGCTGGCGAGCTTCAACGATCCGGTGCTCACGCGCCTGGTGCACGAAGCGCTCGAACACAATCCGGACCTGCTGATGGCCGCCGCGCGTGTCGAGCAGGCCAACGCGCAGGTCGATCTGGCCGAGTCCAAGCTGAAGCCCGCGATCGGCCTGCTCGGGCGCGCCGGTTCCAAGCCGATCGCCGACCTCATCCCGCTGCTCAGCGGCGTGATGCTGCGGCTGAGCTGGGAGATCGACCTGTGGGGTCGCATGCGCTACGCGCGCAATGCCGCACGGGCGGCGCGCGATGCGTCCAGCGCCGATTACCGCTTCGCGCAGCAATCGCTTGCCGCCAGCGTCGCCCGCGCGTGGTTCGTCGCCAACGAAACGCGCCTGCAGATGGCGCTCGCGGCGCAGATGACCGAGGCCGGCACGCGACTGGTCGACCTGTCCGGCGACCGCCTTCGCGTCGGCGCCGGCACGCAGACCGACGTGATGGTCGCGCAGGCGAACCTGGCAACCTACGCCGACGCGCAGCAGCAGATAGAACTCGCGCACCGGCAGGCGCTGCGTGCGCTGGAACTGCTGCTGGGGCGCTATCCGGCCGCGACGCTCGACGTCGCCGGCGCGCTCACGCCCTTCCCCGCGCCGGTGCCGGCAGGCATTCCGATCGACGTGCTCAACCGCCGTCCCGACATGATCGCCGCCGAACGCCGCGTCGCCGCCGCGTTCGACCTGGTGGGCGAAGCAAAGGCCGCGATGCTGCCGACGCTGTCGATCTCCGGCGGCTATGCGCGCATCAGCAACGCGGCCGTCGAAACGCGCGAGGACCTGGAGCAGACGACCAACACCATCAACGCCACGGCAGTGGTGCCGATCTACACCGGCGGCGCGCTCACCGGGCAGGTGCGCCTGCGCACGGCCGAGCAGAAGGAAGCCGTCGCCGATTACGCGCGCCGCGCGCTCAACGCGCTGGACGAAGTCGAGGACGCGCTCACCGCCGAGCGCGTGCTCGCCGATCGCGAACGCATCCTGCGCGAAGCCGTCGACGCCAACCGCGACATCGTGCGCATGGAGGAATCGGCCTACCGCATCGGCCGCGCCGACCTGCGCACCGTGAGCCAGCGCCAGCTCGCCGCATGGGCTGCCGAAACCGCGCTGCTGAGCGTGCAGCGCGAACGCCTCTCCCGCCGCGTCGACCTCCACCTCGCCCTCGGCGGCAATTTCGGCACGCCGTCGGAGGTGGCGCCGGACGCCGGCGCCGGACCCGCGGCCCACTGAGGACGCCCCGATGCGATGGCTCCTCCTGCTCATGCCGCTGGCGATCGCACTGGAGCACTTCGCGCCGCAACGGGCGCTGCTGATCTTCATCGTCGCTGGGCTCGGCATCGTGCCGCTGGCCTCGCTCATGGCGCAGGCGACCGGCTCGCTCGCCGTGCGTCTGGGCCCCGGCGTCGGCGGCCTGCTCAACGCGACCTTCGGCAACGCCGCCGAACTCATCATCGCGCTGGCCGCGTTGCGCGAAGGCCTGCACGGCATGGTGAAGGCCTCCATCGCCGGCACGATCATCGGCAACATCCTGTTCGTGCTCGGCGTCGCGATGGTGCTGGGCGGCGTGCGGCACGGTGAACAGCGTTACGACGGCCGCGCCGCGCGCGTGCAGGCGACGATGCTGACGCTGGCGGTGATCGCGCTGATCATGCCCGCCGCGTACGGCGCGATCGTGCCGGACGCGCAGCCGCAGCTGGATCCGATCAGCGCGTGGATCGCCGTCGCGCTGCTGCTGGTGTACGTGGCGAACGTCGCCTACACGCTGATGGCCAGCCGCGCGATCCGCGCGCGCAAGCCGGGCGTAACCGACGAAACCGCCGCCGACCTGCACCACGCGCACCAGGCACCGCAATGGAGCCCGCGCAAGGCCGTGATCGTCCTCGCCGCGGTGAGCCTGGGCATCATCTGGCTCAGTGAAATCCTCGTCGGCGCGGTGGAACCGGCGAGCGAGGAACTCGGCCTGTCGGACGCCTTCACCGGCGTGTTCGTGCTCGCGGTGATCGGTGGCGCGGCCGAACAGGCGACCGCGATTGTTGCCGCCCGCCAGAACCGCATGGACTTGGCGATGTCGATTGCCCTGGGCGCCAGCGTGCAGCTCGCGCTCCTCGTCGCGCCGCTGCTGGTGCTGCTCAGCTACGTCATCGGGCCGCACCCGATGGGGCTCGTCTTCGGGCCGGGGCTGGTGCTCACGATCCTGTTCTCGGTGCTGATCACCGGCCAGATCGCCAGCGACGGCCGCACCGACTGGCTGCGCGGCGTGCAGCTCCTCGCGGTGTACCTGATCCTGGCGGCGGTGTTCTTCTACGTGCCCGACGTATCGGGGGCGAAATGAACGCCGCCGCTTCCCGCGCAGTGCACGATCCGCGCCGCTTCGTCGACCGGCACCGCTACGCGCTGCTGTTCTTCTCGCTGCTGCTCACCGTCGCCATCGGCCCGCTGCTGGAAACGATGCATTTCGGGCGCAATGCGATGGAAGCGTTCCTGGCGGTGAACCTCATCGCCGCGGTGTTCCCCATCGTGCTGAAGGCCGAACGCCGCACGCTGTTTACGCTGATCGGCCTTGCGCTGGTGCTGCGCTGGTTCGCTGCCCGTGGCCCGCAGGCGCCGGCGCTGTCGATCCTCGGCGCCGTGATCTGGGGCGTCATCGCACTGGTCGCCGCGTACAACGCCGTGCGTTTCTCGCTGTCGAGCGTGCGCATCGACGCCGAACGCGTGTACGCCGCGCTCAGCGCCTACCTGCTGATCGGCGTGTGCTGGGGCGTGGTGTACGCGGCGATGACGCGCGTGCTGCCCGGCTCGCTCCTGTCCGGCGGCGTGGTCCCGCCGGCCGGCATCGGGATGGGCGATGCCATCTACTTCAGTTTCGTCACGCTTGCCACGCTCGGTTACGGCGACCTCGTCCCTGCGACGCCCGCGATGCGCGGACTGGCGGTGTTCGAAGCCGTGATCGGCCAGTTGTACCTCGCGCTCCTGGTGGCCCGGCTGGTCGGGCTGCAGACCGCCGCGCACTCACGATGACCGCCGCATTCGAAGCGAAGGAGATTTCCATGAACACCCGCATCGCCATGCCTTTGACCGCGTCGGTCGCCGCGATCCTCGCGCTCGCGTCCATGGAGTGCCGCGCGATCGAACCGCTGGACACCTTCAGCGCCCGGATCGGCGGCTACGTCACCGACTTCGACACGCAGGTGCGCGCCGACGGAGAGACGCGCTCGGGCACCGAAGTGGACCTGCAGCGCGACTTCGGCCTGGACAAGAAGAACACGGTGGCGCTCGTCGGCGTGACCTGGCGGCCCTGGGACAACCACGAGTTCGGCCTGTCCTACTACCAGGACGATGCCGACGCGACGCGTCGCATCTCGCGCGACATCGAGTTCGACGGCACGCTGTACGAGGCCGACAGCACCGTGCGCGCCTCCGTCGACCTGGACGCGTACGACCTCTACTACGTCTGGTGGGCGGCCAACAACGAGCGTTGGGCGCTGGGCCCGCGCTTCGGTCTGGTCTGGTACCGCATGCGCCTCGGGCTGGACGTCGAGATCGATTCGGCCGGCAACCGCATCGACGGCGCGATCAGCGAGACGGTCGACGCCGACCTGCCCGCGCCGAGCATCGGCGGCAGCTGGCGCTGGGCGCCGGCCGAACAGTGGCGGTTCTCGGCGGACGTCGGTTATTTCTCGGCGAACGTCAACGACATCGACGCCGACATCACCTTCGGGCGTATCGGCGTGGAATGGTTCCCGTGGGAACGCACCGGCATCTCGCTGGACTACACGCGGCGCCGGATCACCGCCGACGCCGAGAAGTCGGACTTCATCGGCAACCTGGAGTTCGTCGACAGCGGCCTGCGGCTCGGCGTGACCTACCGGTTCTGACGGCGAGGCGACCCATGCGCGCGCGCGGGACAACGATACTGCGGGCAACGCGGGCGATCGCGTCGTCGATGTTCGCCCTCGCCCTTTTCGCGATGCTGGCTGTCGCGAGCCTGCTGCCCGGGACCTCCGCCGCGCAGACCGCCACGTCCACCGCGCAACCGGCGCCTGTGGCGGCGAATGCGCCCGCAACTCTGCGCTACTTCAACCGCGACATCGTGGTGCTGCGCGTGCCCTTCTTCGGCAACTCGCCGGAACGTCGCGCACGCGTGGCCGAAGCCAACATCGCCCGCATCATCGACGAACCCGGCGGCGCGACCGTCACCTACCAGAACGTGCCGCAGGGCGTGGCGATCCTGATGGCCGGCCAGCTCGTCACCGTGCTGGTCCCCGGCGATCGCGACACGCTGCGCGGCCAGACGATGGATCAGCTGCGTGCGCAGACCGTTTCGCGCCTGTCGGTCGCCGTGGATGCCGCCGAACAGGCACGCATGCCGCAACGCGTGCTGCAGGGCCTGATGTGGGTGGCGATCGCCACGGCGGTGGCCGTCGGCGCGCTGTGGTTGCTGCGCAAGCTCGTGCTGCGCGTGCGGCATCGTGTGGATGCCTGGGTCGTGCGGCGACTGGCGCAGCTGAAGAGCGAATCGGCGCGGCAGATGCTGTCGGGCCTGATCGCCAGCGCACGCGGCCTCGCGCGCCTTGCGATGTGGCTGATCGTGCTGCTGACTTTCGAGGAGTGGCTGCGCTTCGCGCTCGGCCGCTTCCCGTACACGCAGCCGTACGCGGCCGCGATGACGGAGTGGATCGGCGCGCGCACCGCCGGCTTCGGCAGCGCGATCCTCTCCGCCCTGCCCGGCCTGTTCAGCGCCCTGCTGATCTTCCTGCTCGCGCGGCTGGTGACGCAGGCGGTGCGCATCACCTTCCACGGCGTGGAATCCGGGCGTTTCCAGATCCTCGGCGTCGACCAGCAACTGGCCGAACCCACGCGCAAGATCATCACCGCGCTGATCTGGCTGTTCGCGCTGGCGATGGCGTATCCCTACCTGCCCGGCGCGGAAACCGAGGCCTTCAAGGGATTAAGCGTGTTCGTCGGCCTGATGGTATCGCTGGGCGCGTCGAGCATCGTCGGCCAGGCGGCCGGCGGATTCACGCTGCTGTATTCGCGCACGATGGCGCCCGGCGACGTGGTGCGCATCGGCGAGACCGAAGGCACCGTGCAGCAGATCGGCCTGTTCACCACGCGCCTGCGCACGCCGCTCGGCGTGGAGGTGAGTTTCCCGAACAACGTCGTGCTCGGCGGCATGCTTCACAACTACTCGCGCCATCCCGACGGTCCCGGCATGTGGATCGAGTCGAAGGTCACCATCGGCTACGACGCGCCTTGGCGCCAGGTTCATCGCCTCCTGCTCGATGCCGCGCGGCGCACGCCCGGCGTGATGGAGACGCCCGCTCCGTTCGTCGCGCAGGCCGCGCTGTCGGACTTCTACGTCGAATACGTGCTACGGGCACGCATCGCCGACGTGCAGCAGCGACTGGTCGCGCGCAGCACCTTGCACGCCAACATCCAGGACGCCTTCAACGAAGCCGGCGTGCAGATCATGTCGCCCAATTACGAAGCCGATCCGGAGGCGCCAAAGATCGTGCCGAAGACGCACTGGGAAGGGCTGGCGGAGTCTTCCGTTCCGACCAGCGGTCGCGAGGATGCACGCGCCTGAACACGCGGCGCCGCAGCCTGGCCCGACCGACATTCCGAAGCAACAGGAACTAGGGCCAAGGGCCAATTTTCACGCCTTGTTTGCGCGCCTAACGTTCGGGCGTTGGGCCACCGGCCCGCGGCGTCGCTTGTGCGGCGATTCCCCTCGACACCACGCCCCCGGGGTGTTCCATGAACCAGGATGTCAAGTCCGAAAACCGCCCGCAGCTGTCCAACGTCCTCGTCGCCGCGTCGTTGCGCGCCGACCAGTGGCGGCACCTCAACGCCAGCGCACGCGCGTGGGCGTCCGCGAGTCCGTCGAACGCGTCGAAGCAGCGCGAACACTGCCAGGAGCGCCTCGACGACGTGTTGCGCCTGGAGCACTGCTGGGCGTATCCCGGGGAACGCCTGCTCACCGCCCTTCGCAACGCGCTGGGCGAAGGGGACGCAGCGACGTTCGCGCGGCTCGCGCAGAAGGTGTCGGCGGCGATCCTCTCCGGCGACTACCGCCGCGACGAACACGCGTGGGAACTCGATGACGACGTCGACCGCACCGTGCTCGACGCGCTGCCGCCGGACATCCTCGGCGTGCAGGACAAGCCCTATTTCGAAGTGATGGTCGTGACGCCGGCCGATCCCGGCCAGTGGCTGCGCTCAAAGGACGAGATGCGCCGCATGCGTCGCCCCGAGGATCCGTTCCACTACACCGCCGTGCACGTGGCCAGTTTCGAGGACGCCGCGCTGGCGATGATGGTCAACCACGACCTGCAGGCGGTGGTGCTGGTCGACGGCTTCGGCTTCAACTCGAAGCACGACATCCCCGACCTCAAGGATTTCGTCTCGCGTCACGTCGAACTCGACGAGGACGACTCGCGCGCCGGATCGCTCTCGCTGCGCCTTGCGCGCGCGATCAAGGGCTCGCGTCCGGAGCTGGACCTCTACCTGCTCACCGACCGCGCGCCGGAAGAACTCGCCGGCAGCGACGAGGCCGCGCCGCTGCGCCGCGTGTTCCATCACGTCGAAGAACCGATGGAAATCCACCTGTCGATCATCGACGGCGTGAAGGATCGCTACGAGACGCCATACTTCGACAACCTCAAGAAGTACGCGATGCGGCCCATCGGCACGTTCCATGCGCTGCCGATCGCGCGCGGCAAGTCGATCTTCGGATCGAACTGGATCCGCGACATGGGCCACTTCTACGGCACCAACATCCTGTTCGCCGAATCATCGGCAACCACCGGCGGCCTCGACAGCCTGCTGGAGCCGACCGGCAACATCAAGAAGGCGCAGGAAGCCGTGGCGCGCGCGTTCGGCGCCAAGCGCGCATACCTGGGCACCAACGGCACGTCCACGTCGAACAAGATCGTCGTGCAGGCGGTGTGCAAGCCGGGCGACATCGTCATCGTGGACAGAAACTGCCACAAGTCGCACCACTACGGCTTCGTGCTCAGCGGCGCGCAGCCGTACTACGTCGAGGCCTTCCCGCTCACGCAGTACTCGATGTACGGCGCGGTACCGCTGCGCACGATCAAGCAGGCGCTGCTCGACTGCGCCGCCGGCGGCAAGCTCGATCGCGTCAAGGTCATCGACATGACCAACTGCACCTTCGACGGCCACATGTACAACCCGCGTCGCGTGATGCAGGAATGCCTGGCGATCAAGCCCGACCTCATCTTCCTGTGGGACGAGGCGTGGTTCGGCTTCGCGCGCTTCAATCCGATGCACCGCCGCCGAACCGCGATGGGCGCGGCCGCCGCGCTCACCGCGCGCTACCGCAGCAAGGCCTATCGCGCCGAATACGATGCGTGGAAGGAGAAGCACGGCGACATCGACCCGAGCAATCCGGCGATGCTCGACGAACACTGGCTGCCCGATCCCGACAAGGTCCGCATCCGCGTCTACCAGACCAACTCGACGCACAAGTCGATGTCGGCCTTCCGCCAGGGTTCGATGATGCTGGTGTGGGACGAGGACTTCCACCACGTCGAAGGCCCGTTCGAGGAAGCGTTCTTCGCGCACACCTCGACTTCGCCGAACCTGCAGCTCATCGCCTCGCTCGACCTCGCGCGCAGGCAGATGGAGCTGGAAGGCTACGGCCTGACGCTGCGCATGACCGACCTGGCGCTGAAGATCCGTCGCGCGGTCAACACGCATCCGCTGATCTCGAAGTATTTCCGCGTGGCGACGCCGGAAGACATGATTCCCGCCGAATTCCGCGAGTCCGGCCTGCGCGACTACGGTCCGCCGGATTCGAGCTGGTCGGCGGCGATCGACGCACTGGACGAGGACGAGTTCGCGCTCGATCCCACGCGCCTGACGCTGATCTGCGGCGCCGCGGGCTTCGACGGCACGCAGTTCAAGGGCCTGCTCGCCGAGCGCTTCGACATCCAGATCAACAAGACCTCGCGCAACAGCGTGCTGGTGCAGACCAACATCAACAACACGCATTCCGACGCCGCGCTGCTGATCAAGGCGCTGGCCGACCTGTCGCGCGAGATCGAGTCGCGCCTGTCGCAGGAAGGCACGGTCGGCGCGCAGGTGTTCGCCGATCGCGTGAAGTCGCTGATGACCGACGTGCCGGACCTGCCGAATTTCAGCCGTTTCCATGACGCGTTCCGCGAGCATCCCGACGGCGCGAGCAACGAGGGCCACATGCGGCCGGCGTTCTTCATGGCGTACGAGGAAGACAACTGCGAGTTCGTGAAGTTGAACAGCGAGGAAGTCGACAAGCGCCTGCGCGACGGCCCGGAGATGGTCTCGGCGAACTTCGTCATCCCCTACCCGCCGGGCTTCCCGATCATGGTGCCGGGCCAGGTGATCACCGCCGACACCATCGCCTTCATGCGCAAGCTCGACGTGAAGGAAATCCACGGCTACCACGCCGCGCAGGGCATCAAGCTGCTCAAGCCCTCGGCGCTGGGCAATCGTCGCGCGTCATCCATGTAGCGAACGGAACGCACCTCCGGCAGCACCACTCGGAACCACCCATCGGGAGCACGCCGTCATGCAAGGTTTCTTCCAGTTCCTTTCCGAAAACCCGTACATCCTGCTGTTCTTCACCGTGGGCATGGCGGTCCTGGTCGGCAAGTTCGCGGTGAAGGGCTACGGGCTGGGCATGGTCGCGGCCGCGGTGGTCGTCGGCGCGGCGCTCGCGACCTGGGCCTCGACCTACGGCGTGAAGCTGCAACTCGACAACTTCGCCAAGTCGCTCTTCTACTACCTGTTCATGTATGGCGTCGGCCTGCGCGTCGGGCCCGCGTTCTTCAACAGCCTGAAAAAGGACGGCATCACCTTCACCATCCTCGCCGTGATCTGCTCGTTCCTGGGCCTCGGCCTGGTGGTGCTGATGACGAAGTGGCTCGCCCTGCCGCCGGGCTCCGCAGGCGGCATCCTCGCCGGTTCGCAGACGATGTCCGCCGCCATCGGCACCGCCGAGATGGCGATGGAGCAAGGCGCGTACAAGGTGCCCGCGGGCACGACGGCCGAACAGGTGTCGGGCATGATCGCGCTCGGCTACGGCGTGACCTACATCTGGGGCACGGTCGGCATCATCCTGATCTGCAAGTACCTGCCGCGCTGGTGGGGCGTGGACGCGCGCAAGGCCGCGCAGGACTATGAGCGCGAGCATGGCGTGCGCAACGTCGACGACGCGGCGCTGACCGGCTATCGCGGCGGCGGCCTGCGCGCGTACCGGCTGGAGAACGTGGCCACCGCCGGCCAGACCATCGCGCAGTTCCGCGCGAAGTTCCCGCAGTACCGCATCGTCAACGTGCGGCGCGGGGAGGACTCGCTCGGCGCCGGGCCCGATGTCGTGCTGCTGCACGGCGATGTGGTCGCGCTGGGCGGAAAGCTGGGCGATCTGACCGAGAACCTCGGCCTGCTCGGCGCCGAAGTGGACGACCCCAAGGCGCTGAACGTGCCGCTGGACCAGGCCGAAATCCTGGTGACGGAAAAGGACTTCGTCGGCAAGCCGCTGAAGGCGCTCGCCACCGAGGACTTTGCCGGCCAGGTGCAGGTCACGCGCCTCGAGCGTTCCGGCGAGCCGATTCCGGTCGGCGCCGAAACCGAACTCAAGCGCCTGGACGTGCTGTTCGTGACGGGCCTGAAGAGCGCCGTCGACAAGGCCGCCGGGATGCTGGGCAAGATCGCGCGCCCGAGCACTTCTACCGACCTGCTGACGCTGTCGGCGGGCATGGTGATCGGCCTGCTGATCGGCAAGATCAACGTGCCGGTGGGCGATTTCTCCGTGGGCCTGGGCAACGCGGGCGGCCTGCTGCTGTCGGGCATCTTCGTCTCCTCGATCGTCTCGCGCCTGCGCTACTTCGGCAGCACGCCGAACGCCGCGCGCAACATCCTGGAAGACCTCGGCCTGGTCACCTTCATCGCGATCGTCGGCATCAACGCCGGCGCGACGCTGCTGGAGCAGCTGACCGGTTCGATCGCGCTGAAGATCTTCCTCGCCGGCTTCGTGGCGAGCACGATCCCGCCGTTTATCACCTGGGCGGTGGGCTACCACTTCTTCAAGATCAACCCGGCGGTGCTGATGGGCGGTGTCGCGGGATCGCGCTCGCACTCGGGCCCGGCGCGCGAAGCGGCGAAGGAGATCAACAGCACCGTGCCGTGGGTCGGCTTCCCGGTGGGCTACGCGATTTCCGGCGTGCTGTACACGGTGTTCGGTTACTTCGCGATGGTGTTGTCGCAGTAACGCGCAGGGAGAGCCGCCATGAACGTGAAGCGCCCCCGTGCCGGATGCGTGGCGGTCGCCGCCGCCTCGCTCGGCTGCCTGCTGGCGATGCCCGCTTGGGCGCAGACCACTGCGCCCGCACAGGCCACCGCGCCTGCGCAAGGCGAGGAGCCGAAGGAAACCGAGGACGACGTCTACATCGATACCGCGCCGAGCTCGACCGAGCAGGGCCAGACGCGCATGAACGAAGCCTTCGCGCCGCGCGATCGCCAGCAGTGGATCCGCGACACGCGGCGCAAGGCGTTCAAGGACACGAAGTGGGACCTGCAGGTGCGCTCGTTCTATCTCGATCGCGAGAAGTACGACGACAGCGGCAGCGAAGCGTGGGCGCTGGGCGGCTCGCTCGGATTCAAGACAGGTTATTTCCGCGACCGCTTCGCGTTCGGCGCGACGGGTTACACCTCGCAGAAGCTCTACGGCCCCGACGACCGCGACGGCACGCTGCTGCTCGCGCCCGGACAGGAAGGCTACAGCGTGCTCGGCGAGGTGTACGGCGAGTTCCTGATCAACGAGGACTCGCGCCTCACGCTCGGCCGCCGCGGTTTCGATACGCCGTACATCAACCGCAACGACGCGCGCATGACGCCGAACACGTTCCAGACGGTGTTGTTCCAAGGGCTCTACGGCGGCGACGAAGGCCGGCCCGAATGGCGCGTGGGCGGCGGCTACGTCGACAAGATCAAGGAGCGCAATTCCGAGGACTTCGTGTCGATGTCGCAGGACGCCGGCGCGCCCGACGGCACCGATCGCGGCGTCTACGCGATCGGCGCGAACTACAAGTCCGGCGACCTCTCGCTGGGCGCGATCAACTACTACAGCGACGACATCATCAACATCTTCTACGCCGAAGGTAAGTACGGCATCCCGCTGGCGGAGAAGACCAAGCTGAGTTTCGCGGTGCAGTATTCCGACCAGACCAGCGTCGGCGACGACCTGCTGCGCGGCACGGATTTCTCGTCCGACCAGTGGGGCGCGAAAGCCGAGCTTGCACACGGCGGCGCGCTGTTCACCGCCGCTTACACGCGCGCCGGCGGCGACACCAACATGCAGAATCCGTGGAGCGGTTATCCCGGTTTCACCAGTGTGCAGGTCGAGGATTTCAACCGCGACGGCGAATCGGCGTGGATGCTGCGCGCCGGCTACACCTTCCCCTTCATCAAGGGAGCGAGCGTGTACGCGCTGTACGTAGACGGTTCGGATCCGCAATCCCCCACCGAGTACGCGAAGGACGAGTACGACGTCAATTTCCAGTGGGCGGTGGCCGATGGTTTCCTGAAAGGCCTGCTGTTCCGCATGCGCTACGCGCACGTGCGGCAGGAAGGCCCGGTGGAAACCGACCTGGACGACTTCCGGCTGATGATCTACTACGACCCGCCGAGTCTCTGACGCCACGCCGCGGAGGCAACGCATGCAGTGGTTCGCCTCGACGCTGTCGCGGTATCCGGAGCTCGCGGTCTATCTGGCGCTTGGCATCGGTTACTGGATCGGCGCGATCCGCGTGCGCGGCTTCACGCTCGGCGGCGTCACCGGCTCGCTGCTCGCCGGCATGCTTCTTGGCTGGCTGTTCGCGGTGCCGGTGGCGGCCACCGCGAAGTCGCTGGTGTTTTTGCTGTTCCTGTTCGGCATCGGCTACGAGGTCGGCCCGCGCTTCCTCGGTGCGATGAAGGGCGACGGCTGGCGCTTCGCCGCGCTGGGCGTGTTCATGCCGGTGGTCGGATTGATCGTCGCGATCGTCGTGGCGAAGACGCTGCGGCTCGATCCGGGCCTGGCCGCCGGCATGATGTCCGGCGCGCTCACCGAATCGCCCGCGATGGGCACGGCCAGCGAGGCGATCCAGGCGTTGCCGCTCGATGCCGCCACGCGCGAGCGCTATCTCGCACACATCGGCGTCGGCGACGCGCTGTGCTACGTCTCCGGCGCGCTGGGCGTGATCCTCACCTGCACCGTGTTCGGGCCGAAGCTGCTGCGCGTGGATCTCGCCGCGCACGCGTTGCAGGTCGAACGGCGCTACGGCATCAAGCGCCAGCGGCACGGTGTCGTGCCGGCATGGCAGCCGTTCGAGACGCGCGCCTATCGCATCGCCCCGGCCGCGCCCATCGCCGGTCTGACCGTCGCGGCCGCCGAACGCGTGATCGTCGGCGCACGCCTGTTCGTCCATCGGATCCGCCGCGACGGCGCGCTGCTGGACATCGATGGCGACAGCGTGATCCACGCCGGCGACGTCGTGGCCGTCGGCGGCCGACGCGACGTGCTGGTGGACGTGATCGGCGAACGCGGCGAGGAAGTCGACGACGCGGCACTGCTCGACATTCCGATGGCCTCGCACGAAGTCTTCGTCGGCAAATCGCGCTGGGCCGGCCGCACGCTGGAGGACATCGCGGCCCGCGACGAAGTACGCGCGGTGTTCCTGCGCCGGATACGTCGTGGCGGTCAGGAGATCCCGATCGGCACACGCACCACGATCGAACGCGGTGACGTGCTCACCCTCGTCGGCCCGGAGCCGGCGGTGCTGCGCGCGGCCGGCGTGCTGGGCGAGATCGTGCACGCGAGCGATGCCACCGATTTCGTCGTCGTGGGCTTCGCGATCTTCCTCGGCGCGCTGTTCGGCATCGTGGCCTCCGTGCCCATCGGCGGCATCACGGTGACGATCGGCACCAGCATCGGCGCGTTGCTGGCGGGCCTGGTCGTCGGCCACATCCGCGGGCGGCGGCCGCTGTTCGGGCGCGTTCCGGATGCGGCGGTGAAGCTGATGCAGTCCTTCGGGCTGGCGGCGTTCGTGGCGATGGTCGGCCTCGGGGCGGGGCCGCATTTCATGGAGGCGCTGCGGCAATCCGGCGTCGGCCTGTTCTTCGGCGGCCTGCTGGTGACGATGGCCCCGCTGCTGCTGGGCCTCTGGTTCGGCCGGAAAGTGCTGAAGATCGATCCGCTGCTCCTGCTCGGCGCGATCTCCGGCGCGCAGACCTTCACCGCCGCGCTCGCCGCGGTGCAGGAGAAATCCGGCAGCCCCGTGGCGGTGATCGGCTACACCGGGGCGGTCGCGGTGGCGCACCTGTTCCTCACCACCTGGGGCACGGTGATGGTCATGGTCATGGCGTGAATGCGCGGCCGGTTGGCGCGAATCCTGCCGGGCGACGCTGCGCTGCAGCTTGGGCCAAGGGCCAATTGAGCCGGTTGCGGATCGGCGTAGAACTCGGCGGTGGACGGGACGCTCCTGCATGGGCCCGACTCCCGCCGCCCCACACGAGGATCCATCGATGAACAAGCGCACGCTCATGAAGTCGCTGTCGCTCACCGCCGCGATGGCGGCCGTGCTGGCGGTGTCGTCCGCCTCCGCCGCCGACGGCGACAAGAGCAAGATCAAGGGACTGATCACCTCCGTCCAGGGCAACACGATCGTGGTCAAGGACGCCGCCAACGTGGAGCAGACCATCACGTTGTCGCCCAGCACCAAGTACAAGCGCACCAAGGGCCTCACCGGCGTGGTGCACGAGAAGGCCGAACAGACGGCACTGATGCCCGGCCTGCCGGTCACCATCGACGCGGTCGCCAGCGGCAGCGGTTTCGATGCCACCGAAGTTTCGTTCAAGTCGGAGGACTTCCGCACCGCGCAGCAGGTGCAGGCCGGCCTGGCGCCGACCACCGCGCGCATGAACGACTTCGGCAAGTACGAAGCCCTGGCCACGGCCGAAGTGCTGTTCGATTCGGGCAGCGCGACGATCAACGCCGCCGGCAAATCCAGCCTCGACCAGTTCGCCGCGAAGGCGAAGGAAACGCAGGATTACCAGGTCGTGCTGCAGGGCTTCACCGATTCCACGGGCAACGCCGAAGCCAACCAGCGCCTGAGCATGCGTCGCGCGAACGCGGTAGCCAACTACCTGCAGCAGCAGGCCGGCCTGCAACCGGGCCGCGTGCGTGCGGGCGACGGCATGGGCGTGGCGGCCGACGCGGGCGCGGGCAGCAACGCCGGCGCGCGCAAGGTCGTGGTGAAGCTCATCGTCGACAAGGGCGTGCAGGCGGGCAAGTAACGCAGCGTCGCGACGGCGGGTCACCTCCCCCGCCCGCCGTCGCGCCAGTGGAGGTTCCATGCGCATCCTGATGCTACAGGCGGCGATCGCCGCTCTCCTGCTGGCGACGCTGGACGTCGCGGCCGCGCCGGTACAGGCGCCGTCCGCGCCATCGGCCACGACGAACACCGCATCGTCCGGCACGTTCACCCGCGAAGAACTCGACCAGATGATGGCGCCCATCGCGCTGTATCCGGACGCGCTGCTCGCGCAGGTGCTGATGGCGTCCACGTATCCGGGCGATGTCAGCGACGCGGTCGCGTGGTCCAAGGCGCACAAGGACGCCAAGGGAGAGGACGCGGTGAAGCAGGTCGCGAACGAATCGTGGGATCCGAGCGTGCAGTCGCTGGTGGCGTTCCCGCAGTTGCTCGCGGTGCTCGGCCAGGATCCCAAGTGGGTGCAGCGCATGGGCGACGCGTTCCTCGCACAGCCCGACGCGGTGATGGAATCGGTGCAGCGCCTGCGCCGCCAGGCCGATGCCGCCGGCAACCTCAAGTCCAACGAGCAGCAGAAAGTCACCAAGCAGGCCGCCGCGCCCGCAACTGGCACGACGACGACGGTTCCCGCCGGCACGCAGACGATCGTGATCGAGTCGTCCGAACCCGACGTCGTCTACGTGCCCAGCTACAACCCGAGCGTGGTCTACGGCACGTGGATGTATCCGTCGTATCCGCCCTACTACTACCCGCCGCCGGCGTACTACTACCCGGGCGGCGCGCTTTTCAGCTTCGGCATCGGCGTGGCCGTCGGCGGTGCGTTGTGGGGCGACCTCGACTGGGGCCACAGCGATATCGACATCGACGTGGACCGCTATAACGAGTTCAACCGCAACACCAACCGCAATACCGAACGCAACGTCAACCGCGACCAGATCAGCCGCGACGGCAAGTGGCAGCACAACGCGGCCAACCGCGACGGCGTGCCCTATCGCGACAGCAAGAGTCGCGAGCAGTACGGACGCCAGCTCGACGGCGCCGGTCAGCGCGATGCGGCGCGTGGACGCGATCCGTCGCGTGACGCCGCACGCACCGCCGATCGCGACCGCGCGCGCCAGACGATGGAACAGCGCGGCTTCGAAGCGCCGGCGGCGAGCAATCGCGAAGCGCAGCAGCGCGCCGGGCAGGCGTCGCGCGATTTCGACCGCTCCGGTGGCGCCGCAGGCGCCAATCGCGGCGACTTCCAGCGCAGCGGCCAGGGCAACGCGCAGGCGCGCCAGGGTGCGCGCGACAGCGCCGGCATGAACCGCCCCGGCAACAGCAGCGCCTTCCAGGGCGCAAGCAATCCGGCGATGTCGCGCGGCGATGCCGGCCGCGGGCAGCGCAGCATGCAGCAGTCGCAGCGTCCGGCCGCTTCGCGCGGCGGTGGACACCAGATGAGCCGTCCCTCGCGGCCGCCGATGCGCGGCGGTGGCGGGCGTCGTCGTTGAGCAGGAGAACCCCATGAGCGCAACCGTCCGCTGGCTCCCGCTCGCCTTCGCGCTGCTGCTGGCGTTGCCTGCACACGCGCAACAATCCTTCGCCACGCCCGACGCGGCCGCCGACGCGCTCGTCTCCGCGCTCGGCACGAAGACCGCCGACGAGGCCAAACTCACCGCGCTCCTCGGCCCGAGCTGGGAGCAGGTGGTCCCGCGCGGCAGCGTCGATCGCGACGACGTCGATGCGTTCCTCGCGCGCTATCGCGAGAAGCATTCGTTCGTGCAGAAGGATGCGACGCACCAGATGCTCGCCGTCGGCAAGGACGCCTGGACGCTGCCGGTTCCGCTGGTGAAAGGCAGCGGCGGCTGGGCCTTCGACGTGAAGGCCGGCGAGGCGGAAATCCGCGCACGCCGAATCGGCCGCAACGAACGCGAGGCCGAACAGGCCGTGCTCGCCTACCACGACGCGCAGATCGACTACGCCGCCGAGGATCGCAACGGCAACGGCGTGCTCGAATACGCGCAGAAGTTCGTCAGCACCGACGGCCAGCACGACGGTCTGTACTGGGCCGACGACGGCGGCGAGGAGAGCCCGCTCGGTCCGCTGTTCGGCGACGACACGCCCAACGGCGAATGGCACGGCTACCGCTATCGCATCCTCACCGCGCAGGGTCCGTCGGCGCCGGGCGGTGCGTACGACTACAAGCTCGGCGACGCGATGAGCCGCGGCTTCGCGCTCGTCGCCTGGCCGGCGCGCTACGGCGACAGCGGCGTGATGAGCTTCATGGTCAGCCACGAAGGCGAGGTCTTCGAGAAGGATCTCGGCCCGGACGGCGACCAGCTTGCGCGCGCGATGACGAAATTCGATCCGGACAGCAGCTGGGTCGAAGTGAAGGCCGCGCAGACCGCAGCCACTTCGAAGTGACCGACAGGGAACTCGCGATGAAGATGCCCGCCCTCGCCTTCGCGCTCGCCGTGGGGTTGATCCCTCTGTCGCCCGCACGTGCGCAACAGGCCGCGGCGGTGGATCCGAAGGCGATCAAGGCGCTCTCGCAGATCGGCGAGAAGCTGCGCAGCCTGCGCGTATACACGGTGGACGCCACGGTGAAGACGCGTGCGCCGCTGGCGTCGGGCGAGTACCGCGATTTCGACGGCACCGCGAAGTACCAGGTGCGCGCGCCGGACCACCTTCACGCATCGACGCGCGGCGTGGGGCTCGATCGCGACGTCGTCTACGACGGCCGCACCATCACCGTGTTCTCGCCGACGCAGAAGCAGTACGCCCGCATCGAGGCGCCCGGCACGCTGTCGACGCTCGTGTCCACGGTCGAATCGCGCGTCGGCTTCCGCATGGCGCTGGCGCAGCTGTTCACCTGGGACGACCAGACGCGTTTGCTCGAAAACGCCGAACGCGCGAGTTTCTCCGGCGAAGCGCTGGTGGGCGGACGCAAGTGCGCGCACTACTCGTACAAGAAGGCCGGCATCGCGTGGGAAGTCTTCGCCGATTCAAAACACCTGCCGTGCAAGCTCGCGTTCGTCGATACGCGCGATGCGGGGCTGCCCGGGTATACCGCCGAACTGACTTGGGTCGAAAACGTCAAGCTGCCCGACTCCACCTTCGTCTTCACCCCGCCTGCCGGCGCGAGCGAGGTCGGCTGGGACAAGTTCCGCGCGCAGGGGCAGTAGCGCGAGGCGCGAGCTTCTTGAGGCGTCATCCGCCTTTGGGGACGTCATCTCACCTGAAGACGTCAGCCTGCCTACGAAGACGTCATGCTCCCTTCAAGCCGTTACCCCCCGCTTTAAGCCGTCATCCCCGCTTTAAGCCGTCATCCCCGCGAAGGCGGGGATCCATCGGCCAGCCGCATCATGCTCGACGGAAAGCGTGACCTAGTCAAACGTGGATTCCCGCCTGCGCGGGAATGACAGCAAAAAGCGCCCTCACCCGCCCCTTCAAGCCGTCATCCCCGCGAAGGCGGGGATCCATCTGCCAGACGCATCACGCTCGACGGAAAGCGTGACCTAGTCAAACGTGGATTCCCGCCTTCGCGGGAATGACAGCAAAAAGCGCCGTCTTCCGCCCCTTAAAGGCGTCATCCCCGCGAAGGCGGGGATCCATCTGCCAGACGCATCACGCTCAAGGGTAGACGTGCCGCACGCGCGAGCACCCCACGCCACGTGCACGAAGGATTTACCCCGCTCCGCCGACCATCGACGCAACCCGTGACGACTCGAAGGGAGCAGTTCGATGGCCGGATCCGGCCGCATGGTCGTGGTCGCTGCGCTGATGGGCAATGCGGCGGTGGCGGCGACGAAGTTCGTCGCGGCCGCCTTCACCGGCTCGTCGGCGATGCTCAGCGAGGGCGTGCACTCGCTGGTCGACACCGCCAACCAGGTGCTGATGCTCTACGGCATCCGGCGCGCCGCGCGACCGCCGGATCCAGCGCATCCCTTCGGCTACGGGCGCGAACTGTACTTCTGGGCCTTCATCGTCGCGCTGATGGTGTTCGCGCTCGGTGCGGGCATCTCGTTCTATGAAGGCCTGGCGCACCTGCGTCATCCGCGCGAGATGGCCAATCCGCTGGTGAACTACCTGGTACTCGGCGCGTCGCTGATGTTCGAGGGCGTGACGTGGTTCATCGCGCTGCGCTCGTTCCGTGCAGCCAAGGGCAAGCGCGGCTGGATCCGGGCGTTTCGCGACAGCAAGGACGCCAGCACGTTCACCGTGCTGTTCGAGGACACCGCAGCGATGGCGGGCCTGCTGATCGCGCTGGCGGGCATCGTGGCGACGCAGGTCACCGGCGATCCGCGCTACGACGGCTACGCCTCGCTGGGCATCGGCGTGGTGCTGGCGATCACGGCGATCCTGCTCGCGCGCGAAACCAAGGGCCTGCTGCTGGGCGAACTCGCGCAGCGGCAGGTCGTGCAGGACATCCTGCGCATCGCCGGCGACGACCCGGACGTGCGCTGCGCCAACGGCGTGCTCACGCAGCAACTGGGGCCGGAGAGCATCATCGCCGCGCTCAGCGCCGACTTCCACGACGCGCTGACCACGCCACAGATCGAAGCCTGCGTGATGCGCATCGAGCGCGCCGTGCAGGACGAGCATCCCGACGTCACGGCGTTGTTCGTCAAGCCGCAGACCGCCGAGACCTGGGCGAAACGTCGCCTGCGCTGGGACCCGGACCGCGTGACGCCGGACGGGATCGACGCCGGCTAGCGTCCGTACAAACCGTTACAAATCCCCCGAACCGCGAACACAAGCGGGATACGGGCGTCCGCGAATCTGTGCTCCGTCGGCGAATCGTCGCCGCCCACCCACACCGGAACCCGGACATGGACACGCTCGCCCCCGACCGCATCGACCCGTTTCGCCGCAGCTTCCTCGGCATCGCCGCCGCCGGCCTGGCCGCCGCATCGTTCGGATTCGCCCCGCGTGCGCAGGCCGCCACGCCGCGCGCGTCCGGCGCGAAGACGCCCGCTCGCGGCGCGCACGTCGCGTTCGGCCCGGTGAAGCAGATCCGCGCCGGCGTGCTCGACATCGGCTATGTCGATGCCGGCCCCGCCGACGGCGCGCCCGTATTGCTGCTGCACGGCTGGCCGTACGACATCCACAGCTATGCCGACGTCGTGCCGTTGCTCGCCTCGGCGGGCTATCGCGTGATCGTCCCGCACCTGCGCGGTTACGGCACCACGCGATTCCTCTCCGCCGACACGCCGCGCAATGGCCAGCCGGCCGCGCTGGCCGACGATGTCATCCAGCTGATGGATGCGCTGAAGATCCCGCGCGCCGTGGTCGCCGGTTACGACTGGGGCGGCCGCTCGGCCGACATCGTCGCCGCGCTGCATCCCGAACGCGTCAAGGCGCTGGTCGCGGTGAGCGGATACCTCATCGGCAGCCAGCAGGCCGCGCAGGCGCCGCTCGCGCCGGAAGCCGAGCTGCAGTGGTGGTACCAGTTTTACTTCGCCACCGAGCGCGGCCGCGCCGGCTACGAGCGCAACCGGCATGATTTCGCGAAGCTGATCTGGAAACTCGCCTCGCCGAAGTGGGCCTTCGACGACGCCACTTTCGACCGCAGCGCCGCGGCGCTGCAGAACGAGGACCACGTCGACATCGTCATCCACAACTACCGCTGGCGCCTGGGCCTCGCGCAGGGCGAGTCGAGGTACGACGCGATCGAGCGCAGGCTCGCGACCTTCCCGTCCATTTCGGTGCCGACGATCACGATCGAAGGCGATGCCAACGGCGCGCCGCATCCGTCGCCGGAGAGCTACGCGAAGCGGTTCACCGGCAAGTACGAGCACCGCCTACTCACCGGCGGCATCGGCCACAACCCGCCGCAGGAAGCGCCGGCCGCGTTCGCGCAGGCGGTGATGGATGCGGATCGGATGTGAGGCAAAGGACGCCGTGACGCAGGTACTTCCGCTGCAATGAAATAGCCCCTCTCCCGCTTGCGGGAGAGGGGTTGGGGTGAGGGCCGCTGGAGCGACGCAGTGCGGCCCCTGCCCTCATCCGCCTGCCGGCACCTTCTCCCGCACGCGGGAGAAGGGCTCCATCTGATGGTCTCTCGCCGTTGAGCGAAATCTGGATCACACCATCGGCGGATCCGTCTCGCGCACCCAGTGGCGATGCTGCGCGATGGCCTCGATGAACGACGCGATGGCCTGCTCGTCGTCCTCCTCGCCCGCGATCACGCCCGGATCCTCGCTGCCATCGGGCAACATCTTCGACGCGCCAGCGCCTTCCAGCAGCGAGCTGGACGCACCCAGCGCCAGGATCGGCTTGCAGTGGCGGTACTGCTCCTTCACGAACTCCGCGGCGCGACCGTCCACCGCCAGCGCCTTCACCGCGCGTTCGCCGTCGGGCAACACGAGCGCGTCGAACAGCGGTGCCGGTTCGTTCTCCATCGACGCATCGGCCTGCAACGTTTCGCCTTCGGCCGTGACGAACGGACCGATGCGCTGGCCGACCAGGCGCGGCACCGCGCCGGCTTCGAACAGCGCCTGCTGCGCGGCGGCGAGCGATTCGCCGGCCACGCCATCGCACACCAGCAGCGCGATCTTGCGCGAACGGATGCTGCCGTCGCCCGGACGCGCGAGCAGCGACAGCGCCGGCGATTGCCGGACTTCCGGACGCGGCACCCGCTCGATCGCACGCGGCGACGCTTCCACCGGGCCCATGCCCAGGCCTGCGGCGACATACGTGGCCAGCTCGCGCGATACATTCATCAGGTTCGCCACCATGCGTTCGCGGATCGCCGGCACGGTGACCTTGCTCAGCTCGAAGCGGAACGCGCCGATGATGTGCGCCTTTTCCGCTTCGCTCTGGCTGTCGTAGAACAGCGTCGCCTGGTTGTAGTGCTCGGCGAACTTCTCCGGACGCCCGCGCAGTTCGTCGGCGCGAATCGGTTCGGGGAACGACACGAACCCGGCCGAACCGGCCTGGAACGGGCAACCACCGCCGAGGCTGTTGGGCTCGTACGAAACACGCCCGCGATGGATCGCCTGACGATGCATGCCGTCGCGCTGGTTGTTGTGCACCGGCGCGACCGGGGCGTTGATCGGGATCTCGTGGAAATTCGGCCCGCCCAGGCGCGAGATCTGCGTGTCGACATACGAATGGATGCGCCCGGCGAGCAGCGGATCGTTGGTGAAGTCGATGCCCGGCACGACGTGCGCGGTGCAGAACGCCACCTGTTCGGTCTCGGCGAAGAAGTTGTCGGGATTGCGGTTGAGCACGAGGCGGCCGATCGGCTCCACCGGCACCAGTTCCTCCGGCACGATCTTCGTCGCGTCGAGCACGTCGAAGCTGAACTTGTTCGCCTGCTCCTCGGTGAAGACCTGCACACCGAGTTCGTACTCGGGGAATTCACCGGCTTCGATCGCTTCCCACAGATCGCGGCGGTGGTAGTCCGGATCCGCGCCGGAGATCTTCACCGCTTCGTCCCACGCCAGCGAATGCGTGCCCAGCCGCGGCGTCCAGTGGAACTTCACTAGGCGCGACTCGCCGGCCTCGTTGACGAAACGGAACGTGTGCACGCCGAAGCCCTGCATCATGCGGTAGCTGCGCGGGATGGCGCGATCGCTCATCGCCCACAGCAGCATGTGCGTGGATTCGGGCATGAGCGACACGAAATCCCAGAACGTGTCGTGCGCCGACGCGGCCTGCGGCATCGCGTGGTGCGGCTCGGGCTTGAGCGCGTGCACGAGGTCGGGGAACTTCATCGCGTCCTGGATGAAGAACACCGGGATGTTGTTGCCGACCAGGTCCCAGTTGCCTTCATCGGTATAAAACTTCACGGCGAAACCGCGCACGTCGCGCGCGGTGTCCTTCGAGCCGCGTTCGCCGGCCACGGTGGAAAAGCGCACGAACACCGGCGTGATCTTCCCGTCCTCCTGGAATGGTGCCGCGCGCGTGATCCGGCGGAGCGAGCGGTAGCACTCGAAGAAGCCGTGCGCGGCGGAACCGCGCGCGTGCACGATGCGCTCGGGAATGCGCTCGTGGTCGAAGTGGGTGATCTTCTCGCGCAGGATGAAGTCCTTCAGCAGCGCCGGCCCGCGCAGGCCCGCTTTCAGCGAGTCCTGGTTCTGCGCGACCGGCACGCCCTGGTTGGTCGTGAGCACCTGTCCGCCGGAATCCACGCGCACGCGGTCGAGCGGGCCGACGGTCGGGTTCGTGCCGGGCGCGGCCTGCGTGCCGGCCTTGGGCGACGTCTGCGTTTCGGTCAGCGTGCTCGCGCCCGCCAGGGGCGTCGGCGTCGCATGTGCGCCTTCGGGCGGCGCAAGCGCATTGTCGCGGCCGTATTCGGCGGCCTTGGTCGGGTTGTGATCGAAGGCCGCGGCGAGCGCCTGCGTCTCCAGTCCCTGCTGTACGGCGGGATCTTCCGCGCCTTCGCCGGACATGCGCGCCGGCCCGCTGTCGGTGGGAGCGCGACGTGCGGAGCGTGCGGCGGTGCTCTTCTTCGAGGCGGACGTGCGTGCGGGCGCCTTCTTCTTCGGCGCTGGCGTCTTTCGGCTGGCCATGTAACGAACTCCTGTGGATGTGCAGACGTGTGTGCAGGCAGGAAGACGCACGACGCGCCCTGACCTGCATGCAGCTTGGCGTCATGGAAGTCGACATTGCGTAACGCGCGGACCGTCGTCGTTCACGTTGGCGATGACGGTGTCAGGGCGGTCGAGCCTGCTGGCTCGAGCATGGGCTCGCCATTTCTTTCACGTTGTCCCGAACTTTCTTCAGTGCGGATTGCTTGCGTCGTCCGCGCCGCGCGCGTGGACGCGGCGTGGCGCGTCTGCACGCCCTCCGTCACGGGACTGGCATGCCGTTTGCGTGATGCTTCTTGAGAGAGGCACACCGCACAGGGGAAAACACATGCAGGAAGGGGATCTGCCGAAAGGCTGGCGTATATACGCCGAGCCGCCGACGGCCGACGGCCGTTGCCGGCTCCGCCTTATCGCGCCCAACGGAATCAGCAGCACCTGGTGGCTGCGATCGAACATGACGTCGGGACAAGTCGTGTGCGCCCTCGCCCACGACCAGAGCCAGGCCGGCATGCGCCACCGGACGCACGGCGTGATCGACCGCCGCGTGCACGAAATCGACGACCCCGCTTGCTCGCAACGCTGAACGCAGGCTGGTCGGCCTCGGCGCTGTCACGCCGGAGCGACGTCGTGGGAAGCAGATTCATGGCGTCGTCACTTCCGTTACCGCCATGCAGGAACCCGCCGGCACGCTGGATATCCGTCGTTTCGAGAGCAGCGGAAGCGTCCACACGATCGAGCTGGGCGAGGCAAGCCTGGACGATCTGACCGAGGACCAGCTGCTATGGATCGACCTGGAAGGCGGCAGCGAGCCGACCATCACCGATGTGCTCGGCCGCCTCGGGATCGACGATGAGGTCGCGGCGTGGTTCCTCGACCGCAGCGCGATGCCCGAACTGCGGGTGCGCAACGGCTGGTTCTTCGTGCGCGTGGTCGCCGTGCGCAACGATGGCGAGCTCACCTATAACGGGACGGTCCTGGCGATCCTGGCCGGTCGCAATTTCGTGATCACGTCGCACAAGGAGCCGGTGGGCTTCCTGACGAAGCTGCGCGAGCGCGAATCGCACGATTCCGGCCTGGGCATGCTCGGCGCGGACAGCTTCACCGCGTCGCTGCTGGACTGGCACGTCAATTCCTATTTCGAGGCGGTGGCCGATTTCGAAAGCGCCGACGAGCGCCTGGAGACGGACATCCTCGACGATCGCCATGGCGAATGCCTGCACAGCCTGCGCGGCCTGCGCAAGGCGGCGTCGAGATTGCGACGGATGCTGTCGGCGCATCGCGGCGTGTTCGCCGCGATCGCGCGGCCGGACTTCCGGCCCGGCACCGACGGCGAAGTGAACCGGCACTTCCAGACCGTGGACATGCACTTCCAGCGCGCCATGGAAGCGGTGGAGAACGCACGCGAGGTGGTGATCGGCTCGTTCGAACTCTTCAGCAACCAGACGGCGCTGCGCACGAACGCGATCATGCGCGTGCTGACCATCCTGACGGCCTTGATGGGCGGATTGGCGGTGATCGCGGGTGTGCTGGGGATGAACTTCGAAGCGCCCTTCTTCAAGACCGGCCTGATCGGGTTCGTCGTCGCCGTGGCGCTGATGACCGGCATGGCCCTGGCGGGATTCGCATTCGCGTGGTGGCGAAAGTGGCTGTGAGTGCATGAAGAAGCGGGAACGGCATGGCACCGTTCCCGCTCGCGAGTGACGGCCGTTATCGCCGACCGTTATTGCGCAGCGCCGCCGAGCTTGCCCTGCAGTGCCCGACCGCGCTCAAGATGCATCGCGACGTGTTCGCGCGAGGTGGTGAGGAACGCGCGGACGTTGTCGTCGGTGGCGGCCGGCAGCAGGCGCGTGTCGATGAGCGTCAGCGCGTCCTGATGGCCCTTCACCATCGCATCGACATAGGCCTTCTCGTACTCCTTGCCGGACTTCTGATCGAGCGTCGACAGATCCGAGCGGCCCTTCTCCTCCAGCGCAGTCACTTCCGGGCTGCTCTCGTTCGGATTGAACTTCTTGCCGGCTTCGAGGTTCTTCGCATGCTCGCGATGCAGCATGTCGGCGTATTGGGCCACCTCGCCTGTCACCTTCTTGCTCTTCGCCTGTTCGGCGGCGGCGACTTCATGCTTGTCGACGGCGCCGACCAGGCCCACTGCGTCGGCCTGCGTCAGTGTGCCCGCAGCCGGGACGCCAGCAGCGGGGGCGGCCGGATCGTTGGCCACCGCGCTGGTGGCGTCGCCCGTGGTGCCGGTGGTGTCGGCGGGCTTCTCGGTAGGATCGGGTGCGTTCGCCTGCGGGCCCGAAAGCGCGGTCGAATCCGGATTGGCGTCGTTCTCGTCGCGCTTGCAGCCGGCCAGCGCCAGCATGGCGATCGAGATCGCGATAGAGAGCTTCAATGCATGGTTCATGTCGATTTCCTGTCGGTGGTTGCTACAAGGCGGTAGCGAGGCGATCAATGCAGGCGGAGCGAGCCGTCGATGCGCGGGAACAGGCTGGCGCGTTCCCACGCGGCGCGCACGTCGGGCTCGACCTCTTCCCACGACAGTCCCGTGGCCTGCTCGTACGATTTCCACAGCACCGACGCGGCACGTTCGGCCGTCGTCCAGTCGGCGCCGTAGATTTCGCGCGCACCTTCGCCAATGACGGCGACCAGCTGCTCGTAGCTGACCATTCGAGTGACGGCCATGGCTGTCCTCCCGCGACGCCTCGCAACGCAACGCGTGGCCCGCGCTGCTTGTATCCATGTCACCGCAAGTGTCATGCCATGGCGGCAAGCCGCCGTGCCGGCCTCGACGGCGCATCGGCGCGAAAAACCTTCCGGGCGCGCGCAGCAATTCGCCTGTTCACGGCATGCACATAAGCTTCACGTGTGCCAATCGCGACTGAAGAAGACTGAATTCGATGCGCGCGGCACACACGAACGCAGCGCACGTTCCAACGATGCGCTGCACGATTCTTCACGAAATCTGGCTGTGCCGATTCCTATAAGGGACGGACGCTTTCAACGACAGGAATCCGTCCAATGGCACGTACGTCGAACTTCGATCAGGCCCAGGTCCACGAACTGCTGCTGCAGGCACTGGAGACCGAACGTGGCGGCATCCAGGTCTACACCGCGGCGATCAAGGCCGCACAGAACGAGGACCTCAAGAAGGAATTTCAGGAATACCTGGAAGAAACGCGGACGCACGAGGAAATCCTCACGCGCGTGTTCCAGCAGCTGGGCATGGACACCGAAGAGCAAAGCCCGGGCCGCATGGTCGTCGCGCACCAGGGTCAGTCGCTCGTCGCCGCCATCGAGATGGCGATCGAAAACGCCGAGCCTGCCGCCGCCGAGATCGTCGCCGCCGAGTGCGTGGTGCTCGCCGAAACGAAGGACCACTCGAACTGGGAGCTCATCGGCCAGGTCGCGCTGAAGGCGAAGGCCGAATACGCGGACGCGCTGAAGCAGGCCTATCAGGCGGTCGAGAAGGACGAGGACCACCACCTCTACCACACCAAGGGTTGGGCACGTGAGCTGTGGATCCAGTCGCTCGGGTTCCCCGCCGTGCTCCCGCCGCCGGAAGAGGTCAAGCAGGTCGAAACCGCCATCGGTGCCGCGCGTGCCGAGCAGGCGCGCGACGAGATGCTGAAGCGGCATTGAGTCTACCCATCGCGCAACGAAAAACGGCCGGAAAATCCGGCCGTTTTTTCATCTACGCGTAAGCAGGCTCAGGCCCCGAGGCCGTGCTCGCGCGCGTAGGCGTAGAACTCCAGATCGCTTTTCACCCCCAGCTTGCGCATCGCCTCGACCTTCTGGCTGCTGACGGTCTTTACGCTGCGGTTGAGCTGCCGTGCGATCTCCGACACCGTGTGCCCCAGGGCGAACAGACGCATGACTTCGGCCTCGCGCTTGGACAGCGCCGTCGTCGAATCGGGGCTTTCGCCCTGCACCGAATCGATCTGCTTGCGCACCGTCGCACTGAGATAGCTGCGTCCGGCCGTCGCGGCGGTCACCGCCGTCGGCAGTTCCTTCATCGCATCCGATTTGCTCACCACGCCGCGCACGTTGCCCAGGCGCGCAATGTTGTTGAGCACGCCGGGGTTGGCCAGCTGCGTCAGCACCACGATGCCGAGCTCGGGCCAGCGACGGCCGATCAGCTGCAGCAGGCTGAGGCCGTCGGCGGCCTGCTCGCCCGGCATGTTGAAGTCGGTGACCAGCAACTGGCAGGCGGTGCCGTCCAGCACGCGCAGCAGTTCGTCCGGCGAGGTCGCCTCGGCGACGACGCGAAAACCCGGACTCTGCTCCAGCAGCGCACGCACGCCACTGGACACGATCGGGTGGTCATCGGCGAGAACGATATGGAAAACCAAGCGGGTACCTCAGCTTCGATCGCAACGGAGCTTCACTTCCGGCCGCCGCGCGGGCGGTGTCCGGTGGCGGCCGCTGCCGGCCCTCGCATCCGGCCGGAGTATATACCCGCCCGTTCAGGCATCGTGATCCCGCATTTCACCAATCAGGCTAGACTGTTTCCATGCGTCGCATCGCGTTCCGCCTGCTCCTGTGCCTGATGCTCGTCCTGAACGGGACGGGCTACGCCGTGGCGGCCACGCAGATGAACATGACGCATGTGGCGATGGCGGTCGCGGCATACGAAGCCGCCAACAACCCGCCGTGCCACGAGGCCGCGCCGGTCGAAACGGTCGCCACAATGGCCCATTCGCACGACGCGCAGATGGCCGATGCGTCCGATCCGGGCGTTCCTTCGTGCTGCCAGTCCTCGCAGTGCAACTGCGATTGCCTCCAGCACGCCACGGCGGCCATGTCCGTCGTCGCCGTTCCCGCCGATGCGCCAGCGGGTGCCGACATCGCGCAACCGCGCGTCGTGAACCGCATCGCGCCGCCGCTGCCGAACCTGCTCCGACCTCCCATCGCCTGACTCCGGGCGCGCCCTGGCGCGCCGATCCCGACGCGTGCGCGAGCGGTCGCCCTGACCGCCATCGCGCCGCATCCCGATGATCTGCACGGAGCAGTCCATGACATCCGATGTTTTTCGCCGTCGCGCGGCTTCGCCGTCGCGACGACGTTTCGTCACCGGCCTGGCGGCCGGGGGCGTCGCCACGGGCGCGGGCCTGTGGCATCTGCCGGGTACGGCCGTCGCCGCACCGGCGCATTCCCCCAACGTGCTCACCGGCACGCAGTTCGACCTGTCGATCGACGCCTCGCCGGTCAACTTCACCGGCCGCACGCGTCCGGCGGTCACGGTCAACGGCTCGCTGCCGGCGCCGATCCTGCGCTGGCGCGAAGGCGACACCGTCACGTTGCGCGTGGCCAACCGCCTGCCCGTGCAGAGCTCGATCCACTGGCATGGCCTGGTGTTGCCCGCCAACATGGACGGCGTGCCGGGCCTGAGTTTCGACGGCATCGGTCCGGGCGAAACCTTCACCTACCGCTTCGACATCCGCCAGTCGGGCACGTACTGGTACCACAGCCATTCGCTGTTCCAGGAACAGGCCGGCCTCTACGGCGCGATCGTCATCGACCCGCGCGAACCGGCGCCGTACGCGTTCGATCGCGAACACGTCGTGCTGCTGTCGGACTGGACCGACCTGGAACCGGCCGCGCTGTTCCGGCGCATGAAGAAGATGGCCGGCTACGACAACTTCCATAAGCGCACCGTCGGCGATTTCTTCGACGACGTCTCGCGCGACGGGCTGTCGGCCACGCTGCGTGACCGCGGCCAGTGGGGGCGCATGCGCATGACGCCCACCGACCTGTCCGACATCAACGCCAACACCTACACCTACCTGCTCAACGGCACCGCGCCGTCGGGCAACTGGACCGGCCTGTTCCGCAGTGGCGAAAAGGTGCTGCTGCGCTTCATCAACGGCTCGGCGATGACCTATTTCGACGTGCGCATTCCCGGCCTGAAGATGACCGTCGTCGCCGCGGACGGCCAGTACATCCATCCAGTGACGGTCGACGAGTTCCGCATGGCGGTGGCCGAAACCTTCGACGTGATCGTCGAACCGTCCGGGCAGGACGCGTACGCGATCTTCGCCCAGGACATGGGCCGCACCGGTTTCGCGCGCGGCACGCTTGCGGTGCGCCACGGGCTGGAAGCGCCGCTGCCCGCGCAGGACCCGCGCCCGATCCTGACGATGGACGACATGGGCCACGGCGGGATGGGTCACGCCGGCATGGGGCACTCCGGTATGAAGCCCGGCGCCAAAGGCATGGAAGGCGGCTGCGGCGCGAACATGGGCATGAAGGGCATGGAAGGCGGTTGCGGCGCCAACATGGGCCACGACATGGCCGGCATGGACCACGGCGGCATGCAGTCGCATCCGGCAAGCGAGCGCGGCAATCCGCTCATCGACATGCAGACGATGTCGCCGACCCCGAAGCTCGACGACCCCGGCATTGGCCTTCGCGACAACGGCCGCACCGTGCTCACCTACGGCGCGATGCGCAGCCTGTTCGACGATCCGGATGGCCGCGAGCCCTCGCGCACCGTCGAGCTGCACCTGACCGGGCACATGGAGAAGTTCGCCTGGTCGTTCGACGGCCTGAAGTTCATGGACGCCGAACCGCTGCGACTCAACTACGGCGAGCGCATGCGCATCGTGCTGGTCAACGACACGATGATGACGCACCCCATCCACCTGCACGGCATGTGGAGCGACGTCGAGAACGAGGCCGGCGAGTTCCACCTGCGCAAGCACACCGTCGACATGCCGCCGGGCACGAAGCGCAGCTACCGCGTGCGTGCCGACGCGCTCGGCCGCTGGGCGTACCACTGCCACCTGCTTTACCACATGGAAGCCGGGATGATGCGCGAAGTGCGCGTGGAGGAACGCGCATGACCGGCGTCCGTTCCCTGCTCGCCTGCGCGCTGTCGCTGGCGCTCGCTCCCGCGTGGGCGCAGGACCATTCGCAGCACCATGCGCCGCCCTCCGAACCGAAGGCGACGTCCACGCACGATCACGCGTCAATGGACCACTCGGCGCATCATCAAGGCGCGGTGGATCACGCCGCGATGGGCCACGGCACGCCCTCGCAGGCTGCGCCCGTCGAGCCGATACCGACGCTGACCGACGCCGACCGCGCCGCGGCGTTCCCCGACCTCGCACACGGCATGCACCACGCGCCGGAGCGCAACAGCTTCGTGATGTTCGATCGGCTGGAAGCGGTCGATCTGGACCACGGCCGCGGCGAAGCGTGGGAAGCACATGCGTGGTTTGGTTCCGACCTCAACCGCCTGTGGCTTCGCAGCGAAGGCGAACGCGAACGCGGCCACACCGAAGCGGCCGACCTCGAAGTGCTCTACGGCCGCAGCGTCACGCCGTGGTGGGACGTCGTCGCCGGCCTCAAGCACGACTTCAAGCCCGGCCGCTCGCGCGACTGGGCCGCGTTCGGCGTGCAGGGACTGGCGCCGTACAAGTTCGAAGTGAGCGCAACGGCCTACATCGGCGAAAGCGGTGCGACGGCAGCGACGATCGAGGCCGAATACGAGGTGCTGCTGACCAACCGGCTGATCCTTCAGCCGCGCGTGGAAGTGGAAGCGTTCGGCAAGGACGATCCGGCGCGTGGCATCGGCTCCGGCCTGTCCACAGTGGAAGCCGGATTGCGCCTTCGCTACGAGTTCACGCGACGTTTCGCGCCCTACGTCGGCGTCGCGTGGGAACGCGCGTACGGCGGAACGGCCGATCACCGTCGCGACGATGGCGAAGCGGTCGAGGACATGCACCTCGTCGCCGGCGTGCGGCTCTGGTTCTGACCATGCGCGACACGACGCACCGCCGCCTCGCCCTGCCCCGCAACCGGTGCGGCGGGCGGCGGTGCGTTGACCTTCCCACCATGCGAAGGCCCACGCTGCCTCCATCGAACCGTCGAAGGGAGTCCGCATGAATACCGCCGCCACCGCCGACCTGCGCCTGCCGATCGCCGGGATGACTTGCGCCTCGTGCGCGGGCCGCATCGAACGCGCGCTCGCCGCCGTTCCAGGCGTATTTCGCGCCGAGGTGAACCTCGCGACGGCGACCGCCAATGTCGCCACCGACGGCAAGGTCGGCGCGACCGTCCTCGCCGATGCCGTCTCGCGCAGCGGATATCGCGTGCCCGAGCGCACGCTAGACCTGGCGATCGGCGGCATGACCTGTGCCTCGTGCGCTGGCCGCGTCGAGAAGGCCTTGCGCGCGGTGCCGGGCGTGATCGACGCCAGCGTCAATCTCGCGACCGAACGCGCCCAGGTGCGCGCGTTGCCGGATGTTTCGGCCGACGATCTCATCGCTGCCGTCGTGACCGCGGGCTATCGCGCGCATTTGCCGGATGGCGACATCGATGACGTGACGTCCACCGACTCGCGTGACGCCGAAGCGGACAAGGCAGACGCGCGCGAACGCCGCCACCTCTGGCTCGCGCTCGCGTTCTCGCTGCCGCTGGTGCTGCCGATGCTCGCGATGCCCTTCGGCGCACACCTGGTGCTGCCGGGGTGGGTGCAGTTCGCGCTGGCCACGCCGGTGCAGTTCTGGCTGGGCGCTCGCTTCTATCGCGCCGGCTGGCACGCACTCAAGGCGCGCAGCGGCAACATGGACCTGCTGGTCGCGCTCGGTACGAGCGCTGGCTACGGATTGAGCGTGTGGCACCTGATCGCCGGCGGCCATCACGCCCCGCTGTATTTCGAAGCGTCCGCTGTCGTGATCGCGCTAGTGCTGCTCGGAAAGTGGCTGGAAACGCGCGCGCGCCGCCAGACGACGGCCGCGATCCGCGCCCTGCAGGCGCTTCGTCCGGCCACCGCGCGGGTTCGTCGCAATGGCGTGGAAACCGACATGCCGCTCGCGCAGGTCCGCGTCGGCGACGAGGTCGTCGTGCGGCCCGGCGAACGCATTCCTGTCGACGGCCGCATCGTGGAAGGACGCACGCACGCCGACGAATCCATGCTGACGGGCGAGTCGTTGCCGGTCGCGCGTTCGGAAGGCGATCGCGTCACCGGCGGCGCGGTCAACGGCGAAGGCCGCGTGGTGGTCGAAACCACAGCCATCGGCGCGGAAAGCGCGCTGGCGCGCATCATCCGGCTCGTCGAGGACGCGCAGGCGAAGAAGGCGCCGATCCAGCGCATCGTCGATCGCGTCAGTGCCGTGTTCGTACCGGTGGTGATCGCCATCGCCTTCATCACGCTGCTGGGCTGGGGACTTGCGACCGGCGACTGGAGCGGCGCGCTGCTCAACGCCGTCGCGGTGCTCGTGATCGCCTGCCCTTGCGCGCTCGGGCTCGCGACGCCCACGGCCATCATGGCCGGAACCGGCGTCGCCGCGCGCGCCGGCATCCTGATCAAGGACGCGCAGGCGCTCGAAACGGCGCAGCGCATCGCCATCGTTGCCTTCGACAAGACCGGAACGCTGACGCAGGGCAAGCCGACGCTCGTCGAAGCGATCGCGCTTGATGGCGACACGTCGTCGCTGCTCGCGCACGCCGCCGCGGTGCAGCGCGGCAGCGAACACCCGCTCTCGGCGGCCGTGGTGCAAGCCGCGGGCGAGGCGCCGTCGCTCGTCGCGAGCGACCTCCGCGCGGTACCGGGACGCGGCGTGCGCGGAAGGATCGGCACACTCGACGTGCTCATCGGCAGCGAGCGGATGATGCGCGAGGCCGCCGTCGATCTGGCGCTGCTGTCCGCGCGCGCCGAAACGCTGCTTGCCAGCGGGCACACGGTGTCGTGGGTCGCGGTCGCAGAACGCGAACATTCCCCTCGCCTGCTCGGCCTGCTCGCCTTCCGCGATACGCCCCGCCCGGGTGCGCGCGAGGCCATCGCGCGACTGCACGCACTGGGCCTGCGCACGGTGATGGTCTCGGGCGACCAGGAAGGCGCTGCGCGTGCGATTGCCGCGCAGCTCGGCATCGACGACGTGCGCGCCAACGTGCTGCCCGAAGAAAAGGCGGCGACGATCGAACGGCTGCGCGGCAACGGCGTGGTGGCGATGGTCGGCGACGGCATCAACGATGCGCCCGCCCTGGCCGCGGCCGACGTCGGCATCGCGATGGGCAGCGGCACCGACGTCGCGATGCACGCTGCCGGCGTGACGCTGATGCGCGCAGAACCCGCGCTGGTCGCCGATGCCATCGGGATCTCGCGCCGGACGACGCGAAAGATCCACCAGAACCTCTTCTGGGCCTTCATCTACAACGTCGTCGGCATTCCGCTGGCGGCGTTTGGACTGCTCGACCCGGTGATCGCCGGCGCCGCGATGGCGTTCTCGTCGGTCAGCGTCGTCACCAACGCCCTGCTGCTGCGCCGCTGGCGCCCGCATCGCCTTTTGAACTCGCACGATTGAATCGCAAGGAGCCGACCATGCCCCGGATGCCAAGACCCGAACTCGCCGACGCACGCCAGCAGGGCCTGCACAACATCGGCGAAGCCGCGCGGCACAGCGGCGTCAGCGCGAAGATGATCCGGCACTACGAAAGCATCGGCCTGATCCCGCCGCCCAATCGCACGTTCGCCGGGTATCGCCTCTACAACGATGCCGACCTGCATCGGCTGGGCTTCATTCGTCGTGCGCGCGGCCTGGGGTTCTCGATCAAGCAGATCGAAGCGCTGCTGGGGCTCTGGGACGATCGCTCCCGCGCGAGCGCCGAAGTGAAGCGCCTGGCGGAATCGCACGTGGACGAACTGGCGACGAAGATCGCCGAGATGCAGGCCATGCAGCGGACGCTGCAGGATCTCGCGCGCCGCTGCCACGGCGACGACCGACCGGACTGTCCGATCCTGGAGGATCTGGCGAAGACGACCGGCGCAGGCGATGCGCATTTGCCATCACGACACGAACCGGACGGTGCGCCGCTTTCGTTCGAAGCGGGGAACCAGTTGCGTCGCGTGGGTGGGCGTTAATCCCGGATCGGAGTATTCGCAGGCATTACGGAGCGCAGGAAGGAAGGCGGTGGGTCCCCGCTTTCGCGGAGATGAGGACGTTGCGTCTCGGCTGATTCGAACCTGTCTCGCCTCATCGCCAATCGCCAATCGCTACTCACGCATCACGATCCGGAAAACCAGACGCCCACAACGAAGCAGGGCCCCGTTTCCGGAGCCCTGCTGCGTTTCACTATTTGGCGTCCCCACGGGGATTCGAACCCCGGTCGCTACCGTGAAAGGGTAATGTCCTAGGCCTCTAGACGATGGGGACAAAACTGGTTTTTCAGCATCATCTCCGAAGAGATGGTGGAGCCAGCCGGGATCGAACCGGCGACCTCCTGCATGCCATGCAGGCGCTCTCCCAGCTGAGCTATGGCCCCACGTGCTGCTGGAAAGACGAAAATTCTAGCGGGCGTTCAGCGATGTCGTCAAGCGTTCGCTGCCAGATTTTTTTCGTCGCGTCCGCCGGTGCTGGTACCGGCGTCAACGGGGCGCAATGTTGCCACACCATGTCCCCGCTCCGCTAGATACTCGAGCCACTTTCCGAGAAACGTGTTCATCCGCGTGCGGTGGTCGAGCACTTCCGCCGCCGGCGGATACATCCCGATGACGTCCTGCCAGCGACGACCGACGTAGCAGTTGGTGACTTCCAGCTGCCGCGCATCGTGGTACAGCCGCAGATACGCCGACGGATCCTGCTCCCCGGTGACCGGATCGCGCATCGCGTACGTCAGACGCAGCTCCGTCGTGTACGGATGGCGTTCGATCACGTCCAGCTGCAGATCCAGGCCGTCGCCGACGCTGGAGTGGTACGTGCCGACCGCCAGCGCCTCCGACGGAAACAGGCGCGCGAAGCGGACATGGTTTTCGGCATACAGCCCCATTAGCCAGCCGAAGCGGCTGAGGCGGGGAATGCGTGCTTTGCGGGTCGCGAGAGACATGGGCATGGGCATCGATATGGAGTCGATGCTACACGGCACAACCTCCCCGCGGCAGCGTTGACGCACGCCGGTGGCAGGCATACGGTAAGGGTTCCTCGCGAGCGCGTTTTCCGGGGTTTTCCCGCTACGGCGCCGTTCAGAACATCTCGCGATGGATCCCCAGCGTGGTCAGGACCTTGCTCGAGATCTCCTCGATCGAGGTATTGGTCGTGCTCAGGGTCGAAATCCGCTCCGCACGGAACATCGCCTCGGCCGCCGCCACTTCCCGCTTGCAGGTTTCCAGCTGGGCGTAGCGCGAGTTCGGCCGGCGCTCCTGGCGGATCTGCTGCAGCCGGACCGGATCGATCGTCAAACCGAAGAGCTTGTTGCGATACGGCCGCAGGCGCGGCGGCAGGCGGTCGTGTTCCAGGTCCTCCTCGGTCAGCGGGTAGTTCGCCGCGCGCACGCCGTAATGCAGCGCCAGATACACGCAGGTCGGCGTCTTGCCCGCGCGTGAAACCGCGACCAGGACCAGGTCCGCGTCGTCGTAGTTGATGGCCTGCCCGTCGTCGTGCGTCAGCGCGAAATTCATCGCGTTGATGCGCCGGTGGTAGGTGTCGAAATCCACCATGCCGTGTGCCTGGCCGATGCGCCGTTCGCGCGTCTGTTCCAGTTCGCGTTCCAGCGGTTCGATGAAGGGCGCAAAGACGTCGAGCATCAGCGCGCCGCTTTCGGCCAGTGCGTGGCTGACATCGACGTCCATGCACGAGTTGATCACCACCGGGCGAACACCGTAGGACTCGGCGGCGACGCGGATCTTCTCGCCCACTTCACGCGCGCGCTCGACGCTGTCGACGAACGGGATGCGGTCGGTCACGAAGCGCGTCTGGGTGAACTGGGTCAGCAGACTGTGGCCGATGGTCTCGGCGGTGATACCGGTACCATCGGATACGTAGAAGACGGGACGCACGCCGGCCATCGGTTTTCTCCTGAACTGGGCGTTCACAATACAAAAAACGCCGATGAATCAAGCTTGTCTGCCCCCGGCGCCCGGGCGATCATATCCGGATCGCTGCGCGTCACGCGCCTGGGCGCGCCGGCCTTGTTCCGCCATTCCCTTCGAATCGCCTGCTGTCCTTGCCTGCTGTAACTGCCTGGAGATCGCCCGCTTGAACGAGAACATCCTCTGGCTGCACGCGCTGCGCCTCACCGATCTGGCCCGCGTCGGCGGCAAGAATTCCTCGCTCGGCGAGATGATCGGCAACCTCGCGAACCTTGGCGTGTCGGTCCCCGGCGGCTACGCGACCACTGCCGAAGCCTTCAAGGACTTCATCGCGCATAACGACCTGCATCAGCGCATCTACGACAAGCTGGCGACGCTCGACGTCGAGGACGTCAACGCGCTTACCGCCGCGGGCGCCGAGATCCGCGGCTGGGTGATCGACGCCCCGCTGCAGCCGGAGCTGGATGCCGACATCCGCAAGGCCTACAAGCAGTTGTGCGACGAAAACGGGGGCGGCGACGTCGCCGTTGCCGTTCGTTCCTCCGCCACCGCCGAAGACCTGCCCGACGCGTCCTTCGCCGGCCAGCAGGAGACCTTCCTCAACGTCACCGGTGCAGACGACGTCGTGCACAAGGTCAAGGAAGTCTTCGCTTCGCTCTACAACGACCGCGCGATCGCCTACCGCGTGCACCACGGTTTCAAGCACGAGGACGTGTTCCTCTCGGCCGGCGTGCAGCTGATGGTGCGCTCGAACGTCGGTTCCTCCGGCGTGCTCTTCACGCTCGACACCGAATCGGGTTTCCGCGACGTCGTCTTCATCACTTCCAGCTACGGCCTGGGCGAGATGGTCGTGCAGGGCGCGGTGAATCCGGACGAGTTCTACGTCTACAAGCCGACGCTGCTGCAGGGCAAGCAGGCCATCCTGCGCCGCGGCATGGGCGCCAAGCAGCTGCGCATGGTCTATTCCGACACGCCCGGCGAGCGCGTGCGCACCGAGGAAACGCCGGCCGAACTTCGCAACACGTTCTCCATCAGCGACGAGGACGTGCACGAACTCGCGCGCCAGGCGCTGACGATCGAGAAGCACTACGGCCGCCCGATGGACATCGAATGGGCGAAGGACGGCGTGAGCGGCAAGCTCTTCATCGTGCAGGCGCGTCCGGAGACGGTGAAGTCGCGCGGCCATGCCACGCAGATCGAGCGCTACCAGCTCACCCAGCGCGGTGAGGTCGTGTGCGAAGGCCGCGCCATCGGCCAGAAGATCGGTACCGGCGTCGCGCGAGTCGTGCGCTCGCTGGCCGACATGAACCGCGTGCAGCCGGGCGACGTGCTCGTGGCCGACATGACCGATCCCGACTGGGAGCCGGTGATGAAGCGCTCCGCCGCGATCGTCACCAACCGCGGCGGCCGCACCTGCCACGCGGCGATCATCGCGCGCGAACTCGGCGTACCCGCGGTCGTCGGCACGGGCAACGCGCTGGACACGATCCAGGACGGGCAGGAAGTCACCGTCAGCTGCGCCGAAGGCGATACCGGTTTCATTTACGCCGGCACCCTGCCCTTCGAGCGCCACGTGGCCGACCTCGACAAGATGCCCGAGGCGCCGCTCAAGGTGATGATGAACGTCGCCAACCCCGAGCGCGCATTCGACTTCGCGATGCTGCCGCACGCGGGCGTGGGCCTGGCACGCCTGGAAATGATCATCGCCAGCCACATCGGCGTGCATCCCAAGGCGCTGCTGGAGTACGACCAGCAGGACGCGGCGACGAAGAAGAAGATCGACGAGAAGATGGCCGGCTACGCCAGCCCGGTCGACTTCTACGTGGACCGCCTGGCCGAAGGCATCGCGACGATCACCGCGTCGTTCGCGCCGTATCCGGTCATCGTTCGCCTGTCAGACTTCAAGTCCAACGAGTACGCCAACCTCATCGGCGGCTCGCGCTACGAGCCGCATGAAGAGAACCCGATGATCGGCTTCCGCGGCGCCAGCCGTTACGTCGACCCGAGCTTCACCGAGGCCTTCGCGCTGGAATGCCGCGCGGTGCTGAAGGTGCGCGAGCAGATGGGCCTGACCAACTGCTGGGTGATGATCCCGTTCGTGCGCACGCTGGAGGAAGGCCGCAAGGTGGTCGAGGTGCTGCGTTCCAATGGCCTCGAACAGGGCAAGGACGGGCTGAAGATCATCATGATGTGCGAAGTGCCGTCCAACGCGCTGCTCGCCGACGAATTCCTCGAGATCTTCGACGGCTTCTCGATCGGCTCCAACGACCTGACGCAGCTCACGCTGGGCCTGGACCGAGACTCCGGCATCGTCGCCAAGCTCTTCGACGAGCGCGATCCGGCGGTGAAGAAGCTGCTGTCGCTGGCGATCAAGTCCGCGCGTGCGAAGGGCAAGTACGTCGGTATCTGCGGCCAGGGCCCGAGCGACCACCCGGATCTGGCCGAATGGCTGATGGACCAGGGCATCGAATCGGTGTCGCTCAATCCCGACACCGTGGTCGACACGTGGCTTCGACTGGCGAAGGCCAAGGCGAAGAAGGCTGCAGCCTGACGGCTCCCGCTGTACCCTGCGATGAGCCATCGACGCCCCGCTTATGCGGGGCGTCGTATTTTGTAGACGTTCACGCACATCGCGCATCCATGCGCGTTCGCAAGGAGGTTGCTTTGCTCGCCGATCCGAAGACCCAGGCCGAAGTGCAGGATTCGCTGTCGAACCTCACCCGTCAGTTCGACCCCGACGTGCCGTTCCACTTGATGACTGCCGAGCAGTTCTGGGGCTGGGCGATGGACGTCGGCATCAAGCTCGGCGGCGCGTTGCTGGTGTTCTACATCGGCATGCACTTGGCGAAGTGGGCCGTTCGCGCGGCCGGACGCGCCTTGACGCGCGCGCATGTCGAACCGACCTCGTCGCAGTTCATCGGCCGCGTGCTCTACATCGCGCTGATGATCGTGCTGCTGCTGGCGATCCTGCAGGGCTTCTTCGGGGTGGCGCCAACGTCGTTCATCGCGATCATGGGCGCCGCCGGCCTGGCGATCGGCCTGGCACTGAAGGACTCGCTGTCGAACGTCGCCTCCGGCGTGATGCTGGTGACGCTGAAGCCGTTCCGCGTGGGCGACGTGGTGCAGATCGGCGGCAGCAGCGGCACGGTGGAAATGGTCCGCATCTTCCAGACCCAGCTGCGCGGTGCGGACAACCAGACGATCGTGCTCCCGAACAACCTGATCACCACCGCCCCGATCATCAACCTCACGCCCGACACACGCCGTCGCATCGAACTGGTCATCGGCATCAGCTACGAGGACGACATCGACGTGGCGCGCGCGGCGATCATGGACATCATGCAGGCCGACAAGCGCATCCTCGACACGCCTGCGCCCGACGTCGTCGTGTATGAGCTGGCCGACATCGCGGTGCGCCTGGGCGTGCGTTGCCACGTGAGCAACGCCGACCACTTCGCGACCAAGTGCGACCTCAACGAGCGCATCAAGAAGGCGTTCGACAAGGCCGGCATCAGCATCCAGCAGGCGCAGCGCGACATCCGTGCGCAGCGGCGTGTGCTCGAAGCGGTCCAATCGTCGGCAGCCAGCGCGGCCGGCGTTACCGATACCGCGCAGTCGTCACCCGATCAGCAATCGCCGAGCCCGTCGCCCTCGCCCGACCAGCAGTCGCAGCCGGACCAGCGCTAAGCGTTACTCGTGCGCGTCGCCGCCGAGGCGACCCATGAAGCCGCGGTAGTGGCGCAGTTCGGCGATGGAGTCGCGCACGTCGCTCAGCGCGGTGTGGCGGGCGTCCTTGTTGACGCCGGCCAGCACGTCGGGCGCCCAGCGGCGCGCGAGTTCCTTGATCGTGCTGACGTCGAGGTTGCGGTAGTGGAAATGCTTTTCCAGCCGCGGCATCAGGCGGTGGAGGAAACGGCGGTCCTGGCAGATCGAGTTGCCGCACATCGGCGACTTGCCCGCCGGCACCCAGTTCTGCAGGAATTCCAGCGTCTGCTGCTCCGCCTGGGCGATGTCGACGCGGCTGTCGAGCACGCGCTGCCACAGGCCCGAACGGCCGTGCTGGTTGCGGTTCCACTCATCCATCGCTTCCAGTCGCGACAGCGGATGCGAGATCGCCAGTTCCGGGCCTTCGGCCAGCACGTTGAGCTGCTTGTCGGTCACCACCGTGGCGATCTCCAGGATGGAATCGCGATCGGTATCCAGACCCGTCATTTCGAGGTCGATCCAGATCAGGTGTTCGTCGTTCGGAGAAGGGACGGCCGCCATGCGCTCGCACTGGAATGAGGACCGGCGCATCATACAGCCAGCCCGCCCCGCGGCTTCGCGCCGCGCTCACGGAACGGAAACGCTACATGCCCTCACCCGTCGCGATCGATCCCACGCACTACGCCGTCGTCTCGGCGATGATCACCCCGGCGTTCTTCCTCACCGCCGCCAGTTCCCTGCAGATCTCGTCGAACAACCGCCTCGCGCGTGTCGTCGACCGGATGCGCGCGGATATCGAGATCCTCCGCGGCCTCCCGCAAGGCCCGGCGCGCGTGGAGCAGGAAGCGCGCATCGCGACCCACCGGCGTCGTTCGTACCTGGTGCTCGCCGCGGTGCGCATGCTCTACGCCTCGATCAGCGCCTTCGTCGGCACGAGCCTGGGCATCGCGGTGGACGCGTTCTTCGGCTACCGGCTCGACCTGGTGCCGACGGGACTGGCGGTGGTCGGCGTGCTGCTGATGTTCGCCGCGTCCGTGTGCCTGGGTTACGAGGCGACGCTGGGCTTGCGGATGCTGGACCGCGAGTTGAACGAGCAGCTGGAGAAGGACAGGCTCGAAGTGAAGGAGTGAGGTCGCGCGAGCGCCCTACTCCTGCGGCGGCGCAGGCGCGCCCTTGCCCCGCTTGTTCCTGAAATACGCCGTCAGCTTCGCGCCCGATTCCTCGCCCAGCACACCGCCGGTGACCTGCACGCGGTGGTTGTGGCGTGGATCGGCCAGCAGGTCGAAGACGCTGCCGGCCGCGCCCGTCTTCGGGTCGCTCGCGCCGTACACGACCCGGGCGACGCGTGCGTGCACCATCGCCATCGCGCACATCGCGCACGGCTCCAGCGTCACGTAAAGCGTCGAACCGAGCAGGCGGTGGTTGCCAAGACGCTGGCCAGCCTCGCGCATCGCCACGATTTCGGCGTGCGCGGTGGGGTCGCGCAGCGTGATGTTGCGATTCCAGCCCTCGCCCAGCACCTGCCCGTCGGCGGACACCAGCACGGCGCCGACCGGGATCTCGTCGTCCTCGCGCTGCGCGCGTTCGGCCAGCGCCATCGCGTGGCGCATCCAGCGCACGTCCGTGTCGTCCACGGGCTGCGCGTTCGTCGTTTCCTGAACCATCGCGACAGGATGCCCGAGGCCGCGCGGCCGTGCCACGTCGCATCGGGATTTCGGGCACGTCATGCCGTATTCGATCAGCCTTCACGCGCCTGAAACCGCTAAAATTGGCGTTCCCCGCGCCTGCGCGGACAGCCAGCCACCGACGGCCCCGCGCCACGGCCGCCCGCCACTCCAGGACCGCGCTTCGTCCATGAATTCCACGCCCATGAACTCCCAACACCGCAAACCGCTTCCCGGCACGTCGCTGGAGTATTTCGACGCGCGCGAAGCGGTCGAAGCCATCCAGCCCGGCGCCTGGGCGGGACTGCCCTACACCTCGCGCGTGCTGGCCGAGAACCTGGTGCGTCGCTGCGATCCGACCACGCTGGTCGCGTCGCTGAAGCAGCTCATCGAACGCCGCCGCGACCTCGACTTCCCTTGGTTCCCGGCGCGCGTGGTGTGCCACGACATCCTCGGCCAGACCGCGCTGGTCGACCTCGCCGGCCTGCGCGACGCCATCGCCGACCAGGGCGGCGATCCGGCGAAGGTGAACCCGGTCGTGCCGGTGCAGCTGATCGTCGACCATTCGCTCGCCGTCGAATGCGGCGGCTACGACCCCGATGCGTTCGCGAAGAACCGCGCCATCGAGGATCGCCGCAACGAAGACCGCTTCCATTTCATCGAGTGGACCAAGCGCGCGTTCGAGAACATCGACGTGATCCCGCCGGGCAACGGGATCATGCACCAGATCAATCTGGAGAAGATGTCCCCGGTCATCCAGGCGCAGGGCGGCGTCGCGTTTCCTGACACCTGCGTCGGCACCGACAGCCACACGCCGCACGTCGATGCGCTGGGCGTCATCGCGATTGGCGTGGGCGGTCTGGAAGCGGAGAACGTCATGCTCGGCCGCGCGTCGTGGATGCGCCTGCCGGACATCATCGGCGTCGAACTCACCGGCAAGCGCCAGCCGGGCATCACCGCCACCGACATCGTGCTCGCGCTGACCGAATTCCTGCGCAAGGAAAAGGTCGTCGGCGCGTACCTGGAATTCCGCGGCGAAGGCGCATCGAGCCTGACGCTGGGCGATCGCGCGACGATTTCGAACATGGCGCCCGAGTACGGCGCAACCGCGGCGATGTTCTTCATCGACGACCAGACGCTGGAGTACCTGCGACTCACCGGCCGCGACGACGCGCAGGTGAAGCTGGTGGAAACCTATGCGAAGACCGCAGGACTGTGGGCCGACGATCTCGCGCACGCGCAGTACGAGCGCACGCTGACGTTCGACCTGTCGAGCGTCGTGCGCAACATGGCCGGCCCGTCGAATCCGCACAAGCGCCTGCCGACGTCGAACCTGGCCGAGCGCGGCATCGCGGTGAACCTCGATGCGGCGCTCGCGCAGGAAGCGCAAGGCCTGATGCCCGATGGCGCGGTGATCATCGCCGCCATCACCAGTTGCACGAACACCAGCAATCCGCGCAACGTCATCGCCGCCGCGCTGCTCGCGCGCAATGCGAACGCGCGGGGGCTGACGCGCAAGCCCTGGGTGAAGACCTCGCTTGCCCCGGGTTCCAAGGCCGTGCAGCTGTACCTGGAAGACGCGAAGCTGCTCCCGGAACTGGAGAAGCTCGGCTTCGGCATCGTCGCCTTCGCCTGCACGACGTGCAACGGCATGTCGGGCGCGCTGGATCCGGCGATCCAGCAGGAAATCATCGACCGCGACCTGTACGCGACGGCCGTGCTCTCGGGCAACCGCAACTTCGACGGACGCATCCATCCGTACGCGAAGCAGGCCTTCCTCGCCTCGCCGCCGCTGGTGGTCGCCTATGCCATCGCAGGTACCGTGCGTTTCGACATCGAACGCGACGCGCTGGGCCTGGACGCCGACGGCAAGCCGGTCACGCTGAAGGACATCTGGCCGAGCGACGAGGAAATCGACGCCATCGTCGCGCAGAGCGTGAAGCCCGAGCAGTTCCGCCGCGTGTACGAGCCGATGTTCAACATCCGCGTCGAACACGGCGAACGCGTGAGCCCGCTGTACGACTGGCGCCCGCAGAGCACCTACATCCGTCGTCCGCCGTACTGGGAAGGCGCGCTGGCCGGCGAGCGCACGTTGCGCGGCCTGCGTCCGCTCGCCGTGCTCGGCGACAACATCACGACCGACCATCTGTCGCCGTCCAACGCGATCCTGATGAACAGCGCCGCCGGCGAATACCTGCACAAGATGGGCCTGCCGGAAGAGGACTTCAATTCGTACGCGACGCATCGCGGCGACCACCTCACCGCGCAGCGCGCGACGTTCGCCAATCCGACGCTCGTGAACGAAATGGCCGTCGTCAATGGCGAAGTGAAGAAGGGATCGCTGGCGCGCATCGAGCCGGATGGCCAGGTCGTCCGCATGTGGGAAGCGATCGAGACCTACATGGAGCGTCGCCAGCCGCTGATCATCATCGCCGGCGCCGATTACGGCCAGGGTTCCTCGCGCGACTGGGCGGCCAAGGGCGTGCGCCTGGCGGGCGTCGAAGCGATCGTCGCGGAGGGTTTCGAGCGCATCCACCGCACCAACCTGATCGGCATGGGCGTGCTGCCGCTGGAGTTCAAGCCGGGCTTCAACCGCACCGTGCTGCGTATCGACGGCACGGAGACCTTCGACGTCACCGGCGAGCGCAAGCCGCGCGCCGACCTCACGCTGGTCATCCATCGCCGCGATGGCGAGCGCGTGGAAGTGCCGGTCACCTGTCGCCTCGACAGCGACGAGGAAGTGTCGATCTACGAGGCCGGCGGCGTGCTGCAGCGCTTCGCGCAGGACTTCCTGGAATCCTCGGCGCGCGCGGCCTGATCGCCGCGCCGGTTCCCCTTTCGCAACACGCACCTCTTCCACCACGCAAGGAGTAGCGAAATGCCCGGAACCGTCACCCTGCACCGCGTGATCCGCGCGCCTGCCGAACGCATCTACCGCGCCTTCATCACGCCGGCGGCGATGGTGAAGTGGCTCCCGCCGCATGGTTTCACCGGCGAAGTCCATGCGATGGACGCGCGCGTGGGCGGCAGCTACCGCATGTCGTTCACCAACTTCGGCACCGGCGGCAGCCATTCCTTCGGCGGCACGTATCGCGAGATGGTCCCTGGCGAGAAGCTGCGCTACGACGACCAGTTCGAAAACCCCGACATGCCCGGCACGATGGAAGTCGACGTCACGCTGAAGACCGTCATGTGCGGCACCGAGGTGAGCATCGTGCAGAAGGGCGTCCCGGACGCGATCCCGGTCGAGTTCTGCTACCTCGGCTGGCAGGAATCGCTGGAGATGCTGGCGAAGCTGGTGGAGCCCGAGATTCCGGACGGGGCGTGAGCGGACGCGTGCAGGACGAGATCCTTCTTATCGCTAGACCTACCGCCTCGTTGCGCGAAGCGCTCGAGGCGGAGCTCCACGCACATGGACTCGCGGATGCGCTGGCGCGCTGGCCGTCGTCGAACTGGCATCAATCGCTGTCTCAAAAGCACCCCATTACGGCCCGATTCGCCGCCGCCAGCGCGATGGCGTCGCTGACCGCTGTGTCCTTCGAGATGGTGATCAACCGCGTCGTGCCGCAAAACGATCAGTGGCATCTCCGCATGCACGGCAACCCGCCCGCTTTCGCTGCGCTGCTTTCGTCCCTCCGCTCCGTTCTGTCGAGGGAAGGAATTGACGATCCGGGCGCGCACCGTCCGCACATCACGCTGGCCTACCATGCACCACGGCCCTTACACGGATCCGTCTCGATCCGTCCGATTTCGTGGCAAGTGACCGAGATCGAACTCGTGCAGGCCGGTGGCAAGCCTTACCGTTACACGACGCTGGAACGCTGGGCCTTAGCTCCGCCGAGCCAAGCGGACCTGTTCTGACATTCACCGCTATCCGCACGTACGGAACAAAACCGATGACCCACGCCCCCCAGATCCGCATTCCCGCCACCTACATGCGCGGCGGCACCAGCAAGGGGGTGTTCTTCCGCCTCGACGACCTGCCCGAGCGAGCGCGCGTTCCCGGCCCGGCGCGCGATGCGCTGCTGATGCGCGTGATCGGCTCGCCCGATCCGTACGGCAAGCACACCGACGGCATGGGCGGCGCGACGTCGAGCACGAGCAAGTGCGTGATCATCTCGACGTCGTCACAGCCCGGGCACGACGTCGATTACCTCTACGGCCAGGTGTCGATCGACACCGCTTTCGTCGACTGGAGCGGCAACTGCGGCAACCTCAGCTCGGCGGTCGGGCCGTTCGCCATCGCCAACGGCTTCATCGATCCGGCGCGGATCCCGCGCGACGGCGTCGTCACGGTGCGCATCTGGCAGGCGAACATCGGCAAGACCATCGTCGCGCACGTGCCGGTCACGAACGGCGAAGTGCAGGAAACCGGCGACTTCGAGCTGGATGGCGTTACCTTCCCGGCAGCCGAGATCGAGCTGGAGTTCCTCGACCCGTCCGACGATGGCGAAGGCGGCGGCGCGATGTTCCCGACCGGCAACCTCGTCGACGAGCTCGAGGTTCCCGGCGTCGGTACGTTCAAGGCGACGCTGATCAACGCGGGCATCCCGACGATCTTCCTCGATGCGTCGGACCTGGGCTTCACCGGTACCGAGCTGCAGCCGGCCATCAACGACAACCCGAAGACGCTGGCGATGTTCGAGACCATCCGCGCGCACGGCGCGGTGCGCATGGGGCTGATCGAACGCATCGAGCAGGCCGCCACGCGCCAGCACACGCCGAAGGTCGCCTTCGTCGCGCCGGCGCAGGACTACACCGCCTCCAGCGGCAAGCACATCGCGGCCGCTGACATCGACCTGCACGTCCGCGCACTGTCGATGGGCAAGCTGCACCACGCGATGATGGGCACGGCGGCGGTGGCGATCGGCACCGCGGCATCGATCCCCGGCACGCTGGTGAACCTCGCCGCGGGCGGCGGTGAGCGCGAGGCGGTGCGCTTCGGGCATCCGTCCGGCACGCTGCGCGTGGGGGCGCAGGCGCAACTCGTGGGCGGCCAGTGGACTGTGACCAAGGCGATCATGAGCCGCAGCGCGCGCGTGCTGATGGAAGGCGCGGTGCGGGTTCCGGGCGATTCGTTCTGACGTCGCGCCAATGCGGATAAGAAAAGCCCCGCTTTCGCGGGGCTTTTCATTTTGCCTCATCGCAGCGGGATCACTCCCACTCGATCGTCGCCGGCGGCTTGCCGCTGATGTCGTACACCACGCGCGAGACGCCGCGCAGTTCGTTGATGATGCGGTTGGACACGCGGCCGAGGAAGTCGTAAGGCAGGTGCGCCCAGTGCGCGGTCATGAAGTCGATGGTTTCCACTGCACGCAACGCGATCACCCATTCGTAGGCACGCGCGTCGCCGACCACGCCCACCGACTTCACCGGCAGGAACACGGCGAACGCCTGGCTGGTGCGGTCGTACAGGTCGGCCTTGCGCAGTTCGTCGATGAAGATGTGGTCGGCACGCGCCAGCAGTTCGGCGTATTCGCGCTTCACTTCGCCGAGGATGCGCACGCCCAGGCCCGGGCCCGGGAACGGATGGCGGTAGACCATCGCGCGCGGCAGGCCGAGTTCGACGCCGAGGCGGCGCACTTCGTCCTTGAACAGCTCGCGCAGCGGCTCGACCAGGCGCAGCTTCATGTCTTCCGGCAGGCCACCGACGTTGTGGTGGCTCTTGATGACGTGCGCCTTGCCGGTCTTGCTGCCGGCCGACTCAATCACGTCCGGGTAGATCGTGCCCTGCGCCAGCCACTTGGCGTTGGCGAGCTTGGCCGACTCCTCGTCGAAGATCTCGACGAACAGGTTGCCGATGATCTTGCGCTTGGCTTCGGGATCCTCGACGCCGGCCAGCGCCTTGAAGTAGCGGTCGGCGGCGTTCACGCGCACGACCTTCACGCCCATGTGCTCGGCGAACATCGCCATCACCTGGTCGCCTTCGTTCCAGCGCAGCAGGCCGGTGTCGACGAACACGCAGGTGAGCTGTTCGCCGATCGCCTTGTGCAGCAGCGCGGCGACGACGGAGGAATCCACGCCGCCGGACAGGCCGAGGATTACCTCGTCCGAGCCGACCTGCTCGCGCACGCGGGCGATCTGGTCCTCGATGATGTTGGCCGCGGTCCACAGCGTCTTGCAGCCGCAGATGTCGGCGACGAAGCGGCGCAGCAGCGTCTGGCCCTGCTTGGTGTGCGTGACTTCCGGATGGAACTGCACGCCGTACCAGCGCTTGTCCTCGCGGGCCATCGCGGCGACCGGAATGCGGTCGGTGACGGCGGTGACGGTCCAGCCCGGCGGCGCCTTGGCGACGTGGTCGCCGTGGCTCATCCACACGTCGATGCGCGGCTCGCCGTCGTGGTCGGTCAGCCCGCCCAGCAGCGCGTCGTGCGCGACGAGTTCGACTTCAGCGTGGCCGAATTCGCGCGCGTCGGCCGCTTCGGTCGCGCCGCCCAGCTGCGCGGCGAGCGTCTGCATGCCGTAGCAGATGCCCAGGATCGGCAGGTTCGAATCGAAGACTTCCTGCGGGGCGCGGGGCGCACCTTCTTCCGTCGTCGATTCGGGACCGCCCGACAGGATGATGCCCTTCGCACCGAACGCCGCGATCTCCGCCGGATCGTGGTCCCACGCCCAGATTTCGCAGTAGACGCCGATCTCGCGGATGCGGCGGGCGATCAGCTGCGTGTACTGCGCGCCGAAATCGAGGATGAGGATCTTGTCTGCGTGCAGATCGTGCGTCGACGTGGCGGTCATGGTTCTTTGTTCCGGATGAAGCTGGCGATGAGGTGCAATGTCAGCCCGACGCTAAGGCCGATCGGGAAAGCAATCAGGGCAGTTTCAAGCGCGGTCGTCATCGGATCGGCGACACGAAGCGTAGAACCTGCGAAATGCCGTGCGAAATCGCGTTGCGTGAAATACATATAACCAGCGAACGCCGCTGCGCTGCCTATTCCTGCGCCCAGTACACGTTGCCAGGCGCGAGGGAAGATCAGGCCGATCGCGCCGGCGGCGAGGAAAGGAGCAGCAACGAGAAGTAGTCCGCCGAGCCGCTCCACGTCCTCAACTCGCCCGATAGTTCGGCGGTTCCTTCGTGATCTGGACGTCGTGCACGTGGCTCTCGCGCGCGCCGGCGTTGGTGATGCGCACGAAGCTGGGCTTCTTGCGCATGTCCTCGATGCTCGCGCAGCCGACGTAGCCCATCGTGGCGCGCAGGCCGCCGGCGAGCTGGTGCACGACGTTGCGCAGCGGGCCGCGATACGGGACGCGGCCTTCGATGCCTTCGGGCACGAGCTTGTCGGCGTCGGAGGCGTCCTGGAAATAGCGGTCCTTCGAACCCTGCTCCATCGCGCCCAGCGAACCCATGCCGCGGTAGCTCTTGTAGCTGCGGCCCTGGAACAGTTCGACTTCGCCCGGCGCTTCCTCGGTGCCGGCGAACAGGCCGCCGATCATCACCGTCGAGGCGCCCGCGACGATGGCCTTGCCGATGTCGCCCGAATAGCGGATGCCGCCGTCGGCGATCAGCGGGATGCGGTCCTGCAGCGCTTCAGCGACCATCGCCACCGCGGTGACCTGCGGCACGCCGACACCCGCGACGATGCGCGTGGTGCAGATCGAGCCCGGGCCGACGCCGACCTTCACCGCGTCGGCGCCGTTGTCCATCAGCGCGAGCGCGGCATCGCCGGTGACGATGTTGCCGCCGATGACCTGCAGCTGCGGGAAGTTCTTCTTCACCCAGTTGACGCGATCGAGCACGCCCTGCGAATGGCCGTGCGCGGTATCGACCACGACCACGTCCACGCCGGCCGCGGCGAGCGCTTCCACGCGGGCCTCGGTGTCGCCGCCGACACCCACGGCCGCACCGACCAACAGGCGTTCGCTGGTGTCGTAGGCGGCGTTGGGGTTGTCCGACTTCTTCTGGATGTCCTTCACGGTGATCAGGCCGCGCAGCTCGAAGCCGTCGTTGACCACCAGCACCTTCTCGATGCGGTGCTTGTGAAGCAGGCTCAGGACTTCCTCGTCGGTGGCGCCTTCGCGCACCGTCACCAGGCGGTCCTTCTTGGTCATGATGTGGCGGACCGGATCGTCGAGCTTCTTCTCGAAGCGCATGTCGCGACTGGTGACGATGCCCATCAGCTGGCCGCCTTCCACCACCGGGACGCCGGAGATGTTGCGCGCGCGGGTGAGCTTGAGGACTTCGCCGATCGTCGTGTCGGGCCCGACGGTGAAGGGCTCCTTGATCACGCCGGCCTCGAACTTCTTGACCTGCGCGACCTGCGCCGCCTGGGCTTCCAGGCTCATGTTCTTGTGGATGATGCTGATGCCGCCGAGCTGGGCCATGGCGATGGCCAGGCGCGCTTCGCTGACGGTGTCCATCGCGGCCGAGAGGATCGGCAGCCGGATGTTCAGGTCGCGGGTGAGGCGGGTGGTGAGCGAGACGTCCTTGGGCAGGACCGTCGAGTGGGCCGGGACGAGCGAAACGTCGTCGTAGGTCAGTGCTTCAGCCTGGATGCGCAGCATGGGCGGGGGCCGGGAGGCGGATGAAGCGCGACATTGTAGCGTGTCTGGCGTCCCTCACGCCTGCTTCGCGCCGGGACAAGTCGTTCTACTGAGGCTGCCGGTCGCGCTTGACGCGATTTGCTTCGCAAATCGCACTCGTGACCTGCGGCCACTCCCGCGCAAGACGGGATTTGCTGCGCAAATCACGTCCCACACGTGCTCCATACCCGCCCCTCGCGGCTCCGCCGCGACCGCCCCTAACTTAGGGGCTGGGGCAAAAGCCGGACTTCGGCGAGACGCTCGGCGCCCCTCTCCCTCCGGGAGAGGGGTTGGGGTGAGGGGCAACGAGGCGAAAGCGTAACCGGTCGTTTCAACCGAGCAGCGCTGCGGGGCTACTTCACCGCGTGCCACCCCTGCCCCGAATCCGCCGCCTCCGCCGCTTCCAGCGTGTTCTGCATCAGCGTGGCGACGGTCATCGGGCCTACGCCGCCCGGGACCGGCGTGATCCAGCTGGCGCGCTGGGCGGCGGCTTCGAAGCCGACGTCGCCCACCAGGCGGCCGTCATCGAGGCGGTTGATGCCCACGTCGATCACCACCGCGCCCGGCTTCACCCATTCACCCGGGATCAGGCCCGGGCGACCCACCGCGACCACGAGGATGTCGGCGTTGCGGATGGAGGCTTCGAGGACCTCGGGCGGCGTGAACTTGTGGCAGCTGGTGACGGTGCAGCCGGCGATCAGCAGCTCCAGCGCCATCGGCCGGCCGACGTGGTTGGAGACGCCCACGATCGTGGCGCTCTGGCCGCGCACCGGGCGGTCGGTGTACGCCAGCAGCGTCGTGATGCCCCGCGGCGTGCATGGGCGCAGGCCGAACTGGCGCAGCGCGAGGTGGCCGACGTTTTCAGGATGGAAGCCGTCCACGTCCTTGCGCGGGTCGATGCGGTGAATCAGCTCGGTCGCGTCGCGACGGTCCGGCAATGGGAGCTGCACGAGGATGCCGTGCACGTCGGGATCGGCGTTGAGCGTGTCTATCAGCGCCAGCAGCTCCTGGTTGCCCGTGTCGGCCGGCAGGTCGTAGTCGATCGCGCGGATGCCCACTTTCTGCGCCGCACGCCGTTTGTTCTTCACGTAGACGCTGGACGCCGGATCGTTGCCGACCAGCACGACCGCCAGCCCCGGGCGCGACTTGCCGGAGGCGACGCGCGCGTCGACGCGGCTCTTGAGCGTATCGAGCAGGTCTTCGGCGATGCGCTTGCCGTCGAGAATGCGGGCCGGTGCCTGGGTCGTGGAGACGGTCATGCCTTGGGCTGGAGTACATTCGGGCCGGGCATTATCGCTCAAGCCATCCCGGAAGGCCGGCCCGTTCCGCAGGCTCCCGGCTCCCCCGCTCCGGAACGAAGACAGTCCCCATGACCGAACCCGATTTCGAAACCACCCAGATCGAGGCCGCCGCCTTCCGGCGCCTGCTCCAGCACCTGCTCCAGGAACGCCCCGACGTGCAGAACATCGACCTGATGATCAACGCCGGCTTCTGCCGCAACTGCCTGGCTGACTGGTACCGCGAGGGCGCCGAGCAGCGCGGCATCACGATGACGAAGGACGAGGCGCGTGAGGCGATCTACGGCATGCCGTTCGCGCAGTGGAAGGCGCAGCACCAGCGCGAGGCGACGCCCGAGCAGGTGGCCGCATTCGAGGCGGCGCAACGCCGTCACGCGCAATGAGCTTCGTGCGCCGCCAGTGGCTTGGCTGGGCGGCGCTGCCGGTGATCGGCTACGCCGGCGTGGTCGCGTGGCTGTTCTCCAAGCAGCGCGATCTCATCTACCTGCCCGAAGGCACGCGCATCGACGTCGCGCAGACAGATTTCACGCTGGCGCGCGACGACGTCCAGCTGCACGGCTGGGTGCTGCATCCGCAGGCGTCGCGGCCGGTGATCTATTTCGGCGGCAATGCCGAAGGCATCCAGAACCGGCGCGAGATGCTGGACCGCCTGCTGCCCGACCGCCCCGTGTACCTGGTGTCGTACCGCGGCTATGGCGCAAGCGGCGGCGTGCCCAGCGAGGCTGCGCTGCTCGGCGACGCGCTCGCACTGTTCGACGAAGTGCGTTCGCGCCATCCGAACCAGCCCATCGCGGTGATCGGCTCCAGCCTCGGCAGCGGCGTCGCCAGTTACGTCGCGAGCCAGCGGGATGTGTCGCAGCTGGTGCTGATCGCCCCGTTCGACAGCCTCGCCGCGGTGGCGCGGGTGCACTACCCGGCCCTGCCGATCCGCTGGATCCTTCGCGACCGCTTCGATTCGATCGACCGCCTGCGCGGCTACGAGGGCGACGTGATGGTCATACGTGCCGCGCTCGACACCGTCGTGCCGCCGGCCAACACCAACCGGCTGATCGCCGCGCTGGGCAAGCCGCCGAAAGTCGTCGACCTGCCGCAGGCCGGGCACAACACGATCAGCGGCAATCCCGAGTTCGAGCAAGCCTTAGCGGACTTCCTGCGCTGACGCGTCAGGCCGCGCAGAATTTCGCGTAGTCGATGTAGCCCGGGAAGTCGCGTCCGGCAGCGCACACCGGGCAATCCGGATCGGCCGACAGCCGCGTTTCGCGAAACCGCATCCCCATTGCGTCGAAGTGGAGCAGCCGACCGGCAAGCGGCGCGCCGGCGCCAAGGACCAGCTTGATCGCCTCGGTCGCCTGCAGCAGGCCGATCACGCCTGGCAACACACCCAGCACGCCGGCTTCGGCGCAATTGGGCGCAGCTTCCGGCGGCGGCGGCTCGGGGAACAGGCAGCGATAGCACGGCGCGTGGCCGCGATGGCGCCCGGCATCGAACACGCTCACCTGCCCTTCGAAACGGTGCACGGCGCCGTAGACCAGCGGCTTGCCGAGCTTCACGCAGGCGTCGTTGAGCAGGTAACGCACGGGGAAGTTGTCGGCGCCATCGACGACGACGTCGGCGCCTTCGATCAGCTGCTCGACGTTTGCGGCGGTGATGCGCTCCTGGAACGTCTCGATGTGGACCGTCGGATTCAGCGCCGCCAGCGCAATCCGCGCCGATTCGACCTTCGGCACGCCGATGCGGTCTTCGGTATGCAGGATCTGCCGCTGCAGGTTGCTGCGATCGACGATGTCATCGTCGGCCAGCACGATCGTGCCCACGCCTGCGGCGGCCAGGTAGAACGCCGCCGGCGAACCCAGCCCGCCCGCGCCGACCATCGCGATGCGCGCGGCCTGGAGTTTGCGCTGCCCTGCTTCGCCGACTTCCGGCAGGCGCAGGTGGCGCGAATAGCGGTCGTAGAAATCGAAGTCGCGTTCGTCGCGGGTGATCGGCAGGCCTTCGGCGATCCAGCGCGCCGTGCCGCCGTCGACCGATGCCACGCGTGTGTAGCCGGCGGCGTGGAGCGCCTGCGCGGCCTTCATCGAGCGCGCGCCCGACTGGCAGATCACCAGCACGTCGGCGCCCCGATCGGGCAACGCGGCCTGCGGATCGGCTTCCAGATCGCCGCGTGCGATGCCGAGCGCGCCTTCAGCGAAACCTGTGGCGCGCTCGTGCGATTCGCGCACGTCCACGATCACCGCGCCCTCGCGCTGGCGGCGCAGGGCGTCGGCGGGAGCGATGAGTTCGATCTGGGCGGCAGTGTTCATGACCCGATTATCCCCCCCTCACGCGTAACGCAGGACCTCCACGACGGTGCCGGCCGCCAAACGCTGCGGTCCATCCGGTACCACGATCAACGCGTTGGACTCGCCGACCGCGCGCAAGCGATGCGAACCGACCGCGGGATTCGGATCGGCGCGCAGCACGCCGTGCTCATCGCAGAACACCGTGGCGCGCTGGAATTCGCGGCGCGCGTGGGATTTCTCGATCGGCGCCACGAGCTGGGCGCGCTCGACCGGGCGCGGTTCCGTGCGGCCCTGCAGGGCGTCGATGAGCGTACGGCCGAAGCCCAGGAACGTCGCGAACACCGACACGGGATTGCCCGGCAACGCCAGCACGCGCGCCTGATCGAGACTGCCGAACAGCACCGGCATGCCCGGCTTCATGCGCACCTTCCAGAAATGCACTTGGCCGAACTGCTGCACGACCGCCGGGATGTGGTCCTTCTCGCCCGCCGAAACGGCGCCGCAGGTGACGATCAGGTCGAACGCGCAGCCCGCATCGCGCAGCGCGATCTCCACCTGTTTCGGATCGTCGGGCAGTCGCGGCCACGCAGTCGGCTCCAGGCCTTCGGCGCGCAGCAGGCCCATGAGCAGTTCGCGATTGCTGTCGTAGATCTCGCCGGGCGCGAGCGACAGCCCGGGTTCGACGAGTTCGTCGCCGCTGCTGAACACCGCCACCGTCGGCTTGCGGAACACCGTGAGCGACGGCACGCCGAGCGATGCGGCGAGCGACACGCGCGCAGGCGTGAGGCGCTTGCCGGCCTGCAGCACGCATTCGCCAGCCCGCACGTCCTCGCCTTCGCGGCGCAGGTTCGCGCCAGCATCGGGCGGCGTCAGGACAACCACGCGGTCACCGTCGACGCGCGTGTTTTCCTTGATGACGACGGTATCGGCACCGGCGGGCATCGGCGCCCCGGTCGTGATGCGCACGCATTCGCCCTCGCCCACGCGGATCTCGCGGGCGCGGCCGGCGAACTGTTCGTCGATCAGGCGCAGCGTCGTCTCGCCTTCGCGAAGATCGGCATGGCGCAGCGCGAAGCCGTCCATGGCGCTGTTGTCGAACGGCGGCAGCGCAATGGGCGCGTGCACGTCGGTGGCGAGGATGCGCCCGTGCGTGCGCGAGAGCGGCAGGGTTTCGGTATCGAGGCGGTGCTTTGCCGCGACGTCGCGGATGATCGCGACGGCGTCGTCGAAGGCGAGCTGGGTCGGGAAGTCGGTCATGCGGGGGAGTCGGTTTCGCCGGGCACCGCGCCGGCGGCGGCGAGGTCCTGCGGCGTGTTGAGGTTGCCGAAGCGTACGCCGTCCAGTCGGATGGCGACCATGCGCAGCTGGCGTTGCAGCGAATGGATCGCCAGGTCGTTCGCGGCGATGGCGCGCGCCGCGGCCTCGCGCAAGGGCGCCGCCGGCCACAGCGCGACGAGCGGCTGCGGGCCGTCGTCGTCCACGGCGTATGCGCCGTGCGCGCTCGCGGCGGCACTCAGGCTGGGGACTAGGCAGTCGTTCACGCCGACCAGATCGACGGGGAGCGTCAGCAACCATGGCGTGTCGCAGGCGGCGGCCAATGCGTCTAGGCCGGCGAGCGGACCGAGATCGTCGTCGTGGCGATCGGCCACGGCGCGAAGGCCGAGGCGCTCAAAGCGTTCGTGCCCGCGGTTCGCGCTGATCAGCACGTCGGCGATTTCAGTGGCGAAACGCCGCCGCCAGCGCTCGACCTGCGCGACGCCGTCGCGCTGCAGCCACGCCTTGTCGATACCGCCAAGGCGGCTCGCGCGGCCACCGGCGAGAATGCCCAGGGTGATGTCGCTGGCGGGGATGGGCGGCATTCGGGGAGTTTAAGGCTCGGCCGGCTGTCGTCCGGGAGTGCGAAGGGCCCGGATTCGGGCCTTGGTCGCGATGACGGAGCGGTACAGGCCTTCGCGCTGCGTGCGCGGAAGCGTTATGGGTCTGGATCCCGGCTTTCGCCGGGATGACGCAACCGCGCCTGAAGCGTTACGGGCCTGGATCCCGGCTTTCGCCGGGATGACGGGTTTGGCACAGGCAGTCGCGTTGCGGGCTCGGAAGCGTTACGGGCCTGGATCCCGGCCTTCGCCGGGATGACGCAGCGGCAAAGGCGTTCGCGCTACGCGCGAGCGCGCCGCTGCGTCACTTACCCTTCTTCACGTGGCGGATCATGCGGCGCTTCTTCGCGACCTGCCGCTCGGTGAGCACGTTCTTCTTGCCTTCGTACGGATTGGCGCCTTCCTTGAAGACGAAGCGCACCGGCGTGCCGACCAGCTTGAAGCGCTTGCGGAAGAAGTTTTCGAGGTAGCGCTTGTAGGTATCGCTCAGCGTGCGCAGGCGTGTGCCGTGCACCACGAACGTCGGCGGATTGTTCGCCGCGGGATGGGCGTAGCGCAGCTTGGCGACGTGGCCGCGCACCGTCGGCGGCGGGTTGGTTTCGTACGCGACTTCCAGCGCCTTGTTGACTTCGCTGGTGCTGAATTCGTGCGTGGCGGAAGCATGCGCACGATGGATCGCGCGGAACAGTTCGCGCAGGCCCGAGCCGTGCTTCGCACTGATGCGCACCGCTTCGGCCCATTCGACGAAGCCTAGCTTGCGCGTGAGCAGCGCTTCGGCCTGCTGGCGCTGGTAATCGGTCAGGCCGTCCCACTTGTTGACGGCGACGACCAGCGCGCGTCCGGCGTCGAGTGCCAGGCCCAGCACGGTCGCGTCCTGGTCGGTGATGCCCTCGGATGCGTCGAGCATCACCACCGCCACCTGGCACTGCTCTATCGCCTGCAGCGTCTTGACGATCGAGAACTTCTCCACCGCCTCTTCCACGCGCGCCTTGCGGCGCACGCCGGCGGTATCGACCAGCCGGTACAGGCGGCCGTCGCGCTCCATGTCGATGGAAACCGAATCGCGCGTGGTGCCCGGCACCTCGGAGGCGATCATCCGCTCCTCACCGAGCAGGCGGTTGACCAGCGTCGACTTGCCCACGTTCGGGCGACCGATGAAGGCCACGCGGATGCGCGACGGATCGGTGTCCAGTTCGGTCGCCGTGCCCTCTTCCGGCACGCGTTTGAGTACGGCGTCGATCAGCTCGTCGATGCCCTGGCGGTGCGCCGACGACACGGCGATGACGTCGGTGATGCCGTAGCGGGCGAACTCGTTGATCGCGGCCTGCGCGTCGAGGCCGTCGGTCTTGTTGACCACCAGCATCGCCGGGCGCGCGGTCTTGCGCAGCCAGGCGAGGATGTCGTCATCCAGCGCCGAGGCGCCTTCGCGGCCGTCGACGACGAACAGCACCAGGTCGGCTTCCTCGGCTGCCGAACGGGCCTGCCGCGCGGTGGCGCCGGCCAGTCCTTCGTCCTCGCCGGCGATACCGCCGGTGTCGACGATGGCGAACGGGCGCTTGCCCTCCGGCCGCGCCACGCCGTAGTTGCGGTCGCGCGTGACGCCCGGCTGGTCGTGGACCAGGGCGTCGCGGGTGCGCGTCAGCGCATTGAACAGCGTGGATTTTCCAACGTTGGGACGGCCAACGAGGGCGACGAGCGGAAGCATGCTGGGAACCGGTGCGGGATGGGGGAACGGGAGCGGAGCGCCGTGCCGGGCGACGGGAAGCCGCGCGGCGGCCGGCTTCGGGCCCGGTCCGTGGGTCATCGGGGTACGGCATGATGACGGGCCGGGCGAAAAAAGGGAAACCGGGCCCGCAATCCACATGAAAAACGGCCCGGACTCTCGCCCGGGCCGTTCGTCGTGTGCTGCCCTGCGCAGGCGCTTACTGCAGGCGGAAGGCCGTCAGCTCGCCGTTGACGTTCTGCACGATGGCGATGCCGTCGGCCACGACCGGGGCGGCCTTCACGGCCTTGCCGCCGACGCGCTCGCGCGCGGCGAAGGCGCCGTCGTCCAGCTTCAGCCAGTGCACGTAGCCGTCGAAGTCGGCCACGACGGCGAAATCGCCCTGCACCGCCGCGCCCGTCACGTTGCGACGTGCCAGCGCCGGCTGCGACCAGAGGGCTGCGCCGCTGTTCTTGTCCAGGCCGAACACCGAGCCGGTCGGGTCGGTCACGACCAGGCGGTCGGACGCCATGCCGATGCGGCCTGCGCCGCCGTGCTCCGCCGACCACATCGGGCGGCCGCTCGGGGCATCGATCGCCAAGGTCTGCTTCTTGAAGCTCGTGGCGAACAGCGTGGTGCCTTCGAGCACGGGCGTGCCGTCGACGTCGGCCATGCGATCCAGCTCGGTGCGGCCTTCCGGCTGCGCGATCGGCTGCTCCCACATCGGGCGGCCATCGTTCGCCGACAGCGCCGACACCGTGCCGTCGTCATTGCCGATGAACACGAAACCCGGGCCAAGCACCGGGCCGTCGTTGCCACGCAGCGACAGCATCGGCACTTCCTGCACCCAGAACCAGCGACGCTCGCCGGTGGCGGCATCGAACGCGGTGACACGGCCGTCGTTGGAACGCACGAACACGGAGTTCATGCCGATGGCCGGCGCCGCGATGACCTCGTTCGGCACGTGGGCCTTCCACTTCTCTTCGCCGGTGCTGGCGTCGAGCGCGATGACTTCACCATCCAGCCCGCCGACCACGACCAGGCCCTCGCCCACGCCCGGACCGCCGGACAGGCGGATGTTGGCCTTCTTGTCGGGGCGGTACTCCCAGACCTGCTTGCCGGTCTGCAGATCGAATGCGTGCACGCCGCCTTCGATCGCTGCCGCGAAAACGCGGCCGTCGGCGACGACCGGGCCCTGACGCACGCCGATGCGGCCTTCGCCCTTGCCGGCGTTGGCCGACCAGATCTTCTGCACCGTCACCGACGGGGTGATGTCGGTCAGTTCGGCGGGCTCGTTCGGCTTGCCATCGTCCTTCTTCTTGTCGCCACCGAACCAGCCCTTGATGGTGGAGCAGCCGGCGAGCGAAGCCGCGCACAGCAGCACGACGGAGGTACGCAGCAGCATGGAACGGTGCTTCATCAGGACTTGGCCTCGGGCTTGGCGGGCGTGCCGCCGACTTCGGTGAGCTTGAGTTCGAGCAGGCGGCGATGCGGCGATGCCACATCGAGCTTGGCCATGGCTTCGGCGTAGGCGGTGCGCGCCTGGTCCTTCTGGCCGAGCGCGAGGTGCGCGTCGCCACGCACTTCGATGCCCGCCGCCGTGTCGGCGTCCGCGACGAGCTTCAGCGCGGCGTCGGCCTGCTTCTTCTCGATCAGCAGGCGCGCGGTGCGTTGCTGGATGATCTGCCGGATCGCCGGATCTTCGGTCTTGATGCCCTGGAGCGTCGCTAGCGCGGCGTCGTTCTGGTTGGCTTCCACCTGCGAACGGGCCAGTTCGAGCGCGGCAAGGGCGCGATAGCTCGAACCTTCCTCAAGCGCCTTGACCTTGGCGTCGGCCGTCTTGTCCTTCGCGTCGATGGCGTCGATGGCGGCCTGGTACTGCGTGGCCATGCCCATGCGCGCCTGCTCGTGCCGCTGGTCCCACCACTTCCATCCACCGATGGCCGCCAGGCCCAGCGCGATGCCGCCGATCAGGCCCGCACCGTTGTTGCGCAGCCACTGCAGGACGCGTTCGCTTTGTTCGTGTTCGTCGAGAAGATCGTCAATCGCCATCGGTACCGGCTGCCGTGCTCTGTGGCCCACCTTGAGGCGGGAATCCGAAATAGGAGCACCGGCCCGCGTGGCGGGCCGGTGCGTGTGGATTTCCCGTGCCGCCGGTCAATCGCCCGGCGTGAGGGAACCGTCAGAGGATAGCGTAAAGCGCGCCACGTTCGCGCGGCTGAACGGCGTCAGATCGACCGTCCTGCCCGCGTTGCGGACTTCGACGGCGGACGAATTTCCCAGCACCACGCGAGAGACTTCGCCCGCGGAATAGGTGCGCTGCTGCCCTGTGCCGAGTTCGCCGCTTTCGATCACGCGGCCGTCGGCACCGCGCACTTCCACCCAGCTGTTGCCGGTGAAGTTGAGCGACAACGCCGGCTGCGTGGCGGGCGGCGCGGGCAGCGTCGCCATCGAGGCGACCAGCGGCGTGCGGTGCACCGGTTCGGATGCCGTCGGCGGGGTGGTGTTGGCCGGCGCGGCCGGTGCGGTTGCCACATCGAGCGACTCGACCTTCGCGTCGTCCTTCTTGAGTTCGCGCGAGGCCATCCAGATCGGCACCGCGATGGCCGCCGTCAGCACGATGTAGATCGCGCGACGCGTGGCCTGTTCGAACACGCGGCGGTAGCGCGGCGTATGCGTGTGGCTGACCAGTTCCGACGGCGCGATCGGGCGTGCGCCCTGACCGAGTTCCTCGTCGAAGTGCACGCCGAGCAGGCGCGCATAGCTGCGCATCTGTCCGCGTACGAAGACCGGTGCACCCAGCTGGCTCGAGTCCCCCGATTCGAGCTGCCGGATTCCCTTGACCGGAATCTTCAGGCTGGCGGCGACGTCTTCCTGCGACAGGCCCGCCGCTTCGCGGGCCTGCTTCAGACGCACGCCAATGCTGGCGCCCATCTCAGGCGCGAGTTGGTTCGAGTTCATCGCTTTCCGTCATCCCCCATGCCGGAGCCCAGCTTCTGCGGGAACTCCGCCCTCATTCGCTGAACGTATCTTGCGGCGGCTGCCCTGTCGCCGAGTTTCTCTTCGATTTGTGACGCCAGCTGCAACGCGCCGGGGTCCGCGGGAGCAGCCGCCAGGCGGCGCTCGGAGAATGCGCGCGCTTCGAAGGCATTTCCTTGACGGAACTCAAGCTCTGCAAGCGCGCCCAGCGCCGTGGCGTTGTTCGGATCCAGTTCGATCGCCCGGCGCAGCTCGCGGCGGGCGCGATCGTCCTGGCCGGCACGGGCGGCGCAGCTGCCGGAATTGGCCAGGGCCACCGCCGGTGTCGTGTAGCTCGGGTCGTGCAGCGCGCGCTCGAACCAGCTCAGCGACTCGCCCGCGCGACCTTCGCGGCACAGCCACACGCCGTAGTTGTTCTGCGCGGCACCGTTGCCCGGCGCGAACTCGGCGGCGCGCAGGTAGTGGCGTCCGGTTTCGGCGGTATCGCCGCGGCTGGCGGCGACCAGGGCCAGCACCGTCTCGGCATCGGCGGATTTCGGATCGAGCTTCAGCGCCTTGAGCGCTTCCTTCTCGGCGGCGGCGTAATCGCCGGCCATGAGGCGCGCGCGGGCCAGTTCGAGCGGCCTGCTCGCGGCGATGGCGGCGGTGTTGCGGCCGTTTCCGTTGACGTTGACCTCGGGCGCGGTGCGCTCGAAGTCCTGACGCTTGAAGTCCTGCCGCACGAAGCTCATGCGGCTGCACGCGCCGGTCGCCAACACCGCGACCGCCAGGACGGTCGTGATCGCGAGGCTCAGCGGGCGGCCGCGGACGTCCATGCTAGCGGGCTCCTGACATCACGCCGCCTCGTTGCCGAGGCCGCGTGCCTGTAGTTGTTTCTGGAATTCCGCCTGGCGCCGGGTGCGGTCCATGACCTGCCCCTTGAGCTGGCCGCAGGCGGCGTCGATGTCGTCGCCGCGCGTGCGCCGCACCGGGGCGATCATGCCCGCTTCGTTGAGAAGCTTCTGGAACGCGCGGATGGCCGCGTCGTCCGGACGCTCGAAGCGCGTGCCGGGGAACGGGTTGAACGGAATGAGGTTGACCTTCGCCGCGTCCTTCATCTGCACGGCGTTGTCGAACTGGCGCATCAGGCGCAGCAGCTGGCGCGCGTGCTGCGGCTGGTCGTTCACGCCCTTCATGAGCGTGTACTCGAACGTCACCGACGTGCCGCGCTTGCGCAGCGCGTAGCGCACGCAGGCGTCCATCAGCTGTTCGATGGGGTACTTCTTGTTGAGCGGCACCAGCTCGCTGCGCAGCTCGTCGTTGGGCGCATGCAGCGACACGGCGAGCGAGACGTCGCTCTCCAGCGCGAGGCGGTCGATCATCGGCACCATGCCGGCGGTCGACAGCGTGACGCGCTTGTTCGCCAGGCCGTAGCCGAGGTCGTCACGCATGATGCTCATCGCGCGCACGACGTTGTCGAAGTTCGCCAGCGGCTCACCCATGCCCATCATCACCACGTTGGTGAGGCGGCGCTGCTGGTGCGGCACGTTGCCCAGGTGACGCGCGGCGACCCACACCTGGCCGATGATCTCGGCGGTGGACAGGTTGCGGTTGAAGCCCTGGGTGGCGGTGGAACAGAACTGGCAGTTGAGCGCGCAGCCCACCTGCGACGACACGCACAGCGTGCCGCGGCCCTTGTCGGGAATGTAGACGGTCTCGATGGCATTCTTCGGGTCCATGCCGAGCAGCCACTTGTGCGTGCCGTCGGTGGACGCCTTGTCGAACACGACCTGCGGCACGCGCACTTCGGCGCTCGCCTCGAGCTTGGCGCGCAGCGCCTTGCCCAGGTCGGTCATCTCGGCGAAGTCGGTCACGTACCGGTGATGGATCCACTTCATCACCTGGTGCGCGCGAAACTTCTTCTCGCCGAGCGTCTCTTCGAAGAAACGCTCGAGCGAAGCGCGGTCGAGGTCGAAGAGGTTCGTCTTCCCCTCGCCCGCGCCCTTCGCGGCCACGCCTGCTTCCACGCGCGCAGCCGATTCCGTCGCGGGCGTGTCGCCAGCGAGCTGGATGTCGATGCGTTCGCGTTGCGTGGTCATGGCCTTTTCTTCAGTCGCTTAGCGGGCGTACACGTCGGTCGCCGGGAAGAAGTACGCGACTTCGATCGCGGCGTTCTCCAGGCTGTCCGAACCGTGCACGGCGTTGGCGTCGATGCTGTCGGCGAAGTCGGCGCGGATCGTGCCCGGCGCGGCGTCCTTCGGATTGGTGGCGCCCATCAGGTCGCGGTTCTTCAGCACGGCGCCTTCGCCTTCCAGCACCTGGATCATCACCGGGCCGGAGATCATGAACTCGACCAGCGCGTTGAAGAACGGACGCTCGCGATGCACGGCGTAGAAGCCTTCGGCTTCCTGCTTCGACAGCTGCTTCATCTTCGAGGCGACGACCTTCAGGCCGGCCTTCTCGAAGCGGGTGTAGATCTCACCGATGACGTTCTTGGCGACGGCGTCGGGCTTGATGATCGAAAGGGTGCGCTCCAGCGCCATGGAATCTCTCCGGGTAGGCGGGCCGCCGAACGTGGTGACTTGACCAGGGTTCGCGCCCGAGGATAACAGAAAAACCCGCGTACGGACGCGGGTTTAGCCCACAAGGCTCCGGTAATTCTAACGGATCGTTGGGCATTTTTGCAGGGTCTGGCGGCGGGTTTTGCGCGATGTCCGTTGACGGTTCAGGCCGCGTCGGACTAGCATCAAACAAGCGTTTGATTCAGCCACCGCAGCCGCAGGACCCACGCAGTACCCATGGCCACCACAGCCCACTTCTCCACCAAGGACCGGATCCTTGGCGCCGCCGAGGAACTGTTCGCGCAGTTCGGCTTCACCGGCACCTCCCTTCGCCAGGTCACCAGCCGCGCCGACGTCAACATCGCGGCGGTGAACTACCACTTCGGCAGCAAGGAAAACCTCGTCAACGAGGTCTTCCGCCGCCGCATGGACGACATGAGCGCCCAGCGCCTGGGTGCCCTGAAAACCGCACTGGAGACGCATCCGGGCGAGCTCGAGCCGATCCTGGCCGCGTTCGTCCAGCCCGCGCTGGCGATGGCGCAGGACCGCCACGGAGGCGGCGCCTTCGTGCGCGTGGTCGCCCGCGCCTACGCCGAGAAGAACGACCGCCTGCGCAAGTTCCTGTCAGACCACTACGGCCACGTGCTGCGCGAGTTCGCCAAGGCGATCGCCGGCTGCGTGCCGGGCCTGAGCAAGGAAGAGCTGTACTGGCGGCTCGACTTTCTGGCCGGGTCGCTGACCTACGCGATGGCCGACTTCGGCCTGATCAAGCGGCCCGCCGGTGTCACCGAGGCGGCCCATCGTGAGCGCGCGGCCCGCGAGCTGATCCGCTTCGCCGCCGCCGGCTTCAAATCCTGATTCGTTGAACCCCACGCTTCAAATTACTTGTCAGACAAGGATTTGCATAACATGCCTAAGAAACTGCTTGCACGCCGAGTGGCCGTGCTGGGCGCCGGCGTCATGGGTGCGCAGATTGCCGCCCACCTGACCAACGCGGGCGTCGACACCGTCCTGTTCGACCTTCCGGCCAAGGAAGGCGACCCCAACGGCGTCGTCGGCAAGGCCATCGCCAACCTGGCCAAGCTCAGCCCCGCCCCGCTCGCCAGCAAGTCGCTCGCCGAGCGCATCACGCCGGCGAATTACGAAACCGGCCTGGAGCAGTTGCGCGACTGCGACCTGATCATCGAAGCCATCGCCGAACGGATGGACTGGAAGCAGGATCTCTACAAGAAGATCGCGCCGTTCGTGTCCGAGCACGCGATCCTCGCCAGCAACACCTCGGGCCTGGGCATCAACAAGCTGGCCGAAGTGCTGCCCGAGCAGCTTCGCCACCGCTTCTGCGGCGTGCACTTCTTCAACCCGCCGCGCTACATGCACCTGGCCGAGCTGATCCCGGCCAAGACCACCGACGCCGACGTGCTGACGGCGCTGGAAACCTTCCTGACCACCGCGCTCGGCAAGGGCGTGGTGATCGCCAAGGACACCCCGAACTTCATCGGCAACCGCATCGGCGTGTTCTCGATGCTGGCGGCAATGCACCACACCGAGCAGTTCGACCTCGGCTTCGACACCGTCGACGCGCTGACCGGTCCGTCGATCGGCCGTCCGAAGTCGGCCACGTATCGCACCGCGGACGTCGTCGGCCTGGACACCATGGCGCACGTCATCAAGACGATGGCCGACACGCTGCCGGACGACCCGTGGCACCAGTACTTCCAGGCGCCCAAGTGGCTGACGGCGCTGATCGAAAAGGGCGCGCTCGGCCAGAAGACCGGTGCCGGCGTGTACACCAAGCGCGGCAAGGACATCCTCGTGCTCGACCTGAAGGCGCAGGACTACCGCGTCTCGGCCGGCGAGCTGGACGCCGAGGTCGCCGCGCTGCTGAAGGAACGCGACCCGGCGAAGAAGTTCGCCGCCCTGCGTGCCAGCCAGCATCCGCAGGCGCAGTTCCTGTGGGCGATCTTCCGGGATTCGTTCCACTACAGCGCGTATCACCTTGAATCCATTGCCGAAACCGCGCGCGACATCGACTTCGCGATGCGCTGGGGCTACGGCTGGTCGCTCGGCCCGTTCGAGACCTGGCAGTCGGCCGGCTGGAAGCAGGTCGCCGACTGGATCGCCGAGGACATCGTCGGCGGCAAGGCGATGAGCAGCGCACCGCTGCCGGACTGGGTGTTCGACGGTCGCGACGGCGTGCACGACAAGGACGGCAGCTTCAGCCCATCGCGCAAGGCCCAGGTGCCCCGCTCGTCCAACCCGGTCTACGCGCGCCAGCGATTCCCCGACCCGCTGCTGGGCGAGAAGTTCTCGCAGGGCCGCACGGTCTTCGAGAACGACGGCATCCGCATGTGGGCCGACGAAGGCGACGACATCGCCGTGGTCTCGTTCAAGACCAAGATGCACACGGTCAACGACCACGTGCTCAACGGCCTGCAGGAAGCCATCACCATCGCCGAGCGCGACTTCGCCGGCCTGGTGATCTGGCAGCCGAAGGAACCCTTCTCCGCCGGCGCCGACCTGGCCGGCGCGCTCGGCCTGTTGCAGGCGGGCGACGTGAAGGGCTTCGAGGCGATGGTCGCCAACTTCCAGGCCACCAGCCAGCGCATCAAGTACGCGCTGGTGCCGGTCGTCGCGGCCGTGCGCGGCCTGGCGCTCGGAGGCGGCTGCGAGTTCCAGATGCATTCGGCCAAGGCCGTGTTCGCGCTGGAAAGCTACATCGGCCTGGTCGAAGCGGGCGTCGGCCTGCTGCCGGCCGGCGGCGGCCTGAAGGAATTCGCGGTGCGCGCATCCGAAGCCGCCGGCCCGGGCGGCGACGTGTTCGCGCAGCTCAAGACGGCGTTCGAAAGCGTCGCGATGGGCAAGGTGTCGGCGTCGGCGTTCGAGGCGAAGGAGCTCAAGCTCGCGCGCGAGAACGACGCCGTCGTCTTCAACGCGTTCGAACTGCTGCATGTCGCCAAGGCGCAGGCCCGCGCGCTGGCCGAATCCGGCTACCGCCCGCCCCTGCCCGCGCGCCGCATCCAGGTCGCCGGCGACGTGGGCATCGCGACCTTCAAGATGATGCTGGTCAACATGCTGGAAGGCCGCTTCATTTCGCCGCACGACTACGAGATCGCCACCCGCATCGCCACGGTGATGTGCGGCGGTGAAGTCGACCGCGGCGCGATCGTCGACGAGGAATGGCTGCTGAGGCTCGAACGCGAACATTTCGTCGCGCTCGCGCAGATGCCCAAGACGCAGGAACGCATCGCGCACATGCTCAAGACCGGCAAGCCGCTGCGTAACTAAGCGACGAACACAGGACACAGAACCATGACCAAGCAAGTTCAAGACGCCTACATCGTCGCCGCCACCCGCACCCCGGTCGGCAAGGCGCCGCGCGGCGTGTTCCGCAACACCCGTCCCGACGAGATGCTCGCCCACGTGCTCAAGTCCGTGGTCGCGCAGGCGCCGGGCATCGACCTGGGCCGCATCGACGACGCGATCATCGGCTGCGCGATGCCCGAAGGCGAGCAAGGCATGAACGTGGCGCGCATCGGCGCGCTGCTCGCCGGCCTGCCCAACACCATCGCCGCGCAGACGATCAACCGTTTCTGCTCGTCGGGCCTGCAGGCCGTGGCGATGGCGGCAGACCAGATCCGCCTTGGCAACGCCGACCTGATGCTCGCCGGCGGCACCGAATCGATGTCGATGGTGCCGATGATGGGCAACAAGGTGGCGCTGAGCCCGCAGGTGTTCGCGAAGGACGAGAACGTCGCCATCGCCTACGGCATGGGCATCACCGCCGAGAAGGTCGCGGAGGAGTGGAAGGTCTCGCGCGAGGAACAGGACGCCTTCGCGCTGGCCTCGCACCAGAAGGCCATCGCGGCGATCCAGGCCGGCGAGTTCAAGTCGGAGATCACGCCGTATGAAGTGATCTCGCGCATTCCGGATCTTGCCGGCAACGCGGTGCGCGTGAAGAAGTCGATCGTCGAGATCGACGAAGGCCCGCGCCCGGATTCGTCCATCGAAGGCCTCGCAAAGCTCAAGCCGGTGTTCCGCAACGGCCAGTTCGGCGGCAGCGTCACCGCGGGCAACAGCTCGCAGATGAGCGACGGCGCGGCCGGCGTGCTGCTGGCCTCCGAGCAGGCCATCAAGGATTACGGCCTGACGCCGCTGGCGCGCTTCGTGAGCTTCTCCGTGGCCGGCGTGCGCCCGGAAGTGATGGGCATCGGTCCGATCGCGGCAATCCCGAAGGCGCTGAAGCAGGCGGGCCTGACCAAGGACCAGTTGGACTGGATCGAGCTCAACGAAGCCTTCGCAGCGCAGGCGCTGGCGGTCATCCGCGACAGCGGGCTGGATCCGTCGAAGGTCAATCCGCTCGGCGGCGCGATCGCACTGGGCCATCCGCTCGGTGCGACCGGTGCGATCCGCACCGCGACCATCGTGCACGGCCTGCGTCGCCGCCAGCAGAAGTACGGCATGGTGACGATGTGCATCGGCACCGGCATGGGCGCGGCGGGCATCTTCGAAGCGCTCTGAGCAGCGCGGGTCGTTCGATCGAAAGGGCAGCCACCGGGCTGCCCTTTCTCGTTGCGGCCGGCCTTCTCGCCGATTTCACGTCCCTGTCGCGCAGCTGAGCACAGCATCGCAACGCGTCGCCGTTTCGCGATGGCCGGCGCGGGGCGTCGGCACGTCCACAGCAACGCGATGCCCTTGTTCGTTCCCGGTTCGTCCGATCCCCCGACAAGGAGAACGCTCATGTCCCTGCGTACCATCGCCGGCGCTTCGCTGGCCCTGCTGCTCACGCTGTCGTTGGCTGCCTGCCAGACCACCACGCCCGGATCGATGCAGGGCGCCGTGGAAGTGCGTTCGGGGGTGATCGAACAGATCACCGACGTGCAGATTTCCAATACCAAGACGCGGGGCCTCGGAGCCGTGGTCGGCGGTGCGCTCGGCCTGGGCGTCGGCAGCCTGATAGGCGGCGGCACAGGGCGCGACGTGGCGATGGTGCTGGGCACGATCGGCGGTGCGGTCACCGGTAACGCGGTGCAGCGTCGCAACCAGGAACCGATCCCGGGGCACGACATCATCGTACGCCTGACCAATGGCGTGCTGGTGTCCGTCACGCAGGAACCCACGAATCTGCGCGTCGGGCAGAAAGTCTTCATCCAGGGCAGCGGCGAAGACGCACGCGTCACGCCGGCGAAGTAAGCGCCGCAGTCCGCCCCTGAAAGAGAAGGCGGCTTCGAGCCGCCTTCTTGTTTACCGCGCGCCGAGCGCGCTCACGCCATGCGTGTCCCGTTCGGCACCGGCCGTTCGATCGTGGTGATGACCACGCCCTCCTCCGTCGGGAATCCCGTGAGCAGGAATTCCGAGATGAAGGGCCCGACCTGCTTGGGCGGGAAATTGATCACGCCGACGATCTGCCGGCCGACCAGTTCTTCTGCTGCGTAGAGGTGCTTCACCTGCGCGCTGGTCTTGCGCACGCCGTGCGGTCCGAAGTCGACCCACAGCTTCCACGCCGGTTTGCGCGCCTCGGGGAATTCCTCGACGCGCTGCACCGTGCCAGCGCACAACATCACTTTTTCGAAATCCGCCCAACTGATCGTCTCGCTCATCCTGTCCTCGTCTTGCCTTCCATCCTGTCCTTCCATTCGTCCTTGAACTCGGCCCACCAATAGCTGAGCTGCGCGCCGACGAAGCCCACCGGCTTGATCGCCGACACCAGGCCATAGCCGCTCAGTTCGCGCCACCGCCGGTCGCCGTGTGCGATCGCGCTGGCAAGCAGTTCGCCGGCAAACGTGGTGGGCGCCACGCCATGGCCCCCGAAGGCCTGCGCCAGCCAAAGTCCGTCATCGATCGCGCCGATCTGCGGCATCTGGTGCCGCGCGTAGCTCATCAATCCGGACCACGCGTGATCGATGCGCACGCCATCCAACTGCGGGAACACCTTCAGCATGTCGCCGTACAGGAGCTTTTCGACTTCCGCGGCGGAACGGTCGAGCACCGAAATCCGCCCGCCCCACAACAATCGCGTGTCGGGCAGCGGGCGGTAGTAGTCGAAGGCGAAACGTGTGTCGTAAACGGCAGCGCGTGTGCTCATGATCTCGTCAAGGCGCGCGCCGAGCGGCTGCGTCACCATCACGTACGTCACGATCGGCAGTACGCCCGCATCGACTTCGGCGCGCAGGCCGGCGAGATAGCCACCGCACGCGAGCACCACTTCCTCGGCTTCGACCACGCCATCGGGCGTGCGCACGCGCCAGCCGCGACCCGCGCGTTCGAGCGCGATGGCCGGCGTCTCTTCATGGACGGCGACACCCTGGGCCATGGCGGCACGCGCGACGCCGCGCGCATATTTGAGCGGGTGGAAATGGAATGCGTCGGGTTCGAACAACCCGTCGTGATAGCGCTCCGTGTGGACCAGCGAACGCAGGCGCTCGCGCGGCATCCATTGCCAGTGCACGCCGTAGCGTTGTTCGAGTAGTTGCTGACGATCGCGAAGCACCTGCGGATCGCGGAACCAGTTCGCCCAAAGCACGCCGGCGTCGACGCGGTCACACTCGATGGCGTAGCGCTCGCTGCGGGCGCGGATCAGCTCGACGGCGTTGATCGTGCCGGAGTACAGGTCGCGGGCGCGCTCGGGGCCGAGGTCCTGCAGCAGGCTCTCCTCGCCGCGCGAGAAGCCACCGAACACGAAGCCTCCGTTGCGTCCTGACGCGCCGAAACCGACGCGTTGCGATTCAAGCAGCACGACATCGCGGACGCCACGTTCGGCCAGGCCGAGCGCGGTGTTCAGCCCGGCGAAACCGCCACCGACGATGCAGACGCTGGCATCCACGAGCCCACGCAGCGGCCCGAACCCGAGCTCGCGGTCGGGAACGGTCGCCACGTAGTAACTGGAATCCAGGCCGCTCATGTCCGCCGAACGCTCCGGCGGCGGACAGATCGCCGCCGCGTATCCAGAGTCTAGCGGTGTCGGCGCCGCGTGGCGGCGCCCTGCGTCATGCCGACGTCAGTTGAGCTCTTCGACGCCCAACTCTGCCAGCGCGTTCTGCATCAGCTGGCGCGCGGAGTCGCTCAGCTTCTCGTGGTCGAGCGCGTAGCGGATGGTCGCCTCGATCAGCCCGATATGCGTACCGCAATCGAAGCGCGTGCCCTGGAAGCGGTAGGCATTGACGGCCTCCTCTTGCAGGAGCGCGGCGATGGCATCGGTCAGCTGGATCTCGCCGCCAGCCCCCGGGGTGGTCGATTCCAGCAACGAGAAGATGCGCGGGTTCAGCACGTAGCGACCGACGACGGCGAGATTGCTCGGCGCATCCTCGGGCTTCGGCTTCTCGACGATCGCACGGATGCGGCCCTGCCGCTTGGCAAAGCCCTCGGTGGCGACGATGCCGTAGCTTGCGGTCTGTTCGCGCGGCACGTCCTGCACGGCGATCACGCTCGCGCCCGATGCTTCGGCGGCGTCCGCCATCTGCTTCAGCGCACCCGGACCGCGGTTCCAGATGAGGTCGTCCGGAAGGAGCACGGCGAATGGCTCATCGCCGATCACGGCCTTCGCGCAGAGCACGGCATGGCCCAGGCCCAGCGCTTCGGCCTGGGTGACGAACACCGCACGCACGCCCTCGGGCAGCACATTGCGGACCAGTTCGAGCTGCTCGGTCTTGCCGCTGCGTTCGAGCTTCTGTTCCAGCTCGTAAGCCTTGTCAAAGTAGTCGGCGACCGCGTGCTTGTAGCGGTTCGTCACGAAGACCAGCGTGTCGCAACCGGCCTCGATGGCCTCGTCGACGGCGTACTGGATGAGCGGCCGATCGATGATCGGCAGCATTTCCTTCGGGACGGTCTTGGTGGCGGGAAGAAAGCGGGTGCCGAGGCCGGCGACCGGGAAAACAGCCTTGCGGATTCGTGCGGACATCAAACCTTCCTGGCGTTGCGTGCGGGAAAGGCGACCACTGTCGCCGATTCCTGGTAATCCGGATGTGTACCCACGGGCTGGAATTCAGGAACCGCCATCCGCAACAACGTGTTGAGCAGGTCGAGGTCGTAGCGGCTGCTGGCCTCGCGCAGTTGCCCGATCGAGCTTTCCAGGTGGGCGGCGGTGACGTCGCGCGGCTCGGCCTGGAGGATCTTCGGGTGCGTCGTCTGGCGGTAGCGCTCGTCGGCGTGGAAGAGCGTCTCGTGCAGCTTCTCGCCGGGGCGCAAGCCCGTGTAGACGATCGCGATGTCGCGGCCGGGATGCTTGCCCGCCAGGCGGATCATCTGCTCGGCAAGCAGCCTGATCGGTACGGGCTCACCCATGTCGAGCGTGTAGATGGCTTCATGGGTTCCCAGCGCCGAGGCTTGGAGGATCAGCTGGCAGGCTTCCGGAATGGTCATGAAGAAACGCGTGACTTCCGGGTCGGTGACCGTGACCGGGCCACCCGCGCGGATCTGCTCACGGAACAGCGGCACGACGCTGCCGGCCGAATCGAGCACGTTGCCAAAGCGGACCGTGACGAAGCGCGTGGCGAACTGCCCGGCCAGTGCCTGGCACGCCATTTCCGCCAGACGCTTGGTCGCGCCCAGCACGTTGACCGGGTCGACCGCCTTGTCGGTGGAAATCAAGACGAACGTGCCCACGTCCGCGAGGCAGCACGCGCGCGCGACAGTTTCCGTCGCCAGCGAATTGTTGCGGACGGCTTCGCGAAGCTGCAGTTCGAGCAGCGGTACCTGCTTGTAGGCGGCCGCGTGGAAGACGGCGTCCGGTTCGGCGCGCTTGAGCGCGTGCGCGATCACCGCCGGGTCGCCGCAATCGCCGAGGACCGAGATGTATTCGACGTCCGGGAAGTCGCGCTTCAACGCCGCTTCGGTGGTCGTCAGCGCAAGTTCGTCTACTTCGATAAGCGTGATGCGACGGGCGCCGTGTCGCGCACACTGCCGACAGAGTTCCGAACCGATCGAGCCGCCGGCGCCGGTCACCAGCACCGACCGCGCGCCCAGCCAGCTCCGGATTGCCTTCCAGTCCGGCAGCACGGGCTTGCGTCCGAGAAGGTCCTCGATCGCCACTTCCTTCAGTTCGCCCGGCAGCGAACGGCCCTCGAGCACATCCTGCAATTTGGGCACCATCCGGAACGGCAGGCCGGTTCGCTCGCATGACACCACTACGCGCTGCAGCGCGTTCGCATCGGCCGACGGCATGGCGATCACGAGCAGCTTGGCAGCGGTCTCGCGCGCGATTTCGGCGACGTCCTGCACGCGCCCCAGCACGGGAACGCCCTGCACCTTGCTGCCGCGCAGACGCACGGCGTCGTCGAGGAAACCCACCGGCTGGTAGGTACCCGAGCGACGGAGATCGCGCACCAGGGCTTCACCGGCATGGCCGGCACCGAGGATGAGGATGCGGACGGACGATTTGGATGCCGATTCGACACGGCTGTCCTTCCACGCGCGGTACAGCAGGCGCGGCGCGCCCAGCAGGCCCATCAACACAAGTGGGTACAGGACAAGGACCGTGCGCGGCACGGTGCCGAGGCGGTTGTAAAGGAACAGGCCGAGCACGATGGCGAACAGGCCGAGCACCGACGCCTTCAGTATGTTCCAGAGATCCGGGACGCCGGCAAAACGCCACAGACCGCGATACAGGCCCACCTGCCAGAACACGAGCCCCTGGGCTGCGAGCACCAGTGCGATCTCGGCGGACCACAGCGGGATCGCCGGCGCATTGGCTTCGATCCCCCAACGCAGGCGATGCAGGGCTTGCCAGACGATCCAGACCATCGCGAGATCGTGCGCGACCACCGCAAGGCGCGGCAGTCCACTCTTCCACCGATCACGCCATGAGCTCATCCTTCGCCCCTTTTATTTCTTTACGAACTGCCAGGTATTCAATCAGGAAGCTGCGCCAGGAAACTTCTTCTGCAGCACCAGCCAAAAAAAAGCGCAGCACATATACCACGCGATAACGGTACCGACGATGAAGAACGCATCACGCGGCATGACCCCCCAGCCCGCAATTATGACCACCATCGAAACGACCGCATAGCAGGCCGTTACGCGACCGTGACCGGCCGCACGGGACCACGCCTGGTACGCGTGCTGGGTATGCGGCGCCCACCAGCGTTCGCCGCGCAGGATGCGGCGCAGTAGGGTCAGGCTGGCATCGGCGAGAAATACCGAAACGGGCAGCAGGACGATCGCGAACCGTTCGCCCATCCGCGCCCCGGCCACCGCGCAGAGCGCCCCAAGCGCGAATCCGATCGCCCCGCTGCCGACGTCGCCCATGAAGATGCGGGCCTTGGGAAAATTGAAAGGCAGGAAGCCCAGGCACGCCGCGGCCAACGCGAGGGCCAGGAGCGTCCAGGCGCCGCCAGCGATCCAGGCCAGGCCTATGGCCGCAATCAGGGCCTGGCTTGCGGCCAGGCCGTTGATGCCGTCCATGAAGTTCCAGACGTTGGTCAGCACCAGCGTGAAGACGAAGGCGGCCAGGCCGAGCCACATCGAGTCGTAAAGATCCCCGATCGCAATCGCGAACAGGGCCGACGCGAGTACATGCACGCCCAGGCGAATCCACGGGGACAGCGGCCGATGGTCGTCCACCCAGCCGATGCCCGCCACCATCAGCAGCCCGACGCCGAACGCCAACATCAGCGGTGCCTGGTCGGGTTGGCGCACGCCAAGTGCGACAGCCGCCACCAGCAGCGAAATCACGATCGCGATGCCGCCGCCGCGAGGCGTCGCCACGCTATGGCTGCGACGTTCGCCGGGCTGGTCGATCAGCGACCGCATGAGCGCATAGCGCCGCGCGAGCCAGGTGCCCGCGACGCCGATGCAGAAGTGCACCACCAGCCATTCCAGCATCCGTCAGACCACCGCGTAGTTCAGCAGCGGCTTGATCGTGCCCCACTCCTTGCAGCTCGGGCACTGCCAGTGGTGGCTGCGCGCGCCGAAACCGCAGCGATTGCAGCGGTAGCTCGGGTTGCGGACCAGCAACTGGTCGGTGATGTGCTTGAGATCGTGCAACGTAGCGGCCGGGTCGGCGCCCTCGGCAAGCGTCAGGTCGATCAGCGCCGCTTCGCCGCGTACGGACGGGCGATCCTTCAGCTGGCGTGCGAGATAGGCGCGCGCCGAAGGAACGCCCTCCTCGCTCTCGACCATGCGCGTGAGCGCGAGCACCGGCGCGATGCCGCGATAGTGCTCGGTCATCTCGGCCAGGAACGCGCGCGCGCCCGGCGCATCGCCGACACGGGCATAGCAGTCGAGCAGCAGCGGCAGGATTTCCGGCAGGTAGTCGGGATCCACGCGCGCCACGCGTTCGAATGCACGGATCGCACCTGCATCGTTGCCCGCATCCACTTCCAGGCGGCCTTCGATCATGCCCGCGCGAACGGAATTCGCATCGGCTTCATACGCGCGCGCGACCGCGGCACGCGCCGCGTCGGTGTCGCCGGCGGCACGATGGCGGTCGGCCAGCTCGCACTCGAACTGCGCGATGAGCTTGCCCATCGGCTCGCCCGTGGCTTCCTCGTAACGGCGCGCGTTCTCGATGGCCTTGTCCCAGTCCCGTTCGGACTGGTAGATGCCGATGAGATGGCGAAGTGCGAGCGGCGCGCGCATGTCGAGCGCGACCAGATCGGAGAACACGGTCTCCGCGCGATCGAGCAGGCCCGAACGCATGTAGTCCTCGCCCAGCGCGAGCAGCGCCTGCACGCGTTGCTGGTCGCTCAGACCGGGCCGCTGCACCAGCGCCTGATGCAGGCGGATCGCGCGATCCACTTCGCCACGGCGGCGGAACAGATGGCCGAGCGCGACCTGCGTCTCGAACGTGTCCTTGTCGAGTTCGGCGATATGCAGGAACAACTCGATCGCCTTGTCGGGCTGTTCGTTGAGCAGGTAATTCAGGCCGCGAAAGTACGTGGTCGACAGCCGGCTGACCTGCGTGTCGCTGTGACGCTCGCCGCCGCGACGGCCGATGATCCAGCCACTCACCGCCGCGATCGGCAGGAGGAGGAAGAACCAGAACCACTCACTGATGAAAGCCATGCATCAAGGTCCGGAAGTGGGTGCGGTCATCGCGCCCGTGCGTTCGGCGCGCGCCAGTCGGCGGCGCATGGGAAGGACTACGCTGGCGCTGATCGCAACGCCGCCAATGAGCACGCCAAGCAGCAGCGCGACCAGCAGCGACACGCCGAGGTTGGTCGGCAGCCGCGAGAATCCAAGGTCGATCACGACCGGAGCGCGGTTCAACGCGCCGATGATGGCGCCAGCCGCAAGGCATGCGATCGCGATCAGGAAACGGAGCAGGCGCATCACGGCCTCCATCGACCGCTGTGGTCTGCTTTAGCTTAACGGACCTACTTCGAAGGTCCAGTGGAACAACGATGCGCGCGTGGCGCCGCATGCGTCGCCGGCAATCAGTCGGCTTCTTCCAGCGGCACGACGCCGCTGACGCGCTCGCGCAATTCCTTGCCGGGCTTGAAGTGCGGAACGTGCTTGCCGGGCAGCGCGACCGACTCGCCCGTCTTCGGGTTGCGACCCAGGCGCGGCGGACGGTAGTGCAACGAAAAACTGCCGAAGCCGCGGATTTCGATCCGCTCTCCGGTGGCGAGCGACCCGCCCATCATTTCCAGGAGCGCCTTCACCGCCAGATCCACGTCCTCGCCCTTCAGGTGGGCCTGACGCTGGGAAAGGATCTCGATGAGTTCGGACTTGGTCATGCAGGCTCTGGTTGGCGGCGCGCCGGTTGTCACGCTTCTTTGTCGCAAACCGCCGACGTGACGTGCAGCGGTTGCGGGGTCTTGCATATCGAAGGCGGCCCGGACTAGCCGGACCGCCTTCGGGTACCACGCTACAGCGGCTGTTACTCGGACTTGCTGCCCAGCTGCTCGCGCAGCAGCGCGCCCAGCTTGGTGGTGCCGCTGGAGGCTTCCGAGGAGGCGCGGTTGTAGTCGGCCAGCGCTTCCTGCTGCTCGGCCTCGTCCTTCGCCTTGATCGACAGCTGCATCGAGCGGCCCTTGCGGTCGTTGCCGATGATCTTGGCTTCGACTTCCTGGCCGACCTTCAGGTACTGCGAAGCGTCTTCGACGCGCTCCTTGGCGATGTCGCGGGCGGCGATGTAGCCCTCCACGCCATTGTCCAGTTCGATGGTCGCGCCCTTGGCGTCGACTTCCTTCACCTTGCCGCGGACGATCGAGCCCTTCGCGTTGGACGCCACGTACTGGCCCATCGGGTCCTGCTCAAGCTGCTTGACGCCCAGGCTGATGCGCTCGCGCTCCGGATCCACGGCCAGGACGACGGCTTCCAGCGTGTCGCCCTTCTTGAAGTTGCGGACCACGTCTTCGCCGGTGGTGTTCCAGCTGAGGTCGGACAGGTGCACCAGGCCATCGATACCGCCGTCCAGGCCGATGAAGATGCCGAAGTCGGTGATCGACTTGATCTGGCCCGACACCTTGTCGCCCTTCTTGTGGATGGCGGCGAAGGTTTCCCACGGATTGCTGGTGACCTGCTTCATGCCCAGCGAGATGCGGCGACGCTCTTCGTCGACGTCCAGGACCATGACCTGAACCTCGTCGCCGACCTGCACGATCTTCGACGGGTTGACGTTCTTGTTGGTCCAGTCCATCTCGGACACGTGCACCAGGCCTTCCACGCCCGGCTCGATCTCGACGAACGCGCCGTAATCGGTGACGTTGGAGACCTTGCCGAACACGCGGGTGTTGGCCGGGTAGCGACGGGCGATGTTGTCCCACGGATCCTCGCCCAGCTGCTTCAGGCCGAGGCTGACGCGGTTGCGCTCGCGATCGTACTTGAGCACGCGGACGTCCAGCTCCTGGCCGACTTCCACGACTTCGGACGGGTGACGCACGCGCTTCCACGCCATGTCGGTGATGTGCAGCAGGCCATCGATGCCGCCGAGGTCGACGAACGCACCGTAATCGGTGAGGTTCTTGACGACGCCCTTGAGGATCGCGCCTTCCTGCAGCTTCTCGAGCAGTTGCTCGCGCTCGACGCTGTACTCGCTCTCGACCACCGCACGGCGGGAGACGACGATGTTGTTGCGCTTGCGATCAAGCTTGATGAGCTTGAACTCGAGTTCCTTGCCTTCGAGGTAAGCCGAGTCGCGCACCGGGCGCACGTCGACCAGCGAGCCCGGCAGGAAGCCGCGCACGTCCTTGATGTCGACGGTGAAGCCGCCCTTGACCTTGCCGCTGATGCGGCCGGTGATGGTCTCGTTCTTCTCGAGCGCCTGCTCGAGTTCGTCCCACACCATGGCGCGCTTGGCCTTCTCGCGCGACAGGACGGTCTCGCCGAAGCCGTTCTCGATCGAGTCGAGCGCGACCTTGACTTCGTCGCCCACGCCCACGTCGATTTCACCGGCGTCGTTCCGGAACTGTTCGATCGGCACGATGCCTTCCGACTTCAGGCCGGCGTTGATCACCACCACGTCGCCGCGGACTTCCACGACGACGCCGGTGACGATGGCGCCCGGCTTCAGCTTGGCCAGGTTGGTCTGGCTCTGTTCAAACAGTTCGGCAAATGATTCGGTCATTGGAAAAAATACTCGGTTGAACACACGGGCCGCACCGGCTGTCAGGGCCTAACTGAGTTAGAAGGCATCAAGCAGCGCGTGGTCGACCCACCCGTTGTGTGGCGCGATGCAACTGCGCCATGTGTTGTGGTTGAACCATCGCGGGATTGCGATGGCACTCGATCTGCTACGGTGGAAACACGCCGCATGAAGCGCGCTCAGCGCGCAGGCAACAAGGCCAGCACGCGTTCGACCACGTCGTCGATGCCGAGGCCGGTGGTATCGATGCGGACGGCGTCTTCGGCCGGCCTCAACGGAGCCACCGCGCGATTGGCATCGCGCGCGTCGCGGGCAAGGATCTCCCGCAGCAGACCGTCTAAATTAACGGAAACCCCCTTGTCTTTCAACTGCTTATAGCGCCTTTCGGCCCTTTCGTCGGCACTGGCGGTCAGAAAGACCTTGTAGGGGGCGTCCGGGAAGATCACCGTGCCCATGTCACGGCCGTCGGCGACCAGCCCCGGTGCCTGGCGGAACGCGCGCTGGCGGTCCTTCAGGGCGGCCCGGACCTCGGGGATGGCGGCGATGGCTGAAGCGGCGGCGCCGGCGGTCTCGGTACGAAGCTCGTCGGTGGCGTCCATGTCGTTGACGAGGATGCGCAGTTCCCGGGAAACCGGGTCTTCCTGGAAGTCGATGCGGGTGTCGAAGGTGCAACGGACCAGTGCCGCCGGGTCGGCGAGGTCCAGGTCGGCCCACCCCGCCGCGACGCCGACGGCGCGGTACAGGGCGCCCGAATCCAGGTAATGCCAGCCCTGGCGGGCGGCGACCAGGCGGCTGATGGTGCCCTTGCCGGAGCCGGAAGGACCATCGATGGTGAGGACGGGAACGCTGGAACTGGAGTGTGGGCTGTTCATGCGGGCATTATGCGTGCTCGGCGCCGGGAGCCCGAAAAACGCGGTGGAAAGACCACGTGCCACCGCCAATGCACGCCCTCGACCAAGAGCCGCCGGGCGAATTTTCGCCTCGTACGCGCAAACACTTGATCCGCAGGGAATTTACCCGTTAGAATCGCCGGCTTCGTTCGTTATCCCATTTACCTGTAGCCGAGGTCTGTCATGAAGGTCCTGTCCTCCCTGAAGTCGGCGAAGGCCCGTCACCGCGACTGCAAAGTCGTTCGCCGCCGTGGCAAGGTCTTCGTGATCTGCAAGTCGAACCCGCGTTTCAAGGCGCGTCAGCGCTGATCCACGCTCCGGCGTCCTGCGCCGGGTCGTAACGCGAGTATGGAGGCCGCCCCCGGGCGGCCTTCTGCATTGTGGCTTTCCCTCCACGTCGAACCGGCGTCGAGGCCCGTTCGGGCGAGCGCAAACCTCCAAAACGTGACGGCCGCGCGCTGCCGGGCCATCAGGGGTTGTGCGTACAATCGCGCACTACCACGAGGGGGCTCGAAGGGGACTGACCATGAAGCATCTTGTTAAAGCCGTTCCGCTGTTCGCTGCGCTCGCCCTGTCCGGGGTCGCCTCGGCCGACACCCTGCTGGTCGAGCGCGTCCAGGAAGAAAACCAGGCAACCCTGCCCGCGCGTGGCCAGACCATGGCGCAGGTGGAAGCCAGCTACGGCGCGCCCGCGCAGAAGCTGGACGCCGAAGGTGGACAGAAGCGCCAGTGGCCGACCATCAACCGCTGGGTCTACCCGTCCTTCACCGTCTACTTCGAGAAGAACAAGGTGATCGACGCGGTGGCCAACAAGGCCAGCGCCGAGGAAGTTGGGCCCAAGCCGCCCATCCGATGAGGCTATGAACCAGAACACCCGCGCCCAGAGCACGTACGCACGCTTTCCCGCCGAGTGGGAACCCCAGTCGGCCGTCCTGATCGCATGGCCCAACGCCGATACCGACTGGGCCGACCGCCTGGGCGAGGTCGAGGAGACCTACATCGCGCTCGTCGCGGCGATCACCCGCTTCCAGGACGCGATCGTGTGCGTGGCGGACGAGGACGTGGAGGCGTACGCACGCGCGCGCCTTTCGTCCGCACGCGTGGACATGTCGAAGGTGCGCTTCATCGAGGCGCCCTACGACGACACCTGGCTGCGCGATTCGGGCCCGATCACCCTGCGCGACGGCGAAGGCTTTCGGCTGCTCGACTTCCGCTTCACCGGCTGGGGCGGCAAGTTCGACGCCAGCCTGGACGACCTGCTGGTCGAGCGCCTGACGGAAGCCGGAATATTCTCGAAGAGTGCGCGGCAATCCATTGATTTTGCTCTGGAAGGTGGCGCCATCGATACCGACGGCGACGGCACGCTGCTGACCACCTGGCAGTGCCTGCACGAGCGCCATCCCGATGCCTCGCGCGACGAACTGACGACCAGGCTGGCCGACTGGCTGAAGCAGGACCGGGTGCTGTGGCTCGACCACGGCTACCTGGAAGGCGACGACACCGATGCCCACGTCGACACCCTCGCCCGCTTCGCGCCGGGCGACGCCATCGTTTTCCAGGCCTGCGACGACGAATCCGATTCGCACTACGCCGAGCTCAAGGCGATGGGCGACGAGATCGCCGCGCTGCGCACGAAGGATGGCAAGCCGTATCGCCTGTTCCCGCTGCCGTGGGCGCAGCCGATCCTCGACGACGGCCGTCGCCTCGCCGCGAGCTACGCCAACTTCCTGATCGTCAACGGCGCCGTGCTGATGCCCGCGTATGGCGACGACGCCGACGCGAAGGCGCAGGCCGTCCTGGCTGAAGCCTTCCCGGGTCGCGAGATCGTTCCGGTTCCGTGCAGGTCACTCATCTGGCAGAACGGCAGCCTGCACTGCATCACGATGCAGTTGCCGCAGGGCGTCGTGGCCTGAGCGCCGGATGACTCCGCGGACGGCCTCGCCGTCCGCACCGTTCCAGCGACGCGACATTCGCGTCATGCACGCAGCCTACAATTGCAGGCCGTCCCGCGCTGTTCGCGCGCATCCAGATTCCGGACCACGATGAAGAAGACCACCCTCCCCGTCGCGCTGATCCAGGAGCGCAACCACGGCGACGCCGAAGCGAACCTCGCGGTGATCGAACAGCGCGTGGCCGAGGCCGCCCGGCAGGGCGCGAAGCTTGTGCTGCTGCAGGAACTGCACAACGGCCCGTACTTCTGCCAGCACGAGGACGTGTGCGAGTTCGACCTCGCCGAAACCATTCCCGGCCCGAGCACCGAACGGCTCGCGCCGCTCGCCAGGAAGCATGGCGTCGTGCTGGTGAGCTCGCTGTTCGAAAAGCGCGCGACCGGCCTGTACCACAACACCGCGGTGGTCTTCGAAGCCGACGGCAGCGTCGCGGGCAAGTACCGCAAGATGCACATCCCGGATGATCCGGGCTTCTACGAGAAGTTCTATTTCACGCCGGGCGACATCGGATTCGAGCCGATCAACACGTCCGTCGGCCGCCTCGGCGTGATGGTGTGCTGGGACCAGTGGTATCCCGAAGGTGCGCGCCTGATGGCGCTGGCCGGCGCGGAACTGCTGCTGTACCCGACCGCCATCGGCTGGGACCCGGACGACCAGCAGGCCGAAAAGGATCGCCAGCGCAACGCGTGGATCCTGAGTCACCGCGGTCACGCCGTCGCGAACGGCCTGCCGGTGCTCAGCTGCAACCGTGTCGGCCATGAGCCCTCGCCGCTCGGCGCATCGGGCATCCAGTTCTGGGGCAGCAGCCACGTGCTGGGGCCGCAAGGCGAATTCCTGGCCGAAGCGAAGACCGACGCTCCCGAAATCCTGATGGCCGAAGTCGACATGGAACGCAGCGAGCACGTCCGTCGCATCTGGCCATTCCTGCGCGACCGTCGCATCGATGCTTACGGCGATCTGCTGAAGCGTTATCGCGATTAGGTTTCTAGCGAGCGCCCGGGCACCGTCCGCCAGCCGTCATTCCCGCACAGGCGAGAATCCATCGGTCCGAGGCATCACGTCTTACGTCGGGCGTGATGCATGCAGGGTTGGATCCCCGCCTGCGCGGGGATGACGTCAAAGCCGGTTCGCGACCAGCGACGCAAGCCATGGCCGCGGTTACGCTTGGGCCATGCCGACGCCAACCGCTCCCGCCGCGACCCCACCTGCGCTGCACCTTCGCAGCGCCGTCGCCACCGATCTTTCCGCGATTACCGCGCTGTATGCGCACGAAGTCCGCGATCACGTCGCGACCTACGAGTACGACGAGCCCGACGAGGCGGAGATGACGCGCCGCTGGCAGGCAGTGGTCGCGCAGGGCTATCCCTATCTTGTCGCCGAGCAATACGGCCGCTTCGCGGGCTACGCCTACGCCAGCACGTACCGCACACGCGAGGGGTATCGATGGACCGTCGAGGACACGGTCTACGTGCATCCGGACTTCGTCGGCCAGGGCATCGGACGCGCGCTGCTGCAGCGACTGATCGACGATTGCACCGCGCTGGGCCTGCGACAGATGGTCGCCGTCGTCGGTGACGTCACGAACACCGCCTCGATCGCCCTGCACGAGAAGCTGGGCTTCAGGACCGTCGGCGTGTTCAAGGGCCTCGGCCGCAAGCACGGGCGGTGGCTGGACACGGTCCAGATGCAGCTGGCGCTCGGACAAGGCGACGGGTCCGATCCTGTCTGAAACCGACGAACGGTCGGAATAAAACGAACGGCCGTGCTATTTTCTCGGCCGTGAACGCTCTGACCGCCACCAGCAAGGGTGCAGCCACCCGCGAAGCCATCATCGACCGCGCCTACGGGATCGCCTGCGCGGCGGGTCTGGAAGGGCTGTCGATCGGCCCCCTCGCCCAAGCCGTCGGCATGTCAAAGAGCGGTGTCTTCGCGCATTTCGGCTCGCGCGAAGACCTTCAGATGGCCGTGCTGGATGAAGCCGGCGTGCGGTTCGTCGATCACGTGCTTCGTCCGGCACTGAAGCATCCGCGCGGTCTGGCCCGCCTTCGCGCCATACTGGAAGCCTGGTACGACTGGGTCCGCCAATCCGAAGGCAGCTGCCTGCTGCTGAGCGCCGCCAGCGAGTACGACGACCGCCCCGGCCCATTGCGCGATCGCCTGGTCGCGCACGACCTCCGCTGGCGCCAGGAAATCGCCCGCGCCATCACGCTCGCCATCGAAACCGGCGAGCTGGCAGGCGACACCGATCCGGACCAGATGGCCTTCGAGCTGTACGCCCTCGCCCTGATCGTCCACCACGACGCCGGCCTGTTCGGCTTTGACACCGCCGCCAATCGCGGCCGACGCGCGATGGAGCGGCTGTTCCGTTCCTACGCGCCCAGCGCCGCCGCGCCCGACGCCTGACTCCACCCCACGGAGGGATCCACCGTGTACCCGCTCATCGCCAAAATTAGCACGACCGTTCGTAAGCTCTTTGCCCTCTACGGACTCCGGCTGTGGTTCGCGATCGGCGGCCTCGTCGCGCCGCGGCGTGCGGTCGCCCGCGCCGCGCGGATCTTCTGCACGCCGATGCCCTCTTCCCGCAGTCGTGCCCTCGCGGCCCCGACTTTCGATGCTCGCGAGGAGAGCGTCGCCGTCGACGGGCACCCGATCACCGCCTACGTCTGGGGCGACCCGAAGCGCCAGCCCTACGTGCTGTTCGCGCACGGCTGGTCGAGCCATGGCACACGCGTCGGCGCCTGGTTGCCGCGCCTGCGGGCGGCGGGCTATGCCGTGGTCGCCTTCGACCAGCCGGCGCATGGCCGCAGTCCGGGCGAGCGCGCGACGCTGCCCTGCTTCACCCGCCACCTGATGGCGGTGGGCGAACACTTCGGCCCGGCAGCGGTCGTGATCGGGCATTCGCTCGGCGGCGCGGCGACGGCCAATGCGCTTTCGCGTGGCCTCAAGGCCGAGCGTGCGGTTCTGATCGCGCCTGCGGCCGATCCCGTCGCCGCCGCCGAGCGCTTCGCCGACCTGCTGTGGATCGGCCAGACCCTGACGCAGCGCATGTTCAAGTATTTCGAAAGCCGCATTGGCATGAGCTTCGACGAACAGCAGGCGCACCGCACCGCGCCGGTGATCGGCCGTCCGGCGTTGATCGTGCATGACCTCGAAGATCGCGACGTGCCGTGGTCGGAAGGCGAGCGTTACGCGCGTTACTGGCCCGACTCGCGCCTCCTGACCACGCGCGGGCTCGGTCATCGGCGCGTGCTCGACGACGAGGTGGTCATTGCGTCGGTGATGCGGTTCCTGCGCGGCGAAACCGTCGGCGAACGCGCGGTGTCGTCTCCGAACCTGCCCTTCGGCGTCGCATGACACGGGCGTTCATTGCCCCGTCCCCGGTCAGGCCCTAAGCTTCCTGCAACCGATTTCCCACGACGGCGCCTGCGGGCGCCGTCTTGCTGCAGGACTCCCCGCTCCATGCCGATCCACGCTGCACCGTCCGTTTCCGTCGAAGGGCGCCTCGATGTCTGAGTCGCTGCAGGCTTTGCTCGAACGCCAGCCGCACGCGATCGTCGAACGCGACGGCGTGCGCTACACGCTGCTCGGCACGGCGCACGTGTCGCAGGCGAGCGTGGAAGCGGTGCGCGACGCCGTCGGCAGTGGCGCGTTCGATGCGGTCGCGGTCGAACTGGATCCGCAGCGCCTGACGGCGTTGACCGATCCGGACGCGATGGCGCGCATGGACCTGGTCGAGGTCATCCGCAAGGGCAAGACGGCCCTGTTTGCCGCGAACCTCGCGTTGGCCGCGTACCAGCGCCGGCTGGCCGAACAGCTTGACGTCGAGCCCGGCGCCGAACTCAAGCGCGCCGTGCTCGAAGCGCGCCAGCGCGACCTGCCGGTGCACCTCATCGATCGCGACGTCGGCCTGACCTTCCGTCGCGCCAGCGCGGGGCTCGGTTTCTGGGGCCGCATCAAGCTCGGCGCCGGGCTGATGACCGCGCTGTTCGTCGACGAGGAAGTCGGCGAGGCGGACATCGAAAAGCTCAAGCAGGGCGACATGCTGGAATCGAGCTTCAGCGAGTTCGCCAGCGACAGCCCCGAGCTGTACGAAGCCGTCATCGCCGAACGCGACCGCTACATGGCCGCGCGCCTCCGCGAGACGCACGGCGACGCGCGCGAAGTGCTCGCGGTCGTCGGCGCGGGACACCTGCAAGGCCTCGCGCGTCACCTGCGCGAGGAAACGCGCGATCCGGAAGCGATCCGCACCGAGCTCGAAACGGTTCGCAAGAAGAGCAAGACGCCGTGGCTGGGCATCGCGATCGTCGCGTTCATCGTCGCCGCCATCGGCGTGGGCATCTGGCGCGGCGGCTTCGCGATGGGCGCCGACCTGCTGCTGCAATGGGTCGTGTGCACCGCCGGTTTCGCCGCACTGGGCTGCGCGCTGGCGACGGCGCATCCGCTGAGCATCCTCACGGCCGCCCTGTTCGCACCGCTCAAGCCGTTCCGCCTGGGCGTGCCGACCGGCACGTTCAGCGCGCTGACCGAAGCGCGCATCCGCAAGCCGACCTACGCCGATTTCATGTCGCTGCGCGACGACGTGCAGACCGTTCGCGGCTGGTACCGCAACCGCGTGGCGCGCGTACTGCTGACGTTCCTGCTCACCAACCTGGGGTCGATGATCGGCGCCTGGACGGGCCTGTTCCGCATCGGTGGGCGGCTGCTGCACTGATCGCTACTGCGCGGCCGCTCATGGCCCATCGGATCGTCTTGGTGGATGCACCAGCGTCACCAGCACCACCGAGATGATCATGAGCAGGAACCACGAGCCGAGCTTGGCCGGAGAGACCGGTATCCAGGTGTGCATCTGGTTCGGATAGAGCCAGATGCTCGACCACGTCGCCACGTTTTCTGCGATCCAGATAAATGTCGCCACCAGCACGAACGCGAGCAGCTGCGGCATCGCGAGCGTCCCTTCGAGCAGGCTAAACTGCATCCGAACGCGGCCGAACGTCAGCGCCGTCGCGATGAACAGCCCGATCCGCAGATCGGGCATGAAGTGATGCGCGAAGAAGTTGACGTAGATTGCAGCGGCCAGTGCGATCGTGATAGAGCGCCGCGGGTAGCGGTCGAGGCGGATGTCGAAGATACGAACCACGCGTGCCATGTACGAGCCGACCGCGGCGTACATGAACCCGCTGAACAACGGCACCGCGCCGATGCGAAACACGCTCTCCTCCGGATAGGTCCAGGAACCCATGTGGGTCTTGAACACTTCCATCGCCGTGCCGACGACATGGAAAACGAGGATGACGATCGCTTCGCGCGGGCGTTCGAGTCCGGTCGCCACCAACGCGATCTGTATAGCGACCGCCATCAAGAACAGCGCGTCGTAACGGGCGAGCGGCATCGTATCGGGCCAGTACACGCGCGTGCCCAGCATGGCGGCCAACAGCAGCGCGCCGAACAGGCTCGCCCACGCCTGCCGGACGCCGAACACGAGGAGTTCGACCAACGCGCGCCATGCGAGGCTCGCCGGCCGCTTGTCGAGGAAGAACCCACCCCATTGCCGCAGTACGACGTCCACTTCGCCTCTCCGATGGCTGACGTGGGCACGTTGGCCGGCATGCGCGAAGTGGCGAGGTCGACGCGGTGAAGCGAAAGTGAAGTGGCACGGGCATCGCGCGGGTAGAAACGGAAAGGGAGGCCAGTCGGCCTCCCTTTCAGTTTCACCGGACGGCAGGTGCGCTTACTCCACGTGCACTGCCGTGATCGTCGCCCCACCCATCGGGCCTTCCACCTGCTTGCCGCGTGCCCGGCGGATCATGCGCGAGGTGCTGTTGCGCAGGTCGTCAAGCATCGCGTAGATGGTCGGCAGGAACAGCAGGCTGACGACGGTGGAGAACGCCAAGCCGCCGGCGATCGCACGCGCCATCGGGTAGTACGGCGGGCCGTCGCCGCCGATCTGCGTCTGCGTCAGCGAGATCGGCACCATCGCCAGGATCGCCGTACCCATCGTCATCAGGATCGGGCGCAGTCGCTCCTTGCTGCCTTCCACCAGCGCGTCGGTGCGCGAGTAGCCGCGACGGCGCAGGTTGTTGATGTGCTCGATCATCACGATGCCGTTGTTCACCACCACGCCCATCAGCACCAGGATGCCGATGAAGGCCATGATGTTGAACTCGGTGCCCGTCAGCCAGAACAGCCAGAACACGCCGAAGACCGAGAACAGCACGCCGGTCATGATCGCCGAGGGGAACAGCAGCGACTCGAACACCGCCGCCATCACCACGTAGATCATGATCAGCGCGATCAGCAGGTTGAACATCATCTGCTTGTTCGCCTCGGCTTCGTCCTCGAACGCGCCCGACTCGAAGGTGTAGTTGTAGCCGGCCGGGAACGCGACCGCCTTCAGCACGTCCTCCATCGCCGTACGCGCTTCGGGCACGGTGATCTTGTCGCCGAGGTTGGCCTGGATCGCCACCGTCGTCTGCCGATTCGCGCGCTGGATCTGCGTCGCCGACGGTTTCACTGCCACGTCGACCATCGCCAGCAGCGGCACGGTGCGGCCGTCGGGCGCGCGCACCGTGAAGCTGGCGACGTCCTTCATGCCGAAGTCTTCTGCGCCCGCAAAACGCACCCACACCGGCACTTCGGTGTCGCCGCGACGGAACTCGCGCAGCGGCGCGCCGCGCAGCGCGAGGCCGACGAAGCTGGCCACTTCCTGCGCGCTGAAGCCGAACGATGCCGCACGTTCGCGATCCACGCGCACCGACAGCTCGCTGTTCTGGTCGCCGATGTCCACGCGCACGTCGCGCAGTTCCTTGCGCTTGGCGAGGATGGGCACGATGTCGTTGGCCAGTTCGACCAGCGTTTCGGTCGAATCGCCCACCAGCTGCACCTGCACGTTCTGGCCCGGGCCGCCGCCGCCACCGCCGCCGCCACCGCCCTGGTTGCCGATGCCGATGTTGGCGCGCGCCGACTTCGGCAGGTCCTTGCGGAGCTGTTCGACGATGCCCTTTGACTCGCTGATCTTCTTGGTGTCGAAGGTGATGCGCGTGCCGCCCCAGCCCTGCTCGCTGTAGTACGAGTAGATCTGGGTGATGTTGTACTTCTTGCGGTTCGCGTCCAGGAACTTCTCGATCTTGAGGATCTCGTCGGACATCTGCTCCTTCGTGTACGCGCCCTTCCACTGGTAGAAGATGTTCGTCTCGGTGCCGTCGTCGCCGCCGAACATGTTCTTCTTGGTGAGCTGGAACGGCACGATGCTGACCGCGATGATCATCAGGATGCCGAGCACCGCCTTGCCGCGGTGTTCCAGCGTCCAGCGCAGGAAGGTCGCGTAGCGCTTCTGCATGCGCGGGATGATGCCGCGGTCGGAGCGCACCGCCGGCGGGGTCTTCAGGCGCGCGGAGATCATCGGGATCAGGCTCACCGCGACCAGCCACGAGGCCAGCAGCGAGACCGAGATCGTGATGGCGATCTGCGACAGGTAGATCGACAGGAAGTTGCGCTCGCCGAACAGGTTCGGCAGGAACACGATGCAGTGGCACAGCGTGCCGGCCGACAGCGCGATGGCCACGTGCTTGGTGCCCAGGATCGAGGCGAGCACCGGCTGGTCGGGCATGCGCTCGCGCTCCTGGTAGATGCTCTCCACCACCACGACCGCGTTGTCCACCAGCATGCCGACCGCCAGCAGCAGGCCCATCATCGACAGGATGTTGAGCGTGACGCCGGCGAAGTACATGAAGCCCAGCGTCATCACGAAACAGATCGGGATGGCCAGCGTCACCATCAGCGTCGACGGCCAGTGGCGCAGGAAGAAGAACAGCACCGCGATCGACAGCACCAGGCCGATCGCGCCGGCCTCGGCCAGTTCGAGCAGCGACTTGGTGACGTTGTCGCCCTGGTTGTCGATGATGATGATGCGGATGTCGGACAGCTCGGGCTGCTTGCGGATCGCCTCCACTTCCGCCAGCGCCTTGCTGGAGACATCCACGAGGTTCGCGTTGCGTTCCTTGAAGATGTCCAGGCCGATCGCCGGACGGCCGTCGAGGCGGCGCCCGTAGTTCATGCGCTGCGGCTTCAGCCGCACCTGCGCGATGTCGCCCAGTCGCACACCCGTGTTGTTGATCACCAGGTCGCGCAGCTGCTGAAGGTCGACGATCTCGCCTACCGGCTGCACGCGCAACCGGCGGCCGCCGTCGTCGATCTGCCCGGCGGAGATCGAGAAGTTCACCGCCTTCAGCCGCTCGTTGAGATCGTTGAGGCTGAGGTTGTGCGCGGTGAGGCGGTCGGGATCGATCGCGATTTCCACCTCGTTCGGCGCCGCGCCCGTGACGTCCACGCGCGCCACGCCCGGGATGCGCTCGATGCGGCGCTTGAACTCGCGCTCGATCATGTCGTACGAGCCGGTCAGGTCGCTCTTGCTGGCCAGTCGTACGCGCAGGACGGGCTCGTCCGTCGTGGAGAACTTGAAGACGTTGAAGCGCTGCAGGTCGTCGGGCAGGTCGTCGCGGATCGCGTCGATGCGTTCGCGCGCCTCCGACGCCGCGATGGCCACATCGCGGTTCCAGTCGGAGAACTGCATGAAGATCTCGGCGCCGTCGGCACGCGCGTTCGCGTCCATGCGCTTGATGCCGGTCATCGTCGACAGCGCTTCCTCCACCGGACGCAGCAGCGTGCGCTCCACCTCCTCGGGGGTGGAGCCGGTGTAGGGCAACTGCACGAAGATGAAAGGCGGCGAGACTTCCGGAAAGGCCTCAAGCGGCAGGCGGATCGCCGCGATGAGGCCGATCACGAACAGCGACACGAAGAACATGATCGCCGTGACGGGCCGCTTGATGCTGAGCTCGGCAATACTCATCGCGCGCGCTCCTCAGACCGGCTCGGCATGGCCGCCGGCGCCTTCGCCCGTGGCGACCGCCCCGTGCGTGCGCTTGGCGCGGTTGACGTAGTAGTCGTCCGCGCGGCGATCCAGCAGGTCGTACACCACCGGGATCACCACCAGCGTCAGCAGCGTCGAGACCAGCAGGCCGCCGATCACGGTGATCGCCATCGGTGAGCGCACTTCCGCGCCCTCGCCCACGGCCACCGCCAGCGGCAGGAAGCCGAACAGCGTGCAGGTCGTGGTCATGATGATCGGGCGCAGTCGCGAACGCGCGCCTTCCACCAGCGCCTCGCGCTTGGCGACACCCGCCTCGCGCAGCTGGTTGACCTTGTCGACCAGAATGATCGCGTTCTTCACCACCAGGCCGACCAGCAGGATCAGGCCGATGAACACCACCACCGACACCGGCGAATTGGTGAGCAGCAGCGCGAGCACCGCACCGACCAGCGCCAGCGGGATGGTGAACAGGATGACGAACGGATGCAGCAGCGATTCGAACTGCGAGGCCATCACCAGGTACACCAGGAACACCGCCAGGCCGAACGCGAACAGCAGCGCATTGACCGATTCGGCGAGTTCCTCGCCCTGGCCGCCGATATGCATGCTCACGCCGGCGCCGAGCGGCTCCTTCGAGACCATGTCCTGGACTTCGCGAACGGCCGTGCCGAGGTCGATGTCGCGCAGGTTCGCCGAGACGATCGCCACGCGCACCTGGTCGGCGCGGTGGATCTCGCTCGGACCTGTCGTGGCGACCACGTCGGCGACCGAGTCCAGCGTCACCGGGCGGTTACTGCCCGGGTTCACGATCAGGCGACGGATGCTGTCGACCGATGCGCGATCGGTTTCGCGTGCGCGCACCAGCACGTCGATCTTGCGATCGCGGAAGCTGTAGCGCGTGGCGACGTCGCCGCGCACCTTCTTCACCACGACGTCGGCGATCTGGCGCGTGGTCAGGCCGAGTGCGCCGGCGCGATCCTGGTCGAAGCGGATCTGGATTTCCGGGAAGCCCTCTTCCACCGTCGACTTCACGTCGGCGTAGTGCGGATTGGCGCGCAGCAGCTTGGCCATGCGCTGACCCGCCTGCTGGATGCTTTCCAGGTCCTGCCCGCGCAGCTCGATTTCCAGCGGCGTGGAGAAGCTGAAGAGCTCCGGACGGGCGAAGTCGACCTGCGCACCGGGATGCGCCGTCATCGTTTCGCGCAGGGCTTCGGTCTCGCGCGCCTCGACGTCCTTGCTGCCGCCGTTTTCCATCACGACGGTGAGCTTGCCGATGTTCTCGCCGCTCTCGGTCGGGTTGGCGTCCAGTCGCGTGCCGCTACCGCTCACGCCGTATAGCGCGCGGATGCCGTCGTCCTTCGCGTGCTTGAGCTGCAGCTCGCGCACCAGGGCGTCGGTCTCGCGCAACGGCGTACCGGGCGGAAGCTTCACGGTCATCTCGAAGCGGTCCTGCGCCAGCTGCGGGATCAGGTCAGCACCCAGCAGCGGCACGGCGAGCAGCGTCAGCGCGAAGGCCACCGCCGCCGAACCGAGCACCAGCACCGGACGGTTCAACGCGTTCGGCAACAGCTTCAGGTAGCCGCGTTCGGCACGGGCGTAGGGCGCCATCGCGAGGTCACTGAGCTTGCGCATGACCGGACCGACCACAGCGACCAGTCCGCGCCATGCACGCACGATCAGCCAGGCGATGCCGAAGAAGAACGAACGCAAGGTCCAGCCGATGCCGCGCTTGGTGTACGCCAGCGGCATGCCGAGCTTCGTCTTCGGCTCCCAGCGCGGATGCGGCGCTTCTTCCGGGAAGGCCATCGGCGGGCGGCCCTTGAGCGCGCTCAACATCGGGATCAGCGTCATCGAGACGATCAGCGAGATGCCGATGGCGAGCGCCACCGTCAGCGCCTGGTCGCGGAAGAGCTGGCCCGCGATGCCCTGCACGAACACCAGCGGCAGGAACACGGCGATCGTCGTCAACGTGGACGCGACCACGGCCATGCTGACCTCGCGCGTGCCGGCGATGGCGGCGTCGAGGATTCCGAGGCCTCGCTCCCGCGCCTTGGCGATGCTTTCCAGCACGACGATGGAGTCGTCCACCACCAGGCCGGTCGCGAGCGCCAGGCCGCCGAGCGACATGACGTTGAGGCTCAGGCCCATCTGGCCCATGAAGAAGAACGTCGCGATGATCGACACCGGCAGCGACAGGCTGATGACGAATGTGCTCCAGCCATCGCGCAGGAACAGGAAGATGATCAGCACCGCCAGCGCGCCGCCGATCACCGCGTCCTTCTTGACGTCGGAGATCGCGTGGCGGATGAACTGCGACTGGTCGTCGATCGTCGTCAGTTCGACGTCCGGCGGCACCTGCTGCTTGAGTTCGTCCAGACGCTTCTGGATCGCGTCGGCCGTGGCGACCGTGTTCGCGTCGCCTTCCTTGTAGATCGCCAGTTCGACCGCTTCCTTGCCCGCCAGGCGGATGATCGCCTCGCGTTCCTTGAAGCCCTGCCGCACGTCGGCGATGTCCTTCAGGCGCACAGGCATGCCGCCGGCGACGGTCGCGCCGCCACCGGAATTGGCGCTCTGCACCGAGGCCGCCGCCGCCATCGCTTCGGCCGAACCGGTCTGCGCCGCGATCGCCGCCATCTGCGCCGCCGCCGAAGCCGCCGCGCTGTCGCCGCCGCTCTGCGTGGTAACTAGCATCTCGCGCATTTCCGGCACGCTGGCGAACTGGTTCACCGTGCGCACGAGGTAACGCTGCGAGCCCTCTTCAAGACGGCCGCCCGAGATGTTGATGTTTTCCTGCTGCAGGCGCTGGATGACGGTGTCGATCGGCAGGTTCAGCTGCGCGATCTTCTGCTGGTCGATGTCGACCTGGATTTCGTCTTCCAGGCCGCCGCCGACCTTGACCGCGGCCACGCCTTCGACCGGCTCGAGCTTCTTCTTGAGGTCGTCGTCGGCATAGCGGCGCAGCGCGGTGAGCTGGCGCATGGCCTCGGTGTCGCTCGACGCGTCGGTCTTGGGCGACAGCGCGATGCGGAGGATCGGTTCGGTCGACGGATTGAAGCGCAGCAGCACCGGGGCCTTGGCTTCAAGCGGAAGTTGCAGCACTTCCATCTTGTCGCGGACTTCCAGGCTGGCCTGGTCCATGTCGGTGCCCCAGGCGAATTCGAGCACGACATCGCTCTGGCCCGTGCGCGAGACCGACTTCAGCTTGCGCAGCCCCTTGACCACGCCGACGGCTTCTTCCACCGGCTCGCTGATCAGGGTTTCGATTTCCGACGGCGCCGCACCGGTGTATTCGGTGCGGACCGTCAGCGTGGGATAGCTCAGATCCGGCAGCAGGTTGACCTTGAGGTCGCCCAGCGCGATCAGGCCGAAGAGGACGAAAGTGAGGGTCACCATCGCCACCGTCACACGACGGCGCGTGGAGAACTCCACCAGGTTGAAACCGGGCGTGTGCGCGTGTTGCGTCACGTGGGTTCTCCGCGATTAACGCTTGGTTTCGGGTTTGGCGACGGAAGCGACTTCCTTCTTCGCCTGCGGCTGGCCCAGCACCTGCACGACCGAACCGTCGCGCAGCGCGGTCTTGCCGGCGACGACGACCTGCTCGCCTTCCTTCACGCCGTCGCGCACTTCGGCCCACGAGCCGTCCATGTAGCCCAGCTTGACCGGCACGCGCTTGGTCTTGTCGCCGGTGACGACGAACACCGCGGGGTCGCCGTCGTCTTCCAGCAGCGCCACGCGCGGCACGACGAGCGCGTCGGCGCGCTGGTCGTAGTCGATCTTGATGCGGCCGAACATGCCCGGCTGCAGGATGCCGTCGCCCTTGAACGCGCAGACCACGCGGAAGGTGCCGCTGCCCGAGTCCACGACCGGCGACACGCGATCCACCGTGCCCTGGAACGTCTTGCCCGGCAGCGCGTCGACGACGAGCGCGACCGGCAGGCCGGCCTTGAGCGTCACCAGTTCGCGCTCGGGCACGTTAAGCGTGGCTTCCAGGCGCGAGGTGTCGACGATGCGGAAGATCGGCGTGTTGATCTGGACGAAGTTGCCGGTCTTGATCGAACGCGAGGCGATCACGCCGGAAATCGGCGCCTCGACGTTCGCGTACGACAGTTCGAGGTTGGCCAGGCGATTGGCGGCGCGCGCATTCTCCAGGTCGTAGCGGAGCTGGTCGTTGTCGTTGGCGCTGAGCAGCTTCTGGTCTGCCATCTGCCGGGCGCGGTTGTAGTTCGCTTCCAGCTTGCGCATCGCGGCGCCGGTCTGGGCGGCCTGCAGCTGCGAACGGGCGGAATCGAGGCGAACCAGCGTCTGGCCCGCGCGGACCGGCTGGCCCTCTTCGACCATCACGTTGAGCGCGACGCCCGAGGTCTTGGCGACCACCTGCGACTCGGCCACCGGCTCCAGCGGCGCGGTGCCGGTGTAGCTGGCGGCAACGGCGCGGCGGGAGGCCTTGGCGACCTCGACCGGCACGGCTTCAGGGCCCTTCTTGTCTTCCCCGGCCTTGGCCTGGGCCTCGCCCTCGCCCCCGCCCTTGCAGGCGCTCAGCAGCAACAGGCACGGCAACAGGACGACAGCGGCGCGGGCAAAACCACGGCTGCGATTTCGGGTGAAGTGACGCATGAATTGGACCCCAAGGTGGCTGAGACCGGTGCTTGTGCCGGTGTTGTATGTAGGTATATCACCGCCCCAGTCACCTTCCATCCGCCGAAGGTCATGGTGACTGGAGCCACGTCGTTCGAACGCGCCCGAAAAGCGCGACGCCGGTACGCAAGAACCATCGATGCAAAAAGGGGCGGCTGCGTTGCAATCCGAACCATGGCTATACTTGCCGACTCTTGCGCGGCCGCCTTAATGGGGAGGCGCCACGCAGCCAGCACTAGAACCTTTCGCTAGCCATTCGAGATTGCGGACTACGACATGATGCGACCGCTGATGATCGCCGCCTGCTTCCTGCTGACCGCCACCGCATTCAGCGCGTCGGCACAGGACGCCCAGGCTCCCGCCGCCCCGGCCGCTGCTCCTGCAGCCGCGACCCCGACGGCACCGGCTCCGACGGCTCCTGCCCAGCTCAAGGGCGATGCCGCCCGCGGCAAGCAGCTCACCTACACCTGCCAGGGCTGCCACGGCGTCACCGGCTACAAGAATGCGTATCCGAACTACCACGTGCCGCGCATCGGCGGGCAGTCGGAGGTCTACCTGACCAACGCGTTGACCGAATACAAGAAGGGCACGCGCAAGCACCCGACGATGCAGGCCCAGGCGCAGAGCTTCTCGGACCAGGACATCGCCGACATCGCCGCCTTCCTTTCGACCGTGAAGTGAGCAGATCCATGACGAACCCGGCCTTGACCAACAAGTTCCTCGCCATCGCCCTGCTCGCCTCCATCGCGCTCGCCGGCTGCTCGGGCGGCGACACGCCGGCCGAGCATTCGGCCGCCGATCGCGCCGAAGGCCACACCTCGTCGTCCGCAGGCCTGCCGGCCGGCCACATCGCCGCGGGCGAGAAGCTGGCGCAGACCAAGGGCAAGGCCACGGGCCAGTCGTGCTTCGACTGCCACGGTGCCGAGGGCAATGCGCCGATCGACGAGACCTACCCGAAGCTCGCCGGCCAGTACTACGACTACATCGCGCACTCGCTGCAGGCGTATCGCGATGGCGACCGCGACCATCCGCTGATGTCGAGCCAGGCGAAGGACCTGACCGACCAGCAGATCGCCGACCTCGCCGCCTACTTCGGTTCGCGCAAGGGTTCGCTGCAGGACCTGCACGGCATGCACCACGACTGATCGCGTCCTCGCGACCGGTACGAAAAGGCCCGCGCAAGCGGGCCTTTTTGTTTGCGTCTGGATCGCCCGGTGTCGAACTGCATTGCGTGCCGGGCTGGATCCGTCGCCAGAAAAAAGAAACGGGCCGCATGGGCGGCCCGTTTCTTCGTGCATGTCGTGGCGGCGATCAGGACTCGATCGGCACCAGCGTGATCTCGACGCGGCGGTTCTGTGCGCGGCCGGCTTCGGTGTCGTTGCTGGCGATCGGACGGCTCTTGCCGGCGCCGACGACGATGAAACGTTCGCGGTTCAGGCCGCGGCTCTGCAGGTAGCTCGACACGGTGTTGGCGCGCTGTTCGGACAGCTTCTGGTTGTAGGCATCGCTGCCGACGCTGTCGGTGTGGCCGGCGACTTCGATCACCGTCTGGTTGTACTCCTGCAGCGTGCGCGCGACGTTGTCGAGCACCGGGTAGAACTCGGGCTTCAGGTTCGACTTGTCGAAATCGAAGGTGATGCCGCTGGGCATGTTGAGCGTGATGTTGTTGCCCTGGCGGACGACGTCCACGCCGGTGCCGGCGGTCTGCTGGCGCAGCGCGGCTTCCTGGCGGTCCTGATAGTTGCCGATGGCCGCACCGGCGAGGCCACCGACGCCCGCGCCGACGAGCGCGCGCTGGCGACGTTCAGTCGCGTCGTCGCCACTGAGCAGGCCCGCGGCGACGCCGGCCAGCGCGCCGATGATCGCGCCCTTGCCCGTCTTGCTCATGCCCTGCTGCTGGCCCTGCTGCTGCGGTTGCTGCTGCTGCGGATACGGCTGGCCGTAGTAGTTACCGCCGCCGGTGGCGCAACCGGCGAGCAGCGCGGTGGTGACGACGGCCACACACGCGGCCTTGACGAAATTCTTCATGGAGTGGTCCTTGCTGGAAGACTGGCTTTTAAGCCGGGGATCGATGAACGCGCACAAGCTAACCGCGTTCACGTCTCGCGCAAGTGATCGTCGCGTCCGATGTTCAGTCGGCGGCAGGGATCAGCGCCCGTGCCGCATCCGCATCGAGGCGCACGTCCCAGTTTCCCATCAGCGCCAGGTACAGCAGTTTGTCGAACTCCGCCCCGAAGCGGCGGATCACCGCATCGGGATCGGGAATCAGGCGACCATCGGAGATCAATCCGAAATGCACGCGGCCGTTGTAGCTGAGGATCGAGATCCCAATGCCGATCGAACCGGTCTGCGGCACCCAGAACATCATCTCGCGCAGCATGCAGCCGGCCAGGTACAGCGGCTGCTGCGGACCGGGCACGTTGGTCGCCACCGCGGTCGCCTTGCGACTGAACAGTTCCAGCGCCAATCCCTGCATCGACGCGGGCGCCATGCCGAGTGCGGCGAGCAATCCGTAGGCGACGATGGCCTGACGCGAGCGCTTCAGGTCTTCCATGCATTGCGCAACACGTTCGAGGCGCCGGATCGGATTGTCCTCGCCGACCGGAAGATCGAGGAACACCAGGCCGAAGTGATTCCCGAGCTTGCGCGCATGTTCGAGCGGCCGCAGGTTCACCGGTACCGTCGCACGCAGCGTGAGGCCGTCGACGTGGTCGCCGCGCTCGATCATGTAGCTGCGCAGCGCGCCGGCGGCGGTCGCCATCAGCACGTCGTTGACGGTGCAGTCGCAGGCGCGGCCGACGGCCTTCACTTCCTCCAGGTCCAGCGGTTCGGCCCATGCGACGCGCTTGCTGGTGCCGAGGCGCCCGCGCAGCATCGACGGCGGGTCATCGGACAGCGACAACGCGTGCAGCAGTTCGCGCGCGATCTCCCCGCCCTCCTTCGCCAGCACTGCGGCCAGCGAAGGATCGCGGTACATCTCCAGCCCCTTCTCCACGACCTTGCTGCCCAGTTGCACGTAGCGATCCACCGCTCCGACGCGACGCGCGACGCCGGCGTGCTCCTTCTTGAGCCAGGTGCGCGGCAGTTCGCTTCCGTCTCCCTCGTCGGGTTGCGTGTCGGTTAGCGACAACAGCACCTGCACCAGCGCGATGCCGTCGGCGTAGCTGTGGTGAATGCGCGCGACCAGCGCCGAGCCGCCGCCGTCGAAACGTTCGACCAGATGGAACTGCCACAGCGGTCGATCGTGGTTTAGCGGCGAGGACGCAAGCTGGCTGACGAAGCGCTCCAGCGCGCGCTTGTCGGCGCGACCGGGCAACGCGGCGTGCTGCACGTGCCAGTCGAGGTTGAAGTTCAGGTCGTTTTCCCACTGCGCGCCGGCCGGCGTGACCACCGCCTTCTGGCGGAATCGCCGATAGGACAGGAAGCGCTGCTTCACCACGCGCTTGAGGCGTTCCAGCGACATCGGTTCGGCGAACATCAGCACGCCGGTGATCATCATCGGGTTGGTCGGGCGCTCCATGCGCAGCCACGCCGTGTCGACCCGCGACATCGGTTCGCGGCGACCGCGCCGGCGTGCTCCAGTCCGTGTCGCCATGGCCGTCGGCTCTCCCGTGCGTGACCGGCCGAGTGAATCACGGCCTCGCGAGCAGCGTCAACGCGGCTCAGCCGCGCAGCTTGCGGTACGCCGCCAAAGCCGAATCGCGCCCGGCGCCCATGTCGACCAGCGGCTGCGGCGGATAGTCCGGTGCCACGCGGCGCAGCGCCTGCGGGTCCTGCCAGGGCGAAAACCGCAGCGGCACCGGCAGCCGGGCGAGCTCCGGCACCCAGCGCGCGATGTAGCGCCCGTCGGGATCGAACTTCGTCGCCTGCAGCACCGGATTGAACACCCGAAAATACGGCGCCGCGTCCGCGCCCGTGCCGGCGACCCACTGCCAGCCGAGCGTGTTGTTCGCCAGGTCCGCATCAACCAGCGTGTCCCAGAACCAGCGCGCGCCGTGGCGCCAGTGGTAGCGCAGGTGCTTGGTCAGGAAGCTCGCGACGATCATGCGCACGCGGTTGTGCATCCACCCGGTGTGCCATAGCTCGCGCATGCCGGCATCGACGATCGGCACGCCGGTACGTCCCTGCTGCCAGTCGGCCAGCTGCGCCTGCGACAGCTTCGACCACGCGAAGTCATTGAAGCGCTCGTCGAAATTGCGATCCGGCGTTTCCGGGAAGTGATGCAGCAGGTGATGCGCGAACTCGCGCCATCCCAGTTCGCGCAGGAAAGCGTCGATGTCCGCACCGTTTCCGGCCGTGCGTTCGCGTTCCAGCACCGACGCCACGCGCCACGGCGCGATCTCGCCGAAATGCAGGTGCGGCGAAAGGCGCGACGTGCCGATGCGGTCGGGCCGGTCGCGCTGGTCGCGATACCCGCGCAGCGCGCCGTCGACGAAGGCGTCCAGCGCCGCGTACGCGCCGGCCTCGCCGGGCGTCCATTCGTCCCAGAAGGTGCGATCCCAGCCGAGCTTCGGTGCGAGCTTGAGCGCCTCCAGCGGCACGCCCGCCGGACCTTCGTCGCTGTCGGGCAGATGCTTTGGCGCCTCGATGCAGAGGCCGAGCTGCCACTGCGCCAGCAGCGTCTTCCAGTACGGCGTGAACACCTTGAACGGCAGGCCCTGCTTGTTCCGCACCGTCCACGGTTCGAACAGCAGCGCGGCGTTGAAGCTCTCCACGCGGACGCCCTGCTGGCGCAGCGTGGTCTTGATGTTCGCGTCGCGGCGCTCGTACGCCGGCTCGTATCGGCGGTTCCAGAAGACCGCTTCGGCACCGGTGGTGGCGATCAGCGACTGCAGCGTCGCCAGGCTCGGTCCGAAGAAGTGGCGCAGGTGCGAACCACGCTCGCGCAGCGCGGCGTCGAGCGCGGCCAGCGAGCGATGGCGCCAAGCGTCCGATGCGGCTCCGGGCGCCCAGTCGCCGCCTTCATCGGGCGCGTGGATGTAGACCGGGATCGGCACGTAGCCGTTGTCGAGCGCCGCCTGCAGCGCCGGGTTGTCGTCCAGGCGCAGGTCGTTGCGGAACCACACCAGCGCAAGCGCGTTGGATTCGCCAGCGGACATCGGCCACCCGGGAAAGCGGAACGGAATCGTTCCGCAAGTATGCCCAAGGCGCGCAACGGCGCGTCAATGCGCCGGGGTCAGCCGCCGCGGTATTCGCGCGGAATGCGGTCGTTGAGGCCGACCAGGATCTCGTAGGGAATCGTGCCTGCGAGCGTCGCGACGTCCTCGGCGCGGATCGCGTCCCCGCCCTGCTCGCCGATCAGCACGACGTCGTCCTCGTTGAACGCGCTGTCGCCGCCGATGTCGACCATGAACTGGTCCATGCACACACGCCCGACGATGGGATACCGGTGCCCCCGGATCAGTACCGAGCCGCGCGACGACAGCGAGCGCGGGAAGCCGTCGCCATAGCCGATCGGCACCGTTACCACGCGCGTGTCGTGGTCCGACCGCCACGTCGCGCCATAGCTCACCGGATTGCCCGCCTTCACCACCTTGAAGTACACGACCTGCGAGCGCAGCGACATCGCCGGCTTCACGTCGATGGTGCGTTGCGAGGCGGGATCGGGCAGCACGCCGTACAGCACGATGCCGGGGCGGACCATGTCCAGCCAGGTCTGCGGGAAATGGAGCACGCCGCCGGAATTGGCCAGATGCCGCAGCGGCATCGGCGCGCCCAGGCGTTCGATGTGCGCGCAGGCGTCATGGAAGCGCTCGACCTGCTTGCCCGTCATGTCCGACGACGGATCGTCCGAGCATGCCAGGTGCGAATAGATGCCCTTCAGCACGCACCACTTCGACGCGACCGCCGCCTCGACGAACGACTTCGACGAATAGCTGTGGACGCCGATGCGCTCCATGCCGGTGTCGATCTTCAGGTGGATCACGGCCTTGCGGCCCATCGCCTCGGCGGCGGCTTCCACCTGCCGCAGCTTGTCGAGCGAGGACACGGTGATTTCCAGGTCGTGCGCGATGAACTGCGCCACCTGCGGCCCGAAGATGCCGCCGAGCACCAGCACCGGCGCGGTGATGCCGGCGCGGCGCAGCGCGATGCCTTCCTCGACGAACGCGACGCCCAGTTGCTCCACGCCCTGCGCCTGCAGATGCAGCGCCACCGGCACCAGCCCGTGGCCGTAGGCGTTCGCCTTCACGATGCCCATGACGGGCACGCCGACGTGCGCGCGGATGGCGCGGAGGTTATGCGAAAGGTTATCGAGATCGACCGTGATGCGAGTCGGACGCTCGCTCACGGCGGGAGGCATGCCAGGCGTGGAGTGCACTGCGTGTCCGGTGCGGGGGGCTCGGACTCGCATTCTAGCGAGGGATGGAGCTACCCAACTCGGCTAGAGCCCCTCTCCCGCATGCGGGAGAGGGGCTGGGGTGAGGGCTGGAACGATGATGCTCGGGCCTCGATTCACGGCGCCTCAATCGCACCGCCGTTCGATCACCGTTTCAGTTTTCTTCTGCTGGTTGTCCTGGATCTTGCGGCCCGCGAACGCACCGCCGACGGCGCCTGCCGCCGTGGCGATCTTCTTGCCGCTGCCGCCGCCGACCTGGTTGCCCAGCAGACCGCCGACGAGACCGCCGGCGACGGTGCCGGTGACCTTGTGCTCGTCCTTCACTTCCTTGGGCTTCTGGACTTCCACGTCGTAGCAGTGCTTGCCCTTCGTGGACGAACTGCCCGACTGCCATGCCATCGCGGGGCCGGCAAGCGCGAAGGCAGCGACCGACACGATGAGGATGCGGGAGACAGGGAAACGACGCATGACGGCTCTCCTATGGCGACCGCATTCACGCTGCGCCGGACGCCGTTACGGGGGCGTCAATCCGCGCCGGTTCACCGCCTGCGCGTTCGCAGGGCTTCATCTTCGTCCACGTGTTCGTAGTCGAAGCCCGCGTTGCGGAGGTGTTCCGCGAAAAACTGCCCGTGAGAATCGGCGGCCATGAGGCCGGCGTGCAGATGCGGCGGAACGTCGAAGTAGCGGTAGATCTCGCCGCTGGTGAACTCGACCTCGAGCACGCGCCGGTCGGCGTCGTAGCCGACGCTGGTCATGGCTTCCGATTCCACGCGTACCCGTTCCATCGGCAGCGGACGTTACCGCTGCGCGCGTTACATCGACGTCGATGTGGCGCGGCAGGAATTACTCGAAGCTGCCGACCGAATCGTGCGACAGGTTGTCGAAACGCGTGTACTCGCCGAAGAACTTGAGCTTGATCGAGCCGGTCGGGCCCGAACGCTGCTTGCCGATGATGACCTCGGCCAGTCCCTTGTCCGGCGAGTTCTCCTTGTTGTAGTAGTCGTCGCGGTAAATGAACATGATCATGTCCGCGTCCTGCTCGATGGCGCCCGATTCGCGCAGGTCGGCCATCACCGGGCGCTTGTCGGTACGCGTTTCCAGCGAGCGGTTGAGCTGGGACAGCGCGATCACCGGCACCTGCAGTTCCTTCGCCAGGCCCTTGAGCGAACGCGAGATCTCGGAGATTTCCGTCGCGCGGTTCTCGCTGTTGCCCGGCACCGACATCAGCTGCAGGTAGTCGATGACGATCAGCCCCAGGCCGTGCTCGCGCTTGAGGCGGCGCGCCTTGGCCGACAGCTTCACCGGCGACAGGCCGGGCTCGTCGTCGATGAAGATCTTCACTTCGCGCAGCTGGCGGATCGCGCCGGTGACACGGCTCCAGTCCTCGTCTTCCAGCTGGCCGGTACGCAGGCGCTGCGCGTTGACGCGGCCGACCGATGAGATCAGGCGCATCGCCAGCTGCGAGGCCGACATTTCCATCGAGAACACCGCCACCGGCAGCTTGCTGCGGAAGGCGGCGGTCTCGGCCATGTTCAGCGCGAGCGTCGTCTTGCCCATCGCGGGACGCGCGGCAAGGATGATCAGGTCGGTCTTCTGCAGGCCGGCCGTCATCATGTCCAGCTCGGTGTAGCCGGTCGACAGGCCGGTCACGCCGCTGCCGTTGGTGTAGCGCGTCTGCAGCGTGTCGAAGGCTTCCGACAATGCCTTGGTGACCGGCGTGAAGTCGGTCTTTCCGTTGGTGTTGGCCTGCGCGATCGCCAGCACCTGGCGCTCCGCTTCCTCGAGGATTTCAGCCGAGTCGCGACCGTCCGGCTGGAAGCCATCGTTGACGATGCCGGTGCCCACGTCGATGAGCTGGCGCAGGATCGCCTTGTCGCGGACGATCTCGGCGTAGGCGGCGATGTTGGCAGCCGACGGCGTGTTGGTCGCCAGTTCGATCAGGTAGGCGCCACCGGCGACCTGCTCGCTCAGGCCCTGAGATTCGAACCATTCGCCGAGCGTGACGGCGTCGAACGGCCGGTTCTTCTCGGCCAGTTCGCTGATGGCGCGAAAGATCAGCTGGTGATCCCGGCGATAGAAATCCTGGTCGCTGAGCTGGTCGGCGATGCGGTCCCAGGAATCGGGCGCGAGCATGAGGCCGCCGAGCACGGCCTGTTCGGCCTCGATCGACTGGGGCGGCACGCGCAACTGGTCCATGCGCTGCTCATTGCGCGTCTCGAACCGTTTTTCCCTGCGAAAACCAGGTCGTGCGCTCATGCCCTCAGTCACCTTTTCCGTGCGCCGTCGCGCCGGCCGTGTCGTTATCGCGGGTCGGGCATCGTAGACGCGGAACGTGTCGGGGCGTTGCAGATAAGTCTGTGGATATCGCGTGGATACTCATGCCGGGCATGGAGCCACGGCCTTGTCGCAGCAGGTGCGACGCCCGCCACGCGACGGGCGGTTGGATCGACGTCAGCCGACGGTCGCGATTCCGGCGCGGCTGCGCATCCCCGGCGAGATGACCGACAGCAGGTCGTCCAGCGCCTCGTCTCGCCAGCGGCCGATGCGCCGCGGCTGCAGCGCACCGGCGATGTGCTGGTCGATCAGGCGGGCGATGATCGGGAATACCGTGTCGGCGTCGGCTTCGCAGGCGTCGCGAAGGCTGGCGGCGATGAGGTCGGCGAAGGAGAGCGGCGCGGACGGGAGCGTGCAGTCCTGCAACGAAGCCAGGGTGAGCTCGAGCGACGGGTCGAGCGCGGGAAGGTCGAGGCGCTGGTCCATGGCGGCGGCGATATCGGGAGAAGTGCCGCGACTGTGTCACGCACTATCCCGACGCCCTATCGGAATAATCCGAAAACGCCCTCCGCTCTTCCTACGCGGAAGTTCGACGCAAAAAGAAAGGGCGCCCGGAGGCGCCCTTTCCTTCAAGCTCGTGCGGTGACCGCGATCAGGCGACTTCGCCGACCACGATGACCTTGACGGTGGCTTCGATGTCGGCGTGCAGGTGCACGACGATCTCGTATTCGCCGGTGCGACGCAGCGGGCCTTCGCCCAGCACGACTTCCGACTTCTCGACCTTGTGGCCGTGCTTGGTCAGCGCATCGGCGATGTCGCGCGGCGTGATCGAGCCGTACAGCTTGCCTTCGGTCGAGGCGTTCGCGGTGATGGTCACCTCGACGCCTTCCAGCGCGGCCTTGCGGCCTTCGGCGCCTTCCAGGGCAGCCTTGGCCTTGGCTTCGTACTCGGCGCGGCGCGCTTCGAACTCGGCCAGGTTGGCGGCGGTCGCCGGGGCGGCCTTGCCGTACGGGATCAGGTAGTTGCGGCCGAAGCCCGGCTTGACGTTGACCTTGTCGCCGAGCTTGCCGAGGTTCTGCACGTTCTGCAGGAGGATCAGTTGCATGGTGTTGCTCCGTATTCGTTAGCGAGCCGGGGGCCCGCAGCGGTGGCTGTCCGAATGACGTCTCTCAGGCGCTCATTGCAAAGCGCCAAATCGAAGTCCGGTTTTCGTGAAGAGTCCGCACATGGATGTGCGGGCTCCTGCGGAGGGATCCGCGTTACGCGTTGTGGTTGTCGGTGTACGGGATCAGGGCCAGGAAACGGGCGCGCTTGACGGCCGTTGCCAGCTGGCGCTGGTACTTCGACTTGGTACCGGTCACGCGGCTCGGCACGATCTTGCCGGTCTCGGTGAGGTACTGGCGCAGGGTGTTGAGATCCTTGTAGTCGATCTCCTTCACACCCTCGGCGGTGAACTTGCAGAACTTGCGGCGACGGAAGAACTTGGACATGAGTGTGTGCTCCTAGGGCGTGATCAGGCGGCTTCGGCGTTGTCGTCGGAAGACTCGTCGGCGGTGCCGACGCCTTCCTCGTCACGGCGGCGACGCTCGCCACGCTCGGGCTTGTCGCCCTTCTCGTCCTTGTACTTCATGATCAGCGACTGCTCGGTGTCGGCTTCGTCGCGCTTGATCACCAGGTGGCGCAGGACGGCGTCGTTGAAACGGAAACCGTCGACCAGCTCGTTCAGGACGTTCTGGGTGCACTCGATGTTGAGCAGCACGTAGTGGGCCTTGACCAGGTTCTCGATCGGGTAGGCCAGCTGGCGACGACCCCAGTCTTCCAGACGGTGGATCTTGCCTTCGCCGCCTTCGATCAGGCCCTTGTAGCGCTCGACCATGGCCGGCACCTGCTCGCTCTGGTCCGGATGGACCAGGAACACGACTTCGTAATGACGCATTGTGTGATTCCTTGTGGATGATGGGCGCGGGCGTTTGCCGCGTCCGGATCAGCCCCCCGGCACCCGGAACTGGGCGCGGTGGAGCAAGGTCTCCCGCCGGCCGGGGCCGTGGGAGCCGGAAAGTATGGCGGATCAAAGGGTTGAAGGCAAACGGGCGGCTACTTAGCCGGGCGGGCCACTACAGCCATTCCTGGCGGGACGCATCCGGCTTCTGGGAGCCCTGCCCGGCCATCCGTGGCCGGGCGTTCGCAGCCGGCCGAATCTACGGCTCGCGGGCGCGTCGGCTCATCCAGTCGTCGATATGCGCCTCCAGCGCCTCCAGCGGGACCGAGCCCGTCTCCAGCACCGCGTCGTTGAACTCGCGCAGGTCGAACTTCGGGCCCAGCTGCTTCGAGGCTTTCTCGCGCAGCTCGGAGATCTTCAGCTGGCCGATCTTGTAGGCGAGCGCCTGGCCCGGCCAGCCGATGTAACGGTCGATCTCGTTGACCACGTCCTGGCGGGTCTTGGGCGAGTTGTCCATGAAGAAGGCGATGGCCTGGTCGCGGGTCCAGCCCTTGCTGTGCATGCCGGTGTCCACGACCAGCCGCACGGCGCGCCACATGTCGTAGGCGAGCTGGCCCATCCGGTCGTACGGGTCGTCGTACAGGCCCATGTCGTAGCCCAGGCGCTCCGCGTACAGGCCCCAGCCCTCGCCGTAGGCGACGAAGTACCCGACGCGGCGGAACATCGGCACGTCCGGCAGTTCCATGCCGCGCGCGAACTGGAAGTGGTGCCCCGGCACGGCCTCGTGCAGCGACAGCGGCATCATTTCCCACTTCGGCCGCACTTCCGGCTTGTAGAGGTTCACGTAGTAGAAGCCCGCCCGCGTGCCGTCCACCGCGCCGGGCTGGTAATACGCGGTCGTTGTGTCGGGCGCGATGTTGTCCGGGATCGGCCGCACGCCGTACGGCAGGCGCGGAATGGTCTTGAAGACCTTCACCAGTTCCGGATCGATGCGCTTGGAGATCGCCTGGTAGGCGGTGAACAGCTCCTGCGGCGTCTTGTAGAAGAACTTCGGGTCGGTGCGCAGGTGTTCGAAGAACTCCGGCAGCGTGCCCTTGAAGCCGACTTCGGCCTTGATCTTCTCCATCTCCGCGCGGATGCGCGCGACTTCCTTCAGGCCGATCTGGTGGATCTCATCGGCAGACAGGTCCGTCGTGGTGAAGTAGCGCGCCACGAAGTCGTAGTAGGCCTTGCCGTCGGGCAGGTCGACCGCGGCGATCGACGTGCGCGTCCTGGGCAGGTAATCGTCCTTGAAGAACGTCGCGAACTGGCGGTACGCGGGCACGATGTTCTTGGCGATGACCTGCTTCGCCTCGGCCTGCAGCGCGGCGCGGTCCGCCGCCGCGATGCCGTCGGGGAACTTCGCGAACGGCTTGTAGAACGGGCTCTTGGCCGGATCGTCGACCAGCTGCGATTGGATCTGCGCCGGCACGCGCTCCATCAGCACACGCGGCGGCGTGTTGCCGCTGGCGGCGCCCTCGCGCAGCAGGGCCTGGTTCTGCTCGCTCAGCTTCGGCAGCGCGCGCATGCGGGCGAGCCAGTCGCGGTAGTCCTTCACCGTGGCGAACGGCAGCACCTCGGCGATGCCTTCGGCGGTCTGCACGCCGCCGCTCAGGCCGATCGGCTGCAGGTATTCGCGGTACTTCTGGCGTTCGACCGCCTTCTCCAGGCTCCACGCGAACACGTCGTAGCTGAGGCGGTCGTCTTCGGTCAGCGCGTTGCGGTCGATCGCCTTCAGCCGCTGCAACGCCTTGCGATCGCCTTCCGTGCGCTGCTCGATCGCCGGCAGGCTCATGTCGGTCCAGCGGTCGTTGTAGCGCTTGTCGCCGCGCCAACTCGCTTCTTCCGGGTTCTCGCGCATGCCGCGCTCCCACTCCTCGTCGAACAGCGCGTGCAGCGCCTTCGCGGCGGGAGACTGGGCGGAAGCGTTCGGCGCGGCGCTCGTCGTGGATGGCGCCTGTGCGAAAACGGGCGAAGCGGACAGGCAGGCGGCGACGGCCGCGGCGAGCAGTGCGTGTCGAAGCATGGGCAATCCCCCGGAAGATCGTTGGCCGAGTCTAGCGGCCCTCGCCCGCCAAGGTTTGATGCGGGCTGCCGGGAACCGTGCCTTCACGACAGGCCGGCTAGCGTGCAACGCGTCCTCATCGACGGCGGCATCGCGCGTGAAAATCGCCACCTTCAACATCAACGGCGTGAACACGCGCCTGCCTGCGCTGCTGGAGTGGCTGCGCCGCGAGCAGCCCGACGTCGCCTGCCTGCAGGAACTGAAGGCGCCCGAGGAGGCCTTCCCCGCGCAGGCCATCGCCGAGGCCGGTTACGGCGCGATCTGGCACGGGCAGAAGTCCTGGAACGGCGTGGCGATCCTCGCGCGCGACGCCGAGCCGGTGGAGATCGGCCGCGGCCTGCCGGGCGATCCGGACGACGTGCAGAGCCGCTACATCGAAGCGGCCGTCGGCGGCATCGTCGTGGTCTGCCTGTACCTGCCCAACGGCAATCCGCAGCCCGGACCGAAGTTCGACTACAAGCTCGCGTGGATGGACCGCCTCCACCAGCGCGCGCAGCACTGGTTCGACAGTGGCCAGCCGGTGGTGATGGCTGGCGACTACAACGTAGTGCCCACCGACGAGGACATCTACAACCCCAAGTCCTGGCGCAAGGACGCGCTGCTGCAGCCCGAAAGCCGCGAACGCTACCAGCGTCTGCTCGACCAGGGCTGGACGGACGCGGTGCGACACGTGTTCGGCGAGGAGCGCGTGTACACGTTCTGGGACTACTTCCGCCAGCACTGGGAACGCAACGCCGGCCTGCGCATCGACCACCTGCTGCTCAACGCCGAGCTGCTCCCGCGCCTGCGCGCGGCCGGCGTGGATCGCTGGGTGCGCGGCCAGGTGAAACCCAGCGACCACGCGCCGACGTGGATCGAACTGGGGCCGGCGAAAGCGGCGAAGAAGGCCGGCAGCAAGTCGGCTAAGAAATCTGCGAAGAAGACCGCAAAGAAGGCGACGAAGAAAGCCGTGAAGAAGGTCGCGAAAAAAGCGACGAAGAAGGCCACGCCGCCGTCGAAGCGGACCCGACGCGCAGCCGGATGAAACGAAGCGATTACGACGCGTTGCCGCCGCGCTAACCCGCTCCTTCGCAGCATCGGTCCATCGAACACGACAGGAGCGATCATGGCCAGGCATCCGGACGACAAGCATCGACAGGAGCTCTACCGCGGCATGCCGTCGATGACGAACCGCTCCTGGGGCACGCCAAAGCAGGATGACGGCTTCGGCTATCCGGGCCAGGGCGGCTACGGCGAATCGCGGCCCGACGCAAAAAGCAGCCCTAATGCGGAGCGCTCGGGCGGTCATCGCGGGCGCGGTCCGCGCAACATCCTGCGTTCGGACGAACGCATCGCCGACGACCTCATCGAACGCCTCACGCGCGACGAGGAAATCGATGCGAGCGAGATTCTTGTCGCCGTCGAGGCCGGCGCCATCACGCTGACCGGCGAGGTGCCCGAACGCCGCATGAAGCATCTGGCCGAAAACCTGGCTGCCGAGGTGCAGGGCGTCCGCGAAGTCCACAACCGCATCCACGTCGACAAGGGCGCGCGCTCGTTCGGGCCGCCCGGCCGGGCCGTGCGCAGCGGCTACGACCAGCAGGGCAGCGGCTTCTCCAGTTCCGAATTCGACAAATGGGACGACAGCAACGACGAGGCACACGACGAGAACCGTCGGGCGCCGATGCGTCGGCCTCGGGAGCACTGAGGGCCCAAACACCGAGGGCTTGAATAAGCCAGCGCCTGAAATGCCGTCATTCCCGCGAAGGCGGGAATCCATCGGTCCGACGCATCACCCTTCGGCCAGCGTGCCGTCGCGTGGAGATGGATCCCCGCCTTCGCGGGGATGACACCTCAAACCCGCGAAATCCTTGCGCCCTGGAACGCACTGACATCGCCGCTGCACGCCCCCGGTGCACAATCGCCGCATGAGCGATCCCCACGCGGCCGCACCCGCCCCTCGTCCCAGCCTTCGCGAGCGTTTTGATGCGCTCCGCAACCTGCCTCCGTTCCTGCGGATGGTGTGGTCCACCAGTCCCCTGCTCTCGCTGATGACCATCGGCCTGCGGGTCGTGCGCGCGCTCCTGCCGGTCGCCACGCTGTACGTGGGCAAGCTGATCATCGACGAAGCCGTGCGCCTGGTCGCCGCGGGCAACGGGTTCGACACGCTCGGTAGCGCGTGGCACAGCGGCCAGCTCGATACATTGCTTTCGCTGCTCGCGCTGGAATTCGCGCTGGCCATCGGTTCCGACCTGCTCGGCCGGCTGGTGAGCTACGGCGACGCACTGCTATCGGAACTGTTCACCAACGCCACCAGCGTGCGCCTGATGGAACATGCGGCGACGCTGGATCTGGAAGATTTCGAAGACCCCGACCTGCAGGACAAGCTCGACCGCGCGCGGCGCCAGACGATGGGCCGCATGAACCTGATGAGCCAGCTCTTCGGCCAGGTGCAGGACGCGATCACGGTGGTGAGTTTCGCCGCGGGCCTGCTGGTGTACGCGCCGTGGCTCATCGTGTTGCTGGCGGTCGCGCTGGTGCCGGCGTTCGTCGGCGAGGCGCATTTCAATGCACTCGGCTACTCGCTCAATTTCGCCTGGACGCCCGAGCGCCGCCAGCTGGAATACGTCAAGCAGATGGGCGCCAGCGTGGACACCGCGAAGGAGGTGAAGATCTTCAACCTCCACCGGTTCCTGATCGCGCGCTACCGCGAACTTGCCGACGCGCTGTTCCACGCGAACCGCGCGCTGGCGCGGCGGCGCGCGATGTGGGGCGCACTGCTGGCCGCGCTCGGCACGCTCGGCTACTACGTCGCCTACGGTTACATCGCGTGGCGCACGGTGCGCGGCGATTTCAGCATCGGCGACCTCACCTTCCTGGCCGGCAGCTTCCTGCGTCTGCGCCAGCTGCTGGAAGGCCTGCTCGTCGGCTTCTCGCAGGTGGCGGGACAGGCGCTGTATCTCGACGACCTGTTCTCCTTCTTCGAAATCCAGCCGGAAATTGCATCGCCCGCCAACGCGGCGGCGGTCCCGCGGCCGATCGCACGCGGCTTCACCTTCGAGAACGTGGGCTTCCGTTATCCCGACGCCGACAAGTGGGCGTTGCGTGGGCTCGACTTCGAACTGCGCGCCGGTGAAGTGCTGGCGCTGGTCGGCGAGAACGGCGCCGGCAAGACCACGCTGGTGAAGCTGCTCGCGCGGCTCTACGACCCCGACGAGGGCCGCATCCTGCTCGACGGCCGCGACCTCCGCGACTACGACCTGGACGACCTGCGCGGCAACGTCGGCGTGATCTTCCAGGACTTCGTGCGCTATCACCTCACCGCCGGCGAGAACATCGGCGTGGGCCGCATCGACGCGATGGACGACGCCAACCGCATCCGCGATGCCGCGCGTCGCGCGATGGCCGACGAGATGATCGAGCGCTTGCCCAACCGCTACGACCAGCTGATCGGCCGGCGTTTCAAGACGGGCGTGGATCTGTCCGGCGGCCAGTGGCAGAAGCTCGCGATCGCCCGCGCCTACATGCGCGACGCGCAGGTGATGATCCTCGACGAACCGACGGCGGCGCTCGACGCGCGCGCCGAATTCGAGGTGTTCCAGCGCTTCAAGGAACTCTCGCACGGGAAGACGGCGGTGCTGATCTCCCATCGCTTCAGCAGCGTGCGGATGGCCGATCGCATCCTCGTGCTGGCCGACGGACGCCTGGAGGCCAGCGGCACGCACGAGCAGTTGCTTGCGCAAGGCGGCCGCTACGCGGAATTGTTCGAGTTGCAGGCGGCCGGTTATCGTTGAGCCCGACGCGCCGGCACTTACGCCACAACCGGCAAACACCCCACGCACGACCGGACAGGAGCCCTGCCCCCATGCGCCACGCCTTGCACTGCACCACGCTTGCCCTCGCCCTCTCGATGAGTCTCGTCGCCTGCCAGGCACGCCAGGGCGAGGACGCCGCACCGGCCAAGGCCGCGACCGCCGCTCCCAAAGCGTTGCCGACGCAGACGGTGACGAGCCAGAGCGGTCCGGTGACCGTCACCACGATCGCCAGCGGCCTGGAGCATCCGTGGAGCGTCGCGCTGCTGCCCGATGGCGGCTTCCTCGTCACCGAACGCCCCGGCCGCCTGCGCCATGTGTCGGCCGACGGTGCGGTGTCGGCGCCGATCGCCGGCGTCCCGCAGGTCTGGGCCGAGGGCCAGGGCGGCCTGCTCGACGTCGTGCTGGCGCCGGATTTCGCCACGTCGAAGAAGATCTTCCTCAGCTACGCCGAACCGGGCCCGGACGGCAGCGCCGGCACGGCCGTCTCGACGGCCACGCTCGGCGACGGCGCGCTGTCGGACGTGAAGCTGTTCTACCGCCAGGAGCCCAAGCTCGTCGGCCCGAACCACTTCGGCTCGCGCATCGCCTTCGACGGCAAGGGCCACGTGTTCATTACGCAGGGCGAGCGCAACGATCGCCCGACGTCCCAGAAGCTCGACATGCTTCAGGGCAAGCTCGTGCGCCTGAACCTCGATGGCAGCGTGCCGGCGGACAACCCGTTCGTGGGCCGCAAGGACGCGCGTCCGGAGATCTGGAGCTACGGCCATCGCAACATGCAGTCGCTGGCGACCGATCCGCGCACCGGCACCGTCTGGGAAGCCGAGCACGGCCCGAAGGGCGGCGACGAGATCAACCTCCCGCAGCCGGGCAAGAACTACGGCTGGCCGATCATCACCCACGGCATCAACTACTCGGGCCTGAAGATCCCCGAAGCCGTCGGCAAGGAAGCGCCCGGCATGGAGCAGCCGTACCACGTGTGGGAAATCTCGCCCGGCCTGTCGGGCATGGCGTTCCTCACCGCGCAGCCGGCATCGAAGTGGAACGACAGCCTGTTCCTCGGCGCGCTCGCCGACGGGAGCCTGATCCGCCTGTCGCTCGACGGCGACAAGATCACCGGCGAGGAGCGCCTGCTGAAGGACATCGGCGCGCGCATCCGCGACGTGCGCGTGGGGAGCGACGGCAAGGTGTACGTGCTGACCGACGAGACCGACGGCAAGCTGCTGCGACTGGATCCGCCGAAGGGCTGAGCCGGGACCGTCATCCCGGCGAACGCCGGGACCCAGGCCCGCAACCTGCGGGCACTGCGGATCGCAGAACGTGTGTCGTCATCCCCGCGATGGCGGGAGTCGAATGGTGAACGCGTCACGCCGCCCAAGGCGTGACGCGTCGGAACGATGGATCCCCGCCTTCGCGGGGATGACGACCAGAAACAGATGATTCCCCAAGGACACCCATGATCCGGACGATCCTCCTCACCCTGCTCCTGCTCGTCTCCTCGCCCACGTTCGCCATCGAAAGCGAGACCGAACTGCTGGCCATGGACGCAACCTGGAACGAACTGCGCATGAAGCCGGACGTGGCCGGTCTCGACCGCATCCTCGCCGACGACTGGATGCTCACCCACTCCGACGGCCGCGTGCAGTACAAGGCCGATTACCTGGACGAACTGCGCACCAGCGCGCGTCGCAATTCCGGCATCGGCAACGAGGACGTCCGCGCGCGCCGCTACGGCGACACGGTCGTGGTCACCGGCACCAGCGTGCAGTCGGGCGTCAGCAATGGCGTGCCGTGGAATGGCCGCTTCCGCTTCACGCGCGTGTGGGTGCAGCGCGATGGCGCGTGGAAGATGATCGCCTCGCATTCCTCGCGCATCGCCGAAGCGAAGTAACGCTCAGAACAGGTCGCCCTGTGGCGCGGGCTGCGCGACCGCGGCGTAATCCAGCCGTCCGTCCACGATCCGCGCCGCCTTCGTGTACGGATGTTCTTCGATGCGGTTGGGGGCGATCAGGTGCACGACGGTCCAGCCGCGCGACTTCAGGTCGTCGCTGATGAGGCTGCGGTGGCACTGCGTCCAGTACGCCTCGGCGCACATCACGGCGGTGCGGCGCCTGGCGGCGATCGCCTCGAGCCGCTCCCGCGCCTCGCGGTAGTCGTCGGTCGCCATGTAATCCGCATAGCCGCGAAAGGACGCGTTGCGCCACGCGGTGTTGGGCGAATCCTTGCGCGGATTGCGCCGGCCGCCCAGTTCGACCATCGGGATGTAGTCGATGCCGGCTTCGGCCAGCCCGCCGGCCATCGTCGCGGCGGCGAACTGCGGATGACGACGCGACGCCGGATAGCGCCGGACGTCGGCCACCGCCTCGATCCCCGCCTGCATCAGCAGGCTGAGGAATTGCGGCCATTCGCGCGTGGAATGGCCCACGGTCCAGATCGTTCGCATGGGCCGGAGCATAGTCGGCGCCATGTCGCCCAGATGAGAATCAATATCAAGTGAAGGCGTCTGGGCTACAATGGCCGCGCTTCCCCCACTCGCCCCAGACACCCCGATGTCCTCCGCTTTTGGCACCGAGACGGTGCTGGATGTCCGTCACTGGACGGACGATTACTTCAGCTTCACCACCACGCGCGACGACGGCTTCCGTTTCGAGAACGGCCAGTTCGTGATGATCGGCCTCCAGGTCGAACAGCCCGACGGCTCGCACAAGCCGCTGCTGCGCGCGTATTCCATCGCGAGCGCGAACTGGGAAGAGCAGCTGGAGTTCTTCAGCATCAAGGTGCCCAACGGCCCGCTGACCTCGCGCCTGAAGTCGATCAAGCCCGGCGACGAGGTGCTGATCGGCCGCAAGCCCACCGGCACGCTGTTGATCCACGACCTGCACGTGGGCCGCAACCTCTACCTGCTGGGCACCGGCACGGGCCTGGCGCCGTGGCTGGCGGTGATCAAGGATCCGGAAACCTACGAGCGTTTCGACAACGTCATCCTGACCCATGGCGTCCGCAGCGCGCAGGACCTCGCGTATCGCGACTACTTCGTCAACGAACTGCCGCGCCACGAGTTCCTCGGCGAGCAGATCGCCGCGAAGCTGAAGTACTACCCGGCGGTGACGCGCGAGGCGTTCGAATTCGACGGCCGCGACCAGCGTGGCCGCCTCACCGAGCTGTTCGACAGCGGCCGGATGATGGAACACCTCGGCCTGCCCGCACTGGATCCGGAGCACGACCGGGCGATGATCTGCGGCAGCCCGCAGATGCTGGCCGATTTCCGCGACATCCTCGACCGTCGCGGCTTCACCGCCGCGCCGCGCATCGGCACGCCGGGGCAGTACGTGTTCGAGCGGGCCTTCGTCGAGAAGTAGGTCAACCGAACGAGTTGATCGAACGCACCAGGCCGTACATCCACGACCACACGTCGGGCGCGGCCAGCGGCACCAGGATCAGCCCCATCGCCACGAACTTCGGCCACAACGCGCGCAGCGCGCCGCCGAAGGTGAGCGTGTTGCCGTCGTTGGTGAACATCAGGCCGAGCATCGCGTCCTTCTCCAGCCGCAGCACGACCAGGATCGTGGCGGCGAAGCTGAGCAGCAGCAGCATGATCGCGATGGACGTCAGCAGGCGCTCGTAGACCGGCGGATAGACCGACATCGCGACCAGCACCGACACCGGCGCCAGCATCGCGCACCATGCGCACGTCCGGATCGTGACGACACACAGTTTCAGTTCGGCCACCAGCTGCTCGGTCCAGCGCTCGAACTGCCAGGGATTCATCGCATCCGGGCCGCTGGTGCCTGCATCGCGCACCACCTGCAGCGTGCGCTTCGCCCACGCGCGCGGCGAGGCGCGCAGCAGCGCCGGCATGTCGCGCCGGTATTCGCGCAGCGACAGGTTGAACGGCGTCTGCGGCGCTTCGCGGGTCGCCGAAGGCTTGGGCCAGTCGGGAATGGCGCGCTGCGCCTGCACCGGCGCGATGGTCCGCGCCAGCGACAACGACAGGTTGCCCAGCAGCCGCACCTGCCAGAACAGGTTCACCAGGAACGCCAGACCCGTAGCGAGCACGATGCCGGCGATCCACCACACGTCGTTGTTGTCGATGCTGACCGCGCGCCCATGCACGAGCAGCACCAGTCCCATCGCCGCCAGCCCGCAGACGACCGGCACCGCCCACGACACGCCGGTGATCACCCGCGTGCGGTTCGCGGTGCGGCGTGCGTTGCGGGTGAACACGGCGTTGTAGAACGCGTAACGGCGATTGGACACGTTGAGCCGCATGTACGCGACGATGCACAGCCCGGCGTAGAGCAGCCAGATGCAGGCCAGCGCGTGCAGGTCGCGGCCGTGCGCGAGCATGAAGTAGCACGGCTGGCGCGTCGCACCGTCGGCGCTGGACTGCAGCAGCTCGACCAGCCGGCGCGTGGCGATGACCAGAGCGGCGGCGCCTACCGCTGTCATCGCCGCCAGCCACGCCACTCGACAGGCTGGTTGCAGCGAAGCCGCGGCGGTGGTGTTCTGGCAGGGTGTCGCTTCGACGCGACGTCCATGCCGGCAGCGGCGCCACGCCGTCGCGGTCGTGGAGCGGAAATCGGAGACGAGCCCGCGCAGGAACGGCAGCATCACGCGGCCGCGGCATTCGCCCAGCCAGAGCCAGACGGCCGCGACGACGAAGAACAGGCCGCCCAGCATCAGCGCGAGGTACGCCGGCTACTGCATCGCGAGCCGAACGTCGGCGACCGCGACGAGGCTGCGCTGCTCGTAGGATTTGCGGCCCAGGCCCTGGAAGCCGGCCATGGTGGCGACGTAGGCGACGGGCTCCCCGGGCTCGGCAAGCGCCCGCTCCTTGCGCGCCATGAACTGACCGAACGGCGCGTTGCCCTCGCGGAACTCGTCCAGCAACACCACCGCGCGGAACGTGTTGGCGGCGTGGTCCGTGGCGAACGGGAAACGCGTCTTCTGCGTCCTGCCGCGCGCGTTTGCCGCGCCGACGACCGCGACATCGTCCTGCCGCGGCGCGTGGCAGCGCTCGTCCTTCACGACCGCACGGCACGCCACGAGGTCGCCCTGTTCGCTCAGGCACGCCACGGGCTCGCCCGCCGCCAGCACCACGGCGCCGCGGCTGGCCTTGCGGTAGTCCGGATGTACGGCGAGGAAGTCCAGCTCGACCATCACCGGCAGCGCGCCAGGCAGCGCCTTGCGCACTTCTCCCAGCAGGAACAATCGGTCGCGGATGTCGGTGGCGACGATCACCACCACGTTCGGCGTGCGATACACCTTCATGGTGTCGAAGCCGCGATAGAGCATCAGCTCGTCGGACCGCGACGTCAGGCTGGGCTGGTACACCGGCGGGCGTTCCGACGCCGCTTCGGCACCGCCCATGTCCAGTTCGAGCAGGCGTCGCGTGGCCGGCAGCGCGGCCTCGGCGTGCTCGCGCTGCGCGCCGCGCAGGATGGAATGCTCGGCGCGGATCGAGGCGATGTTGGGCGGAAATTGCCGCGCGGAAATGCGCAGGCGCTCGCCGCAGCCGATGGCCGACGGGTCGTGGCGGGCCAGCCGCAATGCCTCGCCGCCGAAGGTGGATTCCTCCGCGAGGATCGTGACGTTCTCCACGGGAATGCCTTCGTCCCGGCACAGGTGGCCCAGCAGGCCGGCTATCTGCGTCGCCAGGTTCCTGGCAAGCGAGTGGTACTCGACCGGCGCGGTACCTTCGCCATCGCGACGCGCGAGGAACGGGTGCACCACGATCGCCCGATTGCTTCCCACCGACGCCGACGGGCTGAGCATCGTCACGCGTACGCGTTCGTCGCACGGGCCGTTGCACAGGTTGCCCAGCGCCACGGCCATGGACTGCATCGAACCGGAGAAACTGGGCCCGATGACGTCGAGCCCGCGCTGACTGGTCGTCGGCGGCACGGCGGCAAGGTCGCAATCGATGAGTCGCGCGGCCTGCAGTTCGTCGGGGCCGATACCGTTGAACCGCAGCGCGCAACGCGCCGCCCGGGCGAACGCGGCCGGCTCCACGCCGAAGGTCTGCGAATCGCCTACCAGGAACACGGCGTAGTACTCGACATCGCCGCCGCTGCGCCATCCATCCCGACGGAAGAGCATCACGCCCGGGATCTCGCGATGGAGATCGCGGCCGGTGTCGGCGTCGGACTTCCTGCCTGCTTTCGCGGCCTCCGCCTCGCGCGGGTGCCATGCCAGCGCGAACCCGTCGAGCACGTAACCTCGCGCCTGGAACGCGGTGATCATCGCCGCCATTTCCATGTCGAACGAGCGCCCCAGCCGCGTTTCCCACGGATCCGGCGCGGTGGCCACCGCGGCGTGTACCCTCGCCCGCGCGTTCGGCGGCAGGTGCGCCAGCGGCCGCAACGGCCTCAGTTGCGGCGTCGCCGAGAAATAGCTGGAGGCGCCGAAGCGCTCCTCATCTGGTGCGTCGTCCGGCTCCCGGGCGTCATTCGCGATGGGGGCCGACGCGAGTGGCGCCGTCGCGCCGACCGCCGGGGATGGGGCGCAGGCCAACGCGAGCAGCAGCGCGACGACGAACGCGACGCCACGCCCTGCACCCGCCTCACGTGCCCCGCCCCGTCCACGCTGCGCGACGCAGGTGGACGCGGCCCAGGCACTCCAGCCCGGCCAGCGACCACTGAACATGCGACACCTCCAGACGAGGCAACGCCGGGGCTTTCGGGCAGCGGCCAGCTGCCGTCGCGCGCGCGCCTACGCGGGGCCGCGGTCGCAGCGTGCGATGCGAATCCGGTGGTGCGACGTCAACGGCACGACGCCGCGGACACCGAATCAGGCCAGCGCGGCCTCGATGTCCTTCGCGATCGACTCGGGCTTGTCGGTCGGCGCGTAGCGCTTGAGCACGCGACCGTCGCGGCCGACGAGGAACTTGGTGAAGTTCCACTTGATGGCATCGATGCCGAGCAGGCCGCCCTTCTCGTCCTTCAGCCACTTCCACAGCGGATGCGCGGCGTCGCCGTTGACGTCGACCTTGGCGAACATCGGGAAGGTCACGTCGTAGGTGAGCGAACAGAAATTCTTGATCTCCGCCTCGTCGCCCGGCTCCTGGTGGCCGAACTGGTCGCACGGGAAGCCCAGCACGTCGAATCCGCGCGCGGCGTAATCGCGCTGCAGTTTTTCCAGCCCCGTGTACTGCGGCGTGAACCCGCACTTGGACGCGACGTTGACGATCAGCAGCGCCTTGCCCTGGAACTCGCTCAGCGCGCGCGGCTGGCCGTCGATGTCGGTGGCGGTGAAGTCGTAGGCGGTGGTCATGGGGCGCTCCGGTTGGGTGCAGGTTGAAAGGAGGATACCTCCAAGGTTCCGCGAACCTCGAAAGTTAGCCGTCATCCCGGCGAAGGCCGGGACCCAGGCTGTCACGCCTTCCGAAGGGCGCGCATCGCAAGAACGAGCGGTACGAGCCTGGATCCCGGCCTTCGCCGGGATGACGGGATGATGTGCTCGATGGAAGCGTCGCGACCCCGACAACGAACCCACAAAACAACAACGCCGGGACAAGCCCGGCGTCGCTGCATTCGAACCTTGTGGACGTTCGATCAGAACGAGGCGCGGAACTCCGCACCGAAGGTGCGCGGCTCGTTGATCATGCCGGTGAGGTTGTTGAAGTCGATCGCGCCGACCACCTGCACTTCGTCGGTGATGTTGCGGCCGAACAGCGCCACGTCGTACTTGCCGTAGTTCCAGCTGTAGCCCACGCGCAGGCCGCCTTCGACCAGCGACTTGGCGGTGAACTCCACCGAGTCGTACAGGAAGAAGTTCAACTCGCCGCGGTACATCCAGTCGGTGTAGACGTAGAACTCGTTGCCGTTGTCCATCGGCAGACCCCAGCGCGCGGTGAGGTTGTGCGTCCACTTCGGCGCCTGCGGCAGGCGGTTGCCGTCGATGTAAAAGCTGCCGGTCGGCAGGCCCGTGACCGGGTCGAGCACCGGCGCATCGGTGACGGTGCACGCCGCGCAACCGGCGACGTTGAGATCGCTGTCCTTGATCTCGGTGTCGTTGTAGCTGCTGCCCAGCGTGACCAGCAGGGTGTCGGTCAGGTACGCCTGGAAGTCCATCTCGAAGCCCTGGCCCACCGACTTGTCGGCGTTGAGCAGGATGTTCGCGTTGGCCGCGCCGCCGACGGCGGTCAGCTGCTGGTCCTTCACTTCGTAATAGAAGACGTTGGCGTTGATGCGCGCGCGGTTGTTCCACAGGTCGGCCTTCACGCCCGCCTCGTACGAGGTCGAGGTTTCCGGACCGGCGACCGACATGCGGTTGAACGCGCCGGCGGCCTGGATCGAGCTGCCGCGGTAGCCGGTGGCGACGCGGCCGTAGAGGTTCACGTCGTCGTTGATCTCGTACGTGGCCGACACGTCCCAGCTGAACTTCTTGTCTTCCGGCGCCGCCGACAGCGTGCCGCCCGGGCCTTCGGCCGCGAGCAGGTCGTCCTTCGTGCACAGCACCGGACCCGGGATGATGCCCAGCGTCGGGCCGATGCACGGCGCGAAGCCGGTGTTCCAGTAATCCAGTACGTTCAGTTCCTTCTCGTCCCAGGTGTAGCGCATGCCGGCGCGCAGTTCGAGCGCGTCGGTGGCCTGCCACGTGGCGGCGGCGAAGATCGCCCACGAGTCGTTGGTCTGGCGAACGCGCTCATAGCCGTCCTGCTGGCCGTTGTTGAGCGAGTCGTAGCTGAAGCTTTCGACGTCGTAGTCTTCGTTGAAATAGAACACGCCGCCCTGCCAGTTCCACGGCGTGCCGGTGTTCGATTCGATGCGGAATTCCTGCGTCCACTGCGAGTGGCGCGGGATGCCGTCGGCGGTTTCGGACTGGAACGGGATGAAGCCCGGGCCGTCCGGCGTGCCGCCGTCGATGTCGCCGCGGCTGTAGGTCTCCACCGACTCGTAGCCGGTGATCGCGTACAGCGTGTAGGTGTCGCTGAGGTTCCAGCTCAGGCGCGCGCTCGCGCCCTGGCTGTCGAGCTCGGAGTGGTTCAGGCCGTTGAGCGAGACGCGGTCTTCGTCGAAGCCCGAGACCAGGTCGTTCGTGCCCGGCTCGATGATGTTGGCGCGGAACAGGCGCGCGGTGCCGTTGAGGTGGCGCGCGTGAGCGTTCAGCAGCAGGTCCCAGTCGCCGCCTTCGTACAGGAACTGCACGCGGCCGGCGGATTCGTCGTAGCCCTCGAAGCCGTCGTTCGGGCCCGGGTAGTCGTTGGTGACCCAGTCGTCGCGGCGCTGGTACAGCACGGACGCGCGTGCCGACAGGTTCTCGGTCAGGCCGCCGCCGACGGCGCCTTCGAAGTTCACCATGTTGTCGGTGCCCACGCCGAGCTTGCCGTAGCCGCTGGTTTCCTGCGACGGACGGGCCGATTCGAACTTCACCACGCCGGCCGGGCTGTTGCGGCCGAACAGCGAGCCCTGCGGGCCGCGCAGCACTTCGACGCGATCCAGGTCGAAGATCGGGAAGCCCTTCAGGATCGGGTTTTCCTGCACGACGTCGTCGTACACCAGCGAGACCGGCTGCGAGGTGTTGAGGCGGAAGTCGGTGTTGCCGTAGCCGCGGATGTAGAAGCGCGGGAACGCGCGGCCGAAGGAGGATTCGATGTTGAGGCTGGGCACGCGGCCCGACAGCGAACGCACGTCGCCGCCGCCCGAACCCAGCACGTCGAGTTCCTGCGCGTTGATCGTGCTGACCGAGACCGGCACGTCCTGCAGGTTCTCGACCTTGCGCTGCGCGGTCACCTGCACGGTGTCCAGCGTGGTGGCCGAGGTCGTTTCGCTCGGCGTGGTCTGCGCATCCTGCGCGAAGGCGGCCTGCGCCGGCAGCATCAGGGCGATGGCGACGGTCAGGGCGTGGCGGGGAAGCTTGCGCGGAGCGAGCGGCATGGACATGGGGCGGTCTCGATGAGCGGCGCCGAAAAGGTGGAGGCGCCAAGGGTTCGAAGGCCGACGCAGCGCGGCTTCTCTCCGGCGCGCACTACGGCGATGCGATGAGCGAAAAAATCTACTCAGGGCCGTCCCTTGACGGCCTCGGCGCGGACCCGGTCCCGCGCCCTGGCAGCTCGACATGACGCGGGAATGTTACCAGAGTGTTAAAGGGCCGTACCGGCGCGTATCGGGCGCCTGGTTCCCCTCATGACCAGCCCGCGTTTAGCCCTCTCCCGCTCGCGGGAGAGGGGGCAAAAACCCAGGCACCTGGTCGCCTCACCTCGAATTCATCACCCGAACCGCCGGCGCGAACGGCTTGATCCCCAGGGCCTCATGGATCTCCTCCGGGTAGTAGGCCGTATCGCCCTTCAGGACCAGCGCCACCTTGCGGATATCGGCGATGTTCTTCGTCGGATCGCCGTCGATCAGCACCAGGTCCGAGCGCTTGCCCGGCGTGACCGAACCGCGCTCGGCCAGCGTCCGGCTGTACTTGGCGCCGTTCCAGGTCGCGACCTGCAGCGCCTGCGACGGCGTCAGGCCGGCCTGCACGTAGAGTTCGAGCTCGCGCTGCAGCGTGAAGCCGACCATTTCGTCGGTGCCGGCGACCATCGGCACGCCCGCCTTGTAGGCGCGTCCGACGAACTCGACCATCTTCGCGTACGAACGCGTGTACTTCGCCGCGGTGGCGTCGTCGGGGATGTTCATCTCCGCCGCGCGGCGGCCGCGCTGCACGTCCGGCGGGAGGTGGTCGGCGACGTCGGCCACGATCGGCGACATCTCGCCTTCGCGCTGGTGCAGGAACTCGAACGTCGCCAGCGTCGGATCGATCACCACCTGCTTGCTGGCGAGGGTGTGGATGAAGTCCTGTACCGGCTTGCTGTCGAGGTCCAGCCCGTCGGTCTTCTCGGCCGGCAGGTAGAAGCGCGCCAGCGTGCGCGTGTCGGTCTTGTCGTCGACGAAGAAGTTCAGCATCAGCTGGTTGATGTGCTGGATCTCGTCGAAACCGTCGTCCACCACGTCCTGCGCGCGCAGGAACGCCGGCACGTGGCCGCTTACGCGCAGGCCCTTGGAATGCGCGTAGGCGACGGTGTCCTTGAGGATGTCCTTCGGGAACGAGTTGTAGATCTTGATCTGCGGGTAGTGGTGCTCGGCGTACCAGTCCACCGCCTTCTTCGCGTCGTCTAGGTTCTTCACCACGAAGCCGTTGCGCGCGGAGAACTTGCTCTCGCCCTCGATGAAACCGGCCGGTACGACGTCCGGCGACATCAGCGTGCCGGCCTTGATCTCGCCCAGCATCTGCTGGAGCGTCGCGTTGTCGTTGCCCATGTCGCGCACGGTGGTGACACCGGCGGCGAGATTCAGCCCACCGTCCCAGCGGCCCACGTGACCGTGCATGTCGAACAGGCCGGGCAGCAGCACCTTTCCGTTCGCGTCGATCTCGTGGTCGGCGGCGGCGGGCTTCTTCGAGGTCGGCGTGATCGACACGATCCTGCCGTCCTTCACCAGCACGTCGCTGGCGGCGTCGAGCGTCGCCTTCTCGCTGTCGAACACGCGCGCGTTGCGGATGAGCGTCGTGCCGGCCAGCGGATGGCCCAGGCGCTTGGCCAGTTCGACCAGCGCATCGCCTTCGGCCTGCTTCTGCTGTTTTTCCAGATCGGCGGCGATGGCCTGGCAACCGTCCTCCACCAGCTGCACGAAGCCCGGATAGATGTAGGCGAACAGGCGCGGGTTCGCGTCGGTCGTCGCCCATACGAACGTCGGCACCAGGCCCACGCCCGTCACGGCAACGAGCTGCACGTCGCGCTTGTTCGTGCCGCACTGCACCTGCGCCTGGCCGACCTTGCGCGAGGTGAGCGTGCCGCTCGGGATGAGCGGCAGCTTGCCGTCGGCCCGCTTCGACAATGCGTTGAACGCCACCGAATACCCGGCGGGCGAGCCGCCCAGCGGCTGGTACAGCGCGGTGCCCTGCACCTTCTGGCTGCCTTCGTCGGACGTCGACTTCCACTGCGCCTGGTCGCCGTCGCGGCGGAAGCTCTCGTCGATCTTCGCGCCGAAGGTCGAGGTGCCCTGCACCTTGTAGGTCTGGTACGTGCCGTCGGGCGCGAGGGTGTATTCCTCCTTCAGTTCCGGACCGCGCCCGTTGTCCTTGAAGATGAACTCGACCTTCGTCGTGCCGTCGGTGCCCGTCGTCACGACCTGCTGCCCCGCCTGCTTGCCGCCGTCCACCAGGGCCACGTAGCGGAGCGTTTCGGCGGCCAGTGCCTGTGGTGCCAGGGCGAGCAGGCCAAGCGCCAGCGGCACCAGGGCGAGCGGGGCCAGCGCCATCCGAGTCTTCGTGTTCATGTCCATTCCCGTCCCATCCGTTGTCCGGACCGGCGGTCCGACTGTTCGGCGAGTGTAGCCAGCCTGTGCCGGTGGAGGCCGTTCATTCCCCCATGCCTTTCGTCATGGGTCCGCCTACGGGCCATCGGGTAGGCTTCGGGCTCCCTTTGACGAGGTTTCCAAGTCCATGAAGCACCCTCTCGCGCTGGCGCTGGCCGTGGCAATCGCCGCGACCGCCCCCACTTACGCCAAGACCCCCAAGCAAGGTACCGCCGTGAGTGCGCAAGCCGACGCCGCCAAAGGCACCAACCCGTTCTTCGCCGACAGCACGCTGCCGCTGCACTACCCGCAGTTCGACAAGATCAAGGACAGCGATTTCGCGCCCGCCTTCGACGCCGGCATGGCGCAGCAGCTGAAGGAAATCGACGCGATCGCCAACAACGCCGAGAAGCCGACCTTCGAGAACACCATCATCGCGATGGAGAACTCGGGCCGCACGCTGGGCCGCGCGACGACCGTGTTCTTCAACCTGGTCGGCACCGACACCAACCCGACGCGTGAAAAGCTCCAGGGCGATTACGCGCCGAAGTTCGCCGCGCACCGCGACGCCATCAACCTCAACGGCAAGCTGTTCGCCCGCGTGAAGGCGCTGTACGACACGCGCGACTCGCTGGGCCTGGACGCGCAGGGCGTGCGCCTTGTCGAGCGCTACTACACCGATTTCGTCCGCGCCGGCGCCAACCTGTCGGACGCCGACAAGGCCAAGCTGAAGCAGATCAACGCCGAACTCGCGGGCCTTGGCACCAAGTTCAGCCAGAACGTGCTGGCCGAAGTGAACGCCTCGGCGATCGTGGTCGACACCAAGGAAGAACTCGACGGCCTGTCGGACGAGCAGATCGCCGCCGCCGCCGAAGCCGCCAAGGCACGCAACCTGCCGGGCAAGTACGTCATCGCGCTGCTCAACACCACCGGCCAGCCGCCGGAGGCGCAGCTGACCAACCGCGCGCTGCGCGAGCGCCTGCACAAGGCCTCCGTCGCCCGCGGCAGCCGCGGCAACGAGTTCGACAACACCGGCATCGTCGCGCGCGTCACCAAGCTGCGCGCCGAGCGCGCCAAGCTGATGGGCTATCCGAACTACGCCGCCTACGTGCTGGAAGACGAGACCGCCAAGACGCCGCAGGCCGTCAACGCGATGCTCGGCCAGCTCGCGCCGGCTGCCGTCGCCAACGCCAAGCGCGAGGCCGCCGACCTGCAGGCGATGATCGACGCCGAGCAGAAGGCCAAGGGCCAGCCGACGTTCAAGCTCGAGCCGTGGGACTGGTCCTTCTACAGCGAGAAGGTCCGCCAGCAGAAGTACAGCTTCGACGAATCGCAGCTCAAGCCGTACTTCGAGATGCAGAACGTGCTGGAGAACGGCGTGTTCTACGCCGCCGGCCAGCTGTACGGCCTGAAGTTCAAGCAGCGCACGGACCTGCCGAAGTACCACCCTGATACGTGGGTGTACGACGTGTTCAACGAGGACGGTTCGCAGCTGGCCATCTTCATCTGGGATCCGTATGCGCGTTCGTCCAAGCGCGGCGGTGCGTGGATGAACTCCTACGTCGACCAGTCGGGGCTGACCGGCTTCAAGCCGGTGGTCGCCAACCACCTCAACATCCCCAAGCCGAGCGAAGGCAAGCCGACGCTGCTGACCTGGGATGAGGTGACCACCGCGTTCCACGAGTTCGGCCACGCGCTGCACGGCATGTTCTCGGACGTGAAGTACCCCTACTTCAGCGGCACCAGCGTCCCGCGCGACTTCGTCGAGTACCCCTCGCAGGTCAACGAGATGTGGGCCGACTGGCCGTCGATCCTGGCCAACTACGCCAAGCACTACCAGACCGGCGCGCCGATGCCGAAGGAACTGCTCGACAAGGTCATCGCGGCGTCGAAGTTCAACCAGGGCTTCGCGACGACCGAGTACCTGGGCGCGGCGATGCTCGACCAGAACTGGCACCAGGCCACCGAAGGCCAGCTGCCGCAGGCCTCGGGCGTGATGGCGTTCGAAGGCGCGGCGCTGAAGAAGGACGGCGTGGACTTCTACGCGGTGCCGCCGCGTTACAAGACGCCGTACTTCAGCCACATCATGGGCGGCTACGCGGCCGGCTACTACGCCTACATCTGGTCGGAAGTGCTGGACGCCAACTCGGTGCAGTGGTTCAAGCAGAACGGCGGCCTGAGCCGCAAGAACGGCGACCACTTCCGCCAGACGCTGCTCTCGCAGGGTGGCAGCACCGACGCGCTGCAGTTGTTCCGCAACTTCGCCGGCCACGATCCGAAGATCGAGCCGCTGCTGGAGAAGCGTGGCCTGACCACCGCGCCGGCCGCACAGCCGACGGGCAAGGCGGCGAAGAAGTAAGCCGCTCCAGCCTCGCGTGAAACGAAGAACCGCCCGGGAAACCGGGCGGTTTTTTTATGACCTACCTCTCCACAAGACTCCCGACGCCGTCATCCCGCGAAAGCCGGGACCCAGGCCGTCTGCGCTTGGGCACTCCATCGCCAGCGACCAGAATCACCGTCATTCCCGCGTAGGCGGGAATCCAGGGGCGTTCCATGCTTTCGCAACGCGTGCCCCTCTCATGAGGGCAGCTTCGCTTCTGAACTGCACCGGTAAGGCGTGAAAGGTCCATGGATTCCCGCCTTCGCGGGAATGACGAGCCAGAAGCAAAGCGGCGCCCTCGTCGGCTTATCTCGCCCGCACGCGGTTGATCTCCAGAAAAATCTCCCGCGCCAGCACACCCTGGTCCGGCTGGTCGATGAAGAACCCCTGCGCGCCCAGACCGTAGAGCTGCAGCGCCTCGGCGACGACCGACTGCGGAACGCCGCCCGGCGTCTGCGCGAGGAAGGACTCCTCCGCACGCAACGTGTACGGATGCACCTGTAACCCCGCCTTCAGCGCCCACGCCAGCATCGGATGCACGATGCCGGTGTTCTGCGCGGCGAGTTCCGCCTTGCCGTCGCCGTTCGCATCGACCGGCGCGGGCAGCGTCGTGCGCGGCAGCAGGTTGCCCTTCCACGGACCGACGCCGCTCGCGTAGTTCGCGCGCATCCACGTCAACGCCGCCTCGGTCGCGAACGCGCCATAACGCGTGTTCGCGTCGATGCCGCCCGCCGCCTGCACGAGGCCGCCGTAGACCGACGCGAGGTTCGCGCCGTGTGCCAGGTTGTACGTGACGTCGTAAGGCGTGGCGCCGTGGAAGTCGTCGTACAGCTGCACGAGCGGCAGGTCGATGCCGGCAGCCGGCATCAGCGATTTCTTCAGCTCGATCAGGTTTTCGAATTCGAAGCTCTGCACGTAGATGCGGCGCGGGTCGGTGAACCCCTCGGCGACCAGCGTTTCGACCAGCTTCGCACCGAGCGAGGTGTGGATCGGCGTGCCATCCAGACGCCGGCCCTCGCGCGCGAAGTACGTCGGATGCTTTGTTTCCGGATAGATGCCGATGCGCCGGCCGTTGCGGCTTTCGCGCTTCACCAGCGCGATGACCTCGGCCAGCGTCGGGATCGGATACAGCCCCTCGAAGCGCGTGTTGCCGGGGCGGATCGCCGGAATGCGCTCCTTCGCACGCAGCGTCTTCAGCTCGGCGAGGGTGAAGTCCTCGGTGAACCAGCCGGTCATCGCCACGCCGTCTATCGTCTTGGTCGTGCGGCGGTTGGCGAATTCCGGATGCGAGGCGACGTCGGTGGTGCCGGAAATCTCGTTTTCGTGCCGCGCCACCAGCACGCCATCCTTCGTCGAGACCAGGTCAGGTTCGATGAAATCCGCGCCCTGGCGGATCGCGAGCCGATAGGACTCCAGCGTGTGCTCCGGCCGATAGCCGCTGGCGCCGCGGTGGCCGATGACGATCAGGCCCATACGGCCGGGCGGATCGGACGGACGATGGCGATCGGACGAAGCGCTCATCGCCGCATCATCGGCGAAAGCGGCGGGCGTGGCGATGCCGAACGCCAGCAGCGTCACGGCGGCGAATCGGAACATCCGGTGGGTGAACACGTGCATGGGCTCGCTCCTTGCGGACAGGGGACGCCGGCTCCCCCGTGCAACCGGCCGCGCCATCCTCGCGGCCGAAGGTTGCGGTGCGTTGACCGTCCCGCGTCAGCCGCCCAGGCGATGGATCAGGCCGCGCGCGTCGAAGGGCGCGTGCACCTTCGCGTCGTTGTCGAAGTAGCAGTAGACGTCGCGCGGGCGGCGCTCGGGCCGCGAGCGTTCGATGCGTGGGACATCGTTCGGCACGCCGCCGGAACGCCACGCGCGGATGCGCCGCGCCCAGTTGTCGAGCGCCTTCTCGCCGTAGCCGCTGGCGTAGAGTTCCTCGTCGCCGTGCAGGCGGATGTAGACGAAATCGGCGGTGACATCGCCGACGAAGGGGAACTTGCGCGCGGTATCGGCGACCACCAGCGCGACGTTGAACTCGCGCAGCAGCGCGGTGAATTCGGGCACGAGGAAGCTCTCGTGGCGCACTTCAAGCGCGTGGCGCAGCGGGTAGTCGCCCGCCGCGCTCAGCACGCTGCGTCCTTTCATCAACGACACTTCGCGCCGACGCGCGAGCTTCGCTGCTTCCGCCGTATTCGTCGGCAGCTTCTCGAAGAACGCACGCAGCCGTTGCGCATCGAAGTGGAAGTTCGGCGGCAGCTGCCAGAGGAACGGCCCAAGCTTGGGGCCCAGCGCGAGCACGCCCTGGGCGAAGAACGACGCCAGCGGCGTCTCGAAGTCCTTCAGGCGTTTCATGTGCGTGAGGAAGCGGCTTCCCTTTACGGCGAAGACGAACTCCTCCGGCGTTTCGTCGCGCCACAGGCGGAAGCTCTCGGGCCGCTGCAGCGAATAGAACGTGCCGTTGATCTCGATGCTGTGGAAGCAGTGCGCGGCGTATTCGAGCTCGCGTCGCTGCGCCAGGCCCGGCGGATAGAACACGCCGCGCCACGGCGCGTAACGCCAGCCGGAAATGCCGATGCGCACCCTGCCCTGCTTCGCCGTCATGTCCTGCCCCTCGCGCGCTTGAGCAGCGACAGGTCGGCGACGAACTGCGCGTAGGCCGCGTGGCGCTCCTCATCGCCGCGCTGCCGTAGCACGAACGACGGATGCACCGTCGCCAGCACGCGCGTGCCGTCGGCGAGCGTCTGCCACGTGCCGCGCTCCGCCATCAGCCGAAACTTGCTTCCCAGCACCGAGCGCGCCGCGATCGCGCCCAGGCACACGATGATGTGCGGCTTCACCGCAGCGAGTTCGCGTTCCAGCCAGATGCGACACGCCGCGCGCTCGGAGCCGTTGGGACTGCGGTGCAGGCGCACCTTGCCGCGCATTTCGTACTTGAAGTGCTTCACCGCATTGGTGACGTAGAACCTGGCGCGATCCAGCCCGAGTTCGGCGAGCGCGCGATCGAACAGCTTGCCGGCAGGCCCGACGAAGGGGTGGCCGCTCAGGTCTTCGGCGTCGCCGGGCTGTTCGCCGATGACGAGCACGCGCGCGTCGTCGGGCCCTTCGCCGAACACGGTCTGCGTCGCGGGCTTCCACAGCGGGCACCGCTTGCAGCCCATCGCGGCCTCGCGCATCGCGGCGAGGCTGTCGTCGACGGGCTCCGGAGCTTCGCCGTCGCGCACGGCCGCGCGCTTGCGAACGCGCTTGGCAGGCGTTTTAGAAGGCGAGCGTTTCGACGGCGACTTGCGCGTGGCCAAGGTACGACGTGTCCGTGGCAGATACGGACGCATCTTCGAATCGGGCCGGTCAAGGCGGCCTGAAGACATGAACGGCGAGACGACGCCGCCGCGATCAAAGCCGGCGCATCAATGCGTCGTGCGAACCACCGGTGCCAGCGAAGGCAGCGAGATCGGCGCGGTGAATCCCGCGACCGAGCGCTCCGGCTCGCGCAGCAGCATGCGGCGCACCTTCGCTTCCTCGTCGTGCGGCAGTTCGGCCAGCAGGTTCACTTCGCCCGAGACGAGCGTTCCCAGCGGTACGCCATCGCGATAGAGCACGCGCGACCCGGCCAGGCGCGGCACCTTCTCGCCGCTGACGATCGTGCCAACGAGGTTCAACGGATCGACCGCCGACACGCACACCATGGCGCCGTCCTGCGGACGTTGGCGGATCTGGCGCATCAGGCCGATCGCCTCGGGCAGCGCGAACTGCTCGCCCGACAGGCCCGAGATGAAACGGCCGCCGCGGATCTCGCCGCGCGCTTCCAGTCGATGGTAGACACGCACCAACTCGCGCCACGGCGGCAGCCATTGCGCCTCGCGTTCCAGCAGGCGCCAACACACCACGCCGTAGCGGCGCAGCAGGGTGCGCGCGACGTGCTCGACGTCTTCGGCCGTATGCGCCTGCGGCGTCGACGCGCGACGGATCAATGCCCAGCGGCCGGCGTCCTCGATACCGAACAGCGCGGCACGGCGGCGACGCCCGTGATTCGACGCGCTCGGCCGCTTCGATGCAGGCACGAGCAGCGCACGAAGGCCCGCGTAGCTGTCGCAGTGCACGCGGCCTCGCGCGACGAGTTCGGCCAGCGCGTCTTCCAGTTCCGTGCGCAACAGATGCGCGCCACCGACGAGTTCGTCGAAGAACGATGCGCCGTGTTCGCCGAGGTAATCGACGACCTTCTGCGCGCGGGAGGACAACGCTTCGTCCGCGGCAGGCGGCGGCGCCAGTCGCGTCCACACGGCGGCATCGCGACGCGGCAACAGCACGACCGGCGTCGCGCGGACCGGCGTGCTGCCCTTCGCGGCGCCGGTATCGGCCGGCCCGGCGCGCAAACGCGTCCACAGCGTGCGGCCGGCGGTGCACAGGTCGTCGAGCCAGGAGATCGAATAGTCGTTGATGCGCGCCGGCAGCAGTTCGGCTTCCCACGCGGCCGCGGGCGCTTCGAAGCCCTCCAGCTGCGAGACGATACCGGCCAGCGCTTCGGGGCCGTTGACGCGCGCACTCGGCGCGACGCGTTGCCAGTCGAAAAGAAATCGCATGAAATCGCGCGGCGCGACGGGCTCGATTTCGCGCCGCAGACGCTTGAGCGTATAGCGATGGATGCGCGCGAGCAGATGCCTCTCGCACCACTCGTCCACGCCGATGCCCGGGGTGAAGCGGCCCTGCATGACGTAGCCCTCGTTCTGCAGACGCAGCAACGCCAGCTCGGTGTCGGACTTCGACAGCGACAGATCGTCGGCGATCACCTGCGACGGCGTCGGCCCCAGTCCGGTCAGGCGCGAACGCAGCAGCTCGACCAGCGCGTCCTCGCGATCCCACGGCTGCGCGGCGTACTCCGCCGGCGCTTCGATCGGCGGATGCATCGCGACGTCGGCGAACACCGCCTGCAGCTGTGGCAGGCGTTCGGCGGCGACCCACAGGCCGTTGCCGTCGCTGCCGCGCTGGCTCACGGGTTTGTCGAGCGCGGGCGGCGCCAACTTCGTCGCGCGATGCGCCTTGACCAGGCGTTGCAGCCAGTCGGCCCAGCCGTTCTCGCGCACCTCGCGTTCCGTGACGACGCCGAGGCCCATCAGCGCCTCGTGCATCTCGTCCGCGTTGCGCACTTGCGGCCAGCATTCCTCGCGCACGGCGTCGATGGCGTCCGCATCGAGACGGCCGAGCTCGTCGGCACTGCCGGCATCGGTGTAGCGGCGCGTCTGCACGGCCTGCGTGCGGCGCTCTTCCAGCGGCGCGTCGTCGAGGAACGCGTACGGACGCGCGTTGAGGATCTCCGCGGCGAACGGCGACGGTGCGCTGAGATCGCGCGCGACGATCTGGACTTCGCCCGACTCCATCGCGCGCAGCACGTCGAGCCAGCCGTCGATGTCCATCGCCTCGTGCAGGCAGTCGTGCAGCGTCTGCGCGACGAGCGGATGGTCGGGCACTTCGCGCTCGCCGACGAGGTTTTCCGCGCACGCGACCTGGTCGGGGAAGACCGTCGCGAGCAGGTCCTCGGACTTCATGCGCTGCAACTGCGGCGGCACCTTCTTGCCGCCGACGAAGCGCGGCAGCGCGAGCGCCGTGGTCGCGACCCAGCGCCAGCGCACGCCGAACAGCGGCGCGTCGAGCAACGCCTGGATCAGCACGTGCTCGGCCGACGCCGAATGCAGGTAACTCGCCACTTCGATCAGCGGGAAGCTGTGGCTCGTGGACAGCGACAGGATGATCGCGTCCTCGGTCGCCGCCGCCTGCAGTTCGAAATTGAACTTGCGGCAGAACCGCTTGCGCAGCGCCAGGCCCCACGCGCGGTTGATGCGGCTGCCGTAGGGCGTGTGGATGATGAGCTGCGTCCCGCCGGATTCGTCGAAGAAGCGCTCCAGCACGAGCGTGTTCTGCGTCGGCATCGCGCCCAGCGTGGCGGCGGTGCTACCGAGGTATTCGATGATCTGGCGCGCGGCTTCGGGGGGAAGCTGGATGTCTTCGGTGAGGTGCGCGAAGGCGGCGGTGGATTCGATGTGGGCGGCGAGTGGGGACGCTTCGTGCGCACTGAAAGAGTCGGCATCGGCCGCATCGTTACCCTCCTCGTCCCGACCCTCACCCCAACCCCTCTCCCGGGGGGAGAGGGGCTCAGTCACCGGCGTCAGGCGCTCGACGACTTCCTCGCGAAGACGCGACACGGCCACGGAGAGTTCATCCGTGCGGCCCGGCGCCTCGCCCAGCCAGAACGGAATGCTCGGCGGCTGGCCCTGCGCGTCTTCCACGCGGACCTTCCCCGGTTCGACGCGCAGGATGCGGTAACTCGCATTGCCCAGCTGGAAGATGTCGCCGGCCATGCTTTCGATGGCGAAGTCTTCGTTGACCGTGCCGATGAACACCGACTCCGGCTCCATGATCACCGAGTAGTCGCCGGTGTCGGGAATCGTGCCGCCCGACATCAGCGCGGTGGTACGACCGCCCTTGCGTCCGCGCACGACGCGGTTCACCGCATCGCGATGCAGGTAACCGGCACGGATGCCGCGACGCGTGGTGAAGCCGTCGGCGAGCATGCGAACGATCGCGTTGAAATCCTCGCGCTTGAGCTGCGCGTACGGCCACGCGCGACGCACCCAGTCGAACAGCGCGTCCTCGCTCCATTCCTGGCATGCCGCTTCGGCGACAATCTGCTGCGCCAGCACGTCCAGCGGCGCCTCGGGCATGATCAACGCGTCGAGTTCGCCGCGCCGAACGCCGTCGAGCAGCGCCGCGCATTCGACCAGTTCATCGCGCGTCTGCGGGAACAGCCGTCCCTTCGGCGTGCCGCCCACGTAGTGGCCGGAGCGGCCCACGCGCTGCAGGAACGCGGCGATTGAACGCGGCGAACCGAGCTGGCAGACCAGGTCCACGTCGCCGATGTCGATGCCCAGTTCCAGCGATGCCGTCGCCACCAGCACGCGCAGTTCGCCGCGCTTGAGGCGTTGCTCGGCGTCCAGGCGCAGTTCCTTCGACAGCGAACCGTGATGCGCGGCCACTGCGTCCTTGCCGAGCTTTTCGCCCAGATGGTGCGCGGCGCGCTCGGCCATGCGGCGCGTGTTGACGAAGACGAGCGTGGTGCGGTGCTGTTCGACCAGTTCGCACACGCGCGTGTAGACCTGCTCCCACTGGTCGGACGACATCACCGCGCTGAGCGGCGTCGGCGGCAGTTCGAGCGACAGGTCGCGCTGGCGCGTATAGCCGATGTCGACGATCTCGCAGTCCGGCGTGCCGTCGGGCGCGACGTTGGCCGAGCCGACGAGGAAACGCGCGACTTCCTCGATCGGCTTCTGCGTGGCCGACAGCCCGACGCGCGTCAGGCGATGACCGCACAGCGCTTCCATGCGCTCCAGCGAGAGCGCGAGGTGGCTGCCGCGCTTGCTCGCGGCCACGGCGTGGATTTCATCGACGATCACCGAACGCACCGTCGACAGCATCGCGCGGCCGGATTCGGAACCCAGCAGGACGTAGAGCGATTCGGGCGTGGTGACGAGGATGTGCGGCGGCTTGCGGCGGTTCGCGGCGCGTTCGGCCTGCGGCGTGTCGCCGGTGCGCACGGCGGTGCGGATCTCGACGTCGGGCAGGCCCATCGCCGCCAGCTCCTCGCGGATGCCGGCGAGCGGCGCCTCGAGGTTGATGCGGATGTCGTTGGACAGCGCCTTCAGCGGCGAGATGTAGACGACGAACGTCTCGTCGGGCAGCGCGGCCGCCTCGTCGAACAGGGTCCCGTTGTTCGCATGCTCCAGCCCACGACGGACCAGCATGTCGATGGCGGTCATGAACGCCGTCAGCGTTTTGCCCGAACCTGTGGGCGCGGCGACGAGGGTATCGCGACCGCTGCGGATCGCCGGCCACGCCTGCATCTGGGCCGGCGTGGGCGCGGGGAAGGCCTTGGCGAACCAGGCGGCGACGGCGGGGTGGAAGGCGCTCAGGGGCATGGGATCGATGGTGCGGGAGGCGTGTCTCAGGTTGTGAGACGACGATCGGCCAGAGGTTCAGATGGGCCGGCCTTGGGACGGCAAAACGGAGCGCGTTCAGGCTCGCGGGGCTTGGGCCTTCTCCCCTCGCCCATAAGATGGAGGCATGTCCGCCCTGCCCAACCCCACCGACTCGCCGGCCGATGCGCTGCGCGAATGGCTCGCCCCGTTCCGGCGGGTCTTCGTGCTGACCGGCGCCGGCTGCAGCACGAATTCCGGCATCCCCGACTACCGCGACGCGGACGGCCAGTGGAAGCGCACCCCGCCCGTCACCTATCAGGCCTTCACGGGCGATGCGCGCGTGAACGCCCGCTACTGGGCGCGGAGTTTCATCGGCTGGCCGCGCATCGACGACGCCAAGCCCAACGGCGTGCATCTCGCGCTGGCCGACTGGGAATCGCGCGGCGGCGTCTCGATGCTGCTCACGCAGAACGTCGATGGTCTCCACCAGCGCGCCGGCAGCCGCCACGTGATCGACCTGCACGGCCGGCTCGACGGCGTCGTCTGCCTGCAATGCCGGGCCGAATCGCCCCGCGCGGCGTTGCAGGCGCGGCTCGCCGAGGTGAATCCCGATTGGGTCCATCTCGATGCGACCACCGCGCCGGACGGCGACGCGGACCTCGACGGCCACGATTTTACCCGTTTCACCGTGCCGGCCTGCGAGGCCTGCGGCGGGATGCTCAAACCCGACGTGGTGTTCTTCGGCGAGAACGTGCCGAAGGATCGCGCGGTGCGCGCCGGCGAGGCGCTTAAGGCGTCCGACGCGATGCTCGTGGTCGGTTCGTCGCTGATGGTCTATTCGGGCTTCCGCTTCGCGCGGATGGCGCACGAGACCGGCATTCCGCTGGCGATCCTCAACCGCGGGCGCACGCGCGCGGACGAGCTGGCGGCGTTGAAGATCGAAGAGGAAGCCGGGGCGGTGCTTTCGGCGGCGCTGGGATAGTCGGGCGCCGTTCCGCGTTCCGGTTTTTGCTGTCATTCCCGCGTAGGCGGGAATCCATGGTTCCGACGTCCGACGTCTTCCGGATCAGTTGATGCCGCTGACGGATGGATTCCCGCCTTCGCGGGAATGACAGCTGAAAAAAGAACGGCAACGACGGATGAAAAAGAAAAGGCGCCCTGCGGCGCCTTTTCTTCGTCGACAGGAAGAAACGTCCTCAGACGTTCTGCCCCTTCGCCAGCAGGCTCGCACGACGGCTGTAGAGCACGTAGACGATCACGCCCACCACGTTCCACACCAGGAACCACTTCTGCGTGGTGTGCGGCAGGCTCCAGAACAGGTACAGGCAGCCGAAGATCGCCAGCGGGCCAACGACCCACGCCATCGGCGTGCGGAACACGCGCGGGCGGTTCGGATCGCGCTTGCGCAGGACCAGCATGCACACCGACACCGCGATGAACGCCACCAGCGTGCCGGCGTTGGCCAGCGCGGCGATTTCGTCCAGGCGTGCCACGCCCGCCAGCGCGGCGACCAGCACCGCGGTGAACAGCGTGATCGCTACCGGCGTGCCGGTGCGCGGGTTCACCTTCGACAGGCTGCGCGGCAGCAGGCCGTCGCGCGACATCACGAAGAAGATGCGGCTCTGGCCGTAGAAGAACGCCAGCAGCACCGTCGGCAGCGCGATCACCGCCACGATGCCGATCACCAGCGCGGCCTGCGGATGACCCAGCTCGCGCATGATCAGCGCCAGCGGCTCGGCGCTCTTGCCGAACACGGTGAAGCTCATCGCACCCACCGCGGCCAGCGCGACCAGCACGTAGATCAGCGTGCAGCCGACCATCGAACCGATGATGCCGATCGACAGGTCGCGGCCCGGGTTCTTGGTCTCTTCGGCCGCCGTGGAAATCGCATCGAAACCATAGAAGGCGAAGAAGATGATCGCCGCCGCGGCCATGACGCCGCGCTCCACGCCTTCGGCATCGATCGACTTCGGGAAGCCGTAGGGCATGAACGGCGTGAGGTTGGCCGCGTCGAACGCCGGCAGCGCGACGACGATGAACACGGCGAGTGCAATCAGCTTGAACACCACCAGGATCGCGTTGAGCGTGGCGCTCTCGCGCGTGCCGGCGATGAGCATGCCGGCGACGAGGAAGGTGATGACGATTGCCGGCAGGTTGATCACGCCGCCGGCGTGCGGGCCCGCCATGAGCGCCGTGGGCAGCATGACGTTCCACCCTGTCTGCGTGTGCACCCATTGCAGGAAGCCGGCGAAATAGCCGGACCAGCCCACCGCGACCGTGCTCACCACCAGCGAGTATTCGAGGATCAGGCTCCAGCCGACGATCCACGCGATCGCCTCGCCCAGCACGGTGTAGCTGTAGGTGTAGGCGCTGCCGGCGGCCGGCATCATCGTGGACATCTCGGCGTACGCCAGCGCCGCACAGGCGCAGACCACGCCGGCGACGATGAAGGACAGCAGCACCGCCGGGCCCGCCTTGTCCGCGCCCACGCCGATCAGCGTGTAGATGCCGGTGCCGACGATGGCGCCGATGCCCAGCGCGACCAGGTGCGGCCAGCCCAGGGTGGGCACCAGCCGCCGCCCTTCCTCATGGACGGTGAGCTTGTCGATGTCCTTGCGCCGGAGCCATGACTGCATGGAAAACCTCGTTCGAGCGGGCTGTGAAGGCGCACATACTGAGCCATCGCCCCGCCGGATGCGATGTGCACTGCAGCTTGCGCGCCGGCCGCCCGATGCGGCACGGCGTCCGCCTTCATCGCGCAGGCGACCCGGGCGCCCTACCATCGCCGTTCCTTCGACCGGTTCGTCGCCGATGAAAAAGTGGATCGCCCTGCTCGTCGTCGTCCTGCTGGCGCTGGCCGGCTGGATCGCCGCCGGCCCGTTCCTGACCATCAACGCGATCCGCGAGGCGGTCGCCGAGGAAGACACCGCCGCGCTGGCAAAGCACGTCGATTTCGTCGCGGTGCGGCGCAGCCTGCGAGCCCAGGTCGAGGACACGCTCGCGCGCAAGGCGGGCGTCGACGCGCAGAACAATCCGCTGGGCGCGTTCGCCCTGGGATTGGCGAACCAGGCCGCTGGCGGGATCGTCGATGCGCTCGCCACGCCGGCCGGCATCGGCGCGGTCCTGCAGGGGCGCGGCCTGCTGCATCGGCTGACCGGCGGCGGTGTCGATCCCAACGACGGGCTCGCCCACGTCCCGCCGCCCGATCCCCTGCGCGATGCGAGCTACCGCTTCGAGTCGCCGTCTCGGTTCAGCGCCACCGTGCGCAATGCGGACGGCGATCCGGTGGTGTTCGTGCTCACGCGCGAGGGCTTCAATTGGACGCTGACGGACATCCAGCTGCCGTTGCAGGCGCTGATCGGGCCCTAGCGTTACTTCACGACGAGCGGATTGGCCACGCCGTGCGGCACGTGCCCGGCGGCGACGTGGTCGCGGGCCGAGAGGATGTTGTGCTCGGAATCGTCGAAGAAGATGTCGGCGCCGAACGCCTCCAGGAACGGCCCCTTCGAGCGACCGCCAAGGAACAGCGCTTCGTCCAGCCGGATGTCCCACTCGCGCAACGTGCGGATCACGCGTTCGTGCGCGGGGATCGAACGCGCGGTGACCAGCGCGGTGCGGATCGGCGAGGCCTGCCCGGTCGGGAACGCCTGCTGCAGCCGATGCAGCGCATCGAGGAAACCGCGGAACGGCCCGCCCGACAGCGCCTGTGCGGCGTGGCTGCGCTCGTGTTCGGTGAACGCGGCCAGGCCGCCCTCGCGCGAGACGCGCTCGCCTTCGTCGTCGAAGATCACCGCATCGCCGTCGAACGCGATGCGCAGCTGGTCGTGGCGTTGCTGCGGCGCGCGGGCCGGCAGCAGCGTCGCCGCGGCCACGCCTGCGGCCAGCGCGCTACGCACGTCCTCGGCGTTGGCCGACAGGAACAGGTCGGCGTTGAACGGGCGGATGTACGGATACGGCGGCGCGCCGTTGCTGAAGGCGGCGCGCTTGATCGCCAACCCGTAATGCGCGATCGAGTTGAAGATGCGCAGCCCGCTGTCGGCCGAATTGCGCGAGATCAGGATGACCTCGACGCGTGGCGCTTCCGGCGGCGCGCCGTCGTTGAGCGCGAGCAGCTTGCGCACCAGCGGGAAGGCGATGCCGGGCGTGAGCAGGTCGTCCTCGTGCGAACGCTGGAAATCGGCATAGGCGTCGATGCCCTCGCGCTCGAACAGCGCGTGGCTCTCTTCCATGTCGAACAGGGTTCGCGAGGAAATCGCGACGATCAGCGGATCGGCATCACGGTCGGGCATGGGGCGATTATGCCGCAGCGCCGTCGCGCGGATTGCGACCGACGCGGTCCTTCCTGCGCGCTGTCCGGGTCAGGCCACGAACTGCTCGGCCAGCATGCGCTCTTCCAGGTTGTGCTCCGGATCGAACAGCAGTGTGACGGTCCGGTCGTGCGATTCGCGGATAGTGACTTCCACCACGTCGCGGACTTCATGCGAGTCGGCCGTGGCGCTGACCGGGCGCTTGTAGGGATCGAGCACGTGGAAGCGCACTTCGGTATCGGCCTTGAGCACGGCGCCACGCCAGCGGCGCGGGCGGAAGGCGGCAATGGGCGTCAGCGCGACGACGTTAGCGCCCAGCGGCAGGATCGGCCCGTGCGCGGAGAAGTTGTAGGCGGTGCTGCCGGCGGGCGTGGCGACCATCACGCCGTCGCAGATGAGTTCGTCCAGCCGGGTCTGACCGTTGAGGTCGATGCGCAGGTGCGCGGCCTGTCGCGTCTGGCGCAGCAGCGAGACCTCGTTGTAGGCCAGCGAGCCGACCGTCGCACCGGATTCGGTCTGGGCGACCATCTCCAGCGGCCGCAGCACCGCGGGCTCGGCGGCGTGCAGGCGTCCGAGCAGGCCCTCGCCGTCGTGCTGGTTCATGAGGAAGCCGACCGTCCCCAACTTCATCCCGTACACCGGTTTGCCCAGGCCGCCATAGCGATGCAGCGTGGCGAGCATGAAGCCGTCGCCGCCCAGCGGGACGAGGATGTCCGCGTCTTCCGGCGCGTGCTGGCCGTGCATGGCGGTGAGGGTTTCGAGGGCGCGCTGGGCGCCATCGGCGTGGCTGGCGAGGAAGGCGATGCGGGGCGTCGCGGTCATCGGCGGCTCCGGGGTCGAGGGAGGCAGCATAACCGGTGGCGCGTGGTCGTCGCGCTGGCTCGTCGGGCCACTTCGTTGCAGGGACGTTGATGTCTCCTCCCCCGGATGAGCGCTGCGACCGGCGAGGCCGTTGATCAAGCGGGAAGAGTCCCTGGATTCCCCGCCTTCGCGGGAATGACGTGAGGGACGGTTCAGGCGTGCCGGTCCGGTTTGGCGCCGCGCCAAGCAACAAAGAAAAAGCCCGGCCGAAGCCGGGCTTTCCTCAACACGCGAACCGCGAAGGCTTACGCCCCGGCCGCAGCCACCTGCGCCAGGCGACGCACCGCCACCGACAGCGTCGGGTAGTCCAGCGCCTTCTGGTTATGCAGGTCGGCGAACATCGCCAGCGTGAAGCGCAGCGACGAGTCGTCGCGCTTGAGCCACGCGTCGACCTTCTGCTCGACCGGCTTCTTGCCGCCGTCGGCAAGGATCTGCGAGACCAGCGAACGGGCCTGCGTGGCCAGTTCGTCGCGCAGCGCGCCGCGGGCGAGCGCCTGCCAGCGGCCGTCGACCGGCAGCTGTTCGACCTGCTCGTACAGCCACGGCAGGCTCAGCGCCTGGCCCAGCGAGAAGTACGCCTTCGCCACTTCCACCGGCGAGATCTTGCGGGCGAGCGAGATCTCCACGATGTCGCAGCCGAACTCCAGCAGCGGCAGCGCGGCCAGCTGTTCGGCGAGCTTCGCCGGCACGCCCTTGCCCTTCCAGTCGTTCATGCGCGCCTCAAACGCGTCGCGGCGCATGCCCGACAGCACCGTCGGCAGCGACGCGCGGACGGCGTTGAGGCCATCGCTGTAGCGCGCCATCGCGACGGTGATCTCCGGCATCTTGCCCGGACGCGACAGCAGCCAGCGCGACATCGAGCGCAGCAGGTGCCAGATGACCTGCAGCGCATCGACCTGCACCGACTCCGGCACCTTCCCGTCGAGCGCGTCGATCTGCGCCCACAGGTCGCGCGCGTCCACCGCCTCGCGGGCGATGGTGTAGGCCTCGGCGACCTCGGCCGGCGTGCGGCCGGTGTCCTCGGTCATGCGCAGGGTGAAGGTCGCGCCCATGCGGTTGACCATCGAGTTGGTCACCGCCGTGGCGATGATCTCGCGCTTCAGGCGATGGCCTTCCATCGCCTTGGCGTACTTGGCCTGCAGCGGCTGCGGGAAGTAACGCACGAGCTCCTTCGACAGGTACGGGTCTTCGGGCACGTCGGAGTCCAGCAGCTGCTGGAACAGCACGATCTTGCTGTACGACAGAAGCACCGCCAGTTCCGGACGCGTCAGGCCCTGCCCGCGTGACTTGCGCTCGGCGATCTCGGCATCGGACGGCAGGAACTCGATCTGGCGATCGAGCAGGCCCTGCGATTCCAGCGTACGGATGAAGTGCTGCTTGGAGCCCAGGCGGTGCACGCTCATCCGCTCCATCAGGCTCAGCGCCTGGTTCTGGCGGTAGTTGTCGGTGAGCACCAGCTGCGCGACCTCGTCGGTCATCTGCGCGAGCAGCTTGTTGCGCTCGGGCAGCGTCAGCTTCTTCTTCTGAACCTCGCCGTTGAGCAGGATCTTGATGTTCACCTCATGGTCGGAGGTGTCCACGCCGGCGGAGTTGTCGATGAAGTCGGTGTTGAGCAGCACGCCATGCTGCGCGGCCTCGATGCGGCCCAGCTGGGTCATGCCGAGGTTGCCGCCCTCGCCCACCACCTTGCAGCGCAGTTCGCGACCGTTGACGCGAAGCGCGTTGTTGGCGCGGTCGCCGACGTCGGCATTGGTCTCGCTCGTCGCCTTCACGTAGGTGCCGATGCCGCCGTTCCACAGCAGGTCGACCGGCGCCTTGAGGATCGCGCTGAGCAGTTCCGCCGGGCTCATCGCCGAGACGGTCGGGTCGATGCCCAGCGCCGTCTTGGCTTCGGCGGTGAGCGGGATCGACTTGGCCGAACGCGGGTAGATGCCGCCGCCCTTGCTGATCAGCGAACGGTCGTAATCGTCCCAGCTCGAACGCGGCAGCTTGAACATGCGCGCGCGTTCCTTGAACGTCGACGCGGCATCCGGGTTCGGGTCGATGAAGATGTGGCGGTGGTCGAACGCGGCGACCAGGCGGATGTGCTTGCTCAGCAGCATGCCGTTGCCGAACACGTCGCCCGACATGTCGCCGACGCCGACGACGGTGAAGTCTTCCTTCTGGCTGTCGCGCCCCATCGCGCGGAAGTGGCGCTTGACCGACTCCCACGCGCCGCGCGCGGTGATGCCCATGCCCTTGTGGTCGTAGCCGACCGAGCCGCCCGAGGCGAACGCGTCGTCGAGCCAGAAGCCGTGCGCGCGCGCGATGCCGTTGGCGATGTCGGAGAACGTCGCCGTGCCCTTGTCGGCGGCGACGACCAGGTACGGATCGTCGCCATCATGGCGCACCACGTTCTCCGGCGGGACGACCTTGCCGCCGGCGAGGTTGTCGGTGATGTCCAGCAGGCCGTTGATGAAGCGCTTGTAGCAGGCCACGCCCTCGTTGAACCACGCATCGCGGTTCACGGCCGGATCCGGCAGCTGCTTGGCGATGAAGCCACCCTTCGAACCGACCGGCACGATGACGGTGTTCTTCACCATCTGCGCCTTCACCAGGCCGAGCACTTCCGTACGGAAGTCCTCGCGGCGATCCGACCAGCGCAGGCCGCCACGCGCGACCGGGCCGAAGCGCAGGTGCACGCCTTCCACGCGCGGGCCGTAGACGAAGATCTCGCGGTACGGACGCGGCTTCGGCAGGTCCGGCACCTTCGAGGAATCGAACTTGAAGCTGATGTAGTCGGCCGGGCCACCGTCGGCGCGCAGGCCATCCTTGTACTGGATGTAGTAGCTCGTGCGCAGCGTAGCGTCGATCACGCCGATGAAGCTGCGCAGGATGCGGTCCTCGTCCAGGCTGGCGACGCGATCGAACAGGCCCTTCAGCGCTTCGCGCGTGGCTTCGATCTGCGCTTCGCGCTTGCCGGCGCGCGCTTCGAGCATCGGCTCCAGCGCGGCGAGCGTGGCTTCGTCGCCACCGGCCAGCACCGAAAGCTGCGCGCGGAACGCTTCCACGCCGGCCTTGATCTGCGCCTTGGATTCGCTGCCGGTGATCGGATCGAACTTCGCCTCGAACAGTTCCACCAGCAGGCGCGCGAGCAGCGGGTAGCGGTTGAGCGTTTCTTCCACGTAGCTTTGCGAGAACGGCACGCCGACCTGCAGCAGGTACTTGCAGTAGCCGCGCAGCATCGCGACCTGGCGCCACGACAGGTTGCCGGTGAGGATCAGGCGGTTGAAGCCGTCGTTCTCGGCATTTCCGCGCCAGATCTGCGCGAAGGCCTGCTCGAAGTTCTCGTCGAGGCTGGACACGTCGAGGTTCGGGTTCGAGGTCTCGACCTCGAAATCCTGCACGAACAGCGTCTGGCCGTTCGCGTTGAGGCGGTACGGGTGTTCGGAGATCACCCGCAGGCCCATGTTTTCCATCATCGGCAGCGCGTCCGACAGCGGAATGTCGTCGTTCTGGCGATAGAACTTGAAGCGCAGGCCGCCGTCGCCGTTGTGCGCGCGGTACAGGCTCAGGCGCAGGTCGTCCGGGCCGCTGAGCGCGGCCAGGTGCTCGACGTCGTCGGCAGCCACGTCGGCGCTGACGTCCTCGATGTAGCCCGCCGGCAACGCGCGCCCGTAGGTGCTGGCCAGCGTGAGGCCGCGCTGTTCGCCGTGGCGCACGACCAGGCGCTCGCGCAGGTCGTCCTGCCAGTTGCGCACGAGCTTGGACAGCTCGGCTTCGATCTTCGCGCTGTCGGTCTCGATCGCCTCGCCCGTCTTCGGACGCACGATGAGGTGCACCTGCGCGAGCGGCGACTCGCCGCCCAGCGTGACCGAGGAATCGACGTGTTCGCCGTGCAGTTCGCGCTTGAGCATCGACTCGATGCGCAGGCGGACGTCGGTGTTGAAGCGGTCGCGCGGGATGTAGACCAGCACCGAGAAGAAACGGCCGTAGCGGTCGCGTCGCAGGAACAGCTTGCTGCGCACGCGCTCCTGCAGGCCGAGGATGCCGGTGGCCGTGCGCAGCAGTTCCTCTTCGCTCGACTGGAACATCTCGTCGCGCGGCAGCGACTCCAGGATGTGGCGCAGCGCCTTGCCGCTGTGGCTGTCGGGCTTCAGGCCCGACTGCTGCATCACGTAGTTGTGGCGCTGGCGCACCAGCGGGATGTCCCACGGGCGGCGGTTGTAGGCGCTGGAGGTGTACAGGCCGAGGAAGCGCTCCTCGCGGATCGGCTTGCCCTTCGCGTCGAAGGTCAGCACGCCGATGTAGTCCATGTAGCCCGGACGATGCACCGTCGCGCGCGAGTTGGTCTTGGTGAGGATCAGCGCGTCCACCGCGCCCGACTGCGGCATGTAGTGCGCGGCGAGCGAGGTCAGAAGGCGCGGCTTGCCCACATCCTTTCCGCGCAGCAGGCCCATGCCGCTGGACTTGACCGCGCTGAGGACTTCCTCGCCGCCCTTCTGGACGACTTCGTACTCGCGGTAACCGAGGAAGGTGAAGTGGTTGTCGGCGGCCCAGCGCAGGAACTCCTGCGCTTCACGCTTGCCGGCTTCATCGACCGGCAGGTTCCGCTGGCCGAGTTCGTCGGCCACGGCGAGCATCTTCGCCTTCATCTGCGGCCAGTCGCGCACCGATGCGCGCACGTCGGCCAGCACGGCTTCGAGCGCCTTCTGGATCTTCGGCATCGCCTCGGCCGGCTGGCGGTCGATTTCCAGGTGCATCAGCGATTCGGGCTGGCCTTCGCCGACGGACAGGATCTTGCCGGTCTTGTCGCGATCGAACGGCACCACCGGATGGCCCAGCACGTGCACGCCGATGCCCTGCTCGGCCAGCGCCATCGTCACCGAGTCGACGAGGAACGGCATGTCGTCATTGGCGATCTGGATGACGGTGTGCGTCGATTCCCAGCCCTCGCCCTTCAGCGTCGGGTTGAACATGCGCACCAGCGCCGCACCCGGCTTGCGCGCGCGGGCGAAATCGAGGAAGTCGGTGGCCAGTTCGGCCCAGCCCTGCGCGTCGTGCTGCGGCAGCTCGTCGCTGCTCATGCGCTTGTAGAAGGCGTTGATGAACGCTTCTCCTTCGGCATGGCGCGACTTGGGCAGCTGCTTGCGCATCGCCTCGACGATGGGCTCGAGCGAAACGGTGTCGTCCTTCTGGACGTCGCGGGCGGCGCTCTTCTTCGACGGAGCGCGTTTGGCCGTCTCGACCTTGGCGGCGGGTTTGGCGGAAGCGTTACGTTTGGTGCTCATGGCAACGGAAGTTCCAATGAAAGAAGGCCCACGCTTTCACGTGGGCCGGGGGATACGGTTCAGTACGGGCGGTTCGCGGACACGATCTGGCGCGAAGCCGTTTTGGCGGCTTTGTCGCGCGGACGACGATCGCGGCCGCGATCGACAGGACAGGCGGTGGGGCGTGACGATCCGAAACGTTTCATGTCGGGTTCGTGCGGTCTTCTGTTTTGCCGAAACTGTGTCGCCGGAACGGCCTGTCAGCGCAGGCCGGTTTCGTTGCGGGCGATCACCAGGCGCTGGATCTCGCTGGTGCCTTCGTAGATCTCGGTGATCTTCGCGTCGCGGAAGTAACGCTCCAGCGGCATTTCCTTCGAATAGCCCATGCCGCCGTGGATCTGCACCGCCTGGTGGGTGATCCACATCGCCGCTTCCGACGCGGTGAGCTTGGCGATGGCCGCTTCATTGCTGAAGCGCGCGCCGCCCTTGTCGAACTCGCCCTTCTGCCAGGCCGCACGCAGCGTGAGCAGCGTGGCCGCGTCGAGCTTGCACTTCATGTCGGCGATCTTCGCCTGCGTCATCTGGAAGGTGCCGATCGCCGCGCCGAACGCCTTGCGCTCGCGCACGTATTCCAGCGTCTTCTCATAGGCCGCGCGGGCGATGCCGATGGCCTGGCTGGCGATGCCGATGCGGCCGGCGTCCAGCACGCTCATGGCGATCTTGAAGCCGTGGCCGACTTCGCCGAGCACGTCCTCGGGTTGGGCGACGTAACCGTCGAATTCGATCTCGCACGTGGCCGAGGCGCGGATGCCGAGCTTGGGCTCGGTCTTGCCGCGATGGAAGCCGGCGCGATCGCCGTCGACCATGAAGGCGGTGATGCCGCGCGCGCCCTTGTCCGGGTCGGTCATCGCGAACAGCACGAAATACTTGGCGACCGGGCCGGACGTGATCCAGCTCTTCTTGCCGTGGATGACGTAGGTGCCGTCGGCCTGCTTCGTCGCCTTGCAGCGCATCGCGGTGGCGTCGGAGCCCGACTGCGGCTCGGTCAGCGCGAAGGCGCCGATCTCGCGGCCTTCGGCGATGGCGCGCACGTACTTCTGCTTCTGCTCCTCGGTGCCGAACTTCAGGATGCCGTTGCAGAACAGCGAGTTGTTGACCGACATGATGGTCGAGTGCGCGGCGTCGCCTGCGGCGATCTCGATCATCGCGAGCACGTAGCTGATCGGGTCCATGCCCGCGCCGCCGTATTCGGCCGGCACTTCGATGCCCATCAGGCCGTTCTCGCCGAGGGTGCGGATGTTCTCGAGCGGAAACTCGCCCGTCTTGTCGTGGTGTTCGGCGCTGGGAGCAATCTTTTCCTGGGCGATGCGGCGGGCCACATCCTGGATCATCAGTTGCTCTTCGGTGAAGCGGAAATCCACAGAGACACCTCGTGCTTGAGTCTTTGGTTCGATGGGCGAAACAGACTGCGAATTGTAGCCGTCCCGTGCGCGATTCGCAGGGGCGCGGGCGCATCGCATCGCCAATACGGGCGCGATTCCGCCCGTTTCCGAACAACCGGCCCGACGCGAAGCGCGAAAGCGAGCGCTATCACCACGCTTCGTGCCGCGCCGCTTGACCCTGGGTACCCCGCGGACCGAAACTTATCGCTATATCGCGATAGGTTGATGAAGCATGGATCTGGAAGGCTGGTCTTCACGGCTCAAGGTGTTCGCCGACGCGACCCGGGTGCGCCTGCTGGCGCTGCTGGAGCGCGAGGAGCTGACCGTGGCCGAGCTGTCGGGCATCACCCGCCTGGCCCAGCCCCGCGTCTCCACCCACCTGGCCAAGCTGAAGGAGGCCGGCCTGGTGCGCGACCGCCGCTCCGGCGTCTCGGCCTACTACCGTTTCGACGACGCCGCCCTCGACGGCGCCCAGCGCGCCCTGTGGACCACCCTGCGTGAGGGAAGCGACGACCCGCTGCTGCGCCAGGACGCCGAGCGCGTGGCCGACGTACTGGCCTCCCGCGCCGCGGACCAGAACTGGGCCGACACGGTGGCCGGCGACATGGAGCGCCATTACTCGCCCGGTCGCACCTGGGAAGCGATGGCCCGTTCGGCACTGCCGCTGCTGGAGCCGGGCGACGTGCTCGACGTGGCTTCCGGCGACGGCGTGCTCGCCGAACTGCTCGCCCCGCATTCGCACCGCTACGTCTGCCTGGATTCGAGCACGAAGGTCGTGCTGGCCGCGTCCGAGCGCCTGCGCAAGCTGAAGAATGTCGAGGTGCGCGAGGGCGACATGCACGCCCTGCCCTTCGAGGACGCGCATTTCGACCTGGTCGTGCTGATGCACGCGCTGACCTACGCCGAGCACCCCGCGCAGGCGGTGGTCGAAGCCGCACGCGTGTTGCGCCCGGGCGGTCGGCTGCTGCTCACCAGCCTGGCCCGACACGAGCACCGCAACGTGGTCGAGGCCTACGGCCACGTGAACCTGGGCTTCAGCGAGAAGGACCTGCTGAAGTTCGCCACCAAGGCCGGCCTGGACGTGAGCAGTTGCGAGACCGTCACGCGCGAGCGCCGCCCCCCGCATTTCGAAGTGATCGCGCTGATCGGCCGCAAGCCCGGCGATGCGCGCAAGACGAGGAAGTCCTGATGGAAACCCTGCCCTGGCTGAACCCCGAACGCGCGCAATCGCTGCAGCAACTGCTGCGCGAACGCATCCTGGTGATCGACGGCGCGATGGGCACCATGATCCAGCAGCACGAGCTGGACGAAGCCGCGTACCGCGGCGAGCGATTCGCAAAGGGTTATGACCACGCCTACGACCATGTCGAGCACGTCCACGGCGACAACTGCGGCTGCTCGCGCGACCAGCGCGGCAACAACGACCTGCTGAGCCTGACGCAGCCGCAGATCATCCAGGGCATCCACGCGCAGTACCTCGACGCCGGCGCGGACCTGATCGAAACGAACACCTTCAACTCCACTACCGTGTCGCTCGCGGACTACGGCCTGGAGCACCTGGCGCGCGAGCTCAACGAAGCCGGCGCGCGACTGGCCCGCGACGCCTGCGACGCCGCCGAAGCCCGCGATCCGTCGCGCCCGCGCTACGTGATCGGCGTGCTCGGCCCGACCAGCCGCACCGCGTCGCTGAGCCCGGACGTCAACCGTCCCGGCTTTCGCGCCACCACCTTCGACGAATTGCGCGTGGCCTATCGCGAAGCCGCCGACGGCCTGATCGACGGCGGCGCCGACGTGCTGATGGTCGAAACCGTGTTCGACACGCTCAACGCCAAGGCGGCGCTGTTCGCGATCGAGGAAGCGTTCGACGCACGCGGCGTGCGCCTGCCGGTGATGGCGTCGGGCACGATCACCGACGCCTCCGGCCGCACGCTTTCCGGACAGACCGCCGAAGCGTTCTGGTACTCGCTACGCCACGCGCAGCCGCTGGCGATCGGCCTGAACTGCGCGCTCGGCGCGAAGGACCTGCGCCCGCACGTCGACGTGCTCGCGCAGGTCGCCGACGCGTACGTGAGCACGCACCCGAACGCGGGCCTGCCCAATGCGTTCGGCGGCTATGACGAAACACCCGAGGACATGGCCGCCGTGCTCGGCGAGTTCGCGCGCGCCGGCATGCTGAACCTCGTCGGCGGCTGCTGCGGCACCACGCCGGCGCACATCGCGGCGATCGCGAAGGTGGTCGAAGGCATCGCGCCGCGCGCACTGCCTTCGCTGGTCGCCGCGGCCTGATCGCCCCCGCCCTCATTCGACTTTCCGCGCATCGCGAACGGATTCCTGCCTGTAATGACCATGCCCCTCCCCCGCCAGACGCGCCTGAGCGGTCTCGAACCGCTGCAGATCACCCCGGAATCCAACTTCATCAACGTCGGTGAGCGCACCAACGTCACCGGCAGCGCGCAGTTCAAGAAGCTGATCCTGGAAGGCCGGCTCGACGAAGCCGTCGTGGTCGCGCGCCAGCAGGTCGAGAACGGCGCGCAGGTGATCGACGTCAACATGGACGAAGGCCTGCTCGATTCCGAGCGCGCGATGGTCGACTTCCTCAACCTCATCGCCGCCGAGCCCGACATCGCGCGCGTGCCGGTGATGGTGGACAGCTCGAAGTTCAGCGTCATCGAAGCCGGCCTGCGCTGCCTGCAGGGCAAAGGCATCGTCAATTCGATCTCGATGAAGGAAGGCGAAGCCGAGTTCCTGCGGCAGGCGCGACTGGTGCGCCGTTATGGCGCCGCCGTCGTGGTGATGGCGTTCGACGAAGCCGGCCAGGCCGACACGATCGAACGCAAGGTCGAGATCTGCTCGCGCGCGTACAAGCTGCTGACCGAGACGATCGGCTTCCCGCCGGAAGACATCATCTTCGACCCGAACGTGTTCGCCATCGCGACCGGCATCGAGGAGCACAACGACTACGCCGTCGCGTTCATCGAGGCGACGCGCGAACTCAAGCGGCGTTTCCCGTTCAGCCACATCTCCGGCGGCGTGTCGAACGTGTCGTTCTCCTTCCGCGGCAACGAACCGGTGCGGCAGGCGATCCACGTCGTGTTCCTGTACCACGCCATCAGGGCGGGCATGGACATGGGCATCGTCAATGCCGGCGCCTTGCCGCTGTACGACGACCTGGACGCCGAGCTGCGCGAGCGCGTGGAAGACGTCGTGCTCAATCGCCGCAGCGACGCAACCGAGCGCCTGCTGGAAATCGCCGACCGCTACAAGGGCAAGAAGGGCGAGAAGAAGGTCGAGGACCTCGCGTGGCGCGAGAAGCCCGTGCGCGAGCGCCTGTCGCATTCGCTGGTGCATGGCATCGACCAGTACATCGAAGCCGACACCGAGGAAGCGCGTGCGCAGGCAACGCGTCCGCTGGACGTGATCGAAGGCGCGCTGATGGACGGCATGAACGTCGTCGGCGACCTGTTCGGCGCCGGCAAGATGTTCCTGCCGCAGGTGGTGAAATCCGCGCGCGTGATGAAGAAGGCCGTCGCGTACCTGCTGCCGTTCATCGAAGCCGAAAAGCTGCGCACCGGTGACGTCGGCAAATCGAACGGCAAGATTGTGATGGCGACCGTCAAGGGCGACGTGCACGACATCGGCAAGAACATCGTCGGCGTCGTGCTCGCGTGCAACAACTTCGAGGTGATCGACCTGGGCGTGATGGTGCCGGCGCAGGTGATCCTCGATCGCGCGAAAGCCGAGAACGCCGACCTGGTCGGCCTGTCGGGCCTGATCACGCCATCGCTGGAGGAAATGAGCCACGTCGCGCGCGAGATGCAGCGACAGGGCTTCGAGATGCCGCTGCTCATCGGCGGCGCGACGACCTCGCGCGCGCACACGGCGCTGAAGATCGATCCGCACTACAAGGCACCGACCGTCTGGGTGAAGGACGCCTCGCGTGCGGTCGGCGTCGCGCAATCGCTGATCAGCCCGGATCTGCGCGGCAACTTCGTCGCCGCCAACGACACCGACTACGCCGAGATCCGCCAGCGCCACAGGCAGCGCGGCGACGGCAAGCGCCTGGTTTCGCTGGAGAAGGCGCGCGCGCAGCGCTTCGATGGCGGCTGGAACGACTACGTCCCGCCCGCGCCGAACCAGCCGGGCCTGCATGTGTTCGACGACTACCCGCTGGCAGAACTCGTCGAGTACATCGACTGGACGCCGTTCTTCAACACGTGGGAGCTCGCGGGCAAGTACCCGGCGATCCTGACCGACGAGGTCGTCGGCGCGCAGGCGAGTGAGCTGTATCGCGATGCGCAGGCGATGCTCAGGCGCATCGTCGACGAGCGCTGGCTGACCGCGAAGGCGGTGTTCGCGCTGTGGCCGGCGAACGCGATCGGCGATGACGTCGTCGTCGATGCGAACGGCACGCCCACCACCCTGCACTTCCTGCGCCAGCAGGTCGACAAGCCGGTCGATCGCCCGGACTTCTGCCTCGCCGATTTCATCGCGCCGAAGGAGAGCGGCCGGCAGGACTGGATCGGCGGTTTCGCGGTGACGGCGGGCATCGGCATCGAGGAACACGTCGCGCGATTCGAAGCCGATCACGACGACTACAACGCGATCCTGCTCAAGGCGCTGGCGGACCGCTTCGCCGAAGCGCTCGCCGAACGGCTGCACGAGCGCGTGCGCAAGGAGTTCTGGGGCTACGCGGCGACCGAAGCGCTCGGCAACGATGCGTTGATCGACGAAGCCTACGTCGGCATCCGCCCGGCCCCGGGTTATCCGGCTTGCCCCGAGCACAGCGAGAAGGCCACGCTGTTCCGCCTGCTCGACGCGGAGAACAATGCCGGCGTGCGCCTGACCGAAAGCTTCGCGATGTACCCCGCCGCGGCCGTGTCTGGCTATTACTTCAGCCATCCGCGCAGCCAGTACTTCGTCGTCGGTCGCGTGTCGAAGGAACAGGTCGAGGACTACGCGCGACGCAAGGGCGTCAGCCTGGCGCAGGCCGAACGCTGGCTCGCATCAAACCTGGATTACGATCCGGAGTGACGACAGGTGGGGCGTCTTCGTCGCCCCCCGTCCTCACAGCGGCACCAACACGAAGGCCGCCTGCGCGGCCTTCGTCATTCCTGACGCGCGTTCCCCGACCCACCGGATGACGTCGCCGAAAGATGCGCCATGAAACCAGGCAACAGCTTGCGGTTCGCGTACCCGCTGATGTGGTCGGCATCGAAATACAGCGGACGGCCGTTGTCCTCGACGACGCAGGTCGCGTCGGGACAGAGGATCGGGAACGGATCCCATACGCTCGCGCCGGGCAACTGCGCGGCCATTCTGGCCAGGGAGTCCAGGACCGGCTTGCGCAGCGCTTCCAGTTCGCCACGCGGCATCGCCAGACCGTCGCGGCACGCGGGATTTCCGCGGCTGAACCAGTCGGCGCATCGGTACGGCGTCGAGCGGAACACCGGCTTGGGCGCTTCGAACACGATGGCGACGCCACGTTCGGCCAGGGGCTGGAGCATGTCGCGCACGATCTGCTCCGCTTCGCGCCGGCCCGCGACCGCATCCGCGCCGAACACGGCATTGCGCACCTGCTCCGGATCGATGCTCGTCCACTGATCGGCATAGCGCGGCAAGCGCAACGCGGGCAGGAACAGCGTATCGCCCGGCTTCGCACGCGACTGCACGTCGGCGACCGCCGCATCGCCGAACTGCCGGCAGTGCGGAGCCTTGTAGTCGCGCGAGGGCTGCAGGCTCGCAAACGCGCAGCCCGCGCGCGTGTACAGGTAAACGTCGCGTCCGGAGTCCACCGCCAGCTTCGCGTAGAGGCCCATGTAAGCGGCGGCGTGCGAGTCGCCGATGACGAACAGCCGTCCGGCGGCTGGCGGCGTCGTGCAGGAGGACTTGGAATAGATGCGAAGCTCGGCACCGGCGACGGTTTCCAGATGCCCCGTGGCGGCGCAATCGGGATAGACCGCTCGCGTTTCGCGGCCCATCGGATACCAGTCGTCGGCGTGCTGCGCGGTGACGCTCAGCGAGAGGTCCGGCTGCATCCGGCCGACTTTCCGGTACACGCCCATGAAGGCGAAGATCGCGATCACCCCGACGCCGATCACCGCCAGCTTGTGTGCGTTGCGGAACACCGCGGCGCGGCGGAACGGCGTCTCGACGAAGTAATACGAGAGCGCGGCAAGGCCAAACGTCGCCACCAGCGCAGCGATCTGCGTCGGCACCGATTCCAGCCCGACCGTCCAGCGCATCAGCACGAATACCGGCCAGTGCCACAGGTAGAGGGAGTACGACAGTCGCCCGACCCAGCGCACACCGCCGTTCTCCAACAGGACGCGCAACGGTCCGCCGGCGTCGGGGCGGTACAGGAAGCCGAGCAGGCCGAGCGTGCCGAGCACCGCCGGCACCGAATCAGGCCACGGCGAATGTCCCGCACGCGCGGTTACCAGGCTGACGGCAAGCAGCGCCAGCGACACGAATGCGCCGACGGTAGCGACGAAAGCCGGAATCCGCGTCGCGCCAGCTTCCCCCCTCGCCTGCGAAAGCACCTGGAACAGCAGCACGCCTGCCGCGAGTTGCCAGAACCGTGTGGTCAGCATGTAGAACGCAACCGCGGGCTTCGCCTCGGCGATGTGGATCACGTAGCCCAGCGAGGCCAGCAAGCCCGCCGCGAACAGCGCCATCGACCACTTCCGGCCGCGCACACCCCACGCCCATGCGAAGAACAGGAGCGGGAAGAGCACGTAGAACTGCTCTTCCACGCCGAGCGACCACGTATGCGTGTACGGATTGAACTCGACCTTCGGCGAAAAATAATCGCCGTCGGTGCGCAGCAGGACGAAGTTGCTCAGGCCGACGAATGCCCAGCGGCCGACCTCGTTGCTGGTGTCGCTCAGCCAGGCCTGCGGGATGAAGAGCGCGCTCGCGATGCCCGTGAGCATGAGGCAGACGATCAGCGCCGGAGCGATGCGCCGGATGCGCCGGGAATAGAAGTAACCGAGGTAATCGGGCAGCCGTGGCCTATGCAGGTGCGCCATCGAGGCGCTGACCACGAAGCCGGAAATCACGAAGAACACATCGACGCCGGTAAAACCGCCCGGCAGCAGTCGGGCGTCGAGGTGGTAGGCGATGACCGAAAGCACGGCCAGCGCGCGCAGTCCATCGATGTAGGGAAAGTAACGCTGGCGCGTGTCGTCCGTGACGGGCATGCGTTGGATTCGGTCAGGTGTCAGTGTCGGCGCGTCACGCCGGGGAAACGATCACCACACCAGGTCGTCGGGCACCTGGTATTGCGGATCGGCGTAAGGATCCTCGTTCGCCGGCGCGTTCGGGTCGACCTTCAACGCCACGGCGGGGGCGAAGACCGCTTCGGCCTGCGCGAGCAGTTCGGCGGTGACCAGGAGGTAGCGGCCGTCCATCTGCAGCACGCCGAGTTCGCCGGCATTGAGCTGCTTGAGCTGCGCCTCGTTGACGTAGATGCGCTTGATCTTTCCGCCGTACGGGAAGTGGCGGGCGATCTCGGCGGTCGCGTCGTTGAGCGCCTTGTCCTTGACCAGCTCGGCGAGCTTCGCGCGCGCCTCGCGGCGCTGGCGCGCTTCTTCCTGCTTGGCGGCTTCCGCGGCGATGCGCTCGTCCTTCTCGCGCTGGGCGCGGATGGCGTAGGCCTTCGCCAGGTCGATGTCCTCGCGCGACTGCGGCTTGCCGCCGTGTCGCGCGCCCGGCTTACGGTTGTCGGGTTTGCGTCCGTCCTGGCGGCGATCGCCAGCCTGCGGCTTTCCGCCCTGCGGCTTCGCACCTTGCGGCTGCGCGCCCTGGGGCTTGCCACCCTGCCGGTTGTCCGGCTTGCCGCCCTTGGCGTGCGCGGGGCGCTCGGGCTTGGGCGCGGGCTTGAAGCCCAGGCCCATCAACTGGTCGCGGAGGCTGTTGCTCATGTGCTGCTGCGAAAGGAGGGTGACTGCAGACCCGAAGTATAGGCAGCCGGCGGCCGTGGCGCGCGGCTTTCCACGGTGAACGGTGCGCCGGCTTCAGTAATGCGGCGGCGGCGGTTCCTGCGAGGGCTCCGCGGCGAACGGGTTGGACGCGAGCGCGGCCCGCATGTGCCGCAGTTCCTCCAGGACACGATGCATCGCCAGCGCGTTGCGCGCCTCCTCGCCGCGCGTCGCGGCGAGTGCATCGCTCAGCTCGGACAGCGCCTGCTCCTGGAACGCGAGGCGCGTTTCCAGGTCGACAAGGCGCTGCTCAAGGTCATCGCGTTGGTCGGGCATTTCAGTGCGTCTGGATCGAGCGGCCGCGCCCGATCCCGTAATACGCCAGCCCGGCCGATTCGACTTCGTCCGGGTGGTACAGGTTGCGGCCGTCGAAGATGACCGCGTCGTTGACCGATTGCTTCAGGCGCGCGAAATCCGGGCTGCGGAACTGCTTCCATTCGGTGACCACGACCAGCGCGTCCGCGTCGGCCAGCGCGGCCTGGGCGGAATCGCACAGCACCAGGTCATCGCGATCGCCGAAGATGCGGTGGGCTTCCTCGGTCGCCTCCGGGTCGTACGCGCGCACCTTCGCGCCGGCATCCCAAAGCTGCTGCAGCAGGCGACGGCTCGAGGCTTCGCGCATGTCGTCGGTGTTCGGCTTGAATGCCAGGCCCCAGACCGCAAAGGTCTTGCCCGCGACGTTGCCGTCGTAGTGGCGCTGGATCAGTTCGAACAGATGTCCCTTCTGCTGCTCGTTGACGCCTTCCACCGCGCCCAGCAACTGCGCGGTGTAGCCGTGCTGCAGCGCCGTGCGATGCAGCGCCTGCACGTCCTTCGGGAAGCACGAACCGCCGTAACCGGCGCCGGGATAAATGAAGTGCCAACCGATGCGCGGGTCCGAACCGATGCCCTGGCGGACCATCTCGACGTCCGCGCCCACGCGCTCGGCGATGTTCGCGATCTCGTTCATGAAGCTGATCTTGGTCGCCAGCATCGCGTTGGCGGCGTACTTGGTCAGCTCGGCCGAACGTACGTCCATCACCACGATGCGTTCGTGGTTGCGATTGAACGGTGCATACAGGCGCTTCAGGCGTTCGACCGCCATCGTGCTGGACGAGCCGATCACGATGCGGTCGGGCCGCATGCAGTCGTTGACGGCGTCGCCTTCCTTGAGGAATTCCGGGTTCGAGGCGACTTCGAACGCCACGTCGGTCCCGCGCGTGCGCAACTCATCGGCGATCGCCGCGCGCACCTTGTCGGCGGTGCCGACCGGCACCGTCGACTTGTTCACCACCACCGCACTGCGCTCGAGGTGCTTGCCGATCGTGCGAGCCACCGCGAGCACGTACTTCAGGTCCGCGCTGCCGTCTTCGTCCGGCGGCGTGCCCACGGCGATGAAGATCACGTCGCCGTGTGCGATCGCTGCCGCCGCGTCGGTCGTGAACGTCAACCGGCCCGCCGCGTGGTTCGCCTTCACCATCGGCTCCAGGCCGGGCTCGTAGATCGGGATCACACCGCGATTTAGGCCTTCGACCTTGGCCTGGTCGATATCGACGCAGACCACGTCATGGCCGACATCGGCAAGACAGGTTCCGGTGACCAGGCCTACGTAGCCCGTTCCGAAGATGGTGACGCGCATGCAGCTACTCCGAATGTGGCGAAATGGGAAGGTAACCAGTCACGAGTGAAGAGCCTGCTCGCTCAGGGACCTTCCCGGATACAGCGGGTCGTTACTTGCCCTGCCCCGGCTTGCCGATGTCGAGCAACTCGACTTCGAACACCAGCGTCTGGTTCGGGCCGATCGGGCCGGCGCCCTGCGGACCGTACGCGAGCTTGCTCGGGATCCAGAAACGGAACTTGCTGCCCACCGGCATCAGCGTCAGGCCTTCCTGCCAGCCCGGCACCATCTGGGAGAGCACGAACGTCGCCGGCTCGCCGCGATCGTAGGAACTGTCGAAGGTCTTGCCGTCCAGCAGCGTGCCCTTGTAATGCGCGCTCACCACGTCGGTCGGCGTCGGCTTGGGACCCTTGCCTTCGGTGATGACCTGGTACTGCAGGCCCGAGGCGGTGGTCGTCACGCCCGGCTTCTTCGCGTTCTCGGCGAGGAACTTCGCGCCGGCTTCGGCGTTGTTCTTCGCGTCGGTTTCGAGCTTGGCGATCTGCTGCGCGCGGATCTTCTGCGCGAAGGCTTCGCGGATCTCGCCGGCCTGCTTCTCGTCGAGCAGCGGCTTGCCGCCTTCCAGCGACGTCTTGAGCGCCTTGTGCAGCGTGTCCAGGTCGATCTCGCCCTTCACCGGCTCGAGCGAGCGCGCCATGTCCATGCCGATCATGTAGCTGACCTGTTCCTTCTCCGTCGCAAGGCCCGCGATGGCTTTCGCACCGTCCTTGCCGGCTTCGGTCGTGGCGGTGTCCTTCTTGGCTTCGGCGTTGTCGGCCGGCTTGTTGCAGGCGGCGGTCAAGGCGGCGAGCGAAGCGACGGCCAGGGCGAGGCCGGTGTGGCGCGGAGTGAACTTCATCGGGGAGCTCCAGGAAGGAAAGATCGCCGGAACGGGACTCCGTCCGGCGTTGCGGCCTGACAAACTGCCAGCGGCGAACTGAACGTCAGGCGTACCACGCAACGCGCGGCACGCCCGTCGATCCACGCACACTGCGAGCGGCGCGCGTCGTGGACGAGCGCCGGAACGCTTCTTACAGAATGCCCATCAGTTCGACGTCGAACACCAGCGTGGCGTTCGGACCGATCGGGCCGCCCGGCGTACCGTTCGCGCCATAGGCGAGATCGCCCGGAATCCAGAAGCGGAACTTGCTGCCCACCGGCATCATGCCGACGCCTTCGGTCCAGCCGGCGATGACCTGGTTGAGCGCGAATTCGGCAGGCTGGTTGCGCGCGTAGGAGCTGTCGAACACGGTGCCGTCGAGCAGCTTGCCTTCGTAGTTGACGCGCACGCGGTCGGTGGCGGTCGGGCGCGGGCCCGAACCCTGGCGCAGCACCATGTACTGCAGGCCCGAACCGGTCGTGATCACACCCTTCTGCGTCTTGTTCTCGGCGAGGAACTTCGCGCCCTCGGCCTTGTTCTTGTCGCCCAGCTGCGAGGCCTGCGCCTGCATCTTGGCCTGCACCTTCTGCTGGAACGACTGGCGGATCGCGCCGAGTTCGGCGTCGCTCAGCAGCGGCTGGCCCTTGTCGAAGGACGTGCGGATGGCCTGCATCACCACCGGCAGTTCGAGCTCGTCCTTGATCGGCGCGAGCGAGCGGCCGACGTCGGCGCCGACCAGGTAGGCGACCTTGTCCTTCGGCACGTCCGGCGCCTTCGTGCCGGCCGGCGCCTGGCCGGTACGCACGGCGATGCGCTGCATCAGCGCGGGGCCGACGGTCTGCGCTTCAGTCTCGGTGATCAGCGGCTTGCCGCCGTCGAAGGCGTTCTGGATCGCGCGCTGGAACGCGGCCAGGTCGATGTCGGGCGACAGCGGCGTGATCGACTGGGCGATGTCGGTGCCCACCATGTAGCTGGTCTTTTCGCGTTCGGTCGTCAGCACGTTCTTTTCCTGAGCAGAGGCCGCCCCGCCGATCAGCGTGGCCGCAGTGGTAAGCAACACGGCGGCGCCGCGCATCAATGCCTTCATGGGGAACCTACTCCGTATGGGTGTTGTGTCCGGCACGTGCCGGCGCCTTGCATACGCTCATCGAAACAGGCGCGGGCAAGCCCGGCATTGTCGCGGCACCAGCCCTCATCGGCAATCGCCAACCGTGTCTACACGCGATCTACGCACGAGGTCGTGAAGCGATCGGTGAGTGCGCGTCGGGATTTGCATGCATCGGCGCGAGCGCCAGCGGACATCCACCGCAAAGACGGGGGACCGTCCAAAAGGGATGCTTGAGGACTGAGCCACGCCTCCCGCCTGAACAGGCCAGCTCCCCACCGCCCGTCGGCTATGCCATCAGTTGGGTAGAAGCCGGTTGACCGGTCGTAATTTGGTGTTATAGTTGCCTACAACACCGGTCTACTAACGAGCAGGACGTTCACCATGAACCGCAGGTTCCAGAACTCCCTCACGGCACTGCTGGCTTCCGCTTCCGCCCTGGCGCTGTGCCTGGCGATGGCGATGCCGGCCCCGCACGAGGCTCGCGCCGAACACCTGGCCGTGCAGATGGGGCCGCTCGACGCGACCTTCACGCCGTCGGACGCCTCGCGCAGCCAGCAGGACCATCTCGACGCGCTGACCCGGAGCATCGAACGCCGGGCCGACAAGGTCGAAACCCTGGCCGACGCCGCCACCCTGGCCGCCGAAATCGCCACCGCCACGGCCCTGGCCCAGGCGGTGAAGACCGCCGGCGAGAACGACACCGAATCCGAACACAAGGCACGGACCGCCGCCCGGCACCGCCGGCAAACCCTCGTCATGCCTTACATCTCATTCGCACCGCGGGGCTGAACCATGACCGCAATCCAATGGAGCGACGGCGCTCCGATCTATCGCCAGCTGAAGGATCGCGTCATCGCGATGATGCTCGACGGGATTCTGAAGCCGGGGGACGCTCTGCCCTCCGTGCGCCAGGTCGCCGCCGAATACCAGCTCAATCCCATCACTGTCTCGCGCGCCTATCAGGAACTGGCGGACGAGGCTCTCGTCGAGAAACGCAGGGGTCTTGGCATGTACGTGACCGAAGAGGCGGCAAAGAAACTGCTGTTCAACGAACGCGAACGCTTCCTGCGCGAGGAATGGCCGCTGGTGCTCGAACGCATCCTGCGACTGGGCCTCACCGCCGAAGACCTGCTCACCCCGGCCAAGGCAGGCTCGCCATGAACGCCTCCGCTTCGCTCGTCTCCGCAGCTGCCCCGGTCGTAAGCGCCCGCGGCCTGCGCAAGGCCTACAAGAACAAGCTCGCGCTGGACGACACCGCGTTCGAGATCCCCGCCGGCCGCATCGTCGGCCTGATCGGTCCCAACGGCGCGGGCAAGACCACCGCGTTGAAGGCGATCCTCGGACTGATTCCGTTCGAAGGCGAGCTGCGCGTGCTCGGTCGCGATCCGCGCACCGAACGCGACGAACTCATGCGCGATGTGTGCTTCATCGCCGACGTCGCGGTGCTGCCGCGCTGGATCCGCGTGAAGGAAGCCATCGACTTCGTCGCAGGCGTGCATCCGCGCTTCGATCGCGCCAAGTGCGAACGCTTCCTCGCCCACACCCAGCTCAAGCCGCAGATGCGCGTGCGCGAACTGTCCAAGGGCATGATCGTGCAGCTGCACCTGGCGCTGGTGATGGCCATCGACGCGCGCCTGCTGGTGCTCGACGAACCCACGCTCGGCCTGGACATCCTCTACCGCAAGCAGTTCTACCAGCGCCTGCTGGAGGACTACTTCGACGAGGAGAAGACCATCCTGGTCACCACGCACCAGGTCGAGGAAATCGAGCACATCCTCACCGACGTCATGTTCATCCGCGACGGCAAGGTCGTGCTCAACAACGACATGGAAACGCTGGGCGAACGCTTCACCGAAGTGCTGGTCAACGGCGACCGCACCGGCGAGGCCCGCGCGCTACAGCCGATCGACGAACGCGCCCTGCCCTTCGGCAAGACGGTGATGCTGTTCGACGGCGTGCCGCGCGAACGACTGGCCGGACTGGGCGAAACCCGCACACCGGGCCTGGCCGACCTGTTCGTCGCCACGATGAAGGGGACCTACGCATGAACGCGATCAACGAATCCCAGGAATTTCCCCGCTCCGCCGCGGTAGCGGCGACGCATCCCACGCACACGTTCAAGATGCTGCTCCGGCGCGAGTTCTGGGAGCACAAGGGCGGTTTCCTGTGGGCCCCGCTGGTGGCAGGCGCGATCCTGCTGGTGCTCACGCTGATGGGCATCGGCGCGGGCGAAGTGCTGCTGCGCAAGGTGCCCGACCGCGCGACGATCAACGTCGAAGGCGGCAGCTTCCAGGTCAACGGACTGGATCTTTCGCAGCTCACCGCGAAGATGAGCCCGAGCGAGCTGCACGAGTTCGGGGGCGTGATCGACGCCAGCCTGTACATGGCGGCGAGCTGGCCCTTCATCGTGCTGGCCTTCGTGGTGTTCTTCTATTGCCTGGGCAGCCTGTACGACGATCGTCGCGACCGCAGCGTGCTTTTCTGGAAATCGCTGCCGATCTCCGATCGCGACACGGTGCTGTCGAAGGTCGCCAGCGCGACGCTGATGGCGCCGGCCATCGCCGCCATCGCCGCCATCGCGACGGTGTTCGGTTCGATGGTGGTCTACAGCTTCGCGGTGCTGCTGCACGGCGGTAACCCGGTCACGATGCTGTGGGGCCCGGCGAGTCCGCTCAAGGTGAGCATGCATCTGCTCGCGTCGATCCCGGTGTACGCACTGTGGGCCCTGCCGACCGTGGGCTGGCTGATGCTCTGCTCGGCCTGGGCCAAGAGCAAGCCTTTCCTGTGGGCGATCATGATCCCGATCTTCGCCGGCATCTTCGTCAGCTGGTTCGACCTGATGCAGCTGTTTGACCTGGAAACCGGCTGGTTCTGGAAGAATGTCGTGGCCCGCAGCCTGTTGAGCGTGGCCCCGGGTTCGTGGTTCGACGCGGCGCAGCTGGGCGACGTCGACGTCGACGGCCCGCAGGCGATCCACTCGGTGCTGAGCCTTCGCACGATGTACTCGGTCCTCGCCACGCCGCAGCTGTGGGTGGGTGCGCTGGCCGGCGCGGTGATGATCTTCGGCGCGATCCGCCTCCGCCGCTGGAGGGATGAGGGGTGAGCGCGAGCGCGGACCACTGGTCCGCGCCGCGCGAACGCCCGGCCATGGATGGCCGGGCTGGGCAACCCGACGCCGATAGCGTGACGCCAGGGATGGCAGCCAATTGATACATCGAAGTGGGAAACGCGGCACTGCCGCGCGGCCTGCCGAATGACCGGCCATGGATGGCCGGGCCGGGCGACCCGAAACCTGCAGCGTGACGCCAAGGATGGCGGCAGCGATCACACCGAAGTGGAAGCCGCGCCACGACGCCGGATGACTGTCTATCGCACGTCGGGCACTCGCAGAAACCTCAAAACGGCTACGCCGCCCCGATCACCAAGGAACCCCCGATGCGCCCGAAGTTCGCCGCCCTGCTCTGCTTCGCACTGTTCTCCGCATCGCTTCCCGCGCTGGCCGCCAATCGCGCCGCCGACGCGTCCGCCGACACCGTCCTGATCGTCGGCGACAGCCTCAGCAGCGCGCACCGCATGGAATCGTCGCAGGGCTGGGTCTCGCTGCTGCAGGCGCGCCTCGCCACCGAAACGAAAACCCCGCCCGCCATCGTCAACGCGAGCCGCGGCGGCAAGACGCTGACCGACGCGCTTGACGAACTTCCCGCCCTGCTCGAACAGCACCATCCCGATGTCGTCGTGCTCGAGCTCGGCGGCAACGACGCGATCCTCGGCGCGAAGCGCGATGCCATCGAACGCGATCTTTCGCGCCTGATCGAACTCTCCCGCGCACGGGGCGCGAAGGTGGCGATCCTCGGCTTCGTCGTACCGCCGGCCTTCGACAAGGACGGCTCGGCGAATCTGCTGCGCGAGGCCTACGCGACCGTCGCAAAAAGCGCCGAGGTTGCGCTGCTGCCGTCGCTGCTCGGCGACATTTCCGCGACGCCGGCGCTGCTGCAGGACGACGGCATCCACCCGAATGCGGCCGCGCAGCCGCGCGTGCTCGACAACGCCTGGCCGACGCTGCGACCGCTGCTGCTGGGCGATGCGACGGGCAATGCAACCGTGCGCACCTCGGGCGCATCCAAGTAGGGCCTATCACGGAGAGACCCGCCATGCGCAAGCCCACCGTCGCCTTTGCCCTGCTTCCCCTCGCCCTGTTCGCCGGCCAGGCCTTCGCCGACGAATGCAAGCACTCCGAACCGCACAACCTCACGCTCGACTTCAACGGCGTGAAGACCGTGATGTTCGACATCGGCCCGCACGACCTCACCGTCACCGCATCGCCCGGCGCGAAGGGCGCCGTGCAGGGCAAGGCCTGCGCGTCCAATCCCGACCGACTGAAGGAACTGACGCTCACGCAGAAGCGCGTGGGCGACAAGATCATCGTCACGGCCGAGCGCGCCGACACCATCAGCATCAGTTTCGGCAGCGCGAACTACGCCTACCTTTCGCTTAACGCGACCGTGCCGGACAACGTGCTGGTGCAGCTGGACGTCGGCTCGGGCGATGCGCGCGTCAGCGGCGCGGCGGCGATGAGCGCCGATGTCGGCTCCGGCGATGTCGAGGCCCGCAACATCCGCGGCCTGGTCACCGCCGACGTCAATTCCGGTGACATCGAGCTGGACACGATCGGTTCTCTTCGCGTGCTGTCGGTCGGTTCGGGCGATCTGACGGCACGCCGCGTCAAGACGAATGTCGACGTCGGCAGCGTAGGCTCTGGCGACATCGACCTTCGCGATGTCGGCGGCAACGTCAGCATCGAAAGCATCGGCTCCGGCGGGCTGGAAGCACAGAAAGTCGGCGGCAACGTCATCGCCGGCAAGATCGGCTCCGGCGGCCTGGACGCGCACGACGTCGCCGGCAACCTCACCGTACGCCGCGTCGGCAGCGGCGGCGTCGACCACAGCGGCGTGAGGGGCACCGTCAGCGTGCCCTCCGACGACTGATCCATCCACATCACCCAGGACGTTCGCCATGAACCTGCGTCTTTTCGCCCTCACTGCAGTCCTGTCCAGCGCGACGCTGCTGTCCGCGTGCGATGCCAATACGCCCTCGCAACCGACCGCGCAGAAGGCGGCCGAGACTGGCGGCGTCGTGTCCGGTGCCGTGCAGAAGGCGTTGACGCAGGCGAAGAAGGAAATCGCCGAAGGCAACGTCAGCGTCAACAACAGCGGCACCGGCGGCAAGCGCGTCGAAATTTCACCCAAGGGCGATCTGCTGATCGACGGTGACGCGGTGGCGGTAACCCCGCAGCAGCGCACGCTGCTGCTCGAGTATCGCGGCCGCATCATCGACGTCGCGAACGCGGGCGTGACGATCGGCATGCACAGCGCCGACCTCGCCACGCAGGCAGTGACGCAGTCGATCAAGAGCGTCTTCACCGGCGGCTCGGGGGACGACATCGAGCGCAACGTCGAGGCGCAGGCGTCAAAGGTCGAAGCTGCGGCGATGGCGCTCTGCGACGCGCTGCCGGCGATGATGGAATCGCAGAACCGCCTCGCCGCGGCGATGCCGGAGTTTAAGCCCTACGCGAACATGACGCAGGCCGACATCGACGAGTGCCGCAGCGACGCGAAGCACAGGGGCGAAAAGGTGGCCGATTCGGCCGCCTCGGCGGCGGAGGAAGCGGCGAAGGCGGCCGAGGCGCCGACGAAGCAGTAAGTCTGGGGGGCGCGCAAGCTCGTGTCGCGGCGCCCCTGCTTTTGCCGTCATTCCCGCGCAGGCGGGAATCCAACGGACAGACGCATAACGGCCTTCGAAGGCCGTGACCGGGTGGATGCATGGATCCCCGCCTTCGCGGGGATGACAGCTGAAAACCGGGGATGACAGCTACGGGATGGCAGCTGGAAGAGACGACGGCTGGTTAACCACCGCCCCCACTCCCCTCATGGATCCCGCCACGCGTAAGCGCCGCCGGATCCAGCAGTTCGCGCAGCTGCTTCAGCGATAGCCCGCTGCTCTCCGCTGCCACATCCAGCACCGGCCTGCCTTCCTTGTAGGCCTGCTTCGCGATCGCGGCGGCCTTTTCGTAACCGATGATCGGATTGAGCGCGGTGACCAGGATCGGATTGCGGTCCAACGCTTCGCGCACCCGATCCGGTCGCGGCTTCAGCCCGGCGATGGCGTCGTCGGCCAGCAGGCGCATCACGTTGCCCAGCAGCTGGATCGAATCGAGCAGGTCGTAGGCGATCAGCGGCAGCATCACGTTGAGCTGGAAATTGCCGCTCTGCCCCGCCACGGTGATCGCGGTGTGGTGGCCCATCACCTGCGCGCAGACCATGCAGGTCGCTTCGGGAATCACCGGATTGACCTTGCCCGGCATGATCGAACTGCCCGGCTGCAGTGCCGGCAATTCGATCTCGCCCAGCCCGGCCAGCGGGCCTGAATTCATCCAGCGCAGGTCGTTGGCGATCTTCATCAGCGCCACCGCCAGCGCGTTGAGCTGGCCGGACAGCTCCACCGCATCGTCCTGCGACGCGATGCCTTCGAACTTGTCGTCGGCCGAATCGAATTTGACGCCCGACAGCGCCGAAAGCGCCTTTGCCATCGCCTTGCCGAACCGCGCATCGGCGTTGATGCCGGTGCCGATCGCGGTGCCGCCGATGGGCAGCCGACGCACACGGCCCAGCGCGTCCTCGATGCGCGCCTGTGCCGACGCCAGCTGCGAGGCCCACGCGCCGAATTCCTGCGCGAACGTCAGGGGCATCGCATCCATCAGGTGCGTGCGGCCGGTCTTGGTGACCTTGCCCAGCGCCTTGCCCTGGCGTTCGATCGTCCGGCGCAGGTGCTTGAGCGAAGGCAGCAGCTGTTCGGTCGTGGCGACCAGCGCGCTGACGCGGATCGCGGTCGGGATCACGTCGTTGGAACTCTGGCCGAGGTTGACGTGATCGTTCGGATGGATCGCCTTGGCGACCTTGCCGCCGGCATTGGCCAGCGCCGCGATGACCTCGTTGGCGTTCATGTTGCTCGACGTACCCGAGCCGGTCTGGAACACGTCGATGGGGAACTGCGCGTCGTGTTCGCCCGACGCGACGGCCAGCGCGGCGGCACGGATCGCCTGCGAGGCGCCCTTGCCCAGCAGGCCGAAGCCGCCGTTGACCTCGGCCGCCGCGGCCTTGATGAGGCCCAGCGCGCGGATGAATTCCCGCGGCATGGGGCGGCCGGAGATCGGGAAGTTCTGCACCGCCCGCTGCGTCTGCGCGCCCCACAGGGCCTGCGCGGGCACCTGCAACTCGCCCATGCTGTCTTTCTCGGTGCGGAAGCCGCTGTCGCGGCGGGCCTGCTTGGCCATCGGGGGTCCTCCGGTTCGGATGCGCCGAGCTTACGCCGGGCGCGTTACGCGTGTTTCACCCTGCCCGGCCGGTCGCGAAGGGTCGCCCCGGGGAGCAGTAGTAGAATCGCGGTTTGCCTTCGCCATCTCCCACTGAAGCCCGCCATGTCCGTTGAAGCCCAGCTGCTCGCCCTGTCCCCGCTCGATGGCCGCTACGCCGGCAAGGTCGACGCGCTCCGACCGATCTTCTCCGAGTACGGCCTGATCAAGGCGCGCGTGAAGGTGGAAGTGGAATGGCTACTGGCGCTGGCTGCAGAACCGGGCATCGTCGAGCTCGCGCCGTTCTCCGATGCCGCCGCCGCGCGCCTGCGTGCGCTGGTGGACACGCTCACCCCGGCCGATGCCGCGCGCGTGAAGGAGATCGAGCGCACCACCAACCACGACGTCAAGGCGGTGGAGTACTTCATCAAGGAACGCCTGAAGGACGACGCCGAGCTCGGCCCGGCGCTGGAGTTCGTGCACTTCGCCTGCACGTCCGAGGACATCAACAACCTCAGCTACGCGCTGATGCTCAACGAGGCGCGCCAGTACGTGCTGCTGCCCAAGCTCGACGAGCTGATCCAGAAGCTGCGCGCGATGGCGCACGAACACGCCGCGCTGCCGATGCTCTCGCGCACCCACGGCCAGACCGCCTCGCCGACCACCGTCGGCAAGGAAATCGCCAACGTCGTCGCGCGCCTGCAGCGCCAGGGCGAAACGCTCGCCGCCGCGCGCATGCCGGGCAAGATCAACGGCGCGGTCGGCAACTACAACGCGCACGTCGCCTCGTATCCCGACATTGACTGGCCGGCCTTTTCCGAACGCTTCGTGCATTCGCTCGGCCTGAACTGGCAGCCGTACACCACGCAGATCGAGCCGCACGACGGCATCGCCGAAATCTGCGACGCCCAGCGCCGCATCGACACCATCGCGATCGACCTGTGCCGCGACGTGTGGGGCTACATCTCGCTGGGCTACTTCAAGCAGGCGGTGAAGGCCGGGGAAGTCGGTTCCTCGACCATGCCGCACAAGGTCAACCCCATCGACTTCGAGAACGCCGAAGGCAACTTCGGCATCGCCAACGCGCTGTTCGAGCATTTCGCGGCCAAGCTGCCGATCAGCCGCTGGCAGCGCGACCTCACCGACTCCACGGTGCTGCGCGCGCTCGGCACCGCGTTCGGCCACGCGCTGATCGGCTTCGACGCCCTGCTGCGCGGCCTGGGCAAGCTCAGCGCCAACCCGCAGCGCCTGGCCGAAGACCTCGACGCCGCGTGGGAAGTGCTGGCCGAAGCCGTGCAGACGGTGATGCGCCGCCACGGCCTGCCGAACCCGTACGAACAACTCAAGGCGCTCACGCGCGGCCAGGGCATCAACGAAGCCTCGATGCGCGAGTTCATCGGCACGCTGGAGCTTCCCGCCGCCGACAAGCAGCGCCTGCTCGACATGACGCCGGGCAGCTACGTGGGCCTGGCGGAGAAGCTGGCGCGCGAGATCTGACGACGCGCGCCATCCCGATGCCATGAAGCTGCTCGTCAACATCGACGTGCCGGACGTACGCGAGGCGGAAGCCTTCTACACCGGCGCGTTCGGGTTGACGCCCGCACGGCGCTTCGGCGACGACGGCGTGGAACTGCTCGGCTTCGAAGCGCCCCTCTACCTGCTGCGCAAGGACGCCGGTTCCATCGGCGCCGGCGAATCAGCGCGCGACTACACCCGCCACTGGACGCCGCTCCACTGCGACGTGGTCGTCGTCGACCTCGACGCCGCACTCGCCCGCGCGCTTGCCGCCGGTGCGACGCAGGATTCCCCCATCCGCCAGGCCAACTGGGGCCGCATCGTCACCATCGCCGATCCGTTCGGACACGGCTGGTGCCTGCTGCAGTTCCTTGGCCGCGGCTACGACGAAATCGCCACGCCATGAACCGAAAGATCGCACCGACGAAGAACGCTCCCGCGCGCACGACCGCCACCAAGACGGCGAAGTCGGCGCGCGCTGAACTGCCCATCGAAATCGACGCCCGCACGCTGCCGCCGCTGGGCATGACACCCGAGCGCTTCCTGCGCGATTACTGGCAGAAGCGCCCGCTGCTGATCCGCAATGCGTTCCCCGATTTCGAGACGCCCGTCCTGCCGGAAGACCTCGCCGGCCTCGCATGCGAGGAAACCGCGCTGTCGCGCATCGTCATGCACGACCGCGCGAACGATCGCTGGACGCTGCGCCATGGCCCGTTCGACGAAGACGAGTTCCCGGGCATGCCGCACCAGGACTGGACGCTGCTGGTGCAGGACGTCGACAAGTGGGATCCGGACATCGCCACGTTGCTGGAACAGTTCCGCTTCCTGCCGCGCTGGCGCATCGACGACGTCATGATTTCCTTCGCCGCGCCGGGCGGTTCGGTCGGCGCGCACGTGGACCAGTACGACGTCTTCCTGCTGCAGGCCTACGGTCATCGTCGCTGGCAGATCGACGCAGGCGCGAGTCCGCCGCTCGACTTCCGCCCCGACGTCGAACTGAAGCTGCTGCGCGAGTTCAACCCGACGCATGACTGGGTGCTCGGCCCCGGCGACATGCTGTACCTGCCGCCCGGCGTGCCGCACAACGGCGTTGCCGAAGACGCGTGCCTCACCTTCTCCGTCGGCATGCGCGCGCCGTCGGCGGCGGAACTGCTGGGCGACTTCGTCGACACGCTCGCAAGCGATGCGGACGATGCGCTGCGCTACACCGACCCGGACCTCGCGCCGTCCGCCGATCCGAACGAGATCGACACCGCCGCGATGAACCGCGTGGTCGAGGCGCTGAACCTGCTGCGCATGAACGATCCGGATCGCCTGGGCGACTGGTTCGGCCGCTTCATCACCGTGTACCGCGCGGGCGGCGAGGTTCAAAGCGGCGGCCAGGCGCGCTCGCGCATCGAGATCGAATGGGACCTGCAACAAGGCGCCAGCCTGTTCCGGCACCCGTATTCGCGCATGGCGTGGCGGCGTGCGCATCGAAAGGGCGAGCCGGCGCGGCTGTACGTCAGCGGACACGACTATCCCCTGCCCGCCGACGACGCCGCGCTGATCGCCGACGCCGCGCAGCTCGACGGCGCCGGTTACGCGTCGCTGTCCGACGCCGGCCGCGATCTCGTGCAGGAGCTGATCCAGTCCGGCCACTTCAACCTCGCTCTGCCGGACGAAGAGGAATGAGCCGCCCGGACGCCGTGTTCACCGTCCAGGCGGTCGCCTTCGAGCAGGCGACCGCCGACCTGCGCGCCGTGCGCGACGTGGTCTTCGTGCAGGAACAGGGCGTACCGGTGGAAATCGAGCGCGACGCGCTCGATCCGTTGAGCCGGCACGTGATCGCCCGCGACGCGCAGGGCCGGGCCATCGGCACCGGCCGGCTCACGCCGGATCGGCGCATCGGACGCATGGCGGTGGTCCCGGAATGGCGCAACCGCCGCGTCGGTGAGGCGCTGCTCAGGGCGTTGCTGGTCGAGGCCCGCACGCTCGGCTGGAACGAGATCACGCTGCACGCGCAGGTCGCCGCGCTGGCGTTCTACGCACGACAGGGCTTCCTCCCGTACGGCGATCGGTTCGTCGAGGCGGGGCTGGAACACCAGTCGATGCGGCTCGTGCTGGGCGGGGTCAACCCCGTACTGCGGCGCGACGCTGGGCTGGCGGCGCTGCTCGGGGTCATCGAGGGCGCGCGCCGCCAGTTGCTCGTCTATAGCCGCGACCTCGACCCGGGCCTGCTCGACACGACCGAAGCGATGGCCGCCCTGCGGCGGTTCGCGGTCGGCGGCGGCGAGGTGCGCGTGCTGCTGCATGATCCGGACGCACCCCGGCGGGCGCTCGCCCCGCTGATCGGCCTGTCGCAGCGGCTGCCGAGTGCCTTCACGTTCCGCGCGATCGAGGAGCCGGTGGATCGCGACTACGCTTCCGCCTACGTGGCCACCGATGGCGGCGGCTGGTACTTCCGGACGCTCGGGCACCGCTTCGACGGCGAAACCCGGCTCGACGACGAAGCCCGCGCCCGCCAGCTGCGGGCCCATTTCACGCCGGTCTGGGAGCGGGCGCGCCCGTGCACCGAGTACCGGGCGCTGGGGATCTGAACGAATCCCGCGTCCCGTCCGGACTTTGCTCCGGCCTTTACTCCGACCTTGAACCCGCGCGCCGCGCCCAAACGCTATTCACGGGCCGAAGCCGTCCGCGCGCCAACGCCCGCTTTTCGTCATCCGCCGGCATGCGCACTTCGACGTTGGTGTTAGCCGTTTGTCGGCGGTCAAGGGCTATAATTCCGAATCTTGGCGCCTGAATAGCCGCGCTCGCGCGCATCCAGGCTCACTCCGCCTTTCCCCACCGAGTTTCCCGATCGCCATCGTGGACAGTCTCCTGAAGCAGTTCTCCCAGTCCTCCCAGCTCGGCGCCAACGCCGCTTTCGTCGAAGACCTGTACGAGCAGTACCTGGTTGCTCCCGACAGTGTCGATCCCAAATGGAAGGCGTACTTCGACGGCTTCAAGGGTCGCGAGGCCGGCGACATCCCGCACTCGGCGGTGATCGAGCAGATCGCGGAAGCCGGTCGCCAGGCCGCGCGCGGCGTAGTCTCCGTGGCCGCGGGTGCCGGCGATGAGCGCGAGCGCCACGTCGGTCGCCTGATCACGGCCTACCGTTCGCGTGGCCACCTGGGCGCCGACATCGACCCGCTGGGCCTGTGGCAGAAGCCCGACGCGCCGGATCTCGACCTGGCGTTCCACCAGCTCACCAGCAACGACCTCAACGCCGAGTTCAGCACCGGCGGCGTGGGCGGCCACGACCGCATGAAGCTGGGCGACCTGTTCGCCCTGCTCAAGGCCACCTACACCGGTCCGATCGGCGCCGAGTTCATGCACATCTCCGACGCCGACCAGCGTCGCTGGCTGTATGAGCGCCTGGAAAAGGCCGGCGGCAAGTTCGGCCGCACCGCCGAGGACAAGAAGCGCATCCTGGAGCGCCTGACGGCCGCCGATGGACTGGAGCGCTACCTGGGCACGAAGTACGTCGGCCAGAAGCGTTTCTCGCTGGAAGGCGGCGACGCGCTGATCCCGCTGATGGACAGCACCATCCGTCGCGCCGGCGAACAGGGTGCCAAGGACGTCGTTATCGGCATGGCCCACCGCGGCCGCCTCAACGTCCTGATCAACACGCTCGGCAAGCCGCCGCGCCACCTGTTCGACGAGTTCGAAGGCAAGTTCGAGCACGTCCACAGCGACCTCGCCCACCAGGGCGACGTGAAGTACCACATGGGCTTCTCGGCCGACGTCGCTACCCCGGGCGGTCCGGTGCACCTCGCGCTCGCGTTCAACCCGTCGCACCTGGAGATCGTCGACCCGGTGGTCGTCGGCTCCGTGCGTTCGCGCCAGTCGCGTCGCGGCGACAAGGGCGCGCAGCAGGTGCTGCCGATCCTGATCCACGGCGACGCCGCGTTCGCCGGCCAGGGCGTGGTGATGGAGCTGTTCCAGATGTCGCAGGCGCGCGGTTTCCGCGTCGGCGGCACGGTGCACATCGTCATCAACAACCAGGTGGGCTTCACCACTAGTGCCGTGCAGGACGCCCGCTCGACGCTGTACTGCACCGACGTCGCGAAGATGGTCGGCGCCCCGGTGCTGCACGTGAACGGCGACAACCCCGAAGCGGTCGTGTTCTGCGCCGAACTGGCGCTGGACTTCCGCAACACGTTCGGCAAGGACGTGGTCATCGACCTGGTCTGCTACCGTCGCCACGGCCACAACGAGGCCGACGAGCCGGCGGCGACGCAGCCGGTGATGTACCAGGTCATCCGCAAGCACAAGACGCCGCGCGAGCTCTACGCGCAGCAGCTGGTCGCCGAGGGCACGCTCAGCGCCGACGAGGCGCAGGCGCTGGTCGACGGCTACCGCCAGAAGCTCGACGACGGCGTGGTCACGACCGAAGTGGTCGAGGTCAAGCCGGACGAGTTCACCATCGACTGGTCGAAGTACCTGTCGGGCAAGCTCAGCGATCCCGTCGACACAACGTTCGACCGCAAGAAGCTCGACAAACTCGCCGTCACGATCAACGACGTGCCGGCCGACCTCAAGCTGCACCCGCGCGTGGCGAAGATCTACGAGGACCGCCGCAAGATGGCGGCCGGCGAGCAGCCGGGCGACTGGGGCTTCGCCGAGAACCTTGCCTACGCGACGCTGCTGGACGAAGGCTACAAGCTGCGCCTGGTCGGCCAGGACTGCGGCCGCGGCACGTTCTTCCACCGCCACGCGATCCTGCACGAGCAGACCAACGACGAGTACGTCCTGCCGCTGCGCCGTCTGGTGAAGAACCCGACCGACGTGACGATCATCGACTCGCTGCTGAGCGAGGAAGCGGTGATGGGCTTCGAGTACGGCTACGCCACCGCCGATCCCATGACGCTGGACATCTGGGAAGCGCAGTTCGGCGACTTTGCCAACGGCGCGCAGGTGGTGATCGACCAGTTCCTGTCCTCGGGCGAGGCCAAGTGGGGCCGCCTGTGTGGCCTGGCACTGTTCCTGCCGCACGGCTACGAAGGCCAGGGCCCGGAGCACAGCTCCGCGCGCCTCGAACGCTTCCTGCAGTTGTGCGCGCTGGAGAACATGATCGTCTGCACGCCGACCACCCCGGCGCAGGCGTATCACATGATCCGCCGCCAGATGCGCATGACCACGCGCAAGCCGCTGGTGGTCATGACGCCCAAGTCGCTGCTGCGCCACAAGCTCGCCGTCTCCACGCTGGACGAACTGGCCAAGGGCGAGTTCCAACACCTGATCCCGGACGCCTCGGCGGACGTGAAGAAGGTCAAGCGCGTCGTGGTCTGCGGCGGCAAGGTCTACTACGACCTGCTGGAAGAACAGCAGAAGCAGGGCCTGGACGACGTGGCGATTCTCCGCGTCGAACAGCTCTATCCGTTCCCGCGCGCCATGCTGCAGGCCGAACTGAAGCGCTTCAAGAACGCCACCGACGTGGTGTGGTGCCAGGAAGAGCCGCAGAACCAGGGCGCGTGGTACCAGATCCGCCACCACCTGGCGGCCTGCCTGCAGTCCGGCCAGACGCTGCACTACGCCGGTCGCGCGCGCTCGCCGTCGCCGGCCGCCGGCCACCTCGCCGACCATGTCGCCGAGCAGACCGCGCTGGTCGCCGATGCACTGAAGAATCCGCTGCGTGGCGAGATCACGGCCGAATAACGGCCGCTCGCCACACTCCGCCCACACACGACACACCGCTTACGTCATCCAGGATGCGCGCCCCATGAGCACCGAGATCAAAGTCCCCGTTCTGCCCGAATCCGTCTCCGACGCCACCATCGCGACCTGGCACAAGAAGGTCGGCGACGCCGTCAAGCGCGACGAGAACATCGTCGACCTGGAGACCGACAAGGTCGTGCTCGAGGTGCCCTCGCCCGTCGACGGCGTGATCAAGGAAATCAAGTTCAAGGAAGGCGACACGGTGACCAGCCAGCAGCTGATCGCCGTCGTCGAGGAAGGCGCGGCCGCCGCCGCTCCGGCTCCCGAGGCCAAGGCCGACAAGGCCGCGATCGACGCCAAGAACGTCGCCGCCACCACCGCCGAAGCCCAGCCGGTGACGCCGAAGGCCGCCGCGGCCGAAGCCACCAAGGCGGCCGGCGGCGTCGACCAGTTGCCGCCGGGCGCACGCTTCACCGCTGTCACGCAGGGCATCGATCCGTCGCAGGTCGAAGGCACCGGCCGTCGTGGCGCGGTAACCAAGGAAGACCTGGTCAACTACGCCTCGGGCAAGACCGGCGGCGTCGCCGGTGGCGCGCGTCCGGAAGAGCGCGTGCCGATGACCCGCATCCGTGCGCGCATCGCCGAGCGCCTGATGCAGTCGAAGAACTCCATCGCCATGCTCACCTCGTTCAACGAGGTCAACCTTGGCAAGGTCATGGCCATGCGCAAGGAGCTGGGCGAGCAGTTCGAGAAGGCCAACGGCATCAAGCTCGGCTTCATGAGCTTCTTCGCCAAGGCCGCCGCCAACGCGCTGCAGAAGCATCCGGTGGTCAACGCCTCGGTCGACGGCAACGACATCATTTACCACGGCTACGCCGACATCTCGATCGCCGTGTCGACCGACAAGGGCCTGGTCACGCCGGTGCTGCGCAACGTCGAGCGCATGGGCTTCGCCGACATCGAGAAGGGCATCGCCGAGTACGCCAAGAAGGCGCGCGACGGCAAGCTCGGCCTGGACGACCTGCAGGGCGGCACCTTCACCATCACCAACGGCGGCACGTTCGGTTCGCTGATGTCCACGCCGATCGTCAACCCGCCGCAGAGCGCGATCCTCGGCATGCACGCCATCAAGGAGCGCGCGATCGTCGAGAACGGCCAGGTCGTCGCCGCGCCGATGATGTACATCGCGCTGTCCTACGACCACCGCATCATCGACGGCAAGGACGCGGTGCTGTTCCTGGTCGATATCAAGAACCAGCTCGAGAACCCGCACCGCATGCTGCTCGGGATGTAATCCCGCTTCGAGCCCCTCTCCCGGCGGGAGAGGGGTTGGGGTGAGGGTCGGCGAAGCGACACCGCCGGCCCTCCGTCGAGAACGACCGGCTCGCGCCCCACTCCGCCGTCCCCCATTCCGGCGCAGCGCGCCACCTTCCTGCAGTTGCAACGAAGGGCAAGGCACAGGACATACGCAATGAGCGAACAGCAAACCTTCGACGTCATCGTCATCGGCGCCGGCCCGGCCGGTTACCACGCGGCGATCCGCGCCGCACAGCTGGGCCTGAAGACCGCGTGCATCGACGCCGCGCTCGGCAAGGACGGCAAGCCGGCGCTGGGCGGTACCTGCCTGCGCGTGGGCTGCGTGCCGTCGAAGGCGCTGCTGGACAGCTCGCGCCAGTTCTACAACCTCGGCCACCTGTTCGGCGAACACGGCATCACGGCGAAGGACGCGAAGATCGACGTCGCCACGATGATCGGCCGCAAGGACAAGATCGTGAAGCAGTTCACCGGCGGCATCGCGATGCTGTTCAAGGCGAACAAGATCACGCCGTTCTACGGCTTCGGCCAGCTGCAGCCGGGCAACGTCGTCACGGTCAAGCAGCATGACGGCAGCACCGTCGAGCTCAAGGGCACCAACGTGATCCTGGCCGCCGGTTCGGATTCGATCGAACTGCCGTTCGCCAAGTTCGACGGCGAGAACATCGTCGACAACGTCGGCGCGCTGGACTTCACCGCCGTGCCCAAGCGCCTGGGCGTGATCGGCGCCGGCGTGATCGGCCTGGAACTGGGCAGCGTGTGGAAGCGACTGGGCGCCGAGGTCACCATCCTCGAAGCGCTGCCGGACTTCCTCGCCGCCGCCGACGCCGAAGTCGCCAAGACCGCCGCGAAGGAATTCAAGAAGCAGGGCCTGGACATCAAGCTCGGCGCGAAGGTCAGCAACACCGAAATTTCCGGCAAGGGCAAGACGAAGGAAGTCGTCGTCACCTACACCGATGCCGAAGGCGAGAAGACGCTCACCGTCGACAAGCTGCTCGTTTCGGTTGGCCGTCGCGCCGCCACGCGCGGCCTGCTTGCCGAAGGCACCGGCGTGAAGCTGGACCAGCGCGGCATGATCGAAGTCGACGAACACTGCCACACCGGCGTGAACGGCGTCTGGGCCGTGGGCGACTGCGTGCGCGGCCCGATGCTGGCGCACAAGGGTTTCGAGGAAGGCATCGCCGTGGCCGAGCTGATCGCCGGCCTGCCGGGCCACGTCAACCTCGACACGATCCCGTGGGTCATCTACACCGAGCCGGAAATCGCCTGGGTCGGCAAGACCGAGCAGCAGCTCAAGGCCGAAGGCACGCCGTACAAGGTCGGCACCTTCCCGTTCGCCGCCATCGCGCGCGCCGTCGCCATGGGCGAGCCGGCCGGCTTCGTGAAGGTCATCGCGCACGCGGAAACCGACCTGATCCTCGGCATGCACCTGGTGGGCGTCGGCGTGTCCGAACTCGTGCACGAAGGCGTACTGGCGATGGAGTTCAAGGGCTCGGCCGACGACCTCGCCCGCATCTGCCACGCCCATCCGACGCTGTCGGAGGCGATCCACGACGCCGCGATGGCGGTGTCCAAGCGCGCCATCCACAAGGCGAACTGATCGCCGCCGGCCGCGCCAACACCCGCGTGCGCCGCAACCAGGCCGCCATCACTTCCCAGTGCTGGCGGCCTTTTGCTTTGAAGGAGATCCCGTGACCGGCACTCCGATCCGCAACGTATCCGACACCGCCGCCTGGGTCGCGATCTATCGCGCGATGGAAAGCGAGCGTCCCGATGCGATCTTCCACGATCCCTTCGCCCGGCGGCTCGGCGGCGAACGCGGAGAAACCATCGTCCGCACGCTGCCGCGCGGCGCATCGATGAGCTGGCCGATGGTCGTGCGTACCGCGGTGATGGACGAGATCATCCTGCGCTGCGTGCGCGAAGGCGCGACGACGGTCCTCAACCTCGCCGCCGGTCTGGACGCCCGCGCCTACCGCCTCGACCTGCCGCCCACGCTGCGCTGGATGCACGTCGACCTTCCCGAATCGGTCGACGACTTCCGCCAGCAGATGGCGGGCGAGACGCCGCGCTGCTCCGTTGAATTCATCGGCGCGGACCTGCGCGATGCGGCCGTCCGCCGCGACGTCTTCGCCCGCGCTGCCGCGAACGGGCCGGTACTGGCGATCACCGAGGGGCTCCTGGTCTATCTGGAACCTGCCCAGGTCGCCGAACTGTCCGCCGACCTGCACGATGTCGCACGCGCCCGCTGGTGGCTGACCGACCTCGCATCGCCGCGATTGCTGAAGATGCTCGAACGCCGCTGGCAGCCGCAGTTGAAGGCCGGCAACGCGCCCTTCCGGTTCGGTCCCGCCGAAGGCACGGCGTTCTTCGCGCCGTTTGGCTGGCGCGAGCAGGAGTTCCGTTCCACCTGGGACGAAGCCCTGCGTCTGCGACGGTCCCCGCCGAACATGTGGCTGTGGAAGCTGCTCGATGCGCTGCAACCTGCGCGCAAGCGCAAAGAGATGCGACGCATGTCCGGCATCGTCCTGATGCAATCCACCTGATCCACCTGATCCACCTTCCGTTCCCGAGAGTTGAAAACATGCGTTCCCTTTGCGTTTATTGCGGCTCCAATTCCGGCTCCAAACCCATCTACACCGAACGCGCCATCGCGCTCGGCACGCGCCTGGCGAAGGACGGCATCACGCTGGTCTACGGCGGCGGCAACGTCGGCCTGATGGGCGTGGTCGCCGACTCCGTGCTCGCCGCGGGCGGCGAAGTGGTCGGCGTGATTCCCGAACAGCTGGTCAACTGGGAAGTCGCGCACAAGGGCCTGACGCGGCTGGAAATCGTCGGCTCGATGCACGAGCGCAAGGCGCGCATGTTCGACCTGTCCGACGGTTTCGTCGCCCTGCCCGGCGGCTTCGGCACGCTGGACGAGATGTTCGAGATGCTCACCTGGCGCCAGCTCGGCATCGGCGACAAGCCGTGCGCGTTCTTCGACGTCGACGGCTTCTACTCGCCGCTGATGGGCATGCTCGACCGCATGGTCGCCGAACGCTTCCTGCACCCCGACCAGCGCGACGACCTGTGGCACGGCGACGACATGGACGCGATGCTCGCGTGGATGCACGCATACAAGCCGGCGCAGGCGGACAAGTGGATGGACGAGAAGCGGCGCGGGGCGATGCGGTGAGGGTTTAAAGCACCAAGCCAGCGAGGCCGCCAACCGGCCTGATGCAATGACCAACCGTCATCCCGGCGAAAGCCGGGATCCAGGCTGACAACTTCACGGAATCCACTGACGCACTGAAGCGTCGATCACCGATGCACATCGCCAACGGCTCCTGACACGCTCCAGGCCTGGATCCCGGCCTTCGCCGGGATGACGTCTTCGGAAGCGCCCGTGAAGCAGCCGTGCGTGTACATCCTCGCGAGCGATCGCAACGGCACGCTCTATACCGGCGTGACGTCCGGTCTCATACGTCGCATCCAGCAGCATCGATCGCGCGTGGTGGAGGGCTTCACGCGCCGCCACCGTGTGCACTCGCTCGTGTGGTTCGAGTGCCATGATTCCATGTACGCGGCGATCAGTCGCGAGAAGGCGATCAAGGAGTGGCGCCGCGCATGGAAGCTCCAGCTCATCGAATCCACCAATCCACAATGGCGCGACCTGTATCCCGATATCCTCTGATCCTGTTTCGCCAAGGATGCCCCCCATGACCATCCCCGCCACGTTCAACGCCTTCCGCATCCACAACGACGCCAGCGGCTATCGCAGCGGGCTGGAGCAGGTCTCGCTCGACGACCTCTCGCCCGGCGAAGTGGTCGTCAAGGCGGCCTACTCGTCGGTCAACTTCAAGGACGCGCTCGCCGGCACCGGAGAAGGCAAGATCCTGCGCCGGTTCCCGCTGGTCGGCGGCATCGACGTCGCCGGCCACGTCGTCGCGTCCACGGACGCGAAGTTCAAGGAAGGCGACGCCGTGCTGGTCACGGGTTGCGGCCTCAGCGAAACGCGCGACGGCGGCTACGGCGAATACGCGCGCCTGGAATCGAAGTGGGTGATTCCGTTGCCCAGCGGCCTCAGCCTGCGCGAGAGCATGATCCTGGGCACCGCGGGCTTCACCGCCGCGCTCGCATTGCTGCGCATGACCGAGAACCGGCAGACGCCGGATCTGGGTCCGCTCGCGGTGACCGGCGCGACCGGCGGCGTTGGCTCGCTCGCGGTCGACATCTTCAGTCGCGCCGGCTTCGAAGTGCACGCCATCAGCGGCAAGCCGGAGCACGCGGACTACCTCAAGGAAATCGGCGCCACGCAAGTGCTCGGTCGCGATGCGCTCGCGACGACGCGGCCGATGGAATCGGCGCAGTTCGGCGGCGGCCTGGACAACGTCGGCGGCCCCATGCTCGCCAGCCTGCTTGCGCAGACCGCGCCCTACGGCAACGTCGCCAGCGCCGGGCTTGCCGCCACGGCCGAGCTCGACACCACGGTCATGCCCTTCATCATCCGCGGCGTGTCGCTGCTGGGTGTCGCCTCGGCCGGCACCGCGCGCGACATCCGCGAACGCGTCTGGCAGCACCTGGCCGACGACTGGAAGCCGCAGCACCTGGATCGCATCTGCATGCGCGAGGTCGGTCTGCAGCAATTGCCGGAGGTCTTCCCGACGATGCTGGCCGGCGGATCGCTGGGACGTACGCTGGTCGTGATCTGACGCACGGATTGGGCGCGCCGAACGTTCGCCGCCCGCTGTTGCGACAGCCCTGACGCTGGCTACAATCCCCAAACGTTCAGGGGGACACATATGGCGCGCATTCTCATCGTCGACGACTCGCCGTCGCAGCTCATGGGCATCCGGCGCATCGTCGAGAAGCTCGGCCATGAGGCCCTCACCGCCGAGGACGGCGCCGCGGGCGTCGAGGCCGCCAAGCGCGAGCTCCCCGACATGATCCTGATGGACGTGGTGATGCCGAACCTCAACGGCTTCCAGGCCACGCGTTCGATCACCCGCGACCCGACGACCTCGCACATCCCGGTCGTCCTGGTCACCACCAAGGACCAGGACACCGACCGCGTCTGGGGCATGCGCCAGGGCGCGAAGGCCTACCTCACCAAGCCCTTCAGCGAGGGCGACCTGTCCGACGTGATCGGCCAGGTGATGAAGCGCTGAGCGGCGAAGGCGTCAGAACCAGAGCCGGTCGATCGCTTCGACCAGGATCGCGAAGGCGGTGATCCCGCAGACGCCCCACAGGAAGCAGATCGCATTGCGCATCCACCGCGCGCCGGGTTGAAGTTGGGAGTTCATGCCGCGATGGCACCAGACGACCTCCCGCCGCTCCATCGGATTAATCCGAAAGAGACCTGATCAAACCTCAGACACGACAAAGGCGCCGGAAAGGCGCCTTTGTCGTGTCCGTACCCTGACGTGCCGTCAGGCGCGCCGCCAGTCGTCGCCAAATGCGTCGCGCAGCTGCTCGTACGCCTCGCGTTCCGCGTCGGTGTTGGCGCGCGGCGCGAGGACTTCCAGCTCCACGATCTGGTCGCCCGGCGGCTGCCTGCCGGTCGGGTCGTTCGGCAGGCCTCGGCCGCGCAGGCGCAGCTTGCGGCCGGCTTCCGAATTGGCCGGGATCTTGAGTTCCACCGGGCCACCGAGCGTCGGCACACTGACCGTCGCGCCCAGCGCCGCTTCCCACGGGGCGATCGGCAGCACGTGGATCACGTTGCGACCGTCCACCTCGAACTGCGGGTTGGCGGCGTACTCGATCTCCAGCAGCAGGTCGCCGTGCGCGCCTTGCCCGGCCAGCCGGATCACCTGCCCCGGCCGGATGCCCTTGGGCACGCGCACGTCGAGCGTGCGGTTGTTGACCGAGATGCGCACCGTGCCGCCCTCATACACCGTCTCCAGCGACACGGCGAGCTTGGCGCGCGAATCGCCGCGCGGCTGCGGGCCGGCGCCACGCTGCTGGCCGAAGCCGCCTCGACCGAACAGGCTTTCGAAGAAGTCAGAAAATCCGCCGCCCGCGCCACCGCCGGCGAAGATCTCCTCGAAGTCGGGGCTGCCGTAGCCGTTGCCGCCGAACCCGCCCGGCGGAGGCTGCACGTCGTCGCCCGGACGATAGCCGCGCGCGCGCAGCTGATCGTAGGCCGCGCGCTTCTGCGGATCGCGCAACGCCTCGTAGGCTTCGTTGACGGCCTTGAACTTCTCTTCGGCACCGGCTTCCTTGCTGACGTCGGGGTGGTATTTCCGCGCGAGCCGGCGGTACGCCGTCTTGATTTCGGCGTCGCCCGCACCGGGCTCAACGCCCAGGGTTTCGTAGTAATCCTTGAACTGCATCGATCGTCCGTCCCGTAAAGGCTGCCCGCGGCATGGCCGCGAAGGCGGGAGGTTAGCGCAATCGCGGCGAAGCCGAGGTCGCGAGGGATCCACGGAGCCGCGAATGGTGGTAACCCTCTGAAATAGGCGCACGCGCACGGGCTTTCAAGCATGCGTTGACGCGGGGTTTCCCGGCGCAGGGTCTAGAATCGGGCGATCTTCCGCACCTCCGCACAGGAACCGCCATGACGATCCAGATCGGCGAACGCATCCCCGAAGTCCCGCTGCAGCGCATTCGCGAGGGGGTGGAAACGGTCGATACCAACGCCCTGTTCGACGGCCGCCGGATCGTGCTGTTCGCGGTGCCCGGCGCGTTCACGCCGACCTGTTCGGAAAAGCACCTGCCCGGCTTCGTTGAGCATTTCGACGAATTCCGCAGCCGCGGCATCGAAGTCGCATGCATGGCGGTCAACGACCCGTTCGTGATGCAGGCGTGGGGCCAGAGCCAGAACGTGCCCGACGGCCTGATGATGCTGGCCGACGGCAATGGCGACTTCGCGCGCGCGCTCGGCCTGGAACTCGATGCGAGCGCCTACGGCATGGGCCGTCGCGCCAAGCGCTTCGCGCTGTATGCCGACGACGGCGTGGTGAAGCTGCTCAACGTCGAAGCGCCGGGCGAGTTCCGCGTGTCCTCCGCCGAGCACGTGCTCGAGCAGCTCAAGCACCTGTAATCCTGTCGGGAGGAAACGTGCGCTCGCGCTTCTTCCCGACTCACTCGCTTCCCGCCTGAAGGCGGAATCCCAGCCGCGACCACGCCCCGCTGTCGGCCAGCGCCGTCAGCGTGTGCTCGCCGGGCTGCTCGAAATCGTGGACGAACGCGCCCTCGCCCACGGATTCGCCGATGAGCCGGCCGTCGAGCAGCCAGCGCACGCGCGCATCGCCGCCGAGTGCGCGCAGCGACAGCCGCACCGCCTGCGCGCCACCGGGCGCAGGCGCGAGCGTCGCGCGATCGTTCAGACCTTCGATGCGCAGCTCCTGCACCGCATCGCGACCGTCGGCGACACAGTCGGGCGATAGCCGCGGCAGGCGCGCCGCCGCACGCGCCGCGCCGGACAGCCATGGCGAGGCGAGCGCCGGCCAGCGTGCGATCTCGCGCGACTCACGCACGTGAGTCGCGCTGCAATCGGCCGACAACCGCAGGCCCGTGCGCGCGTCGACGTCGAATCGCTCCACGCCCGCGCTCCACAGGCGCGCGTCGCGTTCGGCGAAGGTCGGCGGCACCGAGCCGTCGAGCGTCCAGGCCTCGCGTCGCTGACGGCACAGCTGTGGTGCCTCGGGATCGGGAGGAAGGCCGAGCGGCCAGCAGATGTCGAGCATCCCCACGCTGGCCGGCGGCGGACGCGGCGCGGCGTCGGCGCGCTGGCGAGGCAGGCTGTCGATCACTTCGAACATCAGCGGCAGCGCGGTGATCGCGCCGTATTGGCCGGGCAGCGGCGTGCCGTCGGGACGACCGACCCACACCCCGACCGTGTAGCGCCGCGTGCCGCCCAGCGCCCACGCGTCGCGGAAACCGAAACTGGTTCCGGTCTTCCACGCCACGCGCGGCCGTCCGCGCGGATCGAAGGTGTCCGCCGCGCTGCCGGGGCGCGGATTGGCTTCGAGCATCTCGCGCACGATCCATGCCGCACCAGGCGACAGCAGGCGCCGGTCCACGCGCGGCGCATCGCGCGTATAGCGGACGCGACCGGCGACGCCGTCGCGATTGAGCGCGGCATACGCGCCGACCAGATCCTCCAGTCGCGCACCGGTGCCGCCGAGGATCATCGAGAGGTTCGGCGTCGCACCGGGCGGCCACTGCAGTCGGATGCCCGCATGCGCGAGCCGCGCGGAAAAACGCGACGGGCCGACGCGGTCGAGCAGATCCACCGCCGGCACGTTGAGCGACAAGCGCAGCGCCTGCGCCGCGCCGACGGGACCATTGAACGCCGCGTCGAAATTGCCCGGCCGGTAATCGCCGAACGCCTGCGGCGCGTCAACCAGCAGGCTCTCGGAATGGATCAGTCCGTCATCGAGCGCCAGGCCGTACAGGAACGGCTTGAGCGTCGAACCGGGCGAACGCCACGCCTTCACCATGTCAACATGACCAACGCGCGCGGCGTCGGCAAACGCGAGCGAGCCGACATAGGCACGCGCTTCGAGCGTGGCGTTGTCGACCACCAGCAGCGCGGCGGACGTGCGTTCGGGCAGTTGCGAGAAATACGCCGCGACGCGGTCTTCGAGCGTGCGCTGCAGATCGAGGTCGAGCGTGGATGCGATGCGCACCTCGTCCGGTTGTTCGAAACGAAGGCGCTGCGCCAGCAGCGGCGCATAGCGCGGTGGCTGCAGCGACCGCGCGACGACCGGCTCGACGCGCGCGTCCGTCACCTCCGCGGGCGTCCACACCTGCATCTGCTGCATGCGCGCGAGCACCTTGTCGCGCGCGACGCGGGCGCGCTCGGGTTCGCGGTCGGGACGAAGGCGGCTGGGCGACTGCGGCAGCACGGCGAGCAGCGCGGCTTCGGCGTGCGACAGGCGCGAGGACGGTTTCCCGAGATACGCCCAGCTCGCCGCTTCCACACCTTCGACGGTGCCGCCGAACGGTGCATGGTTGACGTACAGCGAGAGGATCTCGCGCTTGGACAGATGCACTTCCAGCTGCAACGCGCGCAACATCTGTCGCAGCTTGCGACCGGGCGTGCGCTGGTTCGACGCGCGTGCGTCCTGCCTCGAATCGAGGATGCGCGCGACCTGCATCGTCAGCGTCGAGCCACCCGACACGACGCGCCCGCTGCGCGCCCATTGCCCGGCCGCGCGCAGCATCGCCACGGGATTGATGCCCGGATGCCGCCAGAACCAGCGATCCTCGTAGGTCAGCAGCGCCTGCACGTACAGCGGCGACACCTGCTCCGGCTCGACCGCATAGCGCCAGATGCCCCCGGTGTCGGCGAACGCGCGCAGCGGCGTGCCGTCGGCGGCGGTGACGACGGCGCCGCGGTCGCGCGCGTCGGGAAGCGGCAGCGGGAACGCGAGGTCGGCGAGCATTGCCGCGATGAGCAGCAGCTGCGCGGCGAGGAGCGACTTCAGCGCGGCGCGGCGGCGCTTCGACGAATGCCTCGCAGGAGTGCGGGTCTCAGTCACGCGTCAGCCCGCCCGTCGCCGTTACACCTTCCAGAGCTGAGCCGTCATACCTTCCAGAGCCGTCATCCCGGCGAAAGCCGGGACCCAGGCTGTCACGCATTACGGGAGCAACGCGACGGCAAACGGAAACACACCGGGCCTGGGCCCCGGCTTTCGCCGGGATGACGTTCTTCCACTCGATGGCAAAGCCCGGCAACTGCACGTCGAACCTCACTTCCCTCCCGGCTGCGTCACCGTGATCACCGACGGCGCCACCTTGCCGACGCCGCGCAGGTCCGGCCGGTACATGTCCTCCACGAGCGACGGCGGCACCGTGTACGTGCCCGGCGTCACTGCGCGCACCAGATAGAACACGCGCGCGGTGTCGCCGACGTCGAGCTTGAGCGCCGCCACGTAGCGGTCGTCGCGGAACTCCTCGTGGCGGACTTCGGCCGCGTCGTCGCGGTCGCTCAGCTCGATCCCGTCGATCACCACGCCGGCCCACTGCTTGCCGTCGCCGAGGTTGAAGTTCTCGATCTCCAGACCCGCCGGCAGCAGGTCGGTGAGCAGCGCGTCGGGCATCGGCCTGCTCGCGCGCACGTTCACCTGCACGATCAGCGCTTCGCCTTCGGCCAGCGTGCCGCCGGTCCAGGGCTGTCCATCGGTCGAGTAGTACTTGCGGTCGATGTCGATGACCGACTTGTCCGGCGCCGGTGCGCTGCGTGGCACGCCGGCGACTTCGAAGCTCGCGTACAGCGGCGGCTCGCCCTTCGGCGTAAAGCTCACGCCGCGCGCGATGGCCGCCGCGTCGAACAGCTTTCCGACCAGGCGCGCCGGACCGGCTTCGCTGGTCGCGTCGCCGACCTTCCATTCGCCCGAGACCTGCTTGCCCTGGTCGGCCATCAGCGCCTTGCCCAGGCGCGCGATGGCGACCTGCTCCTGCGTGCTCAGCCACAGCCAGCCGGTGTTGCGCCGCGCGTCGAGCTCCTTGCCCAGCGCCACCGAACGCGCGTCGAACTCCGGCTTGTCGAGCTTGTGCTCGTGCACCAGAGCGATCATCAGCGCATCGTCGCGCAGGCGGCTGCCGTAATCGCCGAGGTAATCCGGCCGATCGGCCGCATCGCGCGCAAAACCTTCGGCGATCGCCTTCGCACCGCGCGTCTTGTCGCCCTGCAGCGACAACGCGATGCCCAGATGCACCAGCGGCAGGCCGGTCAGGCTGTTCTTGCGTTCGTTGTCGTACAGCGCGCGCAGCGTGCCCAGCGGTGCGCGGTTGACGCGTGCGAGCGCGTAGCCGGCGTAGGCCTGGTAGGCGAACTTGAGGTGTTCTCGACGGTCGTAGCCGAAGAACGGCGCGCCGCCGGAGAGCAGGTCCTCGTTGAGCACCTTCAGCGCCTTCTGCAGCATCGCGTCGGGCACGGCGAAGCCGGCATCGCGCGCGTCGAGCAGGAACTCCACGACGTAAGGCGTGATCAGCGGATTGACGTAGTCGCCGTCGCCCCACATCGAGAAGTGGCCCGAGCCGATCTGCATCGCGGCCAGACGCCCGAACGCGCCTTCCATCCGCGCCCGACGCTTCGCTGCGTCCAGGCCCGTCGTGCCGAGCATCTTCGCCGTCGCATCGTCGAGTTCGAGCGCGGCGAAACCCTTGCTGGTCGTCTGCTCGGCGCAGCCGTAGGGATACTCGAGCGCGCCCTGCAATGCCGTGGCGAATGGAATCGGCGGCAGCGCGCTGACCGTCAGACGCGCGTTGACCGATTCGGGCATCAGGCCTTCGGCAAGCGCCTGGTCCAGCGCGATCTGCCCCAGCGAATCGAGTACCTTCGTCCGCGCGCGCACGACCGACGGCCATGCCGGGCGCACCGGCAGGTCGTAGCGGCGATCGACCTTCACGCCGTTACCGTCCACGCGTACGCGCACCTGCGCCACGGTCATGCCGGGACGTGCCTGCAGCGGGAAGGTGTAGGTGGTCTTCGCTTCCGACGCGAGCTGCGCCGTGCGCGTGCCGTCGGCGATCGCGATCGGCCCCTCGCCCGTCACCTGCACCTTGAACGTGCCGGCGCGGCCGGTGAAGTTCTGCACGTCGAGCGTGACGTTGCTCTTGTCGCCCGGCGCCAGCACGCGCGGCAGGCTGGCTTCTGCCAGTACCGGCGCGCGCACGATGGTCTCCGCCGCACGGCTGCCGTACTTGCTGGCCGAATACACGAGCGCGGAGACCCGCAGCGTGCCGTTGAAGTCCGGCACCGGCAGGCGCACGCGCGCGCTGCCCTTCGCGTCGAGCTTCACCGGACCGGCGAACAGGTCGACGGTCTGGACCTTCGCCGTCGGACGCCGCGCCTGCGGCAGCGCAGCCAGCGCCATGTCGCCGCCGAAGCGGATCTTCGCCATGCTGCCTTCGAAACTTTCGATCACGCGGCCGTAGACGTCGTATGCGTCCACGCCCAGGCGACGCTGCGCGAAGAAATGCGCCGCGGCGTCGGGCACGGGGAAGCGCGTGATGTTGAGGATGCCCACGTCCACCGCCGAGACGGTCACGAACGCGTCCTGCCCGGCCAGCTGCGGCGCGCTCACCGTTACCGGCAGGTCGCGTTCGGGCTGCATCTGCTTCGGCACGGACAGGCCGACGGCAACCTTGCGATCGCGACGATCCATCGGCACGAACGCCACGCCCACCGCGCGCGCCGGCGTGATCTTGCTGGGCGCACTGCCGCCGCGGAACACCAGCGCGGTGACGTAGACGTCGTGGCGTTCCCAGTCCTTCGTCACCGGGATTTCGAACGTGCTGCCGGCCTTGGCGTCGATGTCCTGCACGTAGAGCATGCGGTCGGTCTCGACCATCAGCAGGCCCTTGCCGGCGTGCGGCGGCGTCAGCGTTACCTTCAGCGTGTCGCCGGCGCGGTACGAGGTCTTGTCGAGCGCGAGCTTGACCTTGTCCGGGCGTGCATCCAGGCCGCGGTTCTCGTCGTTCCAGCTCCACCCGGCGGTGAACGGATAACGCGTCGTCAGCTTGGTCGCCGGGTCGAACACGTCGAGGCGGTAGTCGCCCCACTCGACCGGGACATCGACGCGCGCCGATCCGCTGCCCACGTCGACGGTCTTCGTCTCGATGTCTTCATAACGGCGGGTGAAGTCGTAATCCCAGCCGTCGTCGCCGTGGTTCCAGTGATAGTCGCGATGCTCGCGCACCAGCGTCACGCGCAGCGCCTTGGCCGGGCGTGGCTGTGCGTCGCTGCCGTAACGGCCGATCTCGAATCCGACCGTCGTATTCGCGTCGGCACCTTCCTTGTCGTCGAACAGCGGGCGCACGCCGACGATCGCATCGGCCGGCCACAGCACGCGCTTGAGGCTGCGATTGACGCTGCGCCCGCCGGTTTCGTACACGCTGCCGGTGACGATCGCAGCGATGGTGCTGGTGGGCTTGGCTTCCTCGGGAAGCGCGATGTCCTGCTCGAGCTTGCCCTGCTCGTCGAGCTCGGTGTCGACGACGTCCGACGCTTCCTTCGGCAACGGCAGCGTGGGATCGCCGAAGAACCAGCCCGGCAGCTGTTCCAGCGGATGCTGCTCGACCGCCACGGCCAGCTTCGCCGTGAAGCGATTGCCCGACGCGGGGGCGCCGTACAGATACGCGCCATCGACCTGCAGCCGCAGGGGCTCGCCCGGCTTGAGCATGGGCTGCGCGTTAAGGTCGAGCTTGAGGCGTTCGGGCAGGAACTCCTCCACGCGCAACGTCATGCCCTGCACGGCGTCCTTGCTGCCGGGATCGGTGCGGAATTCCACGCGCCAGCGGCCGGTTGACGCGTCCACCGGAATGACCTGCGCGTGACGCACGTAGCCTTGTGCATCGGGTTGCACGCGCGTTTCCAGGAACGTCTTGCCGTCGGGCTGCACGTAACGCAGGAAAAGCGGCTGCGGCGTCTTTCCTGCTTTCGCCGCGACCGGATTGCCGTCCTGGTCGCGCAGCAGCGCCGACAACCGCACGGTTTCGCCCGGGCGGTACAGATCGCGCCCGGACCACGCGAACACGTCGAACCACGCCTGCTCGCGGCCGCTCACCGCGAACTCGGACAGGTCCAGCGCCGGCTGGTTGAACGGCAGCATCGAGACGTCGCGACCCTTGCTCGCCACCAGCACGTACGCCGCATCGAGCTTGTACTTCAGCAGCGCGTTGCCGTTGCCATCGGTTTCAGCCTTCAGCACCGGTTCGCCGCGCGAGTCGAGGATGCGCAACTCCACGTTCGGCACCGCCGCGCCGGACTGCAGCGACGCGGTATGCACGAACATCGTGTCCTTGTACGCGCGTACGTGCAGGCCGAGGTCGCTGACGGTGAAGAAGGCGGTCTCGTACTGGTCCTGGAACTGTCCGGCGCGCTTCATCACGGCGAAGTACAGGCCGGGCTCCTGCAGTTCCCTGATGTCCTGCACCGGCAGGTACGTCAGCACGCGCTCGTTCGGTTTGCCGCCGAGGACGAAGCGGTTGACGTAGACCGGTTCGGCGAGGCGATCCAGCGGGGTCTTCTCGCTGTATTCGCTGGCCAGTTCCCAGCTGCCGCGACGACCGCCGCGCTGGTACTCGGCGAAGAACTTCGGCAGTTCCTTCTCGCGCACGCGCAGGAACTCGACGTCCACTTCCGGCACGTTGACCGAGACCACCGGCAGGCCGCGACTCTCTCGCGCCGGAAGCACGCTGCCCTGCGAGGCGAAGCCGACCACAGGATCGAGCGGCCCCGTGTAGACCTCCTTGCGCAGCGGTTGCGCGAGGCGATCGCCCGACGCGGCGGTGAGGCCGGCCTTGATCGCGACGATGTAGTCCTTGCTCGCCTCCACGTGCGGGAACCGCAGCACTCTGGCGTCGTCGGACAGCACCCAGCTACCTTTCACGACCGCGCCGTTCTTGTCGGTCACCGCGATCAGGTCGTCGAAGGACTGCGTGCCCACCAGCGGCTTGCTGAAGTCCAGCGCGATGGCGAGCTGTTCGTCGCCCTTCTGGTCCGGGTATGCGGCGACGAGCGCGAAGCCCTGCACCGTCTGCGATTTCGCCTGGATCGCCTCGCCGCTCGGCGCGGGAAGCTGGCCGTTCGCGTCGCGCTTGCAGCCGCCCAGCAGCGCGGCGGCGATGGCGACGAATGCGAACCAACGAACCACGCGGCCATGACCCGGCCAGGCGTGAACGAATCCTTCCGATGCGCGCTTCATGCAGTCTCCCCGGTTGTGCGCCGAGTATAGATTTCGGCCACGAAAACTTCGCGGCCGAACGTCGTGCCGAACGGGTCGATGCGTCTGTCGGGGTTGTCACATGGCGTGTGCGATCATCGGCCGCATCGTCCCACCCGACCTGACGCATGCCGCGCGACGTACCGCGTCCTGTCATCGCCGAACCCGACCTGCCGGCCAGACCGGCTGCCGCGTCGGAGCGCGACGTCCGGACCCGCAACCCGGTGCTGGTGATCCGTCACGGCGCGTTCGGCGACCTGCTCCAGGCGGACGGCGCGCTGCGCGACCTGCGCGAACACCACCGCGACCGCCGCATCGTCCTGCTCGCCTCGTCGCCGTACACGCGGCTGATGTCGCGCTGCCCGCACGTGGACGAGGTGATCGCCGATCCGCGCGCGCCGCTGCTCCAGCTCGGGCGCAATCTCGCGCTGCTGCGGACCCTGCGCGAGCGCGGCTTCGACCGCGTCTACGACCTGCAGGGCAGCGACCGCACCGCGCTGTACCGGCGCCTGATGCCCGAGCCCTCGCACTGGCTGCGCAAACAGAATCCGTCCGACAGCGGCACTCCGGACCGGCTGGCCTATGCGTGGATGCTGGCGCAGGCGGGAATCCGGGTGCGCCACGCGGACGCGCCCGATCCGGTCTGGATGGCCGACGATGCGAGCGGGCTCCTCGCCGCCGCCGGCGTCCCGTCGGACTACATCGTGCTGATCCCCGGCAGCGCCGCCCGGCACGTGCACAAGCGCTGGCCTGGGCACGCCGAATTCGCCCGGCGCCTGACCGAACTCGGACACGCGGTGGTGGTCGTGCCGGGGCCGGACGAACTGGAACTGGCCCGCAGCCTCCCGGCTACCGTTCTCACCGCGCCGGAGGGATTCCTCGACTGGTTCGCCCTCGCCGGCGTCCTGCGGCGCGCGGCATTCGTCGTCGGCAACGACACCGGACCGACGCACCTGGCCGCGGCGCTCGGCGTACCGGGACTCGCCCTGTTCGGGTCGCACACATCGGTCGAACGCACTGGCATCCGCATGCGCGCCTTCGATGCGATGCAGGTGCCGGACCTGGCGCAGCTGCCGGTCGACGTGGTGCTGGCGGAAGTGAAGCGGCGCCTGCCGCGGCGCTGACGCTTTACCGCGTTCGCCACGGCGGTCACGATGGGTGCGTCCCCGCGCGTCCGAACCGCCATGAAGCTGAGCGACCTGTACCTTTATCCGATCAAGTCCTGCGCGCCGCTGGCGCTCGACGAGGCGCATGTCGAAGCACGCGGACTGGCCGGCGACCGCCGCTGGATGATCGTCGACGGCGACGGTCGCTTCATTACCGGCCGCCAGTTCCCGGAGCTCACACTCGTCCACGCGAGGCCTGTCGATGGCGGCCTGGCACTCGACGCACCGGGATTGCCGACGTTGGGCGTCGCGATTCCGGTGCCGTCGGAGCATTCGGTCGTCGAGATCTGGAAGAAGCCGGTCGCCGCCACGTTCGCGTCGTCCGAAGCCGGCGAATGGTTCAGCCGGTACCTCGGCACGACCGTTCGACTGGTCTACATGGACGACACGGTGCAACGGCAGGTCGACCCGGCGTTCGCGCGCGAAGGCGACATCGTCGGTTACGCGGACAGTTTCCCGATCATGCTGCTGGGCCGCGGCTCGCTGGATAGACTCAATTCGCAGCTCGATGTGCCGGTCTCGATGACGCGCTTCCGGCCGAATTTCGTCGTCGATGTCGACGCACCGCACGCCGAGGATGCGTGGACGCGCATCGCCATCGGCGAGATGGAATTCGACGTCGCGAAGGACTGTACGCGCTGCAACTTCGTCAACATCGATCCGGCGACCGGGCGTCGATCGCACGACGGCCAGCCGTTGAAGACGCTGACGGGCTACCGGCGATTCGATGCCGGCGTGACGTTCGGGCGGCATCTGATTCCGCGCACGGCGGGCGTGGTGCGTCGCGGGGATGAGGTGCGGGTGCTGGGGTGATTCCTCGTCGCGGTCACTGCCGCGGAGGCGGGAATGCAGCGCGTTACCTTGGACGCAGGCGCCGTTGAGGCACGACCTCACGCGTCGTCGGCCTGGGTCCCGGCGTTCGCCGGAATGACGGTTCGAGCGACGCGCGGGCACCGTGCAAAAAAAAACGCCGCCCGAAGGCGGCGTTTTCATTTGGAACGATCGGCGAACCGATCAGGTCGCGGCCGGCGAATCCGTTTCGCCCGACGCCTCGATCGACGCATCGGCCACGACTGCCGAGGTGCCATCGATCGACGCTTCGCCGCCGTTCTCCTCGTCCTGGTCGAGCGAGGCGTCCACGCGTTCGATCGTCTGCAGGCTTTCCTCCGCCGACAGGCGCATCAGCGTGACGCCCTGCGTGTTGCGGCCGACCTGCGAGATCTCCGCCGCACGCGTGCGCACCAGCGTGCCGCCGTCGGAAATCAGCAGCACGTCGTGGTGGTCGGACAGTTGCACTGCGCCGATCAGCTTGCCGTTGCGCTCGGTGGTCTTGAGCGCGATCACGCCCTGGCCGCCGCGGCCCTTGCGCGGGTATTCCTCCAGCGCGGTGCGCTTGCCGTAGCCGCGTTCGCTGGCGGTGAGGATGTCGCCATCGCCTTCGACGACGATCAGGCTGACGACATAAGCGCCGCTGGTGTTCCTGCCACCGTTGTCATCGCCTTCCTCGCCCTCCTCGCCTTCGGCCAGGCGGATGCCGCGCACGCCGGTGGCGGTGCGGCCCATCGAACGCACTGCGTCCTCGGAGAAGCGGACGGCCTTGCCGTTGCTCGCGAACAGCATGATGTCGCAATCGCCATTGGTCATCGCGACATCGACCAGCGCGTCGCCCTCATCGAGGTTGATCGCGATCTTGCCGCGCTGCAGGCGGAAGGCGAACTCGGTGAGCGGCGTCTTCTTGACCGTGCCATTGCGCGTGGCGAAGAAGACGTAGCGGCCTTCCTCGTACTCGCGCACCGGCAGCACGGCCTGGACCTGCTCGCCGTTTTCCAGCGGTATCCAGTTGATGATCGGACGACCGCGCGCGTTCGGGCCGGCGTCGGGCAGCTGGTGCACCGGCAGCCAGAACACGCGACCGGCGCTGGTGAAGGTCAGCAGCGTGTCGTGCGTGTTCACCAGCCACAGGTGGTCGATGAAATCCTCGTCCTTCGTCGAGGCCGCGTTGCGCCCCTTGCCGCCGCGCTTCTGCGCGCGGTACGCGCTGACCGGCTGGCGCTTGGCGTAACCGGAATGCGACAGCGTCACCACCACGTCTTCCGGCGCGATGAGGTCGAGGATGTCGAGGTCTTCCTCGCTCGCGCGGATCTCGCTGCGGCGCGCGTCGCCGAACTCTTCCTTGACGTTGCGCAGTTCGGTGCGGATCACTTCCAGCAGCACGGACGGATCCTCGAGGATCTCGATCAGGCCGCGGATGGTTTCCAGCAGCTGCTTGTATTCGTCGGTGAGCTTGTCCTGCTCCAGGCCGGTCAGGCGGTGCAGGCGCATTTCCAGGATCTGCTGCGCCTGCGTCTCGGTGAGCTGGTAACGGCCATCGATCAGGCCGACGCCATTGGGCAGGTCTTCCGGACGCGACGCGTCGCTGCCGGCGGCGGCGAGCAGCGCACCGACCAGGCCCGGCTCCCACGTGCGGGCGAGCATGCGTTCGCGCGCCTCGTTCGGGTTCGCCGAGGTCTTGATCAGCTCGATCATCTCGTCGATGTTCGCGAGCGCGACCGTCAGGCCTTCCAGGATGTGCGCACGCTGGCGCGCCTTGCGCAGCTCGAAGATGGTGCGGCGGGTGACGACTTCGCGGCGATGCTTGACGAAGACTTCCAGCAGCTCCTTCAGGTTCAGCAGCTTCGGCCGGCCGTCGACGATGGCGACCATGTTGATGCCGAACACCGACTCCATCTGCGTCTGCTGGTAGAGGTTGTTGAGCACGACCTCCGCCGATTCGCCGCGCTTGACCTCGATGTAGATGCGCATGCCGTCCTTGTCGGACTCGTCGCGCAGCTCGCTGATGCCCTCGAGCTTCTTTTCCTTGACCAGCTCGGCGATCTTCTCGATCAGGCGGGCCTTGTTGACCTGGTACGGGATCTCGGTGACGACGATCGCCTCGCGGCCGTTGTCGGCCACTTCGACTTCGGCGCGCGCACGCATGCGCACGCGGCCGCGACCGGTGCGGTACGCGGCGGTGATGCCCGCGGTGCCGTTGATGATGCCGGCGGTCGGGAAATCCGGGCCCGGGATGTACTGCAGCAGGCCGTCGATATCGATGGTCGGCTCGTCGATCAGCGCGATCGTCGCGTCGATCACTTCCGACAGGTTGTGCGGCGGGATGTTGGTCGCCATGCCGACCGCGATGCCGGCCGAACCGTTGACCAGCAGGTTCGGCACACGCGTCGGCATGACGGTGGGCTCGAGTTCCTTTTCGTCGTAGTTGGGCTGGAAATCGACGGTTTCCTTGTCGATATCGGCCATCAGCTCATGCGCGATGCGCGACATGCGCGCCTCTGTGTATCGCATGGCCGCAGCGTTGTCGCCGTCGATCGAACCGAAGTTGCCCTGCCCGTCCACCAGCATGTAGCGCAGGGAGAACGGCTGCGCCATGCGCACCAGCGTGTCGTACACGGCCGTGTCGCCGTGCGGGTGGTACTTACCGATGACGTCACCGACGATACGCGCCGACTTGTAGTACGGCTTGTTGCTGTGCGCGCCCAGTTCGTTCATCGCGTACAGCACGCGGCGATGCACCGGCTTGAGGCCGTCGCGCGCGTCCGGGAGCGCGCGCCCGACGATCACGCTCATCGCGTAATCGAGGTAGCTGCGGCGCATCTCGTCTTCGAGGTTTACCGGGATGATTTCCTTGGCGAGTTCGGCCATCGGGTTTCCGTGTCTGTTTATTTGCGCGCGCCCGAACCGGAGGTTCCATCAGCGCGATGTTTCAGCCGCAAAACACCCCTTGCGGGCTGGCGTTCCAGTCCGCAGCGGGCGGTGTCGGATCGACAGGAAATGATAGCACGAAACGGGGTTTCGAGACACCCGAATCCCGGCCAGAAACAATGACTTGCGAGGGAATCCGGCGGGTTTTCCGCGATATTTGCGCGGGATCGTTCAGCACAGGCATGCAGGCACGGCGCGACGGCGGCACCGAATCCTCGACCGGCCGTGTGGAGGGTGTCGCGTTGACCGCTCCTTGCGGCTCCTTCCCGGCGGGTGCGGAGCCGGCAATGTCAGCCGAATGCCGCCTTCATCGCCGCCTCGTCCGGCCGCTCGATCACGCCGCGCTCGGTCACGATGGCGTCGATCAGTTCGTGCGGGGTGACGTCGAACACCGGGTTCCAGGCGCCGATCTCGTCGGCCGCCGTGCGCACGCCGCCGACGGCGAACAGCTCGCCGGGGTCGCGTTCCTCGATGTGGATCGCATCGCCGGACGGGGTTTCCATGTCGACCGTGGACGACGGCGCGACCACCATGAACTTCAGGCCGTGGTGGCGCGCGGCGATCGCGAGCTGGTAGGTACCGATCTTGTTGGCGGTGTCGCCGTTGGCGCAGATGCGGTCGGCACCGACGACCACCCATTGCACGTCGCCGGAGCGCATCAGGTGCGAGGCGGCGGAGTCGGCGATCAGCGTCGGCGAGATGCCGTCCTGCTGCAGTTCCCACACCGTCAGGCGCGCGCCCTGCAGCCACGGGCGGGTTTCGCCGGCAAACACCTTGTCGATGCGGCCTTCGGCAACGCCGGCGCGAATCACGCCAAGCGCGGTGCCGAAGCCGGCGGTGGCGAGTGAGCCGGTGTTGCAGTGGGTCAGCACGCCGCTGCCCGGCGGAATCAGCGCGGCACCGAGCGCGCCCATGCGACGGTTGGCGGCGAGGTCTTCGTCGGCGATGGCCTGCGCTTCGCGTTCGAGCACGTCGCGCCAGTCCGCGCCGGCGGCGGCAAGCGCGCGGCGCATGCGCGCCAGGGCCCAGGCCAGGTTCACCGCGGTCGGGCGCGCGGCGTTGAGGCGCTGCAGCGCCGGTTCGAGTCGGGCAGCGGCATCGCGGCCGTCATTGGCCTCGACCGTGCGCGATGCGAGCACCACGCCCCAGGCCGCGGCGATGCCGATGGCCGGCGCGCCACGGACGGTGAGCGCATGGATCGCCTCGGCGACGGCATCGCTGTCGGCGCAGGTGACGTACTCGACCACGAACGGCAGCTTGCGCTGGTCCAGCAGTTCCAGGGCCTGCCCGGTCCAGCGGATCGGACGGATGCGGTCGTAGCGGTCGAAATCGATGGCGTTGGTATTCATGCGGCCAGTTTACAGGCCGCAGGTTTCAGGTCGGGAAACGGGCCCTCGCGCCCGCTTCCCGCACCCGTCATGCTGCGGGCTTACCGCACCTGGAAGTCGGCGCGGCAGCCGTTGCTCACCCAGATGCCGTCGCGATCCCAGCCCCAGCTGCGGCCTTCGATGCATGCGGATTTGGACTTCTGCTGCACCATGCGCGCGTCGCGGCGGATGGTGACGTTGCAGCGGCGCTGGCGGTTGTCGTCGGAACCGCAGTAGAGCGTCTGCGCGGGGCCGCCACCGTTCCAGCCGCCACCGCCGTGACCGCCTCCGTTACCGCCATTCCAGCCGCCGCCGTGCCCGCCACCGTAGCCGCTGGCGAACTCGGCACGGCAGCCGTTGTTCACCCACACGAAGCCGCGACCGACGCCCCAGCTGCGGCCTTCGACGCAGGCCGACTTGGAGTACTGACGAACCAGTCGCGCGTCGCGACCGTCGATGGCGCACTGCTGGTATCGGTTGTCGTTGGAATCGCAGCGCACGGTGCGGCCATCGCCACCACCGCCGCCACCCCAACCACCACCCCAACCGCCGCCGAGCGCGAACTCGGCGCGGCACCCGTTGTTGACCCAGATGCCGGTCCGGTCGTAGCCCCAGCTACGGCCTTCGACGCAGGACGATTTCGATACCTGCCGCAGCAGCCGCACGCCGCCGCGCGTATCGGCGGCGCAGCGCTGCAACCTGTTGTCGTTGGAGTCGCAGCGAACGGCCCGGTCGGAACCGTAACGCTGCGCATCGACCTGCGCGTGCGCGGCCTGCGCCGACAGCGCGCTGGCGGCGATCACGGAGAAGAACCCAAGAACCCTGAGCGAATGCGCGAACATCGAAGCCCCCTTCGTGCGATGCGAGTTTTTCTCAGACTAACCAGCGAGGCTTAACGGGGACCGCACCGGAACGGTCCCGCCCGCGGTTATTCAGCCGTTGGAAGGTTGCGGCTTCTGGTGGATCTCGAACTCGGCGCGGCAGCCGTCCTCGACCCAGATGCCGTTGTCGTCCACGCCCCAGCTGCGGCCTTCGATGCAGGCGGCGCGGGAGAGCTGGCGGAACACGCGCACGCCGCCCTTGGTGTCGATCGGGCAATGGCGCGGGCGCTTCTCGACCGAATCGCAGCGCACGATCTCGCGCGGCGCTTCGTTGGCGACGTCAACCATCATGCGGAACTCGGCCCGGCAACCGCCGGACACCCACACGCCACGCGCATCGGCGCCCCAGTTCTGGCCGCGCATGCAGGGATTTTTCGAAAGCTGGCGCACCAGTTCGACGCCGGCCCGCGTTTCAGCCGGACAATGCGTCCAGCGGTTGCCCTTGGATTCGCAGCGCATCACGCGCGAACCGCTGCCGCTGCCGACGGTGCCGCCGTAGCCGAGCACGAAATCGGCGCGGCAACCGTCCTTCACCCAGACGCCCGCCGCGCTCACGCCCCAGGTCTTGTTCTCGTCGCAATCGGTGCGCGAGAGCGTACGCAGCAGGCGGACGCCACCGCGGACGTCGGCCGGGCAGATGTTGTCCTCGCCGTCCTTGGATTCGCAGCGCAGGATGCGATCGCCGTAGAAGCGCCCGCCCTCTTCCTGTGCGAACGCCTCAGGCGCGACCACCACACATGCCGCAAGCAACGTCGAGACCGCCAAGCTGCGCATCATGCACCCCTGTCTTCCAGACGCCACTGTATCGGGTCCGTGCGTAAACGGGCATCAAGGACGGGGACGATCCCGGAAGTGCGACCTCAGGCACGCGCGAAGTCGAAGGCCAGCACATCGGCGATGCGGCCGGTGCCGAGCATCGCCATCATCAGGCGGTCCATGCCCAGCGCGACGCCGGCGCACGCGGGGAACCCCGCCGACAGCGCCTCCAGCAGGCGTTCGTCGCGCGGCGGTGCGATGTCGCCACGCCCGCGGCGCACCTCCCGGTCCCGATCGAACCGCGCGCCCTGCTCCGCCGCGTCGGCCAGTTCGTGGTAGCCGTTGGCAAGCTCGAGCGGCCCGAGGTACAGCTCGAACCGCTCTGCGACGGGCACTTCGCCCGGGCGGATGCGGGCCAGCGCGCACTGCGAGGCCGGGTAGTCGTACACGGCCAGCAGTTCGTCCGGATCGAAAGACGGCTGCAGCCGGTGCGTCATCAGCAGGTCGAGCCAGTCGTCGCGCGTCAGGCCCGTCGGGTCGATGACGACCTCGCCCAGCGCCGCGCGCAGTTGTTCGTCGTCAGCCGTCTCCACGTCGATGCCGAGCCGCTGCCGATACAGCTCGTGGTACGCGATGCGCGAGAGCGGCGCCGTCCGGCCGACCAGCGCCAGCGCGGCCTGCACGAGTGCGGCGGTTTCGTCGACCAGACGCGTGTGGTCCCAGCCGAGCCGGTACCACTCCAGCATCGTGAATTCCGGGTTGTGGCGACCGCCCGCTTCGCCGTCGCGGAACACGCGCCCGAGTTCGTAGCAATCGCCGAAGCCCGCGGCGAGCAACCGCTTCAACGGATATTCCGGCGACGTGCGCAGCCAGCGCGTACGCGGCGCGCCATCGGTGCGGCCGCTGAATTCCAGGTGGAACGACGCGATGTTAGGGTCGGTATTGCCGGCCACCGACATCACCGGCGTTTCCACTTCGACCACGCCTCGCTCGGCGAAAAAGGCACGCACGGTCGCGTTGACCCGCGCGCGCAGTCGCAGTGCGTCGAACGACGCCGACGGTTGCCAGTCGCTCACGCCGTCAGCCTCCATGCTGCGCGAGGAACGCCAGCAGCTTCGCTTCGTCCCAGATGTCCACGCCCAGTTCCGTCGCCTTGTCGAGCTTGGAACCGGCCGCCTCACCCGCGACGACGAAACTGGTCTTCTTCGACACGCTGCCGGCGACCTTCGCGCCGAGCGCTTCCAGCTTCGCCTTGGCCTCGTCGCGGCTCATGGCCGCCAAGGTGCCGGTGAGCACCGCGGTCTGGCCGTCGAGCGGACCGGCCGCGGCGACTTCGCCTTCGGGCGTCAGCGACAGCAGCGTCGCCAGCGATTCGCCGGCGCGACCGAGCAGTCGCGCGTGTTCCTCGTTTTCCAGCCATTCGGCCAGCGAGATGGCCGTGTCGTTCGGCAGGCCGGCGGTAACGAAGTTGTGCTGCGGCGCGTCGAGCAATGCCTGCACGTTCGGGAACGCGCTCGCCAGCTGGTCGGCGCGGATCTTCGTGATCTTCGGTATTTCCAGGTCCACCAGCAGCGTCGCGACATCCAGGCCGTCGCGCAGCTTCGCGTTCGGCGCGTGCGTGTCGGTGATGGTCACGCCGCGCGCGAGCAGGTCGTCGATCACCTGCTGGTTGCCGGGCTGGTCGAAGAAATGCCCGATCGCGCGCGCCACTTCGCCACCGACGTCGGGCACGCGCTTGAACAGCGGCCACGGCAGGCGGCGGATCAGCGCGATGTCGCCGAACCACGCCGCCAGCGCCTTGGCCGTGCTCTCGCCGACGTGCTGGATGCCGAGCGCGTAGAGGAAGCGCTCCAGCGTGGTGGTGCGGCTGTGGTCGATCGCGGCGATCAGGTTTTCGGCCCACTTCGTGGCGACCTTGCCGGACTTGACCGTCTCGGGCGTGGTCCCGTCGCGCTCGTCTGCGCGGCGCTTCATTTCCAGCAGGTCGTCGAGTTCGAGCTTGTAGAGGTCGGCGACCGATTGGAGGTAGCCGAGGTCGGACAGATCCTCGATGAAGCGCTCGCCCAGGCCTTCGATGTCCATCGCGCGTCGCGACGCGAAGTGGCGGATCGCTTCCTTGCGCTGGGCGGCGCAGGTGAGTTCGCCCGAGCAGCGCCACACCGCTTCGCCTTCCTCGCGGACGATCTCCGAACCGCACACCGGGCACTGCGTCGGCATCTGCCACTGCGGTGCGTGCGGATCGCGGTATTCGGGCACGACGCGCACGATCTCGGGAATCACGTCGCCGGCGCGACGCACGATCACCGTATCGCCGATGCGCACGTCCAGTCGCGCGATCTGGTCGGCGTTGTGCAGCGTCGCGTTGGTCACGATGACGCCGGCGACCTGCACCGGTTTCAGGCGCGCAACGGGCGTCGCGGCGCCGGTGCGGCCGATCTGGATGTCGATGCCTTCCAGCACCGTGGATTGCTCCTGCGCCGGGAACTTGTGCGCGATGGCCCAGCGCGGCGCGCGCGAGACGAAGCCCATCTCGCGCTGGCCTTCGTAGTCGTCGAGCTTGTAGACCACGCCGTCGATGTCGAACGGCAGCGAATCGCGCTGCTTGCCGATGCCGCTGTAGTAGCCGAGCAGACCTTCGGCGCCGGCCACGACGTCGTTGAGCCCACTCACCGGAAAGCCCCACTCGCGCAGCTTCGCGAGCGTCTGCGAGTGCGTCGGCGGCAGTTCCGCGCCTTCGACGACGCCCACGGCGTACGCGTAGAACGCGAGCGGCCGCTGCGCGGTGATGCGCGGATCGAGCTGGCGCAACGAACCGGCCGCGCCGTTGCGCGGGTTGGCGAGCACCTTGCCGCCTACCGATACCGCGCGCTCGTTGTACTTCTTGAACGCCTCCAGCGGCATGTAGACCTCGCCGCGCACTTCCAGCACGGCCGGCCAACCGGAGCCGCGCATCTGCAGCGGGATCGCCTTGATCGTGCGCAGGTTGGCCGTGACGTCCTCGCCCGTCGCGCCATCGCCGCGCGTGGCGCCCTGCACGAAGCGGCCGTTCTCGTAACGCAGGCTGATGGCCAGGCCGTCGAGCTTGGGTTCGACCGAGAACTTCGGTGCGCGGCGACCGAGTTTTTCCTCGATGCGACGCTCGAAATCGGCCACTTCCTCGTCGGTGAAGGCATTGCCGAGCGAGAGCATCGGAATCGCATGGCGCACTTGCGCGAACGTGCCGCTCGGCGCGATGCCGACGCGCTGCGTGGGGGAATCGGTCGTCACCAGATCCGGGTGTTCGGCTTCCAGCGATTGCAGTTCGCGCAGCAGCTGGTCGAACTCGGCATCCGGAATCGCCGGATCGTCGAGCACGTAATAACGGTAGTTGGCGTCGTCGATGCGCTGACGCAGTTCGGCGATGCGATCGGCGGGAGTCTGGGTCTTGGCCACGTGCAGTCCTTCGGCCGTTGCACGGCGGGGGCGTGGACATTCTGACGGGACGCGCGTGAGGGCGGAAGCGCGCTCGCGTCGAATCTCGGCGACTACGCTGGCCTCATCGCACCGCCGGAACTTGCCGCATTGTCATTCCCGCGAAGGCGGGAATCCATGGACTTTCCACGCCTTCGCGTAGTCCATCGGCGCTTGGGGCACATGCCTGAAGGATCGCAGGTAAAGCATGGAACGTCCCTGGATTCCCGCCTTCGCGGGAATGACGACATGTGCAGAAGCGCGGACCTTCTGGTCAGCGCGCCCCCGTGCCTTACCAGCGCGCCGGCTTCGTCAGCGGCGGCGCTTCGCGCTGGCGGTCGTAGGCGCGCAGTTCGTCGCGGATGTGGGCGATGCGCTGGCGGCCGAGCGCGTTGCGCTGTTCGTCCAGGACGACGCCGTCGAGCAGTTCGGCCATGCGCTGCGCGGTGGGCAGCATGGTTTCCCATGCGTCGAGCGCGTTGACCGGCGCCGGCAGCGTCAGGAAGAACGCGATGGCCGGCGTTTCCATCGACTGGATGTTCGCCATGTCGAAGCTGCCGGGCTTCATGATGTTGGCGACGCTGAACACCGGGCCGCGATCGGGATGGTTCTCGACCAGGCGGTGGAACACGCCCATGTAGCCGTACACCAAGCCCGCCTTCTCGGCGGCGACGACGATGTCCGGGCCATGCAGTTTCTGCCCGGCGCGCGCGGCCAGGTACAGGGTCACGATTTTGTCGAACTCCTCGCTGACGCGACGGCCCAGCTCGCTGTTGGCGCCGCCTTCAAGCGTGCGGTCGAACAGCTCCAGCTCGGCCTGCGAGGTCGAGCCGCCGGCGGTGCCGCCCTGCGCGAGGTCGCGTTCGATCTGCTCGCCCAGCGTCGGCTCCTGGCGCGGCGCGCCGGACGAGGCGGCCGGTTCGCGCGGTACGCGCTTGCCCTGCCCCGGCTTTCGCGGCCGGCCGAAGAAGACGATGGCGGCGACGAGGATCAGGCCGGCGATCAGGATGCCGATCCGCAGCAGGGTCACGTCGGACATTCGTTGAACTCCTTCCCGATGTTGTTTCGATGCGACGGTCGCGCGATCACGCCACGCCCGCCAGGCGCGAGGCCTCGGCCAGGTCCACCGACACCAGGCGGCTGACGCCCGGCTCGCGCATGGTCACGCCGGAGAGCTGGTGCGCGGCTTCCATCGTCGCCTTGTTGTGGGTGACGAAGAGGAACTGTACCGCCTCGCTCATCTCGCTGACCATCTGCGCGAGGCGGCCGACGTTGGCTTCGTCCAGCGGCGCGTCGACCTCGTCGAGCAGGCAGAACGGCGCGGGATTGAGGCGGAAGATCGCGAACACCAGCGCCACGGCCGTCATCGCCTTCTCGCCGCCGGACAGCAGCGAGATGTTCGACACGCGCTTGCCCGGCGGGCGCGCCATGATCGACACGCCGGTGTCGAGCAGGTCCTCGCCGGTGAGTTCCAGGTACGCGTGTCCGCCACCGAACAGGCGCGGATACAGCTCCTGCACGCCGGAATTGACGCGGTCGAAGGTGTCCTTGAAGCGGCCGCGGGTTTCGCGGTCGATCTTGCGGATCGCCTCTTCCAGCGTTTCCAGCGCCGTGGCGAGGTCGGTGTTCTGCGCGTCGAGGTAGTCCTTGCGCTGCTCGGCTTCGGCGTGTTCGGCGATGGCGGCGAGGTTCACCGGCTCCAGGCGGCGCAGCTTGCCGTCCAGTTCGGACACCGTGCGTTCCCACACCTGCGGGTTCATGTCGTCGGTGAGCGTGTTGACCACGTCCTCCAGCACGAAGCCCGCCTCGACCACGGCCGCGGCGAGCTGTTCGGCCTTGAGCACCAGCGCCTGCTGCTCCAGGCGGCGCTGGCCGATGGCCTCGCGCTGCTGGATCGCCTGGTCGTCGCGCTGGTGGCGGACCTGCTCGAAGCGGCGCAGGTCGTTGTCGATGCCGTCCAGCGTGGTGCGCGCGATGGTGAGGTTCTGCTCGGTCAGCACGCGCTGTTCGAGCGCGACCTGCCGCTGCTCTTCCAGCGTCGAGACCGGGTCGTCGCCCTCCGCCAGCTGCAGCGAGAGTTCTTCCAGCCGCGTGTCGAGCTGGCCGCGCTGCCCGACCATGCGCGAGACCGCCTGCTCCAGCGCGGCGATCTGCGTGCGCTGGGATTCCAGCGTGAGCGCCAGCGCGTGGGCGGCGTCGCGCGTTTCGCGAGCGATGTTGCGGGCCTGGTCGCGCGCGTCGGTCATCGCACGGCGTTCGCCTTCCAGCGCCTGGCGTGCGTCTTCCAGTTCGGTCATGCGCATCACCGCCTCTTCCTGGCGGTTGCGCGCCTCACGGGCCTGGTCCTGCGCGGCTTCGAGGTTCTGCGCGAGCTGCGCCAGTTCCGCGTCGATCTTCTCGATGCGCGAACGCGCGTTGTCGAGGCGGCCCTGCTGGCTCTGCAGCTGGCCGGCGATTTCCGAGACGCTGCGATGCGCCATGTACAGCGTGCGCTGCGCGTCCTCGCGCTGCTGTTCGGCGGCGAGCGTGCGGTCGCGCAGCTGCACCTGCAGCGATTCGAGTTCCTTCTCGCGCGCGAGCAGCGTTTCGATCTCGCCGCGCAGCGTCTGGATCTCGCGCTCGCGCAGCAACGCGCCCTGCTGTGCGGCGCCGGAGCGCAGCACGCGGACCCAGCCGGCGCCCAGGCGTTCGCCCGTGCGCGTGATGACCGATTCGCCCTCGCCCAGGGTCGGCAGCAGCGCGCGCGCCGCGGTGAGGTCGTCGGCGGCATGCAGGCGCGCGAGGATGCGGCGTATCGCGATCGGACCGCGCACCTTCGAGGCAAGCGACGTCGGTGCGAACTGCACGGCGTCGTTCTGCGGATCGACCAGCGCCAGGCGGCCTTCGCCCAGTTCGCCGATGGCTTCCACCAGCGTTTCCGGCGATTCGACCAGCACGCCTTCGATCATCTGGCCGAGCGCGCTTTCCACCGCGTTTTCCCAACCGGCGTCGACGTCGAGCGCCTCGCCCACGCGCGTGGCCGAATCGAGCCCGCGCGCCTTGAGCCAGCGCAGCGCGGCGCCCTGCTCCTGGCCCAGCGCCGCGTGCTGCAGGGTTTCCAGCGACGACAGGCGGCCACGTGCGGCCTGCGCCTGCTTGCGCGCCTCGGCCAGCTCGGACTGCGTGGAACGCTGCTGTTCCTGCAGTTCGGCCAGCGCGGCTTTGCGGGTCTCCAGCTCCTCGGTGAGGCTGTCGATGGAGAACTTCTGCGTCTCGTGCTTTTCCTGCAGCTCGGCGAACGCGTCCGACAGCGCGGTCAGGTCGAGGCCGGAGCGTTCGTTGCCGAGCGATTCGCGACGGCGATCGGCTTCCAGGACCTGGCGGTCCAGGTGTTCGATGCGCGTGCGTTCGACATCGGCGGCACGCGAGGCTTCGGCCTGCGCACGGCTGTGCGCTTCCCAGCGCTGCTGCCAGTCGGTCAGCGCGGCTTCGGCTTCGCGCAGCGCGTCCTGGCGCAGGACGTCTTCCTCGCGGAGCTGTTCCAGGCGCGGCTCGGCTTCGGCCACCGCTTCGCGCAAAACGTCGAGCTTGGACTGGTCGCTGCCCATGTGCTGGCCCAGCTCGGCCAGTGCGGTCATCGCCTCGTCGCGCGCCTTGTTCAGGCGGTTGGCCATCTCGCGCTGGTGCTGGATCTGCTGTTCGATGCGCGCCAGCGTGCCGCTGACTTCATAGCTGGCGGCCTGCGCCTTGTTGAGCGCCTCGGCGGCTTCCTCGCGCTTCACGCGGCCGGTCTCGATCTCGCGTTCGGCTTCGCGCTGTTCGGCGATGAGCTGCTGCAGACGCGTTTCCTGCTGGGCGAGCTTCTCGCGCTGGCCCTGCAGCTTCTGGTCGAGCGCGCGGTGTTCAAGCGCCTTCCACTCGGCGTCCTTCACCTTCCGCTCGGCCTGGATCGCCTGGTACTGCTCGGCCTGGCGCGCCTGGCGCTTGAGGTGTTCGAGCTGCTTGCCGACTTCCTCGCGCAGGTCGTTCAGGCGGTCCAGGTTCTCGCGCGTGTGGCGGATGCGCGTTTCGGTTTCCTTGCGGCGTTCCTTGTACTTGGAGATGCCGGCGGCTTCCTCCAGGTAGACGCGCAGTTCCTCGGGCTTGGCCTCGATGACCTGCGAGATCATGCCCTGCTCGATGATCGAGTAGCTGCGCGGGCCCAGGCCGGTGCCGAGGAACAGGTCGGTGATGTCGCGGCGGCGGCACTTGGCGCCGTTGAGGTAGTACTGGTTGCTGCCGTCGCGGCTGACGGTGCGCTTGACCGAGATCTCGTTGAACGCCGCGTACTCACCGGTGATGGTGTGGTCGGAGTTGTCGAAGATCAGCTCGACCATCGCCTGCGACACGGGCTTGCGGGCGGAGGAGCCAGCGAAGATGACGTCGGTCAGCGAATCGCCGCGCAGGCGGCTGGCCGAGCTTTCGCCCATCACCCAGCGCACGGCGTCGATGATGTTGGACTTGCCGCAGCCGTTCGGACCGACGATGCCGGTCATGTTGGTCGGCAGGTGCAGCGTGGTCGGATCGACGAAGGATTTGAAGCCGGACAGCTTGATCGTGGACAGACGCATGCGTCGATGTGTTCTCGGGCTCGATGCGTGTCGCCGGACCGCGCGCGCATCCTCGTGAGGTGGATGACGTATCTACGCTAACTGCTTGATCGGTATAGCGAAGCATCGGCGTTTATGCCGAATGACGAAAGAGTATAGCGAGGCCGGACGGCCCTGCGGGCCGGATGGCCGCTCCGTGGACGCGCCCGGTGGGACGGCCGACAGGTCGACGCGGCATTTACGGCGCCGCTGCGAGGCTGGGGCATGGATCGAGGTTTCTGGGAGCAGGCGGGCGCGATCGCGTGGCCGTTGACGATCGCGCTGGTGCTGGGCCTGCTGGTCCATCGCGCCCTGCTCGCCCTGTCGCGCCGGGCCGATGCCCACGCCGCCACCCGGATGCGGGCTCGCATCACGCAGGTCATCGCCCTCCCCGCGGCCGTCGCGCTGCCGCTGGTCTTCCTCAGCGTGGCGGTGCGCGCCGTGCCGCTGCCGGAGGACTGGCTGGACCGGATCCAGCACTGGCTCGGCGTCGGAACCCTTCTGTGCTTCACGTGGCTGGTGGTCCGGGCGATCGGCGCGATCGAACGGCGGATCCTGCGCCAGAACCCCGTCGAGGTCGCAGACAACCTCGAAGCCCGCCGCATCCAGACCCAGACGCGCGTGCTCAGCCGCATCGCCCAGGGCGTGGCGATCCTCGCCGGCGTCTCGATCGCGCTGATGACGTTCCCTGCCATCCGCCAGATCGGCACGACGCTGCTCGCATCGGCCGGCATCATCGGCCTGGTGGCGGGCATCGCCGCCAAGCCGGTGTTCGGCAACCTCATCGCCGGGCTGCAGATCGCCGTGGCACAGCCGATCCGCCTGGACGACGTCGTCATCGTCCAGGGCGAATGGGGCCGCATCGAGGAAATCGACAGCACGTATGTCGTCGTGCGCATCTGGGACGAGCGCCGGCTCGTGGTGCCACTGCAATGGTTCATCGAGAACCCGTTCGAGAACTGGACGCGCACCACCTCGCAGTTGCTCGGCACCGCCTTCCTGTGGCTCGACTACCGCACGCCGATGGCCGAGGTACGCAAGGCGCTGCAGCACATCTGCGAGAGCGACGAACGCTGGGACGGCCGCGTGTGCGTCGCGCAGATCACCGATTCGGACCAGTCGACTCTGCAGGTGCGATTGCTGGTGAGCGCGCGCAATTCCGGCGACCTGTTCGACCTGCGCTGCGCCGTGCGCGAGCGGATGATCGAATTCCTCAACGCCTCGCATCCGTATGCGCTGCCGCGCGTGCGCGTGGCGCGGGCGATCCGCGCGGCGGGCGATTCGGAATCGCGGCAGGCAGGGCCGCGCGAAATCGGCGAGCAGACAACCTCGCCCGGTGCGGAAGACGTCAACGCGGCCGACGTCGCGCGGGCGGCCGCGCAGCCCGAGTAAGGCCTACGCGCGCAGGCTGCGCCCGGTATCCGGATCGAAGTAATGCATGTGCTCGGGGTTGTGCCCCAGATACACCGTGTCGCCGGGACCGGGCAGGTTGCGCGGAGGCAGGCGGACGACGAGCTCGCCGCCACCGCAGGCAAGGTTGAGGAAGGCTTCGTTGCCGATGGGTTCGACGGTTTCCACGCGCGCCTGAAGTTGCCCCGCGCCAGGTGCGGCGAGCGAGAGATCTTCCGGACGCAGGCCGACGGTGAGCCGCTTGCCGGCAAAACCGCGCAGGACCTCGCGCAGCCCGGCTTCCGGCGGCAGCGGAAGTTCGATGCCATCCGCGAGGCGCAAGGCGAGATCGTCATCGCGCTGCACGACCTCGCCTTCGAGCAGGTTCATCTTCGGGCTGCCCAGGAAGGTCGCCACGAACAGGTTCGCCGGCCGGTTGTACAGCGCCATCGGCGTGTCGATCTGCTGGATGCGGCCCTTGTCCAGCACGACGATGCGCTGCCCGAGCGTCATCGCTTCGACCTGGTCGTGCGTGACATAGATCATCGTCGTGCCGAGCTTGCGGTGCAGGCGCGCGATCTCCACGCGCGTGGACGCACGCAGCTTGGCGTCGAGGTTCGACAGCGGTTCGTCGAGCAGGAACACCTGCGGTTGGCGCACCAGCGCGCGGCCGAGCGCGACGCGCTGGCGCTGTCCGCCCGACAGCGCTGCCGGCTTGCGATCCAGTAGCGATTCCAGTTCGAGCATCTGCGCCGATTCGGTCACGCGGCGGGCGATGTCCTCCTTCGACGCGCCGCGCAGCTTCAGGCCGAAACCGAGGTTTTCGGCCACGGTCATGTGCGGATACAGCGCGTAGCTCTGGAAGACCATCGCAATGTCGCGATCTTTCGGCGCCACGTCGTTGACCACGCGATCGCCGATGCGCAATTCGCCGGCGGTAATGGTTTCCAGGCCCGCGATCATGCGAAGCAGCGTCGACTTGCCGCAGCCCGAGGGGCCGACCAGCACCAGCAGTTCGCCGTCGCCAATGTCGAAGGTCGCGTCGTCCACGCCGACGAAGCCGTTGGGATAGACCTTGCGCAGACGATCCAGCGTGACCTTCGCCATTGAGTTCCTCGGGTGTGTCCCTGCGGTCGAGCGGGACGGCGCTCGCATTCTGTTGGTTCCGGCGATGCAAATGGCGCCGGGCTTCGTTATCCTGCCATGTAACCGTTTTCATGCCTATCGCGCGGCCTTCATGGGGCCACGGACCCGACGGTCGCGCACGGTTTGGCGGACGGGATCCGCTGCCCTTCCCTCCCACGGCAGCGGGTCCCGCCGCTCTTCTGGGAACGGCATGCGCGGCGGGGTCTGATTTCGTATTCAGTCGCGACAGGCCGGCGCCGGTACATCGCCCACGGAGACAGGCACGCGGCGGTCCATTACGCTGCGGCCTTTCTGCGTTTACCCCACCGCGGTGATCCCTTGAGCGAGACCTTCCCGACCGACAGCCACGCCCTGCTTGCCGACATCGGCGGCACCAATGCGCGTTTCGCGCTCGCGCGTCGCGATGCGGTCGACCCGCTGCTGATGGACAGCGTGCGCGAATTCGCCGTCGCCGATTTCCCCTCGCTGGCCGACGCCGCGCGCCATTACCTCGACACCACCGGCGCCATCGCGACGACCGGCGTGTTCGCCGTGGCCGGCCGCGTGGACGGCGACGAGGCGCGCATCACCAACCATCCGTGGGTGATTTCCGCCGTGCGCACCGGCGAACAACTGGGCCTTGGGTCGCTGCGCCTGGTCAACGATTTCGCCGCGCAGGCGATGGGCGCCTCGCTGCTGCGTCCGCAGGACGTGGTGCCGGTCGGCGGCATCGGCTGGAGCGGCCACGACGCCGTGGACCGCACCTTCGCCATCATCGGTGCCGGCACGGGCCTGGGCGTGGGCGGGCTGCTGCGGCGCGGCGGCCGCTACTTTCCGCTGCAGACCGAGGGTGGCCACGTCAGCTTCGCGCCGAACTCGCCGGAGGAAATCGAGATCCTGGTGCAGATGTCGGCCGAGTTCGGCCGCGTATCGAACGAACGCCTCGTCAGCGGCCAGGGCCTGGTGAACCTGCATCGCGCCCTGAGCAACATCGCCGGCGAGGATCCGGGCCCGCTGAAACCGTCGGACATCACCGCACGCGCGAAGGAAGGCGACGAACGCAGCCTGCGCACGATCGACGTGTTCTGCGCGGTGTTCGGCGCGGCCGCGGGCGACCTGGTCCTGACGCTTGGCGCATGGGACGGCGTGTTCCTCACCGGCGGCCTCGTGCCGAAGCTGTTGCCGTCGATCGCGCATTCGGCCTTCCGCCAGCGCTTCGAATACAAGGGCCGGTTCTCGCCGGTGATGGCACGCATCCCGACGCTGGCGGTGGTGCATCCGCAACCGGGGTTGCTCGGCGCCGCCGCGCTGGCGCAGGACGTCGCGTAACGCCACACGTGGCCTTGAAGTGGGCTGTGCGAGGATCCGGCGAATGGCCGATCGCTCGCCCCAGCCGGTGCCCGAAACCGCCGCGACCTACACGTTCCACGCCCACGCGAACCGCGAGGTGTGGACCTGGGCGGCGGCGGTGTCGATCGCCGCGGAACTGCGCCGCGAACTGATCGTCCAGCCACGTGCGCGCCTGCTGCTCTCCGGCGGCGGCACGCCGGGGCCGGTCTACCGGGCGCTCTCGCAGGCGCCGCTGGACTGGGAGCGCGTGGACGTCGGCCTCGTCGACGAGCGCTGGCTGCTGCCCGACGACCCGGACAGCAACGCGTGGCTGGTGCATCACGAATTCCTGCGCGACCACGCCGCCGTCGCGCGCTTCGAACCGATGACGCAGGCCGGCCGCAACCTCGAAGGCGCGGTCGCGACCGCCAACGCGCACGCGCGCCGCGAAGCGACCGTCGCGGTGTTCGGCATGGGCGAGGACGGGCATACGGCGTCGCTGTTCCCCGGCATGGCCGACGCCGAGCGCGTCCTAACCAGCCCGCGCGACTACGTCGCCGTGGACGCGCACGGCTGCCCCGGCGCGCAGCGATGGCCGCGCCGCATCAGCCTCACCCCGCACGGCATGAAGCGCATCGCGCACCGGTTGCTGCTCATCCAGGGTGCGCGAAAGCGCGCGGTGTTCGAAGAGGCGATCGCCTCCGGCGACGTGCAACGCTGGCCGGTGCTGGCGACACTGGAAAGCTCATACGGCACGCCGCTCGACGTGCACTGGTGCGCGTGAGCGTTCGGATCAACTCTGGGCTTCGATCGACGCTTCGCTGCTGGCCACATGCACTGCGTCCTTCGACGCGATTCGCGCATCGCGCAGCACGCGTCGCGCTACGAGCAGGTTCTTCAGCGGCAGCACCAGTCCGGATTCGAACGGACTGAGGATCACCGTCGTCACCAGCACGGGAACCAGGCCGACGGTTCGTGCGCGCGGATCAAGCGCGCGGCAGAGCCGGTGCGCGCGCACGGTGTAGAACAGCACCGGCGGAACCGTCACCAGCGTAAGCAGCACCGAGGCCTTCAGGCCGTCCTGCCGCCACTGCAATGCGGTCGCGGTGCACATGATGGCGAACCACACCACGTGCAGCACATAGGTGCGGATCAATGCCGTGCGCGTGCGGGCGAGTTGCTGCAGGAGGGCATCGCGATCCATGCGTGCTCGTGTCCGGTGGGAACGCGGCCACTGTAGCCCGGGCATGCGGGGCGTTGCCAAGGCACGGCACCTTCTCCCGCAGGCGGGAGAAGGGTTCTGCTTCGGGCGTGCTCACATCGGCGACGCGTTTGCAGATTTGGATTACTTGATCCGCGCGGCGCGACGAAGGCTAGACCTGCGGCACGCCGCGCGAACGTCCGACTTCCGATCGCGGGGGCGCGCCGAACAGGCGCTTGTATTCGCGGCTGAACTGCGACGGGCTTTCGTAGCCGACATGGCGCGCGGCCGACAGCGCTTCCATGCCGCCGGCCATCATCAGTCGACGTGCTTCGTGCAGGCGCAGGTGTTTCTGGAACTGCAGTGGCGACATCGTCGTCACCGCCTTGAACTGGTGGTGGAACGAGGACGTGCTCATGTGCACGGTGCGCGCGAGCTCGTCGATGCTCAGCGGTTGCAGGTAGTCCTCGCGCAGCCGCGCGACGGCGCGCGCGATGCGGCTGGAGCGCGTGTCCTTCGTCGCCAGCGCGCGCAGGCGATGGCCGAGTTCTCCCGTCAGGACGCGGTAGAGGATCTCGCGTCGCGCCATCGCACCGAGCACCGGCAGGTCGTCCGGCGTATCGAGCAGGCGCATCAGGCGAAGCACGGCGTCCATCAGCGGTGCGTTGACGCGCGCGGCATAGAGGCCGAGGTCGAGGCCCTGCGCGACGTCGGGCGACGCGGGCTGCGGCAGCCCGGACTGCGCGATGAGCGCGGCCACGTCGTCCGGATCGATGTCCAGGCGAAGGCAAAGGTATGGCTCGTCCGGCGTGGCCTCGATCACCTGCCCCGTCACCGGCAGGGTCACCGACACGACCAGGTAGTTGAGCGGGTTGTAGACGTAGGTCTGGCCGGCGAGCGTCGCCGTCTTGCTGCCCTGCGCCACGATCACCAGCCGCGGCTCGTACACGACCGGCGTGCAGGCGGTGGGACCGCTCAGGCGGACCAGGCTCAGCGGCGGGAACGCGGTCGCGTGGACACCGTCGCCCGGTGTCGATCGGGCAATCCGCTGCGCGAGTTCCGGCAAGGCGGCGCAACCGGGGCGATCGTTCGGGGAATCGATGGAAGGCATTGGAGTTCCGGGGAGTTGCAGCCGTTCCGGGAGGCGCTCGGATTATGACTTCCGGGCTATGCCGAAGCTTGCCGATCGTGCCGGCTCGCGACGGATTTGCAGGATCGGGCAATGATCCAGCAGCAATGGACTATCGCATGCCTCCGCCCGGGACTACCGTACGCAGGACACGGAACGCCCCGCGCCGACCCGCCCTGCACGCCCGCTTACGCGCGGCCGCGGGGCCAACGGGTGTGCGGCCTTCCCTCCCCCGACGCTTCGCCCAGCACAGGCCGGCCACCCGATGTGGATTGTCCAGTACGCCCTGAGCCGCCGATACACCATCGGCGTGCTCGCGATCCTGATCCTGCTGTTCGGCACGCTCGCCGCACGGCGCATGCCGACCGACATCCTCCCGGAAGTCGGCATCCCGTCGGTCAACCTGGTCTGGACCTATAACGGCCTGCCCGCCGCCGACATGGCCGCCAAGCTCACCTCGTTCTCCGAGGTGGCGATCATGAACACCGTCGACGACCTGAAGGAAGTCCGGTCCGACACGATCAACGGCGCCAGCATCGTGCGCATCGACTTCCAGCCGAACGTGAGCCTGGACCGCGCGCTCGGCCAGATCACGTCAGTGTCGCAGACCATCCTGCGCCGCATGCCGCCGGGCACGTCGCCGCCGCTGGTGATCCGCAACAACGTCTCGTCCACGCCGGTGCTGATGCTGGTGCTGTCGTCGGACTCGCTCACCGAGGCGCAGCTGTACGACTACGCGCGACTACAGCTGCGCTCGCAGATCCAGACCATCCCCGGCATCCGCATGTCGCTGCCCTACGGCGGCGCGGCGCGGCAGATCATGGTCGACCTCAATCCCGCCGCGCTGCAGACCTACGGTCTGACGCCGGCCGATGTCACCGGCGCGCTGGAACGCGGCAGCCCGACGCTTCCGTCCGGTTCCATCCGCGAGAACGCCCGCGAGATGCAGATCTCGCTCGATTCCAGCCCGGCGACGGCGGCGGACTTCCTCGACATCCCCGTCGCCTCGCGCAACGGCACGCTGGTGTACGTGCGCGACATCGCCTCCGTGCGCGACGGCGGCGCGCTGCAGACCAACGTCGCGCGCATGGACGGCTCCAGCGCGGTCGCGGTGGCGCTGATCAAGCTCGGCAACGCTTCGGCGGTGGAACTGGTGCGTTCGGTGCGCGAGCGCCTGCCGGAAATCGAAGCCTCCGCCCCGCCGGGCACGCGCATCCAGCCGATCTTCGACCAGTCGGTATTCGTCGACAACGCCATCGGTTCGATCCGCCACGAAGCGCTGCTGGTCGGCCTGCTCGTCGCGCTGGTCGTGCTGGTGTTCATCGGATCGTGGCGTTCGAGCCTGATCGTGCTGTCGGCCATTCCGCTGGCGCTGCTGGCGTCGGTCGCGATGCTCAGCCTGCTGGGCTACACGTTCAACGTGATGACGCTGGGCGGCCTGGCGCTCGCCATCGGCATCCTGGTGGACAACGCGGTGGTGGACGTGGAGAACACCAACCGCAACATCGCGCTCGGCAAGGACGTGCGCACCGCGATCCTCGACAGCGCGAAGGAAGTGGTGTTCCCGGAGATGGTCTCGACCATCGCCATCTGCATCGTGCTCACGCCCATCCTGCTGATGACGGGCCTGTCGGCATGGGTGTTCACGCCGCTCGCGCTGGCGGTGATCTTCGCGATGCTCGCCTCCTTCCTGCTGTCGCGAACGCTGATCCCGGTGCTGTGCTACCTGCTCCTGCCGGCCGACATCCAGTCGCGCGCGAACCCGCGCTGGGCGCCGGAGAAGTTCCTGCTGAAGGTCAACCACGCGGTCGAACATCGCCTCGATGCGCTGCGCGACAAGCATCACGCGTTGCTGGTGAAGCTAGGCCACCACGGCGGCGTGCTCGCCATCGCCGCGCTGCTCGTCGTCGCCCTGGGCGGCGTGTCGGCGATGTCGCTGGGACGCGAGTACTTCCCGCACGTCGACGCCGGCCAGCTGCGTTTCCAGGTCCGCTTCCCGTCGGGTACACGACTTGAGCAGACCGCCGCGCGCGTGACCGACATCCAGCGTGAGATCCGCAAGATCGTGCCGCCGGACGAACTGCAGACGGTCTACGAGCAGATCGGCGTGCCCGACGCGGTGAACCTGTCGCTGGTCGACAGTGCCGTGGTGGGTTCGTTCGAAGCCGAGATCATGCTGCAGCTGAAGACGCCGCACGGTCCGAGCCACGAATACCTGTCGCGGATCCGCCACGCCATCGCGGAGAAATTCCCCGACGTGAAGATGTTCGAGCGCCCGCCGGACGCGACCAGCCGCACGCTGGCGGGCTCGGCCGCGGCGGCGTTCGAAGTGCGCATCATCGGCCGCGACAGCGCGGGCAACCTCGCGCTCGCACGCGAGATCGAGCAGCGCCTGCACCAGGTGCCGGGCGCGGTGGACGTCGCGCTGCGCCAGGTGCTCGACCTGCCCGAATACCAGGTGCACATCGACCGCACGCGCGCGGCGCAGCTCGGCCTTGACGCGCAGCAGGCCAGCCGCGCGGTGCTCGCCGTGCTCGGCTCGGCCGGCACGGTGTCGCCGGTGTACTGGACCGATACCGTCAACGCGCTCGCCTACACCGTGCAGGTGCAGGCGCCGCCGGTGAACATGACCAGCATCGACGAACTGCTCAACGCGCCGCTGCGCATCGGCAGCGACGGGCAGGCGGTGCTGCTGCGGAACATCGCGACGGTCACGCCGCGGCAGGTTCCGGCGAGCCTTGCGCGCACCACGCTCGCGCCGACGATCAGCGTGCTGGCGAACGTGGAAGGCACGGACCTCGGTTCGGTCCACGACGCGCTGACCGGCATCACCAAGCAGCTGGAATCCCGCCTCAAGCCGGGCAACCGCATCGAGATCGTCGGCCAGGCCGGCGAGATGCAGAGCGCGTACGGCGAACTCGCCGCGGGCCTGCTGATGTCGGCCGCGCTCGTCTTCCTGGTGCTGGTGGTGAACTTCCAGTCGTGGATCCAGCCGCTGGTGGCGATGTCGGGCCTGCCGATCGCCATCGCCGGCGCCGCCATCGGTCTGTTCGTCACCGGCACGCCGCTGAGCGTCCCGGCGCTGATGGGCGTGATGATGGTGATCGGCGTATCGACCGCGAACTCGGTGCTGGTCACCAGCTTCGCGCGCGGACTGGTCGCCGACGGCCACGACCCCGAACTCGCCGCGTACGAATCCGCCGCGGTGCGCCTGCGCCCGGTGCTGATGACGGCGAGCGCGATGGTGCTGGGCATCATCCCGATGGCGCTGGGCCTGGGCGAAGGCGGCGAGCAGAACGCGCCGCTCGGCCGCGCCGTCATCGGCGGCCTGCTGTTCGGCACGCCGGCCACGCTGATCCTCGTTCCGTCCATCCTTGCCGTGCTCGGCCGCCGCATGCCGGCCGCCGCGCGCCACGCCGCCCATCCCGACGACACCCCCGGCACCGCAGACGCCGAGGCAGGAGCCACGCCATGACGACCGCCCCCTCCCACGCGCGCATCACCACGCGGGGCGCGACCTTCACCCTGACCGCGCTCTGGGTCGCGCTCGCGCTGTCCGGCTGCAACCGCAGCTCGGCCGAGCCCACGCCGTCGCAGGCGGTTCCCGACGTATTGACCGTGCAGGCAAAACCCGCCGACGCCGCGTTCGAACTGCGCCTGCCCGCGCGTGCGCTGGCCGGCGAATCGGCGCAGCTCTATCCGCGCGCGACCGGCTTCGTCAGCGAACGTCGCGCCGACCTCGGCGACAAGGTCGTCGCCGGCCAGGTGCTGGCGGTGATCTCCGCGCCGGAATCCGACCAGGCCGTGCGCGAAGCCGCCGCCGTGCTTGCGCAGGCGAAGGCGGACCAGGAACTGGCCAAGGTCAACTACGACCGCGCTCAGGTGCTGATCGGTTCGGGCGCGATCTCGAAGGAGCTCTACAGCGACCGCAAGGCGAACTTCGACGTCGCCGTCGCCGCGCGTGGCGCCGCCGAGGCGCGTCTGGCCGCCGCGCGCGAGCGCCAGGGTTTCCAGACCGTGCGCGCGCCGTTCTCCGGCGTGGTGGTCGCGCGCAACGTCGAGCGCGGCGATCGCGTGGTGGGCGACGTCGCCAGCGCGCAGCCGATGTTCGAGGTGAACGCGCTCGATCCGCTGCGCGTGGTCGTCGACGTCCCGCAGAACGTGGCGCTGCAGATCCAGCCGGGCGTCGAAGGCGACGTCACCTTCCCCGAGCTGCCCGGCCAGACGTTCAAGGCGCAGGTCGTGCGCAGCGCGCAGGCGATCTCGCGCGATGCCGGCGTGATGCGCACCGAACTGCGACTGCCCAACCCCGACAGCCGCATCCCCGCCGGCATGGTCGGCAGCGTCGCGCTGCACCTCACGCGCGCGGTGCCGGCGATCGTGGTGCCGGTGTCGACCGTCGTGCAGCGCGGCACGGTCGCACAGGTGGCGACGGTGCAGGACGGCAAGCTCGCCTTCCACGACGTCACGCTGGGCCGCAACCTCGGCAACGACATCGAAGTGCTGTCGGGCGTCGCGGCGAACGACACCGTCGTGCTCGCGCCGAACGCACTGCTCACCGACGGCAGCGCGGTCAACGCCAAACCCATGGCGCCGGCGAAGAAGCAGTAATCGGGTTCAGGCCGGCGACTCGCCGGCCGCGTCCTTCTGCCGGCTCAGGTCGGCTTCGGCGCGCAGGAACACGGCGCCAAGCGCCTCGTCGCCGTGCGTCGAAACCGCGCTGCCCACGAGCACCGCCAACCCGCTCTGCGAAGGTTCCGCCGCGGCGACGGCCAGCAGCGCGTCCAGGCGCGCTTCGCCCGCATCGCCCATCAGCACGGCGACGAACTCCGCGCTTTCGCTCACGCGGTTCACCCGATCGCCGGCCTCCAGGTCCATGCAGGCTTCGAAGCGCGATTCCAGCGCCGCCAACGCCTTGTCGACGGTGCGCTCGCCACTGCTTTCCACCGCGGCCGCGTACCGCTGCACTTCCAGGATGGCGATGCGGTAGTTCTCCTTCGCCTTCGCTTCCGGCTCGGACTGCGGCGCGCGCGGCGGGTCGAGCGCGGCGCGGACTTCGTCCTGGTAGCGGCGCGCATGCCCGTCCAGCAGACCCATCGCGATGCGGCCCAGCGAATGCAGCCATTCGCGCTGCTCGCCGTCGAGCGTGCGCGGCTGGCGGTCGACGATGCACAACGTGCCGATCGCCTGCCCGTCGGCGGTCGTGAGCGGCATGCTCGCGTAGAAGCGGGCGCGCACCTCGCCGATCACGATCGGCAGGAACGCGAAGCGGGGATCGCGCGCGAGGTCGCTCACTTCCATCAGCTCGCCCGGCTGCAGGATCGCGTGCGCGCAGACCGCGACGTTGCGCGGCGTTTCGTGTTCGGCCAGGCCGACGCGCGCCTTGAACCACTGGCGTTCGCGATCGATCAGCGACAGCAGCGCGATCGGTGCGCCGCACAGGTGCGCGGCGGCGCGGACGAGATCGTCGTAGACCGTCTCGGTGGGTGTGTCGACCACGTGGTAGCGGTCCAGCGCGTGCTGGCGCGCACGCTCGTCGGCTGGAAGAACGCGTTGGGGAATCCGGGCCAAGGGCCGCACTTCATGCTGCGGAGGCTCGAACGTTGCCGCAGCGAAGGTCCAGACGGCGTCAACGCGACGCCGCCCGGGCCATGCCGTTCAGCGCAGCGCCACCCGCACGCGTGCGCCGGCGCGCCCGATGCGCAACTCGCCGCCGCGCCACTGCACCGGCTTGCCGTCGATGGTGGTCGCGCCGGGTGCGGTGTCGTACGGCCAGGTGAACACGATGCCGCCCGGCGGCAGCCGGGTGTCCGGCGCGACGTCGAGCATCAACGCCCCGTCGGACTCGCGCAGCCGGTAACCCACCGGGCCGTACTGCGTGCGCAGGTTCGCCACGCTCACGCCCTCGCCCGCCAGCCAGTCCGCCGGAATGCCGGCGGCGACGACGAGCGTGTCGTCCAGGTCGCGCGAATACGCGAACAGGTCCAGTGCCGAACGCACGTAGTCCGACCCGACCCACGCATGCGGCAGGTCGCCGACGAAGAACGGCTTGCGCGGCGTGCGCGAGACGACTTCGGCCCACTGGTTCCATGCACGCGGCTGCTGGTCGGCGAAGAAGAAATCCAGCGCCTTGTGCGCGCGATCGCGCCAGCCAAGCCGCACGAACGTGCCGATGGTGCGCAGCTCGTACGGCGTGTAGTCCTTCCATTCGCGCGTGCCGTCGCGACGCGCCACGAACTCGCGCCAGTAGCGTTCGAACGTGTTGGTGAGCAGGTCCTGAGGAAGGCGACCCTGCTCGCCGCCCGGCGCGAGCGCGATCGTGGTCGACGTCGCATCGAAATCGCCCAGTTCCGCCGCGCCCGGCAGGAAGTCGATGCCGTGCTGCTGCGTCGCGCTGCGCAGCGACGCGTACAGGTCATCGCGGAATTGATCGAGTGAGGCGGCGAAGCGTTTCGCGTCGGCGTCCTTGCCGAGCCACTGCGCGATCTCGACTGCATCCTTGTAGCCGCGCAGCGCCCAGAAGTTGTCCCAGTACGAATGCATCGGCTTGGCCGAATAGCCTTCGTGGCTGATCGACGCCGGCATCATTCCGTAGAACGCGGGGTTGCGCGCGCGATTGGCCTCGGTGCGTTCGGACAGTCGGAGCTTTTCCATGTAGTCGAACGCGCCGACCACGTGCGGCCACATCGCCTGCAGCATCGCGCGATCGCGGTTGAAGCGGTACACCTCGGCGATGGTGAAGATGAGCTCGCCGTGGCTGTCGTTTTCCGGCACCGGATCGCTACCGCGGTCGTCCACGCAGCACGGCACCTTGCCGTTGTCGAACTGGTACGGCGCGTACCAGCGCAGGAATTCGGCCGCGACGTCCTCGCGCCCCATGCGCAGCAGGCCTTCGCCGATCATCGCGCCGTCGCGGATCCACGCGCGCGAATACGAGCGCGTGCCCGGCTGCAAACGCGGACCGATGCGGCTGATCAGCATGTGCGCGAGCGCGGTGCGCAGCGTATCGACGACGTGCTGGCCTTGCTGGGGAACCTGTATCTGCACGCGGTCGAGCTTGCTGCGCCAGAGGGCGGCGGTGGCGTCCTGCGCCTTCGCGGCGTCGATGGCCGTCGGAGTGGTCACATCGCGACCGGTGAGGCGCACGCTCCAGTCGAATTCGCGCGACTGCCCCGGGGCGAGCTCGACCGCATACAGCAGTGCGCCCGATGCCAGCCCGGTCGCGTCCTCAACCTGATTCTCCACGGCACCGAACGCCTTGCGTTCGCATCCCTTCGAACAGAACGACGCCCAGTCCGCACGTGCGAGGCGCTGCACCACTTCCCCTTCGTCGAAGCGGCTGACAAACGCGCTATCGGCGGCGTTGCCCGCATGCACCCGGAAACGGCCGGTGACGGCGATGGTGTCGGCGCTCGCGCTGATCGAACGGATCTCGCTGACGCCACCGACCGTGCTCAGGAACTGCGTCGGCGGATTCACCTGCATCGGCCGCGCGGCCAGCGCGAAGACGTAGCGGCGCGGGCGATCGCTCGTGTTGCGAAGCACGTAGCGCGCGGTGAGATGCGAATCGTCGCGCGTGCCGTGCGCGAAGGCGGTGGTGTCCAGCGCGAAGTCCGCGTGCTGCCAATGCACCGACGGGATCGGCAGGTAGCCGTCCTGCAGCGACTGCGTGGCCTTCACGTCGGCCCATGTAACCAGCTTGCCGTCGCTCACCACGAACGGTTCGATGCTGAAGCCGCCCTTGCCGGTTTCGATGGCGCCGTCTTCGCCGATCAGGCCCTGCTCGATGCCGCCGTCGAGACCGAGGATCGTCCAGTACGGCTGTTCGCCGAAGAAGCCACGCGGCCAACGGCCACGCGGCGCGTCCTTCGCGACGGAGCGGACGAAGTCGTTCGGCGTCGCGGCGAACGCCAACGGCATCACCTGCAAGCGCGAAAGCGCTATACGGCCTGCCGGCGCTTTCAGCAGCGTCAGGCGGACGAAGCGCGCCTCGGATTCGGGCAGCGCGATGTGATCGCGCCCGCCGTCGGCACCGCGCACCTCGCGCGCCGTGCGCCAGGTCGCGCCGTCGTCCGACAACTCGATGCGGTACTCGCTCGCGTGTTCGCCCGGCAACCAGTCGAGGACGAGCCCGCCGAACTCGCGCGGCTTGCGCAGGTCGAGCGTGAACTGCGGCGCCTGCTTCGCGCCAACGTCGGCTCGCCATGCGGTGTCGGGCGCATCGTCGATCGCGGCACGTGCCGGTCCGTTGCGAGTCTCCACTGTCGCGCTTGCGGTGCCGGTCAGCGGCGAGTTGTCCTGCGGCGCGAGTTTGCGGAACGCCAGCTGGTCGAAGCACACCGAACCCTTGCCGCCGACGCTGTTGTAGATCGTGAATTCGATCCTGCGGCTATGGCGCAGCGTAGGATCCGGCGCCGGGCCCCACGCGCGACTGATGTGGCGCTGCTTGTAGGCGACGGGCGTCCACGTCTTCGGGAAATCGTAACCCGGCTTGTTGACCCACCACACGTTGTCGCCACTCTCGTCGACGACCTTGAACTGCAGGTCGTTCGTCGGCGAATCGCCGCGCAGCTGGAACGAGAACGCGTAGTTGTCCGGATAATCGATCGGAATTTCACGCGTCAATCCGGCATAACCGGACACGCCGTTGAAGTCGTAGTCCAGGCACACGGCCTGGCCGTCGGCGCCCGGCACGGTGCGCAGCGTCCCGCTCACCTGATCGGAGGTGACGACCTGCCACGGCGTGGTCGATTCGAAATCGTCCAACATGCGGATCTCGCCAACGCCCTGCGCGAACGCCATCACCGGAACGAGCGCGAACGCCCAAGCGAAACGCCTTCCCATCCTCACCCCTTCACGCTGCCGACCAACAGGCCCTGCAGGTAGTAACGCTGCAGCGCCAGGAACAGGATCAGCACCGGCAACACCGTCACCACCGATCCGGCCATCATCATCTCGTTGTCCTGCACGTGCTCGCGCGACAGCGACGCCAGCGCGACCGGCAGGGTGAAGTGTCCCGCGTCGCTCAGCACGATCAACGGCCACATGAAGTCGTTCCACGCGCCGAGGAAGACGAAGATCGCCAGCGTGACGAGGATCGGCTTGAGCACCGGCAGCACGATCTGGAAGAAGATGCGCGTCTCGCTCGCACCGTCGATGCGGGCCGCTTCAAGCAGTTCGTCGGGAATCGAGCGCGCGTACTGTCGCACCAGGAAGATGCCGAACACGCTCGCCATCAGCGGCACGATCGCGCCGGCATAGGTGTTCACCAGCCCCATCTGCTTGAGCATCAGGAACAGCGGCATCATCGTAACCTGCGCGGGGATGATCAGCGCGGCCAGCAGCAGGCGGAACACGCGCTCGCGCCCGGCGAACTTCAGCTTGGCGAACGCATATCCGGCTATCGTGTTGAGCAGCAGCGCGATCAGCGTGGCCGCGGTAGCGATCATCGCGCTGTTGAGCAGGTAACGGCCCATGCCCGCACGCGCGAACAGCTCGTGGTAGTTGTGCAGTGTCGGCGCGGCGGGCAGCAGCGGCGGCGGGAAGTGCGCCGCTTCGCCCGGCTGCATGAACGACACCGACAGCATCCACAGCAGCGGCGCGAGACTGATCACCGCGAGCGCGATCATCAGCCCGTTGACGATCGCCTTCGCCAGACGCGGGCTCATGCTTCCGCTCCCTTGCGCCGCGCGAACCAGAGCAGCCCGCTGGTCGCCACCGACATCAGCGCGAACAGCAGGAACGCCACCGCCGACGCGTTGCCGAGGTTCCACCACTTGAAGCCCTGTTCGTACATCAGGTACAGCACGCTGACCGTGCTCTCCAGTGGGCCGCCCTGCGTGATGACGTAGGGCTCGGCGAACAACTGGAAGTAGCCCGACAACGTTAGGATGCCCACCATCAGCAGCACCGGGCCCAGCTGCGGCAGCGTCACGTTCCAGAATTGCTGGGCGGGCGTGGCGCCGTCGATGCGCGCCGCTTCATAAAGGTCCTCCGGGATCGACTGCAGGCCCGCGAGGAAGATGATCATGTTGTAGCCGAAGTTCTTCCACACGGCGAACAGGATGATCGTCGGCATCGCCCACGTCGGATCGCCGAGCCAGTCGATGGGATCCAGGCCGATCGACGTCAGGCCCCAGTTCACCAGGCCATAGCGCGTGTGGAACAGATAGCGCCAGATCACCGCGACGGCCACCACCGTCGTCACCACCGGCGCGAAGTACGCGGTGCGGAAGAACGGCTTGAAGCGCGCGCTCTTCGCGTGCAGCAGCAGCGCCGCGCCAAGCGACACCGCGATCGACAGCGGCACGCCGACCACGACGAAGTACATCGTGTTGCCCAGCGCCTTCCAGAACAGCGGATCCTGCAGCAGCGTCGCGTAGTTGTGCAGGCCGACGAAGCGCAGGTTCGACAGATCCGCGAGCGAGTAGATGTCGAAATCGGTCAGGCTCAGCGCGAACGCGGCGAGCACCGGAAGGCCGAAGAACACGCCGATCACCGTCAGCGCGGGCGCGGCGAACACCCAGCCCGCGGTGGACGCGCTGACGCGTGGCATGGCGTTCATCGCGCACCTCCAGCGGCGTGCTGATCGAGCATCCAGCGGCGTTTTTCGAGAATCGCATCGGCACGGCGGTCGAGCTCGGCCGCCGCTTGGTCCACGGTATACCGGCCGGCGACCATCTGCTCGCCGACGATCCGCAGCTCCTGCGCGATGCGCTCCCACTCGGGCACCTTCGGCGCGGGCCTGGCGCGTTCGAGCTGTTCGCGGAACGGCAACGTGAACGGATCCGTCGCCAGCGCTTCGCTACCGGCCCACGCGCTGCGCCGCGGCGGCAGGTTGCCGGTCAGCGCGTGGAAACGCACCTGCACCTGCGGGTCGGACAGGTACGCGACGAGCTTCCACGCCGCGTCCTTGTGCTTGGACTGCTCGAACACGACGAAACTCGCACCGCCAGCGACCGAGGCGCCCGGGCCGTCCGGACCGGGAAGCGGCATCGTGCCCCACTTGCCTTCGAGTTCTCGCGGCAGACGCTTGCGGAACTCGGCGATGTTCCAGGGGCCGTTGACGTAGAAGGTGAAGAAACCGCGGCCGAACTCGTTCCAGACGTTTGCGATCTGCGTGTTGGCGAAGGCCGGCGCCCACTTGCGCGCGAAGATGTCGTTGTAGAACGTCAGCGCGCGCTTGAAGCCGGCGCTGCGGAAGTTGCCGTAGCGGCCGTCGTCGCGCAGCAGCGGATCGGGTTGCTGGATCGCCAGGTTGAGCAGCGGCTCGTATTCGTTAAGCGGCAGGTGGATCGCATAGCGATCAGGCCCGACGTGTCGCTTCACCGCGGCCATCGCGTCATTCCATTCGCCCCACGTGCGCGGCACCTGCTTCACGCCGGAGGCTTCGAGGATGTCCTTGCGATAGAACGGCAGGCGGGTCTCGACGTACCACGGCACCGCGTAGACATGGCTGCCGATGACGCCCGTATCCCACGAGCCGCTGAAGTAGTCATTCGCCGGCATCGACGGCGTGCGCGCGAGGAACGGCTCCAGTGGCGCGACGGCACGCAATTCCACGAACTCGGCCAGCCACGTGTTGCCGAGGCCGCACACGTCCGGCAGGCCGTCGCCGGCGAACGCGGTCAGCAGTTTCTCGTGCGCGGCGGTGACCGGCAGTTGCTGCACTTCGACGCGGATGCCGGGGTTGGCGCGCTCGAAATCGGGGATGAGCTGGCGGACCATCTCGCCCTCGAAGCCCATCGCCCAGAAGCGCACGACGGTGCGGTCGTCGCGTTCGCTGCCGCATCCTGCGACTGCGGCGAGTGCGCACAGCACGATCAACGCGATGAACGCACGCGCCGTGATCCGCCGTGGCGTTCGCCCGCTCACTTCGTCTTCGGTTCCGGCGGCGGTGCCGGCTGCGGCGTCTGCGAGGCACGGTTCACGCGCGACTCGGCTTCGCCCAGCGCGCGCGCCGTAGCGGCGTCCTTTTCCGCCTGCGTCTGCGGCTTGGGCTGCGTTGGCGCGGCTTCGCCTTCCTTCACCGGTTCCAGCCAGCCGCCCTTGAAGCCCGCCTTCTGCAATCCGTCGCGGATGTACTTGTTCCGCTTCATCACGTTCCAGACAAACTCGTTGCGGTAGTTGCTGATCATCGCCAGGATCGGCCCCTGGTCGATGCCGATGTAGTCGCTGGCGACCCAGCCTTCGCCCGGCACGAGGCGGCCGGTTTTCAGCGGAATGTCGAAGTCGAAGCTGCGGTTGAACGAATCCAGGAAGCCGTAGCTGGAATACAGGTATTCGCCGTAGCGCTCGTGCATCGCGACGGTCGAAGGAATGACGATTTCCGGCGCGAACGGCAGCGACGCGATCGCCGCGGTCGGCGCGATGGTGCCGTCGTCGAACGTGTCGCGCAGGCCGGCGCCGCGCGCGGAATAGTGGCGGAACTGGCGCTGCTCGCCGCGGAATTCCTGCAGCGTCTGCTGCGGGCCGTCGCTGGCGGTCAGGCCCCACACTTCCGGACCGTAGTCCTTCCACTTCATCGGATTGGCGATGGCGTAGGCGCGCTGCGCGTACGCCGCGCGGCGGCTGTTCTCGAAATAATCGATGCCGCGCTCGCGCATGTAGTCGTCCTGGATGCCGCGGAAATCGATCCAGACGTGGCTGTACTGATGGCCGAACAATGGGCCGAACGACAGGTATTCCTCGCCTTGGTAGACGCCCCACGAATCGTTGTACGTGCGCGTCCACACCGACCACGATTCCGGCGCGACCGGATGCGTCGGCGATCCCATCGCGAGGATGTAGAGCATCATCGCTTCGTTGTAGCCCGTCCAGTCGTGCTGGATGAAGCCGCTTTCGGGGAACCAGCCCATCGAGATCAGCGGCGCGTTGCGCTGCAGCCACGGCCAGTCCACGCGCTTGTAGAGCGTGTCGGCGAGGTCGCGGATTTCCTTCTCGCGCGGATCGTCGCGATCGTAGTAACTCTGCGCGAACAGCACGCCCATCATCAGCAGCGCGGTATCGACGCTCGAAAGCTCGACCCAGCTCTGGTAGCGGGCGCCAGTGTCCATGTCGAGGAAGTGGTAATAGAAGCCGTTGTAGGCGCCCTTCCCTTCCGCTTGCGGGCCGGACGGAATGTCGCGGAAGAACTTCAGCGTGGTGAGCGTACGATCCACCGCCTGACGGCGGCTGACCCAGCCGTTCTCGATGCCGATCGGATACGCGGTCAGCGCGAAGCCGACCGAGGCGATCGACGCGAACGGGCGCGAGGGATAACGGTCGGGCGTGAGCCCGTTCACTTCGTTGGTGGTGTCCCAGAAGAACTGGAACGTGCGCTTTTCGACGTCGCGGAACAGCGGCGGCAGTTCGAGCTTGGTCGGCTTCAACGGCTCCACCTCGACAGGCGGCGCGGACGCGATCGGGAACGCCTTGGACGCCGGCCCTTCCTGCTTGCATCCGGAAATGAACACGAGCACCGCCACCAGCGATGCAGTCCCCACGCTGCGTCGTATCGAATCGAACATCACCACGCCATCTTGTCGAATGGAAGTCGCCGTGCCTTGCCCATGCGGGCGAAGGCCGTACCACGAAACCGCCGACCGCCCCGACGAGAAGGCGGCCGGCGGCCCGGGTCAGAAGTTGAAGCCTAGCGAGAGCTTGAAGGTACGGGTTGGCAGGGCCTGTGCAAGCGGGATGCCGAATTCGGGGTTGGGCGAATTGAAGCCACCGGGGTAATCCTGGTAGCTGTTGTAGTTCGCCCAGTCGAACACGTTCAGGATGTCGGCGCGGGCCCACATCCTGAAGCCCGCACCGGTGTCGAATTCCTTCATCGCCGCGATGTCGAACTGCTTGCTGCCGTACGTGCCATCCGGCTTGTACTGGTCGATGAAGCAGTTGTCGGGCTGGTCGACGTTCACGCAGTTCACGAAGTAGCGCGGCGGCTGCGAGGTCAACGTCAGCTTGGCCGAAAGCGTCGTGTTCCACGGGCCGTCGTAGATGCCGGTGGCGACCAGGCGATGCTCCGGCACCTCGGCGTCATGCCAACCCAGCGCGGCCACGGTCGGGTAATCGAGCGAGAACACCTCCGGCGATTCGCGCTGCTCGCGCGCGTCGAGGTAGGTGTAGGCGACCGTGACGCTCCAGCCGGATTCGGCCGTGTACGGCTTTTCGGCCTTCAGGTACAGCGCGTTGGTCTTGGTCTCAAGCCCGTTGGTGCCCAGGATCAGGTTGCCGAAGGGCGCGAAGCCCTGGCCCCACGGCGGACCCCAGCTGAAGCCCGGGCGGAAGAACGAGCCGTCCGCCTGGCGGTTGCCGAGCAGGAACACGAAGCCGTCCTTGCTCTCCACGCGCGAGATCGTCACGTCGGTCAGCCAGTCGCCAACCTGGTTGCGCATACCGAGGCTGAACTGGTCGGAGTACGGCGTCTTGAGGTTGTTGTCGAGCATGAAGACTTCACGCCCCAGCCCCGTCTGCGAGGCAAGCGTCGACAGCACCGCCGGATCGAAGTACGCGTCGCTCCAGTCGATGCACGGCGTGCCCGGCGACGGCAAAGGACGCGGGCACGAGCCGTCGGCGAGACGGAAATCGATGTCGGTCGTCGGGAACGTCGACTTGGTGATCTCCAGCTGCAGCCAGTCGAACAGGTTGCGGTCGTACGCGCGGCCGGCGCCGCCGTAGATCACGTGTTCCTGGTTGGCGAACAGGTCGTACGAGAAGCCCAGGCGCGGCTGCCAGCCGTCCTTGAAGGACTTCCGGTTGCTGCCGTTGCTGATGTAACGCTCGACGTTGATGCCCGAGTTCGGGTTGTTGATCGCGGTGGAACCGCGCAGCGCGGCGGCGACGTCGGCCGGAGTGACGTAATCCAGGTACGTCGGGCTCTTCTCGTAGTCGTAGCGCAGGCCGAGGTTGAGGATCAGCTTGTCGTTGACCTCCCAGTCGTCCTGGAAATAGATGCCGTACTGCTTGTTCGACGACGACGCCGAGCCGTCGCCCACGCCCGGAAGCGCGGTGCCGAACTTGACGTGGATCGGCTGCGTCAGGCTGGTGCCGACGTCATAGGTGAACTGCGGGTAGTACGGCTGGCGCTCGGTGGCGTCGACATCGACGTCCTTGAACTTCACGCCCATCTTCAGCGTGTGGCCCTGGAAGCCGGTGAAGGTCAGGTCGTTCTGGATGCCGTAACCCTTCTGCCCCTTGTCCTGGAAGTCCGAACCACCGCCGCTGCGCACGATGACGTTGTTGAAATCGGCGTTGCCGTTGTCGCTGCGGTTGCTGAGGATGTACGCGATGCCGCTGGTATACGGGCTCGGGTTGAACGTCGAGTCCTCGTACGTCAGGTGGAAATCGTTGAGCCACGGACCATTGGTGTACTGGTAGCGCAGGTCCGCGCGCGTTTCCTCGTTGAGCTTGTTGGTCGCGTAGCTGGGCAGGTTCTGGCCGCCGGTGTTGGTCAGCTCTTCCTCGTCGCGGTACTTGCCGGTCAGCTCGAAGTAATGGTTCTCGCCGATCAGCCAGTCGACCTTGCCGAAGTACAGGTCTTCCTTGAACGGCGCGTTGAACAGGCCCGTGCCGGCTTCCGCCTGCAGGAAGTCCGGCAACTGGTCGATGGAGTAGCCGCGGCCCGGCGTGAGCGTGCGGGGCGACTCGTATTCCTTGGCTTCGTACGACAGGAAGAAATGCGCGCGATCGCGCAGGATCGGGCCGCCGAAGGTGGCGCCGTACTGCTCTTCCTTGGTCTGCACCTTGTCGTCGGCACGCTCTTCGAACACCGTCGGCGTGCGCCAGTCGGTGGAGGTGTAATCCCAGAAGAAGCTGCCTTCGAAATTGTTCGTGCCCGAGCGCGTGGTGGCGACGATCGCCGCACTGCTCAGCTGGTCGTACTCGGCCTTGTAGTTCTGCGTGATGACCTTGTACTCGCCGATGGCCGACTGCGGGAACGGATTGCCGCGGCTGGAATCCTGGCCGCTGATACCGCCGCGCAGCACGTAGTCCTTCTGGCCGACGCCGTCGATGTAGACGTTGATGCCGTTGGCGTTCTGCGCGCCGGACTTGATGCGCGTGGAGCCTTCGTTGCCGGTTTCGAACGCCACGCCCGGCGCGAGGTCGGCGAAGGCGAGGAAGTTGCGCGTGCCCTGCGGCAGCGACTCGATCTGCTTGTTGGTGACGTAGGTGGCGATTTCCGACGTCTTGGTTTCCGCGACCACTTCGCTGGTCACGGTGACGGCGTCGACGGTGGTCGCATCACCCGCCGGCGCGGTTTCGGGAAGCCCGCCGGCGGACAGGTTGATCGTCGCCGTCTGGCCGACCTGCAGCGTCACGGTCCTCGTCGTCGTCTGCCCGTTGGCGACCGCGTCGATGCGGTACGTGCCCGGCGGCAGGCCGCCCAGGTTGTAGCTGCCGTTCGCCGCCTGCACCTTCCGGGTCAGGCCGGTGGCGGTGTTGGTCGCGGTGATCTGTGCTTCGGTCGCAGGCGCCGAATCGACCGTGATCTGGCCGCGGATGGTCGCCGAGGTGCTTTGCGCCATCACCGCGGGGGCGGCGACGACCAGGCAGCTGGCAAGGGCGCAGGCGAGCAGCCGGCGCGTCGGATGTCGGGGGAACCTCGAATTCATATGCTTCCTCTCTCCAAAAGCATGTCGAACCACGTGGAATCGTTTACAGCGAACAGACACAAGGAACCGTGACGTCCCGGGGCACAGGCCGTCACGGAGAACGCGGAAGTAGGCGGGAACCGCTCGATTCGCGCACGATGAGCCCGGTTTCCAGCAGGTCGCTGGAAGACGCGGGCGCTTCGTCGGCCGCTTCTCCGGCGATCTGCGCGATGAGCAATCGCGCCGCGCGCGCGCCGAGTTCGGCGATGTTGACGCGAATGGTCGTGAGGGCCGGGTGCACGTAGCGTGCAAGCGGGATGTCGTCGAAGCCGGCCACGGCAATGTCGTTGGGCACGCGCAGGCCATCGTGCGCGAACGCGAACAGGCAGCCGAGCGCCATCATGTCGTTGGCGGCGAACACGGCATCGGGGCGCCTCGACGACTCGATCAGCTCACGTCCGGCACGATGGCCGGACGCTTCGTCGAAGTCGCCCTGCAACACCCACTCGGGCGTGCCGGGCAGCAGGCGCGCGAGCGCATCGCGATAACCGCGAAGACGCTCGTGCGCATCGAAGTTGTCGGCGGGCCCGGCGATGAAGGCGATGCTGCGATGGCCGGACGCGACGAGGTGCTCGACCATCGCCACCGCGCCGCCGTGGTTGTCCACGCGCAGGACGGCCGCGCCGTCGAGCCCCGACTGGCTGTTGATCAGCACCGTCGGCAGCGACGGATCGAGGTGCTCGCCCAGCAGCGTCGGCGTTTCGGCGAATGGCGACAGCACCAGCAATCCATCGACGCGGCCGCGCATCGCGCGCAGTGCGGCGCCCTGCTCGTCCGGATTGCCGTGGTAGCTCGATACCAGCAGGTGCAGCCGCTTGGCGCGGGCGACCTGGTCGATGCCACGCATCAGTTCGGAAAAGAACTCGCCGTGCAGGTCGGGCAACACGACGCCCAGCGTCTGCGTGCGGCGGCTGCTGAGGCTGCGTGCGGCGGCGTGCGGGGTGTAACGCAGTTCCTGCGCTGCCGCGAAGACGCGATTGCGGACGTCTTCGGCGACGTTCCCATGGCCGTTCAGTGCTCGCGAGACGGTGGCCACGGAGACCTGCGCGACGCGGGCGACGTCTTTGATGGTTACGCTCGGCACGCTGTCAGGGCCTGTGCGGAGAATGCGCGCGGACTGTAAACGTTTCCAATTTCAAGTGTAAAGCTGGTGTTACGCGGGCACGGCAAACGTCGGCTTCGTCGGCGTTCTTGCAGGCAACTCGACCGGTGGATGTTGCACCGCGGCACTACCGCCGGAGTGCGGATCCGGGTTCAGCCTGCCTCGGCCGGGGTCCGCGCCCGGATGGAAAGCGCGTGGATGTCGGTCGTCATCAAGTCGCCCAAGGCGGCGTAGACCGCCCGGTGACGGGCGATCGGCCCGAGGCCGGCGAAGGCCTCGCTCACCACGTCGACGCGAAAGTGCCCTCGCCCGTCGGCCGCCCCGGCATGGCCGGCGTGGCGGTGGCTTTCGTCCTCGATCTCGAGCGACACCGGCGCGAGGGCGACCGCGAGCGCCGCGCGGATGGCGCCGACCCGCTGCTCGCGCGGCAGGCTCACGGCAGCACCTTGCGGAATGGCCGGACCTCCACGCGCTGGTAGACGCCGGCGGCGACGTAGGGATCGGCGTCGGCCCAGGCGCGGGCGGCATCGAGCGATTCGAACTCGGCGATGACGACGCTGCCGCTGAAACCGGCCGGGCCCGGATCCTCGGCATCGATTGCCGGGCACGGGCCGGCGAGCAGCAGACGCCCGGCATCGCGCAGCGCGGTCAGGCGCGCCAGGTGGTCGGGGCGGGCCGCCAGCCGCTGGGCCAGCACGTCGTTGCCGTCATAACCTTCGATCACGTACCACATGCCGTCGCGCGTCCTTCCGAACCATTGGGAACCGAGCTGAATTGTAGTCGCCCCGCGGCTGGACACCGCCCGGACGAGGCCGTACCCTTGCTTTCACAAGGCCGGCTGCAGCGGCCCGACGCGACCGGATCCCCACACCGTCGCCTCGCACGCACCCGGTGCGTCGCTGCCCCCGACGGCCTCGAGCCCGAACTCCATCGCCCGCCACGCCCCCGCGTGACGCACCGGCGTTGGTCGTCCGGTAAGGGCCCGAGGTTCGACATATAGGAAAGGTTTCCTGACGGGAGTTCCGACCGGACCAGCATCTGTCCGGCAGGGTTCGACCCAGCAAGTCCGTTGCATCCACGGTGGTCCGTCGACCGCCAGCCTGAGCGATAGCAGTGCCCACGGCCCGGAGGGGCCGGCTCCGAATGACCGAAGAACGCGCAGCCGACGCGAGCGATCCGCAACCCGTGGCCGCCCCGGCCTCCACCGCGCCACAGCAGCAGGAAATGCCGCTGGCGGTGGTGCATGGCCAGCCCGTGCTGCAGATCCCGCAGGACCTCTACATCCCGCCGGACGCGCTGGAGGTCATCCTCGAGGCGTTCGAAGGCCCGCTCGACCTGCTGCTGTACCTGATCCGCCGGCAGAACCTGGACATCCTCGACATCCCGGTGGCGGACATCACCCGCCAGTACGTCGACTACATTCAGGCCATGCACGAGATGCGCTTCGAGCTGGCCGCCGACTACCTGGTCATGGCCGCGATGCTGGCCGAGATCAAGTCGCGCATGCTGCTGCCGCGCGCGGTGAACGAGGTCGGCGAGGAAGAGGATCCGCGCGCCGAACTGGTCCGCCGCCTGCAGGAATACGAGCGTTTCAAGAAGGCCGCCGAGGACATCGACAGCCTGCCCCGCCTGGATCGCGATACCGCGCCGGTGCAGGCCTTCGTCCCGGACCGCGCGTCGGTGCGCCTGCCGCCGCCGGTGGAGCTGAAGGAAATGCTGCTGGCGCTGCACGACGTGCTCAAGCGCGCCGAGCTGTTCACCCAGCACGCGATCAAGCGCGATGCCCTCAGCGTCCGCCAGCGCATGGGCGAGCTGCTCGAACGGTTGAAGGACGGCACGTTCCAGCGCTTCGAGACGCTGTTCACCGCCGAGGAAGGCAAGCTCGGCATCGTGGTCACGTTCCTGGGCATGCTCACGCTGGCCAAGGAACAACTGGTGGAGATCGTGCAGGAAGCACCGTTCGCACCGATCTACGTCAAGTCGCTCGCGCTGCTCAAGGACGGGGAAGAGATCGAACTGAGCAGCGAGTTCGACGAGCCGGCGGCCAACGATGGCTGAGTTCCGGACCGCACGCTCCCGCTACACCGCAACAACCGCAACGTCCTTGGCTTCCCGCTGACGCGGGAATGACGAGCAAACGCAGACGCAGGGCAAAGATCCCTTCATGGACCAACCACTGATCACCCGCATCGTCGAGGCCGCGTTGCTGGCCGCGAACCAGCCGCTGACGCTGGCGCAGCTGCACGCGCTGTTCCCCGAAGACCAGCCGGCCCCGCCGGACAGCGTCGAACAGGCGCTGGAAGCCCTGCGCGCCGGCTGCGAGGACCGCGGCGTCGAACTGGTCGAGGTGTCCTCGGGCTTCCGCTTCCAGGTCAAGGCCGACGTGCACCCGTGGGTCGCGCGCCTGTGGACCGAGCGCCAGACCCGTTACACCCGCGCCACGCTGGAAACCCTCGCGCTGATCGCCTACCGCCAGCCGATCACGCGCGGCGAGATCGAGCAGGTCCGCGGCGTGGCGGTCAACAGCAACATCATCAAGGCGCTGGAAGAGCGCGAGTGGATCCGCGTCGTTGGCCACCGCGACGTACCGGGCAAGCCGGCGCTGTTCGGCACGACGAAGGTGTTCCTGGACTACTTCGGCCTCAAGCGCCTGGACGAACTGCCGCCGCTATCGGAGCTGAAGGACATCGGCGAACTCGAACCGCAGCTGCAGTTCGAAGGCACGCCGGCGCCGATCGCGGCGGGCGTGGCCGACGATGCCGCGGCGTCCAACGCCGAAGCCGCCGATGCGTCGGACGAGCCGGCGAACGAGGCGGACGCGGACGACACCGCCACTGCCACCGCATCGGATGCGGATGAAACCGGCGCCGAAGCAGGCGACGACATCGGCGATGAGGCCGCGGCCGGCGGTACCGCCGAGGCCGACGAGAACGAAACACCGGACGCGGCCGCCGACGAGGCGACCGAAAACGAAACCGAAGCCGAAACCATCGACGACGAGGTCGCCGACCTCGACATCGACGAAAACGAATACGCCCTGCAGGGCGACCCCGAAGCCGCGCCGGGTGAGCGCGCGGCGGACGAGAACGATCACGAGCAAGACAACGCCGTCGAGACGACGACCGTTCCCACCGATGACGAAGCCGAACCGGCCGAGTCGGAGCAACACAAAAATGACTGAAGAAAAGAGCCGCAAGCTCACCCTCAAACGCGCGCCCGATGCGGCCGCCACCGAGGCGCCGAAACTGGAAGAACGCCTGCACAAGGTGCTCGCGCAGGCCGGCCTCGGCTCGCGCCGCGCGCTGGAGCAGCGCATCGCCGACGGCCTGGTGAAGGTCAACGGCGAGACCGCGCAGGTCGGCGTGAGCGTCAAGAGCGGCGACCGCATCGAGCTCGACGGACGCCAGTTCGTCGCCAGCGCGCTGACCGATCCCTCCCGCGTGCTGATGTACAACAAGCCCGAAGGCGAAGTGACCACGCGCGAAGACCCCGAGGGCCGCCCGACGGTGTTCGAGGCACTGCCCGCGCTGAAGGGCGCGCGCTGGATCGCCATCGGCCGCCTGGACATCAACACCACCGGCCTGCTGCTGCTGTCCACCGACGGCGAGCTGGCCAATGCACTGATGCATCCGTCGTTCGAAGTCGAACGCGAATACGTCTGTCGCGTGCGCGCGCCGGAAGGCGAGGACGTCGTGCCGGACAACATCGTCGACCGCCTCTCGCGTGGCGTCGCGCTGGAAGACGGCCCGGCGAAGTTCGACGAGATCGAACGCATCGGCGGCACCGATTCGCACGACTGGTTCCGCGTCGTGGTGAAGGAAGGCCGCAACCGCGAAGTGCGCCGCCTGTGGGAATCGCAGGGCTGCCAGGTGAGCCGCCTCAAGCGCATCCGCTACGGCGACGTCGCGCTGCCGCGCGAGCTGCTGCGCGGGCAGTCGCGCGAGCTGACGTCCGAAGCCGTCGAAGCGCTGCGCGGCAAGCTGGGCCTGGAAGATGGCGGCGCGCCGTCGGCGCTGACGCTGCAGCCAGTGATCGGCCAGCGCAAGGCGACCAAGGCGACGATCGACCTGACCGGCAAGGCGCGTTCGCACGGTTACGTGGGCGGCCACAACACGGCCGACGAAGGCCGCGAACTGCGCCGCTTCGACCACGTGCGCGAGGACCGCGGCCGTGGTCGCGGTGGTCCGCGCAAGCACGGCGGCCTCACCGTCAGCGGCGAAGCCGCCGCGAAGGCCGGCAACAAGCCGTTCAAGCAGCGCAAGGAAAAGGGTCCTAAGCCGTTGCCGGAAGGCAATCCGGCCGCGTTCCGCACCTGGTACGTGCCGGACGGCGTGACCACCGGCCCGAGCGGCCATCGCAACCCCGACGGTGTGCGCGGTCCGCGCAAGCCGAACGCCGGCAAGGGCCCGCGCCCGGGCGGCGGTGGCGGTCGCGCCGGTGGCGGTTTCGGCGGCGAGCGTGGCGGCGGCTTTGGCGGTGAACGCAGCGGCGGTGGCGGTTTCGGCGGCGGCTTTGGCGGCGAACGCAGCGGCGGCGGTGGCCAGCGCAGCGGCCAGGGTCCGCGTGGCGGCCAGGGCCAGCGCGCCTCGCGTCCCTACGGTCATCCGGGCAACGCACCGAGCTTCCCGTCCGACCACGCCAACCCCGGCAGCTTCAACCCGTACGGCGACAAGCCGCGCGCGCCGCGTCCGGGCGGTCGTCCGGGCGGCCCGAAGCCGGCTGGCGGTCGTCCGGGTGGCAACCCCGGCGGCAACCGTCCGGGCGGCAATCGTCCGGCGGGTGGTCCGCGTCCGGGTGGTCCGCGCGGCGGTGGACGTCCGGGCGGCGGTCGCGGTCCGCGCGGCTGATTCGCGCAAGCAGCACGACTCCAAACGGGGCGCTCACAGCGCCCCGTTTTCGTTTGTGCGAACAAGGCGACGTACGGCACGCGATTTCACCCTCAGCGAACGAACGAGGGCCAAGCATGTAGCGCGGGCATCCGGCGGCCGATGCCCGCCCCGCATCGCGGCCGCACGCCGGACGACAAGCCGGGAGATCGCACCGTGGCGATGCTGGACACGGTATGGGCGGGCGCGTGCGCGTGTGCCCTTCTGTTCGCGAGCGCCGCATCGGCGGCGACGCGCACCTCTGCCTTCCGGGTGACCGCGACGGTCGCGTCGTCGTGTCGTATCGACGCGCCGGCCTTCGCCATGACGGCGGCGGCGATCCACATCCTCTGCACTTCGCGCGCGCCATACGCCGTCGCTTTCCAGGCCATGCCCGATGCACGCGGCGCCCCGTCGCCGCGGCGGTTCCTCGTCCTCGTCACGTACTGAAACCGTATCCCTGCGATCCGGCGCCCATCTGCCAGGAGGTTTTCGATGCGTACCCTGCCCGCTTCCCGTCTTCCAAGCCTGGTCGCCGTCGCGGCGTTCGCGATGGCGCCGCTCGCCTCGCCCTCCGCCACGAAGACCGCGACCTTCCAGGTGCTGGCGACGATGGTCAGCGACTGCACCATCATGAGCGCGCCGAACATCGACTTCGGCACGCTCGGCGTCATGACCGCCAACACCGACACCAGCAGCACGCTCGTCATCGCCTGCACGCCCGGCACGCCGTACTCGGTGGCGCTGGATGCGGGCACGGGCACCGGTTCCACCATCACCGACCGGCGCATGGCCAGCGCCGGCGGAAACGCGCTGAAGTACCAGTTGTTCCGCGACAGCATGCGCACGCAGAACTGGGGCAACACCGTCGGCACGGACACCGTCGGCGGCACCGGCAACGGCGGAAACATCGCCCACGTGATCTTCGCGCGGGTTCCGGAACAGCCGGCGCCCGCCCCGGGCGCGTACGCCAGCACGGTCACGGTCACGGTCAACTACTGAGGCCGCCCCGCAAACGCCACCGCATCCCATCCGAGCGCGCGAACCGCGTCGTCAACGCGTGCGTGTTCCCCGTCAGGCAAGGAGATCCGACATGAGGCTCAACCGCGTTCTTCCCGCGCTCGCACTGGCCTTCGCGCTCGCCATCGGTACCGCGAAGGCCGGTTCGATCCACGTCATGCCGACCACGATCACGCTCGGTCCCGGCAAGGCGACGGCGGTGATGACCATCACCAACGAAGGCGATGCGCCCATCAGGGCGCAGGTGCGCGTGTTCGCCTGGGACCAGAAGGACAACGAGGATCGCCTGACGCCGACGCAGAAGGTCGTCGCCAGCCCGCCGATGGCGACGCTCGCGCCGAAACAGACGCAGTCGATCCGCATCGTGCGCGTGGACAAGTCGGCGATCGCGGCCGAGGAAACCTACCGCCTGATCGTCGACGAAATCCCCGACGCCACGCGCGCGCCGAACGTCGGCGTGTCGGTGCAGATGCGCTATTCGGTGCCGGTGTTCGTGCTGCCCAAGGCGACGATGCCGCCGGGCGCGGTCACCTTCGCGGCGCAGATCGCGGGCAGCACGCTCACGCTCGATGCGCAGAACAAGAGCGACGCGCACATGCAGGCATCCGAAGTGGCGATCGAACATGCCGGCGGCACGTCGACGCCCGTCGTCGGTGGACTGCTCGGTTACGTGCTGCCCGGAAGAAGCATGCGCTGGAGCGTGCCCATTCCGGCGAATGCGGCGGCCAAGGGACGACCCACGCGCGTGGTCGCGATGTTCAACGGCCAGCCGATCGCGGTCGACCTGTAATCGCCCGGCGGGGAGGCCGCGCGGCCATGGCTCCGTCGTCCCTGCGGCGATGTGCGGGAGAGGCAGCCGATGCGCGTGCGCATGCGGAGGACCGTGACGATCTGCGCCGTCGCCGCGCTGGTGCGCCTGGCTGCGCTCGCCCCCGCCATCGCGCAGCCGGCCGATGAGGCGCCGGCGTCCTATTACCTGGAGGCGACGGTGAACGGTCGCGCGACCGGGCTGATCGTGCAGGTGGACCGCGTGCGCGGGGCGTTCCGGATGCCCGCCGACGAACTGACGCAGATCGGGCTGCGCGAGGACGCGTTGTCGCTCGACGCGGACCGACAGGTGATGCTCGACGCCATCCCGGGCCTGTCGTTCGACTACATCGAGGAAGCGCAGCGCATCGATTTCACGTTGCCCGAAACGATGCTGGTCGCGCAGCGCCTGGGCGAGGCGCCGCCTCCTCCGCCGCCGAGCCGCTCCGGCACCGGCCTGCTACTCAATTACACCGCGCGCCTGCAGAACTCGCGCGTCGGCTTCGACGAAAAGCGCCTTGGCCGTCGCCTGCACGCACCGCTGCTGGGATCGGCGCGTTACAGTCGATTGCCGGTGCTGGGCGAGAACGAATTCGAAGCGCAGTACGACCGTCGCAACCGCACCTTCGCGCTGAACACCGAACTGCGTTTCTTCTCGCCGGCCGGCGTGTTCGTCAACACCGGTTATTCCACCGTCGAGAACGGCGAGTACGACTACGTGCGCCAGGACACGTACTGGACCTACACGAACCCCGACGCGCTACGCACGTGGACGGTCGGCGACCTGGTGTCCTCGTCGCTGACGTGGTCGCGCGCGATCCACATGGGCGGCGCGAGCCTGTCGCGCAATTTCGACGTGCGGCCGGACCTGATCACTTTTCCGATTCCCGCACTTGGCGGTGATGCCGTCGTGCCGACGATGGTGAACCTCTACGTCAACGGGCTGCGCCAGTTCACCGGTAGCGCGACCGGCGGCCCGTTCGTGATCGCCGCACCGCCGGCCCTCACCGGCGCGGGCGTGGCGACCGTCGTCTACCAGGATGCGATGGGGCGGCAGGTCACGCTCAGCCGGCCGTTGTATCTGGACACGCGCCTGCTCGGCGACGGACTGACCGATTACTCGGTGGAAGTGGGCTATCCGCGACGCAACTACGGCAGCCGTTCGTTCGATTACGCCGACGATGCGGCGGCCAACGCGTCGCTGCGCCACGGGATCAACGACCGGTTCACGCTCGAAGCGCATACCGAACTCACGCGAGGCCTGACCAACCTTGGCGTCGGCGCGTTGTTCGAACTGCGCGGCGCAGGGGTGCTCAACGCATCGGCGACCGGCAGCGGCGGCGACGGCCAGCACGGCATGCAATGGGGCCTCGGCTACCAGTACCAGTCGCCGCGATTCAACGTCGACCTGCAGGCGCTGCGCGCCGACGGCGGCTTTCGCGACCTCGGCACGGTGAAGGGCGTGACCGTGCCGCAGCGGCAGGCGCATGCCTCGCTCGGCATCCCGCTCGGACAACGGCACTCGATCACCTTCACCTACACGCGCCAGGAGGCGTCCGACCTCGGCGGTTCGCGCATCGTGTCGATGGGCTACAGCGGCACGTTCGGGCAGCGGCTGAGCGTGTTCGCCAATGCATTCCGCGACGTCGACGTGGACGACTCCGCCGGCCTCTACATCGGCGCCTCGCTGTCGCTGGATCGCCGCATCAGCGTGTCGTCCAGCGTGAGCCGCTACGGTGAGGCGCGCACGGCGACGATCGCCGCAAACCGCTCGATGGACTACGACGCGGGCGGCTTCGCGTGGAACGCGCTGCTGGATGGCGGCAACGACGGGTATCGCCACGGCTCGGGCCGGCTCGACTACCGCGGCCGCTACGGCGACGCCTCACTGATGCTGGAGCACGCCACGCGCGACGACTTCAGTTACGACAACGCCTCGCTGTTCGCCACCGGCGCGCTGGTGTGGATGGATGGCGACCTGATGGCCACGCGTTCGGTCTACGACGCCTTCGCGCTGGTCGACACTGACGGCATGGCCAACGTGCCCGTCCTGCGCGAGAACCGCCGTGTAGGCACGACGAACGCGCAAGGCCATCTGCTGATTCCGGACCTGCTGTCATGGCAGGGGAACCGGCTCGCGATCGACACCCTTGCACTGCCGCTCGACGCCAACCTGGACGTCGAGTCGATGCAGGTCGCGCCGCGCGCGATGTCGGGCGTGCTCGTGTCGTTCCCCGTGACGCGTTTCCGCGGCGCACTGGTCGTGCTCGTGGACGAAAGCGGCCAGCCGCTGCCGCTCGGCACGGTCGTCACGCTGGTGGCCACCGGCGAGGCCACCGCGGTGGGTTACGACGGCCAGGTCTTCCTGCAGCAATTGCAGGAGGACAACGAACTTTACGCCGAACCCGCAGGGAAGCCATGTCGCGTCCGCTTCACGTTCGATGCGTCCGCGACGATGACCACGCTGGGTCCGTTCGTCTGCACCACGGGTGGCGCACCATGAACGCCGCGTATCGCGGGGCAGGAATTCGCCTGGGCCTGATCGCCGTAATGTCGGTGATGGTGTGCTTCGCGCCGGTCCGCGCGCAGACGTGCACGTTCTCCATGAGCAATGTGGACTTCGGCAACGTCGATGCCTTCGCGACCGAGGCGGTCGACCTCCTGGCGCAGGCGACCTTCACCTGCACCGGCGCGTCGACGCCGTATATCCACGCATGCGCCAGCATCGGCTCCACGCGGCTGATGACCGGCCCCGGAAGCGTGAAGCTGTCCTATGACCTCTACATCGATTCGGCGCGCACGCGCCCGTGGGGCAGCCTGTGGGAAGCCAACGCGAACAACGTGCTGACCGCGGAAATTCCGATCGCGTCGGGCAGCGGCAGCGTGACGGTTCCGGTCTACGTGCGCATCTTCGGGGGCCAGTCGCAGCTGAGCGCCGGCGCGTATTCCCAGGGATTCCTCGGCGCCGGCTACACCGGTTACAACGTGATCGGCTATACGTCGGGCACGCCGCCGACCTGCACGACCAGCTCCGGACCGCAGAACGCGTTCTCGTTCACGACACGGGCCACCGTGATTTCCAACTGCACGGTGTCGGCGACCAACATCGACTTCGGCCAGCAGGGCGTCATCCGGGCGGCGACGACAAGCACCGGCGTCGTCTCGACGACCTGCACGAAGGGCGCGAATTACACGATCGCGCTCAACACCGGCTCGGGCACCGGCGCCACGTTCGCGGAACGGCGCATGACCCGCTCCGGCGGCAGCGAGACGCTGGGCTACGCGCTCTATCGCGACAGCGGACGCACCCAGGTGTGGGGCGATGGCAGCGGGGGTTCGGGCACCGTGTCCGGGTCGGGCTCCGGCGCGGCGCAGACAGCCACCGTCTACGCGACGCTGCCCATGCAGACCTCGCCGCCGCCGGGCAGCTACGCCGACACGATCACGGTCACGGTGACGTTCTGATCGCGGCTCAAGTCGGACGTGCGCGACCGGTCCTCATGGGGAAAGACGCGGCTGCGCGTCGTACCACTCGCGTGCCTTGATCAGGTGGAAGTCGCGCTGCCCGTTGTCGACGGCCACCGCGCAACTCAGGACGCCCCACTTCGCGTACAGGCTGCCGTCGCGCTGCTTGCCGTGCAGGCGCAGGCGCGCCATCACGTCATAGCGCTGGTTGCTCGCGTGCACGTCGTTGAGCAGCAGCGTCTTGCCGGCGAGGCGCACGTTGCCGTTCGCCTGCGCCTGGCCGGAATCGATCAGCTTTCCCATCCACTTCGGGTAGTCCTTCTTCCGCGAGAACAGCGCAAGCAGGAAACCGACGTCCTTCATCGCGATCTGCGCGCGTCCATCGATGCTCACCGGACGGTCCCAGTCCATGCGCGCACGCTGCAGGTCGATGCGCGTCCACCATCCGCTGCGCGATTCGCCGCCGGGTTCGGTGAAGCTGACGTTCTGCAGTGCCAGGCGCGTGCCGTCGATGTTGAACGTGTGGCGCTTCAGGTCGGCGCGGCGCAGCTTGGTGTCGATGTCGACGTCGGTACGCAGCGCGATGCCCGCTAGGTGCATGCGGGCCGCACGCGCGTCCACTCCGAGCGTGCCCTGCCCGATCGCGCCCGCGCCATCGAGCGTCAGGTCGCCCGACAGCGTGCCGGCCCCGCCGTCGAAACGCAGGTGTTCATTGGGCAGGTAGCGGTTGTACGCCCGCAGGTCCGGCACCTGCGCGTTGGCAAAGGTGAGGTGCGCGCGCATCGCCTGCCCGACCTGCTTCATCGCGCCGGGCTGGCGCAGCGCCTGCCGTTCCACGCCGGACACGCTTTCCAGCAGAAGCCGCAGGTTCTGTCCCTGCACGAAGGGCTTGCCCGGCGCATCGTCGGCGGCGATGTCGAAGCGCTCCATCAGCAACTCCAGGCGCGGCAGCACTTCGTCGTTCGGGCCTGCATCCAGTCGACCGTCTGCCTTCGCGCGACCGGCGATGCGATTGCCCATCACGTGCGCGACCGCCTGCACGTCGGGCACGCCGACGCGACTGCCACCCGCGACGCGGCCATCGACCACGCGCACGTCGGCGTCGACCACGCCGGCGCCGTCGAGCGACAGCCAGGGTGCATCGAAGAAATTGCCGAGCCAGCGCAGCGATGCGAAATGCCAGCGCCCGACCACGTGCCCGGAGCTGCGCGGCAACAGGCTGCGTGGATCCTTCAGCGGCACCTGCGTGCCGCGGACGGTGATGTCGGCATCGAGCGACAGACGCCCTTCGGCATGTGCCGGCGCGCGTGCGACCAGGCGCATGTCGCGATCCACGTCGAGCGCGACGTCCAGCGCATCGTCGAACGCCGCTCCGCGTCCGTCGTGGCCGGTGACCGGCGTGTGCCAGCGCAGCCGGCTGCCCGGCGTCAGCGAACCACGTGCGAAGCCGAGGTCGATCTGCGCGCGACCATCGCCGGCGACGTTCGCCAGCGCGATGCGGCCCTGCGGATCGACCTCGACGCGCAGCGTCGGCGCCTTGCCATCGAGCTTCAGCTTCGCGTCGGTCAACAGCAGCTTCGCGATGCCGCGCGCCTGCTCGCGCGTGTGCCGCGCGATGGCGAAGTCGGCATCGATGCGGCCGTCGCGCAGCAGTGCTTCCTTGCGGTAGCGCAGCTGCACGTTCTCGAAATGCGCACGGGACGGCATCAGCTCCAGCGCGCCGCCGCGCAGTTGTTTGTAGAAGCCGACGTCGGCGCTTCCCAGGCCTTCGAGCACGAGGTCGCCCAGACGCCCGTTGCGGATCGAGTCGCTGTGGATCCGATCGAACTGCAGCACCCAGCCGCCGGGGCGCGCCGGCAGCGGCGGCTTGCGCGCGCCGCCGATGTCGACCGCACCTGTCACGTCAACCGCGATCACCTCGGGCACGCGCACGGTCTTTCGCAGCAGCGGAAGGATCGCGATACGCCCATTCGCGCGCGCTGCATTCACCGCCCACGTCGCGCGCCCGGCGTGGCCTTTCATCCGCACGTCCCATACGTGCACGCGGCCTGGCCACACGGTGTAGCCCGGCCCCCATTCGATCTGGAACTTCTCCGGCTTGCGGTTCGCCGTCCATTCGCCGATCGGCGTGTTGATGAACACGTTGCCCGCGAGCAGGTAGAACGCGTACACGCCGAGAAGCGCGAAGGCGACGCGCCGGATCCATGTCCGCGCGGTCGGCGGAATGCGCTGCCACGAGCGCGAGACGGCGTTCAGTTCCATTGAGCCACGCCTCCGGATGCACGATCTGGGCGCGGCAGGTTAACCGCGCAGTACGTCCGTCGGACCGCCGCCCGGCGGGAACTTTGCACCGTGCATTGCACGCGCGATGCGGTTAGTGGCGCGCCAGCTCGACCATGCGCGGATGCACGAGGCGTTCGAAGTCGTGCCAGCCCATGCGCATCAGCTCGCGATGCGTGCCCGCGTTGAAGGCGATGTCATCGTCATCGGCCAGGCTGGCCGCGGCGTACACCTCCATCGCATAGAGGTTGCCGAACGGCGGCATCGCGCCGACTTCGCATTCGGGGAAGCGATCCTTGAAGTCGGCTTCGGTCGCCAACGCGACCTCGCGTGCGCCGCTGGCCTTGCGCAGCTGCGCGAGGTCAAGCCATTCGTCCGACGGAAGCACGGCCATCGCGAGCTTTCCGTCGAGCCGCACCATGACGGTCTTCAGCATCTCGTGGCTGTCGATGTGGGCGCTGGCCGCGGTGTCGCGTGCGGTGAACGCATGCGGGTGCGTCATCGTGTCGTAGTGGACGCGATTGGAACTGAGGAATTCCTGGAGGCGAGGGGACAGGGTTTCGGACGACATGGCACGGCTCCTTCTACGGAGGCCGGGCGCGACGCGGCGCACGGGGCGGCGCGGGGCTCGGTCGTTGTCGATGGCTTCAGAACTGCCGCAGGCCGCGAAGGCGGCTTCACGCGTGACGCAAAGGCGCGGCCCGGCCAGTGTACGCCCGTTACGGGCGGACGGCGAAAAGCCGTGATTGCTGATTCGCAATTCGCAAGGGCAGAAACCCGACGGCTGGCGGGCTTCGCTTCCTCACGCGCTCGGACGCCACTTGCCGAATCGGGAATCCCGAATCACGGCTCACAACAACTCGAACGCATCCGCATCCAGCATCGCGGGGAAACGCTCGCGATGCGCCGCCAGTTCGGCCGCGGACAGCGTCACGGTGACCACCGTTTCGACGTCGGCGCACTCGGTCACCGGCTGGCCGACATAGTCGATCACCGCGCTGTCGCCGGCGTAATGCAGGCCGTTGCCGTCGGTGCCGACGCGGTTCACCGCGGCGACGTAGCACAGGTTCTCGATCGCCCGTGCGCGCAGCAGCGTCTTCCACGGGTACGCGCGCGCAGACGGCCAGTTCGCGACGAAGATCATCAGGTCGAAATCGAGCTGGCCGGCGCGCTCCACGTCGAAGCGGTTGCGCGAGAACACGGGGAAACGCAGGTCGTAGCAGACCAGCGGACAGATGCGCCAGCCGCGCCAGTCGAGCGTGAGGCGATCGCGACCGGCCGCGTAGCGTTCGTGTTCGCGCGCGTAACGGAACAGGTGGCGCTTGTCGTACGTGCTCAACGCACCGTCTGGCGTGGCGAACAGCAGGCGGTTGTAGACGCCTTCACCGTCGCGCAACTGCACGCTGCCGGTCACCGCCGCGTCCAGGCGCGCGGCCTGTTCGCGGATCCATTCGACCGTGGCGCCCGCCATCGTTTCGGCGTTGCCGATGGCGTCGTTCGAGAATCCGCTGGTGAAGGTTTCCGGCAGGATCACCAGGTCCGTCGTGCCGCGCAGCGGCGCGATCAGTCCACCGTAGTAATCGCGATTGCCGGCCGGATCGTGCCAGCGGGTGTCGCCTTGTACGAGGGTGACGCGGAGGTCGTTCATTGCGGTGCCCGTGTGTTTGTGGGGTTCACGTCAGAGCTTCTGCAATCGCTCGATCGCCTTGTCCAGCGTCGCTTCGTTCTTCGCGAAGCACAATCGCGCCAGGCGCTGGCCCGACGGCGGCGATTCGTAGAACGGCGACAACGGGATCGCGGCGACGCCCTTCTCCGTCGTCAGCCAGCGGCAGAAGGCGGCATCGTCCAGATCGCTCACGTCCGAATAATCCACGAGCTGGAAATACCCGCCCGGCACCGGCAGCGGCTTCAGGCGCGTGGTGAGCAGCTGTTCGCGGAAGCGGTCGCGCTTGGACTGGTAGAACGCGCCGAGCTGTTCGTAGTGCTCCGGCTCGGCTTCGATCATCTCCGCGAACGCCCACTGCGCCGGTGCGAAGGTGCAGAAGGTGTTGTACTGGTGCACCTTGCGCAGTTCCGCAGATAGCAGCGGCGGCGCGATGCAGTAACCGACCTTCCAGCCCGTGCAGTGGTACGTCTTGCCGAAGCTGGACACGACGAACGCGCGCTCGCGCAGTTCCGGATAGCTCAGCACGGACTCGTGGCGGCGACCGTCGAACACGATGTGCTCGTACACCTCGTCCGAGAGCAGCCAGATGTTCGTATCGCGAAGCAGCGCCGTGAGCTGCGCGATGTCGTCCGCGGTGAACATCGCGCCCGACGGGTTGTGCGGCGAGTTGATCATCAGCAGGCGCGTCTTCGGCGTCACCGCGGCGCGGATCGCTCGCCAGTCAGGCGCGAAGGTCGCAGGATCCAGCGGCACGTGCACCGCGCGGCCGCCGGCCAGGTCGATCGCGGGCTCGTAGGAGTCGTAGCAGGGATCGAGCACGATCACTTCCTCGCCCGGTCGTACCACGGCGGCAACGGCGTCGAAGATCGCCTCGCTCGCGCCCGAAACGACGGTGACTTCCGAGTCCGCGTCCGGACGGTGGCCGTAGCAGCGCTCGGTCTTGGCGGCGATCGCCTGTCGCAGCGCCGGCACGCCGGTCATCGGCGCGTACTGGTTCTTGCCCTCGCGCATCGCGCGGTCGAGCGCTTCGATCAGGCGTTCGGGCACGTTGAAGTCCGGGAAACCCTGGCCGAGGTTGACCGCGTCGTGCTCCATCGCGAGCTGCGACATGACGGTGAAGATGGTCGTGCCGACCTTCGGCAGCTTGGTTTGCAGGGTCATCGCGGGGGAAGCTCGACGTGGGGTTGCGGACCGCCAAGTGTAAGGACGCGGGCACGGCGGCGTCATGACGAACGCTCATCTGCGCATCTCCCGGCCGTGGCCGGCATCATCGCCCGTCGATTGCACCGGTCATGTGCGGTGTGGACACTTGCCGCATGCGTGAACTGCAGATCGTCGACGCCGCCGAGCTTGCCAGCGCCTACGCCGCCGCGGAGTACGTGGTGGTGCTCGACGGCGACGCCTTCCCGCTGCGCGTGGGCGAGCCGGCGCTGGACCTGGAGGCGTACGCCCCGGCGTCGCGCTATGCCTTCATCACCGCGTGGAATCCGGCGTCGCAGCCGCGTTCGGACACGGCCAACGAAGCCGCCGACGCGCTGCTGGTCGCGCAGCTGGAGACGCTGGGCGCCACGCGGCATCCGGCCTGGGCGCAGGACGTCGCCGGCCGCTGGCGCGAACCGGGCTGGCTCGTCGCCGACCTGGACGCGAGCACCGTGCTGAGGCTCGCGGAGGAATTCGGCCAGGCGGGCGTGCTCGACTGGGCCGCCGGCGAGCCAGTGCGCCTGCGGATGCTCGCATCGCCCCCGGCCGGGGCCGCGGTCGCCCACACCGACTGGTTGCCGGCCTGACCGCGGACGCCAGGGCCGCGCCGCCGCCCGACGCCGGCAAGCGGCGGCTTTCGCGAACCGAATAGAATGGCCGCCCTCGCGGCGCCGCCCGCCCCGGCTTTCCCGATGACGCCCCACGACCGCCCCGCCCCGCCGCTGCTGGCCGCCCGCGGCCTGCGCTTCGCGCGCAACGACGAACCGGTGTTCGGCCCGCTGGATTTCAGCGTCGATGCCGGCGAAGCGCTGCTCGTGCAGGGCGACAACGGCGCCGGCAAGACGACGTTGCTGCGCGTGCTCGCCGGGCTGCTGCGCTCGGACGGGGGCGAGATCGACCTGGACGGCGAACCTGCCGGGCACGCCCGCCGCGCCCGGGCCATCGCCTATCTCAGCCATCTGCCCGGTCTGAAGGCCGACCTGACGGCGATGGAGAACCTCGATTTCCTGTGCGGCCTGCAGGGCCGGCGTCGCGCGCAGCTGCCGGAGAACGCCCTGGCGATCGTCGGCTTGGCCGGCTACGAGGACGCCCTCGCCCGCCAACTCTCGGCCGGGCAGAAGAAGCGCCTGTCGCTCGCCCGGCTGTGGATGTCGCCGGCGCCGCTGTGGCTGCTCGACGAGCCCTACGCGAACCTCGACCTGGAAGGCATCGAACTGGTGAACCGCATGGTCCAGGCGCACCTGCGCGACGGCGGCGCGGCCCTGGTCACCACCCACGGCGCGTACGCCGCCCCGCCGGTGCGCACGCGCATGCTGGTGCTGAACAAGGCTGCCGCCGCATGACGCCCTCCACCTCGCCCAGCCTCGTCGGCGCCGCGCGCGCCCTGCTCTCCCGCGACGCCCGCCTGCTGTGGCGCCGTCGCGGCGATGCGCTGCAGCCTGCCCTGTTCGCGTTGCTCGTGGTTACGCTGTTCGCCCTCGCGCTGGGCGCGGAGAAGGCGGCGCTGTCGAAGGTCGCGTCCGCCGTGCTGTGGGTGTCGATGCTGCTGGCCGGCCTGCTCTCGCTGGACACGCTGTTTCGCGGCGATGCCGAGGACGGCTCGCTCGAGCAGTGGATGCTGGCGCCGGTGCCGCTGGCATGGCTGGTCGGCGTGCGCACGTTCATCCACTGGGCGACGACCGCGTTGCCGCTGCTCATCGCCGCGCCGTTCCTGGGCGAACTGCTGTACCTGCCACGCGAGCAGTTGCCGGTGCTCATGATCTCGCTCGCGCTGGGCACGCCGCTGCTGAGCCTCATCGGCGCGGTGGTCGCGGCCCTGACGGTCGGGATGCGGCGCTCCGGTATACTCGTAGCCTTGCTGGCGCTGCCCTTGTACGTGCCGGTGCTGGTGTTCGGCGCGGGCAGCGTGGCTGCCTCGGCGCAGGGGCTGGATCCGACCGGGGCGCTGCTGCTGCTCGGAGCCGGGCTGGCGGTGGCGCTGGTCGTGGCCCCGCTCGCCGCCGCCGCCGCGATCCGCATCGCACTGAGTTGAGTTCGACGGACGATGGACGGCGCAGGGAGCTTTGAGCCAGATCAAGGGCCGACGTCCCGGCCAACGCGACAATCCGCCGCAACCGCCACCGTCCGGTCGCACCACCGGACCGGCTGAGAAACTGATGAATCCGATCATCCGCTGGTTCCACAAACTCGGATCGCCGCCGTACTTCGACCGCTTTGCCGCTCGCTGGGCGCCCTGGGGCTACGGCCTCGGCCTGCTGGTGATGGCCTGGGGCCTGTACGGCGCGCTGTTCCAGGTGCCGGCCGACTACCAGCAGGGCGACAGCTTCCGCATCCTCTACATCCACGTGCCCAGCGCCTGGATGAGCATGGCCGTCTTCGGCCTGATGGCGCTTTACGCGGCCATCGCGCTGGTGTGGCGCATCAAGCTGTGCGAGATCCTCGCCATGGCCTGCGCCCCGATCGGCGCCGCCTTCACCCTCATCACCCTGCTCACCGGTTCGATCTGGGGCAAGCCGATGTGGGGCACGTGGTGGGACTGGGACCCGCGCCTGACGACGGAACTGATCCTGCTGTTCCTCTACCTGGGCGTGATCGGCCTGTACAACGCGATCGACGACCGCCGCGCCGCCGCGCGCGCCGCGGGACTGCTGGCGATCGTCGGCGTCGCGCTGCTGCCGGTGATCCGCTATTCGGTGGTGTGGTGGAACTCGCTGCACCAGGGCCAGACGATCCAGATCTTCGGCGAATCGAAGATGGATCCGTCGATGTACGGCCCGCTCATCTGGATGGTCATCGGCACCAAGCTGTGGTTCGCCGGCGCGCTGCTGTCGCGCGCGCGCGCCGACAACCTGCGTCGCGAAAGCGGCAAGGCATGGGTCGCCGACCTGGCCGGAGGCCGCGGCGCATGAGCTACCTGAACTACGTGATCGCCGCCTACGCGGTGTTCGTCATCGTGCTGGGCTGGGACTTCGTCAGCACGAAGCTGCAGATCCGTCGCGAGTTGCGCGGCGCACGCCTGCGTGCCGCGCGCGACGCCGCGCGCCCGGGCCGCGACGCCGAACTGACCCGCTAGCCGTATTCCGCTCGAGAGTGCTTTCCGCATGAATCCCGTCCGTCGCCGCCGCCTGCTCTGGGTCATCGCCCTGGTCGTGGCCGCCGGCATCGCCACCACGCTCGTCGCGATGGCCCTGCAGCGCAACATCGCCTACCTCTACACGCCCAGCGAAGTGCTGCGCGGCGAAGCCGGCGAACAGGCGCGTTTCCGCCTCGGCGGCATGGTCGCGGCCGATTCGTTCAAGCGCGCGCCGGGCTCGCTCGATGCCACTTTCCGCGTCACCGACGGCGACGCGCAGATGCCGGTGAAGTACACCGGCATCCTTCCCGACCTGTTCCGCGAAAAGCAGGCCGTCGTCGCCACCGGCCGCATGCAGGGCGACGTGTTCGTGGCCGAGGAAATCCTCGCCAAGCACGACGAGAACTACATGCCCAAGGAAGTCGCCGACAAGATGGGCATGGCGCACAAAAAGCACGACGTCAACGCGCCCGCCGCCGGCGCGGCGAAGGAAGCCAAGTAAGTGCTGGGCGAGATCGGGCAGGTCGCGCTGATCCTCGCGCTGCTGGTGTCGGTGTTGCAGGCGGCGTTGCCGCTGGCCGGCGCGCAGCGCGGCGTCGCACCGTGGATGGCCGTCGCGCGTCCGGCGGCCTACGCGCAGCTGGCGCTGGTGGCCTTCGCATTCGTCATCCTCACGCACGGTTTCGTGACGCAGGATTTCTCGCTGCAGTACGTCGCCGAGAACAGCAATTCGCTGCTGCCGCTGATGTACCGCTACACCGCGGTGTGGGGCGCGCACGAAGGCTCGCTGCTGCTGTGGGCGCTGATCCTGGCCGCGTGGACCGGAGCTGTCGCGCGCTTCTCGCGCAGCCTGCCTGAGACCGTCATCGCACGCGTGCTCGGCGTCATGGGTCTGGTGAGCGCGGGCTTTCTCGCGTTCCTGATCTTCACCAGCAATCCGTTCCTGCGGCTGCTGCCAGCGGCGGCGGAAGGTCGCGACCTCAACCCGCTGCTGCAGGATCCGGGGATGATCATCCATCCGCCGATGCTGTACCTGGGCTACGTGGGCTTCGCGGTGCCGTTCGCATTCGCCATCGCCGCATTGCTCGACGGCAAGGTCGATGCGCGCTGGCTGCGCTGGACGCGTCCGTGGACGAACGTCGCCTGGGCCTTCCTGACGCTCGGCATCGCACTGGGTTCGTGGTGGGCGTATTACGAACTCGGCTGGGGCGGCTGGTGGTTCTGGGATCCGGTCGAGAACGCGAGCTTCATGCCGTGGCTCGCCGGCGCGGCGCTGCTGCATTCGCAGGCGGTGACCGAAAAGCGCGGCAGCTTCCGCGGGTGGACGCTGCTGCTGGCGATCGCCACGTTCTCGCTCTCGCTGCTGGGCACGTTCCTGGTGCGTTCGGGCGTGCTGACCAGCGTGCATGCGTTCGCGGCCGACCCGGCGCGCGGACTGTTCATCCTGATCTTCCTCGGCATCGTCGTCGGCGGATCGCTCCTGCTGTACGCGCTGAAGGCGCCTTCGTCGGACGATGCCGGCAAGCCGTTCGAACTTTACTCGCGCGAAACGCTACTGCTGGCCAACAACCTGCTGCTGTCGACCGCGTGCGCGATGGTGCTGCTCGGCACGCTCTATCCGCTGCTCGCCGACGCGCTCGAACTGGGCAAGATCTCCGTCGGCCCGCCCTACTTCGCGCTGATGTTCGTGCTGCTGATGGCGCCGCTCGTGCTGCTGCTGCCGTTCGGCCCGATCACGCGCTGGCAGCGCGAACAGCCGTCCAAGCCGATGGCGATGCTGCTGCCGTGGGCCGGCCTGGCTGCCGTGCTCGCGGCGATCGCGTATTTCATGGCGCCGCAGGGGCCGTTGAAGGTTGCCGCCGGCGTGCTCGGCGCGGCGTGGGTGTTGTTCGGCACGGCGCGCTTCGTGTGGACGCGCGTGCGCAGCCAGACCACGGGCCAGCGCTTCACCGCCGAAATGCTCGGCATGACGCTCGCGCATTTTGGCGTCGCGGTGTTCCTCGTCGGCGCGCTGCTGACCGAAGGCCTGACGACGCAGCGCGAGCTCGCCGTCGCGCCGGGGCAGACGGTGGAACTGGGCCGTTATTCGTTCCGCTTCGACGGCGCAACGCATTCGCAGGGACCGAACTACGAAGCCGACCGCGGCACCGTCACCGTCTTCGAGAACGGCCGACCGCTTACCGTCATGCATCCCGAAAAGCGCGCCTACGCGAGCGGCGGCCAGGTAATGACCGAAGCCGCGATCGCGCGCGGCGTCACGCGTGACCTCTACGTCGCGCTGGGCGAGCCGCTTGGCAACGATGCGTGGGCGCTGCGCGTGCACATCAAGCCGTTCGTGCGCTGGATCTGGGCCGGCGCGCTGCTGATGATGCTGGGCGGGTTCGTGACGGCGACGGATCGGCGTTTCCGCCGCGTGGCCGAAGCGCGCAGTCCGACCATCACCGCGACCGAACCGACTCCGGAGCCCGCACGATGAGCGATACGCCCGACAGCGCACCGCGCAAATCCACGATGCGCTGGATTCCGCTGGCGATCGTCGCCGCACTTGGCGTGCTGCTCTTCGCCGGCGTGCTGCTCAGCCGCAATCCCAACCGCGATGCCCTGCCCTCGCCGCTGATCGGCAAGCCTGCGCCCGCCTTCCGCCTGCCGGTGCTGCACGAAGCCGGGCGCCTGGTCACCGACAAGGACCTGCGCGGCGCACCGTACCTGCTGAACGTGTGGGGCAGCTGGTGCCCGGCATGTCGCGACGAACATCCCGTGCTCACGCGCTTCGCCGAAACCAAGCGCCTGCGCGTGATCGGTTTCAACTGGAAGGACGAACACGCCGACGCCTTGCGCTGGCTCGAGCAGTTCGGCAATCCGTACCTGATGGTCCTCACCGACTACGACGGCAAGGCCGCGATCGACTGGGGCATCTACGGCGCGCCGGAAACCTTCCTCGTCGATGGCGGCGGCATCATCCGCTGGAAGTACGTCGGCCCGCTCACCGACGAGGTGATCGCGAACGAACTGCTGCCCAAGCTTGCGCAGATCGACGCGCAAGCCGGACAGGGCAAGCCGCTGTGATGCGCGCGCTGCTGCTGGCCTTCGCGCTGATGCTGTCGGGCACCCCCGCATTCGCGCAGGTCGCCACGGACGCCACGCCGTTGCGTTTCGCCGACACCGCCGAGGAAACGCGCTTCCATGCGCTGGTAAGCGAGCTGCGTTGCGTGATGTGCCAGAACCAGTCGCTGGCCGATTCCAATGCGCAGATCGCGGTGGACCTTCGCCGAGAAGTGCTCGAACTGATGCGCAAGGGCAAGAGCGACGAGGAGATCAAGGATTTCCTCGTGGCGCGTTACGGCGAGTTCGTGCTGTACCGCCCGCAGGTCGAGAGCAAGACGTGGCTGCTGTGGTTCGGCCCCGCGCTGGTGCTGCTGGCCGGCGGCCTCATCGTGGTTGGCGCGTTGCGACGCCGCTCGCGTCCGTCCGCACAGGCCGACAACGAACGCACGGCTGATCGCAACGAAGAGCAGGAGTGGTGATGGGCGGTGCGATGTGGGGTTTCGTGATCGCCGGCCTCGTGCTGGCCGTGCTGACGCTGGCGTACGTGCTGCGACCGTTGTGGCGCACGCGCCGCGTGGCCGGCATCGCGGTGATCGCCGGGCTGACGCTCGCCACCGCGACGACCTACTTCGCGATCGGCACGCCAGCCGCGCTTGACCCGGCGCAGCGCGAGATGCCGCGCACGCTGGAAGACGCCATCGTAAAGCTCGAAGGCGAGCTGCAGCGCGATCCCAACCAGGTCGAGGGCTGGCGCCTGCTTGCCCGCGCCTACATCGCGCAGGGCAATGCCGCGAAGGCGTCCGACGCGCTGGCCCGCGCGCTCAAGCTCGCGCCGGACGATCCGGACCTGCTGGCCGAAGGTGCCGAGATGCGCGCCCTCGCCGCGCCGGAACGCCGCTTCGACGCCGAAGGCGTCGCGATGTTGCGCCACGCGATCGAACTCCAACCGATGCACCAGCGCGCGCGCTGGTTCCTCGGCATCGCGCAACGACAGGCATCGCAGCCGGCTGAAGCGGCGCGGACGTGGGAGCCGCTGCTTTCCGTCGTCGACGCCGCAGCTGCGGCGCCGCTGCGCGCGCAGATCGACGCAGCGCGTGCCGAAGCCGGGCTGTCGCCGCTGCCAGCGGCCACGGCTGCAGCCCAAACGCCTGCACAGGGCGGGCTGAAGGTGAAGGTGTCGGTCGCGCCGGAACTCGCCGCGAAGATCCCGCCGAACGCGACGCTGTTCGTCATCGCGCGCCAGGCCGGTGGCCCGCCGATGCCGGTGGCGGTCGAGAAGCTCCCCGCCGCCGGCTTCCCGCGTGAGGTCGTGCTCGACGACGGCGACAGCCCGATGCCGACGATGAAGCTGTCGCAGCTCGAGGCGGTCGACGTGCTCGCGCGCATCTCCGCCAGCGGCGATGCGATGCCGAAATCGGGCGATCTGGAAGCGAAGGCGACGCCATCGAAGACGTCCGGCGCGATCGAACTGGTGATCGATTCCGTTCGTCCGTAAGGAGCCGCGGACGGATGGACGACGGCACGTAACCGTACGTTCCGGCATGCCCGCAATCGCAACCGTGATGCCCTATCGCCACCGGGGCGATTAAGCTTGCGCCATGACCGAATTCATCCCGCCCGGCACGCGCTGGTTCGACCTTCCCTCCCCGTTCCCGATGAAACGCGGCGGCGAACTGCACGGCGCCCGCGTCGCATACGAAACCTGGGGCACCCTCAACGCCGCGCGCGACAATGCGGTGCTGATCGTCACCGGCCTTTCGCCCGATGCGCACGCCGCGAGCAATGAAGCCAACCCGGAACCGGGCTGGTGGGAAGCGATGCTCGGCCCGGGCAAGCCCATCGACACGAACCGCTGGTTCGTGATCTGCGTGAACTCGCTCGGAAGCTGCAAGGGTTCCACCGGCCCGGCGTCGATCAACCCGCTGACGGGCGCGCTGTATCGCCTGGATTTCCCGGATCTTTCGGTCGAAGACGGCGCCGATGCCGCCGCGCATCTCGTGCGCGGACTGGGCCTGGATCGCATCGCGTGCCTCATCGGCAACTCGATGGGCGGGATGACGGCGCTGGCGTTCCTGCTTCGTCATCCCGGCTTGGCGCAACATCACATCAACATCTCCGGCGCGGCGAAAGCGTTGCCCTTCTCGATCGCTATCCGTTCGCTGCAGCGTGAGGCGATCCGCCTGGATCCGAACTGGAACCACGGTCAGTACGACGATGCGCACTACCCCGAGTCGGGCATGCGCATGGCGCGCAAGCTCGGTGTGATCACCTATCGCTCCGCACTGGAATGGGACGGCCGCTTCGGTCGCGTGAGGCTGGATTCCGACCGCGCCGACGAAGATCCCTTCGGTCTTGAGTTCGAAGTCGAAAGCTACCTGGAAGGCCACGCGCGACGTTTCGTGCGACGGTTCGATCCCAATTGCTACCTGTATCTCAGCCGGTCGATGGACTGGTTCGACATCGGGGAATACTGCGCGACACGCCAGAACGGCGAAGCCGACACGCGCGCGGGTCTGGCGAGCATCCGCATCGGGAAGGCGCTGGCGATCGGCGTGCACACCGACATCCTGTTCCCGCTGCAGCAGCAGGAGGAAATCGCCGAAGGCCTGCGCGCCGGCGGTGCCGAGGCCACCTTCCTGCCGTTGCCATCGCCGCAGGGCCATGACGCGTTCCTGGTGGATATCGCGCGTTTCGGACCGGCGGTCGAAGGCTTCCTGAACGCCCTCTAAGCCGGCTCAAGCGCCCTGCTTTCGTCTGGCAACCCCGCGCGGATTGACGCAGCGCAAGAAAGGCCAAGCGCGCCGCGCGGTAGAATCGGCGCATGAACGCTCACGACGCGCTGCCCGACCTGCACTTCCCCGGCCACGAAAAGCTGGTCGCCGCCATCGATGCCGCGGTGTCGAGCGGCGACGAACATGCCGTGACGTCCGCGCTGCGCAGCACGCTGTGCGGCATGATCCGCGACCGCGACGTGCAGCTGCCGGCCTGCGTCCACGAGCCCATCGCCGACCACTACGCGCGCCGCGAGCTCTACCGCAGCCCGGAGCTTGGCTACAGCGTCGTCGCGATGACCTGGGGCCCGGGCCAGGGCACGCCGGTGCACGACCACTGCGGCTTGTGGTGCGTGGAAGGCGTGTGGGACGGCGAACTGGAGATCACGCAGTACGAGCTGCTCGAACGCGAGGGCGATCGTTACCGCTTCCGCGCCGCGGGTGGCATGCATGCCGGTCCGGGCAGCGCGGGCAGCCTGATTCCGCCGCATGAGTACCACACGATCCGGAACGTCAGCCCCGACGCTGTCGCGGTGTCGTTGCACATCTACAAGGCGGCGATGGAATCCTGCGCGACGTTCGTCCCGGATCAGGGCGAGTGGTTCTCGCGCGTCGCCAAGACGCTGCGCACCGACGAAGCCGCCTGAACCCTGCCGGCAGCGCCGGCCGTCACATTACTGACCTTCGGCGTCTGGCCGCCGTCCCGCGGCGGCATTAGCGTGGGCCGCATTCATCGCCAGGAGCGCGCCACGTGCTGATCGACTTCGTACTCGCTTCGCTCCACCACCTGCTCGTCTTCGGCCTGGTTTCGATGCTGGTCGCCGAATCGGTCCTGCTGCGCGGCACGCTGGACCGCGTGTCGCTCCAACGCCTGGCCGGTATCGACATGGGCTACGGGATGACCGCCATGGCGCTGATCGCGGTGGGCATCGCGCGTGTCGCCTTCGGCATCAAGGGCCATGACTTCTACCTGCACAACCCGTGGTTCCACGCGAAGATGGGCGCGTTCGTGCTGGTAGGCCTGCTCTCGATCCTGCCGACGATGCGTTTCCTGCGCTGGCGCAAGGCGCTGGCCGCCAACCCGATCTTCCTGCCCGACGCCGCCGAAACCGCCCGCATGCGTGCGATCGTCCGCTTCGAACTGATCCTGCTGGCGGCGATCTTCGTCCTGGCTGCCGCGATGGCCCGCTACGGCGGCCTGAGCCTGTAACGCTGCACCGCGACCCGGCCCCTCGGCTATACTGCACCGCCGCGCCGGAATGGCGGAATCGGTAGACGCAGCGGACTCAAAATCCGCCGCCCTTAAAAGCGTGTGGGTTCGAGTCCCACTTCCGGCACCAGACAGAACCCCGCGAGCGATCGCGGGTTTTTTGTTCGTCGTGCCAGCGCCGTCTTCGTGTGCGAAGTGATCGCCGCACAGTCTCACGCCAGGAGACAACCAGCGCCGATCGTATGCGTCGCACCACAACGGGGAGTGGATGATGCCCAACGACACCTTCAGCGCGTACGACGAAGCCGGCAACCGCTACACGATCCATGTGCGTCGCACGCTGATCGAAACGCGCGGCGCCGGAGAGCGACGCGTGGTGGAAGGGTTGCGTTCGTATCATCTGAGCGACGGCGCGGCGGTCGATCGCATCGATGCGGACTCGTTTGCGATCGCTGCGAATGGGCTGGCGCTGAAATTGCGGCCCGCGGGCGCCTGAAATCCCTCGATTACAGGCCGGTGTTCGCCACGCGCCGATACCGCACTTCGACCGCCCTCGCCGCCTCGCCCTGCGGCGAGATGTTCGTCATCGTGATGACGAGCTGGTCGGGATCGGGCTGTTCGATTTCGGTCCGCCAGTCCCAGCGCGGGCCGCCCTGGCCGTCGCCGTAGCTGCCGAGCACGTTGAAGTGCTCCGATGCGGCCGGTCCCGCCGAGAACATGATGCTGGTGCCGGTACCAAAGCTTTCTACCCACGCCGATTCGTAGGCGTTGTCGTCCAGGTGCAGGCCGTAGATGGCGACGCCTTCGATCGGCTCGTCGCCGAAACGGCTGCGGTATTCGTGCAGCAGGAAACGGCCGTCGAGGATGCCGCGGATCGTGCCGCGTTGCGGCGCTTCGCAGGCGACGTGGTCGGGCTGGAACCAGAGCCGGAACGTGCCTTCCCATTCGCCGATCATCTGCGCGAGGCGATGGTGGCCGCCGCTGGCGATGGAGGCTTCGAACTCCTTCTTGCCCATGTCGTGCTCCGAGGAGACGGTGGGCGACGCGAAAGGCGCCGCTGCTCAGGGCAGGAGCGTACCGAACACCACCCGGGAACGCTCGTCGTAGATGCGCAGCCACAGCGCCTGGCTGCTCCGCTCCGCGCAACGTTTTGCCTTGGGCAGCACCGCGGCCAGCGCGGCTTCGGCACTGGCGTAATCGGCGCTGGCTTCGGCGATCTGCTGCTGCAGGACGCCGCCGTCATGGCGCGATAGTTCGACGCGGTACATCGGAGGGCTCCTCCCGACGGGGGGCGTCCGGAATGGACGTGCGGGGACAGGGTTCATAGGCTGCCAAGGTTTTCGCGGCGCCACAGTCAGCGAGGGCTGCGCTGCTTTGTAGGACTATCCCTACAACGGTCCCGCCGCCCCAGCTGAACGCAACTTCCATTCCTCCTGCCGACATACACGCATGTGCCTGATTGCCCTTTCGTGGAAGCAGCATCCACGCTACCGGCTGGCGCTGATCGCCAACCGCGACGAAGCGCACGACCGGCCGGCCGCGCCCGCCGGCGTGGACCCGGTCGATCCGGCGCTCTATGGCGGGCGCGACCTGCTCGCGGGCGGGAGTTGGCTGATGGCGTCCACCCGCGGCCGGCTTGCCGCCGTCACGAACGTACGAGCGGGCGCCGCGGAAGGCCCCATGCCCCGCTCGCGCGGCGCGCTAGTGCGGGAGTTCGTGGCTGACGACGGCAGCGTCGATGCGTTGGCCGGCCTCGCTCCCGAAGCGGCCGGGTTCGGCCGTTTCAACATGCTGGCCTTCGATGGCCGCCGACTCGCGTTCGCCAGCAATTACCCGCAGTTCCGGACGTACGACGTGACGCCCGGCCTTCACGCCATGTCGAACGGGGATTTCGACGCGCCCTGGCCCAAGAGCGGCCATGCGACGCGGGCCCTGGAGCGCTGGCTCGCGAGCGCCGCCGCCCTCGATGGCCAGACCGGCGACGAAGCCCTTGCGCCGCTGTTCGATGCCTTGGCCGACACCACACCGGCCCCCGACGACACCCTGCCCGACACCGGCGTTGGCCTGCCGTTGGAACGCCTGCTGTCCCCGCCGTTCGTGCGCGGCGAGCGCTACGGCACGCGCTGCAGTTCCATCGTGTTGATCGAGGAGGCCCGCGTGACGTTCGTCGAACAGAGCTTCGGCCCGAACGGGCAGCGCCTCGGTCGCACCCGGGCGAGCTTCCACATCGGCTGACGTCCCACCCGGACCGCCGGCGCAAGGCCGCACCGGCGACACGCAGCAATGCACGGAATGCGCTACCCGGTGCCCGGCCACGGGCCTACCATTGCGACATCGCCCCCGCGCGCCAGGGCCCCCGCGGCCGCATGGACACCCTCCTCCACCTCATCGCCGTCTACGGCCTGCTCGTCGTCTTCGTCAGCGTGTTGCTGGACCAGGGCGGCATTCCCGTGCCGGCGTATCCGCCGATCATCCTCACCGCCGCGCTCGCGACCGACCAGGGGCGCAGCGTGTGGCCGATCGTCGCGGTGGCCGCTCTCGCGGCCGTCCTTGCGGACTGGCTCTGGTATGTAGGCGGGCGGCGGCTCGGCGCGAAGCTGCTGCGATTGATGTGCCGCCTGTCGCTTTCGCCGGACTCTTGCGTGCTGATGACGCGCGGCATCTACGGGCGATGGGGTCCGCCTTCGCTGATCGTCGCCAAGTTCATCCCCGGCTTCGCGGCCGTGGCGACGACCTTGGCTGGCGAAACCGGCACGCGCGCGGGCCGCTTCCTCCTGTACGACGGCATCGGCGCCGTGTTGTGGGCCGGTGTCGCGGTGGCCCTGGGCGCGATCTTCCACGAAGCGGTGAACGACGTTCTCGATCGCCTCGAAACGCTGGGCCGCATGACGGTTCCGGTCGTGCTCGCGCTGATCGCCGCCTTCGTGCTGTGGAAGCTGTGGCGCCGCCGCATGTTCCAGCGCCAGTTGCGCATGGCGCGGATCACGCCGGCCGAGCTGCGTGCGCTGATGGATGGCGAATCGCCGCCGCTCATCCTCGATGTGCGATCGGAGCCGCAGCGCGCGCAAACCGGCTGGATTCCCGGCTCGGTCTTCGTGCAGACCGTCGCCGAAGCGCCCCTGATGCCGCGCGAGGAAGTGATCGTCTACTGCGATTGCCCGAACGAAGCCTCTGCTGCCGTGCTCGCGCGCGCGCTCAACAAGCGCGGCTTCAAGCGCGTTCGCCCGCTCGCCGGAGGTTTCGCGGCGTGGAAGAGCGAGGGCCAGCTGATTTCGTTCGAATGAGACGTCGCTACGAGGCCGACCATGGCCACCAGCCCCGTCCCGTGCTCGCATAGCGATCGGCTGCGCGTTCGAAACGGTTGCGCACGCTGATTCCGCCCGACAACAGATACAGCGGCAGGAACAGCGGCCCGAGCGCGAGGTACTGATACACGTGCGCGCGTTCGTGGTCGGCCAGGACGATCGGCGCTTCCTCACCGTGACCCGCGCGATGGGCATAGGTCACGCAGGGCGAATCCAGGTCGTCGCCGGTATGCAGGATCACGTTGCCGAACGTGATCGCCCCGCCCGGCCCCCACGGCCAGCGGTGAAACACCAGCGCCAACTCGCGTCGGCGCCAGTGCGCGTGCGAACCGAAGGCGAGCCCGACCACGCCCAGCATCAGGCCGACCAACGTGTTCGGCAGCGTCCACAGCGCGCCCAGCGCGATCGCGAATCGTCGAAGCATCGGCATGCGCGAAGCCTAGCGCATCGCGAACGACACGCGAGACGCCCGCATCAGTCGCCTTCGGGAATCAGCAGCCAGAGGATCAGGTAGACCAGCGCGCCCGGGAACGCCGCCGAGGCGATCGACACCAGCACGAACAACACGCGCGTGAGCGTCGAATTCCAGCCGAATCTTCGGGCGATGCCGCCGAGCACGCCGGCGATCATGCGGTCGTGGCGGGAGCGGGTAAGCGTGCGGGTGACGTTCATGGCGCGTGCTCGCAAGGCCAGGCCGGCCGACGCGCGCGAGTCTAGCGCCGGCCGTCAGGGTGTCGCGTGACGGAATTGCGAGAGCTTCGCGCCGAGCCATTGCGCCGACGGTACCGTCCCCTGCCCCGGGCATCGCACGGCGTAGGCCTTGCCGCTCATGCTGCTCTGCGTGCCCGCGCGCTCGATGAACTGCTCGGCGGTGGCGACGAGGTCTCGCTTTCGCAGGTAGTCGTACTTGCGGCGAAGGTGCGCCTGCGCCTCGCTGGCCGGATACCACGAACCGTTGCGCTGGAAGTCGCACCCGGAGCGGCCGAGCGCGTCGATCAGCTGTTCGATCTCGCGCTGCGCCTGCGGCGGCGGCGCGGCCGCCGCCGACGCTGCCAGCAGCGCCATCATCGCGCCGGCGAGCAGCGTCGCAATGGCGCGTGGAATGCTCACGGCGCGGGCTGCGCCGCCAGCCACGGCCGCACGACGCCGGCCCAGATCGCATATCCGCTCGCATTCATGTGCAGGCGATCGGCGACGAACAGTTCCTCGCGCGGCTGGCCCTGCGCATCGAGCATCGGCAGGAAGACGTCGAGGTAATCCACGCCTTCGGATTGCTGCGCGAACTCGCGCACGAGCGCGTTGGCCTCGCGGATCTGCGGCAGCAGCGCGGCACGCGACGGGCTGGGCTTGATCGACACGAACGCGATGCGCGTGCGCGGCAGCTCCTTGCGTACCTTGTCGACGAACGCGGCGAAGTCGTCGCGTACCTGCTTCGGCGTGCGGCCTTCGTACAAATCGTTGTCGCCGGCGTAGAACACGATCGCGCTGGGCGAGTACGGCGTGACGATGCGATCGGCGTAATACGTCGAATCGCGCACGCGCGAGCCACCGAACCCGCGGTTGATGATCGGCACGCCGGGGAAATCGTCGGGAATCGAGTCCCACAGCCGGATCGAGGACGAACCGACGAAGACCACGCCGCCCGGCCGGCGTCGCACGACGCTGTCGGCCTGTTCGAACGCGGTGATGTCCGGTTCCCACCGGGCCGAATCGCTGACGGCCGCGGGGGGCGCGGTGGTCGTGGCGGGATGCGCAACGCAGGCGCCGAGCAGTGCGAGGCAGGCGATGAGGAGGATTCGGATCACGGTATGCGTCCTTCTGGATCGCCGCAGTTTCGCACGCGCGACGTCGACGCCGCGCGTTCGCATGCGCGTATGCGGACCTTCGTCACGCGCTACGGGCGGATCGGGCGATTACCGCGCCCGCTGGCCCAGCCAGTCGTGGATCGCCTGCGGCACTTCGCGCTGCGCGCGGCTGGAAACGTAGATGCCGATGTGGCCGCCGCGGAACGAGAGCTCGCTGTAGTCGTCGCTTCCGGTCAGCCCCGCCAGCGCCTTCGACGACGCCGGCGGAACCAGATGGTCCTGTTCGGCGTAGATGTTGAGGATCGGCACCTCGATGCTGCGCAGGTTCACCGCGCGCCCGCCGATGTCGATGCCGCCCTTGATGAAACCGTTGCCCTGGTAGAACTGCTTCACGAACTGGCGGAACGCCTCGCCGGCCTGGTCGGGCGAGTCGAAGATCCACTTCTCCATGCGCAGGAAATCCTCCAGCGCCTTCGGATCGTCCAGCACGTCTACCATGCCCACGTACTTCTGCACGAACAGGCGCCACGGCTTGAGCGTGAGGTAGCACCAGTTCATGACGTCTGCCGGCACGTTGCCCAGCGTGTCGACGAACAGGTCCACGTCGAGGCCGCGCGTCCAGTTGCCCAGCATGTTGTCGCTGGTGTGGAAATCCACCGGCGTCACCATGGTGATGAGGTTGCGCACCTTGTGTGGATTGAGCGCGGTGTAGCACAGCGAGAACGCGCCGCCCTGGCAGATGCCGAGCACGTTGATGCCGTCCATGCGGTATTCGCCGCGCAGGTGGTCCACCGCCCCGCCGATGTAGCGCTGGATGTAGTCGTCCAGTTCCAGGTAGCGGTCGGAGCGGTCGGGATAGCCCCAGTCGAGCACGTACACGTCCTCGCCGCGTTCCAGCAGGCCGCGCACGATCGACTTGTCGTCCTGCAGGTCCACCATGTACGGCCGGTTCACCAGCGCGTAGACGATCAGCAGCGGCACGCGCGCGGTCGGCGCCCGTCCGTTGGGAAGTGTGTTGCCGCGGAAGCGGTACAGCACGACCTTTCCGTCGCGCCAGACTTCCTCGCGCGCGGTCGCGCCGTAATCGATGTCGTGCACCTGGTGCAGCGTGTCCAGGCCGGCGCGGAGCTTGGCCTGGAAGCGCAGCGATTCCTGCGCCAGCGAATCGGGCGTGAAGCCCAACGGGCCGAAAGCGTCCATCAGCGCGTCCTCCCGCTCTTGCTCGCCGGCTTGCCGGCTTTCGTCGCCTTGGCGGGCGCCTTCTTTGCAGCAGGTTTTGCTGGCGCGGCCTTCTTCGGTGCGGCAGACGATCGGGTTTCCTCCGCCGGCGCGCTGCGCGCCTCGGGTCGCGACGCCTGCCGCGACAAGGCTTCTATCGCATCGCGAAGGCGTCGCAGTTCGCGCTCCAGTTCGACGATCTTGCGATGCGCCGAATCCACTTCGGTCCGCGTCGGCATGCCCAGTTGCGAACCCAGCTGCTCGACTTCCTTCTGCATGCGCCCGCGCAGCATCATCTGCGCGTTGACCAGCGCGGCGTAGGCATCGCGGAAACGCGGCGACAGCGCGACGTCGGCATACGCCTCCTCCGCCGCGTCGATCCACAGGTCGAACAGCGCGCGCACCGAGTCGAGCTGCTTGCCCGGCGCGCTGCGCTCCTCCAGCTTGCGTTCGAATCGCGCGAAGGCGTCCTGCCCGGCTTCGGCGAGCAGCGCCTGGTAGGCCTGGCTCTGCTGTTGCAGTTCGACCTGCGCCTGCGCCAGCTGCTGCCAGCGTTCCTGATGCTCGCGCGCGAAGCCGAAGGCCGGCAACGACAGCCATGCGCGACCGTCCCACGGTTGTGCGCCGTGCTGCATCGATTGCAGCATGGGCGCAAAGGCTTCGAACCACCTGGACGGATCGGTCTGCGCGCTGCCCGGCATGTTCGCGAACACCTGCGCGAACGGATTCGCACCGTCGCCGCCCAGCGCCTGCTTCCAGGCGGAGGCGATGTCGCCCGCGTTGGCGCTGCGCCCGGCGAACTGCGCGGCCAGCTGCTGCATCTGCCCGAACCAGCCCTGCGCCTGCGCGTTGAAGCGCGACACGGCCTCGTCGCCCTGCGGCAGCCCGCCACGGGCGAACTGCGACCACCAGTCCACGGCCTCGTTCCATCCGGGCATGGTCGGCGTCGCGGCCGGCTGCGTCGCGCGCAGCGCGTCGCCCCAGGCGTTCCAGTACCGCCGGTTCCACGCTTCGAAATCGTCAACGCCCTGCATCGCCATCACCGCCGTCGGGGAAGGCGGCCATGGTACCAACGCCGTGTTTCGCCGCCGCGACGGCGCCCGGTCAGGGCTTGGGGATGCGCAGCGTCTTGCTGATCATCAGCGAGCCGGAGAGCGCGAACATCAGCACCAGCGGATGGAACTGCCACGGCCCCAGCTGCACCATGCCCAGCCACAGGTTCGCGCCGATGGCGCCCTGCGAGGCCGCCACGGCCAGCACGATTACCAGCAGCAGGCTGGTCGGGATCGGCGTGCCCTCGAAGTACTTCACCTTGTCGTCCTCGCCCGAGAGCGCTTCGGCGGTGACGTTGTAGCGCGCCAGGCGGCTCACGCCACAGACGACGAAGTAGCTCAGCACGATCCAGTCCCAGCCGCCCTGCAGGCCGCAGGCGTAGGCCAGCGCGGCCGGCGCGACGCCGAAGGAGATCACGTCGGCCAGCGAATCCAACTCGCGCCCGAGCGTGGACGCCGACTTGCGCCAGCGCGCGACACGGCCGTCGAGCGCGTCGAAGATGAAGGCCAGCGGGATCAGCGCCATGCCGATGAGCAGGTCGTTCACCACGCCGTCCTGGAGGAAGCGCATCGCCGCGAAGATCGCGCCGGTGCCGCAGAAGGCGTTGCCCAGCGTGAACCAGTCGGCGAGATGGAACTCGCGCAACATCGAGAAATGGCGGCGCGGCATGCGGCGCTCCGTGATCGGTGAGGCCGCCAGCGTGCCAAATCGGGCGTGAAGCCAGCAAGAGGCGGCGTTGGCCCCTGTCCCATCGGGAGAGGGGTTGGGGTGAGGGGCAACGGAGCGGCCGCGGCAAACACTGTCGGCGGCGCAGCGCTGTGGTGTTGCTTGATCGATAAACCGCGAATGAGGATGGATTCCAGCTTTCGCTGGAATGACGAACCATGTGCTGAGAGGTCGTCAGCCTCGGTCCCGGCTTTCGCCGGGATGACGAACAAACTACCGCGGCATCGCCAGATCCGAAGCGGTCAGCGCCTTCCCCGCCCCGCGCGGCGTCGTCTCGATCACCGCATCGGTCGGCAGCGAGCCCGCGCCGTCCAGGTGCGCATCCACCCGGTCCAGCGCTTCGTACACGTACGGCAGCAGCGGCAGGTAGCGCGCGCCGTAGTCCGGCAGGCCGAGGAACGCATCGAAATGCTGTGCGTTGTGCACCTGCCAGTAGCGCACGTCGCGACCTGCGGCCTTCGCCTGTCGCACGTACGGCGCACTGCTGAAGGCCGGCGGGATCAGCCCGTCGTCCGTTCCGTGGATCACCACCACCGGCAGCCCCTCGCGCGGCACGCTGGCGCGTGTTTCGGCGACACTCTGCTGCACGCGTGCGGCATCGGCGTCGTTGCCGGTCCACATCGCGCGCAGGCACTGCAGCGTGGTCAGCGGCGCGGTCGGGTTCTGTTCGACGATGTGGACGCCCGCGCCCGGCGGGATGCCGCTCGCGTCCGACCACCACGCCGCGCGTTCGGCGGCGGTGGCGGCACGCGGCGCGAGGTCCGTTCCCAGCGCGGCGTAGCGATTGCCGCACGGCATGTCGCCGAATCCGTAGCGCCCGTACGCCGAGGCGTAGGTGACGGCGACCGCGCGCCACAGGTCGAAGCCCACCGACAACGCGCCGGCACGCAGCGCCTGGTCGGTCCAGCCGGACGCCTTCATCGCCTCGTACGCCGAGCGCGCCTGCGCCGCGGTGTCGTCGCCCTCGATGAGGCCGGCGGCCTTCAGCGCGGCGCAACGCTGCGTCCACAGCGGAACCGACTGCGCGGTGAGCGGCGGCTGCGGCAGGTTCTGCAGGTGCAGCAGCGCGCACGGCATCAGCAGCGCCGCCTGCGTCGTGTAGTCGTACAGTGGTCGCGCGCCTTCGACGAACACATTTGGCTCGCCCGCGACGACCGCGTCGAGCCAGTCGCCGTCCAGTTCCGCCGCACGCAGCACGGCGCCGCCACCGTTGGAGATGCCGACCGCGATCACGCGCGTGTTGTCGAAGGTGAAAGGCGCCGCGGCGGGGAATGCCTCGTCCAGCGATTGCAGCGCGAACTGCGCCGCCTGCTTCACGTGGCGGCCCCAGTCGGCCTCCGGGTTGTCCTTCGAATGCGCGTGCTTGAACGCCACGCCGGACGTCGCGGTCGTTGCCGGATCGAACGCGAGCGGCTCACCACGTGCACCAACCGTGCCGTCCGCGCGCACGCCCTGCCCTGCGTCGAGGTCGAAGTAGTCCGTGCCCGCGCCCTTGTCGGTGTAGGCGACGGCGCAGCCCTTGGGCAGGCCCCACGCACCGGCGACGGCAATCGAGCCGTAGATGCCGCGCGACCCCGACGAGGCGGTGACGACGACGCAGCGCTTGCCCGTATCGAACGCATCGGGCACCTGCACCAGCACGCGGTGTGGCTGGTTCGCGCCGACCACCGTGGCGAAGGCGCTGAATTCCCGGCCGGGGATCGGCGCGATCGTCCCGTACAGCTCGCCGTAGCCGCCGCCCGGCGCAAGATCAGCGATGCCGCGCCAATTGCTCCAGAGCGCGCGCCGGCGCAGTTCCGCCGGCGTCGGATGCCCGGCATCGGCGAAGGCCGGCGGCGTGAGCGCGCGCAATCCGGCAAGGCCAAGGCCGCCGCTGAGCAGGTCGTCGTCGCCGCGGTGATCGGTCGTGCGCGGTTGCGACAACACCGGTGCGGCCTCCTTCGCGTTGCGCGGGCTCTGTGTGGCGCAGGCGGCCAGCGCGAGGGCGGCCCCTGCGACGGCGATGCGGACGGGTGTCAGGTTCATGCGGCGAGCCTAGCAATCTCATCCGCGTCGCCCATCGTACTTTCGTACCACCGCTGCGCCGGACGCGCGGCCGCTTGCTAGGCTTGGCCGATGCCGAGCCTGCTTGTCGCCGACGACCATCCGCTGTTCCGCGCCGCCCTGCGCCAGGCGGCGATGGAGGCCGTTGCCGACGCCGAGATCCGCGAAGCCGGCAGCCTCGACGCCGTGCTCGCCGCGCTGGAAGCCGACGCCGGCATCGACCTGGTCCTGCTCGACCTGCACATGCCCGGCAACCACGGGCTGGCGGGGCTGGCGGCGATCCGCGCGCAGTACCCGGGTGTCGCGGTGGTCGTGGTGTCGGCGAACGACGATCCGCGCGTGGTGCGCCGCGCGCTCGACCACGGCGCGGCGGGTTACCTGCCAAAGAGCGCCGGACTGGACGAACTGCGCGATGCGATCCGCGCCGTGCTCGCCTGCGAGCAGTGGCTGCCCGGTTCGCTGCGTGCGGCCGTGGCGCGCACGCAGAGCGACAGCAGCGACGCCGACCTCGCCGCGCGCCTGGCCAGCCTGTCGCCGCAGCAGTTCCGCGTGCTGACGCTGGTGGCCGAAGGCCTGCTCAACAAGCAGATCGCCGATCGCCTCGACGTGCAGGAACGCACGGTCAAGGCGCACCTGTCGGCCATATTCGAACGCCTGCGCGTGCGCAACCGCACGCAGGCGAGCGTGGTGCTGCGCGAACTCGAATTGGCCGACCCGGCGCGACAGCTCGCGTCATAGCCGACGCGTCACTGGTCAGGCGCCGTTCCCGCCATTGCGGCCGTTGCCGCCGCCGTCGCGGACATCGCGCGCGGCGCGGTTGCTGCCGCTCGCTTCGCCGCCCTTGCGACCGATGGCCGACATGTGTTCGCGGTCGCGGCTGACCGCTTCGCCGCCCTTGCGCCCGGCGACGCGCGCTTCGTCCGAACTGAATTCGTGCGCGCGCCCGCTCTCGTGCGCGGCCTTGCCGCCCTTGCTGGCGATCTCGCGCTGGCGGCCGGCATCCATCGATGCGAAACCGCGCTCGCTCTTGCCCTGTCGGTTTACCTGTGCGTGGTCGTTGGCCATGGTTGCGTCCTCTCGTGTGGGGTGGGCGCAGGCCCCGGAACCCGCCTGCACCGAGGAAAGGCGCAATTTCCATGCCATGACGCGCAAGCGGCCGATGGCGCCACGCGGCTCAAGGCCGGATGAAATTGCTTCAGGGAACAAAGCTGATGCGTGCGGCATGCGGCGCCGACAGGTGCGCCGGCGCAGGCTGTGCGGCATGTGACGAAGGCGCGGACATCCTTTCCGCCGATGCAGAACCGGCCTCAGGCGTGCAGAAATTTCACGACATCGCGACTTCGCGCGCGGCCAGCGCGCGGTCGAGCATCGACTTCAACGCCAGCGGCTTCACCGGTTTGGCCAGCAACGACAGGCCGGCCTCGTGCACGGCGCGGCGCACGTCTTCGCCGCGATCGGCGCTGAGGATCAGCGTCGGCCGCGCGCCGAATGCCTCCGCCAACCGTGCGGCCAGCCGCACGCCGGTGTCGCCCTCGTCGAGGTGGTAGTCGAAGAGCCACAACGCCGCCGGCGCGGTGCGCAACGCGACTTCGGCCTCGACGCCGTCGACGGCACACACGACCTCGTAGCCCCACCGCTGCAGGACGCCGGCGAGCGCGTCCATCGCCAGCGGATCGTTGTCGACCAGCAGCACGCGCAGCGGGCCGCCGTCGTGTGCGATGGCGTGCGGCGTCGCCGTGGGACGCGGTGCCAGCGGCACGCGCACCGAAAACACCGTGCCGGCGCCGAGTTCGCTTCGCAGCGCCAGCGGGGCGCCGAGCAACTGCGCGATGCGCTCGGCGATGGACAATCCCAGGCCGAGCCCCTGCCCCGGCGCATCCTCGCCGCGGCGGAATTCCTCGAAGATCGCCGCCTGCTGCGCGGGCGCGATGCCCGGTCCGGTGTCGTGCACTTCGATGCGCAGTCCATCGCCGTCGCGACGCACGCCGAAGAGCACGCTGCCCTGCGGCGTGTAGCGAACGGCATTGGCGAGGAAGTTCTGCAGCACGCGGCGCAGCAGTTGCGGGTCGCTGTGCGTCCACGCGCGCGTGCCGACGAAGCGGAAGCGCAGGCCGTGCGCGGCGGCGATCGCACGGAACTCCGACGCAAGCGGTTCCAGCACGTCCCCCAGCGGGAAGGCGCGCGGCTGCGGCTCCAGCCCGCCGGCCTCCAGTCGCGACATGTCGAGCAGGCCGGTCAACAGGTCGTTGGTCGAATCCAGCGCGCCGCCGATCTGCGCGACCGTTTCACGTTGGCGTCCATCGAGTGGCTGCTGCGCGAGCGCATCGGCGAACAGTTGCGCGGCATGCAGCGGCTGCATCAGGTCGTGGCCGATCGCGGCGAGGAAGCGGCTCTTGGCTTCGTTCGCGCGCTCGGCCTCGCGCTTGGCGACTTCCAGGTCCGCGGTGCGCTCGGCGACGCGCAGCTCCAGCGTTTCGTTCGCCATGATCAGCCCGGCTTCTGCGCGACGAAACGCGGTGACGTCGGTGAAGGTGGCGACGAAACCGCCGCCGGGCATCGGATTGCCGCGGATTTCCACGATGCTGCCGTCGGGCAGCACGCGCTCGGACAGATGCGGCGTGCCGGCACGCATAAAGGCCAGGCGGCGTTCGAGCGCGCGCTCGAGATCGCGTCCGCTCCAGCCGCGCGACGGCAGACGTTGCAGCGCCCAGCGCGAGAGTTCGGCGATCGGCCGCCCGACCGTGAGCAGTTCGTCCGGGAAACCGAACAGCTCGGCGTAGCGCCGATTCCACGCCACCAGTCGCAGTTCGGCATCAACCACGCTGATGCCCTGGCTCATGTTGTGCAGCGCCGCTTCGAGCACGCGCTGGTTGAAGCGCAGGTCGGCGGAGGCTTCGCCGACGATGGCCGCGACGGTATCGAGTTCCTGGCTGCCCGCGCGTCGAGCCGCATCGAGCAGCACGCGCGCCGAAGCCGAACCGAGCACCGCGGCGAGTTCGCGCTCGATCCCCGCTTCCACTGCCGCCGGCACCGCACCCACGGCGGGCACGCCGTGCAGCAGTTGCTCGACGCGTTCGCGCGGGAGGAAGCGCAGGCCGGCGTCGCGCAGCGTGCGAAGGTCCAGACCGCGTTGCGCGCGCCGCGGCGCTTCGCGTCGCCACATGGCCACGACGACCGTCGTCATCGTGCCGACGAACAGACTCGCGCCGACCGCACGGCCGAGGCGGCTCCAGCCCGTGAGGCCGAACAGGCCGTCCGGGGCGAGCCAGCCCAGTTCGAACGGCCCGGCCACGAGCCACGCCGGCACCGCGCCGCGGGCTTCGAACATCAGCGGCAACAGCAGCACCCACGCCCAGGCCGCGAATCCCGCGACGATGCCGGCCACCGCCGCGCGCGGCGGCGTCTGCGGGCGCCATACCGCGAAGAACAGCGCCGGTGCGAGCGTCGCCAGCGCGGAGAACGACACCGCGCCGACGTCGGCCAGCGCGTCGCTGCCCGCGAGCAGCCGGCTATACGCCCACGCCAGCAGCATGATCGCGACGATGCCGCTCCTACGAAGCGCGATCACGCTGCCGCGCAGGTCGCTTCCGTCGTTGCGCGACCACGCGCCGCGCAACAGGCCCGGCGCAAACCAGTGGTTGCCGATCATCAGGCTGAGCGTGAGCGTGCTCACCACGACCATGCCGGTCGCCGCACTCAAACCACCGAGGAACGCGAACAGCGCGAGCCCTTCCTGCCCGTGCGACAGTGGCAGCGCCAACACGAACAGGTCCGACGGCACGCCGGTGCCCGCGAGCAACGATTGCCCGGCCGTCGCCAGTGGAAGCACGGGTAACGCGATCAGCACCAGGTACAGCGGGAATTGCCAGCGTGCGGTGCGCACGTCGCGCTCGTCGCGGCATTCGACCACCCCGACGTGGAACTGGTGCGGCAGCACGAACATCGCCAGTGCGCCCAGCAGCACCAGCGGTGCAAAGCCGTCGGCGCCGCGCGGCGGCGGTGGCGCCGCGGCGGCCTGCGGCAGATCGCCCAGTCCGAACCACACGAACGCACCGAGCGCGAGCATCGCGGCGAGCTTGAATACCGATTCGAACGCCATTGCCAGCACGAGGCCGCGGTTGTGTTCGGCGGCGCTCGCACGGCGCGTACCGAACAGCATCGCGAACAGCGCCATCGCCAGCGCGACGTACAGCGCGCTGTCCTGCCACGCCGGCCCGGCGGCGCCGTGCGAGCTGCGCGTGGTGAGCATCGCGAAACTCATCGCCACCGCCTTCAACTGCAGCGCGATGTACGGGATCAGGCCGAGTGCGGCGATCAGCGTGACCGTCGCGGCGAGCCACGCGTCCTTGCCCAGGCGCGTCGCGATCAGGTCGGCGAGCGAGGTCGCGTTGGTCTCGCGCGAGAGCCGCACGAGTTTCACCATGAACGCGATCGCCAGGCCATACAGCAGGATCGCGCCGAGGAACGTCGGCGGCAGCGGCCACCCGTAGCGCGCCGCCTGCGTGACGGTGCCGTAGAACGTCCACGAGGTGCAGTGCACTGCGAGCGAAAGCGCATACACGTGCCGCCACTGCCGCGCGAGCACCGTCGGCCGCCGTTCGGCATATAGCGCCGTGCCGAACATCAGCGCCAGCCACGCCAGGCTGGCGACGGCGACGGTGGTGAAGCTCAGCATGGGCATGCGGCGGGGCTCATGGGCTGAGGATAGCGTTAGCCCCTCTCCCACCGGGAGAGGGGTTGGGGTGAGGGGCAACGGAGCGGGAGGGGTAACCCACCGTTGCGGTACAGCGCTGCGCTGTTGCCAACGCGAAGGGAAGCTCCGAGAGTCAAATGGGTTCCAGCTCTCGCAGGAATGACGGCGAGGATGCGGGAGGCATGACAGCCTGGGTCCCGGCCTTCGCCGGGATGACGCTGGAAAGGTGAGCCGACGAGATCACAGCCGTCGCAACGCAGAGCCCCTTTTCCTCCGGTGACCGAAGGGAGTGCAGACCGAGAGGGATTGGGGGTGAGGGGAAACGGAGCGTCACCGATCAACGCGCAGTGCAGCACTGCACTGACAGGTCGAACCATGGCCCTCCGTTACCCCTCATCCGCCCTTCGGGCACCTTCTCCCGAAGGGAGAAGGAATTGCTGCGGTCCGAGTACACAAAGCGCACCCGGAATCCCGTATCAGAAGTCGTACCGCACCGCCAAACTGTACTGCCGCGGCGCGCCATAGAACCCGGTGAGCACGCCGAGCGCCGCGTTGAGGTTGTAGCCGGTGGTCCGGTATTCCTTGTCGGCGAGGTTCGTGCCCTGCAGCGAGAACGACCAGTTCTCGTCCAGGCGCCAGATCACGCCCGCGTTCACCAGCCCGTAGCCGTCCTGCGTGATCGGCTGCGCGCCGGTGCGCACGATTTCCGTCGTCGCCACCACGTCGCTCTGGTAGCTGAAACCCACGCGTGCGGAGATGTCGCCACCGTTCGACAAGGGCGTGCGCCATTCGACGTTCAGTGCACCGGAGAACTCCGGCGCGTTGGTGAACTCCTGTTCGTCGGCGATGTTGACGCCGGCGTACATGAACTCGTCGTACTTCGCATCCAGCCACGCGAAGTTGCCGCTGATCAGCCAGTGCTTCGTCGGCAGCCACTGGTATTCCACTTCCACGCCTTCCACCGTGCCGGAGCCGGCGTTGGTGAAGTCGCCGAAGAACGCATCGTTCGTGCCGTCGCCGTTGCTGTCGTAGGCGGTGAACACCGACAGCTGGATGTCCTTGTACTTGTTGTGGAACGCGGCGAGGTTCAGGAACAGCGTCTGGTCCAGGAACCCCATCTTCGTGCCGATTTCGTAGCTGTCGACCGACTCGTCGTCGAACGGCTCGGCCGAACGCGGCACCGCGGTGGCCTGCGCGCGGATGTTGTAGCCGCCCGACTTGAAGCCGCGCGACGCCAGGCCGTAGACCATGATGTCCGGCGTGACCTGGTAATCCAGCGACACCTTCGGCGAGGTGTTCTGGAAGCCGATGCGCTTGTCGAAGTTGGCGGCGATCGGGGTCGGGTTGTTCGCGGCGCAGCGCACGGCCAGCGTGCTGAAGGTCGCATCGGTGTAGCAGCGGTTGAGCACGACCGCGTGCTTGCGCTCGTCGGTGTAACGCGCGCCGACATCGAGCTTGAGCTTCTCGGTCAGGTCGAACGTCCAGTCCGCGTACAGCGCCCACTGGTCGGTGTAGACCGTGCCCTGCGTGTCGCCGAAGGAGGCGTTGAAGAAGTTGTTCAGCACCTGGCCGCCGGCCCAGCCGTCGAAGAAATACAGGCCGACCACGCCCCGGCTGCGGCCGCCGGCGTCGTAGTTCACCTGCAATTCGTTGGTGACCTGCTCGTCGCTGTAGAACGCCTTCACGTCGGCGATCTTGTTGGGCAGCGTGTCGAAGTCGATGTTCGTCTCGGTGTCGGACTCGCGCTTGGCGAGGATGTACTTCACCGCCCAATCGTCGTTCACGCGCCAGTTGACGGTGGCCGATGCGCCCTTCATCTCGGTGTCGTTGACGTTGGGCATGCCGCTGCGGATGTCGTAGCGGTCGTCCAGCGGCGCGAAACCCGGCGCGAAGCGGTTCGGCGCGAGCATCTTCGCGCCGCGCACGCCGGACTGGTCGTCCATCCAGTCGAAGGCGAACTGGATGTCGAGGTTGTCGCTGACGTACGCACCCAGCTGGCCGCGCGCGGCGAGGATTTCCTTGTCGCTCACCGGCTGGCCGTTGGTGAGGTTCTCGCCATAGCCGTCGCGGTTGAGGCTGGCCACGGCCAGGCGCCCGCGCAGCGCGCCATCGCCGACCGAACCGCTGGCCGCGGCGCGCACGTCGAGCTGGTTGTAGTTGCCGACGGTGACCGATACCTGGCCATCCGGATCGACGCTGAGGCCGCGCGAGATGTACTTGATCGCGCCGCCGATGGTGTTCTTGCCGTACAGCGTGCCCTGCGGCCCGCGCAGCACTTCCACGCGCTCCACGTCGAACACGTCCAGCAGCGCGCCCTGCGGACGGGCGATGTAGACATCGTCCATGTAGATACCTACGCCGGGGTCCACGCCCCACAGCGGATCGGACTGGCCGACGCCGCGGATGTAGGCGGTGATCGTGCTGGACGAGCCGCGCGCGGCGTAGATCGTCAGGTTAGGAACCTGCGCATCGAGGTCGCTGAGGTCCTCGACGTTGAGCTGGTCGAGCGCGTCGGCGGTGAACGCCGTCACCGCGACCGGCACCTCCTGCAGCGTCTCCTCGCGCTTTCGTGCGGTGACGGTGACGCCGCTCAGCGTGGTGGTTTCCTCACCCTGCGCGGTGGCCGTGGTGTCCTGCGCCTGCGCGGCCGGGGCCAGCAGCGCGGCGGTGATGGCCATGCCGATGGCGATGCTCAGTCCGGTGCGGTTGCTGCTGTGCTTCATGTCGACGCTCCTCCCCCAACTCGTTCAAGGACGTCCACCGCGCGTTGCCGGCGGACGAAATGGACGACGGCCCTCCCCGTCATGGAGGCAAGCCTAGAGCGCAAGGTCCAAAGACCGCTCCTGTACCTTCGGACAATGCCGGCCACCCACCGCCGCGCCGAGACTTGCCCCATCGCCCTGGTTCGTCATTCCCGCGAAGGCGGGAATCCAACTGTCCCCTCCATCACCGCCTTCGAATGGCGTGACGCACCGGACACATGGCTCCCCGCCTGCGCGGGGATGACGGCACGGGTTGCGGTCTGGACTGAATGATCCCGGGGACTTCGATGGCATTTCTGATCGTGCTGGCCGCGCTGTGCTTCTTGATGTTCGTCGCGTATCGCGGCTACAGCGTGATCCTGTTTGCGCCGGTGGCGGCGCTGGGCGCGGTGCTTCTGACCGATCCGTCGATGGTCGCGCCGATGTTCACCGGCCTGTTCATGGACAAGATGGTCGGGTTCCTGAAGCTGTATTTCCCGGTGTTCCTGCTCGGCGCGATCTTCGGCAAGCTCATCGAGCTGTCGGGTTTTTCGAAGTCGATAGTCACCGCCACGATCGGCCTGTTCGGCGCGCAGCGCGCGATGCTGTCGATCGTCGTGGTCTGCGCGCTGCTGACCTACGGCGGCGTGTCGCTGTTCGTGGTGGTATTCGCGGTGTATCCGTTCGCGGCGGAGCTGTTCCGCCAGAGCGACATCCCCAAGCGCCTGATTCCCGGCACCATCGCGCTCGGTGCGTTCACCTTCACGATGGACGCGCTGCCGGGCACGCCGCAGATCCAGAACATCATTCCCACCACGTTCTTCGGCACGAACACGTGGGCCGCGCCGGTGCTGGGCACGATCGGCGGCATCTTCATCCTCGTCGTGGGCCTGGCCTATCTTGACTGGCGCCGCCGCACCGCTCGCGCGAACGGCGAAGGCTACGGCACGTCGCTGGTGAACGAACCGGCGGCGTTCTCCGGTCAGACGCTCGCGCATCCGCTCATCGCGATCGCGCCGCTGGTGCTGGTAGGCGTGGCGAACAAGGTGCTGACGTCGGTCATTCCGCGCTTCTACGGCGAAAACCACAGCTTCGATCCGGCGGTGATCGGCAGCGCGGCGCCGGTGGTGCAGGAGGTCGCGAAGTTCGCCGCGATCTGGGCCGTCCTGGGCGCGCTGCTGATCGGCATCGCCACCGTGTTGGTTTTCGCATGGAAGCCGGTGATGACCAGCTTCGCGGAAGGCACGAAGTCGGCCATCGGCGGCGCATTGCTCGCGGCGATGAATACCGCGTCGGAATACGGCTTCGGCGCGGTGATCGCGGCGTTGCCGGGGTTCCTCGTCGTGGCGAATGCGCTGGGCGCGATTCCGAATCCACTGGTCAACCAGGCCGTCACCGTGACGGCGCTGGCGGGCATCACCGGCTCGGCGTCGGGCGGCATGAGCATCGCGTTGGCGGCGATGGCGGAAACCTTCATCGCGAACGCCAACGCCGCCGGCATTCCGATGGAAGTCTTGCACCGCGTCGCCTCGATGGCCTCCGGCGGCATGGACACCCTGCCCCACAACGGCGCGGTGATCACCTTGCTGGCGGTCACCGGCCTCACGCATCGCCAGGCGTATAAGGACATCTTCGCGATCACGGTGATCAAGACGATCGCGGTGTTCGCGGTGATCGGCGTGTTCTATGCGACGGGCTGGGTATAAGCCCGTGGTTAGCCCCCCTCCCTGCGGCGACCGATGGGATTGCAGAGCTAGAGGGCCGAGTGTGAGCCCTGCTTTAGCCCCTCTCCCTGCGGGAGAGGGGTTGGGGTGAGGGGCAACGGAGCGGCGCCCTGAATTCTCGCGTTCGCCGCACAACGCTACGGTTCTAGCTCTTGTAGCCCGGGCAAGCGAAGCGCACCCGGGAGCTGTCACGCTCGACCCGGGTGCGCTTCGCTTACCCGGGCTACAAACGCTGGCCGCTTAAAGCCAGCCGTTGATGCCCTGTAACACCCCAACGCAAAGTTTCGCCGCACCCCGCCTCCTCGAATCATTCCCAATGCGCGCCGCGTCCTCCGGGTGGCAGTGTCGGTATCGGTCACACACCGAACCAGCACGGAGCAACGGGAATGAACGAGGCAAGACAAACCATCAAAGCGACCTACGCCGTCGCGACGGACGGGGCAACAACAGAACGCGGAGGCGAAGTCGTCGCCCGGAAGAGCGCTTCGCTACTGGACGGCAGAGACGTCGCCCGGGTTGGCGACGAGGTGCGTTATCCCGACGGCCGCAAAGCTTGGATCATCACCGGCTCGCGCTACGTCATCCTGTCCGGCCGCCCCATCGCGGTAGTTGGCAGCCGCCTGAATAATGGCGATGTCATCTCGGCCAGCCCCTCTACAGGGGCAGCGCTCGTTGAATTCGAAGGTATGCAACCGGTCCTGGCCGAGTACCCGGTGCCGGCATGAGCGCCCTTCACGCCATCGTGGTGGGCGACCCCACCGAAGTGGGCGGCCAGGCGCTGACTGGTCTGGCCGACTTCACCATCCAATGCATCGACGGAAGTCGTAGCGCCCTGGTCTGCGTCGGCGACTCGGTGCTTTGCGGCCAGTGCGGAATGACGACCGTCGTGGAAGGTCGCTCGGGGTTCTTCATAAGCAAACCCGCCGCTTACCACGGCTGCAAGCTGGCATGCGGGCACAGGCTTGTTGCCACGCGCCAGCGACTCGTGAGCTTCGAATGCATCGGCTCGGAGAAGGCGTTCCTGCCGCCTTCGACAGCGAGTTTCGCGTCGCCTCTGCCGGGACGGTTTACCGAGCAGTATCGAGCGGTGGATGAGAAATCCGGAGCGTTCCTCGCAGGCATCCCATATCTGATCGAGTTGTCCGACGGCAGGACGTTCACGGGCAGAACGAACGAGGAAGGGCTGACCGTTCAAGTGTCGTCGCACGTCTCCGAACAAGTGCGCCTGACATGGCTGAACGCTTGGCAAGACGAAGCGGATCACGACAACCAAGACATAGAAGGATGCTGAACGTGCAGCAGGCTGACGCAGTTACGCGTACTACGCAAGAAACGGAGCCAACAGCCGTTCGCATTCGCGCCCAACGCACCGTTACCTACTTCTTTCAAACGGGAGCTTGGCCCGATTCAAGCTCCACCGAGACCGGATTGAAGATTCCGTATGAGGTCGCTTTCAACGGAACGGTGCAGCGAAGGGTCGAAGGATGGCCGAAACGCATCGTGGGACGAACTCGGTTCTCAATCAGGGCTCCGGAGGGAACTGAGGTTTCGCTCTACCTCAACACCGACTCTCTTCCAGGCGGACGGCAGTTCCCGGTGTACTCCGTTACACCGCAGCACAACGACATCTACGTCAAAGTAACTGAGCGACGAGGCATACAAGCCGCGCGACCGGTTGTCACATTAGACCGATCCGCTGTTGACAAGACCACGGGCGCGATGACTGACTACTACAGCGCTCTCCTCCATGGGGACACGTGGGCAAGCATTTCACGCAAGTACACAGAACAGGAAGCTGCTGATCTAATCCCCGCCGACTGCGACAGCGGAATTCGTTCCGCGATCATGTCGGTGTACCGAGTCCTTACGCAGCCGACGGTTATCGTGAACTGCGCCACCCCCCAGGACCGCACGATAACCATCACGTTCTCTGACGCAGATAACGCAAGGTCGAACATTCGCAACTTCGACAATCTCAGCGACGGCCTTACGCGGATACATCCCATTGGCCTGTTTGCGCTCATGGATGCCGCTCGTCTTGCAGGGGTCGAGACCCTGAACATCACATCGTGCTGGCGGCCACTCCTTGGCTCGATCGCACACCGAGCTGGAATCGGTTTGGACGTTAATCGAATTGGCGACGCGACCGACAGCATTCGCCTCAATCGCGGTGAACTCATTGGCAGCGGCCCAGACCTCCCATGGGTGAGCGAACGCGAACGCCAACTCTTCCGTGCAAGCAGACAAAGTGCGGAGGCGCGGAGGCGCTGGATTGCGGAGATGGAAGCCAACCGCCCCGCCCTCTTCGCCGCATTTCGTCAGCAGCTTCAGGATTCCCCACACGTGCAGCAGCTTTTCGATCCTTGGTACATCGATTCAAACACGCACGACGCCGCCGCCCCGACCCCAAATGACATGGCACCGGGCAATGCCAACACGCACAAAGACCATCTCCACATCACCGTCAATGCGCCAGGAATCCTTTGATGAACAGGCTGGCACTTCTGCTAATCGCCACCTGTCTGATCGGCTGTACAGGTCACGCCAGCACCCTCGCTGGCGAGCATCGCCGCGCGTCCGTGTTCCTTCTGGACCCGACAGACATTCCGGGCACCTATGACTATGGTTCTCTCGACGTCGACCCGTTTCCCTCCGCACCCAAGACCTTCAACTTCTACCTGCATGGCAAGAGCCTGGGTCGGGCACAACTGGTGAGTTCGGCTGATCCGGAGGTCGGTGACGGCATTGTGGCTTCGTTCTCGCCGACGATGGATATCGCAGCAGGAACCCTGATTGCAGACAGCGACATCAATCCCGGCGACAGGTACGAGGCGAGGCCGGCGACACCTGCCGAGCACGCAGAACTGGTCCGAATGGAGGGCTCGATTGGGCGACCCTCGATACCGCCCATGCCCGGAGACGGAGGGCGACGTTCTGAGATGCTCACGATTTTGACCGACCGGTCACGACAGCTTGGGGACGTGGCGATCCACAGCTCCGAAACCTACGCGATGGACTCGAACGGTGAGCCCAGCCTCGCGTCGTTCCTCGGCATCTACGTACGTGCAGCTTCGGGGCAATGGCGCGTTGAGTACACCGAAGGCCACTCCGGTTGCGACGGGTGCGAATCGCAGCCGCGCAGCTGGTCGCTAGTCGGGTTCGGAGACGTTCGCGGGGCGGGCCAGTTGACGTTGCTCTTCACCGAGCTTGCCTACGAAACATGGGGAATGTCGGGGTACGAGTTGAGCCGAACGGGTAAAGGGTCATGGCTTCCGCCGGACTTGAAGCACGAATGACCCACCCGACCTCAGGGATCGCGGCCGAACGCTGACGCCCTTCGCTACGCAACGGCCCGCCGAGCCGAGCCTTGCGTCGTGTCTGAACTCGATCGCGGGACGAGCCCGGATGCGCGTCGCCTAACGGGCTACCGCGCAGCGAACTCAGCCCGGCTCGGGCTCGGGGCCGTGCTGGATGACGAGGGATAAAGCGTCGTCAACGTAGGACGCGGTTCGCTCGAACAGTTCCGACAGCGCGTCAAGCGAGAGGACGACGTAGTCGGTCGGCTCTTTGCGGGCTTCGGTGAGGACCGCCAGCAGGCGCAATTGATCGCGCGTCTGGACCAGCGAGTCGTGGGCGGAACGGGGCAGCAGGTAGCCGCGGAATGCGGCGGGGATGGAACGCGTGTCCTTGCTCATGCGGGGGGTCTCCAGCAAACCAGCCGGGCTTGTGCCGAAGATTCGGCGCAAGGGTGTCGGGAGGTTAGAAGCCGCACTAAGCCGGTGGGCATATTCCCTCTTGCGAGGTGTTGTATTAGCCGCCCTCCCGACGCGGAACTGCACTGCGTCGGATCTCATGCCCGAGCTTCGGACATAAGAAACCCGCCTGTGGGATCGGTGGCGAGTTACCGCTTAGTGCGGAGCTTCTACACTCCGTGAGAGCGAGTGTGCTGACGACGGTGAGCGGCGAGCAATCAGCCTTTGTCTCAGCGCTCCTTCAACCCGCATCGCCTTCGCGCTGTGCGCGCGACAGGAGTTCCAGGTCGTCGTCCTCCTCGGCGAAATGGATGAGGCCGTCCTTCGGAAACCGGATCATCACGCCGGCTTCCAGATACGCCCACTCCGCTTTCGGATAGTCGGCGGCGTACTCGTCGCGATCGATAGAGAACACCACGACCCCACCGCTGTCCTCGCCCAAACGCACGCGGTGGCCGACGCGTACCTCTTGCCCGTCGGGATAGTTCATACGTTCGCGGTGTTGAACACCGTGACATGTGGAGAGTCGTCGAACCCCGGCTGCTTGTCCGACAGATGGATGTGGCTGTAGTCGGCCCCCATCCGGTCCATCTCGTCTGCCGCATGCAGGAGAAACGCGGCGATCTTGCGGGCCTCCTCGGGCGTGGCGACGAACGTTATCTCCGCCAACTCGCGCGGCGCAGCAGGCACTTCATCAAGTTGTTCCTCTGTATAGCCAACTATGCGCATTTGCATATGCCTCGGTTTGGAGCATGGAAGAAGGCGTGATGCAGGGCTATTGGCCAACGACCGACGGGTTCGCACGCGAACCCATCCTACGTGCTTGCAGCCAACAATCCGGCCAGGAGCGCGATCAGCGCCACGCCGAGCGCGATGCCGGGCTCGTTGGGCTTCAAGGTTTTGGTCAAAGTGCGACACCTCACATCAGCGGTGGCCTTCGGCTCGGTCCACACCACAAGCAGCAAGGGCAGACGCAACTGCTACCGAATACTCTTCTGACGGGGCAGAACAGCGACGCGCATCGGCGATCAACTCCCTCTTCAACCGAATATCAACTGCCCGTTCCGCCAGACGAAGAAAGGCTAAAACTGCATCAATCCTTTCGGTACGCCGCTCTACGAGAGCCGGGCGATTCAACTCAAGTATGCGAACCGAAAGCTCACCAAGGTCGCTGGCCGCCTTCGACCTGACAAGAGGCCCAAGAAAAACGAGGTGGTCCTCGGGGTCAACTGAGTATGGATCGAGGACACCATCCAAGTCAGACTTACTTTGATTGCATCGATCACACGCAATCGTCAGATTAGTCCATTCGACGGCAAGCTCGGGGCGCGGCTTCTTTGCAACGATGTGCTCAATATCACCGAACGCAATGTGAAGAATCTTGGCTTCGCAGTAGGCGCACTTGCCGTGCGTTTCCGCCAACAATGCCAACTTGATGTCTTGATGCGCGTACCTTCGTCCAACTGCATCACCAACCTTTGAACCTTCGCCGATTTTTCTCAAAATTTCAGCTGTCCAACCTGCCGCATTATCAACTAGTACCTGAGGCTTCGCCCCTTTAGTCAGCCGAATCATTCGCGAAGCCCTCCTTCGATAACGCGAGGGATCGCCGACCCAAGTCCCAGCGACCTGAGTTCGTCAGATACTGCCCTGTACGACTCAGCTGTGAGTTCGGAACCAGCAACTCTGTCAGCCAACTGCTGAATCCGCTCCTCTACCCAGACGGGAAGCGTCGTCTCTAGACCAAGCACTTCCCTCAGAATGTCATTCGCACTGCTCGCTCGATCCTGCAAATCAAGCTTTGTTGCCACCACACTGTTTGCTGGAGCGAACGCGGGCTCGAAAAATTCTTCTGTGACTTGCGTAACCTCATAGCGCAATGCGTAAACGTTGGAATCACGCTCCGAGGAAATAATGAAAGGGCTGTGGGTCGCAACAATAAACTGCACCCCGGGAAAGGCATCTACTAGTCGCGACATTAGCGTCCGTTGCATTGCGGGGTGCAAGTGATTCTCCGGCTCGTCCATGACAACAACCGGGTCCTTCACCCTCACAGTGAACATATATATCTGCCACGTCAGGTCAATAAGCGCGGCCAAGCCACCTGATGCTGCGTCAATCAAGAACTGCCCGGTCTTTGTAACCATAACTACGTCGGGCGGCCTAATGGCAAGAGTTTCGAAGCCGAGTGATGGTGGAAGGACCTTCTGAAGAATCTCGATGAATCCTGTATAGGCGACTATGAGGTCAGGGCGTCCGTCGAGATACCTATTGCCCTCACCGAACGCAGCCATCGAAATTAGGGCCTCCTTCATCCGGTAGGCAGGCGAAAACCCTGAGTGTCCGCCGTGAAAGCGGTTCATGATCTCTGAAAAGTACGAGCTATAAGCGTCCGAAGGGCTAATAGCGCTAGTCGGAATACTGGCCACCTGTTGGAACCTGGACACCGGACGATGCGACGGAATATTGACGCCTTCGACATGTTGCTGCCCGTCGATTTGCAAGCCGTACTCAATGCCAGAATTACCCGGCACGTATATAGCCCCCGTATTGCCGTTCGCGTATCGAATCGATCCGATTCTGTATCGATCCTGCCCATGCATCATCGATCGGTGCTGTCGCGAGAACAATCCTATGAAGTAAGACAGCACGCCGTCCCTAGTCGGAACGGGTGTTGCCAGGAGGGGGCGATGCCATCCAAAGTGCTGGGAGAAGACGCTCAGAATTGTGGATTTTCCGGCTCCATTGGCTCCGGTCAGCACTGTAAGACGTGGGTGAAGTTCAATATTCACAGCCTTGAACTGTCGCCATCCTTCAATCGTTATCGCCGCAAATCCGTTAATCGCCACGTACAGCCCTCTCTTTTTCAGTAACCGTAGCTACGCGTTACCAGCCGAAACGAACGCCTCATTGCTCTATTAGAGAATGAGCTTCAATGAATAAGGTTGAAAAGCGTGATCCCTCAACCCACCCACAACAACACCCCCACCGCCACCGCATTGTTGAACACATGCAGCGCAATCGCCGGGGCCAGTGAGCCGGTGCGCTTCACCAGCCAGCCGCCGAACAGGCCCATGGCGAAGTAGTAGAGGAAACGCGGCGGGTCGTCGTGCATGGCGGCGAAGCCGAGTGCCTGCAGTGTGTTGGCCCAGCCGAAGCTGATGTGGCGCGACAGGCCGCCCAGCAGCAGGCCGCGGAACACGAACTCTTCAAAGACCGGGCCGATCAGCGCCAGGATCAGCAGCGTCAGCATCGGGCCGCCGAGTTCGGCGCCGCCTTCCACCATCGCGGCGACCATGCGCGTCTGGTTGGTTTCCAGGTTCACGCCCAGCCGCATCTGCACGACGGTCAGCACCCAGCCGATGGCGATCAGCGCACCCCACATCAGCAGCACGATCCACCACGTGCGCAGTGCGGTGCGGTCGCCGAGGAACTGCGGTCGTGTGAGGCCGACCAGCGCCGGCGCGAGGATCAGCAACGCCGTGCCTTCCGCGATGAGGAAGGCGCGGAACATCTGCGCCGAGGCCCCGGCGTTGCCGCTGAGCAGGTCGGCCATCGCCTCGGGCCGCACCAGCATCAACACCACCATCGGGACGATCAACGCGACGGCCGCGCCATACCACGCGCGCTTCAGTCCGATGGCCGAGAACAACGGTTCGCTGGTCTTGCCCTTCAGGCGCCGCGCCAGCCCGCGGTAATGCGCGGGGACCAGCACCAGGCCAGGCACCAGCGCCATGGCCGCCAGGTACGCGAGGCAGATCGCCAGCGCCAGCAGCATCGACGGTTTGACCAGCGTGGTAGGTGCGGCCACCGCCAGCGTCAGGAAGCGGCCGACGTTGGCAAAGAGGTTTTCGGTGTCGGTGATGTCGACGTACCCGGCGGCGCCTGCGAAGTCGCCGATGCCGATGGCGGCGTCGAATTTCACCGCGGTGATGTTCTCGGAAGTGCTGCGGACGTCCTTGAGCACACGACCGGCCGAGGCGAAATCGCCGGCGCGCATGTAGGCACGCGCGCTCGCTTCGGCACCAAACGTCGGAAGGGCGTCCGTGTGCCGTCGCGCTTCAGCCACGGCGATCTTCGTGTCGGGCAACGTCAGGGCGGCCTCGATGCGCTGCTGGGCGTCCCACGGCAGTTCGGCGGGCTCGGCTTTTGCCAGCAGGTCGGCGGCTTCCTTGAAGTGCTTCTGCCCCGACAGGTACGTCACTGCGGCCGCTACACGCGACGCATCGCCCTGGCGCACCGCCATCAGGGCCAGTTCGCCTGCACGGGCGTCGTCGGCGCCTTCCTGCGCAACCGACGTCTTGCTGAGCAGGTCGCGGCGCAACGGCGCCGGCCACTGGTCTGCGGACTTGATAAGGGCCTCGCCCCGCTCCGCCGCGTCCGCGCCCCAGAGCTGGTCCAGCTCGAAAATCTGCACCTGGGGCGCGTCAGGCCAGTGCTCGTGCAGCTGCTGCGCGCACGTCCGGGACGCTTCCACGGCTTCAGGCTTGAAGCTGCCCAATTCGTCGTCGGCGAAATACTGGAGGAATTTGCACCGCGCCAGGGCGATGTCGACATCGTCCGTTGCCCGACTGGCGGCGGTATCGAATGCGGTGAGGGCATCGCGGTACGCGAGATCGCTGGCGCCCTCGACCTGGTCTATCGAACGTTGGGCCCTGTCGTCGGGTGTCCCGGGCGACGGCTCCGTCGCCTGCGCCAGCCCGATGAAAAGTGCAGCAGCGGCACACAGCGCCTGCCATGCCACGCGAGTATCCATACCCATCCCCCATGTCCCCACCCCGAGTTTAGCGACAGGGCGCACAGAAAATGAAGGGTCGGCGGAGGGGTGTTCTGGTGTCCCGTGGACAGGTCGGGGCCACGGTCGGGGCGGGGTTTGCCATGCGTGGCGGGGGCCGGCTGATGGTCTTGTGGGAGTGCCCATGCGTTGCGGGCCTGGGTCCCGGCGTTCGCCGGGATGACGGATCAGAAGCGATGCGCAGGGTGCAGCCCGGGATGACGAATGAAAGCGAAAGCAAGGTGGGTTCCAGCTTTCGCGAAAAGTGCTTCGCGTGGCGAAAAAGCGGCACGCGTGACGCTTGAAGTGCCAGCGTTGGCACTTCGAGCGACAACGTCGGCGCTTGAAGTGCCGGCGATGGCGCTTTTCTGACTCGGGAGCAATGAGAAATGCGCCACGCGTGACGCCTTTTTCGTCACCGTCGGCACTTGAAGCGGCACGGGCGACACTTTGAGTGCCATCAAAGGCGCTTTTTTCGCCACGGGGCAATGAGAAAGGTGGCGCGCGAAGCACTTTGTTCGCCATCGCATGCACTTGAAGCGGCATGCGTGACGCTTTTTCGTCAGCGCAGGCACTTTAAGTGACTCGCGCGGCGGTTTTTCCATCGGCATGAGCCGCTGAAACGCAGCGCGTGGCGGGGAAAGCGAGAGCCATGTGCCCTGCCCGGCCTCGCCTGGGCGTTTGCGGGCGTCGCGCCGAACTTACGTCGGCATGTCCCCGATGCGCAGCGACACCGTCACCAGGCTCGCATCGTCGGGATTGGTGACGACCGAGAACCCCAGCGCCCGGCACATCTCGATCATCGTGCGGTTTTCCTGCAGCACTTCGCCTTCGACCGAGCGCAGGCCGAGCCATCGCGCGTACTCGATCATGATCTGCATCAGCCGCCAGCCCAGGCCGTGGCCCTTCAGGTCCGATCGCACCAGGATGCCGTACTCGCCGCGGTCGTAGTTCGCGTCGGCATGAAGGCGCACGGCGCCAAGCATCTCGCCGGTGGGCGGATCAATGGCGACCAGCGCGATCGATCGCGCGTAGTCGAGCTGCGTTAGCTGCGCGATGAATTCGTGGCTGAAATGCTTCACCGTCTGGAAGAAGCGCATGCGCAGGTCTTCGTCCGACACGCGGCCGAAGAACTCGCGGAACATCGCATCGTCCTCCGGCCGCACCGGCCGCACGAAGGCGGTCGCGCCGTCCGACAGCACGATGTTGCGTTCCCATTCCTTCGGATACGGACGGATCGCCAGCCGCGGATGCCCGCGCCCCTTGTGCAGCCGGCGCGAACGCGACACGCCGATGCGCGCATCCACTGCGATCAGGCCGTCCTTGTCGGCCAGCAGCGGGTTGATGTCGACCTCGCGGATGTCCGGAACGTCGACGACGAGTTGCGCCAGCTTCACCAGCACCAGCGCGACGGCGCGCTCGTCGGCGGCGGGCACGTCGCGATACGCCTTGAGGATCCGCGACACGCGCGTGCGGCCGATCATTTCGTGCGCCAATCGCAGGTCCAGCGGCGGCAGCGCCAGCACCTTGTCGTCGATGACTTCCACCGCCGTACCGCCACGGCCGAACACGATGACGGGCCCGAAGGTTTCGTCGTCCGCGACGCCGGCGATCAGCTCGCGCGCCTTGGTGCGCACGATCATCGGATGCACGGTCACGCCTTCGATGCGCGCATTCGGCCGCGCGTCGCGCGCGCGTTGCAGGATCGACGCGGTCGCCTCGCGCACGGCCTGCTCGCTGGGCAGGTTGAGTCGTACGCCATCGACGTCGGACTTGTGCTCGATGTCGGACGACAGCACTTTCACCGCGACCTGCAATCCTTCCGCGAGCCATTGCGCGGCGACACGCGCGGCTTCATCCGCGCCGCGCGCAAGCGCCACCGGTGTGATCGGAATCCCGTACGCGCCGAGCACGCGCGTGACTTCGATGGGATCGAGCCAGCGGCGGCCGGCCTTGATCGCGCGCTCGACGATGCCGCGCGCCGTTTCCGTATCGACGACGAAATCGTCGGGCAGGCTCGGCGGCGTTTCCATCAGCGTCAGCTTCGCTTCGCGATGGCGCACCAGGTACATGAAGCCGCGCACGGCGTCGGCTTCGGTTGGATAGTTGGGAATGCGCGCGGCATTGAGGCGATCGGCCGCGGCTTCGTCGGCGCCCAGCCACACCGCGAACACCGGCTTCTTCCGCGCCTGCCACGGCAACGACTCGCGCGCCCGTGCGAGCGCGTCGGCGCGACTGTGTGCGTCCATCAGCGCGGTCGGCGTGTTGAGCACGAGCAGTGCATCGTTCGCATCGTCCGTCGCCAGCGCGCGGAACGCGTCGGCGTACGACGCGTGATCGACGTCGCCGTAGAAATCCACCGGATTCGTGCCGGGCCACGCGCTCGATGCGATCGGCTGGAGGTGCGCGCGCGCCTCGTCGGAGATCGACGCCAGCGTGCCGCCCATGTCGAGCAGGCGATCGGCCGCGAGTGCGCCCGTGCCGCGCCCGTTGGCGAAGATCGCCAGCCGTCGTCCAGGCAAGGATTCGACGCGGCTGAGCGCTTCGGCCGCGGAAAACAGCTCGTTCAACGCACGCACGCGCAGCATGCCGGCGCGATGGAACGCGGCCGCGTAGACCGCGTCAGGCGAAGCGAGCGCGGCTGCGTGCGTGTGCGGCGCGACGGCGCGCGGCGCATGGCGGCCGGACTTCACGACCACCACCGGCTTCAACCGTGCGGCGGCGCGCGCGGCCGACATGAACTTGCGCGCGTCGCGGATCGATTCGACGTACAACAGGATCGCGCGGGAATGCCGGTCGCGTGCGAAGTAATCGAGAAGATCGGCGAAATCGACGTCCAGCGCGTCGCCGAGCGAGGCGATGGCCGAAAAGCCGATCTCGCGGCTCACGCCCCATTCGACGAGCGCGGCGGCGATCGCGGCCGATTGCGACACCAGTGCGATGTCGCCCGGCAGCGGCGTGTGCGCGGCGAAGCTCGCGTTGAGCCGCGCATGCGGCGCGATCACGCCCAGGCTGTTGGGCCCGGCCAGGCGCATGCCGTGCGTGCGCGCGATGTCCTGCAGTTCCGCCGCGAGCGAGCCTTCGCCCTGTCCCAGCCCGGTGCTCAGCACGACCGCCGCGGAGGCGCCGTGCTCGGCGGCGGCCTTCGCGTATTTGGGGACCATCGCGGCCGGCGTGGCGATCAGCACCAGTTCCGGCACGAAGGACAGGTCGGCCACGCGCGCGACGGACGCGACACCCTCGATCTCGCGATGCCGCGGATTCACCAGGCCGATGCTGCCGGCGAAACCACCGGCTTGCAGGTTGCGCAGCATCGCGCGACCGATCGAACGCTCGCGCGGGCTGCCGCCGATCACGGCGACGGATGCGGGCGAGAACAGCGATGGAAGGGAATAGGTGCTCATCGGGCGCGTCGCCAGTCCGACATCATGCGCCACCACCATGCACGCGGCCACGTGCAAGTTTCAAGCTGACATCGCATCGTGCGGCACCGCAAATGGAGGCGTGTCCACCGTAACGGAGCCCCCATGCAACACGACGTCACGATCCGCTTCGAAGGTCTGCCCGTGTCCGATGCACTGCGCGAGGACATCCTGCGCCACGCGCACAAGCTGTGGCAGGTCGCACCGCAGCTTCAGTCGTGCGATGTCGCCGTCCGCCATGCCGAACACCGCCACCAGCACGGCAACCGCTACCTCGTCCACGTGCATGCGGTGATGCCCGGCGCGACGTTCGAAGCCGGCCGCACGCCGACGAAGGATCACTCGCACGAGGACGCCTATGTCGCCGTTCGCGATGCGTTCGATGCGATGCAGCGGCAGGTGTCCGAACATGTGCGCAGCGGGCGCGACGGTGGGAAGCGGGCGTTGCTTTCGCGCGATGAGGATGCGGCGTAGCTGCCTCACTTCCCCTCCGTCATCCCGGCGAAAGCCGGGATCCAGGCTCGCAGCGTCCCGAGTTCCTGATCAGCCGGACACAGGGCCCGGAGCCATGCCAGCCTGGGTCCCGGCCTTCGCCGGGATGACGGCTTCAGGCGTGCCCTGCGCTGGACACGGCACGTGACCGCGTCGCCCGCACTTGTTAGCATTTTGACTAACAAACGCCGCCCGGCCGCACCACGCCCGTGTCCGCACCGCCCCGCAAGATCCTCCATGTCGACATGGACGCCTTCTACGCGTCCGTCGAACAGCGCGACGACCCGTCCCTGCGCGGCCGGCCGGTGGTCGTCGCCTGGCGCGGCGCGCGCTCGGTGGTGTGCGCGGCGAGCTACGAGGCGCGCACCTTCGGCGTGCGCTCGGCCATGCCGGCGATCCGCGCCGAGCGCCTGTGCCCGCAGGCGGTGTTCGTCCCGCCGGATTTCACGCGCTACAAGGCGGTGTCGCGGCAGGTGCGCGAGATCTTCGCGCGGCACACCGACCTCATCGAGCCGCTCTCGCTGGACGAGGCCTACCTCGACGTCAGCCAGACCAAGACGGGCCTGCCGACCGCGACCGCTACCGCACAGGCGATCCGCGTGGCGATCCGCGAGGAAACGCAGCTCACCGCGTCCGCCGGCGTCGCCCCGAACAAGTTCCTGGCGAAGATCGCCTCCGACTGGCGCAAGCCCGACGGGCTCTTCGTCGTCCGCCCACACCAGGTCGAGGCGTTTCTGGCGCCTTTGCCCGTCGGCCGATTGCCAGGCGTGGGCAAGGTGATGGAAGCAAAGCTCCAGGAGCTCGGCATCGAAACCGTGGCGCATCTTCGCGAGCTGGGCGCGGCCGAGCTGGAACTGCGCTTCGGCCGCTGGGGCCGTCGGCTGCACGAATTGTCGCTGGGCATCGACCACAACCCGGTGGAACCCGAGCGCCCCACCCTTCAGATTTCGTCCGAAGACACCTTCGAGCGCGACCTGCCGCTGGACGAGTTGGAGCCGCACATCCACCGGCTCGCCGAAAAGACCTGGGAAGGCTACGGCCGCGAACTCGAGCGCGATCCCGAACGCGTTGCGCGCACCATCGTGCTCAAGTTGAAGACCGCCGACTTCCGCATCCTCACGCGCAGCCTCACGCCGACGGAACGGCCGACGAGCCTGGAACAGCTGACGCGTATCGCCTGCGACCTGCGCGCCCGCGTGCCGTTGCCGGCGGATACGCGCTACCGGCTGGTGGGCGTCGGCCTGTCGGGTTTCATCGACCGCGAGGACGTGCCGATCGCACAGAGCGACCTGTTCGAGCGCTATGCGGCCGAGTGAGCCTGCCCTGCAGCCGACTTCAGCGCCGCTCGTTCAAACCCGCCTTGTGCAGTGCCGAAGCCGCCGCCTGCAGCGATGACGATGCCGCGGCATCCAGCCCGCTACGTTGTGCGAAATCGGCAATGTCGACGAACGCGCCGCGCTCGCGCCGACTGCCTAATGCGCGTTCTGCTATCGCGGCATCGATGCCGGGCAAGGCGCGCAGCTGTTCCACTTCGGCCGTATTGAGGTTCACCGCGACTTCGTTCGACGGCAGGCCCGGGGGCTTGATCGGCGTGTGGCCGAGCAGCCAGATGTCCGGGCCCAGCATCGCGCGCATCCGCTTGGGATCCTGCGCCACGGCGGCCTGCAATTGCGTCATCTGCGCACGCGCCTGCTTCAGGCCCGCGACGAACCCGGCCATGTCGCCGATGCGTCCGCGTTCGGCCATCGCCTCGGTCGTGCGCGGTAGCGTGGCGTCCGCGGTCGCGCCATAGGTTGTGTCGAGCACGAGGTTGCGGATGCGCGTGCAATCGGCCGGCACGTCTACGCAGTAGCGATCGACCAGGTCCAGGAACATCGGCGTGTCGGGGTTCATCGTCCAGCCGCGCGCGGTGGCCGCGGCCATCGTGCGGAACAGCTGCGAATAGCGCGACACGATCGCCTCGCGCGAGCCTTCGCCCGGCACGAGCCAGCGATGGAACAGCGTGGCGATGACGCCTTCGGACGACAGCATCTGCTGGCCGTTGCGCAGCCGCGCCATGTCGAAGGCGGTGCTTTCGTTGGCGCGCGACCACGCATCGGCATCGTTGCCCGGCGGGACGAGCTGCTGCTGCACGAAGAGGTTCCGGCGCACGCCGTCGATGCGCCCGGCGCGATCGAGATTGCTCAACCAGAGCGGCACAAAGGGCTTGGCGCCCAGGCCCAGCGTGAGGTCTTCCAGTTTCGGATTGCGCGAATGGCGGCGCACCACGCTCTGGAAATGCGTGGCGAAGCCTTCGTCGAACGCGGTCGGGTAGTCGGTCACGCTCATGCTGCTGTGCGGCGTGCGCGACCAGCCGTACGGCAGGCCCGGCATGAGCCGGCGCAGGAACACGTGCCCCATCTCGTGCGTGAAGATTTCCTCGAAACCGCCGTCGTCGATGATGTCGGCGTCGACGACCAGATCGACGAAGAGTTCGTCGACGAAGCGCTGGCGGCCGTCCTCTTCCAGCCAGAAGCCGCGTCGCGCGAAGCCGCCGTCTTCGGCCGACAGGTACAGCCACGTCGGTGTCGTGGTTTTCGCGCCGGCAATGCGTTGCGCGCTCTCGTCCAGCGCGAGCACGGTGCCGAGGAAACCCTCGCTCGCTTCACGCTGGATCTGCGCGTACAGCGCGCCCGAGGTCACGCGCGTGACGACCGGTGCGGCATGCCCAGCCGCATCCGGTCGGGTTTGCGGCTGGCCGTTCGCGAGCACGGGCGCGAGCACGCCCAGTTCGGCGGCCGCGACAGGCGCCGCCAGCGTGGCCAGTGTGAACAGGGCCGTCCACAGGAGGGATTTCGACATCGGCGGCTCCGAGGCCGACAGGGTCGCCGGCGCGAAGCCACAGGATGAGCCTGGTGTGCACCGCAGCACGCCTGCCATGCGGCCGCCCACCGCCGGCACTTGCCCGCTGGCTCATGCGAGTGCTGGCTGCCCGGCGGACTTACGCCGGCGCGATGCAGCGGTCGAACAGGTCCAGCTTGCGGTCGTATTCCGGCGTGTTCACCTGCATCAGGCCGAGGACCGAGTGGAACAGGTTGTCCTGGCTCGCCGGCGCATGGCTTTCCTGCTTCATGCAATCGATGTCGAGCTTGCGATCGGCCGCGAAGCCCGGCGAGAACCACATCACCATCGGAACGTGCGTCTGCGTGTCCGGGGCGATCGCGTACGGCACGCCGTGCAGGTACAGGCCGTTCTCGCCGAGCGATTCGCCGTGGTCGGACAGGTAGATCATCGCCGTGTCGCGCGAGGACTGCTCGGCGAGGAAACGGATCGTGCGCGCGAGGAAGTCGTCCGTCGCCAGCACCGAGTTGTCGTAGGCGTTGACGATCTGGTCGCGCGTGCAGTCCCCCAGGTCGCCCGTCTCGCACGTGGGCGTGAAGCGGCGAAGACGTTCGGGATAGCGCTTCGCATAGCTGGGTCCGTGGCTGCCGAGCTGATGGAGCACGACGACCTGGTCGCCGGGGCGGCGCGCGATCTCTCCCGCGAGCCCGTGCAGCATCACTTCGTCGAGACAGCCTTCGGCCGTGCACGCCTGCGGATCCCGCGCATGTTCGAACGACTCGAACGACAGCCCTTCGCACACGCCCTTGCAACCGGTCTGGTTGTCGCGCCAAAGCACGCCGATGCCCGCGTGATCGAGCACGTTGAGCAGCGACTGCGTGTGCGCGATGCGGTCCTCGTCGTAATGCGCGCGACCGAACGGCGAGAACATGCACGGCACCGAGACTTCCGTCGCCGAACCGCAGGAGGTCATGTCGGTGAAGTTGATCGGCCCGATATCGCGCAGCTGTGGCGTGGTCTGGCGTGCGTATCCGTTCAGGCCCCAGTTCTGCGCGCGGACGGTTTCGCCCACGACGATGACGAGCAGGCGCGGTTTGGCGCTCGGGTCGCGACCGACGACGTGCGCGTTCACGCCGATGGGCGTCTTCGGACGATGCTGCGCGCCATCGTGCTGCGCCACGCGCACGAGCGAGACGATGTAATTGCCCGGCGTGATGAGGTGCCGGATTTCCTTGTGGTTGCGCATCAGCGCGGACAGGTCCTGGAACGAGGCCATCATCGCGCCGCCCGCCACCAGCAGCGACAGCGCGATGGCGCCCAGCCGCACGAGCACCGCACGGCCCATCGGGCGCTTCTTCAGGCGAACGCGCCACACCATCAGCGTGGGCAGCACGCCGAGCGACAACAACGCCGGCAGCATGCCGACCGACAGCAGTTCGCCCGACTCCTTGCCATCGGTATGCAGGATGTTGCGCAGCATGTCCGCATCGAGATACACCGTGTAGCGGCTCATGAAGTGCGCGGCCATCGCGGTGACGGGGATCAGCACCGTCAGCACGGGACGCACCGTCCAGCGATTGAGCAACAGGCACAGCAGCAGCATGTTGAGCGCGCCGATCATCAGCACCAGGCTGAGTGCGACGCCCCATCCCGACGCGCCCTCGAACGCGCCCGTGCCGCCGACGGCGCGGAAGAAGGCGCCATTGCAGAACACGGTGAAGAAGACGGCGACGTAGAACGCGAGGCGTTCGACCGTCATCTCGGGGCGTATCGCGAGGAGCTGGCGGAACCGGCGCTGCGCTTCGTCGAACGGGCGACGGGAAACGATCGAGCTCATGCCTGCGTTCCCTGCGCGCGGGTGCCCGCCGCGAGTCGGCGCGAACGCACCATGGCCGGCCGGAACACCTGCCACGTCGCTACGGCGACGGTCCAGCAGATCGCCGCCGAGGCGAGGTCGTGCGAGGCGAAATGCGCGCCGCGCAGTTGCTGCGCGATGCCGAAGAGCAGGCCCAGGCCAATGCCCGCGGCCAACCCCGCCCATCGCCAGCGCGGTCGCACCGCGCCGAGGAAGAAATACAGCGACAGCCACGCGTAGCCACCGCCCGCGTGCCCGGCGGGGAAACACGCACCGCGCTGCAGGCCAAGCGGTCGCACGTCCCACAGGCCGACGAAGGGCCGCAGCCCGCCGTAACGCGTGAGGTCCCACGGGCAGTCCATGTTCGACCAGGACTTCACCCACGCCACGCACAGCACCGAAAGCGCGACGGCGACGGCCAGGTACGCCAGCGGCGCGCGAAGCGGCGCCCACTCGACGCGACGTCGCGCGACGAGCCACGCCACCACCACGCCGATCCACAGCGCGATGCCCGCGTAGCGCCCGAACCGGTGGATGAGTGTCTGCGTCACGAATGCATCGCGCAGCACCCACTGCCCGCCCTGGAGCGCGTAAAGGCGATCGGCCAGCCACTGGTCGCCACCGGACCAGCGCATCGCCAGCAGCGCCAGTGCGAAGCCGAGCAGCGGCAGCAGCACGTGCGTGATCGCGAAGCGCACGCCGCCGTGCGGCAGGACGTCCATCGGAAGGTTCTGGATTCGGGGACGTGCGTGCATCGGGATGACGGACGTGGAGGTCGCACTGCGCATGACGGAGCGGATGGCATTCGGTGATCGGAACGCTGCGCATGCTCGCGACGCGGGTGTCGGAATGCGGTCGGATCGGCGCCCTCCGCGCGATGGCGTTCATCGGGCATTTCGCCGAGGCGATCCGGCCGCAATTCCGACGGCATTCCGATGCCGGCAGGCGCACAATGTGCACAGGCGCGTGCGCGCCGCCAGAAGAGGCAGAGACCGCCATGCGCGTGCTGGTCGTCGAGGACAACCACAACCTGGTCGCCAACCTGTTCGAATATTTCGACGCGCGCGGCTACACGCTCGACGCCGCGCCCGACGGACCGACCGGCCTGCATCTGGCGATCACGACGGAGTTCGACGCCATCGTTCTCGACTGGATGCTTCCGCGCATGGACGGCCGCGAAGTGCTCAGCCGCCTGCGCGATGCCGGCCGCGACACACCCGTGCTGATGCTCACCGCGCGTGATGAACTGCCCGACAAGATCGCCGGGTTCCGCGCCGGGGCCGACGACTACCTCACAAAGCCCTTCCACCTGCCCGAACTGGAAGTGCGGCTCGAAGCGCTGGTCGCCCGCGCACGCGGCCGCGGCCGCCACAAGGTGCTGCAGGTGGGCGACCTCAAGCTCGACATGGGCACGCTGGAAGCCACGCGTGCAGGCCATGCGCTGCACCTCTATCCCGCCTGCCGGAAGCTGCTCGAAGTGCTGATGCAGGCCAGCCCCGCCGCCGTCACGCGCGACCGCCTGGAACATGCGCTGTGGGGCGATGATCCACCCGATGGCGACATGCTCCGTTCGCACATCTACGAACTGCGCCGCAGCGTGGATGGGCCATTCGCGACGAAGCTGATCCAGACGCTTCCACGCGTGGGCTATCGCATCGTGGCCGGCGATGTCGCAACGATCGCGAGCGAGGCCATCGAGTGAGCGCCAATCGTTCCGGACTTCGTCGGCGCATCCTGCTCGGTCTGCTCGGCTACGTCGTGGTGCTGACCATTGCCGTGGTCATGCACGGCTTCATCGTGAACGAGCATGCCGAAAGCCTCGTATGGCAGACGCTGCTCGATTCGGAAATGGATCACCTGCTCGAACTTCACGAGCGCGATCCCACCTTCCCCTGGACGAACACCGAAAGCCTCGCGTTCTACGATGGCCACATTCCGGAGGACATGCCGCCGCCGCTGCGAGGCGTTCCGCCGGGCGTCTACGACGAGATCATGATCGACGGCGTGGAGCGCGTCGCGCTGGTGCGCGAAGTCGATGGCCGCCCGCTCGCGCTGGCTTTGGATATCACCGACCTGGAAGAACGCGAGTTCGACATGGGCCTGACGGTCATCGGCTCGGCGGTGACGCTGGTCGGGCTGCTGTGCATCGCGATCGCGTGGAGCGTCAACCGGCTGGTCAAGCCGCTTCGCGACATGGCCCAGTCGATCGCGGCACTTCGGCCCGACCAGGCCGGCCAGCGCATCGCCACGCCCGATACGGCGAGTGCCGAACTGGTGGTCATCGCCGATGCGCTCAACGATTACCTGCAGCGCAACGACCGCTTCGTGGAGCGGGAACGCGTGTTCATCGACAGCGCGAGCCACGAACTGCGAACACCTGTGGCGGTAATCGCGGGCGCCAGCGAGATCGCGCTGCAGCAGCCGCATCTGCCCGAACCTGCGCGCGGGCAACTGTTGCGCATCCAGCGCACCGCGCGCGGCGTGGAAGAACTCGTGTCGTTGCTTCTCGTGCTGGCGAAAGACCCGGCGCGGCTGGCCCGCTCCAGCGACCACGTTGCGCTCGACGAGCTGATTCCGGGCATCGTCGAGGATCACCGCCATCTCACGCGCGACAAGGACCTGCAGCTCGACATCGTCGGGCTGCGGCCGTGCGAGATCGTCGCGCCGTTGCCCATCGTCCAGGTCGCCATCGGCAACCTCCTGCGCAATGCGATCGAGCATAGCGATCGCGGGCGCATCACGATCCGGCTCGAAGCACCGGCGACGGTGATCATCGAAGATCCCGGCCATGGCATGACGCCGGAAGAGATCGCGCAGATCTACGCGCGCGTCGCCCGCGGTGGCGGACGCGATGGCGGCGGCATCGGGCTCGATCTCATCTCGCGGCTGTGCGAACACCTGGGATGGCGACTGGACTTCGCGTCCGACGAAGGCCGCGGAACCACGACCATGCTGCGCATGGCGAGCTGAGTCGCGCGCCTTGTCGCACGCAGCCGGGCTGCGTAGGCTCGGCGTTCGCCATCGGAACCGCACGACATGCACTCGGGCTGGAAGATCGCCGCACTCCTTGCGCTCGCCGCCTTTGCGCTGGGCTCGCTCGTCGTCGGCGCGCCGTATCTCGAAACAGCGCTCCCGGGCGGCCTGCCGCTCGGTAATGCGCTGGCCGCGTTCGGGCTGTGCGCGATCGCGGCATGTGGTGCGTCGATCGCGCGTCGAGGCCTGGTGCGCAGGCTTTCGCTCGTCACGCTGCTGATGGCGATCGCGTGGCTGCCGGTGTCGGTTGCGATGGCCGGCAACCTCGCGCTGGTGTTTTCCGGCGCGCGCGGCGATGCATGGATCGCGTGGAGCGCGGGCGTGGCGATCGCAGCAGTCGCATCTCTGGCGCTCGCGGTCGTGCAGCGGATCGTGCTCGCTGCCTGGCCGCACGTTGGCGTTTCGCCACGGGAACGGTGAGTCGCGGGCGCGTCCCCGGATAGCCCGGTCGGCCTGTCACAGCGCATGCCTCTCGTCCGTCCTTGTACATGAAGCGGCCACCGCGGCCGCCAACATGAGAGACGACGACATGAACGCTGCCACCGAACTCGATTACACCGCCCTCGCGCCCAGCGCCTTCCAGCACCTGCTCCAGCTCAGCACCGGCCTGCACAAGGGCCCGCTCGGCGCGAAGCTGGTCGAATGGGTGTCGCTGCGCGTCTCGCAGATCAACGGCTGCGTGTTCTGCCTGGACATGCATTCGACGATGCTGCGCAAGGCCGGCGAAAGCCAGCGCAAGCTCGACACCCTCGCCGCCTGGCGCGAAAGCCCGCTGTTCGATGCCCGCGAGCGCGCGGCGCTGGCGTGGGCCGAAACCCTCAACGCCCTCGGCGCGGCACAGGTGCCGCACGATGCGCTGGAGCAGGTGCGCGAGCAGTTCGACCAGCGCGAAGTGGCCGAGCTGACCTTCGCGGTCGCGGCGATCCGCGCCTGGAACGTGCTCAACATCGGCCTGCGCAAGCCGCTGCCGGAAGCGTGAAGCGTCACAGCGCCGCGGAACCTCTCCCGTTCCCGGGAGAGGTTCGCTCGCGCGATCTCACGCCATCAGGTGGCGCAGCTTGTCGGGATTGAGCACCGACAGCACCTGCACGATGCGGCCGTTCTCGTCGATGCCGATCGTGCTGATCGAATGCAGCTTTCCTTCGTGGAAGCGCAACAGCGCGGGCTCGCCGTTGACGTGGCCGATGCGGACTTCCTTTGCACCAGTCGTGCGGCGCGCAACGGCCCAGTAGAGGTCGGCGATGCGCCGTGCGCCTTCCAGTGGACGGATCACCGCCGTGACCTTGCCGCCACCGTCGGAGATGAGGCGCGCGTCGGCCGCCAGCAACGCCATGATCGAATCGCGATCGCCGCGCTGCATCGCGTGCATGAAGCGCTCCAGCAGGCGACGGTGCGTGTCGGGCTCGACGGCGAATCGCGGGCGATCGCGCTGCACGCGCGTGCGGGCGCGGCTCACCATCTGCCGGCAATTGGCTTCGGTATGGCCCAGCAATTCGGCGATCTGTGCGTAGTCGTAATCGAAGACGTCCTTCAGCAGGAACGCAGCACGCTCTTCGGGCCCCAGCTTTTCCAGCACCGCGAGGAACGCCAGCGACACCTGCCCCGCCACGTCCGCCTGCTGCTCGGGGCCGGGCGAATCGTCGGCGGTCAGCGGCTCCGGCAGCCACGGGCCCGGGTACACCTCGCGCTCGTTGCGCGCCAGGCGCAGGCGATCGATGCCAAGGCGCGTGGTGGTGGTCACCAGCCAGCCTTCGAGGTCGCGGATCGTCGCGCGATCGGCTTGGTGCCAGCGCAGCCAGGCGTCCTGCACGACCTCCTCGGCGTCGCTGCGACTTCCGAGCAATCGATAGGCCAGCGCCATCAGGCGCGGACGATGGGTTTCGAAATCGCTGTTCACTGCGGTGCACATGGGAAGGTCTCGAGCGGTGCCTGCTCCCAGGACGGGCGGGCAGGCAGGTTCGTGACACTTCGGTTCAGTCGTCCTTCTGCTCGGGAACAGTGAGCACGAAGCAGTGGCGGCCACGTGGATGGCGCCACTGGCGTTCCGCGTACACGGCGGCGTCCGCAATGGCGGCGCTGTCGGTCACGAAGGTCGCGCACAGCTGGTATCGACGCGCATTGACGACCTGGTACTCGTACGGCTGCGCATCGAACGGGTCCGCCAGGTTCACCCGCGCGCCGGGCTGCTGCGACAGCTCGAACAGCGTCGAGGGCAGCTCGCCCGTCCTGCGGGTCCAGCCCTCGATTTCCGCCTTCAGTGCGGTGAGGTCCTCGATGCGCCGCTGGTCCTGCCGCGCCTGGCGGGCTTCCATCGGCGTGCGCATCACGAAGAATGCCGCCACCAGCGCCGCCAGCACCGCGACGCCCGCGCCGATCAACCAGCCCCGTCCCGACCACATGCGGCCGGGGCCGGCGCCTTCCTCGCGTCGCAGGTCCTGCAGGTAGTAGCCGAAGACGCTGCCGGCGAGCACGCCGACCACGACGACCTTCAGCACGAAACGCGTCGTCAGCTCGCCGCCGAGCAGGTTGAACACGAGCGTGGTGAGATCGCCGATGAGCACCGCCGCGGCGACGAACAGGGTCAGGTAGGTGAGCCAGCGCCGCACCGGCGACAGGCGCTTGATCGGATCGCGCGCGACGTCGCGTCCGACGAACCACGACACGAACGCGAACACCGGAAACGCGATGATCAGCGCCGCGCACGACCAGCGAAGCGAGCTGTCGAAGCTGCGCCACGCGTAGTTCGGGTCGGCCGCGTCGGGCCAGGCGATGTTGATCAGGTCGAACAGCAGGCTGCCCAGATGCCAGGTCGCGAAGTACAGCGACGCGAACATCACCAGGTACAGGAACGCCTCGCGCGCCGACAGCGACGCACGCGGTCGCGGAACAGGCACGGCGAAGGGCACGTCGGCATACGCATCGATGACGCCGCGCGTCTGCTCGTCGCGCCATCCCGCGTCGGACAGCGCCTTTGCGATCGACGCCTTCGACTCCCCACGCAACAGCGCTTCGTGGACGAAACGCTCCAGTTCCTGCGATCCCGACGCCATGCGGTTCCCTCCCGTTGGATGCGGGCAGCCTAGCAGGCGTCGATCCGCATCCGGAATCGCAAGCCCGGCACCGTGCCGCACCACGAAAGCCGCGCAAAGAAAAAGCGGGCCGAAGCCCGCTTTTTCGTACGTCCGGCGAAATCGCCGAAGGATCGAACGCCCGGCTTACTCGGCCGGAACGCCCTCGCCTTCCTCGACGGCTTTCATCGACAGGCGGATGCGGCCCTGCTTGTCGACTTCCAGCACCTTCACCTTGACCGTGTCGCCTTCCTTCAGCTTGTCGGAGACCTTCTCCACGCGCTCGCTCGAGATCTGCGAGACGTGCACCAGGCCGTCCTTGCCCGGCAGGATCGTCACGAACGCACCGAAGTCCATGATCTTGGCGACCTTGCCTTCGTAGATGCGGCCCGGCTCGACGTCGGAGGTGATCTGCTCGATGCGCGCCTTGGCGGCCTGCGCAGCGGCGGCATTCACCGACGCGATGACGATGGTGCCGTCGTCCTGGATGTCGATCTGCGTGCCGGTTTCCTTGGTGATCGCCTGGATGGTCGAACCGCCCTTGCCGATCACTTCGCGGATCTTGTCCGGGTGGATCTTCATCGTCAGCAGGCGCGGCGCGTACTCGCTCAGCTCGCTGCGCGGCGCGGTGATGGCCTTGGCCATCTCGCCGAGGATGTGCAGGCGGCCTTCCTTCGCCTGGGCGAGGGCGACCTTCATGATCTCTTCGGTGATGCCCTGGATCTTGATGTCCATCTGCAGGGCGCTGATGCCTTCCTGCGAACCGGCCACCTTGAAGTCCATGTCGCCCAGGTGGTCTTCGTCACCCAGGATGTCCGACAGCACGACGAAGCGGTCGTCTTCCTTCACCAGGCCCATCGCGATGCCCGCGACCGGCGACTTCACCGGCACGCCGGCGTCCATCAGCGCGAGCGAGGAACCGCAGACCGAGGCCATCGACGAGGAACCGTTCGATTCGGTGATTTCCGACACGACGCGGATCGTGTACGGGAACTCTTCCAGCGTCGGCATCGTGGCGAGCACACCGCGCTTGGCGAGGCGGCCGTGGCCGATCTCGCGACGCTTCGGCGCGCCGAAGCGGCCGGTCTCGCCCACCGAGTACGGCGGGAAGTTGTAATGGAACAGGAAGTTTTCCTTGTACTCGCCCGAGACGGCATCGATGATCTGGCCGTCGCGCGCGGTGCCCAGCGTGGTGACCACGATGGCCTGCGTCTCGCCGCGGGTGAACAGCGCCGAGCCGTGGGTACGCGGCAGCACGCCGGTCTTGCATTCGATCGGACGCACGGTGGTCAGGTCGCGACCGTCGATGCGGATCTTGGTGTCGAGCACCGAGTCGCGCATGGTGCGGTATTCAAGATCGCCGAACTCCTTGGCGTACTCGCCAGCCGTCCAGCCCGAAGCTTCGGCGCGGCCCGACAGCTGTTCCCAGGTGTCCTTGCGGATGGCCGAGATGGCGTCGCGGCGCTCGGCCTTGTTGCGGATCTGGTAGGCCTGCTTCAGCGAAGCGCCGGCCGATTCGACGATGGCAGCGATCAGCGCGTCGTTCTTCGCCGGGGCAACCCAGGTCGACGGCTTGGTGCCGGCTTCCACGGTCAGCTCGTTGATGGCGTTGATGACCTTCTGCATCTCGCGGTGACCGAACATCACCGCGCCGAGCATCACGTCTTCCGACAGCATCTTCGCTTCGGATTCGACCATCAGCACGGCGTTGGACGTACCCGCTACGACCAGCTCAAGGTCCGAGTCGGCCAGCTGCGTGGCGGTCGGGTTGAGGATGTACTGGCCGTTCTTGTAACCGACCTTGGCGGCACCGATCGGGCCCTGGAACGGCGTGCCGGCCAGCGCCAGCGCGGCCGAGGCGCCGATCAGCGCCGGAATGTCGCCGTCGATTTCCGGATTCAGCGACATCACCGTCGCGATGATCTGGACTTCGTTCTTGTATTCCTCGGGGAACAGCGGGCGGATCGGGCGGTCGATGAGACGCGAGATCAGCGTTTCCTTCTCGGTCGGACGGCCTTCGCGCTTGAAGAAGCCACCCGGGATGCGGCCACCGGCGTAGAACTTCTCCTGGTAGTCCACCGTGAGCGGGAAGAAGTCCTGCCCTTCGCGCGCGCTCTTGGCGGCGACGGCAGACACCAGCACGACGGTGTCGTCCATCTTGACGATGACGGCGCCGCTAGCCTGGCGAGCAATTTCGCCGGTCTCCAGCGTCACCTGGTGATCGCCGTACTGGAAGGTCTTGGTGATTTTTGCCACGTTGGGTTCCTATCGTTTCTGATGCGTTCCGGTCGAGGCCCCTGCCCCGCTCCGGTCGACCGCCCTGGCGGTGCGTGTTCGGATGTGGTGTTGCGTGGATGCGCCGGGCGCGTCCGGGTGGTGCGCGGTGGAGACCGTGTGCGCCTTGCGCGGGTCCACCGGTACTGCGATGAGGCGAGTGCACCTCAAAAACGAACCGCGGCGCATCGCTGCGCCGCGGTCGGTAGTGCGTTTAGCGGCGCAGACCGAGTTTCTCGATCAGGGCCTTGTAGCGCTCGTTGTCCTTGCGCTTGAGGTAGTCGAGCAGGCTGCGGCGACGGTTGACCATCTGCAGCAGGCCGCGACGGCTGTGGTGGTCCTGCTTGTGGACCTTGAAGTGGCCGGTCAGCTGCTCGATGCGAGCGGTGAGCAGGGCGACCTGGACTTCCGGCGAGCCGGTGTCGTTGGCGCCGCGCTTGTTGTCTTCGATGATCTTGCTGGTGTCGATGGACATCGGGTTGTTGCCTCGTAGATGCGTGGCCTGCAGAAAGCGAATCGACCGGAATGAACCGCGCCGACGCACCGCCTGGCCCGCCGTTTGCTGGTGGAATGTTGCGAAGGGGTACTGCTTAGGTGCTTGAAAAGCGGCGAAATTGTAACAGCAGCCCTACGCGAATGCGACCGCCGTGATGCGTGAAGATCGGGCGCGCCGATACGGGAGCCCGTTCACACGGCGGACGAGGCCGCCTGTTCAGCCCCGCTCTGGGCCGCCCATCGGAACAGCCGCTGCGGCGCCAGCCGCGTGCCCGTCCGCTGGCCGAGACCCAGGCAGCGGCCTTCCGGACCAAAGATGGCGACCAGTCCGTCGGCCGCCGGCGCGCAATCCACGCCTTGCCCCTGCCCGAGCCGGCGCGCCGCAGTGGCGTCCACATCGACCCGCGGGAACTGCGACAGACCGGCCTCGATCGGCAGCAGCAAGTCCTCGATCGCCGCTTCGCCGTCGGATTCGCGCATCGCACGCAGGGCGTCGAGCGTAATCATGCGCGGGGCACGGAACGGATCGACCCAGAGCCGGCGGAGCGTGGCGACGTGCGCGCCGCATCCGAGCGCCTCGCCAAGGTCGCGGACCAGGCTGCGCACGTAGGTGCCCGAGCCGCATTCGACGTGAAGGCGCAGGCGCGGCCCGTCGCGCTCGATCAGCTCGAAACGATGCACGACAACGTCGCGCTCCGGCGCCTCGATGGCTTCGCCACGGCGCGCCTTGGCATAGAGCGGCTCGCCGCCCTGTTTCAGCGCCGAATAGATCGGAGCGCGCTGGCGGATCGGGCCGCGCAGCGGCGCCAGTGCGGCTTCGATGGCGGCATCGTCCAGCGCGCGGACGGGGCGTTCGAGCAGCGGCGCGCCGTCGGCGTCATCGCTGTCGGTCGTGAGACCGAGCACCGCCGTGGTTTCGTAGGCCTTGGCCGAACCGAGCAGAAGGCCGGCGATCTTCGTCGCCTCGCCGAAGCACAGCGGCAATAGTCCGGTCGCCAGCGGATCCAGGCTGCCCGTGTGGCCGCCCTTCTCGGCGCGGAACAGGTGGCGCGCCTGCTGCAGGGCCTGGTTGGAGCTCAGCCCCTGCGGCTTGTCGAGCAGCAGGATGCCGTCGAGCGGGCGGAAGCGCGTCTTGGCTTTCGTCATGGATCGTCCGCAGAAGGTCCGCAGGTCGCAGCGGGGTCGAGTTCGTCCGCCGAAAGGCGGGACGAGGCCCAGGCTCCCCGTGGCGAATCCTGCGTGGATCTCCGGGGTCAGGGCAACAAGTCGATGAATCGGATGGAGGTCGGGCTGACGAACGGCAAAACCTGCGTCAGCAGGCGCACATGGCGGACTTACTTGTCCGCGTCGCCCGTATCGCCGCCATCGTCTTCGGACACGGCCGGGTTGTCGCGCAACAGGTTGCCGATGCGCTCGCCACGATCGACCGAGTCGTCGTAGTGGAAATGCAGCTCCGGAACGTGGCGCATCTTCACCGCGCGGCCGAGCTGGTAGCGGATCTGCGGAGCCAGTTCCTTCAGCGCCTTCACGGCCTCTCGCGAACGCTCCTGCTGCAACGCGGTGACGAACACCTTCGCGTGCGCGAGGTCGCGCGTGACTTCCACGTCGGAGACGCTGACGGACGGCAGGCCGTGCTCGCGCACGGCCTCGTGCACCAGCGTGCCCAGTTCGCGACGGAGCTGGGCGGAAACGCGATCGGTGCGGTGGAACGTTTTAGGCATAAATCCAATTGCTGATTAGGTGGAACGAGAAACGGGCGGGGATGAACCCGCCCGTTCCTGTCTTACAGCGTGCGCTGGACTTCGATGCGCTCGAAGCACTCGATCTGGTCGCCCGGCTTGACGTCGTTGTACGCCTTCACGCCGATACCGCATTCGGTGCCGTTGCGGACTTCGTCGACGTTTTCCTTGAAGCGACGCAGCGACTCCAGTTCGCCTTCGAAGATGACGGCGTTGTCGCGCAGCACGCGGATCGGCTTGTTCCGCTTGACCACGCCCTCCACGACCATGCAGCCGGCCACGGCGCCGAACTTCGAGCTGCGGAAGACATCGCGAACCTCGGCGGTGCCGATGATTTCTTCGCGGATCTCCACGCCCAGGATGCCCGAGGCCACCTGCTTCACCTGGTCGATCACGTCATAGATGATCGAGAAATAGCGCAGGTCCAGGCCGTTGGCTTCGATCACCTTGCGGGCCGAAGCGTCGGCACGCACGTTGAAGCCGATGATCGTGGCCTTCGCGGTGAGCGCGGCGTTGGCGTCGGACTCGGTGATGCCGCCCACGCCGGAGCTGATGACGTTGATGCGGATCTGGTCGTTCGACAGCGCGACCAGTGCCTGGCGCAGCGCTTCGACGGAACCCTGCACGTCGGCCTTGACGACAAGGTTGAGGCTCAGCTGGCCCTCGCCCTTGCCCATCTGGGCCATGATGTCTTCCATGCGGTTGCCGGCGGCGGCGACCAGGCGCGACTCACGGCGCTTGGCGTCGCGCTGCTGCGCCACGTCCTTGGCCAGGCGCTCGTCGTCGACGACCACGAAGTCGTCGCCGGCGTCGGGCACGCCCGACAGGCCCAGCACCTGCACCGGGATCGAGGGGCCGGCCTTCTCGACCTGCTTGCCGTTCTCGTCGAACAGGGCGCGCACGCGGCCGTACTGCACGCCGCACACGAGGTAGTCGCCCTTCCTGAGCTCACCCTGCTGCACCAGCACAGTGGCGACCGGACCGCGACCCTTGTCGAGCGCGGATTCGATCACCGTACCGTTGGCGCGGCCGGTCGGCATGGCCTGGAGGTCGAGCACTTCGGCCTGCAGGCTGATGGCGTCGAGCAGGTCGTCCACGCCGAGGCCGGTCTTGGCCGACAGCTCCACCATCTGCGTGTCGCCGCCGAAGTCCTCGGCGACCACGTCTTCGGCGAGCAGGTCGTTCTTGACGCGGCTCGGGTCGGCGTCGGACTTGTCGATCTTGTTGATCGCCACGATCAGCGGCACACCGGCCGCCTTCGCGTGCTGGATGGCTTCGCGCGTCTGCGGCATCACGCCGTCGTCGGCGGCCACGACCAGCACCACGATGTCGGTCAGCTTGGCGCCGCGGGCACGCATCGAGGTGAACGCGGCGTGGCCCGGGGTGTCGAGGAAGCTGATGACGCCCTTGTCGGTTTCCACGTGGTACGCGCCGATGTGCTGGGTGATGCCGCCGGCTTCGCCGGAGGCCACCTTCGTGCGGCGGATGTAGTCCAGCAGCGAGGTCTTGCCGTGGTCGACGTGACCCATGATGGTGACCACCGGGGGACGCGGCGCCTTCTCGCCCTGCGTTTCCTCGACGTGGGCCAGCAGCGCGTCCTCGGCGGTCGCGGCGTCGGCCTTGACCACGACGTGGCCGAGTTCCTCGGTCACCAGCGCGGCGGTGTCGTGGTCGATCGACTGGTTGATGGTCGCCATGACGCCCATCTTGAACAGCGCCTTCACCACGTCGCCGCCCTTGAGCGCCATCTTCTGCGCCAGGTCGGCGACGGTGATGGTCTCGCCGATCGCCACTTCACGGACGATGGGCGCGGTCGGGCGCATGAAGCCGCTGCCCGAACGGGCCTGCTCGGCGTGACGGCGCGTCGGCTTGGACTTGCCGCGCGTGTTGCTCGAACGGCGCGCGCGATCGGTCGCGCTCAGGTGCATCTGGCCGGCGAAGCGGTTGGTGCGGTCGTCGTCCTCGACGGTCGCGACCATCGCGTGCGAACCGCGCGTCTTGTGCGCCGGGGCGCCGCGGGCGGCTTCGGGCGCACGGGCCGGAGCGGCCGGCTTCGGATGGCCGTGGCCGTGGCCATGACCGCTGGCAGCGGGCTTGCGCACCGGCTCGTCGGCATCGCCGGCGGCGGCGCTGGCATCGGCCAGGCGAGCGCGCTCTTCTTCCTCGGCCTTCTGGCGTGCGGCTTCCTCGGCCTCGCGACGCGCGGCATCGAGCTCGTCGGCGCGACGCTTGTCGTCGGCGGCCAGGCGTTGCTGCTCGGCGAGGTTGCGCTGCTTGGATTCCTCCAGCTTGCGCAGGATGTCGGCGCGCTCGTCGCTCTCGGACATCGGCTGCGAGTCGGTCGGCTTCACCAGCGTGACCTTCTTGCGCACCACGACGTCGACGGTCGTCTTGTTCTTGCCGCCGCCGACGGTGATTTCCTGCTTCCGGCTGCGGTTGAGCGTGATCTTCTTCGCCGCGTCGCCCGGCTCGGCCTTGTCTTCGGCCTTGCCATGGGCACGCTTGAGGAAGCCGAGCAGCTTGACTTTCTCGATGCTGGTGACGACCTGGTCGGGGCCGCTGAAGGTCATGCCGGCCTCGGCCAGCTGCTCCAGCAACTTCTCGACCGGCGTGTTCACCAGTTCGGCCAGCTTGCGGATGGTGGTTTGCTGCGACATTCGGATTCGGTGTCCTCGTGGCGCGGGACGGGTCCCGCGCGTGTTGGCGTCATTCTAGCCCGGGGGTGCCAGGCGAGCCGACGCGGTATTCATTCGAACCAGTGCTTGCGCGCTTCCATGATCAGCGCGGCGGCACGGGCCTCGTCGATGCCTTCGACATCGGTCAGCTCGTCGGTGGCCATGTCGGCCAGGTCGTCGCGGGTGACCACGCCACGGGCGGCCAGCGCGTAAGCGGTGGCCTCGTCCATGCCGTCCAGCTCGAGCAGGTCGGCCGCCGGCTGGTGCTCGTCCAGCTCTTCCTCGGCCGCCAGGGCCTCGTTGAGCAGGGCGTCGCGGGCGCGCGAGCGCAGTTCCTCGACGATGTCCTCGTCGAAGCCCTCGACCGCCAGCAGCTCGCCGACCGGCACGTAGGCGATTTCCTCGACCGTGCTGAAGCCTTCGGACACCAGGATGCCGGCGATTTCCTCGTCGACTTCCAGCTTGTCCTGGAACAGCTGACGGGCCGAGGCCTGCTCGGCCTCCGACTTCGCCGTGACCTGGTCCTGCGTCATCACGTTCAGCTGCCAACCGGACAGGCGGCTGGCCAGGCGCACGTTCTGGCCGCCCTTGCCGATCGCCTGCGCCAGGCGGTCTTCCGCCACGGCCAGATCCATCGAGTGCTTCTCTTCGTCGACGATGATCGACTGCACTTCGGCCGGCGCCATCGCGTTGATGACGAACTGGGCCGGGTTGTCCGACCACAGCACGATGTCCACGCGCTCGCCGTTGAGCTCGTTGCTCACGGCCTGCACGCGCGAACCGCGCATGCCGATGCAGGCACCGATGGGGTCGGTGCGGTTGTCGTGCGCGACCACGGCGATCTTGGCGCGGTCGCCCGGATCGCGGGCGCAGGCCTTGATCGACACCAGGCCTTGGCCGACTTCCGGCACCTCGAGCTTGAACAGCTCCATCATGAATTCCGGCGCCGCGCGGCTGATGAACAGCTGCGGGCCGCGGGGCTCGCTACGCACGTCGAACAGGTAGCCGCGCACGCGGTCGCCGGTACGCAGCACGTCGCGCGGGATGCCCTTGTCCTTCGGGATGATCGCCTCGGCGTTGCCGCCGAGGTCGACGTAGATGTTGCCGCGCTCCACGCGCTTGACCACGCCGGTGACCAGCTCGCCCACGCGATCCTTCCACGCGTCCACGACCTGCTGGCGCTCGGCTTCGCGCACGCGCTGGACGATGACCTGCTTGGCGGCCTGGGCGGCGATGCGGCCGAATTCCGGGTTTTCGATCTGCTCTTCGATGTAGTCGCCGACTTCCACGCCCTCGACTTCGTCGATGGCGTCCATCAGGCGGACCTGGCGGTCCGGCGATTCCATGACGACGTCGTCGGCCACGACCTCCATGCGGCGGAAGGTCTCGTAGCTGCCGTCCTTCTGGTCGATGGTGACGCGCACCAGCACGTCCTCGTCGTGGTAGCGCTTCTTCGCGGCCGAGGCCAACGCGGCCTCGATGGCCTCGAAGATGACCTCGCGGGGCACGCCCTTCTCGTTGGCGACTGCATCCACGACCAGCAACAGTTCCTTGCTCATCTCTCTGACTCCGCACGGTCGGCGACTCGCGCCGCCGGCTTTGATGGTGATTTGGTGATTACTTCTTCGCCTTCGAAGCGCCGCCCTTGGGCGCGCCCTTCGCCGGCTTGTCCTTGCCCGGCTTGACCGGGGCCATTCCCAGCGCGGCCCAGTCCGGGACCAGGCGCGCCTTGTCGATATTTCCGAATGCGGTGACGAACTCGTTGCCGTCCACGTCGAACACCACGTCGTTACCCTGCACGCGCACGATGCGGCCCTGAAGGCGGCGGCGGCCGTCTTGCGGCAGCTTCAGGCCGACCTTGGCGGTCTCGCCCGCGAAGCGCGCGTAGTGCGCCAGCGTGAACAGCGGACGGTCGATGCCCGGGGAGGACACTTCCAGCGTGTACATGCCGCTGATCGGATCCTCGACGTCGAGCTGCGCGGAAACCTCGCGGCTGACCGCTTCGCAATCCTCGATGGTCACCGAACGCGGCTGCCCGTCCTCGCCCACGGCCTCATCGGCCGGCACGTCGATGTACAGGCGCAGCACGGCGCTGCCGGGAGACGGCAGGTACTCCGCACCCAGCAGCTCGACGCCCAGCGACGCGACGGTCGGGGCGAGCAGGTTGGCGATTTCGACAGCTTTATCGGCCACGCGAACTGACTCCCATGAAACCGGCACCGTGTTGAAGCCGCGGTGCCTCGATGCAATGCAATACCCAGCAAAACGCCTCTGCGCACACGTTCTTCCGAAGCACGCATTCCAAAGCAGTTACTTCCGGATCGCGAGCCCACAAGCGCGAAAACGACAAAGGGCCCTTGCGGGCCCCTTGTCCGTACAGCTGGATTTCGGTGTGGTCGCGTGAGCAGTGCGCGACCACCAAGCCCGAGCCTTTGGCCTGGGAAGGTCCGGACTCCGGACCTTCCGCCGGCGTGAGTCCTGAAGACTACGCCTGCCGAAGCTGGTAGCGGGGGCAGGATTTGAACCTGCGACCTTCGGGTTATGAGCCCGACGAGCTGCCAGACTGCTCCACCCCGCATCAGGCCGACCATCATAACGGCCGACTAAAACATGCGCAACCCCGATTCATGAATCAAATCGGATTTGCGCGAAAAAAAACTATCCCGCGAACGCCCGCTGGCACCACGCCATGATCGGATTCCACGCGAGGCCCAGCGCGAGCAGCGCCAGTGCGTTCACGCCGAAGGTGATGCGCAGGGGGCGATTGTCGGTGGCTTCGATGCCCTGCCCTTCCGGCTCGTCGAAGTACATCGCCTTGATCACGCGCAGGTAATAGAACGCGCCGATCACCGCGAAGACGACACCAACCAGCGTCAGCCACAGCATGTCGCCCTGCAGCGCGGCACGCAGCACGGCCAGCTTCGACCAGAAGCCGAGGAACGGAGGCACGCCCGCCAGCGAGGCCATCACGCACAGCACCAGGCCGGCCATCCACGGATTGCGCGCATTGAGGCCCTTGTAGTCCTCGATGCGGTCCGCTTCGAAGCCACGACGCGACAGCACGACGATCGCGCCAAACGCCGCGGCCGACATGATCGCGTAGCTGATCGCATAGAACAGCGCCGCCGCGAAGCCTTCGCGCCCGCCGCCGGCCAAGCCAACGAAGAGGAAGCCCACGTGCGAGATCGTCGAATAGGCGAGCAGTCGCTTGAAGTTGGTCTGCACCATCGCGCTGAGGTTGCCGATGGCCAGCGACAGCACCGCCAGGATCGCGAGCATCAGGCGCCACTGTTCCTCGAACGCCGGCGCACCGATCTCGAGCAGGCGGTACGTCATGCCGAACGCGGCCAGCTTCGGCGCGGAGCCGATGAACAACGTAATCGGCGTCGGCGCGCCGTGGTACACGTCCGGCAGCCACATGTGGAACGGCGCGGCGCCGAACTTGAACGCGATGCCGGCGACGATGAACACCACGGCGGTGATCAGCATCAGCGTGTTGCCTTCGGCGATGCGCTGCTGCGTGGCGGTGGCGATCTGGTCCAGCTGCAGCGAACCGGTGGCGCCGTACACCAGCGACAGGCCGTACAGCAGCAGGCCGGACGCCAGCGCGCCGAGCACGAAGTACTTGATCGCCGCTTCCGACGCGAGCGGGCTGTCGCGATCCACCGCGACCAGCGCGTAGGAGCACAGAGCCAGCATTTCCAGGCCCAGGTACACCATCACCAGGCTGCCGGACGACACCAGCAGCATCATGCCGGCGATGGCGAACAGCATCAGCACCGACACCTCGCCCTTGTACAGGTCGCGGGCGCGCAGGTACGGCCAGGTGTAGATCATCGACAGGATGCCGACGACGCCGATGGTCACCTTCATCACGTCGGCAGCGGTATCGCGCACGAACATGCCGTTGAGCACAGTGCCGTGGCCGCCCACGCCAGTGGCGACCATGAAGGTGGCCACGGCCAGGACCGCGATGGCGAACAGGTGACTGACGACGCGGCGGCGCTCGTCGACGAACAGATCGAGCATCAGCAGAGCGAACGCGCCGAGGATCACCACCAGCTCTGGCAGGAGCGGCAGCAGGTCGGCGGCGGAGCGGACAGGCATGTTCATTCGCTACAACCTCAGAGCTTCGACGCGGCGATCTGGGTCGCCAGGTTCGCGATGGCGGGTTCCATCAGGTCGGTCAGTGGCTTGGGCCACAGGCCCAGGATCAGCACGCCGGCGGCGAACACACCCAGCACGAAGGCTTCGCGTGCATTGATGTCCTCGAGCTCGGCGACATGCGCGTTGCCCACTTCGCCCCACATCGTGCGCTTGACCAGCCACAGCGTGTAGGCCGCACCGATGATCAGCGTGGTGGCCGCGACGAAGCCGATCAGCGGGTGCTGCTGGAAGCTGGCCAGGATCACCATGAACTCGCCGACGAAGCCCGAGGTGCCCGGCAGGCCCGAGTTGGCCATCGCGAACAGCACGACGAACGCGGCGAACCACGGCATCACGTTCGCGACGCCGCCGTAATCCTTGATCATGCGGGTGTGCATGCGGTCGTACAGCACGCCGACGCAGGAGAACATCGCGCCCGAGACGAAGCCGTGGCTGATCATCTGCACCATCGCGCCCTGCAGGCCCAGGCGCGCACCGTCGGTGTTGCCGGCTTCGCGCACCAGCGCGAAGGCGATGAACGTGCCAAGCGTGACGAAGCCCATGTGCGACACGGACGAGTACGCGATCAGCTTCTTCATGTCGTCCTGCGCCAGGGCGACCAGGCCGACGTAGACCACGGCGATCAGGCTCAGCGCGATCACCAGCCACGCCCACTCGGCGCCGGCGTCGGGGACGATCGGCAGCACGAAGCGGATGAAGCCGTAGCCACCGATCTTCAGCATGATCGCGGCCAGGATCACTGAACCGGCGGTCGGCGCTTCCACGTGCGCATCCGGCAACCAGGTGTGGACCGGGAACATCGGCACCTTCACCGCGAAGGCGATGAGGAATCCGAAGAACAGCCACATCTGCTCGGTTGCGGTCAGCGGCAGCGCGTACATGTCGGCGAGCTGCCAGCTGCCGCCCTTCAGGTACAGGTAGATCAGGCCCAGCAGCATGAACAGCGAGCCGAGGAACGTGTACAGGAAGAACTTGATCGACGCATACACGCGACGCGGGCCGCCCCACACGCCGATGATGATGAACATCGGGATGAGCATGCCTTCGAAGAACACGTAGAACAGCATCGCGTCGAGCGCGGCGAACACGCCGACCATCAGGCCTTCGAGGATCAGGAACGCGGCGTAGTACTGCGCCACGCGCTTGTCGATCGAAGTCCACGCGCCAATCATCGCCAGCAGCGTGGTCAGCGTGGTCAGGGCGATCAGCGCGACGGAAATGCCGTCGACGCCAAGGTGGTAGCGGATGTCGTAGGCCGGGATCCAGTTACGGTTCTCGACGAACTGCATCGCCGGCGTCGTCATGTCGAAACCGGTGAGCAGCGGAATGCTCGCCAGCAGCGCAAGGAACGCGATGCCGGTGGCGAACCAGCGCGCCGCGCCGGCGCGCTCGTTGCCGAATGCCATCGTGGCCAGGCCGCCGATGATCGGCAGCCAGATCAGGAGGCTGAGCAGGAAGGAAGTGCTCTGCAAGGGCTCGGGGTTCACGTCGGGTCCTTGTCCTAGTTAGTGCCAGTAGCGGATCAGTGCGGCCAGCAGAACAATCAGGCCGATGATCATCGCGAACGCATAGTGGTAGAGATAACCCGACTGGATGCGGCGGGTCAGGTTGGCGACGAGGTCGACGACGCGGGCGCTGCCGTTAACCACCGCACCGTCGATGACGTGCGAGTCGATGGCGCGCGACGCCTTGCCCAGACCCAGGCCGCCGCCGGCGAAACCACCGATCCAGAGCTTGTCGAAGCCGTACTTCTCCTCGAGCACGCGCACCGGCCAGGAGAGGATGCGGCGCGCCTTGGCGGGCAGTTCCGGCTTCCACCAGTACATGATGGTCGCGAGCACGAAGCCGGCCAGGGTCAGCCAGAATGCCGGCGCCTTGAAGCCGTGCAGCGCGTAGGCGACCGGACCGTGCCAGACCTCCTCGCCCACCTTGGCGACAGTGTCGCGCGCGGCGCCCACGTCGATGGCGCCGAGGAAGAACGGCAGCTGCTTGTGATGGCCGAAGACGTCCGTGCCGAACAGCATCGGCCCGACGGTGAAGAAGCCGATCAGCACCGACGGGATCGCCAGCAGGATCAACGGCAGCGTGACCACCCACGGCGACTCGTGCGGCGTGTGCGCATGATGGTCGTCATGGCCATGGCTGTCGCCGTGCTTCGCGTGCGCATCGTGCGTGGCGTGCGCGACCGGCGCGTGGTGCGCGTCGTGGCCGTGCTGCTCGGCGAGCTGCGACTCGTGCTCGGTCGAATCCGCTTCCGGCGCGACATAGTGGTCGGGCACCGGATCGTGGAAGCGTTCCTTGCCGTGGAAGGTCAGGTACAGCAGGCGGAAGCTGTAGAACGAGGTCACGAACGCGCCCAGCAGCACCGCCATATACGCGTACCACTCGATATTCACGTAATCCAGCAGCTGCATCGCGTGCTCGGTGCTGTGATGCGCACGCTCGGCGGCGGCCTCGATGATGGTGTCCTTCGAGTAGAAGCCGCTGAAGAACGGCGTGCCGATCAGCGCCAGCGTGCCGATGAGCATCGTCCAGTATGTGATGGGCATGTACTTCTTCAGGCCGCCCATGCGACGCATGTCCTGCTCGTGGTGCATGCCGATGATGACCGAGCCGGCGCCCAGGAACAGCAGCGCCTTGAAGAAGGCGTGCGTCATCAGGTGGTACACGCCGGCGCTGTACGCCGACACGCCCAGCGCGACGGTCATGTAGCCAAGCTGCGACAGCGTCGAGTACGCGACCACGCGCTTGATGTCGTTCTGCACGATGCCGATCAGGCCCGTCCAGAACGCGGTGGTGGCGCCGATGAAGAGCACGAAGTACAGCGCGGTCTGCGACAGCTCGAACAGCGGCGACATGCGCGCGACCATGAAGATGCCGGCGGTCACCATCGTCGCGGCATGGATCAGCGCGGAGATCGGCGTCGGGCCCTCCATCGAGTCCGGCAGCCAGACGTGCAGCGGCACCTGCGCCGACTTGCCCATCGCACCGATGAACAGGCAGATGCAGATGAAGGTCATCAACGACCAGCCGCCCACCGGCGCCAGCCAACTGCCGGCTTCCGCCAGCGCCGGCCACGCGTTCTGCATCTGTGCGGCGGCCAGTGCGGGTTCGCCGGCACGTGCGAACACGGTGCCGTAGTCCAGCGTGTTGAAGGTGTACAGCACGCCGGCGATGCCGAGCAGGAAGCCGAAGTCGCCCACGCGGTTGACCAGGAACGCCTTGAGGTTCGCGAACACCGCGGTCGGGCGCTTGAACCAGAAGCCGATCAGCAGGTACGACACCAGGCCCACGGCTTCCCAGCCGAAGAACAGCTGCAGGAAGTTGTTGCTCATGACGAGCATCAACATCGAGAAGGTGAACAGCGAGATGTAGCTGAAGAAGCGCTGGTAGCCATCGTCCTCGGCCATGTAGCCGATGGTGTAGATGTGCACCAGCAGCGAGACGAAGGTGACGACCACCATCATCATCGCGGTGAGCTTGTCGACCATGAAGCCGACGTGCGCTTCGATACCGCCGACCTGGAACCAGGTATAGACATTCTCGTTGAAGGGCGAGGCGCCCTGCAGCAGCTGCCACAGCGTGTACATCGACAGCGCGCAGCTGACCGCCACGCCGAGGATGGTCACCCAGTGCGCGCCGGCACGGCCCACCTGGCGGCGGAACAGGCCGGCGACGATCGCGCCGAAAAGTGGCGCGAGGACGATCAGCAGTAGAAGGTTTTTAGATATCACGGCTCATTTCCATTGCGTCGTCGTACTGCACCAGATCTCTATCCGTTGGCCATGCCATCCATGGCGGAACGCTTCGGGCTTCGGGTCGCCCTGCCCGACCATCCATGGCCGGGCGTTCGCCGCCGCGCGAGCCGGAGGCTCGCAAGCGCGGCGGCTCACCCCTTCATCGAATCGATTTCAGCCACGTTGATCGTGCGGCGGTTGCGGAACAGCGTCACCAGGATTGCCAGGCCGATGGCGGCTTCCGCCGCGGCCACCGTCAGGATGAAGAACACGAACACCTGGCCGGCCGGATCGCCCAGCTGACGCGAGAACGCGACGAAGTTGATGTTCACCGACAGGAGCATCAGCTCCAGCGACATCAGCAACATGATCACGTTCTTGCGGTTGAGGAAGATGCCCGCGACACTGATGCAGAACAGCACCGCGCCGAGCGCGAGGTAATGGCCGAGCGCAAGCCCGGCGCCGAAGAATTCGCTCACGGCTTGCCCTCCTCTACCGGGGTTTCCGCCGGGACGACCGGCTTGACGGCATCCATCTTCACGACGCGGACGCGGTCGGCGGCGCGCACGCGCGCCTGGGCCGACGGACTCTGGTGGCGCGCACCGACACGACGGCGCAGCGTCAGCGTCACTGCTGCGATCACCGCGACGGTCAGGATGACCGCAGCGACTTCGAACGGCAGCAGGAACTGCGTGAACAGCGCACGCGCCAGCCACTGCGTGTTGCCCGCGGCGGACGGATCGGCCGGGAATCCGGTCGCGACGCTGGCCTTGACGCCGATCAGCGTCAGCATTTCCACCAGCATGATCACGGCGACGACCAGGCCGAGCGGCAGGTAGCGCACGTAGCCTTCGCGCAGCGGCGCGACGTCGATGTCGAGCATCATCACCACGAACAGCAGCAGCACCATCACCGCGCCGACGTAGACCAGGATGAGCGCGACGCCGAGGAACTCGGCACCGGCGATGATCCAGGTGCAGGCGACGGAGAAGAACGTCAGCACCAGCAGCAGGACCGCGTGCACCGGGTTCTTGACGCTGATGACGCCGACCGCGGCCATCGTGGCGACGGCGGCGAAGACGAGGAAGGCAATCTGGGCGAGATCCATGTTCGTCAGGCCCTCAGCGGAAAGGTGCATCGGCCGCGCGACGCTCGGCGATTTCCGCCTCGAGGCGGTCGCCGATGGCCAGCAGCTGCGGCTTGGTCACGATGTTCTGGCCGCGCCGGTCGAAGTGGTACTCGTGCACGTGCGTCTCCACGATCGAATCGACCGGGCAGGACTCCTCGCAGAATCCGCAGAAGATGCACTTGAACAGGTCGATGTCGTAACGCGTGGTGCGGCGGGTGCCGTCCTCGCGCTTGGTCGAATCGATGGTGATCGCCAGCGCCGGGCACACGGCCTCGCACAGCTTGCATGCGATGCAGCGCTCTTCGCCGTTGGGATAGCGACGCAGCGCATGCACGCCGCGGAAGCGCGGCGACTGCGGGGTCTTTTCCATCGGGTACATCAGCGTGTACTTCGGCTTGAACAGGTACTTCGCCGTGAGGGCGAGTCCCTGCGACAGCTCGATGAGCAGCAGGCTCTTGAAGTAGGAAACGATGCGATTCATGCCTGCCCCTTACACCCCGGGCTCGAAGATTTTGAAGTACGCCATGACCGCGACCACGCAGATCCAGGCGATGGTGATCGGAATGAACACCTTCCAGCCCAGTCGCATGATCTGGTCGTAGCGATAGCGCGGGAACGACGCGCGGAACCAGATGAAGCAGCTGGCGAAGAAGAACACCTTCGCGAGCAGCCACCACCAGCCGTCGACCGACAGCAGAGGGATGCCCCAGCCGTGGAACGGGCTCAGCCAGCCGCCGACGAAGAAGATCGAGGTCAGGAAGCTGATCAGGATCATGTTCGCGTATTCGGCCAGGAAGAACAGCGCGAACGCCGAACCCGAATACTCGACCATGTGGCCGGCCACGATTTCCGACTCGCCTTCCACCACGTCGAACGGCGCGCGGTTGGTTTCGGCCACGCCGGAGATGAAGTAGACGACGAACAGCGGCAGCATCGGCACCCAGAACCACTCCAGGAAACCGGAGTTGCCCGACTGCGCCATCACGATGTCGGTAAGGTTCAGGCTGCCGGCGCCGACCATCACGCCGACCATCGCGAAGCCCATCGCGATTTCGTACGACACCACCTGCGCCGCGGCGCGCATGGCGCCGAGGAACGCGTACTTCGAGTTCGACGCCCAACCGGCGAGGATGATGCCGTACACGCCCAGCGAGGTCATCGCGAGCAGGTACAGTAGGCCGGCGTTCGCATTCGACAGCACGACCTGGTAGTCGAACGGCACTACCGCCCAGGCGGCGAACGCCGGCGCGAGCGCGAGCAGCGGCGCGAGCTTGAACAGGAAATTCTCCGCCCGCGTGGGCTGGATGACTTCCTTGAACAGCAGCTTGAAGACGTCGGCGAACGCCTGGAGGATGCCCATGCCGACGTACATCGGTCCGTGGCGGACGTGCATCCAGCCGATGAGCTTGCGCTCCCAGACCACGTAGAACGCCACGGTGATGATCACCGGCATGGCGATGGCGAGGACCTTCAGCACGATCCAGAGGATCGCGCCGATGTTGCCGAGCGACAGCAGCCAGTCGCGGAACGGATCAAACATTGCTTATGCCCTCCCCGCCTGCACGCGGCCCGACATCGGTGCGGTGGCGCCGTGGCCGGATTCCACCCACACGGTGCCCGGCGCGACCTTGTCGCTGACCGAGACCGGCAGCGTCGCGGTGCCCGCGGCGGTGTTGAACTTGCCGACCACGCCATCGGCGAAACCGAGCGCGGCGGCGTCCTTCGGATTGATCACCGCCTTCGGCTCGACGTTGAGCGGATGCGACTGCAGCGCCGGCGCGCGGCGCACGACCGCATCGCTGCGGTAGATCGCCATGCTCGCGGCCACTTCCAGGCCGTCGCCCGAGACGTTCGGCGCCTTGCCGGCGGCAACGTCGACATCGCGCATCTGCATGCCGGCGCGCAGGCCAGCCAGGTCGATGAAGTCGAAACCCTTCGCCTGCAGCTCGCCGCCGAGGGCGCGCAGCACGCGCCAGCCGGCGCGCGCCTGGCCCGGCAGCTTGCCGCCGGCGACGGTCGCCTGCTGGCGGCCGTCGAGGTTGGTCAGCGTCGCGTCGATTTCCGGCAGCAGGCCGACCGGCAGGATCACGTCGGCGACCGCGCGCGTCGAACGGCACGCGAAGGTGCTGAACGCCACGACCTGCGCCGCGTTGAGTGCCTTCAGCGCGATCGCGGTGTCCGCGAAGTCCATGCCCGGTTCGATGCCGTACAGCACGTACGCCGAACGCGCATCGGCCAGCATCGACTGGGCGTCGCGCGCGGTCGGCAGCACGCCGTAGTCGGACAGGCCAACCGCGTTCGCGCCCTGCGGGATGCGGTTGAGCGAGGCGCCGGTGGCAGTGGCGAAATCGGCCGCGGCCTTGCGGATCTGCGCGGCGTACGGGCCGTTCTCGGCCAACGCACCGACGATCACGACCGCACGCGTCGCGTTCTTCGCAATGTCGACCAGGCCGTCGTCTCCCAGCGTCGCAGCGATCTGCGACGGTGCGACGATCGCCTTCTGCGCGACGTCGTAGGTGAAGTCGAAATCGACCGGGTTGACCACATACACCTTCGCGCCGCGGGTCCAGGCCTTGCGCACGCGCTGGTTCACCAGCGGCAGTTCGTGGCGCAGGTTGGAACCCACGATGACGATGACGTCGGCGTGGTTGATGTCGGCCACCGGCGCGGCGAACGTCGTCGCATGCGCGGCGTCGCTCAGGTCGTGCTGGCCGATGCGGTGGTCGAGGTTGCCCGTGCCCAGCGCTTCGGCGAGTCGGGCCAGCAGCGCGCCCTCCTCGTTCGACGTCGCGGGGCCGGCGAGGATGCCGAGCTGATCGGCGCCGTTGTCGCGCAGAATCTTCGCGGCCTTGGCCAGCGCTTCTTCCCACGAGGCTTCACGCCATTCGCCGTTCTCCTTCACCATCGGCACGGTCGCGCGGTCTTCCGCGTACAGGCCTTGGTGCGAATAACGGTCGCGGTCAGACAGCCAGCATTCGTTGACCGCTTCGTTGTCGCGCGGCACGGTGCGCAGCACTTCGCCGCGACGCACGTGCAGGAACAGGTTGCTGCCCAGCGCGTCGTGGTAGCCCAGCGATTCGCGCGCGATGAGTTCCCACGGGCGCGCCTTGAACTGGAACACCTTGTTGGTCAGCGCGCCGACCGGGCACACGTCGATGACGTTGCCCGACAGCTCGGTCGTCAGCGGCTTGCCGTCGTAGGTGCCGATCTGCAGGTTCTCGCCGCGGTACATGCCGCCGAGTTCATACGTGCCGGCGATCTCCGCGGTGAAGCGCACGCAGCGCGTGCATTGGATGCAGCGGGTCATCTCGGTGGCGACCAGCGGACCGATGTCCTCGTCCGGCACCACGCGCTTGCGCTCGGCGAAACGGCTGACCGAACGACCGTAACCCAGCGACAGGTCCTGCAGCTCGCACTCGCCGCCCTGGTCGCAGATCGGGCAGTCGAGCGGATGGTTGATCAGCAGGAACTCCATCACGTTGCGCTGCGACTTGAGCGCCTTGTCGCTACGCGTGGCGACCTTCATCCCGTCCATGACCGGCGTGGCGCAGGCCGGCGCCGGCTTGGGCATCTTTTCCACCTCGACCAGGCACATGCGGCAGTTCGCCGCGACGGCCAGCTTGTCGTGGTAGCAGAAACGCGGGATCGGAATGCCGGCCTTGTCGGCGGCATGGATGATCATGGAACCCTTCGGCGCGGCCATCTCGACGCCGTCGATGAAGACGGTGACGTGGTCCGGCGGCAGGTTCGGATTTACGGGCTGTGCGCTCATGCGGCGACCTTCTCCACCACCGTGCCGGCGCGCTGGTCGTCGACCAGGAAACGCTTGTTCACGATCGCGTACTCGAATTCATCCCAGTAGTGACGCAGGAAGCCCTGCACCGGCCACGCGGCGGCTTCGCCGAACGCGCAGATGGTGTGGCCTTCGATCTGGCCGGCGGCGGCGCGCAGCATCTGCAGGTCTTCCAGCGTCGCCTGCTTGTCGACGATGCGGGTCAGCATGCGGTACATCCAGCCGGTGCCTTCGCGGCACGGCGTGCACTGGCCGCAGCTTTCCTTGAAGTAAAAACGCGCGATGCGCTGGCAGGCGCGCACCATGCAGGTGTCCTCGTCCATCACGATGACCGCACCCGAACCCAGACCCGAACCGGCCTTCTGGATGGCGTCGTAGTCCATCGTGAGCGACATCATCGTCTCGCCCGGCAGCACCGGCATCGACGAACCACCCGGAATCACGGCCTTGATCTTCTTGCCGTTGCGCATGCCGCCGGCGAGCTGGAGCAGCTCGGAGAACGGCGTGCCCAGGCGGATCTCGTAGTTGCCCGGCCTGGCGACGTGGCCGGAGACCGAGAAGATCTTCGGACCGCCGTTGTTCGGCTTGCCCAGATTGAGGAACCACTCCGCGCCGTTGCGGATGATCGCCGGCACCGACGCGTAGGTCTCGGTGTTGTTGATCGTCGTCGGCTTGCCGAACAGGCCGAAGTTCGCCGGGAACGGCGGCTTGTAGCGCGGCTGGCCCTTCTTGCCTTCCAGCGATTCCATCAGCGCGGTTTCTTCGCCGCAGATGTACGCGCCGGCGCCGAGCGCACCGTAGATGTCGATGTCCACGCCGCTGCCGAGCACGTTCTTGCCTAGCCAGCCGTGTTCGTACGCTTCCTTCAGCGCCTGCTCGAAGTGCTCGAACGGCTCGTGGTGGAACTCGCCGCGCAGGTAGTTGTAGGCCACCGTCGAACCGGTGGCGTAGCAGGCGATCGCCATGCCCTCGACGACCGAATGCGGGTTGTAGCGCAGGATGTCGCGATCCTTCGCCGTGCCGGGCTCGGATTCGTCCGAGTTGCACAGGATGTACTTCTGCGTGCCGCTGCCCTTGGGCATGAAGGACCACTTCAGGCCGGTCGGGAAGCCTGCGCCGCCGCGACCGCGCAGGCCCGAGGCCTTTACCAGGTCGACGATGGCAGCCGGATCCATCTTCTCGGTCAGGATCTTGCGCAGCGCGGCGTAACCGCCGGTCTTGAGGTAGTTCTCGTACGACCACGGCGTGTCGTAGTGCAGCGTCGTGTAGACGACGCTGTGCTCCTGCGGAGCCGGGCCGACCGGACCGTAGCCCTGGGAATAATCGTGATGATCGTGCGCCATCTCAGCCGGGCCTCACTTCAGTCCGTCGAGCAGCTCGTCCACCTTCGCGGCGTCGAGCTTCTCGTGGTAATGACCGTTGATGACCACCACCGGCGCGCCGCAGCACGCGGCCAGGCACTCTTCCTCGCGCTTGAGGTAGACGCGGCCGTCGGAAGTGGATTCGCCCAGCTTGCAGCCAAGCTTCTTCTCGGCATGACGCACGAGGTCTTCGGCGCCGTTGAGCCAGCAGCTGATGTTCGTGCAGAAGGCGACGTTGTTGCGGCCGACCTGCTCGGTCTCGAACATCGAGTAGAAGCTGGCCACTTCGTACGCCCACACCGGCGGCAGGTCGAGGTACTTGGCCACGGCGGCGATGAGCTCGTCGCTCAGCCAGCCGTCGTTCTGCTCCTGCGCGGCGTGCAGGCCCTGCAGCACGGCCGAGCGCTTGCGGTCCGGCGGGAACTTCGCCAGCCAGTGGTCGATGTGCGCACGCGTCTTGTCAGACAACGCGACCATCGGGTCGACGTGCTGACAGGCTTCGAAATTTCCGGTCGCCTTCATTTGTCCAGATTCCTAAACGGGCCGCCGCGCTTAGCGGTCGACCTCGCCGAACACGAGATCGTAGGTGCCGATCATCGCCACGACGTCGGCCAGCATGTGGCCGCGAACGATGGCGTCCATCGACGACAGGTGCGCGAAGCCCGGCGCGCGAAGCTTCACGCGGAAGGGCTTGTTGGCGCCGTCGGAGACCAGGTAGCAGGCGAACTCGCCCTTGGGCGCTTCGACCGCCGCGTAGGTCTCGCCGGCCGGCACGCAGTAGCCTTCGGAGAACAGCTTGAAGTGGTGGATCAGGGCTTCCATGTCGTCCTTCATGTCCTCGCGCTTGGGCGGAGCGACCTTGAAGTTGTCGACGATGACCGGGCCCGGGTTGGCCTTCAGCCACTTCACGCACTGCTTGATGATCCGGTTCGACTGGCGCATCTCCTCGACGCGCACCAGGTAACGGTCATAGCAGTCGCCATTGACGCCAACCGGGATGTCGAAGTCCATCTCCGCGTACTTCGCGTACGGCTGCTTCTTGCGCAGATCCCAGGCGATGCCCGAGCCGCGCAGCATCGCGCCGGTCATGCCCCATGCCAGCGCCTGGTCGGGCGACACGACGCCGATGCCGACGGTGCGCTGCTTCCAGATGCGGTTGTCGGTGAGCAGCGTCTCGTACTCGTCGACACGCTTGGGGAAGTCGTCGGTGAACGCTTCCAGGTAGTCCAGCAGCGAGCCTTCGCGCCATTCGTTGAAGCGCTTGAGCTTGGCGCCCTTGCGCCACGGCGACTCCTTGTACTTCGGCATCCGCTCCGGCAGGTCGCGGTAGACGCCGCCGGGACGGTAGTACGTCGCGTGCATGCGCGCGCCGGAGACTGCCTCGTAGCAGTCCATCAGCTCTTCGCGTTCGCGGAAGGCGTACAGGAACACGGCCATCGCGCCCAGGTCGAGCGCGTTGGAACCGACCCACATCAGGTGGTTAAGGATGCGGGTGATCTCGTCGAACATCGTGCGGATGTACTGCGCACGCTCCGGCGCCTCGATGCCCAGCAGGGTCTCGATCGCGCGCACGTAGGCGTGCTCGTTGCACATCATCGACACGTAATCCAGGCGATCCATGTAGCCGATCGACTGGTTGAACGGCTTGGATTCGGCGAGCTTTTCCGTCGCGCGATGCAGCAGGCCGACGTGCGGGTCGGCGCGATGCACGACTTCGCCGTCCATCTCCAGGATCAGGCGCAGCACGCCGTGCGCGGCCGGATGCTGCGGACCGAAGTTCAGCGTGTAGTTGCGGATCTCGGCACCGCTGCCGAGGCCGGACGTGTTGCTCACGGTTCCGTTGGAAAGCTGGGCGCTCACTTCTTCACCTCGCCGCGCTGTGCAGCCTCGCCCTGCGCGGTCTCGTAACGGGCGTCGTCGCGGATCACGCGCGGGACGAGCACGCGCGGCTCGATCGACACCGGCTCGTACACCACGCGCTTCTTGTCGGCGTCGTAGCGCACTTCGACGTTGCCGATCAGCGGGAAGTCCTTGCGGAACGGATGACCGACGAAACCGTAGTCGGTCAGGATGCGGCGCAGGTCCGGGTGGCCTTCGAACACGATTCCGTACAGGTCGAACGCCTCGCGCTCGAACCAGTTCACGCCCGGCCACACGGAGGTCAGCGAATCCACCACCGGCAGGTCGTCGTTGTCGGCGAACGTGCGCAGGCGGACGCGCTCGTTGTGCTGGCACGACAGCAGGTGCGCGACCGCAGCGAAGCGGCGCTCCGGCGCGGCAGCGGCGCCGTTGGGCTGCTCGCCCCACACGAAACGGCCGGCGCTCTTGCCTTCGACGCCGCGCGAAAAGCCTTCGGAGGACACGTCGGTATCCCACTCGTCGCTGCCGTAGCTGAGGTAATCGACGCCGCTGACGTCGACGCACAGCTCGAAGCCGAACTCGTCGCGCAGCGCGACTGCGGTGGCGAGCCACTGCGGGGCAGCGACGTCGATCGTCACTTCATTGCGGCCCGGTGCGATGACGACCATCGCTTCCGGGAAGCGCGCGGTCAGGCGCCCGGAGAGCGCCTGGGCATCCATGAAATCGTAGGGCTGGGCCATGTCAGCGCACGCCCTGCATGTTTTCGCCGAAGTTGGTGCCGCGGCGGATCTTCTTCTGCAGCTGCAGGATGCCGTACACCAGCGCTTCGGCCGTCGGCGGGCAGCCCGGGACGTAGACGTCCACCGGGACAACGCGATCGCAACCACGCACCACCGAGTACGAATAGTGGTAGTAGCCGCCGCCGTTGGCGCAGCTGCCCATCGAGATGACCCACTTGGGATCCGGCATCTGGTCGTAGACCTTGCGCAGCGCCGGGGCCATCTTGTTGACCAGCGTACCGGCCACGATCATCACGTCGGACTGGCGCGGCGACGGGCGGAACACCACGCCGTAGCGGTCCAGGTCCAGGCGCGCGGCGCCGGCGTGCATCATCTCGACCGCGCAGCAGGCCAGGCCGAACGTCATCGGCCACATCGAGCCGGTGCGCGCCCAGTTCCACAGCGCGTCCATGCTCGTGGTGACGAAGCCGTTCTGCAGCAGCGGGTTGTCGCCCTCGGGGCGCAGGATGTCGTCCAGCCGCCCTTCGGGCAGCGGGTTGTGCATGAGGTCAGAGACGCTCTGGATCACTCCCATTCGAGTGCTCCCTTCTTCCAGACGTAGATAAAGCCGAGCAGCAGCATGCCGGCGAAGATGCCCATTTCCACGAGGCCGACCACGCCGAGTTCTCGGAACACGGTGGCCCAGGGCACGATGAAGATGATTTCCAGATCGAAGATGATGAACTGGATCGCGATGAGGTAGTAGCGCACGTCGAACTGCATGCGCGCGTCCTCGAACGCCTCGAAGCCGCACTCGTAAGGCGAGAGCTTCTCGATGGACGGACGCTGGGGGCCGAGCACCTTGCCCACCACCAGCAGGGCGACGCCGATACCTCCGGCGACGATCAGGAACAGCAGGGTCGGCAGGTATTCGGCCAGCACTCGGTGTTCTCTCGCTTCGTTTAGCTCGATCGCGTTACCGCGACCTGGCTCGGCGGCAGCCGCCTGGGTGATCCCCGCGCGAGACTCGGCCCGCCGTGCGTGCCGCACCTCGGTCGGTGGTGCTTGTGGTGCGTTTGCTGCAATTCACTGACAGCAGGGTTGTTCGGTGTGGTGCCCAAGGGGGGACTCGAACCCCCACGACTTACGTCGCTACCACCTCAAGGTAGTGCGTCTACCAATTCCGCCACCTGGGCAATCAAACCCACGCCATCGCTGGCATGTCGTCTTCCTGACGCGATCGGTGCCCTGTGGGCGTTGATCGCTCCGGTCATCGCTGACCGTACCCGGCAATCCGTGCCGGGCCGATGAAAACAAAGTTTACCGCGTTAACTCAGCCGCCCGCAGGGGGTTGCGGCTTTGCCGGTTCCGGCGATTGCGTCGCGGGCGCCTGCTGCGCAGGTGCCGGAGCAGCCGGGACCGCTTCCTGCGCCGCCGGCGCCTGCGGCACCGTGCTGGCCGGAGCGGCGCTGGCCGGGGCCGGAGCAGCCGAAGGCGCAGCCGGAACCGCGGCATTGCCGGTGGCCGGCGCCGGTGCGCTCGGAACCGCCGGGACTTCGGCCATGACACCGCTCGGCGCGGCGCCGGTGTCGCCCGTGGCCTTGCGGGTGGCCTGCCAGGCCATGAAGAGGCTGATCGCGAAGAACGCGATGGCGAGCCACTTCGTCGCCTTGGACAGGAAGTTCGCCGAACCGCGCGCACCGAAGACGGTGGCCGACGCGCCGCCACCGAAGCCGGAACCGGCCTGGGCGCCTGCGCCGCGCTGCATCAGGATCAGCGCAACCATCGCGATCGCGATCAGCACATAGATGACGTTGAGCAGCAACAGCATCGTGGGGTTCTACGAAAGTGGTTTCGAGTACGTCAGGGTGCCGCCGCGACAGCGATGGCGTGGAAGTCTTCGGCGACCAGCGAGGCGCCTCCGACCAGGCCGCCATCGACGTCCGGCTGCGCGAACAGCGCGGCGGCATTGTCGGCCTTTACGCTTCCGCCGTACAGGATCGGTAGCGAGCCAGCGATTCTAGCATCGCGCGCAGCGATTTCGCTACGGATGAATGCATGGACCTCCTGGGCCTGCTCCGGGCTCGCGGTCCGGCCGGTGCCGATGGCCCAGACGGGCTCGTACGCGACGATCGCGCCTTCGAACACGCCCTCGCCGCCCAGCTCGAACAGGGGGGCCAGCTGCTTCTCGATGCGCCACTGCGTCTTGTCGTCCTCGCGCTCGGCCAGGCTTTCGCCGACGCAGAGGATCGGCGTCAGGCCGGCAGCCTTGCAGGCGAGGAACTTGCGGGCGACCAGCTCGTTGGTCTCGCCATGGAACTGGCGACGTTCCGAATGCCCGACCAGGCCGTAGCGCGCGCCGACGTCCTTGAGCATCGTCGCGGACACTTCGCCGGTGTAGGCGCCCTTCTGGTTCTCGCTGACGTCCTGCGCGCCGAAGGTCAGGCCCTTCTCGCCGTAGCGCACGACCAGGCCGGCCAGATACGGCAGCGGCGGCAGGATGAGGCGTTCGACGCCCTGCGGCGCCGGCATCGCGACGAGCGCGTCCAGCAGCGCCAGCGCGAAATCGCGATCGCCATGCAGCTTCCAGTTTCCGGCAACGATCTTGCGGCGCATGACCACTCCTCAGCGTCTTTCGGGATTGCGCGGCGGCACGACCGGCCGCGAGCGGCGGCAAGTTTACTCCACGTCGGCGAGAATCCCTCCCATGGACACGCCATCGCGCGCGGATTCGTCATTGCTGCAGGGTTTTCCGCCCGTCGCCACGCGCGATGCGCGCGTGCTCGTGCTGGGCAGCATGCCGGGCGTCGCGTCGCTGCAGGCCGAGCGCTATTACGCGCACCCGCGCAACGCCTTCTGGTCGATCATGGGCGAACTCGTCGGGGCCGATCCCGCGCTGCCCTACGCGCAGCGAATGGCACGCTTGAAATCCGCCGGCATCGCGCTGTGGGATGTGCTCGATCGTTGCGAGCGCGAAGGCAGCCTGGATTCGGCGATCGTCGATGCGACGGCGCAGGCGAACGACTTCGCCGCGTTCTTCAGGCAGCACGCGAAGTTGAGGACGGTGCTGTTCAACGGGGCCAAGGCGGAAGCCGCGTACCGTCGTTTCGGCCCGCCGCTGGACGCATTCGGCCTGCGCGCATTCCGCCTGCCTTCGACGAGCCCGGCGAACGCGTCGATCGCGTTCGCCAAAAAACTGGCCGCCTGGCGCGAAGCGCTGCAGGCGGCCGGAGTCGTTGAATCCGATTGATCGTTGCTGCGATTACTTCAGCTTGATCTCGCGCAGGCGTTCTTCCAGGTAACCGTGCGCGGTGATCGCTTCCGGATAACGGCTCGGGTTTTCCGCCGTGACGCACGAAGGCAGCACGTCGATCAGGAAATCCGGATTCGGATGCAGGAAGAACGGCGTGGAATAGCGCGGCTGGCGCGCCTTCTCACCCTTCGGGTTGACCACACGATGCGTCGTCGACGGATACACGTGGTTGGTCAGGCGCTGCAGCATGTCGCCGATGTTGACCACGATGGTGTCGGCGTCCGCCGTGAACGGCACCCACTCGCCCTTGCGCGACAGCACTTCCAGCCCTTCCGCGCTGGCGCCGACCAGCAGCGTGATCAGGTTGATGTCTTCATGCGCGCCGGCGCGGACATTGGGGACGTCGTCGGTGGTGATCGGCGGGTAGTGGATCGGGCGCAGGATCGAGTTGCCCGAGTCGGTCTTGTCGGCGAAGAAGCTCTCCGGCAGGCCGATGTGCAGCGCCAGCGCGCTCAGCACGCGCGAACCCAGTTGGTCCAGCGACGTGTACAGGCCGTAGGCGACGTCGCGGAATTCCGGGATCTCCTCCGGCCACAGGTTCGGCGGCATCACGTCGGCGTACTTCGAATCGCGCGGGATCTCGCGGCCGACGTGCCAGAACTCCTTCAGGTCGAAGTGCTTGGAATCCTTGGCCGTCTCCACGCCGAAAGGCGTATAGCCGCGGGCGCCGCCGCTGCCGGGTACGTTGTACTTGCGCTTGACCTCGTCCGGCAGCGCAAAGAAGCGTTTGAAGACGTCGTAGGCGGTGTCGATCTGCGCGTCGGAGATCTCATGGCCGCGGATGCCGCAGAAGCCCCACTCGCGGTACGCCGCGCCGAGTTCGGCCACGAAGGCCTCGCGATCGGCCGGGCTGGCGGGATCGCTGAAGCGGCGGATGTCGAGGGTCGGGATGCGGTTCACGTCGATTCCTGTTGCTGCGGGTCTGGAGGAGCCGCACATGATACCGCCCGCAGCCGGCAGGCCGGGCTCGCGGGGACGCCGGCGGGCCGTTCAGGCGGGATGTCTTTCCGCATGGGCTCCGCGCGACGCCATTGCCGGATAATGGCGGGCTTTTTTCCCGCCCCTCCTACCCCGCCCGGACGAATGGAAGACGTCGCCCCTCCCCTGCGCCAGCGCGCGAACGCCTGGCTGACCGGCCTGATCCTTGGCAACGCCGTCCTGGCCTGCCTCATCACGCTCAGCAACATTCCCCTGACCGACGCCGGCAGCGCCTGGCATTCGGCGCTGTTCCTGTTGCTGGCCCTGCCCGGCCATTTCATCTTCTTCGGCGCGATCGTCGCGCTGCCGGCGTACGTGCTCGGCCGGGTCGTCCGCAATCCGCGCTGGATGATCGCGCTGGCCGTGCTGATGCAGACGGCGTGGCTGCTCCTGCTGCTCGCCGACGCGAAGGTCTTCGCGCTGTATCGCTTCCACCTCAATGCGATGGTGGCGAACATGATCTTCGGCGGCGCGCTGCAGGATCAGGTCGCCTTCTCGGCGAAAATGTGGGCGCTGATCGCGCTTGGCGCGGCCACGCTGCTAGCGCTCCAGGTCCTGGGTGCGCGGCTGTGGTGGCAGGCGCTGCGCCGCCGCCCGGCCCTGCTCCGCATCCGCAAGGCGTGGTGGATCGCCGTCTCGCTGTTCCTGGTGAGCCAGGGCATGGCGGCGTACTCCGACGCGCGCGGCGATCGCGCGGTGATGTCGCAGCTGACCTACATCCCGTGGGCGCAGCCGATCACGCTGAAGAACGCGCTGCACCGCTTCGGCGTGCAGACCGCGCAGGCCCATGAGCTGCCCGATGCAGGCGATCGCCTCGGGTATCCGCGAAGTGCGCCGCAATGCGCGGCCTCGCCATCGCTCAACGTGCTCGTGGTACTGGTGGAGTCGCTGCGCCACGACATGCTCGATCCTGCCGTGATGCCCAACACCTGGCGTTACGCGCAGGACGCGCAGTGGTTCCAGAACCACTACAGCACGGGCAACGCGACGCGCTTCGGCCTGTTCGGGCTGATGTACGGGCTGCCCGGCGGCTATTGGCAGGCGATGCTGGCGCAGCAGCGCGGGCCGGTGATGATCGACCGCATGCTCGCCGACCGCTATGCGATGCACATCTACGGTAGCGCGCCGCTCTACAGCCCCGAGTTCGACCGCACGGTGTTTTCGAAGGTGCGCGACCGCATCGTCATCGGGCCGCCGAAGGCGAAAAGCGCCGAGCGCGACCGCTTCGTGGTCTCGCGCATGCAGGCCGACATCCGCAACCATCCGAAAGGCCAGCCGTTCTTCGGCTTCGTCTTCCTGGATTCGCCCCACGCGCCGTACCACCTGCCGGCGGGATACCGCTCGCCGTTCCAGCCGATGGCGCAGGACGTGAACTTCCTCAACCTCGGCCCGGACCACGACCCGACGCCCGAATTCAATCGCTATCGGGCAGCCGTGCATTACAGCGACGCGCTGATCGGCGAACTGCTGCACACGCTCGAACAAAGCGGACTTGCGAAGAACACCGTCGTGCTCATCACCGGCGACCATGGCGAGGAGTTCAACGACATGCGCAAGAACTACTGGGGCCACAACGGCAATTTCTCGGACTACCAGCTACGCACGCCGTTCGTGCTGCGCTGGCCCGGCCGTCCGGCGCGTCGCGTGGACGCGGCGACGTCGCACGAGGATTTCGTCCCCACCGTCATGCGCCACGCGCTCGGCTGCGAAAGCGACAGTGCGGATTACTCGACCGGCATGGACCTGTTCGGCGAATTGCCGCGCAAGCGGCCGCTGCTGGTGGAAAGCTGGTCGCAGCGTGGCATCCGCGACGGCGCGCTGATCTACCTGTTCGACAACTTCGGCTCGGCGACGGTGGTGGACCGCAATTACGACGCGGTCCCGGACGCGGAGGTCTCGGCCGATGCGGTGCGCGAGTCGTGGGAAATGCTCACGCGCTTCCAGAAGCGCTAGCGTGAACCTGCCCTCTCCCGGGTGACGGGAGAGGGCGTTGCGCCTGTCAGGCTGCCGCGGTGACCGCGGCAGCGAGCTTGTCGAGCGTGTCCTGCATCAGCGTGGCGTCGTCGGCTTCCACCGTGACGCGTACCACCGGCTCGGTACCGGACGGACGCAGGAAGGCGCGACCACGGCCGGCGACGGCCTTTTCAGCCTCCGCCAGCGCGGCCTTGACCGAATCGGCTTCGGCCGGCTTCGAGCCCGCGGCGAAGCGCACGTTGACCGTCTTCTGCGGCACCTTGCGGAAATCGCCCAGCGCCTCGCGCAGCGACACGCCGCGACGCTTGAGCACTTCCAGCACCTGCAACGCGCTGACGATGCCGTCGCCGGTGTTGGCGCGATCCAGGCACAGCATGTGGCCCGAGGTCTCGCCGCCCAGCACGCCGCCGTTGGCGACCAGTTGCTGGTGCACGTAGCGGTCCCCCACCTTCGCGCGGATGAAGCCGATGCCCTGTTCGGCGAAGGCACGCTCCAGCGCGTAGTTGGTCATCAGCGTGCCGACGACGGGCCCGCGCAGACGGCCGGTCTGCTGCCAGTCGGTCGCCATCACGTACAGCAGGTCGTCGCCATCGCAGATCGCGCCGTTGCCGTCGACGAACAGCACGCGATCGCCGTCGCCGTCGAACGCGATGCCGATGTCGGCGCCGGTCGCGCGCACGTGCTGGACGAGCGTGTCCGGGTGGGTCGAACCCACGCCGTCGTTGATGTTGATGCCGTTGGGGTCGATGCCGATGGCATCCACGCGAGCGCCGAGTTCGCGCAGCACAAGCGGCCCGAGCTGGTAGGTCGCGCCGTTCGCGCAGTCCATCGCGATGCGCAGGCCGCCCAGGTCGAAGCCCTTCGGCACGGAGCTCTTGCAGTGCTCGATGTAGCGGCCCAGCGCGTCGCGCGTGCGCACGGCCTTGCCGAGCTGCTCGGACGGCACGGTGCGGAACGGATGCTCCAGCGCGGCTTCGATCGCCAGCTCGGTGGCATCGTCGAGTTTCTCGCCTTCGGCGGAGAAGAACTTGATGCCGTTGTCGTGGTGCGGGTTGTGCGAGGCGGAAATCACGATGCCGCCGTCGGCGCGCATCGAGTGCGTCAGGTGCGCGACGGCGGGCGTCGGCATCGGCCCCATCAGCTGCACGTCGACGCCGGCCGCGACCAGGCCGGCTTCCAGCGCCGCCTCGAACATGTAGTTCGAGATGCGCGTGTCCTTGCCGATGATGACCACCGGATTGCGCCAGTCGCGGCGCGGCAGTGCGTGGCCGTAGGCATTGCCCAGGCGCAGGACGAAATCGGCCGAGATCGGCCCCTCGCCCACGCGTCCACGAATGCCGTCGGTGCCGAAGTACCGGCGGCTCATGCAGCCGCCTCTTCTGCCGGCGGTTGCGGCTGCTTCATCATCAACGCCAGCAGCGTGGCGAGGCGATCACGGAGTTCGCGGCGATCGCAGATCTGGTCGAGCGCGCCGTGTTCCAGCAGGAATTCCGAACGCTGGAAGCCTTCCGGAAGTGTTTCGCGCACGGTCTGTTCGATCACGCGCGGGCCGGCGAAGCCGATCAGCGCCTCGGGCTCGGCGAGGTTCAGATCGCCCAGCATCGCGAACGAGGCCGACACGCCGCCGGTGGTCGGATGCGTCATCACCGAGATGAAAGGCAGGCCGCGGGCGCGCATGCGCGCGAGCGCCGCCGACGTCTTGGCCATCTGCATCAGCGAGAACAGGCTTTCCTGCATGCGCGCGCCGCCGGTGGCGGTGAAGCAGACCATTGGGCAGCCGAGTTCGACGGCACGTTCGGCTGCGCGGGTGAAGCGCTCGCCGACGACGGAACCCATCGAGCCGCCCATGAAGGCGAAGTCGAACGCGGCGGCGACCAGCGGCCGCTGCTTCAGCGTGCCTTCCATCGCGATCAGCGCATCGCGCTCGCCGGTGGACTTCTGCGCGGCCTTGATGCGGTCGGCGTACCGCTTCTGGTCCTTGAACTTGAGCACGTCGGTCGGGCCAAGTTCGGCCGCGATCTCGCGCGTGCTGCCTTCATCCAGCAGCGCGGTCAGCCGGACGCGCGCGCGGATGGCCATGTGGTAGTTGCACTTCGGGCAGACCTCGAGGTTTTCCTCGAGCTCGGGGCGGTACAGCACCGCGCCGCATCGGTCGCACTTTTCCCACAGGCCTTCGGGCACGCTGCGGCGCTTGGCGGCGCCGGTTTCGGTGCGGATGCCCGAGGGCATGAGTTTCTTGAGCCAGGACATGCGTTGAGAGTATTCCCGTTCAGGCGTGAAGAATGCCGGAGCGGGCCCCGGCGGAAGCGGGGCAGTGTAGCGCAGCGGGCGTCGGCGCCCGGCGCTCCGCTACGCCGATTCCGCAACGGCCGGAAGGCCGTCCAGCGCGGCGCGGAGCGGCGCCAGGAACGTGCGGGCCTGTATGGCGGGCTCGATCGTCTCGGCCAGCGCCGCCACCAGCGCACTGCCCACGACGACGCCTTCGGCCTCGCGCGCCATGGCCGCCGCGCTGGCGGCGTCCTTGATGCCGAATCCCGCGACCACGGGGACGCGACTTCGCTGGCGGATCGCGTGCAGGCGCTCGCCCGCCGCCCCGGTGTCGAGCCGGTCCGCGGCACCGGTCACACCGGCGAAGCTGACGTAGTAGAGGTAGCCCTGCGCGTCGTCGCAGAGGAGTTGCAGGCGCTCGTCCGTCGTCGTCGGCGAGGCCAGCAGGATCAGCGCGAGGTCATGTGCGGCGAACGCGGCACGGAACTCGTTCGACTCTTCCGGCGGCAGGTCCACCAGCAGCACACCGTCCACGCCGGCATCGGTCGCGTCGCGCGCGAACCGCTCCGCGCCACGGATTTCGACGGGGTTGAGGTAGCCCATCAACACCACGGGCGTATCGGCGTCGCGTTCGCGAAACTTGCGCACGCTTTCGAACACGAAGGACAGGCCCGCGCCGCGCGAGAGCGCGCGCTCCGAGCTGCGCTGGATGGTGGGGCCGTCCGCCATCGGATCGGAAAACGGCACGCCGAGTTCGATCACGTCCGCGCCTGCCTCCACCAGCGCGTGCATCACCGGCACCGTGGCCTCCAGCGAAGGATCGCCCGCAGTGACGAACGGGATCAGCGCCTTCCGGCGATCGGTGCGCAACTGGGTGAAGCGTCGGTCGATTCGGTTCATGACGATGCCGTGTCGGGGAGCGCAGCCTCTCAAGAGGAAGGCCCGGAAGGCGTGGGATGGGAGGGAGGGAGATCCCGCCGCGTTCCCGACCTTCCCCTTGAGAAGCCGCAAACGTTGCCTGCGTACCTCGGGAACGCAGGCGCGGTGCTAGAGCGAAATGCCTTCGCGTGCGGCGATGGTGTGCACGTCCTTGTCGCCGCGCCCGGAAAGGTTGCACAGCACGATTGCGTCCTTCGGCAGTTCCCGCGCGAGCTTGACCGCCTGCGCGATCGCGTGGCTGGATTCCAGGGCCGGCAGGATGCCTTCGGTGCGCGAGAGCTGATGGAACGCCGACAGCGCTTCGGCATCGGTGACGCCGACGTAATCCGCGCGTCCGCTGTCCTTCAGGAAAGCGTGCTCGGGACCGACGCCCGGGTAGTCCAGGCCCGCCGACACCGAATGCGTTTCGATGATCTGGCCGTCGTCGTCGCACAGCACGTAGGTCCGATTGCCGTGCAACACGCCCGGGCGACCCGCGGCAAGCGACGCGGCGTGATGCCCCGTTTCCATGCCCTCGCCCGCCGCTTCGGCGCCGACCAGTCGGACGTCGGCGTCATTGAGGAAGGCGTGGAAGATGCCGATGGCGTTGCTGCCGCCGCCGACGCACGCGGTCACCGCGTCCGGCAGGCGACCGTATTCGGCGAGCATCTGCGCGCGCGCCTCGCGACCGACGACCGCGTTGAAGTCCCGCACCATGCGCGGATACGGATCGGGGCCGGCGACCGTGCCGATGATGTAGAACGTGTCGCGCACGTTCGTGACCCAGTCGCGCATCGCCTCGTTGAGCGCGTCTTTCAGCGTCGCCGAACCGCTGGTCACCGGCACGACGGTCGCGCCGAGCAGCTTCATGCGGTAGACGTTGATCTTCTGGCGCTCGATGTCGGTGGCGCCCATGTAGACCACGCATTCGAGCCCGAGCCGCGCCGCGACGGTGGCGCTTGCGACACCGTGCTGGCCGGCGCCGGTCTCGGCGATGATCCGCGTCTTGCCCATGCGGCTGGCGAGCAGCGCCTGGCCGATGGTGTTGTTGATCTTGTGCGCGCCGGTGTGGTTCAGGTCTTCGCGCTTGAGCAGGATGCGTGCGCCGCCGACCTCGCGGCTGAGCCGCTCGGCGAAGTAGATCGGGCTGGGGCGACCGACGTAGTGCGCCAGGTCGGCGTCGAAGGCTGCGTTGAAGGCCGGATCGACCCGCGCCGCGTCGTAGGCGGCGGCCAGTTCCTCCAACGGCCCGATCAGGGTCTCGGCGACGAAACGGCCGCCGTAGCGACCGAAGTGGCCGGCGGCGTCGGGAAAGGCATGGAAGTCGGGGCGGGACATGCCGTGACTTTAGCGAACGACATCCGCCGGGAACATGCATAAAATCGGATTGTCCTGTCAGAAAACCTCACAGGTTCAAATGAGCCGAGACCTACCCCCGCTCAACGCCCTGCGGGCCTTTGAAGCCGTCGCCAGGCTGGACAGCGTCAGCCGTGCGGCCGAGGAGCTGCACGTGACCCACGGCGCGGTGAGCCGCCACCTGAAGGCGCTGGAAGAGGCGCTGGGGACGGCGCTGTTCGTCCGCGAAGGCCGCGGCCTTGCCCTGACGCCGGCCGGCCGGCGGCTGCACGAAGCCGCCGATGGCGCTTTCGGCCTGCTCCGCCAGGGTTGGAGCGACCTGCGCCGGCGCCCGCAGCAGGCGCCGCTGGTGCTCGGCTGTCCGGGTAGCGTGCTGGCGCGATGGATGATCCCGCGGCTGGACCGCCTCGCCCGCGAGCGCCCCGATCTGACCCTCCACCTCGCCGCCAGCGAGCGCACGCCGGACGCGGCGCTGACCGGGCTCGACGCCGCGCTGTTGATCGACCGCGCGCCCTGGCCCGCCGACTGGCAGGTGCACGAACTGGCGCCCGAACGCCTCGGCCCGGTGGTGAGCCCTCGCTTCGCCGGTTTCGATCGCCTGCGCGACGCGTCGGCCGATGCGCTGGCAAACGAGTCGCTGCTGCACACCCAGTCGCGCCCGCAGGCGTGGTCGGACTGGGCGGCTGGGAGTGGGCTCGACGCCGACGCGCTGCACATGGGCACCGCGTTCCCCCACCTGTACTACCTGCTGGAAGCGGCGAACGCAGGGCTGGGCGTGGCCATCGCGCCCCAACCGCTGGTAGCGGAGGATCTGGCCGCGGGCAGGCTGGTCGCCCCGTGGGGTTTCGTCGAGACGCAGGCAAGCTGGGTGCTGGTCACGCGACGCAGGACGAACGATCAGCGCGTCGCGCTGCTGGTGGCGTGGCTGCGCGCCGAACTGGCGGGCTGATCGCGCGGATCAGCGCGGCAACGAATCCGCGCGACGCACTTCCTCGACGAAGCGCCGCATTTTCGCGGCGTCCTTCTCGCCGGGCGCCGACTCGATGCCGCTGGACACGTCCACGCCCCACGGGTGCACGATGTTCACTGCCTCGAAGACGTTGTCCGGATGCAGCCCGCCGGCGAGCAGGAACGCGCGCCCGGAATCGTGCGGAATGCGCGACCAGTCGAACCGATGCCCAGTACCGCCCGCGCCACCGGTGGCGTGGCTGTCGAGCAGCAACGCGACAGCGCGTGCATGGCGCGACAACGCGTCCGATGCGACGTCGCCGCCCATCGCGACCGCCTTGAGGTAGGGCACGCCGAACGCCTCGCTGAAGGCTTCGTCCTCGCTGCCGTGGAACTGCAGGAGCGTCGGGCGCACTTCATCGATCACGCGCTGTACGTACGCGGCCTCGTTGTCCATGAAGAGCGCGACGACGTCGATGTCGTCCGCAACCACGTCACGCAGCGCGCGCGCCTGCTCGATGTCGAGCCTGCGCGAACTGCGCTGTGCAAACACCAGGCCGATCGCATCCACGCCCAGTTCGCACGCCAGCGCGATGTCGTCCCGGCGCGTCATGCCGCAGAACTTGATGCGCGTGTGCGCCGACGCGTTCATAGCATCACCTCGGCGGGAAGGTTCCACTGCGCCGGATAACGCGGCCCGAGGAACACCAGTCCGGTGGGCGGCGCGGTCGGACCTGCGACGGTGCGGTCGCGCGTGTCGAGCAATTCGGCGATCCAACGCTCGGGTTTCTCACCGCTACCGACCATCAGCAGGCTGCCGACGATGTTGCGCACCATGTGATGCAGGAAGGCGTTCGCCTGCACTTCCACTTCGACGACGTCGCCGGTGCGCGTGACGCGGATGTCCTGCAACTCGCGCCATGCGTGCGGCGACTGGCAGTGCACGGTGCGGAAGGAGGAGAAGTCGTTTTCGCCCAGCAAGGCCTGCGCGGCGCGATGCATGGCGTCGGCGTCGAGCGGGCGGCGTTCCCAGCTCAGGTACTGCCGGCCGAGCGCCGCGCGCACGGGACGGTTGAGGATGCGGTAGCGATAGCGGCGCGCACGCGCGGAAAAGCGCGCGTGGAAGTCGTCCGGCACCGGCCGGCACCAGCGCACCGCGATGGACGGCGGCAGGCGGCTGGTGACGCCGAGCATCCAGCTGCGCGGATCGCGCACGGCGTGGCTGTCGAAGTGGACGACCTGGCATTCGGCATGCACGCCGGCGTCGGTCCGTCCGGCGCAGATCGTTTCGACCGGATGGCCGGCGACGAAGGAGATCGCGAACTCCAGCGCGGCCTGCAGGGTTTCCTCGCCTTCGCGCTCCGGCTCGCCGTGCTTGCTCAGGCGCTGCCAGCCGCAGAAGCCGTTGCCGTCGTATTCGACGCCGAGGGCGAAGCGGTGCGTCGGGGCGGTGTCGGGCGGGGAGGATTCGGCGGGCGTGTTCACGGGGTGCGGCTTGCGTTCCGGTGGGGCCGGAATCGTGGGGATTGGGGCATCGTGCTTGGGCTGGTGGGCCAGCGCAATGTCGGCTCGGACAGCGCAGCGCTGTGCGGTTGCGGCGACGTGTGGGGCGATCGCTTCGTTGCCCCTCACCCCAACCCCTCTCCCGAAGGGAGAGGGGCTTCAAGTCAGGGTTCGCCGCCCTACTTCAGGTGCTGATCGATTCGCCGCACTACTTTAGGCGCTGATCGATCAGCCCAGGTCCTGCAGCATCCGCGACGCCGCCTGGCGGGCGGCGAGGTCGCCGTTGATGACCACTTCGCTCAGCAGCTGGCGCGCGCTTTCGCGGTCGCCCAGGTCGATGTAGGCGCGGGCGAGTTCAAGGCGTTCCTGACCCGGCTGCGTGGCGAGCGTCGGTTCGACGTGGCCGCGGCGGCCGTTGCCGTTCGCGGCAATGTGCCAGGCCGGGGCGATCGGCGCGGCGGGCGCGGCGGCCGGAGCCGGACGCACCGGCGCCGGCGGTTCCGGCGTCAGTTCGAACGCGGGCTCTTCCTGCCGCACCGGCTCCTGCACGTACTCCGGCGCGGGCGGCTCGACGATCGTCTCCGGTTCCTGGCGCGCTTCGATATCCGGGCCCGCTGCGAACGCGTCGGCGATCGACGGCGTGGTGGCGACAGCCGCATCGGACGGCGCCCGGAACGCCGGCTTGTTCGGACGACGCCCGAACCACCAGCCGCCGAGCAACGCCAGCAGGATCGCGCCACCGCCAAGGATCCACGGGAGCGGCGAGCCGCCCTGCGTCGCGGCCTGCTCGTTGGTCTTGGCCACGCGCTGCTGCGCGGCGGCCAGTTCGCTGTCCTTCATCGCGATGAGCTGTTGCTGCTGCTTCTGCAGCTGTTCGAGCTCGGCGACGCGGCTCTTGAGTTCCTGGACCTCGGCGTCGCGCGCGGCGACGGTTTCCTGGGTCTGTTGCAGTTCCTGTCGCAGCATCTGGCCCTCGCCGCCGGCCTGGATGCCGGACTGGGTGCCCGCCTGGGCGGCACGCGCGGCCTCCGGCGGAACGATTTCGAGGCGGGCATCGGCCGTCGCCGTTCCACCCGCCGTAGTGGTGTTGCCCGGCGCGGCGCCGACGGGCGTCGCCGCGGCGGACGCGGCCGCGCCTTCCAGCGCCGGCTGCGGCACGGCGCGACGCGCATCGCGCCACTGCTGCACGTGCTGGGCGACCAGACGCCGCGCTTCGCCGGACTCGACGCTGGCGAGCTCGTCGCCGGACGGCACGTCGAGTACAGCGCCGGCCTTCAGCAGGTTGATGTTGCCGTCGATGAAGGCGTCGGGATTGGCGCGCAGCAGCGCGATCATCGCCTGGTCGAGGCTCGCTTGGCCTTCCATGCGGCCGGCGATCTCCGACAGCGTGTCGCCGCGTCGCACGGTGTAGTCGCCCGACAGCTCGCGCGAGGCCTGCGGCACCGGTTCGCGCGGCGGGGTGACGGAGGCGACCTGCGGCTGCGGTTCGGGCTGCGGCGCGGCGGGGATCTCGTTGTCGGCCGCGGCGTTTTCCTCGCGCGCGATCGCCTGTTCGACTTCCTCTTCCGGCGTCGTCGCGGGCGGGGCCTCGGCGGTGGTTGTCGGGGTGGCGGCTTCGGGCTCGCGTTCGATCGTGTTGGGTTCGGAGACGACGGTCTCCTCGATCGCCGGCTGCATCGGCGCCGAGACCGTGCGCGGCGCATCTACCAGCGCCGCGTATTCGCGCACCAGCCGGCCCTGGCCCCAATCGACCGACACCAGGAAGGTCAGCAGCGGCTCGTTGACCGGCTGCGTGGTGGTGACGCGGATGACCGGCCGGCCGGCCGAGTCCAGCGCCGAGGTGAACTGCAGTTCGGCGACCACGCCCATCGGCGGCTGCAGGCCGACGCGGGCGAAGACGAGCGGCGAAGCGAGCTCGGCCTGGAGGTTCTCCAGTTCGGCCGGATCATTGGAAATGATCGGGATCTCGGCCAGGAACGGCTGCCCGATCCGCGATTTGACCTCGATCTGCCCAAGGCCCAGCGCCGACGCGGCGCCGCTGGCCAGGGCCAGCGCCAGCCCGAGCGCGGTGCGCACGTAGCGTCTGGCGGAGCTTTGTTTGGCAACTTGTTGTTTCACTTCGGATCCCTGCCCTTCCCCGGCGCGACTCTAAGCCCTCGCCGGGGGGCGCGGCAACGAAAACCGCCGTCGACTGCGACTGGCGCGGCGGAATGGGCATTGTCGCGCCACTCGCGTGAGGACGCGGGAGCGCGCCCTGCCCGTCTGCGTCGAGTCCCGTAGCCTCGCGCGCCGGTGTTTTTGCCTGGCGCGCCAGTCCCGAAGCCTGGTACGCGAGTCTTTTCGACTGACGCGCCAGTTCCGGACACTGGAGCGCCAGTGTTTTTGCCCGGAGCACCAGCCTCGGAAACTCGTCCGCCAGTCTTTTCTACTGGCGCGCCAGTTCCGAAACCCCGATCGCCAGTGTTTTCCACTCGCGCGCGAGGTCCGGAAACTCAAACGCCAGTCTTTCGGACTGGCGTTCGAGGCTCAACCACTGGAACGTCCCGGACTCAGCCGCGTTCGGCCAGCACCAGTTCGGCCAGCTGCACCGCGTTCAATGCGGCGCCCTTGCGGATGTTGTCCGAGACGATCCATAGGTTCACCGCGCGCGGGTGCGAGAAGTCGTCGCGGATGCGGCCGACGTAGACCGGATCGTTGCCCGACGCATGCGTCACCGGCGTCGGGTAGCCACCCGCCTTCGGCTCGTCGACGATTTCCACGCCCGGCGCGGTTTCCAGCAGCTTGCGAACATCGCTTGCGGAGATCTTCTCGCGCGTCTCGATGTTCACCGCCTCGGAGTGACCGTAGAACACCGGCACGCGCACCGCGGTGGGGTTCACCTGGATGCTGTCGTCGCCGAGGATCTTCCGGGTCTCCCACACCAGCTTCATTTCTTCCTTGGTGTAGCCGTTATCCTGGAACTCGTCGATGTGCGGGATCAGGTTGAACGCGATCTGCACCGGGAAGCGCTCCGGGTTCGGCTCCTGGAAGCCCAGCAGCGCGGCGGTCTGCCGGCCGAGTTCTTCCAGCGCCGAGCGCCCCGCGCCCGACACCGACTGGTACGTCGCCACGTTGATGCGCTCGATGCCGACCTTGCGGTGGATCGGCGCCAGCGCGACCAGCATCTGCATGGTCGAGCAGTTCGGGTTGGCGATGATGCCGCGCGGGCGGTTCTTCGCGGCCTCCGGGTTCACTTCCGACACGACCAGCGGCACGTCGTCGTCGTAACGGAACGCCGAGGAGTTGTCGATCACCACCGCGCCGGCCGCGGCGAACTTCGGCGCGTATTCCTTCGACACGCTGCCGCCTGCGGAGAACAGCGCGATGTCGATGCCGCTCGGATCGAACGTCGCCAGGTCCTCCACCGTGATTTTTTTCGCGCCGAACTCGATTTTCTCGCCGGCCGAACGCTCGCTGGCCAGCAGGTGCAAGTTGCCAATGGGGAATTTCCGTTCGACGAGGATGCGCAGCATCGTCTCGCCCACGGCGCCGGTCGCACCGACGATGGCCACGTTGCAGGAGTTCTTGGCGTTCATTGGTTCCTTCTTTCGGGTTGGAGGAGTACAGCCTTGATGCCCGGCCGGAACCATTCCGGCGGGTGTTGCGAAGCGTGGATGCGGCTCAGCCCGTGGGCGCCGCGTCGCCGGGATTGCGGCGGCGCAGGTCGTCGAGCGTCTCGGGAGATGCCCACAGTACCGCATCCTGGTAGTGACGGATCATCGCCAGCACGCGTTCGCGCGGGCCCTGCCGCCATTCCGGCGAACCGTAGAAGGCGTCCTGCCGCGCGTTCAGATCGTCGAGGTCGTCGTAGGCACGGATCAGGAAGTACGCGTCGCCGGCATGCGGCGATGGGCCGAACGTCACGATCTCGTGCTGCCAGCGGCGCAGCATCGGCACGGCCTCGTCGACGAAGGCGCGATGGAATGCGCCGCGTGCGTCGGGCGCGAGCTGGTAGGTGCGGATCTGGATCAGGCGCGGGCTGTGCGGCATGGCGAAGGTTCCGGCGGGCTTGGTCTGCTTCGAAAGGCGCGTCGCGGATGATCTCGCAACGCGGCGGCGGACACTGATGCGTTCGCGTTATTTCGATATGCCGGGTTTTCGGCCTTGCACCGAGGCCGCGACCGGTTTCGCTCCGGCTTCGTTGCCCCTCACCCCAACCCCTCTCCCGTCGGGAGAGGGGCTCAATTCGGTTGCATTCACCGGCGTCGGCGGATCGCCCGCGCGCGGGCCGAAACCCAGCGCGGCGATGAGGTTGTCCACCGCCAGCGATACCATCGCGCGGCGCGTGGCGAGGCTGCCGCTGGCGATGTGCGGGGTGAGCACCACGTTGCGCAGCGCGAGCAGGCGCGGGTTGATCGCCGGCTCGCCTTCGTAGACGTCGAGCCCCGCGGCGGCGAGGCGGCCGCTTTCCAGAGCGTCGGCCAGCGCGTCCTCATCGACGATGCCGCCACGCGCGATGTTGGTGAGCGTCGCGGTCGGCTTCATCTTCGCGATGGCGGCGGCGTCGACGATGTGATGCACCGCGGGCGAGTACGGCAGCACGAGCACCAGGTGGTCGGCCTGGGCGAGCAGCGTGTCGAAGTCGACATAGGCGGCGTCGCAGTCGCGCTCGATGTCGGCCGGAAGGCGCGAACGGTTGTGGTACAGCACGCGCATGCGGAACCCCGATGCCCGACGGGCGATGCCCTGCCCGATCCGCCCCATGCCGAGGATGCCCAGCGTCGCGCCATGCACGTCGCCGCCGAGCATCGTCTCGAAGCTCCACTGCCGCCACTGGCCATCGCGCAGCCAGCGTTCGGCCTCGGTGATGCGGCGCGCGGCGGCCATCATCAGCGCGAAGCCGAAATCGGCCGAGGTTTCGGTCAGTACATCCGGCGTGTTCGTCACCACGATGCCGGCCTGCGTGAGCGCGGGCACGTCGAGGTTGTTGTAGCCGACGCCGACGTTGGCGATCGCGCGAAGGCGCGGCGCGCCCGCGACTTCCGCGGCGCCGATGCGGTCGTTGAGCGTCACCAGCGCGCCGTCGCAGGAGGCGAGCATCGCGGCGATTTCGTCCTGCGAATGCTTGCCGACCGCGGCGGTTTCGATCACGTCGAAGTGGTCGCGCAGCCGCCCGACGATGTCGCCGAACAGCGGTTGCGATACCCAGACGCGGGGGCGCGTGTCAGCCACCGAGATTCCCGGGAATCCGCGGCGTCACCTCGCCCACGTCGCCGCACTGCGCGCGATGGCGCAGTGCCTGGTCCATCAGCACCAGCGCCACCATCGCCTCGCAGATCGGCGTCGCGCGGATGCCGACGCAGGGATCGTGGCGGCCGGTGGTGACGACTTCGGCGACGTTGCCGTGCGTGTCGAGGCTGTCGATTGGCAGGCGCAGGCTGGAGGTCGGCTTGAACGCGACCGAGCAACGCAGCGGCTGCCCCGTGCTGATGCCGCCCAGGATGCCGCCGGCGTGGTTGCTGGCGAAACCCTGCGGCGTCATCTGGTCGCGGTGCGCGCTGCCCTTCTGCGCGACGACGCCGAAGCCGTCGCCAATCTCCACGCCCTTCACCGCGTTGATGCTCATCAGCGCAGCGGCGAGCTCGCCGTCGAGCTTGCCGTAGATCGGCTCGCCCCAGCCGGGCGGCACGTTCGTCGCAACGACGTCCACGCGCGCGCCGACCGAATCGCCGGACTTGCGCAGCGCGTCCATGTAGAGCTCCAGCTCCGTCACCTGGCGCGTGTCGGGCCAGAAGAACGGGTTGTTCTCCACGGCCGACAGATCGAAGCCGTGCGGCACGATCTCGCCAATCTGCGACAGCCAGCCCTGCACCTGCACGCCATGACGGTCGGCGAGCCACTTCTTGGCGATGACGCCCGCGGCCACGCGCATCGTCGTCTCGCGCGCGGACGAACGCCCGCCGCCGCGCGGGTCGCGGATGCCGTACTTCTGCCAGTAGGTGTAATCCGCGTGCCCCGGGCGGAACTGGTCGGCGATCTTCGCGTAATCCTTGCTGCGCTGGTCGGTGTTGCGGATCAGCAGCGCGATCGGCGTGCCGGTGGTGAGGCCTTCGTACACGCCGCTGAGGATCTCGACCTCGTCGGCCTCGTGGCGCTGCGACGTGTGGCGCGTGCGGCCGGTGGCGCGGCGTTCGAGATCGTGGCGGAAGTCCTCCGGCGCGATGGCGATGCCCGGAGGGCAACCGTCGACGACGCAGCCGATGGCCGGGCCATGGCTTTCGCCGAAGGTGGTGACGGTGAGGAGTTTGCCGAAGCTGTTGCTGGACACGTGGAAGCCCGCGGGGTGCAGGCATTCACTTTAGCAACGTGGATTGGTTGCTGCTGGAACTGCGGGGGCCGATAACGCCAACCAGAACTCCCGCCTCGCCTATTCCCGTCATCCCGGCGAAAGCCGGGACCCAGGCAGACAAGCATTCAAAACACGGCGTCATTCCCGCGAAGGCGGGAATCCAGCCGTCGGACGCGTCGCGGCTGACGGATGAGGTGATGCGCTCACAGTTGGATCCCCGCCTACGCGGGGATGACGCCAAAGGAACGGAAGCGTCGCCAGCCTCGGTCCCGGCTTTCGCCGGGATGACGATGGATCAGCGCGCGTCCGCCAGCGCCTTGATCTTCGCGTGGTGCTCGACCAGGTCCGCGCGTTCGACCACGAAGATGCCCATCTGGCCGACCTTGAACTCCACCCATGCCATCGGCAGTTCCGGCAGCAGTTCGACCAGCGCGCGCTCGGCTTCGCCGACTTCGCAGATCAGCAGGCCGTTTTCGGTCAGATGGTCCGGTGCGTCGCGCAGGATCTTCAGCGCGAGGTCCAGGCCGTCGTCGCCGGCACGCAGGCCCAGTTCGGGCTCGTAGGAGTATTCCTTCGGCAGCGCGTCGGTCTCGTCGTTGGTGACGTACGGCGGGTTGGTGACGATCAGGTCGTACACCTGGCCCTGCAGCTGGTTGAACAGATCCGACTTGCGCAGCGTGACGTTGTCGGCGTGCAGGCGTTCCTTGTTTTCCTGCGCGAGCGAGAGCGCGTCGTCGTTGATGTCCACGCCGTCCACCTGCCAGTGCGGGTGGTAGTGCGCGGTGGCGATCGCGATGCAGCCCGAACCGGTGCACAGGTCGAGCACGCGCTCGATCTCGCGGCCGCCCAGCCACGGCTCGTAGCCGTGCGGGATCAGTTCGGCGATCGGCGAACGCGGCACCAGCGCGCGGCGGTCGCTCTTGAAGCTCAGGCCGGCGAACCACGCCTCGCCGGTCAAGTAGGCGGCGGGAACGCGTTCGTCGATGCGGCGCTGGAACAGGTCCAGCACCTTCGCCTGCTCGGCCGCGGTCACGCGCGAGGCGCCGTAGATCGGGCTCAGGTCGTGCGGCAGGTGCAGCGCGTGCAGGACCAGCTGCGTCGCTTCGTCCAGCGCGTTGTCGTAGCTGTGGCCGAAGGTGAGGCCGGCCTCGTTGAAGCGGCTGCCGCCATAACGGATCAGGTCGATGATCGAAACCTGTTCGAACGTGACGGGATTTGGGGTCGCGGAGCCGTTCATGGCGGGGCCTTTCGAAGGGGGCGACGATTATACGGGGCCCGGCCCGGTATCATGCCCGCGCCCAGTGCCGGGCGCGATTCGAAGCCGCCATGTTCAACCGCACCACGGTCTACATCCTCATCGCGGCCGTCGCCGCCGCCCTCGGCCTGTGGGCCGCGCAGCACTTCTTCGCGCCGTCGGCGGGCTCCTCGCTGCCGCAGACCCGCGCCGTACGCCTGTTCGAACCGGCCCGTACGCTGCCGGCCTTCACGCTGCGCCAGTCGGACGGCACGCCGCTGGTGCCGGGCGAACTGAAGGGCCACTGGACGCTGGTGTTCCTCGGCTTCACGCACTGCCCCGACGTCTGCCCGACCACGCTGGCCGAGATGGCCAAGGCACAGAAGCAGTGGGCGGCGCTGCCGGAAACCACGCGCCCGCGCGTGCTGTTCGTGTCGGTCGATCCCGAGCGCGACACGCCCGACCGCATCGGCGAGTACGCACACGCCTTCCACCGCGACACGATCGCCGCCACCGCCGACATCCCGGCGCTGGAGCAGTTCGCCAAGTCGCTGAGCATGGTCTTCGCGAAGGTGCCAGCGCCGGAAGGCGTGCGCGCCGACCAGTACAGCGTCGACCACAGTGCGTCGATGGCGGTGCTCGATCCGCAGGGCCGCATGGCCGGCATCGTGCAGCCGCCGTTCGACCCGGCCGCGATCGCCTCCGACATGACGGCGCTGACGCAGGCGAGCTTCGCTGCCGCGTCTCCCAAGCGCGAGTGACCGCCGCGACGGGCGGATGAAATCGCCCGCTCCGCGCCTTCTGCCCGTGCCCTGCACGACCCCATCACGCCTGCACGCCATCGTAAGCACTCCATGAGCCTCGTCACCGCACTCACCTACGTCCTTCCGCATCGGCTGCTGTCGTCGATGGCGCGCGCGCTCGCGTATTCGGACAACCCGCGCCTGAAGCAGTGGCTGATCGACACGGTGACGCGCCGGTTCGGCGTGAACCTCGCCGAGGCCGCGCAGCCGGATCCGACGAAGTACCCGACGTTCAATGCCTTCTTCACGCGTGCGCTGAAGCCGGGCGCGCGCGTGCCCGATCCCGATCCGCGTTCGCTGCTGATGCCCGCCGACGGCCACGTCAGCCAGTGCGGCCCGATCGAGAACGGCCGCATCTTCCAGGCCAAGGGCCAGTCGTTCACGGCCGCCGAACTGCTCGGCGACGAGGCCGACGCCACGCCCTTCAACGACGGCCTGTTCGCGACGGTGTACCTGTCGCCGCGCGACTACCACCGCGTGCACATGCCGTGGACCGGCCGGCTGCGCGAAACCGTGCACGTGCCGGGCCGTCTGTTCAGCGTCGGCACCGCGGCAGTGGCGAACGTGCCGCGCCTGTTCGCGCGCAACGAGCGCCTGGTGTGCCACTTCGACACCGATTTCGGCCCGATGGCGATGGTGATGGTGGGCGCGCTGCTGGTGTCGGGCGTCGAGACCGTGTGGAGCGGCGAGGAAATCCCCGCCTACGGCGACCGCATCAACCGGAAGGACTGGCGCGCGGAGAACATCACGCTGGACCGCTTCGCCGAGATGGCGCGCTTCAACTACGGCTCGACCGTGATCGTGCTGCTGCCGCGCGGCGTGGCGACGCTGGATCCGTCGCTGCACGCCGAATCGCCGGTGCGCCTGGGCCAGAAGCTGGCGACGCGTACGACCTGACGTTCACGACCGGCGCGGCAGCGACCGTGCCAGTCCCCACTGCGCGAGCCAGTAGCTCGCCAGCACCGCGAGCGACGCGGCCGCGAACGGCGCGACGAAGCGATCCCACGCCAGCAACGCGTCCGACAGCACGAAACACGCCCCGCCCCATGCGCCGCACAGCGCGGCGCCGTCGCGCCGGCGCCACCAGACCGCCAGCGCCTGCGCGGCCATCGCCGCGAGCACGACGACGTAGACGACCACCGGCACGCGCAGCTCGCCGGGCAACCCCGGCCACAACTGCGACAGCACGAGCCCGGCGACGACCGCGTACAGCGCAAAGGGCCATATCGCCGCGAACAGGCGTTCGCGCTGTTTCAGCGCGATCATGTACGCCACGTGCGCGAGCAGGAAACTCGCCAGCCCCGCGACGAACGCATCGATCGGCAGCATCAGGAACACGTCGCCCGCCGTCGAGAGCACAAGCCCGATCAGCAGCCATGTGCGATAGCGCGGCAATGCCGAAGGCGTGCGCCACACCGACCACGCGATCAGCAGCGTCGTCAGCGGCTTGAACAGCCAGTGCAGCCACGGCATCGCCGGCCAGTACGCGCCGGCAATCGCCAGCACTGCGCTGGCGGCGACAACGACCGCCAGCATGGCCGTCGTCGCGCGCGTCACAGCGCGAGCCGGCGTTGCCATTGCAGCGGCACGTGAATGCGTTTGGTCCAGTTGCCGTCCCAGTCGACGGTCAGGCCCGTCAGGCGCAGGGCATCGGCGATGCGGTGACCGATGGCGAGGGCCGGCGCTTCGCCGCTCTCGGTCGCGCCGTAGTTGAGCCACAGCCCGCCGCCTTCGACGGCGCGCTCGGTGTCCTGCATGTGGAAGAAGGTGTAGCCGTGCACGTTGTCGCCGCGTTCGCGCGCGGTATCGATCTCGTCGCCGATCTCCGCCACGCCGCAGGTGCCGCAGCAGGTGAAGTTCTGCCGGCACACCACGCCCTGCGTTTCGAGCGCGGCGAACGCCTGCTCGAGGCGGTCGTGGTCGGTCAGCGCGGGCCAGCCGGCCGCTTCGTGGTGATAGGCCGCGGTCTCGTCTTCGAGGATGCGGCGTGCGTGCGTGCGCAGCACGTCTTCGCCGTGTGGCTGGAGCTCCAGCACTTCCAGCGCGTTGTCGATGATGGAATCGGCGTCGACGTACCCGCCGCGCAGATCGCGCGCGATGTAGCCCCGCAGTTCGTCCAGTTGTTCTTCCAGCGATGGCGCGCCGTGCGCCGGTCGCGCCTCATCCTTCCGGAACAGTCCCACGATCTTCCGCCAGACCATGCCCCACCCCCTGCGTCCCTGTGGTGGGACGCAGCATGGAGGGTCCGGCGGCGCGACTCAACCTTCGCAGGCGTCGAGCTTGAGCTTCTGGCCCGGCTTGATCGCGAAACGCGGCGCCTTGAGCTTGTTCGCCTTCGCCAGGTCGCCGGTGTCGCACTGGAACTTCTGCGCGATGGCCGTGAGCGTTTCGCCGCGCTTGACCGTGTAGGTCGAGGGCTTGGACGGCTTGGCGGGTTTGCTGCGAACCGGCGCGGCGCTGGCGCCTGCGCTGCCGACGCCCGCGCTTTCGGCCTCGTACACCGCATCCTCGGCCTGCACCGGCGTGACCGGACCGGTGCGCACGATCGCGCTGGAGGCATCGCTCATCACCAGCGTGTGCGCCAGTTCGGCGCGCTGGCCCTGCGTGCAGTGACGGCCGTAGAGGCCGACGATCTTGGTGGTCGCGCTGAGCACAGTGCCGGTCGGCAGGTACTGGTCGGCCTGGTAGCGCGGGTTGAGGTTGCGCAGCGCGCGCATGAAGCCCTCGCGCGTGCCGCCGTTGCCCAGGCAGATGGTGAGTTCGTAGATCGAGCTGGGCTTGGCAAGGCGCAGTGCCGCCGGACGCGCATCCACGCGCGGCAGCGTCAGGCCGTATTCCTTCGGATGCAGGAACAGCCATGCCGCCGCGATCACCATGGGCACGTAGTCGCGGGTTTCGGCCGGGAACTGGTTGTAGACCGATTCGTCCCAGAAGTTGCCGCCGCCGGAGGTGTTGTACACCCGCTGCGCGCGGCCTTCGCCGCCGTTGTAGGCGGCCAGCGACAGCTCGATGCTGCGGTTGAGCGTGCCGAGGCGTTCGTTGAAGTACTCCGCCGCCGCGGCGGCCGAGGCACGCGCGTCGTAGCGCGTGTCGAAACCGGTGCCGTCGTCGCCCAGGCCGAAGCGGCGACCGGTGGCGTACATGAACTGCATCGGCCCGGCCGCGCCGGCGCGCGAGGTCGAATGCACGCGCCCGTTGGATTCCTTCGCCATCACGCCGAACAGCAGCGCTTCGGGCAGGCCGGCGCGCTGGAACTGCGGCCACATCGTCTGGCGCAGGTACTGGTAGTTCTCGAAGGTGTCGATCAGCGACGGCCGCATGTCGGTCAGCCAGCGGCGGATGCCCGCCTGCACGGCCGGGTTGTACTGGACCATCTTCACGAACTGCTGGCCGTCGGCGCTGAGCAGCGCCGCGGCGCGCGCGGCTTCGGGCACGTCGGCGGTGATGCTGCCGGCCAGCCCTTCCTCGTCGTTGTCCTCCGGCACTTCGTCGCCCGAGGCCAGGTCGGCGTTCTGCTTCAGCAGGCGCTTGTAGGCGGCGAGCATGGTCGTGGGCGAGCAGCCCTTCTGCTTCACGCAGGCGGCCATGATGTCTTCCATGTCCTCGAGCGAGGCATCGACTTCGGTGCGACCGGCCGGATCGGCATTGCCGATCTTCACCAGCCCGGCGCGATAACGCGCCTCGGCCGCCTGCATGCGCGTGTTGAGCGCGTCCACCGCGGCCTGGTCGCGTTTGGAGAGCGCATGCGCCTGCGGCATCGCGGCGAGGAGAGCCAGCGCGAGCAGCGCGGCGGAAGAACGGGCGATCACGTGCATTGACAGCGCAGGAGCGTGGAAGCGGGGGGCATCGCAGGGTATCCGCCCGCGTGCGAGCGCGACAAGCCGGAAACGTCCGATTCGCGGTGCACGTCCGGATGAACGGGCGCGCCCACGCGACTTCCGGAAGATTCCCAGGATGAACACGGGCGCCCGCGGCCGCGCCTAGAATCGCCGCAACTCCCGTCCGCGCATTCCCCCGAGATCCCCATGGACCCGATCCTGCTAGGCAAGGCCGTCACCACGCCGCAATCGCTGCCCGACACGCAGGGGCACGTGTTCCTGCAACCGAAGTTCGGCAACCGCCATGGCTTGGTCGCCGGCGCCACCGGCACCGGCAAGACCGTCACGCTGATGACGCTGGCCGAAGGCTTCTCGCGCCTGGGCGTACCGGTGTTCCTTGCCGACGTGAAGGGCGACGTGGCGGGGCTCGCCGTCGCAGGCGCGGCGAACGAGAAGCTGCAATCGCGCGTGGCCGAGATCGGCCTTTCCAACTACACCAACGAAGCCAACCCGGTCGTGTTCTGGGACCTGTTCGGAAAGCTCGGCCATCCGGTGCGCACGACCGTCAGCGAGATGGGCCCGACGCTGCTGTCGCGCGTGCTTGAACTCAACGACACACAGTCCGGCGTGCTCGACATCGTCTTCAAGCTGGCCGACGACCGCGGCCTGCTGCTGCTCGACCTCGAAGACCTGCGCGCCCTGCTCGGCCTGGTCGCGGAGGAACGCAAGGACATCTCCACCAGCTACGGCCTGGTAAGCGCGCAGTCGATCGGCGCGATCCAGCGCTCGCTGCTGCGGCTGGAACAGGAAGGCGGCGAGCTGTTCTTCGGCGAACCGGCGCTGGAGCTGTCCGACCTCATGCGCACCACGCCCGACGGCCGCGGCGTGGTGAACATCCTCGCGTCGGAGCAACTGGTGCTCAAGCCGCGCCTGTATTCGAGCTTCCTGCTGTGGCTGCTGTCGGAACTGTTCGAGACCCTGCCTGAAGTCGGCGATCTGGACAAACCCAAGCTCGTCTTCGTCTTCGACGAGGCGCACCTGCTGTTCGACGACGCGCCGCCGGCGTTGCAGCAGCGCGTCGAGCAGGTCGTGCGGCTGATCCGGTCCAAGGGCGTGGGCGTGTACTTCTGCTCGCAGTTCCCCGACGACGTGCCGGACGACATCCTCGGCCAGCTCGGCAACCGCGTGCAGCACGCGCTGCGCGCGTTCACGCCGCGCGACCAGAAGGCGGTGAAGACCGCGGCCGAGACCTTCGTGCCCAATCCGGCGCTGGACGTGGCGAGGACGATCTCGCAACTGGGCACCGGCGAAGCGCTGGTGTCCACGCTGCAGGACAAGGGCGTGCCGATGCCCGTGGAGAAGACGCTGATCGCGCCGCCGCGCTGCCGCATGGGCGCGATCACCGAGGCCGAACGCCAGCAGGTGCGCAACACCAGCCCGGTCGGCCACAAGTACGACGAGCGCGTGGATCGCGAGTCCGCATCGGAGATGCTCGCCGCCCGTGCCGAGACCGCGACGCAGAAGAGCAAGGCGCCGCCGGCCCGCTCGCGCGAACAGGACGAGGCCGAGGACAGCGGCTTCGGCCAGGCCGTAAAGGACGCCGTGTTCGGCACGAAACGCCGTCAGGGCATGGTCGAGACCATGGCCAAGCAGACGGCGCGCACGGTGGGCAGCCGCATCGGTCAACAGATCGTTCGCGGCCTGCTTGGCAGCATCTTCGGCGGATCGAAGCGCTGACCGGCCGGTTGCCTCGTTTCCATGCCCGTCCCCCAACGCAAGGAGCACGCGATGTCCAGATCCATCACGAACGCACGCACCGCCCTGTTTGCCGCGGTCGCGCTCGCCGCGCTGTCGGCGTGCAGGCCGCAGGCGCCGGCTGAAACCGCTGCACCGCCCGCGCAACCCGAAGCCGCCGCGGCTCCGGCGGCGCCCGCGGCCGACGCGCGCCCCTCCGCACAAGGCGCGCCGTTCGACGTGAAGGCCTTCGCCGGTACGTTCGACGGGACCCTGCCCTGCGCCGACTGTCCCGGCATCGACACGCACCTGGTGCTCGCCGCTGACGGCACGTACACGATCAGCGAGACCTACAGGGAGCGCTCGGCGCCGGCGCTCACGGGCGACGGCACGTGGACGGTGGAAGAAAACAACCAGCGCCTTCGCCTGGACCCGAACAGCAAGGCGGACAACGATCGGCTGTTCGCGATCCTGTCGCAGGACGAGATCCGCCAGCTGGACATGGAAGGCAAGCCGATCGACAGCGCGCTGCCGTACAACCTGAAGCGGGCGGCGCAGTGAGGGCATGCACGCTTCACTACCGTCATCCCGGCGAAAGCCGAGACCCAGGCCCGCAACGTATCCGCAGGGGCCGAGCATCGCTCTTCGTCGAGCATGACGGCCTGGATCCCGGCCTTCCGGGATGACGGCCTTAGATAAGTCCGCGGCGGCTTGCCGAAACGGCGTCATCAATGTTGCGCCACCATTAGAATCCACCGTCGCGCGCCGCGCGTTCCACCGGAGTACCCATGGGCCGCTGGCGTCCGCCCGCTGAAAAAAGCACCGCGCTGATCACCCGCGCGGGCCACGACCGCCTCAAGGCCGAGCTCGACGAGCTGTGGCGCATCAAGCGCCCGGAAGTCGTGAAGGCACTCGCCGCCGCCGCGGCGGAAGGCGATCGTTCGGAAAACGCCGAGTACACGTATCGAAAGAAGCAGCTCGGCGAGATAGACCGCCGCGTGCGCTACCTGTCCAAGCGCGTGCCGGCGCTGCGCGTGGTGGACACCGTGCCGAGCGATCCGGAGGCGGTGTTCTTCGGCGCGCGCGTGGAAATCGAGAACGTCGCGAGCGGCGAAACGCAGCGCTATCGTATCGTCGGCCCGGACGAGACCGATGCGAAGACAGGCGCGATCAGCATCGATTCGCCGCTCGCACGCGCGATGCTGAAAAAGCGCCTGGACGACGAATTCGAGGCCATGCTGCCCGGCGGCGCGACACGCTTCGTGATCGTCGAGGTCGGCTACGACGATGGCGCCGACTGACGCCATCCTCCTGCGCGATGCCACGCCTGACGACGCGGCGTCGATCAGCGCGCTGGTGAGCGCGCTGACGCAGCGCTGGATCGCGCCGGATTGCGATGATGAAGGCATCGCGTCGCTGCTTGCGTTGATGACGCCGGAGCAGGTCCAGCGGCGCATCGACGAAGGCCATCGCAACGTCGTCGCAGAATGCGAGGGCCGCATCGTCGGTGTCGCCGTGTTGCGCCTGCCCTCGCACCTGTACCACCTGTTCGTCGCCGACGACATGCAGCGGCGCGGGCTCGCGCGGGCCTTGTGCAACGCGGTGACCGCAGCCGCCGACCCGGCCGTGCCCATCACCGTCAATGCGGCCCGGCATGCGCAGGAGACCTATCGCCGCCTCGGTTTCGAGGCCACCGGACCGGAACTGCACGAAAGCGGCCTGCGCTTCGTCCCGATGCAGTGGATGCGCCGCTGAGCGGCAGGAACCCGTCGCCCGCCCGCAGCTGCGGTAGCGTGTAGCTCTCTCCCCCGACCTACGCCGAATGGAACCCGACGAATTCCGCGGCCTGCTCACCGCCATCGCCATCGGCCTGCTGATCGGCGTCGTGCGCGAGCGGCACCCGCTCCAGTCCGATGCGCCGCACCCCGGCGCACCGGCGGCGGGCCTGCGCACGCATGCGATGGTGTCGATCACCGCCGGCGTGGCGGCGCAGATCGGCCTGCCGGCGCTGGTGGCGACGGTGCTCGCCGTCGGCGCACTGGCGGTCGTGTCGTACCTGCGCACGCGCGAACACGATCCGGGACTGACCGGCGAAGTCGCACTCCTGGTGACGGCATTGCTCGCCGCGCTCGCGCAGACGCAGACCACGGTGGCGGCCGCGCTCGCAGTCGTCGCGGCGACACTGCTGTTCGCCAAGCAGCCGCTGCACCGGTTCGCGCGCGACATCGTCAGCGAGCGCGAAGTGCAGGACGCCCTCCTGCTGGCCGCCTCCGCGCTGGTCGTCCTGCCGCTGCTGCCCGACGAGCCGGTCGATCCGTGGGGCGTGTTGGTGCCGTCGCAGTTGTGGAAGCTCGTCGTGCTGGTGATGACGGTCGGCATGCTCGGCCACATCGCGCTGCGTGCCGTCGGTGCGCGCTGGGGCCTGCCGGTGGCGGGCTTCTTCGCGGGGTTCGCGTCGTCGACGGCTGCCGTGGCCGGCTTCGGCCAGCGCACGCGCGCCGACGCGTCGCTGACCGCAGGCGCCGCGTCGGCAGCATTGCTCGCGAATCTCGCATCGCTGCTGCTGGTGATGGGCATCCTCGCGACCGCCGCACCGTCGCTGCTACGCGCGAGTGTGTGGCCGCTCGCGGCCGCGGCGGGCGTGCTCGCGATTGCCGCCGGATTCGGCCTGCGGCGTCAGGCCGACGCTCCATCGCTTCCGAACGAGCCGCAAGCCCGCGCGTTCAAGCTGAGTCACGGCCTGCTGCTGGCGCTGGTGATCGCCGTCGTTTTGGTGCTGTCGGCATGGCTGCGCAGCGTGTTCGGCGACATGGGCGCGCTGGCGACCGCAGTGCTGGTCGCGGTGGCGGAGTTGCATGCGGCCGCGGCGAGCATCGCGCAGCTGTCGTCGGTGGGGAACCTGACGATGACGCACGCGCAATGGGGCGTCGCGGGCCTGTTGGCCTCCAGCGCGATCGCGAAGACCGCGCTCGCCTTCGCCAGCGGGAATCGGCGCTACGGCCTCATCGTCGGCGGCGGGTTGATCGGAATGGCTGTCGCGTGTGCGGCGGTGACGGGTGTGGTGATCGCGTCGGCCTGAAGGAGCACGCAGCCTTCAAGCCGTCATCCCCGCGAAGGCGGGGATCCGTCTGTCCGATACATCACGCTCGCCGGATGGCTGAGGAGAGCTGACGCATGGATTCCCGCCTACGCGGGAATGACGAGCAAAAGCGACGCAAGGCGTTCAACGCGACCGACGCGCGTGCACGTGTCCCACGCGCCCAACGATCAATCGTCGAACGCGACCTCGCCGAACAGGTCGTGTTCGTCGCTGCCCATGATCTCGACGTCGACGAACTCGCCCGGCTTAACGCCAGCCATGAAGCCGTTCTGGATCTGCACCAGGCCGTCGATTTCCGGCGCGTCGTACATCGTGCGCGCGATGGCGAGTTCGCCGTCAAGCGCATCGACGATGCAGCGCTGCGTCGTGCCGACCTTCGCTTCCAGCTTTGCCGCCGAAATTTCCGCCTGCTTTTCCATGAAACGTGCGAGGCGCTCCTGCTTCACGTCCTCGGGAATCGCGTCGGGCAGCGCGTTGGCCGTAGCGCCTTCCACCGGCGAGTAGGCGAACGCGCCGACGCGGTCCAGCTGCGCTTCGTCGAGGAAATCCAGCAGTTCCTCGAACTCGGCTTCGGTCTCGCCCGGGAAACCGACGATGAAGGTCGAGCGGATGGCGATGTCCGGCGCGATGGAGCGCCAGCGCTGGATGCGTTCGAGCGTCTTGTCGACCGCGCCCGGGCGCTTCATCAGCTTGAGCACGCGCGGGCTGGCGTGCTGGAACGGGATGTCGAGGTACGGCAGCAGCTTGCCGTCTGCCATCAGCGGAATGATGTCGTCGACGTGCGGATACGGGTAGACGTAGTGCAGGCGCGTCCAGATGCCGAGTTCCGACAGCCCTTCGCACAGCGCCTTCATGCGCGTCTGGTACGACTTGCCGCGCCATTCGCGCTCGGCGTACTTCACGTCGACGCCGTAGGCGGAGGTGTCCTGCGAGATGACCAGCAATTCCTTCACGCCGCCCATCGCGAGCTTTTCGGCTTCGCGCAGCACCTGGTCGACCGGTCGGCTCACCAGGTCGCCGCGCATCGACGGGATGATGCAGAAGCTGCAGCGGTGATTGCAGCCTTCGGAAATCTTGAGGTACGCGTAATGCTTGGGCGTGAGCTTGATACCCGTGTCCGGAACGAGGTCCAGGAACGGGTCGTGCTTCGGCGGCAGCGCCGCGTGCACGGCGGTCATCACGCTGCCGTAGTCCTGCGGACCGCTGATCGACAGCACGCCCGGATGCGCTTCGCGGATCTGCTCGGGCTTCTTGCCCAGGCACCCGGTCACGATGACCTTGCCGTTCTCCGCGATGGCCTCGCCGATCGCGTCCAGCGATTCGGCCACCGCCGAGTCGATGAAACCGCAGGTGTTGACCACCACGACATCCGCGTCGTCGTAGGTCTGGACGATGTCGTAGCCCTCCACGCGCAGCTGGGTGAGGATGCGTTCGGAATCGACGAGCGCCTTCGGGCAACCGAGGCTGACGAAACCGACTTTGGGATTGGCAAGGGACATGGAGCGGACCGGCGACGATGGGACAGGCACGGCGGCCATCCGGATGGACGGCAGGCGGCGGCGGGAGGGCTGCGGATTATAGCCCCGCGCTAGAATCGGCCGGGCTCCTTTCCCCGTTCAAGCTGAACAGACATGGCCCACTGGACCGAACTGGACACGCCGCACGGCCCCGTGCGCGCCTGGCGCGACGAACCGGGCGGCCCGTCGCACGGCGCGGTGATCGTGCTGCAGGAGATCTTCGGCGCGAATGCGCATATCCGGGACGTCGCGGGGCGCTTCGCCGCGGCGGGCTTCGTCGCCCTCGCGCCGGCGCTGTACGACCCCGTCGCGCCGGGGATCGAACTTCCCTACGACGAAGCCGGCACCGCGCGTGGCGTGGCGCTGCGCAACGAGCTGGGCTTCGACCGCGCCATCGACATCGTCGCCGTGGCCGCCGAGACGCTCCACGCCGAGGGCCTGCGCGCGGGCGCGGTCGGCTTCTGCTGGGGCGGCAGCGTCGCGTTCCTCGCGAACACGCGGCTGGGCCTGCCCGCGGTGTCGTACTACGGCGCGCGCACCCTGCCCTTCCTCGACGAACCGCTGCGCGCATCGATGATGTTCCACTTCGGCTCGACCGATCACAGCATTCCCGAAGACGCCGTCGCGCAGCACCGGCAGAAGCAGCCGGCGGCGACGATCCACGTCTACGAACGCGCCGGCCACGCGTTCAATCGCGACGTCGACAACCACGTGTTCGACCCGCGCGCCGCCGACGTTGCGTGGCGCCGGACGATCGATTTCCTGCAGGAGAACCTGCGATGAACCGCACGGGCCACCACGGCGGCTGGCAGCTGCACGCGCAACTCGCGCAGGACACACACCCGGTCGCGCACCTGGGCCTGAGCGAACTGCGCCTGATGGACGATGCGAACCATCCCTGGCTGATCCTCGTGCCGCGCGTCGCGGGCGCGGTGGAACTCATCGACCTCGACGCGACCCAACAGGCCGCACTGCTGGCGGAGATCAACCTCGCGAGCCATGCGCTGCGTGCGCTATTCAAGCCGCACAAGCTCAACGTCGCGGCGCTGGGCAACGTCGTCTCGCAGTTGCACGTGCACGTGATCGCGCGTTTTCCGGACGACATCGCCTGGCCGCGCCCGGTGTGGGGCACGGCGACCGCGCAGCCCTACACGCCCGAAGCGCTGGTCGCGCGCATCCAGCAGTTGCAGGGCGCACTGAAGCAGTGACCTCGCGCGCGGCCTGCGACATCGAAGCGCTGGCCGACGATGCGTGGCTGCTGCGCTTCGGCGACCGCATCGACCCGGAACTCAATGCCGCGGTGCATGCGATGGCCGCGCGTCTGCGCGCGCTCGATCCGCCTTGGCTGCGCGACGTGGTGCCGGCGTTCGCGAGCCTGGCGGTGTTCTTCGATGAAGCCCAAGATCCGGCGCGGGTGCACGCGGCGTTGCAGGCGCTGGTGGAGGACGGCGGCGCATCGGCGCTGCCCTTGCGACCACGCGACGGCGTCATCGAAATCCCCGTGCTCTACGGCGGCGAACACGGCCCCGACCTGGAATCGTCCGCCGCCGAACTCGGCCTGTCGCCGCGCGAACTGGTCGAACGCCACAGCGCCGGCGATTACACGGTCGCGATGATCGGGTTCGCGCCGGGCTTTCCGTACCTGTCCGGGCTCGATCCCGCGCTCGCGTTGCCGCGCCTTGCGACGCCGCGAGCCCGCGTCGCCGCAGGCAGCGTCGCGATCGGCGGGGCGCAGACCGGCATCTACCCGCGCGAAAGCCCCGGCGGATGGCGGCTGCTCGGACGCACGCCATGGACGCTGTTCGATCCGCGACTCGAGCCGCCCACGCGACTGCAGCCAGGCGACCGCGTGCGGTTCCGCGCGATCGACGCGGACGAATTCGCGCGGCTTGCACCGCGACAGGGCGCGTCGTCGTGACGCGCCAGCTGCACGTCGTCGCGCCCGGCCTGCTGACCACCGTCCAGGACCGCGGCCGCAGTGGCTGGCGTCATCTCGGCGTGGCGCATGCGGGCGCGCTCGACGTCGACGCCGCGCGCATCGCGAACCGCCTCGTCGGCAACGACGGCGACGCGGCCGTGCTGGAATTCACCCTGCGCGGCCCGACGCTGCGCCTCGACGCGCCATCGCGCATCGCGATCGTCGGCGCGTCGCCCATCGCACGATTCGAAGGCGAAACCGTGCCCTCCGGACGGCCCGTTGAACTACCCGCGGGCACGCTCGAACTCGGCGCGCTGCGTGGCGGCGCGCGCGCGTGGCTGGCGATCGACGGTGGCATCAACGTCGAGCCGGTGCTCGGTAGTCGCAGCACCGACCTGCGCGGCGGATTCGGCGGGCTCGACGGGCGTGCGCTGTGTGCGGGCGACGTGCTGCCGCTCGGCATGGGCAGCGCGCGACAGGTCGATACGCCGCAAGCGCCGACGTGGTGGATCGATCCCGCGCACGACACGCACCTGCCGATCCGTTACGCCCCGGGCGCGCATGCGGCCGCATCCGCCCTCGCCCGCCGAAGATGGACCATCAGCGCCAGCAGCAACCGGCAGGGGCTGCGCCTGCAGGGCGATGCGCTACCGGCGCCCGGCGGCGATGGCGTGTCCGAACCGGTCGCACCCGGCACGATCCAGCTGCCGGCCGACGGCTGCCCCATCGTGCTGCTCGCCGACGCGCAGACCGTCGGCGGTTACGCGAAACTCGGGCACGTGATCGCCGCCGACCTGCCGCGCCTGGCGCAATGCGTTCCGGGACAGCCGCTGCACTTCGCGCCCGTCGATGCCGCGACCGCCCATCGGCTGGCTTGCGCGGCACGTGTACGCATCGCCAGAATCGGCGTGATGATCGACGCGCGCCTGCCCGCGATCTGAACCTTCCACTTCTTCTGGCGAACCCAATGAAATCCAACATCGTCGGCGCGCTGGTGCTGGTCGTGATCGGCACCCTGTTCCTGCTCAACAACCTCGGCTTCACCGACATGAGCCTCGGCCGGCTGCTGATGACCTGGTGGCCGGCGATCCTGATCGTCGTCGGCCTCGGCATGCTGTTCAAGCGCGGCTGAGGCCGCTCGGCCGCATCGTGGGCGCGCGCATCGACTTCAACTGCGACCTGGGCGAAGGCTGCGGCAACGACGCCGCGATCCTCCCGCACGTGACGTCGGCGAGCATCGCCTGCGGCGGCCATGCGGGCGACGAGGCGACGATGCGCGAGACGCTTCGTCTGTGCCATCGGCACGGCGTGGCGGCCGGCGCGCATCCCTCCTACGAAGATCGCGAACACTTCGGCCGTCGCGTGCTCGACGTCGCGCCGGCTGAAATCGCACGCATGGTGCGCGCGCAGATCGAACGCATTCGCGCGATCGCGCGCGAGGAAGGCGTGACGCTCGCGCACGTCAAGCCGCACGGCGCGCTGTACAACGTCGCCGCGGACGACCGCGCGGTGGCCGATGCGATTGCCGCGACGGTTGCCGACATCGACCCCACGCTCGCGCTTTACGCATTGTCGGGGTCGGAACTCGCACGCGTCGGCCTCGATCACGGCCTGCGCGTGGCGCACGAAGTCTTCGCCGAACGCGGCTACGACGCGCGCGGTCGGTTACGCCCGCGCGGCACGCCGGGCGCGGTGATCGAGTCGCTCGACGAGTCGATCGTGCAGGTGCGGCGCCTGGCATTGCGAGGCGAAGTCGTCGCCGACGACGGCCGCGTCGTCGCGATCCAGGCCGACACGCTGTGCCTGCACGGCGACCGGCCCGACGCCGCGGAGTTCGCCCGCGCGGTGCGCGGGGCGCTGGAAGCCGACGGCATCGCCGTCCGCCCGTTCGGAACCGCCGCATGAACGAGGCCATCAACTACTGGCCGCTGGTCGGCGTCGCATGGGTGGTCGTCGGCTTCGTGCTGCGTGCCAATCCGGTGATCGTGGTGGTCAGCGCGGGGCTGGTGAGCGGCCTGCTCGCCGGCAAATCGATGGGCGAACTGCTCGCGCTGCTCGGCGAGAGCTTCGTGTCGAATCGCGCGCTGCTGATGTTCGCGATGACGCTGCCGACCATCGGCCTGCTCGAGCGCGCCGGCCTGCGCGAGCACGCGTTGCGCTGGATCGAACGCTGGCACGGACTGACCCTGACGCGCCTGCTGGCGGGTTACCTCGCCGCCCGGCAGGGCCTGAGCATGATCGGGCTGATCGACATCGCCGGCCACGCGCAGACCGTGCGGCCGCTGCTGGCGCCGATGGCCGAATCGGCGGCATCGAAGCCGAACGGGCCGACGTCGCGCGAAGACACGCAGAAGGTGTACGCGCTCGCCGCCGCGACCGACAACGTCGGCCGCTTCTTCGGGGAAGACGTCTTCCTCGCCTTCGGCGCGGTGCTGCTGATCCAGGGCTTTTACGCCGAACACGGCATCCACCTGGAGCCGCTGCAGATCGCGCTGTGGGCGATTCCGACCGCGATCGCCGCGTTCGTGATCCACGCGATCCGCATCGTGTTCTTCCAGCGCGGCCTCGATCGCCGAACCGCGGCCGCACGCATCGCTCAAACCACGGCCGGATCCGATGCTGTCGATTGAGCACTTCTACCTGCTGCTGGCCCTGTTCCTGCTGTACGCGGGACTGCGCAACCTGCGCGAAAAGCGGTTCGTGCACGCGGCGTTCTGGGTCCTGATCGCCGTGCTCTTCGCCGGCGGGAAGTTCGTGCTCGATGCAGCTAAGACCGGCGACAAGCTTCCCGCACAGCTTGCGGGCGCCGCGGTGATCGCACTCGCGCTGCTCGCCGCGCGGATGCGCCGCGAACACATCGACGAAGCGCCGGCGGCGCAGCGACTCGCGTCGGCGATGCGCCTTGGACACAGGCTCTTCGTGCCAGCGCTGATCATTCCCGTCGTCACCGTGCTGATCGTGCTGTTCGGCGCGAAGCTGGCGATCGGCGGGACGCCCGTATTCGGCGAAGGCAGCATCACGCTGATCGGCCTGGCGCTGGCGTGCGTGGTCGCGACGTTCGCAGCGATCCACATCACGCGCGAGCGCCCCGCAGCCGCGCTCGGCGAAGGGCGACGCCTGCTCGACACGATGGGCTGGGCGGCACTGCTGCCGATCGTGCTGGCGACGCTGGGCGGTGTGTTCGCGGCCAGCGGCGTCGGCGACGCAGTGGCGTCCATCGTGTCGATGCTGATTCCGGCCGACAGCCGCCTTGCCTGCGTGCTCGCGTACGGCCTCGGGATGGTGCTGTTCACGGTGATCATGGGTAACGCGTTTGCGGCGTTCCCCGTGATGACGGCGGGGATCGGCCTGCCGTTGCTTATCGAGCAGCACGGTGCCGCACCGGCGATCCTCGGCTCGATCGGCATGCTCACCGGCTACTGCGGCACGCTGATGACGCCGATGGCTGCCAACTTCAACCTCGTCCCGGCCGCGTTGCTGGAACTTGACGACCCCAACGCGGTGATCCGCGCGCAGCTGCCGACGGCGATCCCGCTGCTGCTGGTGAACCTGGCGCTGATGTACTGGCTCGCCTTCCGATGAACGCCTCCCCGATGCCGCATGTGCTGCTGACCGGCTTCGCGCCATTCGGCGGCGAGTCCACGAATCCCAGCTGGGAAGCCGTGCAGGCGCTGGAGGGCGAAGTCGTCGCCGGGCACCGTATCGTCGCGCGCTGCCTGCCGGTGGAGTTCGACGCATCGCTGCACGCGCTGCAGCAGGCGCTGGACGAACTCGTGCCGTCGCTGGTGATCTGCGTCGGCCAGGCCGGCGGCCGCGCGCAGATGTCGCTCGAACGCGTGGCGATCAACGTCATCGATGCGCGCATCCCCGACAACGCAGGCGCGCAGCCGATCGACGAACCCGTCGCGGCGGATGGCCCGGCCGCGTATTTCACGAGCCTTCCGATCAAGGCGATGCTGGCGGCGCTGCGCAACGCGGGCTTTCCCGCGGAGATCTCGCAGACCGCGGGCACGTACGTGTGCAACCACGTGTTCTACGCGCTGATGCACGCGCTGCGCGGGCTGCCGGGTGTGCGCGGCGGCTTCGTGCACATCCCCTACTCGCCCGCGCAGGCCGCGCTGCATGCCGGCGCGCCGAGCCTGCCGTCGACAGTGGTCGCGCAGGCGTTGCGGCTGGCGGTGGGGATCGCGCTCACGGTCGAGCACGATGTGCGGATGGGGGGCGGGGCGACGCATTGAGGGCGCGAGCGGCTCGGTCGTCGTCCACTGCGAGCACCATCGCTCCCCAGCTGTCATCCCCGCGAAGGCGGGGATCCAGCTTTCCGCCGTATCAAGCTCCCAGATACCTTGCGACGACGGATCCATGGATTCCCGCCTACGCGGGAATGACAGCAAAAGCCGGAACCGCTCCGGGATGCGTTCGACGGCGCATCACCTCTTCCGGGCAATGTACTTCTGCAGATGCGCCACGCGTTCCTGCGATGCCGGATGGTCGTCCAGGAAGGACGTCTTCGCCTTGCCGTCCTGCGACGCCAGCTTCTGCATGCCGCGCACCGAGGCGTTCGGGTCCATGCCGTGGCGGCGGAGGAAATCCACGCCGTATTCGTCGGCCTGCGTCTCGTTGGCGCGGCTGAAATTCGCGTTGACCGCGGCCTCACCGATCGCGCCGATGTCCGACGCGGCGAGCTTGCCGACCGTGCCGCCGATCGCGGCGACGCCCTTGCGCGCGGCGCTGGACAGGTACGCGGCGCGGTAATGCTCCTTGCTGTGGCCGTACTTCACGTGGCCGATTTCGTGGCCGATGACGGACATCAGCTCGGCATCGTCGGGCATCAGGTCCATGAGGCCGGCGAACACGCGCACCGAACCGTCCGGCACGGCGAAGGCGTTGACGTCCTTCACCAGGTACACCTTGAAGTTGAGTGTCAGCCCATCCTCACGCGTCATGTTCTGCGCGAGCTTCGCCAGGCGCTTCGCGTTGGCGTTGTCGGCGGGCGCGACGGGGTTTTCCTGGTCCATCTGCGCGACGGATTTCGCGCCGAGCTCGACGACCTGCGCATCGGTGAGCGCGAGGCCGGTGATCGCGGTGTTTCCCGCGTCCTTCAGACCCTGGCTGCCGAGCAGGTCCGACAGCTTGCCCGCGTGTGCGCTACCGGCAAGGCACATCGCGCCGGCCATCGTGAGGACGAATCGTTTCATGTCGCGTGTCATGCCATGTCTCCAGCGCGCGGGAATCGCGCGTCATGCATTGTCGATAGCGTCGTCGGCACGCCCCATCGGAAGAATCCGAATGCCGCATGAAAAAGGCCCGCGTGGCGGGCCTTCGTTCGATGTGGCGTCCGACGCGCGGATCAGGTGCGCGGCAGCGTGACGCCGGTCTGGCCCTGGTACTTGCCGCCGCGATCCTTGTACGAGGTGTCGCAGACTTCGTCCGACTGGAAGAACAGCATTTGCGCGACGCCCTCGTTGGCGTAGATGCGCGCCGGCAGCGGCGTGGTGTTGCTGAATTCGAGCGTGACGTGGCCTTCCCATTCCGGCTCAAGCGGCGTCACGTTCACGATGATGCCGCAGCGCGCGTAGGTGCTCTTGCCCAGGCAGACGACGAGCACGTCGCGCGGGATGCGGAAGTACTCGACCGTGCGCGCCAGCGCGAAGGAATTCGGCGGGATGATGCAGACGTCGCTTTCGATGTCCACGAAGCTGCCCGAGTCGAAATGCTTCGGGTCGACGATCGTGGAGTTGATGTTGGTGAACACCTTGAACTCGCGCGAGCAGCGCACGTCGTAGCCGTAGCTGGAGGTGCCGTAGCTGACGATGCGGTGGCCGTCCGCCGCGGTCTTGACCTGGCCGGGCTCGAAGGGCTCGATCATGCCGCCGGGCTGCTCGGACATGCGGCGGATCCAGCGGTCGGACTTGATGCTCATGCGGTGCGGGCGGCTCGTGCGTGGGAGGGGGGATTGTGTCAGCCGGGCCCGGCCGGGGCCAGAGGCCCCGCCCTGCGGCCCGCGGGAGGTCACACCAGCGAGGCTGACAGCGGCGTGGCCACGCGCGGGCGGCGGGCCAGTTCGATGGCCATGCGCAGCGCGGTGGCGCGGTAGGCCGCGGCGGCGGTGCTGGCAGGCGCGGACGCGACCACCGGGGCACCGGCGTCGCCTTGCTCGCGGATCGCGATTTCCAGCGGCAGGCTGCCCAGCAGCGGCACGCCGTACTGCTCGGCCATCCGCTTGCCACCGCCCTCTCCGAAGACGTGCTCGGCATGGCCGCAGTTCGAGCACACGTGCACGGCCATGTTCTCGACCAGGCCCAGCACGGGGACGCTGACCTTCTCGAACATCTTCAGCGCCTTGCGGGCGTCGAGCGTGGCGACGTCCTGCGGCGTCGTCACGATGACCGCGCCCGCGACCGGGATCTTCTGCGCCAGCGTGAGCTGGATGTCGCCGGTGCCCGGCGGCAGGTCGACGATGAGGTAGTCCAGATCGCCGCTGAGCGCGTGCCCCCAGCGCGTTTCGCCCAGCAGCTGCGTCAGCGCGGAGGTCGCCATCGGGCCGCGCCAGATCATCGGGGTGTCCTGGTCGACCAGCAGGCCGATCGACATCGCTTCCACGCCATGCGCCTGCATCGGCTCGATCGTCTTGCCGTCGGGGCTGTCGGGTCGGCCCGACAGGCCGAGCATCGTCGGGATGCTCGGGCCGTAGATGTCGGCATCGAGCACGCCCACGCGCGCGCCCTCGCCCGCCAGTGCGAGCGCGAGGTTCACCGCGGTCGTCGACTTGCCCACGCCGCCCTTGCCCGAGCCGATCGCGATGAGGTTGCGAACGTTCGGCAGCGGCGAGACGTTGGGCTGCACCGCATGCGAGACGATGCGCGGATGCAGGTCCATTCGCGTCAGCGCGAGGCCTTCATCGGCGAGCACGCGTTGCACCTGTGCGTCGAGCCACGGACGCAATGACGCGCACGGAAAGCCCGAGAGAATTTCCACCACCGCGCGGCCTTCGCCGACGACGACGCGCACGCGCACGTTTGCGTCAAGAAGCGTGACGTCCACGTCGGGAATGGAAAGCGCACCGATGCGCTGCTGCAGAAGTTCTTCGATCACGTAACAACCTTTGAGTTTCGACTGATGCGACGGCGCGGAAAAACCCGACCGTAGTGGCGCGAATCGCATGGTACGGTCCCGTCACCTCGCCAGACGTGCCTCGTCTGGCCGGTACGCCGGACGCGTCCTTTTCGATCCACTTCAAGTCCGTTCAGGGGATCCACCCGATGCCAGTATCCAACAATCGGCTGCGCCGCAGCCGGCTGAGTGCCGCCTTGTGCCTCGTTTTTGCCTTGTCCGTCGTCCAGAACGCCCAGGCCGCCCGGGGCGCGGCCGCCCAGGAGTCCGCTTCGACCGCTACCGACCTCGACGCGGTCACCGTCACCGGGTCGCTGATTCCGCAGACGCAGCTGGAGAACTTCACGCCGGTCACCGTCGTTTCGGCCGAGGACATCCAGGCGCGCGGCTTCACCAGCGTCGCCGACGTGTTGCAGCAGTCCTCGTTCCAGACCGGTGGGCTCCAGGGCGGGCAGACGTCCGCCTCGTTCACGCAGGGCGCCGAAGCCGCCGGCATGTTCGGTCTGGATCCGGGCTACACGAAGTACCTGATCGACGGCCGCCCGATGGCGAATTATCCGGCGCTGTACAACGGCTCGGACACCTTCAACAACATCAGCGGCATCCCCGTCGACCTGGTCGATCGCATCGAGATCCTGCCCGGCGGCCAGTCGTCGCTGTACGGCTCCGATGCCATCGCCGGCGTGGTGAACGTGATCCTGAAGAAGCATGCCGACGGTCTGTCGCTCAACGTGCGCGGCGGTATGTTCAGCGAGGGCGGCGGCGACAGCCTGCGCGTGACCGCGTCCGACGGCTTCGGCAGCGCCGACGGACGTTTCAACCTCGTCGCGGGCCTGCAGTACGAAACGCGTGATCCGATCTGGGGCCATCAGCGCGCACTGACGCGCGAATTCAACGACGCCGGCTACACCGCGCAGACCGCCAGCCGCGATTACCTGATCACCAACGGTTCCGCGCGAAATACGTATGTGTTCGCCGATCCGTCGCGGTGCGAGAACGTCGGGGGCCAGTTCGACGGAAGCGAGCAGCTGAGCTCGCGAGCCGGTCTCGGCCAATATTGCGGTTCGTTCCTGACGCCGGGCTACCGCACGATCCGCAACGGCAAGGACGCCTTGCAGGGCTATGCGCACGCGACCTCCGACGTGAACGACAACGTGCAGCTCTACGGCGACCTGCTTGCCAGCCACGAGGACGTCGATTACGCGACCGGCTCCAGCTACACGTGGTGGGGCACCAGCGCGAAATACGGCTACTTCTACGATCCGGACCGCAAGTCGCTGCTGAACCTGCAGCGCGCGTTCTCGCCGGAAGACATCGGCGGGCTCGGTTTCGCCGACATCATGAATACCGATCGCAACCGTTCCTGGCAGCTCACGCTGGGCGCGCAGGGGCGCCTCGGCGCGAGTGCGTGGGACTGGGATGTCGGCGTCACCTCGACGCGGTACGAGCTGACCGAACACCGTTTCGCACGCTTCGCCGACGCGATCGACACGTACTTCGTCTCGCACGTCCTTGGGCCCCAGCTGGGCGTCAATCGCGGCTATCCCGTGTTCCGGCCGAACTACGCGGCGTTCTATTCGCCCATGTCGCCGTCGGATTTCGCGAGCTTCACTGGCTACGTCGACACGCGCAGCGAGACGAAGGACGACACGCTGCGGGCGCAGTTCACGAATGCCTCGCTGTTTCCGCTACCGGGCGGCGAAGCGGGACTGGCGGTCGTGGTCGAAGGCGGAAAGCAGGGTTGGGACTACACACCCGATGCGCGCCTGTTGCAGGACCCGGTGACGTTGAAGTCCGGCGTCTGGGGGCAGACGTCGGTCAGCGGTTCGGGCGATCGCGACCGCTACGCGGTGACGGGCGAGCTGCGCCTGCCCTTGTGGAATCCCCTCACGGTGACGTTGTCGGGTCGCTACGACGCCTTCGATGTGGGCGGGCAGACGATCGACAAGCCGACCTACAGCCTCGGCGTCGAGTATCGACCGGTCGAAAGCATCCTGCTGCGCGGCAAGTACGGCACGGCGTTCCGTGCGCCGACGCTGTCGGACGTCTTCCAGGGCCTGAGCGGCTTCTACGGCTCGAACACCGACTACTACCGTTGTTCGCTCGACGGTTACGTGCCCGGAAACACCACCGACTGCGCGTACGACAACACGCGGTACTTCGGGCAGCAGTCGGGCAATCCGGAACTGCGGCCGATCGAGGCCCACGTATGGAACGCCGGCGTCGTGTACGCGCCGGCCAGCAACTTCTCGCTGTCGGTCGACTATTTCCGCTGGGACATCCGCGACGAGGTCGACCAGCTCAGCGCCGATCAGTTGCTGCTGGCCGAATACTTCTGCCGCACCGGCCAGGCCAACACGGCGTCGGCCGGTTGCGACAACGCGCTGGCGTGGGTGACGCGCGGGCCGAACTACGAAATCACGCGCCTGTACACGCCCAAGGTCAACGTGTCGCAGCAGAAGCTGGGGGCGCTTACCGTCAGCCTGAACTACGTGCTCGACCTTTCGCGCTGGGGCTCGCTCGCGTTCGCCGGCAACTACACGAACAACCTCGAGCACACCGTGACGCCGTTGCCGGGCGACGAGCCGGTGGACCTGTTGCGCGATCCCTACGCGATGTGGCTGTACGACGCCTACGCGAAAACCCGCGCTGATGCGTCGCTGGCGTGGCGCCTGGGACGCTGGACGACGACGACGTACGCCAACCGGATCGGCAGCACGCCCAACTACCTGGCCTACATCTCCGATTCGTGGGACTACCAGACCAATGGCCAGCACGCCGGCCGATGGGCGCCGTACACGACCTGGAACCTGAGCTTCAACTACGACGCGACGGACTTCCTGCGGCTGTCGCTGCTGGTGAACAACGTGCTGGACAAAATGCCCGACGCGCAGGCGGCCAACTATCCGGGCACGGCGGCGACTCCGTACAACAGCGCGCTGTACAACCCCTACGGTCGTTCGATGTACCTGGAAATGCGCTACCGCTTCGGCCAGTAGCGGATTCCCTCGCGAGCCCCGGCCCCGCCACGTCGCGGGGCCGGCCGGCTCATGGAAAGGCGTGCGCGCCGCCGCTTCCGTACGCCATCGGATGCGGTATAACTGCTCGGAATTCGATCCCTGGGAGGGGACACATGCGTACCAAGCTGCTCGCTCTTCTGTTGCTGGCCCTGCCGCTGGGCGCCTTCGCCCAGAACGCGTCCGTCCAGAACACGCCGGTTGGTCACTGGACCACCATCGACGACAAGACCGACAAGCCCAAGTCGGTGGTCGAGATCTACGAAGCCAAGGACGGCAGCCTGGCCGGTCGCGTGGTCGAGGTGCTGCAGTCGGATCGCGGCCCAAACCCGGTCTGCGACAAGTGCTCCGGCGACCGCAAGAACAAGCCGGTCAAGGGCATGGTGATCCTGTGGGGCATCCGCAAGGAAGGCGAGAGCTGGGAAGGCGGCAAGATCCTGGATCCGTCCTCCGGCAAGATCTACTCGGTACGCGTCACCCCGATGGATGGCGGCAAAGCGCTCGAAGTGCGCGGCTACATGGGCTTCTCCATGCTGGGCCGCAACCAGACCTGGCTGCGCCGCTGATCGCGGCGACCCGGCCGGACCAGGTCCAGCCGGACCCGCGGTCACGCACGCCCTGACCGCACCGTTCGCGGTGTGAACGGACGAGCCCCCACGGGGGCTCGTCCTGTTTTCGGGGGCCTGATACCTCGCCACCGCGAAGGCGCACGCGGACCGCGTGCGATAATCGCTGCTCTTTTCGCATCCTGGCTGCTCATGTCCCGCGAGTTCGTCGTTTCCTGCGCCCTGCCCTACGCCAACGGGCAGCTGCACCTGGGCCATCTGGTCGGCTACACCCAGGCCGACATCTGGTGCCGCGCCCAGCGCATGGCCGGCCACAAGGCCTGGTACGTGTGCGCCGACGACACCCACGGCACGCCGATCATGCTCGCCGCCGAGAAAGCCGGCCAGTCGCCGGAAGCCTTCATCGCCGGGATCCAGCAGAGCCACGAGCGCGACTTCGCCGATTTCGGTGTCGCGTTCGACCATTACGATTCGACCAACTCCGAGCGCAACCGCGTCCTGACCGAGGCGATCTACGCCAAGCTCGACAACAACGGCCACATCTCGCGCCGTTCGGTCGCGCAGTTGTTCGATCCGGTGAAGGGCATGTTCCTGCCCGACCGCTACGTGAAGGGCATCTGCCCCAATTGCGGCACGCCCGACCAGTACGGCGACAACTGCGAGAACTGCGGCGCCACGTATTCGCCGACGGAACTCAAGGAGCCGCGTTCGGTCGTCAGCGGCGCGACGCCGGAGCTGCGCGAATCGGAGCACTTCTTCTTCGAGGTCGGCCAGTTCGAAGGCTTCCTGCGGCAATGGCTGGCCGGCGACGTCGCCCTGCCCGGCGTGAAGGCCAAGCTGCAGGAATGGCTGGATGCCGAAGGCGGCCTGCGTGCGTGGGACATCTCGCGCGACGCGCCCTATTTCGGCTTCCAGATCCCGGGCCATCCGGGCAAGTACCTGTACGTCTGGCTGGACGCGCCGATCGGCTACCTGTCGAGCTTCCAGGCGCTGTGCGAACGAGAGGGCCTGGACTTCTGGTCGTACCTGCGCCGCGACAGCCCGGCCGAGCTGCACCACTTCATCGGCAAGGACATCGTCAACTTCCACGGCCTGTTCTGGCCGGCGGTGCTGCACGGCGCGGGTTTCCGCGCGCCGACGCGCCTGCACGTCAACGGGTACCTGACCGTCGACGGCGCCAAGATGTCGAAGTCGCGCGGCACCTTCGTCATGGCGCGCACCTACCTTGACGCGGGGCTTCACCCGGAAGCGCTGCGTTACTACTACGCGACCAAGACCACCGGCGGCGTCGACGACCTCGACCTGAACCTCGCCGATTTCGTCGCGCGCGTGAACGCGGACCTGGTCGGCAAGTTCGTGAACCTCGCCAGCCGCTGCGCCGGTTTCATCGAGAAGCGCTTCGACGGCCGCCTCGCGGACGCGCTGCCCGATGCCGCGCAGTACGCGCGCTTCGTCGAACAGCTCGAACCGATCGCGCAGGCCTACGCGCGCAACGAGGCCGCCACCGCGTTGCGCCTGACGATGGCGCTGGCCGACGAAGCCAACAAGTACATCGACGAGCACAAGCCGTGGGTGCTGGCCAAGCAGGACGGCGCCGACGCGCAGTTGCAGGCCGTCTGCACGCAGGGCCTGAACCTGTTCCGCGTGCTGAACACCGCGCTCAAGCCCGTGCTGCCGCGCGTCACCGCGCAGGCCGAGGACTTCCTCGCAGCGAAGGTCACGAACTGGAGCGAGCTCGCCGCGCCGCTGCTCGCCCACCGCATCAACGCCTACGCCCCGCTCTTCACCCGAATCGACCCGAAACAGATCGACGCCATGATCGAAGCCTCCAAGGACTCGCTGCAGTCCGCTCCGAAGAACGAGTCCGAAACCAAGGCCGAAGCCAAGCCCGCCAAGCCGGCCGCGGCACCCGCGCCATCCACCAATGAGACCGCCACCATCGGCATCGACGACTTCGCAAAGCTCGACCTGCGCGTGGGCAAGGTCGTTGCGTGCGAATTCGTCGAAGGCTCCGACAAGCTGCTGCGTTTCGAGCTCGATGCCGGCGAGCTGGGCACGCGCCAGATCTTCTCGGGCATCCGCGGCTCCTATGGCGAACCGGAAAAGCTCGTCGGCCGCAGCGTGGTGTTCATCGCCAACCTCGCGCCGCGCAAGATGCGCTTCGGCATCAGCGAGGGCATGATCCTGTCGGCTGGTTTCGACGGCGGCTCGCTGCACCTGCTCGACGCCGACGCTGGCGTGCAGCCGGGCGCACCGGTTCGCTGATCGGTCTTGAGCCCTCTTCCGAAAAGAGAGGGCTCGGGCTGCGCCACCTTCTTTCGAAGAGGGAAGGAGGAAACATCATGATCCCGGACCTCGTCGAACGCCTCGACCGCCTGCTCCCGCAAACGCAATGCGGGCAGTGCGGTTACGCGGGCTGCCGACCCTACGCAGAGGCGATGGCACGCGGCGAAGCCGATGTCGACCACTGCCCGCCTGGTGGCGACGAGGGGGCGCGTGCGCTCGCGCGCCTGCTGGACGTTCCGGCCAAACCGTTCGACCGCACGCGCGGCGAGCACAAGCCGCCGCAGGTCGCGCTGATCGTCGAAGCCGACTGCATCGGCTGCACCAAATGCATCCAGGCGTGCCCGGTCGACGCGATCGTCGGCGGTTCGAAGCACATGCACACCGTCATCGACCCGCTCTGCACCGGCTGCGAACTGTGCGTGCCGGCGTGCCCGGTGGATTGCATCGTGATGGTGGCGGCGTAACCGCGCATCACCCCGTCAGGGTTGCCGCTTCTTCGCCGTCATTCCCCCCGGCCGCTTTCTTGCTGCCATTCCCGCGACGGCTTCTTTTGCCGTCATTCCCGCGCAGGCGGGAATCCATCTTCCAGCGATGTTCCGTTATCCGAAGGCCACTGCATCGCGGTCGTTCGACGGACCGCGTCGAGCGTGACGCGACTGATACATGGATTCCCACCTGCGCGGGAATGACGGCAAACAGCGCCTACTTCGTCGAAGAGTTCACCGACGAGTTCGCCGACGCGTTGCCCGGCGCGCCCTGCGGCGCATCAGCCTCCGGCGCACACACCGAACACACGCGCTCCACCGTGTAGCCCTTCGCGCGCAGTTTCTCGACCAGACCGTCCTCGCCCAGCAGGTGCAGCGCCCCGACGACGACCATCGTGTCGCCCTTCTTCTGTCCGTCGAGCATCTGCTGGATCTGCGGCACCCAGGCGTCGTTGCGTTCGACGTTGACGATGCGATAGGTCTCGGGTGTCTTCTCGCGCATTTCCTCGCGCGTGAGCGTGTCCAGCTTCGCGAGGTCGCCGTCGCGCCAGGCGTTGTGCAGGTCGCTGAGCATGCCCGGCATTTCGGTGGGCTTGTCGAGGAATTCCTTCAGCGACTTCACCTGCTCGTCCATCGGCGTGGAATCGAGCACCTCGAGCTGCAGGTCGATCGATTCCAGCCCTCCGGTCGCCTTGTTGCCGGCGATGGCCTGCTGCATCAGCACCTGGTCCAGGCCCTTGTCGGGGCGGAAACCCATCTGCTGCGACACGCCGAGCATCAGCGACAGGTTCACGAACCACGGCTCGTACGCATCGAACTGCGCGATCGACGCGCCGCGCTGGGCGAGGATGCGGTTGAACTTCTCGCGCATCGCCGGCGGCAGCACCTGGCTCAGTGTGCGGCCGTCGGCGTAGCCCGCGGCGGCGAGGAATTTCTGCCCCATCGCCGGATCGAGCATCTGCTCCGGCGGCACTTCGAAGACGATCCTGTCGGCGCCGGCGAAGGCCTGGTCGATGTCCCCCGAAATCGGGTAGTCGTCGGCCTTCAGCAGGTGGAACGAACCGAGCAGGTAGACCGAGTTGTTGCGATCGGACACCTTCCACAGCAGCGGCACCGGCGGCGGGCGCGTTGCCGCAGGCGGCGCACTCGCGGTCTGCGGCGCAGCTTGCGAGGGCGCGGCCTGCGCCGGCGAACGCGCCTGCTCGACGGCGAGCGCCACCGACATCAGGCCGACGGCGGCGGCGAGCGAAAGGCACAGCAGCTTGAAGCGACGACGCATCGGGGCGGAAGTCCGGATCAGTTGGCGGAGTGGGCGTAGGTCTTTTCGCCGGCCTGGATCGCCACGTCCAGCCGGTTTTCCGGCGGCGGCAGCGGGCAGGTCGCGAAGGGCGTGAAGGCGCACGGCGGGTTGCGCGACTGGTTGAAGTCGAGCACGACCTTGCCGCCGACGCCCGGCTTGGCGACATCCAGGAAACGTCCGGCCGGATAGCTGCCGTGCCCGCTGGTGCGGTCGGCGAAGACCAGGAACAGCGTTTCCTCGCCTTCGTCCAGCGCTTCGATGCGGAACGTCTTGCCTTCGCGCTCGAACTCGATCGCGCCCGGGTTCGGTACCGCATCGGTGGTGCCGATGATGTTGGCGATCTCCAGCGTCTTGCCCGCCGGGTGTGGCACGAAGCGCCCTTCCACGCGCCAGTCGGCGCTGGTCGGCCAGTATTCGACGCCCCGGAAACCGGTGCGCGTCGGCGCGTCGGCGTGCTTCACGCGCAGCAGGTAGCGGTCGCCGCGCTTGATCACGGTCGCCAGCCCCTTGCCGTCGTCGAAACCGATGACGCTGGGACCGGTCGGTGCGTCGTCGGCGCGCAGGATGGCTTCACTGGTGAACGGCTGGCCGTCGAGCGTGATCGCCGCGCCTTTCTCGGGCACGAAGCGGACGCGGTTCTGGCTCACGTCGATCATGCCCAGGTGCGACGGCCCGACCGCGAGCTTGATGCCGTTGCCGGCCGAGGAGCCGATGTAATGCGAGCCCGGATCGATCCAGTGCAGGCCGACCAGGCTGGTCCAGCCGTCGGGCTTGGTGAGTTCGGTGACGCGCAGCTGGCGCACCATGTCGAGTTCCTGCTGGAACGCGGCGCGCTCGGCCTTCGCCTGCTCGGCCCTCGCGGCGTCGTCCTGCTTCGGCCCGCAGGCCGTGATGGCACCCAGCATCATGAAGATCAGTGCCCCTTTCGCGACTGAAGCCATTCAACGTCCTCGCAGGAACCAGCGGTCGATGTCGGGCAGCGTGAAGCGCGCCCAGGTGGGACGGCCATGATTGCACTGGCCGGAGCGTTCGGTGATTTCCATCTCGCGGAGCAGGGCGTTCATCTCGGGCAGAGTGAGACGGCGGTTGGCGCGGACGGCGCCGTGGCAGGCCATGGTCGCGAGCAGCTCGTCGCGCGCCGCGGCCACGCGCAACGATTCGCCGTGTTCGCGCAGGTCGGCCAACACGTCGCGCAGCAACGCTTCGACGTCGCCGTGCGCGAGCAGCGCCGGCACGGAGCGCAACGTCAGCGACTGCGGACCGCTGCGGGTGACTTCGAAACCGAGCTCGGCCAGCGTCTGCGCCTCGCGCTCGGCGACCTCGGCTTCGCGTTCGGACACCGCCAGTGTCGCTGGCACCAGCAGCGGCTGCGTGCGCAGGCCTTCGCCGTCGTGCGCGGTCTTGAGCTTCTCGTAGCCGATGCGCTCGTGCGCGGCGTGCATGTCGACGACGATCAGCCCTTCGGCGCTTTCGGCCAGGATGTAGATCCCGTGCAACTGCGCGATGGCATAGCCCAGCGGCGGCAGCGTGGCGTCGTCGCTGTGCGGCAATGTGGCGGGTTGGGTGTTCTGCGCGAACGACGGCGCAACCGCGGTGGCCACTCCGCCACCGCCGTAGAGCGCCGCGTAGCCGGCACGCGTATCCGCCACCTGCATCGGCAGCGGCGATTGCGAGGCGCGATCGAGATACGTGTAGGCAGGCGCGCCCGCGGTGCCGTAGCCACTGAACGATGGTGCCGTCGGTGAATCGTTCGTGGGCATTCCCGCCACGCCCGCGACCGTGCCGGCGCGCGTTTCCGCGAGCGCGTTCTGCAGCGTGCGGTAGACGAAGTCGTGGATCAGGCGTGCGTCGCGGAACCGCACTTCATGCTTGGCCGGATGCACGTTGACGTCAACGCGCCGCGGATCGAGTTCGAGGAACAGCACGTACGCCGGCTGGCGGCCGTGGAAAAGCACGTCGGCATACGCCTGCTTGATCGCATGCGCGATGCTGCGGTCGCGCACCGCGCGGCCGTTGACATAGAGGTACTGCTGGTCGGCGCTGGCGCGGTTGTACGCCGGCTGCGCGATCCAGCCGTGCAGCCGCAGGCCGGCACCGGCGTGTTCGATGCGCAGCGCGTTGCGCGCGAATTCCTCGCCGAGCGCTTCGTGCAGGCGCACTTCCGACAGCAGGTCGCCCTCGCCTTTCCACCGTCGCGACGGCTTGCCGTTGTGCGAGACGCGCAGCTCGACATCGGGGCGCGCGAGCGCGAGCTGGCGCAGCCATTCCTCGATGTGGCCAAGCTCGGTGCGTTCGGCCTTCAGGAATTTGCGCCGCGCCGGCACGTTGAAGAAGAGGTCGCGCACTTCGACGGTCGTACCTTGCGGATGCGACTTCGGCATGACCTCGCCGAGCCGGCCGCCGTCGATTTCCAGCGTCGCCGCGCGATCGCTGCCGTCGCGGCGCGAGGTGAGCGCGAATCGGCTGACGGAGGCGATCGACGGCAATGCTTCACCGCGGAAGCCGAGCGTCGCCACGCCTTCCAGGTCGTCAAGCGAGGCGATCTTGCTGGTCGCGTGGCGCGACACCGCGAGCGGCAGCTGGTCGGGCTCGATGCCCTTGCCGTCGTCGCGGATGCGGATCAGGCGGACGCCGCCTTCTTCCAGGTCGATGTCGATGCGCCGGGCGCCGGCGTCGAGCGCGTTTTCGACGAGCTCCTTCACCACCGAAGCGGGACGCTCGATGACCTCGCCGGCGGCGATCTGGTTGATGAGGGTGTCGGGGAGCTGGCGGATCGTCACGGCTTGGCGATGCGGCCCGGCATCGTCGAGGGAATCGCGTTCATCATAGCCGACGCGGCGGCCGGTCAGGCCGATTGCGCAAACGATCGCGCAAACGAAAACGCCCGGGAATGCCCGGGCGCCGTCTGGAGTGTCGCGGGCCGATCAGAGGCTGCCGCCGCTCGCCTCGCCGGTCGCGTACTGCGCATCCGCGCGCGCCGCGTAGAGGGTGCCCGGAGGCGGCTGGCGGGTGAAGTAGGTGTTGACGCCGTCCAGCACCGCACGCGCGAGCTTGCTCTGGTGCGCGGGGTCGTTGAGGCGCTTTTCCTCTTCCGGGTTCGAGATGAAGGCCGTCTCGACCAGCATCGCCGGCATGTCGGAGGTGCGCAGCACGGCGAAGTTGGCGCGCTCGATGTTGGGCTTGTGGTTCGCGCCGACGCGCTTGAGACCGTCCAGCACCTGCCCGGCGGCATCTTCGGACGCCTTCATGTGGCCGCTCTGGGTGAGGTCGAGCAGCACTGAAGCGAGCGTGTTGCTCGTCTGCTCCAGGCGCACGCCGCCGATCAGGTCGGAGGCGTTTTCCTTGTCGGCCAGCCAGCGGGCGCGCTGCGACGACGCGCCTTTCAGCGAGAGCACGTAGACCGACGAACCCCGCGCGGCGCGGTTTTCGGCGGCGTCAGCGTGGATGGAGATGAACATGTCCGCCTTCGCCGCCCGCGCCAGCTGCGCGCGACGCGGCAGCGGGATGAACACGTCGGTGTCGCGGGTGAGATAGGCCTTCAGGCCCGGCGTCGCGTTGACCTGGCGGGCGAGCTCGCGGGCGATGGCCAGCGTGGCGTCCTTCTCGCGCTTGCCCGACGGCCCAATGGCGCCCGGATCCTGGCCGCCGTGACCGGCGTCGATCGCGATGACCAGCGGACGCATGCCGCGACCGCGCATCACGTCCTTCATCGTCTTGACCGGTGCCTGCGCTGCGGGCGTTCCGGCGCTGGCGGAGGTCGCGGCGGTCGAACCGGGCATCGGCGTCGGCACGCCGGTGGCGATGCGGGTCGGAACACCGGTGGCGATCGTCGTCGCGACCGGCGGTTTCGCGGCGACCGCAGCAGGAGCGCTCGGAGCCGACGCCGTCGAAGTGGCCGTCGGCGTCGACGCCGGCGGCATCGGCGTGACGCTCGGCATAGCCGAGGGCGGCACGGTCGCAGCGGCTACGTTCGCGGCGGGCGCGGGTGCGGACGGCGCGGACGTTGCGGGCGCGGCCGGGGTGGTTTCGTTGCGCGCGACGATCTCGGAGATCAGGCGCGTGGTCGCGGCCGAGGACGCGGCCGGATCGAACTTCTGCGCCATCGGCGTGGCGGCCGCAGCGGTGTCGGTGGTCGGAGCGGCCGGCGCGGCGGGCGTAGTCGTCGCCACAGCGGGCGCGGACGGTGCGGGCGTCGACCCGTCGCCCGGCCATTCGAGCACCAGACGCGGACCGTCGCCGGCCTGCTCGATGCGCGGCTTGAGGACGGCGACCGGCTGGGCCAGGTCGAACACGATGCGGGCGGTGCCGGGGGACGGTTCGCCGGTACGGACCGACTTCACCACGCCGCTGGCCGATGGCAGCCGGAAACCGCGCGCCAGCGAGGAGGCGGGAAGATCGATGACCAGACGGTCGGGCCCCTTGAGGCTGATGACCTTGAAGTCGGCGGCGCGATCCAGGGCGATCTCGGCGCGGGTGCCGGTGGCACCGTCGCGCAGCTCCAAGCCCTTGATTTCACTGGCGTGGGCCAGATTCCAAGCAACCGCCGCGAGCAGCGCGAGGCCGAGCAGACATTTCTGGACGGTGGCGGCGGTTACGCGCATGAGCCGTAGTCAAGCACCGCAAAATTAATTTTGCAAGCACTTTTCCCTTACGAATCCGGGACCTGCCGGTCTTTCCTGCAAATCCGTTCAGGAGTCGGACGCAACCTCGTGCCCGGTCGACACCCGCCCGACCCAGCTGTCGCCGACCGGCGAGCCCGACCGAAGCCGGGCGATCCGCCCTGGCCCGCGCATCGACATCTCGATGGTGAGGTCGGGGACCGGCAGCGCGCCGGCGCCCCGCTCCGGCCATTCGACGAGCCACAGCCGCACGTCCGCACTGTCCAGGCCGAGGAACTCGAGTTCGCCCGGATCGGCGATGCGATACAGGTCCAGGTGCCAGGCTTCGCCATCGGCGAGCGGGTATCGCTCGACCAGCGTGTACGTCGGGCTGCGGATCGCGCCCTGCACGCCGAGCGCGCGCAGCAGTGCGCGTGCGATCGTCGACTTGCCCGCGCCAAGATCGCCATGCAGATGCACGACGGCCTGCGCGGGACGCGTCATCGCCAGTCGCGCGCCGAGCGCATCGGTGGCGTCGACATCGGGCAACCAAAGTTCGGTCATTGCTTCGGTTCCCTGCTGAGAGACTGCTGATTCGAGAAATGGCGAATCCACGGCATCAGGTCGCTGGGCAGCAGCCCGCGCTCACCGCCATCGTGCGCGGCTGCATCGCCGGCCGACGAATGCAGCAGCGCGCCGCATGCCGCGGCGTCGAATGCGTTCAAGCCCTGCGCGCGCAACGCGGCGATGACGCCGCTGAGCACATCGCCCATGCCGCCGACCGCCATACCGGGATTGCCGGCGGCGATGACGCGAGGCGTCTCGTGCGCGGACATCACGATCGTGCCCGCGCCCTTGAGCACGACCACGCACGCATAGCGCTCGCACAACGCGCGCGCCGCGGCGAAACGGTTGCGTTGAATATCCGCGGTGGTGGTGTCGAGCAGGCGCGCCGCCTCGCCCGGATGCGGCGTGATCACCGCATCGGCCGGCAATGCGAACGGACGCGTTGCCAGCAGATTCAATGCGTCGGCGTCGAGCAGCAGCGGCTTTCCGCTGGCGATCGCGCGTTCGTACAACGGAAGGCCCCAGTCGCCACGACCGAGGCCCGGACCGAGCGCCACCGCATCTGCGCGATCGAGTGCTGCGTGCAGCGCCTCGATGTCGCCGACGTCATGCGTCATCGCTTCCGGCAAGCGTGCAAGCAAGGGCGCGACATGGCGCTCACGCGTGGCGACTTCGACCAGTCCCGCGCCGCAGCGCAACGCGGCTTCGGCGCACAGCATGATCGCGCCTCCGCTGCCGTGGTCGCCGCCGATGCACAGCACGCGACCGTTGCGACCCTTGTGGCTGTCGCGCGGCCGCGGCGCGAGCCAGCGCGCGAGGTCGGTCGCAGCCAGGCGTTCGGCGATGGCGACGACGCCGGCGAAATCGACGGCGTCGAGTTCAAGTGGGGCGAGCGACAACGCGCCGGCATGATCGAGCGCGGCGCCCGTGCGCAGCCCCGCCTTCGACGCGATGAATTCGATCGTGTGCGTCGCGATCACCGCCGCCCCGGGAACAGAACCACTGTCTGCGTCGACACCGCTGGGCACGTCGAGCGCGAATACCGGCGCACCGTGCGCATTGATCGCGGCGATGACTGCCCGCGTGGCCGCATCCAGTTCGCGCGAGAAGCCGATGCCGAACAGCGCATCGACGATCAGATCGCATGGCGGCAGATGCTGATCGAACTCGACGATCGAGCCGCCCACGATGGCGAACTCGTCGGCAGCGCGACGCGCGAGCCCGGCGCGCGGTGCGTGTTCAGGCAGATGCAAGACGCGCACGTCGCGGCCGGCGTCCTTCGCGTGGCGCGCGAGCACGTAGCCGTCGCCGCCGTTGTTGCCCGGCCCGCACACGACCACGATCCGCATCGCCTGCGGCCAGCGTGCCAGCACGTCGCGCCATGCGGCCGCGCCGGCGCGTCGCATCAATTCGAAGCCGTCGCCCAGCCGCTGCGCCGCGCGCGACTCCAGCTGCCGCAGCGCCGCGGCGTCGTAGAGCGCGTGAACGAACGGAGCGGCGTCATGGGGCATCGCGCGATTCTATACTTGCGATGCCGTGAACCCCTCCGTATCCCCCGCCCCCCTGCCCGCCCCCCTGCCCGCCTCCGCGCCCGACTACGGCGCGCTCGCGGCGCGCGTGCGCGAACTGGCGCGCGAGTTCGGCTTCCAGCGCTGCGGCATCACGGGCGTGGAACTCGGCGAGGACGAAGCGTATCTGCGCGACTGGCTCGCGCAAGGGCTCTACGGATCGATGGACTGGATGGCGCGCCACGGCGATCTGCGCGCGCGCCCGGACGAACTGCATCCGGGCACGGTGCGCGTGATTTCGGTCGGCCTGGATTACGGACGCGACAGCGATGAAGCCTGGGCGACGCTGGACGACAGCGAACGCGCCTACGTCGCGCGCTACGCGCTGGGCCGCGACTACCACAAGCTGATGCGCCAGCGACTGCAACGCCTCGCCGACCGCATCGCCGAGGTCGTCGGTCCGTTCGGGCATCGCGTGTTCGTCGATTCGGCGCCGGTGCTCGAACGCGCGCTCGCCCGAAACGCGGGACTGGGCTGGATCGGCAAGCACACGTGCCTGATCGACAAGGATGGCGGCTCGTTCTTCTTCCTCGGCGAGATCTATGTCGATCTGCCGCTGCCTGTCGATGTCCCGGCGAGCGCGCACTGCGGCACCTGCCGACGCTGCATCGACGTGTGCCCGACGCAGGCGATCGTCGCGCCGTACCGGCTCGATGCTCGGCGTTGCATCGCCTATCTCACGATCGAACACGAAGGCGCGATTCCCGAAGACCTGCGCGCACCGATCGGCAACCGCATCTTCGGATGCGACGACTGCCAGCTGATCTGCCCCTGGAACAAGTTCGCCCAACGCACGGACGAGCCGGATTTCCGCGTGCGCAACGACCTGGACAAGGCGACGCTGGTCGATCTTTTCGCGTGGAGCGAGGAGGAATTCCTCCAGCGCACCGAAGGTTCCGCGATCCGGCGCAGCGGCCACGAGCGCTGGCTGCGCAACATCGCCGTCGCGCTGGGCAATGCGCGTTCGACGCCAGACGTGATCGACGCGCTGCGTGCGCGCCGCGAGTCTGCGAGCCCGATGGTGCGCGAGCACATCGAGTGGGCACTTCGCCGGCATGGAGCAGACGACGCAGCGTGATGCACGCTGCGTCGCGTTGATCAGCCGCGCAACTGTTCAAGCAGTGCGCGCGTCACCGGATCGTCGGCCTGCGCCTTGCCTTCCAGCGCTGGAAGCAGACGGCTCGCGACCTGCTTGCCGAGTTCCACGCCGAACTGGTCGAACGCGTTGATGCCCCACACCAGCGACTGCAGGTACACGCTGTGTTCGTACAGCGCGAGCAGCGCGCCGAAGGAATGCGGCGTCAGCGCATCGAGCAGCAGCGTCGTCGTCGGACGACCACCGGCGTACGCACGATGCGGATCGTCGCTGGACTGGCCGTTGGCGAACGCCTCGGTCTGCGCGAGCAGGTTCGCGTGCAGCGCGCGATGGTTCTGCGGATACGGCGCGTCGGCACGCACCACGCCGATGAAATCGGCCGGCACGATCGACGTGCCCTGGTGCAGCGCCTGGAAGAAGCTGTGCTGGGTGTCGGTACCGGCACCGCCCCACCACACGGGCACGGTTTCGACATCGACGGGCGAACCGTCGGTGCGCACGGATTTGCCGAGGCTTTCCATCACCAGCTGCTGCAGGTAATTCGATAGCAGCTTCAGGCGTTCGTCGTACGGCAACACCGCCTGCGTCGCATAGCCGAGCGCGTTGCGGTTCCACACGCTGGTGAGCGCGTGCCACACCGCAAGATTCGTTTCGACCGGCGTCTTCAGGACGTGCGCGTCCATCTCGGCCGCGCCGTCGAGCATCTGCTCGAACGCGTCCATGCCGATGGCCAGCGCGATCGGGAAACCGACCGCCGACCACAACGAATACCGGCCACCGACCCAGTCCCACATCGGCAGGATGCGTTCGGCGGGAATCGAGAACGCCTGCGCCGCGCGCTCGACGTTCGCCGACACCGCGTAAAGGCGCTCGGTGCCGCCCAGCCAGTCGCGCAGGATCGCGCCGTTGAGCAGCGTCTCCTGCGTGCCGAAGGTCTTGGAGATCAGCACCGCGGCCGTGCGCGCGGGATCGAGGCCGGAAAGCACGCGTTGGGCGGCGTGGCCGTCGACGTTGCTGAGGAAATGCACGCGGAAACGGCCGGGCTTCGGGCCGCTCAGCGCATCCACGGCGAGGCGCGGGCCGAGGTCGGAGCCGCCGATGCCGACGCTCACGATGTCGGTGATGTCGCTCTTGGCGAGCGAATCTACCAGCGCGCGCATCTGCTTGCGCGCGTCCAGTGCCTGCGCGTGCGCGGCTTTGGCGACCGGCGCGTCGGACAGATCGCTGCGCAGCGACGTGTGCAGCACGCTGCGGCCTTCGGTGAGGTTGATCTTCTCGCCGTCGAACAGCGCTTTCAGGCGCGCCGGCGCGTCTATCGATTGGGCGAGCGCGAACAGCGCGGCCAGCGCTTCACGGTCGTAGTGCTGGCGGGCGAAGTTCGCGTAGATCGGGCCCACGCGCAGGGCGAAATCCTGCGCGCGTGCCGCGTCGTCGGCGATCAGCTTCGCCAGCGGGGTTTGCTGGATGCGCCCGGCCTGGGCGCGCAGTTGGCTCAGACGGGAAGCGGCATCCATGGGCGGTCAGGCCGCCTGTGCCGGCATCGAACGGTTGGTGTGCGTCAGCGCGTTGTCGCGGTCCACGTACACCAGCGTCGGCTTGTACTTGGCGGCCTCGGCCTCCTCGCACACGCCGTAGGCGCAGATGATGACCAGATCGCCCGGCTGCGCGCAGTGTGCGGCGGCGCCGTTCACCGAGATCACGCCGCTGCCCTCTTCGCCGCGGATGGCGTAGGTGACGAAGCGCTGGCCGTTGTTCACGTTGTAGATGTGGATCTGCTCGTATTCGCGGATGCCGGAAATGTCGAGCAGGCGGCCGTCGATCGCGCACGAGCCTTCGTAATGCAGCTCGGCGTGGGTCACCGTCGCGCGGTGGATCTTGGCCTTGAGGATGTTCAGTTGCATGGATTTCGGCTCCGGCCGCAACGCGGACGCGCTCGGCGTGCAAGGGATTTGGGCAAGTCTAGCAGCGCATGGCGCGGTGCAACATCATCCGGCCCGCCGGATTGCCGGCGGCGCTGGAACGCTCCGGATCGTGCACGCGGGTGCGCGTTCAGGCGGTGAATTCGAGGTTGTCGATCAGACGCGTGCGCCCGAGCCGCGCGGCGATCAGCGCGACCATGGAACCGGTTTCACCGGTTGCCGGCACCGTCAGGTCGGGCCGGCGCAGCACAGCGTAGTCGGGTTCGAAGCCGGCCTCGACCAGGCGCTGTGACGCACCGGTCTCAACGGCTTCTCGCGGCTCGCCGGCGCGGACGGCATCGGCCATCGCCGCCAGGCAGCGGCTGATCTGCGCCGCCTGCGCGCGCTCGTCGGGCGACAGGTACTGGTTGCGCGAGCTCATCGCCAGGCCATTGGCTTCGCGGACGATGTCGGCGCCGACGATCTCGATCGGGAACGCGAGGTCGCGGACCATGTAACGCACGACGGCGAGCTGCTGGTAATCCTTGCGGCCGAACACCGCGACGTCCGGCTGCACCTGGTTGAACAGCCGCGACACGACCGTCGCGACGCCATCGAAATGGCCGGGACGGGACGCGCCCTCCAGCGTGGCCGTGACGTTCGGCACCTGCACGCGCACGGTCGCTTCGACGCCGTGCGGGTACATCGCCTCCACCGACGGCAGCCACAGCGCATCGCAGCCGGCCGCTTCCAGGCCGCGCGCGTCGGCGTCGGGCGTACGCGGGTAGCGCGCGAAATCCTCGTTCGGCCCGAACTGCGTCGGATTGACGAAGACGCTGGCGACCACGCGATCGGCATGCCTGCGCGCGAGTTTCACCAGCGAGAAATGGCCGTCGTGCAGGTTGCCCATCGTCGGCACGAAAGCGACGCGCAGGCCATCGCGCTTCCAGCTGCGCACGCGCTCGCGCAGCGCGTCGAGTTCGGTGAAGGTGTCGATCATCGGGTTCGGATCAGGAAGCGGAGCGGATCAGGCGTACGAATGTTCGGCGTCGGGGAACGAACCGTCGCGCACCGCCTTTGCGTAGGCGGCGAATGCACCGGCAACCGAGCCGCCTTCGGCGAGGAAATCCTTCACGAAGCGCGGCCGGCGATGGCCCGAGTTGACGCCGAGCAGGTCGTGCAGCACCAGCACCTGGCCGTCGCATTGCGGGCCGGCGCCGATGCCGATGGTGGGAATGTCGAGATCGGCGGTGATCGATGCAGCGACCGGCGTGGGCACGCATTCGAGCACCAGCAGCGTGGCGCCGGCGTCCTGCACGGCGCGGGCGTCTTCGCGAAGGCGCCTGGCGGCGACCTCATCGCGACCCTGAACCTTGTAGCCGCCCAGGCGCAGCACCGATTGCGGCGTGAGGCCCAGGTGCGCGCAGACCGGAATCTCGCGATCAACGAGGAACCGGATGACCTCGAGCTTGTGCGCGGCGCCCTCGAGCTTGACCATCGCCGCGCCGGCCTGCAGCAGGCGGATCGACGCGTCGAGCGCGCGCTCCGGCGTGGCGTCGGCACCGAACGGCAGGTCGGCGATCAGCAGCGTCTTGTCCAGTCCGCGCGCGACGCAGGCCGTGTGGTACGCGACGTCGGCGGTGGTCACCGGGATCGTGCTGTCGTGGCCCTGCATCACCATGCCGAGCGAATCGCCGACCAGCACCAGGTCGATGCCGACGTCCTCCATCGTGCGCGCGAAGCCCGCGTCGTAGCAGGTCAGCATGACCAGCTTGCGGCCGTCGCGCTTGGCCTGCGCGAGCGCGGGCACGGTCCACGCCTTCTCGGCGGCACGGGGCGACTCGTTCGGAGTTCCGCTGTACATGGGCAGCTTCTATCGCCGGCGCGAACGCTCAGGCAGGATCGAGGGGGTCCGCATACGTTACCCCCTCGACCTGCGCCGGTGCCATCCTCGCCAGCGCCTGCGCGGCGGTGCCGACGCCGGGGATGTCCACGTCCGGCGCGATTTCGGCCAGCGGCACCAGCACGAAGGCACGCTCGTGAAGGCGTGGATGCGGCACGTGCAGGCCGGGCTCGTCGATTCGTTCGTGCCCGTACAGGAGCAGGTCGAGGTCCAGCGTCCGCGGGCCCCAGCGATCGCTGCCGTCTTCCAGCCGATGGCGGCCGGCATGGCGTTCGATCTCCAGCAGATCGTCCAGCAACTGCCGCGGCGCGCGGCGCGTATGCAGTAGCGCGACGGCGTTGATGAAATCCGGCTGGTCGGTCACGCCCCACGCGGCAGTGCGATACAGCTTCGACGCGATCGCCACGCGCGTGCCGGGCAGCGCATCGAGCGAGCGCAACGCGGCGTTCAACGTGGCGATGCTGTCGCCCAGATTGCTGCCCAGGCCGATGAAGGCCCGGTTTTCAGGCGTTTGGCTCATTCGCCGCCGTGGGCGGTCTTGCGACGACGACGGCGGCGCTTGCGCGGCGCATCGCCTTCTTCGCTCGACTCGGCGTCGCGATGCGCGTCTGCCGCGGCCAACGCGTGCGCGGGGTCGGTCTGCGCCTCGCGCCAGAACGCCACGTCGTCGGCGTGCTCCTCGGAAGCCGCCATGCGCAGGTTGAGGAAATCGAACGCTGCACGGAAGCGCGGGTGTGCCAGCGTGCGGAACACGCGCTTGCGCTGGCGCTGCGAGAAGCGCGACTGCAGCAGCCAGATTTCCTGCATCGGCAGCGAGAAGCGCCGCGGCAGCGCGATGGTTTCCAGTTGGTGCACGGTGACGCGGTCGGCCGCGCGACGCTGCGCTTCGGCTGCGTGCACGCCCTGCGCCTGCAGCGTGATCAGCGCGCGGCAATACGCCGGCCACAGCAGCAGTGCGAATAGGAACGCCGGCGACACCGGCTCGTCGTTCGCCACGCGCGTGTCGGTGCCCTTCAGGCCTTCCAGCAGCATGCGACGCAGCGCGCCGGTGCGATTGGACTTCAGCGCGGCCGCGGTTTCCGGCAGCAGCGCCGGCAGCAGGCCGTGGCGCTCCAGGCCGAGGAAACTCTTCACCGCATGCCCGGAGAGGAACAGCTTCAGGCATTCCTCGAACAGGCGCGCCGGCGCGGCTTCGCGCAGCAGCGGCGCCAGTTGCGCGATCGGCTTGGCCGTTTCCGTCTCGATCTCGAAATCGAGCTTCGCCGCCAGGCGCACCGCGCGCAACATGCGGACGGGATCTTCGCGATAGCGCGTTTCCGGATCGCCGATCAGGCGCATCAAACGGTTGCGCACATCATCGAAACCGCCGGTGTAATCGCGCACCGAGAAATCCTCGATCGCGTAGTACAGCGCGTTGGCGGTGAAGTCGCGACGGACCGCGTCGTCCTCGATCGAACCGTACACGTTGTCGCGCAGGACGCGGCCGCCTTCGTGCAGCTCGCGGTCGCCGCTGCCGTCGTCGCTGTTGGCGCGGAACGTCGCGACTTCGATGATCTCGCGGCCGTAGACGACGTGCGCCAGGCGGAAGCGGCGGCCGATCAGGCGGCAGTTGCGGAACAGGCCCTTGACCTCTTCCGGCGTCGCGTTGGTGGCGACGTCGAAGTCCTTCGGATGGCCGCCGATGAGCAGGTCCCGCACGGCGCCGCCGACGAGGTAGGCCTCGAAACCGCCTTCGCGCAGGCGATAAAGCACGCGCAGGGCATTGGGGCTGATGTCGCGCCGCGAGACGTTGTGCTGGTCGCGCGGGATGATCTGCAATTGGGTTCGGATATGAGGTTGCATCAGGCGGGCGTGCCGCGGATCCTTGGAAAGATGGCCGTTGCCGCCGGCAACAGCGGCGCATATACTAGCAAGCCGCGTAACGTTGAGAGCCTGCGCGGGGTTCACCGCTCCACATGCTCCCATCGTCTAGAGGCCTAGGACACCGCCCTCTCAAGGCAGTAACACGGGTTCGAATCCCGTTGGGAGTACCAATTCCGAAGCCCGCGCAGCGATGCGCGGGCTTTTTCTTTGGCTGTCGCCGGGCCCATCCGCCAAGCCCGGCTTGGGGCTCGTCACCCCGAATCGCTAGACTATCGCGATGCCCCGGCGCGCCTTCACGGCGCCCCTGTTCCAAGGCACCACTTTCACGGAAGCCCCGAGCCATGCCCTTCGTCGTCACCGAGAACTGCATCAAGTGCAAGTACACCGACTGCGTGGAGGTGTGCCCGGTCGACTGCTTCCATGAGGGCCCGAACTTCCTGGTGATCGATCCGGATGAGTGCATCGACTGCACCCTGTGCGAGCCGGAGTGCCCGATCAACGCGATCTACCCCGAGGATGACGTCCCGGCCGGCCAGGAGGGCTACGTCGCGCTCAATGCCGAGCTTTCGAAGGCGTGGCCGGTGATCACCACCCGCAAGGACCCGCTGCCCGACGCCAAGGAGTGGGAAGGCAAGCCGGGCAAGCTGGACCTGCTGGAGCGCTGAAATCCCGCGGTCCGGGCCGGCTCCACCGGACCGGCTGCGAAGCGGAAAAGAAAACGGGCGCCGAAGCGCCCGTTTTTCGTTCCGGCGACTGGCGCCTTACTGCGCTCCGAGGGCGGTGCGCAGCGTGTCGATGAGCTTCTTCGGCGCCGCGCCCGTGGCCGGCAGGCCACGCGGGTCGACCGCCGACACGTACGAGCCGGTCGACGCACCCGCCACGCGAACGAGGAAGTTGGCGCCCTCGTAGCTGATGTCGTACACGCCCAGCGCTTCTGCGCGGCTGGTGATCGTCACGCCCTGCACCGCGGCCAACGCTTCGCCGACTTTCGCGAACGCTTCCTCGCGACCGGTCGCCAGGCCGAAACCGCCCGACGCCTGGCCCGATTCCACCGACTGGCGCGCGGCGGCGGACGGGACGTTCACGGCGGTGTCGGTGCGCGGCAGGTCGAGGTCCGGCGGGACTTCCAGCGGGCGCGTTTCCGGGCTCTGCGCGTAGAGGTCGCTGCCTTTGCGGAACCAGCTGCAGCCGGAGCCGAGCGCGACACCTACCAGCAACAGGCCGGCCACGGCGGCGCGGGCGATCGAAACGTTGGGACGCATGTAAGTCTCCTGCAGGGTTCAGGCCACGAGCGATTCGTGGCTTTCCAGTTCGAGTTCGGCCACCAGCGCGGCGATCGTCGCGGCGGTACCGGCATGTGCGGCCGAGAGCGGCAGCAGCGGCAGTCGGAGCCCGTGGCCGATGCCCTGTCGCGCCAGCAGCGCCTTGACGGGGATCGGGTTGGGCTCGACGCCGAGGAAGTCGTAGGTCGTCTGCAGGCGCGCATCGAGTGCGAGCGCCGCATCGCGCTGGCCCGCGCGCGCCAGGTCGGCAAGGCGTCGGAACGCACGCGGCACGACGTTCGAGGCGACGGAAATCACGCCATCGGCACCGGCGAACATCGCGCGGCACGCGGTTGGATCGTCGCCGCTGAGGATCGCGAATTCCTCGCTGCGCAGTTCGAGCAGCGCAGCCATGCGCTCGGGCTCGCTGCGCGCTTCCTTGATGCCGACGATGCGCGGATGCGACACCAGTTCGGCGACCGTTTCCGGGAGCAGGTCGCCGCCGGTGCGGCCGGGCACGTTGTAGAGCACGACCGGCAGCGCGCCGTCGTCGGCGATGGCGCGGTAATGCGCGATGAGGCCGGCTTGCGTCGGACGCACGTAAGGCGGGGTCACGACGAGCGCCGCGTCGGCGCCGAGGGCGGCGACGCGACGGGTGAGTTCGATGGTCTTGGCGGTGTTCGACAGGCCGGTGCCGGCCAGCACCGGGATGCGTCCTGCCACGCGTTCGACCGCGGTGCGCAGCAGCGTGTCGTACTCGGCGTCGAACAGTGCCGCCGCTTCGCCGGTGGAGCCGGCGACGACGATGCCCTGGGTGCCTGCGGCGAGTTGCCCGTCGAGCAGTCGGTTCCAGGCGTCGAGGTCGATTTCGCCGGACGCGGTGAAAGGCGTCGCCAGCGCGGTGATGCTGCCGGAAAGTCGCAAGGTCTTCGGTTCCGAGGGGCCGCGTTTGCAGGAATCCGCGCGGGCTGCGCGGGGGTTGGATGACATCGTCTCGGCGCGGTTCGAACGGCGTCGAGCGCGCGCGCAGCGCTTCCAGATGTTACTTGCGGCGTGAAAGCGTGGGCAAGTATGCTCCCGCCAAGCACGGGCCCCTCACGGGCCACCATTCAGTATCCGAGCCCAGGCTCACCAGGACAGGCGCCGCCTTGACCGATTCCGCTTCCCGGCCGTCGCCGAACGAAAACCACCTCCTGATCAACGCCTACACGACGCATCCGGAGTCGCCGCTGCTGTCGGTGACGCGTCGTATCGCCGATTCGGGGTGCAATCTCGTCGACGCGCGCCTGGCCACCGTCGGTCGCGACGTGTCGGTGACGACGCTCGCGGTGGGCTCGTGGGATTCGGTCGCCAAGCTCGAAGCCATGCTCACGCGACTGGAGCGCGAGGAAGGCCTGAAACTGGTGTGGTATCGCACCGGCGCCAAGCAGGTGCAGTCGAGCCTGCTGCCGTACGTGGTGGAAGTGGTTGCCGCCGACAAGCCGGGCATCCTGTTCCAGCTGGCCGATTTCTTCGACCGCCAGGGCATCACCATCGAAAGCCTGCATTCCTCGCGTTACCGCGCGATGCAGACCGGCGCCGAGATGTTCTCGGCCCAGATCACCATCGGCGTGCCCTCGAGCATGCACATCGCCGCGCTGCGTGACGACTTCCTCGAGTTCTGCGACCACCTCAACCTCGACGCGATCATGGACCCGATGAAGTTCTGATCGCCCGCGCGAACGGAACCTGCACAAGACGATGCCCCTCGACACCGGCGACCGAATTCCGAAGAACGTCTCCACCCTGCCCCTGGCGCTGTCCAGCGGCGAGACCGCGCATCTGAAGGACTACGAAGGCGGCTGGCTGGTCCTGTACTTCTATCCGAAGGACAGCACGCCCGGCTGCACCACCGAAGGCATCGACTTCAACGCCCTGCTGCCGAAGTTCCGCAAGCTCGGCGCGACCGTGCTGGGCGTGTCGCGCGATTCGATCAAGTCGCACCAGAACTTCTGCGCGAAGCAGGGATTCAAGTTCGACCTGGTGAGCGACGGCGACGAAGCGCTCTGCAACGCCTTCGACGTGATCAAGCCCAAGAAGCTCTACGGCCGCGAATACGTCGGCGTCGAGCGCAGTACGTTCCTCATCGATCCCAAGGGCGTCATCGCCCAGTCATGGCGGCCGGTGAAAGTGCCGGGCCATGCGCAGGCCGTCCTCGACGCGCTCAAGGAACACGCAACGCAGTGACCCCCTTCGTGCACACGCAACGCCGCCGTCCCGCATCGCGGGCCACGGCAGCGTCGCCGTGCGCGAAAGGCGCGCAACTTGCATGCGGTCGCGCAGTCAGGTTTCCCGCCGCGCGAAGCAGTACACCACGCAACAGACTCCCGTTTTCCAGGCAGTCCCACCCGCTCCGGAGTGTTCGATGACCAGAAGCAAGCGGATCTACGTGCTCGACACCAATGTCCTCATGCACGACCCGACCGCGCTGTTCAAATTCGAGGAACACGATGTCTTCCTGCCCATGCAGGTCATCGAGGAACTCGACAACGCCAAGAAAGGCACCTCCGAAGCCAGCCGCAACGCGCGCCAGGTCAGCCGCTTCCTCAACGAACTGATCGAAGCCGGCGGTTCCGACAAGATCTCCGAAGGCATCCCGCTCAACCGTCCGCAGGGCCTACAGCTGCGCGGCGCGCAGAGCATCGGCCGCCTGCGCTTCCAGACGCGCGATTTCGATTCGGGCAAGCGCTTCGGCGCCGTAATTCCCGACAATCACATCCTGGGTTCGATCCTCGCGCTGAAGGAAGCCGAGCCCGGCGTGCCGGTGGTCTTCATCTCGAAAGACGTCAACCTGCGCATCAAGGCGTCGATCGCCGGCATCGTGTCGGAGGATTACGAGAACGATCGCGCGCTCGACGATTTCAGCCTGCTGTACACCGGCGCGACCGCGCTGCCGGAGGATTTCTGGCAGCGCTACGGCAAGGACCTGAAGTCCTGGACCGAAAAGGGCCGCACGTTCTACGAGATCCACCGCCGTGACGAGGACGACTTCCATCCCAACCAGTTCCTGTACCTGCCTGGCGACGAGGAATCGGAACTGAAGGTCGCGCGCGTCAACGACGAGAAGGTGGTGCTGCAGATCGTCGACGACTACCGCCACCACCAGCATGCCGTGTGGGGAATCGCCGCACGCAACCGCGAACAGAACTTCGCGCTCAACGCGCTGATGGATCCGGAAATCGACTTCGTCACGCTGCTCGGCACCGCCGGCACCGGCAAGACGCTGCTCGCGCTCGCCGCGGGCCTGGCGCAGACGATGGACCAGCAGCGCTATCGCGAAATCATCATGACCCGCGCGACGGTGAGCGTCGGCGAGGACATCGGCTTCCTGCCGGGCACGGAAGAGGAAAAGATGACGCCGTGGATGGGCGCGCTGACCGACAACCTGGAAGTGCTCACGCACAACCAGGAAGGCGGCAGCTGGGGCCGCGCGGCCACCAACGACCTGCTCGCCAGCCGCATCAAGATCCGTTCGATGAACTTCATGCGCGGCCGCACGTTCCTCAGCCGCTGGCTGATCCTGGACGAAGCGCAGAACCTCACGCCCAAGCAGATGAAGACGCTGATCACGCGTGCTGGCCCCGGCACGAAGATCGTGTGCCTGGGCAACGTCGAGCAGATCGACACGCCGTATCTCACCGAAACGACGTCGGGCCTGACCTACGCGGTCGACCGCTTCAAGAACTGGGACCACAGCGCGCACATCACGCTGCGCCGCGGCGAGCGTTCGCGCCTGGCCGACTACGCGTCGGAAGTGCTGTAAGGCTTCCTGGCCGCGCTACGCTCAGCCCCTCTCCCGCCGGGAGAGGGGTCGCGGGTTGGAGCGTGCGACTACGCTCGCATTCGCGAAGTGCCTTGACGGCACAATCCGCGGATCCGTCCCAAGGACGCGTAATTCCATGATCACCCGTCTTCCCGCCTGGGTCTGGCTCGGCGCCGCGTCGCTGGCGATGGTCGCCGGCATGGTGAATGTCGTCGGCTATCTCGGGTTCGAACACCAAGCCATCACCCACCTCACCGGCACCACGACGCTGCTCGGCGCGTCGTTCGCGCACGGCGATGCACGTGCGAGCGCGCACCTGGCACTGGTCGTGCTCGGCTTCGTCGGTGGCGCGGTGCTGAGCGGTGCCATCATCCAGGACAGCACGCTGCAACTGGGCCGCCGCTACGGCGTGGCGCTGGCGCTGGAGGCGGCGCTGCTCGTGGTTTCGGTGCCGCTGTTCGAACGCCAGCAGATCGCCGGTGCGGTACTCGCCGCGATGGCCTGCGGACTGCAGAACGCGATGACGGCGACGTACAGTGGCACGCTGGTGCGCACCTCGCACCTCACCGGAATGTTCACCGACCTCGGCGTATTCCTCGGCCATCGCCTGCGCGGCCTGCCTGCCGACCCGCGACGGCTCTGGTTGTGCCTGGCGATCATCGGTGGATTCCTCCTCGGCGGCGTCGCGGGCGCGCTCGTGTTCCCGCACCTGTCGTACAGGACGCTTTACATCCCCGCCGCGCTGACAGGCACGGTCGGCGTGGCCTACGTCGCCTATCGCCTGCATCGCGGCCCAGCAGGCACACTGTCGCCATGAACGACACCGCCCTGCCCCCCTGTGCCCTCACCATCGCCGGCTCCGATTCCGGCGGCGGCGCGGGTATCCAGGCCGACCTGAAAACCTTCGCCGCGCATCGCGTTCACGGGCTCAGCGCGATCGCCGCGCTCACCGCACAGCACACGCGCGCCGTTACTGCCGTGCATGTTCCCGATGTGGCGTTCCTGCGCGCGCAGATCGATGCCTGCTTCGACGATTTCACCATCGGCGCGGTGAAGCTCGGCATGCTCGCCAACGCCGAGGTGATCCTCGCGGTCGCCGAGGCGCTCGAACACCACAAACCGAAGCATGTCGTGCTCGATCCGGTGATGGTGTCCACCTCCGGAGCGCGGCTCCTGGAAGCCAGCGCGCTCGATGCATTGCGCACGCGCCTGCTGCCGATGGCGACGCTGGTGACGCCGAACCTGCCGGAAGCCGAACTGCTGATCGGCGAACGCATCGAGGACGTGGACGCCATGCACGGCGCGATCGACGCATTGCACGCGCTCGGCACGAAGGCGGTGCTGCTGAAGGGCGGCCACCTGCCGGTGGACGCCGCACGCGATGAGGTCGTCGACCTGTTCGCCGATGGCGACGGCGTGCAGGCGATGTCGCACGCGCGGCTGAAGATCGACGCGCACGGCACCGGTTGCACGCTCGCTTCGGCGGTCGCGGCGAACCTGTGCCTTGGCCGCGACCTGCGCGACGCGAGCATCGCCGCCACCGATTACGTGCACGCCGCCCTGCTTCGGGGCTATCGCCCGGGCCGTGGCGACATGCTGGTGCTCGATCATTTCGGAGCCGCGCCGAATGGATGACGCAACGCCGCACGATATCCGCGCGTGCGAACTGGACGCGCAGGCCGACGATGGCCACCGCTTCCAGCTGATCGCGCGCATTCCCGTCGCGCCACGCGCCAGCCTGCTGTGGCTGCCGGCGATGGGCATCGGCGCGAAGCACTACGTACCGTTCGCCGACGCGCTCGCGCGGCACGGCATCGCGGTGTTCCTTCACGAATGGCGCGGCGCCGGATCGAGCAGCGTGCGCGCGAGCCGCGACACCGATTGGGGTTATCGCGAACTGCTCACGCTCGACATTCCCGCCAGCGAAGCGGTGATCGCCCAGCACGTGCCCGAGGCGCCGCGCATCGTGGGTGGCCACAGCCTCGGCGGGCAGCTGGCCTGCTGCCGGCTCGGCCTCTCGCCGGAAAGCGCGCAGCGCCTGTGGCTGGTCGGCAGCGGCGCGCCGTACTGGCGCGCGTTCCCGGCGCGCACCGCGTGGTGGTTGCCGATGGTCTACCGGTTCCTTCCGTGGCTTGCCGATTTCCACGGCGTGCTGCCCGGCCGTCGCATCGGCTTCGGCGGACAGGAAGCGCGCGGCGTCATCCGCGACTGGAGCCGCAGCGGCCTGTCCGGCCGCTATGCCGCCGCCGGCGTGGATGTCGACCTGGAAGCGGCGATGGCCGCGCTCACGCTGGACGCGCATGCCGTCGCGCTGGCGCGGGACTGGCTCGGGCCCGTGTCGTCGCTGCGCTTCCTGGTGTCGAAACTGCGCCGCGTCGAACCGCGCATCGACGTGCTCGATGCCGCCGCGCTGGGCACGCGCGCCGACCACTACGCCTGGATGAAGCAGCCCGCCGCGGTGGTCGACGCCCTGCTGCGCTGACCGTTCGTCCGGCGCGCGACCGAAGCGGCCCAGACCTTCCGTTAACCGGAGTGAGGCCCCTCCCCTGCCGAGAGGAGGCGGCCGGAACCCGGCCGTGCGCCGGGAACGACACGCGGTTCCGCCGGAAGGCGGCACAACGGGGGGCGAGATCGCATGGGCGGATGGGTTTCCAGGGCACCGGCCGCATGGATCGCGGTGAAGCTGGTGCTGATCGGCGCCTGTCTGCTGGGCACCAACCGCCTGCTTGCCGAGCGCGTGGCCCACATCGGGCTGCAACCCGGCCTGGCGGTGTTCGCCGCGGTCTGGCTGTTGTGCATCGTGACAATGCTGGTACTCGCGTTCCATGCGCGCACGCCCGCGCGTGTCGTGTGGAGCGCGATCTTCTTCCTCGGCAGCACCTTCACGCTGTCCCACGCGCTGATCGTCTCGCGCCACCTCGGCCTGATCGAATTCGAGCAACTGCTGGGCCTCATCGGCTTCGCGCACAACCTCAAGGGTTTCCACGACGCGCAGATCCTGCAGGCGGTGGCATGGTCTGCATTGGGCGTCATCGCGATCAACCTGCCGCCGTGGCTCGCACCCCCGAACTCGCCGTCGCTGCTGCGCTGGCCGCAGCGCAATCCCGGCCTGCTGCAGTTGCTTCCGGTGGTGGCGATCGGGGCGATCCTCTACCTGCGCGGTGGCGAAGGCTCCAACGGGTTTCCGGGGCAGTACACGACGGCCGCGTTCGCCGGCGTGCTCGGCGCCGAGAAAGTGCTTGCGCCGCCCGCGCCCGAACGCGAGGACATCGCGCTGCCGCACCTGGGCCAGCGGCCGTTCCGCCACATCGTGCTGGTGATGGACGAAAGCGTGCGCGGCGATTACGTCGACCTCAACGTCGAGGACGGCGTGGAAACCGGTCTGCGTCCGCTCGGCACCGCGCTGGCGAACTTCGGCATCGCCGCATCGACGGCCAATTGCTCCGCGACGTCGAACGCGAGCGTGCGCTATGGCGTCACGCGCGACAGCTATCTCAAGGACCTGCAGCTCAATCCGTCGTTCTGGCGTTACGCGGCACGCGCCGGCTATCGCACGGTCTACATCGATGCGCAGCGCCACGACGGCAAGCTGCAGAACTTCATGGATCCGCGCGAAGTCGGCGAGATCGACGAGTTCGTGCAGGTGGGCACGGCGTTCGCGCCGGATGCGAAGGACATCGAGGCCGGCCGGCTGCTCAACCGCGTGCTGCTGCGCGACCGTCCGAGCTTCACCTACGTCAACAAGATGGGCTGCCACTTCCCGTACGAAGGCAAGTACCCGACCGCGAACACGCTGTATTCGCCGACGATGTCGCGTGCATTCGTGTCGAAGGAAACCGACGACGGCTCCGGCTACCGGCAGGCCGAGAATGCCGAACAACGCTGGCGACAGGTGAACAGCTACCGCAACTGCCTGGCCTGGAACACGCGCGGTTTCTTCCGCGAGGCGCTGGCAAATGTGGACCTGAGCGACACGCTGATCGTCTACACCGCCGACCACGGCCAGAACTTCCACGAGGACGGCAGCCCGGGCGAGCAGACGCATTGCACGATCGGCACCGCATCGCCCGGCGAAGGCCGCATTCCGCTGGCGACGATCACGCGAAACGCGGAACTCTCGCCGCTGCTGCGCGACGCCGCGCGCCGCAACCACGACCGCGGCAGCGCCTTCAACGTATACCCGACCCTGCTTGCCCTGATGGGCTACGGCCCGCCGGCCGCGGGCGCGAACTTCGAAGCGGACCTCCTCGGCACGCTGCCCGAAGACAACACGCGTTTCCTTTCCACCTATTTCGTGCGATTCGGCCGCGAACCGGTGTGGAATTCCATCGGCCGCACGACGCAGCTGCGCGATGGGTTGCAGCGCGTCCTGGCGGATGATCGGCACGCGTCGAGCGAGGATTCGGGGGCGGCGAGCGGGGCCCCGTAGCTCGTCACCGCAGCTTTCGGGCCGTCATCCCCGCGAAGGCGGGGATCCATGCGTGGCGACCTCACCACTTCCGAAGGGCGTGATGCGCCTGAGAGATGGATTCCCGCCTTCGCGGGAATAACAGCTCAAGGTGGCGGCTATTCGGGAGGCTTGATACGTCGCGCAGATGGATTCCCGCCTACGCGGGAACGACGGCTGAAGGCCTTGGCGATTTCGCCGCCTCAAACCGCATCCACTGCGCGTGCCGCCGCGATGCGCGGCCTGCGTCCGCGCGTCGCCGATTCGCGCCGCGTGATCGTCCGATAGCCATCCGGATTCATCGACTGCCAGCGCCACGCGTCGCGGCACATCGCGTCGACGTCGTACTCCGCGCGCCAGCCGAGCACTTCGTGCGCGAGCGACGGATCGGCGTAGACGGACGCCGCATCGCCCGGGCGGCGCTCGACGATGTCGTAGGCGATGCGGCGGCCGCTCGCGCGTTCGAACGCATGCACGAGTTCAAGCACGCTCACGCCGCGGCCGGTGCCGAGGTTTACGGTGAGGCTGCGGTCGGTGCGCGCCATGGTTTCCAGCGCGTCTACGTGCGCACGCGCGAGGTCGACGACGTGGATGTAATCGCGGACGCCGGTGCCGTCGGGCGTCGGGTAATCGCCGCCGAACACGCGCAGCTTCTCTCGCGCGCCGACCGCGACCTGGCAGATGTAGGGCATCAGGTTCGTCGGTTCGCCGCAGGGATCCTCGCCGATCATGCCCGACGCATGCGCGCCCACCGGATTGAAGTAGCGCAGGTTCGCGGCGCGAAACGCGGGATCGGCCGTGCACAGGTCTTCGATCAGCTGCTCGGCCACCAGCTTGGTGCGGCCGTACGGGTTCATCACCGACAGCGCCGCGTCCTCGCGCACCGGCACCTGCGCCGGTTCGCCGTACACGGTGGCCGACGAGCTGAACACCAGCCGCCGCACGCCCGCGTCCTGCATCGCCTGCAACAGCACGATGGTGCCGCTGATGTTGTTGTCGAAATAGTCCAGCGGGCGCCGGCAGGAATCGCCCACCGCCTTCAACGCGGCGAAGTGCAGCACCGCGTCGATACGGTACGTCGCGAACAGCGCCGTCAGCGCGACGCGATCGCGCATGTCCACGCGATGCACGGGCACCGGCACGCCGGCGAGGCGACGCAGGCGCGGCACCACGCGCGGCGAGGAGTTCACGCCGCTGTCGGCGATCACGACCTGGTGGCCGCGATCGATGAGGCTAAGGCACGTGTGGCTGCCGATGTAGCCGGCGCCTCCGCAGACGAGGATTCGCATGAAGATGCAGACTCCGGAACGAACGCCTTCACAGGACGACGCGCCGCGGTCGCAAGCGGGCCGCAGTGCACACGCCGCCTGCGATCCGGCGGCCCCCCGGACGCCGATCCTCGGCCGTCCTGATCGAATCCAACGCAATGCGCGGCCTATTCCGGCAGCCGTGTCCGGCGGCCGGCGAACCGCCCCGGCGTGATGCATCGAAGACCCGGCGACCCGCAGGCGCTGGCCGGAAATCCGGCCCCGCACCGTTCGCTCATGACGAATGCAAGGGGGTTGTCCGTATGCGCACGTTCCGCTTCACCGCCGTCGCCGCCGTCTTCGGCGCAATGCTCTTCCTCTCCGCCTGTGCGTCTTCCGGCCGTGGCGCCATCGCGCCGCCGCCGGCCGAATCCGAAAACCTGGTGGACGCCTACCAGATCGGCATCGACGACATCGTGCAGGTCTCCGTCTGGCGCAATCCGGAATTGGGCATCACCGTGCCGGTCCGCCCGGACGGCAAGATTTCCGTCCCGCTGGTGGGCGACGTGTCCGCCGGTGGCCGCACGCCGAACGAGGTCGCCAAGGAGATCCAGGAACGCCTGGGCGCGTTCGTACGGGATCCGCAGGTGGCCGTGATCCTCACCGACCTGCGCAGCCACGAATACCTCTCCCGCGTCCGCGTCACCGGCGCGGTGCGGCAGCCGATCTCGATTCCGTTCCGCCAAGGCATGACGGTGCTCGATGCCGTGCTCGCCGCCGGCGGCGTCACCGAGTTCGCCGCGCCGGCGAAGTCCGACCTGTACCGCAAGTCCGGCGACAGCACGCGCAGTTACGCCGTGCGGCTGGACCACATCCTGGAAGACGGCGACCTGACGACCAACTTCAAGGTGGCGCCGGGCGACGTCATCACCGTTCCGGAACGCACGCTGTGAACGGCGCGTCGACGGAACTGACGATCCCGGAGGCCCGTCCGTCCGCGATCGCGGCGATGGTGCCGGTGGCGTTCGAGGAATGGCGTCGCCGCCCCGTGCTGCTGGCGGGCGTGTTCACCGCCATCGCGCTGGCCGCGCTGGTCTTCGGCATGTTGCTGCCGAAGAAATACAACTCGCAGACGACGATCCTGGTCGAGGAAAGCAACATCATCAAGCCGCTGATGGAAGGCCGCGCCGTGCCGACCAGCGTGGTGAGCCGCGCGGCCATCACGCGCGAGGTCGCCTTCAGCCGCAAGACGATGGAGGACATCCTCAGGACCGGCGGCTGGATGGCGAAGAACCCCACGCCGCTGCAGCAGGACCAGATCATCGAGCTGATCACCGGCCGCACGATCATCTCCAACCCGCGCGACAACCTGATCCGCGTGTCGTACACCGACACCGATCCGGCGCGCGCGCATGCGGTGACCAAGCGCTTCGCCGAGCTGATCATCCAGGAAAGCCTGGCGACGAAGGAACGCGAGAGCCGCGACGCGTACGACTTCATCGATTCGCAGGTGCGCGCGTACCACAAGAAGCTCATCGACGCCGAGTCGAAGCTGGAGGCCTACCGCAAGTCCAATCCGGACGCGCGCCCGGGCATCGACGGCGACGTGAACTCGCGCATCGCCGAGCTGCGCCGCATGGTCGACACCTCGCGCATGGAGCTGATGGACCTGCAATCGCAGGGCAACGCGCTGCAGGGCCAGCTCAACGGCGAGAACGAGGTGAACCTCGTGCAGACGCGTTCGGGCCAGCTGCTCGCGCGCATGGCCGAACTGGAAGCCGAACACGACAAGCTGCTGATGAACTACACCGAGCAGCATCCGGACGTGGTCCGCGTGCAGCATCAGATCCGCGACCTGGAAGAGGAAGTGCGTCGCGAGGACGCGCGCCAGGCAGCGCTGAAGAGCGCGCCGCCCTCGCCCGCGCAGCCCGGCACGCTCGGTGGTACCGCGCTCGGCGGCGTCGCGTCGTTCAACCCTCTGTACGGCGAGCTCAAGAGCAAGACGGCCGAGAACCGTCGCCAGGCCGCCGCGGTGCAGTCGCGCATCAACACCAGCCAGGCACTGCTCGACCAGGAACTCGCGCGCAGCCGCCACATCGCCGCGTCCGAAAGCACGATGGCCGAGCTCTCGCGCGACTACGAAGTCAACCGCGACCTCTACCAGGACCTGCTCAAGCGTCGCGAGAACGCGCGCGTGTCGATGAGCCTGGACGCCGAGCAGCGCGGCCTCAGCTTCCGCGTGCAGGAGCCGGCGAGCTATCCGCTGCGCGGCGTCGGCCTGCGGCTGGTCCACGTGGCCAGCGCCGGTCTTGGTGCCGCCGCACTCGCACCGCTCCTGCTGCTGTTCGGCTTCGTGCGCCTCGACCCGCGCGTGCGTTCGCCCTACCAGATCGAAACCGCATCGGCGCTGCCGGTGCTCGGCAGCGTCCCGCGCTACCAGACCGCGCCGTCGCGCCGGCTGGGCACGCGCCGGTTCGTGATCGCCGCGATGATCTTCCTGGTGGTGCCGCTCGTGTACGGCGTGGTCCTCGCCCTGAAAATGGTGAACCTGCAATGACTCTTCCGTCCGAAGCCGTCCTGGAAACCGAATCCGAACGCACCGACGCCGAGCGCGACACCGCGCCCGAACCCGACCTGCGTCCCGCGATCACGCGCACCGCCGGCGTCGAGCTGCTCACGCCGACGCAGCTGGAAGACCGCGCGATCATCCATCGCGGCGGCGTGTCGCGGCCGGAAGTGGATGCGTTCCGCGAACTGCGCACGCGCCTGCTCGCCGCCGTCGAAGGCAGCTTCGTCGCGCTGGTCGCGCCGGTCAGCAGCGGAAGCGGCGGCAGCTTCGTGGCGCGCAACCTCGCCACGGCCATGGCGTTCGACGAAACCAAGAGCGCGCTGCTCGTCGACTGCGACGTGCGCCATCCCTCGCAGGCGCGCACGATGAAGATCGAGACGGAAAACGGCGGCCTGGTCGAATACCTGGAAGACGCCGACGCCGACCTGTCGGACGTGATCTACGAAACCGGCGTGAACGGACTTCGCCTGATTCCCGCCGGCACGACGCGCGAGATCGGCGCGGAGTACTTCTCGTCGGTGCGCATGCGCCTGCTGCTGGATTCGATCCGCAGCCGCCATCCGAACTGCTACGTATTCCTCGACGGGCCGCCGGTTCGCGGCACGCCGGACGCACGCATCCTGGCCGACATCGCCGACGTGGTGATCCTCGTCGCCGGCTACGGCCGCGACACGGCGGCGACGATCGCGCAGGCCGCGGCGAACTTCGATCCGGCCAAGTTCGCCGGCGTGGTTTTCAACGAAGGCGTCTGAGCGCGGCTTTTCCCGCACGTCCCGACCGAACGTTCGCCCAGGGGAGATTCAATGGCCAGCGGAAGACTCCAACCGGTCGCGGGCCCGTCCCGCCGATCCGCGCTCTGCATCGCCCTGCTGGCCACGTTGCCGGCGGCGGTGCCGGTCGCGCGCGCGGCGCAGATCAACTACTCCATCGGCGGGCGCGTCGAGCACAGCGACAACATCGCGCTGACGCAGACCAACCCGATGGAGGAAAGCACGCTGGCCACCGACGTCGCCTTCGACGTCACCCAGACCGGCCGAAACACCACCTTCGTCGCCAACGGCGGCGTGGAGTACCTCTACTACACGGGCGGCCTGTTCGACGACGACGTGCGCGCCTCGCTGGTGGGCCAGTTCAACTGGAACACCTGGCAGGACCGCATGAAGGTGATCATCGAGGACTACGCGAACTACGAGCCCATCGACGTGCTGTCGCCGGATGCGCCGGGCAACCAGCAGCAGGTGAATGTCTTCGTTGCCGGCACGCAGTTCAACCTGCGCCCGGGCGATGCTACGCGCGTGCGGCTGGACCTCCGCTACAACAACTACTGGGCCGAAGAAAACGACGACTTCAACGGCGACCGCTACAACGCGGCGTTCACGCTCTGGCAGGAACCCAGTTCGACCACGCGCATCGGCTTCACCGTCGAAGGCAGCGAAGTGCAGTACGACCAGGTCAGCCTGGACACGCTCGGCGCCGACTACCGGCGCCTGGACAGCTACCTCACCTGGAACCGCAACCTCGCGAACATCGACCTGGAAATCCGCGCGGGTTACTCCTGGGTCGAGCTGACCGACTACAACACCAAGGACGATGCGCCGCTGTTCCGAACGGTGCTGACGTGGCGCCCGACCTCGCGCAGCACGCTGGACATGGGCGTGTACTACCAGTTCTCCGACGCCGCGCAGGAGCTGATGACCGACGTCACCGATCCCACCGGCGTGCCGGCGAACCCGGCGCCCGGCGGCGCGCCCTCGCCCGACCCGAGCGACGTCACGATCGGTCCGGACCTGTACCGCCAGCGCCGCATCGACATCGGCTATCGCTACAACGGCGAGCGCTTCGACGCGACCATCCGTCCGTACTACGAGGACAACGACTACATCGACCCCACCGCGCAGAGCGAAGGCAACTACGGCATCGGCGTGGGCATGAGCTGGTCGATCACGCCGTCGCTGTTCCTCACCGGATCGATGTCGGCCGGCGTGCGCAGCTTCGACAGTTTCGACCGCGACGACGACGACTTCTCCGTCTACATCGGCCTGACCAAGATCCTCACCCGGCACTGGAGCATGGGCTTCGACCTGCGCCACCAGGAACGCGACAGCAACGCCAACGAAGCCAGCTATGACGAGAATGCCGCCATCTTCAGCGTTCGCTATACCCGCTGAGCCGACCGCCACCGCGCGCGTCGCGGACCGGCGGATCCGGCTGCTGCTGGTGACCGACACGCCCGTGCTCGCGCCGGGCGGCAGCGAACGTTTCCTGCAGAACCTCGCCACGCGCCTGCCTGCCGATGCGTACCGCATCACGCTGGTGCAGCTGCACGAGCAGGACATGCCCGGCAACCATGGCCGCCACCTGCTGACGCAACCCCACCTGCGCATGATGTCGCTGCCGGTACACGCCGTGTACGACCGCTCGGGGCTACGCGCGTATCGCGAACTGTCGTCGATGCTGCGCCGGGAGCGCTTCGACGTGGTGCAGTCGCAGCACGAGAAGGCCGACGTGCTCAATGCGCTGCTGCCGCGCCTGCCCGGCACGGTGTACATCTCGAACCGGCGCGACATGGGCTTCAAGAAGAGCCCGAAGCTGCAGCACGCGTTCCGCTGGCTCAATCCGCGCTTCGACACCGTGGTCGCGCCGGCGCGGCAGATCCTGTCGGGCCTGGCGCAATGCGAGCGCCTCGACCCGCTGCGCATGACGTGGATTCCCAACGGCGTGGACACGCGCCACTACGCACCGGTCACGTTGCAGCGCCGGCTCGACGCACGCGCCGTGCTCGGGCTGGACGCGGACGCCATCGTGTTTGGTTGTGTCGCGCGCATTACGCCGGTGAAGCGTCACGTCGACCTGCTGGAGGCGTTCGCCAGCATGCACCGGCACGTGCCACAGGCGCGGTTGCTGCTGGTCGGCGATGGCCCGGGACTGCCGGAAATCCAGGCGAAGATCGCCGAACTGGGCCTTGGCGAGGAAGTGCTCCTGCTCAGTTTCCGCGACGATGTCGCCGACCTGCTGCCTGCGATGGACGCGCTGGTGCTGTGTTCGTCGAGCGAAGGCATGTCCAACGCCATCCTCGAAGCGATGGCGTGCGGACTGCCGGTCGTCGCGACCGCCGTCGGCGGAAACCTGCACCTGGTGCAGCACGAACAGACCGGCCTGCTGGTGCCGCCGCTGGATCCGATTTCGCTGGCCGCGTCGCTGCAATGGCTGGCGCAGTCGCCGCACGCGCGACGTCGCATGGGGCTCGCGGCGCGGTCCCGCATCGAACGCGAGTTCTCGCTGGACTCGATGGTGCTCGCGTTCGACCGCCTCTATCACCGCCTGCTGGGGCGCGAGTGAGCGCGCCATGAGCCAGTCGCGCCCGTTCGCGTTGCAGGTGCGCTCCAGCGCGGGGCTGTACGGCGCCGATCGGGTCGTGCTCGCGCTCAACCGCGCGCTCGATCGCGGCGGCGCGCGCGGTCGCCTGCTGAGCATCAACAACTACCGCATGCAGGAACAGGCGTTGCACGACGTCGCCTCGTCGGGCGGGCAGGATGCCGTGCTGCTGCCCTGCCGCGGGCGCGTGGATGCCGCGACGATCGGCGCGCTGTCGGCCCAGATCGGCGCCGCGCGCGGCCGCACTGGCACGCCGCCGGTGGTGCACGTGCACGACTATAAGAGCGCGTTCTACGCGTGGCTGGCGACGCGCCGGGAACATTATTCCGCAGAGCCCGCCCCCCTCGTCGCTACGCTGCACGGCTGGGTCGAAGGATCCACCGCGCTGCGGCTTTACACGCGGCTGGAACTGGCCCTGCTCCGCCGCTTCGATGCGCTCGTCGTGGTCGCTTCCGAGCAGATCGACCGTCTCGCACGCGCCGGCGTGCCGCGTTCGCGCATCCGCCACGTCGACAACGGCATCGAATGCCCGGTGCGCGACGAGGCCGCCGCGTCGGCCCTGCGCGCGCAACTGCGCATCGCGCCGGACGCACATGTGTTCTCCGCCGTCGCGCGACTGTCGAGCGAGAAGAACCTCGCGATGCTGCTGCGCGCGTTCGCACCGGTGGCATCGCGTCATCCGCATGCGGTGCTGATGATCGTCGGTGACGGTCCGGAGCGCGAATCGCTTGAGACGCTCGCGGGCGAGCTCGCCCTGAACGGGCGCGTCCGTTTCCTCGGCATGCGCCACGACATGCCCGCGATCTACACGCTGACCGACCACCTCGTGCTGCCGTCGCTTACCGAAGGCATGCCGCTGGTGGTGCTCGAAGCGATGGCCTGCGAGGTGCCGGTGATCGCCAGCGCCGTCGGCGACATCCCGCGCCTGCTCGAACACAGCGCGCACGGGCGCACGGTACCGCCGGGCGATGCGGAGGCATTGGAGTCCGCACTGGAAGCCGCCGTTACCACGCCCCGCGCGCGCGACATCGCCGCTCGCGACTTCGTGCGCGAACGCCACAGCGCGCAGGCGATGGCCGCCGCGTACGTCACGCTCTATCGCGAACTGCTGGAGGCACGCCATGCGCGGCGCGCATCCTGACGCCGGCGGTTCGCGCTTCCCGCTCGCGGCCAAGGCGCTGCGTGGCGCGATGCCGACGGGCACGCGCACGCGGCTTCCCGTGGTGCCGGGTTCGGCCGCTGCGGCGCAGCCGACTGCGCGCGCGACCACGCGTGCGCCGCGCAACTGGGCGCTCTACCTGTTCCTGATCCTGCTGCCGCTGCAGAACATCACCGCCGGCTACCTGCCGAACATCGGCGGTGGTTTCAACTTCCTCAACGTGATGTTCCTGATCTCGCTGTTCACGGCGATGGCGCAGGGCGGCAAGCTCGCGCCGAATGAGCCCGTCAATACGTGGACGACGGTGTACGCGGTCTACATGACGCTATCGCTGCTGGTCGGCTTCCATTTCGTGGACGACCCGACCAACCACTTCAACCAGCTCAAGGACCACATGGTCGGGCTGTTCGTGGTGTACGTCGTGCAGATGAGCGTGCGCGACTGGAACGGCGTGCGCATGGTCGTGTTCGCCACGCTGCTGCCGCTGCCGTACATCGCGAAAGTCGTGTGGAACCAGCACCGCAGCGTCGCCAGCACGCACTACACCGACGACCTGCGCATCAGCGGCACGTTCGCACTCCTGGGCGCCAACGAATTCGCCGCGTTCTGCGTGACGGTGGCGGTGGTGCTGTTCGCGTTGCTGCTCGCGTGCCGGTTGTCGCGCAAGTGGAAGATCGTGCTGATGGGCGGTATCGCCTGCATGATCCTCGGCGTGCTCTACGCGTATTCGCGCACCGCGTACATCAGCCTGATCATGGGCATGGTGGTGGTGATCATGGTGTGGCGCGGCCGGCTGAAGCTGATCCTGCCGCTGTGCCTGGCGGTGGTGATCGCGCCGGCGGTGCTGCCCAAGTCGGTGGTCGAGCGCTTCGACAGCACCACGGTGGAAGAAGGCAAGCGCGACGAGAGCACCGAGCTGCGCATCGAGTACTGGAAGATCGCGTGGGCCAACTTCCTGCGCAATCCCGTCGTGGGAACGGGCTACCACACCTTCCATCATCGCGAGATCAACCCTTACGGCCGCGACACGCACAACCTCTACATCCGCACGCTCAGCGAAGGCGGCGTGTTCGGCGCGATCACGCTGCTGGGCATCCTGCTGGCGGTGCTGCGTACGGCCATGCGCGAGGTCCGCGAGGCGCGGACCGGCACCTGGCGATACGCGCTGGCGCTGGGAATGATGGGCGCGTGGGTGTCGATGGTCATCGCCAACCTGTTTGGCGACCGTTTCACGTATTACCCGGTAATCGCCTATTTCTGGGCCTACATGGGCCTGGTCATGAAGGCGCGCCACCTGCCGCCGGAGGATTCCGCACGATGACCGCCCTGTTTCGCGCCTGGCTGCGCTACTCGCTCGCGCTGTGCAGCCATTACAGCGGGCTGGACGGCCTCTACCGCCGCCTCAGCGGTGCGGGGCTGGTCATCCTGATGCTGCATCGCCTGCGCGACGACCACGACCCGTTTCCGCTCAGCGTCTCGCGTCGGCAGCTGCGGCAGATGCTGGCGTGGCTCCGGTCAAGCGGCGCACTGGTCGGGCTCGACGACGGCCTGCGCGCGCTTTCGCCCGAACGTGCGCAGAAGATCCATTACGCGCTCACCTTCGACGACGGCTATCGCGACAACCTCGGCCTGATCGACGCGAACCTCGGCGGCCCGGTGCCGGCGGTGGTGTACGTCGCGACCGGTCATATTGGCGGCGAGCCGATCTGGGCCTATCGCCTCGTGCATGCGGTGGAATCGCGCAGCCGCGACCAGATCGACCTGGGCGGCCTCGGGCTGGGTCATTTCGACCTCTCGCTGCGCGACGATCGCAATCGCCTGTACCAGCTGCTGCCGCCGCGACTGAAGACGCTGGAGCCGGCCGAACTGGAAGCCTGGATCGACCACGTCTGCGAACAGGCGCGCCCTCGCCCGCTGCCGCATGAAGACCGCGAAATGCTCGACTGGGGCGACGTCCGGCGACTGGCCGACGGCGGCGTCGAAATCGGCGGCCACACCTGCAGCCACGCGATCCTGAGCCGCCTGGACGATGCCGCGGCGAGCGAGGAGATCGGATTGTCGAGCGCGAGCATCGCCGCCGAACTCGGCCACGCGCCACGGCACTTCGCCTATCCGAACGGCGGCCGCGACGACTTCAGCGACCGCGACGTGCGCCTGGTGCGCGACGCGGGCTTCGCCACGGCGACGACATCGATCGAGGGCGTGAACCGCCCCGGCGCCGATCCGTACCGCCTTCTCCGATTCAACGTGCACGAAGAACGCTTCCAGTCGCCGTCGGGGCGCCTGTCGAAGGCGCTGTTCTTCAGCGAAACGAGCGGGATGCTCGGCTGGTTGCGCGGACTGCGCGCGGCATGACATCGAAATCGTGAGGGCACCGTCATGGGAACGCTGCCGATCCTGATGTACCACGGCCTGCATCGCGAGGAATCCTCGCGCGGCCGCTTCGATCCCGTCTACAGCGTGCATCCGGAGATGTTCGCGCGACAGCTGGACTGGCTGGTGCAGCAGGGACATCGCGCGCCGCTGCTCGAAGACGCGCTGTCGGGCGCGAATGGCACGCGCGACGTGATCATCACCTTCGACGATGGCGATGTGTCCAACGTCGAGATCGCGATGCCGTTGCTGCTCGAGCGCGGCCTGCGCGCGGAGTTCTTCGTCACCACCGACTTCATCGGCCAGTGCGGCATGCTCGCGCCCGACGATATCCGCCGGCTAGCCGCAAACGGCATGGGCATCGGCTCGCACGGGCGCACGCATTCGTTCCTGTCCGATCTCGATGTCGCCGACCTCATGGCGGAACTCGACGACAGCCGCTGCCGGCTGCAACAGATCTGCGGCCGGCCGATCGACTCGCTCGCACTGCCCGGCGGGCGCGGCGGCGAACGCGAGCTGCTTGCGGCGCAGCAGCTCGGCTACCGGCATCTGCTCGGTTCTGTTCCGGGCCCGAACAAGCGCCGCCGCGCCGATACGTGGCTGCAGCGGTTGCCGGTGACGCGCAACCTCTCGCTCGACGATTTCGCCGCGCTGGTGCACTGGCGCGGGTTGCCCGCACGCTGGATGCAGGCGCGGCATGCCGCGCTCGCGCTGCCCAAGCGCGTGCTCGGCAACGACGGTTACCAGCGCCTGCGCGAGCGCCTGCTGTGAACGCCGCGGTCCTCTTCTGGCTGTGCATCGGGCTGGTCGCGTGGGCGTACGCGGGCTATCCGCTGCTGGCGACCCTGCTCGCGCGCCGCTACGGGCATGCACCGTTCCAGGACGACGCGGATTGCGAACACGTCACCGTCGTCGTCGCAGCCTTCGACGAGGAGGCGCGCATTGCCGCGCGTGTGCGCGACATCCTCGAACAGGACTACCCGGCCGATCGCCTGCAGGTCCTTGTCGTCAGCGACGGCAGTCGCGATGGCACCGCACGCGCGGCGGCGGCCGTCGACGACGAACGCGTGCGCGTGATCGATCTTTCGCACAACGTCGGCAAGGCCGCAGCACTCAGCATTGCGCTGCGCCAGGTCGACACGCCACTGGTGGCGTTCACCGACGTGCGCCAGCGCTTCTCGCCCGGCGCGCTGCGTGCATTGTGCGCGCCGTTCGCCGATCCATCGGTCGGCGCGGTGAGCGGCGAGCTGGTGATCGCCGCCGCCGATCACGGCACCGGCGAAGGTGTCGGCCTGTACTGGCGCATGGAGAAACGCCTGCGTTCGGACGAAGCGCGCCTGGGCTGGCTGCACGGCGTCAGCGGTTCGATCCACGCGCTGCGTCGCTCGTTGTGCGTGGCGATTCCCGCTGGCACCGTGCTCGACGACATGTGGATGCCGCTGCAGGTGCTGCGATCCGGCCATCGCGTGTGGATGGCGCGCGAGGCGCTCGCGTTCGATCGCGCCAGCCACAGCGTCGACGAGGAATTCCAGCGCAAGCTGCGCACGCTCGCCGGGAACTGGCAGCTGATCAGGCGACTTCCATGGTTGGCCAATCCGTTCGCCAATCCCGTGTTCTTCGCGTGGTTCTCGCACAAGTTCCTGCGCCTGCTGGTGCCGTGGGCGCTGCTCGTCGCGCTGGCGGCGAGTGCGTTCGCGGGCGGCGCGCTGTATCGCACGTTGTTCGGCCTGCAATTGCTCGCCTACGCCGGCGCGCTCGGCGGTCTGGTGCTGCCGCGCATCGCCGCACGCCTGCCGCTGCTGCCGGCGGCAAGCAGTTTCGTGATGCTGAACTTCGCCGCGCTGCTGTCGTTGCCCGCTTCGCTGGCGATGGACCCGTCGCGGCTGTGGAAGAAGCACTGATGGCCCGCATCCTCGCACTCACCAGCCGCCTCCCCTTCCCGCCGCGCGAGGGCCACCAGCTGCGCGCCTGGCACGTGCTGCGTGCGCTCGCGTCGAAGCACGAGGTCACGCTGCTGAGCTTCCAGCGCAACGACGACCTTCCCGCCGAAGCCGCCACGCTGCATGCGGCGATGACGCGCGTGGAGACCTTCCGCATTCCGGCCGAACGTTCGCGCGGCGCGCTCGCACGCGCCGCCCTGCGCGGCACGCTGACGCCGACACCTTTCCTCGTCGCCAAGTACGACTCGGCCGCGCTGCGCGAGCGCCTGCGCGCACTCGCGCGTGATGCCGACCTCGTCCACTTCGACATGCTGCCGTTGATCGCACACGCGGACTGCGTGCCCGAGGGCGTGCCGGTCACGCTCAACGCGCACAACGTCGAACACCGCCTGCTCGCCACACGCGCACGTATCGAGACGCGCGGATGGGCGCGGCGTTTCCTCGGCAGCCAGGTCGGCAAGCTCGAAGCCTTCGAGCGTCGCGCCTGCGAGCGCGCCGATGCGGTGCTGGCGTGTTCCGATGTCGATGCGCAGGGCCTGCGCGATCTGGTGCCCGACTGCAACGTGCACGTGGTCGCCAACGGCGTCGATCTGGAAACCAACCACCCTGCCGCGCATGCGCCGGATCCGGACCGGCTGGTGTTCGTCGGGCAGATGGGCTGGTTCCCGAATCGCGACGGCGTGGACTGGTTCCTGCGCGATGTTTTCCCCCGCATCCTCGCGCGCCGGCCCGGCACGCGTTTCGAGCTGGTCGGCAAGGCAGACGGTTTCGAGATACCCGAAACGGTGCGCGCGAACGTGGACCTCGCCGGTTTCGTCGACGATCTGCGTCCGCACGTGCACGACGCGTCGGTCTATGTCGTGCCGTTGCGCGCGGGCAGCGGCACGCGCCTGAAGGTGCTGGAGGCGATGGCGCTGGGCAAGGCGATCGTCACCACGAGCATCGGCAGCGAAGGCATCGCGCTTCGACACGATCGTAGTGCGCTGTATGCCGACGATGCGCAGGCGTTCGCCGACGCCGTGCTGTCGCTGCTGGATTCGCCCGTACGCGTGGCGGAACTGGGCATCGAGGCGCGACGCCTGGCCGAGGACGAATACGGCTGGGAGGCCATCGGCGCACGTCTGCTGCGTGCGTATGAGCCGCTGCTCAACGGCAACGTGCGGCCGGTGCGCGCGGCGTTGGCGGATCTGGGGGCTATCGAGGCGTAGTCGTGGGCTCTCTACGCGCCCGCCACCGGTAACTCGCCTCGCCCAGCAGCTCGTACAGCGCGATCTGCGTCTTCTGCATCGCCGACAGCTGCGGCACGAAGTAGCCGACACTCCCCATCGGGACATACAGCGAATCGCTCGCGACCATGCAGGGCGTGAAGCCCGCCGCTTCGAACGCCACGAGCGCGCGCGGCAGGTGCGTCGCCGAACTCACCACGCGCACCCGCGGCGGCAGCGATCCGCGCAGCGCCATCGCGCTTTCCCATGTGTTGGCCGACTGCGTCTCCTCGTGCAACCGCTGCGCGGGAACGCCCCAGTCCTGCGCGAGCCGTCCCAGCACCGTGGCCTCGCTGATCGCGAACGGACCGCCACCGGCGATCGTCATCGGCACCGGCGCGCCGCGTCGCCACAGTTCGACGCCGGCGCGCAGGCGGCGCCAGCTCGATGGCGTCAGCGCGATGTAGTCGTCCTGCGCGCGGGGCTCGTCCTCCAGGCCGCCGGCCAGGACCACGATGGGCGCTGCCGCATCGTTCGCGCCGCAATGTGCGGATGCGGGCACGCGGGTCTCGACTGCGCGGATCAGCAGGTTCGCGCCGAGTGGCATGCACAGCACCACGATGGTCAGCCCCGCCACGATCAACACCACGCGCCACCACGCACGTGCGCGCCGCCATGTCAGCCACGCCGCGGCCATCCACAGCAGGGCCCAGGTCATCGGCGAGAGCAGGAGGTGGCTCATGGCGCCGCAGTCTTGCATGAACAGGCAACGCGCGCGAGAAGGCCGCACGCAGCCGCGCAACGCGTTCTTCACGGTAGCGGGCACGCGCGCCCGTCCCCTTCCCCGCGCCGGAACACGCCATGGCCATCCTGCGGTTTCGCCTTCCTTTCGTCCTGCTGCTTTCCTGCGCGATCGCGCCATGGGCGATGCCGTCGACCGCTTCGGCAACGACGTACTACGTACGCACCGACGGCGGTACCGACGAGCAATGCAACGGTCGCGCCGACGCGGCGTATCCCGGCAGCGGCAACAACGTCGATTGCGCATGGAGCCATCCGAACTACGCGCTGCCGACCAACGATCGCCCCCGCATCGACGGCGGCGACACGCTGATCATCGGACCGGGCGAATACATGATCGGCTGGGAGTCGCCGGGGCTCTCGACGAAGAGCACGCGCTGCGACCGCTCCTCGCCGTACGACTGCTATCCCGCGTCGCCACCGAGTGGCACGCCGCAGCAACGCACGCGCATCCTTGGCGCCGGCCACGACACCGGCTGCAAGGCGCCGCCGAAGCTGTGGGGCACCAACCGCGTGGACCTGGTGTTCAACCTGCAGGACGCCGACAACGTCGAAGTCGGCTGCCTGGAGATCACCGACAAGAGCGACTGCGTGGAATTCCACGCGAACGACGACGTGCGCTGCGAGCGCGACGCGCCGCCGTTCGGGCAATGGGCATCGATCGGCATCGGCGCGAAACGCTCGAAGAACGTCTGGCTGCACGACCTGAACATCCACGGATTGTCGGGCCGCGGCGTCATGGCCGGCGGGCTTCGCGACTGGACCATCGAACGCGTGCGCATCCACGCCAACGGCTGGGCGGGCTGGGACGGCGACGTCGGTGAAGGCGAAAGTTCGAACGACGGCGACATCGTGTTCCGCAACGTGGAAATCGCCTGGAACGGCTGCGCCGAACGCTGGCAGACCGGTGAGCCCTACGCGTGCTGGGCGCAGGAGGAAGGCGGTTACGGCGACGGCCTGGGCACCGGCAAGACCGATGGCCATTGGCTGGTGGAGGACTCGCGCATCCACCACAACACGTCCGACGGCCTCGACCTGCTGTACACCGACGAATCGAGGACGGCGACGGTCGTCGTGCGCCGTGTCTATGCCGCGGCGAACGCCGGCAACCAGGTGAAGACCGCGGGCAACGCGTTGGTCGAGAACTCGGTGATCGTCGGCCAGTGCGCGTACTTCCACAAGAAATACGACATGAGCGACGGCGACATGTGCCGCGCATACGGCAACGCGCTGTCGATCGGCGTGGGCCCGAAGCAGACCGCGACCGTGCGGCACAACACCATCACCGGCGAAGGCGACTGCCTGATCCTCACCGCCGGCGGCAACGCGACCTCGCGCGTGGACATCTACAACAACGCGCTGATCGGCCAGAAGGACGTCACCGCCAGCGACGGCGACATGCGCAGCTGCGGTCATTACGCCGACGACAGCACGGCGGTGGTGAGCTTCGCGGGCAACGCGTTCTGGGACGTCAAGGACGACATGTGCCCGCCCGGCAACGTGTGCGGACGCGAACCGAAGATCGCCAGCAGCGACATGGCCACGTTCGATCCCGCACCGCTGGCCGGCAGCCCGCTGATCGACCATGCGACGCAGAACACGAGCGTGACGTCGGACTTCCTGCGGCAGTCGCGACCGATGGGCGCGGCGGCGGACATCGGCGCAGTCGAATACCAGGGCGGAACCGCGGCTGCCGCGCCTGCTGCGGGCGCGGCGCCTGCAGCGTCGAAGGCCGCTGCAGGCGATGGGTCGGCCATCGACGGCACGTCGTCGGGTGCCGTGACGCCGACGCAGTCGTCGGGCTGGATGATCGGTACGATCGCGGTGGCGTCGCTGCTCACCGCCGGCGTGGCGGCGGCGCTGCGGAAGCATCGGGGGCGGAAGGTGGGGTGAGGGTTGACCCTCTCGTCGATCCGACTTCAAGGCATCTGCAATTCAACGCGGTCGTTCCCGCGGCGCGCGCGCCCACGCCCGCCATGCCTGGGCTCTTCGGGCGCGACGACCCACATCACCGTCATCCCGGCGAAGGCCGGGACCCAGGCCCGCAGCGTCGGGGCACCCCGGAGCGGTGAACAACACCCGTCGTCATTCCAGCGAAAGCTGGAATCCATTTTTGCCTCCGCGGTGAACGGTTACTCCCGCGAAGCGGGATCTGGGCGATCGAAGCGAAAGCAAGATCAACAGCTTCCGCTCGTGAACGAGCGGGTTACTTTTGTCTTGGCAAAAGTAACCAAAACCGTTCGCTCCTGACGCGAGCCGCCGCTGCGCGGCGGTGCCCTGCGCTCCTCACCGGAAAAGGGACGTCGCCCGAACTCGCTGCGCTCAAACAGCGGGCGACTCTTCGCCCTTTTCCGGCTCCGGTGCTCGGCTCGCTTTAAGTCGCTGGTAGATCAAAGGCGTAAGGCAGAAGCAAAAGCGCGAGCCCGGCGCCGATCACTTGGGACGAGTGTGCCCGGAGGTTGCGGGCCTGGGTCCCGGCTTTCGCCGGGATGACGGTTAAAGCGTTTTGCCGGCGAGGAATGCCGAAAGCCCCGACAACCGCAGCGCCTACCCCACCGCCCCTTCGCCAATCCGCCGCTCGACGGCACGCAGCTTCGGATACAGCATCGCCCGCAGGCGCCCATCGAGCGCCAGCAGCACCAGCAGATACGGCATGCCGATCAGCATTCCGCCGACGAGCATCCGCTGCCATCCCGGGCGCAGCGACAGCTGCACCGTGACCCATTCGCCGAGCAGCGCGGCGATCGCGGCGAAAACGACCGTGGTCAGCGTCTTCGCATCCGGGAACTGTCGCAGTGAACGGTCCACCATCACGCACGCCGCCAGGCTCGACACCGCCGAACTCACCAGCGTCGCGTACGCCGCGCCCATCACGCCGTACGCGGGGATCCAGAACCAGTTCAGCGCTGCGTTGACCGCCACCGCGAGGCACATCAGTGCCAACACGGTTTTCGTACGGCGTTCCAACACGAGGCCGAAGCCGCAGACCAGCATCACCGGCAGGATCGCGTTCATCGCCCCCATCAGTTCGAACACCGGGCCCGATTGCGCCTTGCCCGCGCCGCTGAGCGCGATGATCAGGTCCGTGCCCAGCGTCCACAGCAGGATTGCGACGCCGATCGCGGCATAGGTCATCGGCATCAGCATCGTGCGCTTGAGCGCGCGCACGGCCGCGGCGCCGTCGGTGGTGAACACGCGGTTCGCGGCGGGCGTGAACGACTCGAACACGGTGAGATTCATGAACATGTGCACCTGCATCGCCAGCGCCGCACCGACGCTGTAGATGCCGACCACCGCGAAATCGCCCGACAGGTTCTTGAGCATGATGCGGTCGACCGACACCAGCGCCACGGCGAGGATCTCCGTCGCCACCAGCGGCATGCCGTAGGCGAACGACTGGCGCAGTTCGGCCGCATCCATGCGGCTGCGCGCGAAATGCAGGTTGCGGCGCGCCCAGCCGAAGTAGAACGCCATGCCGACCACCACGGCGAGCAGCTTTCCGCCGTACGCCGCCGCCGCGGTGTGCTGCACCGCCAGGACCGCGCCGAGCATGAGTGCAAGCTGCAGCCAGCGCCAGGCAACGCGCGTGAGCATCACCGTGCGCGACTGTTCCGTCACGCGCAGCACGGTTTCGACGAGGCTGGAATACACCAGCATCGGCGTCATCACCAGCGCCATCCAGAAGACGGGCGAATGACCATCGCCGGTCACGTAGCCGTGCACGATCACCACCGCACCGACGAACGCCCACAACGCGAGCGAGCCGATCATCGGCAGGTAGAACAGGTTCGTGGCGAACGAACGCATGCGCTCCTCGTCGCCACCGTGCGGATAGAAGCGCTGGATCGAATGCTGCGCGCCGAGCTTGGCGACGGCCACCGCCATCAGCACCCAGGTTTCGTAGTAGCCGAGGATGCCGTACTGCGTGTTGTCCAGCAGCCGCGTGAGCAGCGGGAACGACACCAGCCCCGCCATCATCACCAGCAGGTTGGCGGTGGAGTAGCGCAGGTAATGCCGGGCCAGACCGGGGGTGCCGTTGCTCATTTCAGGGCGTCCGCGCGCCGAATTCGACCTGCATCCACGCGGCGATGCGCTTGAACAAGACGCCGCGATGCTTGCGAAGGAAGAAGGTGTGGTCGTATTCGCGCCAGAACTCCAGGCTCACCTGCTTCTCCTGCGCGGCGCGCCCGAGGCTCGCGGCCAGTTGCGCGCGATGGTTGAAGTAGTGGTACGCGCCGCCGGTGAAGACGAACAGCAGCCGAACGTCGCGCGCGACCATTTCCGAGAGCATGCCGCGTGCCTGCGCGCGTTCGGGCCAGTCGCGGAAATCCGACAGCGACGGCGCGGGATTGCGGCGCGACATCAGGAAACGCAGCACCTTTCCGACGTCGAACAATCGCGGCACGACATGCCGAACCCAGAAGCCTGGCGTCGGATACGCCACACCGTCCAGCAGGATCGCCCCGGCGACGCGCGCATCCACGGCGCCGACATGGAACGCGTCGTCGGCGCCCGAGCACAGGCCGCAAAGGACGAACCGCTCCGCACCGGTTTCGTGCGCGAGCACGCGCATCGCGGCGTCGATCTCGCGCTGGCGACGCTCGCCCGCGGCCTTGCCCGGCAGCGCGCTGTCGCCGAGGCCGGACTGGTCGAAACGCAATACCGCGAAGCCCAGCGCCGCGAGCATGCGCGCTAGTTCGACGTGCATGCGGAACGGACCGGTGTGGCGCGTCAGCCCTGCATTGAGCAGCAGCACGCCGACCTTCGACACGTCGCCGTGCGGCCGCGTGACCACGCCGACGAGGCCGTCGCCGAATCCATGCGCGGTCTCGGTGAACGCATCACGCGCGTGCGCCGCGTGCGCGTGCGACCGTGCGACTTCCGTGCGGCCTTCCAGCGCCTTCTCGTCGAGTTGCAGGTTCACCACGGCACCTGTGCGGTCATGCGCTGCGCGAGCTGGGCGACCGCGCGACGCGGGAATACCTGGCCGCCGAAACGCGACGGCACGTTCCATTCGGGACGCTCGCCTTCGTCGAGCAGCACCGCTTCCACCGACACGCCGCCAGCGCGTTGCTCGCGGGCGAAGCGATCGAGCTCCTCGTCCATTTCCCACACCGCCATGCGCACGCGGCTGCCGCGTGGCAGGCGCAGGTGCGCGGCGTCCAGCGCGGCAAGCGAATCGAGCAACGCATCGCTGACGCCGAAACCGAGGAGTTCGCCGTCGTCGGACTCGTGCGTGACGTTCACGTAGCGGCCGCTGCCATGCAGTTGCTGGCGATGCTGCTCTTTCCACGAGGCCACGAGCGTCGCGCCGACCAGTTGCGGATCCCACAGCACGACGTCGACCGGATCGACGCGGCGTTCCAGCGCGGCGAGCAGCGGCAACGCCGCGCTTCGCAGCGCGAGGAACTGCACGCTGTCCACTTCGCCCCGGCGCAGCAGCTCGGTCGATGCACGTTCCAGGTCGTCGAGCATGCCCGGCAGACTGAGCTCGATGTCCTGGCCGCCCGAATCGCCGGTGCCATACCAGTCGAACGTCAGCGCGGGAATGCCGTACTGCCCCACCGTCTGCGCGAGCGACCACAACGCACGATGGCTGCGGATGCCATCCTGCAGCAGTGGCGCGCACAGCAGCAGCGCCTGGTTCGACTCCGGATTCGCGTCCTCGCGCCCGTGCAACAGGCCGAACAGGTTGCGTCCGGGCGCACCGAAAAGGAACGGCGCGCTCATTCGACCGGCCCCGGCGTGCGCAGCAGGCGCTTCATCGTGCGTGCCATGCGCGACCCCATGCCGCTGCGTTCCTCGCGCGCAATGTTCATCGGCAGGTCCGCGGCGATCTGCGCCAGGTTCGTCGCCGCCAGCCGCATCAGCTGGATGCGCACGCCGGTGTCCTTCGCCACGCGGCTGGACATCTGCACGGCGAGCATCGAGTTGCCGCCCAGGTCGAAGAAGTTGTCCTGCGCGCGGACGTCGACGCCGAGCAGCTCCTTCCACAACTCGCGCAGGTAGATCGCGCGCGGGTCGTGGTCGGCGACGGCATCGTTCTCCGGCGCATTGTCCTTCTCCACCGAAGGCGCCGACTCGCCGCGCCCCTGCGCGCTCAGGATCGCCGCAGCGAGCTTCGCCACCAGCGCCGGCGATTCGATCATGCCCTGGTGGTCGCCCGGAATCGGCACGACATGCACGTTCCCGCACATTGCTTCCCAGCCTAGCTTCGGCTTGGCGCTGAGCTCCGGCGGCTGGTTGTCGGCGCGGAACAGCACGATGCCGCCCGCATACGGCTTCACGAAGTACTTCACGTACGCACGCATGTGCGTGGCTTCGAGCTCGGCGTAGCGCACGTTGTGCGGCAGTTCCTCGCCCGCGTCGCGTGCCTGCTGCGCCTGCTGGCGAAGCTTCGACGCTTGCAGGCGCCCGCCGACGACGCCGCCGAGCGTCGCGATGCGCTCGCCCAGCGTCTGTCCCTGCATGCGCCGATGCAGCCGCTGCACGCGACCGGAGAATCCGCGCTGCGCCTGCGCGCGATAGCGGATGCCGAACTCGGCCGACGTATCGACCAGGCCCAGCATGCCGACGGTTTCGCCGGCGGCCATCAGCTGCTGCGCCATCTCGAAGGCGATGATGCCGCCCATCGAACCGCCGGCCAGGTGGTACGGACCGTGCGGCTGCACGCTGCGGATCTCGCGCACGTAGCGTTCGGCCATCTTCTCGACGCTGTCCAGCGGTGCGGTGCGGCCGTCCAGGCCGAGCGCCTGCAGGCCGTAGACCGGGATGCCGGCGGGCATCGCCTCGGCAAGCGGACGGTAGTTCAGCACGTTGCCGCCGACCGCATGCACGAGGAACAGCGGTGCGCCTTCGCCGTGCGGGCGGATCGGAACCAGCGGCGCCCACGGATCGGGACGTGCGTCGTCGCCATGCGCGTGGATGTCGTTGCTCACGCGCTGGTACTCGCGCGACAGCGCACGCACCGTGCGCGCGGTGAGCAGCGTCGCCAGCGGCAGGTTGACGCCGGTCTGCTTGTTGAAGCGATGGAACATCTGCACGGCCTGCAGCGAGTGCCCGCCGAGCGAGAAGAAATCATCGTCCGCGCCGATGTCCGGCTTGCGCAACAGGTCGCGCCAGATCTCGAGCAGCTGCAGGCCGGGTTCGTCCAGCGGCTCGTCGATCTGTTCGGCCGTCGCGGCCGCGGGCTCCGCTGGCGCGTCTTCCGCTGGATCGAGCGTGCGACCGAAACGCAGCGGCTGGCCGTCGTCGAACTGCGTGATCTCCTCCAGCGTCAAAGACGGATCGCGGCCGAGCGCCTTCAGCACCGCGACGTAGCGATCGCGCAGCAGCGCGGCGGTTTCGTCCAGGAAGATGTCGGCGTTGTAGATGAAGCCGCCCGACAGGCCCGTGTCCTGTTCGACGAACCACAGGCCCAGGTCCTGCGTGGATGCGGTCTGGAACACCGGATAGCGCTCATGCGTGAGCGGTCCCCATTCGCACATGCGCTGGCGGATGTCCTGGAACGAGAACAGCGCGTGGTACAGCACCGCGCCGCCTTCCCGGCTGCGCACGCTCAGCTCTCGCACCAGGTCTTCGAGCCGGATGTCCGGATGCGCGAAGCTGTCCAGCACGACGTCCTTCACCTGCTTCACGGCCTGCGCGAAGGTCATCGACGGATCGATCTCCATCCGCAGCGGCAGCAGGCTGGTGAAGTAGCCCATCAGGTTCTCGACTTCGGCCGTGTTGCGCCCTCGCACCGGCGTGCCGACGATCAGCTCGCGCAGGTTCGACGTGCGGCTGATCAGCGCGAAATACGCGGTGAGCAGCACCATGTACAGCGTCGCGTCGACCTTGCGCGCGGTCTCGTGCAGCGCTGCGGTCACGTCGTTGGCGACGGTGATGCGATGCGTGACGCCGCGCCCCGACATGCCCGGGCGACGCGGCAGGTCGGTCGGCAGCGCTTCGATGGCGTGGCCGACGCCGCCCAGCCGCTCGCGCCAGAACGCCAGCTGCTTCGCGTATTCCGGGCCCTGCAGCCAGTCGCGGTGCCACGCGGAGAAATCCGCGTACGTCACCGTCAGTTCCGGCAGCTTCGGCTCGCGCTTCTCAAGCTGCGCTGCGTAGAGCTCGGCCATGTCGGTATACATCAGGTCGAACGACCAGCCGTCCCAGATCAGGTGATGCGTCATGAAGAACCACACGTGCTCTTCCGGCCCGAGGCGGAACAGGCGCGAGCGGATCAGCGGCGCGCGGTCGAGTTCGAACGGCGTCTGGATGAGCGCGTCCATGCGGCGGGAGACTTCCGCCTCGCGCTCGTCCTTGGGGAGATGGCTCACGTCGACGACGTCGGTGATGTCGACGTCGACCACGTCGTGCACGATCTGCATCGGCTCGCCGTCGATGAGGCCGATCGTCGTGCGCAGCACGCTCTGGCGCTGGATCATCGCGTTCAGCGCCGCCTGGAAGGCCTCCAGCTGCAGCGGCCCGCGCAGGCGATGCGCGCTGGGCGTGTTGTAGGTGATCTGGCCGGGGTTGAACTGTTCGAGCAGGTACAGCCGTTCCTGCATGACCGACATCGGCCCGCGCGTGCGATCGGCGAGTGGTTTGATCGGCTCGCGCGCAGGCAGCGCCTCGCCGTCCATGCCCTGCACCATCCGCGCAAGCTTGGCGACGGTCGGGCCGTCGAACAGCGCACGCAGCGACAGCGTGATGCCCAGCTCCTTGTTGATGCGCGAGGTCAGCTGCGCGGCGAGCAGCGAATGCCCGCCTAGCGAGAAGAAATCATCGTCGACGCCGACTTCCGCGACGCCGAGGACTTTCGCCATGGCATCGGCGATCGTGCGTTCCAGCGCATTGCGCGGCGCGACGCGTTCGCCGGCCAGCTTCACGGTCAGGTCGGGCGCGGGCAGCGACTTGCGGTCGATCTTGCCGTTGGGCAGCAGCGGGATCGCGTCGAGGAACAGGATGTGCTGCGGGATCATGTAATCCGGCAGCGACCCCTTGAGGTACGACACGAGCGCCGCTTCGTCGAGTGCACCGCCCTCGCCCACCACATACGCCACCAGACGCACGTCGCCGGGGCGATCCTCGCGCGCGACCACGACCGCGCGCGCGACCTGCGCATGCGCCGCGAGCAGCGCTTCGATCTCGCCCAGTTCGATGCGGTACCCGCGCACCTTCACCTGGAAATCCAGGCGTCCCTGGTGTTCGAGCACGCCGTCCTGCCGCCAGCGGCCGCGATCGCCAGTGCGATACAGCAGCGCGCCCTTCGACGCCGCGAAGGGATCGGCCACGAAACGCTCGGCCGTCAGTTCCGCGCGATCGAGATAGCCCAGCGTCACACCATCGCCGCCGATCCAGATCTCGCCCGGCACGCCGAGCGGGCACAGCTCGCCGCGAGGATCGAGGATCCACACCTGCGTGTTGTCGATCGGACGACCGATGTGGATGTCCGAGGCCGACGTCACGCGCGAACACGTCGACCACACCGTCGTTTCGGTCGGGCCGTACACGTTCCACAGCGAGCCGCAGCGCGTGAGCAATTGCGACGCCAGGTCCGGCGGCAACGCTTCGCCACCGCACAGGATCTTGAAGTTCGCATCGCCCCGCCATTCGGCATCGAGCAGAAGCCGCCACGAGGCCGGCGTCGCCTGCATCACGGTCGCGCCGCTGCGGGCGATCAGCGCCTTGAGCGCGACGCCGTCGGCGGCGGTGACGCGGTCGGCGAGCACGACACGCGCGCCCACCCTCAGCGGCAGCAGCAGTTCGAGCACGGCGATGTCGAACGACAGCGTGGTCACCGCAACGAGGCGGTCCTCCGCGCCCAGGCCGGGTTCCTTCGCCATGCTCGACAGGAAGTTGCTGACCGCGCGATGCGGCACCTGCACGCCTTTCGGGCGACCGGTCGAACCGGAGGTGTAGATGACGTAGGCGACCGACTCCGGCTGCGCCGCGCCAGCGTCGCGACCGATGCGCGAGGTCGGCAGCGATGCGAGTTCATCCTGCAACGTGTCGAGCGCGAGCACCGGGCGCCCGCGCAGGTCGAAGTGGTCGGCGTGCTTGGTCGTCGTCAGCAACGCGGCCAGGCCGGCGTCGCTGGCCATGTACGACAGGCGCTCGGCCGGAAAATTAGGGTCGAGCGGCACGTAACCGGCGCCGGCCTTCAGCACGCCGAGCAGCCCGGCGAGCATGTCCACGCCGCGGTCGAGCACGAGCCCGACCAGCGAACCGCGATGGACGCCGCGCGCGCGCAGCAGATGCGCGATGCGATTGGCGCGCGCTTCGAGTTCGTCATAGCGCACGTGCTCGTCGTTGAATTCGACGGCGACGCGATCCGGCGTGCGGTCGCACTGGCGTTCGAACACCTCGTGCATGCGGCATTCGTGATCGAACGCGACCTTCGCTGGCTGCAACGCCTGCAGCTCCGCACGCGCGTATTCCGACACCACGGACAACCGGCCGAACGGCAGGTCCGGGCGCGCGACGGCCTCGCGCAGCAGCGTTTCGTACGCGGCCATCCAGCGGCGGATCGTCGCGTTGTCGAACAGGTCGGTGTTGTACTGGCATTCCAGCCGCATGCCGCCCTGCACCTGCACGGCGTTGACGAACAGTTCGAAGTTCTCGTAACTGCGCGGGTTGGTAATCAGGCGCATGCCCAGGCCATGGAAGCCCGTACTTTCCTGATCCATCGCCTGGTCGATGTTGAACATCACGCTGCACAGCGGCAGCCGCGCGGGATCGCGCTGCAGCGGCAGCTTCTTCAGCAGCGTGCCGAAGGTGTAGCGCTGGTGTTCGATGGCGTCCAGCAGCGTGGACTGCGCGCCGCCGAGCGCCTGCTCGAAAGGCTGCGCGTGGTCGAGTTCGAACCGCAGCGGCAGCAGGTTCACGCAATGGCCGACGAGGTGGTCATGCCCGTCCACCGACTGGCCGGCGGCGGGAATGCCGATGACCACGTCGTTCTGCGAGGTCAGGCGCGACAGCAGGCCGGCGAAACCGGCGAGCAGCGTCGCGAACAGGCTCGCGCCCTGGCGCGCGCCTAGGCGGCGCACGGCGGCGACGAGATCGTTGTCGAGGAGATGATCCTCGCGGATCGACGGGAACGTGCGGCGCGTTGGACGCGCGCGGTCGGTCGGAAGATCGAGGATCGGCCCGCCATCGGCGAAGCGCGACAGCCAGTACGCTTCATCGCTGCGATAGGTTGCGCCATGCGGATGTTCGGCTTCGGCCAACGCATAGTCGGCGAAGGACTCGGCCGGCGGCAGCGCCTGCGCCGCATGGCCCACGGCCTGCGAGTACAGCGTGCCCAGTTCGCGCACGATCACCCACCACGACCAGCCATCGCACACGATGTGGTGCGCGGTGAGCACCAGATGGTGATGCGCGGGGGCCAGGCGCAGCAGGTCCGCGCGGAACAGCGCACCGTGGTCGAGATCGAACGGCGTCTCCACGACCTCGCGCGCGTGCGCGACCACGCGCGCGTTGCGCCCGGCATCGTCCAGCGACGACAGATCGGTCAGCGCAAGGTCGATTTCGCGCTCGTCGTTGACGCACAGCGTGCGGCCGTCCGGTCCGAAGTTCGCGCGCAGGATGTCGTGGCGCGCGACCAGGCCACGCAACGCATCGCGCAGCGCGTCGGCGTCGAGCTCGCCACGAAAATCCAGCGAGATCGATTCGTTGTACGCCAGCGATGCATCCACGCCGAGCTGGTCGGCGAGCCATACTTCGCGCTGCGGTTCGGTGGTGGGCGCTACGCGCGACAGCGTGCCTTCGGCGAACGGATCGTAGTCGACCGTCGAGTCCTCGGGCACGGCGCCGGGAAACAGGCCTTTGTCCGATGCGGCTGCATTCATGCGCTCACCTTCATGTACTTGCCCGGCTGCTCCGGGTTCGGCACGAACCACGCGGGCGTGCCATCCGGTTCGCGGCCAAGTCGCGCGCCGGGCACGACGGGCTTGCTGGCGTCCATTACCGTCTTCGGCGTCGCGGCACGACGCGGAAGCAGTTCCATGTCCTGCAGTTCGGCCACCGCGTCCTTGAAGGCGGCGGCGATGCGCGCGATGTCCTCGTCGCTGTGCGCCGTGGTGATGAAGCACGGGAAGTTGTCGAGGATGTGGATGCCGCGCATGCGCATCGACGCGAACAGCAGGTCCTGCAGGGGATGCGCCTCGTGCCAGTGCGTCTTCCACACCGACGCGTACTGCTTCACCGACACCGGCGCACCGACGTCGGCGCAATAGGCGTTGATGTCGGCGGCCAGCGCTTCGGCCTTCGCGTTGAGGCGCTTCTGCAGTTCGCCGCCATCGGCCTTGAAGTGCTCCAGCACCGCCTTCGCCGCCACCAGCGCGAGCGGATGGCGCACGAACGTACCGGCGAAGTACGTCACGCCGACGGTGGGCACCGAATCGTCGCCGTACTGCCAGTGGCCGCCGTCCAGCGCGTCCATGTACTCGCGCTTGCCGGCGATCACGCCGATGGGGAAGCCGCCGCCGACGACCTTGCCGTAGGTCGCGATGTCGGCCTTGATGCCGAAGATCGCCTGCACGCCGCCCGGATTCGAGCGGAAACCGGTGACCACTTCGTCGAAGATCAGCAGCGCGCCGTTGTCCTGCGTTAGCTGGCGCAGTTCCTTGAGGAAATCCACCGGACGGAAGTCCAGGCGGCGGCTCTGCACGGGTTCGACCAGCACCGCGGCGATCTCGTGGATGCGCGACTTGATGATCTCCATCGCCTCCGGCGTGCCGTAATCGAGCACCAGCACGTTCTCGGCGGTGTTGCGCAGGATGCCCGGCGCGGCCGGCACGGCGCGCAGCGACTTGGTGCCGCGCACGATCACTTCATCGACGATGCCGTGGTAGGAGCCCGTGAACAGCACCACCGTGCTGCGTGCGGTGATGGTGCGCGCGATGCGCAGCGCGCCGAGCACGGCTTCCGAACCGGTATTGCACAGCGCGGCGCGATCGTGGCCGGTGAGTTCGCACACGAGCTGCGCGACGTCGCCGGCGACAGGATGCTGCGGGCCGATCTCGTAGCCCTTGTCGAGCTGATCGCGCACGGCATCGAGGACGAAGTCCGGCTGCCAGCCGAACAGGCTCATGCCGAAGCCGTTGAGCGCATCGACGTACTCGTTGCCGTCGATGTCGAACACCCGCGAACCCTTCGAACGCTCGACGACGATCTGGTAGACGATCTCCTTGGTCAGCGGGCGGAAGCCGTTGACCACGCGCGGATCGGCCAGCTGCGCGCGATGGGCCTGCGTGTACTCCTTCGACTTGCGGGTGCGGGCGACATAGCGGTCAATGAAGGCGTCGAGCTTGGCCTTCTGCTGCGGAGACAAATCGGTGTCGACCTGGCTCTCGATGCGCGCGATGGCGCCGAAGGCCTTCTTGACGTCGTACTTCTGCTGCACGGCGCCGGTGTCTTCCTCGCCCTCGGCGGACTTCGGCAGTGCGATGGGCTGCGGCGCAGGCGCGGCGGCGGCTGGCGCGGGAGTGGCGGCGACCGGCGCGGCGGCAACCGGAACAGCCACCGGCGCCGCGACGCCGCCGGACAGCAGCGCAAGCTGCTGCGCCATCAGCTGCATCTGCTGCGCGATGACCTGGCGCGTGAAGTCGTTGCCGCCGTCCAGCGCGGGCAGCGCGACGGGCGCCATCGCCACCATCGGTGCGGCGGTCACCGGCGCGACGGCCACGGCCGCCACGGGTGCGGGAGCCGGCGCGGCTTCGGCCGGCAGCGTCGCGTCGAGCATGCCGGCCAGGCGATCCAGGCTGCTGCAATCGCCCATCAGCTGGCGGAAGTTCACCGGCACCTCGAACGTCTTCTGCAGCTGCACGGCGACCTGCGTGAGCATCAGGCTGTCCAGGCCGAGCTCGATGAAATTGGTGTCCGCGTCGGCGTCGCTCATGTCGAAACCGGCGACGTTCTCGAACAGGCCGCGCAGTTGCCCGACCAGGCGTTCGCGACGGCCGGGAGCGGGCGCGGCGGGGACGGTGGCGGCGGCGGGCACGGCTGTAAGGGACGCGGACGGCATGACGGGCTCCAGTACGGTGTTGGTTCGTGCGGCGGTGGCGACGGCGGGGTGTGGGACGACGTTGCCCGGACTCGCAGCAACCGCCTCCACCCAATAACGTTGTCTCTCGAACGGATAGGTCGGCAGCCGCACGCGATGGCGGATCGCACGCGTGTCGAAGGCCGACGGATCGACCGCCGCGCCTTGGCTCCATAGCTTTCCGGCGGCGGCCAGCAGGTCGCGGCGCTCGCTCGACGGGTGGTCGGCGAGGCTGGCGACGGTCGCGATGCGCTGCTTCTGCACCACTGGCTGCTGCCGCGCGAGCGCGTTCAGCGTGCCGCGCGGGCCGACTTCCAGCAGCACGCGCGAGGCGGCGTCGGCGTCGCCCAGCAGCGCCTGCAGCGCGCTGGAGAAGCGCACCGGCTCGCGCAGGTGACGCGCCCAGTAGTCCGGGGAAGTGGCTTCCTCCGCCGTCAGCACCGCACCGGTGACGGTGGAGACGATCGGCCGCGTCGGCGCGTTCAGGCGCACCGCGGCTACGGCGTCGCGGAAGGGCGCGACCACCGGTTCCATCATCGCCGAGTGGAACGCGTGCGAGGTCCGCAGCGCCCGGCAGGCGATGCCCTCGCCTTCCAGCTGCGCCTGGAACGCGGCGACGGCATCGGATTCGCCCGCGACCACGCAGGCGAGCGGCGAGTTTTCCGCAGCGAGCGACAGCGTCGCCGGCAGCCGGTCGCGTACCGCATCGGCGGGAAGCCGGATCGACAGCATCGAGCCGGCCGCCTGCGCCTGCATCAGCGCACCGCGGCGCGCGATGAGGTGCAAGGCGTCGCGCAGTTCGAACACGCCGGCCAGCGTCGCGGCGACGAACTCGCCGATGCTGTGGCCGATCATCATCGCCGGCGCGATGCCGCGGCTCATCCACCACTTCGCCAGCGCGTATTCGATGGCGAACGTCGCCGGCTGCATGATCGAGGTCGGCAACAGCGCTTCGGCGTCGTCGGCGAACAGGCGTTCGCGAAGACTGAAGCCGAGGTCGTCGCGCAGCAGCCCGGCGCATTCGTCCAGCGCATCGCGGAATACGGGCTCGGCCTCGTACAGGCTGCGACCCATGCCGGGATACGTGGCGCCCTGCCCCGGGAACATGAAGACGACTTCGGCCGCGCGTGCTGGACGGCTGCGCAGTGCATCGGCCTGCGTGTCGGGTGCACGCAGCGTTTCGATTGCGGTCGCCACGTCGTCCGCCGCAATCGCGATGCGGTGCGCGAAGGCCTTGCGCCCAACCGCAAGCGTCCATGCGACATCGGCGAGGTTCGCGTCGCGATTCGCGTCGAGGTGATCGGCCAGTCGCGCCGTGGCCGCGCCCAAGGCGGCCGGCGTGCGCGCGGACAGCACGAGCAGCTGCGGCCCGCGCGCCTCGTCGGATCCGGGCAGCAGCGGCGCTTCTTCGAGCACGGCATGCGCGTTCGTGCCGCCGAGGCCAAAGGAACTGACGCCCGCGCGACGCGGCGCATCGCCCTCGCGTTCCCACGTGCTCATGCGCGCGTTCACGACGAACGGCGTGCTGGCGAAGTCGATCGTCGGGTTCGGCGATTCGAAATGGATGCTCGCGGGAATGCGCTTCTCGTGCAGCGACAGCGCGGTCTTGATCACGCCCGCCGCGCCGGCCGCCGTGACCATGTGGCCGACGTTGCTCTTCAGCGAACCGATGCGGCAGAAGCCCGCATCGCCGGTGGAACGGCGGAATGCGCGCGTCAGGCCTTCGATTTCGATGGGATCGCCTAGCGGCGTCGCGGTTCCGTGCGCTTCGACATACGTGATGCTGCGCGCGTCCACGCCCGCCTTGTCGTGCGCGAGCGCGATGACCGCCGCCTGCCCTTCGCTGCTGGGCGCGGTGAAACTGGCGCGATTGGCGCCGTCGTTGTTGAGCGCGCTTCCGCGGATTACCGCGTACACCGGGTTGCCGTCGGCGATGGCGTCCGACAGCCGCTTGAGCAGCACCACCGCCGCGCCATCGCCGAACACCGTGCCCTTCGCATTCGCGTCGAAGGTGCGCGTGTGGCCGTCGGGCGACAACATCGAACCTTCCTGGTAGAGGTAACCGCTGCGCGGCGGGCACGTCACCGCGATGCCGCCGGCCAGCGCCATGTCGCACAGGCCGGACTGCAGGCTTTCCACCGCCTGTGCAATGGCGACCAGCGAGGTCGAGCACGCCGTGTGCACGCTGACCGCAGGCCCGGTGAGGTTGAGCTTGTGCGCCACACGCGTGGCGATGTAGTCCTTCTCGTTGCCGAGCATCACCTGCAGCGCGCCGACGCGGTTCACCAGTTCCGGATGCGCGGACACGTGGCGCTGGAAGTACGTCGCGTTGTTCATGCCGGCGAAGATGCCGGTGACCGTCGAACCGGTCGCGTCGGGCGCATGGCCGCCGCGCTCCAGGCACTCCCAGCACAGTTCCAGGAAGATGCGCTGCTGCGGGTCCATCAGCTCCGCTTCGCGTGGGCCGATGCCGAAGAACGCCGCGTCGAACAGTTCGACGTTGTCGATCACGCCGCGCGCGGCGACGTAGCCGGGATCGTTGCGGTCGGCCGCGCTCACCGCCGGATCGAGTTCGTCGATGCGGAACTGGGTGATCGAATCGCGGCCTTCGCACAGGTTGTTCCAGAAGCCTTCCACGTCGTCCGCGCCGGGGAAACGCCCGGCCATGGCGACGATGGCGATCGGCTCGCGCGCGTCGACCGTGCGGCGCGTCGCTGCGTGCGTAATCTGTACGCCTTCGAGCACCGCCGCAAGGCGCGCAGGCGTGGGGTTCTGGAAGATCGTGGGCGCGGCCACGCGCGGGCCGGCGGCGTCGTACTGCCAGCCCTCCACGCGGATCTGCTCGGCCAGGCGCACGGCCAGCAGCGAACTGCCGCCGAGTTCGAAGAAGTTGTCGTCGCGACCGACGCCGTCGATGTCGAGCAGCGTGCCGAACGCGCCGCACAGCTTCGTTTCGAGTGCGCTGATGGGCGCTGCGAAATCGGAGGTGAGTTCGGGCCGGCGGCGATCCGGTGCGGGCAAGGCGCGACGGTCGATCTTGCCGTTGGTCGTCAGCGGAAGTTCGTCCATCCGTACATAGCGCGTGGGCACCATGTACGGCGGCAGCGCCGCGGCGAGATGCGCGCGCAGCTGCGGCGCGTGGGCTTCCACGCCGGTATCGACGTAGTACGCGACCAGGCGCTTCTCGCCGGGGAAATCGGCGCGCGCGACGACCACGCACGAGGCGATCGCCGGATGACGCGCGAGCACGGACTCGATCTCGGTCAGTTCGATGCGATGGCCGCGGATCTTCACCTGCGCGTCGGTGCGGCCGACGAATTCGATCAGGCCATCCTCGCGCAGCCGCACCTGGTCGCCGGTGCGGTACAGCACGTCGCCGTCGAGGAAGGGATTGGGCACGAAGCGCTCCGCATTGAGTTCGGGACGTGCGAGATAGCCGCGCGCAACGCCCGCGCCGCCCACGCACAGCTCGCCGATCACGCCGGCAGGCAGCAGCTGGAGGCGACGGTTCAGCACGTAGGCGGTGGTGTCCTGCAAGGCGCGGCCGATCGGGATGGACGCCGCATCCGCGGGCAGATCGCGCGGGATCGCGTAGGACGTGCACATGATCGTGCACTCCGTCGGACCGTAACCGTTGTGCAGCTGCAGCTGCGGCGCGATGGCCTGCATGCGGCGGATGTGGTCGACCGAGAGCGTTTCGCCGCCGGCGATGAGGTCGCGCATGTTCGCGAAGATCGTCGCGTCCTCGTCCACGACGGCGTTGAACAGCGCCGCGGCCATGATCCCGGCGTTGGCGCCGAGGCGCGAAATCGTGTCGCGCAGGCGCGCGGCGGTGGGCGCCACTTCGTCGTGCACGACGATCGTGCCGCCGTTGAACAACGGCCCCCACAGCTCAAGGCCGGAGATATCGAAGCCGAGCGGCGCCTGGTGCAGCATGCGCGTGTCCGCGTCGAGCCTGACGTAGTCGACGCCACGCAGGCGACGCACTAGCGAGCGGTGGCGGATTTCCACGCCCTTCGGCACGCCGGTAGAGCCGGAGGTGAAGAGCACGTACGCGAGCGAGTCGCCATCGGTGCCGGGCTCGTCGGCGAGTGGCGCATCGTTGCCATGCACATTCACGCGCAGTGCGTCGCGCGGCAGCGCCGGCGCATGCTGCGCGGGATCGACGACGATGACGCGAACGCGCGCGTTGTCGACCATGAAGGCGACGCGTTCGGCGGGCAGCGCGAGATCGATCGGCAAATAGGCACCACCGGCCTTGATGACGCCGAGCAGCGCGACGACCGCGTCGAGCGAGCGCGGCAGCGCGACGCCGACGATGTCGCCAACCTTCACGCCCGCAGTGCGCAGGCGCGCGGCGAGCGAAGCGGCGCATCGATCCAGTTCGTCGTAGGTGATGGCGGCATCGCCGTGGACGACGGCGGTCTTGTCGGCGAACGCGGCCAGCGTCTGCGCGAAACAGGCGTGGACGGTATCGACTTCATTGCGCGCGGGCGGCGCGATGGCCCAATCGTCGATCTGGCGCGCGCGGTCGGCCGGATCCAGCGCGTCGATGTCCGACAGCGGCAGGTGGGCGTCGGCGGAAAGCATGCGCAGGCTGCGGACGACGGCCTCGCCGACCAGCGCCGCGGCTTCGCGCGAAAGCGGCGCGCGGAAGTCGACGCAGAGGCGATCGGCGTCGATGCGCCAGTTCGATGCGGCGAAGTCGGGAATGTCGCCGTGCTCGTCCGAAACGGCCCACGCGGACGGCTGCGGGGCCGCGATCGGATCGGCGGCATCGATCGCGCCGGCCAGGCCCGCGCGGCCGATCGAGCTCGCCACGCGCGCCTGATGCCATGCTTCGTCGCGTCGCACCGTTGCGAGGACGTCATCGGCGCCCGACAGCCACGCCTCGACCGACACCAGCGCCGCGACCAGCGCGTCACACGCGCGGTCATCGCTATGCAACGCGGCTGCAACATCGGACGGCAGCGCGAACGCGAGCGACTGCGCGGCATCGTCGCCTGCAGCGGAATGCTGCGGAAGTACATCCAGCAGCGGCGAATCGATGGCCGGCATCGGATTGCCGGTGTCTTCCCGTGCCGCCACTGCCCGCGTACCCATGCGCCTGCTCCTTCTCCACCTGCCGGCGGCGTGCGCCATCGGCAACGATCACGTCCAAACCGGCGTCGATCGGCCGGCGGATTGCGTCAAGACCGGTTGTCGCGCCGGCTCCGCTGCGTCATTGCGCCCGGATGCGTTGCGCGGCCAAAGGTTGGCGTGTCGTCGCGATCGGGTGCGGCCGGACCACTGCCACGCACCCCGCGCCCGGCACCACGACGCGGACCGCCTCGGGCCTGCGAACTGGTTGTGTGCCGGAACCCAACGACATCGCTCACCCCACATGCGGCACGACCGATGCCGACCACGGCATTCGCGTCTTCCCTGCCCCTCTCGTCGAATCAAACGCGTCCCACGCGTGCGAACGGCCACGTCCGCGGCGCATCGGCCAAGCGATGCAAGGCGCGTGAAGCCGCGCTAGGATTGGGCCCGACAAGGGGGCCCCATGAGCCAGGACTTCGCGCTTCTGTACATGCAGCTTGGACTGCATCCGGACTGCAGCCTCGAAGACCTCAAGCGCGCGTATCGCATCCGCGTGGGCGAACTGCATCCGGACCGGCACCTGGATCGCCCGGCCTCCGATGACGCCAACGCCGCCCTCACCGAACTCACCGCGCTGTACTCGGGCGCCATCCGTTTCCACCGCATCCACGGACGGCTGCCGGGTTCCACGCCACGCGGGCCGGCAGTGGCTTCGCGTGCCGCACCGGAGCCCGCGCACTTCACGACGACAGCGTTGCGCGCCGCACCGCGCGAAAGCGATCGCGCCACGCAGAGCATGACGCCGCGCATCGCGGTGCTCAGCGTGCTGGTGCTGGTGGTGGTGATGGTGGTGCTGCACTGGTCGGAAACCGCGCAGGTCGCGCCGCATGCGGACAACGGCGACGCCGTGGCCGCCGCCGTCGACCCCGACACGCCCAGGTTGGAACTGGGCATGGAGGAAGCGGCCGTCGTCGCGATCCAGGGCGCGCCCGAACGCGTGCAGGACGACGTGTGGAACTACGGTTCCTCGTGGGTGCGCTTCGAGGACGGCCACGTGGTCGACTGGGCCAGCGTGCCGCCAAACCGGCTGATGACGCTGACGCCGCGGCCGGTCAAGGAGGACGAGAACGGCGAGGAAGAGGCGTTCGGGCCGTGACGTTTTTGGTTTCGGCTTACGACTTTGGCTTTTGACTTTGCCCCCTCTCCCGCTCGCGGGAGAGGGGGAGTGAGCGCCATGCGGGTCCGACTCCGGCCTGCCTCAGCACCGACGCTCTGGATCCTCGTCCGCGTCTGGTTACCTGGACCCGCGCTGGAACAACACCACTTCGACCGTCTGCAACAGGATGATCAGGTCGAACACCAGGCCGTGGTTCTTGACGTAGAACAGGTCGAATTTCAGCTTCTCTTCCGCATCGCGCACGGACGCGCCATACGGATACCTCAGCTGCGCCCAGCCCGTCAGGCCCGGCTTCACGCAATGACGTACGGCGTAGTAACGGATCTCGCGACTGAGCATGTCGACGAACTGCGGACGTTCCGGGCGCGGGCCGACGATGCTCATCTCGCCGCGCAGGATGTTGAACAGTTGCGGCAATTCATCCAGTCGCGTCAGGCGGATGAACTTGCCCACGCGCGTGGTGCGGTCGTCGCCGCGTTGCGCCCACCGCGCCACGCCGTCGCCTTCGGCATCCACGCGCATGCTGCGGAACTTGATCAGCTCGAACGGCCGCCCGCCTTCGCCGATGCGCGTCTGCTGGTAGAGGATCGGACCGCTGGATTCCAGGCGGATCAGCGCCGCCACCAGCACCATGAAAGGCCACGCGATCAGCAGCAGCGCCGATGCCGCGAGCACATCGAACAGCCGCTTGTTCATGCAGCGCGACGTCGAATGATCGAAACCGCCAGAGAACACCAGCCACGACGGATCGCACAGGTTCGTCGTCACCAGACCCGCTTCGCGTTCGAAGAACGTGGACAGGTCGGTCATCGCCACGCCGCGCTGCACGCAGGTCAGCATCTCCTCCATCGGTAGCCCGCCGCGACGTTCGTCCGGCGCGACCACGACTTCGCTGATCTGCAAGCGGTGCACGATGTCGGCCAAGCCATCGGGCGCGGCAACGCGCATCGAGTCGGGCACGCAGGCTTCCTGCCCTTCGATCGGCACGAAGCCGATCAGCGAGAACGCGCGCCGATCGCTGCCGCGACGCATGCGCGTGTTGATCAGGTCCGCGTTATGGCCGGCGCCGAGCACCAGCACGCGGCGCTTGAACAGGTCGCCGCGGAACACGTGCATCACGCAGAACCGCAGCGCGGCCATGCCGATCAGGCCGAGGACCATCGCGATCACGATGACGCCGCGACCGATGTAGGCGTTCGGGATCAGGTAATACAGCACCATCAGCCCGATGCCGCCGATGGCGAAGGACACCAGCAGCCGCAGCGCAAACTCGAAGCGATTGAGCCGTACGTGCACCTGGTACAGGCCCAGCGCCGCCATCGCGGTGGTGACGAACGCCGCCACCAGCAACGCGCGCACGGTGAGGTTCTCGGAGAAGATCTCGTGACCTTCGGGGTCGTTCATGAAGCGCAGCCACGCCGCGCCCATCACCGCCGCCATCACCAGCAGCACTTCGAGCAGCCACAGGAGCAGCAACGCCCGGTTCTTCAGACTCGCCTTTCCGAACATCATGGGACCGCACTCCTACGCGGTGCGCGCGCCATCGCGCACGCACGTCCGACAGACAGCCGTTGGAAGGTTCCGGAGAAGTGCCGGCCGGGGCCGGGCGTCGCGCGTCATGGTCATGACGTCCCCTGTGCGACGCAGTCACGACAAGGACAACGACCTTCCGCCGGCACTCCGGCCAGCGGGTGGATCGTGGGGATGCAACTGCAGGCATTCGACCGCGGCCTCGCGCGGCGCCGCTACGGCCGCGGTCCATCGCTCGCCTACATCGAGCATGGCCAGGCGCACGCTGCACGCCGCAGGAAGTTCCCGCGCGCTCCCGGCCAGGATGAATTCCCCGCCGGCGGCGGCGTGGAAACTGCACATCTCGCGCGCCAGGCCAATGCCCTCGGCCTTGAGCAGCGCCTCCTTGCGAACCCATAGCGCCAGCAGCGCACGACTGCGCGCCGGTTCGGGCAGGTTCGCCAGCGATTGGAGTTCGGACGGATGGCACACGCTCGTCGCGATGCCGGGCAATTCCGACGCGCGGAACGCGGCTTCGATGTCGATGCCGACCGGTCCGAGCGCGCACAGCGCGAACGCGGCGACACCGTCGGCATGGCTCAGGCTGGTGTGCACGGCGTGGCCGTGCAGCGTGATGCCGGGCAGGTACGGCGCGCCTTCGGCATTGCGGGCGATCGTGATCGATTCCGGCGCGACGCCCAGCGACGCGGCCACGAACAGCCGGTGCAGCGCATAGGTGAGCGCGAGCGTTTCGCGGTCGTCGGCGAAACGGCGCTGGCCTGCGCGCTGGCGTTCGGAAGCGTCCAGCAGCGACCACGCCTCGTCGCGCCAGGGATGCCACGGGCGCAACGCGATGACGGCGGTCGCACAGGCGCCGGGCGCCATCGGCCCGCACGCGAACGCGTCGCGCAACGAGCACGCCGATGTTGCCTGTCGCCATGCGACCGCCACCTCGCCCCCTGTCCGGTCCTGCCGGTGCCTGCTCCGAATCGACGATCCGGATTCAACGAACACGAACGCAGCCATCGCTGGAAGGCGGACACGGCCGCGTCCGCGTCCTGTCGCGGCCCGCGAGTGCGTTAGGTGCATCAAGGCGACCGCGGGCGAAGCCGGCGGCCGTCACGTCAACGAACGAGTGAACGAATGGACACGACCGAGATCGGGGAACGGCTGGTCCAGCGGGCCATCCTGGAATCGCACCGCGCAGACGGGGCCGCCCGCGCCGACATCGCCACGCACGACGAACCCGGCGTGGCCGCCTTGCCCACGCTGGACACGGTGCGCCTGGGCGTCGTCGGACTGGGGTACGTCGGACTGCCGCTGGCCGTGGCCTTCGGCCGCCGCTTCGACACGGTCGGTTTCGACATCAACGCGCAGCGCGTGGTCGAACTGCGCGAAGGGCGTGACAGCACGCTGGAAGTCGATGCGGAGGAACTGACGCAGGCCAAGCGGCTGCGCTGCAGCAGCGACCTGGGCATGTTGCAGCGGTGCAACGTCTACATCGTCACCGTGCCCACGCCGATCGACGCCGCCAAGCGCCCGGACCTCGGCCCGCTGGTGCGCGCGAGCGAGGCGCTCGGCCAGGTGCTCAAGCGCGGCGACGTCGTGGTGTACGAATCCACGGTGTATCCCGGCTGCACCGAGGAAGTCTGCGTGCCGATCCTGGAGCGCGCGTCCGGCCTGGTGTTCAACCGTGACTTCTTTGCCGGCTACAGCCCGGAGCGCATCAACCCGGGCGACAAGGAACATCGACTCACGCGCATCCTGAAGATCACGTCGGGCTCGACGCCGCGCGCGGCTGATTTCGTCGATGCGCTCTACGGTTCGATCATCGAGGCCGGCACGCACAAGGCCAGTTCGATCAAGGTCGCCGAGGCGGCGAAAGTCATCGAGAACACGCAGCGCGATCTCAACATCGCGCTGGTCAACGACCTCGCGATCCTGTTCAACAAGCTCGGCATCGACACGCTGGAAGTGCTGCAGGCGGCGGGCACGAAGTGGAATTTCCTCCCCTTCCGGCCGGGGCTGGTCGGCGGCCACTGCATCGGCGTGGACCCGTATTACCTGACCCACAAGGCGCAGGAGATTGGCCATCACCCAGACGTGATCCTGGCCGGCCGCCGCACGAACGACGGCATGGGCGCGTACATCGCCAGTGAAGTCGTGCGGCTGATGGTGCGCCGTGGCATCAATCCCGTGCAGGCGCGCATCCTCGTGCTCGGCCTCGCGTTCAAGGAGAACTGCCCGGACCTGCGCAACACGCGCGTGGTCGACATCGTCCAAGCGCTGCGCGGCTACAACGCACAGGTCGACGTACACGATCCCTGGGTGAACGCGCACGATGCATCGCACGAGTACGGACTGGCGATGAACGGCGCGCCGGAACACGGGTCATACGACGCGGTGATCGTCGCGGTCGCGCACCGCGAGTTCGCGCAACTCGGCGCCGATGGCGTGCGCGCGTACGGCAAGCCGACGTCGATCGTCTACGACGTGAAATACGTGCTGCCCCGCGACGCGGTGGACGGACGCCTGTGACGATGAAAGTCCTCGTAACGGGAACCGCCGGCTTCATCGGATCGCACGTCGCGCAGGCGCTGCTGGCGCGCGGCGATGAAGTGATCGGCTTCGACAACCTCAATGACTACTACGACGTCACGCTTAAGCGCGCGCGAATGGCGCGCTTCGCGGACCATCCCGCGTACACGCACGTGCATGGCGACCTGGCCGATCGGGATGCCGTTGAAGCGCTGTTCCGCGAACATCGCCCGCAGCGCGTGGTGAACCTGGCCGCGCAGGCCGGCGTGCGTTACGCCGCCGAGAATCCGCACGTGTACGTGGCGAGCAACGTGACGGGTTTCCTGCATGTGCTGGAAGGCGCGCGGCGTCATGGCGTCGAGCATCTGGTGTATGCATCGACCAGTTCGGTCTATGGCGCGAACACCGCGATGCCGTTCTCGGAACATCAATCCACCGAACATCCGCTCACGCTCTACGCCGCCACCAAGAAGGCGAACGAGGCGATGGCGCACAGCTACGCGCACCTCTACGGCGTGCCGTGCACGGGCCTGCGCTTCTTCACCGTCTACGGACCTTGGGGGCGGCCGGACATGGCGCTGTTCCTGTTCACGCGCGCGATCCTCGCGGGCGAGCCAATTCCGGTGTTCAACCACGGACGCCACAAGCGCAGCTTCACCTACATCGACGACATCGTCGCCGGCGTGGTGCGCGCGCTCGATCGCGTGCCGGGCGTAGACGACACGTGGAATGGCACGACTCCCGATCCTTCGAGCAGCGGCGTTGCGCCGTACCGGCTCTACAACATCGGCAGCGCGCAGAGCGTCGAACTGCTGCGCTACATCGAGGTGCTGGAGCAGTGCCTGGGACGCAAGGCGACGCTGCGCATGCTGCCGCTGCAGGCCGGCGACGTGCCGGCGACCGAGGCGGACTGCACCGATCTCGCACGCGACATGGGCTACGCGCCGAGCGTGACGGTCGAGGATGGCGTGGCACGGTTCGTCGCGTGGTATCGCGAGTACTACGGTGTGCGCGACACGCGCGACGCGCCGGCGGCCGTCGCGGTGTGAGTCACGCATTCGCGAGCGTCATACGCCAACGCCCGCTCGAAACACAAACAAAAAGGCCGATGCTTTCGCATCGGCCTTTTTGTCTTGTATGGCGCGCCCGGAGAGATTCGAACTCCCGACCACCAAGTTCGTAGCCTGGTGCTCTATCCAGCTGAGCTACGGGCGCTGAGTTGAAAAATTATGAAGGATCGCTGCCGATTCGTCAAACATTTTTCGAACATTTCTGTCGAAGCCGTTGGAGGCGCTTCAACAGTGCACGTACCGCGCGGATACGTGCGACCGCTTGGATCGCATGCACGTCGCTGATCGCTTCGTGCAAGGCCAGCATGCGTTGCATCCTGGCGGCCGATCCGGCCGGTCGATGGAACTGGCGGAGACTGAGGGATTCGAACCCTCGATGGAGCTTTTGACCCCATACTCCCTTAGCAGGGGAGCCCCTTCGGCCTCTCGGGCAAGTCTCCGCGGAAACATCAAGAACGGTGCGGGCGCAAAGGATAGCGGCTCGCTCCGCCGACGGCAAACGATTTCTCAGCCGGCGTTGTGCTTGCCCGAATCGTTGTCCGCGGGCTCCTCGCCACGCTGGATACGCTGGTAGATCTCTTCGCGATGGACTGCAACATCTTTCGGCGCGGTAATACCAATACGCACCTGGTTTCCCTTGACGCCGAGCACGGTGACGGTCACCGAGTCGCCGATCATCAAGGTCTCACCGACGCGACGCGTCAGGATCAGCATCTAACATCTCCTATGGCCGCCTTTCCAGGCCGGCATGTGGGAGCTCCGGGAGCTCCCCGTTTTCGAAACACAAACGTGAACCATCTTAGCGGCGGGCCAAACGCCCTCGCAACCGCAAGTGGCCAGCGTTCACCATTCAGCCAAGCTTGCTCTCGACCCAGGCCGGAACCTCGGCGAGGACCTGGACCAGGGCCGGGCCGTCGTCGCCACCGCCCTGCGCCATGTCCGGGCGGCCACCGCCCTTGCCATTGATCCGACTGGCGACGTGTGCGAGGAGTTCCCCCGCCTTCACCTTGCCGGCCGCGCTTCCGTTCACACCGGCCACGAGCGCGGCCTTGCCCTCGCTCGCACCGGCCAGGACGATCACCGCATCGCCCATCTGCTGCTTGAGGCGATCGACCGCATCGCGCAACGCCTTGGCGTCGAAACCCTCCAGCCGCGTGGCGACGACCTTTACGCCTGCGACCTGCGCGGCCGATGCCGCCAGGTCGGACGTGGCGCCCGAGGCGGCCTTGGCCTTCAGCGACTCGAGTTCACGCTCGAGCTTCTTCTGACGATCGAGCAGGCTGCGCAGCTTGTCGGACACATCCGCCGCATTGCCGCCCAGCAGGCGCGCGGCCTCGTCGAGTCGGTGCTCTTCCTCGGCGACGAAGTCCAGCGCACCCTGCCCCGTCAGCGCCTCGATACGGCGCACACCGGCGGACACGCCACCTTCGGACACGATCTTGAACAGACCGATGTCGCCGGTACGCGAAACGTGCGTGCCGCCGCAGAGTTCGGTCGAGGTGTCGCCCATGCGCAACACACGCACGTTGTCGCCGTACTTCTCGCCGAACAGCGCCATCGCGCCGAAATCCAGCGCCTCCTGCATGCCCATGTGGTGCACTTCGGCAGCGTGGTTGCGGCGGATTTCTGCGTTGACGCGACGCTCGATCTCGGCCAGCTCGCCCGCGCTCACCGGCGCGAAGTGCGAGAAGTCGAAACGCAGGCGATCGGGCGCGACCAGCGAACCCTTCTGCACGACGTGGTCGCCGAGCACGGAACGCAGCGCCGAATGCAGCAGGTGCGTGGCCGAATGGTTGAGGACCGTGGCGGCGCGGCGCACGGTGTCGACCGTGGCACGGACGCGGTCGCCACGCTTCAGCGAGCCGCTGGCGAGCGTGCCGACGTGACCGTGGAACTGGCCCGCGAACTTCACCGTATCGCGCACGGCGAAGCGCGCGTCGCCGGCTTCCAGGTCGCCGGTGTCGCCGACCTGACCGCCGCTTTCGGCGTAGAACGGCGTGCGATCGAGGATCACCGCCGCTTCTTCGCCGGCTTCGATGCGATCGACGGCGCGGCCGTTCTTCAGCAGCGCGACGATCTCCAGGTCCTCGTCGGACAGTTGTTCGTAACCGAGGAACTGCGTCGGGGCCAGCTGCGCGGCGAGTTCGGCCGGCATCGTCGCGGCGTTACCGAACTTGCCTGCGGCGCGCGCCGTTTCGCGCTGCTGCTCCATCGCGGCTTCGAAGCCGGCCATGTCGACCGACAGGCCGCGCTCGCGCGCGATGTCGGCGGTCAGGTCGACCGGGAAGCCATAGGTGTCGTACAGACGGAACGCGTCGACGCCGGGGATCGTGGTGTTCGAGCGCGCGGCGACCTCGTCGAAGATGCGCATGCCGGCGTCGAGCGTTTCGGCGAAGCGCTCTTCCTCGGCCAGCAGCGCGCGTTCGACAAACTCGCGCTTGGCGGTGAGTTCGGGATACGCGTCGCCCATCACTTCGACCAGCGGCGCGACCATGCGGTGGAAGAACGGGCCCTTCTGGCCGAGCATCCAGCCGTGGCGCAGCGCGCGACGGATGATGCGGCGCAGGACGTAGCCCCGGCCTTCGTTGCTCGGCAGCACGCCATCGACGATGAGGAAAGCGCAGGCGCGGATGTGATCGGCGATCACGCGCAGCGACTTGTTGTCGAGGTCCGCGGTGGAGGTGAATTCCGCGGCCTTGGCGATCAGGTGGCGGAACAGGTCGATCTCGTAGTTGCCATGCACGCCTTGCAGCACAGCGGCGAGACGCTCAAGCCCCATGCCGGTGTCCACGCACGGCGCCGGCAGCGGTTCGAGCGTGCCATCGGGCTGGCGATCGAACTGCATGAACACCAGGTTCCAGATCTCGATGAAGCGATCGCCGTCCTCGTCGGGCGAACCTGGTGGGCCGCCGGCGATGTGCGCGCCGTGGTCGTAGAAGATCTCGGTGCACGGACCGCAGGGGCCGGTGTCGGCCATCTGCCAGAAGTTGTCCGAGGCGAAGGGCGCGCCCTTGTTGTCGCCGATGCGGACGATGCGCTCGGCCGGGACGCCGATCTTCTTGTTCCAGATGGCGTAGGCCTCGTCGTCCGTGTGATACACGGTGACGGTGAGGCGTTCGGCCGGCAGGCCCCAGACCTTGGTCAGCAGTTCCCAGGCCCAGGTGATGGCGTCTTCCTTGAAGTAGTCGCCGAACGACCAGTTGCCCAGCATCTCGAAGAACGTGTGGTGGCGCGCGGTGTAGCCGACCTGGTCCAGGTCGTTGTGCTTGCCGCCTGCACGCAGGCAGCGCTGCACGTCGGCCGCGCGCACGTAGCCGGGCTTCTCGCTGCCGAGAAAGACGTTCTTGAACTGGACCATGCCCGAGTTGGTGAAGAGCAACGTCGGGTCGTTCGCCGGCACCAGCGGTGCGGACGGAACGATGGTGTGGGCCTTTCCACGGAAGAATTCGAGGAAATCGCTGCGGATTTCGGTAGTGGTTTTCATGCCTGGCGCGCGAAGTTCGGGGACAGGGCCGGACCACCCGGACCGTCCCGTGTCCTCATCTAGTGGGGACGTCGACAGGAGCAGGCAACCCGAACCCGAAAGCCGGCTAGCGTAGCAGGACGGCCCGCGCCGCGCTTGGCAGCGGTGACACGCGCTGGTTGAAGATCCGGAGGCTGAATGCAGTGGATCGGGCGTTGGGGCGCGGCCGGTTGCCTGCGCCCTCTCGGGCCGAACGCGATGACCCCGGAGGGAAGTCGCGCCACACGTGCTTGGCAATCGCTCCGTTGAAACTCGGGGGCTACGACCTGCGCCCTTCCTCCGCTGGATCAGTCGTCCAGATCCAGCCGGGTCGCGGCACGCACGCTGTCCCCGTCGAAGCCGCGACGGATCAGGAAATCGGCTGCTTTCCGGCGCACCGCCAGCTCGTCCAGCGCCTTTCCGAACCGGCGACGGACCAGATCGCGGGCGCTTTCCTTCCAGTCGCCTTCGAAGGTCCCCATTGCCACGGCAATGGCCTCGCCGTCCAGGCCGTGAGTGGAGAGCTCGGCACGGATCCGCAGGGGCCCGTAGCCACTGGCCGCGCGGCTGCGCACGAGGCTTTCGGCGAAGCGGCTGTCATCCTGCCAGCCCTCGCCCGCCAGGCGGTCGACGGCGGCCTCGACCTCCCCGGCGTCCAGGCCGCGCGAGGTCAGCTTCCGGTTCAGCTCCTTGCGCGAATGCTCGCGCCGCGCGAGCAGCCCCAGCGCCCGTTGCACCGGGGTCTGCTCACGGACCCGGCGCCGGCGACCGGGACCGTCGGCCCCGGTGCTGCCATCGTTCGGGTCGTCATGCATGGCGCGAACCTGCCTTCATGCCATTCCGCCGGGGACGATCAGTCGTCCTGGCCGTCGTCTTCCTCGCTGCGGTTGGCTTCGGCCGGCACGAACTTCTCGCGCAGGGCCGTTTCCAGGCGTTCGGCGACATGCGGATTTTCCTTCAGGTACTGGCGGGCGTTTTCCTTGCCCTGCCCGATGCGCTCGTCGTACGCGCTGTACCAGGCGCCGGACTTCTCGACCAGCTTGGCCTCCACGCCCATGTCGATCAGCTCGCCTTCGCGCGAGATGCCTTCGCCATAGAGGATTTCGGTGACGACCTGCTTGAACGGCGGGGCCAGTTTGTTCTTCACGACCTTGATGCGGGTCTGGTTGCCGATGATCTCGTCGCCCTTCTTGATCGAACCGATGCGGCGGATGTCCAGGCGCACCGAGGCATAGAACTTCAGCGCGTTGCCGCCGGTGGTGGTTTCCGGGCTCTGGCCCGGCATCATCACGCCGATCTTCATGCGCAGCTGGTTGATGAAGATCACCAGGCAGTTGGAGCGCTTGATGTTGCCGGTGAGCTTGCGCAGCGCCTGGCTCATCAGTCGAGCCTGCAGGCCCGGCAGCTGGTCGCCCATCTCGCCTTCGATTTCGGCCTTCGGCGTCAGTGCGGCGACGGAGTCGACCACGACCATGTCGACCGCCGCCGAACGCACGAGCATGTCGGCGATTTCCAGCGCCTGTTCGCCCGTGTCCGGCTGGCTGACCAGCAGGTCGTCGACGTTGACGCCGAGCTTGGCGGCGTAGATCGGGTCGAGCGCGTGCTCGGCGTCGATGAAGGCGCAGGTGCCGCCGGCCTTCTGGCACTGGGCGATGGCCTGCAGCGTGAGGGTGGTCTTGCCCGAGGATTCCGGGCCATAGATCTCGACGACACGGCCCTTCGGCAGGCCGCCGATGCCCAGCGCGATGTCGAGCATCAGCGAGCCGGTACCGATGACTTCCGTCGCTTCGATCGTGCGATCGCCCATGCGCATCACCGAGCCCTTGCCGAACTGCTTTTCGATCTGGCCCAGTGCGGCTGAGAGCGCGCGCTTCTTGTTGTCGTCCATCGTGGTGTTTCCTTCAGTGTCAGTGGCGGAAGTCGTTGCTCGGGATGCAATCTAGCGGCCGCGTATCGCACGGGCTGAGACGCGCCCGCGGCCATGTCCAGATTGCGTGGGCGATCGCCGGCCGGCCATGAGGGGTGTCCGGGACAGGGTGTGGGAAAACCCCGCACCCTGCCCCGGAACGCCACTGACGTCGGTCCGGAATTCGCCCGGAAATTCATCGGTCATCGCTGACCCGTTCGGCTTCACCGATTCGGCCTTACCAGTCCGCAGTACAGTCCTTCGATCGCGAAGTCCTGGCCCGGCTCGACCTCGATGGGCGCGTAGTCGGGATTGCGCGGCAACAGGCGGATGCGGTCCTTGCCGATCTTCAACAGCTTCACGGTGATCTCGTCGTCGATGCGCGCGACCACGATCTGACCGGAGCGCGCGTCATTCGTGCGATGCACGCCGATCAGGTCGCCGCTGAAGATGCCTTCGTCGCGCATCGAGTCGCCCTTTACCTTGAGCAGGTAATCGGGCGTGGGCGAGAAGAAGACGCGGTCGAGCAGGACGAAGTCGTCAGAGCCGATGTCGGCGCCGATCGGCCGGCCTGCGGCGACCTGCCCCAGCACGGGAAGACGCAGCGCGTCGTTCGCGGCTTCGCCTGCGTCGACGTGCCGGACCGTCAGGGAGTCGGACACCGGCTCGACCGCGGCGCACAGCCGGATCGCGCGGGCGCGTCCCGGCATGCGCTGGATGGCGCCGGCCTGTTCCAGCGCTTCCAGGTGGTACTGCGCCGCGCGGACGCTGCTGAAGCCCATGGCGCGGGCGATCTCCGTCTGCGACGGCGGAACGCCCTCGGCCTCGATGCGCTCGGCGATGAGGGCGAGGATGGCGCGCTGGGTGTCGGTGATGTCCATTAGTAGCAATACTACTAATGGGAATGGCGAAGTCAACATCCGCGCCGACCCGCCCCGCCGGCCGCGGGTCAGGCCATCAGTTCGGCCAGCCCGTGAAGCGCCGCGGCGACGGTCTGGCGACGCACCGCGTCGCGGTCGCCGTCGAAATGGAAGGTCACCGCCGTCGGGTAGCCGCCACGGCGCTTCCAGGCGATCCAGACAGTGCCGACCGGCTTGTCCTCGGTGCCGCCGCCGGGGCCGGCGATGCCCGTGACTGCCACGGCCAGCGTCGCGCCCGAATGCACGAGTGCGCCGGACACCATCTCGATCACTGTCTCGCGGCTCACCGCGCCGTGCGTTTCCAGCGTCTGCGGGCGCACGCCCAGCAGCGCCTGCTTGGCCTCGTAGCTGTAGGCCGCCATGCCGCATTCGAACCAGCCGGACGAACCGGGAATGTCGGTCAGCATCTTGGCGATCCAACCGCCCGTGCAGCTTTCGGCGGTGACCAGGGTCTGGCGATGGGCGCGGGCGGCTTCGGCGACCTGTTGGGCCAGGCGCAGCAGGGAGGCATCGGTGACGTCGTTTTTCATGGCGTCGATGATAGCCGCTCCACTTGCCGCTCCCTTGACCGCATCGCCACGGATGCAGCGGCCACCAACGACGCCCGCGGCTGCTAGCCTAGTGCCCCCTCGCCGGGCCGCCGGCGCCGTCCAACGCAGCAGATTTCCGATCCATGAGCCAAGCCGAGCGGCCGCAGGAACACACGCCCCTGATGAAGCAGTTCTTCGCCGCGAAGGCGGAGCACCCGGACGTGCTGCTGTTCTTCCGCATGGGCGATTTCTACGAGCTGTTTTTCGACGACGCGCGCAAGGCTGCGCGGTTGCTGGACATCACGCTCACCCAGCGCGGCCAGTCGGCCGGCCAGCCGATCCCGATGGCCGGCGTGCCGCACCATTCGGCCGAGGGCTATCTCGCACGACTGGTGGCGCTGGGCGAATCGGTGGCGATCTGCGAACAGATCGGCGATCCCGCGCTCGCCAAGGGCATCGTCGAACGCAAGGTGGTGCGCATCGTCACGCCGGGCACGGTGACCGACGAAGCGCTGCTCAACGAACGTCGCGACACGCTGCTGCTCGCCGTCGCGCGCGGCAAGAACGGTTATGGCATCGCGTGGGCGGACCTGGCCGGCGGCCGCTTCCTCGTCAATGAAGTGGCGAACGAAGACGCGCTGGAAGCCGAAATCGCGCGCCTGGAACCGGCCGAAACGCTCATCGCCGACGAAGACGGCTGGCAGCCCTGGATCGCCGAACGCACCGGCGTGCGTCGCCGCGCGCCGTGGCTGTTCGATGCCGACGGCGGCCGTCGCCAGTTGCTTCGCTTCTTCAACCTGCACGACCTGTCGGGCTTCGGCCTCGAAGACAAGCCGCTGTCCACCGCCGCCGCGGCCGCACTGCTGGGCTATGTCGAGGAGACGCAGAAGCAGCGGTTGCCGCACCTGACGTCGATCGCGGTGGAATCCGGTGACGGCGCCATCGCGATGAACGCCGCCACGCGTCGTCACCTGGAACTCGACACGCGCGTCGACGGCGACACGCGCCACACGCTGCTCGGCATCCTGGATTCGACGATCACGCCGATGGGCGGCCGCCTGCTTCGCCGATGGCTGCATCGTCCGCTGCGCGATCGCAGCGTGCTGCGCCATCGCCAGCAGGCCGTCGCGACGCTGATCGAATCGCGCTGTGGCGATACGTTGCGCGAAAGCTTCCGCGCGCTCGGCGACCTGGAACGCATCCTGTCGCGCATCGCACTGCGCAGCGCGCGCCCACGCGATCTGTCGACGCTGCGCGATGGCCTCAACATGCTGCCCGACGTCCGCACGCTGCTCGCGCCGCTGGATTCGCCGTGCCTGGCCGAACTGGCCGCCGAACTGGGCGAACACGACGACCACGCGCACCTGCTGAAATCGGCGATCGTGCCACAGCCGCCGGTGCTGGCGCGCGACGGTGGCATCTTCGCCGAACGCTACGACGCGGAACTCGACGAGCTTCGTACGCTGTCGACCAACGCCGACCAGTTCCTCATCGACCTGGAAGCACGCGAGAAGGCCGCCACGGGCATCGCGACGCTGAAGGTCGGCTACAACCGTGTCCACGGTTACTACATCGAGATCAGCAAGGGCCAGTCCGACAAGGCGCCGACGCATTACACGCGGCGCCAGACGCTGACCGGCGCCGAGCGTTACATCACCGAGGAACTCAAGCAGTTCGAGGACAAGGTGCTCTCCGCGCGCGAACGCTCGCTCGCGCGCGAACGCCTGCTGTACGAACAGCTGCTCGATGCGCTGAACGAGCGCCTGCAGCCGCTCAAGCGCTGCGCCGCGGCACTGGCCGAACTGGACGTGCTCGCCTGTTTCGCCGAACGCGCGCAGTCGCTGGACTGGTCGCAGCCGCAACTGGTCGATGAGCCGGGCATCCGCATCGAACGCGGGCGCCATCCGGTCGTCGAGGCCGTGCGTAACGATCCGTTCGAGCCCAACGACCTGGTGCTCGACGAAAGCCGCCGGATGCTGGTGATCACCGGCCCGAACATGGGCGGTAAGTCCACCTACATGCGGCAGAACGCGCTGATCGTGCTGCTGGCGCACATCGGAAGTTTCGTGCCCGCCTCGCGCGCGGTGATCGGCCCGATCGACCGCATCCTCACGCGCATCGGTGCGGGCGATGACCTCGCGCGCGGGCAATCGACCTTCATGGTCGAAATGAGCGAGACCAGCTACATCCTGCATCACGCGACCAGCCAGTCGCTGGTGCTGATGGACGAGATCGGCCGCGGCACGTCCACCTACGACGGCCTTGCGCTGGCCGATGCGTGCGCGCGTCATCTCGCGCACCACAATCGCGCCTACACGCTGTTCGCCACGCACTACTTCGAACTCACGCGCCTGGCCGAACCCGGCAGCGGCATCGCGAACGTGCACCTGGATGCCGTCGAACACGGCGACCAGCTCGTCTTCATGCACGCGGTGAAGGACGGCCCGGCCGATCGCAGCTTCGGCCTGCAGGTCGCCGCGCTGGCCGGGTTGCCGAAGGCGGTCGTGCAGCAGGCGCGCGGTCGCCTTGCGGAACTGGAACAACAGAGCCGCGACGCGCCCACGCCGTCGCTCGCGCCGGTGGCGTTGGATGCACCGCAGCAATTCGGCCTGTTTGCGCCCTCCTCCGCCGCGCTGGACGCACTGGCTTCGATCGATCCGGACGACCTCACGCCGAAGCAGGCGCTGGAAGCGCTGTACCGCCTCAAGGCGCTGGGCTGATCGCGAGCGCACAACGCCCGCCGTCCGTCGGCGCACTGCTCTCTACCCACGCGGCGCCGGAAGGCGCCGTGTAACTTTGTGCCCTGCTCGAACGCGACGCCGACGTCCGCCCGCCGGGCGTCATTACGTTTTTGTTTTTCCGCTCACGTCGCAATAGCCGGCGCGTATCGGATCGTTCGATTCATTCGATTTCATCTGCTCACGCAACCTCACTAAGGTGTCGCCGAGGGGTTGCACGTCACGCACCCGCGTTGCAATGCGGGAAGGCTTCGGCACGCGCTCGCCCCAGCCATTCGTTGAACCTTCGCCGTTTGACGCACGACCCCAGGCCCGAACCCAGGAGAGAGCAGATGTCCCTCGAAACCAAGTGTCCTTTCAAACACACCGTCGGCGGCGGCCGCACCAATCGGGACTGGTGGCCGAACCAGCTCCGCGTCGACCTGCTCCACTACCACTCTTCCAAGTCCGACCCGATGGGCAAGGACTTCAACTACGCCGAAGAATTCAAGAAGCTCGACTACGAGGGCCTGAAGAAGGATCTCGCCGACCTGATGACCGACTCGCAGCCGTGGTGGCCGGCGGACTTCGGCCACTACGGCCCGCTCTTCATCCGCATGGCCTGGCACAGCGCGGGCACGTACCGCATCTTCGACGGCCGTGGCGGCGGCGGCCGCGGCCAGCAGCGCTTCGCACCGTTGAACAGCTGGCCGGACAACGTGAGCCTGGACAAGGCGCGTCGCCTGCTGTGGCCGATCAAGCAGAAGTACGGCCAGCAGATCTCGTGGGCCGACCTGATGATCCTTACCGGCAACGTCGCGCTGGAAACGATGGGCTTCAAGACCTTCGGTTTTGCCGGCGGTCGCGAGGACGTGTGGGAACCCGACCTGGACGTGTTCTGGGGCGAGGAGGAAGAGTGGCTCGGCGATCGCCGCTACTCGGGCGAACGCCAACTCGACAACCCGCTGGGCGCGGTGCAGATGGGCCTGATCTACGTCAATCCCGAAGGTCCGAACGGCAATCCCGATCCGAAGGCCGCCGCGCACGACATCCGCGAGACGTTCGCGCGCATGGCGATGAACGACGAGGAGACCGTCGCGCTCATCGCAGGTGGACACACCTTCGGCAAGACGCACGGCGCGGGTGATCCCAAGAGCGTCGGCGTCGATCCGGAGGGCGATGACATCGTCGCGCAGGGCCTGGGTTGGCACAGCACGCACGGCACCGGCATCGCGGGCGATGCGATCACCAGCGGCCTGGAAGTGACCTGGACCAGTTCGCCGACGCGCTGGAGCAGCAATTTCCTGTGGAACCTGTTCGGCTACGAGTGGGAACTCACCAAGAGCCCCGGCGGCGCGCACCAGTGGCAGCCCAAGGGTGGCGCGGGCGCGAACACCGTTCCGGACGCGCACGATCCGAACAAGCGCCGTGCCCCGGCGATGCTGACCACCGACATCGCGCTGCGTGAAGACCCGGCGTACGAGAAGATCTCGCGACGTTTCCTGGAGCGTCCGGACGAATTCGCCGACGCCTTCGCACGCGCGTGGTTCAAGCTCACGCATCGCGACATGGGGCCGCGTTCGCGCTACCTCGGTCCGGAAGTGCCGGCCGAGGAACTGATCTGGCAGGACCCGGTGCCGGCCGCCGAGCATCCGCTGATCGACGAAGCGGACGCGCAGGCGCTGAAGCAGAAGATCCTCGCCTCGGGCCTCACCGTGCCGGAGCTGGTGTCCACCGCGTGGGCGTCGGCATCCACGTTCCGCGGCTCCGACAAGCGCGGCGGCGCGAACGGCGCGCGCATCCGCCTGGCGCCGCAGAAGGACTGGGAGGTCAACCAGCCCGAGCGCCTGGCCAAGGTGCTGAACGTGCTCGAAGGCATCCAGTCCGAGTTCAACAGCGGCGGCAAGAAGGTGTCGCTGGCCGATCTCATCGTGCTGGCCGGCAACGCCGGCGTTGAAAAGGGCGCGAAGGCCGCCGGTCACGACGTCACCGTGCCGTTCGCGCCGGGCCGCACCGATGCGACGCAGGAACAGACCGACGTGGCCTCCTTCGCCGTGCTCGAACCGCACGCCGACGGCTTCCGCAATTACCTCAAGTACAAGACCGGGGTGTTGGCCGAATCGCAGCTCATCGACAAGGCGCAGCTGCTTACGCTGACCGGACCGGAAATGACGGTGCTCGTGGGTGGCCTGCGCGCGCTCGACACCAACTTCGGCCAGACGCCGCACGGCGTGTTCACCGATCGCCCCGGCACGCTGTCGAACGACTTCTTCGTGAACCTGTTGAGCATGGACACGGAGTGGAAGTCGACGACCGACAACGAGGCCGTGTTCCAGGGCTTCGATCGCAAGACCGGCGAGAAGAAGTGGACCGGCACCCGTGTTGATCTCATCTTCGGCTCGCACTCGCAGCTGCGTGCCTACGGTGAGGTGTATGCAACCAAGGGCTGCGGCCGCAAGTTCGTCGACGATTTCGTCGCCGCATGGACGAAGGTGATGAACCTCGACCGCTACGATCTGGCAGCCTGACGCCTAACGCGATGGACGAGCAAAGCCCGGCGGAATTCCGCCGGGCTTTTTTCGTTTCACGCTATCACGACGACTGAACGTCGCGGCGCTAGCATCAACGCCCCCACATCGAGTCGTCGCCATGAACACGCCGCTGACCAACGACCTGCTCGGCCAATTGCAGGGACAACCGCTGGCCGACATCAGCAACCAGCTCGGGTTGTCGCCTTCGCAGACGGAGAACGCCGTGTCGGCGGCCTTGCCGCTGCTGCTGGGCGCACTTGGCCGCAACGCGAGCCAGCCGCAGGGTGCCGAAGCGCTGTTCGGCGCGTTGCAGCGCGATCACGCCGGGCTCGATATCGGCAGCGTCCTGGGCTCGGTACTCGGCGGTGGTGGCCAGGGCGGTTCGATCCTCGGTCACGTGCTCGGCGGTCGCCAGCAGAACGCCGCGCAGGGATTGGGCGCCGCGACGGGCCTCGGACAGGGCCAGGCGAGTTCGCTGCTGCAGATGCTCGCACCGCTGGTGATGGCCTACCTCGCCAAGCGCATGTTCGCCGGCAACGCGGGCGACTCCGGTCTGGCTGCATCGCCGCAGCAACTGGGCGACGTGCTCGGCCAGGAGCGCCAGTCCATCGCGCAGCAGGGCGGCGTCGGCGGTTCGCTGATGGGCGCCGTGCTCGATCGCGATGGCGACGGCGATACGGATTTCTCCGATCTGATCGGACTGGCCGGATCGTTCCTGGGCGGCGGACGGCGCTGAACGTCGCGCGAGAACGCTTAGCGACTTACATCGCGTCGATGTCGCCCAACGCGCGGATGAGGCGACGCGCGCGTTTGTCTGGCTTGGTTTCCGGTGCACGGTAGCCGGTGCGCTCGGCGACGCGCAGCGCGCGCGCCGCTTCGCGCGCCTGGCGCGAGGCCTCGGTTTCCGCATACAGCGTCTGCGCGACGCTCGCCGGCCCGCGCGTGTCGCTCAGGCCGCGCACGTCGACTTCGAAGATTTCCTCGCCGCGCACGATGCGTAGCGCATCGTTCACGCGCACGGCGCGCGACGGCTTGGCGCGCTGGCCGCCGATCTCGATCTTGCCGGTGTCGATCGCGTGCTTGGCCAGCGATCGCGTCTTGAAGAAGCGTGCCGCCCACAACCACAGGTCCAGACGAACGGAAGGCACGGAAGAATCGGGTACGTCGTTCACTGCTCGGTCCGGTGAATGCCCGGCAAAGGGGTCCCGGGCTGTAAGCAATTATCGCAGGGTCGGTGTCATCGCCGCGCGTGGCGTCGGACATGGCGCGCCGTTCTCATCGACGGTGCTACCGTGCCGCCTCTTCACGTCGCGGAAGCCCACCCTCGCATGGCGCCCACCTCGCATAACCTCACCGAAGGCCCCATCGGCCGCAACCTGTTCGCCTTCGCCCTGCCGATCCTCGCCGGCAACATCGCCCAGTCGCTGAACGGCTCGGTGAACGCGGTCTGGGTCGGCCGCTTCCTCGGCGAGGAAGCCCTGACGGCGACGGCGAACGCGAACAACATCATGTTCTTCCTGATCGGTTCGGTGTTCGGCATCGGCATGGCGGCGACGATCCTGATCGCGCAGGCGATGGGCGCGCGCGACCTGACGCAGGCGCGCCGCGTAATGGGTACCAGCGCGACGTTCTTCATCGGCCTGTCGATCGTCATCGCGGCGGGCGGCCAATGGTTCTCGCGGCACCTGCTCGCGGCGATGGGAACGCCCGAAGCCTCGCTGCACCTGGCCGAGGATTACCTGCGCGTGATCTTCCTCGCGATGCCGGCGCTATACGCGTTCGCGTTCCTGTCGGCCGCCTTGCGCGGCGCGGGTGATGCGCGCACGCCGTTCCGCTTCCTGCTGGTCGCGGTGCTGCTCGACATCGTGCTCAATCCGGTGCTGATCTTCGGCATGGGGCCGTTCCCGAAGCTCGGCATCGCCGGCTCGGCATGGGCGACGCTCGTCGCGCAGACCACCACGCTCATCGCCCTGCTCTTCTACCTGCGCCACAAGCGCCACGTGCTGTGGCTCGGTCGCCAGGACGCGCGCTACTTCATCATCGACCGCACGATCCTGCGATCGCTCATCGTCAAGGGCGTGCCGATGGGCCTGCAGATGGTGCTGATCTCGCTGGCGATGATCGCCATGATGACGATGGTCAACCAGCACGGCACGCAGACCACCGCCGCGTATGGCGCCGCGTTGCAGCTTTGGACCTACGTGCAGATGCCGGCGATGGCGGTAGGGGCGGCGTGCTCGTCGATGGCGGCGCAGAACGTCGGCGCGCACCGCTGGGATCGCGTGTCGGCGACCGCGCGCGCGGGCGTGCTGATGAACTTCCTGATGACCGGCGCCCTGATCGTGCCGCTGATCGTGTTCGATCGCTGGACGCTGTCGCTGTTCCTGCCCGACGGCAGCAACGCGCTCGAGGTCGCGCGCCATCTCAACCACATCGCGGTGTCGTCGTTCCTCTTCTTCGGCGTGACGTTCGTGGTGTCGGGCGTCGTGCGTTCGACCGGCGCGGTCGTACCGCCACTGATCATCCTGGTGATCGCGCTGTGGGGCATCCGCGTGCCGTTCGCCGATTTCATGCAGCCGCGCATCGGCGTGGATGCGATCTGGTGGAGCTTCCCGATCAGCGCCCTGTGCTCGATGGTGATGGCGCTCGCGTACTACCGCTTCGGCGGATGGCGTAAGGCGCGGATGCTCGTGCCGGATCGCCACGAAGTCGCGTCGCCGGCGGAAGTTCCGGCAACGCCGCCCTCGCCCGTCGCCGATCCGAGTGCGGAACCGGACGACGCGCTGGCGCGTTGAGTCGTCAGATCGACACCCCGACTTCGGCCAGACGCTGGCGCAGGCGCGCGAGGTGGCTGCCGGGCCAGTAGATCTGTCCGCAGTCGCCGCATCGGCTGAGCGTGGCGCCGTGGCCGGAGAGCACGTTCGCTGGCACGTCGTTGCGCCCTTGTTTTTCGGGCTTCGGAGGCGTGGGATCGCGAATATCCGGCGGTGAAACGGGATCGCCCGTCGGCGGCGCGCGTCCGGGATCGCGGCGCTCCGGTTCGCCCGGATCGGGATCGCGGTGCTCGGGCTCACCCGGCGGCGGATCGCGTTCGTCGGGGTGGTCGCGATCGGGATCGTGTTCGTCTGGCGGCTGCGCCATCGACATCATATCCAGCGCTTCCACCTTCCCGTTGCAGCGCGCGCAACGCGTGAACGGCGCGACGCGTGAGTCGAGCTGGAAACGGTCGAGCACTTCGCGCAACTGGCGGCGCGGATCGGTCGCATGCAGGAACGCGCCATGCGTGACGGCCGAACGTTTGAGCAGCCCGGTATCGCGGCTGAGCAGGATGCGATGCTGCGCGCGCGAAATGCGCTCGAGTTCGTCGTCCTCGTAGTCGTTGCGATACAGCGTATCGAAGCCGAGCAGCCGCAGGTACGACGCCAGGCGCCCGAGGTGCACGTCGAGCACGAACCGCGGCTCGCGCAGCGGCGCGGGACGCAGGCGGTTGGCTTCGCCCAGCTCGAAGCGCTCGAACATCGGATACACCGCGACGCGTTCGCCGCCGGTGAGGCGATGCGAGAACGGAACCGGCTCGCCATCGACCAGGATCAGGTCGACCTCGGTGTGCGGCACGCCGAGCGATTCGATGCGGTCCTTCACCGACGGCGTGCCGTCGAAGGCGTGCACGAAACTGCGCTTGCGCCGCGCGGGCGCGAGGAAATCGCCGAGCTCCTCGTAGAAGCGGAACTCGCACGTCGATTGCGGACTGCGATGAAGCAGGCTGGCCACGTCGGCATCCGTCGCGCGATCACGCGATCGCATCGCGAACGCTACGCCGACGCGCGTGGGCATCGCGGGAAGAAGCGTTGCGCCCGGTTTCGAAGGCCGGAAACGACAACGGCCGCCCGGAGGCGGCCGCTGGTTCGACGCGGGCGCTGGGCCCGTCGCGCGAGGATTACTCGGCGGACTTGGCGTCGGTCTTGGCGTAGGCGGCCAGGTCTTCCTTGATGCGCGCCTTCTTGCCCTGCAGACCACGCAGGTAGTACAGCTTGCCCGCGCGCACCTTGCCGCGACGCTTCACGTCGACCGAGGCGATGGTGGCGCTGTGGGTCTGAAACACGCGCTCGACGCCGTAGCCGTGCGAGATCTTGCGCACGGTGAACGACGAGTTCAGGCCGGCGTTCTTGATGCCGATGACCACGCCTTCGTAGGCCTGGACGCGCTCGCGGTTGCCTTCCTTGACCTTCACGTTGACGACGACGGTGTCGCCCTGGCTGAAGGAAGGAAGCTGGCGCTGGATCTGCTCGGCTTCGAAGGTCTGGAGGAGCGTGTGGATGGAGGGCTTGTTCATGGCTTTGGCCTGTTGGAGTCGTTGTAGCGCGAGTGCACGTGGACCCGCGTCTGGCATGGGTGGAGCGAATGGAAGCCGCGGATTATAGCGGCTTTTTTTCTTGCGTGGCTAGGGGTTACAGCGTTCCGGGGGCGTTCTGGACGGGGTCCCGGGGCGTCTGCCCGGCCCCTTCGGCCTCCAGCGCGGCCCGGTAGGCAGCCAGGAGCTTGCGGTCGGCTTTCGACAGCGCCGCCTCGTCCAGCAGGTCCGGCCGGCGCTGCCAAGTCCGGCCCAGCGACTGCATCCGGCGCCACTTGGCGATTTCGGCGTGGTTGCCCGACATCAGCACCTCGGGAACCGTGCCGAATTCATGTTCGACCGGCCGGGTGTAATGCGGGCAGTCCAGCAGGCCGTCCTCGAAGCTGTCCTGCACCGCGGATTCGGCGTCGCCCAGCACGCCCTCGCGCAACCGGGCGACGGCGTCCACGATCACCGCCGCGGCCAGTTCGCCGCCGGACAGCACGTAGTCGCCGATGGAGATTTCCTCGTCGACCTCGGCCCGGATCAGCCGCTCGTCGATGCCTTCGTAGCGTCCGCACAGCAGGATGAGGCGCTCGCGGCCGGCGAGTTCACGCACCTTGGCCTGCGTCAGCGGCGCGCCTTGCGGGCTCATGTAGACGACCTTCGCCGGCGCCGGGTCGGCTTCGCGCGCGGCACGCAGGCTCGCGCGGAGCGGGTCGACCAGCATCACCATGCCGGGACCGCCGCCGAAGGGGCGATCGTCGACGCGGCGGTAATTCCCTTCCGCGTAATCGCGTGGATTGAAGCCGTGCACCGACAGCAGCCCGCGCTCGACCGCGCGCCCGACCACGCCGAACGCCGCGCATTGCGCGACGAAGTCCGGGAACAGGCTGACGATGTCGATGCGCATGGCGGCTTTCAGAAGTCCGGATCCCAGTCCACCGTCACCACGCCGGCGTCGAAATCCACCGACGTGACGTACTGCGGCTGGACGAAGGGAATCATGCGTTCGCGCTCGTCGTCGCGCGCGACCAGCACGTCGTTGGCACCCGTGGAAAACAGGTGCGAGATGGTGCCGAGCGCGACGCCTTCGATCGTGACCACGCGCAGGCCTTCGAGGTCGACCCAGTAGTACTCGCCCTCGCTCGGCGGCGGGAGCGCCGACCGCGGCACGTAGATTTCGGTGTTGCGCATCGCCTCGATGGCGTCGCGATCGGTGACGTGCGGGAAGCTGGCGACGGTGAACTTGCCGCTCTGCTTGCCGCGCACGCCACGCACTTCGGTCTCGTTGCCCTGCGCGTCGCGCAGGATCCAGGGCTGGTAGCGGAAGATCGCGTCGCGCGGTTCCGTCCAGGATTCCAGTTTTGCTTCGCCCCTGATGCCAAAAGCGCCGGAAATCCTGCCTAACAGGATCCGGCGCTCTTGGGATCCGGTGCGCTCCGAGGAGGCGCCCGTCATATCGATCTGGCCGCGCACGAAGCGCGGCCCGCGGATCAGGCGGCGGTCGCGGCCTTGGCCGCTTCCTTGTACAGCACGGCGACCTTGTCGGTCAGCTGCGCGCCGTTCTTGATCCAGTGCTGCACGCGCTCGACGTTGAGCTCCACGCGCTTCTCGGCGCCTTGGGCGACCGGGTTGTAGAAGCCCACGCGCTCGATGTTGCGGCCGTCACGGGCGTTGCGGCTGTCGGTGACGATGACGTGGTAGAAGGGACGCTTCTTGGCGCCGCCGCGAGCGAGACGAATCTTGACCATGGTTCGGTAGTTCCTGTGTTGCCCAGCTGCCGGAATGGCAGGGTAAGCCCGCAAGTATAAGGCATTGATCAGGATGGGGAAACCCCATCAATACAGCCCTCCCCAAGCCCCTAAGTTAGGGGGCGGTCCGCACCGCAGGTGCGGATGGGCGGGGTGTGGAGGCGCACTGGTTGGGGCCCAGGGTTTGCGAGGCAAACCCTGGGAGTTCCGGGCGAGGCCCGGAACTTACCGGAACGGCATCCCGCCCCGGGCACCCATCATGCCCTTCATGCCGCGCATCAGGCCCTTCATGCCGCCGCCGGCCAGCTTGGACATCATCTTTTCCATCTGCTGGTACTGCTTCATCAGCTTGTTGACGTCGGCCGGGGTCAGGCCGGCGCCCTTGGCGATGCGGGCGCGGCGCGAGCCGTTCAGCAGGCCCGGGTTGCGACGCTCCTTCCTGGTCATCGAATTGATGATCGCGACCATGCGCGGCACTTCCTTGCCGGTGACCTGGTTCTTCACCGAATCGGGGATCTGGCCCATGCCCGGCAGCTTGTCCATCAGGCCGTGGATGCCGCCCATGTTCTGCATCTGCTCGAGCTGGTCCTTCATGTCGTTCAGGTCGAACTTCTTGCCCTTTGCGACCTTCTCGGCGAGTTTCTGCGCCTTGTCCTTGTCGACCTGCGATTCGACCTGCTCGACCAGCGACAGCACATCGCCCATGTCGAGGATGCGGCTGGCGATGCGGTCGGGATGGAAGACGTCCAGGCCGTCGGGCTTCTCGCCCACGCCGATGAACTTGATCGGGCGCTGGGTGATGTAGCGCACGCTCAGCGCCGCGCCACCGCGGGCGTCGCCGTCGGTCTTGGTGAGCACCACGCCGGTCAACGGCAGCGCCTCGCCGAAATGCTTGGCGGTAACGGCCGCGTCCTGGCCGGTCATCGAGTCGACGACGAACAGCGTCTCGACCGGATTGACCGCGGCGTGCAGCGCCTTGATCTCGGCCATCATGGCTTCGTCGATGCTGGTGCGGCCGGCGGTGTCGACCAGCAGGACGTCGACGAAGGACTTCTTCGCGTCGTCGATGGCGGCCTTCACGATCGCTTCGGGCTTCTGGTCCGCGCTCGACGGGAAGAACAGCACGTCGACCTGCTGCGCGAGCGTCTTGAGCTGCTCGATCGCCGCCGGGCGGTACACGTCGGCGGACACCACCATCACCTTCTTCTTGCGCTTTTCCTTCAGGTGCTTGGCGAGCTTGCCGACGGTGGTCGTCTTGCCCGCGCCCTGCAGGCCGGCCATCAGGATGACCGCCGGCGCCGGCACATTGAGGTTCAGGTCGGCAGCCTGCGAACCCATGACGGCCGTCATTTCGTCGCGCACGACCTTGATCAGCGCCTGGCCCGGCGTGAGCGACTTCAGCACCTCCTGGCCGACCGCACGCACCTTGATGCGCTCGATCAGCGCCTGCACCACCGGCAGCGCGACGTCGGCCTCCAGCAGGGCGATGCGCACCTCGCGCAGCGACTCGCGGATGTTCTCTTCGGTCAGGCGGCCGCGGCCGCGCAGGCGCTCGATGGTGCCGGAAAGGCGCTGGGTCAGGGATTCGAACATGCGGACGCGACCTGGTCGAAGCAGAAAACGGGGGGCGAAGTATAGCCCTTCGACAACTGCGACCCGGTGCGCAACCGGCCCCATGCGGTTCGTCTCGCCGCTGTGCGACACTGCCTCGATGACAATCGTTCTCATCGCCATCGCCCTGTACCTGGTCGCGACCGCCCTGCTCATCGGCGGTGTGCGGCAGGAACCGACGCGCCCGTCGCGCCTGTGGCTGCTGCCGGCGGTGGGCGGGGTGGCGCTGCACGCGCTCGCGCATCTGCTCGCCTGGCACGCCAGCGGCGGCGCGGACATGCACTTCTACGCGGCGCTCTCGCTGGTCGCGCTGGGCATGGCGGCGCTCACCGCGCTGGTCGGCGCGGGCGGGCGGATGGCGGCCCTGGGCGTGATCGTGTTCCCGATCGCCGCGCTGGCGCTGTTCGGTTACCACCACCACGGCCACGTGCTGGGCGAGCGCCTGGACTGGCGCCTGCAACTCCACGCGTGGATGGCGCTGCTCGCCTACGCGACGCTGGCGATCGCCGCCTTGCTGGCGGTGATGCTGTGGGCGCAGGAGCGCGCACTGCGTCGGCGCGAATTCCATCGCTGGCTGCGTGCCCTGCCCCCGCTGGTCGAACTGGAAACCCTGCTGTTCCGGACCATCGCGGTCGGATTCGCGCTGCTCACCGCGACCTTGCTGACGGGCCTGCTGTTCGTGGAAAACCTTTTCGCCCAGCACCTGGTGCACAAGACCGTGCTCAGCGTCCTGTCGTGGCTGCTGTTCGGCGGCCTGCTGGCCGGTCGCTGGCGCTACGGCTGGCGCGGGGCGGTCGCCGTCCGCTGGACGCTTACGGCGATGGCGCTGCTGATCCTGGCCTTCTTCGGCAGCAAGTTCGTCCTCGAACTCGTCCTTCGCCGCCCGGCATAAGGCCCTGCTGTCGACGCCAGGACACATGCGTCGCATCCCAACGACAAGCCATCCCCGCTTATGGACAAGCAAGCCCGCGTGACTCCCGATCGCCTCACGTTCCTCGATTCGCTTCGTGGGCTCGCCGCGATTTACGTGGTGCTGTACCACATCCTCGCGATGCCCGCCCCGCCGCTGCATGCCGGTCCGATCCTTGGTCCGATCGTCTCCCTGGGTGGTTCAGGCGTGGCGCTCTTCTTCGTGATCAGCGCGTTCTCCCTGTGCTACACGATGCCGCGCCACCAGAACTCGGGGCTGCCGCTCGTCTCGTTCTACACGCACCGCGTGTTTCGCATCGCTCCGCTGTTCTTCGTCCTGCTCGCGTTCTCGCTGTGGCGCGACGGCCGTGGCGCGAATGCCGGCCACGGCATCGGAGAGACCGCCGCCAACCTCACGTTCACCTTCAACCTGTTCGACGGGTGGCAGGAAGGAATCGTCTGGGCCAGCTGGGCGGTCGGCGTCGAGATGCTCTTCTATGCGGTATTTCCGCTGTTCTTCGCGTCCATACGAAACGCGTTCAGTGCGCTCGTCCTGTGCGTCGCATCCACCGCGCTCGCGCTGGCCGTGCAGCACGGACTCACCGGAGAGCTCCAGGAACGCCTGATCGGGCCGTTCGGCCTGCTGCGGCACCTGCCCGTGTTTGCGTTGGGGATCCTTTCGTACCACCTGTATGGCCCGCTGCAGCATCTGGCGGAGAGGGGCAAGGCGCTTGCGGCCCTGGCCTTCGTGGGCGCAAGCGCGATCGCGGGAGCCTGCCTGGCGTTGGCCCTGCGAAGCGGGTTCGTGGGATCGATGGAAACCTGGATCGCGATGGGCGCGATCTACGCGATGCTCCTGTTGGCCCTTGCGATGGCTCCGTGGCGGGTCCTGGTCAACCGCGCGACGCGCTACCTCGGAACGATCAGCTACTCGGTGTACCTGGGTCACCCGATCGTAGTGGCAGCCCTGATCCCGGTATTTCGCCGCGTCGAGGAGGCGATCGGGAGCGCCTCCGTCTCGTACTTGGCCTGCGCCGCGTTGACGCTTGCCGCGACGCTTCCGCTCGCGGGGGTTTCGTTCAGGTTTGTGGAGAAGCCAGGTATCCGGTTGGGAAAGCGCTTCGTGGATCGCCTCCGTTCCACGCGAGGGACACCATTGGCGGTCGCCCCCAGCGATCCGTAGTCAAGCCGGCCGGTTTCCATTGCTGAAACAATATTTGCATTGACAAATATTGCCCGGGCGAAGAAGATGCGCCGCATGTCCGCATCCCGTTCCCTCGCCCCCTGCAGCGGCTCGACGCTCGGCCTGCTTTTCCGGCAGGTCCGCGACGCCATGTGGTCGCGCATGGAGCACGAACTGGCCGCCGCCGGCCATGAGCTCACCTTCAGCCAGTACATCGCGCTGAAGAAGCTGTCCGACGGGCCGCACGGCGTCACCGACCTTGCCCGCGCCGCCGAGCTCAATCCCGGCGCGATGACCCGCCTGCTCGACAAGCTCGAAGCCCGAGGCCTGCTCGCGCGTGAGGCCGATCCGGCCGATCGCCGCGCGGTGAACATCCAGCTCACCGAAGCCGGCCGCGCGATGTGGCTCGACGTGAACCAGTGCGGCCAGCGCGTGCGCGAGCGCGCGATGCACGGCATGAGCGACGCCGAACGCGAGCAGCTCACGCGGATGCTCGAACAGGTCCGCGACAACCTTTCCCTTTCCGACACCTGACCATGGCCCATTCCTTTCCTCGCCCGCTCCGCGGGCTGAAGCCCGTGTCCCTGCAGGCGACGTCGACGCTGGCGGTCGCGCTGGCGAGCGTGCTGGTTCTGGCCGGCTGCGCGAGTTCGCGCGGCCTCGCGCCGGAGGGCCAGCTGCTCGATGCCGACAGCCTGCAGACGCAACGCTCTCTGTCCGATGCGACCGTGTCTCCGGCGGCGTTTCCCACGCAGGACTGGTGGACCTCGCTCGGCGATGCGCAGCTCGATTCGCTGATCGCCGAAGCCCTGCAGGGCACGCCGAGCCTCGCCGCCGCCGACGCGCGCGTTCGCCAGGCCGTCGCGCAGGCGGGCCTGGCCGATGCGGCGCGCAAGCCCACGCTCAGCGGCAGCGCGCAGTACGTCGGCGTGCAGCTACCCGAAACCCTCGCGGCGCCGCCGCTCGGCGGGTCCTACACGGACATCGCCATGCTGGGCCTGACGTTCAACTACACGTTCGATCTGTGGGGCGGCGAGAAAGCCAAGTGGCTGGCCGCCGTCGGGCAGACGCATGCGGCGGAAATCGAAGCGCAGGCCGCCCGGCTGACGCTGTCGTCGAACATCGCGCGTGCCTACGTCTCGCTCGCGCAGGCGTTCGATGCGAACGACGTGGCGAAGGCCGACTTCCAGCGCGCTAGCGGACTGCTCGACCTTGGCCGCCAGCGCGTCGCCGCCGGCCTCGACAACCAGTTGCAGATCCACAACGCCGAAAGCGCAGTGGCGAGCGCGCAGCAGCAGATCCAGGCGAGCGAACACGAGATCGAAGTCACGCGCAACGCGCTCGCCGCGCTGCTGGGCAAGGGTCCGGACCGCGGTCGCGATATCGCGCGCCCGACGATCCTGCAGGCGTCCACGCCGAGCGTGCCGTCAGTGCTGCCCAGCGAACTGCTCGGCCATCGTCCCGACGTCGTCGCCGCACGGTGGCGCGTGGAAGCCGCGCAGCACGGCATCAAGGCGAGCAAGGCCGCGTTCTATCCGAGCATCAACCTCGTCGCCTTGCCCGCACTGGCCGTCGGTGCCGGCGACCTGGGCGACATCTTCAGCGGCGATGCACTGCAATTGCTCGGTGGCGCGGCGCTGAACCTGCCGATCTTCGACGGCGGTCGCCTGCGCAACAACCTCGCCAGCAGCGATGCGAGCTACGACCTCGCCGTGGCGAACTACAACCAGTCGCTGGTCGCCGCGCTGCGCGAAGTCGCCGATGCCGTGCATTCGGCGCGCTCGCTCGATGCGCAGATCGCCTCGGCGACGCGAGCGCGCGATGCCGCGCGCAGTGCGTGGGACATCGCCACGCAGCGCTACAAGGCGGGCCTGGGCACGCAGCTCGACGTACTGGCCGCGCAGCGTCCGCTGCTCGACAGCGATCGCCAGCTCACCGTGCTTCGCGCGCAGCGGCTGGCCGCTTCCATCGACCTCGACCGCGCGCTCGGCGGCGGCTTGGTCCTGACCTCCCCGACGACTTCCGAATCCGACATCGCCAAGGCCTCCACGCCATGACCACCGAACCCAATCCGAACGCGAAGGCCGCGGCCACGCCCGCGCCGCAGTCCAACGGCAAGCGCAGGAAGGCGCTGACGATCCTCGCCGCCGTCGCGGTGCTGGCCGGCATCGGCTGGACGACGTACTACCTCACCGTCGCGCGCTTCCACGAAGACACCGATGACGCGTATGTGCAGGGCAACGTGGTCAGCATCGTCCCGCAGACGCAGGGCACGGTGGTGAGCATCGACGCCGACGACGGCATGAAGGTCGAAGCCGGCCAGCCGCTCGTGCATCTGGACCCGAACGATGCGCAGGTCGCCTACGACCAGGCCGTCGCCAATCTCGCCAACACGGTGCGCCAGGTGCGCGGTCTCTACAGCGCGGTGGATGCCGGCGCCGCCGATCTCGCGGCACGGCAGGCGCAGGTCGCGCGAGCGCGCGCCGACCTGAAGCGTCGCGAAGGCCTCGTCGGCAACGGTGCGGTGTCGGCCGAAGAACTCGCCCACGCACGCAACGAACTGGCCGTGCTCGAAGCCGGCCTGCGTGCATCCAGCGGCAACCTGTCGCGCAATCGCGCGCTGGTGGACGCGACCGACGTCGGCACGCAGCCGCAGGTCGCCGCGGCCGCATCGCAGCTGCGCCAGGCGTACCTCAACCTGCAGCGCACGGCCATCGTCGCGCCGGTGTCGGGTTACGTCGCCAAGCGCCAGGTGCAGCTGGGCCAGCGCGTGCAGCCGGGCGTGAACCTGATGACCATCGTCCCGCTGGAACAGCTGTGGGTCGAGGCGAACTTCAAGGAAACGCAGCTGGCGAAGATGCGCATCGGCCAGCCGGTGAAGGTGCACGCCGACCTGTACGGCGGCGACGTCGAATACGACGCCCGGATCGCCGCGCTCGGCATGGGCACGGGCAGCGCGTTCTCGCTGCTGCCGGCGCAGAACGCCAGCGGCAACTGGATCAAGATCGTGCAGCGCGTGCCGGTGCGCATCGAAGTCGAGCCGAAGCAGTTGGCCGAACATCCGCTGCGCCTGGGCCTGAGCATGGCGGTGGACGTCACCGTGCGCGACCAGGACGGCCCGGTGCTCGCCGCGCCGCGCAAGGACGACAAGCCGCTGTTCACCACGGCCGCGTACGAGAAACAGCTCAACGATGCGAACGCGCTGATCGACAAGGTCATCCGCGAGAACCTGCCGGGCACGCGCCACGGTTGAGGCGCGCGTACCGCCTGTAACGAACGCGTCGGAGCGAACGCTTCGACGCAACGCGACACCGCTCCATGATTCACGTCTTTGCCGTCATCCCCGCGAATGCGGGGGCCTGTAGACCGATCCCTCCCCCGAACGTCGCAGGATTCCCGCCATCGCGGGAATGACGGCCCTTCTTCCCACGACGCGACCTCAATGTCGCGTCGCACACCTCGGACGACGCCATGTCCACCATCGCGCAACAGGAAGAGGAAATGGGCCTGCCGGTCACGCCGGAGCCGCCCAGGTCCGCCTTCCGTCCGCCCAACATCGCGTTGACGACCGTCGGCCTGGCGCTGGCGTCGTTCATGCAGGTGCTCGACACCACCATCGCCAACGTCTCGCTGCCGACCATCTCCGGCAACCTCGGCGCGAGCGCGAACCAGGCGACGTGGGTCATCACGTCCTTTGCGGTGAGCAACGCCATCGCGCTGCCGCTCACGGGCTTCCTCACGCGCCGCTTCGGCGAACGCAAGCTGTTCACGTGGGCGACGCTCGCCTTCGTGATCGCCTCGCTGCTGTGCGGCCTGGCCAACTCGATGGGCCTGCTGGTCGCCGCGCGTGCGCTGCAGGGCTTCGTCGCCGGCCCGATGTATCCGGTCACGCAGGCGCTGCTGATCTCGATCTATCCACCGCAGAAACGCGGGCAGGCGATCGCGCTGCTGGCGATGGTGACCGTCGTGGCACCCATCGCGGGCCCGATCCTCGGTGGCTGGATCACCGACAACTACAGCTGGGAGTGGATCTTCTTCATCAACGTTCCCATCGGCATCTTCGCCAGCATCGTCGTCGGACGGCAGCTGAAGGGCCGTCCGGAACGCCTTGAACGTCCGAAGATGGATTACATCGGCCTGGCCACGCTGGTGCTGGGCGTGGGCGCGCTGCAGATCATGCTCGACCTGGGCAACGACGAAGACTGGTTCAACTCGACCAAGATCGTGTGGCTGACGGTCATCGCGGTGGCCGCGCTTGCGGTGTTCGTCATCTGGGAACTCACCGAGAAGGATCCGATCGTCAACCTGCGCCTGTTCCGCCACCGCAACTTCGCCAGCGGCACCGCGGCGATGGTGATGGCGTACTCGGCGTTCTTCAGCGTCGGCCTGCTCGTGCCGCTGTGGTTGCAGCGCAACCTCGGCTATACGTCGATATGGGCGGGTTTCGCCAGTGCGCCCATCGGCATCCTGCCCGTCCTGCTCACGCCGCTGGTAGGCAAGTACGCATCGAAGTTCGACCTTCGCATGCTGGCGACGTTCGCCTTCGTGGTGATGGCGGCCACCAGCTTCTACCGCTCCGGATTCACGCTCGACGTGGACTTCGCGCGCGTGGCCGAAGTGCAGCTGTGGCAAGGCCTGGGCGTGGCGCTGTTCTTCATGCCGGTGCTGACGATATTGCTGTCGGACCTGGAACCGCACGAGATCGCCGCCGGTTCCGGTCTTGCGACCTTCGTGCGCACGCTGGGCGGCAGTTTCGCGGCCTCGCTGACGACGTGGGCCTGGAACCAGCGCAGCACGATCCACCACGCGCGACTGACCGAGAACATCAGCGCCTACGATCCGGCGATGCAGCAGACGGTGACCTCGCTGGGCCAGGGCGACGTGCAACGCGGCGCGCTGGTGCTCAACCAGATGATCTCGCAGCAGGCGGTGCAGATCGGCTTCAACGAGATCTTCCACCTGCTGGGCATCCTGTTCCTGGTGGTGATCGTGTTCGTGTGGTTCGCCAAGCCGCCGTTCACGGCGAAGATGGGCGGCGGCGCAGCGGCGGGCGGTCACTGACGGCACGCTGCGTCGAATGCATGCAAGCAGGAAGGGGCCGGGAAACCGGCCCTTTCCCTTTCCGGGGCCGCCTGCACGCGCGCAGTGCGTTCTAACGGGCAACGGATCGCGCCGATGCCCCGATGCCCCACTACGTCCTTACCCTCTCCTGCCCGGATCGTCCGGGCATCGTCAACGCGGTCACCGGCCACCTGCTGCGGTACGAGGGCAACATCCTCGAAGCGCAGCAGTACAACGATCGCGAAACCGACCGCTTCTTCATGCGCACCGTGTTCGCGCTCGCGCCGGAATCGCTGGCGCAGGTGCGCGCCGGCTTCGACACGCTCGCACGCGCGTTCCGCATGGAATGGTCGCTGCGCGATCGCGGTGAACCGCGCCGCGTGATGTTGCTGGCATCGAAGTTCGACCACTGCCTCGCCGACGTCCTGTACCGCTGGCGCATCGGCGAATTGCCGATGGCGATCACCGCCGTGGTCGCCAACCATCCGCGCGACACGTACCGGCACCTGGATTTCGACGGCATCCCGTTCCATCACCTTCCCGTCGAGAAGGGCCGCAAGCACGAGCAGGAAGCCGCGCTCGCCGCATTGATCGAGGAAACTGGCACCGAGCTGGTCGTGCTCGCGCGCTACATGCAGGTGCTGTCGGCGGAGCTGGCGCGCACGCTCGCCGGGCGCTGCATCAACATCCACCACTCGTTCCTGCCGGGCTTCAAGGGCGCGCGGCCGTACCACCAGGCGCACGCGCGCGGGGTGAAGCTGATCGGCGCGACGGCGCACTTCGTCACCGCGGACCTCGACGAAGGCCCGATCATCGAACAGGACACGCAGCGCGTGAGCCATCACGACACGCCCGACGACCTCATCCGCATCGGCCGCGACATCGAACGGCGCGTGCTCGCGCAGGCGCTGCGTTACTGGCTCGACGACCGCATCCTGCTCAACGGCCATCGCACGGTGGTGTTCGCGGTGTGAACTGAATGCGTGTTCGCCACGCGCACACATCCCGCGCGTAAGGTGCGGCCATGGGCGCGGCGCGATGGATCATCGTGATCTGGCTGGGAACCGTCATGGTGTCGACGGTTCTCGTGGGCTGGCTCGTGCTCTGGCATCGCCTCACCGTGCAGCGCGAAGCGATGCGCCTGCAGGCGGCCTTCGACGCGCTGTCGTTCCCCACGCCCGCCGGCCCGCTCCCGGGCGAAGCGCTCACCGTGGTGAAGATCGCCTACCAGCTGGACGCGGACGATCCGGACGTGCGCACCCGGGCCGGGCCCGCGCATTTCGATTCGCTCTGGTACGCCGCCGGCCCGGGGCCGAGCTACTTCCTCGCCGTCTGCACGCTGGATGCGCGCGCGTCGGACCTGTCCGCGCGCTGGGTGGTGCGCGTCATCGACGAGGCGCGCATGCGGGCAGCGCTCACCGACGATGCGCGTGCGCAGATGCTGGCGTTCGGCGGTGCGATCGAGGCCTGAATTCCCTCGTTTCCGGCGCGGTCGTACACTTCGGTCATGCCGTTGGCAGGGGGGCGCACCGATGAGGGTCGTGTGGAACGCGCTCGGAAGCATGCTGCTCATCGCGCTGATCGGCGTCCTCGCGCTGATGCGCGTGTGCGGACGCAGCGCTCCGGATCGCGGCAGAACCTGCACGCCGGACCAGACGCTGCAATACCTGCAAGAAACGGGTGAGCAGCTCGGCCGCGTGACGGCGTTGCAACTCACGGTGCTGGGCGTCGTGGTGACCTACGTCGCGATCGTGATCTGGCTATGGAGACGCAAGCGCAGCGCGAGCCGCGAGTAGAGCGTCAAGCCCGCTCCAGCGCATCCGCCAGCCGCTCCACCGCGATCACTTCCATCTCGCCGATGCGCCCGCTGCGCGGCGCGTTCGACTTCGGGACGATCGCGCGCTTGAAGCCATGCGTGGCGGCTTCCTTCAAACGCTCCTCGCCGTTGGGGACCGGGCGGATCTCGCCCGACAGACCGACTTCGCCGAACGCGATCGTCTGCTCAGACAGCGGGCGGTCACGCAGCGAGGAGAGCACGGCCAGCAGCACCGGAAGGTCTGCCGCGGTTTCCTGCACGCGGATGCCGCCGACGACATTCACGAACACGTCCTGATCGCCCACGCCGATGCCGCCGTGGCGATGCAGCACCGCCAGCAGCATCGCGAGGCGGTTGCCTTCCATGCCGACGGCGACACGGCGCGGATTCGACAGCGGCGAGGCATCGACCAGCGCCTGCACTTCGACCAGCAGCGGTCGCGTGCCCTCGCGCGTGACCATCACGCAGCTGCCTGGCTGCGGGCGCTCGCTGCCCGAGAGGAAGATCGCCGACGGATTGGGCACTTCGCGCAGGCCCTTCTCGCCCATCGCGAACACGCCCAGTTCGTTCACCGCGCCGAAGCGGTTCTTGAACGCCCGCAGCACGCGGAAGCGGCTGCCGCTTTCGCCTTCGAAATACAGCACCGCGTCGACCATGTGTTCGAGCACGCGCGGCCCGGCGATGCCGCCTTCCTTGGTGACGTGGCCGACGAGGAACACCGCGGTGCCGGTTTCCTTCGCGAAGCGCACCAGGCGCGCGGCACTTTCGCGCACCTGGCTCACCGAGCCCGGTGCCGCGCTGAGTTCTTCCGTCCACAACGTCTGCACGGAGTCGGCGACGATCAGGCCCGGGCGCATCTTCGCCGCGTGTTCGAGCACGCGCTCGACGCCGGTTTCGGCCAGCGCATGGACGCCATCGACCGGCACGCCCAGGCGTGAAGCGCGACCGGCGACCTGCGCCAGCGATTCCTCGCCGGTGACGTACAGGCCCGGCAACGTGCCAGCCATCTTGCTGATCGCCTGCAGCAGCAGCGTGGACTTGCCGATGCCCGGATCGCCGCCCACCAGCACCACCGAGCCATGCACCAGGCCGCCGCCGAGCACGCGGTCGAACTCACCGATGCCGGTGCTGACGCGGTCTTCCTCGGTGTGGCGCACGTCGGCCAGCGCGGTGACGGCCGGCGCGTCGGCCCTGCCCGCCCAGCTGCCGCGACGGCTCGCGGCGACGCTCGCGCCCGCCTTGGCGGCGGGTTCGACGACGAATTCGCTCAGCGTGTTCCAGCCGCCGCATTCACCGCACTGACCCTGCCACTTGTTGTGGTCGGCACCGCATTCGGAACACACGTAGGCGGTGCGGGCCTTGGAGGATTTGGCGACTTTCGACATGGAGGGGGGCGCGGCGATGGGACTGCCGGCACTCTACCCGGCCCGCGTCGCGCAAGGCGAGACGCGGGCGGTTGCGGCTTACGCGGCGTAGCGGATGTGACGCTCCGGGTAGACGGCGTTCAGTTCATGCTGCGGCAGGCCGAGCAGCCCGCCGACGTCGCCGTGCGGCACGATGCTGTAGCCACGCGCGTCGATGTCCTTGACGATCCCCATCCAGTCCAGCTTCGGCACGACATGGTCGCTGTCCACCGACCATCCGAACCGTACTTCGCCCAGCGCGTCCATCTCGTCGCCGGGAAGTGGCGCGCCACACGGCGCGACCACGAATCCTTCGTTCTGTCCTACCACGAAGACATTGACCTGCATGTTCGACACCTTTCATGCCCCTGTCGAAAAACTGGCGGCATGTTGGCGATGCGCGCGCTAAAGAACGGTGAACATCAGATTGCCGGTAGATGAATCGTTCATCGAACGGACGTGAAAGGAAATTCAGGTGCGTTGTGCATCACCGACGCGCGCCGCGATCGGCAGGCGCGCGCGGGGGCCTGGCTGCCTCTCAACTCGCCGCGCGGGTGCGCTTCGTCGTCTTGCCGGTCGCGCCGGCGCGCTTGACGGTCGCCTTCTTCGCGGTGCTTGCGCGCTTGGCGGCGGCCTTCTTCGCCGCCTTCTTCGCGGTCTTCTGCGGCGCCTTCGCCGCAGCAGATTTCGCACCGGTCCGCGCGTTCGCATGCGACGGCGGCAGACGCTTGCGCGGACGCTTCGCGCTGAGGTCGACGATGCGGTTCTCGCCCATCACCTCTTCCTTCTTCGTCACGCGCGCGATGATGAAACTCACCGCCTTGCCGATCCAGGAACCCGGGCCGTCCCAGTATTCGACCGAGTGCACGTCCACTTCGAGCAGCGTGAGGTTCGGATCGTTCTTGCCCTTGGGGAAGAACGCCTTCATCGCGTCGTTCCACAGCTCCTCGATCATTTCGCGGTCACGGTTCACGCGCGCGGTGCCGGTCATCGAGATGTAGACGTTCTTGCCCTTGCTCGCGTAAGCGAGATTGACCTTCGGGTTGCGGCGGATCTCCGCCACCTTCGGGCTGTCGGTCTCGGTGAAGAACCACACGCGCCGACCGTCGAACCGCGCGTCCTGCGTGGACAGCGGCCGGCTCATCAGGAAGCCACCCGCACCCGTCGTCGTCAGCATGGCGATGTCGATCTTCTTCAGCAGCTCGCCGATGCGCTTCACGTTCCTGTCGATGCCGGCCATCGTTCCACTCCGCAGGGAAAGTGGCGACTGTTCCATCGTCAGCGCGGAGCACGCGTGAAGGGCACGCGTCACGTTCGAGCAGGCGCCAAAAAAGAAGCCCCGCCGAAGCGGGGCTCAAAAAAATAAACTGGTGCCGGAAATAGGAATCGAACCTACGACCTACGCATTACGAATGCGCCGCTCTACCAACTGAGCTATTCCGGCGGATGGTGCTGCGAAGCGCGTGGGCGGGCCGCTCGGGCCGTGCCGCGGAGCGCTCTCCGCGAAGACGGGAATTCTAGGCGCTGCCCCGGTACCGGGTCAATTGCCGGTTGAAGCCGGGGCTGCCGATCCGGTCGGTCAGTCGACCAGTTGCAGGCGCAGTTCCTTGGGCAGCGCGAAGACCATGTTCTCCGGCTCGCCCTCCAGGTCCGACACATGCATCGCGCCCAGCTCGCGCAGGCGGTCGATCACGCCGCGCACGAGTACCTCCGGCGCCGACGCTCCGGCCGTGACGCCGACGCGCTGGCGACCGGCGACCCACTTCGGATCGATCTCGATCGCGCCGTCGATGAGGTAGGCCTCCACGCCTTCGCGCTCGGCCAGCTCGCGCAGGCGGTTGGAATTGGAGCTGTTGATCGAGCCGACCACCAGCACCAGGTCGCAGCGCGCGGCCAGTTCGCGCACGGCGTCCTGACGGTTCTGCGTGGCGTAGCAGATGTCGTCGTTCTTCGGGCCCTGGATGGCCGGGAACTTCGCGCGCAAGGCTTCGATGACGGTGCGGGTGTCGTCCACCGACAGCGTCGTCTGCGTGGTGTAGGCCACGTTCTCCGGCTGGTCGATCGTCAGTGCGGCGACGTCCTCGCTGTCCTCGACCAGGTAGATGCGACCGGCGCCGGCCTCGCGGCGCCACTGTCCCATCGTGCCCTCCACTTCCGGATGGCCTTCGTGGCCGATCAGGATCACGTCGCGACCGGCGCGGCACTGGCGGGCGACTTCCAGGTGCACCTTGGTCACGAGCGGACAGGTCGCGTCGAACACTTTCAACCCGCGACGCTCGGCTTCCATCCGCACCGCACGGGCGACGCCGTGCGCGCTGAAGATCACCGTCGCGTTGTCGGGCACCTCGTCGAGCTCCTCGACGAAGATCGCGCCGCGATGCTTCAGGTCGTCCACCACGAAGCGGTTGTGCACCACTTCGTGGCGCACGTAGATCGGCGCACCGAGGGTCTCGATGGCGCGCTTGACGATCTCGATGGCGCGGTCGACACCGGCACAGAAACCGCGGGGATTGGCGAGCAGGACGTCCATGAGACTTATTCTACCGGCGCTGGGCGACGGTCGCCGCGGGCTTGCTGAACAGCCCGAACAGCGCGATGCCGATGGCGCCTGCGACGATCGCCGAGTCGGCGACGTTGAACGCCGGCCAGTAATGGTCGCGCCAGTACCACTGGATGAAGTCCACGACGTGCCCGTGCATCAGGCGGTCGATGACGTTGCCCAGCGCACCGCCGATCACCAGCGCGTACGGCAGCGCGCTCTTCCAGTCGCCGCGCGGCGTGCGGGCCAGCCACCAGCCCAGCAGGCCGCTGATCGCCACCGCCAGCACGACGAAGAAGTACTTCTGCCAGCCGCCGGCGTCGCTGAGGAAACTGAAGGCCGCGCCCGTGTTGTAGGTGCGGTACCAGTTCCAGAAGCCGTCGATCACCGGGATCGCCGTGTACTCCGGGAGCGAACCCAGCACCCACATCTTGGTGAGCTGGTCGAGCACGATGACCGCGACCGAAACGGCCAGCCACGGCAACGCGTTGGGACGAACCGGCGCCATCAGAACCACTCCCGGTGTTCGCCGTCGCCGGCGAGGTTGGTCACGCAGCGGCCGCACAGCTGCGGATGCGCCTCATCGCTGCCGATGTCGGCCCGGTACTGCCAGCAACGCACGCACTTGGTCTTCGTCGTCGGCGTCGCGAGCACGGCAATGTCCTTGATGCCGTCGTCGGCGACGACTTCCACGTCACCGCTGATGAACAGGAAACGCAGCTCGTCGGCGAACGGCGCCAGCCAGTTCTGGTCGGCGACGCCTGCCTTCAGGCTGATTTCGGCTTCCAGCGCCGCGCCGATCTCGCCGGCGGCGCGCATCGGCTCAAGCGTCTTGCTGACTTCCTCGCGCAGCGCGAGCAGACGGTCGAAATCCTCCGCCGACAGCGCCGCGTCTTCCGGCAGCAGCGCCAGTCCGTCGTACCAGGTGACGAACAGGACGTTGTCCTCGCGCGGGCCGTGCTCGGTGACGGCCGGCAGATGGCGCCACATCTCGTCGGCGGTGAACGCCAGGATCGGCGCGATCCAGCGCACGAACGCCTCGGCGATGCGGTACATCGCGCTCTGCGCCGAACGGCGGCCGCGCGAGTCTTCCGGCATCGTGTAGAGGCGGTCCTTGGTGACGTCTAGGTACAGCGATCCCAGGTCGACGGAGCAGAAGTTCGACAGCGCCTGCACGATCTCGGCGAAGTCGTAGCGCTCGTACGCGCTGGCGATGCGGTCCTGCAGCTCGGCGGCGCGATGCACGATCCAGCGGTCGAGCGCGACCATGTCCTCCAGCGGACGCAGGTGCGTCGCCGGCTCGAAGCCGTTGAGGTTCGCCAGCAGGAAGCGCGCCGTGTTGCGGATGCGGCGATAGACGTCGGAGGTGCGCTTGAGGATGTTGTCCGACACCGACATCTCGTTGCGGTAGTCGGTGGAGGCGATCCACAGGCGCAGCACGTCGGCGCCCATCGCGTTGATGACCTTCTGCGGCTCGACGGTGTTGCCGAGCGACTTGGACATCTTCTTGCCCTGCTCGTCCACGGTGAAACCGTGCGTCAGCACCTGGCGGTACGGCGCGACGCCGTCCATCGCCACGCCGGTGAGCAGCGAGGAGTGGAACCAGCCGCGATGCTGGTCGGAGCCTTCCAGGTAGAGATCCGCCGGCTTGTACAGGCCGTCCTGCGGACGCTGTGCGAGCACGCACTCGTGGCTCACGCCGGAGTCGAACCAGACGTCGAGGATGTCGGTGACCTTCTCGTACTGCGAGGCTTCATCGCCCAGCAGTTCCTCGGCGGTCATCGCGTACCACGCGTCGGCGCCGGCTTGCTCGACCTTCTCGGCGACCTTGCGCATCAGCTCGGGCGAACGTGGGTGGATCTCACCCGTTTCCCGATGGAAGAAGAGCGCGATCGGCACGCCCCAGTAGCGCTGGCGCGAGATCGTCCAATCCGGGCGCCCTTCGATCATGTTGTAGATGCGCGCCTCGCCCCACTCGGGCACCCAGGCGACCTTGCCGATCTCGCTCAGCGCATCGCGGCGCAGGTTGGCCTGCTCCATCGAGATGAACCACTGCGGCGTGGCGCGGAAGATCACTGGCGTCTTGTGGCGCCAGCAATGCGGGTAACTGTGCGTGAGCTTGTGCGCGGCCAGCAGGTGGCCGCTGGCGCGGACGACATCGACCAGGATGTCGTTCGCCTTCCACAGGTGCAGGCCGGCGAGCACGACGCCGTCGGCCGGCGGCGTGGTCGGCAGGTACAGGCCCTTCGCGTCGACCGGGTTGATCTGCGCGGCGGTGTACTTGTCGGTGAGGCCGTACTTCAGGCCGATCGTGTAGTCGTCCGGGCCGTGGCCCGGCGCGGTGTGGACCATGCCGGTGCCGTCCTCGGCCGACACGTGGTCGCCCACGAGCACCGGGATGTCACGCTCGGCATAGAACGGATGCTGCATGCGCGCGCCTTCGAGGTCGCGGCCCAGCGCGCGGCCGAGGATCGCGACCTCCTCGACGCCATAGCGCGACAGCGCCTTGCCGGCGAGCGCTTCGGCGAGCACGAGCAGGCGACGGCCGCCGTCGGGCAGGCGCGGCCCTTCGACCAGCACGTAGTCGAGTTCTGGGCCGACGCTGATCGCCAGGCTCGCCGGCAGCGTCCACGGCGTGGTGGTCCAGATCGGCATCGCCACGCGGACGTCACCACCCACGTCGGCGCCGAAAAGCGCGGCGAGCTTCTGCGGATCGCGCGCGTCGTAGGCGACGTCGATCGCCCAGGACTGCTTGTCGGCGTATTCGATCTCGGCTTCGGCGAGCGCCGAGCCGCAATCGAAGCACCAGTGCACCGGCTTCGCGCCACGCACCAGGTGACCGCGCTCGACGATCTTCGCCAGCGAGCGAACGATGTCGGCCTCGTAGCGGAAATCCATCGTGCGGTACGGGTTTTCCCAGTCGCCGATCACGCCCAGGCGCTTGAAGTCGCGGCGCTGCAGGTCGATCTGCTCGCTCGCGTATTCGCGGCACTTCTGGCGGAACTGCGCGGCGTCGAGCTTCTCGCCGACCTTGCCGAACTTCTTCTCGACCTGGTGTTCGATCGGCAGGCCGTGGCAGTCCCAGCCCGGCACGTACGGCGCGTCATAGCCGGCCATCAGCTTGGACTTCACCACCAGGTCCTTGAGGACCTTGTTGACCGCGTGGCCGATGTGGATCGCGCCGTTGGCGTACGGCGGGCCGTCGTGCAGCACGAAGCTGCGCTCGCGCTTGCCGACCTTCTCGCGAATCTGCGCGTACAGGCCGTCGGCCTCCCAGCGCGCCAGGGTTTCGGGCTCGCGCTTGGGCAGGTCGCCGCGCATCGGGAATTCCGTCGCGGGCAGGTGCAGGGTGGCTTTGTACTGGTTGGGATCTTGGGCGGTCACAAGCGGCGCTCAGGCGAAGGCGTGGTGTTGTTCTTTCGAAAGGATCTCGCGTGCTTCCGCAGCATCGCGGTGCATCTGCGCGGTCAAGGCCGGCAGATCGGAAAACTTCAGTTCATCGCGCAGCTTCGCGACGAACTCGACTTCGATGCGGCGCCCGTACAGGTCGCCATCGAAATCGAAAAGGTGCGCCTCCAGCAGCGGCTCCACGCCGTCCACCGTCGGCCGCGTGCCCAGGCTCGACACCGACGCGCGCGGTGCATCGCCCACGCCATGCACCCACGTGGCGTAGATGCCCGACAACGCCGGCGTGCGACCACCGAAGCGGAGGTTCGCGGTCGGAAAGCCCAGCGTGCGGCCGAGCTGCTTGCCCTGCACGACGTGGCCTGCAATGGCGTACGCCCGGCCGAGGAAGCGTTCGGCCGTCGTGAAATCGCCCTCGCGCAGCGCCTGGCGGATACGCGTGGCGGATACACGCTCGCCATCGACCTGCACCGGCTCGATCTCGCCGGCGACGAACCCGTGCGCCTGCCCCACCGCCTTCAGCACGCCGATGTCGCCACCACGCGCCTTGCCGAAACGGAATTCCGGACCGACCCAGACCTCGCGCGCATTCAAGCGGTGCACCAGCACCTGGTGCGCGAACTCCTCGGCGGTGAGGGAACACAGCCGGCGATCGAAACGCAGCAAACCGAGCTGGTCGACGCCCATTTCGAACAGGCGCCCGGCCTTGGTCCGCGGCAGCATCAGGCGCGGCGGCGGGTCGTTGGGCGCGAAGAACTCACGCGGCAGCGGCTCGAAACTCAGCACCACGCAGGGCACGTCGAGCGCGCGCGCGCGGGCGAGCGCGTGGCGCACCAGCGCCTGGTGGCCCAGGTGCAGGCCGTCGAATGCGCCGATGCAGACCACACTGCCGTGCGGGCATCGGGGCCCGCCTTCGACGTCACGAAACAGCCTGCTCATCGGTCCGAAGTATAGCCGGCCAGGTCCATCTCCAAGGCTCACCGTACGGTCCACTCAGTGTTCGCGCAGGTCGCGCGGACGGAAGCCGAGCGCCAGCAGCGCGACGAGATAGACCATCCCGCCACCGCCGACCAGCACGGCGAGATACCCGACGCGCGCCAGCTGGCCGATCTGCGTGAACGCCGGCGCCCATTGCAGCCCCACCCACAGCGCGGCAGACATCGCCACGCACGCCACGAGCAGGCGCATCAGGTAACGCAACCAGCCGGGCTGGCGTTCGTACACGCCCGCCTTGCGCAGCCAGTGCCACAGCAGCGCGAGATTGAGGTAGCTCGCCGCGGCACTGGCGAAACCCAGCGCCAGGTGCAGGCCGGGCGTCTGCTCGAGCGCGGCGAACACGCCCTTGGCGCGCACTTCCGGCGTGGTCCACAGCAGGTACAGCACCCACAGGAACAGCACGTTGAGCACCATGTTCGCGATCAGCGAGGCGATGCCCGCGCGCACCGGCGTCCGCGTGTCCTGCCGCGCGTAGAACGCCGGCAGCACGATCTTCACCAGCGCGAAGGCTGGCAGGCCGAAGCTCAGGCCGAACACCGACATCGCCGCCATCTGCGTGTCGAACGCGGTGAACTTGCCGCGCTGGAACAGCGTGGCTACCAGCGGTTCGGCCAGGAACATCAGGCCGAGCATCGCCGGCATCGCGATCAGCAGCGTGGTCCGCAGGCCCCAGTCCAGCGCCTTCGAAAACCCTTCGGTATCGGTCTTGACGTGGTGCCGCGACAGCGCCGGCAGGATCACCGTGCCCAGCGCGACGCCGAACACGCCCAACGGCAGTTCGAGGAAACGGTCGGCCTGCGAGAGCCACGTCTGCGAACCGACGAACAGCAACGAGGCGATCACCGTATCCAGCAGCAGGTTGATCTGCGCCACCGACGAGCCGAACAGCGTCGGCACCATCAGGCGCATCACCTTTCGCACGTCGGGATGCCTCCAGCCCCACTTCGGCAGCGTGAGCAGGTCGAGCTTGCGCAGCGCCGGCAGCTGGAAGACCAGCTGTGCGATGCCGCCCGCCAGCACGGCCCAGCCCAGCGCGAGGATCGGCACTTCCAGGTGCGGCGCGAGCCACAGCGCGCCGGCGATCATGAAAAGGTTGAGGATCACCGGCGTGAAGGCCGGCAGCCCGAACCGGTGGAAGCTGTTGAGCGCCCCGCCCGCCAGCGCGGTGAGCGACACGAACAGGATGAAGGGGAACGTCAGGCGCAACAGGTCGACGGTCAGGCCGAACTTTGGCGCGTTGTCGAGAGAGCCCGGGCTGAAGACGGCCGCGATCTGCGGGGTGAAGATCAGCCCCAGCGCGGTCAGCACCATCAGGATCCCGCCCAGCGTGCCGGACACGCGGGCGACGAGTTCCTTCAGGTCCGCATGCGGGCGGGTTTCCTTGATCTCGGTGAAGACCGGCACGAACGCCGTCGAGAACGAACCTTCGGCGAACAGGCGCCGCATGAAGTTTGGGATCCGGAACGCGACCCAGAACGCGTCGGTGCCCGCATTGGCGCCGAAGGCCTGGTTGATCGCGATGTCGCGAACCAAGCCCAGCACGCGCGAGACCATGGTCATGCTGCTGAACGACAGCAGCCCTTTCAGCATCTTCGGCGCGCTCAAGCCCGCCCTCCACGAGTCCGGCGGCCGCCGGCGTTGTTGTTGACGCAACCCACTGAATCCTCCATACTTTCTGGTCTGATTGTCCCCAGACCCTTTTCACTACCAGTTTCCAGGAATTCGCCGTGGCCAACATCAAGTCCGCCAAGAAGCGCGCCAAGCAGACCGTGGTCCGCAATGCCCGCAACGCCAGCCAGCGTTCGATGCTGCGTACCGCCGTCAAGAAGGTGCTCAAGGCCCTGGGCGAGAACGACGCCGCCGGCGCCGAGTCCGCCTTCGCCGTCGCGCAGCCGATCCTCGATCGCTTCAGCTCGCGTGGCCTGATCCACAAGAACAAGGCTGCCCGCCACAAGGCCCGCCTGAACGCCCGCATCAAGGCGCTCAAGGCCGCCTGATACGGCGGAACGGGGACGGGAGTCCACGGCTTCACCCGACGGACTCCAGGCAGCAAACAAAAACCCGGCCGATGCCGGGTTTTTTGTTGCCTGCGCGAAGGCCTCAGGGTGCTGCATGCCCCTCGCCTGCACGCTCGGCTTCCAGCGCCGCTTCGCGCTGGCGATCGAAGAAGGTCATGACGTCGAGCATGATCGGCCAGGTGCCTTCGCGGCCGATGGCCGAGACGAGGTAGTGGCGGTCCTTCCAGCCCAGTTCGTCGATGATCGACTTCACGGCGGCCTGCTGCTCTTCCTCCAGCAGCAGGTCGGCCTTGTTGAGCACCAGCCAGCGCGGTTTGTTGAGCAGCTCGGGATCGTGCTTTTCCAGTTCGCGCTCGATCGCCCGCACCTGGTCGGCCGGGCTCACGCCCGCCTCCGCGCCCTCGTCGTACACGCCGCCCGCGGGCGCGATGTCGACCAGATGCAGCAGCAGGCGCGTGCGCTGCAGATGCTTGAGGAACTGCGTGCCGAGGCCGGCGCCTTCCGCGGCGCCTTCGATCAGGCCGGGAATGTCGGCGATGACGAAGCTGCGATGCGGCTCGACGCTGACCACGCCGAGGTTCGGATAGAGCGTGGTGAACGGATAGTCCGCCACCTTCGGGGTTGCCGCGGAAACCGCGCGGATCAGCGTGCTCTTGCCGGCATTCGGAAAGCCCAGCAGGCCGACGTCGGCAAGCAGCTTGAGCTCGAGCTTGAGCACGCGCTCCTCGCCTGGCAGGCCCGGCAGCGCCTTGCGCGGCGAGCGGTTCACCGAGCTCTTGAAGTGCATGTTGCCCAGGCCGCCCTTGCCGCCCTTCGCGACCAGCAGGCGTTCGCCGTGGCGCGTGAGGTCGCCGATGACTTCATCGGTCTCGACGTTCATCACCACGGTGCCGACCGGCACGGTGATGACCAGGTCGTCGCCGGCCTTGCCGTACATCTGACGGCCCATGCCGTTCTCGCCGCGCTTGGCGCGGAACTGGCGCTGGTGCCGGAAGTCGACGAGTGTGTTGAGGTTTTCGTCGGCCAGCAGCCAGACGCTGCCGCCGTCGCCGCCGTCGCCACCATCGGGGCCGCCGAGCGGGATGAACTTCTCGCGACGGAAACCGACGCAGCCGTTGCCGCCGTTGCCTGCGCTGACCTGGATTTCGGCTTCGTCGACGAGTTTCATTGGAGTGCCGTGTTTCGTGATTCGGAGTTGGTGATTCGTGAGAACGCGGCCGCGTTGCAGTCTAAAGGAATGCGGAACGCTGGCAGGCCGGAGATCCGTTCGCCTGCGCGAATCACGAATCCCAGCTCACGAATCACGTCATTGAAAACGAAAAGCCCCGCCGAAGCGGGGCTCCTCGTTGTCCTTTTGAAAAGTCCGCACACGGATGTGCGGGCTCTTGCGAAGGGACTCGCGTATGACGAGGAATTACTCGACGACGCTGACGGTGCGACGCTTCTTCGGACCCTTGGTCGAGAACTCGACCTTGCCGTCGACCAGCGCGAACAGCGTGTGGTCGCGACCCAGGCCGACGCCGGCGCCCGGATGGAACTGGGTGCCGCGCTGGCGAACGATGATGTTGCCGGCCTCGATGGCCTGGCCGCCGTAGATCTTCACGCCCAGGTACTTCGGGTTGGAGTCGCGGCCGTTACGGGTGGAACCTACGCCCTTTTTGTGTGCCATGGCTGCTTCTCCTTACTTAGCCGGCAATGCCGGTGATTTCGATTTCGGTGTAATGCTGACGGTGGCCCATCTGCTTGCGGTGGTGCTTGCGGCGACGGAACTTCACGATGCGCACCTTGTCGGCGCGGCCGTGGCCGACGACCTTGGCGGAGACCGACGCGCCCTTCAGGGCATCGCCAACCTTCACGCCATCGCTGCCGCCCAGCATCAGGACGTTGTCCAGCTTGATCTCGCTGCCGACTTCGACATCGAGCAGCTCGACGCGCAGGGTTTCGCCCTGCATCACGCGGTATTGCTTACCGCCGGTGACTACAACTGCGTACATGACCAGATTCCTCTGTAGTTATTTTGGTCGCTGTCGGCACCCGTGACGGGCGGACAGAAGCGGAATTCTAGGGCTTTCAGCGAGTTGGAGCAAGTCGGCCCGGCTCGGGCGTTAAGCACTCGGTGCGGGGGGTACACGCGTGACCTCGCTCCTCCTCCTCCGGCTGGAAACGCTGAAACACGACGGGCGGCACACTCCTGCCCGCATTCAGTATCGTGTTTATTTTGTGAGCATTATCAACCACTTGCACGCGGTGCAGGCATCCCTTAACGTCGCTTCGACATGGCGGTTCAGGGCCCGTCCATGTCCCAGCCAACACTCGATGGGCCAGCGTTCACGCAGGCCGGGGGGACAGTCGCTGTGCAGTCGCAGGCCCTGATGTCTTCCGAGGACGCCACCGCGTCCACAGCAACGGGCGATCCCGCCCGCGCTTCAGCATCCCCGATCGCCACACGTCGCACGCATCCAGACGCGCGCTCCGACGCCGTGAGCGTGCGTGCGCAGCATCGCTTCAGCTCCGCCCACCTATATGCGGGCACGCGCACGACGCCGGACGGCGTTGCTGCGCGAGCCTCCACCCAGTCGCGCTCCGGTTAGCGCCGTCGCGCACTCGCACCGGCGTCGCACAGGGGGAGGCGCCGGAGGTTCCTGCAGCAGCAGCCAACAAAGGACGTTGTCATGACTCGCAAAGCCCGCACCCTCAAGTGGACCGCCCTCGCCGTCGCCACCGCGCTCATCGCCGCCCCCGCGGCGTACTCCGGCGGCAAGTTGCCCGTCGCCAACAAGGTCAAGGTGTCCACGCTGTCGCCGGCCGCCGCCAAGGCGGCGAAGGAACAGCCGCAGAAGTACGACCGCTTCATCGTCACCTACCGCGAAGGCGCCAAGCGCCTGAGCGCCGCCGCCGCGACCACGCAGTTCGCCACCGCCGCGAAGAACCTCAACGTCGGCATCGCGCCGATGCGCACGCTGGCCACCGGCAGTTCGCTGATCCGCACCGACCGCAAGCTCGACAGCCTCGCCACCAAGCAGCTGATGCTGGAGCTGATGAAGGATCCGAATGTGCTCGCGGTCGAACCCGATCGCCTGCGCAAGCCGCTGATGGTGCCCAACGATCCGCTCTACGCGCAGCAGTGGCACTACAAGAACGGCCCCGGCGGCATCAACGCCGAACCGGCATGGGATCTGTCAACCGGCGACGGCGTCGTGGTCGCGGTGCTCGATACCGGCATCACGCCGCACTCGGAACTCAATAGCCAGACCGTGCCGGGCTACGACTTCATCATCGATACCGAAGTGAGCGTGGACGGCGACGGCCGCGACGCGGATCCGAACGATCCGGGCGACTGGCACGACGGCGAATGCAACATCTTCGGCATTCCCGAAGACAGCAGCTGGCACGGCACGCACGTGGCCGGCACGGTCGCGGCGGCGACGAACAACAACGCGGGCGTGGCCGGCGTGGCGTTCGGCGCGAAGGTGCAGCCGGTACGCGTGCTGGGCAAGTGCGGCGGCTACGAGTCCGACATCATCGACGCGGTGACCTGGGCGTCCGGCGGCACGGTGGCGGGCGTTCCGGCCAATGCGACGCCGGCCGAAGTCATCAACCTGAGCCTCGGCGGCAGCGGCGCGTGCTCGGTCGCCGAGCAGGCGGCCTACACCGCGGCGAAGGCGCGCGGCACGACGGTCGTGGTATCGGCCGGCAACTCCTCGGCCGACGCGGCGGGTTATTCGCCCGCGAGCTGCAACGACGTCATCACCGTCGCGTCCGTCGGTCCGACCGGCGAGCTTTCGGAATTCTCCAACTACGGCAGCGTCGTCGACGTCGCCGCGCCGGGCGGTTCGGGCGTCGTGCCGGCCGCGGACAACATCCTGTCGACGCTCAACCTCGGCGCGCAGGGCCAGGGCGCCGAAGGCTACGCGTGGTACGCGGGCACCTCGATGTCCGCCCCGCACGTGGCGGGCACGATCGCGCTGATGCAGTCGGCCGCGGCCACGCCGAAGACGCCGGACCAGATCAAGAAGATCCTGGAAAACACGGCGTACGCGTCGGGCGGATTCGCCGGCGGCTGCAGCTACAACCTTTGGTGCGGCGCCGGCATCATCGACGCGCGCTACGCGGTCGCCGTCGCCAAGGGCGACGAACCGCTGCCGCCGGACGTCCCGCCGGCTCCGGAACCGCCGCCGGCCACCGAACTGCAGAACGGCGTCACCGTTACCGGCATCGAAGTGCTCGCCAACGACACCGTGCGCTACCAGCTGCTGGTGCCCAACGGCGCGTCGAACCTGCTGTTCGCGATGTACGGCGGCACGGGCGATGCCGACATGTACGTGCGCCGCGCGGCAGAGCCGACGACCACCGCGTACGACTGCCGTCCGTACACCGCGGGCAACAACGAGAACTGCTTCTTCCCGGCCCCGCAGGGCGGCACCTGGTACGTGACGATCCGCGGCTTCAGCAAGGCCACCGGCATGTCGCTATACCCGAGCTTCGTGGATGCGAACTGGCCGCGCTCGGTGGAAGCCGAGGCGATCGGGCTGGCGAACCATCGCACGCAGGTCACGCTCACCTGGACGCACGGCAAGAAGAACATCGACATCTACCGCAACGGCGCGATCCTCAAGACCGTGAAGAACAAGGGCACGGCGACGGATACGTTCCGCATCATCGGTAGCGGCACGATGAGCTACAAGCTGTGCAACAACGGCACGCAGGAATGCGCCGACCCGGTCGAGATCGACTACGCCTCGCACAAGTAAGCGATCGCGTTCGACCGATGCAGCAAACAGGAAGGGCCCGGTCCGCCGGGCCCCTCCTTCCTTCCCCGCGATGGAGTGCCCATGAAGCCAGCTCGTGCTTTTCCTGTCGTGTTCCTCCCCGTCATGCTGATGGCCGGCGTCGTCGCGCTGTCCGCCTGCAATCGCGACACGCCGACCAGCCAGGCGCCGACGCCGACGGCCGCCGCGCCAGTGGCGCAGTTCGACGCCACGCTCAATGTCGTGAACAACAACGGCACCGTCCGCTACGACGGCGTCGTCGGTACCGATGCCGCGCGCCAGTCCGTCGAAACCGCGCTTCGTGGCGCCTACGGCCGCGTCTCCGGCGACCTCAAGGTCGATCCCGGCGCACGGCCCGCGCCCTGGCAGGACGGCCTGCCGGAATTCCTGAAGACCTTCAACCAGCCGGGCGCCGCCGTCTCGTTCGAAGGCCGCCGCATCGAGCTCCACGGCCACGCCAGCGAGGACGACCGCAAGGCCCTGCTCGCGCGCGCCGAGCTGCTCTATCCCGGCTACGCCTACACGGGTCTGTTCCAGGGCGTGGGCGATGGCGCGCAGGGCGAAGCGGTTTCCGCCGTACTCGCGGCCGTGAAGCCCGGAACGTCGGGCGCGCCGCTGGTGAAGGCGCTCAACGAGGCCGTGACGCAGACGCCGATCCGCTTCGAGCCCGGCAGCGCGCGCGTGGCGCCCGACAGCCTGGCGTTGCTCAGCAAGGCCGCGCAGGTGATCCAGGCGTCCGGCGACGCCACGCGGCTGCAGATTGCCGGCCCCGCCGCCGACGATCCGTCGCTCGCGCAGCAGCGCGCCGAGGCCATCAAGGTCCAGCTGATCGTCAACGGCGTCAGCCCCGCCGCGCTGGAAACCACCGCGCAGTCCGGCAACGGCGAAGCCGCGGCGTTCCGGTTGCTGTAAGCGGGCGCGACCGCGCCTAGTTCACTCCTGCCACCTCCACTGCCGCGCAGTGGAGGAATCGCCGTCTCAGCCAGTGAGACGGCAGGTTCAGGAATCCCGCGTGGAACCCGCTGAACCGTGCTCCACGCGGCATTTCGCGCGCCTTTGGATCCGGGCATTTGCCCCCATCTTCGCCTGTCGATACGCTCCCCTGTTCGCCCCGCGCTCCGCGACGGCGACCCTCCCCATACAGGCAACCGATGGCGCTGGATTACATCCGCATCCGCGGCGCGCGGACGCACAACCTCAAGAACATCGACCTCGACCTCCCCCGCGACAAGCTCATCGTGATCACGGGGCTGTCGGGATCGGGCAAGTCCTCGCTCGCGTTCGACACGATCTACGCCGAAGGCCAGCGTCGCTACGTCGAGTCGCTGTCGGCCTACGCGCGCCAGTTCCTCTCCGTGATGGAGAAGCCGGACGTCGACCACATCGAAGGTCTCTCGCCGGCGATCTCGATCGAACAGAAGTCGACCTCGCACAACCCGCGATCCACCGTCGGCACGATCACCGAGATCTACGACTACCTGCGCCTGCTCTACGCACGCGTGGGCACGCCGCGCTGCCCTGACCACGGTTACCCGCTGGAAGCGCAGACGGTCAGCCAGATGGTCGACCAGGTCGTCGCGCTTGGCGAAACCGAAGCCGGCCGCGAACAACGCTACATGCTGCTGGCGCCGGTGATCCGCGAGCGCAAGGGCGAGCACGCGCAGGTGTTCGAACAGCTGCGCGCGCAGGGCTTCGTGCGCGTGCGCGTGGACGGCGTGCTGCACGAGATCGATGCCGTGCCGCCGCTCGCGCTGCGCGTGAAGCACACCATCGAAGCGGTCGTGGACCGCTTCAAGCCGCGCGACGACATCAAGCAGCGTCTGGCCGAATCGTTCGAGACCGCGCTCAAGCTCGGCGACGGCATGGCGCAGGTCATGTCGCTCGACGACGCCGACGCGGCGCCGCTGCTGTTCTCGTCCAAGTACAGCTGCCCGGTGTGCGAATACTCGCTGCCGGAGCTGGAACCGCGCCTGTTCTCGTTCAACTCGCCGGTGGGCGCGTGCCCGACGTGCGACGGCCTGGGCGTGGCGCAGTTCTTCGATCCCTCGCGCGTGGTCGTGCATCCGGAGCTGTCGCTCTCGGCCGGCGCCGTGCGTGGCTGGGACCGTCGCAACGCCTATTACTTCCAGCTGATCCAGTCGCTGGCGCGCCACTACAAGTTCGACGTCGATGCGCCGTGGCAGTCGTTGCCGAAGAAGGCACGCGACGCGGTGCTGTTCGGCAGCGGCGATGAAACCATCAGCTTCACCTACCTCACCGAAGCCGGTGGCCGCAGCCAGCGCAAGCATCGCTTCGAAGGCATCGTGCCGAACCTGGAACGTCGCTACCGCGAGACCGAATCGGCCGCCGTGCGCGAGGAACTGGCCAAGTACATCAGCGAGCGCGCCTGCACCGATTGCGGCGGCGCGCGCCTGAACCGCGCCGCGCGCAGCGTGTTCGTCGACGAGTGTCCGCTGCCGGACATCGTCGTGATGCCGGTGGACGAGGCGCTGTCGTTCTTCAAGGCGCTCAACCTGCCCGGTTGGCGCGGCGAGATCGCCGTCAAGATCGTCAAGGAAATCGCCGACCGCCTGCGCTTCCTCGTCGATGTTGGCCTCGACTACCTCACGCTTGAGCGCAAGGCCGATTCGCTCTCGGGCGGTGAAGCGCAGCGCATCCGCCTGGCGTCGCAGATCGGCGCCGGCCTGGTCGGCGTGATGTACGTGCTCGACGAGCCGTCCATCGGCCTGCACCAGCGCGACAACGAACGCCTGCTCGGCACGCTCACGCGACTGCGCGACCTCGGCAACACCGTCATCGTGGTCGAACACGACGAGGACGCGATCCGCCTGGCCGATTACGTCGTCGACATCGGTCCCGGCGCCGGCGTGCACGGCGGCGAAGTGATCGCGCACGGCACGCTGGACGACCTGCTCAAGTCGCCGCGTTCGCTCACCGGCCAGTACCTGTCCGGCAAGCGCGGCATCGAAGTGCCGACGCGTCGCCACAAGCCCGACGCGAAGACCACCTTCCACCTGCGCGGCGCCACCGGCAACAACCTCAAGGACGTCGACCTGGCGATCCCGTCGGGGCTGTTCACGGCGATCACCGGCGTATCCGGCTCGGGCAAGTCGACGCTGATCAACGACACGCTGTTCGCGATCACCGCCAACGAGCTCAATGGCGCCTCGCATACGGCGGCGCCGTATCGCGAGTACGAGAACATCGAGCTGTGGGACAAGGTCGTCGACATCGATCAGTCGCCGATCGGCCGCACGCCGCGTTCGAACCCGGCCACGTACACCGGCCTGTTCACGCCGCTGCGCGAGCTGTACGCGCAGGTGCCCGAAGCGCGTGCGCGCGGCTATTCGCCGGGCCGCTTCAGCTTCAACGTGCGCGGCGGCCGCTGCGAGGCCTGCCAGGGCGACGGCCTGATCAAGGTCGAGATGCACTTCCTGCCCGACGTGTACGTGCCGTGCGACGTCTGCGGCGGCAAGCGCTACAACCGCGAGACGCTGGAGATCCTCTACAAGGGTTACAACATCAACGACGTGCTGGAGATGACCGTCGAGGATGCGCTGAACCTGTTCGAGAACATCCCGGCGATCTCGCGCAAGCTCGAAACGCTGATGGACGTGGGCCTGAGCTACATCAAGCTGGGCCAGAGCGCGACGACGCTGTCCGGCGGCGAGGCGCAGCGCGTGAAGCTGTCGAAGGAACTCTCGCGGCGCGACACCGGCCGCACGCTGTACATCCTCGACGAGCCGACCACGGGCCTGCACTTCCACGACATCGAACATCTGCTGACCGTGCTGCATCGCCTGCGCGACGACGGCAACACGGTGGTGGTGATCGAGCACAACCTCGACGTCATCAAGACGGCGGACTGGGTGATCGACCTGGGTCCGGAAGGCGGCCACCGTGGCGGTACGATCCTGGCCTGCGGCACGCCGGAAGAAATCGCCGCGCTGCCGCATTCGCACACCGGCCGCTTCCTCGCGCCGCTGCTGCAGGCCAAGCCGGAGGCGTCCGCGCGCAAGGCCAAGCCGGCCGCAGCCAAGGCCGGCGGCAAGGCCGCCTCGAAGACGGCAACGGCGAAGACCGCGGCGACCAGGACGGCCGCCGACAAGAAGAACAACACGAAGAAGAAGTCCGCCGCATGAGCGACGCCGCAACACCGAAGGCCCGCAAGACGCCTGCCCGACGGCGCAAGCCGGCGGCGAAGAAGACCACCGAAAGCGCGGCGCCTGCCGCTGCGCCCGCAACGCAGCCCGCCGAAGATAACGCCGCACCCGTCGCGCTGATCCGCGTCCCGCTGTCGGTACGCTGGCGCGACCTGGACGCGTTCAACCACGTCAACAACTCGAAGTACCTGAGCTACCTCGAGGAAGCGCGCCTGCGCTGGATGCTCGGCGTGCCGGGACAGGGGCTGGACGATCATGTCGCGCCCGTCGTCGCCGCTGCGCACCTCAACTATCGCCGCCCGATCGAATGGCCGGCGGAAGTTGACGTCGAACTGTTCGTGGAACGCCTGGGCAACACGAGCGTCAGCATCGGCCACCGCATCGTCGATGCGAAGGACGACACGGTGCTCTATTGCGATGGCAACGTCGTGATGGTGTGGATCGACCGCGGCACGGGACGTGCGGCGGAGCTGCCGGTGGCGGTGCGCGAGGCGTGTTCGTAGCGGCCTTTGGCGTCATTCCCGCGAAGGCGGGAATCCATCTATCAGACACTTCACGGCTGACGGATGTAGTGATGCACGCCGGCGTGGATTCCCGCCTTCGCGGGAATGACAGCTGAAAAAAACAGCGCCCCAAGCGCTGTTTTTTTGAGTGGCGCCGCGCGCCCTACTCGCCCGCCTTCTTCGCCGTGAATTCGCCCAGCGCCTTCCCGCCGTCCTTCAGCGTGAACTCGATGGCGACCTTGCTGCCCGGCTTCAGCGACGCACCCGGCTCCATCAGCATCAGGTGCAGGCCGCCGGGCTTGAACGTCGCCGACTCGCCCGGCGCCAGGCGCAGTTCCGGCACCGCGCGCATGCGGCTCACGCCGTCGACCACGCGTGTCTCGTGCATTTCGACTTCACCGAACGCCGCGCTGCTCGCGCCGGTGATCGTGAGCGGCTTCGCGCACGGATTCTCGATGCGGCCGAAGCCGGCCATCATCGGCATCGCGGCCGGCGGCAGGCGCACCCAGCCGTCGACGACCTTCAGGGTGCAATCCGCAGCGGAAGCGGCGGACGATGCCGCCATCGTGAGGGCCAGCAGGCCGAGTCGAATCGTGGTCGCGTTCATGGGCCTATGATACCCGCGACCCTCCGCGCGGTTTTGACGCCGCCCGGCGCCGTTCACGCAGCGCTGCATCGGCAGCGCCACCGCCAGGAATACGCACGCAATGAGCCTAGTCGAAACCCATTCCGCCGACGGCATCGTCGAACTCCGCCTGGCGCGCGCGCCGGTCAACGCGCTCAATCCGCAACTGTGCAACGACCTGGTCGACGCACTGGCGAAGGCCGTCGACGACGGCGCGCAGGGGATCGTGCTTGGCGGCGGCGCAAAGGTGTTTTCCGCGGGTCTCGACGTGCCGCACCTGCTCTCGCTCGGCGACGACCGCGATGCGCTCATGGCTGCGTGGGAGACCTTCTTCCACGCCGCGCGCGCCCTCGCCGAATGCCCGGTGCCGGTCGTCGCGGCCATCGGCGGCCACGCGCCCGCCGGCGGCTGCGTGCTCGCGCTGTGCTGCGATTACCGCGTCATGGCGCGCAGCGAAGATCCCGCGAAGCCCTTCCGCATCGGCCTCAACGAAACGCAGGTCGGGCTGGTCGTGCCGGTCGGCATCCTGAAGCTGATGCAGCGCGTGGTGGGCACGCATCGCGCCGAGCGCCTGGTCGTCGCGGGCGACATGGTCGAAGCCGAGCGCGCCGAACGCGTTGGCCTGGTCGACGAACTCGTGCCGCTCGACCAGGTGAACGCCCGTGCACGCGAATGGCTTGCGCAGCTGCTGAAGCTGCCGCAGCCGGTGATGCGCCAGACCCGTGCGATCGCGCGCGCGGACCTGGTCGCCGCGATGCAGCCGGAACAGATCCAGCTGCCGAAGTTCATCGCGGCGTGGAGCGATCCTTCGACGCAGGCCGCGCTGAAGGCGCTGGTGGCGAAGCTGGGCAAGTAGGCGCCGCAGCTACGCCGACCTCTTGCGACGTCACAGCATCCAGATTTCCACGCGCTCGTTGCGATAGCGCGCGCCCGGTGCTCCGGCTGCCGCCAGCGGCACCTGTGCGCCGACGCCGCGCGCGTGCAGTACCGGCAAGCCGCGCGCCATCAACTCGTGCGCGACGAGGTCGGCGCGATCGTTGCTGGTCATCGTCGCGGCAACCGAACTGCCGGCCGTGTCGGCGAATCCGACCACCAGCAATCGGCGGCCGCGGTTCACCGGCAACTGCATGAAGGCGACGATACGGTCGATGTCGCGCACGGCGCGGCTGTCGTACACGCTCGCCGCCACGCCGCTTTCGTTGTTGCCGGTGAGGTTGAAGCGCAGGCTCAGCGGCAATCGCGTGGCCTTGCCGACGAGATCGCGGTAATCCTTCGGCCCGACCAGCGTCGGCGGCGCATAGCCCGGACGCAGCGTCACCGCGAAATGCCCGGCGCGCGCGACTGCGTCCTGCCCGCGCTGGCCCACCGTGTACAGCGCGAAGCTGCGGCTGAGCGCGCCCATCATCTGGCTGCCGTAGAGATAGAAACGACGCGCGAGCGGATAGTCCTCGCTCTGCACGGCCAGCCGCGTCGGCGCGACCGCGCGGCCTCCATCGGACAACGCAAGCGGACGCACGCTCGCGCCCCACGGCTGGCGCAGGGTGACGAAACCGATCGCGCCGGGATCCTTCGCGATGGAGCGCACCAGCGATGCGCCATCGGCGTGCAACGATGCGGGCGCATACGGCGAGCCCTGCATCACGCGTTCGTCGATGAGATCACGCGCGGAGTTGGCGCCGGCGACCATGTGCAGGTGGATCGCGCCGCGGCCGCCGAATTCGCGCCAGTCGCGCGCCTGCCCCGACAGCACGCGACGCAGCTGCGCGAAACCGAGCTGCGCCAAAGGGTTGTCGCGATGCACGACGACAGCCGCACCGTCCAGCGCCATCGCGAATTCCTGGTCGTGCGAAGCCAGATCGCCAAGCTGCCAGCCCGCGTCGAGTTCGTCCGCGTTCGGCCGGCGCGTCATCATCGCGATGTGCGCGTTGCCATCGACGATGTCCTGGAAACCCTGCGCGGAACTGCTCGCCTGGATCTCCACGATCAGCGGCATGCCGTCGCGCTGGGCGTGGATTTCGGTCAGCGTCGGACTCGGCTGCGTGCGCCGGATGTCCTGGTAACCGATGTCGTGCAGCCACGACTCCGCCACGGCCGGCACCAGCCGCGCGGCCATCGTCTGCGATCCATGGATGCGGACGCGTTCTGCGTCCACCTGTGCGTGCGCGGCCGACACTGCGACCGACAACACCATTGCAACCAACCAACCCGCGATGCGTGACATGGCGCACGCCCCCTGTGCGAAATCGCGCAAGGATCCGGGATGCGTGTGACGCGCAGATTACGTGTTACGCACTTCTGAAACGCGTGGTGCGAACGGACGGTTCGGGTATATCAGGCGCCGCGCGCGACCGGTCGCGAAGGATCGTCGATCCAGCCGCTCCACGACCCCGTCGACAAACGCGCGCCTTCATAGCCCGCATGTTCCAGCGCGAGCAGCAGGTGGCAGGCCGTGACGCCCGAACCGCACATCGCCACGACATCGCTCGCGTCGCGGCCCTGCAACAGTTCGGCGAATTCGCGTGCGAGTTCCTCCGACGGACGAAAGCGCCCGTCGCGCATCGTCTGCGCATACGGACGATTGCGCGCACCTGGCACATGGCCGGCGACGCGGTCGATGGGTTCGACCTCGCCACGGAAGCGCTCGGCCGCACGCGCGTCGAGCAGCACGCCGCCTGCATCCACGTGCGCCCGCACCTGCGTCGAATCGAGCAGCCGGCTTTCATCGAACGTCGCCGGATACGGCGGCGTCGGCGTGGCGACGGGCATGTCGGCTTCGACCGGCAATCCGAGCGACTGCCAGCGCTGCAGCCCGCCGTCGAGCACGGCGACGCGCCGGTGACCCAGCGCGCGCAGCAGGAACCACATGCGTGCGGCGGCGAGCGCGCCATCGGCCGCGTCGTACACGACGACCTGATGCTGCGGCGTCACGCCCCATCGGCCGAGTGCGGCGGTGAAATCCTGCAGCTCCGGCCACGGATGGCGCCCGGCATGCTGCTTGCGGTGATCGGACAGGTCGCGATCCAGATGCGCATAGAACGCGCCGGGGATGTGCGCGACACGATGCGCCGCTTCGCCTGCTTCGGGTTCGGCGAGACTATGGCGCGTGTCGAAGACGATGACGTCGTCGCGACCCAGCGCGGCAGCCAGTTCTTCGGCCGACACCAGCGTGGTCCAGTTCGGGGTCGCGTCGCTCATCGGATCGCCTCCAGGCGTTGGCGCAGGTTGTAGAGCATCGAGGCGGTCGCCCCCCAGATGCGCTGCGCGGGATAGCGGTACTCGAACACTTCGCGCGGACGGCCACGGAAATCCAGCGTGTGCGTGGCCAGGTTGGCCGGATCGAGCAGGAACGCGAGCGGCACTTCGAACACGTCGGCCACTTCGTTCGGATCGGGATGCGCGACGTAATCGCTGGCGAGCAGCGCGACGACCGGCTGCACGCGGTAACCGGTGATCGTGGCCAGCGGATCGAGGAAGCCCAGCGGATGGATCTGCCGCGCGCCGACGCCGATTTCCTCGCGCGTCTCGCGCAGCGCGGCGGCGACGGCGTCGCTGTCGTCCGGTTCGATGCGGCCGCCGGGGAAACTCACCTGCCCCGCGTGCTGGCGCAGCGCATCGGTGCGACGCGTGAGCAGCACGTGCGTGCCTTCCTCGCGCGGAACCAGGCCGACCAGCACCGCGGCTTCGATGCTTACCGCGTCGTTAGGCACCAGGTCGTGCAGCTCGGCGAGGTTCCAGCCCGGACCGGGCGGCGGATCTGTGAGTGGATGCAGCGCCGAGGCGAGGCCGGGCCAGTCGGTCAATGCGGACGTGGCGGCCATCCGGTTCACCGGCGGCGCGTCTCGCGTTCGGGCAGCACGGTTTCCATCAGGCGCAGGCGCTCGTCGTCGTTCATCTGCGACCAGCGTGCGATTTCCGCGGTGGTGCGATGGCAACCGGTGCACAGGCCATCGTCGTCGAGCGAGCAGATGCCGATGCAGGGGCTGAGCACGGCGCGGAAAAAGGTATTCATGGATCGACCAACGTAAGGCGGACGTGCCTGGGATTCAACCGGCGCGGGCGTCGTAAACGCGTCGTGATGCGCTGGCGCCGGATTTTGGTTGCTCATAAAAACGTCGAGCCGGCGGGGCCGGCTCGACGTGGTGACTTCGTTGAACGTGGCGATTGCGGGTTCACAATCCCCTGCCATCGCGCATAGCGCGATGGCGTTCGGTCGCGCGCGAACCAGTGGTTCGCAAGCAGCGCGTCCTCACCCCCGCTTTCGCGGGGATGACGGTTCGGCAAAGCCGCTCGCGCTATGCGCGAGCGGGCCGAAACGTTACTTCACGCTGACGAGCTTGACTTCGAACTGCACGGCGACGTTCGGCGGGAACGGCGTACGCGGGTCGGCGCCATAGGCCTTGTCCGACGGCAGCGTGATTTCCCACTTCGAACCGGCCGGCATCTGCAGCAGCGCTTCGCGCATGGCCGGCATCTCGATGTCGCTGACCTTGATCGACGGGATCTGCTGCGCCGGACGGGCCTGCTGGGGACGCTCGCCCCAGGCGTAGGGACCGGCGACTTCCAGCTGCACGGTGCTGGCCTGCGTCGGCTTGGCGCCCGAGCCCTTCTCGATCTCGCGGTACTGCACGCCGCTCGGCAGCGACTTCACGCCGGCCTTGGACTTGTTGGCGGCGATGAACTGGTCGCTCTTGGTCTTGTTCTCGGCGGCAGCCTTGTCCCACGCGGCCTTCGCCTTGGTCTGCTGGCGCTGCTGCATGTTCTGCACGGCAGTGCGCAGCTGATCGACCGGCACCGACGGCTGCTTCTTGCCGTAGCCGTCCTGCAGGCCCTTGATGATGGTGTTGACGTCGACCTGCTCGCCGCTTTCGATGGCGTTGCGGCCCAGGTCGTAACCGAGCGCGTAGCTCAGCTTGCCCTGCTCGGTCGAAGTGTTCTGCGCGGCGGCAGTGCCGGTCAGGGCCAGGGCCGCGACGGCGGCAGCGATCAAACGCAACTTCATTCGAATGAATCTCCGTAATGGATCGGGGCGGGACTACCGCTCCTTAGTGATAAGGCCCGCACCGGTCGAATGGACCCGGATGGACGCGCTAGGATACCGGCGCCAGTACTTAATCGCCACTGACGCCGAACGGCTCAGACAGCGTCTCCCGGGCGAAGTTCCGGGCCCGATGCAGCGCGATTCCCGCCACTTTCGCAGCCTCCTGGACCCGCCGCCTCCATGTCCGAAACGCCCGTCCTCACCGCCGACCGCGGCGCCGTCCGCGTCGTCACCGTCAACCGCCCCGACAAGCTGAATGCGCTCAACGCCGCCACGCTGGACGCCCTGGTGGCGGCGTTCGAAGCCGCCGCAGCCGATCCGTCGGTCCGCTGCGTGGTCCTGACCGGCGCCGGCCCCAAGGCCTTCGTCGCCGGGGCGGATATCGCGGAGATGAACGGGCTGCCCGCGGTCCAGGGCCGCGACTTCTCGCTGCGCGGCCAGAAGCTGATGCGCCGGGTGGAAAAAATGCCCAAGCCGGTGATCGGCATGATCAACGGGTTCGCCCTCGGTGGCGGGCTGGAACTGGCGATGGGCTGCCACCTGCGCATCGCGGCCGACACGGCCAAGGTCGGCCAGCCGGAGATCAACCTCGGGCTGATCCCCGGCTTCGGCGGCACGCAGCGCCTGCTGCGCCTGGCCGGCCGTGCGGCGACGCTGGAACTGTGCCTGGTCGGCGCGCCGATCGACGCCGCCCGTGCGCGCGAGCTCGGCATCGTCAATCGCGTCGTGCCGGCGGCGGAGCTGGAGGCCGAGACGATGAAGCTCGCCGAGCAGATCGCGAACTCCGCGCCGCTCGCGCTGCGTGGCGTGCTCGACTGCGTCAACGTCGGCGGCGAATGCGGCATCGAAGAAGGCCTGGAATACGAGACGGCGCAGTTCGGCCTGATGTTCGCCACGCAGGACATGCGCGAAGGCACCAGCGCGTTCCTCGAACGCCGCAAGCCGAACTTCAGCGGCCGGTGATGCACGACGCGTCGAGCGCCTGCGTGTGCGGTTGCGATGATCCGCGCGGCGCCGCGGCGCACGCGGTCAACGCCGCGTTGCGCGTGGACGACGTGGACGGCGCGATCGAAGCGGGGCTTCTCGATCGCGATGTCGAATGCACGCACTGCAGCGACGAATGCCGCGCGCGCCTGCACGACGCGCGTGCTGCACGCGTTGCTGCATTGGCCGCGCGCGAACGCTATCGCGCACGCGTTGCACGAGTCGAACGCCGTGCACGCGAGCGCGCGGAGAAGCGCGTGTCGCCGCCGGTCACCGCGGTAGTGACGCCCACGCCCTCCGCCCTGCCCTCGGCCGCCGCCGCCGCGCTCGCACGTGCGCGCGAGAAGGCCGCGCAACGCCACAAGCCATGACGCCTGTCGCATCGAAGAAGAAAACCGCCACGAAGAAGGCCGCGCCGAAGAAGGTCGTGACCAGGCGCGCCCGGCGCGGCAGCCGCCTGTCCGCCGAGGAAATCGAGACGATGTTCGCGCGGTTGAAGGCGCTCAATCCGGCGCCGAAAACCGAACTCGAATACGCGACGCCGTACGAGTTGCTGGTGGCGGTGACGCTGTCGGCGCAGGCGACCGATGTCGGCGTCAACAAGGCCACGCGCAAGCTGTTTCCGGTCGCAAACACGCCGCAGAAAATCGCGAAGCTCGGCGTCGAAGGCCTCAAGCCGTACATCTCGACGATCGGCCTGTACAACACCAAGGCCGCCAATGTCGTCGCGATGGCGCAGCAGTTGATCGAACACCATGGCGGCGAGGTGCCGCGCGACCGCGACGCGCTCGAGGCGCTGCCGGGGGTCGGGCGCAAGACGGCGAACGTCGTCCTCAATACCGCGTTCGGCGAGCCGACGATGGCGGTGGACACGCACATCTTCCGCGTCGCCAACCGCACCGGCCTTGCGCCGGGCAAGACCGTGCGCGCAGTCGAGGACGGCCTGCTGAAGGTCGTTCCGCCCGAGTACCTGCACGACGCCCACCACTGGCTGATCCTGCACGGCCGCTACGTGTGCAAGGCGCGCAGGCCAGATTGCCCGCATTGCGCGATCCGCGACATCTGCCGCTACCCGGACAAGACGCCGGGCGAGCCGGATCCTGTTCGCGGTTGAGCGGTTGAGCCCCTCTCCCACCGGGAGAGGGGTTGGGGGTGAGAAGGCGCTGCTTGCGAACCACTGGTTCGCGCGCCTTCGAACGCCCGAACGCTATGCGTTCGGGCCGGAGAGGGGCAACGAAGCCTCAGCGGCGCAGATCCTGGTTCCGCGCAACGCTACTGGGTTTCGGACGGCGAAAGTCCAGGTGGATTCCAGCTTTCGCTGGAATGACGGTGAGGTGTGGAACCGCTCATGGAGTTCCCACGCGCCCCGTGCCTGGGTCCCGGCCTTCGCCGGGATGACGCTATTTCATTGCATCGCATGGGTATCGGCGCCCGCCAGTTCACATACCGCGCCGCCCGTCGCCACTCGCGTCATCCCCGCGTCATCGCAGCGAAATAAGTCAGCGCTGTCACATTTACGCAACTTTCACGACCTAGCCTGCGCAGCGTCTTCTCACTACGCCCCAAGGGCTACGTCCATGAAACTGTCCCGCAGCACCCTGTCCGTCGCGCTGCTCGCCGCCCTCGTCGCGCCGGCCGCGCATGCCGAAATCGCGCTCGACGTGATCGGCAACTCTGAAGTGTCCTTCGAAGGCCTGGTCCAGGCCGACTACAACTACTTCGACAGCGACTTCGCCGACCTCAACGCCGGTGGCGACGGCCTCGACGGCCGCGACAGCGACAACGAACTGCGCCGCGCCGAGCTGGTGCTCAAGGGCAAGGGCCCGGGCAACTTCGAGTGGGTGGTCGGTTACGACGCGAAGGCCGACAAGTGGCTGGACGTCAACGCCAAGTACAAGATCCGCGGCGATTCGAACCACTACTTCCAGCTGGGCCAGTTCAAGCAGCCCAACAGCATGGAAGAGCTGTCCTCGACCAAGAACAACGACTTCATCGCCAAGGCGCTGGTCACCAACACCTTCGGCGTCGCCCGTCGTCTCGGCGGCCAGTACCGCTACGGCGCCAACGACTGGGGCGTGACCGCCAGCTACTTCACGCGCGAGCTCACCGAGCATCCGGCTCCGACGCCGCACGGCCCGGGCTACGGCCTGCGCGGCAACTGGGCGCCGATCAACGAGAAGGGCAACATCTTCCACCTGGGCCTGTCGTACGTTGACTACGACACCTTCCAGGACACGGTCCGCCTGCGCGCCCGTCCGGGCGCCGACCTCGCCGGCACCCGCCTGGTCGACACCGGCAATATGACCAACACCGACCGCCAGAAGACCGTCGGCGCCGAAGCGATGTACGTCACCGGCCCGGTCAAGCTGCAGGGCGAGTACATGCAGACGAAGGTGGAGCGCTACAACAACGGCAATCCGCGCCAGTCGCACAACTTCGACGGCAACAGCTGGTACGTCAGCGGCCTGTGGAACATCACCGGCGAGACCTGGGGCTACAAGGAAGGCACGCCGACCACCCCGCTGCCCGACGAACCCGCCAGCGGCATGTGGCAGGTCGGCGCACGCTTTGATTCGATCGACCTGGACGACGGCATCGTCATCGCGCCGACCTCGCCGACCGCCGCCGCGGCCGTCGACGGCGTGCTCGGTGGCCAGATGGACACGTGGACCGTCGGCGTGAACTGGTACTGGCGTTCGAACTTCAAGTTCATGCTGAACTACGTGATGGTCGACAGCTCCAAGTTCATGGCGCGCACTCCGACCACCGGCCTGGTCAACCCGGCCGACCAGAACCAGCTCGTCAACCGCAAGGTCGACGACAACCCGAACATCTTCGAAGCCCGCATGCAGTTCTACTGGTAATCGACGCTTCAAAGGTTCCAGCTCCCTCCCTTTGTGAACCTCCGGGCGCGGTCGTTTGGCCGCGCCCTTTTTTTCGCCCATGCCGTCGTTCCCGCGAGGGCGGGAATCCAGCGTCCAGACGCGATCCCGCTATCCGACAGCTTGATGCGTCGGGCAGATGGATCCCCGCCTTCGCGGGGATGACAGCAGGAAGCTTGCGCCGTAACACGCGTGTCACACACCCGACCCGGCGCTGTCATCCGACGGTTATCAAATGCGCCACGAACGGGCACGGCCCGTCGTCACTCCAGGAGAGCATCGTGTTCAAGTCCATCCAGTTCCGCCTCGCCGCGCTCGCGCTGGCCAGCACCGTCGCCATGGGCGCGCAGGCGGCCGACGTCACCGGCGCCGGCGCCTCGTTCGTCTACCCGGTCATGTCGAAGTGGTCGGCCGACTACAACAAGGCGGCCGGCAAGAAGGTCAACTACCAGTCCATCGGTTCGGGCGGCGGCATCGCGCAGATCAAGGCCGCGACGGTCGACTTCGGTTCCTCCGACGCCCCGCTGAAGCCGGAAGAACTGGCGCAGGCCGGCCTCGCGCAATTCCCGTCGGTGATCGGCGGCGTGGTGCCGGTCGTCAACGTGCCGGGCGTCGCTTCCGGCGCGCTGAAGCTGGACGGCGACACGCTCGCCAACATCTTCCTGGGCAAGATCACCAAGTGGAACGATCCGGCGATCGTCGCGCTCAACGGCGGCGTGCAGCTGCCGGACCGCAAGATCACCGTCGTGCATCGCTCGGACGGTTCGGGCACCACGTTCAACTTCGTCAACTACCTCTCGAAGGTGTCGCCGGACTGGAAGTCGAAGGTCGGTGAAGGCACGTCGGTGAAGTGGCCCGTGGGCATCGGCGGCAAGGGCAACGAAGGCGTCGCCGCGTACGTGAAGCAGATCGTCGGCGGCATCGGCTACGTCGAGCTGTCATACGCGCTGCAGAACAAGATGTCGTACTCGCGCCTGAAGAACGCCGCCGGCAACTTCGTGCTGCCGTCTGACGAGAGCTTCTCGGCCGCCGCCGCCAGCGCCGACTGGGCGAACGCGAAGGACTTCTACCTGGTGATGACCAACGCCCCGGGCGCGAACGCCTGGCCGATCACCGCCACCAACTTCATCCTGATGTACAAGCAGCCCAAGAATGCCGCGGGCGCGAAGAACGCCAAGGAATTCTTCCGCTGGGTCTACGCCAACGGCGACCAGCAGGCCAAGGCGCTGGACTACGTCCCGCTGCCGGACGCGCTGGTGAAGCAGATCGAGACCTACTGGTCGACCTCGATGAACTACTGATCCCCTCGCGGGTTCAGCGATACGGAAAGGCGGGCTTCGGCCCGCCTTTTTCGTACCTGCAGGATTGCGTGGAGCTTTCCGCTCATGGTGTCGAACCCGGCGCTCGGACCGCTCGTACTGCCGTCATTCCCGCGAAGGCGGGAATCCATATCTCCGAGCCCACTCCGGCCTCCGTAGAGCGTGATGGTTCGGACGGTTGGATCCCCGCCTTCGCGGGGATGACGTCTTCACCACCCCTGGGTCATGGCGATCGGCCGACGTGCCTACCCCCACCGCCCCGGGCCGCAACCCCGCCAGGCCCGCATTGCAGAAATGTGACCGCTGGATGTCATTGGGCTGTAACAAAAGAATCATCAAATGGCGCAGCCCGGCCAGCAGGCCGGATCCTTCCCCTTGGAGTTGCGCATGAACCCGTCGTCGGCCCGCATTGCCGCCCTCGCCTTCGCCATCGCCCTGACCGTCGCGGCCTGCAAGCCCGCCGGCGACACCAACGCACCGGCCACCGGCGCGGACGCCGGAGCTTCCGCTGCGAACGCTCCGGCCGGCGACAAGGTCGCCGCGCAGATCACCGGCGCCGGCGCGACCTTCATCTACCCGCTGATCTCGAAGTGGTCGGACGACTACAACAAGGCCACCGGCGCGAAGGTCAACTACCAGTCCATCGGTTCCGGTGGCGGCATCGCGCAGATCAAGGCCGGCACGGTCGACTTCGGTTCCTCCGACAAGCCGCTGCCGTCCGACGAACTCGCTGCCGCGGGCCTGGGCCAGTTCCCGTCCGCCATTGGCGGCGTGGTACCGGTGGTGAACATCGAAGGCATCGAGCCGGGCAAGCTGCGCCTCACTGGCCCGTTGCTCGCCGACATCTTCAGCGGCAAGGTCGCGACCTGGAACGATCCGGCCATCGCCGCGGTGAACCCGGGCCTGACGCTGCCGTCGACCAAGATCAACATCGTCCACCGCTCCGACGGTTCGGGCACGACGTTCAACTTCACCAACTACCTCTCGAAGGTCTCGCCGGACTGGAAGTCGAAGGTCGGCGAAGGCACGTCGGTGCAGTGGCCGGGCGGCGTGGGCGGCAAGGGCAACGAAGGCGTCGCCTCCTACGTGAAGCAGATCAAGGGTTCGATCGGTTACGTCGAACTCGCGTACGCGCTGCAGAACAAGATGGCATTCGCATCGCTGCAGAACGCCGCCGGCAACTGGGTGCTGCCGAGCGCGGAGAGCTTCCAGGCCGCCGCTGCCGGCGCCGACTGGGCCAGCGCGAAGGACTTCAACCTGGTGATCACCAACGCGTCGGGCGAGCAGGCGTGGCCGATCACCGCGACCAATTTCATCCTCATGTACAAGACGCCGAAGGACGCGAAGCGTTCGGCCGACACGCGCGAGTTCTTCAAGTGGGCCTTCGAACAGGGCCAGTCGCAGGCGCAGGCGCTGGACTACGTCCCGCTGCCGCCGGCGCTGGTGCAGCAGGTCGAGGCGTACTGGGCAGCCGAGTTCAAGTGACGATCCGGCGCCTGCGCGCTTTGCGCGCAGGCCTTTGCCGGATCGTCATCCCCGCGAAGGTGGGGATCCACAACCAACCGATGCGTCATCCCGGCGGAAGCCGGGATCCAGGCTGACCACGCAGCAGGTGTCATTCGTCAAGCGTGACGCGACGGACAGATGGATTCCCGCCTTCGCGGGAATGACGGCAAAAAACGCAACACGCAACGCGCACCACGTCATCCCGCGAACGCGGAGACGCCATGAACGCAGCACCGGGTCGCACTCCCTCTCTCTCCCTGCGATACGGCAATCGCGTCCATGGTCTCCCGCCTTCGCGGGAATGACGGCCCAGAACCCGGAACGGCCACACGAACCCCTCGGATGAATGCCACTTCCCTCCCCGCCGTTGAAGTTCCCAAGTCGCGCGACCACACGGACGCGCGCAACGACCGGCTGTTCCGGTACGTCCTCACCGGCACCGTGATCTTCGTGCTCGTCGCGCTCGCCAGCGCGGCGCTGTCGATGCTGTGGGGCGGACGCCACGTGCTCGAAGCCGAAGGACTGCGCTTCTTCTTCAGCACCGAATGGAACCCGGTCGAGAACCGCTACGGCGCGCTGGTGCCGATCTACGGCACCGTCGTCACGGCGCTCATCGCGATGCTGATCGCGGTGCCGGTGAGCTTCGGCATCGCGTTCTTCCTCACCGAAGTCGCACCGCGCTGGGCGCGCGGCCCCATCGGCACGGCGATCGAACTGCTCGCCGGCATTCCCTCGATCATCTACGGCATGTGGGGCCTGTTCGTGCTCGTGCCGGTGATGACCGAATACGTCACGCCATGGCTCAACGACCACGTCGGCACGCTGCCGGTGATCGGCGCCCTCTTCCAGGGCCCGCCGCTGGGCATAGGCATGCTGACCGCCGGCATCGTGCTGGCGATCATGGTGATCCCGTTCATCTCGTCGGTGATGCGCGAGGTCTTCCTCACCGTGCCCACGCGCCTGAAGGAATCGGCCTACGCGCTGGGTTCGACCAAGTGGGAAGTGAGCTGGGACATCGTGCTGCCGTACACGCGCTCGGCGGTGATCGGCGGCATCTTCCTGGGCCTTGGCCGCGCGCTCGGCGAAACGATGGCGGTGGCCTTCGTGATCGGCAACAGCGTGAACTTCTCGGCCTCGCTGCTCGAGCCGGGCACGACCATCGCCGCCCTGATCGCCAACGACTTCGGCGAGGCGACCGAAACCTATCGTTCCGCGCTGCTGCTGCTGGGCTTCGTGCTGTTCATCGTAACCTTCGTGGTGCTCGCGATCGCGCGCTTCATGCTGCTCAAGCTCGCCCGCAAGGAGGGCAACTGATGAGCGCTCCCACCGTTTCGGTGAAGACCGCGCACGACTTCAAGGTCGCCGACGCCCTCTATCGCCGCCGCCGCGTCATCAACATCGTCTCGCTGGTGCTGGCCTGCGCGGCCGCCTTGTTCGGCCTGTTCTTCCTGGGCTGGATCCTGTGGACGCTGATCGCCAAGGGCATCGGCGGCATCAACTGGGCGCTGTTCACGCAGAACACGCCGCCGCCGATGCAGGAAGGCGGCCTGCTCAACGCCTTCTTCGGCAGCGCCGTGATGTGCGTCATCGCGATCCTGATCGGCACGCCGCTGGGCATCGCCGCGGGCACTTGGCTCGCCGAGTACGGCCACGCGCGCAAGTTCGGCACGGTGGTGCGCTTCGTCAACGACATCCTGCTGTCGGCGCCGTCGATCGTGCTGGGCCTGTTCGTGTACACGCTGGTGGTGATGCAGACCGGCGGCAACTTCTCGGCGCTGGCCGGCGCGATCGCGCTCGCCTTCATCGTGCTGCCGGTGGTGGTGCGTACGACCGACGAAATGCTGCGACTGGTGCCGGCGCAGATGCGCGAGGCCGCGCTGTCGCTGGGCGTGCCGCAGTGGAAGGTCATCATGCAGGTGCTCTACCGCAGCGCCTCGGCGGGCATCGTCACCGGCGTGCTGCTCGCGCTGGCCCGCATTTCCGGCGAAACGGCGCCGCTGCTGTTCACCGCCTTCGGCAACCAGTACTGGTCCACCAACGTGCTGCAGCCGATGGCCTCCGTGCCGGTGGTGATGAACCAGTTCGCCGGCAGTCCGTACGAATCGTGGCAGGTGCTGGCCTGGGCCGGCGCGCTGGTGCTCACCGTCTTCGTCCTCCTCATCAGCCTCATCGCGCGCGCCATCGTGCTGCGCAACCGGATCAGCCATGACTGACCTCTCCAACCTCTCGGGCCTTTCGGGCCGGAACACCGCCATGAACGACGCCCGCATCGCCCTCGCCACGCCCGAGCGCAAGACCGCTGCTGCCTCCGCGCCGGTGAAGCTCGCCGCACGCAGCCTGAACTTCTACTACGACAAGTTCCATGCGCTGAAGGACATCAACCTGGAGATGCCCGAAAAGCGCGTTACCGCGCTGATCGGCCCCTCCGGTTGCGGCAAGTCCACGCTGCTGCGCATCTTCAATCGCATCTATGCGCTGTATCCGAAGCTGGAAGCGCGCGGCGAGGTGATCCTGGACGGCGAGAACATCCTGGATTCGCGCTATCCGATGAACCGCCTGCGCAGCAAGGTCGGCATGGTGTTCCAGAAGCCGGTGCCGTTCCCTATGACGATCTACGAGAACGTCGCCTACGGCATCCGCCACCACGAGAAGCTGTCCAAGGCCGAGATGGATTCGCGCGTCGAACACGCGTTGCGCCAGGGCGCGCTGTGGGACGAGGTGAAGGACAAGCTGGGCGCGAGCGCGCTGGGCCTGTCGGGCGGCCAGCAGCAGCGCCTGTGCATCGCACGCGCCGTCGCGCTGCGCCCGGACGTGCTGCTCCTGGACGAGCCGACGTCGGCGCTCGACCCGATCTCCACCAGCCGCATCGAGCAGCTAGTCGAGGAGCTGAAGAAGGACTACACGATCGTCATCGTGACCCACAACATGCAGCAGGCCGCGCGCGTGTCCGACTTCACCGCCTTCATGTACCTGGGCGACCTGATCGAACACGGCACGACGGACACGATCTTCTCCAATCCTACGAAGCAGCAGACCGAGGATTACATCACCGGTCGGTTTGGGTGAGGCAGGCCGCTTGCGCGGGTGAGGCTGGCCGCTTGCGCGGCATCGCCGCGCGGCCCGCCGAACGCCCGGCCATGGATGGCCGGGCGGGGCGATCCGAAGCCGGTTGATTTCCGCCATGGACGGCAGCAGCGCCTTGATAAGGGCATGACGCGAACACCACACACATGAGCACCCAGATGCACGACCACATCGTCAAGAGCTACGACGACGAGCAGCGCCGGCTGCTCAACGAAACCCTGCGCATGGGCGAGATGGCCGCCTCGCAGCTGGAGGCCGCGCTCGACGTGGTCCAGCGTCGCGACGACAAGGCCGCCGAACGCATCATCGCCAACGACGAGGCGATCGACGCCCTCGAAACCGAAGTCAGCCACGACGTCATGAAGCTTGCGCTGCGCGGGCCGATGGCGCGCGACCTGCGCGAAATCCTCGCGGCGATCCGCATCGCCTCCGACATCGAACGCGTCGGCGACTACGCGGCCAACGTTGCAAAGCGATCGCTCGCGCTGAACCTCTCGCCGCCGCTGCCGCACGTGAGCGGCCTGCATGCGATCGGAACGCTGGCGGTGCAGCAGGTGCGCGACGTGCTGGTGGCCTATCGCGACAACAACGTCGAACTCGCCCAGCGCGTGCGCGCCCGCGACGCCGACCTCGACGTAGCCTACACCGCGCTGTTCCGCGAGCTGCTCACCTACATGATGGAAGACGCGCGCAGCATCACGCCGTGCACGCATCTTCTGTTCATGGCGAAGAACATCGAGCGCATCGGCGACCACGCCACCAACATCGCCGAAAACGTGTGGTTCCTCGTGCGCGGCGAGGAAGCCCTGCCCCCGCGCGAGAAGCGCGACGGCAGCTCGACGACGGCGGCGCCTTGAGCTTTCGTGATTCGTGATTCGTGATTCGTGATTCGTGATTCGTGATCTGTGATCTGTGATTAGCGATTGGCGATTGGCGACGCGATCCGTGGCTCGTGATATGTGATTCGGGAAAGCGCTTCCCGAAGCCGTCATCCCGGCGAAAGCCGGGACCCAGGCCCGTAACGCACGGCGCACCGACGCGCAGAACCACAATCACCTCGTCATTCCAGCGAATGCTGCAATCCACCGACCCTTCGCTGTTCCGCGCGATCAGGCGGCTGACTGGCAGCGTGAATCGGACGACATGACAGCCCGGATCCCGGCCTTCGCCGGGATGACGGCTCCGGTTGCCGGACTGCACATCCGCGCAATCCACTCGCCGCACGCATCGCTCGCTTCGCCGATTTCATTGCCTCCTCCGCCATCGCGCCGCCATGCCCACGACTCATGGCCTATGCGCCGGCACCCTCGATTGCGCAAAGTTGCGTCTTCGATAGCAGCCGCTCCGGAAAACGGTTTCGCGCATGCTGCGCCGCATCAAGCGCGACGCTGTTCACCGCACGCTAGCTAACGCCCTGTCATCGTTCCCAGGCCTGAAAACCGGGCCATCTCCGCGGGTTCCCCCGCATCGCGCACAGGAGTTCTCCCATGTCCAGCAAGACCAGCAAGACCGTCGTCCTCGTCGCCGGCGCCGCCCTGGCCGGTGGTATTGCGCTCTCGGGTTCGGCGTTCGCCATGACCGACCTTGCGTCCGGCTACATGGTCAGCGCCGGCGAAGGCGCGAAGGCCGGCGAAGGCAAGTGCGGCGTCGAGAAGATGGACACCGACAAGGACGGCAAGGTGTCGCAGGCCGAATTCGGCGCGGCGCACAACGGCGACACCAGCAAGTTCGCCACGCACGACGCGAACAAGGACGGCTTCCTCTCCGCCGACGAACTGAAGGCGAAGAAGGGCGACAAGATGGAAGGCAAGTGCGGCGAAGGCAAGTGCGGTGGCATGGCTTGACGCGAGTCCCTTCGCAAGAGCCCGCACATCCCTGTGCGGACTCCTAAAGAGATGCGTCGCGCATTCATAGCCAATGACCAGCCTGGCTGACACTTCAGTCGGACTCGGACTGCGGCGGGCCCTGCTGGGCCCGCTGCGGAACGCCGCCGCGGGCGATTTCGACTTTCTCGAATGCGCGCCCGAGAACTGGATCGGTGTCGGCGGAAAGCTCGGCGAAGCACTCGACGAACTCAGCGCCCGCCACACGCTGACATGCCACGGGCTGTCGCTATCGCTCGGCGGCTTCGCGCCGCTGGATGAAACCTTTCTCGCGCGGGTGCGCCGTTTACTCGATCGCCACCACGTCGCGCTCTATAGCGAACACCTGAGCTACTGCGCCGACGACGGCCAGCTCTACGACCTGCTGCCGCTGCCGTTCACCGACGAGGCCGTGCGCCACGTCGCCGCACGCATTCGCCAGACGCAGGACATCGTCGGCCGCCGCATCGCGGTGGAGAACGTGTCCTACTACGCGACCATGCCGGTCGATGGCGACCAGCACGCGCTCGACGAAGCTGCCTTCATCAACGCGGTATTGGACGAGGCCGATTGCGACCTGTTGCTCGACGTCAACAACGTCTACGTCAACGCGATCAACCATCGCTACGATCCCCTCGCCTTCCTCGACGCGATGCCCGCGCATCGCATCGCCTGCTATCACGTCGCCGGCCACTTCGATGAAGCCGACGACCTCAAGGTCGATACGCACGGCGCCGCGGTGAAGGACGCCGTGTGGTCGCTGCTCGGCGAGGCGTATCGTCGCTTCGGCGCGCGCCCGACGCTGCTGGAACGCGACTTCAATATTCCGCCCTACGCCGAACTGCTCGGCGAACTGGACACCGTGCGTCGCGTCATGCGCGAACACGCGGCCGCACCGAACGCGCATGCCCACGCCTGACGCACCGCCGCGCCTGCGCGCGCAGCAACTCGCCCTCACCCGCCACCTGCGCGATCCGCAGTCCACAGCCGCGCCCGATGGCGTGGAAGACCGGCGCATCGCGATCTATCGCGACCTGGTGTTCAACAACGTCGAGAGTCTGCTCGCCGGCAATTTCCCGGTGCTGAAGCAGGTGCTCGGCGATGCGGACTGGCGCGCGCTCGTGCGCGATTTCTTCCGCGGGCATCGTGCGCAGACGCCGCTGTTTCCCGAACTCGGCCGCGAATTCCTGCGCTTCCTCGACGCACGCGACGACGCATCGCCGACGCTGCCGCCGTTCGCCGGCGAACTCGCGCATTACGAATGGGTCGAACTGGCGCTGCAGATCAGCGACGCGGAACTGCCCGCATTCGATGCGAACGGCGATCTGCTCGACGGCGTCCCGGTGCTGTCGCCACTCGCCTGGCCGCTGGCGTACGCGTGGCCGGTGCACCAGATAGGGCCCGATCATCGTCCTGATCTTCCGCCGGCCGAACCGACCTTGCTGCTGGTGCGCCGCGGGTCCGACGGCGAGGTGCGGTTCTCGCAGCTGAGCCCGCTGGCGTTCCGGCTGCTGCAGCGGCTGGACGAGTCGCCGTCGCTGACCGGGCGTGCGCAGCTGGAGGCGTTGGCGGTCGAGGCTGGGCATGCGGATGTGGACGCCTTCGTGGCGCAGGGCCGGGCGTTGTTCGAGCAGATGCGCAGCGTCGGGGTCGTCCCGGGAACGCTTCCGTAGCTGTCATCCCCGCGAAGGCGGGGATCCAGCAGCCCGCCGCATCACCCTTCCGTCGAGCGTGATGCATACGCAGTTGGATTCCCGCCTTCGCGGGAATGACGGCAAAGGCGCAGCGCCGCAAACGCCGAGCCCGCCACCCAGCCACATTTGACCCGTCTGCTAACCTTTCGGCCATGCAGAACGCCGACGCACCCGCCCCGCCCGCCCGACTTTGCACCCGTTTCCGCGGCTTCCTGCCGGTGGTGGTGGACGTGGAAACCGGCGGCTTCGACTGGAACCGCCATGCGCTGCTCGAGATCGCCGTGGCGCCGATCGACCTGGACGAGAACGGGCTGCTCGTCGTCGGCGAGATCACCAGCAGCCACGTCGTGCCGGCGCCCGGACTGGACATCGATCCGAAGTCGCTGGAAGTCACCGGCATCGACATCGACCATCCGTTCCGCGACGCGAAGACCGAACGCGTCGCGCTGGAAACCGTCTTTGCGCCAGTGCGCGCCGCACTGAAGAAGCACGGCTGCCAGCGCGCGATCCTCGTCGGTCACAACGCGCATTTCGACCTGAACTTCCTCAACGCGGCGGTCGCGCGCAGCGGCCACAAGCGCAATCCGTTCCATCCCTTCAGCGTGTTCGACACGGTGAGCCTGGCCGGCGTCGCGTACGGGCAGACGGTGCTCGCGCGTGCGGTGCAGGCGGCCGGATTGTCGTGGAACAGCGAGGAGCAGCATTCGGCCGTCTACGACACCGAGCGCACCGCGCAGCTGTTCTGCCGCATCGTCAACGCGTGGCCCTCGCCTGTGCCGCCGGTGGTGGCGCCGTGAGCGATACGCGCACGCCGATGCAGCGCATGCTCGCCGGCGAGCTGTACCGCGCCGACGATGCGGAGATCCAGGCGGCGCAGGCCGCAACGCGCGAATGGCTGGTGCGCTACAACGCCGCGCTGGGCATGACGCCGGCGCAACGCCACGCGTTGCTCGTCGAGCGACTGGGCGCCGCGGGCGAAGGCAGCGAGATCCGACCGCCCTTCCATTGCGACTACGGCTTCAACGTGCATCTGGGCCGCGGCGTGTTCCTCAATTTCGACTGCGTGATCCTCGACGTGGTGCGCGTGGACATCGGCGACGGCACGCAGATCGGTCCGGCGGTGCAGATCTACACGGCGGACCACCCGCGCGATCCCTCGCAGCGCCGCGAAGGCTGGGAATTCGGCAAGCCCGTGCGCATCGGCCGCAACGTGTGGATCGGCGGCGGCGCGATCGTGCTGCCCGGCGTGACCATCGGCGACGACGCGCTGATCGGCGCGGGCAGCGTGGTCACGCGCGACGTGCCGGCGAGCGCGACGGTGGCGGGCAATCCGGCGCGCATCGTTTCGAAGGACGCTGCCGTCCGATAGCGGCCGCGCGGTCCGGCCGGATCGCCGCATTGTCCCGTTCGATGCAACGCGCTGTGGACGCGCCGGGATGTTCCCGCCGTGCGCGCAGATGCCGACAATCCCCTTTCGCCGTCGCACGGGATCGGCAAGCGTCGGTCTGACCGGCGCTTAGAACCGTTTTAAAGAAGCGCTGCTGGAATGCTCCATCGCAGCCGGCGCGTCGCGGCCACGCGCGCGTCGATGCGATCCTTCCGCACCTTTCCGGCGTCCCGTCGCGTGTCCACGACCGCACGGGCCGTCGCCAGCCTGGATGCCCCCATGAACCGTTCCGGATGGCTGTTGCCGGCCTTCCTGCTGTCCGCCTTCGCGAGCACCGCGCACGCGGGCGGCCGCGCCGATTGCACCAGCGGCCCCACCCGGCTGCCGCCGATCGTCAACCTGCGCGTCGACAACGACCTGCTCGGTGGGCAGGACCAGGGCTACAGCAACGGCGTGCAGCTGACGCTGGTGTCGCCGAACCTGCGCGACTACACCGACGATCCGTGCATCCCGCGCCTCGCCCGCTGGGTGAATCGCCATCTGGAAGCGCTGCAACCGGAAACGTTCGAGCAGCAGAACATGATCGCGACCTTCTCGCAGGGCATTTTCACGCCGACCGATTTCAGCCGCGCCGACCTGATCGAGGACGATCGCCCGTATGCGGCGGCGCTGCTCGTCGGGCTGGGCTACAACGCGCGCGAAGGCGATGCGCTGCGCACGACCAAGCTGCAGTTCGGCGTGGTCGGTCCTGCGGCGCTAGGCCAGGAAGCACAGGACGCCGTCCACGGCATCACCGGCAGCGAGAAATTCCGCGGCTGGGACAACCAGCTGGAGAACGAACCGGTCTTCCGCATCGTGCACGAGCGCATGCGCCGCTTTTCCCCGAACGATGGGGCGCGGGGCTGGGGCTGGGATGCGATCGCGCACTACGGCGGCAGCTTCGGCAACCTCGCGACGTACGCGAACGCGGGCGCAGAACTGCGTTTCGGCCGCAACCTGCCCGACGATTTCGGCAGCACGCCGCTGCGCCCGGCCGGCGAGAACACCGCGCCCACGCGCGAACCGCAAAGCCAGTACACACCCGGTGCGCACCTGTTCCTGACGATGGACACGCGCTGGGTGCTGTGGGACATCACGCTGGACGGCAACGCCTTCCGCGATAGCCACAGCGTCGACAAGCGCCACGCCGTAGCCAATGTCGGCTACGGCGTGGCGGTGATGTTCAATCGGTGGAAGTTCGCGCTCGCGCGCTACCACGGTACGCGCGAGTTCGACGGGCAACAGGAAACCCCGTTGTTCGGAAGCTTCACGATCAGCCGGGCGTTCTGATACTTGCCGTCGTCCCCGCGCAATGTGGGATGAGGTTACGGCGAAGCCAGCTTCAACCCCACCAGCCCCGCGACGATCAGGCCCACGCTGACCAGGCGCAGCGCATTGACAGGCTCGTTGAACAGCACGATGCCGAGGATGACGGTGCCGACGGCGCCGACGCCCACCCAGATCGCATAGGCGGTGCCCACCGGCAGCGATTTCATCGCGATGCCGAGCAACCCCAGGCTGATCGCCATCGCGGCGACGGTGCCCACGGTCGGCCACAGCTTCGTGAAGCCGTCGGTGTATTTGAGGCCGATCGCCCAGCCCACTTCGAACAGGCCGGCGAGTACGAGGATGATCCAGGGCATGACAGTCTCCAGTCGGATGGGGCCGTCCCCGGGTGCGAATGGAGCGGCGGGGTCGTCCCCGCTTCCTGGATCGGGATTATTCCACAGGGCTTCGCGCGCGGCCCTCACGCGGCGGCACGCGTTTACAGCCGGGTTACACGTGCGCGTTGCCGCATGCGCGTGCGCAATTAGAGCCGCGCTTCCGGCGGATTGGCGTCCACGCAGATGATGTTGCGGCCCTGGTTCTTCGCGCGGTACATCGCCGCGTCCGCGCGCTCGAGCAGGCGGGCGGGCGTATCGTCGAAGCGGCACTGCGCGATGCCGACGCTGAAGGTGACGCGCAGGCCGTCGACGCCCGCCCACGACGCGTGCGTCTCGAAGGCGTGCTGCATGCGTTCGCAGATGGCGATCGCCTCCTCCAGCGAGGTATCCGGCAACAGCAGCGCGAACTCCTCGCCGCCAAGTCGCGCGAGCAGGTCCGCCGCGCGGCTGCCGGCCGCGAACACCAGCGCCGCCTCGCGGAGCACGGCATCACCGACGGCGTGCGAGTGCGTGTCGTTGATGCGCTTGAAGTGATCCAGGTCGATCAGCGCCAGGCACAGCGGATGGCCGGCGCGCTGCGCCACGGCCATGTCGCGCTTGAGGATCTCGTCGAAGCGGCGCCGGTTCGGCAGGCCGGTGAGCGCGTCCTCGCGCGCCTGCCGTTCGTACGCGACGGCCTGCCTGCGCACGCGTTCGAGCAGCTGCGCGCGTTCGCGATCGGCCGCGAGCAGGCGCTCGGCCTGCGCCTGCAGATCGCGCGTGCGCTCGTTGACCAGCCGCGCGAGGCGAACGTTCTTGGTGCGATAGCGATGCACGAGGTAGCGATACAGCGCCCACAGGACCAGCAGTAACAGCAACGCGGCGGCGGCACGCGTGTCGGTACGCTGCCACCACATCGGCTTGATCGTGAACGACCACGTCGCCGTGTCGGTGGTCCAGGGGCCGCCCGGATGCGCGGCGGCGACCTGCAGCACGTAATCACCGGGCGGCAGGCCCATGTATTCGACGGTGCGCTGGCGATCGCGTTCGACCCAGTCGTGGTCGAGGCCGATCAGCCGCGTGCGATAGCGGATGCGATCGGACATCACGTAACTGAGGCCGACGTACGACACGCCGATGCGCTTGCCGCCCGGCAGCGAGGCGCGCGAATCAAACGGCACGTCGCGGCCGTCGAGTGCGACGCGCTCGATCACCGTCGGCGGCGGGCGGCGATCGACATAGCGTTGCAGCCGCACGGGGTCCACCGACGCGACGCCCGCGGCCGTGGCGATCCACACGCTGCCGTCGCGACGCAGGATCGCCGATGGCGACGAACTGCCGTTGGCCTGCGCGCTCGGGAGGCCGTCGGCTTCCGTGTAGCGCTCGCTCGGCAGCGGCGTGGCGCTGCCGTCGGCCGCGGTATCGAGCGCGTCCTTGCGGATGCGCAGCACGCCGCGGTTGCTGGTCACCCAGACGTTGCCGACGCGATCGGGCACGAACTGGAATACCGCGTCGACCGGCAGGCCCTGTTCGAGTCCGACGCGCGCGAGCCGGCCGTCGCGATAGCGGTACAGGCCGCGGTCGGTCGCGATCCACACGTCGCCGTGGACGCTGCGGAAGCCGAACACCGAACGTGCCCCGCTGGCGCTGAGGTCGATGCGCTCGACCTTGTTGCCGCGCAGCACGTGCGCGCCCTCGACCGAGCCGATCCACAGCGCGCCGTCGATGCTCGCCAGCGACGTGATGAGGCCCTGCGGCAGGCCCGCCGCCGTGGGCGCGTGCGCGCCGTCCGCGTCCAGCTTCACCACACCGCGTCGCGTGCCGGCCCACACCCTGCCCGCGTCGTCGACGGCGATCGCGCGGACGTGCCCGCTCGGGACGCCTTCGTCCTGCGCGTAACGACGCTGCAGGCGCCCATCGCGCATGCGGTACACGCCATCGGCATAGGTGCCGACCCACAGGTCACCGTCGGCGCCCTGCGCGATGCTCAGCACCGACGGCGCGTCGCTGCCGCTTTCCGCATGAACGATATCGACGTGGTGGATGCGGCCGTCGGCGCCCATCCGGTCGAGGCCGCCACCGCCGCCGATCCACAGGTCGCCGTCGCGGTCTTCCAGGATCGCGCGGACGTATTCGCCGGACACGCCATCACGGCGGGTGATCGCGCTGAAGAGCGTTTCGCGCAGGCGGAACAGGCCGCCGTTCGCGCCGATCCAGATGTTGCCTTCGGCGTCTTCCAGCAGGCTGGCGATGCGGCCGTTCGGCAGCACGTCGCCGGCCGGCAGCCGCTCCACGCCATGCGAGCCGATTCGCACCAGGCCATGGTTCTCGGTGCCCAGCCACAGGTCGCCGTTGCGGTCGCGCAGCATCGCGGTGAAATGACCGAGGCCCGGCACCTGCTTCACGAGCGCCACGTCCTTGCCGAGCAGCCGGTAGACGCCGTCGCCCGCCACCAACCACATCGAGCCGTCGGCGGCCCGATACGGCCAGGCCAGCCCCGGCGGGAGCTTCCAGCGGGCCGGTGCGCGTTCCCAGCGGCCGTCGGGTTGGCGGATCACCAGCCCGTCCATCGTGCCGACCCAGATGCGTTCCTCGGCATCGATGGCGATGCGCGGAAAGCTCGCAGGCAGCGGAATCCCCGCCGGCGGCGGGAAGTATTCGAAGCGATCGTCGCGATCCAGGCGCCCCATGCCGTGGTTCTCGAACAGCAGCCACAGGCGGCCGCGATCGTCCATCGCCATGTCGTGGATGAGCGCCTGCGGCCAGTCGGCGGTGCGTTCCCAGAAACGCCACTGGCCGTCGGGCTGCAGCCGCCCGAGGTTGCCGCGGGAGTCGCTGAGCCATAGCCGGCCGGCCGGGTCGACGTAGAGCGCACCGATGCCGTTGTCGCGAAGGGCCGGCGTGGTGCCGCGACCGATCACGGTGAAGTCGATGCCGTTGTAGCGGACCGCGCCTTCCCAGGTGGCGAACCAGAGGTGCCCTTCGGGCGTCTGCGCGATGTCGCGCAGCGAGTTGTGCGGCAGGCCGTTGCGCGTCGTCCATGCATCGACCACGTAATCGCGCAGCGGCGGTGGTCCGAGTGCCGAAGACGTGCCCGGCGACGGCGTCGCGAACGCCATCGCCACGGCGGGCAGCCACGACGCGCAAAAGGCGAGCCATCGCCGCCAGCCGCGGCGCCCTCCCCGTGTTTGCGTAGCCCCCATCGCGACCCCGACTCCCGTACCCGCAGGCGTTATCGGCCCCGTTCGCCCACGCTCAACCCCGCTGGCGCACCGCTTCGAACAGCGTCACGCCGGCGGCCACCGACACGTTGAGGCTTTCGACGCTGTCGCCACCGGGCATCGGAATGCGCACCAGCTGGTCGCAATTCTCGCGCGTGAGGCGGCGAAGGCCGTCGGCCTCGCCGCCGAGCACCAGCCCGACGTTCCCCTTCAGGTCCAGCGCATACAGCGAGGTGTCCGCTTCGCCGGCCAGGCCGTAGAGCCACACGCCGAGCTTCTGCAGGTCGCGCATCGTGCGGGCCAGGTTGGTCACCGGGATGACGGCGACGCTGTCGGCCGCACCGGCCGAGGTCTTGCGCACGGTCGCGTTGACCTGCACCGACTTGTCCTTCGGGATGATCACCGCGGTCGCGCCGGCCGCGGCCGCGCTGCGCAGGCACGCGCCGAGGTTGTGCGGGTCCTGCACGCCGTCGAGGATCAACAGAAGTGCGCGGCCTTCGGCACCTTCGACGATGCTTTCCAGCTCGTTCTCGTTCCACGTCTTCGCCGCCGCATAGCGCGCGACCACGCCCTGGTGGCGCAGGTTGCCGACCACGCCGTCGAGTGCCTGCGTCGCGACGCGGCGCACGTCGATGTCGAGGCGGCGCGCATTGCTCTCGATCTCGGTGATGCGCGGGTTCTTCGCGCCGGCCTCGATCAGCACCTCGCGCACGTGTTCGGCATCGTGTTCGAGCGCCGCCGACACGGCGTTGATGCCGGCGATCCATTGTTTCTGGCTCATGGGAATTCCAGGGAACGGGGCGCAATAGGCGCCCGAAAGCCGTTATCGTCGTGCGCGCGCGGGCACAGGTCCAGTGTTTTGTGCGGCAGGTCGCGGATCGGCCCTTTCTGAACGGGTTTCGCCCGATCAGGCAAGGCGCAGGACACTGGGCTGTGCGAGCGGCGGTTGCCTTTCAGCGGCAGCCCGGGTGCCCTTCGCTCACCCGGGCTGCAAAAGCAGGCCTCAGTACTTCTTCTTCACCCGCTTCGCCGGCTGCCCGCGTGGGGGCAGCGGCTTCACGCCACGGTCCTCGACGAGCTTGAAGTCGATCTTCCGGTCCTCGACGCTCGCCTTCATCACCACGATGCGCACGCGATCGCCCAGACGGAACTGCCGCCCCGCGCGTTCGCCCGACAACGTCTTGCGGATCGGGTCGAACTGGTAATAGTCGTGCGGCAACTGCGTGACGTGCACCATGCCGGTGACCTTCGATTCCACCAGCTCGACGAACAGCCCGAAGCTGGTGACGCCGCTGATGACGCCATCGAATTCGCCGCCGACGTGCTGCTCCATCCACGCTGCGCGGTAGCGCTCGTCGACCTCTCGCTCGGCTTCGTCGGCGCGACGTTCGCGCTCGGAACACTGCAGCGTGAGCGCCGCCATTTCGCTCGGCGAATAGCGGTACTTTTCCGGCCTGCCGCCGGTCAGCGCGTACTTGATCGCGCGATGCACCAGCAGGTCGGGATAGCGGCGGATCGGCGAGGTGAAATGCGTGTACGCCTCCAGCGCCAGGCCGAAATGGCCGACGTTCTCCGGCGAATACACCGCCAGCGACTGACTGCGCAGCAGCACCGATTCGATCAGCGCGGCATCGGGACGCTCGCGGATCTTCTTCAGCAGCGCGGTGAAATCGCGCGGTTCGACGCGATTCCACGGCGGCATGCGGAGCTTGAACTCCTTCAGGAATTCCAGCAGGTCGGCGTACTTCTGCTCCGGCGGGCGCTCGTGGATGCGGAACGGCGACGGCACGTGGCTGGCCATCAGGTACTTCGCCGCCTCCACGTTCGCGGCGATCATGCATTCCTCGATCAGCTTGTGCGCGTCGTTGCGCTGGAGCATGCCCGCCTGCACGACCTCGCCCTTCGGACCGAGCACGAAGCGCACTTCGCTGGATTCGAACTCGATCGCGCCGCGGCGTTCGCGGGCCTTGGCGAGGATCTGGTACAGCTGGTGCAGGCGCTGCACGTTGGGCAGCAGCGAGCCGATGCGTTCGATGGCGTCCTGCTTGTCTTCCTCGCGGACGTCCTCGCCGACGGCGTTCCACACCTGCGTGTAGGTCAGGCGCGCGTGCGAGTTCATCACCGCTTCGTAGAACTTCGATCGGGTGACCTCGCCTTCGCGATCGATCTGCATGTCGCAGACGAAGCACAGGCGGTCGACCTTCGGATTGAGCGAGCAGATGCCGTTGGACAGCGTCTCCGGCAGCATCGGAACGACGAACCCGGGGAAATACACCGACGTGGCGCGCTTCTGCGCTTCGTCGTCGAGCGGCGTGCCGGGCCGCACGTAATGCGATACGTCGGCGATGGCGACGACCAGGCGGAAGCCGTTGCGATTGGGTTCGCAATACACCGCATCGTCGAAGTCCTTCGCGTCCTCGCCGTCGATGGTCACCAGCGGCAGTTCGCGCAGGTCCACGCGCTGTGCGGCGATTTCTTCGGGCACGGTGAGCGGCACGTCCGAGGCTTCGTCGAGCACGGCCTGCGGGAATTCGTGCGGGATCTCGTGCCCGTGGATCGCCGCCTGCACCGCGAGCGACGCGGTGAGTCGATCGCCCAGCACCGCCAGCACGCGGCCGATCGGCGTGCGCTGCGGGCCGTGTTCGTCCGGCGACTCGATCAGTTCGACCACGACCAGCTGGCCGTTCTGCGCATTCATGCGCTCGTCCGGCGGCACCTGCACGTTGCGCTGGATGCGGCGGTCATCGGGCACGACGTAGCTGATGCCGGCTTCCAGGCAGAAGCGGCCGATCAGGCGATTGAGGCGACGTTCGAGCACGCGCAGGATCGCGCCTTCGCGACGGCCGCGACGGTCCACGCCGGTGACGCGCGCGAGTACGCGATCGCCGTGCATGGCCTTGCGCATTTCCATCGGCGGCAGGAAGAGATCATCGCCACCGCCCGACTCGGGGCGCAGGAAACCGAATCCGTCGGGATTGGCGATGACCACGCCCGGAATCAGGTCCAGCTGCTGCGCCGGCAGGAATTCGCCCATGCGGTTTCGCAGCAGCTGGCCGTCGCGCACCATCGCGGCCAGGCGCTTGCCCAGCGCGTCGAAGCGGCTCTCTTCGGTCAGCGACAGGCGCTGCGCGATCTCGTCGGCGGACAGCGGGCCGTCGGCCTGCGCGAGCAGTTGCAGGATCATCTCGCGACTGGCGATGGGCTGCTCGTAGCGCGCGGCTTCGCGTGCGGCGTACGGATCGTGGAAACCCGAACCGGCACCGCCGCGACCACGCTGCGCTGGCGGAGGCGGTTCGGGCATCCAGCCCGGCCGCGCCGGTGGCGCCTTGCGACCGCCGCCGGAAGCGCCGGCGAACTTGCCGGATTTCGCCGACTGGGCCTTCCCTGCGCCGGGCTTGCCGGACGCGTTCTTCCCGCTGCGGGAGCCTGACTTGGGAGAGCCCGATTTCGAGCCGGATTTCGATGAGCCGGAGGCTTTTTTCTTCATGCCGCGCATGGTCGCACATCCGCATGAATGCGGCGTCTTGGCGATGCGGTGTCAGCGCCGCGCCAGGATCGCCTCCACTTCACGTTGCACGAACGTGTCCGGCTCGCCGGTCGCGCGACAGATCCAGGTTTCGTGCGTGAGCTGGCGTTCGATCGAGAAGCCCGAGCTGCGCAGCATCGCGAGCACACACGCATCGTTGGGCGCCCACCAGTTGGTCGGATCGCCTGCAAGCCGGTGCTCGATGAAGGCCATGCGCGGCCAGCCCTGCGCGCGCAGCAGGTCGCGCTCGTCGAGTCCCACGTCGGGCGGTGCGTGGACCTGCTCGGTCTCCGGCATCGTCATCGTCTGCAGCACCATGCGGTCGGCCGCCTTGCGGCGCACCAGGTCCAGCGCGAGCAGCGGATGGCGCAGGTGGTAGAGCACGCCCATCAGCCAGACCCAGTCGAACCGGCCCGGGAGGTCGGCCACCTCGTAGACCTGCATTCGCCGGAACTCGATGCGGTCCTGAAGGCCGTACTGCGCCGCCGCCCAGCGGGCCTGGTCGAGGTAGTGGGGATCGATGTCGATCGCCGTCACCCGCGCGCCCCGCCGAGCCAGTTCGAAACTGTAGAAGCCGGCATTGCATCCGATGTCGAGCACCGTCGCGCCATGGAGGTCTTCGGGAATGTGGGGCGCGATCTGCCGCCATTTGAATGCCGGAAAATCGCCGTACTCGTGATGCGGCGCCGTCTGCACTCCGCCGGGAAGATGAAGGTTGTGGAACCACGGGCCGAGCTCGCGGATCGCCGCCTCGACGCTGCCCGATGCGCGCGCGTGCATGTTCACTCCCGCTGCACGAACTTGAAGAAGCGGCTCACCTCGCCGTCGGCCGTCTTCTCCTGGTATAGGAAGGCGAGCTTCTCCTCGTCGAACTTCTCGAAGAAGTCCTCCCACTCGATCTGTTCCAGGTCCTCGTCGTCGCGGAACATGATGCGCAGCAGCCCGGCTTCCTCGCCGCGCTCGGCGGTGCCGCGCACGGTCGCGGGAAAGCCGTCGCGCGCCTCCGTCCAGCGACGGATCTCATTGTGGTCGGTGGTCTGATGGGACGAATGCTTGCTCATGCGATGTCCTCCTGTTGCCGGAAAGGCGTGGCGACGTGGCGCGCGAACGCCGCGCCGCCGCGCGTTCGAAATACGTGTGCAGCGATTGCGCGCGATGCGCGGGGGTGTGCTCGGCGAGGAAACGCGCGCGTGCGGCGAGGCCGATCCGGCGTCGCATCGCGTCGGGCATCCCCTGCACCCAGTGCAGTGCCTGCGCGCCGGACTGTGCGATCAGGATCTCCTTCCCCGGCGCGAACAGGGCGTCCAGGCCGGTCCATGGGTCGGACACGATGGGCGTGCCGCACGCGGCGGCCTCGAACAGGCGCACGCTCGGCGAATGCCCCATCGCCACCATGTCCGCGCGCGTCACGTTCAGCGTGAAGCGCTGGAGGTTGTAGAAGCCCCGATGGCCCGACGGCGGCAGATGCTCGATGCGTTCGACATTGCGCGGCCATTGCACGGTGTCCGGATACTGCGGGCCGGCCACGACGAAGCGGCCTTCGTCCCACGTGCGCGCCGGCTGCAGCAGCAGGCGATCGAGCATGGGCTGGCGATCGTCGCTGTAGGTGCCCATGTATCCGAGGTCGTACTCCACCTCCCGCTCCTCGGGGAAATAGCGCTCCGGATCGGCCGAGCAGTACAGCGGCACCGCCATGCGTGCGCCATAGCGCTGCTGGAGCGTGTCCAGCGCCGGGCCGCCGCTGAACGACAAATAGAGGTCGTAGCCGGCGATCGCCTCCGCATCCACGTAGGCGCAGCGCCCTTGTGCGAGCGCGGCTAGCGTCACCGGCGTATCGATGTCGTAGAACGCGACGACGCCGCGCGCGGTGCGCTGCGCCCAGCGGCCCACCTCGGTGCCCTGCGGCACGTAGGACCCCACGATCACGAGATCGGCATTGGCGACGTCATCGGCGTGGTGGTCCTGCAGTGCGTCGAGGTCCGCGTACAGCGAAAGCCGCCCGGGCAGTTCGTCTGCCGCGTCCTGGTTCTGCGCGTACCACGGCACGTCGCGTTCGAGGAACAGCACGCGATCGCCGCGCGCCTCCAGCGCGCCGAGCAACGCGCGATACGTCGTGGCATGGCCATTGCCCCACGCCGAACGCAGGCTCAGGCCGATCACGACGGTGTCCAGCGGCGCGCCCTTCATGCCGCCGCGCGCAGGCGCGCCTCCAGCAGCGATTCCAGCTGCACCGCGCGATGCGCATACGTGTGCTCGCGCAGCATGCGCGCCCGCGCACGCTCGCCGATCTGGCGCGCGAGCACGGGGCCGATGGCACGAAGGTGCTGGTTGACCTGCTCGGCGCTGTCGGCGATCAGTACTTCGCGCCCGGGTTCGAGGAACATCTCGATGCCGTCCCACGCATCGGTCATCAGGCACGCGCCCGCCCCGGCCGCCTCGAACACCCGCGTGGGCGGCGAGAAACCGAACCTCGCCATGCTGTCGCGGTTGATGTTGAGCACCATGTGCGCGCTGCAGTTGAACGCGTTGTGATCGCGCGTGGGTACGTGGCCGAGCCGCGTGACGTTGCTGGGAAGATCCTCGTCGTCCCATCCGCTGCCGCCGAGCAGGTAGTCGAACTCCGGCGCCTTCCGCGCGGCGTCGAAGAAGAAGCGGTGCACGCGCTGCTCGCGATCGGGAAGGCGGTTGCCGAGGAAACCCAGGTCCGCGGCGAAGCGATGGTCCATCGGCACCGGGTGGTGCGTATCGGGATCGAGCGCGTTGTAGATCGGCACGCATTCGCGCGCATCGAGGCCCAGGTAGGCGTCGATCACGCGCTGTCCGCCGCCGTAGGTCAGCACGAGGTCGTATCGCGGAACGTGCGCACGCAGCGGGTCCTGCGGGTTCGACAGCATGCGCTCCAGCGTCGCGGGCGCGTCCACGTCCCAGAACGCGACCCACGTCGACGGCGAGCGCAGCGCCAGCACCTCGCGTTCGAGGAACTCGTCGAACACGCCGACGCCGCTGGCCTTCACCACCAGGTCCGCGCCGCGCGCCTGTTCGAGCGCGCGCGCGGCATCGGCCTCGCCGTTGGCCGGGTACACCACGACGTCCGCCCACTCGGGATCGTCCATGTCGCGATGCTGTTGCCGCTCGAACGCGTCGGGTTCGAAGAACGTCACGCGATGGCCGCGCTGGTGAAGCGCCCGCACGATGCCGCGGTAATAAGTGGCCGCGCCGTTCCAGTACGACGACACGAGGCTGGAGCCGAAGAAGGCGATGCGAAGGGGGCTAGGCATGGGACAGGCTCCGGGACGTGGAACGAGCGGGTGTGTCGGCGGATGCGGCGAGCGACGACACGATGGAAAGCAGTTCGTCGACGCGGTGCACACAGGTGTGTCGCGCGAGGACGGTGGCGAGCCCGTGTGCGGCGAGTTCGCTCACCGAGGATGGATCGGCCACCAGCATGCGCAGGTGCTCGCGCATCTGCGCGCCGTCGCGTGCGACCAGGAAATCGCGACCCGGCGCGAACAGGTGCTCGACGTCATCCCACGGCGCGCTTACGAGGGGAATGCCGCAGGCGAGCGCCTCGAACACGCGGATGGTCGGAATGCCCGGCAGCAGCCGCGCGTAGGGACGACGCGGCACGTGGACCGTAGCCGTGTAGCGCGCGAACACCTCCGGCACGCGCCAGTTCGGTAACCAGCCGCGGTACTCGATGTCGGCTTCACGCAGCATCGCCAGCGCATGCGCCGGATAGCGAACGCCATGCAGGCGTGCGCGCAGGCCCAGTTCGCGGACCGGCTCGACGAGGTATTCGCGCAGCTCAGCCTCGCGTTCGTCGTCGCCCCAGTTGCCGATCCACACCAGATCGCCGTCGGGTTCGTCCGGCTTTTTTATCGGATGGAACACGCGCGTATCGGCCGCTTCGTGCCACGTGAACGCACGTTCGCACCAGGCGTTGTCGAGATAGCGCTGCCGCACGGCCTCGCCAAAGGCGAGCACGCCGTCGTAGCCACGCAGGTCGTAGCGCGCCATGTCATCGGGCGCGCTGACGCTGCGATGATGGGTGTCGTGGAAGAAGACGCGGCACGCTGCCGGCGCGCGGTTTCCGATGTCGGCCACCAGCGAGGGCTCGTTCCATTCGTGAACAAGCGCGACGTCCGCGCCATCCAGCGCTTCGTCCACGTCGAACCGGTCACGCCGGTAACGGTGGCTGCGCAGCTGCGGATAGCGCGCCTGCCACTGCGCGATGGCGTCCTCGCCGTGGTCGGCGACGAGCTGTGCGACGCTCCACGCATCCTCGGGTTCGTACACCTCGACCTGGTGCCCGCGCGCTTGCAGTTCGGCCACGACGCCGCGCAGGAAATGCGCATTGCCATGGTTCCAGTCGGACACGAGCGAGTGATAGAACAGGACGAACTTCATGGATGCGCTCCTGCGCTGACGACCACGGCGTGGTTGCGGTTCTCTGGCGCGCTGCGGCGCTCCAGCAGTTCGACATAGGCTTCGCGGTACTGCACGGCCATCGCACGCGGCGTGTAGCGCGCGGCACGGCGGCGCGCCTTGCGCGACAGCGCATGGCGCAGCGGTTCGTCGTCAATGAGGCGAAGCAGCGCATCCCGGAGCCCGTCGGCGTCCCCGGGCGCCACGAACGACGCGGCATCGCCCCACACTTCCCGCAGGCTCGGGATATCGCCGAGCACCAGCGCGCACCCCGCCTGCGCCGCTTCGAGCACCGACAGACCGAACGGCTCGTAACGTGCAGGCAATGCATAGACCGCGGCGCGGGCCATGTAGGCGCGAACGGCGTCTTCTTCCAGCGATCCCAACGCGCGCACGTTTCCGAACGTGGCCGTGCTTCCGTCACCGGGATGGCGCGCATCGCCGGCGATGCAGACCGGCCACGGCAGGTCCGGCGCGATCCTCGCCAGCGTCTGCAGGTTCTTCGCCTCGTCCCACAGGCGCCCTGCCGCGAAGACGAACGGCTCCTTGCTTGCCTGCCCAGCGCAGGCGGTCCGCCCGTTATGGATGACCTGCGTCGATGCCAGAGATCCGTGCTCGCGCACGAGCGCATGGCTCATCGCGTGCGAGGGCGCGACGACGTGGTCGGCCGCATGCAAGGTCGCCGCGACGTGCTGCCGGTAGCGGTACCACGATGCGGGCGCGGCTTCGCCGTGCACGGCGCGCCACCACGAGCACACGCACGAATGCGCCGTGACGACCACCGGGCAGTGCCAAGCCACATCGCCCTGCGACAGATCGTTCAGATGCACGACGTCGGGTCGGAACTCGCGCGCCAGCGCTTGGAGCCATGATCCTGCGGCGTGCAGATCGCGCCATGGATCCGGCATCCAGACCAGCTTGTACGGCAAGGCGCGCAACGTGAGTCCAGCGATGCTCGCCGCCTGCGCACGCTGCGCGGCATCGAGCTCGCGGCCAGTCGCAGCAAGGAGCACGCGATCGCCGTGCGCGCAGAGCTGTTCGCACAATTCCATCGCGAACGTCCACACGCCGCCGATGGTGTCGGCGGTCATCATCACGCGCAGGCGCTTAGCGGCCATAGATCGCATCCACCGTCTGCGCGACATCGACCAGCGTGCGGGATTGCGGGTCGAATCCTTCGCCGGCCTGCACGCGGCGCGTCCATTCGATCAGCGCCCGTCCGCCCCACGCGTCGGGCGGAGAGGCGATGCGGGTCGTGCGCGTCCCTTCGAACAGGTCGACGGTGAGTCGTAGAAGGAACCCGCGACATTGCGGATCGCCGCGCCGCCGCGCGTGCCGTAGAAGGCCGCTTCGATCACCGCATCGCGTCCGGCAGGCAGCCGCCACGAACAGGCCATCCGCACGCTCGCGTTGTTGTCGAGCTGCCACTGCGCGGTCGCGTAGTCCTCGACTTCGCGCAGCGGCGCGAGCAACGGCCGGCCACCGGCGTGCAGCATCGCGCCCAGCTCCGAGTGCCCCATCGAGTCGCACAGCCATTGCGCGAGATCGATGAGATGGATGCCCAGGTCCATCACGCATCCGCCGCCGGACTGCGACAGCTCGTAGAACCACGGTTTGTCGGGCCCGTAGGCGTTATGGAACTGGAGATCGACCGCATGGACGTCGCCGAAGTCGCCGCGCTGCATGCGTTCGCGAAGATCGGCGACGCCGTCGAGATGGCGGTAGCTGAAATCGACCGCGAGCAGGCGATCGGCGCGACGCGCCGCCTCCACGACCTGCCGGGCTTCCAGCGCTGTGCGCGTGAGCGGCTTCTGGCAGAACACCGCAAGCCCGCGATCGAGCGCGGCGATCGCCTGCACCGCGTGCGCCCCGCTGGGCGTCGCGATCACGATGCCGTCCAGATCGTCCATCGCCAGCAGCTCGTCGATGGTGCGACAACGCCTCGCGTCCGGTGCGTGCAGCACCGCTCGGGCGAGGCTCTCGGGATTGCTGTCGGCGATGGCGCCGATCGTCGCGGTGCCGCTGTCGGCCAGCACCTGCATGCGCTGGCAGCCGATCCAGCCGAGCCCCAGAAAGCCCAGGCGCGGCGCCTGCATCGCAGGGTGAAGTCGTGCGTTCATGCGATCACCGCCGCTTTGAGGAATCCGTCCGGCCGCGTCGACAAGGTGTGGAACGCGTCGCCGATACGGTCGAGGGCGAAGCGGTGTGTGATCAGGGAAAACGGATCCAGACGTCCCTCCTCCACCGCATCCATTGCCTCGCGCAGACCGCGCGACGCGACGGCGGAATCGCGCTCGTGTGCGTTGATCACGTCGAGGCCGCGCCAGTTCCACTGTTGCATGTCGACCTGCCGCGGGCCGTCCTGGTGGTAGCCGGCGATCATCAGCCGCCCGCCTTCGGCGCTGATCCCGCTGGCGATGTCGAGCGTCGCCTGCTCGCCTGCCGCTTCGATCACGCGCGCGCATCCCCCGCCGCCGCTGAGTTCGTTGACCGCACCGATGGCGGCATGCACGTTGGCGGTGTCGAACACGTCGCTGGCGCCGCAGCTGCGTGCCACGTCGCGCGCGAACGGACGTCGCGACAAGGCGAAGACGCGTGCGCCCGCATGCGTCGCAAGCTGGATCAACAACGCGCCGATGAAGCCCACGCCGACGATCGCCACCGTCTGGCCCGAGCGGATGTCGCTGCGTCGCCAGATGTTCATCGCGCAGGCGAGCGGTTCACCCGGCAATGCGCGCGACGCCGCGATGGATGGCAGGCGCGCCAGGGATTCGGGCCGTGCGATGTCGTACTCGGCATAGGCGCGGCCGGAAAGCAGCGCAACGCGATCACCGGGACGCCACTCGTGCACGTTGTCGCCCACCGCGTCGACCTCGCCCCAGCCCTCGTGCCCGGGGGCTCCGGGATCGAACGGGTACTCGAACCACGGTCGTCCCGCCCACACGGGGAGGTTGGAGGCACACACGCCGCAGCCGTGCAGGCGTACGCGCACCTCGCCCTTCGCGGGTTCCGGTCGCGACGTGCGCGCGACGCGGACGCGTTCATCGCCGTCGAATACCGCCGAGCGCATCGTGCTCATGCGGCGTGCGTCCGTGACGTCGCCGGCACGCGCGCCTGCGACGGCATCGTCGTCTCGACCAGCCACTCGTGCAGCCGCGCGATGCCCTCCTGCGCATCCACCGCCGGTGCCCATCCCGTTGCGCGCCGGAATGCCTGCGTGTCGGACACGTACCAACGCTGGTCGCCCACGCGCCACGGCCCGTATTCGATCTGCGGCGCGCGGCCCGTGAGCGAGGCAATGGTGCCGAGTACCTCGCGCAGGCTCAGCGCATTCGGCGGACCGCCGCCCATGTTGAACGCACGCCCGGCGAGCTCGTGCATGCGCGCCTGGCATCGCACGAACGCGTCAGCGAGGTCCGTCGCGAACAGGATGTCGCGCACCTGCCGGCCGTCACCGTAGATGGTGATGGGCTCGCGTCGGAGCGCGCAGCGCAGGAAATGCGCGACCCAGCCCTGGTCCTCGTTGCCGCACTGGTGCGGCCCGTAGATGCAGCTCATGCGGAACAAGGCCGCGGGCAGCCCGAAACTGCGCGCGTAGTCGAGCACGTACTGGTCCGCGCCGCCCTTCGAACAGCCGTAGGGACTGTGGAAATCCAGCGGTCGAGTTTCGCTCACACCCGCGCCGCGCAGCGCCTCGTCGCTTGGCGCGTAGCGGTCGCCGGCACGATCCAGCGCGATGTCGTCCAGCGCGCCGTAGACCTTGTTGGTGGAGGTGAAGACCAGCGACGGCGGCGTTTCCATCGCGCGCATCGCTTCGAGGACATTGAGCGTCCCGCCCAGGTTGGTCTCGAAATCGTCGCGTGGATCGACCAGGCTCGACGTCACCGCGACTTGCGCGGCGAAGTGGAAGACCTGCGACGCGTCCGCCACGAGGCCACGCACACGCCCCGCATCGCGCACGTCGCCGATCTCGATGGCGACGCGATCGCCGAAGCGGTGCCACAACCAGTGCGCATTCGCCTCCACGCCGGGACGCGACAGGTTGTCGAAGACGACGACGCGCCGCCCCGAGTCCAGCAGCCGTGTCGCCAGGTTCGTGCCGATGAAGCCGGCGCCCCCGGTGATCAGCACCGGGCCTTCGTTCGTGGGCTCGTGCAGATGCGTTCGTGCGTTCATCGCTGCAACCCCCGGCTCGCCAGCTCGGCTGCGGCCACGTCTACGCGATCCACCGCCTGCTGGTCCTGCATCCATTCGACAAGTTCGGCCAGGCCCTGCTCCAGCGTCACGCGCGGCGCGTAGCCGAGCAGCTCGCGCGCCAGCGTGATGTCGGCGAAGCAGTGCCGGATGTCGCCGACGCGGAACTGGCCCGTGATTTCCGGCGGCAGGGCGTCGACCTCCAGCGCTTTCGCCATCGCGTGCGCGACCTCGGCAATCGACACCGACACGCCACTGCCTACGTTGATCGCGCGACCGGTGGCCGCATCCGACTCCAACGCGAGTCGGCATGCGCGCGCGATGTCGCTCACGTGGACGAAATCGCGACGCTGGTTCCCGTCCTCGAAGATGCGCGGCGGTTTGCCGTTCATGTACCGCGACGCGAAGATCGCGAGCACGCCGGTGTAGGGATTCGACAGCGCCTGCCGCGTTCCGTAGATGTTGAAGAACCGCAGCGCCGTGGCCGGGATGCCGTACGCCTGCCCGACGATCAGGCACAGCCGTTCCTGGTCGAGCTTGGACAGCGCGTAGACCGACGTGGGCATCGGCGGCTTGTCCTCGCTCGTGGGCACCGGCGTGAGCGGTTCGCCGTGCGCGCGCAGTTCCCAGTCGCCGCGTCGGAGCGATTCGGGATCGCGCTCTGGTGGAGCAACGGCGCGACCGGACGCATCGGCATACAGCCCTTCGCCGTAGACGCTCATGCTCGAGGCGACGACCAGCTTCTTTACCGGCGAGCGCGACAGCGCTTCCAGCAACACGGCCGTCCCGCGATTGTTGACGTCGGTGTAGTGCTCGATCTCGTACATGCTCTGCCCGACGCCGACCGCCGCCGCGAGATGGAACACGCGATCGACGCCTTCCAGCGCCGCGCGAACCGCATCGGCGTCACGGACATCGCCCTGCATGCGCTCGACTTCGTCAGACAGATAGGCCGGCCATTGGGCGTCGTCGCCATGCACCTGCGCGGCGAGCGCATCCAGCACGCGCACCTGGTAGCCATGCGCGAGCAGTTCGTCTGCGAGGTGCGAGCCGACGAAACCCGCGCCGCCGGTGATGAGCACGCGCCCGCGCGATCCCGTGCCGCCGTTCCCGCCCTCATGCGCAGTCACGGTCCACCTCCCGGGCGCGTACGTCGCGCGACGCTTCCTGCGCAGCGAACCACGCGATGGTGCGGCGCAGTCCCTCGTCGAGCGCGACGCGCGGCTCCCAGCCGAGGTGCTCGCGTGCGAGCGAGATGTCGGGACAACGCCGTGTCGGATCGTCGGTGGGTATCGGCTTTCGTACCAGCCGCGAGTGCGAGCCCGTCAGCGAGATGATCCGCTCGGCAAGCTCCAGCACGGTGACTTCCACTGGATTGCCGAGGTTGACCGGACCAGTGAAGCCCGGCGGCGTGGCCATCAGACGCATGATGCCCTGCACGAGGTCGTCGACGTAGCAGAACGAGCGCGTCTTCAGGCCTTCACCGTAGATCGTCAGCGGTTCGTTGCGCAGCGCCTGCACGATCAGGTTCGACACGACGCGACCGTCGTCCTCGCGCATGAACGGACCGTAGGTGTTGAAAATGCGCGCGACCTTGATCTGCACGCCATGCTGGCGGCGATAGTCGAAGAACAACGTCTCGGCGCAGCGCTTTCCTTCGTCGTAGCACGCGCGCGGGCCCGTGGTGCTGACGGCACCGCGATACCCTTCCTTCTGCGGATGCGTTTCGGGCTCGCCGTAGACCTCGCTGGTCGAGGCATGGAAGATGCGCGCGCCGTTGCGATGCGCAAGCTGGAGCAGGTTCAACGCACCCTCCAGGCACGTCTTCAACGTATGCACCGGCTGGGCCTGGTAGTGGATGGGCGATGCGCAACACGCCAGGTTGAAGACGATGTCCGCCGATGCGTCGAAGTGCGCGTCGAATGGCTCGGTCACGTCATGTCGCACGAAGCGGACTCGACCCTCGCCCGTTGTGTCGTCCAGCATGTCGGCGAGGTTGCTCAGGCGTCCTGTCACGAGACTGTCCACCGCCGTCACGTCATAACCGTCCTGTACGAGTCGCCGGCAAAGGTGCGCCCCGAGGAATCCCGCGCCGCCGGCGACCAGCGCCCTGCGACGCACGTTCTTGTTCCGATCTACGCCGTCCATATCCGTTCCCTATGTGCTTCGGGATGCCGCGCGCATCGCTGCACGCGGGCCCGGTGTTCCGGGAGCCGAACGAAGCCCGTGCCGCCTGCGCGGCCGACTTCGTCGGGCTGTCTGATCCGCCAGGTGCGGACGGGGATGACACGTCCTGCGCGCAGCGGGTAACGGGCGGCTGTAGCGTTCTTGTCGTCGCCGGGCACGCCCGACGGACGCTCAACACCGGCCTCGTCCAATACGAGGCGACGGGTCGTTCTTCGTCGCGGATGAGTTCGTCGACACCGCGAGGAAGTTTTCTGCAGGGCGCAACGCCTGCGCACGAACCGTCTTGATTACGGGATTCGATGCCGTGCTGATGTGTAGCCGGTGTCCACCTCCATTACCTGAGTGGATGGGCGACCGGTACGTTGCCACGTCATCGGTTCCGCTTGGTGACTCCAGGGATCGCCCCATCAGGTACAAACCCAGTCTCCCATGCAGGGTTTTAAACCGGCGAGAAGAAAACGGATGGGCTCGACCTACACGACTTTCACACTCTGGCGTCCGTTTCGTTGATGCGCACGATGCGCACATGATCGTCGTCGAGTTCGATTTCGCTCAAAGAGCCGGTGGAAACTTCGATGCGTTGCATGAGATCGAGTGGGATGCCTGCGTAGTACGCGATCGCCGCACGGATGAGATCGCCATGACTCACCACGACGACGCAATCGTGCCGATGACGTGCACGAAGGCGCGACAGTCCGTCGATCATCCGCACCTGCGCCTGCAGCATGCTTTCCCCTCCAGGCACATCCGCGCTGCTGCGGAAACGATTGAAACGCTCGAAGCGCGCGTCGCGCGACAGCGCATCGAAGTCGAGCCCGGTCCATTCGCCGAACTCGATTTCGAGAAATTCTTCACGAGGTTCGACGTCGCGGCCCACTAACGTGGCAATCGCTTCAGCGGTTTCCATCGCGCGTTGCAGCGGACTGCTGTAGATCGCCGACACGGGGAGAACGGCCAGACGCGCTGCAAGCCACTGCGCCTGCACCCGGCCCTCCTCGTTCAGGGCGATCCCCTCGCTGCGACCGGCAAGGCGTTTGCCGTTGGCATCGGTATTGGCGTGGCGTACGAGCAGCAGGCGGGTCATGGCGTACATCAGCGGGCGCGACCGCTGCAGCTTCGACACATTGCGGGGACGGGTCCGTGAAGATCGGCGTACTTACCTTCCATCGCTGCATCAATTACGGCAGCTACTGGCAGGCGCGCTGTCTCGTGCATGGGTTGGGCTCGCTTGGTCACGACGCGGTGTTGCTCGATCACGCCAGTCGGCGCATCGATCGCGCCGAGTGGAAGTGCGCGTTGCGCCCGGTTCCCGAAGCGCGCGCGGATCGGCCGGCTTACCGAAGCAAGATGCAGCGCTTCTTCGAGGCCTTCGCATCGCTTCCGCTGTCGCAGCGGTTTCCGCTCGACGAGCCTGGGCAGATGCCCACTTACGATGCGATCGTGGTCGGCAGCGACGAGGTCTGGAACCTCTCGCATCCCTGGTACGGACGGGTCCCGCTGTTCTATGGCGACGGGCTGCGCGCACCGCTCAAGATCGCCTATGCAGCCAGCTTCGGTCATCACGCCGAACCCGACGGCCTCGACCGCGCGTGGGCACGGCGGCTGCACGACTTCGATGCGATTTCGGTGCGCGATGACGCGTCGCGGTCGATCGTCGCCGGCGCGCTCGCCGCGGAGGTTCCGGTTGTGCTGGATCCCTGCCTCGCGTTCCCACCGGCTCTCGCTGACGCACCGGCCTCAGGCGATGGCCTGCCATACGTCGCCCTGTACGGCCACGACTTCTCGCCCGCGTTCGGACGGGCGGTGCGCGCCTGGGCACGACGTCGCGGCTGGCCGGTCGTCAGCATCGGATACCGCAGCGAATGGGCCGACCGGCAATGGATCGACGCCGGCCCGCATGAGTTCGCCGCCTTCATGGCTAATGCCGGCGCGGTGGCAACGACCTTCTTCCACGGCTGCGTGTTCGCACTGCGCTTCGGACGCCCGTTCGTCTGCGAGGCCTCGTGGTATCGCGGCACGAAGCTGCGATGCCTGATGCATCAGGTCGGTGCAGAACGGCAGCTGGTGGATGGGTCGAGGGCGCTGGACGACGACATGGAGCGGCTGCTCGATGCGCCGCTGCCCGAGGCCTTCGCTACACGCATCGCCGCCCTGCAGCGGTCTTCGCGCCGCTTCCTTCGCGAAGCGCTGCGCGCGCCGGAAGCGGTCGCGTGACTGCGCCGGGCCCGCACGCGATGGCACGTGCAGGCCGCTGCATCGGCTGCGGCGGGTGCGTCGCGCAGACGCCAGTCGGCCACGCGGCCATGCAGTTCGACCGGTACGGGCAGCTGAGGCCGGCGGGCTCGCGAAGCTGGAACGTCGCCGCGTCGGACGTCGTTGCGCAAACCTGCCCGTTCGCTTCCGGCGTCTCCAATGAGGACATGCTCGCGGCCAATCTCTTTCCGGATGCTCCATCGCACGACGTCGCAACAGGTCGCTACGTCGCGGCGTATGTCGGTCATGCCGCCGAACTGGACTATCGCGACCGCGGAAGCTCCGGCGGGCTCGTCAGCTGGTTCGCCTGCGAGTTGCTTCGCACCGGTCGCGTGGATGCGGTCGCGCACGTCCATGCCTGCGACGACCCGGTCGAGAGCGGTCGGTTGTTCGAGTACCGGTTCTCGCGCAGCGAGGCCGACGTAGCCGGCGGTTCGGGCTCGCGCTACTACCCGGTGGAAATGTCCGGCGTGTTGCGGACGATGCTCGAAGAACCGGGTCGCTATGCGGTGGTCGGCATCCCGTGTTTCATCAAGGCCGTGCAGCTGATGCGACGCCGGCATCCGCGGTTGCGCGAGCGGATCGTCCACACGATGGGCCTGTTCTGCGGACACATGAAAAGCGCGCGCTTCGCCGACAGCCTCGCGTGGCAGATGGGCGCGGAGGCGGATGAGGTGCGGCACGTTGATTTCCGCCGCAAGCATCCCGAACGCGCGGCGAACCGGTACCACGCCGAGATCGTGCTGCGCGATGGCCGCACGCTCGGTCGCGACTGGTGGCCGCTGGTGGATGGCGACTGGGGCGCGGGCTTCTTCATGGATGCCGCCTGCAACCTGTGCGACGACGTGATGGCCGAAACCGCGGACATCTCGTTCGGCGACGCCTGGGTGGAGCCGTATTCGTCGGACTGGCGCGGACATAACGTCGTCGTGGTGCGAACGCATGATCTCGACGCGATGCTGCGGCAAGCGCGCGATGCAGGCCGGATCGCACTGGAGCCGGTCGATGCCGGTGTCGTGGCCGCTACGCAGGCCGCCCGTTTGCGACAGCGGCGCGAAGGGCTCTCGTACCGGTTGTCGCGCATCGCCGACGCACCGCCGAAGCGCGTGCCGCCCGATGCGCGCGCTGCCCCGCCGCCGCGACGCCGCATCTACGCGCTGCGTGCGGCGAATTCGCGATGGAGCCATCGCATGTTCGCGCTGGCCCGCGTGACCCGCTTGCGCGCGATCTACCTGCTGTGGGCGCGCGCCGCCCTCACCGTCTACCACGCGTTCGCGTATCGACGTGGCCGCCTTGGCGCGTTCGTCAGTCGGCTCGGGCTTGGATGAATTGCGCCAGTGCGTTCGCAACGCGCTCGACCACGTCACCCCAGTCGCCCGATTCGCGCTGCCGGAACAGGCGCATCGTCGGATACCACGGACTGTCGTCGCGATCGAGCATCCACCGCCAGTCGGGATCGTCCGTGAGCAGCGTCCACGTCGGCACACCCAGTGCGCCTGCCATGTGCGCCGGCATCGAATCGATGGTGATCACCAGATCCATCGCGCGCACGGCACGCGCGTAATCGGTCAGGTTGAGCTCGCCCGGCCACTGGCCGACATCACCAGGCCACCCCGCACGGTGCGGGTCGGGCTGCAGGATGAACCAGTCGATCCCGCGCACTCCGAGCAGGCGTCTTGCGATCGCGTACGGGATCGATCGGCGCGTATCCCACTCGCCCGCCTGCCATACGAGGCCGACGGCCAGTCGGCTCCGATCGCGCGGCATTGGCAGCGGCGACGCGTGAAGGTACGGAATCCGGGACGGCACCGATTCAAGCGTCGTGCGAAACAGGTGCGGCAGTTCCATGATCTCGATATCGACGTCGAATTCGGCTTGGGGCGTACCGTCGTGCAACGGCAGCAGGCGGTCGATGCCATCCACGCGGGCCAGCAGCGGGGTCAGCTTCGCTTGCCCCCACACGATCACTTCGCGCGCGCGTCCACGCAGCATCGGCATGTAGCGGATGAACTGCAGTGTGTCGCCAAGACCGTGATAACAGCGGACGAGCACGCGCTTCCCGTCGATGGCGTCTCCGTTCCACGCGTACTGTTCGTGGCGCGGCCAGTGCCAGCACGATTCGCCGCGACGAGCAGTCATCTGCTCATCCTTGATGCGCCAGGCCTCCTCCCAGCGGCCGGCGCGCATGAGGTCGAGCCACGCATCCGACGTCATGGCCGCGGCAGCCGTCGCGCTCAGGCGTAACGCCGCATCATCGCCGCGCAGAAGTCGGCGAACTCGCGTGGATCCTGCGGTGGGCTCGTGTGGTGCGGCCGCAACCCCTTCGACTCGGGCGTGAAGCAGAAGGTGATCGTCAGGTCGAAGCCATCCAGAGCCGACATCATCCGGTCGAACCAGGCCTCCGCGTCGGGGCGGAGGTGATCGGCCCAGCTCAGCCCCGTGCGCAGACGTCGTACGCCCAGGCGCTTGAGCCAGCCCACGGCTTCATCGAGGCGGGGATCCTCGAAATGGAACCACTGGCAGATGCCGAGTTCAGGCGTGTACTGGCCGAACTGTTCGAGCGCGCGCTTGGGCGTTCCATCTTCGCGAAGCAGGCCCATGTGGAAGTGGCGGTAGTACGACGAGCCTTCCGCTTCGCGATGTCGCGTGGTCGCTTCCCACGCGCGCGGAAGGTCGTACAGGCTGTACCAGTGGATGCGATCGACGCGGCCGCACAGGAGTTCGGCCGAGCGGCGCAATCCGAATTCCTGCACTTCCTCCGCACCGAAACTCGACACGCCCACTTCCGTGACCCACACCGGCAGGCGCGTCACGGCCTCGATTTCCGCGATCTTCTCGCGCCAATCGTGGATCGACCACAGGTTCCAGTCGAGTGGAAAGCCATGCACCGCGACGGCGTCCAGGTCCGCGGTCGCCTCCAGCTCCTGCACGCGGATCATGAAGGCCGGATCGATCGGCGAGATTCCGCCGAGCACGCGCAGCACGTCCGGCCGTTCGGCCTTCACCGCCTGCGCGGCGGTTCGCACCATCTGCGCGTAAAGGCGCCACTCGGGATCGAGTTCCAGATCCCAGTGCGATTTGTTGTTGGGCTCGTTCCAGAACTTGACCGCTTCGATCATGGTTGCGCTTCCATCCTGGTCAGAGCGCTTCGACCAGTTCCTGGTAATAGTCCAGGCCCAGGTGCGTGATGAGGTCTTCGCCCATGAGGTGGCGAAGCGTGTTCTGGAGCTTGATGAGCTGGCGAAAGATGTCGTGTTCGGGACGCAGTCCCGGCGCGGTCTGCGGCGACTTGAAGTAGAACGACAGCCACTCCTGTGTGCCCGACATGCCCGCACGTTTCGCCAGGTCGATGAGCAGCGCGAGGTCCAGCGCGATCGGCGCGGCGAGAATCGAATCGCGGCACAGGAAGTTGATCTTGATCTGCATCGGATAGCCGAGCCAACCGAAGATGTCGATGTTGTCCCAGCTTTCCTTGTTGTCGCCGTGCGGCGGGTAATAGTTGATGCGCACCTTGTGGTAGAGCTCGCCGTAGAGTTCGGGGCTCAGTTCCGGGCGCAGGATGTCCTCCAGCACGCCGAGCTTGGAAACTTCCTTGGTCCGGAAGTTATCCGGGTGATCGAGCACAAGCCCATCGCGGTTTCCGAGGATGTTCGACGAGAACCAGCCGCGGATGCCTAGCGCGCGCGCCTGCAGCCCAGGCGCGAGGATCGTTTTCATCAACGTCTGGCCGGTCTTGAAGTCCTTTCCGCCGATCGGCGTGCCGGTTTTCAGCGCGAGGTCCACCAGCGCCGGGATATCGCAGGTGAGGTTCGGCGCACCGTTGACGAACGGAATCCCCTGCGAGATCGCCGCGTACGCGTAAAGCATCGAAGGCGCGATCGCAGGATGGTTGTCGCGAAGCCCCTGTTCGAACGCGTCGAGCGTGGCGTGCACGTCCTGCTCTTCGAGATACTTCTCGGTGGATGCGCACCACACGACCACAAGCCGGGAGCATCGGTGTTCTTCGCGGAAGCGACGCATGTCCTCGACCAGCGCGTCGACGCGCGCCATTGCATGCGTTTCGGGCTTCACATGCCGCCCGTCCAGATTGGGCACGAAGGCCGGATCGAAGACCGCAGGCATGGGCTTGATCGCGTCGAGGGGCTGCTTCACCGAATCGAGCAATGCGGGATCGAGCACGCGCGCGTTGCGTGCCGATTCGTACACGCTGTCCTGGTAGACGTCCCAGCCGCCGAACACGATGTCGTCCAGCGGCGCGAGCGGCACGAAATCACGGATGCGCGGGCAGCGGTTCTCGGTGCGCTTGCCGAGCCGGATGTTGCCCATCTGCGTGAGCGAACCCACCGGTTGCGCGCCGTGCGTGCGAATGGCTTCGACGCCCGCGATGAACGTGGTGGCCACCGCACCCAGTCCGGGCATCAGGATGCCGAGGCGGCCGTCGGGCGAATCGATTCCAGTGCGCATGAGGCAAGCCGTTCTTCGGGGACGACTTCACTTTGCGAGCGCGCAGGTATGTCACCGTGAAACGAACGTTCAGAGACGTTCACGCCCACGGCGCGCGGTTGATGATGAAGAAGAAGCTGCGATGCGAGGGTGCGCGCGGCTCGCCCCCTGCGGCTTCGAGGAAGAAGAAGACGAAGAAGAAGAGGAAGCACGGAGCTACCGCGGCACGTTCCTGTTGCGCGGCTGGGATTCACTACCGTGTGTCGACGGGCAAGTAGGCCCGGTCCATGCGAGTCCGTCAGGACAGCAAAGTCGCTGGGTTCCCGCTTTCGCGGGAATGACGGAGGGGCTGGTCGCGGCGAGGTCAGCGCACCGCCCGAATCGGATCGGCGGAAAACAAAAAACCCGCGCCATGCGCGGGTTTCTTGTGCCGGGCCCGGAGGCCATTCAGCGTGAATCATTTGGTGCCCAGGAGAGGACTCGAACCTCCACGGTTTTACCCGCTAGTACCTGAAACTAGTGCGTCTACCAATTCCGCCACCTGGGCATCGCGTCGGTGTTTCGCCGAGCGAGGCCGCGTATGTTGCGGTGCGAGGGGCGCCTTGTCAACGCCTCGTCACGAAAATTTTCACTTTCGATCCAGCCACGGCCCGCGGGCGCCGCCGGAACCTGTCCGAACCCGCCGGTCCGGCATTGTCGGCTTGAAAGCCCGGACCGCTCGGGGCTATGGTCGCCGGACATTTTCCTCTGCGGGCGGCGCACCCGGTGCGGCGCCCGCGTTGCTTTGGAGATTTGCAATGTCCGACCCCAAGCCCCCGCTGCTGATGTCGCGCCTGGACGTGGAGCGCATCGAGTCGCTGCTGGAATCCCCCGCCGCTCAGAGCGTCGACACCTCGGCGCTGGAGGCCGAGATCGAGCGCGCGACGATCATCGAACCCGCCCAGATGCCGCCGGACGTCATCACCATGAACTCCACCGCCCGGTTCCTCGACGAGAACAGCGGCGAGGAGCGCGAGATGACGCTGGTGTTCCCGCGCGATGCCGACGGCAGCGCCGAGAAGGTGTCGATCTTGGCGCCGGTCGGCAGCGCCCTGCTCGGCCTGCACGTGGGCGATGCCATCGAATGGCCCCTGCCCGGCGGCCGCACGATCCGCCTGCGCGTGCTTTCGATCCGCTACCAGCCCGAAGCCGCCGGCGAGCTGCATCGCTGAACCGTGCTGCGCACCGCATTTGCGCCGCGCACCGCTTGCACGCGCCGTTAAAATCGACGCATCCCGACATACCCAGGCCCGCATCGTCTAAATGAACGACACCGTCCGACCGGCTTTCCACGGCTTCGAGCAGATCCCGCTGCGCGAATACGCCGAGCGCGCCTACCTCGACTACTCGATGTACGTGGTGCTCGACCGCGCCCTTCCGTTCCTCGGCGACGGGCTCAAGCCGGTGCAGCGCCGCATCATCTATTCGATGAGCGAGCTGGGACTGAACGCGGCGTCCAAGCCGAAGAAGTCCGCGCGCACTGTCGGCGACGTCATCGGCAAATACCACCCGCATGGCGACAGCGCCTGCTATGAGGCGATGGTGCTGATGGCCCAGCCGTTCTCGTACCGCTATCCGCTGGTCGAAGGCCAGGGCAACTTCGGTTCGACCGACGACCCCAAGTCGTTCGCCGCCATGCGATACACCGAAGCCAAGCTGACGCCGATCGCCGAGGTGCTGCTGGGCGAGCTCGGCCAGGGCACGGTCGACTGGACGCCCAACTTCGACGGCACGCTGGAAGAGCCCTCGTGGATGCCGGCGCGCCTGCCGCACCTGCTGCTCAACGGCACCACCGGCATCGCGGTCGGCATGGCCACCGACGTGCCGCCGCACAACCTCAACGAAGTCGTCAGCGCCTGCGTGCGCCTGCTCGACGACCCCGACGCCACCACGCGCGACCTGTGCGAGCACGTGCGCGGCCCGGACTACCCGACCGCCGCGGAGATCATCACGCCGGCGGCCGACCTGCAGCAGATGTACGAAACGGGCCTGGGCAGCGTGCGCGCCCGCGCCGTGTACGTGAAGGACGGCGCGAACCTCGTCATCACCGCCCTGCCCTATCAGACTTCGCCCGGCAAGGTGATCGAGCAGATCGCCACGCAGATGCGCGCGAAGAAGCTGCCGTGGCTGGAAGACATCCGCGACGAATCCGACCACGCGAACCCGACGCGCATCGTGCTCGTGCCGCGCAGCAACCGAGTCGACGCCGAACAGCTGATGGGCCACCTGTTCGCGACGACGGACCTCGAGAAGAGCTTCCGCGTCAACTTCAACATCATCGGCCGCGACGGCCGCCCGCAGGTCAAGGGGCTGAAGGCGCTGCTGACCGAGTGGCTGGCGTTCCGAACCGAAACGGTGACGCGCCGCCTCAAGCATCGCCTCGACAAGGTCGAGCGCCGCCTGCACCTGTTGGAAGGTTTGCTGGTCGCGTTCCTCAACCTGGACGAGGTGATCCGCATAATCCGCACCGAGGACGAGCCCAAGCCCGTCCTGATGAAGCGCTTCAAGCTCAGCGAGGAGCAGACCGACTACATCCTCGAAACCAGGCTGCGCCAGCTGGCGCGCCTGGAAGAGATGAAGATCCGCGGCGAGGAAGACGAACTGAAGGCCGAACGCGAACGCATCATCGCCACGCTGGAGAGCCGCGCCAAGCTGAAGAAGCTGGTGAAGGACGAACTGCTCGCCGATGCGAAGAAGTTCGGCGATGCGCGCCGTTCGCCGCTGGTCGCGCGCGGTGCCGCGCAGGCGCTGAGCGAGACCGAGCTGGTCGCCAGCGAACCGATGACCGTCGTGCTCAGCGAGAAGGGCTGGGTGCGCGCGGCGAAGGGCCACGACGTCGACGCCGCCTCGCTGAGCTATCGCGAAGGCGACGAACTGCTGGCCTCGGCGAAGAGCCGCAGCACGCAGCAGGTCGCGTTCCTCGATTCGACCGGCCGCGCGTATTCGACCGTCGTGCATTCGCTGCCGTCGGCACGCGGCAACGGCGAACCGCTGACGGGCCGCTTCTCGCCCGCGCCAGGCGCGTCGTTCCAGGCATTGGCGAGCGGCGACAACGACACCCGTTTCGTGCTGGCATCGAGCCACGGCTACGGCTTCGTCACACGCTTCGAGAACCTCACCGGCCGCAACAAGGCGGGCAAGGCGATGCTCTCGCTCACGCCGGGCGCGAAGGTCGTCCAGCCGGCGCCGGTGAGCAGCGTCGAACAGGACCGCATTGCCGTGGTCACCAACGTCGGCCACCTGCTGGCGTTCCCGGTAGGCGAGCTGCCGGAACTCGACAAGGGCAAGGGCAACAAGCTCATCGACATCCCGAAGGCGAAGCTCGGCACCGAGCGCGTGGTCGCCGTCGCGGTCGTCGCGCCGGGTGGCACGCTCGTCGTGAAATCCGGCGCGCGCACGATGTCGCTGTCGTTCAAGGACCTGGACACCTACCTCGGCGCTCGCGCGACCCGCGGCGGGCTGCTGCCGCGTGGATGGCAGAAGGTCGAGGGGTTGGGCGTCGAATAACGCTTCAGCCGAAGTCACCGCTTCCGAAGCGTCATCCCGGCGAAAGCCGGGATGACGGCGGCAGTGTCATCGGATCAACAACGCAAGGACGAACGATGCAGCACGACTTCTGGCACCAGCGCTGGGCCGACAACCAGATCGGCTTCCATCAGGACACCCCGACGCCGCTGCTGCTCAAGCACTGGCCCTCGCTCGGCGTCGCACCCGGCACGCGCGTGTTCGTACCGCTGGCGGGCAAGACGCTGGACATGGCCTGGTTCGCCGCGCAGGGCTATCGCGTGCTCGGCGTCGAGTTGTCGCGCATCGCCATCGAAGCGTTCTTCGAAGGCCACGGCGTGACGCCCGAAGTGAGCGAATCGAAGTACGGCACGCATTACCGCGCCGGCGACATCGAACTGATCTGCGGCGACGCCTTCGGCCTGGACGACGCGGCGCTGGCCGGCTGCGGCGCGGTGTTCGACCGCGCGGCCTTGATCGCGCTGCCGGCGGACCTTCGCCAGCGTTACGTACACGAGCTCTATGCGCGGCTTCCGTCGCACTGCCGCGGCCTGCTGATCTCGCTGGAATACCCACAGCACGAGAAGGCCGGCCCGCCCTTCAGCGTGGTCGAGGACGAAGTGCACGCGCTTTATGCGCGTGACTGGCACGTGGAGACGCTGGAGCGGCGCGACATCCTGTCGACGCAACAGCGCTTCATCGACGAAGGCGTCACGGCGCTCGACACGGTCGTGTACCGCCTGTCGCGTCACGAGTAACGCAACGCGACGGGCCGGCATCGCGCCGGCCCGCAAACCTCACGCTTCCGACGGCTTCTGCGCGAGGCGCGCCGTCAGGTAGTTCTGGATGCCCAGGCGCTTGATCAGGCCGAGCTGCTGCTCGAGCCAGTGCGCGTGGTCTTCCTCGGTGTCCTGCAGTTGCACGCGGAGGATCTCGCGGCTCACGAAGTCGCCGACGCGTTCGCACAGCGCCATGCCCTCGGCCAGCGCCGCGCGCACGCGGTATTCGACCTCGAGGTCACGCTGCAGCATTTCCTCGACCGTGTAGCCGGCGACGAACGCGTCGGGCCGCATGTCCGGATCGCCTTCCAGGAACAGGATGCGACGCAGCAGCGCATCGGCGTGTTCGGTCTCTTCCTGCATCTCGTGGTTGATGCGCTCGTAGAGCGACATCAGGCCCATGTCCTCGTAGCGACGGGAATGGATGAAGTACTGGTCGCGCGCGGCGAGTTCGCCACGCAGCAGCACCTTGAGGTAGTCGACGACGTCGGGATGGCCTTTCATGGGGGAAACCTCCTTGCCAGGCGCATAGGGTGCCCGATCGCGGCGGCCCGCGTTCTAATCAGAATCAGTCGCATTGACTTTCGCGACGAGCCGAATTCACGGCTCGTCGCGACAGAGGCTTCACAACGCCGCTTCGTGCACCCCCGCGATAGCGCGGCCTGACGGGTCGGCCATCTTCGCGAACGCCGCATCCCACGCGATCGCCGCCGGCGACGAACAGGCGATCGACTTGCCGCCGGGCACCGTCTGCGCGCAGGCCACGCCTGGGAAGAACTGCTCGAAGATGTGGCGGTACAGGTACGCCTCCTTCGTCTGCGGCGGGTTCACCGGGAAGCGGCTGGCCGCGGCGGCAAACACGCGATCGCTGACCTGCGCTTCCGCATGCGCCTTCAGGCCGTCGATCCAGCCGTAGCCCACGCCGTCGCTGAACTGCTCCTTCTGCCGCCACAGGATTTCGTCGGGCAGGTAACCCTCGAACGCCTCGCGCAGGATCGCCTTCTCGATCGGCCGCCCGGTCGGGCCCGGCTTGACCATCTTGTGCGCGGCATCCATGCGCATCGCGACGTCGAGGAACTCCACGTCGAGGAACGGCACGCGCGGCTCCACGCCCCACGCCATCATCGACTTGTTCGCGCGCAGGCAATCGTAGTTGTACAGCGCGTCGAGCTTGCGCACGGTTTCTGCATGGAATTCGCGCGCATCCGGCGCCTTGTGGAAATACAGGTAGCCGCCGAACACTTCGTCGCTGCCCTCGCCCGACAGCACCATCTTCACGCCCATCGCCTTGATGCGGCGCGCGAGCAGGAACATGGGCGTGGACGCGCGGATCGTCGTGACGTCGTAGGTTTCGATGTGGCGGATCACTTCCGGCAGCGCGTCGAGGCCTTCCTCGAAGCTGTAGGTGAAGCCGTGGTGCACGGTGCCCAGCGCCTTCGCCGCGACTTCCGCAGCCGCGAGATCGGGGGAACCTTCGAGTCCGATCGCGAAGGAATGCAGTCGCGGCCACCAGGCCTCGGTCGCATCGTTGTCCTCGATGCGCTTGCGCGCGAAACGCGCGGCGACCGCGGCCACGAGCGAGGAATCCAGCCCGCCCGACAGCAGCACGCCGTACGGCACGTCGCTCATCAGCTGGCGATGCACGGCCCGTTCGAACGCTTCGCGTAATTCCTGCTTCGAGACCTCGACACCGTGCGTCGCGGCGTGCTCGCGCCACGGGCGCTCGTACCAGCGGACCAGTTCGCCGACCTCGCTGTCGTAGTAATGACCCGGCGGGAACTGCGCGACGTTGGCACACGTATCGGCCAGCGCCTTCATCTCCGATGCAACGCACAGGCGGCCGTCGCGATCGTGCCCCCAGTACAGCGGGCACACGCCGATGGCGTCGCGCGCGATGACGAAGCGATCCTTCGCGCGGTCCCACAACGCGAACGCGAAGATGCCGTTGAGCGCGTTGAGCCACTGCGCGACGTCATCGCGCTCGCGATACAGCGCGTTGATGACCTCGCAGTCCGAGCCGGTCTGGAACGCGTATGCCGTCGCGAGCGACTGCTCCAGTTCGCGATGGTTGTAGATCTCGCCGTTGACGGCCAGCGCGAGCTCACCATCGGCCGAGCGCAGCGGCTGCGAACCGCCCGCCGGATCCACGATGGCCAGGCGCTCGTGGACGAGGATCGCGCCGTCGTCCAGATGCACGCCGCTCCAGTCCGGGCCGCGATGGCGCTGGCGTTGCGAGAGTTCCAGCGCGCGCCGGCGCAGGGCCTGCACGTCGTCGCCGGGTTGGAGGCCGAAGATTCCGAGGATCGAACACATCGCGGGATTTCCTTGAGGGCGGAGGGATGTCGAAGGGCCAGAAACAAAAAACCCGCGCTTTTCGGCGCGGGCTTCGTGGGTGCTTAGTGCGGTTGCAACGCGCTAATCACCGGCCCGCGGGAGGCTGGCGTTATTGCGGTTGTTATTGTTCAGGCCGGACATGGGCGCGCCGCCGCGCAGGGCGGCGATGGCGATGTAGGCGGTGGCCTGGATGGAAGACATGGCCCGATCCTGCTGGACGCGCGCGCCGCTTGCAAGGGGGCGGGCGCACGCCGATGCCGCCGTTCATCGGATAAGCTCGCCCCGGGGAATTCAAAGGCGACAGGCCCATGAGGAAGTGGATCCGACGCGTGCTCGTCGCGCTGGTGCTGGTGCTGCTGGCCGTGGCACTGCTCGGCTGGTGGCTGATGCGCGGCAGCCTGCCGCGCCTGGACGGCGAACTCGCCCTGCCGGGGTTGTCGGCGCCGGTGACCGTGCAGCGCGACGCCAACGGCGTGGTGACGGTCGATGCCGCCAACGAGAACGACGCCATGCGCGCGCTCGGCTACGTCCACGCACAGGAACGCTATTTCGAAATGGACCTGCTGCGCCGCACGGCCGCGGGCGAACTGGCCGCGCTCTTCGGCCCGGTCGCGATCGGCGTGGACAAGCAACACCGCGTGCATCGCATGCGCGCGCGCGTGACGCAGCACATGGACGCGATCCTCGGCGACAAGCGCGAGATGGCGCAGGCCTACGTCGACGGCGTGAACGCCGGACGCACCGCGCTGAAAGTGCGCCCGTGGCCGTACCTGCTGCTGCGCGCCGAACCCGAACCGTGGACGCTCGCCGATTCTGCGCTCACCGGCTACGCGATGTACTTCGACCTGCAGGACGCGCAGAACGAGCGCGAACTGGCGATGTGGCGCCTGCGCCCGCACCTGCCGCCGGCGCTGTACGCGCTGCTCGCGCACGACGGCTCGAGCTGGGACGCGCCGGTCGCCGGACGCCCGCGTGGCGATGCGACGCTGCCCGATGCCGCGACCGTCGACCTGCGCGAGCTGCCGATGCCCGAGAACGCGAAGCCGGCCGACGTGCCCGAGCGTTCGGACGTCGGCAGCAACAACTTCGCCGTGTCGGGCCAGCTCACCGCCGACGGTCGCGCGATCGTCGCCGACGACATGCACCTGGGCCTGCGCGCGCCGAACATCTGGTTCCGTGCGCGACTGCGCTACCCCGACGCACGCGCCGAAGGCGGCCGCGTCGACGCGAACGGCTTCACCCTGCCCGGCCTGCCGGCGCTGGTGGTCGGCAGCAACGGCCACGTCGCGTGGGGCTTCACCAACAGCTATGGCGACTGGCTCGACTGGAAACGCGTGCGCGAATGCGGCAAGGACGCGTGCGCCGGCGCGACGCGCACCGTCGAGACCATTCGCGTCGCCGGCAGCGACGACGTCGAATTCCCCGTCGATGAAACCGCGTGGGGCCCGATCCTCCATCACGAAGCCGGCGGAAGCGCGCTCGCCCTGCGCTGGATCGCCCACCAGCCCGGCTCGATGAACCTCGGCCTGGCGGATTTCCTGCATGCGCGCTCGCTGGACGATGCGCTGGCAGCTGCAGATCGCACGGCGATCCCCGCGCAGAACCTCGCCATCGGCGATTCGCAGGGCCGCATCACCTGGCGCCTGCTCGGGCCGATGCCGCTGCGCGGCGCCGGTTGCGATGCGACGCAGGTCGTCGAACCGGACGCCTGTGCACCGTGGCCGATCACCACCGCACACGGCACCGCGCTACCGGTCGGCACGGTGCAGCGCCTGTGGACGGCGAACTCGCGCGTGGTCGATGGCGTGCTGCTGGCGCGCGTCGGCGATGGCGGCTACGCCAACGGCGCACGCGCGAAGCAGATACGCGACGACCTGTTCGCGAAGGACCGCTTCAACGAGCGCGACCTGCTTGCGATCCAGCTCGACGATCGCGCGTTGTTCCTGCAACGCTGGTGGACGCTGCTGCGCGAACGCGATGGCGCGGCGAAGACGCCCGCGCTGCACGAGCTCGCCGGCGCCGCATCGACATGGCAGGGCCGCGCGAGCACGGATTCGACGAGCTACCGCATCGTGCGCGCGTGGCGTCTTGCCGTGCACGACCGCCTGCTCGATGGCCTCACCGCGCCGGCGCACGCCGCGCTGGGCGAGGCGTTCGAGATGCCGAACCTCTCGCACTTCGAGGGCGTCGCATGGCCGCTCGTCACGCAGCGTCCGGCGAACCTGCTGCCGCGCCGCTTCGCGTCGTGGGATGCGTTGTTCGAGGACGCCGCGCGCGAAGTGCGCGACGAACTGACAAAGGACGGCCCCATCGCGCGGCGGACATGGGGTGAGCGCAACACGGCGCGCATCTGCCATCCGCTGTCGCGCGCCCTGCCCGGTTTCCTGAAGCCGCAGTTGTGCATGCCGGCCGACGAGCTCCCCGGCGACAGCGGCATGCCGCGCGTGCAGGGCCCGGATTTCGGGGCGTCAGAGCGCATGGTCGTGTCGCCCGGCCACGAGGCCGACGGCATCATCCATATGCCTGGCGGCCAGAGCGGCCATCCGATGTCGCCGTTCTGGGGCAAGGGCCACGACGACTGGGTGCACGGCCGCGCGACGCCGTTCCTGCCGGGCGAGACGAAGTATTCGATGACCTTGGTGCCGGGGAAAGGCTGAGGCGCGTTTCCCAACCCCTCTCCCGCGAGCGGGAGAGGGGCTATAACCGCGGCGATCTGCTTCTAAGCCTCTCTCCCGTTTACGGGAGAGGGGTTCGGGTGAGGGCAGGCCCGCCCCTCAGTCCAGCAGCATCCGCTCGATCAGTTCGCGATACAGCCCCGGCAGACGCTGCAGGTCGGCGACGGATACGTTCTCGTCCACCTTGTGGATGCTCGCATTCACCGGCCCGATCTCGATGCACTGCGCGCCCAGCGGCGCAATGAAGCGCGCGTCCGACGTGCCGCCGCCGGTGCTTTCCTCCGGGGCGCCGCCGCAGTAGCGACCCAGCACCGAACGCGCCGCAGCGCGGAGCGGGCCTTCCGGCGTGTAGAACGGTTCGCCGCCGCGATGCCAGCGGATCGTGTATTCCAGCCCGTGGCGGCGCAGCACGTCCTCGCATTCGCGTTCGAGCTGCTCGGCGCGCCAGTTCGGGTTGAAGCGCAGGTTGAACAGCGCCTGCAATTCGCCGGGGATCACGTTGTTCGCACCCGTGCCCGAGTGGATGTTGCTGATCTGCAGGCTCGTCGGCGGGAAGGTTTCGAAGCCGTCGTCCCAGCGGCGCGCGGCGAGTTCGGCCAGCGCCGGCATCGCCTGGTGGATCGGGTTGCGCGCCTTGTCCGGGTACGCCACGTGCCCCTGCACGCCGATGACGTTGAGCGTCGCCGACAGCGTGCCGCGACGCCCCACGCGCAGCAGGTCGCCCAACGTCTTCATCGACGAGGGCTCGCCGGTGACGCACCAGTCGATGCGTTCGCCGCGCTTGCGGAAAGTCTCCGCAACCTGACGCACGCCATCGACGGCGTCGCCTTCCTCGTCGGACGTGAGCAGCAGCGCGACGCGGCCGGAATGATCCGGATGCGCCGCGACGAAATCCTCCAGCGCGACGACGAACGCCGCCACGCTGCCCTTCATGTCCGCCGCGCCGCGCCCGTACAGCACGCCGTCGCGGATCTCGGGCGCGAACGGATCGCTGCTCCACGATTCGCGCGGGCCCGGCGGCACGACGTCGGTGTGGCCGAGCAGCACCAGCGTCGGACCATCGGTACCGTGCACCGCCCAGAGGTTGTCCACGTCGCCGAATCGCAACGATTCGCAGCGGAAACCGGCCGCGCTCAGTCGACGCGCGATGAGCGCCTGGCAGCCGGCATCGTCCGGCGTCACAGAAGCGCGCGCGATCAGGTCGCAGGTGAGCGCGAGGGCGCCTTCGTCGGTCACGTCGAGATCAGCCAAGCGAACCCACTCCGAAGCGCTTCTTGAAGCCGTTGTCGCTGAAGCCCTGCGCGATCGTGCCGTCGTCGGCGACCACCAGCGGGCGGCGGATCAGCTGCGGGTATTCCTTCAGCAGAAGCTTCCATTCCGCGTCCGAACCCGGCGTCCTGCGGTTGTCGGGCAGCGTGCGCCACGTCGTGGACGACTTGTTGATCATCGCGTCCCAGCCGCCGAGCTTGTCCTTCCACTCCACCAGCGTGTCCGGTGCCTGGCGCTGGTCGCGGTAATCGACGAAGGAATACGCGACGCCGAAGCGTTCCAGCCACTTGCGGGCCTTCTTGCAGGTGTCGCAATTGTTGAGTCCGTAGAGCGTGGTCAAGGCGTTACTCCGCCAGACCGCGCAGCAGGTCGTTGATGCTCGTCTTGCTGCGCGTCTTCGCGTCGACCTGCTTCACGATCACCGCGCAATACAGCGAATGCGAGCCGTCCTTCGCCGGCAGCTGGCCGGAAACGACGACGCTGTACGGCGGCACGTAGCCGTAGGAAATCTCGCCCGTCGCGCGGTTGTAGATGCGCGTGCTCTGGCCCAGGAACACACCCATGCCGATCACGCTGTGGTGGCCGACGACGACGCCTTCCACCACTTCCGAACGCGCGCCGATGAAGCAGTGGTCCTCGATGATCGTCGGGCTGGCCTGCAACGGTTCCAGCACGCCGCCGATGCCCGCGCCGCCGGAGAGATGGCAATGCTTGCCGACCTGCGCGCACGAACCGACCGTTGCCCACGTATCGACCATCGTGCCTTCGCCGACGTGCGCGCCGATGTTGACGAAGCTCGGCATCAGCACGACGTCCTTGCCGATGTGCGCGCCACGACGCGCGATCGCGCCCGGCACGACACGCGCGCCGAGCTTGCGGAAGTCCGATTCGCCGAAGCCTTCGAAACGCGCGGGCACCTTGTCCCAGAACGGCGCGGGCGCGCCATCGACGACCTGCATGTCGTTCACGCGGAAGTACAGCAGCACCGCCTTCTTCAGCCATTCGTTGACCGTCCAGCCGCCCTTGCCATCGGGCTCGGCGACGCGGAACTCACCGCTTTCCAGGCCCGAAATCACGCGTTCGACCGTCGGGCGCGTCGAGCCTTCGATCTCGTCGAGCGTCAGCATCGCGCGGCGCTCGAACGCGCTGTCGATCATGAACTTCAGCTCGTCCACGCCCGGCGCGGCCGGCACCACCTTCTTCTTGCGCGCGGTCTTGCGGACGGTCTTCTTCTGCACAGCCATTCAACAGTCTCCTTCGAGGCAGGCGAGCAAGGCCTGGCGTAGCGCCTGCCGTTGCGTTTCGTCGAGCGCGCCTTCGCGCCCGTCGTGATGGGGATGGGTGATCTGGAACACGTCCTCGGCGCGCTCGCCGAAAGTCGCGATGCGCGCATCGTGCACGCGCAGCCCCTGGCTGCGGATCGCGTGCGTCACGTCGGCCAGCAGCCCCGGACGGTCGGTGCACACCAGGCTCAGCATCGTGCGCGTGCCCTGCTCGCCTTCGAGCGTGTCAAAGCCGATCTGCGGCGCGATGCGGAAGTGCTTCAGATGGCGCGGCTGCGCGCGACGCGCGGGCCTGATGCGGTCGAGGTCGCCGCCGAGCGCCGTGCCGAGGCGCTGCTCGACCTCGTCCGTCGTCGGCGGGCAACGCGGGTCGATCGGCACGACTTCGAAGCTGTCGAACACCATGCCGTTGGGCCCGTCGAGCACGCGCGCCTGCTGGATCGCGAGGCCAAGGCGATCGAGCGTCGCGACGATCGCGGCGAACAGTCCATCGCGGTCGGGCGAGTGCACGAAGACTTCGAGCGCACCGGCGTGTTCGCCGAGCGCACGCGCACGCACGCGCGTCTCGCCGACTTCAACGCCGCGCAGCGACGCCGCCTGCCACGCGATCTGGTCGGGACGGCCGCGCTGGAAGCCGATGTCCGGCATGCGCGCGTACAGCGCGTCGACTTCCTCGTCGCGAACGCCCATCGTCGCGAGCATCGCCCGCGCGGCATCACGCGTTTCGTTCGCACGTTCGTCGCCCGCGACCGGGTGTTCGAGTCCGCGGCGCAACGCCAGGCGCGTGGCGGTGTAGAGATCGGCCAGCAACCGGTCCTTCCACGCGTTCCACAGCTTCGGCGACGTGCCTGCGATGTCGGCGCACGTCAGCAGGTAGAGATGATCGAGGCGTTCGCGATCGGCGACCTTCCCGGCGAAGCGGTGGATCACCTCGGGATCGGCGATGTCCTGCTTCTGCGCGGTCACCGACATCAGCAGGTGCTGGCGTACAAGCCATTCCACCAGCGCGCCGTCGGCCTGCGACAGGCCCATCGTGCTGCAGAAGATGCGCGCATCTTCCGCGCCGAGTTCGGAATGATCGCCGCCGCGGCCCTTGCCGATGTCGTGGAACAGGCCCGCGAGCAGCAGCAGTTCCGGCTTGCGCAGGCGCGGCCAGACTTCGTGCGCGATGCTGAAGCGCTCATCCGCGATGCCCGACGCGAAACGCGCGAGATTGCGCAGCACGGCGAGCGTGTGCTGGTCGACCGTGAACACATGAAACAGGTCGAACTGCATGCGGCCGGAGACTTTCGCGAACGCGGGAATCCAGCGCCCGAGCACGCCCAGGCGTGCCATGCGTTCGAGCGCGTGCACCGGATGCGGGCCGCGCAGCAGCGCGATGAAACGCTCGCGCAGCGCGGGTTCGGCCTGCTGGAACGCCGGCACGCGCGACAGCGATTCGGCCAGCGCGCGCGCCGTGCGCGAATGCAGGCCGCGCACCGCATCGTGCGAGGCCCACACGGCGAACAGCGCGAACACGTCGTAGGCATCGCGCGGCCAGTGCGGGTCGCGCGCGCAGAGGTAATCGCGGCGTAGTTCGAAGGCGTGGTCGATCTCGATCGGCGTGCTTTCGCCTTCGATCTGCTCCTCGAACCGCTGCAGCAGGCGCTCGCCGATGCGCAGCACCAGCGCGGCGCTGCGATAGAAGCCCTGCATCATCTGCTCGACGGCAAGGTTGTCGGCGTTGTCGACATGGCCCAGCCGCTGCGCGAGCACCTTCTGGTAATCGAAACGCAGGCGCTCCTCGCGCTTGCCGGCCACCAGGTGCAGGCCGAAGCGCAGGCGCGAGAGCGCGCGACGTTCGCGTTCGAGCGTGGACAGTTCGTCCGCGCCGAACTGGCCGATGGCCACCAGCGATTCCAGATCGCCCGTGCCGACGATGCGCAGCGCCATCCAGCGCAGCGTCTGCACGTCGCGCAGGCCGCCCGGGCCTTCCTTCAGGTTGGGCTCGAGGTTGTCGGCAGTGTCTTCGTAACGCGCGTGGCGCAGGCGCAGTTCCTCGCGCTTTGCGGCGAAGAACTCGCGCGCCGGCCAGACGAGGCTGGGCGCGATGGCCGCCTGCAACGCATGCAGGTGTTCGACCTGCGCGATCAGCGGGCGCGCTTCCAGCATCGAGGTGAGCACGGTGATGTCGGCCGCCGCTTCGGTGCACTGCGCGGGCGAGCGCACGGCGTGGCCGACGGGCACGCCGCCGTCCCACAGCAGCGCGACGAAGCGCGACAACGCGTCGGCATGCGCGGCCTGTGCGTCCGGTTCGGCCAGCACCAGCAGGTCGACGTCGGATTGCGGGAACAGTTCGGCCCGGCCGTAGCCGCCGATGGCGAACAGCGCCAGCGGCGCGTCGGCGGGAATGCATGCATTCCACGCCGCGCGCACCTGCGCGTCCATCGCGCCCGCGCGCGCGGCGAGCAGGCGGTCGATGTCGGCGTTCGGGTCGGCGTCGAAGGCCTTGGCGAGGCCGGCGTCTACCGTGGCGATGGCCGCGCGGATGGACGCGGCCGGATCGGCACTGCCCTGCGCCGCCGAGGGTTCATCGACGGCGGAAGGCTCGCTCATAGATCGTTGTCGTCACCCGGCACGCGGGTGAGGATTTCCACGCCGTCCTCGGTCACGGCGACGGTGTGCTCCCACTGCGCGGACAACTTGCGGTCCTTGGTCACCACGGTCCAGCCGTCGGGCAGCAGCTTGGTGTAGCGCGTACCCTCGTTGATCATCGGTTCGATGGTGAAGGTCATGCCGGGCTTCAGCACCAGGCCTTCGCCGTTGCGGCCGTAATGCAGGACCTGCGGATCCTCGTGGTAGATCTTGCCGATGCCGTGACCGCAGTACTCGCGCACGACGCTGAAACGCTCGGATTCGGCGTACTGCTGGATCGCCGCGCCGATGTCGCCCAGGGTCGCGCCCGGCGTGACGGTGCGGATGCCGCGGAACATCGCCTCGCGGGTCACGTCGACCAGGCGCCGGGCCATGACCGAGGGATTGCCGACGACGTACATCCGGCTGGTGTCGCCATGCCAGCCGTCCTTGATGACGGTGACGTCGATGTTGACGATGTCGCCGTCCTTCAGGACCTTGGCGTCGCTGGGGATGCCGTGGCAGATGACGTTGTTGACCGAGGTGCAGACGGTCTTGGGGAATCCCTTGTAGCCGACGTTGGCCGGGATCGCCTTCTGCACGTTGACGATGTGATCGTGGCAGATGCGGTCCAGTTCCTCGGTGGTCACGCCCGCCTTGACGTGCGGCGCGACGACCTGGAGCACCTCGGCGGCCAGGCGGCCGGCGACGCGCATCTTCTCGATCTCTTCGGGGGTCTTGATGGTGATGGGCATGGCGCCATTATGGCCCATCCGCAGTCCGTTCAGGCTCTCCGGGTTGCCCGAAGTTGCCGTAACAGCCTGTTGCGGCTACACTTCCGCGGCTCAGCGACCGGCCTTGCGCCGATCCTGACGCCCACGCCAGGGCGAAAGCGCACCGGACCCGTCCGGACGCAGGCGAATACACACCCGCAGCCACACGTCGTGCCGGGGTGCCGGACGTCCAGCAGGACGCCTGGTTCGGCCACGAACGCTGCGGGGAGGCCCAACCCCGGAACCCTCGCCCCGGCCCTGCCGGCGGCACCGCCATCACACCGTGCTCTGTTCACGCTGGCGGCCGGTTCCACTGCCTGGAGTTACAAGCAATGCCCCAGATCACCATGCGCCAGATGCTCGAAGCCGGCGTCCACTTCGGCCACCAGACCCGTTACTGGAACCCGAAGATGGGCCCGTACATCTTCGGCGCCCGCGGCAAGATCCACATCATCAACCTCGAGAAGACGGTTCCGCTGTTCAACGACGCGATGAACTTCATCTCGGGCATCGCCCAGAAGCGCGGCATGATCCTGTTCCTCGGCACCAAGCGCAGCGCGCGCGAGGCGATCAAGGAAGAGGCCGAGCGTTGCGGCATGCCGTACATGAACCAGCGTTGGCTGGGCGGCACGCTGACCAACTTCCGCACCGTGAAGCAGTCGGTCCAGCGCCTGAAGGAGCTGGAAGCGGCCGAAACCGACGGCACGTTCCAGAAGCTGGTCAAGCACGAAGTGCTGGGCCTGCGCCGTGAGCGCGACAAGCTGGAAGCCTCGCTGGGCGGCATCAAGGACATGAACCGCCTGCCCGACGCGCTGTTCGTGATCGACATCGGCCACGAAGACATCGCGATCAAGGAAGCCAAGAAGCTCGGCATCCCGGTCATCGCCGTCGTCGACACCAACTACGATCCGGCCCTGGTCGACTACGCCATCCCGGGCAACGACGACGCCATCCGCGCCGTGCAGCTGTACGCCCGTGCCGCCGCCGACGCCGTGCTGGAAGGCAAGGCCGCCGCTCCGCAGGCCGCGTCGGTCCGCGAGGAAGACTTCGCCGAAGCCGCCGAAGGCGAGGAAGGCAAGGCTCCGCGCCGCGCCCCGGCCAAGAAGGCTGCCGGCAAGAAGGCCGAAGCGGCCGAGTAAGGACCGCGTCATGTGGCCGCGCGACGCTGTCGTCGCGGCCACATCCACGTTTTCGCGTCGGCGGGTCGATCCCGCCCACGTATTGAAATCGCAAAGGCGGGCCCTGCCCGCCCTTCACCATTCAGAGGTACCCCCATGGCAGAAATCACCGCTTCCCTGGTCAAGGAACTGCGCGAGCGCACCGGCGCCGGCATGATGGAGTGCAAGAAGGCGCTCACCGAGAACAACGGCGACATCGACGCCGCGGCCGAGTGGCTGCGCAAGTCGGGACTGGCCAAGGCCGACAAGAAGGCCGACCGCGTCGCTGCCGAAGGCCGCATCGCCGTCGCCCAGAACGGCGGCAAGGCCGTGCTGGTCGAGATCAACTCCGAGACCGACTTCGTCGCCAAGGACGAGAACTTCCTCGCCTTCGCCAACGCGGTCGCCAACGCCGCGCTGACCTCCGGCGCCACGAACGTCGAAGGCGTCAAGGCCGCCAAGCTCGCCTCGGGCGAGACGGTCGAGGAAGCCCGCGCCGCCGCGATCGCCAAGCTCGGCGAGAACATCCAGGTGCGTCGCATCGCGCTGGTCGACGGCAACAACAACGTCGCGGCCTACGTGCACGGCGGCAAGATCGGCGTGCTGGTCGAGGTCAAGGGCGGCGACGCCGACCTGGCCCGCGGCCTGGCGATGCACGTCGCCGCGATGAACCCGCCGCACATCAAGGCGTCGGACGTCCCGGCCGACTTCGTCGCGAAGGAAAAGGAAATCGAGCTGGCCAAGATGTCCGACAAGGACAAGGCCAAGCCGGCCGACATCCTCGAGAAGATCATCAGCGGCAAGATCGCCAAGATCGTCAACGAGGTCACGCTGTACGGCCAGCCGTACGTGCTGGACACCAACCAGACCGTCGAGCAGGTCCTGAAGGCCGCCGGCGCCGAAGTGGTCAGCATGCAGCGCCTGGCCGTGGGCGAAGGCATCGAGAAGGTGGTGGAAGACTACGCCGCCGAAGTCATGAAGCAGGCTGGCCTGGCGTAAGCCTCCGGTCCCTTCGGACAGAGAAAAGGCCGCGAGCGATCGCGGCCTTTTCCGTTTGCTGCGGCGCGGGGGAGAGGCGGCGCCGCCGGGGGAAGGTCTGGAGAAGCCGTCCGGGGCCTCTCCAGAAGGGATCTAGGCGGCAGGGTCCGCTTCGATCCGGTGGCGAGTCCCGTGGTTCCCGCCAGTACGCACCCTCCTGGTACGCATGAGTCGTGGCCGCCCAAGATGGACCGCCGAAGAAGTGCGCCATCCGTGGCGCGGAGACATCCGTATCCGTCGTCCTGATTCCTCTTCGTTCTCCATAACGCGCGCCGATTGCATCCCCCCTACCCCGTTCCGACCTTTTTTTGAGGTCGCAGGCTGAATGCGGCGCGGGACGCGGGAGGCCTTGGTTTTAGCGCCGCAGTTCTCCGCTCATGCTCGTCATTCCCGCGAAGGCGGGAATCCAGAGACGTTCCAGGCTTTCCGTGTGGGCCCCTATGACGGGCATCCCGACGCTTTGACCGTGTCGTGAGAGCGTGGAAAGTCCATGGATTCCCGCCTTCGCGGGAATGACGGTGAGGTGGGTTCGAGTGTGTCGGAGTGCCCAGCTACGGCGGGAATGCCGCTGAGCCATGGCGAACGCCCGCCGCTACGAGCGACGAACGCCCCTAAGCCATCCATCTCAGAACCGGTACGCCGCGCTCACCAGGTAATAACGACCGCGCGGGTCGTCGTAGGCGATGTCGTAACCGCCCTTCGCCGGATCGTAGTTGCGCGGCTCGCGATCGGTGAGGTTGTCGATGTTCAGCGACAACCGCCAGCTGTCGAACCCGGTGTACGCCAGATACAGGTCGGCCGTGGTCGACGACGGCGTGCGGCAACGCCCCGCCTGCGTGTTGAGCGTCGGGCACGTGCCCGCGGGCGATGCGATCTCCACCGGACCGAGCTGGTGCACATTGAGCGTGGTGATCCAGTCGCCGAACATCCACTCCGCCCCCGCCAGCACCGAACGCTTCGGCGAACCGTGTCCGGCGTAATCGAGTTCCGGTGCGTCCGGGCTCGCCTGTCGCGTCAGCGATTCAAGGTAGCTCGCCGCGAGCCGGAAGGTGAAACGCCCCGAGGATGCGGTATCGAGGCGGTACTCCGATTGCAGTTCCCATCCGTCCACCTGCGTGCGGCCCACGTTGGTGAAGTAGTCGTTGATCGCGACGAGTTGCCCCTGCTCATTGCGTTCGTGCGATAGCGGGAACGCTTCCGGATCGGACAACGCATCGGTCGTCACGATTTCGTTGCGACGGCGGATGCGGAAGCGGTCCAGGCTCACGTCGAACGCCTGCGTCGGCGCCCACACCAGGCCCAGCGTCTGGCTGCGGGAGGTCTCCGGCGCAAGGTCGGGATTCTCGATCGCACCGTGCGTGACGATGCAGTAGTCCACGCCCATGAAGTTCGTCGGAATCGCGCAGGGCGCCATCGCCGGCGTCGCTTCGACGACTTCGAACGTGCCGCCGGCGATGCTCGGCCGGCGCAGTTCGAACAGCGATGGCGCGCGATACCCGGTCGCCGACGTCGCGCGCACGGTGAGCGTCTCCATCGGCATCCACTTCAGCCCGAACATGGGCGAGGTTTCGCTGCCGTACCCCTGGCGGCTGTCGATGCGCCATGCGAGGTCGGCGTGCAGCCACGTCGCGACCGGCAGGCTCATCTCGGCATAGAACGCCGAACTGGTCTGGCTGTCGTCGAGCCGACTCTTCTGCGCGCCGAGCGCGACGTCGCCGTCGAGCATGCGCTGGTCGGGTTCGTTGCGCAGCGCATCGCGCATCCATTCCACGCCGAGCGCGGTCTGCGCCTCGCCGCCGGGCAGCGAGAACCACGAGCCGTTCACCGCGAAGGTGAACTGATCGAAGCGCGCCTCACCTTCCACTTCCACCCGCGGCGACAACGCGCGCAGCACGTCGGGCGGGTTGTCGGGCGAATTGAAGCGGTAGCTGTAGTCGACCAGCGCCTGCGACAGCGCGGCGTTGCTGATCAGCCCGTCGATCTGGTTGTCGACACGGCTTTGATGGTGCGACGCGCCCGCGCGCCACTCCCAGTCGCGCCACAGGCCCGACAGCCCCAGGTCCAGGTCGACCGTGCGCGACTCGCTGCGACTGCGGATCGGGCCAACGTCGAAGAAGGCGTAGTCCAGCTGCGTGGGGATATCGGGAAACAGGTTGTCCGGATGTCCATCCGGCATCGGGATCGCGCCGTGCAGCGGCGCCGCCTGCAGGCTCTGGCGCACCTGTCCGAGGCGAAGCGAGCCGTCGAATTCGAGCGTATCGCCGAGCGGCTGGCGCAGGCGCGCGTAGACCGCTCCGCTTTCCAGTTCCGGCTGCAGCGTCAGATAACGCGGCACGTCGAGAAAGCAGCCGCCGTTCGCGGCACGCACATCGTCCGGGCACGCAGGCTGGATGATTTCCAGGTCGAACAGGCTGAAATAGCCCAGCGGAATGCGCCGGTCGGCAAGACCATGGCGGCTCAGGTCGGCGGTACGCCACGAGCGCGCATCGCCCTCCAGGGCCTCGCGGTGGAAGTAATCGGCACCGAGGAAGAAGTTGCCGCCGCGCTTTGTTGCTTCGCCATAGCTCAGCGACAGGCGTCGCTGCTCGGCGTCGCCGCGCTCGGACAAGCCGTAGCGCGCGGTGACTTCGCCACCCTGCTGTTCCTTCTTCAGGATGATGTTGATGACGCCGGCCATCGCGTCGGCGCCGTAGATCGCCGACGCGCCGCCGCGCATCACTTCGATGCGGTCGACCATCGTGAGCGGAATGCCGTTGAGGTCGGTCAGGCCGCCAAGGTCGGCCGATGCAAGGCCGTAGTTCGCTACGCGACGTCCGTCGATCAGGATCAGTGTCGCGCGCGGGCCCAGGCCGTAGAGGCTCGTCGTCGCCGCGGCGGCGAAGGGCTGCTGCGAGTTGAAGCTGCCGTCGGTCGCCACGTCCACCGGATGGTGGCTGATCATGCCGGGCTGGTAGCTCAGCAGTTCGAACACCGTCTGGTAGCCGCTCGCCTCGATCTGCGCGCGGCTGATGCGCGTGAGCGGCGCGGGCGTGACGACGTCGATCGACGCGCGCGGAATGTGCGTGCCGGTCACTTCCACCGTCGCCAGTTCGACAGGCTCGCGCACTGGCGCGGGCACCGGGGGCGCAACCTCAAGCGCCGGCGCGCGTTCGATCAGGAACGTGTTCGGCGTGACCTGTACGGCGTGCAGATCGCTGCCTTGCAACAGCACGTCGAGTGCGCGCGCCGCCGGCAGGTCGGCCTGCAGGCCGGACGATCGGCGTTCGCCGACCAGCGCGGGCGCATACATCAACTGTACGCGGCCCTGCGTGGCGAGCGTCTGCAATGCGTGGTCGAGGCTGCCGGCCGGAATGACGAAGCGTACGGACGCGGGCGACGTCGACTCCGCGGCGCACACCGGCGCCGCCGCGCAGGCCATCGAGAGGGCTCCGGCAATGGCGAGGGCGAGTCGGAACTTCCTGGCCATTGGCGATTGCGCGAGTCAACGTGAAAGTTGCTCACACGATACGAGAGCGCGGCTTCGCCGCGCAACGTTTGTTTAACGATCCCGCTGCGAAAGCAATGCCGCCGTTCGCTTGACCGCTACCGGCAGGAGCGTCGTACGCGTCAGTTGTCGCGACGATGCAGCACGATCTCGTCCGCTCCGCGACGTTCGGCACGCAGCGACCAGCCGCGCTCCAGCACCGCCACCAGCGCATCCTGGTCGCCGGCGTGGAAGACGCCACTCACGGTGAGCCCGCCGAGCGCCGGATCGGCCAGCCGCACCTGCTGCTTCGAATACTTGTTCATCTCCGCCAGCAGCTCGTCCAGGCGGCGCTGCTTGAACACCAGGTCGCCCTGCGGCCAGGCGCGCGCGCTCGCCACGTCCAGCGGCGCCTTCGGACCGATGCGGCCAGTGGCATCCACGCTCACCGCCTCACCAGGCGCCAGGCGCGCGACGGTGCGATCGCCCGTCGTGCTCACGTCGACGCGGCCTTCGAGCAGCCCTACGTCCACCGCGCCCTCGCGCCGAGCGACCTGGAAGGTCGTGCCGACGTCGCGCACGACGCTCAGGCCGGCCTTCACCAGGAACGGCCGCTGAGCATCGACGCCGACGACGAACTGCGCACGGCCGCGCTCGAGTTCGACGACGCGTTCGCGCGAATCGAACGTGGCCGTGAGCTGCGTGCCGGTGTCGAGCAGTACGACGGTGCCGTCGGCGAGCGTCACTTCGCTCTGCTCGCCCGTCGTGGTGGCGTAGCGATGCGAAGTCGCGGCGGTTTCCGGCTCGTAGCGCCACCAGATCGCCGCCACGGCGACCACCAGCACCGCGGCAGCGGCAGCCGGCAGCCACGCGTTGAACGGGCGCGCGGGCGTGCGGCGGATGGCGCGCGTGGTCGCGCGAAGCATCTCGTCGGAGCGCAGTTGCGCCGACAGCGCCTGCACGCGCTCCATTTCCAGCCACGCTTCGATGTTCCGCGGCGATTGCGCCAGCCAGTCCTCGAAGGCTGCCCGGTCGGCCGGCGTGCAGTCGGGCGCCATCAGGCGCGCCATCCACGCTTCAGCCTCGCCGTCGGCCGGCTGCCACGTCCGTGTGTTCATGTGCGTTCCTCGCGATCGGCGCCTTCGCTGCGCAGCTTCGTACGCAGCAGCGACAGCGCCTTTCCGATGTGCTTCTCGACGGCCTTCACCGAGATCCCGCAGTGCTGCGCGATCTGGCTGTAACTCAGCCCATCGATGCGGTTGAGCAGGTACACCTGCCGGCAGCGCTCCGGCAGTTGCAGGATCGCCGCGCGCACCAGCGCCAGTTCCTGTTCGTGCCCGATGCGCGTCTCGTGGGTGGGTTCCAGCGACGGCAGGCCGACGAAATCCTGGTCCAGGCTCACGTGCGCGAAGACCTGCCGCGTCGAATCGCGGCGACCGCGGTCGTGGATCACGTTGATGGCGATGCGGTACATCAGCGGACGCAGCTGTTCGACCGGCTGCGCGCGGTAACGCATGAGGCGCACCAGCGCTTCCTGCGCGACGTCCTGGGCGTCGTCGTCGCCGATGCGGCGGCTCAGCCACGCGACCAGCATCGGACGGTGTTCGCGCAGGAACTGGTCGAAGCCGTCCCCACCCGCGCCGGTCGCGGCGTGGGCGTCCTCGTCCTGGCTGGATCGCATCGCGCCTGACGGGGTCATGCCGATCGCCTTGCCGTGCGGCAGGGCCAGCCCGAAGGCCGAGAACGATTCGAACGCATGGTAGGGACCGGCGGCTCCAGCGGGGACGGGTTCGGCGCGGTCCGGATCGCCCCACTTCCAGCCCGCTTGCACATCGGAAAGCAGGCCCTCATCACCGGACAGCACTTCGCTCAAGGCGAATTTGTAGCATGCGCGCGCCGCCCATGCGGAGGCCTCGGCCGCCGTCGGGGCATCCGGATCCGTCATGAGTGGGTGGTGCGCGCGTCCGTCCATGCCAGATCAACGCAGGCCGCCGCCCCTACCCCACCGCCCACGGCCGTGTCCGTTCAGCTCTGCAACGCGGTTCTCATTGGCTCGAGCCATCGGGAATAACGGCGCCATTTGGGTTCCGCGCGGCTGAGCACGCCTTCACGAACCTGCACGGCGCTGGCCGTGGCGACGCCGCGGCCTTCGCCACGCGGGTCGAGCATGGCCGGCATGAAGTCCAGCCCGCAGAAGGCGGCGACCTGGCGCATCACCGGCTCGGGGTCGGCGGTCAGGGCCGCGTAGTCGACGTCGAGCACGCGCCCGGGGAAGCGCGCCTGCCAGTGCGCCATCAGGCGCTGGTACTGCGCGTGGTAGTCGGCCAGTTCGTGCTGCCCGTAGGAATGCGGGTTCGCGTTGGAGAACAGCTCGCGCAGGTTGGAGAAACACGTCTCCATCGGGTCCCGCCGCATGTGGAGGATCTTCGCGTTGGGCAGCGCGCGGCAGATATGGCCGATGTGGAAGAAATTGGTCGGCAGCTTGTCGATGAACGCGGTCGCGCCGTCGAGCCGCCAGGCGACCCCGTCGAGGTAACCACGCCCGACCCCGGCGAAATCGACGTCGCGCGCACGCTTCACGACGGCCGTGTCGATCACGCCGCGGCAATGCCGATCGGTGGCTTCGCGCATGCGCGAAGTGAAGTCGTACAACTCCCCCAGTGCCGCGACATCCGGATGCGCCGCGAGCAGCTGTTCGAGCAGCGTCGTGCCCGAGCGGTGCATGCCGACGATGAAAATCGGCGTGGCGTCGTCCATCGCGACGGAATGCGTCGCCGGCGAGGTCGGCGCGGCGATGAGCGCGTCCACCAGCGCAGCGGTTTCCGACGCCGAGTAGCGCAACGTCGAGCGCTTGGCGCGGCAGCCCAGCTCCAGCGCCTGCCAGGCCGCGGCGGCGTCGCCGAGGTCGTCGTATTCCTTGTGCAGCGCGAACGCGAGCAGCGCGACGTCGTCCGCGCGACGGCCCGGGCGCGCCAGTTGCGCGCGGATCGCGTCGACGTGGTTCGACTCCGGCGTCTGCCTGCGCAGGCGGGATAAGGCCCACCATGCCGAGGCGAGTTCCGGCGCGCGTCGCGCGCAGCGCATCAGATCGGCTTCGGCCTCGTCGAAACGGCCCAGGTAGGTGAGCACCTGCCCGCGCGACACCAGCGTCGGCGGGTAATCGGGATCGCCCCGCCTGGCTTCGTCCAGCAGCGCGAGCGCTTCTTGCTGGCGATTGAGGTAACTCAACTGCGCGGCCATGGTCAGCAGCAGCGGAATGTCGACCTCGCGCAGCGGTGGCAGGCGCTGGAGGATGTCGCGGATCGCGCCGGCTTCGTTGAACGTGCGCAGCCGGCGCACGAGTTCCTGCAGCGACGCCTCGTTCCGTGGCTTGAGCGCGTGCGCGCGCAATGCGGCTTCGCGCGCGGCGCGGTAATGGCCGTCCAGGGATTCGACGTACGACAACTGCAACGACGCGCGCGCATCGTCGGGCGCGAGCGTCTGCGCGGCGTGCAGCGCCTGGCGCGCCTGGGCGAAATCGCGCTGCGCGGCCATCCGCTCGGCGCGTTCCAGCAGGGAATCGATGCTCTGGCTCATCTCTCTCGAAAAAAGCCGCGGCCGCCCCGTGCCTGTGCACGAGGCGGCCGCGGCGCACTGCGGGTTACCAGTTGTACTGCACCATGAAACGCACCGCACGCGGCGCCTGGTACACGGTCGGCGTCAGGTACGTGATCTCGCGCAGCGAGTTGCCGGTGCTGTCCTCGCCGGACTCGTCCACCGCCAGCGCGTCCTGCCGGTTGAAGACGTTGAACACGTCCACCTTCAGCGCCAGTCGTCCTTCGGCGAAGGACGGGCGATACGCCACGTTGAGGTCCAGGTTGTAGATGTCGGACGTACGGCCGGCCGTACCACGCGGCACCACGGCGCCGTCGCAGTAGAAGTAGCTGTTGCCGTAACCGATGTCGTCATCCACCGGATTCACGCCGAAGCAGTTGACCGGGCGTCCGCTCTGGTAGAGGAAGTTCGCGCCGGCCGACCACTGGTCGTTGAACTCGTAGTTGCCGAACAGCTTCAGCGTGTGGCGACGGTCGTTGGGCAGGTAGCCTTCCGAACCGATCATCAGCTCCGGATAGTCGAAGTCCTGCGTCACGCCGGTGTCGTCCTGGCCGATGTCGGACTTCACGCCACCTTCGGCGTTGCCCTTGTTCTTCGCCCAGGTGTACGAACCCTGCAGGAAGAACCTGTCGGTCAGCTGGCCTTCGGCGAAGAACTCCAGCGCCTGGTAGGTGCGCTTGGCCTTCGGACCGATGCGGTCGGCCGGGATGTACACGTCTTCCAGCGTGCCGTCGGCGTCGATGTCGATCTGGATGTCCAGGTCGCTGCCGGGGTTGTAGATGTGGCAGAACGCGAAGGCCGGGTTGTACGAGTCGATGGCGTACCCGTTCTCGTCGGCCCACTCGGCCAGGATGCGGTAATCGCACTGGTCGTCGATGCCGCGCTTGAGGTCGCGGTAGATCGCGCGCACGCCGCCGGAGAAGTTGTCCGTGATCGCCGCCTGGAAGCCGAGGATGTACTCGTCCTGGTACTGCGGGTCGAGGTTCCTGGACGTTACCGTGCGCGGATCCTTGCCGGTGCCGAACTCGTTGTTGAGGTACGACAGCGCGTCGCGCGCATCGCCCGTGGCGTGCGGGTTGATCGGTGCGCCGGTGACCGGGTCGACGCCGTCGTAGTACAGGTACTCCTGGCTGTACAGCGACGGGCTCGAACCGCGGATTGCCACGTTCGAGGCGATCGGCAACGCGTAGCGACCGGCGTTACCGAAGATCTTGAACGTCGAATCGCCGTTGACGTCCCACGAGAAGCCCAGGCGCGGACCGAACTGGTTGTCCTGCTTGACGTAGGTCTGGCCTTCACCGTTCTTGTTCTCGAAGCTGTCCCAGCGCAGGCCGACGTAGGCGATGAAGTTGTCGGTGATGCTCCAGTTGTCCTCGACGTAGAACGCGCGCGAATCGACCTCGACGTTCGCGCCGGTCTGGAAGACGCGACGACGCACCATCTCCTCGTCGCGGCGGACCACGTAACGCCATGCGGCGCCGCCCTCGCTCGCCTCGCCGTCGCGCGACTTGAACGTGTCGGTGTCGTAGCCGAAGCGCAGCAGGTGCGCGCCCAGCTGCCATTCGGCATCGATGCGGAACTGCTCGCGCTTGTCGCGTGCGTCCTGCAGGCCGAGGTTGTGCGCGGTGGTGTCTGCGCCGGTCAGGAACGCGCACGAACTGGTGTACGCCGGAATGAGTCCGGCGACCGCGTCGGGGCGACCATCGGTCACCAGCGGGCAGCCCTGCGCGCCGACGATACCGGTGGCGTTGTCGGGGCTGACGTTGCCGTCGTAGACCAGACGCTGGCCGGCGGCGTTCACCGCGTAGTTGTTGCGCTTGTACTCGCCGGTGCCGTACAGCGCGCTCAGCGTGAAGGTGTCGGTGAAATAGCCCGTGTACTTCAGGACGTAGTTTTCGCCGCCGTTCTCGTCGTGCACCGTGCCCAGGTAGTTCTGGCGGACGCTCTGGCCCTGCGGATTGGAGAAGACGTCGCGCTCGCTCTCCTTCTTGTCGGAGAAGCCGGTGAATTCCAGCAGGTTGGCGTCGTTGATGTTCCAGTCCAGCTTGACCAGCCAGTTGGGGTTCTTCGCGGTTTCGCTGTCGTTGGCGACGCTGATGTTGTCGCCGAAGTTGCGGATGCCGCTTTCGCGGCCGTACTGCACCAGCGCGTAGCCGAACAGCGTGTCCTTCACCAGCGCGCCGCTGGCCCACACCGACGCGATGGTCTCGTCGCCGAGCTTGTCGCGTGAGTTGTCTTCCACGAGCAGGCCGCTGGGCGAATAGCGGCTCTTGCCGTCGCCGCGCAGGCTTTCGGGCGTGTAGAAGATGTTGCCGCCCGCGTGGAACTCGTTGGTGCCGCGCTTGGTGATCAGGTTGACCACGCCGCCCAGCGCGCGGCCGAACTCGGCGCCGTAGCCGCCGGTCTTGATCTGCTGCTCGCCGATCGCCTCGAACGGGATGTTGGCGAAGTTCAAGCCCTTGAACGAGTTGGTGATGTTGAAGCCGTTGACGAAGTAGGCGTTCTCGGCCACCGACGCACCGCCGAACGAGGCGAGGTTGCCGAAGGCCGCATCGCCCTTCACCGTGCCCGGCGCCAGCAGCGCGACGCTGGTGACGTCGCGCGGCACCGGGATCTTCGCGATCTGCTCGGCGGTGAGGATGGTGGTCGATTCCACCGACGAGACGTCGATGGGGTTGACCATCGCCATCGCGGTGACCTGCACCGCGTCCAGCGTCGTCGCGCCGCTGGCAGCGGCTGCGGCGAAATTCACCGACGTACCGGTACCGACGTTGACGGTGACGTTCTCGCGCGTCGAGGTGGTGCCGTCGGCGCGTTGCAGGGTGACGCGATAGTTGCCCGTCGGCAGTGCGGACGCGCGGTACGAGCCGTCGCTGCCGACGCGGATCTCGCGTTTGAAACCGGTCGACGGATTCTCGACCAGCACGGTGTCGCCCGCCTGCGCCTGGCCGAAGACGGCGCCGGCCGTATTCGACTGGGCGTGGACGTTAGTCGCAAAACAAAGGCCAAGCGCTACCGTCAGCGCGCTGCGTCGCAGCGCACGATTCATCGTTGTTCTTGCCACGTTTTGGATCCCCTAAGTGATGGGTATGCCTTCCCCCCGAAGGCGAGCCGAATATGACTTTCGGCATCCCGGCGCTTCAATGCACGCGACGTGAAATAGTCTTAATCAAGCCATAACAGGCGGATTCAGAAAGTTCTGGCGACAACATCGGCAAAGCCGAGAGGGGCTTTCCGGACAAAACGGCGCTTGCCCGTACGTTGCGGTTGCTCTAGCGACGTGGTGCGTCGCGGCAGGGAGGGGCTCCCGGCGACCTTGGAGGCGTCCCGCGGCGAAGACGCCCGATCCCGTACAATTCCGCCGTTTGCCCACCCACCACCGAGGCCCCCATGTCCCAGCTCGCCTATCGCCGTGTCCTGCTCAAACTTTCCGGCGAGGCGCTGATGGGGGACGAAGATTACGGGATCGACCCGAAGATGATCGGCCGCCTCGCCCGCGAGGTGATCGAGGCGCAGCAGGCCGGGGCCGAAGTCGCGCTGGTGATCGGCGGCGGCAACATCTTCCGCGGCGCCGGCCTGGCTGCAGGCGGCATGGACCGCGTGACCGGCGACCAGATGGGCATGCTCGCCACCGTCATCAACGCGCTGGCGATGCAGGACGCGCTGGAAAAGCTCGGCGCCCGCTGCCGCGTGATGAGCGCGATCAAGATCAACGACGTGTGCGAGGACTACATCCGCCGCCGCGCGATCCGCCACCTGGAAAAGGGCCGGATCGCGATCTTCGCCGCCGGCACGGGCAATCCGTTCTTCACCACCGATTCGGGCGCGGCGCTTCGCGCGATCGAGATCGGCGCGGACCTGCTGCTGAAGGCGACCAAGGTCGACGGCGTGTACGACAAGGATCCGAAGAAGCACACCGACGCGGTGCGTTTCGAAAAGCTCAGCTACGACGAGGTGATCGCCCGCGACCTGCAGGTGATGGACACCGCGGCCTTCGCCCTCTGCCGCGACAGCGACCTGCCCCTGCGCATCTTCGATATGGGCCAGCCGGGGCAGCTACTGAAGATCCTCAACGGCGAACATATCGGCACGCTGGTGCAGGGCCGCAACAACTGAGAGCCCGTGCTTGGGCCCCTCTCCCACCGGGAGAGGGGTTGGGGTGAGGGTCGGTGAGGGCCAACCTCCACGTTTGCGGTGCATGCCTCCCCATGCCGGAAAGCGAAAATCGATCCCGGCGCTTGCCGCGATGACGTCTGAAAAGGCCGCCTCGACGGCTGGATCGCTGTAATAGAGTCCGCGCCGATGCCCATGCCACCATCCAGTGCATGGGCCACGGACACCATCACGACCACACCGCGATCAGCTCGACGCGCGCCTTCGCCGCCGTCACGCTGATCAACCTCGCCTACACCGCGCTCGAAGCCGGCTACGGTTTTGCGACCAACTCGCTCGCGCTGCTGTCGGACGCGCTGCACAACTTCGGCGACGTGCTGGGCCTCGGCCTGGCCTGGGGCGCGGCGGCGCTGGCACGACGCGCGCCCACCGACCGCCACACCTACGGCTGGCGCCGTGCCACGCTGCTTTCGCCGCTCGCGAACGCCGTGCTGCTGGTCGGCTTCTCCGGCGCGCTGGCCTGGGAAGCGATGCGCCGTTTCAACGCGCCGCCGCAGATCCCGGCGCTGCCGGTGATGATCGTCGCGGCGATCGGCATCGTGGTGAATCTCGGCGCCGCCTGGCTGGTACGCGAGGGTCATGAGCAGGACCTCAACCGTCGCGGCGCGTTCCTGCACCTGATCGCCGATGCCGCGGTATCGCTCGCCGCGGTCATTGCAGGCGCCGGCATCTGGTGGCTGGGCTGGGAGTGGCTCGACCCGGCGATCGCGTTGCTGGTGAGCGTCGTCGTCGCGGTGGGCGCCTTCGGGCTGCTGCGCGACGCCTTCAACGCCGCGATGGACGCGGTACCACCAAGCATCCGCCAGACCGAGGTGCAGGACTTCCTTGCGTCCCAGCCCGGCGTGCAGGCCGTGCACCACCTGCACATCTGGTCGCTCGGGGCGGGCGAAATCGCGATGACGGCGCACCTCGTGCGCCCCATGGCGGGCACCGACCTGGGCGAACACGACGCCTTCATCGACCGGCTGAACCGCGAGCTCGACCAGCGTTTCGGCATCAACCACCCGACCCTCCAGGTCGAGCTGGGTCGCGCGTGCGAACACGATCGTCACGACCGCGCCCCGCACGGGGCCCACGAGCACCGCCACCCGCACGGCCACGACCACGACCACGCCCACTGAGGCGGCCCGCCCGGATCACGTTCCGTCCACGCGCCGGCCGCGACCCGCGGGCGGGGACGCGCTGCGTGCCTATATAATCCCGCGATTACCGCAACAGGACCGGAGCCGGCGATGCTCAACGACATCAAGAAAGACGCACAGACCCGCATGGCCAAGAGCGTCGACGCGTTTCGCCACGACCTGATCAAGATCCGCACCGGGCGCGCGACTACCGCGCTGGTCGATCACCTGAAAGTGAACTACTACGGCTCCGACATGCCGCTCTCGCAGGTCGCCACCGTCGCCATTTCCGATGCGCGCTCGCTGACGATCACCCCGTGGGAGAAGCAGATGGTCGGCGCGGTCGAGAAGGCGATCCTCGCCTCCGACCTCGGCCTCACCCCGAACACCGCCGGCACCGTGATCCGCCTCAATCTCCCCGCGCTGACCGAGGAGCGCCGCAAGGAGCTGTCCAAGCTCGTGCACTCGGAGAGCGAGAACGCCAAGGTGGCGATCCGCAACATCCGTCGCGACGCCAACCACCAGGTCAAGGAACTGCTGAAGGACAAGCAGGTGACCGAGGACGACGTGGCGCGCGCCGAGACCGAGATCCAGAAGATCACCGACGCGGCGATCAAGGACGTCGACGAAGTGGTCAAGGCGAAGGAACAGGAACTCATGGCGGTCTGACGGGTCAGAGCCCCGTCATGTCGTCCGACCCTGCCACCTCAGCCGTCCGCGTCCCGCGCCACCTCGCCGTCATCATGGACGGCAACGGGCGCTGGGCGGAGCGTCGTCGTCGCCCTCGCGCGATCGGCCATCGCGCCGGCGCGCGCGCGGTCAACGTGTGCATCGACTTCTGCCTCGAGCGCGGCATCGAGGCGCTCACCCTGTTCGCATTTTCCAGCGAGAACTGGGGCCGCCCCGAGGATGAGGTCGGCGCGCTGATGAAGCTGTTCCTCGGCGCGCTGGAACGCGAGGTCGACGAACTCGACCGCCGCGGCGTGCGCGTGCGCTTCATCGGCGAGCGCGAGCGCTTCAGCGAGGCGATCGGCCGGCAGATGTCGGCCGCCGAGGACCGCACCCGCGCCAACACGCGCCTGCACCTGACCATCGCCGCCAGCTACGGCGGGCGATGGGACATCGCGCAGGCGGCACGCTCGCTCGCCCACGACGTCGCCGCAGGCCACCTGGATCCGGACGAGATCGACGAGCGCGCACTCGCGTCGCGCATGTCGCTGGCCGAGCTGCCTCCGCCGGACCTGTTCATCCGCACCGGCGGCGAAACGCGCATCAGCAACTTCCTGCTGTGGCAGCTGGCGTACACCGAGTTGTGGTTCACCGAGCTGTTGTGGCCCGAATTGGATGCCGCCACACTGCAGCGCGCCCTGGACGACTATTCCGGCCGCCAGCGCCGCTTCGGCCTCACCGGCGCGCAGGTCGCGCCGGCCCCGACCAACGAGATTTCCGAATGACCCGAACCCGCCTGCTCGCCGCACTGGTGATGGCGCCGGTCGCGATCGCCGCGATCCTGCTGCTGCCCACGCCCTGGATGGTCGCGGTCGCGGCGGTGCTGTTCCTGGCGGGGCTGTGGGAGTGGTTCGACCTCGCCGAGATCGAAGACACGCTCGCCCGCACCGTGCTGCTGGTCGCCCACCTCGCGGTGATGGTCGCCATCGTGTGGGCGTCGCGTTCGTCCACGGGCTACAGCATGGTGCTGTTCCAGCTCGCCTGCGTCATCGGCGTGGTGTGGTGGCTGCTGGCACTCGTGTGGCTTGGACGGTACGAATTCGCCAGCGACCACGAAACCTACGCGCGCGTCTTCAAGCTCGCGGCCGGTGCGCTGAGCGTCATTCCGGCGTGGTGCGCGCTGGCCTGGATCCATGCCGGCCAGCCCAACGGTCACCGCTGGCTGCTCACGGCGCTCGCCATCGTCTGGGCTGCCGACAGCGGCGCCTACTTCGCCGGCCGCAAACTCGGCGGCAAGCTGTTCGGGCCGCGCAAGCTCGCGCCGCGCATCAGTCCGAACAAGACGATCGAAGGCCTGATGGGCGGCGTGCTCGCCGGCATCGTGGTCGGCATCGCCTTCGCGCTGCTGGCTGGCGCGACGCCGAACCAGCTGCCGGCGGTCGCACTGGTGTCGTTGGTGGCCGTGCTGTTCTCCGTGGTGGGCGACCTGTTCGAAAGCCTGCTCAAGCGGCACGCGGGCGTGAAGGATTCCGGCCACCTGATTCCCGGCCATGGCGGCATCCTCGACCGCATCGACGGCGTGCTCGCCGCGCTGCCGGTCTTCGCCGTCGGCAAGGCGTTCCTTGGTTTCTGATCCGATGGTTCCCGCTTCCGACGATCGCGATCTTCCGATGGGCGTGCACTGACATGCGCCGCGTCGCCGTCCTGGGTGCCACCGGTTCGATCGGCACGTCCGCGCTGGACGTGATCTCGCGCCATCCCGAGCGCCTGCGCGCGTGCGTGCTCGCCGCCGGCAGCAATGCGGCCGCGCTCGTCGAGCTGTGCCGCCGCCATCGTCCCGATCACGCCGTCATCGCCGACGAGGCCGCCTTCGCGACATTGCGCGACGGCTTGCGCGACTCCGGGCTGTCGACGCGCGCCCATTGCGGCGACGACGCGCTGGAACACCTGGTCGCGAGCGACGAATGCGACACCGTCGTTGCGGCCATCGTCGGCGCCGCCGGGCTTCCGTCGACGCTCGCCGCCGCGCGCGCGGGCAAACGCATCCTGCTGGCGAACAAGGAATCGCTCGTGCTCGCGGGCGAATTGCTGATGCAGGCCGCGCACGCCGGTGGCGCGACGATCGTTCCGGTGGACAGCGAACACAACGCGATCTTCCAGTGCCTGCCCGACGCGCATGCGCATGCCGGGCTGCGTCGCATCCTGCTGACCGCGTCGGGCGGCCCGTTCCGCGGCCGTCGTCGCGAGGACCTCGGCGAGGTCACGCCGGAGCAGGCCGTGGCCCATCCCAAATGGTCGATGGGCCCGAAGATCTCGGTCGACTCCGCCACCCTGATGAACAAGGGGCTGGAGGTCATCGAGGCGCACCACCTGTTCGGCGTCGACGGCGACCGCATCGAGGTGCTGGTGCACCCGCAGAGCCTGGTGCATTCGCTCGTGGAATTCGTCGACGGTTCCACGCTCGCCCAGCTCGGCCTGCCGGACATGCGTACCGCCTTGGCGGTCGGGTTTGGCTGGCCCGAACGCATCGAGTCGGGCGTGTCGGGCCTGGACATGCTCGCGCACGGCCGGCTCGACTTCGAGCCGCCGGACCTGGACGCCTTCCCTTGTCTTCGTCTGGCGTTCGAGGCGCTTCTGGCGGGCGGCACCGCGCCGGCCGTCCTCAATGCCGCCAACGAAGTGGCCGTTTCAGCATTTCTTCAGCGCCGCATCGGTTTCCTAGCGATACCCGCGCTGGTCGAGGACACCCTCGCCGCGCTCCCTTCCACCCCGGCGACGTCGCTGGCGGCCCTGCGCGATGCCGATGCACAGGCACGACGCCATGCCGCACAGGCCGTCGCCGCCTGCGCATGACCACCTCCGGCCTGAGCCCGCATCGCCATGAGTGAGTTCCTCGGCTCCATCTGGTGGTTGATCGTCGCGATCGGCGTGCTCGTGACCTTTCACGAGTTCGGGCACTACTGGACCGCGCGACGCAGCGGCGTCAAGGTGCTGCGCTTCTCGGTCGGCTTCGGCAAGCCCCTGTGGATGCGTCGTGGCAAGGACGGCACCGAATACGTGATCGCGGCGATCCCGCTCGGCGGCTACGTCAAGATGCTCGACGAGCGCGAGTTCACCGTGCCGCCCGCGCTGCAGCCGCAGGCGTTCAACCGGCAGCCGGTGTGGAAGCGCATCGCCATCGTGGCCGCTGGCCCGATCGCCAACCTCATCCTGTGCGTGGCGTTGTTCTGGGCGATGTTCGTGGTCGGCCGCGCCGACTACGCGCCCGTCGTCGGTCACGCCACCGGCATCGCGGCGTCGGCCGGCCTGCGCCAGGGCGACACGATCCTCGCCGTGGGCGACCGCCAGACACCGACGTGGAGCGAGGCGGTGATGGCGCTGATTCCGGCCGCGCTCGACCACGCCGACACGACGGTGCGCGTGCGAACCGACTCGGGCAGCGAAGCCACGCGCGAACTGCATCTGTCCAACCTTCCTGCGACGTTCGACGAGCGCCGCGCGGTCGAGGTGATGGGCCTGACGCCGCGCTACATGCTGGTGCCGCCCCTGGTGGGCCGCGTCGCGCCGGACACGCCCGCGTGGGGCGTGCTCGCCGAAGGCGACCGCATCACCGCGATCGACGGTCAGCCCGTCACGGCATGGGACGACATCGGCCCGCGGGTGCAGGCGCTCGGCGAGCATGGCGGTCCGGCGATGATCGAAGTCGAGCGCAAGGGCGATCGCCTCGCGCTGGAGATCGCGCCGGCGCGCATGAAGCACGCGCAGACGGGCCAGGAGTACTGGGGACTGGGTGTCGCCGCGGCGATGCCACCCGAACCGGCAAAGGATGCCGTGCTGCGCTACGGCCCCATCGCCGCCATCCCCGCCGCGTTCCGCGAGAGCGTCCACCAGACGCAGGAATTGTTCGCGATGATCGGCCGCGCCTTCACCGGGCGCGTGTCGGTGCAGAACACCGTCGCAGGCCCGATCACCATCGCGCGTGCCGCGAACATGTCCGCCCAGAACGGTGCGGCGTGGTTCCTGCAGATGCTGGCGATGCTTTCGCTCAGCCTGGGCATCCTGAACCTGCTGCCGATCCCGATCTTGGACGGCGGTCACCTGCTGTATTACCTTATCGAGCTGGTCAAGGGCAGCCCGGTCAGCGAACGGGCGATGGCCGCCGGACAGTACGTGGGCCTGGCGCTGATCGCCGGCCTGATGGGCCTGGCGTTCTACAACGACATCATGAACAACCTGGTGCGCTGATGCCGGACACCTGCCTGCGCCGATCCGCTTTCGCCTCGAACCGACGCCCGGCCCCGGGCCAACACGACCCTCAACCGGACGTATCAATGACGCCAACGCCGCCCCGCCGCCTGCTCGCCCTCGCCCTGATCGCGGCGATGGGTTCGACCGCCCTGCCTGCCCTGGCACAGTCGGCCGATCCGTTCGCCCTGGCAGGCTCGCCGCAGTCGACCGCGTCCGTCGGTACGTTCACCGTCAGCGACATCCGCATCGACGGTCTGCAGCGCATCTCCGCCGGTACGGTGTTCACCTACCTGCCGATCGAGCGCGGCGACACGATCGACGCCTCGCGCGTCGGCGAAGCGATCCGCTCGCTCTACAAGACCGGCTTCTTCGAGGACGTCAACGTCGGCCGCCAGGGCGACATCCTCGTGGTCACCGTGACCGAGCGCCCCGCGATCAACAAGCTCACGCTGACGGGCAACAAGGACATCAAGAGCGAAGACCTGCTCAAAGGCCTGAAGGAAGCCGGCCTGTCGGAAGGCGACACCTTCGACCGCCTCGCGCTCGATCGCGTGACGCAGGAACTGACGCGCCAGTACAACAACCGCGGCAAGTACAACGTCGAGATCAATCCGACGGTCTCGCGCCTGGACCGCAATCGCGTCGACATCACGATCACCGTCAAGGAAGGCAAGGCGGCCAAGATCCGCCACGTCAACCTGATCGGCAACGAGAAGTTCGAAGAGAAGGACATCCTCGACAGCTGGGAGTCGAAGGAGCACAACTGGCTGAGCTGGTACCGCCGCGACGACCAGTACTCGCGCGAGAAGCTCTCCGGCGACCTCGAGAAGCTCAACTCCTGGTACCTGGACCGTGGCTACGTGGACTTCAGCGTGGACTCCACGCAGGTCTCGATCAGCCCCGACCGCCAGGACATGTTCCTCACCGCCGGCATCACCGAGGGCGAGCAGTACAAGGTCGCCAGCGTGCAGGTCACCGGCGACACGATCCTGCCGAAGGAGCAGATCGAGCGCCTGGTGCTGGTCAAGCCCGACCAGATCTTCTCGCGCCGCCTGCTGGAAATCAGCTCCGACGCGATCGTCAACACGCTCAGCAACGTCGGCTACGCGTTCGCGCAGGTCAATCCGATCCCGGACGTGAACCGCGAGAACAAGACCGTCGGCATCAACATGCAGGTGGTGCCGGGCCCGCGCGTCAACGTGCGCCGCCTCACCTACAAGGGCAACAGCCGCACCAGCGACGAAGTGATCCGTCGCGAAATGCGCCAGTTCGAAGGTTCCTGGTATTCGCAGGCCGCGATCGACCGCTCGAAGATCCGCCTGCAGCAGCTGGGCTACTTCGAAAGCGTCGACGTCGAGACCGTGCCGGTGCCGGGCACCAACGATCAGGTCGATGTCGTCTACAACCTCAAGGAAACCACGTCGGGCAGCTTCGTGTTCGGCCTGGGCTTCTCGCAGCTGTCGGGCCTGACCGCGCAGGTGCAGCTGTCGCAGACCAACTTCCTGGGCAGCGGCAACCAGGTGTCGGTGCAGGCGCAGCGCAACGACTACATGCAGCGCTACGACTTCTCGTTCCGCAACCCGTACTTCACCGACAACGGTCTGTCGCTGGGCTACAACCTGTGGTGGCGCGAGCTCGACTACTCCGACTTCAACACCGCGCAGTACTCGACCAACTCCGGCGCCGCGCAGGCGGTGTTCGGCCTGCCGATCACCGAGACCGACACGGTCACGGCGATGCTGGGCGTGGACACGAACGAGATCCTCGTCTTCCCGGGCTCCACGCCGGCGAGCATCGTGGACTACGTGCTCGCGATGGATCGCCAGACCTTCCACGCCTGGCGCGCGGAAGTGGGCTGGGGCCGCAATTCGCTGGACAGCTTCCTGACACCGACGCGCGGCATGCAGCAGCGCGTGTGGCTGGAAACCACGCTGCCCGGCTCGACCGCCGAGTACTACAAGCTCAACTACAACATCTCCAAGTTCTGGCCGCTGTCGCGCCACTTCGTGCTCAACACGCGCGCCGAACTCGGTTACGGCGACAGCTACGGCAACGACAAGACGCGCAACCTGTGCCGCACCGCGGGCAACTACAGCTGCGTGGAGGGCGATGACGACTTCATCCGCACCATCACGGCCAGCGGATTGCCGTTCTTCGAGAACTTCTACGCCGGTGGCGTGCGCTCGGTGCGCGGCTTCACCGACAACACGCTGGGTCCGCGCGACGCTCCGGCTGGCAACCCGAATTACCTGCAGCCGATCGGTGGCGCGTTCAAGACGGTGGGCTCGCTGGAAATGTACTTCCCGACCCTGCTCGACACGCCGGCCGCGCGCGTCTCGGCGTTCTTCGACGTCGGCAACGTCTACAAGGACTACGACGCCTTCGATGCGGGCGACCTGCGCATGTCGACGGGTATCGCGCTGATGTGGCGCTCGCCGATGGGTCCGATCTCGATCAGCTACGCGTTCCCGATCAAGAAGCAGGACACCGTGTACGACGCCAACGGCAACATCGTCACCGAGGGCGACGAGCTGGAGCGCCTGCAGTTCACCTTCGGCGGTACGTTCTGACGGCACCGCCGATGGCGTCCGTCGCGTACACGGCCGACGAACTGGCGCAGCGTTACGGCCTGCGCCTCCACGGCGATGGCGCCGTGGGCGTGGATGGCGTCGGCACGCTCGCGCGCGCCGGCGCCTCGCAGCTGGCGTTCCTCGCCAATCCGAAGTACCGCAGCCAGTTGGCGCAGAGCCAGGCTGGCATCGTCGTCATGCGCGAGGACGACGCGGCCGGTTACGACCGCACCGCACTGATCGCGCGCGATCCCTACGCTGCATTCGCCAAGATTTCCGCCCTGTTCGAACCGCGCCCCGTGCGCGATGCAGGCGTGCACGCATCGGCCGTGGTCGATCCGTCGGCCAGCGTCGATCCGTCCGCGCACGTCGGCCCGTTCGTCAGCATCGGCGCGCGCAGCCGCGTGGACGCCGGCGCGATCGTCGGTCCGGGCTGCGTGATCGGCGAGGACTGCGTCGTCGGCGCCGGCAGCGAACTCGTCGCACGCGTCACGCTCGTTGCGCGCGTTCGACTCGGCCAGCGCGTCACGATCCATCCCGGTGCCGTGCTCGGCGCCGCGGGCTTCGGTCTGGCGATGGAAGCCGGCCGCTGGCTCAACGTGCCGCAGCTCGGCGGCGTGACCGTCGGCGACGACTGCGAGATCGGCGCCAACACCTGCATCGACCGCGGCGCGATCGAGGACACGGTGCTGGAAGAAGACGTGCGCCTGGATAACCTGATCCAGATCGGCCACAACGTCGTCATCGGCGCGCATACCGCCATTGCCGGCTGCGCCGCGGTGGCCGGCAGCGCGCGCATCGGCCGCTACTGCCTGATCGGCGGCGCCGCGGGCGTGGTGGGTCACCTGGAAATCTGCGACAAGGTCGTCGTCACGGCGATGAGCCTGGTCACCAGTTCGATCCGCGAGCCGGGCGAGTACTCCTCCGGCACGCCGCTGATGGACAACCGCAGCTGGCGCAAGAACGCCGCGCGCTTCAAGCAGCTGGACGCCCTCGCCCGCCGCATCGGCGGTCGCGGCACGGCCGACTGACCGCTCGCCACGCGCCGTACCGGTCCGTCCGGGCGTCCGCGCACCAGTCGCGGTACGATTCGGCCCTCACGAAAAAGCCGGCACGGCCGGCACCGGACGTCGCGCACGAGGCGCGGCCATCGATGCGCGGGATGCGCTGTCAAGGATCACCATGAGCCACAACGTGCAACTCCCGCTCGACGTCGTCGAGATCCAGAAGCTGCTGCCGCACCGCTATCCGTTCCTGCTGGTCGACCGCGTGGTCGAGTTCGAGCCGAACAAGCGCGTCCTGGCGTACAAGAACGTCACCGCCAACGAGCCCTTCTTCCAAGGCCATTTCCCGGGCCATCCGGTGATGCCCGGCGTGCTGGTGGTCGAAGCGCTGGCGCAGGCCGGCGGCGTGCTCACGCAGCTGTCCAACGGCAGCACGGCCGACGGCCGCCTGTTCTACCTGGTGAAGATCGACAACGCGAAGTTCTCGAAGATGGTCGTGCCGGGCGATCGCCTGGACCTCGAGGTCTCGCTCAAGCGCGTGATCCGCAACGTCGCGATCTACACCGGCATCGCCAGCGTCAACGGCGAGCAGGTCGCCTGCGCCGAAGTCGTCTGCGCCGAAGCCAAGGGTTGAGGCCATGACCGCGCCGCGCATCCATCCCAGTGCCGTCGTCGAAGCCGGTGCCCGACTGGGCGACGGCGTGGAAGTCGGCGCGTTCTGCTACATCGGCGCCGAGGTCGAAGTCGGCGACGGCACGATCTTCGGCCCGCATTGCAGCGTGCACGGCCCTACCCGCATCGGCCGCGAGAACCGCTTCATCGGGCACTGCGCCATCGGCGGCGAGCCGCAGGACAAGAAGTACCACGGCGAGCGCGTCGAGCTCGAAATCGGCGACCGCAACCTGTTCCGCGAATTCACCACGATCAACCGCGGCACCGGCACCGGCGGCGGCATCACGCGCATCGGCCACGACAACTGGTTCCTCGCGTACACGCACGTCGCGCACGACTGCATTATCGGCAACAGCTGTGTGTTCTCGAACAACGCCACGCTCGCCGGCCACGTCACCATCGGCGACCACGTGATCATGTCGGGCTTCGCCGGCGTGCATCAGTTCTGCCGCATCGGTGCGCATGCGTTCATCGGCATGGGCGCGCTGGTGAATGGCGACGTCCCGCCGTTTTTGATGATCGCGCAGGACGGCTACGGCCGTCCGCGCGGCATCAACAGCGAAGGGCTGAAGCGTCGCGGTTTCGACGCCGACCGCATCAGTGCGATCAAGCGCGCTTACCGGGCCGTGTACATGTCCGGCGGCTCGCTGGAAGACGCGCGCGCGAAGCTCGCGGAACTGGCGGCCGACAGCGAGGATGCGCGCGCCTTCCTGGCGTTCATCGAAAGCAGCGAGCGGCCGCTGCTGCGTTGATCCGCGATTCTGGATCCGTGGGGCGCATGCCGCTCCACCGCTTTGCCGCTGAACGCGCCACCTCGCCGGACGCCGCGACGCCCCCGGGCTATCATCCGGGCGCGCCCGCCGAACACCGCCTGCCTTGAACCGCTCCGAATTCCCCGCCCCCGCCGACCGCCCCCTGCGCATCGCACTGTGCGCGGGCGAAGCCTCGGGCGACCTGCTCGGCGCCGGGCTCGTCGCCGAACTGCGCAAGCGCTTTCCCAACGCCGAGTTTGCCGGCATCGGCGGCGACCAGATGCGCGCGGCCGGGCTGGACAGCTGGTTCGACGCCTCGGAACTGGCGGTGATGGGCTTGGCCGAAGTGCTTCGCCACCTCCCGCGCCTGCTACGTCTTCGTCGCGAGTTCCGCGAACGCCTGCTCGCTTGGAAGCCCGACGTCTTCATCGGCATCGACGCACCCGACTTCAACCTCGGCGTCGAGCGCTGGCTTCGCGAGCGCGGAATACGCACCGTGCATTACGTGAGCCCGTCGGTGTGGGCCTGGCGCGAGAAGCGTGCGGAGAAGATCGGCCGCAGCGCGGATCGCGTGCTGTGCCTGTTCCCGATGGAACCGCCGATCTACGCGCGCCACAGCATCGATGCGCGTTTCGTCGGCCATCCGCTCGCCGACGAGATGCCGCTGGAACCGGACCGCGACACCGCGCGTCGCCGGCTCGGTCTGGATGCTACGCGTCCTGTGCTCGCACTGTTGCCGGGTTCGCGCGTGGGCGAGATCGAACGGCTCGGCCCGGACTTTCTTTCCGCCGCGTCGAAGCTGCTCGCGCAGGATCCGACGTTGCAGGTCGTCGTGCCCATGGCGAACGAACACGCGCGCGCGGCGTTCCAGCGCGTGCTCGCCGCGCATCCGGACAGCGTCGCGCTGAGCGCAGCGCTGCGCGTGCTCAACGGGCAGGCGCGCACGCTGATGATCGCCAGCGACGCGATCCTGCTCGCCTCGGGCACCGCGACGCTGGAAGCCATGCTCGCCAAGCGCCCGATGGTCGTCGCCTACAAGGTCGCGCCGCTCACCTACACGCTGGTGAAGGGCCTCGGCCTGTTGAAGGTCGCGCACTACTCGCTGCCGAACGTGCTCGCCGGCGAGCCGGTCGTGCCGGAACTGATGCAGCAGGACTGCACGCCCGACAACCTCGCCGCTGCGGTCGCGCCGTTCCTGCGCGATCCGTCCGCAAGCGCGGCGCTCGAACCGCGTTTCCGCGAACTCCACCTGCAATTGCGGCAGGACGCCTCCGCGCGCGCCGCCGACGCGGTGGCCGAATTGATCGGAGCCCGCCATGTCGCCTGACGGTTCGCAGCTCGCTCTGGGACTTCCCGCACGCGACGGCGGCGCACCGCCGCGCGTGGCCGGCGTGGACGAGGCCGGGCGTGGTCCGCTGGCCGGGCCCGTCGTCGTCGCGGCCGTCGTGTTCGCGCCCGGTCGCACGCCGATCAATGGGCTCGACGATTCGAAGCAACTCACCGCGCAACGTCGCGAAGTGTTGTACGAGCGCATCATCGAACGCGCGCTCGCGTGGCACATCGAGTTCGTGACGCACGAGGAAATCGACCGTCTCAACATCTACCACGCGACGATGGCCGGCATGAGCCGTTCGATCGCGTGCCTCCACCATCGCGTGGACGTGGTGCGCATCGACGGCAACGCGCTGCCACGCGGCCTGCCGTGCGCCGCGGAAGCCTGGGTGAACGGCGACGCGCGCGATCGTTCGATCATGGCCGCATCGATCCTCGCGAAGGTATCGCGCGACCGCTACATGCAGTCCCTGCACGAGCGCTTCCCGCTCTACCGCTTCGACCAGCACAAGGGCTACAGCACGCCGGTACACCTGTCGGCGCTGCGGGAACACGGCCCGTGTCCGGAACACCGGCGCAGCTTCGCGCCGGTGCAGGCGGCGTGCCGCGGCGAGGCCGAGCCCGCGCTGACCGACGAGTTGCCGCTGGCAGCGGCTACTTGATGATGACGGCGGGGTCGACGGTCTTGCCGTTGGCCTGGATGCCGTACTTGAACTGCTGTCCGGGTTCGCCGCTGATGGTGGCCGACAGCTTGTAGCGCCTTGCGACGCTGGCAGCCTTGAGCTGTGCGAGTTCCCTTCCCGTGGTCTTGTCGGAGAAGACCAGGTTGAACGCGGTCGTGCGATCGACCGGGTCGCGCCAGACGATGGTCGCGCCGCTGTCTATGTAACATTCGTTCGGTACGGCCGACGGCGTGCCGTCTGGCGCGTATTGAACGTCGACGTATACCGTCATCGGTCCTTTCGTCCCGTTGTTCCTGTTTGGGCAGGCCTCGCCGTCGGCCGCAGGCATCCGTGCCGCGGCCACTGATGCCTGCATCGCCTTGCCCGTGCTGCATCCGGCAACGAACGTGAGCGCAGCGACGGCGGCGACCGCCATCGCGGACGGGATCGTTTTCATTGTTCTTCTCCTTGGAATGGCGCCCGGGGGGAGCGGGCGGGGACGACGGACGGCTACTGCGCCGTACCGGTTTCGCGTCTGGATTGCGGATCGACCTTCGCGGTCAAGGCTCGCAGTAACGGCGAGGCATCGATGCGCTGCTGCGGAATGCCGTGCTTGAGTGCGAAATCGACGTGCTGGCGCGCGGCGGGCGCGTCGCCCAATCGCGCCATCGTCTGGGCGCCGAGCAGCGCGACCTCGCCGCGTTCGGTGCCGAGCGCTTCGGCCTTGGCCTGCAAGGCGCGTGCTTCGTCGGCGCGATCGAGGTTCGCGCTGTACCACGCCACGAGCGCGAGACTCTGCGCATCGTCGGACTTCAGCTCCAGGTAGCGTCGGCCCAGGGTCGCGGCCTGCTCGTATTGCGTGCGGGTCTGCATGGCCGTGCTCCCGCTCGCAGTGAGCGCATCGCCCAGGTTTCCCCACAGGCGGAAGTCGCTGGGATCGATCTCGCTCGCATGCCGATACAACGCGGCCGCCTGCTCGTACGCGCCCTGGTCGAATTTCACCGTGCCCAGGTTGCTGAGCGCTTCGTAGCTGGGCTTGATCTGCAGCGAGCGCTCGTAGGCATCGCTCGCCTGCGCCGCGTCGCCGCTGATCGCATACAGGCCACCCAGGCTCGACCAGAGATCCGCGTCGTCGGGCGCGTATTCCAGTGCTTCGCGATAGGAGGCGATCGCGCCAGGAAAGTCCCCGTTGACCATCAGGTGGTAGCCGCGCTTCTGAGCGACCCGTGGGTCGCGCGGGGCCAGTTCGCGTGCGCGTTCGAAATACGCCATCGCGTCCTTCTCCTGCCCGCGCGCGCTCGCGACGGCAGCCAGGCCGAGGTACGCGTGCGCACGCAGCGCCGGATCGGACGCGGCACGCTCGTAGTAGCCGATCGCTTCGGTCGCGTTGCCCTGCGTGCGATGGAGGTCGCCCATCGCGAGGCTCACTTCGCGCAACGAGGGATCCATCTTCGTCGCCTGTTCGCATGCCGATTGCGCGCGCGCGAAGGCGGCACTGTCGCGCGCATCCTCGAAGCGCGTGATCTCCGCCTGGCAGATGCCCGCCTGCGCGCGCGCGAAGCTGGGGTCGATCGCCAGCGCGCCGCGATAGAAGTTGATTGCGCTGGCCGCGCCGCGCTCGTCGCCGCCGGCCTGTTCGCGCATGCGCTGTTCGCCCTTCAAATACGCGTCGTACGCGGCGACGCTGCGGGTCGGCGTCAAACGCCGTGCCAATGTCTGGCGCGCGGCTTCGATCTCGCCCGACGGCAGCACGTCGATGAGCGCCTGCACCACTTCGCCTGCGATGTCGCTCTGCAACGCAAACACGTCGCCGGTTTCCCGATCGTAGCTATGGGCCCACAACGTGAAACCCGTGCGCGCATCGGCCAGCCTCGCGCTGACCCGCACGCGCGAGCCCTCGCGGCGCACGCTCGCGCCCAGCACGGTCGCCACGCCGAGCTGCGCGCCCAGCCGCTTCACGTCGGCCTCGCCGCGGCTGGCGGAATCCGGCGCCGCGACGACCTTCAGGCCCGGAACGCCGGCGAGCGCGTCGACCATCTCCACGCCGAGTCCTTCGGCGAAGTAGTCCTCGTCGCGCGCCTCGCTGAGGCTCGTGAACGGCAGCACCGCCACGGATGCGGCGCTGGGCGCCGGCGCCGCCGGGTCGCGCTGCCCGAACCAGTAGCCACCGGCGGCGATCGCCAGCAGCGCGGCGATGGCCAGCCACCAGCGGCGCTGGTCGGACGCCTTGCGGCGCGTAGCGAAGCCGCCGTCGTTGTGAGGCACGGGGGCGGCGAACGGTGCCGGCTCGGGAATCGGCGCGACGGCCTCGTTCGCCGCAACGGCGAGCGCCTCGGGGACGGTGTGGCGGAACACGGCCACTTCGTCCTCGTGCCGTGGTTCGTCCGTGGTGGGCGGTAAGGCGTCTGCCCCGTAGAGCTGCCCGATGAACCGGTAGCCCAGCGCGTGCTGGGTCTGGATGTAGCGCGGATGCTGCGAGTCGTCGGCCAGGGCGTGGCGCAACTGGGCGATCACCCGGGTCAACACGCCCGGCGTGACATGGCGATGGCCCCAGACCTGGTCGAGCAGGTCGTCGCGCCCGACCAGTTCGCCCGCATGGCGGAGCAGGATCAGCAGCACCGAAAACGCCTTCGGCTCGACCGTCTGCTCGGTCCCGCCACGCGACAGGGTGTGCGCGGCCGCATCGACGACGATGTCGCCGAATCGATACCGTTCGCCGTTCGGCCCGCCTTGGCCTGCACTCCCGTGGGGGGTCATCGGGAAAACCTCATGGTTCCCTCATCATCCGGAGCGGACGATGTGGAAAGGCGCGCCCGGCCATCATGACTCATGGCGGGCGTCGGTGGAGCCTGACCCGGCGCCGGAAAGTTCGGTGCCACCCTCCCCCGGAGTCCCGCCATGAACGTCCTGTTCTCCATCGCCAACCCGCTTCCGCAGATCCTGCTGACCCCGTTCGACGGCCCGACCCGCCGCCGCTGCATCAACGGCTTCCAGCTCAACTCGGCCGAAGTGGACCGCTTCAACGTCCTGCTGGCCCGCGTCGGTGGCCACGCGCTGGAGACCGACCAGCTCGCGTCCGCCGGTCGCGAACTCAGCCGCCCCGGCCCGACCGACGCCGCGCCGCCGTGCATCCGCCAGCGCCTGCGCTGGATCGCCGCCGTCGAGCAGCTCCTGGCCGACCGCCAGTGGCAGCCGGCGAACGACGCGGTCGAGACCGCCGCGGCGATCGTCGACTACGCCCGCAGCCGCGACGACCTCATCCCGGACTGGATGCCGCAGGTCGGCCGGCTGGACGACGCGATCGTCGTCGAGACCGCCTGGCCGAAGCTGGCCGGCGAAGTCGACGACTACCTCGACTACGTGCGCGTCCGCAGCCGCGAAGCGCACCAGCGCGACCGCAGCCCGGCCGGCTACGCCTTCTCGCGGGCCGACTGGGAGGAAGTGCGCTACGAGGAAGCCGTCCTCGCCCAGTACGAGAAGCAGATCCGCGAAAGCAGCTTCCTGCCCGAGAGCTCCCCGATCTTCCGCGTGCACTGACCGGGAACCGCGGGCCACGCCGGAGGCCGCCGCAAGGCGGCCTCCCCCGCGCTTCGTCGGCTGAATGCGCCCGCGTTCGAAATCCGCGGACGTCCGCCCTGACAGCCCGCCCCATCCGGCGCATCATCGAGGCGCATCCCGCCCATGGCGGGACGGCCCGCGCGACGTTGCCGGCCGCGGCGCGGGTCCGGCCTGGCCGGCGAGCGAGGTGTGCCATGCGCATGTTCCATCCCACCCCGACCGCGCAGCCGCTGCCCTTCGACCACATGTACAGCGGCATGGGCGCGCGCGAGACCGCCGCCGCGATCGAGCTCAACGACGCGGCGGTCGTCCAGTTCGACCAGCTCCTCCACGAGATCCACGCCGATGCACCGCGCGTGGACACCGACCGGCTCGAGCAGCTCGCCGCGTGGCTGCTGAAACTGCCGACGCAGCAGGCGCGCGAGGTCATCGAAAGCCGCCTCGAACGCGTGCGCGAACTGCGCGCGCTCCTCGACGACGAGGACTGGGATGGCGACGAAGCCACGCATGCGCGCATCGGCAAGCTGCTGTCGTACATCGATCGCGAGGATGACCTCATCGCCGACCGCATCCCGGTGCTGGGCCAACTCGACGACGTGCTGCTGATCGAGCTGGCGTGGCCGGCCTTCGCCGATGAAGCCGAGGACTACCGCGATTTCATCGCCTATCGCGACGTGAACCATCCCGACGGCGCCGCCGACGAACGCCGCGCGGCATGGGTGCGCGAACGCCTCAACGAGGTGGCGCTGTGGCAGCACGCGATGTGGGTGCGCGAGCAGCACTACGCGCCGTGGAATCTGCCGCGCGGTTTGTTCCGGGTGGCCTGACCGACGGGGATGGGGCCGACCCGTGCCGGCCCTCGCAAGCCCCGACAGCGCGCGGTTTTTGCATCGTCCGGGGTCCCGGCCGCCGGGATCGGCTCCCGCGCGATTTCAAGTCTGCGCAGCGCGCGCCGGGGCTGCTAACCTGCCGCCAGCATGCCTGCAGTCCCTTTCGTCCATCTCCATCTCCACAGCGAATACTCGCTCGCCGACTCGACGATCCGGATCGGCGAGCTGGTCAAGCGCTGCGTCGCGCTTTCGCAGCCTGCGGTCGCGCTGACGGACCTCGACAACCTCTTCGCCGCGGTCAAGTTCTACAAGGCCGCCGAAGGTGCGGGCCTGAAGCCGATCATCGGCGCCGACGTCGGCCTGGCCGACGGCAACGAGATCGCCTCGCGCATGACGTTGCTGTGCCGCGACCGCGCCGGCTACCTCACGCTCTCGCGCCTGCTGACGCGCGCGTGGATGGAAGGCCATCGCACCGACGGCGTCGCGCTTCGCCCCGAATGGCTGCGCGAGGACAACGGCGGCCTGTTCGCCCTCGCCGGCCGCCAGAGCCTCGCCGGTCGGCTTGCGACGAGCAACCGCCACGAACTCGCCGAAGCCTGGCTGATGGACTGGCGCGGCGTGTTCGGCGAGCGGCTGCACCTGGAACTCACCCGCACCGGGCGTGAAGGCGAGGACGCGTTCAACGCCTTCGCGCTGCACGCGTCCAGCAAGCGTTCGCTGCCGGTGATCGCCAGCAACGACGTGCGCTTCCTCGATGCCGAAGGCTTCGACGCGCACGAAGCGCGCGTGTGCATCGCCTCGGGCCGCGTGCTGGACGATCCCAAGCGCCCGAAGGACTACAGCGCCGAGCAGTTCCTGAAATCGTCGGAGGAGATGCAGGCGCTGTTCTCCGACGTCCCCGATGCGATCGACAACGCGTTCGCGCTCGCCACGCGCTGCAACGTCGAGATGAAGCTCGGCGAGTACGCGCTGCCGGCCTTCCCGGTGCCGAGCGAACACACCATCGAAAGCTGGCTGCGCGGCACCGCGCGGGAGGGCCTGGACAAGCGGCTGCAGAAGAATCCGCTCGCGCCGGGCAAGACGCGTGAGGACTACGAAGCGCGCCTGGACGTCGAGCTGGACGTCATCATCAAGATGGGGTTCCCCGGCTACTTCCTGATCGTGGCGGACTTCATCAACTGGGCGAAGGACCACGACATTCCCGTCGGCCCGGGCCGCGGTTCGGGTGCCGGTTCGCTCGTCGCGTGGGCGCTGGGCATCACCGACCTGGACCCGCTGCCGTACGACCTGCTGTTCGAGCGGTTCCTCAACCCCGAACGCGTGTCGATGCCCGACTTCGACATCGACTTCTGCATGGACCGTCGCGACGAGGTCATCGACTACGTCGCGCGCAAGTACGGGCGCGACCGCGTCTCGCAGATCATCACCTACGGCACCATGGCCGCGAAGGCCGTGGTGCGCGACACCGGCCGCGTGCTCGGCCATCCGTACGGCTTCGTCGACGGCATCGCGAAGCTCATTCCGAACACGCTCGGCATCGGCCTGGACGATGCGATGGGCGAGTCGGAGGCGTCGAAGCAGGATCCGACGCTCGCCTCGTCCGACCTCATCCAGCGTTACCACGCCGAAGAAGACGTGCGCGACCTGATGGACCTGGCGCGCAGCCTGGAAGACCTCACGCGCAACGCCGGCAAGCACGCCGGCGGCGTGGTGATCGCGCCGAGCCCGTTGTCCGACTTCTGCCCGCTGTTCGCCGAACACGACGGCGAGGGCCGCGGGCGCAATCCGGTCACGCAGTTCGACAAGGACGACGTCGAAGCGGTCGGCCTGGTGAAGTTCGACTTCCTCGGCCTGCGTACGCTGACGATCATCGACTGGGCGGTGAAGGCGATCAACAAGCGCCTGGCCGACGCCGCGGCCAAGGGCATCGATGCCGGCCCGGCGATGCACTACACGTTCAAGGACGCGCCCACGCCGCAGTTCGACATCACGTCGCTGCCGCTGGACGACAAGCTCAGCTACGAGCTGTTCGCACGTGGCGACACGGTGGCGGTGTTCCAGTTCGAATCCCGCGGCATGCGCGAGCTGCTCAAGCGCGCCAGGCCCGACACGTTCGAAGACATCATCGCGCTCGCCGCGCTGTTCCGTCCCGGCCCGCTGGGCTCGGGGATGGATCGCGAATGGGTCGATCGCAAGCACGGGAACACCGAGGTCACCTACCCGCACGAATCGCTGGAGCCGGTGCTGTCGCCGACCTACGGCGTCATCGTGTACCAGGAACAGGTGATGCAGATCGCGCAGGTGCTGGCGGGCTACACGCTCGGCGGCGCCGACATGCTGCGTCGCGCGATGGGCAAGAAGAAGCCCGAGGAGATGGCGAAGGAACGCGCCAAGTTCGAAGCCGGTTGCGCCGAGCGCGGCATCCCGCCGAAGACCGCCACGCCGATCTTCGACCTGATGGAGAAGTTCGCCGAGTACGGCTTCAACAAGTCGCACTCGGCGGCGTACGCGCTGGTGGCCTACCAGACCGCGTGGCTGAAGGTGCACTACCCGGCCGAATTCATGGCCGCGGTGCTCTCCTCGGACATGGACAACACCGAGAAGGTCACCAGCTTCCTCGACGAATGCCGCGTGATGGGCCTGACGGTGCTGCCGCCCGACGTGGACGCGTCGGCGTACATGTTCGAGGCGAAGGACGCCACCACGATCCGCTACGGCCTGGGCGCGGTGAAGGGCGTCGGCCGCGGCGCGTGCGAGGCGATCGTCGAAGCACGTCGTGCGGGCGAGTTCGCCGACCTGCTGGATTTCTGCAAGCGCGTGGACAGCGGCAAGCTCAACCGCCGCGCGCTCGAAGCGCTGACGTACGCCGGCGCGCTCGACAAGCTCGGCAAGAACCGCGCGAGCCTCATGCTGCAGTTGCCGGAAGTGCTCAAGGCCACCGACCAGCTGGCGAAGGAGCGCGAAGCCGGCCAGGTATCGTTGTTCGGCGGCTTCGAAACGGCGGCGCCGGCGCTGCATCTGGACCTGCCCGAAACCGACGAGTGGCCGCTGACGCAGATCCTGCACGGCGAGCGCGAAACGCTCGGGCATTACCTCAGTGGCCATCCGTTCGATCCGTATCGCGACGAGGTTCGTGGCCTGATCGGCAACGACCTCAGCGGCCTGGAGAAGATCTGGGAAAACCGCCCCGAACAACGCGGCAGCTGGCGCCAGGAAGTCGAGACGATCGTCGCCGGCCTCGTCGTCGGCCTGCGCAAGAAGGGCGACAGCCAGATGTTCGTGCAGATCGAGGACGGTCGCGGCCGCCTGGAATGCGCGTTCTTCAACGAGAGCTACAGCGAGTTCGCGCAATTGCTGGTGCGCGACCGCCTGCTGGTGATCCAGGGCGGCCTGCGCGAGGACAGCTTCAGTGGCGGCTTCGCGCTGCGTGCCTCGCGTTGCTGGAGTTTCGAGCAGATCTGCGAGAAGCACGCGCAGCGCCTGATGCTGCGCCTGGACCTGCGCGAGCCGGGCACGATGCAGCGCGTGGACGCGCTGCTGTCGTCGTTCCGCCCCGGTTCCACCCCGATCCGCATGGACCTGCTGGTGAGACGCGGCGCCGCCGGCTCGCTCGACCTCAACGGTACGCAGTCGATCCGCGCCGACGCCGAACTCGCCGCACGCCTGCGCGCCACGCCGGGCGTACGCGCGGTGAAGCTCGCGCTGTCGAAGCCCTGGGCGAATTGATCGAAGCCTTTCGCTTCTGAGTCCACCTTCCAGGGGAGATGCGGTGCATTAGCCCCTCTCCCTGCGGGAGAGGGGTTGGGGTGAGGGGCAACGAAGCGGCGACGTCGAAACACCGCTGCAGGGAAGCGCCGCGGTGTCGCTCTTCTGACTCATGTCGCGCAGATCAAGATGGATTCCAGCTTCCGCTGGAATGACGATGCAAGTGCGCTGACCCGCTATCGGCCTGGGTCCCGGCTTTCGCCGGGATGACGGGATCGGGTTGGCTGACGGGTAAAGCCCCTCCCCCATCGGGAGAGGGGTTGGGGTGAGGGCAACGGAGCTGCGGCGTTGAACCATCGTTGCAGTGAAACGCTGCGCTGTTTCGTCTGCCCGGCGCGATCGCGCGTTGACGATGCAAGTGCGCTGATCCGCTATCGGCCTGGATCGCGGCTTTCGCCGGGATGACGGTTGAAAGGAGAAGCGCGTACGCAGACGTCAACGCACCACTTCCACCTTCCAGTCACGAACCGCGTCGACAACATCCAACGTCAACGTCTTCGCGGCGGCGTCGTACTTCCAGCCAGCCACTGCAGCACCGTCCACGCGCACCGAAGCAGGTCGCTGCGTCACGCCGAACATCGTCACGCGCACCGCCTTCCACCACGGCGCGAACCCGCTGTGCTCCACATGCGCGCTCAACGTCGTCGACGCCCCAGCAACCTCGCATGTATAGCCCACGCGAAGGAACTTCCCTTCGCGATACGCGAAGCTCTCGCCGTCATCCTGATAAAGCGAACCGCGACATTCGGACGAACCCGCATCCGGCAGATACACCTGTAGCTCCAGCGGGCCCTTCGGCGTTTCGCCCGTGTGCTGCACCAGCGCGTGCATCGGCACGATCGCGCCCGCGCGCGCATACAACGGCGTTCCCGACGGACGCGGATCGAGCTTCATCGGCGTTTTCGCAGCCACGTATCGCTCCGATGTACCGAACGCGTACCATCCACCCGGCGGCAGCGACACCGGATGCCCATCCAGCCGTTCGTCCACCACCGGCGCGACGAACAGATCGCCGCCGAAGAGGAAATCGCGGTCGTTGCCGTAGAAGGCTTCGGCATCGGGCCAACGCAGGAACACCGGTCGCATGATCGGCATGCCCGTGCGCGCGTTCTCTTCCGCCGCCGTGTAGAGGTAAGGCATCAGGCGATAGCGCAGTTCGATGGCCTCCCGGCGCAGCGCTTCGTGTTTCGGCCCGTCCACCCATGCTTCGTGCGGGCGCGTGTCGGTCGCGGCGTGGTTGCGGAACACGGGATTGAACGCGCCCAGCTGGAACCAGCGCGTCAGCAGGTCCGGCGGCGGCGAGCCGATGAAACCGCCGATGTCGTCGCCCGACATCGCCATGCCCGACAGCCCCAGGCTCAACAGGTTCGGCGTGCTCTGCGCGAGGTGGAACCAGCTCGCGGTGTTGTCGCCGGTCCACGTTGCCGCGTAACGCTGCGCGCCCGCGTATGCCGCGCGCGTGAGCACGAACGGGCGCTGCGTCGGCTGCAGCTTCAATAGGCCCTCGTAGGTCGCGCGCGCATTGAGCATGCCGTAGACGTTGTGGATCGCGCGGTGGTCGCGCGTGGTGCCATCGTCCATGCGGTGCACGGCATCGAGCGACATCGTGTTGCCGGGCACGTTGAAGACCGACGGCTCGTTCATGTCGTTCCAGTAACCGGCGGCGCCCATCGCGGCGAAATCGCGATAGAGCCCGCCCCACCAGTCGCGCACGCGCGTCAGCGTGAAATCCGGGAACACCGAATCGCCCGGCCACACTTCGCCGATGTAGAGCGAGCCGTCGGGATTGCGGATGAACGCGTCGCTCCGCATGCCCGAATCGAACGCCGCGTAGCCGTTGTCGGGATCGTGCTTGATGTGCAGGTCGGTGATGAGCACCGTGCGCAGTCCGTCCTTGCGCAGGTCGGCGATCATCTTCTCGAAGGTCGGGAATTGCGCGCGGTCGACGGTGAACGGCGCGTAGCCCTTCTGGTAGTCGATGTCGAGGTAGATCGCATCGCTGGGGATGCGATGGTCGCGCAGCTGCTTGGCGATCTCGCGCACCTTCGATTCGGGGTGATAGGTATAGCGCGACTGCTGGAATCCCAGCGTCCACAGCGGCGGCAGCGGCGTGCGGCCGGTCAGCGCGGTGTAGCGCTCGATGACCTGCGCGGGCTGCGGGCCGGCGATGAAGTAGTAATCCAGCGGCCCGTCTTCGGCACCGAAGGACAGCGTGCCGTCCGATTCCTTGCCGAAATCGAAGCTGCTGCGATGCACGTTGTCGAAGAACACGCCGTACGCGACGCCGCCGCGCAGGCCGATGAAGAACGGGATCGACTTGTACAGCGGATCGGTCGTGCCCTGCCATCCGTACGATTCGCTGTTCCACATCGCGAACGCGCGACCGCGTCGATCCAGCGGTCCGGCCTTGTCGCCGAGGCCGTAGTAGTGCTCGTCGGCCGGCATCGACTTCCACACACGCACGCGCGTGCCGTGCTCGCCGGGCAGCCACGCCATCGGCAGCGACGCGTCGTCGGCGAGCAGCGCGCGACCGGCGTCATCGACGAAATCCACGCGCAACGGCGAGCGATGGACGACGGCCACCATGCCGTTCGCACGCACGCGAACGGCGTCGCGGGTTTCATCGATCGTCACCTTCGCCGGTTCGGCGGCCTGCACCACGGCCCAGGAGGCGTCGCCGTCGGCCTTTCCATCCGGTGCGAGGCGGACTCGGAACACGCCGTCGGCATGGACGCTGACCTGCAGGCGCGCTGGACCGCTATGGACGACGACGCCGTCGGCGCGGCGTTCGATGCGGCCGGCATCGCCCAGGTGACGCCAACCGCCGGCATGGGCCTGTCCCGCCACCGCGAACACGAGCGCGACTGCCAGCGCCCAGGACATCGCCTTCATCCGTGTCTCCCCTCGAACCCGAGGTCGGATTCAAGCATGCGGGTCGCGGGACGGCCCGATGAAGACGTTTTCAATGGTCGCAGGGCGGTTTTCGCCCGGGCTCCATACTGGCAACACACCTCTCGGTACGGTCACCCGGCCTCGGCTAGACTGTCCCACTTTCCGGCCACCGGCCCGAGCATGAATCCGAACTACCTCGACTTCGAGCAGCCCATCGCCGACCTGGAAGCCAAGATCCAGGAACTGCGCCACGCCAGCAACGCCCCGGCGGTGGACGTGGACGCCGAAGTGCATGCGCTGCAGGACAAGCTGCGCATCCGCACTGCCCAGATCTTCCGCGACCTCTCGCCTTGGCAGGTCTCGCAGCTGGCCCGCCACCCGGCGCGCCCGTACACCAACGACTACATCCGCGTGATGTGCGACGAGTTCCAGGAACTCGCCGGCGATCGCGCGTTCGCCGACGACGCCGCCATCGTCGGCGGCCTCGGCCGCATCAACGGGCGCAGCGTGGTGATCATCGGCCACCAGAAGGGCCGCGACACCAAGAGCAAGATCAAGCGCAATTTCGGCATGCCGCGCCCGGAGGGCTACCGCAAGGCGCTGCGTCTGATGAAGCTGGCCGAACGTTTCCGCCTGCCGATCCTCACCTTCATCGACACCCCGGGCGCCTACCCGGGCGTGGGCGCGGAAGAGCGCGGCCAGTCCGAGGCCATCGCCCGCAACCTGCTGGAAATGAGCGAGCTGAAGGTCCCGGTGATCTGCACCGTGATCGGCGAAGGCGGCTCCGGCGGCGCGCTCGCCATCGGCGTCGGCGATCGCACGCTGATGCTGGAATACAGCACGTATTCGGTGATCTCGCCGGAAGGTTGCGCGTCGATCCTGTGGAAGGACGCCGCCAAGGCGAAGGACGCCGCCGAACAGCTGGGTCTCACCGCCAAGCGCCTGCTAGGCCTGGGCCTGGTCGACAAGATCGTGCGCGAGCCCATCGGCGGCGCGCACCGCAATCCGAAGCAGATGGCCACGCGCCTGAAGGCCGTGCTGATGAACGAACTCGACATGCTCGAGTCGCTGCCGGTCGAGGATCTGCTCGAGCGCCGCTACCAGCGCCTGCGCAGCTACGGGGCGTACGAGGCGGCGTAAGCCTGCTGATTGCCCTCGGTTTCGAGCTGATTGCCCTCGGTTTTGAGCCCCTCTCCCTGCGGGAGAGGGGTTGGGGTGAGGGTCGGGACGTGCGACGCGCTGGCGCTCGCAGTGCACTCGACCTGCTTCTGGATGCCGGAAGATCAAAATGGATTCCAGCGTTCGCTGGAATGACGGTTAGCGCGGTTTACCGTCGACGGAGTGCCCTCAAGCTACGGGCCTAGGTCCCGGCTTTCGCCGGGATGACGCTTTTCCAAGCTGCTTCGCGAGCGGAGGGCCAATCGCGCCAGCCCACTCACCACGCCCGCAAATACTGCTCCGGCCCGTGCAGTTCGCCGGACAGCTCCTTCGCCGCACGGCGCGGGAAATACGGATCGCGCAGCAGTTCGCGCGCGATGAGCACCACGTCCGCATCGCCCTCCTCGACGATGGTTTCGGCGTGATCGGATTTCGTGATCAACCCCACTGCGCCGGTCGCGATGCCCGCTTCCTTGCGGATGCGCGTCGCGAACGGCACCTGGTAGCCCGCATGCAGCGGGATCTTCGCGCCGGGCGCGAGGCCGCCGGTGGACACGTCGATCAGATCGATGCCGCGATCCTTCACGATGCGCGCCAGTTCGACGCTTTCCTCGATGTCCCAGCCGCCCTCGATCCAGTCCGTTGCCGACACGCGCAGCCATAGCGGCAGGCGCTCCGGCCACACCTTGCGCACGGCATCGACCACTTCCAGCAGCAGGCGGATGCGGTTGTCGAACGAACCGCCGTACTCGTCGGTGCGATGGTTCGATAGCGGCGACAGGAACTGGTGCAGCAGGTAGCCGTGCGCCGCGTGGATCTCGGCGATCTGGAATCCCGCCGCCTTCGCGCGCCACGCGGCGCAGGCGAAATCGTCGACGACGTTGCGCAGCTCGCCCGCATTTAGCGCGCGCGGGACCAGCGAGGTTTCGCTGAAGGCCACGGCGCTCGGCGCGACCGGCGTCCAACCGCCGTCGTCGGGCGTCACGGCGATGCCGCCGAGCCACGGCGGCGCCGTGCTCGCCTTACGGCCGGCATGTGCGAGCTGGATGCCCGGCACCGTGCCCTGCGCCGCGACGAAGCGCGTGATGCGCGACCACGCTTCGGCCTGGTGGTCGTTCCACAGTCCGGTGTCGGCGGGCGAAATGCGGCCTTCGGCCGACACCGCGCTGGCCTCGGCGATGATCGCGCCCGCGCCGCCCACCGCGCGGCTGCCCAGGTGCACCAGGTGCCAGTCGTTGGGCACGCCGTCGACCGCGGAGTACTGGCACATCGGCGCCACCACGAGGCGATTGCGCAAGGTGAGCGCGCGTTGTTCGAACGGGGTGAAAAGCCGGGACACGACGGACTCCTGCAAGGCGAAACGGGGGATGGAGGCATGGTGCGACGGCGTGGCGCGCGATGCAGCCCCATCGATGGGTTGCTGCATTCCACAACCATGGCACCATCGCGCGATGCCCGCCGCGCCCGCCAACGCCCTGCACGACCTTCCGGCGGCGCCACTGTGCGTGGGCTGCAGCGGCGGGCTCGATTCCACGGTGCTGCTGCACCTGCTGGCGAGCTCGCGCCCCGCGCATGGCCTGCGTGCGATCCATGTCCACCACGGGCTTCACCCCGACGCGGACCGCTGGAGCACGCATTGCGAAGCCGCCTGCGCCGCGCTCGGCGTTGAGCTGACGGTCATCCGCGTGAAGGTCGCCGCGACAGGTGCTGGCCCCGAGGCGGCTGCGCGCGACGCGCGCCATGCAGCGTTCGCCTCCGCACTCGCAAGCGATGAAGTGCTCGCACTCGCGCACCATCGCGACGACCAGGCGGAGACTTTCCTGCTACGCGCCCTGCGTGCGTCCGGCCCCGACGGCCTCGCGGCGATGCGTCGCTGGCGAACGGTCGGGCGCGGCCGGCTGTGGCGGCCGCTGCTCGATGTCGATCGCGATGCACTGCTCGCTTACGCGCACGCGCATGGGCTCGCCTGGATCGAGGACCCCAGCAATGCCGATACCGCCTTCGACCGCAATTTCCTGCGCACGCGCGTGATGCCGCTGCTGCGCGAACGCTGGCCGCACGCGCCCGATGCCTTGGCGCGGTCGGCCGCGTTGTGCGAACAGGCCGACGCGCTGCTCGACGACGAGGACGCGCAGGCGCTCGCGAACGTCGGCCTGAGCGATCCGCGTTGTCTATCGCGGATGGGCCTGCTGGCGCTCCCGGAATCGCGCCGCGCGCGCGTGCTGCGGCGCTGGATCGATGCGCTCGGTTTGCCTGCGCTGCCGGCGAACGGCATCGAGCGGATCGAACGCGAGATCCTCGACGCGCGCGATGACGCCGAACCGGTCTTCCAGTGGCACGGCGCCGTCGTCCGCGCGTGGCGCGACCTGCTTTTCGCCGACGTGGCGAGAGCGCCGCTGCCGGCCGGCTGGCATGCCGAATGGGACGGCCGCGCGCCGCTGGCGCTTCCCGACGGCGACGTGCTGGCCCTCGACGGCACCGACGGCTTCGACACACCGCTGCGCGTGCATGCGCGCAAGGGCGGCGAACGCCTCATGCGTGCGGGCCGCTCGCATTCGCATGCGCTCAAGCAGGTGCTGCAGGAGCTCGGCATCCCGCCGTGGGAGCGCGAGCGCCTGCCGCTGCTCAGCGACGGCGCCGGCGAGTTGCTCGCGGCAGGCGACCTCGTCCATTCGGCCGGCTTCGATGCCTGGCTCCGAGGGCGTGGTGCGCGGCTGGCCTGGCGTCGCGAAGGCGAGACGCACGCCGCAACCGCCCGCGACGGCAATTGACCCCCGCCGGGGCGGGTCGCAAACTTCCCGCATGCCCCGTACACCCGCCCAAGACGACGCGCCTTCCACTTCGCCGGTGAGCGATTTCGAGCAGTCCCTGGACGCGCTCGAGCAGCTGGTCGAGAAGATGGAACACGGCGAGATGAGCCTGGAAGACTCGCTGGCCGCGTACGAGCGCGGCGTCGGCCTGTACCGCCGCTGCCAGAGCGCGCTGGAAGAAGCCGAACTGCGCGTGCGCCTGCTCAGCGACCCGCAGAATCCCGCTTCCGGCGAGCCCTTCTCCGCGCAGGACGCCGGCTCGTCGAACCGCGGCGATGTCTGACCTTGCGCGCTGGCGCGAACGCGCCGACGCCGCGCTGCAACGTGCCCTGCCCGACCCGCATTCGCCGCCGCAGCGCCTGCACGCGGCGATGCGGCACGCCGTACTGCTGGGCGGCAAGCGCATGCGGCCGCTGCTGGTGTACGCGGCCGGTTCGGCCTTCGGCGCGTCGGTGGACACGCTGGACGCGCCGGCCGTCGCGGTCGAATTGATCCACGCGTACTCCCTCGTCCACGACGACCTGCCCGCGATGGACGACGACGCGCTGCGCCGCGGCCAGCCGACGGTGCATGTCGCCTTCGACGAAGCCACGGCGGTGCTCGCGGGCGATGCGCTGCAGTCGCTCGCTTTCGAAGTGCTGGCCGATGCCGACGTCGAGGCGACGACGCGCGTGGCCCTGCTGCGCACGCTCGCACGCGCGTCCGGCGCCGCCGGCATGTGCGGCGGGCAGGCGCTGGACCTTGCGGCGACCGGCAATGGCAGCTCGCTGTCGGTGCATGCGCTGGAAGAACTGCATTCGCTCAAGACCGGCGCGCTGATCCGCGCCGCGGTACGCATGGGCGCGCTGTGCGGCGGCGCCTCGGCCGAAGAACTCGCCGCGCTGGATCGTTATGCCGCCGCGCTCGGCCTCGCGTTCCAGGTACGCGACGATATCCTCGACATCGAAGGCGACAGCGCGACGCTGGGCAAGACCGCCGGCAAGGACGTGGCGCAGGACAAGGCGACGTTCCCTGCGCTGATCGGACTGGATGCATCGCGCGCACGCCTGGACGAGTTGCGCCGCGCGATGGATGACGCGCTGTCGCCGCTCGGCGAGCGTGCGAATGCGCTGGCGGCGCTGGGGCGGATGGCGATCGAGCGGGATCGCTGAGCGGTTCGCTGTGTTGCTTGCTTGCCGCGCTTTGTCGTGTGAGAACAGTAAGATCAACAGCTTCCGCTCGTGAACGAGCGGGTTACTTTTGTTTTGGCAAAAGTAACCAAAACCATCCGCTCCTGACGCGAGCCGCCGCTACGCGGCGGTACCCTGCGCTCCTCGCCGGAAAAGGGACGTCGCCCGAACTCGCTACGCTGCGCTTCTCTCAGACAGCGGGCGACTCTTCGCCCTTTTCCGACTCCGGTGCTCGGCTCGCTTTAAGTCGCTGGAAGGGCAAAAGCACAAGCAAAGGCAAAGGCAAAGGCAAAGGCAAGCAAAACCGAAAAGCCATCGGCTCTTGCTGTTGCTGTCGAACAGCCTGTTCGTCGCTGGCCCCGGAGGGCGCCGCACAGGATGTGCGGCGGTGAGCGCTGAGCCATGGATGGCGAATCGCGAACGCGCTCTTTTGCTTTCCGGTCGTGGGACTGGGTTGGACTTGTACGCACTTTCTTTGGGTTACTTTTCTTTGTGCGAGCAAAGAAAAGTGACCCGAGCGCCGCAGGCGATCGGAAGCTTGGCTAGTGATTCTTCTTTGCTTTGCCGGGCTACGGGTAAAGCATGGAACGTCCCTGGATTTCCGCCTTCGCGGGAATGACGAGCAAGAGCAATCGCAACGGCAACGGCAGCGGCAGCGGCAGCGGCAGCGGCAGCGGCAAGATCAAAGTGGATTCCAGCTTTCGCTGGAATGACGGTAGTGTGGTTCACCCCTCGTCGGATTGTCCGAAAGTTACGGGCCTGGGTCCCGGCTTTCGCCGGGACGACGATCAACTTCATGTGCGATGCGCTCCAACGAAGCGCAAACAAAAACGCCCACTTCGTCGAAGCGGGCGTTTCGCGTTTCGCGTTGAGGTTCCGAATTACGAAACGACGAGCGTCGTTACTTCACCAGCCGCAGCGTGAAGGGATAACGGTACGTCACTCCATCGTTGGCCTTGATCGCCGCGATGATCGCGAATACCAGCCACGCGATGCCGATGACGAACCACGCCGGGATCGCGATCAGCAGGCCGATGCCCAGCGTCACGAACACCAGCACCGCCAGCGCAAAGAACACGATCGCCACGGTGATGTTGAAGTTGAGCGCTTCCTTGGCCTGGTCGTCGACGAACGGCATCGTGTCCTTCTTCACCAGCCAGATGATCAGCGGGCCCAAGAACGTGCCCCAGCCGCCGACGCCGGAGGTCAGCACCGCGCCGGCGATCGCCGACAGGTGCGCGAACATCGCCCACTGACGCTGGTCGGACGACACGCCACTGGGATGCTCGGCCGACGGCGGCGGCGGTGGCGTGGAGGTCTGGCCGGGGTCTATCGGGTTCTCGCTCATCGCTTGCTCCGGATTTCCTTGAAGGGGACCTGAACCACTTTCCGTCGCGACGCCGGGCAGGTCAAGCAAAGCCGCCTGGCAGCGCGCGCTTACTCGCTGGCGTCGGACTCGCCCGCCACCGTCATGCGGCCGATCAGGATCGAGCCCGTGCGCACGTGCGAACGCGGATCCACGTCGGTGCCGACGGCTTCGATGGCCGCGAACATCGACTTCAGGTTGCCGGCGACGGTGATGCCGTCGACCGGGTATTGGATCTGGCCGTTCTCGACCCAGTAGCCGCCCGCGCCGCGCGAATAATCGCCGGTGACGTTGTTCACGCCCTGCCCCATGAGTTCGGTAACGAGCAGGCCGCGGCCCATGCCGCGCAGCAGCGATTCCTGGTCGCCCGCATTCGCGGCGACCTGCAGGTTGTGGACGCCGCCGGCGTTGGCGGTGGTCTGCAGGCCGAGCTTGCGCGCGGAATAGCTGCCGAGGATGTAGCGCTGCAGCACGCCGGCGGTCACCAGCGGCGCCTCGCGCGTGGCCACGCCTTCCGCATCGAACGACGCGGAGCGGAAACCGCGCGGCAGGAACGGGAGTTCCTCGATGCCGAACCACTCGGGGAACAGCTGCTGGCCGGCGCTGTCGACGAGGAAGCTCGCGCGGCGGTACAGCGCGCCGCCGGACACCGCGCCGAGCAGGTGACCGATCAGCGAACGCGCCATCTCCGCCGAATACAGCACCGGATACTCGCCGGTCGGCACCTGGCGCGGCGCCAGGCGCGACGCCGCGCGTTCGGCGGCCTTGCGGCCGATGGACGCGGCCGGTTCCAGGTCGTCCGCCGACAGGCCGATGCTGTACCAGCCATCGCGCTGCATCCCGTCGCCGCGGCCGGCGATCAGCGCGCAGCCGATGCTGTGCTGCGTGCTGCGCTCGCGCCCGACGAAGCCGTGCGAGTTCGCGTACACGCTGATGCTCTCGCCGGTGCCGACGGAGGCGCCGTCGGAATTCTCGATGCGGCGATCCGAATCGCGACCGGCCTGCTCGCAGGCGAGCGCGAGGTCCAGCGCGCGATCGGCGTCGATGATCCACGGATGCCAGGAATCGAACTCGCGCAGGTCCGTCGCCATCAGCGACGCGTCGGCGAGGCCGGCGGCCGCGTCATCCTCGGTGTGCCGCGCGATCGCGCAGGCCTGCTCGACGGTCGCGTCGAGGCTTTCCTCGCGCAGGTCGGCGGTGCTGGCGCTGCCCTTGCGCTGGCCGAAGTAGACGGTGACGGAGATGCCGCGGTCGCGCGTGGACTCGACGGTCTCGACCTCGCCCATGCGGACGTTGACGTTGAGGCCGGATTCCTCCGAGCACGACACCTCCGCCTGCGTGGCGCCGCGCGCGCGGGCGCTGTCCAGCAGGCGCTGGGACAGGCCGGCGAGCGCGTCCAGGCGCGCATGGCTGTCGCCGAGCGAGGCGGCGTAGGCGGGCAAATTCTGGGAAACGATCTGGCTCAAGTGGTGATCCTTGTCGAAGGCGATCCGGCGCGGAACGGGGCGGCTGAACGCGGATTTCGCGCGATGTGTGCTTTATCCGTGGTCATCCGCGAAAATCCGCGTCCGACAGTTCTTTTTGCAGCAGGTGCGCCATGCGCGGTAGAGACGAGGAAACCGGGGAATTCTTCAGCCCCAGTCGCAGCCAGAACCGGCGCGAGGCGCTGGAGGTGCTGGCGCTGGGCGAAAAGCTGGTCGCCCTGACCGAGGCCCAGCTGGCCAAGCTCCCGGTGCCGGACTCGCTGCTGCCGCACATCCGCGAGGCCAAGCGCATCACCGCGCACATCGCGCACAAGCGCCAGCTGGCGTTCCTGGCCAAGCAGATGCGCCGCGAGGACGACGAGGTGCTGGAGGCGATCCGCGACGCGCTCGACGAGGACGGCGAGGCCGCACGGCGCGAAGTGGCGGCGATGCACCGCGTGGAAGCCTGGCGCGAGCGCCTGCTCGCCGACGGCGACGCCGCGCTGGCGCAGCTGCTCGACGAGTACCCGACGGCCGACCGCCAGCACCTGCGCGCGCTCGTGCGGAGCGCGCTGGACGAACGCCGGAAGAACAAGCCGCCGCGCGCGTTCCGCGAGTTGTATCGCGCGTTGCGCGAGCTGATCGTCGGCGGTGCGACGGGCGCTGACGACGTCGAGGATGCGGGCGAGTCGATCGAGGACGACGAGCGCTGAAATCCTGAAGCCCGGGTGCGCTGCGCCTGCCCGGGCCGCGACGATGTCCGGTTGTCGCGCCAGCCTCACGCCTGCGTACCGCCCACCGTCAGCTGGTCGATCAGTAGCGACGGCTGGCCCACGCCCACGGGCACGCTCTGGCCGTCCTTGCCGCACACGCCCACGCCTTCGTCGAGCGCGAGGTCGTGGCCGATCATCTTCACGCGCTGCATGGTTTCCGGACCGTTGCCGATCAGCGTGGCGCCCTTCACCGGCGCGGTGATCTTTCCGTCTTCGATCAGGTACGCCTCGGTGGCCGAGAACACGTACTTGCCGTTGGTGATGTCCACCTGCCCGCCGCCGAAATTCACCGCGTACAGGCCCTTCTTCACCGAGCGGATCATGTCTTCCGGGTCGTCCTTGCCGGCGAGCATGTAGGTGTTGGTCATGCGCGGCATCGGCAGGTGCGCGAAGGACTCGCGACGGCCGTTGCCCGTGGGCGCCATGCCCATCAGGCGCGCGTTGAGCGTGTCCTGCATGTAGCCCACGAGCACGCCGTCCTCGATGAGCGTCGTGCAGTTGGTGGAGGTGCCTTCGTCGTCGACGTTGAGCGAGCCGCGACGTCCCGGCAGCGTGCCGTCGTCGACGATGGTCACGCCCGGCGAGGCGACGCGCTGGCCGAGGCGGCCGGCGTACGTCGACGTGCCCTTGCGGTTGAAATCGCCTTCCAGGCCGTGGCCGACCGCTTCATGCAGCAGCACGCCGGTCCAGCCGTTGCCGAGCACCACCGGCATCACGCCGGCCGGCGCGTCGACCGCTTCCAGGTTCACCAGCGCCACGCGCAGCGCTTCGCGCGCAAGTGTCTCGGGCTTGTCGCCATCGAGCAGTTCGGAATAGCTGTAACGACCGCCGCCGCCGGCGTAGCCGCTTTCGCGTCGGCCGTTGTGTTCGACGATGACCTGCACGTTCAGGCGCACCAGCGGGCGGACGTCGGCGGCGAGCAGGCCGTCGCTGCGCGCGACGAGGATCGTGTCGACGCCGCCCGACAGCGACACCATCACCTGCCGAACGCGCGGATCGGCCGCGCGCAGCATGCGGTCGATGCGACGCAGCGCTTCGACCTTGGCTTCGTTCGCGTAGCCGTCGATCGGATCTTCCGGCACGTACAGTTCGCGCCCGCCGCCGCGCACCAGCGCGTGCGGCGCCTGCACCGAACCGTCGCGTGCGATGGCGCGCGCCGACTTCGCCGCGGTAAGCAGCGCCTGGGTGTTGATTTCGTCGGAGTAGGAAAAGCCCGTCTTCTCACCGCTGATCGCGCGCACGCCAACGCCCTGCTCGATCGAATGCGCACCGTCCTTGACGATGCCGTCCTCGACGGTCCAGCTCTCGCGACGGGCGTGCTGGAAATACAGGTCGCCGAAATCCACGCCCGGCCCGAGCAGCGTACCGAAGGTGCGTTCGAGGCCGCCCGCATCGAGCCCGGCGGGCAGCAGCAGGCGGTTTTCGGCGATCTGGATGGGAAGGGTCATGCGGGATCTCTGGAAGCGGAACGGTGGCGGCCGCGGGCGCACGGGTGCGCGTTTTCAGCCGGGGAAAGCCCCGGGCGGCGGCGGCGGGAGGTCAGGAAGGAGATGGTGGCACAACGAGCCAACGCAACGGGTTCACGGACGAGGCCGGGCGCCGGGATGCGGGAATTCAGGGTTGCGGGGGTCCCGGCGTTCGCCGGGATGACGGGGTCGAGGTCGAGGTGGAGGGAATGCCGGCGTCGCCTACACGGACGCTGCCGCGTCGGATTCCCCGGCCCGAGCGCACGGCGTTAGGGCGTTCGGCGGCGCGCGAACCAGTGGTTCGCGAGCAGCGTCGCCTCACCCCTCAGGCGGTGCTTCCGCGGCTTTCGCCTGCCCCGACTGCCCGCTGACTACCTCCACCTTCGGTTCCTTCCACGGGCCGGTGACGCGGTACGTGCGCGAGGCCATCTCGCCGAGGGGCTTCTGCAGGACCGCGTTGGCGGCCGCTCCGATCGCCGCGCCCACCGGACCGGCCGCGATCGCCCCGGCCACGGTCAGGAGATTGGCGGCCTTCGGGCGCACTTCGATGGTCTGGTCGAAGGTCTGCGCGCGCAGGTTCGCCTCGCCGCGGATCCCGATCGAGGCCGCCGGGCCGTCGATCGACAGGTTGTCGCTGCGCGCCATGCCGCCGGTGAAGTTCACCTTGCCGCCGGCGCGGTTGAAGGCGAAGCCCTTGTTGAAGAAGTCGCGGAAATCCAGCATCAGGCGGCGCGGAAGCTGCGCGAGGCTCAGCAGACCGAGCACGCGGCCGGCGCCGGGTTCGACTTCCAGCAGGCGGCCGTCGCGGATGTCGGCTTCCAGGCTGCCGTCGAGCGTGGCGACGTTGAACGCCGCCGGGCTTCCCGCCCAGCCGGCCGCAAAGTGCATCGTGCCGACGCCACCGCCGAGCTGCTGGCCCATGCCGAAGCCTGCGAGCAGGCTGCCCAGGTCCTGGCTGTCGATCTTCACGTCCAGCTGCGTGCGTGCGGTCGCGCCCCGGCCGTCCCAGTCGCCGCTGGCGTCGATGCGCTGCTTGTCGGTGCGCGTCTGCACCTGCTCGATGCGCATGCCGGTCGCGGTCGGCTGCGTGCGCAGCTTCGCATCGCCCAGGCGTGCGTCGGACACACGCAGGTCGGCGATGTCGATCGTCAGCGGCGGGATCTTCGCGGGGTTGAAATCGTCGTCGACGGCCGGCGCCGACGGTGGCGGCGTCGGCAAACCGGCCGGCGGCGCCGGGCGCTTCGGCGCGCGCCAGTACATGCGGTCGAAACGGCCGGCGATCGTCGCGCCGTCGCCGGCGGGAATCAGCACCGCACCCTCCAGCGCGGCGCCTTCGGCCTGCACGGCGGTCGCGCCGTTCGCGGCAGGAACGACGACCAGGTGCGTTTCCGGAAACACGCCGCCCAACAGGTTCAATTTCTGCGCGGTGACGTCGATGCGTTGCAGCGCGAGGCCATCGCCACCGCTGCCGCCTTCCAGCAGCGCGATCCAGTCGATCGCGTCGAGTTCGGCGGCACGTCCCGTCGCGACGAGACCGCGCGCGGGCGGCACGTCGTCGACGCGGTTGGTGCCCAGCGCCAGACGCACGCCGGTCTGGCTCTTGCCGGCCGCATCGGTGACGCTGCGCGCGCGCACCGCGATGACGTTGCCGAGGTTCACGCGGATGTCGCCGCTGCCCATCGGCAAGGGCGTTTCCACCGACGTGGCGAGCGATTCGTTCGCGGCCTTCTTCAATGGCTCCGGAAGCGTGAGCGCGGTGCCGACGAGGTTGGTCTGCAATTGCAGCAGCGTCGGCGCGGTCTTGCCGGGCGCGGCCTTGGGAATCGCAATGCCGACGGTCCATGCCGAACGCCCATCGACGTGCGGTTTCAGCCAGGCCAGTTCCGGCGCGCGATCGAGCATTTCCCTCGCCGACATCTGCGCGTCCAGGCCCGCTTCGAACACGTTGGTCTTGTCGCGCACGAAGTCGTTGCCGGCGCGCAGCGAGAGCGCGCCGGGCTGGCCTTCGTGCAGCACCTTCAGACCGTCGGCGCGGAAGCCGCCTCGCGCGTATTCGGCCTTGCCGCTGACCTGCTCGAAGGCGAGCTTCCAGCGCGGATCGGCGAGCTTCGCCTTGTCCAGCTGCACCGTGCCCTTGATCGCCGTCTGCTGGTTCGGGCGCAGCGGCATGTCCATGTCGAAGCCGACGCGGGCCGGGCCGCTGGCGACGATGTTCTTCAGCGTGTCGGCGTTGTCCTTCTGCAGCGGACTGTGCCGCAGCAGGTTCACCAATGCCGCGGCGTCGGCATTGCCCTGCGCCTGCACGGTGAGGTCGCCGTCCTTGTAGTGGTCGATGGCGGCGCGAATCTGGGGGATCGCGACATCCCCGATGCGGCCGTGTCCCTGCACCGTGAAACCGTCGGCGATGAACGAGACGTCCGCGTCGAGGCCCTCCACGGCCGGCCAGTCGGGCTGGAACTTCACGATGGCGCCTTCGAGTTTCGCCGTCGCTTCGAACAGGCCGTTGCGATCGCGGAACGGCCAGTCGTCCAGGTCGCCCGAGACGACCGCGTGCCCGTCGTGCAGGCGACCGCCGACAAGCGCCGAATCGAGCCACGAGACGACCTTGGGCGCCATCAGGTGGCGGATCCAGAAGCCCTTCGCGACCGGCACCTGCGCTTCGTCGATGTCGGCGGCCAGATCGATGCGCGGACGCGAACCATCGCCCTGCCACCACATGCCACCGCGTGCGCGCACGCCGAAGCCCTGCCCCTTCACGTGGAGATCCGGCGTGCCGATGCGCCAGCCCGCGCCTTCGCGCCAGCCGCCGATCGAGCCCTGCAGCGAGACGGTGTGCACGACGCCGAAACCGCGCGGCCAATCGAAACGGATCGGCGATGCGTGATCGAACTGCAAGGAGAAGCCGTCGGCATCGCCAAGGAAGTCGCCGGCCAGTCCGCTCAGGCCCGGCGCATTGCCGACGGCGTCGAAACCGAACGCACCGATGCGCGCCTGCGCACGCAGCGCGCCGCCGCGCACGCCGGTCACTTCGACGTCCTGCAGCGACGCGCGCGGGCGCGTGTTGTGCAGCCACGTGCGCAGCCCGGGATCGAGACGATCGCTGAGCGAGGCGGCGGCGAGCAGCGGGCCGGCGTCGATGCGATTGGCGAGCAGCGCATAGCGCGCGCCGCCGGCGACGACCAGGCCATCCAGTGTCTGCGCATCGTTGCCGGTCTGGATGCGCAGCGTTTTCGCGTCGGCGCGCCAGCCGCCATCGATGACGCGCCAGCGCGCCAGCGCCGCGACCCGCGCGAACTGGACACGCGGGATCGCGCCGCCGGCGAGCGGCGCACCGCGCAGGCCGACGCGATCGAGTGCGACGTCGGCCGTCACCTGCGTGATGCGGTGGTCGCGCAGTTCGGCCCACGCTTCGGCGCGACCTTCACCGGATTCGCTGCCGACGCCGGCGACCTGCAGCAGCGGCGCCCAGGCGGACAGGTCGGCACGACGCGCGCCGATGTACGCGCGGCCGTCGCCTTTCACGCGATCGAAGTCGAGCACCGTGTCCAGCGGCGAGGACGCCGCACCGGCGACGTTCACGCTCGGCCACGCACGGACGCCCGCACGCACGCGCGGGCCGTCCACGCGCAGGCGCAGGTTGATGCGCGGCACGTGCGCGTCGATGCCGAGGTTCGGCGCGATGACCGTGATCTTGCCGTCGATGACCTGCAGTTCGCCGAGGCCTTCGAGCGCGGCGAATGGATCGTTCTGCTGCGGCTGCTCCTGGCCCGGCAGGCCGCGCACCTGCCAGCGGCCGTCGGCGGCGCGTTCGAGCGTCAGGTCGAGCCCGCGCAGGCGCAATTCGGAAAACGCGTGACCCGGCAGCAGGCCGGCGTAGACCGACACCAGCATCTCCGTGTCGCCCACCGTGAACGCCTGCTTGCCCGCGCCGATGCGCAGGTTGTCCAGTCGCAACAGCGGGCCGCGGCGCGTCCAGGCGGTTTCCACGCGATCGAACGTCACCGGTCGGCCCGCCCGCTCGCTCAGCCATGCTGCGACGCGCTGCGGATTGCTTTCGGCCAGCGGCAGCACCTGGCTCGCCACGGCCAGCACCAGCGCGATCAGCACCAGCGAGAGCGCGACGAGATAGCCCAGTCCGCGACGGGCGATGCGCATTCGGCGGCGCAACGGGGTGGGCATGGCGGTCAGCTACGGTCCAGGCGGGATGAACGGAAACGGGAAAACGGTTCAGCCGCGCGATCCGGCAGGGCGGACGCGCGGGCACGGGCAGGCACACGGCGGACGCCATTGTCCAACCCGTTCCGCCAACACAGCGTTACCGACCTCTCCCCTGCCCCTGCCCCGCCGTGGAACTCACAGCAGGACGACATCGAACTGCTCCTGCGCGTACTGGTCGTCCGCCTGGAAGCGGATCGACTTGCCCAGGAATTCCTCCAGTTCCGCCACCGCCGCCGATTCCTCGTCGGTGATGCGGGCCACGACCTTCGACGAGGCGATCACCATCAGCCGCGGCGCGTCGAACTGGCGCACCTGGCGGACGATGTCGCGGAAGATCTCGTAGGTCACCGTTTCGGGTGTCTTCAGCGTGCCGCGGCCGCCGCATTCGTGGCACGGCTCGCACAGCTGGCGCTCGAGGCTTTCGGTGGTGCGCTTGCGCGTCATCTCGACCAGGCCCAGCGGCGAGAACTCGTACACCGTGGTCTTGGCGTGGTCGCGCGCGAGCGACTTCTCCAGCTGACGCAACACCTGCCGCTTGTGCTCGGCGTCGGTCATGTCGATGAAGTCGATGATGATGATGCCGCCGAGGTTGCGAAGGCGCAGCTGGCGCGCGACGGACTGCGCGGCTTCGAGGTTCGTGCGGTACACCGTCTCCTCGAGGTTGCGCTGGCCGAGGAACGAACCGGTGTTGATGTCCACCGTCGTCATCGCCTCGGTCTGGTCGATCACCAGGTAACCGCCGGATTTCAGCGGTACTTCCTTGTCCAATGCACGCTGGATTTCGTCTTCGACTCCGTACAGGTCGAAGATCGGACGCGCACCGGTGTAGTGCTCGATCTTCTCGTCGAGCCCGGGCATGTACTGCGCGGCGAACACACGCAGGCGCTCGCAGGTCTCGCGCGAATCCACGCGCACCTTTTCCACGTCCTTGCGCATCAGGTCGCGCACGGCGCGCAGCGGCAGGTTCAGGTCCTCGTACACGCGCTCGCCGACGCGGGCGCTGCGGGCACGCTCCTCGATCAGGCCCCACACGCGGCCAAGGTAGGCCACGTCCTCGGCGAGCTGCTCTTCCGGCTGGCCTTCGGCGTTGGTGCGCACGATGTAGCCGTGGCCGTCGCCCGATGGCGACAGCGAGGTGATATGCGTCTTCAGGCGCGCGCGTTCGCCTTCGTCCTCGATGCGCGCCGACACGCCGACCACGCGCGTGCGCGGCAACAACACGAGATAGCGCGAGGGAATGCTCAGCTGCGTGGTGAGTCGCGCGCCCTTGCTGCCGATGGGATCCTTCACGACCTGCACGACGATTTCCTGCCCTTCGCGCAGCAGTTCGGCGATGGGCCGCGTCGGTGTGGGCGGGAGCGGCGCGTCCTCGCCGGCGCTGTCGCCTTCGGCGACCGGCGTGGGCTTGACGATGTCGGCCGCGTGCAGGAACGCCGCGCGCTCCAGCCCGATGTCGACGAACGCCGCCTGCATGCCGGGCATCACGCGCTGCACGCGGCCCTTGTAGATGTTGCCCACCACGCCGCGACGCCAGCCGCGTTCGATGTGCAGCTCCTGCAGCATGCCGTTCTCGACGACGGCGACGCGCGTTTCGCGCGGGGTAACGTTTACGAGGATCTCTTCGCTCATGCGGCAGCTCCCCGGTCGTTGTTCCATGGCACGAAGGAAGACGGACAAACGCGGATCGATTCGGCCATGTCGGTGGAAATGCGGGTGTGGTTCAAGGGTTCCGGACGGCGTTGGCGCGGCATCGCAACGTCGTCCGTCATCGGCCGGCATCCACGGTTTCCGGTTCGGGAACGCCGTCGTCGAGCAGGCCGAACTCGCGCAGCAACGTGGCGGTTTCATACAGCGGCAACCCCATCACGCCGGAGTAGCTGCCCGAGAGCCGCACGGTGAAGGCCTCGGCCAGCCCCTGGATCGCGTACGCACCGGCGCGGCCGTGCGGCTCGCCGCTGGCGACGTAGGCGTCGATCTGCGCGGGCGTCAGTTCGGCGAAGGTGACGTCCGACTTCGACACGGCATGCAACTCCCGCCCCGCCGAAACGAGGTACACGGCCGAGATGACCTGGTGCGTGCGGCCGGACAATCGACGCAGCATCGACGCGGCATCGGCATCATCGGCGGGCTTTCCGAAGACCTCGCCGTCCAGGACGACTTCGGTATCGGACCCCAGCACGATGGCCGACGGGTTGCCGACCACGTGCAGCAGGCCGGCGCCGGCTTTCTCGCGCGCGACGCGGCGCACGTAGTCCTCGGCGGGTTCGCCGGGCTGCGGGTGTTCGGGGATGTCGATGTCGAGAAGGCCGAATTCCGAACCCGGCCGGCCCGACAGGAGCCGGCCCAGCAATTCGCGACGACGTGGTGATTTGGAGGCGAGATACAGCATGTCGGGAAGCATAACCCGCGCTGACTGGGCCACAGAGTCGCGGCATCATCCTCAACCCTGACCGGGCTCACGGATCGTTCACCGGATCACCAAGAACCTGAGGGTCGTCGCAGACGGCCCTTCCCACCCAAGGAGTTGTCATGCCCCAGAAGTCCCCGCGTTTCGCGCTGCGCCCGCTCGTCCTTGCCGCCGCCCTCGCCTTCGGAACCCTGCCTGCCGTGAGCCCCGCCCAGACCACGCCCTATGTCGCCACCGAAGGCACGCTGCTCAACGTGTCGGCGCAGGCCGAGGCGCGCCGCGCGCCGGACATCGCCACGCTGTCCACCGGCGTGGTGACGCAGGCGGCCGATGCCAACGCCGCCATGCGCGCCAATGCCGAGCAGATGGCGAAGGTCGTCGCGGCCATCAAGGCCGCCGGCATCGCCGAGCGCGACGTGCAGACCAGCGGCGTGAACCTCAACCCGCAGTACCAGTACGGCGAGAACCAGCCGCCGAAGGTCACCGGCTACCAGGCGATCAACAACGTCAACATCACCGTGCGCGACATCGCCAAGCTCGGGAAGATCATGGATGCGCTGGTCGCTACCGGTGCAAACCAGATCAACGGCCCGACCTTCGACCTGGACGATGCGAAGAAGGAAGCGGCTTACGACGAAGCGCGTCGTGCCGCGGTCGAGAAGGCACAGGCCCGCGCCGAGATGTACGCCAAGACGCTGGGCAAGAAGGTGCGCCGCATCGTCAGCATCAGCGAAGGCGGCAGCTTCGCCCCGCCTCGCCCGATGCCGATGATGGCGATGAAGGCCATGGATCGCGCCGAATCCACGCCGATCTCACCGGGCGAAAACGTCCTGTCGGTCAATCTGGATGTCGTGTTCGAACTCGGAAACTGACATGCCCCAGTCCGGAAAATCCGCTCCGCCCGCCGCCGACCCCAAGCCCGGCCGCAATCCCGGCTACGCCGAGACAGAGCCGCGCGATCACGGCGATGCGCATTACCCCAAGCGACGCGACAAGCCCAACCCCGACGAGGGCGGGCTGGACCGCGAGGCGGAAACCGGACCGGAACCGGACGAACCGAAGCGCTGATCGGCAGCATCTGTACCCGACGGGCCCGCATTGCGGGCCCGTTTCTTTTGCGCGACGGGGAGCGTCGCGCTGGATGCGCATTCGCGTTGCAATTTTTTTCTTGGCGAATGAACCCCACCGGACGCATCCGCACGTTCGAGTCATGGCACACCCCGGGAGGTTCGGCCATGGCACACGCGATCCACTTTCCTGCAAAGGCGCACGAGTCCCTCGACGGCGGCCGCATCGCCGCCAGCACCGGCACGTTGCTGATCAACGGCGCCCTGCTGCTTGCACTGCTGGTCCCGATCTCGCAACGCGTGCTCGACGCGCCCAGGCCCGAGGACGACGCGATCACCATCGTCCAGCTGCCGAAACTCATGCCGGTTCCTCCGCCGGTGGTGGTCGAGCCCGTGGAGATCACGCGCAAGCCGCCGACACCGACCCATCCGACGCCGCAAACGCAGTCGGTCGTCGCGCAGATCGAGCAGCCGGTGGTCGATGCGCAGCCGGGCGACATCGCGATCGACGCGGCGGATATCGCGGTCGACGAAGGCACCACGACGGTCGAACCCGCCACGTCGTCCTCCATCGCGCAACTTCAAGCGCTGCGCGCACCGCCGCCGGCCTACCCCGCCGAAGCGATGCGCGCCGGCCTGAGCGGCACGGTCGAACTCGAAATCCTCGTCGGCATCGACGGCCGCGCACTCGACGTACGCATCGTGCGCAGCAGCGGCCATCGCGTGCTAGACCAGGCGGCGCGCCGCACGGTGCTGTCGAAGTGGACCTTCGTCCCGGCGATGCGCGACGGACGCGCGGTGGAGGCGCTGGGACGGCTTCCGATCGAGTTCAAGCTGTAGGAAACGGCGCGGCGTAGTGTCGGAAAACTCTTAGCGATTTTTCGCATTTCGCGTCGCGACATTGACTTCCAGACTGCGCGGCCGGTCGCCGGACACGACGACCACCGCGCACGTCTGACCACTTCCGGTGCGGACGTGCCCCTCCGCTACGACTCCACCAGGAAGTGTCAATGAAGTTCCATTCACCGAAGCAGCGCCCGCTCGTGCTCGCGCTGTATATCGCCATCACCGTCACCGCACCGGTCAGTTCCCAGGCTACCTCGCTGATTGCCATCGGCGAAGACCTGCAGGCCAGCAATCAGTCCTTCGACACCGGCGTGCAAACCGGTGCCGACGGCATCGCGATGCTTGCGACGGCCAGTGAGCTCGCACCCGGTACCGTCACGAGCGGAAGCATCACCGGCAGTGGCGTGAACGCCCGTTCCGCGGGCGCCCAGACGATGACGGCGCTCGCGTACACCGGCGGCACGATCGACCTGAGCAACTCGAAGGTGCGCGCCAGCGGAAACGGCAGCATCGCCGTCGCCGCCGCGGATGGCGGCCTGGTCCGTCTTTCCGGCGGCAGCGTCACGAGCACCGGCGCCGCATTCGCCGCGGGATTGATGGCGGACGCGGGGACGATCGAGGCCAGCGACGTTGCCATCCTGGCGAGCGGGACTGGCACGAACGACGCGCCGATCGCGGGTGCGATCGTCCAGAACGGCGGCCGTCTCGACCTCGATGGGGGCTCGCTGAGCACGCTGGGCAATTACGCGCACGGCGTGTGGGCGCAGGATGCGGACACGCTCGTGCAGATCTCCGGCACCGAGATTTCCACGGCCGGTGCCACCGCCTTGGGCGTTCTCGCGGTGAATAACGCGAAAGTCGCGATCCGCGACGCCACCATCGAAACGGAAGGATTCAGCGCGAACGCGATCGGCATCGGCAGCGGGGCCACGGTCGAAGCCGAAAACACCACGATCCGCACCTCCGGCGAATCCGGCCTGGGTGTATTCGCCACCGGAACCGGCAGCACTGCCGTCGTCGGCAACTCCACCATCACGACAAGCGGCGCTCGCGCGAACGGCATCGTGGCCGACGATGCGGCGCGTGTTTCCGTCGACGGCTCCGACGTGACCACGTCCGGCTATCTCGCTGACGCTGTCGTCGCCGCGAACAAGGCGACGATTGCGGCCCAGGGCGCGACCATCGCGACATCCGGCGAAGATGCCTATGGCGTTTTGACGTACGGCGCCGGATCCGCACGCCTGGTTGATTCTGCCGTGAGCACGCAGGGCAAGTCGTCGTTCGGCGTGTCGGCGCTCGATCCGGAAAGCAGGATCGAAGTGACCGGCGGCAGCGTCGCCACGACGGGCGAACGTGCCAACGCACTCGACGCGTACCTGGGTGGCAACGTGACGGCGCAGGATGTGCGCGTCGCGACAACGGGCGCAGGCGCGATCGGCGTCTCGGCGTTCGGCGCAGGCAGCCGGGTCGATGTCGCCGGCGGCACGGTGACCACCGACGGCGTGTCGGCGGCCGCCGTATCCGCCTCCACTGCAGGGCGCGTCACGATTCGCGACAGCAGTGTCGCCACGCACGGCGAGAACTCGGACGGCCTGTCGGCATGGCGGCCAGGCAGCGTCGTCGAAGGCGACAACGTCCAGGTCGTGGTCTCGGGAAATGGCGACGCCGCGGGCGCGGCTGCACTGTCGGGCGGTACCGTTCGCGTGCGCGACTCGCGAATCGAAAACCAAGGCACCTCGCCATACAACCACGCCGCGGTCGCGGCTACGGTCGACGCTAACTATCCTGGCGCGGTTTTCGAGGCAACGGACTCCACCCTCGTCAGCGCGCACGGAGCGGGTGTCGCACTCAGCGGCGGAGCGTCTGCAACCCTGACGAACACCACGGTCGAAGCGGGCCGGAACGCGATCGGCTTCGAAGCCGCGCCGTCGCCGCTGGATGCCGAGGCGACCGTCGTGGTGACGGGCGGTGCGTTGCATTCCGCCGATGCCACGGTCGGCGCGGTCTCCGGCAACGGAACCGTGACGCTTGCCAGCGGCGTACAGATCGCCAGCGACAACGGGGTACTGGCGCGGGTCAATCCGAACTCCGCACTGTCGCTGAATCTCGACGACGTGCAGACGGGAGGCGATCTCGCCGCACTGCCTGGGGGCATTCTCGACTTCAATCTGCGTAATGGATCGATCCTTACCGGAACGGCCTTCAACGCCAACAATGCGACCCTCGACGCCACGAGCCTCTGGACGCTGACCGGCAATTCGGTCGTCGCCTCGATGCACAACGGCGGAACCATCGCATTCACCGCGCCGGCCGGCGGCGCGTTCAAGCAGCTAGTTGTCAATGGCAACTACGCCGGCGAGGCCGGCCGCCTCACGTTGAACACCGCGCTTGGCGGCGATTTTTCGGCTACGGACAAGCTCGTCGTCCACGGCGATACCGGTGGCTCGACCGACGTCACCGTCAACAACGCCGGCGGCACCGGTGCGCAGACCGCCAACGGCATCCAGGTCGTCCAGGTCGACGGCGCGTCGAACGGCACCTTCACGCTTGCCGGTCGCGCGAGCGCCGGCGCGTACGAATACCTGCTCTACAAGGGTGGGGTCGCTACACCGGCCGACGGGGACTGGTACCTGCGTTCCGCGCTGCAAACCGACCCTACGCCGACAGCGCCCGATCCGGCGGAAACCGGCGGCCCCGCCCCTGTCGCTCCGGTCGTTCCGGCTGCTCCGCTTTACCGCCCCGAGCCCGCCGCATACCTGGCCAACCAGGCCGCGTCGGTCGGCATGTTCGAGCATTCGATGCACGATCGCATGGGCGAAGCGAACCTCGGCAAGCGCGGCGATGACGACCGCACCTCGGCCGCGTGGGTCCGTGTTGTGCGCAATCAGCTGGACGGCACGACGGGCGAAGGCCAGCTGGACGCCGGCACCGATGTGTCGGTGCTGCAGATCGGCGGCGAGATCGCCCGCTGGAACGACGACAGCCGCTTCCACCTCGGCGTCATGGGCGGTACCGGTCGCGCGGATACCGACGTGACCTCGTCGCTGCTCGACTGGCGCAGCAAAGGCAAGGTGATCGGCTACAACCTGGGCGTCTACGGCACCTGGTTCGCCGACGCTACCGCGGCTAGCGGCCTCTACCTGGACGGCTGGCTGCAATACGGCCGATACGACAACAAGGTGCAGGGCGATTACCTGGCCGAAGAGCGCTATAACGCGTCGACCTGGGCGGCGTCGATGGAAGCGGGCTATGCCTTCGCGCTCAACGACGGCGGCAACACGCGCTTCTTCATCGAACCGCAGGCGCAGGCGATCTTCACCGATTACTCGGCATCGCAGCACCGCGAAAGCAACGGCACGCGGGTCGACGACGTGGAAGCCGGCGGCCTGACCACGCGTGTTGGCGTGCGCTTCTACGGCCATGCGGCAAACACGCAGCAGAACGTCGTGCAGCCGTTCGTCACGCTGAACTGGTGGCACGACAACGACCGCAATGCGATGTCGTTCAATGACACCACGCTCGAACTGCAATGGCCGCGCGATCGCTACGAAACCAAGCTGGGCCTGCAGGCGCAGCTGGGCGGCGGCTGGATGGGCTGGGGCAACCTGGGCCTGGTGTATGGCGCACGCGATTATCGGGACGTGACCGGTCAGCTCGGCCTGAACTACCGCTGGTAATCGTCCACTGCCGAAGCGGCATCGAAGCCACCCCGAGCGATCGGGGTGGCTTTCTTGCGGATGCGCGACGCGTTCGCGCGATGGCGTTACGCCCGATGGTAGGGATGGTTCGCCAGCAACGCCGCCGCGCGATACAGCTGTTCTGCGGCGACCAGGCGCACCAGCATGTGCGGCAACGTGAGCGGGCCGAGCGACCACGATTCGTCGCCGCGCGCGATCACGTCCGGCGCGTGGCCTTCAGGGCCGCCAATCAGGAAGGCAAGATCGCGCCCCTGCGCGCGCCAGTGTTCGAGCCGCTGCGCGAGCTGTTCCGAGGACCACGGCTTGCCGCGCCCGTCCAGCGTCACCACCAGTGCATTCTTCGGCAATGCGGCGATCACGCGCGCACCTTCGTCCTGCATCGCGCGCACGGCATCGCGACCCTTGCCGCGCAGCCCGGGCTCGACTTCCACCAGCTCCAGCGGCAACCAGTGCGACAAACGCTTCTGGTATTCGCCGAAGCCCTCGGCGACCCAGCGCGGCGCGCGTTCGCCCACGGCGATCAACTTGGCTTTCATGGTTTCGCGTCCATCGGTGAGATGGTAACCGCGCTGCGTCACGATCCGCCGCGTTGACGCGCGCGTGTCATCGAAACGCCATCCCGCGCTCCCAGCATTCGGGCTTCCCCCAGCCCCGCAGGAGATGCAGATGGACGCATTCGGTTCCTCCCGCCGCCAGGTTCTCAAAGGCAGCGCCGCCGCGATGGCGGTCGGCGCCATCGGCACGCTCGGCGCGTTGTACACACGCCAGGCGCTCGCCGGCGGCGATCCGACCCGCCTGTCGCCGATTCCGAGCCGCTACGGTCCGCTCGCCCCCGTCGCCGATCGCAGCACCGGGCTGCCGCTGCTGCAGCTGCCGCGCGGTTTCAGCTACCGCTCCTTCGGCTGGTCGGGCGACGTGATGAGCGATGGCCAGCCCTGCCCCGATCGCCACGACGGCATGGCGGTCGTCGCGGTGCGCAAACCCGGTCGCGGTCGCTTCGATCGCGATGGCCGCGGTAATGGACACGGGCACGGCCACGAGCTGGTGCTGATCCGCAACCACGAACGCGGCGGCGCTACGCCGATCAACGCGCCGGGCATGTACGACACCGGCGACATCGGCGGCGGCCAGCGCGCGGGCGGCGGCACGACCACGCTCACGCATCGCAACGGCGAATGGCACGGCATCGAGGCGAGCCTCGGCGGCACGCTGGTCAACTGCGCCGGCGGTCCGACGCCGTGGGGCACATGGCTGAGCTGCGAGGAGATCAAGACCGACGCTGCATCCAGCACCGGCCGCAAGCACGGTTACGTGTTCGAAGTGCATGCCGACGCCGAACGCACCAGCGGTCGCCCGCTCGTCGGCCTGGGCCGTTTCAGCCACGAAGCGGTTGCGGTCGATCCGCGTACCGGCATCGTCTATCTCACTGAGGACGACCGGAACAAGGCCGGCCTGTACCGCTTCATCCCGAATGATCGCGCCGGCCGCTACGGCTCGCTCGAACACGGCGGCCGCCTGCAGGCCGCGCGTGTGCGCGGCAAGCGCAATGCCGACCTGACGGTGGCGAAGATCGGCGACGAGTACGCCCTGGATTGGGTCGACATCGCCGATCCGGACCTGGACAGCATCGTCGCGCCGGCTGGATTCCCCGATGTCTCTGCGGGCGAAACGCTCAGCGGTCCTTTCGCGCAGGCCTGGGCCGACGGCGCGCTGCGCATGAGCCGCGGCGAAGGCATCTGGCACAGCTACGGGAAGATGTTCATCGTCGACACCAGCACCGGCGTGGACGATCAGGGACGCCGCGGTCGCGGCAACGGTTCGGTGTGGGTGCTCGATCTGGTGACGCAGCGCATCCGCGCACTCTTCGTCAGCGGCAACCAGCTCGCCGCGCACAATCCCGACAACATCACCGTCAGCGCGCGCGGTGGCGTGCTGCTGTGCGAGGACGGCGGCGAGAGCCCGGACGAATACGGCCCCGGCGCGCGCCTCATCGGCCTCACGCGCCAGGGCGAGTCGTTCTACTTCTGCAAGAACAACATCGAGCTGACGTCCACGCAGATCGGCAACGCCGGCAAGACGATCGCCGAAGGCGATTATCGCGACAGCGAATTCTGCGGCGCCTGCTGGGATCCGTGGAGCCGCACGATGTTCGTGAACATCCAGACGCCGGGCATTACGTTCGCAATCACCGGGCCGTGGGAACGCGGGCATCTCTGAACGCCGCATCGCGCGGAATGTGCGAAACATGCGGGGCACATGCAAAAACGAGAACGGCGCCTCGCGGCGCCGTTCTCGTTCAAGCGTGACGGACGCGAGGCGTCAGAAACGCCCTTCGGCGTCCGTCTCGACTTCGTCCTCTTCCGCTTCCGGCGGCTGGTCGCCGACCGTCCACAGGCGCTCGAGGGCGTAGAACTCGCGCACGCGCGGCAGCATCACGTGCACCACCACGTCGCCCAGGTCGACGAGCACCCACTCGGCCTCGCGCTCGCCTTCCACGCCCAGCGGCTGGACGTCGAGGTTCTTGGCGAACTTGACGACTTCGTCGGCGATGGACTTCACGTGCCGGGTCGAAGTGCCCGAAGCGATGACCATGTAGTCGGTAACGCTGCTCTTGCCGCGCACGTCGATTTCGGTGACGTCGCGCGCCTTGAGTTCCTCCACGGCCGCATGCACGGTCTTCAGCAGGACATCCACCGGCGGCGGCGGGTTGGGCAGGCGGGTCTTGATGACTTGCGCTTCGGTACTCAAGGGGCGATGGCTCTCTTGGGGGATTGCAGTGCCCGGGGATTATAACGAAGCCGGCGTGACGCCCCGGACGCCGTACAGCCCATGGCGGCGGATGTATTCGGCCACGGCCGGCGGGACGCCCGCCTCCCACGGCTCGCCGGCGGCCATGCGACGGCGGAGCTCGGTGGACGACTCCGGGCGTTCACGATGCAGCGGGAAAACGGCCAGTCCGCCGGCCGGCGCGCCATTCAGGCTTTCGGCGGGGCGGCGACGCGGCCCGATCCCGGCTTCGATCTCCGGCGCCGCCGCGGCGACGGCGACCGGCTCCAGGTGCGATCCCGGCCGCGCGACCACCAGCACGTGGGCCAGGTCGAACAGCTCGCGCCAGCGGTGCCAGGTGTTCAGCTGCAGCAGCGAATCGCCGCCGATCATCCATACCAGCGGCATTTCAGGGCCGAGTTCCGCACGGAGCCCGCGCAGCGTGTCGACGGTGTACGACGGTCCGTCGCGATGGAGTTCGCGACGATCGACCTTCAGACCCGGCTCGCCGGCGATGGCCAGGTCGAGCATGCGCGCACGCGCTTCGGCGTCGGCGTGCGTGGCGTCCTTGTGGGGAGGATCGGCCGCTGGCACGAGGAAGACCTGTGCGCCCAGCGCGTCGCGCACTTCACAGGCGACCGAAAGATGGCCCGCATGCACCGGATCGAAGGTTCCGCCGTAGTAAACGCGCAGGCTCATGCGCCGTGGCGTCAGCAGACCAGCAGGCGCGCCGCGCGCGGTTCGGCCACGGCGAGCAGCAGGCGTTCGAGCGCCAGCCACGCATCGACGGGTTCTTCGCCGTAACGCGGGCGACCCTTGGCAATGCGGTCGACGCGGCCGGCTTCGGCGACGAACGCGTCCCAGCGCGGCGACGCATGACGCGCCAGCGCACGCTTGTACATCGGCTGCTTTGAATCCCAGATGCGCTGCGCCTTGAATTCCGAGGCGAGATTGCCGCCGCGTGCCTGCACGCGGGCGAGCGCGGCGGCGCGCTGCAGTTCCATCACGATCATGCCGAGCAGTCCCGGCACGGCTTCGCCTTCGGCGCGAAGTCCAGCGAGCATGCGCGACACCTGCGCGCCCTGCCCGTTCATCGCCGCATCGACGAGGCGGAACACGTCGTAGCGCGCCGCATCGGCGACGAGCTGCGCCATGCGTTCGCGATCCAGCGTCTGTCCGTCGGACAGCAGCGCGAGCTTGTCGATCTCCTGCGCGGCCGCGAGCAGGTTGCCTTCGACACGCTCGGCAAGGCTCTGCACGGCATCGTGTTCGGCGCGCAGGCCGCGCGCGCGCAGGCGCTTCTCGATCCAGTCGGTCAGCTCGTGCGGCTTGACCTGCCACGCGATGGCGACCTGGCCGATACGCCCGATCGCCTCGCTCCACTTGCCGCCGTGCTGCTTGCTCCACTCGCCGGCGGTGATCAGCAGCGTGACGTCCTGCGGTGGATCGGCGCAGAAATCGGCGATGACTTCCGCGCCTTCCTTGCCCGGCTTGCCGCTGGGCAGGCGCAGTTCGACGAGGCGGCGGCTGGCGAACAGGCTCGGCGCACGGAACGTCGCCGACAACGCATTCCAGTCGGGTTCGCGCTGGTTGCCTTCGGCCTCGAACACCTCGCGTTCGGCGATGCCGGCCCGGCGCGCGGCGGTGCGCACCGCGTCGGCGGCTTCGAGGACGCGCAGCGGCTCGGGGCCGGCGATCAGGTACGCCGGATGCAGCGCGGCGGGCTCGGGCCGGTCGAGGCCAAGCTGCGCGACGAGTTGCTCCGGACGCAGTTCCATCAGGGCGTGGTCGTGTCCGAGGTCGGCGGCGGAGTGACTTCGGTCGGCGCGGCGGCGGCCGCGGTCGTGGCGTGGCGCGCCACCGCGTCGAGGCGGCGCAACACGGAGGCGACCATTTCGCGACGCATTTCGCCCTGCAGGATCTCTCGCTCGCCTTCGGTACCGATGGCCTGCACGGGGTTGGACACGTAATCGCGCGCCAGCTCGATCGTCTGGCGCGGGACGATGGCCGTGCCATCGGGGCGACGCAGTTCGAACGTGACCGCGTAGCGCAGTGAGTACTCCTGCGCGCGGCCGAGTTCGTCCAGGCTGATCGGGCGATCGCCCCACTGTTCGGCCATAAGGTCGAGCACGGTGGCGTCGGTGGTGCGCTCGGTCGCGGGAACGGCGCCGGCACGCGTGAGCGCCTGCGCGAGCGATTCGGCCAGCGGGCTGTAGCGGTCCACGGACACGACCCGGACCGGACCGAGATCCGGCGGCAGCACCAGCGCGCTGCGCAGATGGAAGCCGCAGGCCGTCAGGGTCAACGCGAGGGCGACGGGGATGGCGCGCTTGAGCAGGGAACGAAGGGTCATGGGCGAAGTCTGGAGGAGGCTGCCAGCGCGGGCAAGCCGCGGGCGGGCGGGTTCATTCATCACGTGCGAACGCGCAGTGTCTACGGCGCAGGGGGAATTCGGCGTCGTTGCCGAGTCCGCCATCACGTTCCCGCCATCACGGCGCAGGCCGGGGGCCGCTATGTGCACCGCTCCTGGCCTGGGTCCCGGCTTTCGCCGGGATGATGTGCGCGGGTGCAGCCGCACCTGCGCACCAGATCGGCCAGGAGGCCGCCGAAGGCGGCTACCCCGCGACCACGTTGACGATCTTCCCCGGCACCACGATCACCTTGCGCACCGTCAGGCCTTCCATGAACTTGGCGACGTTCGGTTCGGCCAGCGCGAGGCGCTCGACTTCGGCCTTGTCCAGGTTCACCGGCACCTCGATCGTACCGCGCAGCTTGCCATTGACCTGCACCGCCAGCGTCACTGCGTCGCGCGTGAGCGCGGCGGGATCGGCGACCGGGAACGGCACGTCCTCCAGCAGCGTTTCCGCGTGACCCAGCGCCTGCCACAGCGCGTGGCAGACGTGAGGCGTCACCGGATTGAGCAGCAGCACCATCGCCTGCAACGCTTCGTGGCGCACGGCGCGACCGGCATCGCTCATGTCGTCGAACTTCGACACGTGGTTGAGCAGTTCCATCAGCGCGGCGATCGCGGTGTTGAAGCTGTGGCGGCGGCCGTAATCGTCACCGACCTTCTGGATCGTCTCGTGCAGCTGACGACGCAACGTCTTCTGCGCGGCATCGAGTTGCGCGCCGCCGGCGAGCAGCGATGCGACATCGGGATGATCCGGCTGCGACACGTGCGTCACCACTTCGCGCCAGAAGCGGCGCAGGAAACGCGCCATGCCTTCGACACCGGCTTCGTTCCACTCCAGCGACTGCTCCGGCGGCGCGGCGAACATCGAGAACAGGCGCACCGTGTCGGCGCCGTACTTGCCGACCATCAGCTGCGGATCGACGCCGTTGTTCTTCGACTTCGACATCTTTTCCGTGCCGCCGATGACGACGGGCTTGCCGTCGGCTTTCAGCGTCGCGCCGGTGATGCGGCCGCGTTCGTCGCGGATGACCTCGACATCGGCCGGGTTGATCCAGTCCTTCGAGCCGTCTTCGTGATCGCGATAGAAGGTTTCGGCGATGACCATGCCCTGCGTCAGCAGGTTCGTCGCCGGCTCATCGCTGTTGACCAGGCCCTGGTCGCGCATGAGCTTGTGGTAGAAGCGGAAATACAGCAGGTGCAGGATCGCGTGCTCGATGCCGCCGATGTACTGGTCCACCGGGGTCCAGTACTTCGCGCGCTCGTCGACCTGCTGCTGCGCGCCCGGCGAGGTGTAACGAGCGTAGTACCAGCTCGACTCCATGAAGGTGTCGAAGGTGTCGGTTTCGCGCTCGGCCGCGCCACCGCATTGCGGGCAGGTGGTCTTGCGCCATTCGGGGTCGGACTTGATCGGCGAGGTGACGCCGGAGAACGCGACGTCTTCCGGCAGCACGACCGGCAGCTGGTCTTCCGGCACCGGCACGTCGCCGCACTTGCCGCACAGGATGACGGGAATCGGGCAGCCCCAGTAACGCTGGCGGCTCACGCCCCAGTCGCGCAGGCGGTAGTTCACGCGACGCTGGCCGCGACCGTCGGCTTCGAAACGCGTGGCGAACGCGTCCAGCGCCTGCTGGAAATCCATGCCGTCGAATTCGCCCGAATTCACCAGCCAGCCGCGTTCGGTGTACGCGCCCTCTTCCTGGATGCGACGTTCGAATTCCTTGACGACCTGCACCGCGGCCGTCGTGCCGTACACGTCGGCCGATGCGCCTTCGCCGAGCGCGCTGCTCATCGCGTCCTCGTGCTTGGCGAGGTCGCCGGCGATCTCGTTCACCGCGTCGCGCACTTCCGGCGGCACGATCACCATGCGCACCGGCAGCGAATACTTGCGCGCGAATTCCCAGTCGCGTTCGTCGTGGCCCGGCACCGCCATCACCGCGCCGGTGCCGTAGTTCATCAGCACGAAGTTGGCGACGTAGACCGGCATGTTCTCGCCGGTGATCGGGTGGATCGCGCTCAGACCGGTGTAGCGGCCGCGCTTTTCCTGCGTTTCCAGCTCGGCTTCGGTGACACCGCCCTTCTTCAGGTCGTCGAGGAACGCGGCGAGTTCGGCATCCTTTTCTGCGGCCAGACGCGCGAGCGGATGCTCGCCGGCGATCGACACGAACGTCACGCCCATCAGCGTGTCCGGGCGCGTGGTGAACACGTGCAGCGGATCAAACGCGTTGCCGTCGCCGTCGACCACATCGAAGCGGATTTCCAGGCCTTCGCTGCGGCCGATCCAGTTGCGCTGCATCGTCTTGACCGCATCCGGCCAGCCGGGCAGCGCGTCCAGGCCGTCGAGCAGTTCCTGCGCGTAGTCGGTGATCTTGAGGAACCACTGCGGGATCTCGCGCTTTTCCACCAGCGCGCCGGTGCGCCAGCCGCGGCCGTCGATCACCTGCTCGTTGGCCAGCACGGTCTGGTCGACCGGATCCCAGTTCACGACGGAATTCTTGCGGTACGCCAGGCCCTGCTTCATCAGGCGCACGAACATGCGCTGCTCGTGCACGTAGTACGACGGCTGGCAGGTTGCGAACTCGCGCGACCAGTCGATGGCGTAGCCCATCTGCTGCAGCTGCGCCTTCATGTGCGCGATGTTGGCGTAGGTCCACTTCGCCGGCGCGGTCCTGTTCTTGATCGCGGCGTTCTCGGCCGGGAGGCCGAAGGCGTCCCAGCCCATCGGCTGCAGGACGTTGTGGCCGGTCATGCGCTTGTAGCGGCTGATGACGTCGCCGATGGTGTAGTTGCGCACGTGGCCCATGTGCAGCGCACCCGACGGATACGGCAGCATCGACAGGCAGTAATACTTGGGCTTGTCCGACGCCTCGTTCACCTCGAAGGCGCGCGTGCCCTCCCAGAAGCGTTGCGCATCGCCCTCGATGGCCTGCGGGTCGTAGGGGCGGGTTTCGTTTGCGGCTTCGGCGGACACGGCGTTCGGAAGGCGGGGGAAAGAACCGCCAAGCCTACCGCAGCGCAGCAAGGCCCGCCACGCGAGGCCGGCGCGGCCTGCGCTTGGCGCCGGAAGCTGCGCCGCAGGTCTCCTTCGCGCCCGCGCCCGTGTGCTTCAATCGACGGTTCCAGGGGATCGAAACCACACGGGGAGTCGTACGTGCTCAAGCCGCTCAGCCTTGCCTTGCTTGCCGCCATCGCCAGCATTCCAGTCCACGCAGAGGCCCAGACCGCCGCGCCCGCGAAGGACGCCGCGCAGGCGCTCCAGTGCGGCCAGGTCTTCGACGCCCGATCCGGCAAACTCACCGGGCCGCAGACGCTGCTGGTGCGCAACGGCAAGATCGAACAGGTCATCGGTGGCGCCAGTGCGGACGTCGCCGGCGCCACGCGCGTGGACCTGAGCGGCCACACCTGCATGCCCGGCTGGACCGACCTGCACGTGCACCTGGGCAGCCAGTCGAGCCCGCAGAGCTATTCCGAAGGCTTCCGCCTCGACGATGTCGATTACGCCTTCCGTTCGGTCGATTACGCGAAGAAGACGCTGATGGCCGGCTTCACCAGCGTGCGCGACCTCGGCGGCGAAGTCAGCCCGCACCTGCGCGACGCGATCAACCAGGGCCTGGTGTCCGGCCCGCGCATCTGGGCGGCGGGCAAGTCGATCGCGACCACCGGCGGCCACGCCGATCCCACCAACGGCTACAACGACGCGCTCTCGCACCTGATCGGCCCGCCGGGTCCGACCGAAGGCGTCATCAACTCCATCGACGACGCGCGCCAGGCCGTGCGCCAGCGCTACAAGGAAGGCAGCGACGTCATCAAGATCACCGCGACCGGCGGCGTGCTGTCGTACGCGAAGTCCGGCGATGCGCCGCAGTTCACCGTCGAGGAAGTGAAGGCCATCGTCGACACCGCGAAGGACTACGGCTATCGGGTCGCCGCGCACGCGCACGGCGAGGAAGGCATGAAGCGCGCTGTGCTCGGCGGCGTGACGTCGATCGAGCACGGCACCTACATGAGCGACGAGGTGATGAAGCTCATGAAGCAGCACGGCACCTGGTACGTGCCGACGATCTACGCCGGTCGTTTCGTCGCCGACAAGGCGAAGATCGACGGCTACTTCCCCGATGTCGTGCGCCCGAAGGCGCAGCGCATCGGCGCACTGATCCAGCAGACCGCCGCCAACGCCTACAAGAACGGCGTGAAGATCGCCTTCGGCACGGACATGGGCGTGGGCCCGCACGGCGACAACGCGCGCGAGTTCATCTACATGGTCGAAGCGGGAATCCCGGCGCCGGTGGCGTTCCAGGCCGCCACGATCCGCGCCGCCGAAGTGCTCGGCGTCGACGACCAGGGCGTGATCGAAGTCGGCAAGCGCGCCGATATCGTCGCCGTGCCGGGCAATCCGCTGGAAGACATCCAGCAGGTGATGAAGGTCGACTTCGTGATGAAGGACGGCGCGGTGTTTCGCACGCCGGAAGCCTGATCCTCGCGCCCTCTCCGGCTCGTGCCGGGGAGGGCCGCGGCGTCAGGCGATGCGGATCACGCCGCCGCTCCGGGACGCCACGACGACGCACACCAGCCACGCGAGCAGCACGACGCGCTGCGCGATCGGCCCGGCGAACACCGGAAACGCGTTGAGCAGCACCACGACCGTGCCGGCGATGACGAACGCGATCGACACGCCGCGCCAGATGCGATCGCGCAGCAGGCCGGCGCCCAGCACGAGCGCGCCCGCCGCGAACGCCAGCCACCACAGCAGCCACATCGTCGCGTGGCGTTGGCTGATGGGACCGTCGAGGTCGGCCGGATCCAGCCGCCACACGCCCTGCGCGGCGAAGGCCAGCGCCGACAGCGCCAGCATCCAGCAACCGATTCCCGCCCAGCGCGCGGCACCGACCGGCAATCGCGCCCGCAGTCGAACGAATACCCACGCGGCCAGCAGCCCCGGGGCGATGAAGCCCAGCAGGTTGAACGCCGAAGCGCCGGGGACGTCGGCCGCGCCGAGCAACCCCAGCGGGTGCTGCGCATGCGAGAACGCGGCGTGCGTGGCCGCGAAGCCCGCCACCGCGATCGCGCAGCATGCGGCGGCGAGCCAGCCGGCGTGACGGTCGAACGAAGCCGGGGACGGGACGGTCGGACGGTTCATGCCGGCATGCTAGCGTGACGACCCGCTCCGCGCCTGCTTGGCAGACGCAGGCGCCGCCCCCATTTCCCCAGCATCGCCGAACGAGCCCGCGAGCCTTCCGAATGACGATTTCCGACGCTACCGCCAACGCCCACGTCTTCGACGCCACCGCCGACAATTTCGAGGCCGAAGTCCTGCAGAAATCGATGCAGGTGCCGGTCCTGGTGGATTTCTGGGCCGAATGGTGTGGGCCGTGCAAGACGCTCGGACCGATCCTGGAGAAGCTGGCCGCCGACTACCACGGCGCCTTCCGCCTGGCGAAGGTCGACGTCGACAAGGAACAGCAGCTCGCCGGGGCGTTCCAGGTCCGCTCGATCCCGACCGTGTTCCTGGTGAAGGACGGCCAACTGGTCGACGGTTTCCCGGGCGCGCTGCCCGAGGGCCAGCTGCGCGAGTTCCTGACCCACCACGGCATCCAGCCGGCTGACGCGGCCGCCGACGACGACGCCGCGCCTGAGGCCGAGGCCGCCCCCGTCGACCTGCACGCCGAAGTCGTGCGTCTTCGCCACGAGTCCGACGCCGCGCCGGACAACGCCGAACTCAAGCTCGACCTCGCCCTCGCCCTGCTCCGCACCGGCGCCGCGCAGGAAGCCGAGCAGCTGCTCGACGCCCTGCCGGCGAACCTCGCCACCGACGACCGGACCGTCCGCGCCCGCTCGCGGCTGGGCTTCGCCGCCCTGCTGAAGGACGCGCCGCCGGCGGAGGTGCTCGAAGCGGCCATCGCCAGCAATCCGGACGACCTGCGCGCCCGCCACCTGCTCGGCGCGCTGAAGATCGTCGACGGCGACGCGCAGGCGGGTCTGGAGCAGTTCATCGAGATGCTCCGTCGCGACAAGGCCTACGAGGACGGCCTGCCTCGCAAGGCGCTGATCGATGCCTTCCGGGTCGTCGAGGACGAAGACCTCGTCGGCCAGTACCGCCGCAAGATGTCCTCGCTGCTGTTCTGAGCGGGTAGCCGCCCCACGGCTGGATCAATACGCATCCGTATGGCAGGCTGTGCGTCCCCTACGCACAGCCCGTCGAATGAAAGCCAGCGTCCTGCGTCGCGGCCTGAACCTCTGGCCGCCGTTCCTCTTCAGCGGCATCCACGTCACCGCCATCACCGCCGATTACCACCATGCGCACGTCGAGCTGCGCATGCGGCCCTGGAACCGGAACTACGTCGGCACGCACTTCGGCGGCAGCCTCTTCGCGATGACCGACCCGTTCTGGATGCTGCTCACCATGCAGTCGCTGGGGCGCGAATACTGGGTCTGGGACAAGGCCGGCGAGATCGAATTCGTGAAGCCCGGCCGCGGCACGGTGCATGCGGATTTCCGCCTGCGCGACGACGTCCTCGACGAACTGCGCGCGGCCACCGCGAACGGTGAAAAAACGTTGCGATGGTTTGACACCGATATCACCGACGCCAGCGGCGACGTCGTCGCGCGCGTGCGCAAGCAGCTGTACGTCCGGCGCAAACCGGCGCACCGCGAGAACGGCGACGCAGAGTGACCGCGGCACAAAACGCCCAAAAATGCCCGTAAAAACAGGGCTGTTCGGCAAAAACTGACGCTGCGCGTCATCACGCCGCGGCAACGACCTTGCGCACATGGTGGTTGTGATGCGCACGTCGTGAGCTTTCCCCTCTCTCGGCGTATGCTCCTGCTTCGCGACAGGGGGCCGCGATGTCCGGTTCTGCAGGCAACAACGACAACGCATCGCCATTGCCGGAAATCGCCGGTTATCGCCTGCACAAGGTGATCAACCACGGTGGCATGTCGACCGTATACCTGGGTCACCAGCTCGCGCTGCAACGCGAGGTGGCGATCAAGGTCATGCTGCCTGTCGCACTCGCCGACGAAGTCAGCCGTCGCCGCTTCGAGAACGAAGTGCGCACGATCGCGCGGCTGGAACATCCCAACATCGTCGGCATCTTCGAAGTCGGCCGCACCTACGACGGCCTGCCCTACTACGCGATGCCCTACCTCCCGCGCGGCCACCTCGGCCAGCGCGACCTGAGCAAGAACGAACCGCGTGCGATCGACATCGCGCTGACGTTGCTGTCGGCGCTGGACTACGCGCACTCGCGCGGCGTCGTGCACCGCGACGTGAAGGCCGAGAACGTCCTGTTCGACGAAAGCGAGCGCGTGCTGCTGGCCGACTTCGGCATCGCGCTGCGCCGCGGGTTCGGACCGCGCGTGACCACCGCCGGCCTTGCCGTCGGCAGCACCGCGTACATGGCACCGGAACAGGCGCGCGGCGAGGACGTGGACGGCCGCGCCGACCTGTACAGCATGGCGGTGCTGCTGTGGGAAATGCTCACCGGGCGTCTTCCGTTCGAAGCGGCCGATGCGCTGTCGATGGCGGTGATGCACGCGCAGGATCCGATCCCGAAACTGCCGCATCACCTGCGCCACTGGCAGCGCTTCATGAACCGCGGCCTCGCGAAGCAGGCGGCAAGCCGCTTCCAGGACGCCGCGCAGATGGCCGACGCCGTCCGCGCCGTGCAGCAGCGCAAGCCCTGGACGCCCGCACTGGAAACATTGCGACGCCTGCGCCCCACGCAGCGCTGGGCGATGCCGGTGTGGGCGACCGTCGGCGTGACGGCGGTGACGCTGGTCGTGCTCGCCTTCAGTTTCGACCGTGGCGACGAAACGCCGCCGGCGACGCCCGTCGCGCCGATCGCCACCGCTCCGAACGCGACGCCGTCGGCCGATCCGACCGCTGCGATGCTGCAACCGCTGCCCGAGGCACCGCTGCAGCACGCGCTCGAAGACGCCCGCCAGCAGATCGCGCGCGGCCGACTGACCGAGCCGCAGGACGCCAATGCGTTCGACAGCGTGCTGCTCGCGTGGCACACCGACAGCACGCATCCCGATGTCGCCGCCGCCATCGAGCAGCTCACCGGCGCCTTCTCCGAACACATCGTGCGCGCGGTGAAAGACGGGAAGGACGAGCGCGCGCTCGACCTGCATTCGCGCGCGATCGCACTGGGCCAGCAGACCGGCACGGCGAACTCGCCGGCGCAGCAGAAGCTGCGCGACGCCACCGGAGCCGCACTCGAAGCGCGCCTGCAGCAGTCGGTGAAGCGTCGCGACGGCGCCGACGTGCAGCGCCTCACCGCGCTGGCCGACAAGATGGAACTGCCGCGCAAGTTCGACGCGCGCCTGCTCGCGCAGGCGAAGGCGTTGCCGAAGGGCCTGGCGCGCGGCGCGACGCTCGACACCGCTTCGCAAAGCAGCGCGAAGGTCAGCGTGGCGCTCACGCCGCGGCCGGTGAGCCGCCGCGAATACGCGCGCTTCGCCGCCGCCAACGGGCGCGAACCGGCGCTGTGCCGCGAACGCGCGTCGCTGCTGCGCATGCTCGATCCGCGCGACTGGCAGCAGCCCGGCTTCAAGCAGGGCGAAAACGATCCGGTGGTGTGCATCTCGCTGGAAGATGCGCAGGCGTACGCGCAGTGGTACAGCGCGCAGACTGGTCGACGCTACCGTCTGCCCAGCGCAGAGGAAATCACGCAGACGCCGGCTGACATGGACGGCCGCGCGGTCTCGCTGTGGCTGCGTGACTGCGGCCAGAACTGCCAGCAACGCCAGGTGGCGGGCAATTCGTGGCGCAGCCGCCAGGAAGAACGCACGCTGCCCGCGTCGCGCGGCTACGACGACGTGGGCTTCCGGCTCGTCCGCGAGCGCTGAGAGCCCGCGCAGGTGGTGCCGCCACGCGGCGCAACGAATGGCCCGCGAAGGCCCGCCCGTTCGGTCTTACAATCCGCGCCATGCCGAACTCCCCCGACTCCCCCGCCGCCGCGCCGATCCGGCCCGCGGCGCCCAAGCCGAGCCTGCAGAAGCTCTTCCTCACGGGCCTGTTGACCCTGCTGCCGATCTGGCTGACGTGGGTCGTGGTCAAGTTCGTGTTCGTGATGCTGTCGGACATCAGCGCGCCGCTGATCGGCCCGGTGCTGGAGAACCTCGCCAACACCAACCGACAGCTGGCGTGGCTCGACGAACCGTGGGTCCGCACGGTGCTCGCGCTGCTGGCGACGCTCGCGGTGATCCTGTTCGCCGGCGTGATGGCGCGCCGCGTGATCGGCCAGCGCCTGCTGCGCTGGTTCGAGGCGCTGATCCAGCGCATTCCGCTGGCGAGCATCGTGTATTCGAGCGCGCGCCAGCTGCTGGACATCCTGCAGACCAAGCCCGACGGCACGCAGCGCGTGGTGCTGGTGGATTTCCCGCACAAGGAAATGAAGTCGATTGGTTTCGTCACGCGCGTGATCCGCGAACACGGCACCGGGCGCGAACTGGCCGCGGTGTACGTGCCGACCACGCCGAATCCGACGTCGGGCTACCTCGAGATCGTGCCGGTGGAGAAGATCACGCCGACCGACTGGAGCGTGGACCAGGCGATGAGCTTCATCATTTCCGGCGGCGCCGTCGCGCCGGACACGATTCCGTTCTCGCCACCCTCTGCGGTGGAAAAATCGCCGTAAGCCGGCAGACCACGTAAACCGCGCCAAGGGGAAAGCGCAGTGAGCCAATCCGTGCCCGCATCCGTTCCGCCCGTGGCCGTCGCGCGCACGCTCGACGATCGCGCGGTGCGGTTGTTCATCATCCTCGCCGCGTTCTTCTGCGTGAACGCGGTGCTGGCCGAATTCATTGGCGTGAAGATCTTCGCGCTGGAAGACACCCTAGGCATCGAGCCTCTGCAGTGGAACCTGTTCGGTCAGTCGGGCTCGCTGAGCTTCACCGCCGGCACGCTGCTCTGGCCGGTGGTGTTCCTGATGACCGACGTCATCAACGAGTTCTTCGGCCGTCGCGGCGTGCGGATGATTTCGTACCTCGCCGCCGGGCTGATCGTGTACGGCTTCCTCTTCGCCTTCGCGGCGATCGCGCTCGCACCCGCCGACTGGTGGGTGAAGGCCGCGCAGGCGCAGGGCGTGGCCGATTACCAGGCGGCGTTCGCGGCGGTGTTCGGCCAGGGCATGTGGACGATCGCCGGTTCGCTGGTCGCCTTCATCATCGGCCAGCTGATCGACGTGGCGGTGTTCCATCGCATCCGCAGCGTCACCGGCGAGAAGCACGTGTGGCTGCGCGCGACGGGCTCGACCGCGGTGTCGCAACTGGTCGATAGCTTCGTCGTGCTCTACATCGCCTTCGTGCTGGGCCCGCAGAAGTGGCCGACGTCGCTGTTCCTCGCGGTGAGTACGGTGAACTACGCGTACAAGATGCTGGCCGCCGTGGCGCTGATCCCGCTGATCTACGTGGTGCGCGCGGGGATCATCCGTTACCTCGGCGAGAAGCGCGCGCACGAACTGCGCGAGCAGGCGGCGGCGTAGTACGCGGCATACCCGTGTGCGTCATCCCCGCGCAGGCGGGGATCCAACCTTCCGAACCACCACGCTTTCGGCAAGCGTGATACGCCTGCACGCTGGCTTCCCGCCTGCGCGGGAATGACGACTTTTCTTCGGGCGCGCTGGTCGACACCGCTGCGCGAGCGCTCCGCAAAACGCGACGGACGCCGCGTCCGCATGACCTTCGGCCCATGCCGCCCCCCGAGCCGGCGGGCGAGCCTTCGAGGTCGCCGTCAACCCGGATTTGTTCCCATGCCGCATCCTGCGCGCCCGTCGTTCCGCCTGCCGCTCGCCATCGCCCTGATCCTGGGCACCGCCGTCGCCCTGCCCTCCGCCGCGTTCGTGCAGGCGCCCGCCGCGGCGACCACGACCCAGAACGCCAAGGCCACGCGCCTCAACGCGATGTACGAGCAGTACTGGGAAGAGCTGCTGCGCGCCAACCCGCTGCAGGCCACGTTCCAGGGCGACAACCGTTACAACGACCAGTTGCCGAACACGATGTCGGCGCAGTACCGCCAGCAGCAGCACGAGTTCAACACGCGCTGGCTGAAGCAGGTGAAGGACGTCGGCAGCGATGGCCTGAGCGGGCAGGACCTGCTGAGTTACGAGATCTTCGTGCGCGATCGCGAGGATTCGCTGGAGGCGGAAAAGTTCCCGACCTGGCAGCAGCCGATCAACCAGTTCTACAACTTCGCCGCGACGTTCGTGCAGCTGGGCTCCGGCACCGGCGCGCAGCCGTTCAAGACGGTCAAGGATTACGACAACTGGCTCAAGCGCGCCGCGCAGGCGCCGGTGCTGTTCGATCAGGCGATCGCCAACTCGCGCGAAGGCGTGAAGAACGGCGTCGTGCAGCCGCGCGCGCTGATGGTGAAGGTGATTCCGCAGCTGGACGCGCTGATCAAGGACAAGGCCGAGGACACGCTGTTCTGGGGCCCGATCAAGAACTTCCCGGCCGATTTCAGCGACGCCGACCGGAAGCGCCTCACCGCGCAGTACAAGCAGCTCATCGAAACGAAGCTGATGCCGGCGTATCGCGAACTGCGCACGTTCGTCGCCGACGAATACCTGCCGAAGACGCGCGCGACCTCCGGCCTGGACGCGCTGCCGGGCGGCGCGGCGTGGTACGCGTTCAACGCACGCAACTCGACGACGACCGACCTCACGCCGGCGCAGATCCACCAGATCGGACTGGATGAGGTGAAGCGCATCCACGGCCAGATCGAGGGCGTGATGAAGCAGGTCGGCTTCAAGGGTTCGATGCAGGACTTCTTCAGGTTCATGCAGGACGACCCGCGTTTCACCTTCGCCGATGAACCGGCGCTGCTGGCGTACTACCGCGGACTGGAAGACAAGATCAACCAGAAGATCCCCGAGCAGTTCTCGCTGATTCCGAAGGCGGCGTTCGAGATCCGCCCGGTCGAGCCGTTCCGCGCGCAGTCCGCGGCCGGCGGTTCGTACATGCGCCCGAGCCAGGACGGTTCGCGTCCGGGCGTGTTCTACGTCAACACCTACGACCTGCCGACGCGCAAGACGTGGGACGCAGAAGACCTGTACCTGCACGAGGCGATCCCGGGCCATCACTTCCAGCTCGCGCTGCAGCAGGAGCTGACGGGCCTGCCGAAGTTCCGCCGCTTCGGCAGCGAGATCGCCTTCAGCGAAGGCTGGGGCCTGTACGCCGAATCGCTCGGCAAGGATCTGGGCGTCTACACCGACCCGTACTCGTACTTCGGTTACCTGCAGAACGAGCTGTGGCGCGCGATCCGCCTGGTCGTCGATACCGGCCTGCACAGCAAGGGCTGGACGCGCGAGCAGGTGATCAAGTACATGCTCGACAACTCCGCGGAGAGCGAAACGCAGTCCACCGCCGAAGCCGAGCGTTACATGGCCATCCCCGGCCAGGCGCTGGCGTACAAGATGGGCGAGCTGAAGATCAAGCAGGTCCGCGCGAAGGCCGAGAAGGCGCTGGGCGACAAGTTCGACGTTCGCGAATTCCACGCCGAAGTGCTGAAGGACGGCTCGGTGCCGCTGGAGATCCTCGAAGGCAAGATCGATCGCTGGATCGAGGCGAAGAAGAGCTGACGCCGAACGACTTCGTAGCCCGGCTCCGCTCAGCCGGGCTACAAACGCCAGTCGAGCAAAACCGCAACGGGAACTTTGCTCCCGTAGCCCGCCCGCCTTACGCTCCGCACGGTGCCCGCCCTGAACCGGCCCGACGCACACCATCCACCAGGAGAAACGCATGAAGCTCCGCCCGCTGTTGCTCGCCCTCTCCGTCACCGCCGCGATCGCCGGCTGCTCCAAGCCCGCCCCCGACACCGCCGCGACCGACAAGCCCGCCGCTGCACAAACCGCGCAGAGCGCGCAGGCCCGCGCCGACCAGCTCAACAAGCTCTACGTCGAGTTCTGGGACGCGTACCTCAAGCGCAACCCGGTGCTGGCGACCTTCACCGGCGACACGCGCTACAACGCCGAACTGCCGGACTTTGGTTCGCAGCAGTATCGCGATGAATCCAAGAAGTTCCTGCAGGACTGGCTGGCGAAGGTCGAAGGCGTCGGTTCGGAAGGCCTCACCGGCCAGGACCTGCTGAACTACGAGATCTTCACCAAGGACGCGAAGGACCAGATCGACTCCTCCCAGTTCCCCGCATGGATGACGCCCGTCAACCAGATGGACAGCACCGCCAGCCTGGCCGTGCAGTTCGGTTCGGGCGGCGGCGCGCAGCCGTTCAAGACCGTGCAGGACTACGACAACTGGCTCGCCCGTGGCGCGCGCATTCCGGTGCTGTTCGACACCGAGATCGCCAACATGAAGCAGGGCATCGCCGCCGGCGTCGTGCAGCCGAAGGTGCTGATGGAGAAGGTCGTCCCGCAGCTGGATGCGCTGATCAAGGACAAGCCGGAAGACACGCTCTTCTGGGGCCCGATCACCAACATGCCCAAGGAATTCAGCGACGCCGACAGGACGCGCCTGACGGACGCCTACCGCAAGATGATCGCCGAGCAGCTGATGCCGGCGTACAAGAAGCTGCGCGCGTTCGTGAACGACGAATACCTGCCCAAGACGCGCGACACCTTCGGCCTGGACAAGCTGCCCAACGGCCAGGCGTGGTACGCCTTCAACGCCAAGCAGAGCACCACCACCGACCTCACGCCGGCGCAGATCCACCAGATCGGCCTGGACGAAGTCGCGCGCATCCACGGCGAGATGCAGAAGGTGATGACGGAAGTGGGCTTCAAGGGCTCGCTGCAGGACTTCTTCAAGTACGTGCAGACGGACAAGAAGTTCGAGTTCAAGAGCCAGGACGAGCTGCTGAAGTACTACCGCGGCCTGGAAGCGAAGATCAACGAGAAGGTGCCGACGCAGTTCTCGGTGATCCCGAAGTCGCCGTTCGAGATCCGTCCGGTCGAGCCGTTCCGCGAGAAGTCGGCGGCCGGCGGCCAGTACTACCCGCCGAGCGAGGACGGCACGCGTCCGGGCATCTTCTACGTCAACACCTACGACCTGCCCTCGCGCAAGATCTGGGACGCCGAAGACCTGTACCTGCATGAGGCGATCCCGGGCCACCACTTCCAGATCGCCACGCAGATCGAGCTGAAGGACATGCCGGCGTTCCGTCGCTGGAGCATCCAGAGCGCGTTCGCCGAAGGCTGGGGCCTGTACGCCGAATCGCTGGGCAAGGACCTGGGCGTGTACACCGATCCGTACAGCTACTTCGGTTACCTGCAGAACGAGCTGTGGCGTGCGATCCGCCTGGTCACCGACACCGGCCTGCACAGCAAGGGCTGGACGCGCGACCAGGTCATTTCGTACATGAAGGAGAACTCCGCGGTCAGCGACACCACCGCCATCGCCGAAGCCGAGCGTTACATCGCCTGGCCGGGCCAGGCGCTGGCGTACAAGATCGGCGAGCTCAAGATCAAGGAACTGCGCGCGAAGGCCGAGAAGGAACTGGGCGCCAAGTTCGACGTCCGCGAGTTCCACAACGAAGTGCTCAAGGATGGCGCCGTGCCGCTGGCCGTGCTGGAGCAGAAGATCGATCGCTGGATCGCGAGCAAGAAGGGCTGATTTCCGGCCGATCGCGAGTTCGAACATCGCGAGTTCGATATCGCGAGTACCAAACTGGAAAGGCCGGGCCCTCGGGTCCGGCCTTTCTGTTTACGCTCGTCGGGGAGTCTGCGTGTCGGGGTAGACACGCGCACAGGACCCGTTGGCAAGCGCGAGCGAGCTTCTTTTGCTCGTCATTCCCGCGCAGGCGGGAATCCAGTGACTTGCTTGTTCGATACGCCAGCACGTCTTACAGCGTCGTATTCCGCGCATGCGCCGGCTTGCCACGAAGCGTCGTCATTAACGGCCTGGACGAGCGTGGTCGCACGGGCGACAGCGACGGGCGCTCATCACTTAGAGCGAGCGCGGCCCCGCGCGCGGCCGGGCCGCCACGTCGAATTGCATATGCATGCCGCCTGATCCGGCGTCGCAGCCGGCCATCGTTCCATCGCTGGCAGCAGTTCGCCGCGGACCTGAACGAGCGGGACGCACAGACGCGACCCGGGTTGTGAACCCGCCCTCGCCCCTTATATTTCGACATTCCTGCGCCTGGGCGGCTGATGCTCCGGGTGCCCCGCCGGACGACGCGCCGGCCTCGCACCCGTGATCTGCCATGCCCGTCCTGCCGCGCCTTCTCGCCGTTACCGCCGTCCTGTTGTGTGCGCCCTTCGGAGCGGGGGCTGGCCGCCATGCGTCATCCGACACGATGGCATCGGCACCGACGGTGCAACCCAGTCTTCAGCCTGGAGGCGTGTGGCTTTCGCGGCTCGCGCCCGCTGCAAACCCGAAAGTGCTCGAACTCGCCGTTTCGGCAATGCAATGCGCACAGGCGAGCGGCGTCGGCGCGGGCGCGCGCCGCCTCGCCGTCATTGACTACAGCCGACCATCGCTGAAGCCGCGGCTATGGGTGTTCGACCTTGCGGCCGGCCGCCTGCTCTACGAGGAAGTCGTTGCGCACGGACAGGGTTCGGGCGAGAACATGGCGACGCGTTTCTCCAATCTCGACGGCAGCCACCAGTCGAGCCTCGGCCTGTTCGTCACGGCCGACACCTACACGGGCAAGAACGGCTACTCGCTGCGCATGCGCGGGCTGGAGCCCGGCGTGAACGATGCGGCGATGGCGCGTGCGATCGTCATGCATGGCGCGCCGTACGTCGATCCAACCCAGGGCCAGCGCATGGGACGACTGGGCCGCAGTTGGGGATGTCCCGCGGTGCGCAGCGCCGTTGCGAAGCCGATGATCGACCTGTTGAAGGACGGCCAGTTCGTCTTTTCGTATTACCCCGACCAGGCCTGGCTGACGCGCTCGGCGTTGCTCAAGTGCCCCTCGGCGCGCAAGACGCTTGCACGCGAGCCCAAGGCGATGACGTCCACGTCGGGATGACCGCGCTGTCGATCTAGTCGACACAAACTGATCGATTCGCGGCTCCGACTTACGGCACGCTGACCGGCGCGCCGGCATGAGGCAACCCTGGCGCAAACCCGGTCGCTCGCGAGCTACGCAAACGCGAGCGTTTACCCGATCACGTCGCCGAGCGCAGACGCTGCCGGTTGGACATCCACGCCGGGTCCTTCGGGTTGTGCAGCGTGGCACTCCACTGGCGACTGGCCTGATCCCACAACTGCATGAACGCCTGATCCAGGCGCACACCGGATCGCGCGGCCGCCTCGCAGTGTCCGCAAGCCTCGCGCGGAGCGCCATTGCGCAATGCGGCCTGCGCAAGCAACCAGCGCGCACGGACGTCGTCGCCTGCCAGTGCCTCGAGCTGCTGACACAGCCGCGGCTCTACAGTGCCGGACGACTGGCCAAGTCGCGCCTGCAGTACGCAACGCGCTGCCGCCATCGCGAAGACAGGATGATCGAGCAGTCCCGATGCCATCTTCTCGGCACCGGCGTACTCCCCCGCCGCCTGCGTCGTTGAGGCACCGGCAGCGCGATCAAGCAGGAGTTCGGCGACCTCGATCTGGAGGTGCGGCGCATCGCCGCGTTCGACCATCGGCATCAGTCCCGCGATCGCGTCTGACAGCACGGCGTGTCGCACGCTACCGCTGGATTGCGTGGCGCGACGATGCAGCAGCCGTGCGCGCGCGAGCGCCACATGCGCGTCGTTCGGCAAACGATCTTCCAGGCGCTTGAGGATGACCTCGCCTTCCTCAAAACGGGAACGCGCCGCGTCGCCGCGCAAATGCGCAGTCTCCAATGCCAGCAGTTCGAGCCAGCTCAGCAGCAGCTGCGGGGAGGCATCCGAACCAGTCAGCAGATCGCGATAGTTCTCGCGGAAGGCGCGCAGATGCAGCGTGCGTGTTGCGCCTTCGGCGAGTTCCGCGTGTGCGAGTTCGTTCTCGGCCTTTGCTGCAATCCATGCGACGCGCTCCTGCGCAGTGGCGCTCTGGGCGCCTGCGGCGAGCACGGCGTCGGCCTCCAGTCGCAGGCGGGACGCTTCGGTGCCCGACAGCAGGCTCGCCTGCGCCTGGAGCGCCTGCTGGAGCTTCCAGGCCGCCGGCGACGCCGGGGCGCGCAGGCTTCGCGCGGCGTCGCGCAGGACCTGCACGGCTTCGCCGATGCGCTGCGCCCGTCCGACCAGGTGCTCGTCCGTCGCGGCGACGGCGCGCTCGAACAAAGCGTCGCCGAGGGTCTCGGTGCGAAGCGGATCGACACGGCCGCCTTCCATCGCCGCACGTTGCAGTGCGGCGATAGCGGCATCCAGCGTCGCGCGCTGCGCCGCGCCGCGCTCGCCGGAGGCCTGGAGCAGACGGCAGCTTCCGGTGCGGTACCAGAGTTCAGCCTGGGACGGATCGCGTTCAAGCAGGCGGTCCATGGCGTCCGCCGCCTTGGCGTACGCCTTCGGACTGCCATCGGCACGCGCGACATGCCACCAGCACAACGCGGCGAGCATCCACACGTCATCCTGCGGATGCGCGGACTGCATCGCGACTTCCAGATGCTTAAGTGCAGCGAGATGGTCGCCTGCTTCGACAAGCCTGCGCGCTTCGCCGACGGGATCGTGCTGTGCGGCGGTCGGCCGTTGCGTCACCGTGGGCTGTGCGTACGGTTCTTTCGTTACCGCGGGCGCCGAATCCGAAACATTGGCAACAGGCACTCGTGCGACATTCGAGAAGAACTCGGCAGGGTCGAGCACCGTCGTGCCGCTGGGCTTGGTCGTTTCCGCTCGCCGTGGCGACGCCGGCTGCGCGTCCTTTTCCATACGCCGCGCCGACGCGGGAGTCGTCACGACCGACGCTACTCGCGCATCACTCACGGGGCCCTGACCGGCGATCTTTGCTTCGGCTGGGGCCATCGCTTCCGGCGAGGCCATTGCCGGTGCCGGCGCCGTATCGCGCAAGCCGGGCGTATTGCGGGAGACGTGCCTGTCGAAGGATGCATCATTCTGACGGGCGGCTTCGGCAGGCGGTTCCGCAACGACGGCAAAGACCAGTGGCAGCACGGCGTCGGGCAGCACGGATGCGCGCGCGTCTTCCACGTTCATGGTCGCCGGCCGGGTTGTCATGGGAGCGATGAGCGCCGCGGCGTCGGCCACGGCCTCCCCTGCTCGTGACGGCACCTGCGCATCGAACGGATGCGCTTCGAATCCCGGCACGAACAGCAGTCCGTCGCCGACCTGTGCGCCCACTTCATAACGATGCGCGAAGCCGCGTTCCGTCGTGACGGGCGCCTCCCAGGGACCACGATGCGACGCATGCGTAGGCGCGTAGATCTCGCGCGCGGAGAACATGCGCACGCGCGCCTTCTCGGCCTCGCGCGACGTTGGGGCGGGCATCGAGGGACGCGGCCCGGTCAGTTCAGCTCGTTGCGTGTTCATCTTCCTGACCCTCCGAGGGCGCATGCGTCGTCTTGCAATCAAAAGCAGCAGCACGGTCGCGGGCATCACCGCCAACCATCGCCACACCTGCTGGTTGTTCTCCTGGAACGCGTCGGCTTCATCACGCGGATCCGCGACGGCCGGGGCGCCGACGGGATGAAGCGCGGTGTTACGAATTTCGGTACCCGCCGCAGCGGGCACCGCCATTTCCGATGGCGGCGCCACCGCATCGGGCGCAACTTCAGTCAAAACGCTGCCGCCCACGATCTCTGGCGACAGCTCGCGATTGCCTCGCGTCAGCGCAGAAGTTTCGGAATCAACGTCGCTCGCGGAACGTTGCACCGTCTCTTCGCGCCCGCGCCCCGCGCCCACTCGTGGCACCGCGTGGCGACGCGAAGCCCCGATCGAAGCCCGAGGCGCCGCGCGATGTGAAGCGCCCGGGTCGCGCGACGCAGTTGCCCGCGTGCGCAGTACGTCGTTGTGCTCCGCGCGCGCCGCCATGGCGCCAGTCGGCAACTCCGAACCACCATGCGCCGCATCTGGAACCGGCTGCGGCGCATCCTTGTTGGAAACCGCGGAAAGCGGCCAGCGCGCGCAGGCGGCGAGCAGCAGCACGGTCGCCGCGCCGAATCGCCAGCGCACCGCCCGCATGCGCTCGGCGTGCGTCGTGCGCCTTCCGCCGATCCGGTCCATGATCGCCGCCGCCCCGATGTCGCCCGATCAGAGTTCGATCAGGCGCTCGAAGGCGACTCCACCTTCCTGCGGCGTCGCGATCACGTTCTGGTACACGCGGCCCGGGAAGATGTTGACGGTGTTGCCGACCTGGTTGTTGCGCGAATACAGGTACGGCAGGTGCGACCACACGCGATAGCCGAGGTCCTTCACGCGACGGACTTCCTCTTCGGCGAGATCCTGCTCGCCCATGCGGAAGTACAGGTTGGGGCGCAGGCGACGGATCGTGCCACCCGCGCCTTCCAGCACCGCAAGCAGTTCGCCGGCGTAGTTGATCTTGATCAGGTGCAGCGCGTCGAGGTCGAGCTCGTCAAGCGTGCGCACCGGCACGCGTTCCTTGCGCTCGGTGCCTTCGACGTCGGACAGGATCGAGCCCAGTTCCGCCGTGCCGCTGTTGCGACCCAGCCACATCGGATGGGTGTGCACGTTCTGCAGGCCATTGAGCGCGACGTTCGCGCACAGCTGCTGCATCACCATGCGGCGCGGCTCGATGACATGGACCTTGCCGCGATCGCCCACGGCGCGCGCGAACCACAGCGCGTGCGCGCCGTACTCGCTGCCGAACTCGAGCACGTGCTGGTCGTCGGCGACGATCTCGCTCAACTGGTCGAGCTCCTGCTCGATCCACTCGCCGTACTGCGCGAGCGAGCGCGATGCGGGGCAACGGCCGGGCACGGAATTCATGACGCCGTAGCGCGTCTTCCACAATTGCGGGACCGCTTCGGCGGGACTGTGCAGGTTGTTCATGGTGGTGCGCCTCGATGGAAAGCCACTGGATGGCAGGGCCCGCGGGCCCTGCGTCATGGGTGGAATCTTGGCGGCCGGCGTCGCCCGGCAGAATGAGAACCGTCTGAAAAAACCTCATGCCCCGATGGCGGGAAACCTTCTCTTCAGGCTAGGCTCGACCCGTCTTTCGTGAATGGATTCCGCCATGGCCCGTCTCCTGTTGGCACTGTCGCTGTCGTTGCTCTGCGGCACCGCGCTGTCCACGGTTCCCGTCTGGGGCGCACGTCAATCGAGTCCGGCGAATACGCCGGTGACGCAGCTCAAGCCCGGCGAATGGATCTGGGGCGGCGACAACCGCGCCGGGCCCTTGGCCGTGGTGGTGAGCCTCACCGAGCAGCGCGCCGTCGTGTATCGCAACGGCCTGCCCATCGGCGTCACGACGGTCAGCACCGGCCGCAAGGGCTACGAGACGCCGACCGGCGTCTTCACGATCCTGCAGAAGGACAAGGACCACCGCTCCAGCGTCTACAACGCCGCGCCGATGCCCTACATGCAGCGCCTGACCTGGGACGGCGTGGCGCTGCATGCCGGCGGCCTGCCCGGCTATCCCGAGTCGCACGGCTGCGTGCACCTTCCGTCGGAATTCGCGCGCCTGCTGTTCGACGCATCGAACATGGGCATGGTCGTGGTGGTATCGCAGGAAGGACGCTCGCCGGAGGACGTCACGCATCCGGGGGCGCTCATTCCGATCAATCCGAACACGGGCGCCGAAGCGGCGATTCCACCGCTGGAGGCCGGACAGAAATACCGCTGGCATCCCGAGCTTTCGACCGAGGGCCCGGTGTCCATCCTGCTCAGCGCCGCCGACGGCGAGGTCATCGTGTTCCGCAACGGCATCGAGATCGGCCGCTCGCGCGTGCTGATCCGCACGCCCGACCAGCCGCTCGGCACGCGCGCCTACATCGTCAAGGACGGCTTCATCGCCGGCGACAACCCGCTGCTGCCCGGCACGCGCATGCCGAACTGGAGCACCATCGGCATTCCGGGCAGCGGGCCGGATGCGGGCCGCCTGCTCGGGCCGGAGACAATCGATCGCGTCGTGATCCCGCACGATTTCGTCGCCGCCGTGCTGCCGCTGCTCACGCCCGGCGTGGTGATGCTGGTGACCGACGCGAACGTGCGACCGGAGACGACCGGCGGCGCGCCGGTGCAGGTGCTCGATTCCGATCCGCCGCAAAGCTGACACCTTCGGAGACGCCATGAACCTCGCGAACGATGTCTTCCGCCAATTCCTCGATGGCTACCGCGACGCCGCGCTGGCGAAGGACGTCGAGGCCTTCGTGACGCCGTACGCCGACGACGTGCACGTGTTCGACATGTGGAACGACTGGTCGATGCAGGGCCTCGCGTCGTGGCGACGCATGGCGCAGACGTGGTTCGGATCGCTCGGCGACGAGAGCGTGCAGGTCGAGTTCGACGACGTAACGTCGTTCGTCGCCGGCGACATGGTGTGCGGGCATGCCACCGTGACCTACACGGCGCTCGCGATCGACGGAAGCAAACTGCGTTCGCTGTCGAACCGCATGACCGCCGTGCTGCAGCGACGCGACGGTGGCTGGAGAGTGGTGCACGAACACACGTCCGCGCCGATCGAACACACGACGCTCAAGGCGATCCTGCAGCGACCGGCCTGAAAGATCGGGCCTGAAAATCAAGCCTGAAACGACGAAGCCCCGGCACTGGCCGGGGCTTCGCTTCCATCGAACACGTTGACGAGGCAGGCGATCAGCCGTTCGCGACGCCGCTACGCGAACCGCGGCCCTGGCCGCCGCTGCGGTGCTGCTTCGGACCGGCATGCGCATGGCGCTGCGCCGGCTTGCCGTGCGGACGGTTCGCCGGACGACGCTGTGCCGGCGCCTTCTGGCGCGGGTTCGGCAGCGGGGCGTTCATCTGGATCGGGCGGCTCGGCGCGAAGCCTTCGACTTCGACCAGCTCCACTTCCGTCTTGAGCATGTTCTGCACCTGACGCAGCAGGCCGCCCTCTTCCGGCGCGACCAGCGACAGCGCTTCGCCGCTGGCGCCGTTGCGGCCCGTGCGGCCGATGCGGTGCACGTAGTCCTCGGCGACCATCGGCAGCTCGAAGTTGATCACCAGCGGCAGGTTCGGGATGTCGAGGCCGCGCGCGGCCACGTCGGTGGCGACCAGCACACGGGCCTTGCCGGCCTTGAACGCGTTGAGCGCCTTCTGTCGCTGCGCCTGGCTCTTGTTGCCGTGGATCGCGACCGCGGCCAAGCCGGCTTCTTCCAGCTGTTCGGCCAGGCGGTTGCAGCCGTGCTTGGTGCGACCGAACACGATGGCCTGATCCGTGTGGCGCGAGCTCAGCACGCTGACCAGCAGGTCGCGCTTGCGGCCGGCATCCACGACGTGCACGCGATGGCTGATGGTCTGCGCGATGGTGTTCTGCGCGGCCACCTGCACCTGCTTGGGCGTGCGCATGAATTCCACGGCCAGCGCCTTGAGCTGCGCTTCGAACGTGGCCGAGAACATCATCGTCTGGCGCTCGCGCGGCAGCTTGCCGAGGATGCGCTTCATCGCCGGCAGGAAGCCCATGTCGAGCATGCGGTCGGCTTCGTCCAGCACCAGCAGTTCGATGGAATCGAGCTTGACGGTGCCGCGGTCGAGGTGGTCGATCAGGCGGCCCGGCGTGGCGACGAGCACGTCGACGCCGCGGCGGAACATCTCGACCTGCGGACCCATGCCGGCGCCGCCGAAGATCGCGCTGATGTTCATGCGCAGGTGCTTGGCGAAACCGCGCAGGTTGTCGTTGACCTGCACCGCCAGCTCACGCGTGGGCACCAGCACCAGCGCGCGCGGGCGACGGAAGCCGTTCGGCGCGGTCTGCTTGGACAGGCGATGCAGCAGCGGCAGGCCGAACGCGGCGGTCTTGCCGGTACCGGTCTGGGCGCCGCCCAGCAGGTCGTGACCGGCGAGCGCGAGCGGGATCGCCTGGGCCTGGATGGGGGTCGGGGTGGTGTAGTTCTGCTCTGCGAGGGCGCGCAGCAGCGCGGGCGAAAGCCCGATCGTTTCGAACGTCATGCGGGTGTTGCTCCTTGTCGCGCGCCATCGCGTCGCACCGCCGTGAACAACGGCGGCGACGAAGTTACGTCGCGTGATGGCCCCGGCGTTCCCTGAACCGCGCCGGCGGCGATCTGATTGGACGGCGTCCGGACGATCCGGGCCGTGTCTGCGCTACGAAAGACGTGCGGGATAGAAGCCGTTTGCTCGGACCGCGATCGCGGGCCACGGCGGGCATACCTGGGAAACGTACCCTTGCGGGGAGGCAGCCGTGCGCTGAACAGGGCGGACTCTACGCGAAAGCGCCCGGTCTTGCCACCCGTGTAGGCTTCATGGGCCGGTACGGTTCACATGATTTGGGGAAACAGATGGCGGATGCGGCATCGATCGATCTGGTGAAGGTGGTTGCGCTGCTCGGCGTGACGGTGGTCGCCGTGCCCGTGTTCAGGCGGCTGGGCCTGGGCTCGGTGCTGGGGTACCTCGCCGCGGGACTGGTGATCGGCCCGTTCGGCCTCGGCTGGTTCTCCGATCCGCAGGCGATCCTGCATGTCGCCGAGCTGGGCGTGGTGATGTTCCTGTTCGTCATCGGCCTGGAAATGCGGCCCTCGCACCTGTGGAGCCTGCGGCGCCAGATCTTCGGGCTGGGCACGCTGCAGATCGCCGCCTGCACCGCTGCGCTCACCGGCGTCGGGCTGCTGTTCGGCTACGAGCCGGTCGTCGCGTTCATCGGCGCGATGGGCTTCGTGCTGACCTCCACCGCGATCGTCATGCAGTTGCTCGCCGAACGCGGCGACATCGCCCTGCCCCACGGCCAGAAGATCGTGTCGGTGCTGCTGTTCGAGGACCTGCTGATCGTGCCGCTGCTGGTGCTGGTGGCGCTGCTGGCGCCCGGCGAGCCGAGCAGCGATGCCTCGCGCTGGACGTCGATCGGCATCGCCACCGGCGTGCTGCTCGCGCTGCTGGCCGCCGGCATCTGGCTGCTCAATCCGCTGTTCCGCCTGCTCGCCGCGGCGCGCGCGCGCGAGGTGATGACCGCCGCTGCGCTGCTGGTCGTGCTCGGTTCGGCGCTGTTGATGCAGCTGGGTGGATTGTCCATGGCGATGGGCGCGTTCCTCGCCGGCGTGCTGCTGTCCGAATCCACGTTCCGCCACCAGCTGGAAGCCGATGTCGAGCCCTTCCGCGGCCTGCTGCTCGGCCTGTTCTTCCTCGGCGTGGGCATGGCGCTGGATCTGTCGGTGGTGCGCGAGAACTGGATGCCGATCCTCGGCGCCGTGCTCGCGATGATGCTGGTCAAGGCGCTGTGCATCTACACCGTCGCGCGCCTGATGGATTCCAGCCATCACGAAGCGCTCGACCGCGCCACGCTGATGGCGCAGGGCGGCGAGTTCGCGTTCGTGCTGTATTCCACCGCGGCCGCGAGCGGCGTGATTGCCGCGTCGCAGAACGCCAACCTCACCGCGATCGTCGTGCTGTCGATGGCGCTGACGCCGCTGGTCGTGCTCACGGTGCGTCCGTGGCTCAAGCACAAGGAAGAGAAGATCGACGATCTCGACGTCGCCGAAGGCCTGTCCGGCAGCGTGCTGATGATCGGCTTCGGCCGCTTCGGCCAGGTCGTCAGCCAGTCGCTGCTCGCGCGCGGTGTGGACGTCACCATCATCGACACCGACGTCGAAATGATCCGCAGCGCCGGCACGTTCGGCTTCAAGATCTACTACGGCGATGGCACGCGCCTGGACGTCCTGCGCGCATCCGGCGCCGACAAGGCGCAGGTCATCGCGGTGTGCGTCGACAAGAAGGACGCCGCCAACCGCATCGTCGAACTGGCAAAGGCCGAGTTCTCGCAGGCGAAGCTGCTCGTGCGCTCGTTCGATCGCGAGCATTCGCTGGAACTGATCAATGCCGGCGTAGACGTGCAGGTGCGCGAGACGTTCGAATCGGCGATCCGCTTCGGCCACCACGCGCTGTGCCAGCTCGGCGTACCGAAGGATGAGGCGCTGGAGATCGTCGACGAAGTTCGCCGCCGCGATGCCGAGCGCGTGCAGCTGGAGCTGGCCGAAGGCGTCATGGCCGGCACTCGCCTGATGATCGGCAACGTTGCGCCGGGCCCGACGCCAACGCCGTTCACGCGCCCGCGCACGGCCGCCACGCCGCTGACGGCCGAGACCGCGGAAGCAACGCAGGGAAGTCGCGAGTAACCGACACGGGAGCGGATGCCGCTCCCGGCCACGTCAGACGTCGAGCGCCACGCCCGGGCGCGCAAGGGTCGCCTGCACGCCGTAGGTCTCGCCTATCTCCCCGGCCAACGCTTCGCGCGCGCGATCCTCGCCATGCACCAGCGCAAGTGGCGGATGCCCAGTGCCATCGCCACCGGCGATTGCGCCGTACCACGCCATGAGTCCGCGCTGGTCGGTGTGAGCCGACAGTCCGCCGACGGTGTGCCGCTGCGCATTCACGCGCACGTCGTGGCCGTGGATGCGCACCCACTTCGCGCCATCGACGAGGCGGCGGCCGAGCGTGCCTTCGGCCTGGTAGCCGACGAACACAACGTGCGTCTGCCGGCGATCGAGCCGATGGCGGAAGTGATGCAGGATGCGACCGGCGTTCGCCATGCCCGAGCCAGCGATCACGATCGCGCCGCGCTCGATGCGGTTGATCGCCATCGACTCCTCGCGCGACTGCGTGAAATGCAGGTTCGGCAGGCGGAACGGATTGGGTTTCTCGCGCCACACGCGCTGCGCGTCCTCGTCGAACAGGTCGGCATGGCGGTCGTAGATGGACACGACCTTGGCCGCCATCGGACTGTCGAGGAAGATGTGCCAGCGCGACAGCTGCCACTCGTCCCAATGCCGCGCGAACCAGTACAGCAGCTCCTGGCTTCGACCCACGGCGAATGCGGGAATCAGCACATTGCCGCCGTCGCGCCACGCGGTGTCGAGGATGTCGCCAAGTTCGCGGATGGTCTCGGCCCGATCGCGATGCAGGCGATCGCCGTACGTGGATTCCATCAGCACCAGGTTCGCACGATCGATGTCCGCCGGATCGCGGAGGATCGGCGTGCCCTTCGGGCCGAGGTCGCCCGAAAACACGAGTTTCCGCTCGTCTGCCCAAAGTTCGACGCTGGACGAGCCGAGGATGTGCCCCGCTTCGCGGAACGCGATGTCGACGCCGGACAGGATCGTGGTGCGCGTGTCGTACGGAAGGGGCCGCACCAGCTCCATCGCAGCGGTCACGTCTTCGCGCGTGAACAACGGTTGCGCTTCGGGCTCGCCGGCGCGGCGGTAGCGGTTGTGGCGCTCGGCATCGCCCTCGGAAATCGATGCCGCATCCATCAACATGATCGGCATCAATTCGGCCGTGGCCTGCTGCGCGTAGATCGGCGCGCGGAAACCACGTCGAACCAGCAAGGGCACGCGGCCGATGTGGTCGATGTGCGCGTGACTGATGACCAGCGCATCGAGCGCGGCCGGATCGAAGGGGAACGCTTCGGCGTTCCGGCGTTCGGCTTCGGGACTCCCCTGGATCATTCCGCAGTCGAGCAGCACGCGCCGCCCGGCCGCTTCGACTTCATGCAGCGAACCGGTGACTTCGCCGGCCGCACCGTGGAAATGCACGCGCATCGGATTCCTCCTGTTGCGCGAACGCTACCACGGCGCGCGCCGGCGATCGCGTCAGCGCGGCGGCGGGACGATGCGCTCCTCGCGCACCACCGTGCCGTCGGCACGGACGTCGCGATAGACAACGCTCTCAGCCGGACGACCGTAATCGCGCGGCGTGTCGCGCCATGCGGCGAGCAGATCGACGTTCTGCTTCTCGATCACCTCCAGGCTGCGCGCGATGCGACGCAGCAGGCCCTTGATGCCGAACACGGCGAACGGCACGAGGATCCACAGGATCGCGAGGATCAGGCCGAAGGCGAAGATGCAGAGGAAGAGAAACGAATTGGCGCCGTAGGCGGCGTTGGCGACGGTGCTGTCCATCGTGCGCTCCGTGGTGGGTGACGTGCTGGAGTCTTCGCGACGATGCGTGATTCCGACGTGGAGCTTCGTGTGATTCGCGCGTAACGAATGCGTCACGCGCGCAGGTTGGTGAAGCTCGCGTTTCCGAGCCCCGTGCCGATCGTGAGCACGCCCCAGCGTTTCGCGCCGCGCATGCGCGGGCGTTCGCTCAATCCCTGCACGACGGCGTCGTTGTGCATCGCGACGACCGGCACGCGGCCGCCCATGCGGTCGAGCCTGCGCCCAAGCTCGCCCGGCAGGTGGAACGGCGCTTCCCAGTCGCCCGGCAGGTTCTGCGCGCCCTGCGGAATGCGGCCGTCGGGCTCGATCTGCCCGGGGCACGCGATGCCGACGAACGGCGCCAGTCGCAACCCGATCGTGCGGGAGAAGGCCGACAAACCGTTGAGCATCGCCGCGAGCCGCTCGATCGCCTCGCCACGCCCGGGGTCGTCGTCGGCGTGTCGCCACTGCATGCTTTCGATCACGCGCGCCTTCGCGCCGTCCGCCGATTTCGACAGGCGTGGTTCGACGATGCCGCAGCGGATGTTGGTGCCGCCGACGTCCACGGCGAGGAACGCATCGAAGCGCCGGTAATTCGCCGGCAGCAGTTGCGTCCAGCCGAGCAGGCCGCCTTCGTCGGGATCGTGCGACAGGACGTGCAGCGTCACGCCACTTCGTGCGCTACGGAGCATGCGTTGCGCGCGGCGGATCGCGAGCTGGCCGAACTGGCTTTCCGGCATGCCGCCGCCGATCACGATCCGCTTCACGCCGTCCCACGAGGGCTGCTCTCGAAAGCGCTGCACGACATGCACCAGCCTGCGCGCGTATTCCTCCACCGCCAGGTGCGTCACATGCGAGGCGTCGGCGTCGCCGCCGAGCAGCACCAGGTCGATGTCCTTCTTCGACAGTTCGTCGCTGCGCGTGCGACCGAAAGGGTCCTTGCCGGTGGCGTGGACCTTGCGCACGGTGTCGAGCACCTGGCGGAACGCGGTCTGGCTCGCGCGATCTCCGAGGAAACCGTCGCCTTCCGGATCGGGGATCGCGAGGTTGTAGCTGTCGATCGTCAATCCGGGCAGGCGCGACACGCCGTGCGGGCCGCCGGCTTTCGTACGGCGGGAGGTGGGACGTTTGCGTGGAGTCTGGCGGGCCATGCGCCATCTTCGGGCGCGAGGCGGCTACGACGCGTCAAAAGCACGCGCGATTGGCTTAGCCGACCGCCGCCAGCGCCTGCCGGATTTCTTCCGCCGTCGATGGCCGCACGACGCGCGCGACCTCTTCACCGTCACGCAGCACGATCAGCGTCGGCCACAACTTCACGCGATAGGAGCGCCCGAGCGGACGCCCCGGGCCATCTTCGACCTTGACGTGCCGTACGTCGTCCAGCGGCGCCAGCACGACCTCGATCGCCGACTGCGCACCGGTGCAGTAGCCGCACCAGTTCGTGCCGAATTCGAGCACGGAGATGCCCGCCCACGCGTCGACATCGGCGCGGGCGGGTTCGTCGTCGGTATAGCTGCGGACGTATCCCATCGATGCGAAGCAGACGCGATACGGCGTTACTTCTTCGTGACGCCGGGCGTGTCGTCGGCAAGTGGCCGCACGTACTGCACGAGGCTCACCAGCAGCTTGCCCGGCTCCTCCCACGGCACCATGTGCGAGGCGTGCTCGAACCACACGCCCTGCTTGTACGGCGCCTTCACCTGCTTCAGCCATGCATCGGTCGGCTCCGACGGCGTGGTGTAGTCGTGGCGCCCCATGAACATCAGCACCGGGATCGGAAACTCGCGCACACCCGACATGTCGACCGCGAGGAACTCCGGCAGGATGCGCCCGAGCGTGAACACGTTGCCGGCATCGACGGCGCAACGCTCGGCGTCGGTGTATTCCGGCGACAGTAGCGGCGCGCGATAGAAGTACGTCGATTCGTCGCGATACGCCGTGAGGCCACCGTAATACTGCGCCCACTTGCGCGCGGCGATGATGCGTTCGCGCGTGATCGGCGTGTTGCCGGGATACGGCGCGATGGCTTCCATCTGGCGAACCGCCTCGGCGTTGCCCTTCGCCTTCGCCGTCGCCATCGCATAGTCGAAGCTGATGCGCTCGTTCTCGCGCACGTTGATCACCTGGCCGACGCCGATGTACGCATGGAACAGGTCCGGGCGCTTCAGCGCCGCCTGCATCGCGATGATCGTGCCCCAGCTGTGCCCCATCAGGATCAGCTTGCGCTTGCCGTAACGCGCGCGCACGTCCTCGGCCATGGCGACGACGTCGTCGACGAAGTTCGGGATGTGGATGGTGTCCGCGACCTTCGCTTCATCATTGGCGACGAAGGTCTTGCCGGCGCCGCGCTGGTCGTACGTCACCATCGTGAAGTACTCCTCCAGCGGACGCTGGAACTGCCACAGCGTCGGCGTCAGCGGCGAGGCCGGCCCGCCGTGCACGAACAGGACGATCGGGTTGTCGCGATCCTGCCCGCGTACGTTCACCCACTGGTCGATGCCGTTGATGCGGGTCTTGTAGGACTCCTGCACGCCGTTGGGCGTCTCGATGCGGCCCAGGTCCGCGATGATCTTGCGCGCGGGCTCGTAGGTCGCGGTGTCCTTGCAGGCCTGCGCGTTCGCGGCGAAGGCGCTGGCGACCATCGCGAACGCGGCAAAAAGGCGGGCGAATACGACTTTCTTCATGAATGTCCCCTTTCCGGATCGGCGGAGCTTAGGAATCGCTGCCGCCCTGGCACAAGGGATACGTTCAGCGCGCGAGCCGTTGCGTTACGGGCCGTGCTGGTTCGATAGCCGGCCATCCGCGGCCGGCGACGCCGGCTTTGCCGATCCGGGCGTCCGACGCCCCGAGCCGCCTGTTCCCGGCCGCCCCGTCAACGTGACCTTCGACACCCTCGGCTTGGGACAATCGGGTCTAATGTCGCCCAACGCCCCGCCCCGGGGCCTGTCCCAACTCCCTTATGCCTGCCGGCCGGAGCCCTTCGTGAGCCTCAACAAACCCCAAGTCCTCGTCCTGTCCCTCGCCGTCGCCGCCGCGCTGACCGCGTGCGGGAAGAAGGACGAAGCTGCTACCCCGGCCGCCGACGCCGCCAAGCCGGCCGACGCGCCCGTCGCCTACACGCTCGACGAGAGCAAGCTGCCGGGCGTGAACCGCTTCACCGTCGCGGACCTGGATACCTCCAAGAACGCGTGCGAAGACTTCGGCGGTTACGTCAACGGCAAGTGGCTCGCCGCCAACGCCATCCCGGGCGACCGCACCTCGTGGGGCGCGTTCGAAATGCTGGACGAGCGCTCCACCGCCGTGCAGCGCCAGCTGGCCGAGCAGGCCGGCGCCGACAAGAACGCCAAGGGCGTCGAGAAGATCGTCGGCGACTTCTGGGCCACCGGCATGGACGCGGCGAAGATCAACGAACAGGGCATCAAGCCGATCCAGGGCAAGCTCGACGCGATCGCCGCGCTCGACACCCCGGAGAAGATCGCCGACTACATCCGCACCAGCGCCGCCAAGGGTGAGAACTACCTGTTCGGCTTCGGCGCCGAAGCGGACTTCAAGGACTCCAAGAACAACATCGCCTACGCCTCGCAGGGCGGCCTGGGCCTGCCGGACAAGGAGTACTACACCAAGCCGGAAAACAAGGAAAAGCTCGACGCCTACCAGGCGCACATCGCCAAGGTGCTCGAACTGTCCGGCGTGCCGGCCGCCGACGCCGCCAAGCAGGCGCAGGACGTCATCGCGTTCGAAACCCGCCTGGCGAAGGTGTCCAAGTCGAGCGAGGAACTTTCGCGCGACGTCTCGCTGTACTACAACCCGGTGAGCCTGGCCGACGCAGACAAGCTGGCCCCGAACTTCCCGTGGACGAAGTTCTTCGATTCGCAGGGCGTCGCGCAGCCCAAGATGTTCTCGCTGTCGGTGCCGGCGTTCCACGCCGAAGTGAGCAAGATGCTGGCCGACGTGCCGGCGCAGCAGTGGCAGAGCTACCTGCGCTTCCACACCGTCGACAGCGCATCGCCGTTCCTGTCGGACAACTTCGTGCAGGAAAACTTCAACTTCTACAACAAGACCCTGCGCGGCCAGGCCGAGCTGAAGGAACGCGGCAAGCGCGTGCTCGACACGATCGAGAACGAGGCCGGCGAAGCGATGGGCCAGATGTACGTGAAGGTGGCCTTCCCCGCCGAATCGAAGGCACGCATGGAGGAGCTGGTGAAGAACCTCTCCGCCTCGCTGAAGACGCGCATCGAAGGCCTGGCCTGGATGTCGGACGAAACGAAGAAGAAGGCCGAGGAGAAGTGGGCCGCCTTCACGCCGAAGATTGGCTACCCGGACAAGTGGCGCGACTGGACCGGTCTTGAGACCAGCCGCGACAGCTACATCGGCAACGTGCTGGCCGCCAACGAGTTCAACTACAAGTGGAACCTGGGCAAGATCGGCAAGCCGGTCGACCGCACCGAATGGGGCATGCCGCCGCAGATGGTGAACGCCTACTACAACCCGCTGCAGAACGAGATCGTCTTCCCGGCCGCCATCCTGCAGCCGCCGTTCTTCGATCCCAACGCCGACGACGCCACCAACTACGGCGGCATCGGTGCGGTGATCGGCCACGAGATGACGCACGGCTATGACGACCAGGGCAGCCGCTTCGGTGCTTCGGGCAACTTCGAGAACTGGTGGACCGACGCCGACGCGAAGGGCTTCACCGGCCGCACCGACAAGCTCGTGCAGCAGTTCAACGGTTACGAAGCCGCCAAGGGCGCGCACGTCAACGGCAAGCTGACGCTGGGCGAGAACATCGCCGACCTCGGCGGCCTGGCGACGGCCTACGACGCGATGAAGAAGGCGACCGAAGGCAAGGAAGACCCGAAGACCGACGGCCTGACGCGCGACCAGCGCTTCTTCCTCAACTGGGGCACCGTGTGGCGCCGCAACTTCAAGCCGGAAGAACTGCAGGTTCGCCTGAAGACCGACCCGCACGCGCCGGCCAACTTCCGCGCGATCGGCGCGCCGTCGAACCTGCCGGCATTCGCCGCCGCGTTCGAGTGCAAGCCGGGCCAGCCGATGGTGCGCGAAGGCGACAAGCAGGTCGTCATCTGGTAATCGTGCAAGCCACACCGTAAGACACGGCCGCACTCGTCGTCGGCCGCGCGAAGGCCCGGGTTTCCCCGGGCCTTCTTTTCTGCGTCGAAGGCGCCCTGCGCGTGAGGACGGACGCTCACATCGCCGTTGCTAGACTCCGGCCACCCTGCCCTCCCCCAGGTACGGAGCCGCCATGAACGTTCGTCCGCTCGCCTGCGCGCTGATCGCCTGCCTCATCGCCATGCCCCACGCCGACGCGCAGAAGAAGCGCGCGGCCAAGCCGAAGGCCCCGGCCGCGCCCACCGCCTGCAGCGACTTCTACGCCAGCGCCAATGCCGACTGGCTGCGCAGCAACACGACGCCGCCCGCGTCCGGCTCTACCTCCGCGCTGGAGCAGCTGGCCGCACGTTCGCGCCAGCAGCAGCTGGACCTGCTGGATGCCGCGTCGAAGTCGCCACAGAACAACGTGCAGAAGCTGCTCGGCGACTTCTGGGCCAGCGGCCTGGACGAAGCGGCCGTCGAGCGCGATGGCGCGCAGCCGATCGCACCGCTGATCGCGCGCATCGATGCCATCAAGAATGCAAAGGACATCCCGCCCTCGATCGCCGCGCTGCACCAGGTCGGCATCCCGGTCGTGTTCAACTTCGGCGCCGATGTCGACCTGCAGGATCTCGAACGCCACATCGGCTATTTCGCGCAGGGCGGCCTCGGCCTGCCGGACCCGGCGTACTACACGCGCAACGACGCCGACACGCAGGCGCTGATGGGCCGTTACCGCAACTACATCGAGAAGATCCTCGCGCTGACCGGTACGCCGGAAGCGCAGATCAAGACCGATGCGCAGGCGGTGCTCGACCTGGAGACGCGCATCGCGACCGCGTCGAAGTCGCTAATCGACCTGCGCGATCCGCGCGCGAACTTCGCGCCGGTCGATACGAAAACGCTCGCCAAGCAGTACAAGCGCCTGCAGCTGGGCGATTTCCTCAAGGCGCAGGGCGTCACCGACGATCGCGTATCGATGGCGAACCCGCAGTTGTTCACGCAGCTCGACACGCTGGTCGGCAGCCTGAAGCCGGCGCAGTGGAAGGCCTACCTGCGCTGGCGCGTGGGCGATGCGATGGCGCCGTACCTGGCCAAGTCGTTCCGCGATGCGGAGTTCGAGTTCCGCGGCCGCGTGCTGCGCGGACTCGCCGCGCCCCAGTCACGTCCGCAGCAGGTGCTGGATGCGATCACGCTCGCGGCCGGCCCGATGGTCGGCCACGAATACGCGGCGCGTTACTACTCGCCCGCCACGGACAAACGCGCCGAGGACATCGCAAAACAGGTGCGCGAGGCGCTCGGACAGGCGCTCGATCGCGACACGCGTTTCAGCGCGGCGGCGAAGGCCGAGGCGAAGACGAAGCTCGACAGGCTGAAGATCGAGGTCGGCACGCCCAATCGCGATCTCGATTACACCGTGCAGCCGATGGGCCGCGGCAGCTTCGGCAGCAACATGCTGATCGCCTCCACGTGGCGGCATCGCGAGGAAATGAAGCGCATCGGTCGCGGCAACGCCGATCGCCGCTGGGACGTGCTGCCGCAGGATCCTTTGCTCGCCTACGACATCACGCAGAACCGCCTGATCGTCACCGCCGCGATGCTGCAGCCGCCGGTGTTCGACACGACGAAGGATGCGGCGTGGCTGTACGGTTCGTACGGCGCGCTGGTCGGCCACGAGCTGAGCCACGGTTTCGACAATCGCGGCCGCTACGTCGATTCGAAACAGGAACTGCGCGACTGGTGGACGCCGACCGAAACCAGCGCGTGGGATGGATTGAGCAAGCGCATCGCCGCGCAGTACTCGGGCTTCGACTATCCCGAACTGAAAGGCGTGAAGGTCAACGGCGCGCAGACCGCGGACGAGAACATCGCCGACCTGGCGGGCGTCGAGCTGGCGTGGTCGGCGTTCGGCAGTGCCGAACCGTCGGCCGCGAAGCCGGCGCAGCAGTCGTTCTACAAGGGCTGGGCGTCGCTGTGGCCGCAGCGGATGACCGAGGAAATCGCACGCCAGCGCGCCGCCACCAGCGTGCACGCACCGGGCCAGTGGCGCACGAACGGCCCGCTGCGCAACCAGCCGTCGTTCGGCGAGGCGAATGCGTGCAAGCCGGGCAACGCGATGCAACTGGCGGCGGATCAACAGGTTCGGCTGTTCCCGTAACGCAAAAAGGCATTCCAGCGTTCGCTGGAATGCCTTCGGACCTGAGGCCTGGATCCGGCTTTTGCAGGGGTGACGGCCCCTGCTATCTCACCACCCGCATCTTCGGCGGCCCCTTGCGTCCGAACGGCGGCTGCCCGCGCCAGTAGCGGATCAGCAGCCAGCCGAACAGCATGCCGCCCAGGTGCGCGAAATGCGCCACGCCCGGCATCGTGTTGGTGATGCCCAGCAGCAGCTCGATCGCGCCGTAGACGATCACCAGCGTGCGCGCCTTCATCGGGATCGGCGGAATCAGCAGCATCACGCGCTGGTTCGGGAACAGCATGCCGTACGCGAGCAGCAGGCCGAAGATGCCACCGGAGGCGCCCACCGTCGGATACGCCGGCTCGCCCTGCGAAACCGTCCACATGCCCACCGCCAACTGGCACAGCGCCGCGCCGACGATGCAGACCATGTAGTAGGTGAGATAGCGACGATCGCCCCACACGTGTTCCAGCGGCGCACCGAACATCGCCAGCGCGAGCATGTTGAACAACAGGTGGGCGAAACCGCCGTGCATGAAACCGTAGGTGACGACCTGCCACGGCATGAAACCGACGCCGTACAGGTCGGCATCGCTGTGCGGCGGCCAGAGCATGAACTGCGCCAGTGCGACGTCGCCGATGATCAGCTGCAGCACGAACACCAGTCCGTTCGCGATCAGCAGGGCCTTGGTGACGGGGGGAAGGTTGGAAAACATCGCGGCTCCTTCGAGTGCGCTACATGGTAGCCGTCGCGAAGGCCGGTTGCGTTCGCGCGCGATACACGGTCGGCGAGGCGGCCGTCAGCCGCGTGTGGCGCGCCGGGTCGTGGCGGGGGTGGGCGCCTTCCGAGCGGCCCGGGCGGGCTTCGTCGTGGTGCTGCTGCGTTTGCGCGCGGCGGGCGGAGACATGGGCATGCCCCACATCTGCTCGTCCAGCGTCGCGGCGGCGCGCTGGCCCTTCACCTTGCCCGATTCCACGCGCACGCCTTCGGCGCGTAGGCGCTGGCTCTGTTCGCGGAATCCCTTCGAACCGTCGGGGAACGCGATGCGGCCATCCGAACGCAGGACGCGATGCCACGGCAGCGCCGGATCGTCGTTCTGGCCGAGCAGGCGTGCCACGAGCCGTGCGCGACCGGGCAGGCCCGCGCGGCGGGCCACTTCGCCGTAGCCGGCGACCTCACCCGCCGGGATCGCGCGGATCGCGGCAAGAATCCGTCCATGTGCGTCGTCGGCAGCGGGCTTGCCCATCGCGGTAGCATACCGGTCTCCCCCGGCAGGAGCCGCTCTCCGTGCGCAACTTCGATTCGATCCGCAGCCACCTCCAGGCCGCGAAATTCCGCCTGACCGACCACGACGTCGACGTGCTGTGCATCGAACTGTCGCTCGAACACGGCACCCGCCACCAGGCGATCTTCCTGTCCGAGCTGGACGACGACGACGGCCGTCCGTACCTGCGCGTGAGCACGGCCGTCGCGCCGATCACCGGCCTGGACGCCAAGCGCGCGCTCATCTTCAACTGGGAAAGCCGCGTGGGTTACCTCGCCATCGGCGACCTCGACGGCGTCCCGCACCTGCAACTGTGCGAGAACCGCCCCTACGACGGCCTGGACCCGGCGGAAATCGACCGCCTCGTGCTCGAGATCGGTGGCCTGGGCGATCGCATGGAACGCATGCTGTCGGCAGGCGGCGATCTGTTCTGAGGTCGGCCGCAAGCACCTGAAGAAAAGGCCCGCATCGCGGGCCTTTTTCATGTTCGTGGCGGGCTCAAGCCCAGCCGAAGAACCGGAACAGCTCGAAGAACGCGTAGGCGATGCCGCCGGCCGCCGGGATCGTGAGGATCCACGCCCAGATCATCTTCTCCACGACCGTCCACTTGATCGCGTTGAAGCGCTTGGCCGTGCCCACGCCCATGATCGCCGAGGAGATGTTGTGCGTGGTCGAGACCGGGATACCGAGCGAGGACGCCGCCATGATCACCGCCGCCGCGCTGGTTTCGGCCGCGAAGCCGTTGATCGGATGCAGCTTCACCAGCTTGTGGCCGAGCGTCTTGATGATGCGCCAGCCGCCAGCGGCAGTACCGGCGGCCATCACCACGGCGCAGGTGAGCTTGATCCACAGGTCGATGTCGTTGTTTTCAAGCGCCGCCTGCGACGGATGCAGGAATGCCAGCCACGACGGCAGGTTGTCCAGCGTGCCGGCCGACTGCGCGCCGACCAGCGCCAGCGCGATGATGCCCATCGTCTTCTGCGCGTCGTTCATGCCGTGCGCGAAGCCCATGCCCGCCGCCGACACCAGCTGCGCCTTGCCGAAGAACGCGTTGACCCAGCGCGGGCGCGCCATGCGCGCCAGCACGCCGCCGCTGCTGGCCATGAAGGAGATGATCGCGAACAGCACGCCCATCACCACGAAGCCGGCAGCGAAGCCCAGCAGCGGCGAGGAGAACATCGGCACGACCACCTTCCACAGCACGCCGGCGCTCTTGTACCAGGGGTCCGCGGGATGCGACCAGATCACCGAATGGAAGTTGTTGCTTGCCGCGGCGACGGCCGCACCGCACAGGCCGCCAATGAGCGCGTGCGAGGACGAGGACGGCAGGCCCTTCCACCACGTGATCAGGTTCCACACGATCGCACCCAGCAGCGCGCACAGGATCAGCTGCGAGGTGACTTCCACCACGCCGGTGTCCAGCAGGCCCGACGCGATCGTCTTGGCCACCGCCGTGCCCCACAGCGCGCCGAGCAGGTTGGTGCTCGCGGCCAGCATCACGGCCTGTATCGGCGACAGCACCTTGGTCGCCACGACGGTGGCGATGGAATTGGCGGTGTCATGGAAGCCGTTGATGTATTCGAAGGCGAGCGCCGCGAATACCACGACCAGGACCAGGGTCAGCATCGGACCGACCCCTCAGGAATTTTTCAACACGATTTCGTAGGCGACCACGCCGGCCTCGCGGCAACGGTCGATGGCCTTCTCCAGGATCTCGAAGAACTCCTTGAGCAGGAACATCTGCAGGTTGTCCAGGCGGCCGGAGTAGATGTCGCGGTAGAGCTCCAGCATCAGGCGGTCGGCTTCGTTCTCGATGGAGCGCAGCTGGTCGTTGAGCGCCTTCATCGGTTCGAGCTTCAGGTTGCGCAGCTCGTGCACCATCTTCACCACCACCGCCGACGCCTGCTCGAGCATCGCCGCGCGCGGGGCGAAGTCGATGTGCTCCAGGTGGCGCGTGGCCAGCGAATAGCGGTCGGCGAACTTCTCGACCTGCTTGGGGATCTTGTACAGCGCCGAGGCCAGGGCTTCGATGTCCTCGCGCTCGATCGGCGTGATGAAGCTGTTGACCAGCTCGAAGCTGATCTTGTCCGAGGCTTCGCGTTCGCGCTGGCGGGCCAGCTTGAAGGCGTCCAGCGCCGGCTGGCGATCGGCGGCCTTGAGCATCGCGTGGAGCGCCTTGGTGCTGTCGTGGGCGGCGACGGCGGCCTCTTCCAGCAGCGTGTAGAACTGGTTGCCTTGGCCGAAGATCGTTTGCAGGGAGAACATGCGGAGGGGGCCTCGTGGTGCCGGAATGGCCGGCGCGGTGGGTCTGCGGGGCGAATTATGACGGTTTGGGGACACCGGCGCGCGCCCTGGTGCCATCCACACGGGTTGATTTCGGCCGTCCTGCTACCATCCAGAACGCTCATCCCCCTTTTCACCCTGCCATTACGCAATGGACGACGACCCAGAACGGCCGCCCGCCCCCGCCTGCGCGCGCCTGCGCCACCCTCACGGCGCCTGCACCCCAGCCTGCCAACATCCTGACGGACGGACCGCATGCTGGAACTGCTGATCGTCATTGCCCTGATCGTCCTCAACGCCTTCTTCGCGATGTCGGAGATGGCGCTGATGACCTCGCGCAAGATCAAACTCAAGCAGATGGCCGAAACCAGCCGCGGCGCGCAGGTCGCGTACGAACTGGCCGAGCATCCCGACAACCTGCTCTCCACCGTGCAGGTCGGCATCACCGGCATCGGCGTCCTCACCGGTACCTTCGGCGGCGAATCCATCGGTCTGGCCATCGCGGGCTGGCTGCAGGGCATGTGGCCCGATGCGGCCCAGTACGCGCGCGCCATCGGCATTGGCACCGCGGTCACGCTGATCACTGCCGCGTCCGTCATCTTCGGCGAGCTGATTCCCAAACGACTGGCGCTCACCAACTCGGAGCGCATCGCGTGCGCGGTGGCGATCCCGCTGTACTGGCTCTCGCGCGCCGCTCGTCCGATCGTCGCCGGTCTGGGCGCGATCAATCGCTTGGTACTGCGCCTGCTCGGCATCAAGGACGACGCGCGTAGCGCCATCAGCGAAGAGGAAATCCGGCTGCTGGTGACTGAAGGCCACGAGCAGGGCGTGATCGACGCCGACGAACGCAAGATGATGAACCGCGTGCTCGGCCTGGGAGATCGCACCGCCGAGAGCCTGATGACGCCGCGCACGCGCATCACCTGGCTCGACGCGGCTGCCGATTTCGCCGAGAACCTGGCGACCATGCGCGAGACGCCGTTCTCGCGCTATCCGGTGTATCGCGAGAACGACAGCGAGGTGCTCGGCATCCTCGAGGTGAAGTCGCTGCTCGACCGCCTCGACGAAAAGGCGCCGGACCTGTTCAAGGAACTGCGCGAGCCGCTGTTCGTGTCCGAGTCCACGCATGCGATGAAGCTGCTGGAAATCTTCCGCGAGGAACAGCAGTCGCTCGCGCTCGTCGTCGACGAATACGGCGACGTCACCGGCATGGTCACCGTCGCCGACCTGATGGACGCCATCGTCGGCCGCGTGCACGCGATCGGCGGCGCCATGGGAGAGGCCGAGGACGACAGCCACGCACCGGTGGTGGAACGCGCCGACGGCTCGTTCCTGATCGACGGTTCGCTGCCGGTGGAAGACCTGCGCGAGCTCATCGGCAGCGGTCGCCTGCCCGACGAGGACGAACACGATTTCCATACCGCTGCCGGCATGGTGATCGCGCATTTCGGCCGCATTCCCTACGTGGGCGAATATTTCGACTGGGCGCAGTGGCGCATCGAGGTCGTGGACCTGGACGGTCCGCGCATCGACAAGCTGCTGCTGTCCAGGCGTCCCGAACCGGAGCCGGTGACGGATGACGCCTCCGGCTGACCAGGACCGCCACGAATACCGCGAGGCCGGCACGCGCGCACTGCTGGACGTATTCGCGGCGGGGAATCCTGACGAACAGCTGCGCATGGGCGACGTGCTGCACGGGCTGGGCGACCGGTCCTTCGGCATGCTGCTGTTCGTCTCGACGATCCCGGCGTTCATCCCCATCCCGGGCGTCGGCGGCGCGATCAGCGGACCGCTGGTGATCCTCATCGGACTGCAGTTGTTGATCGGCCTGCGCCAGCCCTGGCTGCCGAAGTTCCTCGCACGGCGCGGCCCTCACCGCCATGCGATGGCGCGTTTCCGCGACCTCCTCGCGCCCTGGCTCACGCGGCTGGAGAAGGTGGTGAAGCCGCGCCTGCCGGTGCTGCTCGACCATCGCGTCGCCGACTTCTTCACCGGCGTGCTGCTGGTGTTGCTCGGGCTGCTGCTCTCGCTGCCGATTCCGTTCACGAACTACCTGTTCGGCGCGTTGCTGCTGCTGTTCGCTTTCGCGCTGCTCGAACGCGATGGCTGGCTGATGGCGGTGGCATGGGCTGCGGGCGTCATCGCCATCGCGGTGTTCGGCGTGCTGTCCGGAAGCCTTGCCACGGCGGCTGCGGGCTGGATCGACATGCTCTTCTGAGCGGAAAACACGCGCGAAAACTGAACACGGAAAGCGCTTGGGCCGCTAAAGAGCGGCGCCTGCGGGCCGATACCGGCTTGCGCGGGGAAAGGAGGTCCTGCATCCCTCAGGCCTCCAGAATTCCCATGACCTCCCCTCGTACGACCAGTCTGCAAACCAAGCTGCTGGGCGCGCTCGCGCTCGGCCTCACCGTCATCCTGTTCTGCGCGCTCGGCGGCCTCGCCTCGGCGTGGCTGAACCTTTCAACTGAAGTCCCGCTTCAGGTCCAGCAGGCCACCGACGCCGAGCGCGTGGGCCGCGAATTCCGCGCACAAGTGCAGGAATGGAAGAACGTCCTGATCCGTGGCAGCGATCCGGCGTTGCGCGAAAAGCACCTCGCCGCATTCAAGGACAACGGCACGCAGGTGCAGGACCTCACGCGGCGACTCGCCGACGGCCTGGCCGATGCCGATGCGGCGAAGATCGCACGCGATTTCGCCGCGCAGCACGCAACGCTGCAGTCGCATTACCTCACCGCGCTCACGACCTTCGCCGATTCGGGATACGACACGCGCGCCGGCGACGCCGCCGTGCGCGGCATGGACCGCGAACCTACGCAGACGCTCGAGTCGCTGATCGACCGCACCAAGGTGCTGGCCGATGCGGCCGTGCAGAAGAACTCGCAGGATTCGCGCCGCAGCCTCGTGATCGCCGCCACCCTCACCGTTGTCGCCGCGCTCGCGCTGATAACGCTGCTCGGCTGGTGGGTGCGACGCGCGATCGTGCGCCCGATCGTGGACGTCGCACGCGCCGCGCAGTCGGTCTCGCGCGGCGAACTCGACGCCCGTCTCACCGTGACTACACGCGACGAAATCGGCACCCTCGCCCGCGCCATGCTCGACGTGACCGCGACGCTGACCGCCGTTTCCGCGGCACAGGCCGACATGGCCTCCCGCCACGACGCGGGCGAGATGAATTTCCGCATGGATGCCGCACGCTTCCCGGGCGCCTTCGGTCGCATGGTCGAGGACACCAATGCGCTGGTCGCCGCGCAGGTGGCGCTGATCGAGCGCATGCTCGGCGTGATGCAGCGCTACGCGGTCGGCGATCTGTCGGTCGACATGCCCGAACTTCCCGGCGAGAAGGCGTCGATCACGCAGGCGATGGCCGACTCCAAGCGGAACCTCGCCGCGATCAACGCCGAGATCCGTCGCCTCGTGGCGTGCGCGGCCGCGGGCGACTTCGCCACGCGCGGCGACGAAGCCGCGTTCCAGCACGACTTCCACGACATGGTGGGAGGTCTCAACCGCCTCATGTCCGGCACGAACGACAACCTGCAGCAGGTCTCGGCGCTGCTCCGCGCCATCGCCGACGGCGACCTCACCGCCCGCATGACGGGCGAGCATCGCGGCGTGTTCGCCACCATGCGCGACGACGCGAACGCGACGGTCGCGCAGCTGGTTGACATCGTCGGCGGCATCGTCGAGGCCACGCGCGCGATCAACGGCGCCGCCGCGGAGATTTCCGCCGGCAACAACGACCTCGCGCAACGCACCGAGCAGCAGGCCGCAAGCCTCGAGGAAACCGCGGCGTCGATGGAGGAACTGACCACCACGGTCCGGCAGAACGCGCAGACCGCCCGCGAAGCCAGCCAGCAGGCGGCCGATGCGGCCGACGTGGCGCGCGATGGCGGGCGCGTGGTCGGCGACGTCGTCGCGACGATGGAAGGCATCGAGAAGTCGTCGCGCCGCATCGCCGAAATCATCGGCGTGATCGACGGCATCGCATTCCAGACGAACATCCTCGCGCTCAACGCGGCCGTCGAAGCGGCGCGCGCCGGCGAACAGGGCCGCGGCTTCGCGGTGGTGGCCGGTGAGGTGCGCGCACTCGCGCAGCGCTCGGCGAGCGCGGCGAAGGAGATCAAGGGCCTGATCGACGACTCGGTGTCGCAGGTCGCGAGCGGCTCGCAGCTGGTCTCGCACGCCGGCGGCACGATGCAGCGCATCGTCGACTCGGTGCAGCGCGTGACCGGCCTGATGTCGGAAATTGCCGCCGCATCGCAGGAGCAGGCCACCGGCATCGAGCAGGTCAGCCGCACCGTCGTGCACATGGACGAGGCGACGCAGCAGAACGCGGCGCTGGTGGAGGAAGCTTCCGCCACGGCGAAGGCGATGGTCGACCAGGCGGCGCAGCTCGGCAACGCGGTGTCGGTCTTCCGCACGCACGGCGCCAGTGCGTTCTCCGCGGCGGCGTGACGTGCCGAAGCGACCGCTTCGGCACGTTCGCGCGACGGGAGCGCGAGGCATCATGATCGCCTCCTTTCCGCCCGACGTTCCTGCATGAACACGCCTGCCCCCACCCCGGATTTCGCCGTCGGCCAGCTCTGGCGCTGCACCGGCCGCTCGCTCATCGAGACGCCGACGCTGCTGATCAACCGCATCGACGAACATCCGCTCGGCGGCCAGATCTTCCACGCGACCGTCTATGGTGTGCGTGTTCGCAATCCGCGCCTGCCGGGTGGGATCATGGACAAGCTGATGCACGTGCCGGTCACGCGCACCGTGCTCGAGCAGAGCGCCACGGCGCTGGAAGGCACGCGACCGATCGACCCGATCTACCAGCAGGGTTACCGGGAGTGGAAGCAGGCCTTCGATGCGGGCCGCGCCGGCTCGTTCGGCGTGCCGCTGGCGACGATCCTGGAGATCATCGAGCGCGGCATGAACGGCGAAGGTCGCTGATTCGACGCCCTGTCCGCCCCGCCCCGGAACACGGAAACAAAAAAGGCCCCGCAATGCGGGGCCTTTTCGTTACGCGATGGAACCGCGGATCAGGCGAACGGATCCTGCAGCACCATCGTGGCGTCGCGGTCGGGACCCGTGCTGACGATGGCGATCGGGCAGCCGGCCAGTTCCTCCAGCGCGCGCAGGTAGGCGCGTGCGGCCGGCGGCAGCTTGTCCCACTCGGTGATGCCGTGGGTGTTCTCTTCCCAGCCCGGGAACTCCAGGTACACCGGCGTGCATTCTTCCCAGCCGGCCGCGTCCAGCGGCGCGTATTCGGTGCGCTTGCCGCGGTATTCGTAGGCGATGCAGATCTTCAGCTTCTCCATGCCGTCGAGCACGTCGAGCTTGGTGATGCACAGGCCGGTGATGCCGTTGACGGCCACCGCGCGGCGCAGCGCGACGATGTCCATCCAGCCGCAGCGACGGGGACGACCGGTGGTCGCGCCGTACTCCGCACCGCGATCGCGCAGGCCCTGGCCGACTTCGTCGTCCAGTTCGGTCGGGAACGGACCGCCGCCGACGCGCGTGGCGTAGGCCTTGGCGATGCCGAGCACGTAGTCGATCGCGTCCGCGCCCACGCCGGTGCCGGCATACGCGCCGCCGACGGTGGTGTTGGACGACGTGACGTACGGGTACGTGCCGTGGTCGATGTCGAGCAGCGAGCCCTGTGCGCCTTCGAACAGCACCTTGCGGCCCTGCTTGCGCAGATCGTGGAGGATGCCGGCGACGTCGGACTTCATCGGCTCGACGTATTCGCCGAACGCGAGCGCTTCATCCAGCGTCTGCTGGAAGTCCACCGCTTCCACGCCCAGGTACTTGGTGAGGACGAAGTTGTGGTAGTCCATCGTGGTGCGCAGCTTCTCGGCGAGCTGCTGCGGGTAGTGCAGGTCCGCCACGCGGATGCCGCGTCGCGCGACCTTGTCCTCGTACGCCGGGCCGATGCCGCGGCCGGTGGTGCCGATGGCCTTGCCGCCGGCGGCCTTCTCGCGGGCCTGATCCAGCGCGATGTGGTACGGCATGATCAGCGGGGTCGCCGGGCTGATCTTCAGGCGCGAACGCACGTCGACGCCGTTGGCTTCCAGCTCGGCGATTTCCTTCTTCAGCGCCGCCGGCGACAGCACGACGCCGTTGCCGATCAGGCACAGCGCGCCTTCGCGCAGGATGCCGGAGGGAATCAGGTGCAGGACGGTCTTCTTGCCGCCGATGACCAGCGTGTGGCCGGCATTGTGGCCGCCCTGGAAACGCACCACCGCCCCGATGTCCTGCGTGAGCAGATCGACGATCTTGCCCTTGCCTTCATCGCCCCACTGGGCACCGAGAACGACGACTGACTGACCCATTTCGAAGCTCCTGACTCCATTGCATTGGATGGCCGCGCGGCCGGGCCGCCTGGGGGCATGCGCGTTGCGCGCCCGCAAACAGCAAGAAAGCCGGCGGGGCGCTGGGCCCCGTCCGGCTTTTGTGCATTATCCGGGTTTTGGGTGGGCGGGACCACCCCGCCACGATGATCGGTCGCCGATTCGCGCGCCGATCGGCCTTCACATGGGCGAACCGACCGATTCGATCAGGTCAGCCACCGGACGATGGTCGTCGCGAGCCGCGTCAGGCGACGCGCACGAGCCACAGCGACAGCAGGCCGAGCCCCACGACGACCGCCCCGACGACCCGCAGGTGCCGGTCCGGCAAGGCGTAGAGCTGCTCGGCGGCCCGCTTCCAGCCGCGCGGCGCGACGAACAGGAACAGCCCTTCCAGTACCGCGACCAGGCACAGGGCCGAAATCAGTTCCAGCGCCATGCTCGATCGTTCAACGGTCCGAACGCAGGTACTGCAGGAACGGGTCGTCCTTGCTCAGCACGATCACGCCGTCGCCATTGGCGAACGACTTGCGGTACGCATCCAGACTGCGCTGGAAGGCGAAGAATGCCGGATCGCGGTTCGCCGCCTGCGCGTACAGGCGCGTGGCTTCGGCATCGCCCTCGCCTCGCAGCTTCTGCGCATCGCGCTCGGCCTCGGCGACGATCACCTGCTTGTCGCGATCGGCCTTCGCGCGGATCGCCTGTGCCTGCTCCAGGCCTTCGGCGCGCAGCTGGCTCGCGACCTGCAGCCGCTGGCTGCGCATCTGGTTGTAGACCGAGCCGACGACATTGCTGTCCTGCGGCAGGTCGATGCGCTTGATGCGGATGTCGACGATCTTCACGCCCAGCGTTTCGGCGCCCTGATTGATCGCCTCCAGCTGGCGGCCGATGACCGCCGTGCGATCGCCCGACACCACTTGCTGCAGCGTGCGCGAGTTGATCTCGTTGCGCAGCGAATCGCGGATGATCGGCGCCAGGCGCGCGACCGCGGTCGTTTCATCGCCGCCGGTCGCGCGATAGAACGCGCGCATATCGTTGATGCGACCCAGTGCGAAGAAGTCGACGCTGACGTTCTGCTTGTCGAAGGTCAGGTAACGCTCGGGTTCGGCATCGAGCACCTGCAGTCGGCGGTCGAACACGCGCGCCGATTCCACCAGCGGCCACTTGAAATGCAGGCCGGGGCCGATGTCGGTGCGCACCACGCGGCCGAGGTTCAGCACGATGGCGCTGTGGCCTTCACTGACCACGAATACCGAACCCAGCAGCGCGAACAGCGCCGCGACGACCAGGGCGATCCAGAGGGAGAACTTCATCGCGTCACCTCCTCGCGACCGGAGGGCCGGGTCGAGCGTGTCGGGCGGGCCGAATCGGACGATTCGGTGGTGGTCGGCGGCGCCAGCAGGTCCGGCGTCAGCAGCGGCGAATTCGGCGTGGGCGTCGGCGCGCGGCGCTCGCCCATCGGCACGTAGATCACGTTGCGACCGTCCCCACCGACGATGGTGCGGTTGTCGGACAGCACGTCCTGCACCGTGTCCAGCCACAGGCGCTTGCGCGTGACTTCCGGCGCGTTCTTGTATTCCTCGACCATCTGCGAGAAGCGCGACGCGTCACCTTCGGCGCGCGCGATCGAGGCGGTCTTGTAGCCTTCCGCCGCGGCGCGCACCTGGGCCGCCTGGCCGCGCGCTTCGGGCACGACCTGCTTGGCGTAGGCCTGTGCCTGGTTGATCTGCGTGGTCTTGTCCGACGCAGCGCGCTGCACTTCGTCGAACGCGTCCTTCACTTCATCCGGCGGACGGGCGTTGGGAAGGTTGAGTTCGGTCACGAACAGGCCGGTGCGATAGGTCTGCAGCGAAGCCTGCAACTGCTGGCGCACCGTCGTGGTGAGTTCGGAACGCGCGTTGAGCACGGTATCCAGGTCCGAACGGCCGACCTGCTCGCGCACGGCGCTCTGCGCGGCTTCCTTCAGCACGCGATCGGCGTCGCGCGAACCGAACAGGTACATCTGCGGATCGCCGATGCGGTACTGCACGTTGATCTCGACGTTCACCATGTTCGCATCGCGCGTGAACACCGGAACGGTGTCGCTGTAGGCGTTGCTCTGCGTGGCATTGACCTTGGTCACGCGCTCGATCGGCCACGGCGCCTTGAAGTGCGGGCCGGGGTCGAGCACGCGGGCGAACTGGCCGAAGCGCAGCACGACGCCCTTTTCCTGTTCGGTCACGAGGACGAAGCAGTTGAACACCAGCCACAGGGCGAACACGATGCCGACCCAGCGCAGGATGCTCCCGCCGCCACCGGCACCGCCGCCGAACAGCCCGCGCAGTGGATCGATCAGGGCGTCCAGGCCACGGCCGCCGGGCCGGCGGCGGGGATTTCGTCCGTTCGGACCGCCGGAATTGTCACTGCCAGGGGTGTTCCAGGCCATGCCTGCTCCAATCAGGGGATGTCCGCCCGCATTCAGCGGCGCGCACGTGCGTCGATTCTAGGTGGGGGTGCGATGTGCCTCAAGCAATGCGCCTGGCCACGCCGCAAACGCGCTCAGGCCGCATCCTCGTCGTCCTGCTCGGGCAAAAGATGGCGCAGCGCCTCGCCATGGGCCTGCGCGAACAGGCGCTGCGCGTCGGCCAGCGGCAGGTCCACGCGGATCCGCCAGCCGTGCTCGTCGTGGTCCTCGCCACGCACCGCGCCCAGGTCGTGCAGGCGCGCGCGCAACTTGGCGGCCTGTGGCGGCAGGCGGACTTCGCCGACGACATGGCGCAGCTCCAGCGCTTCGGCCAGCGCCTGGCGCAGCAGGTCCAGGCCGAGCCCGTCTCGCGCGGACAGCCAGACGCGCACGCGCCCTTCCGCCGGACGGTCGATGCGCGGCGCGACGGTCTCGCCGTCGGTGCCGAGCCGGTCGATCTTGTTGAAAACCAGCACCTGCGGCAGGTCACCCGCGCCGATGTCCTTGAGGACTTCATCGACCTGCGCGATGCGCTCGTCGCGCAGCGGATCGGCGGCGTCGACCACGTGCAGCAGCAGGTCGGCCTCGCGCGCCTCCGACAGCGTCGAACGGAACGCGGCGACCAGTTCGTGCGGCAGGTCGCGGACGAAGCCGACCGTGTCGGCCAGCACCACGCCGCCGCCGGAGAGTTCGATGCGGCGCACCGTCGGATCCAGCGTCGCGAAGAGCTGGTCTGCGGCGTACGCCTCGGCGCCGGTCATCGCATTGAACAGCGTCGACTTGCCCGCGTTGGTGTAGCCGACCAGCGCCACGCGCGGCAGTTCGCTGCGCACGCGGGCGCGGCGCATCTGCGTACGCTGGACTTCGACCTTCTCCAGGCGTCGCTGCAACTGCTCCAGCCGCTTCTGCAGCAGGCGGCGGTCGGTTTCCAGCTGCGTTTCGCCGGGGCCGCGCAGGCCGATGGAACCGCCGCGCTGCCGCTCAAGGTGGGTCCAGCCGCGCACCAGTCGCGTGGCCATGTGCTTGAGCTGCGCGAGCTCGACCTGGAGCTTGCCGTCGTGGCTGTGAGCACGCTGGGCGAAGATGTCGAGGATGAGCCCGGTGCGATCGACCACGCGGCGCTGCAGCGCGCGTTCGAGGTTGCGCTCCTGGCCGGGCGATAGCGGATGGTTGACGAGGATGAGGTCGGCGCCGGTGGCTTCCGCGGCGGCCTTCACTTCTTCGAGCTTGCCGCTGCCGATGAGCATGGCGGCATTGGGGCGGTCGATGCGCGCGGTGAGCACCGCGGCTACCGTGGCGCCCGCGGAGCGGGCGAGATCGGCGAATTCCTCCAGCAATCCTTCGTCCGGCGGACCGCCGGCATGGGGTTGGATCAGGAGGGCGTGCTCGCCTTTGCGTGATCGTTCGAACAAACCGGGGCTCAACCTGTACGGGGGCAGGAAGAGAAGATGGGCACCGACCCGCGGCCGCACAAGGGCCGCAGGTCATCACGCCGCCGATCGGACCGTTGCCGGCCGGCGCGCAGGTCCATCAAGCCGTCGATGCGGGCGCTTATTCGGTTTCTTCGCTTTCCTCGCCGCCCGTTTCGGACGACTGGACGTAACCGCCGCCTGGCCCCACGCGCACGTTGCGCGCCGGCACCACGGTGGAAATCGCGTGCTTGTAGACCATCTGGCTGACGGTATTGCGCAGCAGCACGACGAACTGGTCGAAGGACTCGATCGTGCCCTGCAGCTTGATGCCGTTGACCAGATAGACCGAAACCGGCACTCGTTCGCGTCGAAGCGCGTTCAGGAAAGGATCCTGCAAAGACTGTCCCTTGGACATGCGTTGTTCCCCAACTCGTTCTAGTTATCAGTGGTGTTGCAGCCGCACGGCCGACGAGCCGCGATCGCCGGCCCGTCCCCACGAGCGGCGACGGCCCGATGGTAGCGCAAACCCGCGCGAGTGCACGCGCACCCGATTCAACCCTTGGCCGGTCCGCCAACGCCGTCGAGAAACGCCGCCCGGACGGCCTCGAGCTGGTCGCGCTGGCGCTGCGGATCGAACCACGGGGCATCCAATTCGCCGCGGAGCCAGGTGAGCTGGCGCTTGGCCAGCTGGCGGGTCGCGTACACGCCGCGATCACGGAATTCCGATGCCGTGGTCGCGCCGTCGAGGTGCTCCCAGGCCTGCCGGTAACCGACGGCACGCAACGCCGGCAGGTCGAGCGGTGCCGGATGGTCGCGCAGTTCCCGGAGCTCGCGCAGCGTGCGCACTTCGTCGAGGAAGCCGGCTTCGAGCATCAGGTCGAAGCGCCGGCCAATGCGCTCATGGAGCACCGCCCGATCCGCCGGCGCGAGCACCAGCTTGAGCACGCGCACCGGCAACCGCGGTGGCCGATGCTCGCGACGCCAGTCGCTGATCGTCCGGCCGGAAAGGCGGAAGACTTCCAGTGCTCGCTGGATGCGCTGGGCGTCGGTGGCGTGGATGCGGGCGGCGGCTTCCGGGTCGATCGCCGCCAGATCGGCATGCATCGCGGCCCAACCGCGCCGCTGCGCTTCGGCGTCCAGTTGCGCGCGCATGTCGGCGTCGGCTTCCGGCATCGGCGAAAGCCCATGCAGCAGCGCGTGGAAATACAGGCCGGTGCCGCCGGCGAGGATCGGCAACCGCCCACGGGCCACGATGTCCTCGACCGCGCGCCGCGCATCGACGGCGAACTCCGCCGCCGAGTACGGCTGCCACGGCTCGCGCAGGTCGATCAGGTGGTGCGGCACGCGCGCCAGTTCGTCCGGCGCCGGCTTGGCCGATCCGATATCGAGCCGCCGGTACACCAGCGCCGAATCGACGCTGACGATCTCGCCGCCGAAGCGTTCGGCCCAGTCCAGCGCGAGCGCGGTCTTGCCCGAAGCGGTCGGGCCCATGAGGGCAATCGCGAGCGGGCGCGGATCGGCGGGCATGTCGGAGGCGGCGGGTCGGGGGCGTAGCCTCGCACAGCCGGGTCGCGCGGAAAACGCCGGCCGCCCCGGCTTTCCACACAACGTGTGGAGAACCACTGGGGCAAGGCTGTTGATAAGACATCGCGGCCCAGGCACCGCAAGGCCTCCCGGGTGATTGGTGAAATTTTGGCTAGCGCGCGTGCGCTATCCACACCGCCTGTGGACAAGCCTGCGGACAGCGATGTGGGCAGTGGCCGCATACGTCGCAACCACGGGCCTCACCGCAAGTCTGGCTAAAAAATCACCACACATTCTGCTTGACGGATGCGGTGGTTTCGGCATCGCCGACATCCATGACGACGACGCGCTGCGACGCGACGAACGCGGCTATCCACACCGCCTGTGGACAAGCCTGCGGACAGCGATGTGGATTCCATGCTGCACGCCTTGCGCTGCAAGCGTCGCAAGGAGTTTGGACAGAAACTGGCCACAAAAAACATTTGACTTGCGGCGTCGATTACGCATTTGCATCCTCGCGCTTCCAGCCGTGGTCGACGCGGCTATCCACACAGCTTGTGGACAAGCCTGCGGACAGCGATGTGGGAATCGTGCCAAACGCCTTGCGACACAAGCTTCGCAGCAAGTTTGGTCAGAAACTGACCACCGAAATCACTGACGTACGCGTCGATTTCGGCGTGTACACGCGCGCTATCCACACGGCCTGTGGACAAGCACGCGGACAACGTTGTGTGCATCGCGCTGCAAGCGTTGAGCAGCAAGGCCTCGCGGGGATTGATCAAAATATCGCCAGGCGATGCGTCATTCCTCGTCGGGCCACTTCGGCATCGACGGCGCGCTTTTCGCCCGCGGCATCGCCTGCGAGGCGACGGCGTGCCACACCTTCAGCGCATCCACGGTGGCGGCGACGTCATGCACGCGCAGCAGCTTCGCGCCACGCTGCGCGGCGATGAGGTGCGCGGCCACGGAGCCCGACACGCGTTCGCGCGGTGCATCGCGGCCGGTGATCTCGCCGATGGTGCGCTTGCGCGAGAGTCCGGCGAGCAGCGGAACACCCAGTTCGGCAAGGCGTTCGAGTTGCGCGAGCAAGGCGACGTTGTGCTGCGTGTTCTTGCCGAAACCGAAACCGGGATCGACCACGATCTTCTTCTTCGCGATGCCAGCCATCTCCGCGGCGAAGATCCGTTCGGCGAGGAAGCGGTGAACATCGGCGACCACATCGTCGTAGTGCGGCGCGTCCTGCATCGAACGCGGCTCGCCCTGCATGTGCATGAGCACCACGGGCACGCCGAGTTCGGCGGCGGCATCGAGCGCACCTTCGCGACGCAGCGCGTAGACATCGTTGATCATGCCCGCGCCGGCCTGCACGGCCGCGCGCATGACCTCGGGCTTGGAGGTGTCGATGCTGATCGGCAGCGAGGTCTCGCGCGCGAGGCGTTCGATCACGGGAATGGTGCGACGCAGTTCTTCCTCGACCGACACGTCGGCCGCGCCGGGCCGCGTGGATTCGCCGCCGATGTCGAGCACGTCGGCGCCCTCCTCCGCCAGCGCCAGGCCGTGCGCGACGGCGGCATCGAGCGTGTCGTGCGCGCCACCGTCGGAAAACGAATCCGGCGTGACGTTGACGATGCCCATCACGCGCGGGCGATCGAGCGCGAGCGGACGGCCGTTGCAGTCGAGGATGGGCGTGATGTCGAACATGGCGGCGGTGATCGCGAGGGAAAGCGCGATCTTACGGCTTCGGTGCGTGCCGGGATGACGGACGGGCACGCGTTCGACATCCGCGTCGCCAAAAGCAAAGAGCCGGCACCAGGCCGGCTCTTCGATGCAGCTCAGGTAACGCGATCGATCAGGTCTGCGCCGCAGGACCGCCGATCGTGCCGGGACGCTCGCCGTCGTCCTTCGGCGTCTTGCCCGACTTCGACCAATCCGCCGGCGGGCCCGGCTTGCGGCCGGCCATGATGTCGTCGATCTGGTGCGCGTCGATGGTCTCGTACTGCAGCAGCGCATCGGCCATCACGTGCAGCTTGTCGAGGTTGTCCTTGAGGATCTGCGTGGTGCGGCCGTACGCCTTGTCGAGGATGTCGCGCACGACCTCGTCGATCTTGCGCGCGGTCTCGTTCGACACGTTCTTGTGCTGCGTCACCGAACGGCCCAGGAACACCTCGTCCTCTTCCTCGCCGAAGGTGATCGGGCCCAGTTCCGACAGGCCCCACTTGGTGACCATGTTGCGGGCCATCTTGGTGGCGCGCTCGATGTCGTTGGACGCGCCGGTGGTGACCTTGTCGGCGCCGAAGATCAGTTCCTCGGCGACGCGGCCGCCGTACAGCGAGCACAGCTGCGATTCGATGGCCACGCGGTTGAGCGAATACTTGTCGCCCTCCGGCAGATACATCGTCACGCCCAGCGCGCGGCCGCGCGGAATGATGGTGACCTTGTAGACCGGGTCGTGCTCCGGAACGATGCGGCCGACGATCGCGTGACCCGCCTCGTGGTAGGCGGTGTTGCGCTTCTCGTCCTCGCTCATCGCCATCGAACGACGCTCGGCGCCCATCAGGATCTTGTCGCGCGCACGGTCGAAGTGCTCCATGCGCACGTCCTTGGCGTTCTCGCGCGCGGCGAACAGCGCCGCCTCGTTGCACAGGTTCGCCAGGTCCGCGCCGGAGAAGCCCGGCGTGCCGCGCGCGATCGTCATCGGATCGACGTCGTCGTGCAGCGGCAGCTTGCGCATGTGCACGCGCAGGATCTGCTCGCGGCCCTTCACGTCCGGCAGGCCAACCACGACCTGGCGGTCGAAACGGCCCGGACGCAGCAGCGCCGGATCGAGCACGTCCGGACGGTTGGTCGCGGCGATGACGATCACGCCTTCGCCGCCCTCGAAGCCGTCCATCTCGACCAGCAGCTGGTTGAGCGTCTGCTCGCGCTCGTCGTGACCGCCGCCCAGGCCCGCGCCACGATGGCGGCCGACCGCGTCGATCTCGTCGATGAAGATGATGCAGGGCGCGTGCTTCTTGGCCTGGTCGAACATGTCGCGCACGCGGCTCGCGCCGACGCCCACGAACATCTCGACGAAGTCCGAGCCGGAGATGCTGAAGAACGGCACCTTCGCCTCGCCGGCGATGGCGCGCGCCAGCAGCGTCTTGCCGGTGCCCGGCGGGCCGACCATCAGCACGCCGCGCGGGATCTTGCCGCCCAGCTTCTGGAACTTGGAGGGGTCGCGCAGGAATTCGACGAGCTCGCCGACTTCTTCCTTCGCCTCGTCGCAGCCGGCGACGTCGGCCAGCGTGACCTTGACCTGGTCCTCGCCCTGCAGCTTGGCGCGCGAACGGCCGAAGCTCATCGCGCCCTTGCTTCCGCCTTGCTGCATCTGGCGCATGAAATACACCCAGATGCCGATGAACAGCAGCCAAGGGAGCACGTTGATGATGATGTAGAGGATCGACGGGCCGCTTTGCGGCGGCTGCTGGTCGATGGCGACGCGGTGGTTGATCAGGTCGTTGATCAGGTCCTTGTCGTCCTTGGGCTTGTAGGTCGTGAACTTCGAGCCGTCGCTGCGCACACCGGTGATGGTGGCGCCGTCGTCGGCGATCTTCACTTCCTTCACCTTGTCCTGCTGGACCTGATGGACGAACTGGTCGTACGCCAGCTCCTGGCTCCCGGCAGCGCCACGCGGCCCGAATGCCTGGAAGACCACCATCAACACGACGGCGACGATCACCCAGAGCAGCAGATTCTTGGCCAAATCGTTCATTCAGTTCCTACCTGGCGCCAGCGGCGCGTTGCAGCGGGGGCGGCGCCCATGCGCCGTGCCGCTCGATCAAACCTTACTTCATTACCGCGCGCTTGCCCTGTGCCAGCGCGTAGACCTCCGGCGACCGCTTGCGCGAGGCCTCCGGCTTGCGGATCACGACCCGGTCGTAGCGCCGGCGCAGCTCCTTCACGTACTCGTCGAAGCCGACCCCCTGGAATAACTTGATCAGGAAGTTGCCCCCGGTGCGCAGGTGCCGGTCGGCGAAGTCCATCGCCAGCTCCGACAGATACATCGCCCGGGGCATGTCGACCGCGTCCACGCCACTCTTATTGGGGGCCATGTCGGACAGGACAAGGTCCACCGGCTGGCCGTTCAGGGCGCCCACCAGCTGCGATAGGACCGCATCCTCCCTGAAATCGCCATGAAGGAATTCGACGCCCGCCAGCGACGGCATCTCGAGGATGTCCAGGGCGATCACGCGGCCGGGACGGGCCGCATCCAGCCGGTCGAGCTCCTGCCGGACCCACTGGGACCAGCCGCCGGGGGCGGCGCCCAGGTCGACCACCACCATGCCAGGCTTGAGCAGCCGGTCGCGTTCGACCAGTTCCTCCAGCTTGTAGGCCGCGCGCGAACGCAGGCCTTCGGCCTTGGCCTTCTTCACGAAGGGGTCGGAAAAGTGTTCTTTCAGCCAGCGCTGGCTGGACTTGCTGCGGCTCGCCATCGGCGCGGCGTCGGGGTGAGCGTGGGGGCGGTCATGATACCCTGCGCGCCCCCCAGAGGTTTTCCGACTCCCGATGCAGACCGTCCTGACCGCCGCCCAGACCCGCTTCCTGCGCGGCCAGGCCCACGATCTCAAGGCGATGCTGCAGGTCGGCGGCAAGGGCATCACCGACTCGCTGGTGGCCGAGATCGACCTCGCCCTGGAGCACCACGAGCTGATCAAGGTGAAGGTCGGCGCGGAAGACCGCGAGGCCCGCGACGCGATGATCGACGAGATCGCACAGCGCACCGGCGCCGCGCTGGTCCAGCGGATCGGCCACACGGCCGTGCTGTACCGCCCGAGCAAGGACCGCCGCCAGATCGTCCTGCCGCGCGCCTGACGTCCGCGCGGCCCGGCGCGAAGACAGGGTTTCGTCCCGCTTCCCCGCCCCCACTTCGTCCTCATGCAGCTCAATCTCGAACACCCGGATCACGAGTTCCTCCTGCGCGCCGCCGATGGCGAGTCAGTGCGGGTGAACGAACGCCGCCTGACGGCCAGCTTCGTGCTCTCGCCCGACCGCCTGGTCGAGGGCTGGCCCGTTCGTGATGTGAAGGCGATGGCGCCGCAGGACCTCGACGCCGTCCTGGCGCTGGAGCCGGAAGTGATGCTCCTCGGCAGCGGCGCCACGCAGGTGTTCCCGCCGGCCGCCGTGCTCGCCCACTGCCTGCGCCGCGGCGTCGGCATGGAAACGATGACCAACGCCGCCGCCGCGCGAACGTTCAACGTGCTGGCCGGTGAAGGCCGCCGGGTCGTCGTGGCGTTCGTCCTTCCCGGCTAGCGCCCGTCTTCGTGCGGCGCGAACGGCAGCCGCACCCACACGCCGTAGTGATCCGACGCCCAGCGACCCTCCGCGTCGGGCGTGTCGAGGATGCGCCGCGCGTCCGGCATCCCGAAGCTGCCTTGTTCCGCGTACACGCGATCGATGCGCGCCGGCGGATTGAAACGCGGATTGAGCGTCGCATGCGCGAGGCCGTCGACCGCTACGCCTGCATGCGCGAGTGCGTACGCATCGACGAAAGCTGCGCGCAGCGGCGTCAGCTCTGCGGCATCCGCCGTGACGTTGAAGTCGCCGCCGATCACGACCGGCTCAGCGCCGCGCGTGGCATCGACGAAGGACAGCAGGTCCGCGACCTGCCGCGCGCGCGTGGCGCCGCTTCGATCCTCGAAATCCAGGTGCACGACGTAGAGATTCACCGCGTGTCCGCGCACCGTCGTGCGCACCCAGCCGGCGATGCGATAGGCGTTGTCCGGCTGCAGGCGACGGAAGCCGCGCAAGGTGGCGGGCTCGCGCGTCAGGATTGCGTTGCCGTAGCGACGCGCACGATCGACCGGATCGCGACCGAGACGAAGAAGGCGTGGTAGCCAAGCCGCTGCGCGAGCGCGATCGCCTGGTTCGGCAGCGTTTCGTCCTGCAGCACTTCCTGCAGCAGGATCGCGTCGGGCGAGAGGCGGCGCAGTTCCGCTTCGATCATCGTGGCGCGATGCGGCCAGCCCTCGCGATCGTGCCAGAGGTTGAGGGTGACGATGTCCAGCGTGGGCGCGTCGTCACGCATCGTCGCCATCGATGCGCAGCCGGCGAGCATCGCAAGCGCCAGAACCATCAACCCGATCGACAGGCGCCGCACGAAGTCCGCACGGCGGCCACTGCGTCCGCATTGCGCGGACGCGATGTTCACCGCTTCGGCAGGTAGATCAGCGGATCGACGGGTTTGCCGTTGTAGCGCACTTCGAAGTGCAGCATCTCGCGCGGCGCGCCGCTGCGGCCCATCTCGGCGATCTGTTGTCCCGAGCGCACCAGCTGGCCTTCGTTCACCAGGCGGTTGCGGTTGTGGCCGTACGCGGAGAGCCACTGCTCGTTGTGCTTGATGATGATCAACTCGCCGTAGCCGACCAGGCCGGAACCGGAATACACCACCACGCCATCCGCCGCCGCGCGCACGGGCGCACCGCTGGCGCCCGCGATGTCGACGCCCTGCTTGGTCGGCTCGCCCGCGACGTAACGGCCGATGAGTTCACCGTCGGCCGGCCAGCGCCACTTGATGTCGCTTGCGGCCGGCGCGGCGGGCTTCGGCGCGGGCGCGGGCGCGGGCGCGGCTGGTGTCGTTGCAGCGGGCTTGGTCGTCGTGGTCGTCGTGGTGGAAGGACGCGTCGCGGCCGTGCTGCCGCCCTTCCCCGCCGGATACAGGCGCAGCTTCTGGCCGGGGTAGATGGTGTACGGCGGGGCGATGCCGTTCCATGCCGCCAGGTCCTGCTGGCGCACGCCGTTGCGCGAGGCGATCGAGAAGAGCGTGTCGCCGCGACGCACCGTGGTGGTCACGCCGGGCCGCGGCTTGGAGGGCGCTTCCGAGGAGGCGCCCGGTTCGCGATAGACCTTCGTGGTCCAGCAACCGCCGAGCAGCGCGGCGAACGCCACGAGCGAGGCGGCAGCGAGAGATCGGACGGCAACGTTTCGCGATGTTCCGGTCATGCTTCCTCTCATCCCAACTGCGTCTTCCAGACCAGCCAGCCGATCGCCGCGATCAGCAACACCAGCGCGATCCAGCCGATCGGCTCGATGTACCTGCGCAGCGCGGCTTCGGCGCGGACGCCGCCGATGCGGATCACCAGCGCGATCAGGTAGACGCGCTTGCCGCGCCCGATCAGCATGCTCAGCACGTACTGCGGCATGGGCACGCCGACGATACCCGAGGCCCATGTGAAGACCTTCATCGGGATCGGCGCGAAGCCGCCCAGCACGAGCAGCCAGAACACCGCCCATGGCGACTCGGCCATCTTGGCCTGCACCGTCGCGATGCCCGACTCGATGCCGCCCAGCATGCCGAGCGCGGCGAACAGCGGCTTGACCGCCTCGAAGGCGTAATGCCCCAGTGCGTAGCCGACCAGCGCGCCCACCATCGAACCGGCCAGGCTGATCGTCGCGAACCAGAATCCGCGCCGCGGCTGCGCGACGCACATCGGCGCCAGCATCACCTCGGGCATGATCGGGAAGATGATCGCCTCGATGAAACTCAGCCCGACCAGGTAGGCCGGTGCGTGGCGATGGCGGGCCCACACCAGCGCCCGTTCGTACAACGGTCCAAAAATCTTCAAGCGGCGCCCCTGTGTTTCAGTGGTGTCGTCGGTCTGCGGTGGTCAGCGCGCTGCCGGTGCGGAGCACGGTGGATCGGGTGGGTCAGTCGACCATGCCCGACAGCAGCGGCACGAAGACTACCGGTGCGAGCGTCTGCTGGGTGACATTGCCGTCGGCATCCTTCGACAGCTTCAGCAGCGATTGGGATCCGGCCCCGCCGACGGGGGCGATCAGCGTGCCGTTCGCGGCCAGCTGCCCGGTCAGCGCATCGACCAGGGCCGGCGCGGCAGCGGTGACGATGATCGCGTCGAACGGGCCGTTCTCCGCCCAGCCGATCCGGCCGTCGTCGTGCTTGCTGCGCACGTTCATGCCAAGCTGGCGGAAGCGCTTGCGCGCGGTGCGCAGCAGTTCGCCGATGCGCTCGACGGTGTGGACTTCCAGCCCCAGCGCCGCGAGCACCGCCGCCTGGTAGCCCGAACCCGTGCCGATCTCCAGCACCTTTTTCGGTTCGGACTCGAGCAGCGCCTCGGTCATCTTCGCGACCACCCACGGCTGCGAGATCGTCTGTCCGTGGCCGATCGGCAGCGCGGTGTCCTCATAGGCCCGCGTGGCGAGCGCCTCGTCTACGAACAGATGACGCGGCACGGTGCGGATCGCGTTGAGCACGCGTTCGTCGCGGATGCCGTTGCCGCGCAGGCGATCGACGAGGCGGTCGCGCACGCGCTGCGACGTCATGCCGGACCCGATCGCCTCCGGCTGCAGGCGCATGCGCAGCGTCATGCCGCACGCTCCGGCTTGCGGGACGCCGGGTGGCCGAGCGAGGTGGCCAGGCCGTCGACCCAGCTGGCGACCTGCTCGAGCGCGTGGTAACGCGTGAGGTCGACCTGGATCGGCGTGATCGAGATATGCCCGGTGCGCACGGCATGGAAATCCGTGCCGGGGCCGGCGTCCTGCTCGGCGCCGGCCGGGCCGATCCACCACCACTGGCGACCCCGCGGATCCTGCTGCGGGATGCACGCCTCGGCGCGATGACGGTTGCCCAGTCGCGTGACTTCGAACCCGCGCACTTCGTCCCACGGGATGTCGGGCACGTTCACGTTGAGGATCGTGTCGGCCGGCAGCGGGTCCACGCGCAGGCGGGCGATGATTTCCGCCGCCGCGCGCGCCGCGGTTTCGTAATGCTTGCCGGTGTGATCGACCGTCTGCAGCGACATCGCCACCGCGGGTAGACCGAGGAATCGGCCTTCCATCGCGGCGGCGACGGTGCCTGAATAGATGACGTCGTCGCCGAGGTTGGCGGTATTGTTGATGCCGGAGACCACGATGTCGGGCTCGACCTCGAGCATGCCCGTGATGGCCACGTGCACGCAGTCGGTCGGCGTGCCGAACACGCGCCAGGTCGAACCGTCGAGTTGCTGGACGCGCACCGGCGCATCCAGGGTGAGCGAGTTGCTGGCACCGGAGCGGTCCCGGTCGGGCGCCACCACCAGGACCTCGTGCCCCGCCGCGCGCAGGCCTTCGGCCAGGACGCGGATGCCGGGCGCGTCGACGCCGTCGTCGTTGCTCACCAGTACTCGCATGGACTCCCTTGTGTATTCGCTTGCAGACAACGCTTGCCGGAACCTGACGCCGGCGCGGAACAGGCCGCACCGCGTGAAGGGCCATGATAGCCGAAGCCGCCCGCGCGCCCGGCGACGGCGTGCACGTCCCGGCAACATCGCGTCAACGGTTTGCGGTATCGGCCCGCAACGCTAGGCTGATGGCATGTCCGAACGACGCGACGATGACGAAGACGACGCCGAGCTGTTCCGCTCGGCGATCGGTCCGGTGCGCCCGATGCGCGAGACCGCGCCGCCGCCGTCCGCGCCCCGGCCGCGCCCGCGCGCGCGCATGGCCGAGCGCGACGAGGCGCAGGCGCGCGAGCAGTTCCGCCATGCGCTCGAAGACAGCCTGCTCGAAGCCGGCGACGCGCTGAGCTACCGGCGCGACGAGGTGTCGCCGCGCCTGTTGCAGAAGCTCAAGCGCGGCGAGATCTCGGTGCAGGAGGAGCTCGACCTGCATGGCGCCGACACGCGCGAGGCCGAGCAGCTGGTGCGCGCCTTCCTGCACGATGCCCGACAGCACGGCGTGGGCTGCGTGCGGATCGTCCATGGAAAGGGATTGCACGGCGCCGCGTCGATCGCGTCGGGCGGCCAGCCCGTGCTGAAGAACCTGGTGGACCGCATGCTGCGGCATCGCGCCGACGTGCTCGCGTTCCACTCCGCGCCGCCGGCGCAGGGCGGCACCGGTGCGGTACTGGTGCTGCTCGCGCCCCGCCGTCTCCGTTCGTGACGATCCGCCCGGAACGGAAGCCGGAGGGCGACGGGCAGGTTTACTTCGGTTCGCCGGTCGTCTGCGCGACCTGGTCGGCCGTCTTGTGCGGCACGTTCACCCAGACCACTTCCAGTCCGCGACGACGCGCGATGCGCTCGACGTAGGCGACGTATTCGTCGTCGGCGTCGTTGAGCGAAGGCGCACGCGGTTCGGGCACATAGGTGGACCTGGATTCCATGCCGGCACAGGCCGACATTCCGACGAGCGACAGCAACACGGCCATGCGTAGCGATGCGTTCATGACGACATCTCCATGACGATTCGCCGGGCCCCGTGGCGCGGCGGCAGCGCGTTGCGACGCTGCAATTCCGGTATACGCCGGCCGTCGGACGGAGCCAGTGCCGCCCGATCCTTTCCGACGAACGGTCGCGGATGCGGCGTGAAGCGTGGCTAGCCCGCCCGCCCCACCGCGCGTACGTCGCCCAGTTCGGCGAGCACGACCGTGGCGTATGCACCCGGCGGCAAGGCGAAGGCGACTTCGAGCACGTCGTCGTCACGCCACGACCACGTCAGTTCCGCCGGCTTCAGGCGCAACGCGCGGCGCTCCTGCTTCAGGCCTTCGGCTTCCAGGCCGGCGCGCAGTGCGAGCGCTTCCTCGCCGGAGAGCGCTTCGGTTTCCAGCCGCGCGGCGTCACCCGTCGAACGCAGTTCGCCGCGTCCCCACAGCGGGCCGGTCGGATGGATGTCGAACGCGGCGAGCCGATGCGCGAGCGCATCGTCGAACGGCTCGGGGCCGAACACGCTGCGGCTTCCGTCGAGCATCCAGACCTCGCCGTCGACCGGCGAATCCCAGCACCCGCGCTGCACGCGTTGCGCGAGCACGCGGTTGAACAGTTCCGAACGTGCGGCGGACATCAGCAGCGTGCGCTGCTCGCGACGCACGCGGCGCCCGGCGAACATCGCACGTGCATTGGCGACGTTGTCACCGTCGCGGCCGAAGCGCTGTTCGCCGAAGTAATTGGGTACGCCGCGTTCTGCGATGGATTGCAGGCGCTGTTCGATCGCCGCGCGTTCGCCGGACACGCAACGCAGCGTGAGCACGAAGCGGTTACCCGCCAGCGCGCCGCGCGGCAGCTTCTTCGCGTGCCAGGTGTGTTCGACAACGGTGAGGCGTTCTTCGCCCTGCGCGAAATCGAGCGTCGAAAGGTCAGGGGCAACCTTCTTCGGCAGGTGCACGCTGAAGCGTTGCCGCGTGACGGCGTGGCGATCCTTCAGCCCCGCATAGCCGATCGCGACCTCACCCACGCCGGCCCACTGCGCGATGTGCTTCGCCGCGAAGCCGGTGTTCATGCCGCGCTTCTCGACGGTGAGCAGCAGGTGTTCACCGGCACCGGAAGGCTCGAATCCTGGCAGTTCCTCAACGACAAAATCCTCCGGCGTCGTGCGCATGTTGGCCGACAGCACGGCCTCGCCGTGCGCGCGCGGCAGCGCGGCCTCGCTCACGACTTCACCAGCAGGCACACGGCCATCGCGGCGATGCCCTCGCCGCGCCCGGTGAAACCGAGCTTCTCGCTGGTGGTCGCCTTGATGCTGATCGCGTCGATCTCGACGGCGAGTTCCTGCGCGAGCACCTCGCGCATCGCCATCGCATGCGGTCCGACTTTCGGCCGCTCGCACACGACGGTCACGTCGGCATTCCCCAGGCGCCATCCGCGCTCGCGCGCGAGCGCATCGCAGTGGCGCAGGAACGCGCGACTGTCGGCGCCCTTCCACTGTGGATCGCTCGGCGGGAAGTGCTTGCCGATGTCGCCCAGCGCCAGCGCGCCGAGGATCGCGTCGCACAGCGCGTGGATCACGACGTCGCCGTCCGAATGCGCGAGCACGCCGCGATCGTGCGGCACGCGCACGCCGCCGAGCACGACATGGTCGCCGTCGCCGAACGCGTGCACGTCGTAACCCTGGCCGATGCGGATGCTCATGTAGTTCTGTTCCGGGGTGCTTCGATTGGGAGGTGTTTCGACGACGCCGTCGAAGCGCCTGCGGCATTGCGGACGTCAGGCGCGTTCGGCCGTTCCACGCGCGAGAAGATACTCCGCCAACGCGAGATCCGCGGGCGTGGTCACCTTGAGGTTGTCCTCGCGCCCTTCCACCAGTGCCGGGTGCGCGCCCATGCGCTCCATGGCCATGGCTTCGTCGGTGACGACGACGCCGTCGGCACGGGCGCGTTCCAGCGCGGCCGTGAGTGCGCCGCGCCGGAAGGCCTGCGGCGTGAACGCGCGCCACAGCGCCGAACGCGGCTCGGTCGAGACGATGTGCGCGGCCGCGTCGGCACGCTTGAGCGTGTCGCGCACCGGTGCGCCGAGGATGGCGCCATCGGCGTGCGTCGTTGCCACGTCGATGAGTCGATCGATGTCGCCTGCGTGCAGGTTCGGGCGCGCGGCGTCGTGCACGAGGATCAACGCGTCGTCGCCGACATCCGATGGCAGCGCGTGCAGCGCGGCGAGCACCGAATCGGCGCGTTCGCCGCCGCCATTGCAGCGCAGCAGCGGCTTCCCATGGCGCGAGGTCCAGCCCGGCCAGCGTGCATCGTCGGCGGCCAGAGCGACCATCGCGCCGTCGATGCGCGGGTGCGAAAGCAGCGCGTCGAGCGCGTGCGCGATCAGCGGCTTGCCGGCCGCTTCGAGGTATTGCTTGGGAACTTCGCCGCCGAAGCGTGTGCCACGGCCGGCGGCGGGCAGCACCGCCCAGATGCGCGGTGTCACGGCGCCGGAGCCTGCGCGTCGTCGGCAGGCGGCGTGTCGGTGGCGGGCGTGGTCGAACCTTCCGGCTCGACCACGCGATAGAACGTCTCGCCGGGCTTGATCATGCCCAGCTCGCTGCGCGCGCGTTCCTCGACCGCCGCTTCGCCGGACTTGAGGTCCTCGACCTCCGCCGCGAGTGCGTCGTTGCGCTGCTGCAGACCCGCGTTTTCGCGCGTCTGCTGCTGCACCTGCCGGTCCAGGCGGGCGACTGAGCGGCTGCCGCCCTCGCCCACCCAGAGGCGGTACTGCAGGAACGCCAGCAATCCGGCGAGCAGCACCAGCAGCAGTCGCAACCAGCGCATGCGCGCGTGCCCCGTGCCTTAGCGCTTGAGGGAAACGAAGGCGTCGCGGCCGGCGTACTTCGCGGCCGAACCGAGCGCTTCCTCGATGCGCAGCAGCTGGTTGTACTTGGCGACGCGGTCGCTGCGGCACAGCGAGCCGGTCTTGATCTGCGTGGCGGTCGTGGCAACGGCGATGTCGGAAATCGTCGTGTCCTCGGTCTCGCCCGAACGGTGCGAGACGATCGCCGCGTAGCGGTTCGCGTCGGCCATCGCGATGGCTTCCAGCGTCTCGGTCAGCGTGCCGATCTGGTTGACCTTGATCAGGATGGCGTTCGCCACGCCCTGGTCGATGCCTTCCTTGAAGATCTTCGGGTTGGTCACGAACAGGTCGTCGCCGACCAGCTGCACCTTCTTGCCGATCTTGTCGGTGAGCTGCTTCCAGCCGGCCCAGTCGTGCTCGGCCATGCCGTCCTCGATGGTGACGATCGGGTACTGCGCGGCCCAGTTGGCGAGGAAGTCGACGAACTGCTCGCTGGTCAGGCGCTTGCCTTCACCGGTGAGGTTATACTTGCCGTTCTCGTAGAACTCGCTGGAGGCGACGTCCAGGCCGAGCAGGATGTCCTCGCCCGCCTTGTAGCCGGCCTTGCCGATGGCTTCCAGGATGGTTTCCAGCGCTTCCTCGTTCGAACGCAGGTCGGGCGCGAAGCCGCCTTCGTCGCCCACCGCGGTGCTCAGGCCGCGGCCCTTGAGCACGGACTTGAGCGCGTGGAACACCTCGGTGCCGGCGCGCAGCGCCTCGGCGAAGCTGTCCACGCCGACCGGCAGGATCATGAATTCCTGCAGGTCCACGTTGTTATCGGCATGCGCGCCGCCGTTGATGATGTTCATCATCGGCACCGGCAGCACGGCCTCGCGGTTGCCGGCAAGGTACTTCCACAGCGGCAGCTTCTTCGATGCGGCCACGGCGTGGGCGTTGGCGAGCGACACGCCCAGCAGCGCGTTCGCGCCGAGTCGGCCCTTATTCTCGGTGCCGTCCAGGTCGATCATGCGGCGATCCAGGCCAGCCTGGTCGTCGGCGTCGAAGCCTTCCAACGCCTTGGCGATCGTGGTGTTCACGTTCTCCACCGCGCGGCGCACGCCCTTGCCGAGGTAGCGCGTCTTGTCGCCGTCGCGCAGTTCCACGGCTTCCTTGGTGCCGGTCGACGCGCCCGAGGGCACCGCGGCGCGGCCGAAGCTGCCGTCAGCCAGCGTGACTTCGGCTTCGAGGGTCGGATTACCGCGGCTGTCGAGGATTTCGCGGGCGTGGACTTTGGCGATGGTCGTCATGGGTTTCGTCGTAGGGGCGAAAGCGGATTTGGACACGGATTAAAGCAGAACCGGACAAGGGCGGCACGGCGCGCTACGGCAGCGCCGTCGCAGCACGCCTCGTCCGGCAAGGTTCAGACCGTGGATTCGAGGAAACCGTTCTTCTTGGTGATCCGGTCGATTTCCAGCAGCGTTTCCAGCAGCGCGCGCATCTTCGGCAGCGGCCACGCGTTCGGGCCGTCCGACAGCGCTTCGTCCGGCACCGGATGGGTCTCCATGAAGATGCCGTCGATGCCGACCGCCATCGCCGCGCGCGACAGCACCGGCACGAATTCGCGCTGGCCGCCGCTCTTGCCGCCGGCACCGCCGGGCAGCTGCACCGAATGCGTGGCGTCGAAAACCACCGGGCAGCCGGTGTCGCGCATCACGCTCAGCGAGCGCATGTCGCTCACCAGGTTGTTGTAGCCGAACGACACGCCGCGCTCGCACGCCATGATCTGCGTGTTGCCGGTGGCCTTGGCCTTGTCGGTGACGTGCTTCATTTCCCACGGGGAGAGGAACTGGCCCTTCTTGATGTTCACCGGCTTGCCGGCGCGGGCGACGTTCTGGATGAAGTTCGTCTGGCGGCAGAGGAACGCCGGCGTCTGCAGCACGTCGACGACGGCCGCGACCTCGTCCATCGGCGTGTATTCATGCACGTCGGTCAGCACCGGCACGCCGATCTGCTTCTTCACCTCGGCCAGCACCTTCAGGCCTTCCTCGAGGCCGGGGCCGCGGAAGCTGGTGGCGGAGGTGCGGTTGGCCTTGTCGAAGCTCGACTTGAAGATGAAGTTGATGCCGAGCTCGGAGGTGATTTCCTTGAGCTTGCCGGCGGTATCGAGCTGGAGCTGCATCGACTCGATCACGCAGGGGCCGGCGATCAGGAAGAAGGGTTGGTCCAAGCCGACTTCGAATCCGCAGAGGTTCATTCGCTTCTTCGCTTTTGAGCCCTCCCCTTCAAGGGGAGGGTTGGGTGGGGATGGTGTGGCGTGGTGTACCGCATCCGGAAAGGGACACCATCCCCTCCCCGGCCCTCCCCTTGAAGGGGAGGGAGAACAGCGTCAGGCCGTCGCTTCCTTCAGCAACCGACCACCCGCCTGCGCCTTGCGCTCACGCGCGGCGCGGATGAAACCGACGAACAGCGGATGGCCGTCGCGCGGGGTCGACAGGAACTCGGGATGCGCCTGGCAGGCCAGGAACCACGGATGCGCATCGCGCGGCAGCTCCACCATCTCCACCAGCAGGTCGTCCATCGACTTGGCGCTGATGGTCAGGCCGGCGTCTTCCAGCTGCGTGCGGTAGCGGTTGTTGAATTCGTAGCGGTGGCGATGGCGTTCGGCCACGACGTCCTTGCCATACATCTCGCGCGACAGCGTGCCCGGCTTCAGGCGCTGCTCCTGCAGGCCCAGGCGCATCGTGCCGCCCAGGTCGCTTTCCTCGCTGCGGCGTTCGATCTCGCCCGAGGACGTGCGCCATTCGGTGATCAGGCCGATCACCGGATGCGGGCTGGCCTTGTCGTTCTCGGTGCTGTTGGCGCCGGACAGGCCCGCGACGTGGCGCGCGTAATCGACCACCGCCGCCTGCATGCCGTAGCAGATGCCGAAGTACGGAAGGCCGGTCTCGCGCGCAAACTTCGCGGTGAGCACCTTGCCTTCGAAGCCGCGATCGCCGAAGCCGCCCGGCACCAGGATGCCGTCGACGTCGTTCAGCGCGTCCACGCCCTGCTGTTCGATGTCGGACGACTCCAGCCACTTCAGCTTCACGCGCGTGCGCTGGCGCAGGCCGCCGTGCTTGAGCGCTTCGGCGACGGACTTGTAGGCGTCCTGGTGGTCGACGTACTTGCCGACGACGGCGATGGTGACGTTGTCGACCGGATGCTCGCTGGCATCGACGACCTCGTCCCATTCCGAAAGGTCGGCGGGGCCAGCGTTGATGCGCAGGCGGTCGAGCACGATCGCGTCCAGGCCTTCTTCCTGGAAGCGGCGCGGCATCTTGTAGATGTTGTCCAGATCGACGGCCGAGATGACCGCACGTTCGGGGACGTTGGTGAACAGCGCGATCTTGCGGCGCTCGCTGTCGGGCAGCGGCTGCTCGCTGCGGCACAGCAGGATGTCGGGCTGGATGCCGATGGAGCGCAGTTCCTTCACCGAGTGCTGCGTCGGCTTGGTCTTCAGCTCGCCGGCGGCGGCGATCCACGGCACTAGGGTCAGGTGCATGAAGATGGCGCCGTCCGGACCGCGCTCGGAGCGGATCTGGCGGATGGCCTCCAGGAACGGCAGCGACTCGATGTCGCCCACCGTGCCGCCGATCTCGACCAGGCCCACGTCGAAGCCGTCGGTGGCCTCCACGATGCAGCGCTTGATCTCGTCGGTGATGTGCGGGATCACCTGCACGGTGCCGCCGAGGTAATCGCCGCGGCGTTCCTTGCGGATCACGTTGTCGTAGATCCGGCCGGTGGTGATGGAGTTCTTGCGGGACAGGCGCGTGCGCAGGTAGCGCTCGTAGTGGCCCAGGTCCAGGTCGGTCTCGGCGCCGTCGTCGGTGACGTACACCTCGCCGTGCTGGAACGGGCTCATGGTGCCGGGGTCGACGTTGATGTAGGGGTCGAGCTTCATCATCGTCACGCGCAGGCCGCGCGCTTCGAGGACGGCCGCCAGCGAGGCTGCTGCAATGCCCTTGCCAAGCGAGGACACCACGCCGCCGGTGACGAAAATCAGGGGAGTCATGGTTTTACTGCCGCTGGAAAGCCGTAGTTTACCGGCTCGGCCGGTTGAGGGCGAGCCGAGTCGCGTTCATGAGGGTGCATCGATGCGTTCCGCGGCGCCGGCTTGGCACCCGCGCCCCACAACCGCGCGGCTTCACGCCGGAAACGAAAACGCCCCGCGGCTGCGGGGCGTCGGAATCGCGGACCGCGGCAGCGGCGAGGCTCAGCGCTCGTCCTCTTCCTCCGGCTCGCGGGTCGGGTCGGACTGGTCCTTCTTGCCGGCCTTGCCGGTGTCGGCCTTCGGCGCATCGGCCTTCTGGCCGGCCTTGTCGCGCGACTGCTGCGACTGTGCGTTCTTCGCCGCGTCGGCCTGCGGCGCGGGCTGCTGCTGGGCGAAGGCGGGCGTCGCCAGCGTGGCGGCGATCACGGCGGGAAGGACGAGCTTGCGGATGTTCATCGGATACGACCTCCAGTGGAGAGAACACGCCCTGAAGCGGGCGGCGCTGCGGGCGGGCCGCGACGCTGGCGGCACCCTACCCTCGCGGCGCCAAGCCTGCACTGAACGGGGCGCCGGGACCGATGTGGGGCGGTCGCCGGCCCGACACAAGGGTCGCGGGCGCGTCTCAACCTGGGTGACAGGTGGCCCCGATGCTTCCCGACCGGACCGGCATCACCCGCGTGTTGTATTTCCGGCCCGGGCCACCGACCATCCCCGCTCCGCCTTGTACGTCCTCGAAGAAGTCGTCGAAGAATGAGTTCCCGTTACAACGCCGCAGACATCGAAGTCCTTTCCGGCCTTGACCCCGTCAAGCGCCGCCCCGGCATGTACACCGACACCGCGCGCCCGAACCACCTGGCGCAGGAAGTCATCGACAACGCCGTCGACGAGGCCCTCGCCGGCCACGCGCGCACCATCGAGGTGACGCTGCACAACGACGGCAGTTGCTCGGTGTCCGACGACGGCCGCGGCATGCCGGTGGACATCCACCCCGAGGAGAAGATCCCCGGCGTCGAACTGATCCTCACGCGCCTGCACGCGGGCGGCAAGTTCAGCAACAAGAACTACACCTTCTCCGGCGGCCTGCACGGCGTGGGCGTCAGCGTGGTCAACGCGCTGTCCAAACACGTCGAGGTGAGGATCAAGCGCGACGGCAACGAATACCGCATGACCTTCAAGGACGGCGACCGCGCGACGCCGCTGGAAGTCGTCGGCACCGTCGGCAAGAAGAACACCGGCACGCGCGTGCATTTCTGGCCCGACGCGAAGTACTTCGACACGCCCAAGTTCAACGTGCGCGCCCTGCGGCACCTGCTGCGCGCCAAGGCCGTGCTGTGCCCGGGCCTGACGGTAAAACTGTTCGACGAAGCGACCGACGAGCGCAACGAGTGGTACTACGAGGACGGCCTGCGCGATTACCTGCGCGGCGAACTTGCCGAGCGTGAGCTGCTGCCGCCGGAGCTGTTCGTCGGCAAGCTCACCAAGGACACCGAGACCGCCGACTGGGCCGTCGCGTGGGTCGTTGAAGGCGAGCTGGTGCAGGAAAGCTACGTCAACCTGATCCCGACCGCGCAGCACGGCACGCACGTCAACGGCCTGCGCACCGGCTTCACCGACGCGCTGCGCGAGTTCTGCGATTTCCGCAACCTGCTGCCGCGCGGCGTGAAGCTCGCGCCGGAAGACGTGTGGGACCGCGTCGCCTTCGTGCTCAGCATCAAGATGACCGACCCGCAGTTCAGCGGGCAGACGAAGGAACGCCTGTCGTCGCGCCAGGCCGCCGCCTTCGTCGAAGGCGCCGCGCACGATGCGTTCTCGCTGTGGCTCAACCAGCACGTCGAACTGGGCGAGAAGATCGCGCAGCTGGCGATCGAACGCGCCGCCGCGCGCCTGAAGACCGAGAAGCAGGTCGTCCGCAAGAAGGTCACGCAAGGCCCCGCGCTTCCGGGCAAGCTGGCCGACTGCTCGAGCCAGGACCTGTCGCGCACGGAACTGTTCCTCGTCGAAGGCGACTCCGCCGGCGGCAGCGCGCGCCAGGCCCGCGACAAGGATTTCCAGGCGATCCTGCCCTTGCGCGGCAAGATCCTGAACACCTGGGAAGTCGCGTCCGGCAGCGTGCTCGCTTCGCAGGAAGTGCACGACCTCGCCGTCGCCATCGGTTGCGATCCGGGCAAGGACGATCTGTCGGGCCTGCGCTACGGCAAGGTGGTGATTCTCGCCGACGCCGACTCCGACGGCCTGCATATCGCGACGCTGCTCAGCGCGCTGTTCCTGAAGCATTTCCCGTCGCTGGTCGCGGCCGGCCACGTGTTCGTCGCGATGCCGCCGCTGTTCCGCGTCGACGTGGGCAAGCAGGTGTTCTACGCGCTCGACGAAGAGGAAAAGCGCATCCTGCTGGAGAAGATCGAACGCGAGAAGGGCGATCGCAAGAAGGGCTTCAGCGGTCAGGTCAACGTCACCCGCTTCAAGGGCCTGGGCGAGATGAACCCCTCGCAGCTGCGCGAATCGACGATCCATCCCGACACGCGCCGCCTCGTGCAGCTCACGGTGGATGACGACACGCAGACGCATTCGCTGATGGACATGCTGCTGGCCAAGAAGCGCGCAGGCGACCGCAAGCAGTGGCTGGAGACGAAGGGCGACCTGGCGACGCTGGAAGTCTGACTGGCCGAGGTCGGGCCGATGCGAGGCTGGGGAGCCTCGCTGCGAATCACCGCCCGCATGACGCGGGCGGATATCACTCAGGGAAACAACAGGGGGAGTCGTGAGTTCAAGGAATGCAGGATTCGTGGTGGCCATCGCCGCCGCGATCTTCGTTGCCGGCTGTGGCGGTGGCGGCGGTGGTGGAAATGATTCCGGCGGTTCGTCGCCGGCGCCCAGCTCACCCGCGCCACAGGGGACGGTGACCCTCACGCCGAAGGGGCCGGTGACGGCATCCGCTACGGCTGGGGAACCGCTCGCGGCGGTCCTCGAAGGCAGCTGGCAGGGAAACAACCTTCCCGCAGGCAGCGCGGTCCATCTCAAGGTCAACGACCCGACCGGCACCTTCGCCAATCCCGCGGTGCAACCGGCACCGGCAGGCGGCACTTTCCGTTACGACCTCACGCCGAGGAACCTCGTGCTGAGCGGCGATCATGCAGGCCAGCTCGAGATCACCGCATGCCGCGACGCCGGATGCGTGCAGACGTGGGGGCCGGCAGTGCGCGTCGATTTCCGCATCACAATCAGCACACTGGGCGAGTGGGAAACGCTGAACCGCGACGCCACGCATGCCAGCTTCGTGCCGACTTCATTCGATCCGACCGCGCTGCGCATGGTCTGGGAATGGGACGCTCCCGAAGTCGCTGGCGCGCTGGAACGCTACATCGGTCGGCCGACCACGGCGAACGGTTCGCTCGTGGTGGTTTCCGGCGGAACCACTAGCGATGGCAGTCAGCGCAACACGATGTTCGCCTTCAACGAATACGACGGCTCGCCACTATGGAGCCGCGCGGTCCCGAACGGCGTCTCGGCAGTGGCGCCGGCCAGCAATGGCGTACTGGCGTATCTGGTCACGCTGGGCTCGGACACGCTGATCAACGCCTATGACGGAAAGACCGGGGCGGCCGCATTCAACTACGCGCAGGCCACGCAGCGCCTCGCCACGGTACTCGCCCCCACCCACGATCGTGGACAGTTGTTCTTCTTCGCCGGCGCAAACGGCGAGGAACTGCATGCGGCAGACGCCCGGACGGGCGCTCGCCTGTGGGCATCTCCACGCACCCTGCTGCAATCGACGACGCCCACGCTCGACAGCGGGCACCTCTACTATCAGGCAGGCAACGAGATCGCGAGCATCGACCGCCGCAATGGCGCCTACGTGGGCTCGATCTGGGACATGGACTCGGATGGCGCGATCCTCCCCGGCTCAACGACCATCGCGCTCGGTTCGCGTAACAACCTCATCGCACGCACGTACCATCCGGCGCGTGGCCAGCGGCTGTCGAGTTTCGACATCGCGTCCCGCACGAAGCAGTGGATCACGAGCGATCGATACGGGAGTTTCTACGCGGTGGGCAACGGGGCGGTCTATGCCACGCGATCCGGCCCGGCATACGCGACCATCGACGCCCTCGACGAGGCGACGGCCCGCATCTTGTGGACCTGGACGGCTCCCGTCGCCGACAACCAGACGCGCACCCTCAACAATGTCGTAGCCACCCGGAACATGGTGTTTGTCAGCACCGAGGACGCCGCCACCGGGCACAGCCTGCTCTGGGCAATCGATGCGAAGACGGGACAGACCGCCTGGCGCCAGGAAGAAGGCGGATACATCGTGATGTCGGGCAATCGCACGCTGTATGTCGTCTCGCGGCGCGGAACCACGATGGACCACGTCCGCGCTTTCCGCACACCCTGACCTGGTTGCGTCGCCTGCCGGTGCAGGCGACGCAACTGCCGGGCACGCCGAAGCGATCAGACAGCGAGCGTCGCCCGCAGCAGGTTGCGGATCACCGCCTGCAGCGTCGCCGCCTTCCCGGCGTCGTAGGCGAAGCTGTCCTCGTCCATGTAATTGCGCTGGCTGACTTCCAGCTGCACCGTCTCCACGCCTCGTGCGAGGTCGGCGTAATGGCGCGTGATGTAGCCGCCCTTGAAACGGCCGTTGACGACGTGGTCGTAGTCGATCTGACCCTCCAGCACCGCTTCCAGACGCTGCTGCAATGCCGGCGAACAGCTCGCGCCCCCGGCGGTGCCCAGGTTGAGGTCCGGCAAACGGCCTTCGAACAGGAACGGCAGGTTGCTGCCGCGGATCGAATGCCCCTCCCACAGCACCACTCGACCGTGTTGCGCGCGCAGGCGCTCGATTTCGCCCGCCAGCGCGTCGTGGTACGGACGCCAGTAACGCTCCACGCGCGACGCGATCTCGGCTTCGTCCGGCGCCTGTCCTTCGAGGTACACGGGCTCGGCGGTGAACTGCACGGCCGGACACAGGCCCGTGGTGTTCTGGCCCGGATACAGCGAGGTGTCGTCAGGCGGACGGTTCAGGTCGACGACGTAGCGCGAATGACGCGGCACGATGATCGACGCGCCCATCTCGCGCGCGAAGTCGTAGAGCACCGACACGTGCCAGTCGGTATCCGGCGCACGGCGCGCGGCCGGCACCATGCGTGCTGCGAGTTCCTCGGGAATGTGGCTGCCGTCGTGCGGCAGGCTCACCAGCAGCGGCGCGGTGCCGCGATGCAGGGTGAAGACGTCGGTGTCGTGGGCGTTCATCGTGCAGGTCTCGTCGCGCGTTCAGCGCATCAGCACCACTTCCTCGGCGCTGGTCGGATGGATGGCGACCGTGTCGCGCAGGTCGTTCAAGGTGATGCCACGCTTCAGCGCGACGGCGAAGCCCTGGAGGATCTCGTCCGCCGCTTCGCCCAACAGGTGGATTCCGATCACGCGCTTTTCGTCGCCCAGGCACACCAGTTTGAACAAGCTGCGCTGCGGGAGGTCGGCAAGCGCCGAGAGCATCGGCCGGAATCCGGCGCGATACACATGCACGGCATCGCCATGGATTTCACGCGCCTCGCGCTCGGTGAGGCCCACCTGCCCGATCGGCGGATGCGAGAACACCACGGTGGGAATGTCGCGCGCATCCAGCAGTGCGGTCGCGCCGCCATACACGCGATCCATCAGGCGCCGCGCCGCGGCGATGGCCACCGGCGTGAGCGGCGGATTCGGCGTGATGTCGCCGATCGCGAAGATGCCGTCGACATTCGTCGCATGGCGTTCGTCGACAGCGACGTGGCCGCCGACATCGGTGGCGACGCCGGCGCGCTCCAGTTCCAGTCGCTCGCTGTTCGGCTTGCGACCCGTGGCGAACAGCACGGCATCGAATGGATCGCTCAGCTCGCCGTCCTCGCAACGCACGCGCCTGCCCTTGTCTTCCAGCGCGGCGATCGAATGACCGAAATTCAGGCGGATGCCGGACTGCCGGTAATCCTCGCCGAGCTGCATGGCCAGTTCGTGATCGAACCCGTTGAGCAGGCGATCGCCACGCACGAAGAGATCCACGCGGCTGCCGAGCGCCTGCAGCAGGCCCGCCAGTTCGACCGCGATGTAACCGCCGCCGACGATCGCGACACGTTCGGGCGCCGCACGCCACTGGAAGAAATCGTCCGACACGCTGCCCCATTCGGCGCCGGGGATCTCCGGCCGGTGCGGGCGCCCGCCCGTGGCGATGAGGATTCGTCGCGCGCGCAGCAACGTACCGTTCTCGCATTCGACCGTCCGCGCATCGACGAAGCGGCCGAAGCTCGGCACCACCATGATCCCCGCCGCATCGAGCCGGCGGCGGTAACTGGCGTGGATGTTGGCGATGTAGCGCTCGCGGTGGACGATGAATTCCGGCCAGTCGAGTGTCGCCGGCGGGACGTCGAATCCGAGCGTCTGCGCGAGGCGCAGCCGGCCGGCGACGTCCGCCGCGAGCCACATCGCCTTCTTCGGAACGCAGCCGACGTTCACGCACGTGCCGCCGAGCAGGTGCGGTTCCAGCATCGCGACGCGCGCGCCGTGTTCGGCCGCGCGGAATGCACCGGCGAGGCCGCCGGAGCCGCCGCCGATGACGATCAGGTCGAAGCCGGCTTCCAGACTCATGCGCGCATGCTCATGCAGATGCGGTCATCGCGACGTGCACATCCCGGCATGTTCGTTTCGCACCCGGTCACGAGAAACGCTCGATGCCGTAGGGAACGGGATCGAGGTCGGGGCGACGCCCGACGACGAGGTCGGCGACGAGTTGGCCGGTCGCGGCGCTCATGCTCACGCCCATCATCCCGTGGCCCGTCGCGATGATGACGCGTTCGTTGCCGGGCACGCGGCCGATGATCGGCACGTCGTCGCAGCTCATCGGACGCCAGCCGAACCATTGTTCCTGCTTCTGCGCGCCGTACGGCTCGTGCAGGTATTCGCTCGCGCCGCGTTCGAGCGCGGCGAGCCGGCGCGGGTTGAGCGTGTCGTCGTAGCCACTGAACTCCATCGTGCTGCCGAGACGGAAGCCGCTTTCCCAGGAGGTCACGCAGACCTGGCGCTCGCGCAGCACCAGCGGGCGGCGCGGCACGCGCGACGGCGTCGAGTACGTGATCGAGTACCCCTTGCCCGGCTGGATCGCACTTTTGAGGGCCGGCGCGCCGATGGCGTCGGCGAGCTTGGGCGACCATGCGCCCAGGGCCATCACCATCTCGCGCGCGGCGATGTCGCCCTGCGCGGTCGATACACGCACGCCGTCGCCGTCGTCGCGAACGCCGGTGAAGGCGCAATGCTCGACGATGGTGCCGCCGCGGGCGCGCACCACGCGCGCGAGTTCGCCGACGTAGCGGTCCGGCCGCAGCACGGCGTCGCCATCGAAACGGATCGCGCCGGCGACGCCCGGCTTGAGCGCGGGCTCCATCAACTCGTACGTGCGGCCGTCCACCACGTCCACGCGCACGCCCAGTTCGCGAAGGAAACCGACTTCGTCCTGGAAGTGCTCGAACTCGTGCGGATCGCGGAAGACGTAATCCTCGCCGGAATGGGCGAACTCGCAGGCCAGGTCGTAATCGCGCACCCAATCGGCGAGGCGATCGCGCGAGTCGTTGAGGATCGCGGACTTCGCACGCGCACTGCTGCGCCAGTCGCGGTCGTTGCAGCGCACGGCAAAGCGCAGCAGCCACGACCACAAGGCCGGATCGAAACGCGGCGCGACATAGAGCGGCGCGTCTGGCGTGAGCATCCAGCGCAATGCGCGCAGGACGACGCCAGGCGCGGCCAGTGGCGGAGCGTGGCTGGGCGTGATCGTGCCGCAATTGCCGTGCGAACTGCCGCCGCCGACACGGCCGGCGTCGATCACGCGGACGCTTCGTCCGCTTTCCAGAAGAGCCAGGGCGCTGGCCAGTCCGATCACGCCGGCCCCGACGATCACCACATCTTCGCGCTGTTCCATGGGCATCAGTTTAGGGGGTCAGGGCAGACGTGGCCCGCATCGGCGGGAAACGACCATACGTAAACGCCCGCCAGAGCCATTCCACCGGGCCGAAACGAAAATGCGAAAGCCATAGGCGACTGGCCACGACCTGCATCGCGAACAGCACCACGACGCCCAGCAGTTCCCATCTACGCGGCACGCGGCCCCACAGGCCGAGGCCATAGCCATAGAACACCAGGGTGCCGACGATCGACTGCAGCAGGTAGTTCGTGAGCGCCATGCGCCCTGCCGGCGCGAGCGCGCCGAGCATGCGCGCGCCCGTCCGTGTCTGCAGCGCGCGCAGCGTCCATGACAGGTAACCCAAGCTCATCAGCGGTGAGGCCAGCAGCATGAGCGACACGGCCAGCAAGGCTCGGGCGCCGTCGGTCTCCCAATCGAAGCGCGTCGCCACCGACACGCTCGCAAGCGCGAGCCCGACGCCGGCCGGCAACGCGACGAACCGCAGCACGCGATGCAGGCGAAGATGCGCCGCGGGATCGGTGATGGCGCCACTGCGCAGAAGCCAGGCGCCCATCAGGAAGATGCCCAGCGCGAAGACCTCGAACACGAGCGTCTCGTCGAGGTTGTCGATGAAGAAGCGACCGCGGACGAGCACCGCGTCCCACCACGAGCCGCTCGAATAGGCGACGACTTCCTCGGCACGACGCGCCTTCTCGAGCGCGAGTCGCGCGGCTTCCGAAGCGGAATGGTCGGCCTGCGCCGGCTCCGGCGAGACCCACATCATCCCCGCCATCAGCAGCAGCGCCAACGCGGGCACCCCGTACAGCGCCGCGCCCCATCGGCCCTGACGCGCCGGTTCGGCATCCCGGAACCACAGCAGTACGACGGCGCCGAGCGCATAGGTGATGAGGATGTCGCCCGCCCAGATAAGCAGCGCGTGTACCAGCCCGATGAGCATCAGGCCGGCCGCGCGGCGCAGGTACAGCGTGCGGAAGTCGATGCCGGCGACACGCGCGCGCTCGTCCAGCACCGCGAAGCCCATCCCGAACAGCAGCGAGAACAGGATCCAGAACTTGCCCTGCACGAAGACGTAGACCAGCCAGGCCAGCGCGTAGTCCACCGGGTGCAGCGACGGGTCCAGCCCCTGACCCATGTCGCGCAGCGGGCGGCTGAAATACTCCACGTTCATCAAGCCGATGCCGAGCAGCGCGAGTCCGCGCAGCACATCGAGCGACACCACCCGCTCGCTCGCCGCGACGGGAACCGCGGCCGACGCATGTTCGCGCGATCGCGTGCTCGATACCTGCGTGGTCACCACCGCGCCGTTCCCTGCATCAGCCACCACCCCCGTTCGCCGTAGAACGATTAGAGCACGCAGCCGATCGATGGGCCTGCGCCGCATCGGACTTCTGCGTTCGGAAAAGCGCGCGACCGGCAGTCGGGGTTAGCCGCGTGCGGTGGCTTGGAACGACGGCAGCGCCGGAAACAGAACGGCCCGCTTTCGCGGGCCGTCGGTATCGCAGGAACGTCGAACGTCGATCAGTGGTGATGGCCGCCGTCGCCGTGCACGTGGCCGTGCTCGATTTCTTCGGCCGACGCTTCGCGCACTTCGACGATCTCGATGGCGAAGTGCAGGTCCTTGCCGGCCATCGGGTGGTTCAGGTCGACGTCGACCACGCTCATGCCGACCTTCTGGATCGTCACGGCGCGCGGACCGAAGTTGGTCGGCAGCACGGCCTGCATGCCCGGCTCCAGGCGGGCGCCCTTGAAGTGCTTCTTCGGCACGCGCTGGGTCAGACCCTCGCGGCGCTCGCCGTAGGCCTCGGCGGCGGTCACGTCGACTTCGAACTTGTCGCCGGCTTCGCGTCCGTCCATCGCCGTTTCGAGGCCCGGGATGATGTTGCCGTGGCCGATGAGGATCGCGAGCGGCTCGCGGCCTTCGGAGGTTTCCAGCGGCTCCTGGCCGACCTCGGAGACGGTGTAATGGAAACGGACGACGCGGTCTTTCTCGATCTTCATTGGACTGGAACTCGGCTGGTGGCCACGACGGCGGCGGCCCGGGTGCGGCGGCAGGCTTGCCGTCGACGACATGAACGGCCAAAGTACCGGCCGTGACGAAAGCTCGGCATTATCCCGGCAAGCTCATTCCCGCGCCAGCGCGCGGCCTTCACCTCATTCTTCTTGGCGTGCTCGTCGCCGCGATGGCCGGCTGCGGCGGCGGTCGCGAGACGGTGCGCCGAAGTGCGCCCCCGCAGCAGCGGGTGTGGCCGATGGTGGAGCCGGCCGATCCGGTCGCGGCCAATGCGGTCCTGATGCGGGCGATCAGCCTGGTCGGCACGCCGTATCGCTACGGCGGAAACACGCCGGAAGGCGGCTTCGACTGCAGCGGGCTGGTCAATTACGTGTACCGCGACATGCTGTCGCTGAGCCTGCCCCGGACCTCCCGCGACCTCGCGGCCTTCCAGGGCCCCAAGATCGTTCCGGATCGCCTCGCGGCTGGCGACCTGGTGTTCTTCGGCCAGAGCGGCAACGTCAGCCACGTCGGTATTTACGTAGGTGAAGGACGCTTCGTCCACGCGCCCAGTACGGGGGGCACCGTGCGGCTGGACCACCTCGACGGCAGTTACTGGCGGGACCATTACACCGGCGCCAAGCGGGTGCTTCGGTGAAGTCCAAGTGAAGCCCTTGGCACGATTTGTGACACCGTCCGAATTCACTTAACGAAGTTTTTACGAAATACGAACGACATTCGTCGTTCACGCAGGCATCATCCCCGGCGACTGTGTTGCCGTGAACTCTGCGTGATGCCCTATACGACCCCAGGCGCCCTTGCCGCCCCGACCTTCCGACACCGGATCAAGACCCGGTTCGCGATTGCCGCCGCGCTGGCCCTGATGGCCGTTCCGGCCTTCGCCCAGCAGATGCCTTCGTCCTCCCTGGCCGGCGATTCGGCCGACGCACCAGCCCCGGTGGCGCACCACACCCTTCCGGAAGCGATGAGCCTGTCCGACCGCGCCCTGCTGCTGGCTACGGACATGAACCGCTACCTCGTCCCCGCCGCGGCGGCGGGCGAGCCGATGACCCAGCTCCCGGCGGAGGAGCAGGGCAAGATCAAGACCGTCCTCCAGCGCGCGATGGCCCTGCTGGGCACCCCCTACCGCTGGGGCGGCAGCGACCCGAACAAAGGCTTCGACTGCTCGGGCCTGGTCGGCTACGTCTTCCGTAACGCGCTGGGCATCGAACTGCCGCGCGTCTCACGCGACATGGCGAAGACCGGCGAGCTCATCAACGACCGCGCCAAGCTCAATGCCGGCGATCTGGTGTTCTTCGGTCGTCGCGGCCGCGTCGACCACGTGGGCATCTACGTCGGCGAAGGCCGCTTCGTCCACGCGCCCAGCCGCGGCAAGGACGTGCAGGTGTCGGAGCTCAACGGCGGCTACTGGGGCCAGAAGTTCATCGAAGCGCGCCGCGTCGAAGGGATCTGACCTTCGCAGCGCTTCAGCCGAAGGGCCGCCGAAAGGCGGCCTTTTTGTTTGGTCGCAGTGGTTTGGGCGCGAACGGAGGCACTCGCGGCATCTCGATGGCGCTGCCGCCGCCGTCCATGGCGAAGCCCCGACGCTTCGGAACGTCCGGCCGGGCCATCCACGGCCCGGCGTGCGGCGGGCCGCGGCAATGCCGCGTGGGCGGCCGGCCTTACCCCTCGTTCACCGCCGCCAGCCGCTCGACCGTCTGCTCGATGCCCTTGCTCAGCTCCATCACCTTGAGGGCGTATTCGGCCAGGCGCTTGTCGTCGTCGTTGACGGGCGTCCACGGCGGCACCGCGGTCGGCTTGCCTTCGACGGCGTCCAGCGCGACGAAGACGATGATGCAGTGGGTGCAGAGCCGCTCCTGCTCCGGCCCCTCCATCGGGTCGCGCGCCTTCACGTCGACGGCGAAGTGCATGCTCGTCGTGCCGGTGTGGACCAGCTTCGTGTGGACCGTGACCAGATCGGAGATGCGGATCGGCGCGACGAAGCGGATGCCGCCGACGGCGACGGTCACGCTGTAGGTGCCGCTCCAGCCGACCGCGGCTGCATACCCGGCCTGGTCGATCCACTTCATCACCATGCCGCCGTGGACCTTGCCGCCGTAATTCACGTCGGTGGGTTCGGCGAGGAACCGCAGGTTGAGTTCGCGCTGACGTCCGCTCATGCCGTCGCTCCTTTTCGATCGACCGTTGAATTCATCACGCCTAGATGCCGCACCACCGCCGCGCCGACACCGTGCACGCTAGTGCGCAGGCGGTCGTCGTTGAGGACGCCGTAATCGGTGAGCTTGTCGGCCGCCTGCCCGACCGCGACCTGCTGCGGCACCACGAGCAGGCCGAGCTTGGCGAGCGCGTCGCGCAGCACCAGCAGCGAACGCAGGCCGCCGAGCGGACCGGGCGAGGCCGATACGATGCCTGCCACCTTGTCCTGGAAGAGCGTCACGCCCGACCGGCCGGATTCAAGCGGCCGCGAGATCCAGTCCAGCGTGTTCTTCACCAAAGCCGGCATCGAGCCGTTGTACTCGGGCGTGCTGACGAGCAGCCCGTCGTGTTCGGCCATCAGCGCCTGCAGGCGGCGCGCGTTCTCGGGCATGCCGTCGGCTTCGATGTCGCCGTCGTAGATCGGCAACGCGAAGTCGCGCAGTTCGATCAGCGTGACCTGCGCGCCGGCGGCACGCGCGCCTTCGGCCAGCACGTGGATGAGGCGGCGGTTGTACGAGCCCTGGCGCAAGCTGCCGGCGAAGGCGAGCAGGCGGGGCGCTGGCACCCCGGGCGTTGGATCGGGCATTGCGGGCTCCGTGTCGGGGCGTCGTCGGGAGGGCATCGATTATGCGCGGCCTCGCGCGCTTGCGGCGGCAACGTTCGCGCGCGATGCTCGCGGCACTTGCGATGGAGGAGAACCGCCGATGGGACGCACGATACTGGGCATGCTGGTCGGCGTGGTCGTCGCGATCGCGGTGATCGCCGCGGTGGAAACACTGGGCCATCGCTTCTGGCCGCCGCCGGCGGGGCTGGATCCGACCGATCCGGCCAATGAAGCCGCCTTCGCCGCCTTCATCGCGAACATGCCCTTCGCCGCGAAGCTGCTGGTGCTCGTCGCGTGGGTGCTGGGCACGTTCATTGGCGCACTCGCCGCGGCGAAGCTTGCGCGCCACCAGACCGCCGCCGCGCTGCTCGTCGCGCTGGTGGTGCTCTCGGGCGTGGTGGGGATGATCATGAAGGTGCCGCATCCGACGTGGCTGTCGGTCGCGGGACTGCTGCTGCCGATTCCCGTGTCCCTGTTGGCCGTACGGCTGGTGTACCGGCGGGCGACGTTGCCGCGCGTGCCCTGATAACGATCACAGCACCGGCGTGAATCGCGCGCCGTGCGTGCGCGATTACACTGTGCGCTTCCCCCGCTTCGACGTCGCCATGCGCCTCCACGCCGCGCTTTGTGTTTCGCTGACCGCGCTCTCCGCCCTGCCCCTTCACGCCGCCGAACCGCTGCTCCCGCAGGCACAGGCCTACGAGTCTTCCGACGCTTGGCGCCAACCGATCGCGCCGTTCGCGCTCGCCGATCGCAGCTGGTACATCGGCACCGCGGGCCTGAGCGCCGTGCTGGTGAAGACCGATGCCGGCGCCGTGCTGATCGACGGCGGCCTGCCGCAGGCGGCGGACATGCTGCTCGCGCACATGCGCACGCTCGGCGTCGCGCCGTCCGATCTGAAGCTGATCCTCCACAGCCATGCGCACATCGACCACGCCGGTCCCATCGCCGCGATCAAGCGCGCGACCGGTGCGCGACTGGTGACCAATGCCGAATCGGCGGTGCTGCTCGAACGCGGCGGCTTCGACGACCTGCACTTTGGCGATGGCATGGTGTTCCCGCCGGCGCATGCCGACCGCATCGTGATGGACGGCGAAGTCGTCGAGCTCGGCGGCGTCGCGTTCACGGCGCACTTCACGCCCGGCCACACGCCGGGAAGCCTGAGCTGGACCTGGACCGACACGAAGGCCGGCAAGCCGCTGCGCATCGCCTACGTCGACAGCCTGAGCGCGCCGGGCTACAAGCTCGTCGGCAACCCGCGCCAGCCGCGCATCGTCGACGATTACCGCCGCGCATTCGCCGAAGTCCGCACGCTCCCGTGCGACCTGCTGCTGACGCCGCATCCGGATGCCTCGGGCTGGAAGCTTGGCGAATCGACCACGCCGACCGCGCTCACCTGCCGCGCCTACGCCGACCGCGCCGAACGCGCGTTCGACAAGACGCTGAAGGAACAGCAGGCCGCCATCAAGGGCACGCGCTGATGCCGTACATGCCCATCGTCGCCACGCTCGGCTACGTGCTGTCGCCTGACGGTCGCGAAGTGTTGATGGTCCATCGCAATGCGCGACCGGACGACCACCAGCTCGGCAAGTACAACGGTCTGGGCGGAAAGATAGAACGCGACGAGGACGTCGTGGCCGGCATGCGGCGCGAGATCCTCGAGGAAGCCGGCATCGAGTGCGACGCGATGCAGCTGCGCGGCACGATCAGCTGGCCCGGCTTCGGCAAACACGGCGAGGACTGGCTCGGCTTCGTGTTCGTCATCACGTCCTTCCGCGGCACGCCGCATGTGAGCAATCCCGAAGGCACGCTGGAGTGGGTGCCGATCGAAAAGCTCGACGAACTGCCGATGTGGGAAGGCGACCGCAACTTCCTGCCGCTGGTGTTCGACGACGACCCGCGCGCGTTCCACGGCGTGATGCCGTATCGCGGCGGGCGCATGCAGTCGTGGTCGTACTCGCGCGTGTGAGGCCTCAGCGCGCGAGCTGCACGCTGCCGCGCCCGTCCTTCTGTTCGAACACGAAGCGGTAGGTGAGCGTCACCGCTTCCGGGATTTCGGTGTAACCGCCGCAGCTGCCGACGGTGTCGTCCTTCGTCTTCGCATCGGGAAACACGCAACGCAGCGCGGGCTCGTAACGCCAGCCGGCGACAGCGCTGCGCACCGCGTCGAAGAACGCCGGATCGGCCGGCTCGGGACAATTCGGCGGCGCAACCGCCGGCGCGGACGACAGCACGCTGCCCTCGCCACTCACACCGACGCGCACGCACAGCGCCTGCGGCGCCAGCCCATGCGAAAGCAGCGCGGCCGGATAGACGGGCATCGGATTCGCGTCGTCTTCCAACGGCATCAGGAAGGATTCGTTGTCCGCCAGTTCCATGCGCGCGGCCTGCGGGATCATGCCGCTGATCTCGTTCATGCCGACCTGGCCGGCGCGCGGGGCTCCGTCATTCACGATCTGCGGTTGTGTCGCGCAACCGCCGAGTAATGCGGCGCAGAGGATCCAGCTGGTGAGACGCATGGGCTTCGTTCCTTGAAATCGCGACCGGCTAGTCGACCTGATACTCCATGTTCACCGAAAACGGCGTCGTCTCGACGAACCCGAACTTCGCGTAGAGATGCTTCGCTTCGCCATCGGCGGCGAGCGACACGACCGCCGACGGCGGCGCGTTCGCGCGGAGCCAGTCGTCCAGCGCGGCCATGATGCGCTTGCCGAGCCCCTGCCCCTGCAGCGCGGGCGCCACGGCGATGTCCACCACGACGAAGAAGCATCCGCCGTCGCCGATGACGCGGCCCATCCCGACGACCTCGCCGTCGAGCAGCAGGCTTACGCCGTAGAGCGTGTTCGGCAATCCGCGAAGCGCGGCGTCGACCGTGCGCGGCGCCATGCCGGCATCCGCACGCAGGCGGCAGTAGTCGTCCGCACCGGGGAACCGTTCGACCAGTTCCACCTGCGCGGCGTCCATCAGCCGACTTCCCTCGTGGCGCCGGCTTTCGTCGAGCGAACCTCGGCCTTCTCGCCGGCGGCGACGCCGAGGTTGCTCGAAGCGGCTTCGTACACGTCGCGATCGAGCAGGCCCGATTCCTTCGCGACGATCACCGGCACCGCCATCTGGCCGGTGACGTTGGTCATCGTGCGCATCATGTCCAGCACGCGGTCAATGGCGACCAGGTAGCCGATGCCTTCCAGCGGCAAACCCGCGGCGGAGAGCACCAGCGTCACCATCACGATCGCCGTGCCCGGCACGCCGGCGGTGCCGAAGCTGCCGAGCACCGAGGCGATCAGGATCGTCGCGTACTGGCCCGGCTCCAGGTGCAGGCCGAAATACTGCGCGACGAACATCGACGTCAGCGCAGGATAGATTGCGCCGCAGCCGTCCATCTTGATGCTCGCGCCCAGCGGCACGGCGAACGCCGCGTAGTCCTTGTCGACGCCGAGGTTATGCGTGACCGAGCGGATCGCCGCCGGCATCGCCGCGAAACTCGACGACGCCACGAACGCCACCTGCATGCCCGGCGCGGCACCGCGGAAGAACTTCAGCGGATTCAAGCCGTGCAGCGCGATCAGGCTGCCGTAGACGAACACGATGTGGATCGCGCACGCCAGGTACAGCGCGAACACGAACGTGCCCAGCGGCAGGAGCTTTTCGAAGCCGTACGCGCCGACCAGCGAGGCGATCAGGCCGAAGGTGCCCAGCGGCGTCATTTCGAGCACGAAGCGCGTGACCTGCACCATCGTGTCGCTCGCTTCGCCCACGAGCTTGCGCAGGCCGGCGACGCGTTCGCCCAGCTTCACCAGCGCGAAGCCGACCAGCCCGGCGAACACGATCACCTGCAGGATCTTGCCTTCGCTCAACGCCTTGAACGGGTTGGTCGGGATGACGTCGAGCAGCACGTCCTTCGGCGAGGGCACCACGCGGACGGTGTAGTCGGGTGCGATGGTCAGGCCGCTCAGGCCGTGGCCGGGCTGGAGCAGCCAGCCGATCAGCAGGCCGACGCCGACCGCCAGCGCGGCGGTGATCGCGAACCAGACGAACGTTCGGCCGCCCAGTGCAGCGACGGACTTCTGCCCGTGCAGGCTGCCGATGGCGTTCATCACCGCGAAGAACACCAGCGGCACGGCGATCATCTTGATCAGCGTGACGTAGATGGTGCCCAGCGGCGCGAACCAGACTTCCGCCGAATGGCCGAAGGCCCAGCCGGCCAGCGCGCCCAACACGAAGCCCGCCAGCACGCGCTGCCAGAACGGGATCCGCAACCAGGCAGACACCAGCTTCATCCGTACCTCTTTACCGAAATTGTCGGCTTGGCACGATAGCCCACACCGAAGGGGGTGACGACCCCGCGAATGCAACGCCGGTGTCCCGTGGCTGCAATAACGCAGCCCATAATCGCGCTTTGCCTTCGACAAGCCTCCCGAATGTCCCGACCCCGCGCGACCCGCCCGAGCCACTCTCATTTGAGCCACGCCACGCTCGCCTTCGCCACGACCCTGCTCGTCTCCGCCTGCGCCACCGGCGGTAGCGGCGTCCACGCAACCGACTCGGCAAAGCCCGCCGCATTCGAGGTCGACGTCCCGACGATCCGCCATCCGGCCGGCGAAACGCCGCAGTGGTGGTTCCGCGATGGCGCCGCGCAGGCCGCCGAACGCGGCGCGATGGGCGGCCACGCGAAGAACGTGATCCTCTTCGTCGGCGACGGCATGAGCCTGACGACGGTCGCCGCCGCGCGCATCCTCGACGGCCAGCGCAAGGGCGGCCCGGGCGAGGACAACCGCCTGAGCTGGGAGCGCTTCCCGGCCACGGCGCTGAGCAAGACCTACAACGTCGATTCGCAGACGCCCGATTCGGCCGGCACGATGAGCGCGATGGCCACCGGCGTGAAGACGCGCGCGGGCGTGCTGAGCATCGGCCAGCAGCCGATGCGCCGCAACTGCGCCGGCGCGCAGGCCGTGCCGATGCTGACGCTTTGGGAACTGGCCGCCAGCCGCGGCTTCGCCACCGGCGTGGTGACCACCACGCGCGTCACGCACGCGACGCCCGGCGCGACGTTCACCCACGTGCCCGAACGCAACTGGGAAAACGACACGGAGCTCACCGATGAAGCGCGCGCCGCCGGCTGCACCGACATCGCCCGCCAGCTGGTGGAAACGCCCTTCGGCAACGGCCCCGACGTGCTGATGGGCGGCGGCCGCAAGAACTTCATGCCGGTGTCGGAGCGCGATCCGGAATACGACGACAAGGTGGGCGAACGCCTCGACGGTCGCGACCTCATCGCGCAGTGGAAGCAGCGCCATCCGGACGGGACGTACGTGTGGAACGCGCAGCAGCTCAGCGACGCGCCGGCCCGCGGCCCGCTGCTGGGGTTGTTCGAACCCGACCACATGCAGTTCTCCGCGGATCGCCCGCAGGACGGTGCCGGCGAGCCGACGCTCGCGGAAATGACGCGCACCGCCATCGCGCGCCTGAAGCAGAACGACAAGGGCTTCGTGCTGCTGGTCGAAGGCGGCCGCATCGACCATGCACACCATTACGGCAATGCGTATCGCGCGCTCACCGACACCATCGCGCTGAGCGAGGCCGTGCAGGCGGCGGTCGATGCGACGAGCGCGCAGGACACGCTGATCCTGGTCACGGCCGACCATTCGCACACGCTGAGCTTCGTGGGCTATCCCAAACGCGGCAATCCGATCCTGGACAAGGTGCGCGGCAGCAGCGGCGAGGACGACGGCATCGCCGATTACGCGCTCGACCAGCTCGGCCTGCCGTACACGACGCTCAACTACAGCAACGGACCGGGCTACGTCGGCGCGAGCGCGCAGCAGCCCGAAGGCCCGAAGCGCTTCCAGCACACCGTCAGCGGCGTGCAGATCCCGAAGAAGGGCCGCCCGGATCTGCGCAATGTCGACACGCAGGACCCGGATTACCTGCAGGAAGCGCTGGTGCCGACGGCGAGCGAGTCGCACGGCGGCGACGACGTGGGCATCTGGGCGCGCGGCCCGGGCAGCGAAGCGGTGCGCGGCAGCGTCGAGCAGAACACGATCTTCCACTTCCTGTTGCAGTCGATGCCGGCGCTGCGCTCGGAGCTGTGCAAGGCGGGCGATTGCGACGGGAATGGCGTGCCGGTGACGTTGCCGGAGCCGGGGAAGTTCCGGCGGTAACGTTGGGGTTCACTCGCCGTATGCCCAGGGCTTTAGCCCCTCTCCCGCTGGCGGGAGAGGGGTTGGGGTGAGGGCTTATGACCGATGTGTCCTGCCATCGGCGCCCTTCGATGCTGAAGCAAGATCAACAGCTTCCGCTCGTGAACGAGCGGGTTACTTTTGTTTCGGCAAAAAGTAACCAAAACCATTCGCTCCTGACGCGAGCCGCCGCTACGCGGCGGTGCCCTCCGCTCCTCGCCAATCAGGGGACGTCGCCCAAACTCGCTGCGCTTCGCTCCGCTCAAACAGTGGGCGACTCTTCGCCCCTGATTGGCTCCGGTGCTCGGCTCGCTTTAAGTCGCTGGAAGATCAAGAGCGAACGTCGAAAGCAACAACAACAACAACAACGGCAACGGCAACAGCAACGGCGACACACGCGGGCTACGCCGCTCCTGCGGTCAGCTATCACTCCGCCGCTTCTGCGGCGCCGCCTTCGACACGCTCTGCGCGCCGTCCTCGCCCTTCGGCGGCTCCAGCGTCGCGGTGTCGCGGTCGAACTCGGACAGCGGGCTCTCCGACGGACAGGTCTGGTCGGGGAAGCCGAAATCCGTGCGCAGCTTCAGGCCGCACGCGTTGAGCGCGTCCAGGTCGGTATCCGGCGATTTGCAGCGCTTGTCGAAGGCACGAACGAACGAGTCGCGGCGACTCACGAAGTCCTCGCCGCACTTGCGCATCAGGCGCAGTCGGTCGAGGTCGTCCTGCGCCGGGTTCACGCCGTCCAGCCCGTACAGCTCGAGTTCTTCCGTCGTGAGCAGGCGCAGGCTGCGGTTGGGCACGGCCATCATCAGGTCGGCCACGGCGGTGGCCGCGCCGTTGCGCTCCAGGTAGTCGCGCACGCGCTCATACACCACGCGCAGCTCGGCGTTGAGCTGCGCGCGCGTGGTGGCGGTCGAACTCATGCGGATGATGCGGTGGATGCCGACCTGCCCGGCGATCATCCGCGTGTCGCCCGCACTGAGGATGAAGACGCACGCGCTGTGGCAGATCGCGCCTTCGCGCACCCAGATCGTCCAGCGCGATTCGGCGATGTAGTCGCCGGCCTGGATCGCGTCCTCGACCTGGCCGCCGGCAGAGTCGATGTCGAGCACGCGCTTGCCGATGTCCATCGAGTCCGCGACTTCGGTGACGCGCTCGACCAGAGTGCCGAATTCCGCCGTGACCTTGCCCTTGTAACGCAGCCGCGCCACGCCGCCGGCTTCGCACGGTTCGAGCGCGGCCTTGAGGCCGTCGCGGTCGAACGTCGTCAGCACCTCGCCGTCGCCCTTCTCTACGTAGTCGAGGTCGCAGCTGATCGACGCCGCACCGGCCGTGAGTTCGAGCGGCGCCGCCCACGGCTTGTGCGGTTCGGGAGCGGGTTCGGGGCGCGCGATCTCACGGATCGACGTGCGCGCCTGGCGCGTGCCTTCCGGTTTGACCGGAGCGACCTTTACCGGCGCGGTGCTGATCGCGCCGCCGTCCTGCGGCGCGGCGACCTCCTCGATCACCAGGCCCTGCGTCGTCTCCGCTTCGGGACGCTGGCAGGCGGCGATGACAAGGCAGGACAACAGCAGGGCGACGGCACGGATCGGCATGCGGCAACGGACTCGGGAGCGGACGCGCCCCTGAACGGGGCGCGCGGAAAACGTGAAGCCACAGCTTACGGCGTAGGGCCTGACTCTGCGCACAGCGCGCAACACCGCGCCCGGTTCACGTTCCTTTCGCCGCTCCCGGCGCGATCAGCGCGCGGCCACGGCTGCCTGTTCCTCCGCGATCCACGCCTGCACGCGCTCGCGCAGGAACGCCAGCGGCACCACACCGTCGCCCAGCACGCGCTGGTGGAACTGCTTCAGGTCGAAGCGATCGCCCAGCGCCGCCTCGGCTTCGCGACGCAGCGCGACGATCTCCAGACCGCCGGAGTCGTACGCGGTGAGCTGGCCCGGCATCGCGGCGATGCGATCGACCATCTCGGCCGAGGTCTCCGGCGAGAACCGCCCACTTTCGGCCATGAACTGCACCGCCTGCTCGCGCGTCCAGCCGAACATGTGGATGCCCGGGTCCACCACCATGCCGCGCGCCGGCCACAGCCGGCGGCTGATCTGCGCGTACGGCGTGGTGTAGATGCCCGCTTCCTCGCTCAGCGCTTCGGAGTAGCGCGCCCAGCCTTCGACATAGGCCGAATTGAACGCCAGCGCCGACAGCGGATGGCGCTTGCCGACGCCGCGCGCGAGTGCGAGTTGCAGGTGATGGCCAGGCCAGGTTTCGTGCACCAGCGTGATTTCCGCCGCGCCGCGACGATCGGCGTCGGGATGATCTAGGTTGATGCGATACACGCCCGGCTTGCGGTCGTCCGGATCGGGTTCGTAATGCGAACTCACGCCGGTGTTGCGCTGCTCCGGCTTCAACGGTTCGACGACCGCCGGCTGCACGGGCATCGTGGCGAAATACGCCGAACTCTTCTCACGTGCCGACTCCTGCAGGCCGCGCGAGAACTGCAGCTGCTCGTCCGCTGACGCGAAGCGGTTGTCCTTGGCTTCGTCGACGCGCTTGACGATCGTCGCCAGATCCGTCGAGTCGAACATCGTCTTGCCGAGCGCCTGCACGGTCGCCAGGTTCGTCGCGACGGTGCGCTGGCCGAGGTCGTACACCGCCTTCGGCGTGCGATCGAGCGTGGTGTAGGAGCGCAGCATCGCCTGGTAGCACTGCGCGCCATCGGGCAGCGCGGACAACGCGATCGACTCGCGAGCCGCGCCCTGGTATTCGCTAACTAGGAAATCGCGATAACGGCGCAGCGCCGGCTGGACCTGCTGCGCCACGACGCTTTCGAACTCCTTCGCGAACGCCGCGTCCTTCGACTTCTCGCCCGGCGCGAAGTACGGCGATTTGCGCGCTTCCAGGTCGACCATGCCGTCGAGCTGCTTGATCACGCGCACCACCACCGGCTTCGGCGCGGTATAGCCGGCCTTGATGCCCGCGCGCAGGTTCGCGATCTCGTTGTCGACGTACGCCGGCAGCGTGCGCCAGCGCGCGAGCGCCTGTGCGCGCTCGTCGGCGGTGGCGACGGGCTGGCGATCGGCGAGATCGGTGAATGCCGTGTGCCAGCCGAACATGTGGTTCACGTTCCACTGCTCGGCGTGGCACACGCGCAGCGCGCGGTTGGTTTCGAGCATCTCGCGCAGCTGCGCGTAGGCGAGCCGTGCGGCGGGATCCTTGTCGATCTTCGCGCGATCGACCTTCTGCAGGCGCGACCACAACGCATCCTCGCGTGCGTCGAATCGCGCGTTGTCGGCGGCGGAATTGCGCGGCAGGTAATCGTGGCGCTTGAGCGGCAGGACTTCGTAATACGCAGGCGTCGGGTCGTATTCGAGCGACAGTGCGACCATCTCGTCGGCGATCGCCATCACCTGCTTCGGTTCGCTTCCGGCCGCCGCGAACGCCGGCGATGCCGTCATCGCCATTCCCAACACGATCGCACCGCTCCAACCCACTGCACTTCGCATGACCCGGCTCCTGCCTTGTGGTCGTGCGATGGTAGTGGCTGGCGGCGGCACGCGGATGTGCCGCCAGTTCGGTTCCGCCCCTATCGATGGCCCATCAGGCTCTCGCGGATGAACTGGCGCACCAGTCGCGCCGATTCCTCCTTCGAGGCCGCGTCCTGCGACAGCGGCTGCGGCGCAGCCAGCGCCGATGCGGAGAACGCACCGCCCGTGCCCGGCACGGGTTCGATCACGAAGATCTCGCCGTCGAAATCGACGATGTAGACATTGTTGGCGGTGTCGGTACCGAAAGCGACGATGTTGTTGATCGTCCCCGCCGTCGGCGTGAAGTCGGCATTGCGCAGCTGAAAGCGCGAGGACGGGATCGTCGTACCCTGCAGGATCACGCCGGTCTGGATCGACCACAGGTTCGGCTGCACGAAATCGCCGAACAGGTACTCGCCGCGCAGCGATTCCAGCGGCCCGCGATACACCACGCCGCCGGTGACCGAACTGCCTTCGCGCGCACCGCTGCCGTGGCTGTATTCGGCGATGGGCGGCGTCAGGCCGGCGGTGGAACCACCGCGATACGGTTGCGTGCCTTCCATGATCGGCCAGCCGAAATTCAGCCCGGCTTCGTTGGGACGCGCGAGGTCGATCTCTTCCACCGCGCCCTGCCCCACATCGCCGATGTAGAGATTGCCGGTGAGCGGATCGAAGCTGTTGCGGAACGGATTGCGCAGGCCATACGCCCACACTTCCGGCGCGTTGGGCGCGGTGAACGGATTGCCGGCGGGAATCGCGTAATCGCGGTCGGGATCGCTGGGGAAACCGTCGCTCGACGGATCGATGCGCAGGACCTTGCCCAGCAGCGTCGCGCGGTTCTGTCCGTTGTTGTCCGGATCGCCGGTGCCGCCGCCATCGCCGACGGCGACGTACAGCATTCCGTCCGGACCGAAGCCGATCCAGCCGCCGTTGTGGTTGTTGCGCGGATGCGCGATGCGCAGGATCGCGTCCCCGCTGGCCGGGTCGGCCTGGTCGCGGTTGTTCGCCAGCGTCTGGTAACGGCGCAGTTCGATCGTGCCGTCGGGCACGGTGAGATACACGTAGAAGCGGCCGCTGGTCGCGAAATCCGGCGCGGTCGCGAAACCGAGCAGGCCGCGCTCGCCATCGGTGGACACCTGCCCGCTCACGTCGAGGAATGCGGACGCCGCGATCGCACCGTTGGACGGTGAAAGCAGCCGGATGCGTCCAGCACGCTCGACCACGAACACACGACCGGTCGCATCGGGCACCGGCGCGAGGAAGATCGGGAAATTCATTCCGCTCACGACGCGCCGCACGCGCAGTGGCGCACCGGTGACGTCGGTGACGGTGACCGACAGCGGCAGCGTCGCGGTCTGCGTGCCGTCGCTGGCGGTGATCGACACCAGGTACACGTTGTCGGCGTTGGCGTCGGTCGGCGCCTCGAAATCCGGCGGCGTGATGAACTGCAGCGCCCCGGCGGCACTGAGCAGGAAGCGCGCCTGGTCGGCGCCGCCGGACAGCGTGAAGGACACCGGCTTGCCTTCCGGATCGGTGGCGGTGGCGGTGTAGAACACGCCTGCCGTGCCTTCGGGCACGGTGGCGGCCGCGGCCGAGGTGAAGCTCGGCGGCCGGTCGACCGGCGCGCCGGGAATCTGGGTGTTGTTGTCGCCTCCCCCACCGCCGCCGCAGGCCGCCAGCATCGCGGCCACCATGACGATCACTGCCAGTCGTGCCTGCTGCATGCGCTCGCTCCCGGGCCTTGAGCAGCGCGCCGGTGCGGCGCGCCTGCGGGCGGCCGCCAGCGTGTCAGAGGTCGCCGTGGCGATCCGTGAAGGCCGGTCCGCTTCACGTCTCGCGCATCGGCGCGGTGGCTCCGTCCGTCGGCGCCGCCGCGGCGCCCGCTTACACGCCCCAGAGGCGACGCGCTTCCTCGGCGATCAGGTCGGGGAATTCCTCCGGGAAGAACAGCTTCGCGCCCTCGACCCGCCGCACGCCGCGCGAGTCGCCGAACGCACCGTCCAGATGGGCCGCGCCCGCTTCGGTGAAGATCGGATCGGCCGTGCCCCACACGATGCGCGTCGGCGCGCGCGCGGCCTTCAGCGCGGGGCCGATGCCGCCGAGCCAGTTGCGATCCAGCGCCACGGCGAACGCGTTCGTCCGCGACGCATCGCGCACCAGCGGGCCGAGGTAGACGTCGATGGCCTCGTCGCTCGGGTTCGATGCATGGGTGAACGTCTGCCCGCCCAGTCCTTGCGGCGAGCGCGCCAATGCCTTGTCGGCCAGCCACGGCGCGAGCCACTGCTGCGCGAACTGGTCCTGCTTCGCCAGCGCGATCACCGGCTGCAACGCCGGCGGCGGGCATTCGATTTCCGAGTCGCAATTGGTCAGCAGCAGCGTGCGGACGCGATGCGGGTATGTCGCCAGGAACAGCTGCGCGGCCTGCCCACCGCTGTCGTTGGCGACGACGTCCACGCGATCCACGCCGAGTTTGTCGAGCAGTTCGGCGAGCATGCGCACCTGCGCGTCCGGCGCCAGGCTCTGGCCCTTTGCGACCCGCGTGTAGCCCAGCCCAAGGAAGTCCGGCGCGATGCAGCGCCGGTACGGCGACAACCGCGCAAGCGCGCCACGCCACTGGTAACCGTTGAGCGGAAAGCCGTGCAGGAACAACGCCGCCGCGCCCCGCCCGCGTTCGACGTAGGCGATCTCCCCGGCGGACGTGGACACGAAGCGGCGCGCCTTGAGGAAAGCGGCGGCATCGTCGGCGTCGGTGGTACTCGCGACCGGGGATGCGGCGAATGCACTGCGGTCGAACATCGCGCCGGTCAGCGTGGCGGTAGCCAGCGTGCCGGCGGCGATTCCAAGGAAGTCCCTGCGCTGCATGATCGAACTCCATCGCCGGAACGCTCCGGCGTCGATGGGATGATTCGCGCCGGAGGTCAACGGTTCAACGAAGCCGCAGGTCATGCCGCCATGACCTGGCAGGTCATGGTGCGGCCGCGGAACGCCCCGTATGCTCGCCGCGTGAACCGAGCCGCCACGCCACTCCGCGATGTCCGACTGGGCGCCCTGCTGCGCGAATGGCGCGCGGCCCGTCGCCTGAGCCAGATGGACCTCGCGCTGGACGCCGGCGTGTCGCCGCGCCACCTGAGCTGCGTGGAAACCGGCAAGGCGCAGCCCAGCCGCGAGATGGTCGCGCGCCTGGCCGACGCGCTCGACATGCCGCTGCGCGAACGCAATGCGTTGCTGGTCGCGGCCGGCTTCGCGCCGCGCTATCCCGAGACCGCGCTGGCGACGCCGGAACTGTCGCAGGTGCGGCGCGCGATCGAGTTCATCCTCGCGCAGCAGGAACCGTACCCCGCGTTCGTGCTCAACCGCCACTGGGACGTGCTGATGGCCAACGACGCGGCGCTACGCGTTAACGCGTTCGTGATGAACGGCCGTGCAAGCGCGCACACGAACATGATCCGGCAGATCTTCGACCCGGACGATCTGCGCGGCGCCGTCGACAACTGGGAGGAAGTGGCGGGCGACCTGATCCGCCACCTGCACGGCGAAGTCGCGGCCGCACCTTCCGACACCGCGGCGCGCGAACTGCTCGACGAAGTCCTCGCCTACCCCGGCGTGCCGGCGCGCTGGCGACTGCGCGATGTCGAATCGGCCCCGACGCCGCTGCTCACCACGGTGCTGCGCCGCGACGAACACCGCCTGCGTTTCTTCTCGACGATCACCACCTTCGGCACGCCGCACGACGTGACGCTGGAGGAATTGCGCATCGAATGCTGCTTCCCCGTGGACGATGCGACAGCGGCGCTGTGCCGGGAGCTGGCGAGCGAAGCGAAAGAAGCGACGCGATAGCTGCGCGCGTCGGCTCGTCGTTCCCGCGAAGGCGGGGATCCATTGACCTTCGCCTTCGGCCCGTCATTCCCGCGAAAGCGGGAATCCAGCGACTTTTGCCTTTGCTCGTCATTCCCGCGAAGGCGGGAATTCATGGACGTTCCACGCTTTGCTGATGCCCCTCCGGCGAAAGGCGTCGGCCATAAAGCCGTGGATATCCCAGACAAGCATGAAAAGTCCCTGGATTCCCGCCTCCGCGGGAATGACGTGAGAGTGGTGCCCGCATGTCGCCAAAGCCCTTCAAGACCTTAGACGCCTGTTCACCCGGCACGAAGAGCCGTCCGTGTCCTCCCCCGCCCGCACTTCCCGTATCCGGTTTTCACATCACCGGAGTGAAGGGCAATGCGGCGTCTATTGAAGTGGCTGGGCTGGAGCGTGGTCGTGGTGGCGGTGCTGGTGGCGGGCGTGCTCGGTGCCGCTTGGGCGATGAGCGAACGCGCGTTGTCCCGTACCTGGACGGTGGCCGATCCCCCGCTGGCCGATGCGATGGCCTCCGCGGCCCTCGACCACGGAAAGCACCTGTTCGCCACGCGCGGCTGCGCCGACTGCCATGGCGCCGACGGCGCAGGAAAACTGCTGGTCGATGCGCCGAATGTCATCCGCATCGTGCCGAGCAACCTCACCCGCACCGTGCGCGATGCGGCGTGGACCGACGACCGCCTCGCCGCGGCGATCCGCCACGGCGTGCGGCCCGACGGCACGGGGCTGGTGATCATGCCCACCGGCGACTACACCGACATGGACGATCACGACGTCGCGTCGATCGTGGCGTACCTGCGCACGCTGCCGGCGGTCGATGCCGATCCGGGCCGCACGCAGGTGCGCCCGCTCGCGCGCGTGCTGTACCTGTTCGGCAAGTTCCCGCTGGTGCCGGCCGAGCGCGTGGACCACACGCCGCGCGAACGCGTCGCGCCGCCGGCGACGGTGAGCGTGGCGTACGGCAAGTACGTCGCTCAGGTGTGCACCGGTTGCCACGGCTCGAACTTCGCCGGCGGCTTCGTGCTCGAACCCGGCACGCCGCCGTCGGCCAACCTCACGCCGCACGCGAGTGGATTGCAGGCATGGAAGGAAAGCGACTTCCTGCACCTCATGCGCACCGGCCAGCGCCCCGACGGTCGCCAGCTGCATCGGATGATGCCGTGGAAGTCCTACAGTGCGATGCAGGACGTCGAACTGCGTGCTGTGTGGACGTACCTGCGTTCGCTGCCGCCGGTGGACGGAAAGACGCGGTCGTAGCCGCTCAATCGATGCGGTAGACGCGCGCCTTCGGCATGCCTTCGACGACCTGCAGGAACCAGCGGCCGGCGACGCCGGGCACAACGACGATTTCCGGCGCGTCGAGCGTCTTCGGCAGCTTCAGCGCGCCCTTGAGCACCTTCCACTGCTGGCCGTTCTCCAGCTCGAACACAGTGCCGGGTTCCCAGCCGCTGATTGGGCCCTTCAGGCGGCTCTGGATCGGCTTGTCGTTGAAACCGATCAGCGAACCTTCGTCGCGTCCGCGTTCGTTACGGTTCGCCGCAGGCGCATTGTTCGCCACCGGCGGCGCGGCAGGCGCGGCCACCGCCAAGCCCTGCCCGTCCTGCGCTTCACGCAGCATGCGATTGAGCGTGTCGAGCTGCTCGCGGCTCAAACCGACCGACCGCAGCTGCTCCGGCGTGAGGCGCTGCTCGATGCTGACGTAAGGCGTCTGCGCGCCCGCATGCGACGACAGCGTGGTCAGCGCCAGCATCAGCGCGAGGGACAGGAACGAACACTTCATCGGCACAGCCTCGGACTTCGACCGTGCCACGATGCTGCAATTTCGTGACAGCCCGGTGACAGCGTCGCGTTCAGCCCGTCCGCTGCAGCGAGAAGAACGGAATGTCGCGACGCACCGTATAGCCGCTGCGCAGGTACAGGTCCTTCGCCCGCGCGTTCTCGTTCGCCACGTGCAGGTATGGGGTGCGGCCTTGCGCGAGCACGTCATTGCTCAGCATCGTCAGCAGGTGGCGGGCGTAGCCGCGTCCGAGGAAATCCGGATGCGTGCACACCGCGCTGATCTCCTGCCACTCGTCCATGCCCATGCGCTCGCCGATGATCGCGGCCAGGCGCCCGTCCTGGTAGATGCCGAAATAACGACCCAGCTGCATTGTGTGCGGCCGGAAGTAATGCGGATACACGAGTGCGGTGAGCGCGAGCACGTCCTCGCGATGGCGTTCGTCGAGCTGGATGATCTCCGGCCCATCCGTTTCTTCCACCGGCTGCGTGCACACCATCTGCGCGAGCATCGCGAGCTTCCTGCCTTCGAAACCGGTCGGCACCTGCGGCATGCGATCGAGCAGCAGCGTCGTCTCGCCGGGCTCGATCAGCCCGGCCAGTGCATCGGCTGCGTCTGCGCCTTCTGACGGAACGCCGAGGAACGGCGCGATCTGCGCCGGATAGCGCGCCACGTCGCCGCGTGCAAGCGCGATGTCGCGATGCCGGCTCTGCAGCGCTTCCCAGATGGGGTTGTCGAGTACGTGTCCAGTCATCTCACACCTTCATCGTCTTCCACTTGCCGCGCGAGAACAGCCACAGCGTGAACAGGCCTACCGACGTTTCGGAGACGAACACCGCCCAGAACACGCCCAGTTCCTGCCAGCCCATGGATACCGCCAGCACGTACGCCAGCGGGATCTGGATCAGCCAGAAGAACACCACGTTGATTTTCGTCGGCGTCATCGTGTCGCCCGCGCCATTGAACGCCTGCACCGACACCATCCACCAGCCGTAGACGAAGTACGAATACGACAGGATCTGCAGCCATTCGCCGCCGACGTCGATCACCTTCGCATCATTGGTGAACAGCGCGATCAGATCGTGGTGGAAGAAGAAGAACACCACCGAGATGGCCATCGTGAAGGCCATGTTGTACCAGCCGATGTGCCACACCGCCGCCTCGGCGCGTTCGGGTTGCTGCGCCCCGAGGTTCTGCCCGACCAGCGTCGCCGCCGCGTTCGACATGCCCCACGCCGGCATCAGCGTGAACATCATGATGCGGATGGCGATCGTCGCGCCGGCCACGGCTTCGCTGCCGATGCTGGACAGGATGCGCATCAGGAAGATCCACGAGGTCATAGACACGATCATCTGCCCGATGCCGCCGAGCGAGGTGCGAACGATGTTCCACAGCACCGCGCCGTGCACGGCCAGCTGCGACCACGCCACTCGGATGTGCTTTCCGCCATGGAACAGCACGTACAGCTGCAGCGCGACGCCCGCGCCGCGGCCGATGTTGGTCGCGATCGCCGCGCCTTCGATGCCCAGCGCCGGCACGGGCCCGAAGCCGAAGATCAGCAGCGGGCAGAGCACGATGTTCAGGCCGTTCGCCAGCCACAGCACGCGCATCGCGATGGCCGCATCGCCGGCGCCGCGGAAGATCGCGTTGATCACGAACAGCAGCATGATGATCGCGTTGCCGCCGAGCATCCATTGCGTGTAGCGGTAACCGTGCTCGATGCTCCACGCGTCGGCGCCCATCAGGCGCAGCAGGTCCTTCGCCCACACGATGCCGATGACCGCGAAAGGCACCGACACCAGCAGCGCGATGAAGATCGCCTGCACCGCGCTGATGGCCGCGTCCTCGCGCCGGTTCTCGCCGATGCGCCGCGCGACGACGGCCGTGACCGACATCGCCAGGCCCATCGCGATGGAATAGATGAGGAAGAGATAGGTTTCCGTCAGCCCGACGGTGGCCACCGCCGACGGCCCGAGCTTGGCGACGAACCAGATGTCGACCACGGCGAAGGTCGATTCGAGCACCAGTTCCAGCACCATCGGCACCGCCAGCAGGAACACCGCCCGGCGCAGCGGAATCTTCGTGTAGTCGGCGTTGGTGCCGCGAATGGCGTCGCGGAGTTCGGACCAGAGGGAGCGTGAATCCTCGGTCGCAGGGGCGACCGTTTCGGCGATGCTGCGTTGCGGCTCGGAGTTCATCGAAAGCATCCGTTCGTTCGTTGGGCAATGGTAACGGCGACGGAGGTCGCCATGACCGGCTCAGTGAGACGACGAACGGAGAGGCCGCCGTTCGACAGTCGCACGCGGCCATGACGCCGCGCTAGGATCGCGTTCACCAAAGGAAGGGGGGGGGTCGCATGCGCGAATCGTGGTGGTTGGGGGTATTGCTGTTGTTCGCCTGTCTCGCGGCGCCGGCCAGGGACATTGCCGTCGCCGAGGGTTTCGTCTTGCAGCCGCTGGACCCAACCGATGGCCAGATCGCGCGGCCTCGCGACTGGTTCTACGCCAGCGAAGGTACGCCGAGCGGCTGGATGTGGACGATCTCCCGTGAAGACACCCGCCTCGGGCCGTACGACGTGGGCATGCGCGTGCAATTGATGATGGGCGTGGAAGCGCAGAGCGGTTTGACCAGGCCGGCCTTCGTGCAGCAGTTCATCGAAGGCAAACGCGCGGCGGGTGTGCAGGTCGTGCGCGATTGTCCGGTGCAGGTGGAGGGCGAGTTCCACCGGCGCTGCTTCGAAGTCGTCGAGCCACTGGAACTTGGTGGCAAGCGCCGCGACTTCCACATCCTCTACTCGCTATCGTGGGCCACTGCGATGGACATGGTGGCCGTCACCATCGCTGGTGCGCCGGTCGACGAGTGGCGCGACTATCGCGCCTCGTTCGACAAGATGGCGGACATCCGTCTGATCGGCCCAGCGTTTGCAGGCGGCGCTGGGCTCGGAGCCTCGCACGAGACGGTAACGGCGCCAACACCGTTCAGCACCGTCTACAACCGCATAACGCCCGAGTCGGAAGCGCGTGCCGACGATGCAACGCTGAAAGGGCTCTACAGTGATCGCTTCCGCTTCGTCGACATCGCTCCACGACCGGGCCTCGTCGGCGCGACGGTGACAGGCGGCAGTCTTCCGCCCCGCGCCTTCGCCGTTGACGGCACCGAACTCGCCGGCGAGGTTCTGCTAGCCTTCATCGTGTCGCCCGACGGCCAAGTGGTGGAGCCGCGCTTCGTCAGCATCAGTGACGAGCGGTTGCGCGCGACCGTGCTGGCGGCCGTCGCAGCATGGCGGTTCGAACCGGCAACGCTCGACGGCAAACCGGTAGCGACGCTCGCTGCACAGGAGTTTTCGTTCAAGTCCGGCGTCGAGCGCTAGGCGAGCGCCGCCTCCAGCCAGAGCAGCGCAAACGCGAACGGGCCGGCTACCCAGCCCGTTCGTACCTCACAGGTGCAGTGTGATCAGAGCATCGGCAGCTTCAGCCCCTGCTCCCTCGCGCACTGCTTTGCGATGTCGTAGCCCGCGTCGGCGTGGCGCATGACGCCGGTGCCGGGGTCGTTCCAGAGCACGCGCGCGATGCGCTTGTCGGCTTCCTCGCTGCCGTCGCACACGATGACAACGCCGGAATGCTGCGAGTAACCCATGCCGACGCCGCCGCCGTGATGCAGCGACACCCACGTCGCGCCGCCGGCGACGTTGAGCATCGCGTTGAGCAGCGGCCAGTCGGAGACGGCATCGGAACCATCGCGCATCGCTTCGGTTTCGCGATTCGGCGAGGCGACGCTGCCGCTGTCGAGGTGGTCGCGGCCGATCACGACCGGCGCCTTCAGTTCGCCATTGCGCACCATCTCGTTGAACGCCAGGCCCAGCTTGTGGCGCAGGCCCAGCCCGACCCAGCAGATGCGCGCGGGCAGACCCTGGAAGCTGATGCGCTCACGCGCCATGTCGAGCCAGCGGTGCAGGTGCGCGTCGTCCGGGATGAGTTCCTTCACCTTCGCGTCGGTCTTGTAGATGTCCTCCGGATCGCCGCTCAGCGCGACCCAGCGGAACGGGCCGACGCCACGGCAGAACAGCGGACGCACGTAGGCCGGCACGAAGCCCGGGAAGTCGAACGCGTTCTGGCAGCCTTCGTCCTTCGCCATCTGGCGGATGTTGTTGCCGTAGTCGAACACGGGGATGCCCATGTCCTCGAAGGCGAGCATCGCCTCCACGTGCACGCGCATCGACTTCTTCGCCGCGTCGCGCACGCGCGCCGGATCCTCGGACTGCATGCGCTGCCACTGCTCCACGTTCCAGCCGATCGGCAGATAACCGTGCACCGGATCGTGCGCGGAGGTCTGGTCGGTCACCGCATCCGGGCGCACGCCGCGACGCACCAGTTCGGGCAGGATTTCCGCGGCGTTGCCGAGCAGCGCGATCGACTTCGCCTCGCCGGCCTGCGTGTACTTCTCGATGCGCGCGAGGGCGTCGTCGAGGTCGGTGGCCTGCTCGTCGACGTAGCGCGTGCGCAGGCGCATGTCGATGCGGCTCTGCTGGCATTCGATGTTGAGCGAGCACGCGCCCGCGAGCGACGCAGCCAGCGGCTGCGCGCCGCCCATGCCGCCCAGGCCCGCGGTGAGGATCCACTTGCCGGTGAGGTTGCCGCCGTAGTGCTGGCGGCCCATCTCGACGAAGGTCTCGTACGTGCCCTGCACGATGCCCTGCGAGCCGATGTAGATCCACGAGCCGGCCGTCATCTGGCCGTACATCATCAGGCCCTTTTTATCGAGCTCGTTGAAGTGCTCCCACGTCGCCCAGTGCGGCACGAGGTTGGAGTTGGCCAGCAGCACGCGCGGCGCATCGGCGTGCGTGGGGAAGATGCCGACCGGCTTGCCCGACTGCACGAGCAGCGTTTCGTTGTCGTCCAGTTCGCGCAGCGACTTCAGGATCGCGTCGAAGCTTTCCCAGTCGCGCGCGGCGCGGCCGATGCCGCCGTAGACGACCAGCTCAGTCGGGCTTTCGGCCACTTCGGCGTCGAGGTTGTTCTGGATCATCCGGTACGCGGCTTCGGTGAGCCACGACTTGCAGCTTTTCTCGGCGCCGCGCGGGGCACGGATGACGCGGGAAGGATCTTTGCGGGTCGACATCGGAAAGACTCCGTCGGCTGGGCGCCGCGATTGCGACGCGCGAAACAGGCGTCGGGAATTATCGCGCTGCCCCGCGCGGGCGGACGCGTCGCCGACGCCGTCGCGGCGCCGGTTTGGTGCGATTTCGCGTCCGCGGCGCGTCATTTGTATACGCTGTACACATGAGCCGCGCCGAACCCCGCACGAACCGCACCGCCGACCGCATCCTGCGCGCGGCGCGGACGCTGTTCGAACGCGAAGGCGCGGGCGGCGTGAGCATGCGGCGCGTCGCGGCGGCGGTCGGCCTCACGCCGATGGCGATCTACCGGCATTTTCCCAATCGCGAGGCGTTGCTCAAGCGCATCGGCGACGACAGCTTCGATGCCATCGCCCGCCACTGGGACGCGCGCGGTCGCGGCGGCGACGTGCTCGAACGCCTGATCGCGGTGCAGCGCATCTACCTCGATTACGCCCTCGCGCATCCGCATCTGTTCGACCACGCGTTCTCGACCGCGCGTACCGATGCACGGCGATTTCCGGAGGATTTCCGCGCGCGCCGTTCGCCCACGCTCAACGTCGTGGCCGACGCGGTGGAGGATGCGATGCGCGCCGGCGTACTGCGCGAGGACGACGTGTGGGACGTGGCGGTGACGCTGTGGGCGCACACGCACGGCCTGATCGCGCTTTATCGCGCGGGCCGGTTCAATTTCGACGAAGCCGCGTTCCGGCGCTACTACGACGCCTCGCTGCAGCGGTTGTTGCGGGGGTTGCTGGCCTAGCGGCGCGCCTGACCTAGCGACGCGGCTCGATCGCCGGCTTCACTTCATTCACCGGCGGAGGCGGCGGTAGGTCGATCGCCTCAAGGCGATGCACCTGCGCTTCCTTGCCGGCACGCCACGCTTCGTGCGTCGCGCGGCGCGCTTCGAAATCCTGGCGAAGGCGTTCGGATTCGGCGGGCGTAGTGGCCGCGGCACGGCGTGCATCGGTGCGCGCGCGGTCGGCGTCCATCAACCGGTCCTGCTGATCGACCTGGCTGCGCAGCGTGTCGGCGGAAACCCGGCGGCTGGATGCGTCGAGCTGGCGATTGAGCGTTTGCAGCGAGTTGTCGCGCGAGGTATCCACCCCGCGCGGCAACGACGGTTGCGACGCGGGCGAAATCGGCGCCACGCGTGGCGGCGGCGCCAGCGTGTTGGGCTGCTGCGCGAACGCCAGCGCCGGCTGCAAGGCCAGCGCCAGCGCGACGGGCCACATGCGCGTCACGAGGTTCACGCGATCAGCGCACCGACGGGTCGAGTCGACGCAGCGCGTCGGCGAGGTCGGTCTGGCCGGTGCGGTCGATCTGCTCGCGGCTGTAGCTGCGGCCCGGGCCGATGCACAGCGCCTTGCCGGTCTTCGGATCGCGCGGGCGGATGTTGGTGCCGGTGTCCTTGACGCAGCCGACGTTCGAGGTGCGCTTCGCGTTTGCGGCATCGGTATTGCCCGCGATCTGCGCATCGGCGGCCACCGCCGCGTCCGCCTGCGTGGAACCTACCTGCACCTGCGCCTGCGCATCCGTCGTCGCCGTCTGCGCAAACGCGCCGAAGGACATGCCGAACACGACAACTGCGAACGCGGTAGCGAGACTGCGATTGCGATTGCGGGAATCCATGGCGTCACCTGGCGTGGGACGGCAACGTTGCCGTACCGCCACCATACGCCCCGGCGCTTTACCCGGCCGTGAGCGCAGCCGCCGCCTTCAGGCCGTCGTCAGGCTTGTGGACACGTGGTCTGGCGGCCCTCTCGGAAGGCCGTGGCTTCGGCCTCCGTGGCCGGCCGCGGGTCGACGCCGTCGTCGAACAGCACCCGCCAGGTGCCGTCTGCCCCGCGGTGCCAGACCGAGTGAAACGCGCCGATCCGGTAACGCTGGGTCGATTTCGGGTCCAGGTCCTCGAACAGCGACGGCCCGCTCGACCAGGCCACGTCCTTCGCGCTGCCCGGGCCGATCGTCGTCCGGGTCGGGTACCAGCTGAGCTTCAACCGCTTGCCCTCGACGATGCCGGCCCAGCGCCGGGCGATCTCCTCGCGGCCGCGCGTCGGTTGCGGCTGGCTGGCGCCGAAGGCCGCGTCCGTTTCGATGTGCGCGGCGAAGGCCTTTGCGTCGTGGTCGGCCACCGATTGCGCGAAGCTAAGCTCGCGCGCCCAGACCTCGCACTCGGCCGACGTCATGCGCGCCGGCTCCGGTTTCGGTGTCGCTTTCGGCGGGCTCTGCGCGTCCGCGACGGCGGAGATCCCCAGCACAACGGCAGACAGACTCACGGCGATACGCATCACGGCGGCTCCGATGCCGGCGGGCGCCGCCGGGTGTGCGGCCACTATTGGCAAGGCTCCGCGATGCCGCCAGCGACTAAAGTCATGCCGCAACACACGCTCGTTATGATCGGCCGATGCCCCACCTTCGCCTCGCGGCACTTGCCGCCTGCCTCGTCCTGTCCGCCTGCAGCGCCCGCGCGCCGCGCCCGGCCGAACCGGCGGCGCGGACCGTGGTGCTGGTATCCATCGATGCGTTCCGCGCCGATTACCTGTCCAACGACGCGACGCCCCACCTCGCCCGCGTCGCCCGCGAAGGCACGCATGCGGCGTGGATGAACCCGTCGTACCCGTCGCTCACGTTCCCGAACCACTACACGCTCGCGACGGGGCTTCGTCCCGACCACCACGGGGTGATCCACAACCGCATGAGCGATTCCGGCATCGGCGACTTCGCCGTCGCGGACCGCAAGGCCGTGGCCGACACGCGCTGGTGGGGCGGCGAACCGATCTGGGTCACCGCCGAAAAGCAGGGCGTGCGCAGCGCGAGCTGGGCGTGGCCCGGCAGCAGCGCGGCGATCGGCGGCGTGCGTCCCAGCCGCTGGGTCGCCTACGACGAATCCGTGCCGCCGGCGCGCCGCATCGACGACGTTCTGTCGTGGCTGGACGCGCCGCCGGCGCAACGCCCGCGCCTGGTCGCCGTGTATTTCGAACAACTCGACAAGGCCGGCCACGACCACGGCCCGGACTCGCCGCAGGTGCGCAGCACGCTGCGCGAACTCGACGCGGTGATCGGCCGCCTGCACGACGGCCTTGCCGCGCGCGGCATGCTGGATTCGACCGACCTGATCGTCGTGTCCGACCACGGCATGGCGACGGTTGCGCCCAACCACACCATCAGCGTGGAGCAGATGATCGCGCCGTCGATTGCGACCGTGGTTTCCGACGGCCAGTCCATCGGCGTGCAACCGTTGCCCGGCTTCGAGCGCGAAGCCGAAGCGCGCCTGCTCGGCCCCCGCGCGCAATACGACTGCTATCGGCGCGAGGATCTCCCGGCGCGGTGGCACTACGGCACCAACCCGCGCGTGCCGCCGATCGTGTGCCAGATGCACGAAGGCTGGGACGCGCTGTATCCGAAGAAACTGGCGACCAAGCCGAACGTCACGCGCGGCTCGCACGGATTCGATCCCGCGCTGCCGTCGATGCGGGCGCTGTTCGTCGCGCGTGGCCCGTCGTTCGTGCCGGGCGCGACACTGCCGGCGTTCGACAACGTCGACGTGTACCCGCTGCTGGCGCGGCTGCTCGGCATCGACGCCGCGCCGAACGACGGCGACATCGCGCCGCTGCTGCCGGCGCTGCGCGGGCCTGCTTCAATTGGGAACGCTGCGCCGGAGCACTGATCGCGCGCGTTCGTGCGCCCGGAACGGGCTCGCGGAAGCGCTCCACGTTCATGTCCGAATCCGGCCAGTCCTCGCGATCGCGCGGTGCTAGCCTGCGGCCATGTCCGAGCCCGCCCACATCCACGCCGACACCCTGCCCGCCTTCCATGTGTGCGAGCAGGCCCGTCGCACGCGCGATCCGCGCTTCGACGGCCTGTTCTTCACGGCGGTGTTGAGCACGCGCATCTACTGCCGCCCGGTGTGCCCGGCGGTGACGGCCAGGCGCGTGGTGTATTTCCGCCACGCCGCGGCGGCCGAAGCGGCGGGCTACCGGCCGTGCCTGCGCTGCCGGCCGGAGCTGTCGCCCGACGACGGCAGCTGGCGGCGCGGCGACGCGGCCATCGCGCGCGCGTTGAAGCTGATCGACGACGGTGCGCTCGCCGAGCAGCCGTTGGCAGCGCTGGCCGAGCGCGTCGGCATCGGCGAACGCCAGCTGCGCCGCCTCTTCGTCGAACGCGTGGGCGTCGCGCCGATGGGCGTGCACGGCACGCGCCGGTTGCTGTTCGCAAAACAGTTGCTGACCGAAACCGACCTGCCGATCACCCAGATCGCGCTCGCATCGGGCTTCGCCAGTCTTCGCCGTTTCAACGATGCATTCCGCACGGCGTATCGCATGGCGCCACGCGACCTTCGCAAGGGGCGAAGCGAGGCGCGCGAGGCCGGCGACGTGCTCACGCTGCGACTGGGCTATCGCCCGCCGTACGACTTCATGGCGATGCTCGATTTCCTGCGCGGTCGCGCCCTGCCCGGCGTCGAGTTCGTCGACGATGCGAGCTACGCACGCGTGATCGGCCCCGTCGATCGCCCCGGCTGGTTGCGCGTCAGCGCATGGCCGGACGACAGGAACGCCGGCGCGCACGCGCTGAAGCTCGAACTGCACGGCGCCGCCTCGTCGAAGCTGCTGGACATCGTGCAGCGCCTGCGCCGCATGTTCGACCTGGACGCCGATCCGCAGGCGATCGCGGACACGTTGTCGAAGGACGCGCGCTTCAAGCCCTTGCTCGCGCAACGCCCCGGCCTGCGCCTGCCCAGCGGATGGGACGGCTTCGAGATCGCGGTGCGCGCGATCATCGGCCAGCAGGTGAGCGTCGCCGCTGCACGCACCCTCGCCTCGCGCCTGGCGCAGAAGTACGGACAGCCGCTGCCGCAGCCGTTCGCGGACGCGCGGGTTGCGGACGCGCTCGCGCATCTGTTCCCGACGCCTGAAAAACTTGTCGATGCAGACCTGGAATCCATCGGCCTGATCCGCTCGCGTGCGCAGACCGTGCGTGGCGTTGCACAGGCGCTGCTCGATGGTCGCGTGGATTTCCGGCCGGAACGCACGCTGGACGACTTCGTGTCGCGCTGGGTCGCGTTGCCCGGCATCGGGCCGTGGACGGCGCAGTACATCGCGCTGCGCGCGCTCGGGCATCCCGATGCGTTTCCCGTCGAAGATTTGGTATTGCAGAAGGCGCTTCCCGCCGACGGCACGCGCATGGCGCCGAAAGCGCTTGCCGCGCGCGCCGAAGCGTGGCGACCGTGGCGCGGCTATGCGGTGATCCACCTGTGGCGCGATTCGATGCCGGTGCCCGTCGCGAAGGCCGCGAAGCCGACGCGCGCCAGGCGCGGAATCGCGCGCACAACCGGCGCGGACGCCACCGCATGATCCGTTACGCCACCGTGCCAAGCCCCGTCGGGCAACTGCTGATCGCCGCGAGCGACGACGGGCTGCACCTGATCGAATTCCAGAACCCGCGCCATCCCATGTCGCGGTGCGATGCGTGGGAAGCGCGCGAGTGCGAGTTCATCCGCATGACGGCGGCGCAGCTGGGCGAGTATTTCGACGGCGGCCGACGCGACTTCGATCTTCCGCTCGCACCGCGCGGTACGGAGTTCCAGCTCGGTGTGTGGCACACGCTGGCGTCGATTCCGTACGGCGAGACGATCAGCTACGCGCAACTGGCGCAACGTGTCGGCAAGCCGTCGGCGATGCGCGCGGTCGGGGCGGCGAATGGCCGCAATCCGCTGCCGATCGTGTTGCCGTGTCATCGCGTGATCGGCAGCGACGGCAGCCTGACCGGCTTCGGCGGCGGACTGCCGACGAAGGAATTCCTGCTGCGGATGGAAGGCGCGTTGCCTGGCGCGGTGGATCTGTTCGGCTGAGAATGACTGTGCGTTATTCGCGCATCAGCTCGACCATCGCCTCGCGGTAACGCTGCGCGATCGGCACACGCTGCAGGTGGTGGCCGTTCTCCACCACGCGCCGCCCGCCGACATACACATCGCGCACCAAGGGGCGATTTCCGCTGAAGATCCAGCGATCGATCGCATCGCCTTGCGTCAGGCCGAACAGCGCCGGCGCATCCGTGTCGAGCACCACGGCATCGGCGTATTCGCCGGTCGCGAACGTGCCGATCGCGTGCCCGCTGGAGAAACGCGCGCTCTGCGCGACGTCGTGCAGCAGCGTTTCGCCGACGCTCGGCGACTGCGCGCGCACGGCGATGTTGCGATGGCGCGTGAACAACCGCTGGCCGTATTCGAGCCAGCGCAGTTCCTCCACCGGCGACACGGAGATGTGCGAATCCGAACCGATGCCCCAACGACCGCCGGCGTCGAGGTACTCGCGCAGCGGGAACAGGCCGTCGCCGAGATTGGCTTCCGTCGTCGGGCAGATCGCCACCGTCGCGCCGCTGCGCGCGATGCCCTGCGTTTCGGCCGGCGTGAGGTGCGTGGCGTGCACCAGCGTCCAGCGCGCGTCGACGTTCGCGTTGTCGAGCAGCCATTCCACCGGGCGCGCGTTGCGCAACGCGAGGCTGTCCTGCACTTCGCCCACCTGCTCGGCGATGTGGATGTGCACCGGCATCGACGGCGGCAGCGCATCGAGCACGGCGCGCACCGCGTCCGGCGGCACGGCGCGCAGGCTGTGCAGCGCGCACCCGACGTGCAGCATCGCATCGGCGTCCTCGCAGAGCGTGTCGATCAGGCGCAGGTAGGCATCGACGTCGTGGCCGAAGCGGCGCTGGCGTTCGCCCAGCGCCCGGCCGTCGAAACCGCCGGTCATGTACAGCACCGGCAGCAGCGTGAGGCGGATGCCTGCGTCGCGCGCGGCGGCGATCAGCGCGCGCGACATCGCCGCCGGATCGTCGTACGGGCGGCCATCGGGCGCGTGGTGCAGGTAATGGAACTCGCACACCGTCGTGTAGCCGGCTTCGAGCATCTCCGCGTAGAGCTGCGTTGCCACGGCGCGCAGCAGGTCGGGCGTGAAGCGCGCGGCGAAGCGGTACATCGTTTCGCGCCAGGTCCAGAAGGAGTCCGACGGGTTGGTCTGGCGTTCCGCCAGCCCGGCCATGGCGCGCTGGAACGCGTGCGAATGCAGGTTCGCCACGCCCGGCACGATCCAGCTGGCGCTGGCGGTCGGCTCGGCGGCCACCCGCGCGCGGATGCGCCCGTGGTCGTCGATGTCGAAGCCGGCGTCGGAATGCCAGCCGTCGGGAGTCCAGAGCATCTCGGCGTCGAGGGTCTTCATGCCGGCATTGTCGCCCGCATGGACGGTCGTGGCGATGGCCCCGCAGGGACGGTACAGGCCGCTAGAATCGACCCCCATGACCTCCAACGCGCATACGGCCTGGGACGGACTGATCCTCGGCGCTTCGCTCGCCACGCTCGATGCGCCCGCCGGTTACGCGGACATCCTCGACGGCGCGCTGGCGTGGAAGGACGGAACGCTGGCCTACGTCGGTCCGCGCTCGGGCCTGCCCGACGCGCCCCAGCGCCTGGCGCGCGAAGTGATCGAGGCCAAGGGCTGGATCACGCCCGGCCTGGTCGACTGCCACACACACCTGGTCTTCGCCGGCGATCGCGCGCGCGAGTTCGAGCTGCGCCTGCTCGGCGCCAGCTACGAGGACATCGCGCGTTCCGGCGGCGGCATCCTGTCGACCGTGCGCGCCACGCGCGCCGCGGACGAAGGCGAGCTGCTGCGCCAGTCGCTGCCGCGCGCGCATGCGCTGATCAGCGACGGTGCGACCACGGTGGAGATCAAGTCCGGCTACGGCCTGGACTTCGACAACGAACGCAAGATGCTGCGCGTCGCGCGCCGGCTGGAACAGCTCGGCATCGGCGTGCGCACGACCTACCTCGCCGCGCACGCGCTGCCGCCGGAATACGCCGGCCGCGCCGACGACTACATCGACGCGGCGATCGAATGGTTGCCGAAGCTGCACGCCGAAGGGCTCGTCGATGCGGTCGACGCGTTCTGCGAAGGCATCGGCTTCACGCCGGACCAGACGCGACGCATGTTCGAAGCCGCGCGTGCGCTCGGCCTTCCGGTGAAGCTGCACGCCGACCAGCTCAGCGACCTGGGCGGCGGCGCGCTCGCGGCGGCTTTCGACGGACTGTCGGCCGACCATGTCGAACACACCAGCGAGGACAGCGTGCGCGCGATGGCGCAGGCCGGCACCGTCGCGGTGCTGTTGCCGGGCGCCTTCCACGTGCTGCGCGAAACCGCGTTGCCGCCGCTGGAGGCGTTCCGCTCGCACGGCGTGCCGATGGCGGTGGCGACCGACTGCAATCCCGGCACCTCGCCGCTGCAATCGCTGCGCCATGCGATGCAGCTGGCGTGCACGCATTTCCGGCTCTCGCCCGAAGAAGCGCTGCGCGGCGCGACGGTGAACGCCGCACGCGCACTGGGCCTGCACGATCGCGGCGTGCTGCGCGTGGGCGCCCGCGCCGACTTCGTGTTGTGGAACATCCAGCATCCGGCCGAACTGTGTTACTGGCTGGGCGGCCGCCTCGCGCAGTCCGTGCACGCCGGTGGCCATCGCGTTACCTGATCCGATTCGACGAATACAACCGGGGAGAAAACATGCGCTTGCGTTACGCCGTTCTGGGCCTGTCGCTGTCGATGGCCGCCACCTCCGCATCCGCCGCGACCGATGCGGCGCGCAAACTCGCGCAGGACGCGATCGTCGTCGACACGCATATCGACGCGCCCAGCGAGCTGCTGTCGCACTGGGACGACCTGGGTGTGTCCGCGCCGACGAAGGAGTTCGACTATCCGCGCGCGCGCGAAGGCGGCCTCGGCGTCGCCTTCATGTCGATCTACACCTCGCCCGAAGAGGATGCCGCCGGCACCGCGTGGCAGACGGCGAACACGCAGATCGACGCGGTCGAAGCGATGGTCGGCCGCCATCCGGACAAGTTCGCGATCCTGCGTTCGCCCGGCGACGTCGAGAAGCTGCGCAAGGGCGGCCGCGTCCTGCTGACGCCGGGCATGGAGAACGGTGCGCCGATCGGCGACGACCTGTCGAAGCTTGCGGGTTTCCACGCGCGCGGCGTGCGCTACATCACCCTCGCCCACAGCGCGAACAACCGCATCGCCGATTCGTCCTACGCGCAGAAGAAGAAGTGGGGCGGCCTGAGCCCGTTCGGCGAGCAGGTCGTCGCCGAAATGAACCGCCTCGGCATCATGGTCGACGTGTCGCATATTTCCGACGACGCCATCCGCGACGTGCTGCGCATCACCGACGTGCCGGTGATCGCCAGCCATTCGGGCATGCGCCATTTCACGCCGGGCTTCGAGCGCAACATCAGCGACGAGCTGGCGTTGGCGGTGGCGAAGGAAGGCGGCGTGGTGCAACTGGTGTTCGGCACGGGCTTCGTCAGCGCGAAGGCCGCGTCCGACATGCAGGCCTTCTTCGCCGCGGAGGCCGCGCTCGAGGAGGAGAACGCGAAGCTCGCCGCCGCAGGCAAGCCGCAGAAGTCGAAGGACGAATTCGAGAAGGCGTGGAAGGACGCGCATCCGGTGCCGGTGGTGCACATCGACGCGGTGCTGGACCAGATCGACTACGCGGTGAAGCTGCTCGGCGTGGACCACGTCGGCATCGGGTCGGACTTCGATGGCGTGAGCGGCAACCTGCCGGTGGAGCTGCGTTCGGTCGCCGACTATCCGAACCTGGTCGAAGGCCTGCAGAAGCGGGGCCATTCGGACGCGGACATCCGCAAGATCCTGGGCGGCAACCTGCTGCGCGTCTGGGGTGAAGTGGAGAAGGCGGCCAAGCGCTGATCGCCCTTCTTAATTCCGCAGAAAAACAAAAGCCCCGCCAAGGCGGGGCTTTCTGCTTTCGGACCCGAGGTCCGGAGCGGGCGCCGGGGCGCTTACTCCTTGGAAGCGGCCTTCTTCACCGCGACCTTCTTGGCGGCCGGGGCCTTGGCCACGGTCTTGGTCGCCTTCTTCGCGACCGGGGCAGCGGCGGTGCCGGCGGCCTTGGTCGTGGCCTTGCTGCGGGCGTTGCCGTAGCTGGAGTTGTAACGCTTGCCCTTGGCAGTCTTGCGGTCGCCCTTGCCCATGATGTGCTCCTGAAACTGTTCAGATCCGCACCGGGGTGCGGGGTTACGTAGATCGCGTTCGCGCGAGGTCGCGAAGTCTAGCACGGTCGCCCAGAAGCTCGTCCGCGGCGAAAGCCCCCTTTGTTAAGGGGGCGCCCGGCAGGGCGGGGATAGGAGGCAGGGTCGCTACTGGCCGGAAAGATGCGTCAGCAGGTTTCCGGCTCGAGCGGGCGCGAAGCGCTCGATCGACGCGCTAATGCGCGCACGTAGCGTCGTGCACGTGCAGATGGTTCAGCCGCAGGTTCGCCAGATGCGCCAGCCCGACCAGCGTACCGCCGAAGGTCATCGCGACCGCATGCGGGATCACGCTCTGGTGCAGCGGCTGGTACAGCACGCCGAACCACAGGATGGCCAGGCCCGGAACCATCAGCGATAGCGCCTGCACGGCGTGGTGGCGCCGGTAGCCCCAGGCCACGCTGAACAACCCGAGCGCGGTGGCGAAGAGCACGAAGCCCTCCTCGAAGCCCGAGCCCAGCCACGCGGCGACGCCCAGCGACGGCAGCACGGCGATCACCAGCGGAAGCAGCGCGCAGTGGATCGCGCACAGCAGCGAGCCGGTGGCACCGATGCGGTCGAGCAGGCTGCGGGGACGAATGGGGGGCATGACTTTCGGGAGGGTGGTCGATGCGACTTCGTTATAATATAACATTACGCAACTTCAGCCACCTACTTTACCCCCACCGATGTCAAAGCGCCTGCTGAATCGCCGCCTCCCGCTCGTCCTCGCCCTCGCCGCGGCCCTCCCCCTAGCCGCGCAGGCCGACGACCAGGGTCATGACCACCAGCCCAAGGACCTGAGCGGCGTCGAAGTGAAGGCGACCCCGCTGGTCGGCACCGCCGAGGACCTCGTCCGCCCGGTCGACGTCCTCGCCGGCGAGAAGCTCGATCGGGTCAAGTCGAACTCCCTCGGCGAGACCGTCGGGAAACTTCCCGGCGTGCAGTCGTCCTACTTCGGTCCCGGCGTCGGCCGACCGATCGTCCGCGGTTTCGACGGCGCGCGCGTCCAGGTGCTGAGCGACGGCCTCGGTTCGGGCGACGTCTCCACCGTCAGCGTCGACCACGCGGTCAGCATCGAGCCGTTCCTGGCCGACCAGATCGAGGTGCTCAAGGGCCCGGCCACCCTGCTCTATGGCAGCGGCGCGATCGGCGGCGCGGTGAACGTCATCGACGGCCGCATCCCCGAAGCGGTCACCGACGAACCCCTGCAGGGGCGCGCCGAACTGCGCGGCAACACCGTCAACGACGAGCGCACCGGCATGTTCCGCATGGACGGCACGTCCGCGTCGGGCAACTTCGTCTTCCACGCCGACGCGCTGCATCGCGAGACCGGCGACTACGACATCCCCGGCTATCCCGAAAGTCGTCGCCTGATGGAAGAGGAAGGCGAAACGCCGGATCCGGCCACCAAAGGCACGCTGCCCAACAGCTTCGTGCGCACCGACAGCGGCGCGCTGGGCGTGAGCTGGATCGGCGATCGCGGCTTCCTCGGCGTGGGCGCGAGCCTGTTCGACACGCGCTATGGCGTGCCTGCCGGCGCGCACGAGCACGGCGACGACCACGCGCACGAAGGGGAGGAAGAAGAAGCGCACGAAGAAGAAGGCCCCGTCACCATCGGCATGACGCAGCATCGTTACGAGGTCCGCGGCGGGCTCGACGATTTCGGCGCGTTCAAGTCGCTGCGTGCGAAGGTCGCGCGCACCGAGTACACGCACACCGAATACGAGGGTGAGGAAACCGGCACCGTCTTCGACAACACCAGCACCGAGGCGCGCGTGGAACTCGTGCACAAGCCGCTGTTCGGCTGGGATGGCGCGGTCGGCGTGCAGTGGGGCAAGCGCGATTTCGAGGCGATCGGCGAGGAGGCCTTCGTGCCCGCGTCGAAGGGCAACGACGCCGGCCTGTTCTGGCTGGGCCAGCGCGATTTCGGCCCGGTGAAGACCGAAGTCGGCGCGCGCGTGGATCGCAACAAGATCGACGTCAACGAAGCCGAGGCGATCGGTCCGGATCGCGATTTCCATACGACCAGCCTGTCGGCGGCTTTCAAGTGGGACATCAACGAGGCCTACCACCTCTCCTTCGGTCTGGACCGCGCACAGCGCGCGCCGACGGCGGAAGAGCTGTATTCCAACGGCGTGCACGTGGCGACCAGCAGCGTCGAACTCGGCTCGCCGCTGATGGACGAGGAAACCGCCAATCGTGCGGAAATCGGCCTGCACTGGCACGGCGGCCCGTTCAAGGCGAGCGCGTCGGTCTACCACGTGAAGTACGACGACTTCATCTACCTGGCCGACACCGGCGTGGTCGAGGACGGAAATCCCGTGCGCCTGTGGACGCAGGACGACGCGCGCTTCAACGGCGCCGAGGCGGAAGTGAACTGGAACTTCGCCGACAACGACAGCGGCCTGTGGAACCTGCGCTTGTTCGGCGACATGGTGCGCGCCGAACTCACCGGCAGCGGTACGCGCGAAGTCGCCTTCGCGGTGCCGCATGGCGATCACTCGCACGACTACACGGCCGAACTCGCGCGCGGCGGCAACCTGCCGCGCATCGCGCCCCACCGCGTCGGTGGCGAAGTGAGCTGGGAACTCGGCAACTGGCGCGCCTCGCTCGGTGCGACGCGTTACGCGAAGCAGGACGACGTCGCCACGTACGAAACCCCGACGCCGGGTTACACGCTGGTCGACGGGCACGTCGCATGGCACCAGGACACGGCACACGGCAACGCGTGGGAAGTGTTCCTCGACGGCAGCAACCTGCTGGACGAAGAAGCCCGCGTGCACACGTCCTTCCTCAAGGACGTCGCACCGCTGCCGGGCCGCGGCGTGGCCTTCGGGGTTCGCGCGTTCTTCTGACACGCTGAATCGGGCTCCGGCCCATCGGAAAGCGCCGCTTCACCCGCGGCGCTTTTCTTTTCCGGAAATAGGTGTATATACACGCTTATGCCCGACACCGCCCTCCCCTCCAGCCTTTGCACCTGCTTCCGGTTGCGCAAGCTTTCGCGCCTGGTCACGCAGCGCTACGACCGCGAACTCGCCGCGGCAGGCCTTAATCTCAACCAGTATTCGATCCTGCGTCGCGCCGCGCGCACGCCGCAGACGGTCGGGGCCCTGGCGCGCGAAATCGGCATGGACCGCACGACGCTCAGCCGCGATCTCAAGCCCCTCGCTGCCGCGGGCTGGATCGAACTGGCCAGCAGCGAGGACGACGCACGCGCGAAGCTCGTGCGCGTCAAACCCGCGGGCAAGCGCGTGCTCGAACGCGCACAGCCGCTGTGGCGCAAGGCGCAGGACGAGATCGACGCGCGACTCGGCGCCGCCGGCGTGAATGCGCTGCACACCCACCTCGATCGCGCGATGGCGCGGATGGAACTGGAATGACCACCCCGCTTTCCGCCGACGCGCCTCACCCCGCGACGCGCTACTGGCCGCTGGTGCTCGCCGCCACGGCGATGCTGATGATCACCATGGGCGTACGCCAGTCGATGGGCCTGTTCGTCGCGCCGATCGGCCAGAGCACCGGCCTCACCGTCGCGCAGATCAGTTTCGCGCTGGCGATCGGGCAGTTCGTCTGGGGGGCCGTGCAGCCGGTGTTCGGCGCGATTGCCGACCAGCGCGGGCCCGGACGCGTGCTCGTCTTCGGCGGACTGCTGCTCGCAGCCGGCATGGCGCTGGCGCCGGCGCTTGCGTCCGAATGGGGCCTGCTGCTGACGCTCGGCGTGCTGAGCGCGGCAGGCGCCGGCGCCGGGAGTTTTTCGATCCTCATCGGCGCCACCGCGCAGCACATGCCGGCCGAAAAGCGCTCGATGGCCGCGGGCGTGATCAACGCGGGCGGATCGTTCGGCCAGTTCCTGTTCGCGCCGCTGGTGCAGGCGGTGATCAGCGTCGCCGGATGGGGCGTGGCGATGTTCACCCTCGCCGCCTCCGCGCTGGCGACACTGCCGCTCGCCTGGCCGCTGCGTCGACGCGCGGCCGCCACCCCGCAGACGGGTGCGAATGCGACGCCGACAAGCACGGCACCCGGCATCGGCCTGCGTGAGCAACTGCGCATCGCCGTGCGCGATCGCAGCTACTGGATGCTGCACCTGGGGTTTTTCACCTGCGGGTTGCACATCGCGTTCCTCGTGACGCACCTGCCAGGCGAGATCGCGCTGTGCGGCTTGCCCGCCAGCGTGTCGGCCGTGTCGCTGGCGCTGATCGGCCTGTTCAACGTCGCCGGGAGCTTGGGCGCCGGCTGGCTCGGGCAGCGCTTCCGCATGAAGTACCTGCTTGCGGCGATGTACGCGAGCCGCGCGGTGCTGATCGCGATCTACCTCATCTCGCCGCCCACGCCGCTGACGTTCTTCCTGTTCTCCGCAGCGCTGGGCCTGACCTGGCTCGCGACGGTGCCGCCGACAGCCGGCCTTGTCGGCAAACTCTTCGGGCCGCGCTACCTCGGCACGCTGTTCGGCCTCACCCTGCTCTCGCACCAGCTCGGCGGCTTCTTCGGTGCGTGGGTCGGCGGCCTGGTGCTGGAGCGCTTCGGCGACTACAGCTGGATGTGGTACGCCGACATGGCGCTGGCGCTCATCGCCGCCGCCGCCAACCTTCCCATCCGCGAATCCGCGCCGGCGCCGGTTGGCGCACAACCGCAGGCGCAGGCGACATGACGACGCACGTTCCGATCAACACGGCCGCGAAACTCGCCACGTTCGACGAGCACTGGCAACCGCGCACCGTGGCCACCTTCAACGGCCACGACATCATGGTGGTGAAGGTGAAGGGCGAATTCGTCTGGCATTCGCACGCCGACAGCGACGACCTGTTCCTCGTGCTGCACGGGCGCATCCGCATTGAACTGCGCGACGGCGCGGTCGAACTCGGCCCGGGCGAGCTGTTCGTTGTTCCGCGCGGCATGGAGCATCGCCCGGTAGCGATCGACGAGGCGCACCTGATGCTGATCGAGCCCACCGGAACGCCGAACACCGGCGATGAAGCGACGGCGGCCCAGCGTCGGGTGATCTGAGCGGCGCGCCGCTTATCACTCGCGAATATCTGAAGCAATGCGATTTTTTCTCAGTCGTTTCACCTGCTGCTGGCTGAGACTTTTTCGCAGAATGCGGCTGCGGCACTGTGCCGCGCTTCAGGGGATTCGAAGATGAGAGCCGTCATTTCCCTTTCCATCGCTGCGGCGTTGCTGGCCGCGGGCCAGTCCGCGCATGCGCAATCGACGACAGGTGTGCTGCGCTTCAAGGGCGCACTCGTTGGATCCACGGGCAGTCCGCGGCCCGGCTCCCGGGTCTCAGCAGGAGATGAAGCACCGCGCACCTCGACCGAGCAGACGCTCGACATTCCCGCGTCCACGCGCGCGGAGCTGCTGGACTACTTCGTCGCCACGCGACGCGAAGCCGGAATCGAGGCGCGCGAACTGAAACTGTTCACGCGCACGTATCTCTAGGTTCGAAGCGCCGCGGTCAAGCCGTCGCGGCGCAGAGCATCAGGCCGCGTCGGCCCTGGCGCAGGCTGCGCAGACGCCGTGCACTTCCAGCGTCTGCGCCTGCGGGGTGAATCCGAGCTCGCGCGCGCGACGGTCGAGCGTGTCGACGATGCGCTCGTCCTCCAGCTCCGTCGCGGACTGGCAGCGGTCGCAGATGAGGAACGGCACGGCGTGCTGCGCAGAACCCGGGTGATGGCAGCCGACGAAGGCGTTGATCGACGCGAGTTTGTGGATGAAGCCGTGTTCGAGCAGGAAATCCAGCGCGCGATACACCGTCGGCGGCGCCGCGGCGTCGTGCGTGGCCTTCATCTGGTCGAGCAGTTCGTACGCCTTCACCGGGCGGCCGGCGTCGGCGATCAGGCGCAGCGCGTGGGCGCGGATCGGCGTCAGGCGCAGGCCGCGCGCCTCGCACGCACGCTCGACCTCGAGCACGAAGGCGTCGCCATCGTGCACGTGGTGCGTCGGGTCGGTGCAGGCGTGGTCGTGGCTCATGGCGCGGCCCGTGTCGGGATACTCAGGATTTAGGCGCCGGCCGGCACTTTTGCAAGGGCCGCGTCGATGCGCGCCAGCGCCTCGGCCTGCCCCGCGAGGTACACGGTGTGCGAGATGTCCGGCGACACCTGCGTGCCGGTGATCGCCACGCGCATCGGCTGCGCCACCTTGCCCATGCCGATCCCCAGCGCCTCGGCGGTGGCGTGCAGCGCCTGCGAGACCGCTTCGGCGCTCCACTGCGGCAGCGCGGCCAGGCGCTCGCGCGCATCGGCCAGCGGCGCACGGGCGGCGGCGGTCAGGTGCTTGGCGACCGCTGCATCGTCGTACTGCGTGAGCGGGCCAAACCAGACGGCCGCTCGCTCGGCCATTTCCTTCAGCGTCTGCACGCGGTCGCGAAGCGCGATCACGATGTCGGCCGGCGCCGGGCCCTTCGCCGTGTCGAGGCCCTGCGCGTGCAGGTGCCATTCCAGGTGCTTGGCGACATCAGCGGGATCGTCGTTCTTCAGGTACTGCTGGTTGAGCCAGCCGAGCTTCGCCGGATCCATGCGCGAGGCCTTGGCGTTCACGTCCTTCAGGTCGAACAGCTCGGTCATCTGCGCGATGGAGAAGATCTCCTGGTCGCCATGCGACCAGCCCAGGCGCACGAGGTAGTTCAGCAGGGCGTGCGGCAGGTAGCCCATCTCGCGGTACTGCATGACGTCGGCCGCGCCGGTGCGCTTGGACAGCTTGGCGCCTTCGGGATCCAGGATCATCGGCAGGTGCGCGAAATGCGGCACGGTGGCGCCGAGCGCGCGGTAGATGTTGATCTGGCGCGGCGTGTTGTTGACGTGGTCGTCGCCGCGCACGACATCGGTGATGCCCATGTCCAGGTCGTCGACGACCACGGCGAAGTTGTAGGTTGGGTAACCGTCGGACCGGAAGATCACCAGGTCATCGAGTTCGGTGTTGGCGAATTCGATGGTGCCCTTCACCTTGTCGTCCCAGCTCACCACGCCGTCGACGGGGTTCTTGAAGCGGATCACGCGGTTGGGATCGTCGCGGAAGCCCTCGTTGCGATCGCGGTACGCGCCGTTGTAGCGCGGCTTGTCGCCGGCGGCCATGGCCTTCTCGCGCATGGCTTCGAGTTCTTCCTTCGTCTCGTAGGCGTAGTACGCGGTGCCGGCGGCGACCATCTGCTCGGCGACGGCGCGGTAACGCTCCAGGCGCTGCGTCTGGTAGATCGGGCCCTCGTCGTAGGACAGCCCGAGCCACTCCATCGCCTGCAGGATCGCGTCGATGGCCGCCTGCGTGCTGCGTTCGCGATCGGTGTCCTCGATGCGCAGGACGAACTCGCCACCGCGACGGCGCGCCTCCAGCCAGCAATACAGCGCCGTGCGGGCGCCGCCGATGTGCAGGTAGCCGGTGGGACTGGGGGCGAAACGGGTGCGGCAGCTCATGCGGGCGACTCGGAACGGCGGAAACCGGCGATTTTACCGGAGCGGGCGCGATGCGGCCGGATCCGGCGCGCAAGGCCCTAGAATCCCCCCATGGCGACCCTTTTCATCTCCGACCTCCATCTCGACGCCGAGCGTCCCCGGATCACCGAACTGTTCGGCCAGTTCATCCGCGCCGAGGCGCGCCACGCGGACGCGCTGTACATCCTGGGCGACTTGTTCGAAGCGTGGGTGGGCGACGACGATCCGTCCGAAACGGGCGCGTTCGTGGCGAGCGAGCTGCACGCCCTGCAGGCCTCGGGCGTGCCGGTGTACTTCATCCGCGGCAACCGCGATTTCCTGGTCGGCGAGGACTTCGCCCGTCGCGCCGGCATGCGCATCCTGCCCGATCCGTCGGTGGTGATGCTCTACGGCGAACCCACACTGATCATGCACGGCGACACGCTGTGCACCGACGACTTGGCCTACCAGCAGTTCCGCGCGCAGACGCGCGATCCGAAGTGGCAGGCGCAGTTCCTCGCCCAGCCGCTGCCGGCGCGCATCGCGTTCGCACAGCAGGCCCGCGCGGCGAGCCGTGCGCACCAGAGCGGCCTGAAGCAGCAGGGCACTATGGAAACGATCACCGACGTGTCGCCGCAGACGGTGGACAGCACGTTCGGCCGCTATGGTATCGAGCGCATCGTCCACGGCCACACGCACCGTCCGGCCGTGCATGAACTCATGGTTGAAGGCCGCCCGTGCGAGCGCATCGTGCTAGGCGACTGGTACGACCACGGCTCGGTACTGCGCGTGACGCGCAAGGGGTTCGAGTTGTGTGGCCTGGCGATGCCGTGAGGCCCCTCTCCCTGCGGGAGAGGGGTTGGGGTGAGGGGCAACGAAGCGGGAGCATCGAGCTGGCATTGCCGCACAGCACTGCGATGTTCGTGCAACAAGATCCGGACCAATGGATTCCAGCTTTCGCTCTGGAATGACGCGCGTCTGAACGTTTGACGGCCTGGGTCCCGGCTTTCGCCGGGATGACGGGTTGGTCAGCGGCTGCTTAACCCGCCAGCTTTTCAAGCGCCTCCAGCTCCTCCGGCCCGAATCCCGCTGCGCTGCGCGCTTCGCGGTTGAAGGGGCCGTACAGCACGGCGCGTGCGTACTCGGCCAGCAGTTCGCGGAAACGCGGCACGGGATCGACCCCCGCACGCTCGCAATACCAGCGATACCAGCGTGAACCGGCGGCGACGTGCGCCACTTCCTCGCGCAGGATGGTCTCCAGGATCGCGACCGTCGCTTCGTCGCCCAATGCGCGCAGTTTCACGATCATCCCCGGCGTCACGTCGAGCCCGCGCGCTTCCAGCACGCGCGGCACCAGCGCCATGCGCGCGAGGCCGTCGTGCGCGGTCTTCTCGGCCATTTCCCACAGGCCGTTGTGCGCGTCGAAATCGCCGTAGTCGTGGCCGAACTCGCGCAGGCGCGCGCGCAGCAGGTTGAAGTGCCGCGCCTCGTCGTTCGCGACGTTTACCCAGTCCGCATAGAACTCGCGCGGCATCCCGCGGAACCGGTACGCGGCGTCCCACGCAAGATCGATCGCATTGAACTCGATGTGTGCGATCGCGTGGATGAACGCAGCGCGTCCCTCGTTGCTGCCGAAGCCGCGTCGCGGCAGGTCGCGTGGATGCACGAGCAGCGGACGTTGCGGACGGCCCGGCATGCGGATCGCCTCCGGCGCCGGCGCGTCGTCGGGAATCGTCAGTTCACCGCGCGAAAACGCGTCTGCGGCAGCGAAGGTGGCCGAGATCTTCGCCTCCGGCGTGGCCGCGTCGAGGCAGGCACGCGCGGCGTCGAACAGCGAAGCGGACACGTCAGTGCGCGGTCGCGGCCGGATCGCAGCCCCAGCCATCCGGGTAGCCACGATATTGCGCCGCCAGTTCGGTCAGTTCGGCTTCGAGCGCGGTGATCGCCTTGTGCTCCGGCGCCATCACGCGCGTCGCCGTGACTTCCCAGATGCCGTCGTCGTCGTCGAAATCCGGGCCTTCGACCGCGAGCTCCGGCCGCGCCGCCGCGGCGGCGAAGAAGTCCTGCGCGTCCGACTCTTCCGCGAAAACGTGGAAGAAGTCGATGGGCCGCGCGAGCGTCAGGTCGTCGCCGTCGTCGAGCATGCGACGCAGCACGTCGCCGTTCTCGTCGTCGGGAATCATCGCCCGCTGCAGTTCGCGCACGTCACGCCCTCCGCGTCTTCTTCGCTTCGTCCGAACGCAGCTGCTGGATGCGTTCGAAGTAGCCCGGCTCGATGCCGGTGACGTATTCGCCGTTGAAGCACGACGAATCGAAGTCGTTGATGCGCTGCTTCGGGCCCGACACGGCCTCCTCCAGGTCCGACAGGTCCTGGTAGATCAGCCAGTCGGCGCCGAGGAGCTTCTCGACTTCCTCGTCCGTGCGGCCGTGCGCGACGAGCTCCTCGGCCGACGGCATGTCGATGCCGTACACGTTCGGATAGCGCACGGCGGGCGCGGCGGAGGCGAGATACACCTTGCGCGCACCGGCATCGCGCGCCATCTGCACGATCTGCTTCGACGTCGTGCCGCGCACGATGGAGTCGTCGACCAGCAGGACGACGCGGTTGCGGAATTCCAGCGGGATCGGATTGAGCTTGCGGCGCACGGACTTCGCGCGCTCGCCCTGCCCCGGCATGATGAAGGTGCGGCCGACGTAGCGGTTCTTGATGAACCCCTCGCGATACTTCACGCCGATGACGTTCGCGATTTCCAGCGCGGCATCGCGCGAGGTGTCGGGAATCGGAATGACGGTGTCGATGTCGTGGTCCGGACGCAGGCGCAGGATCTTCTCGCCGAGCTTCTGGCCCATGCGCATGCGCGCCTTGTGCACCGAGACCTCGTCCATCATCGAGTCCGGGCGCGCGAAGTACACGTATTCGAAGATGCACGGCGTGTGCTGGCGCGGCTCGGCGCACTGGCGCGTGAACAGCTCGCCGCGCGGCGTGACGACGATGCCTTCGCCCGGGCGCACGTCGCGCACGCGCTCGAAGCCGAGCAGGTCCAGGGCGACGGATTCGGACGCGACCGCGTATTCGTCCTGCCCACCGCTGTTGCGCTTGCCCAGCACCAGCGGGCGGATGCCGTTGGGATCGCGGAAGGCCACCAGCCCCAGGCCCAGCACCGTCGCCACCACGGCGAATCCGCCGACGCAGCGGCGGTTCACGCCCTCGATCGCGCGGAACGCGGCGTCGGGGGTCAGTGCCTTCTGCGTGTCGAGCTCATGCGCGAAGACATTGAGCAGCACTTCCGAATCGGATTCGGTGTTGACGTTGCGGCGATCCTGTTCGAACACCTCGTTGCGAAGCGCGTCGGTGTTGATCAGGTTGCCGTTGTGCGCGAGCGCGATGCCGAACGGCGAGTTCACGTAGAACGGCTGCGCTTCGTCGGAGCCTTCGCTGCCCGCGGTGGGGTAGCGGCAATGCGCGATGCCGACGCGGCCTTCCAGCAGCGACATCGCGCCTTCGTCGAACACGTCGCTGACCAGGCCGTTGCCCTTGTGCACGCGAAGCTTGCTGCCGTTCGCCGTGGCGATGCCGGCCGCATCCTGGCCGCGATGCTGCAGCACCGTCAGACCGTCGTAGAGCTGCGCCGCGACGTCGTTGTGGCCGACGATACCGAGAATGCCGCACATGGTGATGAGTCCTGCTGTGAAGTTGTGTGTTGCCGCGGGCGCGAGGCCCGCCTGATCGCGATGGCCGTCAGGCCTCGCTCACCGGTGCCGGCAGCGCCGGCGTGGCGTCCGGCGACGCCGGCGGAAGTTCCGGATGCTCCGTCGGCACGCGACCGTCGAGGTCGACGTGCTCGGCGGCCCACTCGGGCAACCATGCGCGCATCCACTGCGCGCCCGGCACGAACACCGGCACCACCTGCGAGCGATGCCATTCCGGCTCGCGCGGCATTGCCGTCAATCCGGCCAGCAGCACCAGCACGCAGGCGACGAACGCACCGCGCGCCACGCCGAGCACCAGGCCGAGCATGCGATCGAGCCCGGACAGGCCAACCGACTGCACCAGCTTGCGCACCAGCCAGCCGACCAGGCCGACCACCACCAGCACGCCGATGAAACACAGCGCGTAGCCGCCGAAGAGCTCGCCGGCGCCGATCTCACCATCGCCGGAGAGCATCAGCCCGACGTCGCCGCCGAAGTGGAACGCCGCCCACCCGGCCAACAGCCAGGCGATCAGCGAAGCCAGCACGCCGACGAAGCCGCGCATCAGCCCGAACAGCGCCGATACCGCGACCACCGCCAGCAGGACCCAGTCGATCGCGCCCATGCGCTAATCCAAGGCCCAGATGGGGTCAGGGATGCGGGCGGACAATGCCGCTCACGCCGAGTTTCGATGCGACCTGCGCCTTCAGCTGATCAGCCTGGTCGCGGCTGGCGACCGGGCCGACGCGAACGCGGTTCAGGACGCCCTTGTCCGTGCGGACCTGTTCGACGAAGGCGCTGAAGCCGGCGCCGCGCGCGCGATCGCGCAGCTTGTCGGCCTCGGCCGCGCTGCCAAAGGCGCCCAGCTGCACCGCGAAGCCCGTGCCGGACGCGGCCGGGGCGCTGGTGCGGGTCGCAGGCTGCGGTGCGGGGGTCGCGGGCTTCTCGACGGGCTTTTCGACCTTGGCCACCGGCTTCTCGACCGGGGCGGCAGGCTTCGCCGCGGCCGGCTTGGCCGGCTCCGGCGGGAGCGGCGCGGCGGCGGCCGGAGCGGGGCGCGATTCGGCCAGCGGCACCGGGGCCGAGACGGACGAGCCCGGCGTCGCGGCCGGCTGCGAGGCGCTGACGACGGGCTCGGCGGATTCGGCGTCGAGCACGACGACCTTGGCGCCGACGTCGCTGCGCACGCGTGCGGACTGGAGGCGTGCGGCTTCGGCCTCGGCCTGCGTGGCGAACGGGCCGATGCGCACGCGGTGCAGCGTGCGGCCGTTGCCCGGCACAGGTTCCTGGTAGGCGATCAGCTGCGCGCCCTGCAGCGCCTTCACGACGCGCTCGGCGTCGGCGGTGCTCGCGTAGCTGCCGAACCTGACGGCGAAGTTGCCGCCGCCGGTCGCGGCCGGCATCGGGCCCTGCACGGGCGCCGTCGGCGTGGTCGCGGTGGTGTCGACGGTCGGGAGCGTGTCGGCGTCGCCGCCGGACGCGGGGCCGGCGTTCATGCCGACCGCGCCGCCGCTGGGCGCCTGGCCGGGGCTCACGAGGGGGAGTTCGCGGGTTTCGAAGTCGCCTTCCGGCGCCTTCGGGAGTTCGAGCGGGACATTGGACGCCCCGCTTTCGGGGGCCGGCCCCTTGATCAGCATCGGCAGGAAGATCACCGCCAGTGCGATCAACACGACCGCACCGATGACGCGCTGTTTCAGGGCAGGTTCCATCGGTTCTCGTTTACCGCAGGCGGATCGCCGCGCGAATTATACCCTCGCGATCCGTCATGGCCGGTTCGATGCCGGTCACGTTCAGTCGCGGGCGAGCGACTCCAGCGCGCTCGCCGCGGTGTGGAACGAGCCGAACACCAGCACGCGGTCGCCCGCCTTCGCTTCCGCACGGGCGGCCCGCAGCGCCTGTGCGACGTCCGCGTGCCGCGTGCCGTCCGCCGCTGCGGTGCCGGACAGACGCGCCGCGAGCGCATCCACGTTCCCGCCGCGCGGGCCGGCCCCGAGCAGCCCGGCCAGATGCCAGCGATCGACCACCGCCGCCATCGCCTCGACCACGCCGACGGCGTCCTTGTCGGACAGCGCGGCGTAGACGGCGATCACGCGCCCCCGCGCGGGCGAGGCGCGAATCCAGTCGGCGAGCGCGCGGGCCGCCTGCGGGTTGTGGCCGACGTCGACGACGATCTCCACGCCATCGCGTTCGAACCGCTGCAAGCGGCCGCCGACACGCGCGTTCGCGATGCCTTCCGAATACGCCTGTCGCGGAAGTGGTCTGGGCAGTTCCTTCAGCGCGCGCAGTGCGGCGATTGCGACCGCCGCGTTGCGCAGTTGCACCGGCGCGGCCAGCTGCGGCGCGGGCAGTTCCAGGCGCTTGCCGATCTCGCGCCATTGCCAGCGCGCGGGCAACGCGTTGCCGTCGGGGTCCAGCGACGACGGGAGAGCCTTGAAGAAGAAATCGTTCGAGATGCGCCATGTCGGCGCGCCGATGCGGTAGGCGTGACCGAGCACGCTCGAGGGCGGATCGTCGTCGCCCAGCACCAGCGGCTTCCACGCGCGCGCGATCCCGACCTTTTCCGCGCCGATCTGCTCGCGGTCGTCGCCGAGGTAATCCTGGTGGTCCAGGTCGACCGTGGTGATGATCGCGACGTCTGCGTCGATGAGGTTGGTTGCGTCGAGGCGCCCGCCCAGGCCGACTTCCAGGATCGCGAGATCGAGCCCCGCGCGCTCGAACAACCACAACGCGGCGAGCGTGCCGTACTCGAAGTACGTCAGCTGCGTGTCGCCGCGCGCGGCTTCGATCGCCTCGAACGCCTCGATCAGCGCGTCGTCGGACGCGTCGGCGCCGTCGATGCGGACGCGCTCGTTGTAAGACAGCAGGTGTGGCGACGTGTACGCGCCGACCTTCCAGCCGGCCGCGCGCGCGATCGACTCGATAAAGGCGACCGTCGACCCCTTGCCGTTCGTGCCGCCTACCGTGATCACTGCCCTGCCCGGCTTGCCCAGGCCGAGCGACTGCGCGACCACGCGGATGCGGTCGAGCCCCATGTCGATAGAGCGGGGGTGGATGCGTTCGATGTACTGGAGCCAGTCGGCGAGCGTGCGGGTCATCCGCGCATTATCGCCGGTGGCGCCCGTGACGGGGCCCGCGGCCTCAAAGCGCCCGGTGCACCGCTTCGCCGAAGAACGCCGTGTGGTGGCTGCAATCGTTCAGGCGCACCACGTCCAGATGGTCGACGTCCGGGCCTTCCAGCAGGTTGATCGTCGTCGGCGCCTGGCGGAACGTCCACAGCTTCGCGAACGGAATGCCGAGGACATGGCACAGCAGCACGCGGTTCACCGCATCGTGCGCGACGACCAGCAGCGTGTCGCTCGGGCCAAGGCCCTCGGCGGCGCGCGCAAAGGCGGGCCACGCACGGTCGAACACGTGCTGGAGCGATTCGCCTTCGGGCATCAGCACTTCGTGCGGCGTGTCGCGCCATGCCTGCAGGCGCTCGGGATCGCGTTCGCGGATCTCGGTGGCGAGCAGGCCTTCCCACGTTCCGTGCGCGATTTCCATCAGGCCCGGATCGAGCGTGAGCGGGAGATCGCGATCGCCCAGCGCGAATTCCGCCGTCTGCCGCGCACGGCCCAGCGGCGAGGCCACGGCACGCGTGATCTGCACGTCGCGCAAGCGCTCGCCCAGCGCGCGCGCCTGCCCGATGCCGACGTCGGACAGCGGAATGTCTTCCTGTCCCTGGTAGCGGCCTTCGGCGTTCCAGGGCGTTTCGCCGTGACGTGCGAGCAGAATGCGCATGAGTTCGGATCCGTGAGGGCGGCCGACGGAGGCGTCGCGCCGAATGCGGCAGCCTAGCAAAAGCGCCGTGGCGCACAACGGTTGCACTGGCAACCGCCGCGCGCCTGCGGGACGATGCGCGTTCTACTCATGGAGCGACGGCAATGGCACAGGTCAAGGGCGAGTTCGACGTGAAGCGCAACCCGGAAGGCGGGTTCGATCTGGGCGGCGGCGCGGTGGCCGGCCACTTCCGCTTCGACAAGCAGTTCCATGGCGCGCTGGATGCGACCGGCATCGTGCACATGCTCGCGGTCGGCACGCAGGTCGATGGCTCGGCGGCCTACGTGGCGGTGGAGCGCATCGACGGCACGCTCGACGGCCTCCGCGGCGCGTTCCTCACCCAACACAACGGCACGCTCGATCGCGGCGTACCGACCCTGTCGCTAACGGTGGTGCCGGACTCGGCCACAGGCGAGTTGGAAGGCCTGCGCGGACGGATGCAGATCGACATCGTCGAAGGCAAGCACTACTACACGTTCGATTACGAGATCGCCGAAGGGTGATTCCGCGCGCCTGCGGGCTGTCACCTCACCCGGGTGCGCTTCGCGCACCCGGGCTACGAAAGCGAGTCGTGGCTTACTTCCCTGATTTCTCCGGCACGCCCATCTCGGCCAGCAGCTGCGGCGCCGGGAAGACCTCCTGCATGATCCAGCGCATGTAACGCTGGTCGACCGCGATCATGCGCGTCATCGCCGGATCAAAGACCCAGTTGCTGCTCACGGACTCCCAGTTGCCGTCGAACGCGAGGCCGACGAGCTTGCCCTGCGCATCGAGCACGGGCGAGCCCGAGTTTCCACCGGTGATGTCCAGGTCCGATAGGAAATTCACCGGAACCGTCTTGAGCTTGCGATCGGCCAGGCCGCCGTAGTTCTTCGCGGCGATCGCATCGAGCAGCACCTGCGGCGCATCGAACGGCTCCTTGCCTGTGGCCTTCGCCGCCACTTCCTCCAGACGCGTGAACGGCACCTGCTTCGTGCCATCGGTCTTCGTGTAGCCAGTCACGTTGCCAAAGGTGATGCGCAGCGACGAATTGGCATCCGGATACACCGACTGGCCCTTGCTCTTCTTGTAGTCGGCGACGGCCTGCAGATACACCGGTCGCGCGACGAGCGCATCGCCGGCGCGCGCCTTGCCTTCCTGCTCCAGCTGCAGGACGGTCGGCATGATCGCGACAGCGAACTGCACCGCCGGATCCTTGCTCTTCTCGAACGACGCCTTGTCGGCGTCCATCAGCGTGATGCGCTGCTGCGTGCTGCCGAGCCTGGTCTTGGCGAGCTTGTCGAGCGCGGCCTGGATGGCCTTCTCGTCGCTGCCGCCGAGCCATTTGTCGAGTGCGGGCACGCGCTGCGAATCGGGCAGCTTGAGGTATTCGCGCAGCCAGTACGCCTGCAGTTCGCGATCCATCGCCGGAACATAACGACGTTCCATCTGGCGCATCGCGCCTTCGATGGTCGGGCGGTCGCGTTCCTGGTAACCCTGCTCGCGATCGGCGTCGGGCTTGGCGCGCTCCAGCGCAAACCGGTACAGCTGCGTCGCCGCACCGAGCGTGCCGGTGCTGCGCAGCTGGCCGAAGACGAGGTCGCGTTCGCGATGCGTGCGCGCGGCCTCATCCAGCGCGACGAGTTTCCCGTGCGCCGCGATGGCCGCTTCGCCCTGCGGCTCCTGCTTGCGCAGCCATTCGAGCACTGCCGTTTCCTCGGCCTGCTTCTTCTCGGCCGCGCCGATGCGCTTGAAGCCTTCCAGCTGGCCGTCGTAATTCTTCATCACGTTCTGCCAGCCGCGGATCGTGCTGGCGTAACGCACGGCGATGTCGGGATTCTTGCCGCCTTCGCGCTGCACGAGCGCGACCAGCCGCTTGTAATGCTCGCCGATCGTGGGGTACGTCCAGGTCGCCGTCTCGTCGAATTCCTCGGCGAGCGCATACCGCGCGGTGCGGCCGGGGTAACCGGCGACCATCACGAAATCGCGTTCGCCCAGCGGCTTGTCGGCGATTTTCAGGTGATGCTTCGGCTGGTACGGCACGTTGTCGGGCGAGAACGCCGCGGGCTTTCCGTCCTTGCCGACGTACGCGCGATAGAACGCGAAGTCGCCGGTGTGGCGCGGCCACGTCCAGTTGTCCACTTCGCCGCCGTAATTGCCGATGCTGCCCGGCGGCGCGTAAACCAGACGCACATCCTTGATTTCGAGATTGCGGAACAGACGATAGCTGTTGCCGCCGGAGAAGCTGTAAAGCCGGCAGCGGAAACCCGGCTCGCGTTCGCACGAGGCGACCAGCTGCTTCTCGGTCTTCTCCAGCGCCTGCGTGCGGCCCAGCGCATCGGGCGCGAGATCGATCGCCGCGCGCACCTGTTTGGTCACGTCCTGGATCGTGTCCAGCGCATAGATGCGCGCGTTCGGACCAGCGGAGACTTCCTGCGCGGGCGTGGCGGCGTTGAAGCCGTCGCGCATCAGGTTCCTCTCGGGCGTGGAGTTGAGCTGGATCGCGCCGTATGCGCAGTGGTGATTCGTGACGACCAGGCCCTGCGGCGACACGAAGCTCGCCGTGCAGCCACCGAGCGAGACCACGGCGGCCATCGGATCGCCGGTCAGGTTGGCCAGCTGCGAGGGATTGAGCTTCAGCCCGGCCTTCTTCAGCGGGCCGGCGATTTCCGGCAACTGCTGCGGCACCCACATGCCTTCGACGGCCTGCGCGACATTCGCCGCGAGCATCGCGCCCAACCCACTTCCGATCGCAACCGCCAGCCCCGCAAAACGCATGCGCCACTCCTTCGATGATCGAAGGCCGAGTCTAGCCCGCGCATGCGAAGCCGCACCATGCTGCGGTGCGGCGCGAATTGGCGGCCCGTGCATGAAGCCCATTCATGCCGGATCGAGCCGCCCGCATCGGCAAACTCCATGCGTCACTCCGCCGGCAGGTTCATTTCCTTCAGCAGGTGCGGCGCCGGATACACCTTGGCCATCAGCCAACGCATGTAGCGCATGTCGACGTGGATCGCGCGCTTGAAGCGCGGATCGAACATCCAGCTGGCGCTCACCGCTTCCCAGTTGCTGTCGAAGTTCAGGGCGATGAGCTTGCCCTGCGCATCGAGCACCGGCGAGCCGGAGTTGCCGCCGGTCGTGTCGAGGTTGGTGAGGATGTCGACCGTCTGCGTGTCGAGGCTCGGTTCGGCGGTGGTGCCGAAATCGCCCTTCGCGATCGCGTCAAGCAGCGGCTTCGGTGCATCGAACGGCTCCTCGCCGGTGTGCTTCTCGACGATGCCCTGCACGGTGGTGAGCGGCCGGTAATGCACGCCGTCGCGCGGATCCATCGCGCTGATGCGGCCGTAGCTCACGCGCAGCGTCGAGTTCGCGTCGGGATACACGGCGCGCCCCTGCGACTGGCGATACGCGATGAGCGCACGCATGTACGCAGGGCGCAGGCGCAGCAGTTCGCCGGCGCTGGCCTTGGCTTCATCGTCCAGGCGCAACAACGCCGGCATAAGCGACGCAGCGGCCTGCAGCAGCGTGTCGTTCGATGCGGCGAGCGCGGAGCGATCGGCCTGCATCGCGGCAAGGCGATTGGCTTCCGTACCCAGCTGCGTGCCGGCGTACATCGCGTCGAGCTTCTGCTTCAGCTGCGCCGGCGTGGTGCCGAACACGGCGTCGAATTCCGGCACGTGCTGCGCGGCAGGCAACGCCTGGTATTGCGTCAGGAGTTCGGTGAGCAGCGCCTTCTCGACCTGCGGCGCGTAGCGACGCTGCGCCTGCTTCAACTGGCCGGTGATCAGCACTTCATCGCGCTGCTGGTACCCGGTTTCGCGCTGCGCATCGGGCTTGGTGCGCTCGTTCGCCAGGCGCTGCACGGTGATCGCGGCGCGCAGCAGCTGCGTCTGCGACTGGATCGCGCCGAGGAGCTGGTCGCGTTCGCGCGTGGCGACGCCCGCGTCGAGCACCGCCTGCGCGGCGGCGATGTCGGCGCGCGTAGCGGCGGCATCGGGCTGCCTGTCGAGCCACGCGAACATCGACGTTTCATCCTCGCGGCGCACGCGCGTGGCGTCGCTGCGGCGCAAGCCGTCGAGTTCGCCCTGCGCGCGCTTGAGGTTGTTCTTCAGGCTGCGCACCTGCGAGGCGTAAGCGACGCGCGCGGCTTCGTCCTTCTCCGCGGTGCCTTCGATCACGTCGATCATCTTCTGGAACAGCGCCACGCGCGAGGGCAGTTGCCAGTCGATCTGGTTCGCGAATTCCGACGCCATGCGATGGCGGAACGTCACGCCGGGGTAGCCGGCGAGCATCGCGAAATCGCCTTCCTTCACGTTGCGCGTGGACACCTGCAGATGCGCCGGCGGCACGTACGGCACGTTGTCGGGCGAATAATCGGCCGGCTTGCCGTCCTTGCCGACGTAGGCGCGCAGCAGCGTGAAATCGCCGGCATGGCGCGGCCAGACGAAGTTGTCGACCTCGCCGCCGTAATTGCCGATGGCGTTGGGCGGCGCGTAGACGAGGCGCACGTCGCGCAGCTCGAGCTGGCGCACGAGGTAGAAGTCGGTGCCGTAGTACATGTTGGCGACGCTGCAGCGCGTGCCGGACTCGCGTTCGCATTCGGCGACGACGGACTTGGTCGCCGCGTCGACGGCGTCGAAGTACGCACGGCCCTGCTTGCCCGCCGCGCCGGCGAGGATGCGATCGGTGATGCGGTCGAAGCCGGTCGTCACCAGCACGCGATAGTCGGGATTGGCCGGAAGCTCGGCCGCGCGATCGGCGGCGATGTAGCCGTCCTGGATCAGGTCGCGGCCCGGCTTGGAGTTGTACTGGATCACGCCGAACGCGACGTGGTGGTTGGTCAGCACCAGGCCGTCCTTGGAGACGAACGCGCCGCTCGCCCCGCCCACCTTCACCACCGCGTTCATCGGCGGTTTCGCCAGTTCCGCCAGGTCGCGCGCGTTGCCGCGGAAGCCGGCAGCCTTGAGCTGGCCGGCGATGTCGGGCAGTTGCGAGGGCATCCACATGCCTTCATCGGCCTGGGCGGCGCTGTTCAGGCCCAGGGCCAGCGGGATCGAAACGGACAGGCTCAACAGACGGCGGCGCATGGTGGGATCGGGTTCTTCGCGGCTCGGGAGGCGGCGACGATAGGCGAAGCCGCCGGCCTGCGGCAAACCCGCGGGCCCGGTCAAGGTCCGGCCGCCGCGTATAATTCGCCCCTCTTTACCGCCAGTCCGCGGACGAATCCCACATGACGCAAACGATGAAAGCGCTGGTGAAGCGCGAAGCCGGCAAGGGCATCTGGATGGAAGAAGTGCCCGTCCCCACGCCCGGCCCGAACGAGGTGCTGATCAAGCTGGAGAAGACCGCGATCTGCGGCACCGATCTGCACATCTACCTGTGGGACGAATGGAGCCAGCGCACGATCAAGCCGGGCCTGGTGATCGGCCATGAGTTCGTCGGCCGCGTGGTCGAAGTCGGCGCCGGCGTGACCGGTTACACCATCGGCCAGCGCGTCTCGGCCGAAGGCCACATCGTCTGCGGCCACTGCCGCAACTGCCGCGCGGGTCGCCAGCACCTGTGCCCCAACACCACCGGCATCGGCGTGAACCGCAACGGCGCGTTCGCCGAATACATCGTGATGCCGGCCAGCAACCTGTGGCCGATCCCGGACCAGATCCCGTCCGAGCTCGCCGCGTTCTTCGATCCCTACGGCAACGCCGCGCATTGCGCGCTGGAATTCGACGTCGTCGGCGAGGACGTGCTGATCACCGGCGCTGGCCCCATCGGCATCATCGCCGCCGGCATCTGCAAGCACATCGGTGCGCGCAACGTGGTGGTCACCGACGTCAACGACTTCCGCCTGAAGCTCGCCGCCGACATGGGCGCCACGCGCGTGGTGAATGTCGCCAACACGTCGCTGAAGGACGTGATGGCCGACCTGCACATGGAAGGCTTCGACGTGGGCCTGGAAATGAGCGGCAATCCGCGCGCGTTCAACGACATGCTCGACTGCATGTACCACGGCGGCAAGATCGCGATGCTCGGCATCATGCCCAAGGGCGCGGGCGCCGACTGGGACAAGATCATCTTCAAGGGCCTCACCATCCACGGCATCTACGGCCGGAAGATGTACGAGACCTGGTACAAGATGACGCAGCTGGTGCTCAGCGGTTTCCCGCTCGGCAAGGTGCTCACCCACCAGCTTCCCGTCGAGGATTTCCAGAAGGGCTTCGACCTGATGGAAGCGGGCAAGGCCGGCAAGGTCGTGCTGAGCTGGAACTGACCGGAGCGCACATGAGCCTGACCGAACGCTACGAGCGCACGCTCGAGGAAATCCGCGACGCCGGCCTGTTCAAGTCCGAGCGCATCATCACCTCGCCGCAGTCGGCGGAGATCACGCTCGCCGACGGCCGCACGGTGCTGAACTTCTGCGCCAACAACTATCTGGGCCTCGCCGATCATCCGGACGTCATCGCCGCCGCGAAGGATGCGCTGGACACGCACGGCTTCGGCATGGCGTCGGTGCGCTTCATCTGCGGCACGCAGGACCTGCACAAGCAGCTGGAGAAGACGATCGCCGACTTCTTCGGCACGGAGGACACCATCCTCTACGCCGCCTGCTTCGACGCCAATGGCGGCCTGTTCGAGCCGCTGCTGGACGAGAAGGACGCGATCATCTCCGACGCGCTCAACCACGCTTCGATCATCGACGGCGTGCGCCTGTGCAAGGCCAAGCGCTACCGCTACGCCAACTGCGACATGGCCGATCTTGAGAAGCAGCTCCAACAGGCCAAGGCCGATGGCGCGCGCACGATCATGATCACGACCGATGGCGTGTTCTCGATGGACGGCTTCATCGCGCCGCTGGACGAAATCACGCGTCTGGCGAAGCAGTACGGCGCGCTGGTGCACATCGACGAATGCCACGCGACCGGTTTCCTCGGCGCGAACGGCCGCGGCTCCGCCGAGGTGAAGGGCGTGATGGAGAAGATCGACATCTTCACCGGCACGCTCGGCAAGGCGATGGGCGGCGCGCTCGGCGGTTTCACGACGGCAAAGCGCGAAGTGATCGAACTGCTGCGCCAGCGTTCGCGTCCGTACCTGTTCTCGAACTCGCTGCCGCCGCACGTCGTGGCCGCGGGCATCAAGGCCTTCGAGATGCTGTCGACTGCGGGCGACCTGCGCGAGCGACTGGCGGAGAACACCGCGTATTTCCGCGAGCAGATGACGAAGGCCGGTTTCGACATCAAGCCGGGCGTGCATCCGATCGCGCCGGTGATGCTGTACGACGCGCCGCTGGCGCAGAAATTCGCCGCGCGGCTGCTCGAAGAAGGCATCTACGCGATCGGTTTCTTTTTCCCGGTCGTGCCGCAGGGGCAGGCGCGCATCCGCACGCAGATGTCGGCGGCGCACACGCGCGAACACCTGGATCGTGCGATCGCGGCGTTCGTGAAGATCGGTCGCGAGCTGGGCGTGCTCAAGGGCTGAGTTCGCGAAATTGCTGACAACAAAAAAGGCCGGTCGATGACCGGCCTTTTCTTTGCGCGTGATGGTGAAACCGGGCGGCTTACTTCGCCTTGGCTTCCGCAGCGACTTCCTTGCCCGCCGGAGCGGCACCGGCCGCCGGCGCAGCGCCGCCGCCGTTGCCCTTCGCGACGCGGAAACCGCGCGACTTCATCCAGGCGTCGAATTCGTCGGCCGTCATCTTCTTGCCGTTCTGGTGCATGTTGAAGCGGTACGGCGTGTTGTCGAACTGGGTCTTCGGCTTGTAGGTGTTCGGATCGAGGTTGGCGGTCTCTTCCTTCGCCGGCTCCGCAGCCTTGGGTTCCTCGGCCTTCGCGGCCGGCTTCTTCTTGCCCGCGAACGCGACGTTCTGCGCCGCATCGAAACGCACCAGCGAATGCTCCGACACCGGCGAGCGCGCGCCTTCCACCTTCACCTGCGTACCGCTGTTCGCCGACGCCGCGGCGGACACGAGAAGCAACGACACCGCCATCATCATCTTGTTCATTTCTGGTTATCCCCCACGACGAAGTTCGCGGAAGTGTAGGCTCCGACATGGGGGTGAGCGCAAGCAGAATCGTCCGGAAAACAGTGATTTCCCCCACATTCCTGCATTGATCCCGTACGGCGCTTCACGAATCTTGCACGTGCACATTGCTGAATAGCGCCTTCGCTTCGGCGAGCTCAAGCAATCGCCACTGCCCTTTCGGCAATTCGCCGAGCACGAGCTCGCCGATCGCCACGCGCACGAGCCGCAGCACCGCGATGTCGACAGCGGCGAGCAAGCGGCGGATCTGACGGTTGCGGCCTTCGTCGAGCACGATCTCCAACCACGCGTTGCGCTCACCGCTGCGCAGCAGTCGCACCGATGCGGCGCGAAGACGTTCGCCTCCGACGTCGACGCCGTCGACCAGCGCAGTGAGCACGCGCGCGTCGGGCACGGTGTCGATCTGCACGTGGTACGTCTTCAGCGGCCCCGTGTCCGGATCGGTGATGCCGGCGGCCCACGCGGGATCGTTGCTGAACAACAGCAGGCCTTCGCTCGCCTTGTCCAGTCGCCCCACCGGTGCGAGCCACGGCAATCCCGCGCCATCGAAGCATCGGTAAACGGTGTCGCGACCGCGCTCGTCCTGCGTGCTGGTGACCAGTCCGCGCGGCTTGTTGAGCATCAGATACAAACGCGGTGCGGCGTCGATCGCGCGTCCATCGACGAGGATGCGCTGCGCGCCGTCGCTGCGGATCGGGAATTCCGGATCGCGGACGATGCGGCCGTCCACTTCGACGCGACCGTCGTGGATCCAGCGCGCCGCTTCAGTGCGCGAACAGAGGCCCTGCTTCGACAGCACGCGCGCGAGCCCGTGGCGCGGCGAGCTCGATGCGTTGGCCGGTTTGTTTCGAGGTCCGCCTTTCGCCGGCGCGCGAGGCGCGCGCGGCTTCACTTCTTTTCGGGTTCGGTCTTCGGCGCCTCGGCGGCGGGCGGCGGCGTCGCGACCGTCTTGCCCTTCACCACGCGCACGCCCTTGGCCTTCATCCATGCATCGAATTCCTCGGCGGTCATGCGCTTGCCGTTCTGGTTCATGTTGAAGCGCCACGGCGTGTTGTCGAACTGCGTCTTGGGCTTGTACGCGGCCGGATCGTCGGGATTCGGGATCGCCCCACCCTTCGCAGGCAGCGCATTGGCCACCTGGCAACCCTCGGCACGCAGCCGGAACAGCACCTGGTCGACCGCGAGCGATTCGTCGAACGCCTGCGACAGCACACCGGTGGGCGCGCCGAGCTGATGACTCGGGACGACGAGTTCGGGCGCGATCGGCGCGACGACCGTCGGCCGGATCGGCAGCGCCTTTGGCGCCGCCATCGAGCCGCATTGCGCGCTCTGCGCCTGGGCAACGCCGGCAAGCAGCAGGCAGGACAGACCGATCAGTGCGCGCATGGCCGTTTCCTCGATTCTCGGGGCGTTTGCAGTGTACGCCGGGGCACGTTCGAGCGGCCGTGAATGCGCGGTCCGACGGACGCGCTGCGTGCGCCGGAGACGACGAAGCCCGGCGCGAGGCCGGGCTTCGAAGGTTCAGGCGAGATGGATCGTATGTCGATCAGTTCTGCCCGATCAGTTCTGCACGTTCAGTTCGGTACGGCGGTTGGTTTCGCTCTTGCACACCGGGAACTTCTGGCCGCGGTCTTCCAGCGGACGGCTTTCGCCGTAGCCGATCGGACCGGCCAGACGCGAAGCGGCGACGCCGTTCTTCACCAGGTAGTCGTACACGGTGCGCGCGCGGCGCTCCGACAGCTTCTGGTTGTAGCCGTCGTTGCCGCACTGGTCGGTGTGGCCGGCGACTTCGACGCGCAACTCCGGATGACGCTTCAGGATCTCGGCGGCTTCGGCGAGGATCGAGACCGCGTCCGAACGCAGCGTCGCCTTGTCGAAATCGAAGTTCACGCCACGCAGGTCGATCGACACCGCCACGGCGCAGCCATCCGGGCCGATGGTCTGGCCCGCCTGCGAGTTCGGGCACTTGTCTTCGCAGTTGTTGACGCCGTCGCCGTCGTCATCGAGGTCCGCGCAGTTCGGCGCAACCGCCGGCGGTGCCGGAATTGCGGCGACGGCCGGTGCACCCAGCGGAATCACGACGCCGACCGAAGCGAGCACGTCACCGAACCAGTCTTCGCGCGGTGCGTGGACGCTGCCGTCGTCGAAGTCGGCGCGATAGGCCAGTTCGGTGCGGATGGCGGCGCGCTTGCCGGCCAGGGCGCTCTGGATGCCCACGCCGATCTTCGCGGCGAGGTTGCCTTCTTCGCGCTGGGCCGGCGAGTTCACGCTCGGGGACGCATCGAACTCTTCTTCGGAACGCTGGTAGCCCAGGCCCATCAACACGTACGGCGCCCAGTCGCGACCTTCGGCGTTGAAGTAGCGGCGCGCATCGATCGACGCGCCGTACTGCGACCAGTTGAGGTTCTGGTTGTCGTCGTTGTTCGGGTTCTGGTAGTTCAGTTCACCGTCCAGCGACCAGTTGTCGTTGAGGAACTTGCCGGCGCCAAGCGTGCCGAACGGCGCATTGCGCGTGCCGCGATCGTTGTCCTGGAGGTTCATGCCGGCCGAGCCGGTGAGGTACCAGCGATCGTCGGAAACGTGGGCATTCGCCACCTGGGCGAACGTCAGGCCGGCCAGGACGGCCGTGCCGAGTAGATGCATCTTCAAGGGTCACTCCTTGCGCAGAATGAAAAGCAGCGGATCTTCTGAAAGCGCGAGGGCGCATTCACAAAGCGCAGGAATGATAAGAAGTCGTTAGCCGCACGTATCCGCGAAAGGTTCTCGCCCGGGATTGGAAAACAGCATCGACACGTCGCGCAAAAAACGAAGCCCGGCGCGAGGCCGGGCTTCGTGGTACCGCGGAGATCCGCGTAACCGTGCGTGGTCCTTAGTTCTGGACGTTCAGCTCGGTACGGCGGTTGATCTCGCTCTTGCAGCCCGGGAACGCCTGGCCCTTGTCTTCCAGCGGACGGCTCTCGCCGTAGCCGATCGGACCCTGCAGGCGCGAGGCATCCACGCCGTTGCTGGTCAGGTAGTCGTACACGGCCGTCGCACGGCGCTCGGACAGCTTCTGGTTGTACGCATCCTTGCCGCACTGGTCGGTGTGACCGGCGACTTCGACGCGCAGTTCCGGATAACGCTTCAGGATCTCGGTGGCTTCCGACAGGATCGAGATCGCGTCAGGACGCAGGGTCGCCTTGTCGAAGTCGAAGTTCACGCCCTTCAGGTCGATCGACACCGGCACCGGGCAGCCGTCCGGACCGATGGTCTGGCCAGCCTGCGAATCCGGGCACTTGTCGTCGCAGTTATTGACGCCGTCGCCGTCGTCGTCCAGATCAGCGCAGCTCGGCGCGGCCGGAGCCGGCGGAGCGGCGACGACCGGAGCGCCCAGCGGGATCACGACGCCGACCGAAGCCAGCACGTCGCCGAACCAGTCTTCGTTCGGAGCCGAGATGGAACCGTCGTCGAAGTCGGCGCGGTAGGCGAGTTCGGTGCGGATGGCGGCGCGCTTGCCGGCCAGGGCGCTCTGGATGCCCACACCGACCTTCGCGGCGAGGTTGCCTTCCTCACGCTGGCCCGGCGAGTTCACGTTCGGGAACGCGTCGAACTCCTCTTCCGAGCGCTGGTAGCCCAGGCCCATCAGCAGGTACGGGGCCCAGTTGCGGCCTTCGGCGGTGAAGTGGCGACGCAGGTCGAGCGACGCGCCGTACTGCGACCAGTTGAGGTTCTGGTTGTCGTCGTTGTTCGGGTTCTGGTAGTTCAGTTCACCATCGAGCGACCAGTTCTGGTTCAGGAACTTGCCGACGCCCAGCGTGCCGAACGGCGCGTTGCGGGTGCCGCGGTCGTTGTCCTGGATGTTCATGCCGGCCGAGCCGGTCAGGTACCAACGGTCATCGAATTCCTGTGCACCGGCAACCTGGGCGAACGCCAGGCCTGCCAGCAGTGCGGTGCTCAACAAACGGATCTTCATCTGTCACTCCTTGGATCAGTAAGGAAACGGTTTGGGGGGGAACACGTCATTTACTGCAGGCGGCGCACACCCTCGCAGGACCTGAACGGGGACCAGAGAGGGTCAGGCCGCGGGTCACTGACTCGGAAATGATACACCTGTCAAAATGATTGTTAATACTAGTTAACGTTATTTGCTAAGAATGACCGGTAAATAAACGAAGCCCGGCGACTGCCGGGCTTCGTCTTGGTACCGCGGGGGCCTCCCGCGTACCGGCTAGTCCTTAGTTCTGGACGTTCAGCTCGGTACGGCGGTTGATCTCGCTCTTGCAGCCCGGGAACGCCTGACCCTTGTCTTCCAGCGGACGGCTCTCGCCGTAGCCGATCGGACCCTGCAGGCGCGAGGCATCCACGCCGTTGCTGGTCAGGTAGTCGTACACGGCCGTCGCGCGACGCTCGGACAGCTTCTGGTTGTAGTCGTCCTTGCCGCACTGGTCGGTGTGGCCGGCGACTTCGACGCGCAGTTCCGGATAACGCTTCAGGATCTCGGTGGCTTCCGACAGGATCGAGATCGCGTCAGGACGCAGGGTCGCCTTGTCGAAGTCGAAGTTCACGCCCTTCAGGTCGATCGACACCGGCACCGGGCAGCCGTCCGGACCGATGGTCTGGCCAGCCTGCGAATCCGGGCACTTGTCGTCGCAGTTATTGACGCCGTCGCCGTCGTCGTCCAGATCAGCGCAGCTCGGCGCGGCCGGGGCCGGCGGAGCGGCGACGACCGGAGCACCCAGCGGGATCACGACGCCGACCGAGGCCAGCAGGTCGCCGTACCAGCTTTCATCGCGCAGCGCGCCCGGGCCTGCGTCCGGGGTGCCGTCGTCGAAGTCGGCGCGATAGGCGAGCTCCGTGCGGATGGCGGCGCGCTTGCCGGCCAGGGCGCTCTGGATGCCCACGCCGACCTTCGCGGCGACGTTGCCTTCCTTGCGCTCGCCCGGCGAGTTCGGATCCGGGAAGCGGTCGAACTCCTCTTCCGATTCCTGGTAGCCCAGGCCCATCAGGATGTACGGCGCCCAGTTGCGGCCTTCGGCATTGAAATAACGACGCGCATCGAACGAGATGCCGTACTGCGACCAGTTGAGATCCTGGTTGTCGTCGAAGTTCGGGTTCTGATAGTTCAGTTCGCCGTCGAGCGACCAGTTGTCGTTGAGGAACTTGCCGACGCCGAGCGCACCGAACGGCGCGTTGCGGGTGCCGCGATCGTTGTCCTGGATATTCATGCCGGCCGAGCCGGTGAGGTACCAGCGATCATCGGCGACCTGGGCGTTGGCGACCTGGGCCAGGCTCAGACCACCCATCAGGGCGGCGCAGAGGAGTTTCTTATTCATGTATCCAGCTCCTTGATCTGAGAAATCGGGAACAGCGTCTGCGTGGTCCCCCTGCATTCCATGGAGGACGGCCGCCCTAACGACGCCATCGACGCGGAGGTTAAGTTTGCCTATGTGAAAGCGGTGTTAACGGTGAACTAACAAACGCACAAGTTCCCGGACGCATTTTCTGCGCTACGCGATGGTTCACTTCTTGAACAACGACATGAACTGCGTGATCGGCATCGCGTCGAATCCGCCCGGCGACGAAGCCAGCGTCATCAACGTTCGCGCTTGTATTTCAGGGAGTTTCGACGCAATCGCGCTTTCGAACTTCTTCATCAGGACAGCCATCCCCTCGTCGCGTCGACGGCGATGGCCGATCGGATAGTCGATCGAAACCTTCGGTGTCGATGCGCCGTCCTTGAAATGCACCTGGACGCTGTTGCCGATATACCGTTTGTCGGGATCGAAGTACTCCTGGGTAAACCGGGGGTTTTCCATCACCACGGTGCGCCCGCGCAGCAGGTCGATGCGCGGATCGGCGGCCACGGCGTCGGTGTAGTCCTGCGCGGTCAAACGGCCAAACAGCAGCGGCACGGCCACCATGTACTGGATGCAGTGGTCGCGGTCGGCGTAGTTCGCCAGCGGCCCGGTCTTGTCGATGATGCGCAGCGCGGCCTGCTGGGTTTCGATGACGATCCGCTCGACCGATTCGCCCCCGTCCCGCCCGATCCTCGGGGCGACCAGCGGATGCAGCTGCATCGCGCACTCCACCGCGGTCTGCGCATGGAATTCGGCGGGATAGCTGATCTTGAACAGCACGTTCTCCATGACGTAGCTGCCGAAGTCGCGTTCGAACTCGAACGGCTTTCCGTCGAAGGCGACGTCGTAGAACCCCCACGTGGGAGCGGTGAGCGCACTCGGGTAGCCGACCACGCCCTTCATTGCGTTGAGCGCATGGATCACCGCGCGCCGGCAGGCGTCGCCGGCGGCCCAGCTCTTGCGCGGTCCGGTGTTGGGCGCGTGCCGGTACGTGCGCAGCGCGCCGTTGTCGATCCAGCTGTGCGAGATCGCGGTGACGACCTGGTCGCGACTGCCGCCCAACATCGCCGTCGCCACGGCGGTGGACGCCAGCCGCACGAGGATCACGTGGTCGAGCCCGACGCGGTTGAATGCATTCTTCAGCGCGTAGCAGCCCTGGATCTCGTGCGCCTTGATCGCCCAGCCGAGCACGTCGCGAACCGTCATGGGCGCCCTGCCCTGCGCGATCGCCTGCTGGCCGAGGTAATCGGCGACGGCAAGGATCGCGCCGAGGTTGTCGGACGGATGGCCCCATTCGGCGGCGAGCCAGGTGTCGTTGAAGTCGAGCCATCGGATCTGCGTGCCGATGTTGTAGGCAGCCTGCGCGGGATCCAGTTCGAACGCGGTGTACGGCACGCGCGCGCCGCCGCGAAGTTCCGCGCCGGGCACGAGGGGCCCTAGATGGTTGACGCATTGCTCGTGATCCATCGCCAGCGCAGCGCACGCGAGCGAATCGAGCAGCATGAAGCGCGCGGTCTCGTAGGCCTCGCGCGAACCCACGTCGGATCGCACGACGTAATCGGCCACTTGCGTCATCGCCTCGTCAGGCGGCGGACGGACGGCGGAACGGACCTGGGCGAGGCTCATGCGCGGCTCCATGCGACGACCACGACGAAGGCTCCATCGTCGTCCACTCCGCGCGCGCCCGCCGTGAACAGCCCACGCGCGAAACGGACCGGGCCACCGCGCGTGCTTGGAAATCGGCGGGATCGGGCTCAAGTTGTGCGCATGGACGCTTCCATTCGCCTTCCCAGCCTCTTCCTCTCCCACGGTTCGCCGATGCTTGCCGTGCAGGATTCGCCCGCCGGCCGCTTCCTCGACGGCCTCGGCACGTCGTTACCATGGCCGAAGGCGATCGTCGTCGCCTCCGCGCATTTCACGACCGCCCAGCCGATGGTCGGCGCGGCCGTCGCACCCGACACCGTGCACGACTTCGGCGGTTTCCCGCCCGAGCTGTACGACCTCCGCTATCCCGCGCCGGGCGCGCCCGACCTTGCGGCATCGATCGCCCAACGCCTGTCGGATGCCGGACTTCCCGCGCGTGTTCGCGAGAACCACGGACTCGACCACGGCGTGTGGGTGCCGCTGCGACGCATGTACCCGCAGGCCGATATTCCGGTGGTGCCGCTGTCGGTGATGCCGCATGGCGACGCCGCGCAGCACGTCGCGCTTGGACGCGCACTCGCACCGCTGCGCGACGAAGGGGTGCTCGTGATCGGTTCCGGTGGTTTCGTGCACAACCTGGGCGAACTGGACTGGCGCCACGCCGATGCGCCGCTCACGCCGTGGGCCGACGGGTTCGCGCAGTGGATGCGCGCGAAGCTCGAAGCGCGCGATGTCGAGGCATTGATCGACTGGCAATCGCAGGCGCCCCACGCACGACGCGCGCATCCGACAGTGGAGCACCTGATGCCGCTGTTCGTCGCGCTCGGCGCGGGTGGCGAGGATGCGGGCGTGCGGACGCTGCATCGTTCGCATGAGTTCGGATCGCTCGCGCTGGATGCGTTTGCGTTTGAGTGAGCGTGGCTGCTCACGCGGCCCTCTTGCGTGGCTTGGCGAACGCCAGCATCGCGGCCATCCATGGCGCAACGTCGCGGGATGCTGAGACCCCGGCCCGGCCATCCATGGCCGGTCGGTTCGCAGGCGCGCGAGGCAGTGCCTCGCAAACGCGCCTACTCACCCCAAGGCGGCACCGCAAACTTCCCCGCCAGGAAATCCACGAATGCCCTTACACGCGGCGGCACGAGTCGCCGCTGCGGCATGACCGCGTAGATGCCGCTGTCCACGATCGGATAGTCCGCCAGCACCTGCACGAGGCGGCCTTCGCGCAGATCGCGCACGACGTGCCAGCTCGAGTGGATCGCGATGCCCATGCCCGCGACGACCGCATCGCGCACGATCTCGCCGTAGTTGGTTTCCATGCGTCCGCGCACGCGCACGACGATCTCGCCGCCCGCGCCATCGCCGAAACGCCACACGTCCTGCCGCCCCTGGCTGCCGACGAGCAGCACGCACTCGTGTTCGACTAGTTCCTGCGGCGTGCGCGGCGTGCCGTGCCTGCGCAGGTATTCGGGCGATGCGCACAGCACGCGATGGTTCACGGCGAGCTTGCGTGCGACCAGCGTGGAATCGTCGAGTGCCCCGATGCGGATTGCCAGGTCGAACCCGGAACTCACCAGGTCGACCATCTGGTCGGTGAGGTGGATGCTGAGCTTCACGCGCGGATGCAGCGCGAGGAACTCGGGCAGCAGCGGCGACAGGTACTGCCGGCCGAACGACGCCGACGCCGTGACGCGCAAGGTGCCGCTGACGTCCACGCCGGCCTGGCGCAGGCCGCCGGTGAGCGCCTCCAGGTCCTCGACCAGCGGGCGGCCCTGCTCGGCCAGCGCAGCGCCCTCCGGCGTGGCATGCAGCCGCCGCGTGGTCCGGTGCAGCAGGCGCACGCCAAGGTCGCGCTCCAGCCGCTTCAGGCGCTGGCTGGCCACGGCGACCGACAGGTCCAGGCTGCGCGCGGCGGCGCTGATCGAGCCCAGATCGAGCACGCGCAGGAACAGGGCGATGTCGCCGATGCGGTCCACGGCGGGCTCCTTCGTCGATTATCAACGATCGGTTGAAACTGATTAGCCATCCTGCCGGTTCTCGCAGAAGATGCAAGCGCCTAGGCTGCCGTCCTTTCCTCCCGGACCTGCCGCCTTGGCCGCTACTCCCCTCCCCGCTCCTTCCGCTGCCCCGGCGGGCCGCCTGCCGCTGGCGCTGTACGCGCTGACCGCCGGCTCGTTCGGCATCGGCTGCGCCGAGTTCGTGATCATGGGCCTGCTGCTGCAGGTCGCCGCGGACCTCCATGTGTCGATCGCCGCCGCCGGCATGCTCGTGTCGGGCTACGCGTTGGGCGTGTTCGCAGGCGCGCCGATCCTGACGCTGCTGACGCGCCGCATGCCGCGCAAGGCCGTGCTCCTCGCGCTGATGGGCATCTACACCGTCGGCAACCTCGCCTGCGCGCTCGCGCCGGACTACACGACGCTGATGATCGCCCGCGTGGTCACCTCGCTCACGCACGGCACGTTCTTCGGCGTCGGTGCGGTCGTCGCGACGGGCCTGGTGCCGGCCGAACGCAAGGCCTCCGCGATCTCGATCATGTTCTCCGGCCTGACGCTCGCGACGCTGCTCGGCATGCCCGCCGGTGCGTGGCTCGGGTTGCATTTCGGCTGGCGTTCCACGTTCTGGGCGATGAGCCTCGTCGGCCTGGTCTCGCTCGCCGTGATCGCGCTGCTGGTGCCGCGCAGCCGCGACACGAGCGAACCCGCACCGCTGCGCGCGGAACTGGCGACGATCGCGCGTCCGCAGGTGATGCTCGGCCTGCTCATGACGATGCTCGGCTTCGCCGGCGTGTTCGTCGCGATCACCTACGTGCAGCCGCTGCTGACGAAGCTCACCGGGTTTTCCGATGCGGCCGTGTCGCCGATCCTGCTGGTGTTCGGCGGCGGCATGGTTGTGGGCAACCTGCTCGGCGGGCGCCTCGCCGATCGCCGTGCGACGCCCGCGCTGCTCGGCACGCTGTTCGCGCTCGCCGCGGTGCTCGCGCTGATGAGCTTCGTGCTCCACAGCCCGATGCTGATGGTCGCCTTCGTCGGCCTGCTCGGCGTCGCCGCGTTCGCCACGGTGTCGCCGTTGCAATTGCGCGTGCTCGGTTTCGCCGAAGGCGCCGGCCAGAACCTCGCGTCGAGCTTCAACATCGCCGCGTTCAATCTCGGCAATGCGATCGGCGCGTGGCTGGGCGGCACCGTGATCGAACATGGCTCGGGACTTGCCGCGATCACCTGGGTTGCGTCGCTTGTCACCTCCGCGGGGCTGCTCGTCGCGCTGTGGAGCGTGCGGATCGAGCGGCGCGCCGCGCGCGTCGACGACCTTCCTCGCGACTGCGCGGCGGAAGCGGCGTGACGCGCGCCGCCCGCATGGACTGAAACAACGAGTGCACGCCGCGTAAGCGCCTCGCCTGTCAGGCTCGACGATCACGCGGCTGGCCCTCGCCCTTTCCACCCTCTCCCATGCGGAAGAGGGACATGAAAAACAAGAGGATCCATCGATGGAAACCCGTTACCTCGGCAATTCCGGCCTTCGCGTTCCCGCACTGAGCTTCGGCACCGGCACGTTCGGCGGTAAGGGCCAGCTGTTCGGTTCGTGGGGCAATACCGACGTCGCCGAGGCCTCACGCCTGATCGACATCTGCCTGGACGCCGGCCTCAACCTGTTCGACAGCGCCGACGTGTATTCCGGCGGCATGGCCGAAAGCATCCTCGGCGAAGCGATCAAGGGCCGCCGCGACAAGGTGCTGATCTCGACCAAGGCGACGTTCCGTTTCGACGAGAACGATCCCAACGGCGTCGGCTCCTCGCGCTTCCATTTGCTGCGCACGATCGACGCGCAGCTCAAGCGCCTGGGCACCGACTACATCGACCTGTTCCAGCTGCACGGCTTCGATGCGAAGACGCCGGTGGAGGAAACGCTGCGCACGCTCGACGATCTCGTGCGCGCCGGCAAGATCCGCTATCTCGGCGTGTCGAACTTCTCAGGCTGGCACCTGATGAAATCGCTCGCCGTCGCCGATCGTTACGGCTGGACGCGCTACGTCGCCAACCAGGCGTACTACTCGCTGATCGGTCGCGACTACGAGTGGGAGCAGATGCCGCTCGGCCTCGACCAGGGCGTCGGCGGCGTGATCTGGAGCCCGCTCGGCTGGGGCCGCCTCACCGGCAAGATCCGTCGCGGCCAGCCGCGTCCGGAAGTGAGCCGACTGCCGGGCAGCTCGGACTTCGGTCCGCCGGTGGACGAGGAGCGCCTGTATCGCGTGGTCGATGCGCTCGACAGGATTGCGGAGGAGACGGGCAAGACGGTGCCGCAGATCGCGCTCAACTGGCTGCTGCAGCGTCCGACCGTGTCGACGATCGTGATCGGCGCGCGCAACGAGGAGCAACTGAAGCAGAACCTCGGCGCGGTGGGCTGGAACCTCACGCCCGAACAGGTCGCCGTGCTCGACGAAGCCAGCGCCGTGACGCCGGCCTATCCGTACTGGCACCAGCGCACGTTCGAGCGCAATCCGTCGCCGGTGTGATGCGCCTACTTCCTTCTTTCCCTCAGGAAACCCCATGAAAGCCGTCGCCCTCACCCGCTATCTCCCCATCGACGATCCGCAGTCGCTCATCGATGTGGATCTGCCCGATCCCGCCGCGCCCACCGGCTTCGACCTGCTCGTGCGCGTCGAAGCGGTGTCGGTGAATCCCGTCGACACGAAGGTGCGTTCGCCCAAGCCGCAGGTGGAAGCCCAGCCGAAGGTGCTCGGTTATGACGCTGCCGGTGTCGTCGAAGCCGTCGGCGACCAGGTCACCGGCTTCAAGCCCGGCGATCGCGTGTACTACGCCGGCGACATCACGCGCCCGGGCAGCAACGCGCAGCTGCAGCTGGTGGATTCACGCATCGTCGCGATCGCACCGAAGACGCTCGACGCGGCGCAGGCCGCGGCGTTGCCACTTACCGCGCTCACCGCGTGGGAACTGCTGTTCCAGCGCATGCCGTTCGATTCCGAGCACGGCGGCAAGGGCAAGTCGCTGCTGATCATCGCCGGCGCGGGCGGCGTGGGTTCGATCGCGATCCAGCTCGCACGCCGCGCGGGCTTCACCGTGATCGCCACCGCGTCGCGCGAAGACACCATCGCGTGGTGTCGCGAACTCGGAGCGCAGCACGTCATCGACCATCTCAAACCGCTGCATCCGCAGCTGAAGGCGCTGGGTTTCGAAACCGTCGATGCCGCGCTGAATCTCTACGACACCAATCGGTACTGGGAAGAACTCGGCGAGATCCTGGCGCCGCAGGGCCACGTCGGCCTGATCGTCGAACCGAAGGAACCGGTGCGCTTGGGCGACCCGTACAAGTTCAAGTGCATCGGCATCCACTGGGAAATGATGTTCGGCCGCCCGCGCTACCAGACGCCGGACATGGACGAGCAAGGCCGCATCCTCGCGCGCGTCGCCGAGCTGATCGACGCAGGCGAACTGCGTGGCACGCATCGCGACACGCTCTCGCCGATCAACGCCGAAAACCTGCGCGAGGCGCATCGTCGCCTGGAGTCGGGAACGACGATCGGGAAGCTGGTGCTCGCGGGTTGGTGAAGCGTTACCCCTCTCCCCTCGGCGACTGAAGGGAGTGCAGAGCTGAGGGGTTTACGTGAGGGTCGGGACGCGCGATGTCGTGACGCTGACGTCGCTCCCTGCCGCACAAGTGAGCAGCGCACTTGGATCAGACCTGACCGCGACGTTGCCCCGGGTGCGCTTCGCTCACCCGGGCTACAACAGCCGCACTCCACGTCCGGGACCACCACACCGTCATTCCAGCGAAAGCTGGAATCCATTTGCTGATTCTGTTTCTGCTTCTGCTTCTGCTTCTGTTGCTGTTGCTGCTTCTGCTTCTGCTTCTGCTTTTGTTGCTGTTGCTGTTGCTGTTGCTGTTGAACAGCCTATTCGTTGCTAGCCCCGAAGGGCGCCGCACAGGATGTGCGGCGGTGAGCGCTGAGCCATGGATGGCGAATCGCGAACGCGCCCTTTCTCTTTCCGGTCGTGGGACTGGGTTGGGCAAATGGAAGGCCCTTTCTTTTGGTTACTTTTCTTTGGGCAAGCAAAGAAAAGTGACCCGAGCGCCGCAGGCGATCGGAAGCTTGGCGGGTGATTCTTCTTTTGCTCGTAAACATCACGGGTAGCGTGCAACGTCCATGGATTCCCGCCTTCGCGGGAATGACGAGCAAGAGCAACAGCAACAGCGACGGCAACGGCAACGGCAGCGGCAACGGCAGCGGCAGCGGCAAGATCAAGATCAAAGTGGATTCCAGCTTTCGCTGGAATGACGGTGATGTGGCTCACCGCTGCCGGAGTGCCCCGATGGTACGGGCCTGGATCCCGGCTTTCGCCGGGATGACGGTGAAGTGGTTCACCGCTGCCGGAGTGCCCGGAGATTACGGGCCTGGGTCTCGGCTTTCGCCGGGATGACGGTGATGTGGTTCACCGCCGTCGGAGTGCCCGCGCGTTACGGGCCTGGGTCCCGGCTTTCGCCGGGATGACGGTGTCCGTGTGACTGAATACTGCCGGCAGCTGCCGCGCGGCGAAGATCACCCGAACCGCTGCAACACATCCCGCACACCACCCAGATAGCTCCCACCAAACAGATTCAGGTGGTTGAGCAGGTGGTACAGGTTGTAGACCGGCGCGCGCTCACGCCAATCTGGCGCAGGTTTCGCAGCAGCGTCGTACGCACGCCAGAACGCATCCGGCGGCGAACCGAACAGCGTGAGCATCGCCAACTCCGACTCGGCCCAGCCGTAATGCACCGCGCCGGCGTCGATCAATGCCGGCGTGCCGTCGGCACAGCAATGCAGGTTGCCGAGCCATAGATCGCCGTGCAGCAACGATGCCGGCTGCAGGGGAATCAGCTCACGAAGTCGCGAGCACACACGTTCGACCGCATCCATGCCTTCGACAGTGAGATGCCCGCCCTCCAGCGCGCGACGCGCCTGCGGACGCAGGCGGTGCTCGGCGAAGAAGGTCCAGCCATCGTCGGTCCACGGATTGGCCTGCGGCGTCGGGCCGCAGAAGCCATCGCGCTTGAAACCGAACCGCGCATTGCGCAACGCGTGCTGCGCGGCGACGCCTTCGCCGGCGAGCGTCCAGAACTTTTCCTTCGGCGTACCTTCGCCGAGGTCTTCCAGCACCAGCCGCTCCGGTTCGAGCGCAAGCACGCGCGGCACGCGCATCGCACCTGCGCCGGCCAGCGTCGCCAGGCCGGTCGCTTCGGCGGTGAAGAACTCCGCCGGCGCGCCGGGCCAGCGCTTCACGACGACCGCAAGGTTGCGGTACGTCGTGTGCTGGATCTGCTGGCGGCCGGTCGTCACGCGCGACGCCTCACGCGGCCTGCGCGTCGTCGCGACGGTCGCGCTTGAGCACCGCGACGGGCTCCGCCCATGCATTGCCGCCGCGACGCTTGCTCGTCGCCAGCACCAGGTCGGACGGCTCGAACACGTTGAGGTTGTGCGTGATCGGCGTCGTCAGGATGTACTGCGCGTCGGTCGAACGCAGGAAGCGCCCGACCTTCTCGATGTTGAATACGTCCAGGTGCGCGAACGGTTCGTCGATGAAGACGAAGCCGCCCGGCTGGTCCTCGTCGCGTAGCAGCCCGACGAGCAGCAGCAGCGACTTCATTACCTGCTGGCCGCCCGACGCTTCGCCGTCGTCCAACCCGATCCAGCCCTTGCGGTCGAAGTCGAACTTCACCGTCAGCCCCGCCTGCGCGAGCGCGACATCCTCGTTCACCAGCTCGGGCATTTCGACATCGACGCCGATGCCGGCCAGTTCGCCCAGCGCCGCGAGGTTCTTCTTGTAACGGCGCACCGTGGCGCGCAGCACGTTGATATACGCGCCGCGCGCTTCCTCGGTGATACGGCGGGCGCGATGCAGGTGCGCCTCGCGCTTGCCGATGGTCGATTCCAGCCCGTCGTGGTCGGCGGCGAACTTGTCGCGCAGCGCGATGCAGCCTTCGTCCTCGATGTACCCGCCGCGCTGCAGGCGCTCGTCGATGCGCTCCAGTTCGCGCCGCACGGCGCCCGCGCTTTCGTATTCCTCGCGCGCCTGGCGCAAGGCGTCGGCGCTGCGCCACGCGTGCGGCATCAGCGCGCGCTTTCGGCGGAACTCGACGATGCGCTGCACCAGTTGCTGGCGTTCCTGCGCGATCTGCTGCGCGCGCTCGCGCACTTCGTTGTCGAGCGAACGGATCTCGCCCGCGCGTGTGGCATCGGCGATGCTTTCGGCCTTGTCTTCCGCTTCGAGCCCATCGAGGCGGGAACGCGCTTCCGACAGCGCCACCGCCGCCTGCTGCGCGGCTTCGGCCATCGCGGGAAGTCGTTCGGCGGCGTCGGCGAATTCCGCCGCGCGCGTCACCAGTTCCTGCCCGGCGTCCAGACCGAGCAGTCGCGCCTGCTCTGCATCGACGCGCTTGCCCAGCTCGCTCAGCTCGTCCTCGCGCGCATGTGCACGCTGCTGGATGTCGATCTGCTCGGCGCGCAGTTCATCCAGTCGCGCCTGCCGCGCGCCGCTGCCGAAATGCGGTGCGCCGCCGCCGATGTGGCGACCGCCGCGATGCTCGCGCAGGTAGCCCTTCAGCGTGATCCAGTCCTGCCCCTTCGGCAGGCGACGGCCGTCCTCGATGTCCTCCACGCGCTGGATCTTGTCCAGCTGCTTGGGCAGCCACGACGGCGGCTCGGCGGAGAACTTCACCACTTCCAGCAGCGAGCCCTTCGTCGCCTTCTCCACCGGCGTCCGAGTGGACACGACGAAGTGGCGGTACTGCATCTTCTCGCCGAGCTTCCACGCCGCACCTTCGTCGCGCGGATTCTCCAGCACGATAAGGTGGCGATACGGCGCCAACACGGCTTCGACGGCGACAGACCACTTCGGATCGACGATGTCGACCAGTTCGGTGAGCACGCGGTGTTCGATGCCCGCGTTGTCGAGCGCGGTGCGGAAGTCGCGTTCGAACGGCTCGACGATGCGACCGCCGCCGCTGAGCGCCGCGACCTGCGCGGCGATTTCGCCGGTGCGCTGGCGATCGCGTTCGGCTTCCAGCTTCAGTTCGGCCTGTCGGCGGCGGCCTTCTTCCACGCGACGGCTGAGCGCTTCGACGTCCACCGCGCCGCGCTGCGCCTGCACGCGCGCGAGTTCGTCGCGACGGCGCACCAGCATCTCGGCATCGCGCGCGTGGTCGCGCGCGGCGGTGAATTCGGTTTCGCAGGCGCGCACGTCGGCGCGGGCGCGTTCGATCGCCGCGCACAATTCGTCGCGTTGACCGACGGCGTTGGCTTCACGCGTGCGGAGGTTGTCGAACACGCGCTCGCGTTCGCGCAGCGCGCGACGCAGGCCGGTCAGGCGCGGACGTGCGCCTTCCAGCGTGGCGCGCAGGTCGGCCAGTTCGATCTTCGGCGCGATTTCGGCTTGCAGTCGCTGGCGCTGGTTGCGCAGTGCCTGGCCTTCCTCGAACGAACGCACGTCCACGCGCGCCGATTCGAGCTTGAAATGCAGCTCGCCCAGGCCGTGGCGCAGTTGTTCGATTTCCTTCTCGACGTCGAGCTGTTCGCTCTTGGCGCGCTGGTAGTCGTCCAGCACCGCCTTGTCCTCGAACACGTCGAAGACCAGCTGCAGCAGTTCGCGCGGCGACAGCTGGCAGAGCTTGTCGGTGGCGCCCTGCTCCAGCGTGAGCACGCGGCAGATCGCGCGCGTGAGGCCGGCGCCGGCGAGCCGCACGCGGTAATCGCGCACGCCGAGCCATTCGCCGCCGGTTTCGATCTGTTCGACCGGCACGTCGCCGGCGAGGATCTGGTAATCGCGCGACCAGTCGCCGCCGCGCTTGCGGATGCGGCATGCGAGCGTGACGGTCTCGTCCTTGATCGGGAAGAACGGACGACCGCCGCGGCGATCCGGACGATTGCTCACCACCGCGCGCAGCCACGCCTGGCCCTTGCCGTTGTGGCGCAGGTAGGTCTTGTAGTCGCGCGCGGTTTCGCGGTCCTCGATGGCGAGCAGCGTGCGCAGCGCGTCGAGCAGCGTCGTCTTGCCCGAGCCGTTCGGGCCGACCACGGTGATGACCGAAGCATCGAGCGGCAGCTGGAAACGCTGCCAGTAATCCCAGTGCACGACTTCCAGGCTGCGGAACTCAAACATCGGCCTGCGCCTCTTCGGTGGTGTCGCTGCTTTCGTGGAGGTCGTCGTCGAGCGGTGCGTCGTACGCATCGTCGTCGAGGCTGTCGGCGTTGGCTGCCTGCGTCGCGCGGGCCTGTTCGACGACGAACGACAGCGCGCCGTCCATCACGCGGCTGGCGATGCGTTCGTAATCGAAGGCGAGATCCAGCAGCGGACCTTCGGCGATGCGCTCCTTGCGGCGCACGATGAAGCCGTGTCGCTGCAGCGCGCCCAAGGACAGGTTGATGCGGAACTTGCCGCCGAGCTTGTCGCCGAAGTCGGCCACCAGCGTGCGTTCGTTGATCGGTTCGACCATGTCCTGCCCGACGGGCACCGGTTTGAGTTCGGCGAACATCTGCTCCTGGTCCTGCTGGCGCTCGCTTTCCTGCCGCGCGATCTGGCGCTGGCGCTTGGGCAGCACCAGCAGCGACCACAGCACGACCAGCAGCGCGAGCGCGTCGCGATCGAGCTGCAGGTTGCTCGCGGCCCATGCGCGCGCACTGCCGAAGACGTCGTTTTCCTGCGCGCGCGCCACGCCGACGGCGACATGCGCGGCGAAGGGATGTTCGAGCAGCCGCAGGCCGGCACCGGCGAGGCGGCGATCGAGTTCATCGCGCAGTTCGGCGTCGACCAGGACCTGGCGCACCGCGTGGTCGTCGCGCGGCAGCCAGCGCTCGGCGAGCAGGCGGGCGATGAGGGTGGCGGTGGGATCGCTCATGGGGTTTCCGTTGTTGCGGCGGATGTTTTCTTCCGCTTTGGTGCTGGTTTGTTGTCCTGCTCGGCCGCCTGCACGTCGCCTTGCCTCTGATCGTCATCCCCGCGTACGCGGGGACCAAGGCTGGCCTCGGAAGCAGGCACGGCGTCGTCGGACGCTACGGGCCTGGGTCCCGGCTTTCGCCGGGATGACGGTTTCCTGGAAGGTTTCGGAGCGGCATGCGTGTCGGCTTCGCTACCTGCATCGCATTCGTCGTCGCCGTGGTTCACCGAGTCGGCATCGTGCGGCGCGTCGTCCTTCCCCGTCAGCCACGCCCGGCTCATGTACGCCACGCCCGCGCGATTGACCTGCTCGAACTGCGTGCCGACCTTCCAGCGCAGCGGCAACTGGGCGATCGACGCGCTGACGCCGTTGCGGTTCTCCGCGCCTGGGTCGCCGATCAGGCCGAGCAGCGACAGCCGGTACGCACTGACGGCGAAGCCGTCCTGCGGCACCCAGTCGGACAGCGCCGTGTCGGCATCGCATTCGAGCGAGGCCAGCTGCGACAGCCATTGCTCCGCGTGCGCGTAGTCGTTTTCGGCCACCGGCGCCTGGGTGTCGTCGGGCGCGTCCTGCGCGGGCGGCAATGACGCGTCTTCCTGCGCCTCGCGCTCGCGTTCGACCAGTTCGTATTCGGCGATGTCCAGCGCGATCGGCGCCAGCATGAAGGCCGGCGCGACCACGCGCGCGAGCGCATCGTCCGCGAGCGCGGCGAGCGCGTCGGTGTCCATGCCGCGCAGGAAGCGGTTGACGTCGGTGGACGACAGACCGCTCGCGCCGATGTGCACGCGATGGCGGTCGAGCTGGTTCAGCGCCCGCTGGAACACCGACGCCTGCCGCAGCATCGAACTCTGCGCACGGCCGATCTGCTGCGCGACGCGATGCGTGGCGGCGTCGAGTTCCTCGTCGGCGGCGATCTCCTTGACGATCGCCGTGCCCTTCTCGACCCACTGCCACACCTGCTGCAGCGTGCCGGCGGCGCGCTGGATGCGGTGCTCGGAGCCGCTGAGCACGGCCTGGTCGAAGTCCTCGCGGTATTCGTTGAGGCGCGACAGCAGGTGCTGCAGGTCGTCGCCGCGCACGCGTCCGACCGCCTGGCCGGCGGCGAGCTGCGCGGTGACGTAGGCCAGCTCGTCGCCCTCGCGGTTGAACTGCAGCAGCAGGCCGATCGACGACAGCGCCTGTCTGCCGACCGGGCTGATGCGGTATCGCTGCGTGTCGTTGTCCCAGCGCAGCAGGTCGTTCTCGCGCAGGCGGCCCAGCACGGTGTCGAACTTCACCGGGTCCAGGTAGGCGAAGTGGTCGCGCAGCTCCTGCGGGCTCCAGTCCGGCGCGGCGCCGCGCTCACCGATGGCGCGCAGCACCAGCAGGCGCACCATCACGCTCTCCTCGCCACCGTGGAACAGGGTCGAGAAGGCGCGCAGGAGGTCGCGGGCGGACAGGAGCGGATGCAGGTCGGGCAGGTCGGCCGCGACGATGCCGGCGCGGAGATAGTCCTGCAGGGGTGCGGAAGCGTCGTCCATACAGGACCGGAAACTACGGGTGAGCCATGGTGGGTGAGCGCCGGGCGCGAGACAACTCTTGCGCTGGGGCCTTTTTTAGGCAGTGGCGGCGACGTCCGTCGGAAGGTCCGGCGATGTCGATCCGGGGAGGCGCGATTCGTCGTATCAGGAAGGGCCGGCGACCCGTCGCCCCACTGATCAGGAGCCACCGATGAAGCGATTCCTTGCCGTTTTCCTGGGCACCCCGGCGTCCCTCGACGCCTGGAAGGCCCTGCCCGAGGACGAACGCAACCGCCGCGAGCAGGACGGCATGGCCGCCTGGGGCGACTGGGTGAAGAAGCACGAGAAGGCGATCGTCGACCACGGCAGCCCGCTCGGGAAGACGAAGCGCATCGCCGCCAGGGGCATCTCGGACATCCGCAACGAGCTGGCCGCCTGGACGGTGGTCGAAGCCGAGACCCACGACGCTGCGGCGAAGATGTTCGAAGGCCACCCGCACTTCTCGATCTTCCCCGGCGACGCGGTGGAGGTGATGGAGTGTCTGCCGATGCCGGAGGGCGCGGGGCAGTAGACCGCGGTCTTCTTCCCTGCCTGCGCTTTGCAGCCCCTCTCCCGCACGCGGGAGAGGGTGGGGTGAGGGCGACGGCGCGGGGACGTTTGAGTCACAGACAACAGCCACGCATGCGACAGGCGGAGGCGAGCGATTCGGCGGTACAGGCCCCCTCCCCTCACCCCAACCCCTCTCCCGCAGGCGGGAGAGGGGCTTCGTCGAGCTCCGAACTCGGCGCGTGGAGCAAAACGCCAAGCGTCCCGGGCTCTGAGCTCAGCACGTGGAGCTCAACGCCCGGCGTTCCGGGCTCCAAGCCCGGCAGCGCGCGCCGTGGCCACACAACCCGACGAACGCGCTTGAACGCCGCCGCCATTCGCGGCATCGTGCCGGCTTCCGTACGCCAGCGTATTCAACATGACGATCGCCAACCCGGCCGGGCCGCTCCACTTCGACGAAGCGGAGCCGCATCCGCTCTACCCCCATCTGTTCGCACCGCTGGACCTGGGCTTCTGCACCCTGCCCAACCGCGTGCTGATGGGATCGATGCACACGGGGCTGGAGGACAAGGCGGCCGACTTCCCGAAGCTCGCTGCCTACTTCGCCGAGCGCGCGGCCGGCGGCGTCGGGCTGATCGTCACCGGCGGGTTCTCGCCGAACCTCGCCGGCTGGCTCAAGCCGTTCGGCGGGACGATGCGCTTCCCGTGGGAAGTGCGCCGGCACCGGCAGGTCACCAGCGCGGTACACGCGCACGGCGGGCGCATCTGCCTGCAGATCCTGCACGCCGGCCGCTACGGCTACAGCCCGCTGCAGGTCGCGCCGAGCCGGCTCAAGGCGCCGATCAATCCCTTTACCCCGCGCGCGCTCTCGGCCGGTGGCGTCGAGCGGCAGATCCGTGCCTTCGTACGCAGCGCGACGATGGCGCGCGAGGCCGGCTACAACGGCGTGGAAATCATGGGCTCGGAAGGCTACCTGCTCAACCAGTTCACCGCACCGCGCACCAACAAACGTCACGACGCGTGGGGCGGCGATGCCGGCAAGCGCATGCGCTTCGCGGTGGAGATCGTCCGCCGCATCCGCGAGGCCTGCGGGCCGGACTTCATCATCGTCTACCGGCTTTCGATGCTGGACCTGGTCGACGACGGCCTGGCGTGGGACGAGGTCGTGCAGCAGGCCAAGGCGATCGAGGCGGCCGGCGCGACGCTGATCAACACCGGCATCGGCTGGCACGAGGCGCGGGTGCCGACCATTGCCACGTCGGTGCCGCGCGCGGCGTTCACCGGGATCACCGCGCGCCTGAAGCCGCACGTCGGCGTGCCGCTGGTGACGACCAACCGCATCAACATGCCCGAGGTGGCCGAGGGCGTGCTCGCCCGCGGCGAGGCCGACATGGTGTCGATGGCGCGACCGCTGCTGGCCGATCCGCAGTGGGTGAACAAGGCGCGCGAGCGGCGCGCGCTCGACATCAATACATGTATCGCGTGCAACCAGGCGTGCCTGGACCACGTGTTCGAGAACAAGACCGCCAGCTGCCTGGTCAACCCGCGCGCCTGCGCCGAGACCGAACTGAACTACCTGCCGACGAAGAACCCCAAGCGCGTCGCCGTGGTCGGTGCCGGCCCCGCCGGGCTCGCGGCGGCGACGGTCGCGGCCGAGCGCGGCCACCAGGTCACGCTGTTCGAAGCGACGGGCGAGATCGGCGGCCAGTTCAACCTCGCCAAGCGCATCCCGGGCAAGGAGGAGTTCCACGAGACGCTCCGCTACTTCGGCCGCAAGCTCGAACAGACCGGCGTGCACGTCCGGCTGGGCACCTACGCCGACGCCGCGATGCTGGCCGGCTTCGACGCGGTCGTGCTGGCCTCGGGCATCCGCCCGCGCGAGGTGGACTTCCCGGGCGCCGACCACGCCAAGGTCGTCAGCTATCTGGATGTGCTGACCGGCCGCGTCGTGCCGGGCCGCAAGGTGGCGGTCGTCGGCGCCGGTGGCATCGGCTTCGACGTGGCGGAGTTTCTGGTGGAACACGGCCCCAGCGCCGCGCTCGATGCTGCCCGCTGGCGCGCCGAGTGGGGCGTCGACCTGGGTTACGACGGCAACCGGGGCGGTCTCGCCGCGCCGAAGCCCGAGGCGCCCGCTCGCGAGGTCTGGCTGCTGCAGCGCAGCCCCGGCCGACCCGGCGCCCGCCTGGGCAAGACGACGGGCTGGATCCATCGCGCCACGCTCAAGGCGAAGAAGGTGCGGATGCTCGGCGGCGTCGAATACCTCGGCGTGGACGACGAAGGCTTCCACGTGCGCGTGGACGGCAGCGAACAGGTGCTGCCGGTCGATCACGTGGTGATCTGCGCCGGCCAGGAACCCTTCAAGCCGCTGGCCGACGAGCTGGCTGCGAAGGGCGTGACGGCGCACGTCATCGGCGGCGCGGATGTCGCCGCGGAGCTCGACGCCAAGCGCGCTATCGCCCAGGGAAGCCGCGTCGCGTCCATGCTGTAGCGAATTGCGCAGCCCTTGCTGGGCAAGGGCTACAGGGGTCTCGCGGACCCCACGGAGGAGCCCGCTTTCACGCTGGTGCCCGGCCGGGCCGGGCTTTCCTGAATGGGCGTTCGGGTTTTGGATGGCCGGATCGCCGGCCTGAATTCCGTTTACAGACAACAAGTTGCATTCGGCGGGAGAAAAATCCAGCCGGATCCCGGAGGCCCGGTCAAGCCCCCGGTATTCACCCCGTGTTTATCTTGGCGCCGCTACCTTGCGCCAACTTTTTCGGCCACCCCTCTTGGTGGCGACCCTCACCGCCCGCGCATCCAACGACCTGCGCGCGGATTTGGTGAATGGGCAAAAGCGCGCCGCAGAGTGCGCTGCCCTCCCCAGTACGCCATGCCGGCACGTGCCGTGGCCCGCCTCCCCTTCCGGGAAGCGGCCATGAAGCGGACCGGCGCAACGGAGCAAGGAGTCCGATTAGATGAAACTGGCTTGGATCCTGTGGCTGGCCTCCGTGCTTCCGCCACAAACCGCCGACTCGCTGTGCCTGAGCACCACCGTCTACCTGGAAGCGCGCGACCAGTCGGTCCGCGGCCAGAAGGCAGTTGCCGAGGTCGCCCTGCGTCGCCGCGACAGCGGGCTGTGGGGCAACACCGTCTGCGACGTGGTGACCGCGCGCAAGCAGTTCGCCCCCACCCTGGTGTCGCCGGGCACGCGCCTGAGCAACACCGACGCCTGGGCCGAGGCCGTCACCATCGCCCTCGACGCCGAACGCAACTGGGCGCTGCCGCCCGGCGAGCGCAAGGAGATCGTGCCCGGCGCGAGCCACTTCGCCGCCCACGCGATCGCCAGCCCGTCGTGGCGCACCGCGTACCAGGTGGCGACGATCGGCGATCACACCTTCTATAAGGTGCAATCGCTCAAGCCGCGTCGTTCGTAAGCGCGGCTTTCCGCACCCGGACGCGCGTCGTCCGGGTGCGTCGATGGCAATGGTCCGTTGCATGCCGCGACGTTGAGCCGCGCCCCGCGCGTCGGCCATAGTGTCGGGATTCGCTTTCCTTGAAGGGATCCCCGCAATGAAGCTCTACACCAAGCCCGGCGCGTGCTCGACCGCCGACCACATCGCGCTGCAGTGGACGGGCCAGCCGTTCCAGCTCGAGATCCTGGACAAGGAATCGATGAAGGCCCCCGCCTTCCTCGCGATCAATCCGGCCGGCGCGGTGCCGGCGATCGTCGACGGCGATTTCGTGCTGACGCAGAACGCCGCGATCATGGGCTACATCGCCGATTCCTTCCCCGAAGCCGGCCTCGCCGGCGACGGCAGCCCGCGCCAGCGCGCCGAGGCGGCCCGCTGGCTCGCCTTCGTCAATTCCGACCTGCATCCGGCCTTCAAGCCGCTGTTCGGCCCCGCGGCCTTCATCGGCGACGAGAGCCAGCACGAGGCCGTGAAGCTGGCCGCGCGCAAGCGCCTGCGGTCGCTGTTCGAATCGGCCGACCGCCAGCTGGCCGGCAAGCAGTGGCTGGCGGGCTTCCGCAGCTACGCCGACCCCTACCTCTACATCACGCTGCGCTGGGCGCAGGGCCTCTCCATCGACCTCTCGGGCCTGGACCACCTGGCCGCGTTCAAGGCGCGCATGGAAGCCGATCCGGCCGTCCAGAAGGCGCTGAAGATCGAAGGCCTGGCGTAAACCCCAAACCGTGATGCGCATGAAGGCGGCCCAGGCCGCCTTCATGCGTTTAGGCCCGGCGAAACTCAGGCCTGCGCGAGCATCCGGAAGCGGCTTTCCATTTCGGCCGCGAACGCGGAATCGCGTGCCTTGCCCAGCGCGGTGCTGAAGTCCGGCAACAGCGCCATCAGTTCGCCGACGTCGGTGCAGCGTTCGACCTTCAGCTGAAGGAAGTAGCCGCGCAGGCCGAGGTGCTCGCGCACGGTGTCGGACATCAGCGTGTAGAGCGCGGAGTAACCCGAGGCTCCGGCCGAAGGCGTCGCGGCCGGCGCAACGGCGGGCGCGTTGTAGTCCGGCGCCGGCGCTGCGGGCGTCGGTGGTCGCGCGGAATCGCGGATCGTCGCCGCGGCGGCTGCGGCCAGACTCTGCGGCACGGCGATCAGCCTCAGCGCTTCGAGCTGCTGGAGCGCATCGTCTGGCGATTTCAGCCCGGCCATGACGCCGCGCAGCTGCGCCACGGTGCGTTGGCCGTCCACCATCAGCAGGATCGACCGGAGCCCGTTGGGCAGCTTCAGCGCGCGACTGGTGATTTCATCGCGCCCGGCATCGGTCTTGTTCGGCACTTCGTCGTCGCGCATGGTTCCCCCCGGACCATTGGCTGCGAAAGCCGCCCGACTATGCCACGGTTGGCGACCCCGTGTACGGACGGCGGTCAAGAGGCTGAACAGGCGCGACTTTGCCGAATCTGGCGTTATCACGAAGCGCGTCCAGCGACACCTGACGCGTCCAGCGCGCCGACGAACGCCGGATGCATCGCGACTTCGCTCGCGACGCACTGCAAATCACGCGCAATCGCGCAACACGCGTCGACGTCGATGCGCGTGACATGCCTCGTGCTCTTTCCGATCCGACTGTCGCCATTCCGTTCCTTCATTTCGGGCGACGAAACGTGCGTGCCCTACTGTGCCGCCCTCACCCACACGCTTCCGCATGCGCAACGTCGCACCTCTGGCCATGGCGATCGCCGTGGCACTCGCTCCAGGAATCCTCTTCGCGCAGACCACCGACGACGGCAAGACGCTCGACGCCGTCGTCGTCACCGGTTCCAACATCAAGCGCACCGACGCCGAAGGCCCGAGCCCGGTGCAGGTGATTGATCGCGTGCAGCTCGAACAATCCGGCAAGCAGACCGTCGCCGACGTGCTGCGCTCGATCTCGGCCAACACCGGCAACGCCTACAACGAGACGTACAACAACGGCTGGGCGTCGGGCGCGGCGGGCATCGGCCTGCGCGGCCTGTCGCAGAAGAACACGCTGGTGCTGCTCAACGGCCGGCGCCTGGCGAACTACGGATTCCCGCAGGGCGGCCTGTCGGACACCTTCGTCAACCTCAACGCGCTGCCGCTGGTCGCGGTGGAGCGCATCGAAGTGCTGAAGGATGGCGCGTCGGCCGTGTACGGCTCCGATGCGGTCGCCGGCGTGGTGAACATCATCACGCGCCAGAACGCGAGCGGACTGGAAATCGGCGCGGACGTCGGCACGTCCACCGAAGGCGGTGCCGACCAGCACCACTTCACGCTGGTGGGCGGCACGGGCGACCTGGATACCGACCGCTACAACGTGCTGTACAGCTTCGAGTACTTCAAGCGCGACCGCCTCGACCAGGACGAACGCGACCTCACGAAGTCCGGCATCTACACCGACCTGCCGGGCGGCCGCTGGAACGGCTGGTCGGCGAAGGGTGCGCGACTGCTCGGCGCGAACGGTGCGTCAATCCCGCTGCTCGACGCGAACGGCAACTGCCCCGAAGGCACGGTGCTGACGGCGAGCGCGCCGATCGACGGCCGCGCCGGCAACACCTGCGCGTTCAACCTGGCGCCGTATACGACGTTGATCCCCGGCACCGAGCGCTACCAGGCGTACGTCGCGGGCACTTACCGCATCACCGACAACGTCGAAGCGTTCGGCGAAGCGCTCTACAGCTACATCCGCGGCGATTCGATCTTCGGTTCCAGCCCGTACTTCACGCTGGAGAGCGGCCGCTTCGCGCTCAACGCCGACACCGGCCTCGCCGAGCCCGTTCCCGCCGTGCTGCCGGCGAACAATCCGTACAACCCGTTCGGCGTCGACACGCCGATCGAGTACACGTTCTTCAACCTCGGCCAGTCGCAGAAGATCAACACCTCGCGCTTCTATCGCGTGCTCGGCGGCGTGCGCGGCCGCACCGAACGCTGGGATTGGGAAACCGGCGTGTTCACTTCGCGCAGCACCGAGCGCGAAACGGTCACTGCCGGCTTCGCCAACCGTTACGGCCTTGCGGCCGCGCTGGCCGATGGCACCTACAACCTGCTCGATCCTTCGGCCACGCCGCAGTCGGTGCTCGATTCGATCAACCTGCGTACGGTGCGTCCGGCCGAATCGGAACTCAACGGCGTGGACTTCAAGTTCAGCGGCAACCTGTTCGACCTGCCCGCCGGCAGCGTCGGCTTCGCCGCGGGCGCGGAGTGGCGGCAGGAAAAGCTGCAGTCGACGAACCCGTGGCAGATCGACGCGGGCCTGCAGATCCGCCCGGCCATCGCCGAAGTCGACGGCAAGCGCGACGTGAGCGCGCTGTACGCCGAGTTCAACGTGCCGGTGGCCACCGGACTCGAACTGCAGCTCGCCGGGCGCGGCGACTACTACAGCGATTTCGGCAGCGCGTTCTCGCCCAAGGCGAGCCTGCGCTGGCAGCCGCTGGACTGGCTGCTCGTGCGCGCGGCGGCGTCGCGCGGCTTCCGCGCGCCGTCGCTGTCGGAGAACGCCAACAGCACCAACATCTCGTACGGCGCGGTGGTCGACCCCTTCGATCCCGACCTGCCGAACTCCACGCAGCGCCCGACCTTCTTCACCGTCGGCAACAGCGACCTGGATCCGGAACGCACGCGCAGCTACAACCTCGGTTTCGTGCTGTCGCCGCTGGCCGACACGAGTGTCAGTGTCGATTACTACCGCATCAAGCTCGACAACCTCATCGGCACGAACAACACCACCGCCATCGTCAACCGCAACGATCCGGCTGACGTGATCCGCGATGCCGACGGCAAGCTCGTCGCGATCTACAACCGCTACCAGAACCTCAGCGAACTGGAGACCAGCGGCTTCGACGTCGAACTGAGCCAGCGCTGGCACACGGCGAGCGCGGGCGATTTCAATCTATCGAGCGTGTACACGCACGTGCTGGAGTACAAGCGTCCGGCGACCGTCGGCGGCCCGAGCGTGGATTACGCCGGCAGCAACCTAGGCCCCGCACTGCCGCGCAACAAGGCGACGACGACGCTGGGCTGGGACATCGGCGACGTGAGCACGAGCCTTACCTGGTATTACACCGGCGGCTACGACCAGCGCACCGTCACCGGCGCGAACGTTCCCCGGCGCGTAGATGCGGGCAACCAGTTCGACCTGTACTTCGGCTACAAGGGCTTCGAAGGCTGGACGCTGTTCGCCAAGGTGCAGAACGTGTTCGACGAGGAACCGCCGTACGATCCGGCTGGCTTCGCCGGGCTCCGCGTGCCATACGAAATCACGCAGTACGATCTGCGCGGCCGCTACGTGACGGTGGGTTTCGACTACAGGTTCTGACGCGTTACGCGATTGATAGGCTGAAAAGGAAAAGGCCGCGCAATGCGCGGCCTTCTCCGTGGTGCCTGTTGCGAGCAATCAGCGCTTGTCGATCGCCACGTACTCGCGGTCTTCGGGACCCACGTAGTTCGCGCTCGGGCGGATGATCTTGCCGTCCTCGCGCTGTTCGATCACGTGCGCGCTCCAGCCGGTGGTGCGCGCGATGACGAACAGCGGCGTGAACATCGGCGTCGGGATGCCCATCATGTGATAGGCCGACGCGCTGTACCAGTCGAGGTTCGGGAACATCTTCTTGGTGTCCATCATCAGGTTCTCGATGCGCTCGGACACGTCGAACAGCGTCTGGTTGCCGCCGTCGGCGCACAGCTTGCGCGAGAGTTCCTTGATGATCGGATTGCGCGGATCGCCGATGGTGTACACCGGATGGCCGAAGCCGATGATGATTTCCTTCTTCTCCATGCGCGCGCGGATGTCGGCCTCGGCTTCGTCGGCGGTGCCGTAGCGGGCGATGATGTCCATCGCGACTTCGTTGGCGCCGCCGTGCTTCGGGCCGCGCAACGCGCCGATCGCACCGGTGATGCACGAATGCAGGTCCGAACCGGTGCCTGCGATCACGCGCGCGGTGAAGGTCGACGCATTGAACTCGTGCTCGGCGTAGAGGATCAGCGACTTGTCGAGCGAATCGGCGTGCAGCTTCGACGGCTCTTCGCCATGCAGCAGGTGCAGGAAGTGCGCGGCGACGGAGTCGTCGTCGGTTTCCACGTCGATGCGGCAGCCGTTACGCGTGAAGTGCCACCAGTACAGCAGCATCGAACCGAAGCTCGCGATGAGCTTGTCGGCGATGTCGCGCGCTTCGGACGCCGGATGGCCTTCGCGCTCGGGCAGCACCGTGCCCAGCACCGAGCAACCGGTGCGCAGCACGTCCATCGGGTGCGCGTTGGCGGGAACCAGTTCCAGCGCTTCGGACACGATCGCCGGCAGGCCGCGCAGGCGCTTGAGCTTGGCCTTGTACTGCTTCAGCTGCGAGGCCGTCGGGAGCGCGCCGTGCACGAGCAGGTGGGCGACTTCCTCGAAGGTCGACTTGGTCGCCAGGTCGTGGATGTCGTAGCCGCGGTAATGCAGGTCGTTGCCGCTGCGGCCGACGGTGCACAGCGCGGTGTTGCCCGCGGCGGTGCCGCTGAGCGCGACGGATTTCTTGGCCTTGGGCAGGACCTGGGGCGTATCGGTCATCGGGGTTCTCCTCGTGCGTGGCCGGGCCGGTGGTGACCGGTCGGGCCGGGGTGCGACGTTGTCAGGACTGAAGGGGTAACAGTGGGGTCATTCGAACAAAGCCAGCCTGCGACGAACGGGTCGCAGCCGACCGTGGTGGGCCGGATCGCGCCCGCCACGGTCGCGGGGCGACGGACGCGCCGGCGGAGATGGGGACAGGGGGACTCACGTCGAAGGCCCTGTACGCTCCGTCGGCCGACCTTTTCCGTCGTGCCTTACTTCTTGCCGCTCGCGAACAGCGAATCGAGCTTGTCCTCGTAGGCGTGGTAGCCCAGGAAGTCGTACAGCTGCGCGCGCGTCTGCAACGTGTCGACGATGTTCTTCTGCGTGCCTTCGCGGCGCACCGTCTCGTAGAAGTTCAGCGCCGCCTTGTTCATCGCGCGATACGCGCCGCAGCAGTACAGCGCGATGTCGACGTTCGCGTCGCGCAACTCGTCGGTGGTGAAGAACGGCGTGGAGCCGAACTCGGTCAGGTTCGCCAGGATCGGCACCTTCACCGCGGCCTTGAACCTGCGGTAATCGTCGAGCGAATTCATCGCTTCCGGGAAGATCATGTCGGCGCCGGCTTCGACGTAGGCGACGGCGCGCTCGATGGCGGCGTCCACGCCTTCGGTGGCGGCGGCGTCGGTGCGCGCCATGATCACGAAGCCCGCGTCCGTGCGTGCATCCACGGCGGCCTTCACGCGATCGACCATCTCTTCCTTCGGCACGACTTCCTTGCCGGGGCGGTGACCGCAGCGCTTCTGTCCGACCTGGTCTTCCATGTGCACGGCGGCGACGCCGACGTTGATGAAGGAGCGGATCGTGCGCGCGATGTTGAACGCGCCGCCCCAGCCGGTGTCGATGTCGACCAGCAGCGGCATCTGCGTGGCATCGACGATGCGGCGGGCGTCGGTCAGGACGTCTTCCATGGTGCTGATGCCCAGGTCGGGCATGCCCAGCGAGTTCGCGGCGACGCCGCCGCCGGACAGGTACAGCGCTTTGTAGCCGGTGCGCTTGGCCATCAGGCCGGCGTAGGCGGTGATGGCGCCCATCACCTGCAGCGGGGTTTCTTCGGAGAGCGCGGCGCGGAAGCGGGCGCCGGCGGAGTTCGAGGGATTCATGGCGTCTCCTGGTGAGACGGACATTTTAGCCGACGGGGGATTTCGAGGGGTTTGCGCCGCAGGACGCGTGGCCTCCGGGATGAACCCCACCGGTTCACCCGCCCGCATCCGCCCCGCGCTCCAGCGCGCGCTTCACTTCCTCCAGCGCGGCCGGGTCGTCCAGCGTCGACAGGTCGCCGGGGTCGCGGCTTTCGGCCAGCGCCTGCAACGAGCGGCGCAGCAGCTTGCCCGAGCGTGTCTTCGGCAGCGCGTTCACCACGTACACGCGTGCCGGCTTCGCGACGCCGCCCAGTTGCTCGGCCACCCGCTGCTGCATGCCGCTCGCCGCATCCGACGCCGATTCGTCCTGCCGCTTGAGCGTGGCGAACACCACCGGCACCTGCCCTTTCAGTTCGTCGTGCACGCCGATCACCGCCGCCTCCGCGACGCTGGGATGCGTCGAGCACGACTCCTCGATCTCGCGCGTGCCCAGGCGATGGCCGGCGACGTTGATGACGTCGTCCGTGCGGCCGAGGATGAACGTGTAGCCGTCCTCGTCGCGGATCGCCCAGTCGAGCGAGCTGTAGACGAGTTGCCTGAAATGACTGAAGTAGCTCGACAGGAAGCGCGCATCGTCGTTCCACACCGTCGTGAGGCACCCCGGCGGCAGCGGGGGTTCGATCACCAGCACGCCCTTCGTTCCGGCCGGCACGTCATCGCCGGTGACATCGTCGATCACGCGCAGCTTGTATCCGGGCGTCGGCAGACCGGGCGAGCCGAACTTCACCGGTTTCAGGTCCAGCCCCGGCATCAGCGACAGCACCGGCCAGCCGGTTTCGGTCTGCCAGTAGTTGTCGATGATCGTCTTGCCGATGCCGTCGGTGATCCACTGCGCGGTCGGTTCGTCCAGCGGTTCGCCAGCGAGGAACAGCCACTGCAGCTTCGACAGGTCGTGCTTCTTCAGGAACGCCGCGTCCTGCTTCTTCAGCACCCGGATGCCGGTGGGCGAAGAGAACATCGTGCGCACGCCGTACTGCTCGCAGATCTTCCACCAGATGCCGGGGTCCGGATTCGTTGGCAAACCTTCGTACAGCACCGACGTCGCGCCGGCGATCAGCGGGCCGTACACGTTGTACGAATGGCCGACCGCCCAGCCGACGTCGGACGTGGAGAACATCACCTGCCCCGCGCGCACGTCGTAGATCGACCACATCGACAGCGCAAGCGCCACCGCGTAGCCGCCGACGTCGCGCTGCACGCCCTTGGGTTTTCCCGTCGTGCCGGAGGTATAGAGCAGGTAGCTCGGCTCGTTCGATTCGAGCCATTCGACATCGACTTCGGCGCCGTCGTACTGCTCGCGCAACGGCGCGTAGTGTTCGTCTCGACCTTCGACGACGGCGTGGTCCGGATCCAGCCCGCGTTCGACGATCAGCACTTTCGGCGGTGGCGTCTTCGCCGCGTCGCATGCCGCATCGACCAGCGGCTTGTAGGGAATCACCTTGCCGCCGCGCATGCCGGCGTCGGCACAGATCAGCAGCTTGGGCGTGGCATCGTCGATGCGCAGCGCGAGGTTGTGCGCGGCGAAACCGCCGAATACGACCGAATGCACCGCACCGATGCGCGCGCAGGCGAGCATCGCGAACACCGCTTCGGCCATGTTGGGCATGTAGATCACGACGCGGTCGCCGCGCCCGACGCCAAGCGCGTGGATGACGGCGGCGAAGGTGTTCACTTCGCGATGCAGCTGGCGATACGTGATCTCGCGCGTGATGCCGGTTTCGCTGGAAATGGCGACAAGCGCGAGCTGGTCGGCGCGTTCGTGCAGGTGACGATCGATCGCGTTGAAGCACAGGTTCGTTTCGCCGCCACAGAACCACCGACGGAACGGCGGATTGGAGTAATCGAGGATCTGCTCCGGGGCCTTGTGCCAGTGGATCGCCCTCGCCTGCTCGCCCCAGAACTCCTCGGGTTGCTCGATCGAGCGGCGGTAGAAGTCTTCGTACTGCATGGCGATGCCTCCGACGACGATGTGTCGAGGCTAGCGCCGCGCGGGGAAGGAACGCGTTACGACCTTGGTCGAAGCGGCCGACTTCGACACGGCTCCCAAACGCAACGGGGCGGCCAGTGGCCGCCCCGCGGTGCAACACGATTGCGATGGATCAGAGGAGGTGGGCGACGCCCGAACGCTCTTCTTCCAGCTCGGCCAGCGTCTTGTCGATCGCCTTGCGGCTGAAGTCGTCGATCGGCAGATCGCGCACCATCGTGTACTCGCCGTTCTCGGTGGTGACCGCGAAACCGAACATCACGTCCTTCGGGATGCCGTAGCTGCCGTCGGACGGAATGCCCATCGTCACCCACTTGCCGTTGCTGCCCAGCACCCAGTCGCGCACGTGGTCGATGGCGGCGTTGGCGGCCGAGGCGGCCGACGACAGGCCGCGCGCTTCGATGATCGCCGCGCCGCGCTTGCCGACCTTCGGGATGAACTCGTTCGCGTTCCAGTCGGCGTCGTTGATCTTGTCCTTCAGCGACTGGCCGTTGACGGTGGCGAAGCGGTAGTCCGGGTACATCGTCGGGCTGTGGTTGCCCCACACGACGAGCTTTTCGATGTCGCCCACCGGCACGCCGGCCTTGTTCGCCAGCTGCGACAGCGCGCGGTTGTGGTCCAGGCGCAGCATCGCGGTGAAGTTCTTCGCCGGCAGGTCCGGCGCCGACTTCATGGCGATGTAGGCGTTGGTGTTGGCCGGGTTGCCGACGACGAGCACCTTCACGTTGCGCGAGGCGACCTTGTTCAGCGCGGCGCCCTGGGCGGTGAAGATCTTCGCGTTCTCCAGCAGCAGGTCCTTGCGCTCCATGCCCGGGCCGCGCGGACGCGCGCCGACGAGCAGTGCGATGTCGGCGTCCTTGAACGCGACTTCCGCATCATCGGTGCCGACCATGCCGGCCAGCAGCGGGAACGCACAGTCTTCCAGCTCCATCATCACGCCCTTGAGCGCGGCCTGGGCCTTCTCCATCGGCAGCTCGAGCATCTGCAGGATGACGGGCTGGTCCTTGCCGAGCATTTCGCCGGACGCGATACGGAACAGCAGCGAGTAACCGATCTGGCCGGCAGCACCGGTGACGGCAACGCGGACGGGGGTCTTCATGTGTAACTCCTGGACGAAAAAACGGGGCGCCACGCGCCCCGCACTGGATTACGAAAGTTCGGCGAAGAATTCCTGGAAACGCTGCAGGCCCGGGGCGAGCTGCGGCGTCGGGCAGGTGTAGCTGATGCGCAGCGCGCGCGGCTCACCGAACGCCGAGCCCGGCACGCAGGCCACGCCCTTGGTTTCCAGCAGCGCGTTGCAGACATCGACGTCGTTGCCGATCTTGATGCCGCTGGGCTTGTGCGTCTTGCCGAAGGCGACGCTGATGTCCGGGAACACGTAGAACGCGCCCTGCGGACGCGGGCAGACGACGCCCGGGATCGAGTTCATCACGTCCATCACCTGGTCGCGCTTGGCCTGGAACTCGGCGCACTTCTGCGTCGGAACGTCCTGCGGACCGTTGAACGCGGCGATCGCGGCGGCGCAGACGACTTCCGGCACGTTGGTGATGTGGTTGGAATTCATCGTCACCAGCGCCTGCGCCACGACTTCCGGACCGGCCATGAAACCCACGCGCCAACCCGGCATGCCGTAGGTCTTGGATAGCGAATCCAGGAAGATCACGCGGTCCTTCAGCTCCGGGCGCGAATGCACGAAGTTGTGGTAGCCGATGCCGTCGAACACCATGCGGTTGTAGATGTCGTCGGTGATGATCCAGGTGTCCGGATACTTCGCCACGACGTCGGCCAGCGCGTCGATTTCTTCCTTCGTGTACACCATGCCCGTCGGGTTGGACGGGTTGTTGAACAGGAACACCTTCGGCTTCTTCGCGAGCGCGGCATCGAGCTGCGCGGGCTTGAGCTTGTAGTCCTGTTCCGGCGGGCACGGCAGCAGGTCGATCTTCGCGCCGACGATCTCGGCGATGTCGAGGTAGCTGGTCCAGTACGGCGTCGGGAACGCGATCGTGTCGCCTTCATCGAGCAGCGCTTCGGCGAGGTTGTAGATGACGTGCTTGGCGCCGATGCCGGTGGCGCAGTTGACGCGCCCGTAGCCGGTCAGGCCGATTTTCGCCATGTGCTCGACGAAGGCGTCGAGCAGCGCGTCGGGGCCGCGGTTGCTACCGTACTGGCCGCTGTCTTTCGACAGCGCCTCGCGTGCGGCGGCGTAGACGTGCTCGCCGGGCAGGAAGTTGGGAACACCAATCGAGAAGCTGATGATGTCGCGGCCTTCGGCCTTGAGCCGCTTGGCCTTCTCGGCAACCTGCATGATCGCGCTGGGCTTGGCGCGACCGATGCGCCGGGCAAGCTGGGGCATCGCGGAACCTCGTGGGAGTCGGATGTGGGGTGTGCGCTCGCGGCCGGATCGGTCCGTTGATTCGGGGCTGATCGGTCCGCAAAAGACGCGCCGCGAACGTCGGCCATCGAGCCTCAGGATGTTAACACGCAGGGGCGCGCTGCCTGCCGCTGCTGAAACGAAAACGCCCGCTCCGGAAAGGCCGGAGCGGGCGGTGTTTGGCGGTCCAACCGGAGTCACAAGCCCCTTTGGTAACGGGGCTGCGCGGCAGCGCGGGGATTTGGAAGCCGTGCCGCGGGGCCCGAAGTTTGCGCAGCAAACTTTGGGGGAAACCGGCAATGCCGGTTATCGCGCGTCCAAGGTCTTGTTCCACTCGGCGACGCGGTCGGCCTTCGCCGCCAGCACGCCGGCGGTGTCGCCTTCGATCTTCACCGACTTGATCGTGTCGCCCTGCTTCACGCTGTCGACGATTTCCTGGCCTTCGAGCACCTTGCCGAACACGGTGTGCTTGCCGTCCAGCCACGGGCACGGGACGTGCGTGATGAAGAACTGGCTGCCGTTGGTGCCCGGGCCGGCGTTGGCCATCGAGAGCACGCCGCGCTCGTGGCTCAGGCCGTTGCGCGTTTCATCCTCGAAACGGTAGCCCGGGCCGCCGGTTCCGGTGCCCAGCGGGCAGCCGCCCTGGATCATGAAATCGTTGATGACGCGGTGGAAGCTCAGGCCGTCGTAGAAGCCGCGCTGGGCCAGGTTCACGAAGTTGGCGACGGTGAGGGGCGCCTTGTCGGCGGCCAGTTCCACGCGGATCGGGCCGCGGTCGGTATCGAAGGTGGCAATGACGCTCATGAATCCGTCTCCTGGACGTTCGGGGAAATAATGCGGGGCAAGGATGGGGAAAGGCTTCGCCGTTCAGATGGCGGCGGCGGCAACCCTTCACAAGGGCCCTCGCCCCAGCTCCGCCGACCGGTTGGCTGAACAAGCAACCGCTATGTTTGACAGGTATAATATTCGGCTACCCCTCGCTCGAGCGCCGGTCTGCCGGCCTGTCCGCATGTCCATCGAACGCCTGCGCAACATCGCCATCGTCGCCCACGTCGACCATGGCAAGACCACCCTCGTCGACTGCCTCCTGAAGCAGTCCGGCACCCTGTCCGAGCGCACGGTGCTTGCCGAGCGCGCGATGGACAGCAACGACCAGGAAAAGGAACGTGGCATCACGATCCTCGCCAAGAACACGGCCATCACCTGGCAGGGCAACCGCATCAACATCGTCGACACCCCCGGACACGCCGACTTCGGTGGCGAGGTCGAGCGCGTGCTGTCGATGGTCGACTCGGTGCTGATCCTGGTCGACGCGATGGACGGCCCGATGCCGCAGACGCGCTTCGTGACGCAGAAGGCCTTCGCGATGGGCTTCAAGCCGATCGTCGTGGTCAACAAGATCGACCGTCCGGGCGCGCGTCCGGACTGGGTCATCGACCAGGTGTTCGACCTGTTCGACAAGCTCGGCGCCACCAACGAGCAGCTCGACTTCCCGATCGTCTACGCCTCGGCGCTGCACGGCTACGCCAGCCTCGACGACGCCGCGCGCTCGGGCGACATGACCCCGCTGTACGAAGCGATCATGAAGCACGTCGCGCCGCCGCAGGTGGACGAGGAAGGCCCGTTCCAGATGCGCATCAGCCAGCTGGACTACAGCAACTTCGTCGGCCTGATCGGCATCGGCCGCATTCAGCGCGGCAAGGTGAAGAAGAACATGCCGGTGAGCGTGGTCGGCCGCGACGGCAAGAAGCGCCAGGGCAAGATCGTGCAGGTGCTGGGCTTCATGGGCCTTGAGCGCATCGAGACCGAAGAGGCCAGCGCCGGCGACATCGTCGCGATCGCGGGCATCACCGACCTGTCGATCTCCGACACCGTGTGCGCGCTCGACGCGCCCGAAGCGCTGCCGGCGCTGACGGTCGACGAGCCGACGATCAGCATGACCTTCCAGGTGAACAACTCGCCGTTCGCCGGCCATAAGGATTACAGCGGCGGCAAATTCCTCACCAGCCGCCAGCTGCGCGAGCGCCTGGAGCGCGAGATGCTGCACAACGTCGCGCTGAAGGTCGAGGAAGGTTCGGATCCGGACAAATTCCTGGTGTCCGGCCGCGGCGAGCTGCACCTGTCGGTGCTGATCGAGAACATGCGCCGCGAAGGCTTCGAGCTGGCCGTGTCGCGCCCGGAAGTGATCATCAAGGAAATCGACGGCCAGCTGATGGAGCCGATCGAGCAGCTCGTCGTCGACATCGAGGAGCAGCATCAGGGCGGCGTCATGGAAAAGCTCGGCATCCGCAAGGGCCAGCTCAAGAACATGGAGCCGGACGGCAAGGGCCGCGTGCGCCTTGATTACATGATCCCGGCGCGTGGCCTGATCGGCTTCCAGAACGAATTCCGCACCCTGACCCAGGGCTCGGGCCTGCTGTTCCACGTCTTCGACCATTACGGTCCGAAGGAAACCGGCGCGATCGCCAAGCGCCTCAACGGCGTGATGATCGCCAACGCCGCCGGCGTCACCCCTGCCTACGCGCTGGGCCCGCTGGAAGAGCGCGGCCGCCTGTTCGCGGCCGAAGGCGACAACGTGTATGAAGGCCAGCTGGTCGGCATCCATTCGAAGGACAACGACCTGACCGTCAACGCGATCAAGACCAAGCCGCTGACCAACATGCGCGCTTCGGGCAAGGACGACGCGATCAAGCTGACGCCGGCGATCAAGTACTCGCTGGAGCAGGCGCTGGACTTCATCGAGGATGACGAACTGGTCGAAGTCACCCCGAAGGAAATCCGCCTGCGCAAGAAGCAGCTGACGGAAAGCGAACGCAAGCGCGCGTCGCGTGCTGCGTGAACCAAAGGGGCGTCGCCATGTCTGACGAGGCCATGACCGACGCCCACTACAACCCGGATCCGCACGCGCATCCGGGTCTGCATCTCATCGCGATCTTCGAGGCCGGCAAGGGCCTGCTGGCCTTTGCTGCCGCCTTCGGGCTGGAACTGCTCGGGCCGGCGCCGCTGCTGCGCTGGCTGCGCGAACTGACGCTGCGATTCCAGATCAGCACCGACCACGGTGCGCTGGCGTGGCTGTCCAACGCCATCAATCCCGATAGCGTGCACCTGGCCGCGGCGCTGATCTTCGCCTACGGCGTGCTGCGCATGATCGAAGCCTGGGGCCTGTGGCGAGTGAAGGTCTGGGCGTCGTGGCTGGGCTGCATCAGCGCGGCGATCTACCTGCCGCTCGACGTGTACGCCCTCTTCCGCCACCCGGGCTGGATGTCGGTCGCCGTCCTGGTGGTCAATTTGATCGTCGTCGCAGTGCTGGCACGCGACATCTTCAAGCGCGGCCGCTAAGCCTCGCGCGCGAACCTGAATGGCGTATCCTCCGGTCAGCCACCTGCGACCGGGGAATCGCAATGCGCTCTTTGATCGTCAAGACGTTGCCGCTGGCGACGCTGCTCGCCTTGTTGCCTGCCTGCCAGCGCGCCGACGCGCCCGGCACCGCCCGCGCGGGCGTCACGACTACCGCCAAGCCGGCTGCCGCCGCTGCCGCGCCACGCGACGGGTTCGCATTCGCCGAAGTGGGCATCGACGAACTGCAGGCCCGGATGGGCCGCGGCGAACTCACCAGCCACGCGCTGACGCAGGCTTACCTCGATCGCATCGCCGCCATCGACGACGCCGGCCCGACGCTCAACGCCGTCATCGAACTCAATCCCGCCGCGCTGAAGGAAGCCGACGCGCTCGATGCGGAGCGCAAGGCCGGCCGCGTGCGCGGCCCGCTGCACGGCGTGCCGGTCCTGCTGAAGGACAACATCGATGCGACGCCGATGGCGAACTCCGCCGGCTCGCTCGCCCTCGCCTCGCACCATCCGCGTACCGACGCCTTCCTTGTCGCACGCCTGCGCGAAGCGGGCGCGGTGATCCTGGGCAAGACGAACCTCAGCGAGTGGGCGAACTTCCGCTCCTCGCGCTCGAGCTCCGGCTGGAGCGCGCGTGGCGGGCAGACGCGCAATCCGTATGCGCTCGACCGCTCGCCCTGCGGCTCCAGTTCCGGCAGCGGCGCCGCCGTCGCCGCGAACCTCGCGGCCGCAGCGATCGGCACCGAAACCGACGGCAGCATCGTATGCCCGTCGTCGGTCGCAGGCCTGGTCGGCATCAAGCCGACGGTCGGCCTGGTGAGCCGCAGCGGCATCATCCCGATCTCGCACAGCCAGGACACGGCCGGCCCCATGGCGCGCAGCGTGGCCGATGCGGCAACGCTGCTGTCGGCCATGGTCGGCCGCGACGATACCGACCCGGCGACCTCCGAAAGCACGGGGCGCGCGATCTTCGACTATCACGCCCGTCTCAACCGCGAGGGCCTGCGGGGCGCGCGCATCGGCGTGCTGCGCAAGTCGATGGGCTTCCATCCCGCGGCCGACGCGGCGCTGGAGCGCAGCCTCGACGCGATGCGCCGGGCGGGCGCGGAAATCGTCGACGTCGAGCTCCCCACCGCGGGGCAGTGGAACGACGCGGAGATGGACGTGTTGCTGTACGAGTTCAAGCACGGCCTGGACGGCTACCTGTCGCGCAGCGGCGCGCCGGTGAATTCGCTGGCCGCGCTGATCGAATACAACCGCCGCAACGCGAAGACGGAAATGCCGTTCTTCGCGCAGGAGCTGTTCGAGCGCGCACAGGCGAAGGGCACGCTTGACGAGATGGCCTACATCGACGCGCGCAGCAAGGCGCGGCGACTGGCCGGTGCGGAAGGGCTTGAAGCGGTGCTATCTGCGTCCTCGCTCGACGCGATCGTCGCTCCTGCGACGGCGCCGGCGTGGCTGATCGATCCGGTCAACGGCGACCATTTCCTCGGGGAAGGCTATGGCGCCGCCGCAGTCGCCGGCACGCCGAGCATCACCGTGCCGATGGGCGACTACTTCGGATTGCCGATGGGCATCGTCTTCATGGGCTCCGCGTGGAGCGAACCGCGACTGATCGAACTGGCCTACGCATTCGAGCAGAAGACCAAGGCGCGCAAGGCGCCGCAGTTCCTGGCGACCGCGCTGTTGGGCACGACGAAGGGTTGAGGCCCGCGCCGTAACGAAAACGGCCTCCCCGCGTGCGGAGAGGCCGTCCGGATCCGACGCGTTACACCGCTTATGCCGGCGCGGCGATCTGCGCCTGCTTGCGCACGATCAGCATTGCGATTTCCAGCGCCTGCTCGTAGTTCAGGCGCGGATCGACCGTGGACTTGTAGGCGCGTTCGAGATCGCTCTCGGTGAGTTCGCGTGCGCCGCCGAGGCACTCGGTCACGTCCTCGCCGGTGAGCTCCAGATGCGCGCCGCCCAGACGCGTGCCGGCGGCAGCATGCAGTTCGAAGGCCTGTTCCAGCTCGCTGCGGATGTTGCGGAAGCGGCGCGTCTTGTACCCGTTGCTCGTGCTTTCGGTGTTGCCGTGCATCGGATCGCAGACCCACAGTACGCGACGCCCATCGCGGCGCACGGCATCGAGCAGCGGCGGGAGCTTCTCGGCGATGCCGGTCGCGCCCATGCGGTGGATGAAGGTCAGGCGGCCCGGCTCGTCTTCCGGATTGAGCAGGTCGAACGTGCGCAGCAGCTGGTCGGGCGTGACCGACGGGCCGACCTTCAGCGCGATCGGGTTGCGGATGCCGCGGAAGTACTCCGCGTGCGCGCCGTCGACCTGCGCCGTGCGCATGCCGATCCACGGGAAATGGGTGCTCAGGTTGAACCAGCCCCAGTGGCGCGGGACCTGGCGCGTCAGCGACTCCTCGTACGGCAGCAGCAGCGCTTCGTGCGAGGTGTAGAAGTCGACGCGATTGAGGTTGTGGACCTCGCTGCCCGAGAGCGTCTCCATGAAGCGCACCGCATCGCCGATCGCGGTGACCATGCGGCGGTATTCGTCGGCGAGCGGCGAATGACCGACCCAGCTGAGGTTCCAGTATTCGGGATGATGCAGGTCGGCGAACCCACCATCGATCAGCGCACGGACGAAATTCATCGTCATCGCCGAGCGCGCATGCGCCTTGATCATGCGGCGGGGATCGGGCGTGCGCGACTCGGGCGTGAAGTCCGGCGCGTTGACCATGTCGCCACGATAGCTGGGCAGCGTCACCTCGCCGATGGTCTCGGAGTCGGCCGAACGCGGCTTCGCGTACTGGCCGGCGAAACGACCAACGCGCACGACCGGCTTGCGAAGGCCGTGCACGAGCACCAGGCTCATCTGCAGCAGCACCTTGAGCCGGTTCGAGATGACATCGGAACGGCAGCCGTCGAAGGTCTCCGCGCAATCGCCGCCCTGCAGCAGGAAGCGTTTGCCTTCCTGCGCGTCGGCAAGCTGCTGCTTCAGCGAGAGGATCTCCCACGAGGTCACCAGCGGCGGCAGTGTGCGCAGCTCGGCGAGCGCCTCCTCCAGCGCCTGCGCATCGGGATACTGCGGCAACTGCATCGCGGTGCGGTTGCGCCAGGACTGAGGCGACCAGTCGGCGGGCAGGTTTACGGCGCGGAGGGTGCGGTCTGGCGTAGGCATGACACGATGCTGCAATGCGGCGAACCACTATGGGCGCTCGCCCGGCGCGCTGCAACCGTTACAGCGGCAACCGAGCCGGAACGCCCTTGACGGGTCCGGGATACCGGATAGAACGCGCTCAGGCGCGACGAAAGGCCGCGTAGCCGGCCCACAGGGCGAGCAGCACGAACCAGATCAGGCTCCACCACGGCATCGACAGGCCGAGGAAGGTCCAGTCGACGTCGCCGCAGTTGCCCGTCGCGGTCATCACCTTGCGCACGACGTCCCACGTCGACATGGTTTCGCGCATGAACGAAAGGGGCGCACCGCACGACACTTCGCCCGCCGGCTGCATCTGCACCCACACGTGGCGGCCGGCGATTGCGATGCCGGCAATCGATGCGATGAGCGCGCCGAAGCCATAGGCCGTGCGTGCACCTCGACGCCTCGGCCCATGTAGCGCGCCGATCAGGAACACGATGCCCAGCGCTGCGAACGCGACGCGCTGGAAGATGCAGAGATTGCACGGCTCCAGTCCGTCGTGCAGTTGCAGGTAGATCGCGTACGCAAGCAGTCCCGCACACGCGAGGAAGCCGAGGAAGAACTGGAAGCGGAACGAGCCGCGCAGGAGTTGGGTCGTCATGGCGGGAGAGCTTAACCGCCCTTCCCACTCAAGTGCACGACAGCCATTCGGCTGCCCGCAAACGGCACACGCTTCGGCGCATATGCACGCATCGTTATGCGCGTGCCACTGCCATCAGGAACTCCAGAAAACAAAAACCCCGGCCGAAGCCGGGGTTTCTGCTGGATCGTCCGTGAGCGGCCTGGGCCGCTCACGCCGGCGGATTACTCCGCAGCGGCTTCCGGACGGTCGACGAGTTCGACGTAGGCCATCGGCGCGTTGTCGCCAGCGCGGAAACCGCACTTGAGGATGCGCAGGTAGCCACCCGGACGCGCCTGGTAGCGCGGGCCGAGCGTGGTGAACAGCGTGCCCACGGCTTCCTTGTCGCGCAGGCGCGAGAAGGCGAGGCGGCGATTGGCGACGCCGTCGACCTTGGCGAGCGTGATGAGCGGCTCGGCAACGCGACGAAGTTCCTTCGCCTTGGGCAGCGTGGTGCGGATGATGCCGTGCTTGATCAGCGACGCGGCCATGTTGGTGAACATCGCATCGCGATGGGCGCTGGTACGGCTGAACTTACGGCCGGCTTTCTGGTGGCGCATGACGGTGATTCCTGTGGAATGTTGAAACGTTGAGGTTCGCTGTCGCCATCCCGGCGTTGTTACCTGGACTGCGGATGGTCCGAACCGGCGCTCCGTTGCCGGCCATGCCGCGGGGCTTGGCCCCTGTCGGCGAAAACGCGACGCTTCTTCTCAGAAGCGCCGCGCTTGTTGCTTCGCTGCTGCCATCCATGGCGATACGGGGCGGCTCCGGAGAGCCTGGCCCGGGCTTCCTGCCCGGGCGTTTCATCGGCGCGCGGCAGTGCCGCGCAGGCGCCGATGCTTACCCCATCATGCCGTGGGAGGCGATGCCTGCCGGCGGCCAGTTCTCGAGCTTCATGCCAAGCGAAAGACCACGCTGGGCGAGGACTTCCTTGATCTCGGTAAGCGACTTCTTGCCGAGGTTCGGCGTCTTGAGCAGTTCGACTTCGGTCTTCTGGATCAGATCGCCGACGTAGTAAATGCTCTCGGCCTTGAGGCAGTTGGCCGAACGCACGGTCAGCTCGAGGTCGTCGATCGGACGCAGCAGGATCGGGTCGATGCCGCTGGTCGCCGGCTTCGCCGCACCGCGATCGCGGTGGGTGAAGTCGCCGAACACCGACAGCTGGTCGGTGAGGATGTCGGCCGCAGTGCGGACGGCTTCCTCGGCGTCGATCGTGCCGTTGGTCTCGATGTCCAGGACCAGCTTGTCCAGGTCGGTGCGCTGCTCGACGCGGGCCGCTTCCACGGCATACGCGACGCGGCGGACCGGCGAGAAGCTGGCGTCCAGCATCAGGCGGCCGATGGCACGGGTTTCCTCATCCGGACGACGTCGCGCGGCAGCCGGCTGGTAGCCGAAACCGCGCTCGATCTTCAGACGCATGTTGAGCGCGGTGTCCTTCGTCAGGTGCGCGATCACGTGCTCGGTGTTGAGGATCTCGACGTTGTGGTCCGTCTTGATGTCGCCGGCGGTCACGATGCCCGGGCCCTGCTTCGCCAGCGACAGCGTCGCCGACTCGCCGGTGTGCATGCGGATCGCCACGTCCTTGAGGTTCAGCAGAACCTCAAGCACGTCTTCCTGCAGGCCTTCGACCGTGGTGTACTCGTGCAGCACGCCATCGATCTCGACTTCCGTGATTGCGAAGCCCGGAATCGACGACAGCAGCACACGGCGCAGCGCATTGCCGAGCGTATGGCCGTAGCCACGCTCCAGCGGTTCGATCACGACCTTGGCACGGTTGCCCGTAAGGCGCTCGATCTGGGGGCCGCGCGGGCGCAGCACCTGGTTTGCGGTAACCGTCATGTGTTGGCGTCTCCTGGGATTACTTCGAGTACAGCTCGACGATCAGCGCTTCGTTGATGTCGGCCGGCAGGTCGGCACGATCCGGAACGGCCTTGAACACGCCAGAGAACTTCTTGCTGTCGACTTCAACCCACGACGGCGAGAGGTCCATCTGCGATGCGACGGTCAGGGATTCCTGCACGCGCAGCTGCTTCTGGGCGCGCTCGGCCAGCGCGATCGCGTCGCCAGCCTTGACCTGGTACGACGGCAGATTGACCGGCTTGCCGTTGACCGTGACGCCGCGGTGCGAAACCAGCTGGCGGGCGGCCGGACGGGTCACCGCGAAGCCCATGCGGTAAACGACGTTGTCCAGACGGGTCTCGAGGAGCTGCAGCAGGTTTTCACCCGTGTTGCCCTTCTTGGTCGAGGCCTTCTTGTAGTAGTTGCGGAACTGACGCTCCAGCAGACCGTAAATACGCTTGACCTTCTGCTTTTCGCGCAGCTGGGTGGCGTAGTCAGACAGCTTGCCCTTGCGGGCGGTCGGGCCGTGCTGGCCGGGCTTCTGCTCGAGCTTGCACTTGGAATCGAGGGCGCGAGCCGACGACTTCAGGCCAAGGTCAGCGCCTTCGCGACGGGCGAGCTTACAGGTGGGACCGATATAACGAGCCATGTTCTTTCAGCTCCTCAGACGCGACGCTTCTTCGGCGGACGGCACCCGTTGTGCGGGATAGGCGTCACGTCGATGATGTTGATGATCTTGTACCCGACGTTGTTCAGCGAACGAACGGCGGATTCACGGCCCGGACCCGGGCCCTTGATGCGGACTTCCAGCGACTTCACGCCGTAGTCCAGCGCGGCACGACCCGCCTTCTCGGCGGCGACCTGAGCTGCGAACGGGGTCGACTTGCGCGAGCCGCGGAAACCCGCGCCGCCCGAGGTCGCCCACGACAGCGCGTTGCCCTGGCGGTCGGTGATCGTGACGATGGTGTTGTTGAAAGAAGCGTGGACGTGGGCGATGCCGTCGGTGACGACACGCTTGATCTTCTTCTTGGTCTTGGTAGCAGCCGGCTTAGCCATGGTCTAAGTCCTTACTTCTTGATGGCCTTGCGCGGACCCTTGCGGGTACGAGCATTGGTACGGGTGCGCTGGCCACGCAGCGGCAGGCCGCGGCGGTGACGCAGGCCGCGGTAGCAGGCCAGGTCCATCAGGCGCTTGATCGCGATACCGACTTCGCGGCGGAGGTCACCCTCAACCACGTACTTGCCGACTTCGGCGCGCAGGCGCTCGACTTCGGGCTCGGACAGATCACGGATCTTGGTCGTCGACGTAACGCCGGCGGCCACGCAGACCTTCTTCGAACGGGTACGGCCAATGCCGTAAATGCTTTGCAGGCCGACCCAGACATGCTTCTGGGCAGGCAGATTGACGCCCGCAATACGCGCCATAACGGCGATCTCCAACTGATTGGCGGCCAGGACGGATTAATCCCGGCGGAGTGAACTGGAAAGTTTAACAAGGTCTCGGGTTAATAGGAAGCCCTGCCGCATCCCAGAGGACGCGGCAGTGCCCGGCATGGGGAGTGTGCCCATGCTCCGGCGACGAAACCGGACTGGTCGGACTTTGCGGCGAACCGCCCTGCCCGACCCCGCGCGCTACTCTGGCGCGCGTAAGGTCCGGGATCACCCGCGCGCGAGACCGCCGCGCGAGCCGCCCTTCAAGTTCGCCTTCTTCAGCAAGCTCTCGTACTGATGGGACATCAGATGAGCCTGGATCTGGGCGATGAAATCCATGACCACCACGACCACGATCAGCAGCGAGGTGCCGCCAAAGTAGAACGAGGTGCCCAGTTCGGTGCGCATGACCTCCGGAAGGAGGCACACCAGCACCAGGTAGATCGCGCCGGCCGCCGTCAGACGGGTAAGGACGCCATCGATATAGTCGGCGGTCGCCTTGCCCGGACGGATACCCGGAATCAGCGCGCCCGACTTCTTCAGATTATCGGCCGTTTCCTGCGAGTTGAACACCAGCGCCGTGTAGAAGAACGCGAAACCGATGATCAGACCTGCGTACAGGATCATGTGGAGCGGCTCTCCCGGGTTCAGCCACTGGCTGACACGGTGGAGGGTCGACCCAGAATTGCCCTGGCTGAACCAGTTGGCCGCCGTCGCCGGGAACATCACGATGCTCGAGGCAAAGATCGCCGGGATCACGCCGGCCATGTTGAGCTTCAGCGGCAGGAACGACGACTGGTTCATGTACGCGCTACGGCCACCCTGTCGACGGGCGTAGTTGACCGTAATGCGACGCTGACCGCGCTCGACGAACACCACGAAGTACGTGAAGCCCAGCACGATCGCCACCACCACGATGGCTACCAGCGCGCTCATGTCGCCGTTGCGGATCTGCTCGAACATGCCGAACACCGCTGCCGGAAGACCCGCCACGATGCCTGCGAAGATGATCAGCGACACACCGTTGCCGATACCGCGCTCGGTCACCTGCTCGCCCAGCCACATCAGGAACATGGTGCCCGCCGTCAGGGCGATCACCGCAGTCAAGATGAAGCCCGGGCCAGGGTTGTAGACCACCGCGATGCCCTGGCTTGCGCCACCGGCCTGAAGCGCGGTCGCGATACCCCAGGCCTGGAACACGGCCAGCGGGATCGCACCCATGCGCGACCACTGGTTGATCTTGCGACGGCCCGACTCGCCTTCCTTCTGGATGGCCTTCAGGCTGGGCACGATCTGCACCAGCAACTGCACGATGATCGACGCCGAGATGTACGGCATCACGTTCAGCGCGAACAGGCTGAAGCGATGCAGGGCGCCACCGGAGAACATGTTGAACATGTCTACGATGGTGCCCTTCTGGGTTTCCATCAGCCGGAGCATTGCTTCCGGATTGACGCCCGGCACCGGGATGTAGCAGCCGATGCGGTAGACGATCAGGGCACCGACCACGAACAGCAGGCGCTGGCGGAGCTCGGTGAACTTACCGAGTCCGCCACCGAGGCCGGCTACCGCGTTGCTACCGCTGCGCGCCATCCGTCGATTACTCCTCGACCTTGCCGCCGGCCGCTTCGATCGCGGTCTTGGCGCCGGCCGTGGCGGCCACGCCCTTCAGCACGAACTTCTTGGTCAGCTCGCCCTTCACCACGATCTTGGCCTGCTTCGCGGTGCTCGGCACCAGCTTGGCAGCCTTCAGCGCGGCGAAATCGACGTCGCCGGCCGGCAGCTTGTCCAGCTGGTACAGCAGCACTTCGGCCGTGTCCTTGGACAGCTTCGAACGGAAACCGATCTTCGGCAGACGGCGCTGCATCGGCATCTGGCCGCCTTCGAAGCCGGCCTTGATCTTGCCCTTGCCCGAGCGCGCGAACGAGCCCTTGTGGCCGCGACCCGCGGTCTTGCCCAGGCCGGAACCGATACCGCGACCGACGCGGGTGCGCTCGGTGCGGGCGCCCTCGGCGGGCTGCAGAGTGTTGAGACGCATCTTGATTACTCCTCGACTCGGACGAGGTAATGGAGCTGATTGATCAGGCCGCGAACCTGCGGGCTGTCCTTCAGTTCACGCACGTCGTTGAGCTTGTTCAGGCCCAGCGCACGCACCGACAGGCGGTGACGCGACTGGGTGCCACGAAGACCCTTGACCAGGCGCACCTTCACGGTGCCGCCGGCGACTGCTTCGTTCTTAGCCATTGATCAGGTCCTCCACCTTCTTGCCACGCTTCGCAGCGATCTTCGCCGGCGAATGCATGTCGGACAGGCCCTTCAGCGTGGCGCGAACCAGGTTGATCGGGTTGCGCGAACCGACGGCCTTGGCCAGCACGTTCTTCACGCCGACGGCTTCCAGGACGGCGCGCATCGCGCCACCGGCGATCACGCCGGTACCTTCGGAGGCGGGCTGCATGAACACGCGGGCAGCGCCGTGACCGGCCTTGACCGAGTGCCACAGGGTGCCGTTGTTCAGGTCGACGTTCGCCATCGACTTGCGGGCGTACTCCATCGACTTCTGGATGGCGACCGGCACTTCGCGCGCCTTGCCGTAACCGAAGCCGACCTTGCCGTTGCCGTCGCCCACCACCGTCAGCGCGGTGAAGGTGAACTGGCGACCGCCCTTGACGGTCTTGCTGACGCGGTTGACCGCGATCAGCTTCTCGATCATGCCGTCGTCGATCTCTTCGCGGTTGCGGTCGCGATCACGACCCCGCGGTGCACGTTGTTCTTCTGCCATTTCGATTGCTCGGTAGTTAAGGGATTTGCGGCGTGGCCGCTTATCGTTGTGAGGTGCTGCGGATGTTTCGCGAACATGGGAATCCATGGTCGCGCCCGGCATTCCCCATGCCGGCGGGCAGAAATCCAGGCGTGGGGACGGATCCCCACGCCTTCAAGACATCAGAACTGCAGGCCACCTTCGCGGGCGGCGTCAGCCAGGGCCTTGATGCGGCCGTGGTAACGGTAGCCCGAGCGGTCGAACGCGACCTTCTCGATGCCGGCAGCCTTCGCCTTCTCGGCGATCATGCGACCGACCTTGGCGGCGGCGTCGGCGTTCTTGCCGTTCTTCAGGCCTTCCATCACGTCGGACTGCACGGTCGAAGCCGAAGCCAGGACCTTGGAACCGTCGGAGGTGAAGACCTGGGCGTACAGGTGCTGCCCGGTGCGCAGCACCGACAGGCGCGGCACGCCGAGTTCGCGGATGTGCGCGCGGGTCGACTTGGCGCGGCGCAGGCGGGCGGTGTTCTTGTTCATTTGCGTATCTCCGAAAGCTGAAGCGCCGATTAGGCCTTCTTGGCTTCCTTGCGGATGATGACTTCGCCGGCGTACTTCACACCCTTGCCCTTGTAGGGCTCCGGCGGACGAACAGCGCGGATCTTGGCAGCGAACTCACCCACCGCCTGCTTGTCGGCACCGGCGATGACGATTTCGGTCTGCGTCGGCGTGGCGATCGTGATGCCGGCCGGAGCCGCGAGCACGACGGGGTGCGAGAAACCCAGCGCCAGGTTCAGGTCCTTGCCCTGCATCGAGGCGCGGTAACCGACGCCGACGAGCTCAAGCTTGCGCTCGAAGCCTTCGGAGACGCCCTTGACCATGTTGGCCAGGATCGCGCGCAGCGTGCCGGCCAGCGGGATCAGCGCCGCGTCCTCGGAAGAGAACGTGGCGGTACCGTTGTCGACGTTGACGTTGATACCAGCCGGCTTCGCGACGCTCAGGGTGCCCTTCGGGCCCTTGGCGCTGATCGAATCGGCCTGGATGTTGAGTTCGACGCCCTTCGGGAGGGCGACCGGCTTCTTGGCAACTCGGGACATGTCTATTCCTCCCTTAGGCCACGAAGCACAGGACTTCACCGCCGACGCCCTGCTGGCGCGCCTGCGCGTCGGTCATGATGCCCTTCGAGGTGGAGATGATGGCGATGCCGAGGCCGCCCAGGACCTTCGGCAGCTTGGCCTTGCCGCGGTACTGGCGCAGGCCCGAACGGGAATAGCGCTCGAGGCGCTCGATCACCGGCTTGCCTTCGTAGTACTTCAGCGAGATTTCGAGTTCGGACTTGCCGGCGCCGACGTCGGTCACGCGGGAATCCAGGATGTAGCCCTCGTCCTGCAGAACCTTGGCGATGGCCACCTTGATCTTCGAAGACGGCATCTTCACCGTCTGCTTCCGGACAGCCGCCGCATTCTTGATGCGGACCAGCATGTCGGCAATGGGATCAGTCATGCTCATGAATTAATGCACCTATGAGTAGCACCGATATCCGCGGGATTGCGAATTCAGTTGTAGTGCCTGGCGGGAACGTGGAAGTTCCCTACAGGCGCCCCGCCCTGTCGGCCGGGGCCTGACGCGAGCGAGCCGGCAAGTCTAGCAGACTTGCCGGCGCCCGGTGTTACCAGCTGGCCTTGCGCAGACCCGGAACGTCGCCGTTCATGGTCGCCTTGCGCAGCATGTTGCGGCCGAGGCCGAACTTGCGATAGACGCCACGCGGACGGCCCGACAGCTCGCAGCGGTTGCGCTGGCGGCTCGGCGAGGAGTCGCGCGGCAGCTTCTGCAGCTTGGTGACCGCGTCCAGCTTCTCTTCGTACGAAGCGGTCTGGCTGGAGATGATCTTCTTCAGCGCTTCGCGCTTGGCACCGTGCTGCTTGGCCAGCTTCGCCCGCTTGATCTCGCGGTTGACCATGGAGGTCTTAGCCATTGTTCAATCCTCGAGTTAGTTGCGGAACGGGAAGCGGAAGGCTTCCAGCAGGGCCTTGGCTTCGGCGTCGGTCTTCGCGGTCGTGGTGATCGCGATGTCCATGCCGCGGATCGCGTCGACGGCGTCGAAGTCGATTTCCGGGAAGATGATCTGTTCCTTGACGCCCATGTTGTAGTTGCCACGGCCATCGAACGAACGACCCGACACGCCGCGGAAGTCACGCACGCGCGGCAGCGAGATGTTGATCAGACGGTCGAGGAACTCGAACATGTGGGCGCGACGCAGCGTCACCTTGCAGCCGATCGGCCAGCCGTCGCGGATCTTGAACGAAGCCACCGACACGCGGGACTTGGTCACGATCGGCTTCTGGCCGGCAATCTTCGTCAGGTCGGCGACCGCGTTCTCCAGGATCTTCTTGTTCGTAGCGGCTTCGCCGACGCCCATGTTGATCGTGATCTTGGTCAGGCGCGGCACTTCCATCGGGTTCGTGTAACCGAACTTCTTGGTCAGGGCCGGGACGACTTCGTCCTTGTAGAACTTTTCGAGACGGGTGGTCATTTCAGCATTCCTCAGGCGTCAACCGCCTCACCGCTGGAGCGGAACACACGCAGTTTGCGTCCATCCTCCAGCACCTTGAAAGCAATGCGCTCACCCTTGCCGGTGGCCGGGTTGAAGAGCATCACGTTGGAAATGTGGATCGGCGCTTCGCGCTCGACCACGCCGCCCGGCTGGCCAGCCTGGGGGTTCGGCTTGGTGTGGCGCTTGACGACGTTGATGTTCGACACGACGACCTTCTCGCCGAGCACGCGCACCACTTCGCCCTTCTTGCCCTTGTCCTTGCCGGTGGTGACGATCACCTGATCGCCCTTGCGGATACGGTTCATATAATTCCTCCGCTCAGAGCACTTCAGGAGCGAGCGAGACGATCTTCATGAACTTCTCGGTACGCAGCTCGCGGGTCACAGGCCCGAAGATGCGGGTACCGATCGGTTCCTGCTTGTTGTTCAGGAGCACGGCGGCATTGCCGTCGAAGCGGATCAGCGAACCGTCCGGACGACGCACGCCCTTGCGGGTGCGCACGACGACGGCGTCGTAGACGTCGCCCTTCTTGACCTTGCCGCGCGGGATCGCGTCCTTGACGGTGACCTTGATGATGTCGCCGATGCCGGCGTAACGGCGCTTCGAGCCGCCCAGCACCTTGATGCACATCACTTCCTTGGCACCGGAGTTGTCAGCCACATCGAGGTAGCTCTGCATCTGGATCATGACTCAGCCTCCTCTTATTCGGCCGCGCGGCTGACGATCTCAACCACGCTCCAGTTCTTGGTCTTCGACATCGGCGCAATTTCCTTCACCCGCACGACATCGCCTTCCTTGCAGGCGTTGTCGGCGTCGTGGGCGTGGAGCTTGGTCGAGCGGCGGATGTACTTGCCGTACAGCGCGTGCTTGACCTGGCGCTCGACGAGCACGGTGACGGTCTTGTCCATCTTGTTGCTGACGACCCGGCCTTCAACCGTGCGGACAGCCTTCTCTGTATTGTTGTCGGTCATGACAGGGTCCTTACTTCTTCTCGCCGAGCAGCATGTTCACGCGAGCGATCTCGCGGCGCACGCGGCGGGACTCATGGGTCTTGGCGAGCTGGCCCGTGGCCTTCTGCATGCGGAGGGCGAAGCTCTCCTTGTGCAGCTCGGCCAGGTGGGCCTTCAGTTCGTCGGCCGACTTCTCGCGCAGTTGCTTGAGTTCCATTAGCGCACCGTCCGGGTAACGAAAGTGGTGGTCACCGAGAGCTTGGCGGCGGCCAGACGGAACGCTTCACGCGCCACGTCCTCTGCCACGCCTTCGATCTCGTAAATCATGCGACCGGGCTGGATCTGGGCGACCCAGTACTCGACGTTGCCCTTACCGGAGCCCATTCGGACTTCGATCGGCTTCTTGGTGATCGGCTTGTCGGGGAACACGCGGATCCACATCTTGCCGCCGCGCTTGACGTAGCGGCTGATGGAACGACGCGCGGCCTCGATCTGGCGCGCGGTCAGCTGACCGTGCGCCGTCGCCTTCAGGCCGTACTCGCCGAAGCTGACGGCATTGCCGTTCCAGCTCAGGCCTTCATTGCGGCCCTTGTGTACCTTGCGGTACTTGGTTCGCTTGGGTTGCAACATGGCTTAGTCCCTCGCCTCGCGGTTGGCGCGCGCCGGACGGGCCGGACGCTCGCTGCGCTCTGCACGCGGCGCTTCTTCCTGCTTCTCCTGGCCCACCTGCGAGAAGTCGAACACCTCGCCCTTGTAGATCCAGACCTTGATGCCGATGATGCCGTAGGTCGTCTTGGCTTCAGCGAAGCCGTAGTCGATGTCGGCACGCAGCGTGTGCAGCGGCACGCGACCTTCGCGGTACCACTCCGAACGCGCGATTTCCGCACCGTTCAGACGGCCACCCACGTTGACCTTGATGCCCAGGGCGCCCAGGCGCATCGCATTGCCCACGGCGCGCTTCATCGCGCGACGGAACATGATGCGGCGCTCGAGCTGCTGCGCGATCGACTCGGCGACCAGCTGCGCGTCGAGTTCCGGCTTGCGGACCTCGGTGACGTTGATGTGCGCCGGAACGCCCATCACGTCGCTCACTTCCTTGCGCAGCTTCTCGATGTCCTCGCCGCGCTTGCCGATCACCACGCCCGGACGGGCGGTGTGGATCGTCACGCGGGCGTTGTTCGCCGGACGCTCGATGAAGATCTTCGAGATGCCGGCCTGAGCCAGCTTCTTGCGCAGCAGATCACGGACCTTCAGGTCCGCCGCCAGGAAACCGGCGTACTGCTTCTTGTTGGCAAACCACTTGGAGTTCCAGTCCTTGGCGATGCCCAGGCGGATGCCGGTGGGATGTACTTTATGACCCATTGTCTGACTCCGCCTTACTTGCCCGCGCCCACAACCACAGTGATGTGGCTGGTGCGCTTGAGGATGCGGGTGCCGCGGCCCTTCGCACGCGCCATGAAGCGCTTCAGTGCGGGACCCTCGTCCACCATGATGGTCTTGACCTTGAGCTCGTCGATGTCGGCGCCCTGGTTGTTCTCGGCGTTGGCAATCGCGGACTCCACCACCTTCTTGATCAGGTGGGCAGCCTTCTTGTCCGAGAACTTCAGCAGGTTGACGGCGCGCTCGGCCGACAGACCACGCACCTGGTCAGCGACCAGGCGGGCCTTCTGCGGGGAGATGCGCGCGGTGCGCAGGATGGCTTTCGCTTCCATGGTCATCTCCTTACTTGCCCGACTTCTTGTCGCCGCCGTGACCCTTGAACGTACGGGTCAGGGCGAACTCGCCAAGCTTGTGGCCAACCATGTTTTCGTTGACCAGCACCGGGATGTGGTTCTTGCCGTTGTGCACCGCGATGGTGAAACCCACCATCTCCGGCAGCACCATCGAGCGACGCGACCAGGTCTTGATCGGCTTCTTGTTGTTGCCCGCGGTCTCCACCTTCTTCATCAGGTGATGGTCGACGAACGGGCCTTTCTTCAGTGAACGTGCCATGGCCGATTAGCTCCTGCGATCGCGCACGATGAACTGCTGGGTGCGCTTGTTCTTGCGGGTCTTGTAACCCTTGGTCGGCACACCCCACGGGGTGACCGGATGCGGGTTACCCTGGCCGGCCTTGGCCTCACCACCGCCGTGCGGGTGGTCGACCGGGTTCATGGCCGCACCGCGGACGGTCGGCTTGATGCCGCGCCAACGCGCCGCACCGGCCTTGCCCAGCTTCTCGAGGTTGTGCTCGTCGTTGCCGACTTCGCCGATGGTGGCGCGGCACTCGGCCGGCACCTTGCGCATTTCGCCGGAGCGAAGACGCAGCGTGGCGTAGCCCTGCTCGCGAGCGACCAGGTAGGCGCTGGCGCCGGCCGCGCGGGCCAGCTGGGCGCCCTTGCCCGGCTTCATTTCGACGCAGCACACCGTCGTACCGACCGGAACGTTGGTCAGCGGGAGGGTGTTGCCCACGCGGATCGGGGCGTCACGGCCCGCGATCACCTGGTCGCCATCCTTCAGGCCCTTCGGGGCGATGATGTAACGGCGCTCACCGTCGACGTAGCACAGCAGCGCGATGTGCGCGGTGCGGTTCGGATCGTATTCAATGCGTTCGACGCGGGCGGGGATGCCCTCCTTGTCGCGCTTGAAGTCGATGATGCGGTAGTGCTGCTTGTGACCACCACCGATGTGACGGGTGGTGATACGGCCGTGGTGGTTACGACCGCCGGTCTTGCCCTGCTTCTCGACGAGCGCCGCGTGCGGCGCGCCCTTGTGCAGGCCCGGGGTCACCACGCGAACCGCGCTGCGGCGGCCGGCGGAGGTGGGCTTGAAAGTCATCAATGCCATGGGTCTTTCCTCAGGCCTTGGCCATCACGTCGATCGACTGGCCTTCGGCCAGCGTCACGTACGCCTTGCGCCAGCTGCCGCGGCTACCGGCGCGAAAACGGAAGGACTTGTTCTTGCCCTTGACGTTCACGACGTTAACCGCTTCAACCTTCACTTCGAACAGCTTTTCCACGGCGACCTTGATGTCGGCCTTGGTAGCGTCCGTCGCGACTTCGAAGACGTACTGGTTGGAAACTTCCTGCAGACGGGCGGTCTTTTCGGACACGCGCGGCGCACGGATGATGTTGTAGAGCTTGGCCTCGTTCATGCCAGCCACTCCTCGATCTTCTTGACCGCGTCGGCGGTGACCACGACCGAGTCGGCGCCCACGAGGGAAACCGGATCCAGGCCCTGGACGTCACGCACTTCGACGTACGGCAGGTTGCGCGCCGAGAGGTACAGGTTCTCGGTGGCGTCTTCGGTGACGATCAGCGGACGACGACCGACTTCCAGGCCCTTCAGCTTGGAGATCAGGCCCGAGGTCTTCGGAGCGTCCAGATCGAACGACTCGACAACCTTGATGCGGCCCTGGCGGTTCAGCTCGGACAGGATCGCGGCCATCGCGGCGCGGTACATCTTGCGGTTGACCTTCTGCGCGAAGCTGCGCGGCTTGGCCGCGAAGGTCACGCCGCCGCCGACGAAGATCGGAGCCGTCAGCGCGCCATGACGCGCACCGCCGCCCTTCTGCTTCTTCGACTTCTTGGTCGTACCGTTGACTTCAGAACGGGTCTTCTGCGCCTTGGTGCCGGCGCGACCGGCGTTGCGATACGCAACGACAACCTGGTGGACCAGGTCTTCGCTGAATTCGCGGCCGAAGATCGCGTCGGAAACCGACACAGTCTTGCTGCTGTTGGTGATGGCGAGTTCCATCGTCATCTCTCCTTATGCCTTGCTCGAGGGACGCACGATGACGTCGCCACCCGGCGCACCCGGCACGGCACCCTTGATGGCGATCAGGCCGCGCTCGGCGTCGACCTTCACCACTTCCAGGCGCTGCGTGGTCTGGGTTTCGTCGCCCATGTGGCCGGACATCTTCTTGCCCGGGAACACACGGCCCGGCGTCTGGCGCTGACCGATGGAGCCCGGCGAACGGTGCGACAGCGAGTTACCGTGCGTCGCGTCGCCCATCGTGAAGTTCCAGCGCTTGATCGTGCCCTGGAAGCCCTTGCCCTTCGTCACGCCCTGGACGTCGACCAGCTGGCCGGCGCTGAAGATGTCGGCCTTGATCTCGCCGCCCACTTCAAAGCCACCGATCTGGTCGGCTTCCACGCGCAGCTCCCACAGGCCACGACCGGCTTCGACCTTCGCCTTGGCGAGGTGACCGGCTTCCGGCTTGTTGACGAGCGCGGCGCGGCGCACGCCGACGGTGACCTGCACGGCGCTGTAGCCGTCGGTGTCGTCGGTCTTGATCTGGGTGATGCGGTTCGGGGTCGCTTCGATCAGCGTCACCGGAACCGACTTGCCGTCTTCAGTGAAGAAACGGCTCATGCCGGCCTTGCGACCGACGATGCCCAACGAATACTTCTTCGCGGTCATGGTGGGAGCCTCAGGTCAGCTTGATCTGGACGTCGACGCCAGCCGCGAGTTCGAGCTTCATCAGCGCGTCCACGGTCTTGTCATTCGGATCGACGATGTCGAGCACGCGCTTGTGCGTGCGGGTCTCGTACTGGTCGCGCGCGTCCTTGTCGGCGTGCGGCGAAACGAGAATGGTGTAGCGCTCGATCTTGGTCGGCAGCGGAATCGGGCCCTTGACCTGGGCACCGGTGCGCTTAGCCGTCTCGACGATCTCGCTGGCCGAGCGGTCGATCAGGCGATGATCGTACGCTTTGAGCCGGATTCGGATCTTTTGGTCCGCCATGACGGAATTCCTTGGTTAAAAGAGCGACGGGCCGGCCTCTGGGTGTGCCGTACCCCTGAAAAAATGCAAATACCCCGGAGCTGCACCCTCGCCCCGGAGCTTCCATGCCTCAAAAAACAAGGCAGACCGGTCACCCGGCCCGCCCAGACGGAGTAGAACGCACGAAGAGCCCCGTTTAGCGTTCCTTGGAAGCCCGAAGGCCCGGAACGTACGGAGCGCGCCGTGCGACATGTCCCTGTCTGGCGAACACGAGGCGCTTCCTGCACCTCATTTCGCTGGTTGCGACCCCTTCCCGAAGGAAGGCGCCGCAGTGGTCTTGCATTCTAATCGGAGATCCACAGCCTGTGCAAGCACCGGGTCCGACAAGACAAAGCCCGGCGCGCGAGGCGCCGGGCTTCGTTCATTACTTCAGGATCTTCGCCACGACGCCGGCGCCGACGGTGCGGCCGCCTTCGCGGATCGCGAAGCGCAGGCCTTCGTCCATCGCGACCGGGTTGATCAGCGTGACGACCATCTTGATGTTGTCGCCCGGCATGACCATCTCGACGCCTTCCGGCAGCTCGACCGCACCGGTGATGTCGGTGGTGCGGAAGTAGAACTGCGGGCGGTAGCCCTTGAAGAACGGCGTGTGACGGCCGCCTTCGTCCTTCGACAGCACGTACACCTCGGCTTCGAACGTGGTGTGCGGCGTGATCGAACCCGGCTTGGCCAGCACCTGGCCGCGCTCGACGTCGTCACGCTTGGTGCCGCGCAGCAGCAGACCGGCGTTGTCGCCCGCCTGACCCTGGTCGAGCAGCTTGCGGAACATCTCGACGCCGGTGACCGTCGTCTTCTGCGTCGGACGGATGCCGACGATTTCGATTTCGTCGCCGACCTTGATGATGCCGCGCTCGATACGACCGGTCACCACGGTGCCGCGGCCCGAGATCGAGAACACGTCTTCCACCGGCATCAGGAACGGCTTGTCGACGTCACGCTGCGGTTCCGGGATGAACGTGTCCAGCGCTTCCACCAGCTTCAGGATCGCCGGCACGCCGATCTCCGACTGGTCGCCTTCCAGCGCCAGACGGGCCGAACCGTGGATGATCGGGGTGTCGTCGCCCGGGAACTCGTACTTGCTCAGCAGCTCGCGCACTTCCATCTCGACGAGCTCCAGCAGCTCGGCGTCGTCCACCATGTCGGCCTTGTTCAGGAACACGACGATGTACGGCACGCCCACCTGGCGCGACAGCAGGATGTGCTCGCGCGTCTGCGGCATCGGGCCGTCAGCGGCCGAGCACACCAGGATCGCGCCGTCCATCTGCGCCGCACCCGTGATCATGTTCTTCACGTAGTCGGCGTGGCCCGGGCAGTCCACGTGCGCGTAGTGGCGCGTCGGGCTTTCGTACTCGACGTGCGCCGTCGAGATCGTGATGCCGCGCGCCTTCTCTTCCGGCGCCGCGTCGATCGCGTCGTACGCCTTGAACTCGCCGCCGAAACGCTCCGCACCCACCTTCGTCAGTGCCGCCGTCAGCGTGGTCTTGCCGTGGTCGACGTGACCGATCGTGCCCACGTTCACGTGCGGCTTGGTGCGCTCAAACTTACCCTTGGCCATGGCTATCTCTCTTTAAAAAGTTGTTGCTAGTTGATCTGGCGTGACGGATGCCGGCGGGGCCGGCATCCGGATCCGGCTATCAGCCGCCCTTCTTCATCACCGCGTCGGCGATGTTGGTGGGCGCTTCGGCGTAGTGGTCGAATTCCATCGTGAACGTGGCGCGGCCCTGCGACATCGAACGCAGCGAGGTCGCGTAGCCGAACATTTCGCCCAGCGGCACCATCGCGTTGATGACCTTGCCCGACGGGCTGTCGTCCTGACCGGACAGCAGGCCACGACGGCGGCTCACGTCGCCCATGACGTCGCCGACATAGTCTTCCGGCGTCACGATCTCGACCTTCATCATCGGCTCCAGCAGGACCGGATCGGCCTTGCGGAAGCCTTCCTTGAAGGCCATCGACGAAGCGAGCTTGAACGCCATTTCGGACGAGTCGACGTCGTGGTACGAACCGAAGACGAGCTTGACCTTGACGTTCACGACCGGGAAGCCAGCCAGCGGACCGCTGGTGATGGTTTCGCGCAGGCCCTTCTCGACCGCCGGGATGAATTCCTTCGGGATCACGCCGCCGGTGATGTCGTTGACGAACAGGAAATCGTTCTCGACGTCCGGATTGGCGCGATCAGCCTCGGTCATCGGCGACAGCTCGATCACGACGTGACCGTACTGACCCTTACCACCCGACTGCTTGGCGTGCTTGTAGTCCGACTTGACGTCCGACTTGCGGATCGTTTCGCGGTAGGCCACCTGCGGCTTGCCGACGTTCGCTTCCACGTTGAACTCGCGACGCATGCGGTCGACGATGATGTCCAGGTGCAGCTCGCCCATGCCGGCGATGATGGTCTGACCCGATTCCTCGTCGGTACGGACGCGGAACGAGGGATCTTCCTGCGCGAGACGCGACAGGGCCATGCCCATCTTTTCCTGGTCCGACTTCGTCTTCGGCTCGACCGCCATCGAGATGACGGGCTCCGGGAACGTCATGCGCTCAAGGGTGATGATGTGATCGCCCGAGCACAGCGTGTCGCCGGTCGTCACGTCCTTCAGGCCAACGGCCGCGGCGATGTCGCCCGCGCGGACTTCCTTGATTTCGTCGCGCTGGTTGGCGTGCATCTGCAGGATGCGGCCGATGCGCTCCTTCTTCGACTTGACCGGGTTGAACACCTGGTCGCCCGAGTTCAGCACGCCCGAATAGACGCGGAAGAACGTCAGCGCGCCGACGAACGGGTCGGTCATGATCTTGAACGCGAGCGCGGAGAACGGCTCGGAATCCGACGCCTTGCGGCTGTCTTCCTTCTCGTTCTCGTCGATGCCCTGGACCGGCGGACGATCGGCCGGCGACGGCAGCAGGTTGATCACGCCGTCGAGCATGGCCTGCACACCCTTGTTCTTGAACGCCGAGCCGCAGAACACCGGCACGATTTCAACGCGCAGGGTGCGCTCGCGCAGGCCGGCGATGATCTCGGCCTCCGTCAGTTCGCCTTCGGACAGGTACTTGTCCATCAGCGCTTCGTTCGCTTCGGCAGCGGCTTCGACCATGAAGCTGCGCGCAGCCTCGGACTTCGCCTGGAGCTCGGCCGGGATCTCGCGGTACTCGAACTTCGTGCCCTGCGAGGCGACATCCCAATGGATGGCCTTCATCTTGAGCAGGTCGATAACGCCTTCGAAGCCGTCTTCGGCGCCGATCGGCACCTGCATCGGCACGGCGTACGCGCCCAGACGGGCCTTCAGCTGCTCAACGACCTTGTCGAAGTTGGCACCGGTGCGGTCCATCTTGTTGACGAACGCCATGCGCGGCACCGAGTACTTGTTGGCCTGGCGCCACACGGTCTCGGACTGCGGCTGCACGCCACCGACGGCGCACAGCACGAACACCGCGCCGTCGAGCACGCGCAGCGAACGCTCGACTTCGATGGTGAAGTCGACGTGCCCGGGGGTATCGATGATGTTGAAGCGGTGCTCCGGCAGGGACTTGTCCATGCCCTTCCAGAACGCGGTCGTCGCGGCCGACGTGATCGTGATGCCGCGCTCCTGCTCCTGCTCCATCCAGTCCATCGTCGCGGCACCTTCGTGCACTTCGCCGATCTTGTGGCTGACACCGGTGTAGAACAGGATGCGTTCGGACGTGGTGGTCTTGCCGGCATCGATGTGGGCCATGATGCCGAAGTTGCGGTAACGCTCGATGGGAGTGGTGCGAGCCACGGGACCCTCTCGTAAATTTTGGAATTCCAGATGGCCAGATGCCGGCACTGGGCCGGCGTCCGGTTCGCATGGCGGCTCTTTTGCCGCCGCGGCAGCTCAGTAGGCTGCCGGGGCCGGCGACCCCGATATGGGGTCGCCTCGCTCAGATCACCAGCGGTAGTGAGCGAACGCCTTGTTCGCTTCCGCCATGCGGTGGGTTTCTTCGCGCTTCTTGATGGCGCCGCCGCGGTTTTCCGAGGCGTCCAGCAGTTCCGCCGCGAGCTTGCGCGGCATGGTGTTTTCACCGCGCTTGCGGGCCGACTCGATCAGCCAGCGCATCGCGAGCGCCATGCGGCGCGAGGAGCGCACTTCGACCGGCACCTGGTAGGTGGCGCCGCCGACGCGACGCGACTTCACTTCCACGGCCGGAGACACGTTGCCGAGCGCCTTCTCGACGAGCTCGAGGGCGTTCGGGTTCTTCTCGCCGATGACATCCATCGCGCCGTAGACGATCTTCTCGGCGACCGACTTCTTGCCGCTCTGCATGACCATGTTGATGAAACGGGCGATGGTCTCGCTGCCGTGCTTGGGGTCCGGCAGGACCGAACGCTGGGGGGTGGAACCTTTACGCGACATGGTGCGTACCTATTCTGTGATTCTTGTACGAAGGGCCGTTGTAGCGACCGACCGGATTAGGACTTCGGACGCTTGGCGCCGTACTTGGAGCGGCTCTGGCGACGCTTGGTCACGCCGGCGGCATCGAGCGAACCGCGCACGGTGTGGTAACGCACACCCGGCAGGTCCTTGACGCGGCCGCCGCGGATCAGCACGACCGAGTGCTCCTGCAGGTTGTGACCTTCGCCGCCGATGTACGAGATGACCTCGTAACCGTTGGTGAGGCGAACCTTGGCCACCTTGCGCAGCGCCGAGTTGGGCTTCTTCGGGGTGGTGGTGTACACGCGGGTGCAAACGCCACGACGCTGCGGGCAGTTCGCGAGCGCCGGCGAGGCGCTCTTGTAGGTGGTCGCCTGCCGCGGCTTGCGGACCAGCTGATTGATCGTCGCCATCTGGAACTCTTTGAGGAAGGCCGTACGGCCCGTGGAAAAACACAAACGGCACGCCGGAACAACCCGGCATACCGAGACGAAAAAGTATAGCCCGCGCCTGACGTTACCGTCAACGCGGACTAAACCGGATGCCCTGCCCGGCCGCAATGGCGGCACAACGCATGGGCTTCACTGCGATCCCGCCCTTCCTGGGCCGAACACGAGGCGCATCCGTTGCGACCTCATTTCGTGATCTGGGCGGACCACGAGGGTCCGCGAAAGCGCCGGAATTGTACCGGCAAACCGGGCGGGTGGGAACCCGCCCGGCATGCACTCCTTACGAAGCGCTGGACTCCTCGCCCTGCACGTCAGCCGTTTCGGCCGCGGGCTCGGCGGCGGTCGTCACCGGCGTGGCAAGCGCCTCCAGTTCCGACTCCGTCAGGCCCGTGGCACCGCGGCGGCGCTGGGTGTGGTATGCCAGACCCGTACCCGCCGGGATCAGGCGACCCACGATCACGTTCTCCTTCAGGCCACGCAGGCCGTCGCGGGTACCGCGCACGGCGGCCTCGGTCAGCACGCGCGTGGTTTCCTGGAAGGAAGCCGCCGAGATGAACGACTCGGTCGCCAGCGAGGCCTTGGTGATGCCCAGCAGGACAGGCTCGAAGCCGGCCACGATCTCGCCGCGGGCGGCCAGGCGTGCGTTCTCCTCGATGAGGCGCTGACGCTCGATCTGCTCGCCGTTGAGGAACTTGCTGTCGCCCTGGTCGGTGATCTCGACCTTGCGCAGCATCTGGCGAACGATCACCTCGATGTGCTTGTCGTTGATCTTCACGCCCTGCAGGCGGTAGACGTCCTGGATTTCCTTCGTCAGGTACACGGCCAGCGGCTCGACACCCAGCAGGCGCAGGATGTCCTGCGGGCTCGGCTCGCCGTCCACCACGGTCTCGCCCTTCTCCACGTGCTCGCCTTCGAACACGATGATCTGGCGGTACTTCGGAATGAGCTCTTCGTGCTCGTTGCCGTCGGTGTCCTTGATGATCAGGCGCTGCTTGCCCTTGGTGTCCTTGCCGAACGACACGATGCCCGAACGCTCGGCCAGCACGGCCGGATCCTTCGGCTTGCGGGCTTCGAACAGGTCGGCCACGCGCGGCAGACCGCCCGTGATGTCGCGGGTCTTCGACGCTTCCTGCGGGATCTTCGCGACCACGTCGCCCACGCCCACCGGCGCGCCGTCCTGCAGGTTGACGATCGAGCGCGGGGGCAGCAGGTACTGCGCCGGCAGGTCGGTACCCGGGATGGACAGGTCCTTGCCGTTCTTGTCGACGATGCGGACGATCGGACGCAGGTCCTTGCCCTGCGAACCGCGACGCTTCGGATCGGTGATCTCGCGCGAGGCCAGGCCGGTCAGTTCGTCCGTCTTCTCGATGACGGTGACGCCGTCGACGAAGTCGATGAAGCGCACGAAACCTGCCACTTCCGACACGATCGGGTGGTTATGCGGATCCCAGTTGGCGACCGTCTGGCCAGCCTTGATGTCCGCGCCGTCCTTCACGTTGACGGTCGCACCGTACGGCAGCTTGTAGCGCTCACGCTCGCGGCCGTGGCCGTCGAGCACCGACAGTTCGCCCGAACGCGAGACCGCCACCAGGTTGCCCGTGGCGTGCTCGACGTGCTTGAGGTTGTTGAACTTGATCGTACCGGTGGTCTTGACCGTGACGTTGTCGATGGCCGCCGCACGCGACGCCGCGCCACCGATGTGGAACGTACGCATCGTCAGCTGCGTACCCGGCTCGCCGATCGACTGCGCGGCGACGACGCCGACCGCTTCGCCGTGGTTGACCAGGTGACCGCGACCCAGGTCGCGACCGTAGCAGTGCGCGCACACGCCGAACGAGCTGGAGCAGGTGATCGTCGAGCGCACCTTGATCGACTGGACGCTCGCGTCCTCGAGCTTCTGCACCCAGGCTTCGTCGAGCAGGGTGTTGCGCGTCACGATCGGCTCGTCGTCGTTGCCCGGCAGGAACACGTCCTCGGCCACGACGCGACCCAGCACGCGGTCGCGCAGCGGTTCGACCACGTCGCCGCCTTCTACGATCGGGGTCATCGTCAGACCTTCGAACGTGCCGCAATCGGTTTCGGTGATCACCACGTCCTGCGCCACGTCGACGAGGCGACGGGTCAGGTAACCCGAGTTCGCCGTCTTCAGCGCGGTATCGGCCAGACCCTTACGGGCACCGTGGGTCGAGATGAAGTACTGGAGGACGTTCAGGCCTTCGCGGAAGTTCGCGGTGATCGGCGTCTCGATGATCGAGCCGTCGGGCTTGGCCATCAGGCCGCGCATACCCGCCAGCTGACGGATCTGCGCCTGCGAACCACGCGCGCCGGAGTCGGCCATGATGTAGATCGAGTTCATCGACTTCTGGTCGATGGTCTCGCCCTTCGCGTTCTGCACCTTCTCGGTGCCGATCGCGTCCATCATCGCCTTGGCCACGCGCTCGTTCGTGCGCGACCAGATGTCGACGACCTTGTTGTAGCGCTCGCCGGCGGTGACCAGGCCCGACTGGTACTGCTCCTGGATTTCCAGGACTTCGGCCTCGGCCTCGTCCAGGATGCCCTTCTTCTCGACCGGGATGAGCATGTCGTCGATGCCGATCGACACGCCGGCCCGCGTTGCGTAGCCGAAGCCGGTGTACATCAGCTTGTCGGCGAACACGACCGTGTCCTTCAGGCCGAGCATGCGATAGCACGAGTTGATCAGGCGGCTGATGTTCTTCTTGGTCAGCTCGACGTTGGCCAGTGCGAACGGCAGGCCTTCCGGCAGGATTTCACGCAGCAGGGCGCGGCCCACGGTCGTGTCGACGATCGAGGTCTTCTGCTCGGTGGTGCCGTCCTCGTTCTTCACCGTCTCGGTGATGCGCACCTTGCACTTGGCGTGCAGCTGCACGACGCGGTTGTCGTAGGCGCGCTTCACTTCGGCGACGTTCGCGAACGCCATGCCCTCGCCCGCCTTGTTCTCCAGGGCGCGGGTCATGTAGTACAGGCCGAGCACGACGTCCTGCGACGGCACGATGATCGGCTCGCCGTTCGCCGGCGACAGGATGTTGTTCGACGCCATCATCAGCGCACGCGCTTCCAGCTGGGCTTCCAGCGAGAGCGGCACGTGGACGGCCATCTGGTCACCGTCGAAGTCGGCGTTGAACGCGGTGCAGACCAGCGGATGCAGCTGGATCGCCTTGCCTTCGATCAGCACCGGCTCGAACGCCTGGATGCCCAGGCGGTGCAGCGTCGGCGCGCGATTCAGCAGGACCGGATGCTCGCGGATCACCTCTTCGAGGATGTCCCACACCTCGGCCTCTTCGCGCTCGACGAGCTTCTTGGCGGCCTTGATGGTCGTGGCCAGGCCACGGCGCTGCAGCTTGGCGAAGATGAAGGGCTTGAACAGCTCCAGCGCCATCTTCTTCGGCAGGCCGCACTCGTGCAGGCGCAGGGTCGGACCGACCACGATGACCGAACGGCCCGAGTAGTCCACGCGCTTGCCGAGCAGGTTCTGGCGGAAGCGACCCTGCTTGCCCTTGATCATGTCGGCGAGCGACTTGAGCGGGCGCTTGTTGGTGCCGGTGATGGCACGGCCGCGACGGCCGTTGTCCATCAGCGCGTCGACCGATTCCTGCAGCATGCGCTTCTCGTTGCGCACGATGATGTCGGGCGCGTTGAGTTCGAGCAGGCGACGCAGGCGGTTGTTGCGGTTGATGACGCGGCGGTACAGGTCGTTCAGGTCGGAGGTCGCGAAGCGGCCGCCGTCCAGCGGAACCAGCGGGCGCAGGTCCGGCGGCAGCACCGGCAGCACGGTCATGACCATCCACTCCGGACGGTTGCCGGATTCGAGGAAGGCTTCGACCAGCTTGATGCGCTTGGTGAGGCGCTTGAGCTTGGTTTCGCTGTTGGTCGCGGCGATCTCTTCCTTCAGCGTGACCATTTCCGACTGCAGGTCGATCGTGCGCAGCAGCTCGTAGACGGCTTCGGCGCCCATCGCGGCCTCGAAGTCATCGCCGTGCTCCTGGCGCGCCTGCAGGAACTGCTCTTCGGTGAGCAGCGTGCCGCGCTCGAGCGCGGTCAGGCCCGGCTCCGTCACCACGTAGGCTTCGAAGTACAGGATGCGTTCGATGTCGCGCAGCGTCATGTCCAGCATCAGGCCGATGCGGGACGGGAGCGACTTCAGGAACCAGATGTGCGCGACCGGCGAGGCCAGGTCGATGTGGCCCATGCGCTCGCGACGCACCTTGGCCAGCGTCACTTCCGTGCCGCACTTCTCGCACACCACACCGCGGTGCTTCATGCGCTTGTACTTGCCGCACAGGCACTCGTAGTCCTTGATCGGCCCGAAGATCGCGGCGCAGAACAGGCCGTCGCGCTCGGGCTTGAAGGTGCGGTAGTTGATGGTTTCCGGCTTCTTCACTTCGCCGTAGGACCACGAACGGATCAGGTCCGGCGAAGCCAGCGCGATCTTGATGGCGTCGAAGTCGATCGCCGTGCGCTGCTGGTTGAAGAGGTTGAGCAAATCTTTCATGTCTTTCTCCAATCGGAGGAATTCGTCGATGGGCTGTAGATCGCTTAATCAATGCAGCGGGAAGCGCGCGTTCCGCGGCGCTTCCCGCCAGCCGATCAGTTTTCTTCCAGCTCCATGTTGATCGCGAGCGAGCGGATTTCCTTCACCAGGACGTTGAAGGACTCCGGCATGCCGGCCACCATCTCGTACTCGCCGTCGACGATGTTCTTGTACATCTGGTTGCGGCCCTGCACGTCGTCGGACTTCACCGTCAGCATTTCCTGCAGGGTGTAGGCCGCGCCGTAGGCTTCCAGCGCCCAGACTTCCATTTCGCCGAAACGCTGGCCGCCGAACTGCGCCTTGCCGCCCAGCGGCTGCTGGGTGACGAGCGAGTACGGACCGGTCGAACGCGCGTGCATCTTGTCGTCGACCAGGTGGTTCAGCTTCAGCATGTGCATGTAGCCGACGGTGACCTTGCGCTCGAACGCTTCGCCGGTGCGACCGTCGAACAGTTCGGTCTGGCCGCTGGACGGAAGGTCTGCCAGTTCCAGCATGCGCTTGATCTCCGACTCGGCCGCACCGTCGAACACCGGCGTCGCCATCGGCACGCCGTCGGTGAGGTTTTTCGCCAGACGCAGCAGTTCCTCGTCGGTGAACTGCGTCAGGTCGACGCGCTCACCCACCACCGAGTTGTCGTGGTTGTAGATGTCGTTGAGGAACTTGCGCAGCTCGCCGATCGCCTGCTGTGCTTCCAGCATGCGCTGGATCTTCTGGCCCAGGCCCTTGGCGGCCCAGCCCAGATGCACTTCGAGGATCTGGCCGATGTTCATACGCGACGGCACGCCCAGCGGGTTCAGGACGATGTCGACGGTCTGGCCGTCGGCCGCGTACGGCATGTCCTGCACCGGCACGATGGTCGACACGACACCCTTGTTGCCGTGACGGCCGGCCATCTTGTCGCCCGGCTGGATGCGGCGCTTCACCGCGAGGAACACCTTCACCATCTTCAGCACGCCCGGAGCGAGGTCGTCGCCCTGGGTGATCTTGCCGCGCTTGTCGGCGAAGCGCTTCTCGAACTCCGCCTTGTGCACTTCGATCTGCTTCTGCGCGCGCTCGATCGCCTCGACGGCTTCGTCGTCCTTCATGCGCAGCGTGAACCAGTCCTTGCGCGACAGGCCATCGAGCACCAGCGAGGTGACGGTGTCGCCCTTCTTCAGGCCACCGCCGCCGTTGGCGATGCGGCCGACGAGCTGCGACTTCAGGCGGTCGTAGATCGCCGCTTCGAGGATGCGGAACTGGTCGTCGAAGTCCTTCTTGACGCGACGGATTTCCGATTCCTCGATCTGGCGGGCGCGCTTGTCCTTCTCGATGCCGTCGCGGGTGAAGACCTGCACGTCGATGACGGTGCCGTCCATGCCCGGCGGCACGCGCAGCGAGCTGTCCTTAACGTCGGACGCCTTCTCGCCGAAGATCGCGCGGAGCAGCTTTTCTTCCGGCGTCAGCTGGCTCTCGCCCTTCGGCGTGACCTTGCCGACGAGGATGTCGCCCGCACGCACTTCGGCGCCGATGTACACCACGCCCGACTCGTCGAGGCGGTTCAGCGCCTGCTCGGAGACGTTCGGGATGTCGGCGGAGATTTCCTCCGGACCCAGCTTGGTGTCGCGCGCGACGCAGGTCAGCTCTTCGATGTGGATCGTGGTGTAACGATCCTGCTCGACCACGCGCTCGGAGAGCAGGATCGAGTCTTCGAAGTTGTAGCCGTTCCACGGCATGAACGCGACCAGCATGTTCTGGCCGAGCGCGAGCTCGCCGATGTCCGTCGACGGACCGTCGGCCAGCACGTCGCCGCGCGCGACCACGTCGCCCACGTTGACCAGCGGACGCTGGTTGATGCAGGTGTTCTGGTTCGAACGCGTGTACTTGATCAGCGTGTAGATGTCGACGCCGGCGTCGGTCTCACCGACGATCTCCGACTCGTTCACCTTCACCACGATGCGGCCCGCGTCGATCTGCTCGATCACGCCGCCGCGACGCGCGTTCACCGTCACGCCCGAGTCGCGCGCCACGGCGCGCTCGATGCCGGTGCCGACCAGCGGCTTCTGCGCACGCAGCGTCGGCACGGCCTGGCGCTGCATGTTCGCGCCCATCAGTGCGCGGTTGGCGTCGTCATGCTCGAGGAACGGAACCAGCGCCGCCGCGACCGACACGGTCTGCATCGGCGAGACGTCCATGAAGTGGATCTCGTTCGGCGGACGCAGCATCGACTCGCCCTGGTAACGGCACGCGACGAACTGGGCGGTGATCGTGCCCTTCTCGTCCTGCGGCGCGTTGGCCTGCGCGATGACGTACTCGTTCTCTTCGATCGCCGACAGGTACTCGACGTCGTCGGTCACGCGGCCGTCCACGACCTTGCGGTACGGCGTCTCGAGGAAGCCGTACTTGTTGGTGCGTGCGAACACGGCCAGCGAGTTGATCAGGCCGATGTTCGGGCCTTCCGGCGTCTCGATGGTGCAGACGCGGCCGTAATGGGTCGGGTGCACGTCGCGCACTTCGAAGCCGGCGCGCTCACGGGTCAGGCCGCCCGGGCCGAGGGCCGACACGCGACGCTTGTGCGTGACTTCCGACAGCGGGTTGTTCTGGTCCATGAACTGCGACAGCTGCGAGGAGCCGAAGAACTCCTTGATCGCGGCAGCCACCGGCTTGGCGTTGATGAGTTCCTGCGGCGTCAGGCCTTCGGACTCGGCCATCGACAGGCGCTCCTTCACGGCGCGCTCGACGCGGACCAGGCCGACGCGGAACACGTTCTCGGCCATTTCGCCGACCGAACGCACGCGACGGTTGCCCAGGTGGTCGATGTCGTCGACGGTGCCGCGACCGTTGCGGATCTCGGTCAGCACGCGGATGACGTCGAGGATGTCCGACGTGTTGCCGCACTCGCCACGCAGGCGCACGGACTCTTCGTCCTTGCGCTCGGCGAAGTACTTGGCGTCGTACAGCACCGACGCGCCCTCGGTTTCCTTGCGGCCAAGGCGACGGTTGAACTTCATGCGACCCACGGCCGACAGGTCGTAGCGCTCGAAGGTGAAGAACAGGTTGTGGAACAGGTTCTGAGCGGCGTCCTTGGTCGGCGGCTCGCCCGGACGCATCATGCGGTAGATCTCGACCAGCGCTTCCAGCTGCGTCTTGGTCGCGTCGATGCGCAGGGTGTGCGAGAGGTACGCACCGCGATCGAGGTCGTTCACCCACAACGTGCCGACGGTTTCGATGCCCGCCTTGCGGAAGGCGACCAGATGGTCTTCGGTGATCTCGTCGTTGGCCGTAGCCAGCAGTTCGCCGGACTTCGTGTCGACGACGTCATGCGACAGGATGCGGCCGACCAGGTATTCGTCCGGCACGGCGAGCGCGGCCACGCCGGCCTGCTCAAGCTGCTTGACGTGGCGAGCGGTGATGCGGCGGCCGGCTTCGACGATGACCTTCTCGCCGTCGGCGAGGTCGAAGTTCAGCGTTTCGCCACGCAGGCGCTCCGGCACGAGCTCCAGCTGCACGCCTTCGTTCGGATCGATGTGGAACGTGTTGACCTCGAAGAACTCGCGCAGCATTTCCTCGTTGTTGTAACCGAGCGCACGCAGCAGCACGGTCACCGGCAACTTGCGGCGACGGTCGATACGGGTGAACAGCGCGTCCTTCGGGTCGAACTCGAAGTCCAGCCACGAACCGCGGTAGGGAATGATGCGGGCGCTGTACAGCAGCTTGCCCGAGCTGTGCGTCTTGCCACGGTCGTGGTCGAAGAACACGCCCGGCGAGCGGTGCAGCTGCGAGACGATGACGCGCTCGGTGCCGTTGACGATGAAGGTGCCGTTTTCGGTCATGAGCGGGATCTCGCCCATGTAGACCTCCTGCTCCTTCACGTACTTGATGGCCTTGGTCGACGACTCGCGGTCGTAGATCACCAGGCGCACGGTCACGCGCAGCGGCGCGCCGTAGGAGAGGCCGCGGTTGCGGCACTCGCGCTCGTCGAACGGGGGTTCGCCGAGCTTGTAGCCGACATACTCCAGCGCAGCGTTGCCGCTGTAGCTGACGATCGGGAACACCGACTTCAGCGCGGCATGGAGGCCGCGATCGGCACGCTTGGCCGGATCGGTGTGTTCCTGCAGGAACTCGCGGTAGGAATCGACCTGGATGGCCAGCAGGAAGGGCACTTCAAGGATCGACTTGCGCTTGCCGAAGTCCTTGCGGATGCGCTTCTTTTCGGTGAACGAATAATTCGTCGTGGAAGCCGTGGTCATGATGAGCTGCCGCCTCGGTTTTCTCTGGATCGAAGAATCGGATCGAGGGCGGATTCGCGGGGCTTGCGGGCGATGTCATTCCGGTCGGACTGACGTGCTGCGCTTGCGGCGTTTCCGTTTGGCTCGAAACTCGACCCCTCAGGGGAATGAACTGTCAGTTGGAAGCCGCGGGTATTGCCGGCACCCGCACGCCCTCTAGTGCTGCTTCCAACTACCAACTCGGTTGGGTTTTCTCTGTTGCAGGGAACCTGAAATTCCGCATTCCCTCTGGAACGGCCAAAGGCCGGGGACTTTCGTCCCCAGCCTTCAGGTGGTCGCCGGTACTGCGCTCTCGGTCAAGAGCTGGCGACGCGGGTACTGCTTACTTCAGCTCGACGGTCGCGCCAGCGGCCTCGAGTTCCTTCTTGAACTTGTCGGCTTCTTCCTTCGAAGCGCCTTCCTTCACGACGCCACCGGCTTCGGTCAGGTCCTTCGCTTCCTTCAGACCCAGGCCCGTGATGGCGCGGACGGCCTTGATGACGTCGACCTTCTTCGCACCGGCATCCTTCAGGATGACGTTGAACTCGGTCTGCTCTTCGACGGCCGGGCCGGCAGCGGCCGGGCCAGCGGCCATCATGACCGGGGCAGCGGCGGAGACGCCGAACTTGTCTTCGATCGCCTTGACCAGGTCCATGACCTGGCTGATGGTCATGCCGGCAACGGCGTCGACGATCTGTTCGTTGGTAAGGGACATGTTGTTAACCTCTGGAAATATTTGAACGTACGAATCGGTTCAGTCGCATCGACGAGCGGCTTATGCCGGCTCGGCTGCGGCCTCGGCAGTTGCTTCTTCGCCACCACCCTGCTTGTCGGCCACGGCCTTGACGGCACGGCCAAACATGGTGACCGGCTCGGCCAGGACGCGGGCCAGCATGGCCAGGGCCTGTTCGCGGGTCGGCAGGGCAGCGAGGAACTCGACGTGCTCGCCCGGAAAGAGCTTGCCGTCGATGGAAACGACCTTCGCCTGCAGCTTGTCGTTGGTCTTGGCGAATTCCTTGATCAGACGCCCGGCAGCACCGGGGTCTTCCGACGAGAACGCATACAGCAGCGGACCGACCAGTGCATCCTTCGTGCACTCGAAGTCGGTACCTTCGACGGCGCGCGCAGCCAGCGTGTTCTTTGCAACCTTCAAGAACACACCGGTTTCGCGAGCCTTCTTGCGCATCGCGGTCATCTGACTGACCGTGGTGCCTGCGTACTCGGCAGCGACCAAGGAGTGCGCCTTCGAAGCGACTTCCGCCAGTTCGGCGACTACTTCTTGCTTCTGGGACAGATTGAGAGCCATTGCACTCCTCCAAATGAACTCCGCTCACGGCTCCAGCCGCTTGCGGTCCTGGGCGGCACCTGATCCCTGGCGCCGGGGATGTCGAAGCATCCCGGTGGTGGCCAATCCAGAAAGATTTCCAGAAGGCACCATCTACGCAGGCCGACCCGGAAAGGTCCGGATTAAGCAGCCCCGCTTCCACCGACGGCGATTCCCTGCCATGTCGAGCATCCGTGCCCGTCGCCGGTAGGCGCTGACCGCACCTGCGGTCTTTGACGGCTGCCGCGCGGACCGGAGTCCTTGCGACGCCCTCAAAAGTTTCGTCCGTCGATTCGACGCGCGGATCGGGGACGTTTGATTCATCGGACGTCCTCGCGCGAAGCGCGAGGACGTCGCTACATCACTTCAGCGTCAGCGAAGCCTGGTCCACGGTCACGCCGGGACCCATGGTCGAGCTGATCGAGATCTTCTGCAGGTACTGACCCTTCGCGGTCGCCGGCTTGGCCTTGATCAGGTCGAGCAGCAGGGCGTGCAGGTTGTCCTTCAGCGAGGCGTCTTCGAACGAGGCCTTGCCGATGGTGCAGTGGATGATGCCGGCCTTGTCGGTGCGGTAACGCACCTGGCCGCCCTTGGCGTTCTTGACCGCTTCGGCCGGGTTCGGCGAGACGGTACCGACCTTCGGGTTCGGCATCAGGCCGCGCGGGCCGAGCACCTGGCCCAGCTTGCCGACGACGCGCATGGCGTCCGGCGTGGCGATGACGACGTCGTAGTTCAGGTCGCCGGCCATCATCTTCTCGGCCAGGTCGTCCATACCGACGGCTTCGGCGCCAGCAGCCAGGGCTTCGTCAGCCTTCGCGCCGGCGGGGGCGAACACCGCCACGCGCACGGACTTGCCGGTACCGGCCGGCAGCACGGTCGAACCGCGGACCTGCTGGTCGGACTTCTTCGCGTCCACGCCCAGGCGCACGGCCACGTCGACGGACTCGACGAACTTGGCCTTGGTGGCGGACTTGATGATCTTGATCGCTTCGTCGAAGGCGTACGCCTTGCCCGGAACGACGGCGGCCTTGATGGCCTTTTCGCGCTTGGTCATTGCCATGTCTTAACCCTCCACCACCAGGCCCATGCTGCGGGCCGAACCCGCAATCGTCTTCACCGCCGCATCCAGGTCAGCCGCCGTCAGGTCGGCTTCCTTCTGCTTGGCGATGGCTTCCAGCTGGGCACGGGTGACCTTGCCCACCTTCTCGGTGTTCGGGCGCTTGGAGCCGGAGGTGATGCCCACGGCCTTCTTCAGCAGCACCGAAGCCGGGGTCGACTTGGTGACGAAGGTGAACGTACGGTCGGAGTACGCGGTAATGATGACCGGGGTCGGAAGACCCGGCTCAAGCTTGGAGGTCGCGGCGTTGAAGGCCTTGCAGAACTCCATGATGTTCAGGCCGCGCTGACCCAGGGCCGGGCCGACCGGCGGCGAGGGGTTGGCCTGACCGGCCTTCACCTGCAGCTTGATGTAACCAACTACTTTCTTAGCCATTGCTCTCTCTCCGGGTGCAAGCGCCTGGACGTCAGGCTCCCCATCGCGCCGGGAAAATCACGTGTCCCGACATCACGTTGGATCTGGATATGCCGCTGACACGGCAACGGCCGCCCCAAGGCGGCCGGCGTTCCGGCCCGCGCCCAAGGCAGCGAGCCGGCAAGTATAGCAGGGTTTTAGGCCTTTTCGACCTGGCCGAATTCCAGCTCGACCGGGGTCGAGCGGCCGAAGATCAGCACTGCGACGCGCAGGCGGCTCTTCTCGTAGTTGATTTCCTCGACCACGCCGTTGAAGTCGTTGAACGGGCCGTCGATGACGCGGACCATCTCGCCCGGCTCGAACAGGACCTTCGGCTTCGGCTTCTCCACACCTTCCTGAACACGCTGCAGGATGGCATCGGCTTCACGGTCGGCGATCGGGAGCGGGCGATCGGCGGTGCCGCCGATGAAGCCCATCACCTTCGGGGTTTCCTTGACCAGGTGCCAGCTCTCGTTGTCCATGCGCGGGATACCCGCTTCGTCATGGGTGGCGATCTGGACCAGGACGTAGCCCGGGAAGAACTTGCGCTCGGAGCGGCGCTTCTGGCCGGAACGCATCTCGACCACTTCTTCGGTCGGGACGAGCACTTCGCCGAACTTGTCCTGCATGCCGTCGCGGACGATGCGGTCGCGCAGCGTCTGGGCCACGGACTTCTCGAAGCCCGAATAGGCGTGGACCACGTACCAGCGCTTGTGCACTTCGGTCATTTGTTTACTGCCCCAGAATCAACTTGACCAGGAACTGGATGAACAGGTCCATGGCGGCGAGGATCAGGCTGAGCACTGCCACGGCAATGATCACCACCCACGTCGTGCGCATGGCTTCCTGGCGCGTCGGCCAGACCACCTTGCGCAGCTCGAAGCGCGACTCCGAGAGGAACTCGCGGGTCTGCAGACCCTTACCGCTGGTCAGGAACACGACGGCGGCGAGGACCAGGCCGGCAGCAACGGCCAGCGCGCGGAGCGGGCCCGCCCACTGGTCGAAATAGATGTACGCGGCAACGCCAGCGGCGACGAGCAGCACGGCGAGTGCGTACTTGACGATATCGCCGGCGGAGGCGGATCCGGGTTGTTCGACCTTGCTGTTCATCCGATCCATCGCGCGGCAGCCAGGCCGCGTCTGTTGTGGGTAAAGACCGACCACGTCTGACCGGACTTCTGCGGAGGACCCGCATGGGTGGCACGCCAGGAGGGACTCGAACCCCCAACCTGCGGTTTTGGAGACCGCTGCTCTGCCAATTGAGCTACTGGCGTATGGAACTAGTGTAGGGCTTTCTCAGACGGCAAAGGCGGACCGAAGTCCGCCCTGCTGCCTTTCCGGCGTCGCCCGGCCGCAGGGCGCGTCCGGGTCGTCGGATCCCGCTGAAGCGGGAGTGCCCCGCGCGCCTAAGGCGCACGGGGCGGGTTTTATTACTTCAGGATCTTCGCCACGACGCCGGCGCCGACGGTGCGGCCGCCTTCGCGGATCGCGAAGCGCAGGCCTTCGTCCATCGCGACCGGGTTGATCAGCGTGACGACCATCTTGATGTTGTCGCCCGGCATGACCATCTCGACGCCTTCCGGCAGCTCGACCGCACCGGTGATGTCGGTGGTGCGGAAGTAGAACTGCGGGCGGTAGCCCTTGAAGAACGGCGTGTGACGGCCGCCTTCGTCCTTCGACAGCACGTACACCTCGGCTTCGAACGTGGTGTGCGGCGTGATCGAACCCGGCTTGGCCAGCACCTGGCCGCGCTCGACGTCGTCACGCTTGGTGCCGCGCAGCAGCAGACCGGCGTTGTCGCCCGCCTGACCCTGGTCGAGCAGCTTGCGGAACATCTCGACGCCGGTGACCGTCGTCTTCTGCGTCGGACGGATGCCGACGATTTCGATTTCGTCGCCGACCTTGATGATGCCGCGCTCGATACGACCGGTCACCACGGTGCCGCGGCCCGAGATCGAGAACACGTCTTCCACCGGCATCAGGAACGGCTTGTCGACGTCACGCTGCGGTTCCGGGATGAACGTGTCCAGCGCTTCCACCAGCTTCAGGATCGCCGGCACGCCGATCTCCGACTGGTCGCCTTCCAGCGCCAGACGGGCCGAACCGTGGATGATCGGGGTGTCGTCGCCCGGGAACTCGTACTTGCTCAGCAGCTCGCGCACTTCCATCTCGACGAGCTCCAGCAGCTCGGCGTCGTCCACCATGTCGGCCTTGTTCAGGAACACGACGATGTACGGCACGCCCACCTGGCGCGACAGCAGGATGTGCTCGCGCGTCTGCGGCATCGGGCCGTCAGCGGCCGAGCACACCAGGATCGCGCCGTCCATCTGCGCCGCACCCGTGATCATGTTCTTCACGTAGTCGGCGTGGCCCGGGCAGTCCACGTGCGCGTAGTGGCGCGTCGGGCTTTCGTACTCGACGTGCGCCGTCGAGATCGTGATGCCGCGCGCCTTCTCTTCCGGCGCCGCGTCGATCGCGTCGTACGCCTTGAACTCGCCGCCGAAACGCTCCGCACCCACCTTCGTCAGTGCCGCCGTCAGCGTGGTCTTGCCGTGGTCGACGTGACCGATCGTGCCCACGTTCACGTGCGGCTTGGTGCGCTCAAACTTACCCTTGGCCATGACAGTCGACTCTCGCTTTAGGACGGTATACGGGTGGTACGGAAAAGATGGTGCTCACGAAAGGAATCGAACCTTCGACCTCCTCCTTACCAAGGAGGTGCTCTACCGACTGAGCTACGTGAGCAAGTTGTTCCAGCAGTTCGTCTGTCGCGGCATCAATGGAGCGGGAGACGGGAATCGAACCCGCACCATCAGCTTGGAAGGCTGAGGTTCTACCATTGAACTACTCCCGCGCCGGACAAACCTGCTTGGGTACTGCGCCGATGGTGGTAAGTCACCGGGTATTGCATCCACCAGACCTTGCGACCGGGTTGGAACTGGTGGAGGGAGGTGGATTCGAACCACCGAAGGCGTAAGCCAGCAGATTTACAGTCTGCCCCCGTTGGCCGCTTGGGTATCCCTCCAAAGAGCCCGCAATTTTGGGACTGGCCGGCGAGGTTGTCAACGCGTTTCACACATCAATTTTCACGCGAGGCGTCCTGCGCCGTTTCCCGCACCGCCCTCGCCCGCCGATGGAAGGCGGACAGGCGGCTTACACGTTGAAGCGGAAATGCAGCACGTCGCCTTCCTGGACGCGGTATTCCTTGCCTTCCAGACGCAGGCGGCCGGCATCGCGCGCGCCCGATTCGCCCTTGTACTTGATGAAATCGTCGTAGGCGATGGTTTCGGCGCGGATGAAGCCCTTCTCGAAATCGGTATGGATCACCGCAGCGGCCTGCGGCGCGGTCGAACCGGCCTTCACGGTCCAGGCGCGGACTTCCTTCACGCCGGCGGTGAAGTACGTCTGCAGGCCCAGCAGCTTGTAGGCGGCGCGAATCACCCGGTTCAGTCCCGGCTCGTCCAGGCCGAGGTCGGTCAGGAACGCATCGCGGTCGGCGTCATCGAGCTGGCTCAGTTCTTCCTCGATCGCCGCGCACACCGGCACGACTTCGGCGCCCTCGGTCACCGCGCGGGCGCGCACGGCGTCCAGGTGCGGGTTGTTCTCGAAGCCGTCCTCGAGCACGTTGGCGACGTACATCACCGGCTTCAGGGTGAGCAGGAAAAGATCGCGCAGCACGAGCTTGTCGTCATCCGACAGACCCAGCGCGCGCGCGGGCTTGCCGTCGTCGAGGCCGGCGCGCACGCGACCCAGCACTTCCACGCGGAGCTTCGCGTCCTTGTCGCCGGTCTTGGCCGAACGCTCGGCGCGCTGCAGCGCCTTCTCCACCGACTCCAGGTCGGCGAGCGCAAGCTCCGTGTCGATCGTGTCGATGTCGGAAATCGGATCGATGCGGTTGCTGACGTGGATGACGTCGTCGTTCTCGAAACAGCGCACGACATGCGTGATCGCATCGACTTCGCGGATGTGCGCGAGGAACTTGTTGCCCAGGCCTTCGCCGCTCGCGGCACCGGCAACGAGGCCGGCGATGTCGACGAACTCCACCGCGGTCGGAATGACCTTCTGCGGCTTGACGATTTCCGACAGCGCACTGAGGCGCGGATCCGGCACCGGCACGACGCCGACGTTCGGCTCGATCGTGCAGAACGGGAAATTGGCCGCGGCGATGCCGGCCTTGGTCAGGGCGTTGAAGAGGGTCGACTTGCCGACGTTCGGCAGGCCGACGATGCCGCATTTGATGCCCATGGCGGTATTCCGTGATTCGGGATTCGTGATTGGCGACTCGCGGCCGGCTGCGAATCGACAATCACCAATCGCGGATCATCGGCTGGTGTGCAGCCGCTTCATGGCTTCGTTGAAGTCGCCGGAAACGGCGAGCGGAAGCACGTCGTCGGCGTCGCTGATGGCGCGCAGGATCGATGCCTCATCGTCAGCGCCCGGCTTGCCCAGCACCCACGACGTCACGCGGTCCTTGTGGCCCGGATGACCGATGCCGATGCGCAGGCGGTGGTACTTGCCGTGTCCGAGCAGCTTGGTGATGTCGCGCAGGCCGTTCTGGCCGCCGTGGCCGCCGTCGAACTTCAGGCGCGCGGTACCGGGCGCGAGGTCCAGTTCGTCGTGGACGACCAGCATCTGTTCCGGCTCGATCTTCCAGTACCGCAGCGCGGCGGCGACCGACTTGCCGGAAAGGTTCATGAAGGTGGCGGGCTTCAACAGCCAGATCGGGCGGCCGGCGACGTCGATCTTCGCCGTCTCGCCGAACAGCTTGGATTCGAGCCCGAAGCGGACGCCCTGGCGCAACGCGAGGGCGTCCACAAACCAGAACCCGGCGTTGTGCCGGGTCCGGAGATGTTCGGCACCGGGATTTCCCAGGCCGACGATGAGGCGCAAACCGTCCATCGTGAAGTCACGCCGCAACCTGCCCGCTCGCGCGGGCAGGTCGTCGGGACGCGATTACTTCTCGTCCTTCTTGGCGGCCTTGGTCGCCGGCACTTCGGCCGACGGAGCCTCAGCGGTTTCTTCCGCCTCGACGCGGCCGTGCTTGGCGATCACGACGGCGACGTCGTGTTCCTTGCCCAGCTTCAGTTCCGGCAGCTCGACACCCTTCGGCAGCTTGACGTCCGACAGGTGGACGATGTCGCCGACCTTCAGGTTCGACAGGTCGATCTCGATGAACTCCGGCAGGTCGCGCGGCAGGCAGCTGACGGTGACTTCGTTGAGCTCGTGCGTGATGACCACGTCGGCCGACTTGCCGGCCGGCGAACCTTCCTGGCCGATGAAGTGCAGCGGCACCGACGCCTTCAGCGCGGCGTTCAGATCAACGCGCTGGAAGTCCAGGTGCATGATGATCTGCTTGAACGGATGGCGCTGGATGTCGCGCAGGAGCACGGCTTCGACGGTGCCGTCGATGTCGAGGTTCAGGATCGACGAGTAGAACCACTCGTTCTGCTGGGCCAGCCAGATCTTCTCGTGGTCGAGCTGGATCGCCTTCGGTTCGGACTTGCCGCCGTAGACGATGGCCGGGATGCTGGCGGCGTGGCGAAGGCGGCGGCTCGCACCCTTCCCTTCAACCTTGCGGCCAGTGGCCTTGAGGGTATGTTCGGACATTTTCGTTTACTCACTTCTACTGCGTTATGCCGCCTCGCGGCGGCGATGTGACTCTTCCGCGACCAGAAGAGCCTTGGACCAGGGCCGGAAACCGTCCCCGGAAAACTTCAATCCACGTACAGCGAACTGACCGACTCGCCGAACGCGACGCGTCGGATCGTCTCGGCCAGCAGCTCGGCGACGCTGAGCTGGCGGATCTTGCCGCAGGCCCGCGCCGCGTCGGACAGCTTGATGGTGTCGGTGACCACCAGCTCGTCGAGCTGCGACTTGGTCACGTTGTCCATCGCAGCACCCGACAGCACCGGGTGCGTGCAGTACGCGACCACCTTGGTCGCGCCCTGCGCCTTGAGCGCGTTCGCCGCGGCGCACAGCGTGCCGGCGGTATCGACGATGTCGTCGACGAGCACGCAGGTCTTGCCGGCGACATCACCGATGATGTTCATCACCGTGGCGACGTTGGCGCGCGGACGGCGCTTGTCGATGATCGCCAGGTCCGCGTCGTCCAGGCGCTTGGCGATCGCTCGCGCACGCACCACGCCGCCGACGTCGGGCGAGACCACCACCATGTTCTCCGTACCGTGCGCGCGCCAGATGTCGGCGAGCAGCAGCGGCGAGGCGTACACGTTGTCGACCGGGATGTCGAAGAAGCCCTGGATCTGGTCGGCATGCAGATCCACGGTCAGCACACGGTCGGTTCCGACCGCGCTGAACATCTTCGCCGCGACCTTGGCCGTGATCGGCACGCGCGAGGAGCGCGGGCGGCGATCCTGGCGGGCGTAGCCGAAGTACGGCACCACCGCGGTCACGCTGGCGGCCGAGGCGCGCTTGAGCGCGTCCACCAGCACCAGCAGTTCCATGAAGTTCTCCGCCGTCGGGGCGTTCGTCGGCTGGATGACGAACACTTCCTGGCGACGCACGTTCTCCTCGATCTCCACCTGCACTTCGCCGTCGGAGAAACGGCCGACCAGCGCCTTGCCCAGACGGATACCGAGCTCCTTGCACACCGAATCGGCGAGCGGGCGGTTGGCGTTGCCGCTGAAAATCAGCAGGTTGCGGTCGTTCTGCATGGTCTGGCCGGTCGGGGATCAAGGATTCGGGATTGGGGATTCGGCCGTGTGAAGCGAAATCCCCAATCCCGAATGCCCGATCCTCAAGCTGGATGTTCGTCGATGGAGTTGGCAGGGGCGGTAGGATTCGAACCTACGAATGCCGGGATCAAAACCCGGTGCCTTGGGCCACTTGGCGACGCCCCTGCAGTGGAGCCCGTCAGGGCGCCGGTATTGCCTGCTTCGTCCAGTCCGCCAATGCACGGTGCAGCGGCGAGGCTTGCGCCCCTTCCGCCACCCAGGCACGAAGCCCGGTCGGCAATGCCGCCAGCGCCGCCTCGGCGGACTCGCGCGTTGCGAATTCGACGAAACACCCACTGCCGGAACCGGTCAGGCGCGGCAAACCGACCTGCGACAGCGCAGCGAAAACAGCCTCGACGGCTGGTTCGCGCGCGCGCAACACCGGCTCGAACGCATTCCCGAGCGGCACACCCGAAACGAAGTCCGACATTGTCGCGGGCGGGGCATCACGCGTCAATTCAGGGGATTTGAACAAAGTCGCCGTGGGCGCATGGACGCCCGGGTCCGCGAGCAGGTACCACGCGGGCGGCAGGTCGACCGGCGAAAGCTCTTCCCCGACCCCCTCAGCCCACGCATTCTCACCGCGCACGAAGACTGGCACGTCGGCGCCCAGCCTCAGGCCGAGCTCGGCGAGTCGATCTACATCCAAGCCCGTGCGCCAGAGCGCGTTGAGGCCGACCAGCACGGTCGCCGCGTCCGACGAGCCGCCGCCGAAGCCGCCGCCAGCCGGAATGCGCTTATCGATGATGATGTCGGCACCTTGCGCGCACTTGGTGGCCGATTGCAGCGTCTTCGCTGCACGAATGGTCAGATCGTCCGCCTCGTCGACGCCGGGCACTGAAGGCCCATGCCGCCGGATTTGACCGTCCTCGCGGACGCGAAGTCGAACCGAATCACCCCACTCCAGGATGCGGAACACCGTCTGGAGCAGGTGGTAGCCGTCGTCACGGCGGCCGGTGATCCGCAGGAACAGGTTCAGCTTGGCGGGCGCGGGCCAAGAGGTCCACGCCGCCGCCAGATCGGCGTCGCTCATGGCGAGGCGCCCGGCTTCCACTCGTCGACGATCAGCCGAACCTTGGCGTCGCCCTGCGTCGCGGTCAGGCGGGCCGGGAGGACCGGTCCCGGCGCGGCAGCCGCATCCGGCTGCCACTGCGCGTAGTCGATGACCCAGCCGGCCTGCGCCAGCCGGACCGGACGATTGCCTTCGCCGTAGACGATCCGGGCTTCGCCGAAACGGCTCGGGTCGGCGCCCACGCCGCGAACCCAGTCGGCCAGCGCACGCACGGGGATGTTCCAGCCGGTGGTCTCGCGAAGCAGCGCCTCGATGTCGGCGCCTTCGCGCGGACCACCCTCGATGCCCTCCAGTCGGCCGCCGCTGTCGTCGCCGCTCAGGCGCCAGCTCTGGCGGGTGACCGGCGCGCTGAGCGACACGGCGTAGCGATCGCCCGACTGCTGCCAGTCGATGCGCCCGCTTCCGCCCTGCTTGCCATTCGACACCGCAATGCGCCCGGACAACGACCACTCGGTGAGCGCCGCACGACGCTCGTCCTGCGCGCGCGCCTGGGCCTCGTCGACAGGCACGGACGGCACACGGGTCGGCTGCGAGACGCAACCGGCGAGCAGCACCGCCGCCACCAGCGGCGCGAAAAGGTTGCGAAGCCTCATGCGCCGGTCTTCTCCAGCGCGCGCTTGAGCGAGCGGTTGTCGGGATCGATCTTGCGGGCTTGTTCGAAGTACTTGCGCGCCTCGTCCTTGCGACCCAGCGACCACAGCACCTCGCCCACGTGCGAGGCGATTTCCGCATCCTTCTGCAAGGTCAGCGCGCGACGCAGTTCGACCAGCGCCTCTTCCTTGCGGCCCATGCGGTAGAGCACCCAGCCGTAGCTGTCGATGATCGCGGCGTTATCCGGTTCGGCGGTGCGTGCGCGCTCGATCAGCTGCAGCGCTTCCTGGTAGCGCGTCGTGCGATCGGCCAGCGTGTAACCCAACGCGTTGAGCGCGGCGACGTTGTCGGGCTCGGCGACGAGGATCTTGCGAAGGTCGGCCTCGGCGCGCGGGATGTCGTCGCGGCGCTCCCAGCTCAGGCCGCGCGCGTAGAGGATTTCCGGATCGTCCGGGAAGGCCGCCAGTCCACGCGCGAAGGCTTCCATCTCGCCGGTGGCATCGTCGTCCTTGGAGCGCAGCGAGGCTTCCAGCAGATAGGCGTCGCGGCGCGCTTCGTCGTCGGCCGACGCATCGGACTGCAGTTCGCGCAGCGACTTGTAGGCTTCGTCGCCGCGCTTGAGTTCGTGCAGCACGTTCGCCGCGCGCAGGCGTGCGGACCAGCGCTGGCCGCCACCGGGAACTCCGCGATACCACGCCAGCGCTTCGTCGTAGCGCTCGAGGAACTCGGCGATCTGGCCGAGCAACAGGCGGCGCTGCGGATCCGGATCGTTCGAGCGCGCACGCAGTTCGTCGTACAGACGCGCGAGCGAGGTCTTGTCTTCGGCCTGGGCGAGCAGCGCCGCGCGCAGCGAGTAGCTCTGGTCGTCCTGCGGACCCTTCGCCAGCACGGCCTCGGCGGCGGCGTAATCGGCCATGCGGTGGTATTCGTCGGCGATCGCACGACGCAGCTCGGCGTCGTCGCCGGCCTGTCCGGCGAGCGATTCGAGCAGCTTGCGGGCCTCGTCGGTGTTTCCGTTCTCGCGGAGCTGGCTCGCACGAAGCAGGCCCACGCGCGCCTCGCCCGGGAAGCGCTCCACGACCTCGGCCACGATGCGCTCGACGAGCTCCGGCTGCTCCAGCGCCTGCGCCAGTCCGCCGAAGGCCAGCCACGCCTGCAGCTTGTTCGGGATGCGGCCGCTGTCGACGAGCTTGTCGAGCAGGCGCGCCGCCTGCTTCGGATCGCGCGCACCACCGGACAGCACGCCAAGCGCCTGCCGCCAGCCGGCGTCGCCAGGGGTCTGCAGCAGCTCGGTCAGATGCTTGCGGGCCTCGCGCTCGTTGCCGCGGCGGATGGCCAGCACGGCTTCGGCGGCGGCCAGGTTCAACCCCTCCCCGCCCTGCTTGCGCCACAGGTCCAGCGCCTGCGCGGCGCGTTTGTCGTCCTTCGCGAGCAATGCGATGCGCGTCGCGCGCTCGGCCAGGGCGACGTCGTCGGCCTGCCGCGCGGCGTCCAGGTAGGCCTGCGCCGCGTCGTCCAGGCGGCCGGACTGCAGCGCGAACTCGCCCGCCAGCAGGGCTTCCAGCGAGGCGCTGGTGGGATCGTCCGGAGAGGTGGGTGACGCCTTCTCGGCCGCGAGCAGCGGCGTGAAGACGAGGGCGGCGACAAGGGCGAAACAGAGCGTGCGCGAGGCAGCGGGCATTCGAACGGGCCTGATGGAAGCCGGGACGGAACGGGGCCGGTAGAATATCGGCCTCCGGGTAGCCAGCAGCTTATCGCAAGCACCTGAACGAAGGTCCGGCGTCAATGAGTTTGTTCGTACTAGGCATCAATCACCAGACCGCGCCGGTCAGCCTGCGCGAGCGCGTGGCGTTTTCGGCCGAGACGGTGCCGGCCGCGCTGGATGCCCTGAAGACGCTCCCGCAGGTGCAGGAAGTCGCCCTGCTCTCCACCTGCAACCGGACCGAGCTTTACGCCGTTTCGAACGACGACGGCCAGGCGCTGGCCGACTGGCTCGCCACGCATCCGGACGACATCGGCGATCTGCACGCCTACCTCTACCGTCACCGCGACGCCGATGCGGTGCGGCATCTGTTCCGCGTCGCGACCGGGCTCGATTCGCTGGTCCTGGGCGAGCCGCAGATCCTCGGCCAGGTGAAGGACGCCTGGGCGACCGCGCGCCACGCCGGCACGCTTGGCAGCCAGCTCGACCGCCTGTTCCAGCACGCCTTCACCACCGCCAAGCGCGCGCGCACCGACACGCGCATCGGCGCCAATCCGGTGTCGGTCGCTTCCGCCGCGGTGCGCCTGGCGCAGGAATCCTTCGCCCGGCTGGAAGATTCCACGGTGCTGATGATCGGCGCCGGCGAGACCATCGAGCTGGCCGCGCGCCACCTCGTGCAGGCGCGCGCCAAGCGGCTGCTCGTCGCCAACCGCACCCTCGCCCACGCGCAGGAACTGGCCAGCCGCCACGGCGGTTTCGCGCTGCCGCTGAGCGAGATCGACAAACACCTGGGCGAGGCCGACGTGGTGATTTCCGCCACCGCCAGCCGCGATCCGATCCTGCAGCGCCCGCACGTCGCCGCCGCGCTCGCCACGCGCAAGCACCGGCCGATGCTGCTGCTCGATCTCGCCGTGCCGCGCGACATCGCGCCCGACGTGGCCGAGCTCAAGGACGTGTTCCTCTACACGGTCGACGACCTGGAACGCGCCATCGAGGACAACCGCCGCAGCCGCCGCGAAGCCGCGACGGAAGCCGAGGCGATCGTCGAGTTGCAGGTTGCGCGCTTCACCGAAACGATGGTCGCCAGCACGCGCACCGAGCCGCTCAAGCGCCTGCGCGCGCACGGCGAGGCGGCAAAAGCCGACGTGCTCTCGCGCGCACAGCAGCAGCTCGCCGCGGGCCAGGATCCGTCCGAAGTGCTGAACTACCTCGCGCACACGTTGACCAACCGCCTGCTGCACGCGCCGACGATCGCCCTGCGCGAGGCGGCGCTCACCGGCAACGCGGAACTGGCGCGCGCGGCGGAAAAGCTCTTCGCGGATGGCGACATCGCGCGCAACGAAAGCCCGGTCGAAGGACACGACAAGCGCGAGGCCTAGCGACGCACACCCGCGTCCGCTTAGCCCGCCTTTCGTCCCCCGCACCGGTTTTCGCCCATGACACCCAGCCTGCGCCGCAAACTCGAAGCCCTCGCCGAACGCCGCGACGAACTCGAACGCCTGCTGTCCGATGCCGGGGTCATCGGCGACGCGGACCGCTTCCGCCGCTTCTCGCGCGAGTTCGCGCAGCTCGAACCGGTGGCGAACGCGCTGAAGGCCGAAGCACAGGCGAAGGACGACCTGGCCGCTGCGCAGGCAATGCGCGACGACCCGGAGCTCGCCGAACTCGCGCAGGACGAAATCGCCGCGGCGCAGGAACGCCTGGAGCGTCTCGACGCCGAACTGCTCGCGCACCTGATCCCGAAGGACCCGCGCGACGAAGGCGACCTGTACCTGGAAGTGCGCGCCGGCACCGGCGGCGACGAAGCGGCGATCTTCGCCGGCGACCTGTTCCGCATGTACGCGCGCTATGCGGAACGGCAGGGCTGGAAGGTCGAGATCGAGTCGGGCAGCCCGGGCGAACACGGCGGCTTCAAGGAAGTCATCGCGCGCGTGGAAGGCCGCGGCGCGTATTCGAAGCTGAAATTCGAGTCAGGAACGCATCGCGTGCAACGCGTGCCGGAAACCGAATCGCAGGGCCGCATCCACACCTCGGCCGCCACGGTGGCGATCATCCCGCTGGAACCCGAAGGCGAGCCGATCGAGATCAATCCCGCCGACCTGAAGGTCGACACGTTCCGCTCGAGCGGCGCGGGCGGCCAGCACGTCAACAAGACCGAATCGGCGATCCGCATCACGCACGTGCCCAGCGGTGTCGTGGTCGAAAGCCAGACCGAACGCAGTCAGCACGCCAACCGCGACAAGGCGATGAAGCGCCTCACCGCGATCCTGGCCGAAGCGCAGGCGGCGAAGGCCGCGGCGGCCCAGGCGTCGATGCGCAAGCTGCAGGTCGGCAGTGGTGACCGCAGCCAGCGCATCCGCACCTACAACTTCCCGCAGGGCCGCATCACCGACCATCGCGTCGAAGGCCTGACGCTGTACGACCTGCCGAACGTGATCCAGGGTGACCTGGATGAACTCGTCGCCCGCCTGCAGCACGAGCACCAGGCCGACGAACTGGCGCGGCTGACGCAGGAAAGCTGATCCTGCTTCAGCCCTTCCCCGCCTGCGGGAGACGGTTGGGATGAGGGCAAACCCCAAACCTTGCACCGATACGATCGGCGTCAGGGCGCACCCTCGCGCGTTGACTACAATCGCGAAACCCCCGAGCACGGACACGCCCCATGCCCCTCGCGATCAAACGCGCCACGCTGGACGACCTGGATGCCGTCGTACCGCTGTTCGACGCCTACCGTCGTTTTTACGAACAGCCGTCCGATGAGGCGCGCGGTCGCGAATTCCTCGAAGCACGACTTCGCGCGGACGAGTCGGTGATCCTGCTCGCCACCGACGAAGGACGCGCCGTCGGCTTCACCCAGCTCTATCCGATGTTCTCTTCCGTGCGAACCGGGCGACTATGGATCCTCAACGATCTCTACGTCGATGCCGGCGCGCGTCGCAGCGGCGCGGGCCGCGCCCTGCTCGATGCCGCGGCCGCGTTCGCGCGAAACGACGGCGCGGTCGGCATCGTGCTGGAAACCACGCGCGACAACGCCACAGCCCGCGCGCTCTATCGCGGCGCGGGCTGGGAGGAAGCGGACACGCAGTGGTACTCGCTGTCCTTCACGGCGCATTCGAACGCATGAACCACGCCGTCGATCCGCGCATCGAGCTGCGCCGCGCACTGGAGCGCAATCCGGGCGACGGCTTCGCGTGGATCCTGCTGGCCGAACACGAACTCGATCGTGGCGACGCGACCGCTGGCGAATTCGCGGCGCGACGCGCGCTCGCGTTGCGTCCCGGGCATCCGGAAGCGCTTGCGCGCCTCGGCCGTGCGCAGTGGATGCTCGGTCGCAAGAGCGACGCTGCCGAAAGCCTGCGCGCCGCCGCGGCGAATGCGCCCGACCATCCCGGCATCGCGCTGTGGCTCGGCCATGTGCTGGAGGACGTCGGCGAAGCCGAAGCCGCGTCCGACGCGTATGCCCGCGCGCATGCGCTTGCGCCGCAGGAGCCGCAGATCGCTGCGTACCTGCTGGCGTGGCGGCGCAAGCTGTGCGACTGGCGCGATCTCGACGCACTCGCCGCGCAGGTGCGTGCCGCGGTGAACGACGGCACGGCGTCGGTCGAGCCGTTCGCCTTCCTGAGCGAGGACGCCAGCGCCGCCGAACAGCTGCGCTGCGCGCGCCTTCGCGCCGACATGCTCGCGCACCAGATACGCCCGATGCTGCCGGCACCGCCGCGCGCGCACCAGCGCCTTCGCGTGGGTTTCCTTTCGAATGGATTCGGCGCGCATCCCACCGGACTGCTGACCGCCGCGCTGTTCGAGCAGCTGCGCGAACTCGACGAACTGGACGTCCACCTGTTCGCACTGAATGCCGACGATGGCAGCCCGATCCGCGCGCGCCTGCAGGCCGCAGCGCACGCGCTGCACGACGTCGCGCAGCAGGCGCATGCGCGGGTGGAGCAGCGCATACGTGACGCCGGCATCGACGTGCTGTTCGACCTGCGCGGCTGGGGCGGCGGCGGCACGCCGGAAGTGCTCGCGATGCGTCCGGCGCGCGTGCAAGTGAACTGGCTCGCCTATCCCGGCACGTCCGGCGCGCCGTGGATCGACTTCGTGCTGGCCGATGCATTCGTGCTGCCGGACGGCATCGAGCGTGATTTCAGCGAACGCGTCCTGCGACTTCCGCGCTGCTTCCAGCCGTCGGACACGACGCGCGCCATCCTGCCGCCGCCCACGCGCGCCGAATGCGGGCTGCCCGACGACGCGGTCGTGTTCTGCTGCTTCAACAACAGCTACAAGCTCAACCCCCGCAGCATGGCGCGTGCGTTCGCCGTGTTGCGCGAGGTACCCGGCAGCGTGCTCTGGCTGCTGTCGGGCCCGGGAAACGCGGATGCCCGCCTGCGTGCGGCCGCCCAGTCCAGCGGCGTGGACACGCAGCGCCTGGTGTTCATGCCCAAGCAGCCGCACGCCGCGTACATGGCGCGCTTGCAGCACGCGGACCTCTTCCTCGACACCGAACCGTACAACGCGCACACGACTGCATCCGATGCGCTATGGGCCGGCTGCCCGGTGCTGACGCGACCGGGCGCGACGTTCGCCGCGCGCGTCGCCGGAAGCCTGAACCACCATCTCGGCCTGGATGCGATGAACGTCGACAGCGACGAGGCCTTCGTCGCGCGAGCCGTCGCGCTCGGCCGCGATCCGGCGTCCTTGCAGGCCCTGCGTGCGCAGCTCGCGCAACGTCGTCGCGAGAGCGGCCTGTTCGATATGGCCGGCTTCGCGCGGGATTTCACCGACGCCGTGCAACGCATGGCGTCGGCGTAAATACCGCGGGTTTACCAGTTCCGCGCGAGGCCCAGCGTGACCGTCGTGCCCTGGTAGTCGTAGGTGGGCAGCTGGTGCCAGGAGCGCTCCAGCCCGAGGTTCACGTCCCACGCCTCGCCCAAAGGCTGCACGCGACGCAATGCCACCGACTGGAACTCGCCCGGCAGCGCAACCGGCGCCCAGTCGTAGTCCTGGATCGACGTGCCTTCGCCGAACCACAGCTGCGTGTGGCCGCGCCCGGCTGCGTCCATGAAGCGCAGCGACAGCAGGTTGGCGTGGCCATCGCCGACGTCGGACAGATCGTAGTGCGTGTAGCGGTAGCGGATGGTCAGGCGCTTGAGGTAGTACGCGGCGCCGGCATACAGCGCGGTCGAGTGATGGCCGTCGTCGTACTCGGCGTACCGCGCGCCGCCGGTGAACGTGGCGTTCTTCAGCCCGCGCCACGTGAGGTCCTGGTCGAACAGCCGATTCACGAAGACGGGATCGTCGCTCGAAACGCTCGCGCTGGTTCGCGTGGAAATCGTGTCGCTCCAGTCGCGGTAGAACGTGACGCCCAGGCTGTCGCCGTCGAACGAATCCCCGTTGCCGAAGCTGCGCGAGCCGCCGGCGAGGTTCACCAGCAACGTGTTGTCGCCGAAGCGCATGGACGACTCCACGCCCAGCAGGGCGCGGCTGCCCGCACCGTCGGTGTAATCGGCGTAACTGCCGGTCACGGTCATCTTGTGGTCGCCGGCATGGGCGACGCACGCCGTGCACAGCGACAGGGAAGCGAGGGCTTTGCGGATCATGAAACAACGACTCCTGGTCTAGAACGATTCCAATACCTGCCGGATGCGGTAGCGCCCGCCCGGCAGGTTTCTTTCGACGATGACGCGTGGTGCGAAGAGCGAATCCGGCGCGATCATGCGGCCCGGCAGCACGATGACCTGCACGCCAAGCGACGAGCGCGCGCCGATGAGGCAGCCGAGCTTTTCCATGCCGGTGTCTAGGCTCGTATCGCCGATGCGGACGCACACCGTCCGCCCGTCGAGGCGATGGTTGCTGGTGCGGACCTGCGCGCCGAGGTAGCAACCGCGCTCTACCTTGCTGTCGGCGACGAAGCACTGCGGGCCGATCGCCACGCCGTCTTCCACGATCGCGTTCTTCAGCTCGGCGGCGAAGCCGATGCGCACGCCATCGCCGATGCTGGTGGCGCCGCGGATCATCGCGTTGTTGCCGATGAGGCAGTCGCGACCGATCTCGACCGGGCCTTCGATATACGCGCCGTGGCAGATGCGCGTGCCGGCGCCGATCGACACGTTCCCCACCAGCATCGCGGTCGGCGCGACCAGCGCATTGGCCGCGATGTCGGGACGCAGGTCGGACAGGTTCGTCGCCTGCGACGCGATCTCACTCCACCACATGGGCATACCGCGTCGGCTTGTCGCGCGTCGGCTCGCGTCCGGTGAAGAACGCGGCCAGGCCATGCACGATCCAGATGGCGTACGCCAGGAAGACGTAGAAGACGGCCAGCGACGCCATCGGAACCAGTCGGAGCTTGCGGTGGTGCCAGGCGCTGATCGCCCCCAGCACGCTCACCACGGCGACCCACGCCAGCGGGAAGACCGCCATCGCGATGCCGACGCCGCCGTGTTCGAGGTACGCACGGATCCAGGTCGCGGCGTAGACGGCGATGCCCAGCACGACCAGGCCGAACATCGGCGTCATGCTCACCAGGCCAAACCGGCTCAGCAGCAGGCGACGGTGAAGTCGCATGCACACGGCGAAACCGGCGATCCAGCGACGCCAGCGGCGCCATTCCTCGCGCAGCGTGTTGCATTCCTGCGGGTACACGATGCAGCGGTTGGCCTGTCGCACCTTGTAGCCGTGCGCGACCAGCGTCCAGGTCAGGTCCAGGTCCTCGACCTTGGTGCGGTCGGAAAAGCCGTGCTTCAGCAGCACGTCGGTCCTGAACATCCCGCAGGCGCCGGAAATGATGAAGGGCGCGCCGCCGACGATCTGCTGGAACGTCCGCTTGATCGCGATCATCGGCAGCTTCACCGTCGCGCGGATGTACGGAAGCAGGCGCGCGCCATCGAGGTTGGTCGACGGAATGCCGCCGACGGCGTCCGCACCGCGCTCGATCTCGGCCAGCATGTAGCCCAGGCCGTTGCGGTCGTGCGGCACGCGGGTGTCCGCGTCGGTCAGGAAGACCTGGTCGGCGGTCGCGTGGCGCAGGCCGTTCATCAGCGCCCCGCCCTTGCCCGTGTTCGCCTGGTTGATCGCGACGAGGCGGTCGGGCCACGTCCGCGCCATGCGTGCGAGCACGCCCGCGGTGTCGTCGGTGGAACCGTCGTTCACGCAGATGACACGTCGGATGTACGGATTGCGCAGCAGCTGGACGAGCGACGCTTCCAGGCACGGCGCTTCGTTGTAGGCCGGGATGATCGCGTCCACCGAGGCGAAGTTGCTGCTGGGCTTGTGGCGCAGCCCGAGGACGAAGTAGCCGAGTGCGACCACGCACATGAGGGCGAACAGGAGTTCCATGGCGTTACAGCACCAGCTTGTAGGGAATGAAGCCTTCGCTCGCGTTCAGGCCGACCTGGTGGCCGCGGAACTGCGCGTTGCAGCGGATCTGGTCCTCCTGCATGTACGCGCGATGCCGCTGGCTGGAATGCAGGCGCAGCGCTTGGACCTTGGTGTCGATGTAAGGCGCCACGTCCTCGAAGATGACGGGGGCGAAATGCGGCGACGAACTCGGCGTCTCGTAACCGAAGACCTGCCGCACCGATCGGCACGCGACGATCGACGCCTCGTAGACGGCGCGATGGTCCTGGTGCCGGTCGTCGCGGAACATCGTGAACACACGGTCCGGCAGGAGTTCCGCGCACTGCGCCTCGATCAGCGCGATGAGCGCCGGCAGCTCGCTCGACAGCGACGTATCGGGCAGCCGCGCCTGCACGACGTCGGTCACACCCAGCAGCTGCAGCGCCGAGCGCGTCTCGGCGCAGCGATCGTGCAGATCACCGCCGCCACGTTCGCCATCCGTCAGGACCAGTGCGCGAACGTGTGCGCCACTGGCCACAAGCTTGGCGAGCGTGGCGCCGCACCCGAGTTCGAGGTCGTCAGGATGGGCCCCGATGGCGAGGGCGGTCTTGATGCGAGGCATGGCGTCGGTACTGCGTTGGCAGTTGCGGAGTGGGGGGAGGCGCGACAGTCCATGTCGGGGGGCGCAAATCCTAAAAGCGCAACTTTGAATAGGCCCGGACGCCGCGCCCCGAATGAGACATTTCGCCTTGACCGGCCCGTATCCGTGCGCGTGCGGCGGGCACCGCTCTGGCGGTACGCTGTCGCCTATCGCTGTCGCCACCGGATCCCCATGACCGCCACCGCCGACCTCATTCCGCTCAACCTGTGCGTGCTCACCGTGTCCGACACGAGGACGCTGGCCGAGGACAGTTCGGGCGATTACCTCGTGCAGTCGCTTGCCGAGGCGGGACATCGCCTGGCCGAACGCGCCCTGCTCAAGGACGATCGTTACCAGCTGCGCGCCGTGGTATCGCGCTGGATTGCCAACGAGAACGTCGACGGCGTGCTCGTCACCGGCGGCACCGGTTTCACCGGCCGCGATTCCACGCCCGAGGCGCTGCTTCCGCTGCTCGACAAGCAGATGGACGGCTTCGGCGAACTGTTCCGCGCGGTGAGCTTCGACGAGATCGGCACCTCGACGCTGCAGTCGCGCGCGTTCGCCGGTCTGGCGAACGGCACGTTCGTGTTCGCGCTGCCGGGCTCGACGTCGGCCTGCCGCACCGCGTGGGAGAAGATCATCCGCGCGCAGCTGGATTCGCGTACGAAACCCTGCAACCTCGCGACGCTGCGTCCGCGCCTGCGCGAGCGCTGACGCGCGCGTCACCGGCGCGGCGTCACCGTCGTCGTCGTTGGATTCACATCAAGCCGGAGTGAGACATGTCGCTGGACACCACCCTGCGTTTGCTCGCCAAGGCCAGCGGCATGAGCGCCGCCGACATCGCCACCGCGATCCCGCGCGCCGGCGTTGCGACGGTGAGCGCCTGGCTTCGCGGCGAGAAGCTTCCCGGCCGCGAACAGCTCGACGCACTGGCGCGCGCGTTCGGCGTGCCGGCCGGCGCGCTGCTCTCGGAACTGGCGTGCACGCTGGATCCGGCGCGCACGCAGGGCGAACACGATCTGCTCGCCGCGTATCGCGCGCTCGACACGCGCCAGCAGGGCGCGCTGCTGGAAGTCGCACGCAGCATGGCCGGCACGCGTCGCCGCAGTACGCCGAAGTCCAACGCGGGCAGCACGTCGCGCGCCCGCACCCGCCGGAGCACGACGTGATGGCCAAGCTCAAGCGCAAGGAATACGAAGCGGCACTGGAGCCGCTGCAGATCGAACTGGTCGAGATGGCGCGCTGGCTGAGCGACACCGGAAAGCGGCTGGTGGTGCTGTTCGAAGGCCGCGACACCGCCGGCAAGGGCGGCGCGATCGAGGCCATCGCCGAACACCTCAACCCGCGCCAGTGCCGCATCGTCGCGCTGCCCAAGCCCACCGAGCGCGAACAGACGCAGTGGTATTTCCAGCGCTACGTGCCGCACCTGCCGGCGGGTGGCGAGATCGCGCTGTTCGATCGCAGCTGGTACAACCGCGCCGGCGTCGAGCGCGTCATGGGCTACGCCGACGCCGAACAGGTGCGCACCTTCCTGCGCCAGACGCCGGTGTTCGAACAACTGCTCGTCGACGACGGCGTGCTGCTGTTCAAGTACTGGCTGTGCTGCGACCAGGCCAAGCAGGAGGAACGCTTCGCCGAACGGCTGCAGGATCCGCTCAAGCGCTGGAAGCTTTCGCCGATCGATGCCGCCTCGCGCGAGCACTACGACGATTACACCAAGGCGCGCGAGGCGATGCTCAAGGCCACGCACACCGAGCACGCGCCGTGGACGCTGGTGGATTTCAACGACCAGCGTCGCGGCCGGCTCGCGCTGATCCGCGACCTGCTCTCGCGCGTCCCGGACAAGCGCACGCCGGAGCACTGCATCGAGTTCCCGCCGCTGGAAGGCAAGCCGAAGAAGGAACGCTACTCGGTGATCAAGCCGATCGTCCCGGACGACGACGGCACCGAGTGAGCGGTCACCAGTTCCAGCGCAGCCCGAGCTTGCCGTCCCACGCGTCGAAGCGGTTGCCGCCGAAACTGCGCTGGTAGCCGATGTTCGCGTAGAGCGACGTGGTGCGACCGAGCTCCCGCGTCATGCCGGCGTTCAACTGCCACCAGGTGCCGGAAATGTCGGCCTGGAACGGCAGGTCGCCGTTGCCGGAGGAGAACAGCGTCAACGGCTCGCCCTTGAACTCGTGCCACACGTTCGCGCGCAGCCAGCCGCTCATCAGGCGTGGTGCGCCGTCGCTGGCCGGCTCCAGCCGCCAGTCGCGGGTCCAGCGCACGCCGAGGCGTGCGGCGAGCGATTCGGCGTCGCGGAAGCGCACCTGCGCAACGACGTCGTCGCCTTCGAAATCGTCCACGCGCTGGTAGACGATCTGCGCCTGCGGTTCGAAGCGCGATTCCTCCTCGGCGCGTTCGCACTTCAGCCGCATGCCGCCTTCGACCGACGCCGCCCAGCCGAAGCTGTCGGACTTCAGGCGCAGGCCCCGTACCGAATGCGATTCCATGTCGCTCCAGGTGCCCTGCAGGACGGTGTCGACGTAGCTGCCGCACGGCCAGAAATGCGTCCAGTAGCCGCCGAGCGACGTGCCTTCGACCTTGTCCTTGCCCACGCGCAGGCGGTTGTAGTGCGTCACTTCGCTCTTGATGCGTCCCTGCCCGACGTAGAGGCCTGCGTGGCCGCGATGGTCGTCGTCGTGCTGTACGCGCCACACGTCGGTGCCGACCTGCAGCGCGAGCACGTCGAATTCGTACTTCGGTCCGGTGCCGAGGACGCCGCGACGGTCGCCTTCGACGTCGCCGTCCTCTGCGATCACGCGCACCCACGCGCCGTTGAACGACGTGCGCGATTGCAGGTCGTCGCGGTCGCGTAGTTGTTCTTCCTCGCCGACGCGCTCGTGCAGGTTGCCCAGCGTCGTCCAGCCGAAGCGCAGCGCCATCGCCGGCAACGCGGCGTACAGCGATACTTCGGCGCGATAGTTCGGCACCGGCGGGAACGGCGTGGGCGGATCCGGCGGCGTCGGCGTCGGCGGCACCGGGGGATCCGGCGGCGTGGGCGGTGTCGGCGGCTCGGGTGGATCCGGGGGCGTCGGCGGCGGGTCCGGCGGGTCCGGATCCGGCGGATCGGGATCGGGCGGCGGCGGATCGGGCGGGATGTCGCAGCCCGGGGCTGAGGGATCGAGTGTGCAGTCCAGCGTGGAGCGCAGGTACCAGTTCGACGGGCTGGAACCGTCGCGACTGCCGCGCTGCAAGGTGTACTCGTACGCGCCGGCAAGCACGAGCGAGCCGAGCGCGAACGCGTTGGTGCCGGTGATGCCGCCGTTGACGGCATCGATCACCAGGATGCCATCGCCCGACGTCAGCGAACCGGCGCCGCCGGCGTTGGCGACCATCACGCTCGCGGTGCCGGTCGTCGCCTGACCGCCGTCGATGATCAGCACGTCCGAGGGCGAGCCGTCCGTGTCGAGGAACGTGTTCACCGCGAGCGTGCCGCTGCCGGCGAAGTAGTTGTGCGTGGCGAGCCGCTTGAAATTGCCGTTCACCGGCGGTGCGAACGCCACCACGCCGGTGTTCCTCAGGTCGCCGGTGAGCAGCGAATCGGCGGTGACGGTCCACTGGCTGCTCGCATCGACGGTCACGTCGGTGACGCGGTACGCCGCGCCGTTCCATTGCGACCGGTCGGCCAGCGAGATATTCGTCTCCGCGCCAGCATCCGCGTAGGCGTTGCCGCGCAGGCGGCTGTTGCCGGTGAGACCGAGGTTCACCAGCGTCTGCGTACCCGTCGTGCGCGCCACCGAATACAGCACGTACGTGGCGTCGGTGCTCACGCTCGCACCGTTCGACATCGCCATGTCGAACAGGCCGTCGGCGACGAGGGTGTTGCCGAGCTGGCTCGACAGCGTGCCGCCGCTCATCGTGACGCGATTGACGTTCGCAGCGCCCAAGCCCGTGGACGAGATGCCGCGCGTGTTCGCGCCCGTCGCGCGCACGGTGCTGTTCGTCAGGTTGATGACGCCCGGCGCGGTGAAGGTTTCCAATCGCAGCGCCGCGCTGCCGCCGGAGGTGTTCACCGTGGTGCCGGTGGCATCGATCGTGCCGTTGGAAACCACCATCAATCCGCGCGACTGGGAACCGGTCGTGGTGACGTTGTTGTTGTTCAGCACGATGCGGCTGTCGCCGGGGTTGTTCTGGCCCGCGTAGGCGGCGATGCCGTTGATGGTGGGCACGTTGATCGTCGTGCCATTGCTGGTGATGAGTGCCTGCGCGTCGGCGCTGCCGGCTCCGGTGGCGCTGGCGCGCAATGCCGCATGCGGGGTTCCGAAGCTGTTGCTGAAGGAAATCGCCAGTGACGGGCTCGCATTGGCCAGCGTTGGACTGGTCAGCAGGCGCCACGCCGGAACATGCGTTTCCGTCGAGCTGACGTATACGTCGCCGAGCGTGATGACGCTGGCGCCGTTGATCGTGACCGTCGCGTCCGCAGTCGTGGCGATGCCGGTGGCCGCCGCACCCGACAGCGCCCACACGCCGCCACCGGTGCCCGGTCCCGCCACGGTCAGGTTCTCGAACGTGGCGTTGGCGTTGTTCGCCGCGAGGACGCCGAGACTGGAATTGGCGCCCGTGCTCACCGACGCCGGCAGCGTGTTGAAGTTGAGCCTGAGTCCGCTCGCGAGCGAAGCCGTCGTGTTGTCGACGACGACACCCACATTGCCCGTGCCGTAGTGATTGATCGTCGTGCCGGTCGGCAGGTTCACCTGCCCGCCGTCGTGCAGGTACACGCCCATCGCATTCGTGCCGCGCAGCGTGACGATCACGGGGCCGGTGACGTTGATCGCGCTGTTCGCTCCCGCGCCGAGTCCCACGGCCTGGTTGCCCGCGGTATCGAGGCTGACATTGCCGAGCAGGTTGATCGTGCCGGCGCTATCGGCGATGGCGCCCTGCCCGTTCGATGCGCTGGTGGTGTTGTTGAGGTACGCCACGCTGGTCGCGTCGATGCGGCCTCCAAGCGCGATCAGCCCGCCGCCGAGGCCGCTGCCCACCAGGTTGCCGCCCGTCAGGAAGATCGAACCGCCGCTGCTGGCGAGTACGGCATGCCCGCTGGTGGTCGTGATCGCGAAGTTGCTGCGCGCGTTGATGACACCCGTGCCGCTGGCCTGCAACGCGTTCCCGCTGGCGGTGATGAAACGGATCAGGCCCGGCGCGCTGCCGGCATTGGAGTCGATGTCGAGCGTGCCGCCGGTGACGTTCGCGCCGGGGTTCGATCCGCTCGATGTGACCATGGTGTCGGCCACGACCTGCACCGTACCGCTGGTGACGTTCACCGGTCCGGTCACGGCGCCGGGTCCGACCGCCAATGCCGACGGCGCGCACGCCAGCAGCAGCGAGCCCGGCAACCAGACGCGGCTCAATCGGGCAGACGCGAGGACGAGACCGATTTCGCGAGCCAGACGATGGCGATGCTTCCATTGCGCGCGGCCGCGCGTCCTGTAGGCCTGTTCCATGGAGCGATCCCTCGATCCGTGGCGACCGGCGTGGTCGTCGCGCAGTCAGTGTCCAGCAGGTTCGGTGAAACCGGGCCTCACAAAACCGAACCGGGCTCAGCCGGTCACGAAGCCCTCGCCGGCTTCGTCGTCGCGTGCCGGCATGCGCTCCAGATCGTCCACGCGCGCCATCGGCGGGCCTTCGCGCAACCAGGCGGCGAGTTCATCGATCGCCGCGTCATCGCCGGCGGCGAGCACTTCGACGCGGCCATCGGGCAGGTTCTTCGCGAAACCGCGCAGCCCCAGCGCCTGCGCGCGATCGCGCACGGACGCGCGGAAGAACACGCCCTGCACCTTGCCGCTCACCACGAAGCGCGCGGCGCTCATGACTGACCGGCCGCCTGCGGACCGCCTGCTTTCGCGATCGCCGCTTCGATGTCCTTCGCGGTGACCGGGCCGAGGAACTTGTCGGCGACGCGGCCATCGGGCGCGATCAGGTACGTCATCGGCAAACCGCGCGGCGTGGCGAAATCGACCGGCGGATTGAACGTGTCGACGACCGCGATCGGATACACGACCGGGTGCAGCTTGAGGAACACCTTCATGTCGTCGGCGCTGATGTCCTCGTACGCGAGGCCGAGCACCTCGACGTGTTCGCGCATCGCATCCAGCGCGGAGAGCTCGGGCATTTCCTTGAGGCACGGCTTGCACCACGTCGCCCAGAAGTTCACCACGACCCACTTGCCGCGGCGCGTTGCGAGGTCGTACTGCTTGCCGTCGACGGTGGCGATGACGAGCTTGGGCACCTCCACGCCGCCTTCGCTGAGCGGATGGTCGGCCGTCTGCGGCAGCGTCAGGGCGCCGGTGTCGGACGGGGTCTGCGGCGCGGCGAGGTCGGTGTCGGCGGGTTTGTCCTTCTGGCAGCCGGCCAGCAGCGCGGCCGCGACGACCGCAGCGGCAAGAAAGGAACGCGGGTTCGCGCGGCTGTGCATGTCAGACCTCGTCGGATTGGATGGAGGACGCGCGCCGCTTGAGCAGCTCGCGCAGGGGAAGGCGCAGTTCGTCGAGCGCGGCGATCGCGGAGCGTCCCAGTGCATCGTCGCGGCACGGCAGCACCGCCTCGGTCACCGGAATGCGCAGCTGGCAGGCTTCGTACAATTCGGCCAGCGAAAGTTCGTCCAGGTTGCGCGTGAGCAGCCACTCGCCGGTTTCGGCGCGGCGCACGACGTTGATGGTGTTGAGTTGCGCGAGCATCTGCTGCACCAGCGCATCGGTGAGCATCGGCTCCATTTCCTCGATTTCGTCGCTGTGCAGGCCGCGGCCCTGCTTGCGGCTGTCGTTGAAGCGCGCGAGCAGGCGCAGCAGGCCGTAGATCTCGAAACCCAGCGGCAGGCGCATGCCGACCGGCTGGTAGCGGAACTCCGACATCGACGAGGCCAGCGACGCGCCAAGCAGGATCGCGACCCAGCTGAGGTAGATCCACAGCAGGAAGATCGGCACGAACGCGAGCGTGCCGTAGATCTTCGAATACGAATTGAAGTTGCCCAGGTACAGGCCGATGCCCCACTTCACGATCTCGAACAGCACTGCCGCCAGCGCCGCGCCGGCGAACGCGTGGCGCCAGTGGATCGTGCGATGCGGCACGACGCGGTAGATCGCCGCGAACGCCAGCCACTCCAGCGTCATCGGCGACAGGCGCAGCATCAGCGTCTGCAGCGTGCGGCCGGCGTCGGTCTCGAACATCGACATCGCGAAGAACTTCGCCGACAGCGCCAGGCTCGCCGCAGCCATCAACGCGCCCAGCGTCAGCACCGTCCAGTAGACGAGGAAGCGGCCGATGCGCGGCCGCGCCGACTCCACGCGCCAGATGCGGTTGAACGCCGACTCCACGCCGTTGAGCGTGATCAGCAGCGATACCACGAGCGCGATCACGCCGGCGGCCGTGAGCTGGCCGGCGTTGGCTGAGAACTGCTTGAGGTACGCCTCGACCGACCGCGCCGCACTGGGCACGAAGTTCGAGAAGATGTAATCGCTCAGCCGGTCGCTCCACTCGCCGAACACCGGGAACGCCGACAGCACGCCGAAGACCACCATCGACAGCGGCACCAGCGCGAACACTGTCGTGTAGGCCAGCGCGCCCGCGGCCTGGAACAGGTTGTCCTCGAGGAAGCGGCGCGCGAGGAAACGGAAGAACGTGCCCACGCGGGCGCGGTCGCGCGCGCGTTCGCTCCAGCGATACAGGGAATCCAGTGGCTCCATTCGGCGGAGGGTAACCGATGGGACTGCGCTGCGGAGTCAGCGTCCAGCCCCTCTCCCATTGGAAAGGGGTTGGGGTGAGGGGCGACGAAGAGACGGCATCGACCTCCCCATGCGCTCGCAACGCTCTGGTTTCCACACCGCTCCCCGCTCCCACTATCCTTCCCGTCTCGATGAGGAGGACGCGATGCCCGAGATCCTGGTGCTCTATTACAGCCGCGGCGGTTCGGTGGCGCGGTTGGCGCGGCAGATCGCGCGCGGCATCGGCGAGGTCGACGGCATGTCCGCGCGCATCCGCACCGTGCCGCCGGTATCGGCGGTGACCCAGTCGGCCGCGCCGCCGGTGCCCGAAGACGGCGCGCCCTACGTCGAGCCGCGCGACCTGGTCGAATGCGCCGGCCTGGCACTGGGCAGCCCGACGCGCTTCGGCAACATGGCCGCGCCGGTGAAGTACTGGCTCGATGGCCTGGTCGGCGAATGGACCAGCGGCACGCTGGTCGGCAAGCCGGCGGCCGTGTTCACCTCCACCGCGACGATGCATGGCGGCCAGGAATCCACGCTGCTGACGATGATGGTTCCACTGCTGCACCACGGCTGCGTGCTGATGGGCATTCCCTACACCGAGCCGGCGCTGAGCACCACGCGCAGCGGCGGCACGCCGTACGGCGCATCGCACGTGGCCGGCAATTCCGACGACCCGCAACCGACCGACGAGGAAGCGCAGCTCGCACGCGCGCTCGGTCGCCGGCTGGCGACGCTGGTCGCGAAGGTGTCGTCGTGAACGCCCGCCACGTTCTGGTGATCGGGCTGCTCGCGCTGGCGGCGCTGTTCATCGCCTGGTTCGCACCGCATCCCTCGCCCGTCGCCGAGCTGCTGGTCTTCGCCTTCCCGCCGCTGGCGCTGGCGATGGGCGTGCTGCGCCGGATGCGCACCGCGCCGTTCTGGGCCGGCGTGCTGGGGCTGGCGTGGTTCAGCCATGGCGTGATGGTCGCCTGGTCGCGCCCGGCCGAACGCGGCTTCGCGCTGGCCGAAGTCCTGCTGGCGCTGGTGGTCATCTTCGCCGCGAGCCTGCCCGGGCTGCGGGCGCGGTTCGCGAAGAAGAAGGCGTAGCGCCTGTACAATTGCGCGCAATCCACAGCGCGCGCACTTCGATGGACCAGCTCTGCATCGTCACCACCGGCGGCACGATCGACAAGATCTACTTCGACGACAAGTCGGACTACCAGATCGGCGAGCCGCAGATCGGCGGCATCCTGCGCGAGCTCGGCGTGGCGTTCCGCTTCAACGTGATCCCGATCCTGCGCAAGGATTCGCTGCACATCACCGCCGAGGATCGCGAGCTCATCCGCGCGACGATCGCCGCCCAGCCGGCCAAGCACGTGCTGCTGACGCACGGCACCGACACGATGGTCGAAACCGCGAAAGTGCTGTCGAGCCTCACCGACAAGACCATCGTGCTGACCGGCGCATTGAGCCCCGCGCGCTTCCGCGGTTCGGATGCCGAGTTCAACGTCGGCTGCGCCGTCGGCGCGGTGCAATCGCTGCCGCCGGGCGTGTACATCGCCATGAACGGCCGCATCTGGGACCCGACCAAGGTCCGCAAGAACGTCGAAGCGAACCGCTTCGAACCGAACGCCTGATCGTCCGATCGCCCGAAAAGAAAAGCCCCGGCGGTTGCCGGGGCTGAAGGCCGCGCGGAGATCGCGGCCGGGAGGATGGCGTGTGCAGGCGCGCTTTGAGCGTCTTCCTCAGAACGTGATCGACCAGCTGTTGATGTAGCCGGTGTCGCCGGCCGCGTTGTCGTTCACGCGCAGCTTCCACGTACCGTTGAGCGCCTCGCTCGACAGGTTCTTCGAATACGTGCCGGTGAGGTTGTCGGCGCTTCCGCCGGTGCGGTTGTGGATGTTGTAGAGCGTGCCGTCCGGCGCGACGAGGTCCACCTTCAGGTCGCCCCGGTACGTGTGGACGATGTTGACGTTGATCGACGAGGTCGCCGACGCGTTGCCGGTGCGGCCGGACACGGTGATCGGGCTGTCGACGGTGGCGTTGTCGCTGATCGTGTAGTCGGCGGCGTTGCTGTAGGTCTGCGTGCCGCCCCCGGTGCTGCCGCCACGGAACGCGGCGATGGTCGCCTTGGTGTTCACCAGCACGCGCTGATTGTGGCTGGTAGCCGCCGTGCCCATCGCGACGCCGCCGTAGGTGACGTCGGGATTCGACCAGTAGTTCAGGCGCGGGCAGCCGCCGGTGCAGTCGTAGGCCATGATCGTGCGCCAGGCGTTGTTCGGCGCGCGATAGCCGTGGCCGTACGCGTACGGCGACGTGCTCGGATCGGTTGCCGGATCGTGGCGCGCCGACTGCAGGTGGCCGACTTCATGCGCGAAGGAGTAATAGCCCGTCGCGCAATCCCAGTATGCGGTGGCGAACGCCGTCGTGGCGGTCGAACCGATGCCTGACGCGAGGCCGCACGCGGAACCATCGTTGCCGATCAGCACGGCAACGTCGGCACCCGTGCTGTCGCGCAATGCGTGGATGTTGTCCATGTAGCCATCCGACGTGCCGCGGAAACGCGACAGGTCGGTGCTCATGCCCACTTCGCTGTAGGTCACGGCGGTGTAGCCGGCCAGTTCCATGTTGATGCCGACGTTGGAGTTCACGTAGCCCTGGTTCGATTCGGCCACGGCCAGCTGCGCCAGCGCCTGCATGTCGCCGCCATAGGCCGACACCGCGGCGTTCGTCGCGACGACGAGCACGCGGATCGTCGCGGTGGCGCCGGGATCGATGGCGAGCGCGCCGACCATGCCCGACGGCGCGGCCATGTTGATCTGCGGCAGGTCGCGGAACGCGGCCGGGTGATCCGGCGGCATCGCGCGTTCGTTGACTTCGATCACCGCGTGGTTGCCGTCGGGCAGCGGGCGGATGCGGTACAGCTGGCCGTTCACGCGCACGTTGCCGGTGACGCCCTGCCCGTGGCGGACGAGGATCACCGAGTTGTTCTCGTCATGGCGCACTTCGCGCGCGGTCATGTTGCGGGCCTTGCTGGTCTCGCGCACGTGGCCGATCCAGGTGAGGCTGCCGTCGGGATTGGCCGTGGCTTTCTCGAGCACGGCGGTCACGTTCTTCAGGCCGAGATCCAGGCCGATTTCGCTGTTCTGCGCGGCGACGGCATTCGGATCGGCACGCAGCGCGCGCAGTGACGTGGACGCTGGTCGGGCTGCGAGCGCGCCGGCAGCGCGCGCCGATTCGGCCTGCACCTGCGCGGGGCCGAGGAACAGCGGTTGGGCGGCGAAGGCCGCGCCGGATACGAGGAAGGCGCCGGCGGCGATCACCAGCCGTGCGCGAAGCGAAGCGTTGCGGTTCATGGATGCGTTCTCCTGCTGGGATGGGATGTCCTTTCCCGCGGCGCTTCCAGGGCTTCGCTCGAGTGCGGGCGTCGACGCTACGCCGACCCTCACCTCAACCCCTCTCCCGGAGGGAGAGGGGCTCTAGCAAACCAAAGCGCTGCGGCAGAGAGACCGCTCCCGGAGTTCCGGGAGCGGGTGTCGCACAGGCATCTATCGGTCGATCAGAACGTCACCGACCAGCTGTTGATGTAGCCGGTGTCGCCGGCCGCGTTGTCGTTCACGCGCAGCTTCCACGTGCCGTTGAGCGGCTCGGTGGACAGGTTGAACGTCACCGTCTTGTTGACGTTGTCCGCGCTGCCGCCGCTGCGGTTGTGCACGTTGTAGAGGCTGCCGTCCGGCGCGACGAGGTCCACCTTCAGGTCGCCCTGGTAGGTGTGCACGATGGCGACGGTGACCGACGCGTTGGTCGGCGCGTTGCCGGTGCGGCCGGAGACCGTGATCGGGCTGTCGACCGTGGCGTTGTCGCTGATCGTGTAGTCCGTGGCGTTGCTGTAGGTCTGCGTGCCGCCGCCACCGCCGGCGGTGTAGCTGCCGGTGAGGCTCAGGCCGGAGAACGTCGAGTAGCCGCGCACCAGCACGTGGTACGTGCCGGCCTGGGCGGTGGCGATGTTGCAGGTCTCGGCGTTGGTGCTGCCTTCGGACTTGCAGTCGTAGCTGGTCGTGGTCGGCGCGCTGCCGAACTTCACGAACAGGTCCGCATCGCCGCTGCCGCCGGAGGTGACGAACTTCAGCCCGGTGGCGCCGGCCGGCACGGCCAGCGTGTAGCGCAGTTCGGTGCCGGCGCTGCCCGACAGCCCGGTCACCGGCGTGCCGTTGGTGAGCGTGCCGGCCGGCGGCGGCGTGGTGCCGTTGGCGGCATCGACCACGGCCTTCGCGTTGAGGATGCCCGGACCGATCGACTGCGACGGCGTGGACGGGAACGGGGTGACGTTCGCCTTGATGATCGACTCCACCTGCGCCGGCGTCTTCGGCGTCGTCGCCGCGGCCTGCAGCAGCGCGACCACGCCCGCGACATGCGGCGTCGCCATCGAGGTGCCGTTGTAGGACGCGTAGGTTTCCGCGCCCGGCGTCGTCGAACCGCTGTTGAGCGTGGACAGGATGTTCGAGCCGGGCGCCGCGATGTCGATCAGCGAGCCGTAGTTGGAGAAGCTAGAACGCGCACCGGTGCTGGTGATCGACGCCACCGCGATGACGTTGTTGCAGTTCGCCGGCGAGGCGTTCGAAACGTTGGTGTTGTCGTTGCCGGCGGCGATCACCAGCGTGGTGCCGCGCGAGACGGCGCCGTTGATCGCGGTCTGCGTGGTGGTGCCGCAGGCGCCGCTGCCGCCGAGGCTGAGGTTGATGACCTCGGCCGGGTTCGCGTTCGCCGGCACGCCGCTGACGGTGCCGCCGGAGGCCCAGATGATCGCGTCGGCGATGTCGGAGTCGTAACCGCCGCAGGTGCCCAGCACGCGCACCGGCACGATCTTCGCGCCGTATGCCACGCCGGCCACGCCCTTGGCGTTGTTGGTCACCGCGGCGATCGTGCCGGCCACGTGCGTGCCGTGCCAGCTCGACGGTTGCGCGGCGTGCGAGCCGCCGCACTGGTTCGCGCTGACCCAGTCGCCCGGATCGCTCGGGTCGCTGTCGCGGCCGTTGCCGTCGTTGGAGACGGTGGTGTCGATGATGAAGTCGTAGCCCGGCAGCACGTTCGCCGACAGGTCGCTGTGGCTGGTGATGCCGGTATCGAGCACGGCGACGACCGAGCCCGCGCCATTGGTCACGTCCCAGGCCTGGTTGGCCTTGATGCCGTAGGTGCCCGAATAGCCCCACTGCTCGGAATAGCGCGTGTCGTTGGGCGTGAGGTACGGCTTGTTGAGCTTGTCGACCTCGACGTACTCGACGTTGGGGTCCGCGGCGATCTGGCGCATCAGGCTTTCGGCCTCGACGCGGTCCAGCTTGCGGTCGGCGCGCACGACGTCGGCGCCGGTGGCGATGCGTCGGACGTGGCGCACGCCCAGCGCCTTGCCGGCACCGGCGGTGCGGGCGGCGGAGCTGAGGGCGCTCTGCAGCGTGGAGACGTTGGCGCGTTCGGCGCTGCCGTCCTTGTACTTCACGATGAAGCGGTCGCTCCCGGCCTGGGCATCCAGCCCGGACAGGTTGACGCGGGCCTGCTGCGCAAGCGCCGGCGCCGCCAGCGCGGACGACAGGGCGATGGCGGTGGCGATCGAAAGCGCGTGCGCGCGGAGACCACGGTTACGACGACGGTCATTCGAAGACATCTGGTGGAACCCCCGAAGTTGGACTGCGTGATGGAAGGCCCGCCTACCGGCGCGCGAACGCGCCGTGCGGCCGGCCTTGTGTACGGGCGCCGCATCGAGGCGGTCGACCGTTCTTCCAGCTGACACCCCCGGTGCCGCAGAGACTGCGACAGCCCGGCATCACGCAATCCGGGGTCTCGGCGGTTTCCCGCCCCCTGTTCCGCGACCCTGCCTGCGCAGTTGCCGGGACTTCACCCTTCTCCGGCCCGGTACCGGATGGGGTCCGCCCCCGGCCGGAACCGGAGGGCGTTTCAACACAACGCGACATGTACCCGACGCCCCACCGTTCATCGAAGCAACTGTTAACGCAAAGTCGCCAACTGCGGACGGCGTCACTGTTCAGCGGTCGGGATGTGAAGAGTGCGCCCGGTGGACATCACAAACGCGAACGCCCCGCGGTGCGGGGCGCTCTGCGTTGCAGCATGACGGCGGCGTGAAGGCAGGCCGTCGAACGGGTCGGTAATCGGACTAGAACATGCCGGTTTCGAGCCGCGCCGCCTCGGACATCATCGTCCGGTTCCACGGCGGGTCGAACACCAGGTCAACGTCGGCTTCGGCGACGGTCGGGATCATCTCCAGCTTGTCGCGCACGTCGGCGACGAGGATGTCGCCCATGCCGCAGGCCGGCGCGGTCAGCGTCATGCGCACTTCGACGCGGCGCTGGCCGGTGTTTTCCGGATGCGGAAGGATGCGCGCCTCGTACACCAGGCCCAGGTCCACGACGTTGATCGGGATTTCCGGATCGAAGCAGGTGCGCAGCTGGCGCCACACCATCTGCTCGACGGCCTCGTCGTCGGCGCCCTCGGGCAGTTCGAGCGGTTCGGGCGGTTCCTTGCCGATGGCGTCGGCGTCGCGCCCGGCCACGCGGAACAGGTTGCCTTCGACGAAGACGGTGTAGCTGCCGCCCAGGCCCTGCGTGATGTAACCGACGCTGCCGGCCGGCAGGGTCACCTGCTCGCCCTGGGGCACCATGACAACGGCGCAATCGCGCTCGAATCGGACGGGTTCGCTGCTGCGGGAATACATGCCGGGAAGATTGGGGTGCGCGGTGGCGGCACAAGAGCGCGCATTCTACCGGCAGCACCCGCGCCACGACCGCCCGCCAGCGCGACGCAGCGTGCCGGATGCGGTTTCCGGCGGTTCCTGCCGTGCGCTGCGGGCTTGCCGGCTATGCTGTGCGGCCTCCCGCCGCCAGAGCGTTCGATGACCGCAGTTGCCCCGCCCGTCCGCCGCGCCACCTGGTTCTCGTGGCTGCTGTTGCTGCTGGGCGCTTTCGGTTTCGCGGCGGTCTGGGTCCTCGCGAGCCTCTACACGGGCCGCCAGCTCGGCTGGATGGCGGTGCTCGGCGCGCTCGACATCGCCTGGATGCTGCGCCTGGGCGGCTGGCAGCGCGGGTGGGGACGCATGCTCGCCGGCGTTGGCGCGACGGCCGCCATCGTGATCGCCTCGAACTGGTTCATCACCGCCACGCAGCTGGGCGGGATGCTCGGACTGGATCCGTGGGATTCCGCGATGCGCCTGGGCTGGCACCACGCGTGGATCCTGGTGACGCTGGCGAACCACGCGATGGACGCGGTCTGGATCGCGGTGGGGCTGCTCGTCGCGGCGTGGTTGTCGCGCTGAGGCTTTCCATTCTCGCGACCAGAGGATCAGCCCTTCTCCCGCGTGCGGGAGAAGGTGCCCGGTAGGGCGGATGAGGGCAGCTTCCGGCCCTCACCCCAACCCCTCTCCCGCAAGCGGGACAGGGCTAGTTCACGGCGTCGAACTCGTCCAGGCATGTCTCGAACACGGCCACGGCCTGCTCGATCTCCGCCACCGACAGCCCGCAGTAGCCCAACAAGAGGCCGGCGCGGTCCGGCGGCGCGAGGTAGTACGGCGCGATCGGGTACAGCCCCAGGCCCAGGCTGCGCGCGCGGGCGATGAAGGCTTCGCCGTCGGCCGCGCTGCGGTCGGTCAGCCACACGACCAGATGCATGCCCGCATGCGAATCGTTGATCGTCAGCCGCCCTCGGCTGCAGCGATGCAGGCCGTCGAGCAGCGCGTCGCGCCGCTCCTTCAGCGTCTTCCACGCGCGGCGCAGGTGGCGTTCGAAACCGCCGTCGACGATGAACCGCGCCAGTGCCGCCTGCTCGATGCCGCAGGAGCCGAAATCATCCTGCCACTTGGCGTTGACGTAATCGCCGCGCAGACCCGCCGGCACCACGAGGTACCCCAGCCGCAGCGACGGGAACATCGCCTTGGAGAACGTGCCGACGTAGATGACGCGGTCGGCATCGTCCAGCGATCGCAGCGCGGCCAGCGGGCGCGCGTCGTAGCGGAACTCGCCGTCGTAGTCGTCCTCGAGGATCCAGCTGCCGTTCCGTCGCGCGTAGTCGAGCAACTGCAGCCGGCGCGGCAGCGAGAGCACGGCGCCCGTGGGGAACTGGTGCGACGGTGTCACGCAGATGAGCTTGGGCGGCGTGGACGGCAGCTCGTCGACCTTCAGGCCGTGTTCGTCGACGTCGAGCGTGCTCACCTTCGCGCCGTGGATCTGCAGCGCCTCGCGCATCGCCGAGTAGTGCGGCTCCTCCAGCAACACCTCGTCGTTCTGGTCGAGCAGCACGCGCGCGGTCAGCGCGACGGCCTGCTGCGTGCCGGCGACGATCACCACGTCCTGCGGTTCGGCCTGGATGCCGCGCCGCCGCGCAAGGTAGTCGCACACGGCCTCGCGCAGCGCGGGCACGCCCTGGGAGGCGGGATAGTTCGTCGAGGTGTACGCGGCCGCATGCGCGAGTTCGCGCGCCCACGCGCTCGTGAGCGCGGGGTTGGTCAGCGGCACGCCGTACTGGAAGGCGTAGCGCACGCCGGGAATCGCGCGGCCGGGTATGCGCAGGTGATCGTGCACGATGCGCGCGCGTCGGGCGAACTGCGACTGCGCCGGCAGCGGCGAGTCCACCGCATGCAGCGGGCGGGCATCCTGCAGCGGCGGCGTCACGTAGCTGCCGGAACCGACGCGGCCGTCGACGAAGCCTTCCGCGCGGAGCTGTTCGTACGCGGCGAGCACGGTGTTGCGCGACAGGCCGAGTTCGCGCGCGAGCTGGCGCGTCGCCGGCAACCGCGCGCCCTCGCTGACGCGCCCGGCGAAGACGGCGCTCTTCAGCGCCCGCGTCAGTTGTGCGTGGAGCGGGCCGCGGCCGTCGAGCTGCAGGTGCATGGCGGACTCTCCGGATGAATGTGGCGTCGGGCGAATGGCCCCATTCAACCCCCCTGAATTGGCCCTTGCCAGTGCCAATTGCGCGCGGCTTCATAGGGCCATTCGCCCGCCGGAGTGCGTCGATGAAAGCCAGTGCCCGCCCGTTCGCCCTATCCCGCGTTCGCGCGGCCTCCTCGCGCCCCGCCCTGTGGGCCTGGATCGCCCTGGGCGGCCTGGCCGTCGGCAGCGCGGACATGCTGTTCGCGATGGCCTGGTGGGCGCAGTCCGACACCCCGCCGGCGCGCATCCTGCAGTCGGTCTGGGCATGGATCGTCGGCCGCGAGGCGGCTTTCGGCGGCGGAGCCGCGACCGCCTTCGCCGGTGCGGCGCTCTACTTCGTGCTGATGTCGGCGATCGTCGCGATCTACCACGCCGCCGCGCGCGAGCACCGCGTGCTGGGCGAACGCCCGATCCTGCTCGGCGCCCTGTATGGCGCGGCGTGGTTCGTGCTGCTGCACCTGATCGTCGTGCCGCTGTTCTCGGCGGCACCGCCCAAGCGCTTCATCCCCGATTGGTACCTCGCCTGCCTGCTGGCGCACATGGTGCTGATCGGCATTCCCGCCGCGTGGATGTCGCGCCGCTGGTACGGGATGCGCTGAGGCTTCGCAACGCGATGCGTTTGTAGCCCCGGATAAGCGAAGCGCATCCGGATTCGCCTGCTGCTTTCGGATAGCTCTTCCCGGGTGCGGCCTTCGGCCTTACCCGGGCGACAAGAGCGCGTGACACGAGTCGATCTACGCATTCGCCGGCCGCCGGGCCGGCGGCTTCGTTTCGCGTCGGCCGCGCGAATGGCTCCTTCGCCCCGCGGTGGATTGGTTCTCCAAACGCACCGCACGCGCGACTAGCGTGGAGCCAATGGCGCGATGCGCCGACCGGAATGACGACATGACGCTGCATCGCTACGTCCCGCCGTTCTCGCTTCCGCCGCATGGCGATGCGCTCGCCGCCGATAGCTGGCATGTCATCGCTGGACGCGGTGCGGCCACGCTGCAACTTCCGGCGCATTGGCCGTCGCTGTGGCTTCCGATGCGCGGTCGACTTTCGATGCAGGCGCAGGACGCGCACTGGACGCTCTTCGGCGGCGAAGGCCAGCTGTGGCGCGCGGGCGCGCTGAATGTGCAGGCCTCGCACGAATCGCGCTGGCTCGCGCTCGTCGCCGCGCCGACCGTGTGGAACGTCGCGTTCGCCAATTCCGCCGACGACGAAGAGCCGCTGCCGTGGCGCGGCGATCCGGGCGACGGCGTGCACGAGGCAATGGAAGCCCTCGCGCACGACGACGATGCGCTCGCGTTGCTGATCCCCGCGCTGATCGACCGCCAGCGCGACGTCGCCGCATGCCTGCCGCGCTGTCGCGGACGCACGCTCGCGCATCGCCGCCAGGCGCTGCTGCGCTTGCTCAATCTTCGCCACCTCATGCAATGCCATGTCGAAGCCGACGATGACGCGAGCATCGACGTGCCGTGGCTCGCCTCGCGCGCGCATTACTCGCCAGGACACCTGATCCGGCTGCATCGCGCCGTGTTCGGCGAAACGCCGAGCGACTACTTCACGCGGCTTCGCCAGGCACGCGCGTGGGAGCTGGTGCGCGAAACCGACATGCCGGTGGCGACGATCACGCACCGGCTCGGCTTCGAAAGCCAGAGCGCGTTCTGCCGCGCGTTCAAGCACGCCTTCGGCATGACCGCGACGCAGGCGCGCCGGGAGGCCGACGCATGCGCGGCATGACGGCACGCGCGCTCGTGTGGGGCGTGCTGGGCGGGCTGCTCGCCGGGACGCTCGACATCCTCTACGCCACCAGCTTCTGGGCACTGCGCGACGTGCCGGCGCAGCACATTTTCCAGAGCATCGCCGCGGGCGCGCTGGGGCGTGCGGCCTTCACCGGCGGCTGGCCGACGGCGACGCTCGGACTGTCGCTGCATTACCTGATCGCCGCCGCGATGGGCGTGGCGTACGCGTTCGCCGCGCGCGACGTCCCACCGCTGCGCGATCGCCCGTGGCGTTACGGCTCGCTCTACGGCCTGGCGCTGTACGCCTTCATGAATTTCGTCGTCGTGCCGCTGTCGGCATCGCCGCGCGGCGGTGCGCTGCCGATGTCGTGGACGGTGTGCAGCGTGATCGCGCACGTCGTGCTCGTCGGCTGGCCGTGCGCGTGGTTCGCGCGCCGCGGCTGGGACGGCCGCTGGCGATCGTCGCGAACATCGCCTTCGCCGGTACTCGCCGACCCGGCGATCTGACGCACCCATATCGCGCTCCACCTTCGCTCGCGCGCCCGCAGGGAGCACGCGCGGCGCCGCACTGCGCGCTGCGGCCCGCACACGCATGGAGTTTCGACATGAACGTTGTGAAGCCTGCCCTGCTCGTCCTGGCCGTTTCGCTTGTGATGGCCACCACACCGGTTCTCGCCGGCGGCGATGGATGCAAGAAGATCCACGCCGACCTCGACGAGATCCAATCCTCGCAAGGCTGCAATCCCGGTCTGACCAGCTGCTTCCTCGGCGAGGTCGACGGCAACCACGGCCTGCGCGGCACCACGCATTTCGCCGCCGACAGCGCGGTGTCGACGAGCCCGTCGACCTCGCCGAACTTCCTCATCTACAGCGGCCCGTTCGAGTACCGCACCGGCCGCGGCAACATCACGGTTCGCGAAACCGGCGTGACCACCCGCGGCAGCGAGGGCGTGGTGACGGCCTACCAGCAGATCGTGTCGGGCACCGGCGACTTCGCCGGCGCGACGGGCCATTTCTTCGTCAGCGGGCACAAGACCGGCGGGACGGTGGAGACGTTCGTCAACGGGGAGATCTGCGGGGCGGGGTGACGCGTTGCGCTGCGGGTGCCGATACGTACATGGCGAGCGGGAGCGTTTGCTCCTGCTCGTCATTCCCGCGAAGGCGGGAATCCAGGGACGTTACATGTTTTCCCCACGGCATTCGGCCTCCGGCGCGCGCGTTCGTGCTTTCGACGCTCACCGGTGAAGCGTGAAAAGTCCATGGATTCCCGCCTTCGCGGGAATGACGAGCGAAGAATCGCCGCCCGTCATGCACCTCAGTGCCCGCCCCCATCCAGCGCCTTCAACTCGCTCACCAGCGCGCTGGCCATTTCCGCGCCATCGCCGTAGAGCATGCGCGTGTTGTCTTGGTAGAACAGGGCGTTCTCGATGCCCGCGAAGCCCGTGCCCTTGCCGCGCTTGATCACGATGGTGTTCTTCGAATTGGCGACGTCCAGGATCGGCATGCCGTAGATCGGCGAGGCCGGATCGGTCTTGGCCACCGGGTTCACCACGTCGTTCGCGCCGATCACCAGCGACACGTCGGTATTGGGGAACTCGGGGTTGATGTCGTCCATGTCGGCGATGAGGTCGTACGGCACGCCGGCTTCGGCGAGCAGCACGTTCATGTGGCCCGGCATGCGGCCGGCGACGGGATGGATGGCGAACTTCACTTTCACCCCGCGCTCCATCAGCTTCTGCGTCAGTTCCCAGATCTTGTGCTGCGCCTGCGCCACGGCCATGCCGTAGCCGGGCACGATCACCACGCGCTCGGCGTAGGCCATCATCGCGGCGACGTCGCCGGCTTCGATGGGCTTCTGCGAGCCGCTGATTTCCTGTGCCTGCCCGCCACCGCCGAAGCTGCCGAACAGCACGTTGCGGATCGGGCGGTTCATCGCCTTGGCCATCAGCTGCGTGAGCAGCGTACCGGCCGCGCCGACCATGGTGCCGGCGATGATCAGCGCCTCGTTGCCCAGCACGTAGCCTTCGAACGCCACCGCGAGGCCGGTGAGCGCGTTGTAGAGCGAGATCACCACCGGCATGTCGGCGCCGCCGATGGGCAATGTCATCAGCACGCCCAGCGCGAGCGCGAGGACGAAGAAACCGATGATCGCCGGCACACTCAGCGACTGCACGACGATGCCGCCGAGCACGAGCATCGCGACGAACACCGCGAGGTTGAACAGCTGCTGCCCCGGGAACACCACGCGCTTGTCGAGCCGGCCATCGAGCTTCGCCCACGCGATGATCGAACCCGACAGCGAGATCGCGCCGATCGCCGCACCGATCACCGCGAGCACCAGCGCGGTCCTCGACGGCGCCTGACCGAGCGCGGAAAACCGCAGCAGCTCGACCGCGCCGATCGCCGCCGCCGAGCCGCCGCCCATGCCGTTGTAGAGCGCGACCATCTGCGGCATGTCGGTGATGGCGACCTTCTTGCCGGAGATCCACGCGGCCGCCGTGCCGATCACCAGCGCGGTCACGATCAGCGGCAGGTTGTGCAGCCCCGGGAGCAGGAAGGTGGCGACGGTGGCGATCACCATGCCCAGCCCCGCCCACCGGATGCCGCTGCGCGCGGTCACCGGCGAGGCCATTCGCTGCAGGCCCAGCAGGAACAGCGTGGCGGCGACGAAGTAGCTGGCGGACGCGACCCAGGCGAGCGCGCTCATGCCTTGTCCCCGGATGTGCCGCCGGCCGGCTTCCGGCTGGTCTTGAACATGTCGAGCATCCGCTCGGTGACGACGTAACCACCCGCGGCGTTGCCGGCGCCCAGCAGCACCGCGACGAAGCCGATGACCTTCTCCAGCGTGGTGTCGGCGTGCCCGAGCACCACCATCGCGCCGATCAGCACGATGCCGTGGATGAAGTTGGAACCCGACATCAGCGGCGTGTGCAGGATGACCGGCACGCGCGAGATGATCACGTGGCCGGCGATGGCCGCCAGCATGAAGATGTACAAAGCCACGAACCCGTCGCCCATCGATCATCCCCATCGAGTTGTCTTCCGCATCATAACCGCGGATGAATGCGGCGCCAGTCGTGTCAACCGGGCCGGATCCGGGGCGTTCTCCCTCCGCAAGGCCCGACCGGGCCCACCGGAGGAAACCCATGAACCACGCATTGCGCAGTCGTGTGCTGATGGCGGTATTGGGCGTGTTCGCGCTGGGCGCTGTGTCGGCGGCCAGCGCCAGGGATTTCGGCGATCGCGTCGATCGCCGGTTCGACCGGCATGGCGATCGCATCGAGGCGCGTCTGGACCGAAAGGGCGACCGCATCGACCATCGCCTCGATCTGCGCGCCGATCGCCAGGCCGCACTCGGGCACGGGAACAACGCCGTGCGCCTGGACCGCAAAGGCGACCGGATCGATCAACGCCTGGACCGCCGCGGCGACCTGGCCGACGCGCGATGGGATCGCCGCGGCGATCGCGTCGAGCGCCGCTGGGACCGTTGGCGCGGCCATTGACGCCGACCCCGTATGCTCCGACGCGTGAATCGCGAGATCGAAGACGACCTGCCGCCGCTGTCGGCGGCCGACGCGCACGCCCGTGGCGCCGCCGAAGCCGTTTCGTCCGAAGACGAAGCGGCCCCGGTGCGGCTGCCCGCGTCGCTGGAGGAATTCCTCGCCGGCATCGGCACGCGGGCGTTCCGCTTCGCCGAACTCGGCCTGCGCAATCGCGACGACGCGCTCGATGCGGTGCAGGACGCGATGATGAAGATGCTCGCCTACCGCGAGCGGCCGGCAGCGGAATGGACGCCGCTGTTCTGGAGCATCCTGCGCAGCCGCATCATCGACGTGCAGCGTCGCCGCACGTTCCGCCTGCGCTGGTTGATGCCGGCGCCGGAGCGCGAGGAAAGCGCGATCGACTGGGCCGACGACGCGCCCGATCCCTCGCGTGCGCATGAGGGCCGCGAGGCCTACGGCAAGCTCGCCGATGCGTTGGCGACCTTGCCGGCCCGGCAGCGCGAGGCGTTCACGCTGCGCGTGCTGGAAGAACTCGACGTCGCCACGACCGCGCGGGCGATGGGTTGCAGCGAAGGCGCGGTGAAGACCCATCTGTCGCGTGCGCGCGAAGCGCTGCAGCGGCAACTGGAGGATTGGCGATGACATCCCGCGAGACGACACGATGAACACTTCCGACGACCGCTTCGACCACGCCATGCGCGACCTGCACGCGCAGGCGGTCTCGCAGGTGTCTTCCGCGACGCGCGCACGCCTGCGCGTGGCGCGCCACGCGGCCGCGCGCCCGACGGGCGAACGCGAACCGCGACGCGGCTTCACCTGGGTGCTGGGCAGCGGCCTGGCGGCGGTGTTCGCCGTCGCGATCGGCCTGCAGTTGCGTCCGGCGCAGGCGCCCGCGCCCACGGCATCGGCGCCGCCGCTGGTGGCGACGACCGGCACGCCGGCCAATGCCACGTCCTTCGACGCCGACACGGCCATCGCCGCGCTCGACGAGAACCCCGATCTCTACCTCTGGCTGGCGTCGAACGACGACGCCGTGCCTTCCCTGGAGCCGTGACATGCGCAACGCCCTGACTTCCCTCGCCTTCGCACTGCTGGTCGCCAGCGCGCCGGTGCTCGCGGCCGATCCGCCGGCCACTTCCGCCAAGCCGCTGCCGGCGTGGGAACAGCTGACGCCGGCGCAGCGCGAGACGTTGATGGCGCCGATCCGCGACCGCTGGAACACGCAGCCCGACGAACGCGCGCGCATGCTCGAACGCGCCCAGCGCTGGCAACAGATGACGCCCGAGCAGCGCAAGCGCGCGCGCCACGGCATGCAGCGCTGGGAAAGCATGAGCCCCGAGCAGCGTGAGCAGACGCGTGCGCTGTTCGCGAAGATGCGCACGCTCGACGACGCGCAGCGTCGGGACCTCAAGGCGAAGTGGCGCGCGATGTCGCCCGAGGAACGCAAGGCGTGGGTGCAGGCCAACCCCGCCCCGGCCGACATGCCGCCCGGCCCGCCGCCGCGCGATCGCGATTGATCCGGCTGCACTCCCTTCCGAACCGATGTCATCCCGGCGAAAGCCGGGACCCAGGCCCGCACCGCCCACGATCCATCTGACAGCTCGGCCTTCCCCGCCCCGCCGGGCCTTCCGCTACGATGCGGAAACAACCGGGACGGGGAGCAGCGATGGCGGGCATCACCATTGGCGTGGCAAGCGAAACCGCAAGCGGCGAGCGCCGCGTCGCACTGACGCCCGAAACCTGCAAGAAACTTGTCGCCCGCTGCGCGAAGGTGCGCGTGCAGCGCGGCGCAGGCCGGCAGGCCGCCTTCACCGATGATGCGTACGCCGATGCGGGCGCAGAACTCGTCGACGATGCCGATACCGCACTGCGTGATGCCGACCTGGTGCTGTGCGTGCAGCCGCCGTCATCGGCGACGATGATGGGCCTGCGCGATGGCGCCGCACTCGTCGGGCTGCTCGCGCCGCAAGCCGATGCCGCGCGCGGCGAAGCGATCAACGCACGCCACCTGCTCGCCTTTCCGCTCGAACGCCTCCCGCGCACGACGCGCGCGCAGGCGATGGACGTGCTCAGTTCGCAGGCCGGCATGGCCGGTTACAAGGCGGTGCTGATCGCCGCGCAGCTCGCGCCGCGTTTCTTCCCGATGCTCACCACCGCCGCCGGCACGATCCGGCCGTCGAAGGTGCTGATCGTCGGCGCGGGCGTCGCCGGCTTGCAGGCGATCGCCACCGCCAAGCGCCTCGGCGCGCAGGTCGAAGGTTTCGACGTGCGCCCGGAAACGCGCGAGCAGATCGAATCGCTGGGTGGCCGCTTCCTGGATCTGGGCGTGAGCGCGGCGGGCGAAGGCGGCTACGCGCGCGCGCTCACCGACGAGGAACGCGCCGAACAGCAGCGTCGCCTGGCCGAACACCTCAAGAACGTGGACGTCATCGTCTGCACCGCCGCGGTCCCGGGCCGCCCGGCGCCGAAGATCATCACCGCCGCAATGGTCGCCGGCATGCGTCCGGGCAGCGTGATCGTCGACCTCGCCGCCGAAACCGGCGGCAACTGCGAACTCACCCGTCCCGGCGAAACCGTCGACAGCGGCGGCGTCACCGTCGCAGGCCCGCTCAACCTCGCCAGCATGGGCGCCGTGCACGCCAGCGAAATGTATGCACGCAACGTCCTCAATTTCGTGAGCCTGTTCGTCACCGAAGAGGCGTCGCGCGAAGGACGGCTTGCCTTCGATTGGGACGACGAATTGCTGGCCAGAACGGTATGGCCGGAGCGGGTCGTAGCACCGTTGGCGGCTGCGGCTACGTAAGAGCGCTGCGTCGAACCGTCGCGTTCGGCGCCGAATCAAAACATCACCGATCTGGCGGCGCCGCCTCGACCGAGGTGCGTCGCTGTTTTTGCTGCTTCGCCGACTCCTGTTTAGCTATCTCGCTATCTCTCGCTATCTCTCGCTATCTCGCTGCCGTTGCTGCTGTTGCTGTTGCTGCTGCTGTTGCTGTTGCTGCTGCTGTTGCTGTTGCTGCTGCTGTTGCTGCTGTTGCTGTTGCTGTTGCTGTTGTTGCTGTTGTTGCTGTGTTGCTGTTGCTGCTGTTGCTGCTGTTGCTGTTGTTGCTGTTGTTGCTGTTGTTGCTGTTGCTGTCGAACACCCTGTTCGTTGCTAGCCCCGGAGGGCGCCGCACAGGATGTGCGGCGGTGAGCGCTGAGCCATGGATGGCGAATCGCGAACGCACCCTTGCTCTTTCCGGTCGTAGGACTGGGTTGGACTTGTACGCACTTTCTTTGGGTTACTTTTCTTTGTGCGAGCAAAGAAAAGTGACCCGAACGCCGCAGGCGATCGGAAGCTTGGCGGGTGATTCTTCTTTTCTCTTCGAACGTTACCGGGAAGCGTGGAAAGTCCCTGGATTCCCGCCTTCGCGGGAATGACGAGCAAGAGCAAGAGCAACAGCAACAGCAACAGCAACAGCAACAGCAACAGCGACAGCAACAGCGACAGCGACAGCGACAGCGACAGCAAAATAAGGATCGATTCCAGCTGTCGCTGGAATGACGGTGAGGTGGTTCGCCGTCATCGGAGTGCCCATTCGTTACGGGCCTGGATCCCGGCCTTCGCCGGGATGACGGTGGTGTGGTTTGCCGTCGATGGAGTGCCCGAACGTTACGGGCCTGGGTCCCGGCTTTCGCCGGGATGACGGTGAAGTGGTTCACCGCTGTCGGAGTGCCCCGATGTTACGGGCCTGGATCCCGGCTTTCGCCGGGATGACGGTGATGTGGCTCACCGCTGCCGGAGTGCCCGACTGTTACGGCCTGCGTCCCGGCCTTCGCCGGGATGACGGTAATGCGATTCACCGCGATGGAGTGCCCATTCGTTACGGGCCTGGGCCCCGGCGTCGCCGGGATGACGATGAAGACGATCGGCCGAGCAAACCGCTCGCCGGAAGCCGGCGAACTCAGCGCGTCGCCGACGCCCGGTCCAGATGGCGCTTCACCTGTCGCATCGCCTCGTCGAAGGCCGTGCGTTCCGCGCCGATCGTCAGGCGGCCGGCGCCGGCCAGTGCGGCCAGTTCCTCGGCCGAGGCGACCAGCACGCGCAGGCCGCGGCGGTTCACCAGCAGGTAGCGCGAGGTGAGCGGGCTCAGCCAGGCCACCTTCACCGCCGTGCTCTCGCCTTCGACGTTGGTCAGGCGCAACCAGTCGCCCACTTCCAGCGTGCTCATGCGCTCGGCCAGCAACGGGTCGTGGCGCACGCCGTCGGCATCGCCGACCAGCCACAGGCGACGCTCGGCTTCGCCCGCGTCGTCCTCGGGCATGGACTCCGGCGATACCGGCACGTGGCGGCGCGGCGTATCTGGCGTCGCCAGTGCGCGCACCAGGCCGGCCATGCCGTGCTGGGCGGCGCTGTCGTCGAGACCGGAGCTGGCGAGGCAATCGATGATCGCCGGCTGCAGCGCGAGCAACTGGTCGGCCAGTTCGCGGCCGCGGCCCTCGCCGGCGAGGCGGTCGGCCATCACCAGCGCGTCGCCGAGCGCGATCGCCTCGGCGTGGCGGCGCTGGTCGGTGTTCTCGCGCAACAACGTCTGCACGACGTGGTGGCGCCAGGGCATGGCGAGGAAATCCGCCACCGCCTGCGTCAGCGTCGACTCGCCCAGGCGTTCTTCCAGCGCCGACTCGGCCTGCGCGCGCGCGGCGCCCAGGCGCTCACGGCCGTAGGTGGCCTTGGCGGCGCGCTGTTCCTGCAGCTCGAAGCGGCGGCGCTGCTGCGCCAGCACGGCATCGAGTTCGGCGTGCGCCAGTTCGAACACCGCGAGGTCTTCGTTGTAGTCGGCCACGATGCGCTGCGAAATCTCGGTGGCACGGTCGAGCAGCTCGCGATCCTGCGGCGTCTCGCCGTCGTTGCCTTCGCAGGCCTCGGTGATCGCGTCGAGCAGCCGGCGCGCCGGGTGTTCGCGCTTCACGAACACAGCGTTGTCGGTCAGCGCGACCTTGACGTACGGCAGCACCAGGCGCGCATAGAGGCGGCGCGCGCGGTCCTGCAGCGCGTTGTGGCGGAACAGCGAGTCGAAGAGCATCGCGACCAGGTCGATCGCGTCTTCCTCTTCCGGACTGAAGCAGGCCTGGTCGGGGTTGAGACCGAGGCGGCGCGCGCCGTCCTGCAGATGGTCGCGGATGGTTTCGCCCAGGCGGCCGGTCACGGCCAGCGCGCGTGCGAACGCGTCCGGCGGCTCGGCCTGCAGGAGCGATGCGACGTTGAGGATCTCGTCCACGCGCATCTCGCGACGCTGCATGACGGGACGCTCGGGCGCGTGACCGCCGCCGGTGGCGACGTCGCCGCGCGAGATCGAATCGCGCCACGCGTGCAGCTGGCTGCGCAACTGCGCCAGTTCCTGCGCCATGGCGGCGATGTCCTGCTGCGACATCGGCGGGCCGGACGAGCGGCCGGTCGGCTCGCCGACCATGCCCGCGCCGGGGCCGGGGCCGGCGCCGTAACCGCCACCGCCTGCGCCGAAACCGTCCTGCGCACCGTAACCGCCGTAGCCACCGGCGGGCGCGCCGCCATCGCCACCGCGACGCGCCTCTTCCGGCGCACGCGGCGCGACCGGCGCGCCGTAACCCGAGCTGGCCAGCAGGGCGTTGACGCGCGCGTACAGATCGCCGAGCAGGCGGATCAGCTCGGTTTCGTAATGACGGAACAGGCGACCGCGCAGCATGTCGGGCACCTGCGCATCGAGCAGCGTCTGCGAGAACGCGGTGACCAGGCGCTCCGGCCCGATCGGGTTCAGCCCGGCCGGCACGCGCAGGGATTCGGAGAGCGCCTGCAGGCGGCTCTGCAACGTATCCAGCGGGCGGGCGAAGCGGGCGACCAGCGATTCGTTGAGGCGGCCGCTGGCCAGTTCGTATTCCAGCTGCTGTTCGTCGAGCAGCCGCAGCGTGACGTCGCCGCCGCTGCGGATGCGCAGGGCGCGGAAATCGTCGAAGGCCTGCGCGATCTGCTGGCGGTACTTCATGACGTGCGATGCCTGGTGCTGGCGCAGCACCCACAACGCCGCCTGTTCCTCGTAATGATTGGACTTGCCGTCGCCCTTGAGCGAGGCGACCTTCAGGGCGTCTTCCACCGGGCCATACAGCGTGCCCGGCAGGCCGCCGAGGACCTCCAGGGACAAACGCTTGATCTCCTCGAGCACGCGCAAGGGATCGGTACGCGTGGCTTGAGCGACGCCGTGCGGGTAGCCGGACACTTCGATGTCCCCTGTTACATGAAGCGGAACGTGGGCCGAATCTGCCGCTTGCCGGCAGTTCCCCGGCGCATAGTGGCAAGATACGACACCGTCTTGCAGGCCCACATTAGATAATTGTGACTGATGTCGCTAAACACTTCTGACCCTCGGCAAATCGACCTGGCCCTGGCCGGGCTGGATGCCCGCCGGTCGGTCCCGCCGAAGCAGCTCGGCGAGCCCGCCCCTGATCCCGACACCCTCCTGCGCATGCTCCAGTCGGCCGTCCGCGTGCCCGACCACGGCAAGCGGGTGCCCTTCCGGTTCCTGAGCTTCCGGGGCGAGGCCCGGCACGCGTTCGGCGAGCGCTTGGCCGCCCGCAGCCGCGAGCGCGACCCGGGGGCCAGCGAGGCGGTGTTCGAGAAGGACCGGAGCCGATTCTCGCATGCGCCGCTGGTCGTGGCCGTGATCGGTCAGTTCGGTCCGGACGAAAAGATTCCTGAATCCGAGCGGTTCTCGACCGCCTCATGCGTCTGCTTCGCCCTCCTCCAGGCTGCCCATGCGCTGGGCTTCGGCGGGATCTGGCTGACCGGCTGGCTCGCCTACGACGAGCAAGTCGATCGCTGGCTGGGCCTGGGCGAACACGAGCGCGTGGTCGGCTACATCCACCTCGGCACGCCGAAGCTCGACGCGCCCGAGCGGGAGCGCCCCGATCCGCGCGAGCTGCTGACCGAATGGACGCCGTCGTGAGCGCGCCTGTCGCTCCGTCCGCCACGCCGGCCAGCGGGACGCTGTACCTCGTCGATGCGAGCATGTACGTGTTCCGCGCCTGGCACTCCATGCCCAACGAGTTCCACGACACCGACGGCTGGCCGACCAACGCCGTGCACGGCTTCGCGCGCTTCCTGCTGGAACTGCTCGACCGCGCGCGCCCGCAGCACATCGCCATCGCGTTCGACGAGGCGCTGGATTCGTGCTTCCGCAACTCGATCTATCCGGCCTACAAGGCCAACCGCGAATCGGCGCCGGAAGAGCTGCGACGCCAGTTCGTCCACTGCCGCACGCTGTGCGCGGCGCTGGGCCTGGCGGTGCTCGCACACGGCGAGTACGAGGCCGACGACCTGATCGGCAGCGCCGTCGCGGCCTCGCGTGCGCACGGGTTCCGATCGGTCATCGTCTCGGCCGACAAGGACCTTTCGCAGCTGCTGGGCGACCACGACGAGCAGTGGGATTTCGCGAAGGGGCAGCGCTGGGGCGCGGCCGGCGTGCCCGAGCGCCATGGCGTGCTCGCGCACCAGATCGCCGATTACCTGGCGCTGACCGGCGACGCGGTCGACAACATCCCCGGCGTGCCCGGCATCGGGTCGAAGACCGCGGCCGCGCTGCTGGGGCATTTCGGCTCGCTCGATGCCCTGCTCGAGCGCGTGGAGGAAGTGCCGTTCCTGCGTCTGCGCGGCGCGGCGTCCACCGCGGCGAAGCTGCGGCTGCATCGCGAACAGGCACTGTTGTGCCGTCAGCTGACGACGATCGCACTGGATGCGCCGCTGGGCGAAACCTCGCTGCACTTCACGCGTGGCAATGCGGACGCGGCGATCCTGGGTTCGTTGTGCGATTCGCTGCGCTTCGGCCCGATGACGCGTCGCCGCCTCTACCAGTCCGCCGGCCTCGACTTCGCCCCGTCACAGGCGTCGTAATAGGATCGGACGCAATCGCAACGAGCACCCGCACCGCATGAACGCAAAGCCCGCCGGACACGACGACGCCCCCGTGGAGACGCTGTACGAAGGCCCGTGGCTGCGCATGCTGCGGCGCGGTCGCTGGGAGTACGTCGAACGCACCACCGGCGAAGGCATGGCGGTGATCGTCATCGCCGTCACGCCTGACGACAAGCTGCTGTTCGTCGAACAGTTCCGCGTTCCGCTGGGCGCGCCGACGATCGAGATGCCCGCGGGCCTGGTCGGCGACAACCACGATACCGATACGCTCGAAGCCGCCGCCGGTCGCGAGCTCATCGAGGAAACCGGCTGGTCGGCGCAGCGGCTGGAAGTGCTGCTGGTCGGCCCGACCTCCGCCGGCATGAGCAGCGAGCGCATCGCGTTCGTGCGCGCGCGCGGATTGACGCGTGTCGGCGCGGGCGGCGGCGTGGACAACGAGAACATCACCGTCCACGAAGTCCCGCGCGCGCAGGCGCCGGCGTGGCTCATGCAGAAACGGCGCGAAGGCTACGAGCTGGATCTCAAGCTCTGGGCCGGCCTGTGGATGCTCGAACACAATCCGGACGGCACGCCGGCCGACTGACCCGGAACCCTCCCTCTCCCGTCGCGGGAGAGGGAGTGATGCATGGCGCTCAGCCCTGCATGTCTTCCAGTTCCACGCCGCGCGTCTCGCGCACGGCCCTCAGCACGAACACCAGCGAGAGCAGCGCGAACGTCGCGTACAGACCGTAGGCGAAACTCAGGCCGATTTCCGCCAGCTTCGGGAAGCTCACCGTGATGGCGAAATTCGCCAGCCATTGCGCCGATGCCGCCACCGCGAGCGCGATCGCGCGGATGCGGTTGGGGAACATCTCGCCGAGCAGCACCCACACCATCGGGCCCCAGCTCAGGCGGAAGAACACGACGTAGGCGTTCGCAGACACCAGCGCGACCATGTTCCAGGGCTGCGGCAACGACAGCGACGCGCCGTCGCCGGTGGCCTGCGCGAAGCACAGCGCCATCAGGCCCAGCGTCACCGTCATGCCGACCGAACCGACGACCAGCAGCGGCTTGCGGCCGACCTTGTCAACCAGCGCGATGGCCAGCAGCGTCACCAGCACGTTCACGACCGAGGTCACGACGGTGATGGTGAACGCATCGGATTCGCTGAAACCGACCGAATGCCACAGCGTGGAGCTGTAGTAGAAGATCACGTTGATGCCGACCGCCTGCTGGAACACCGACAGCGCGATGCCGACCCACACGATAGGCAGCAGGCCCAGGCGCGGGCCGCGCAGATCACGCAGACGCGGGCGCACTTCGCTGGCGAGGCTGCGCTGGATGTCGTGCAGCTTGGCCTCAAGCGCCGGGCCGTTCGGCAGCGCAAGCATCTGGCGCAGCACGTCGCGCGCGTCGTCGATGCGTCCCTTGGCGACCAGGTGACGCGGGGATTCGGGAACGCCGAGCACGAGCGTGCCGTACATCAGCGCCGGCACCGTGGCGACCAGGAACATCCAGCGCCACGCTTCCATACCCAGCCACGCGGGCTTGGCCGCGCCGCCGGCCACGCCGGCGATCCAGGCATCGCTGAGCAGCGCCGCGAAGATGCCGAGCACGATCGCCAGCTGCTGCAGCGAACCCAGTCGCCCGCGCACGTGCGCCGGCGAGACTTCGGCGATGTACGCCGGCGCGATCACCGACGCCACGCCGATGCCGACGCCGCCAACGAAACGCCACGCGATGAGGTCCCACAACCCGACGACCAGCCCGGAGCCCAGCGCGCTGGCGAACAGCAGCGCGGCCGCCACCTGCATCGTGCGCACGCGGCCCCAGCGGTCGGCGACGGGTCCGGCGTACCACGCGCCCAGCGCCGCGCCGAGCAACGCACACGACACCGCGAAACCGATGCGCGCCGCGTCCAGCGCGAAGCCGCCGCGGACCGCATCGACCGCGCCGTTGATCACCGCCGAATCGAAGCCGAACAAAAAGCCGCCCATCGCGGCGGCCAGGGAAACCAGCACCACGCGCGAAGTGGCGTGCTGCTGCGCTTGCATCGTCGTATCCATCGTCTCTCCGGAGCGCCCACGATGGGCGCCGTGCGCGGCCGATTGTGCGTGGCCGCGCGCGCAGCGGAAGGCTTGAATACGTATGCAGTCGCCGGGGTCGGCCGTTCCGGCCCCAGTCTTTCAGAAAAAGTCAGCGGGCGAAGCGGTCGGTGGCGCGCACCAGGGCATCGACGTTTTCCGCTTCGAACGCGGAGTGCCCGGATGCCGGGGTGATCTCCAGGTCCGCTTTCGGCCACGCTTTTTTCAGGTCCCACGCGTTGGCGACAGGGCACACGACGTCGTAGCGGCCATGCACGATCACGCCCGGGATGTCGGCGATGCGATGCGCGTCGCGGAGCAACTGATCGTCGACTTCGAAAAATCCGCTGTTGACGAAGTAGTGGTTTTCGATACGCGCGAACGCGAGCGCGAACTGCGGATCCTCATGGCTCGCCGCGAAATCCGGATCGACGTGCAGGAAGCTCGTCGCGCCTTCCCACACGCTCCATGCCTTGGCGGCGGCCAGTCGCGTGGCTTCGTCCGGCGAGGTCAGGCGGCGATGGAACGCGCTGATGAGATCGTGGCGCTCGACGACCGGAATCGCCGACAGGTAGTGCTCCCAGGCATCGGGGAACAGGCGCGAGGCGCCTTCCTGGTAGAACCACTCCAGTTCCCAGCGACGCAGCATGAAGATGCCGCGCAGCACCAGTTCGGTCACGCGCTGCGGATGCGCCTGCGCGTAGGCGAGCGCGAGCGTGGAGCCCCACGACCCGCCGAACACCTGCCACGTGTCGATGCCGAGCTTGCCGCGCAGGCGTTCGATGTCGGCGACCAGGTCCCACGTGGTGTTGTCGACCAGGTCGGCGTGCGGCGTCGAGCGCCCGCTGCCGCGCTGGTCGAACAGCACGATGCGGTAGCGCGCCGGATCGTGGAAACGCCGCATCTTCGCGCTGCAGCCCGCGCCTGGACCGCCGTGCAGCAGCACGACGGGCTTTCCGTCAGGATTGCCGCACTGCTCGTAGTACAGCGTGTGCCGGTCGTCGACCTTGAGCGTGCCGGTGTCGAAGGGTTCGATCTCGGGGTAAAGCGTGCGCATCGAGGGGTCTCGCCGAATGAGTGGCGAAATTCTAGCGCGCACGAGCCGACGACCTTTTCTCGGCGAACGAATTTTTAAGAACCGTCCGATGTGGACGGCGAAACACCGCGGGTTTACTGCGCGCCCCGGCGACCGCCGGGAAGCCCCCACAAGGAAACACCCGTGAAGAAGTCCCTCCTCGCCGTGGCGCTCGCCGCCGCTCCCTTCCTCGCCAACGCCAGCGAATCCAACGGCATCGGCTACACCTACGCGCAGCTGGACTACGTCTACCAGGACGGCGCGCAGGTCGATGGCATCAACGCCTATCCGAACGGCTTCAACCTGAGCGGTTCGTACGCGTTCACCGACAACGTGTTCGGCACCGCCAGCTTCGGTGGCACCGAGGACTCGCGCTACCACGCGAAGTACAAGAACCCGAACTGGTCGCTGGGCGTGGGCTTCAACACCGCCATCGGCGCGAACGCCGACTGGGTGTCGCAGATCAAGTACGCCGACAGCGACGCACGCGTCCGCCTGGACTCGGACTTCTGGGGCTGCACCGATTGCCGCGACAACCTGAACCATCAGGGTGGCCAGGTCACCACTGGCGTGCTCGGCCGCATCGTCGACGGCCTGACGGCCAACGCCTACCTCGGCTACGAGGACTACAACCACCGCTACGACGGCAACTTCTTCGCCGACTTCGGCATGGTCTACAGCTTCAACAAGACCTGGGGTCTGCACGGCGGCCTGAAGCTGGCCGAAGGCGTCGACACGTACTCGGTCGGCGTGCGCGCGAGCTTCTGAGCGCACCGCCTCGTCGTTGTCTGGACAGGGCCCGCGTCGCGGGCCCTTTCTTTTTCAGCGACGTCGCCCAAGGGTGACGCGATCGCGGTGCTCCCAGTCCTGCACCGTCTCGACCGCCTCGAAGCCTGCGCGCGCGAACACCTCGCGAACGGCGTCGCCCTGATGCCATCCGTGCTCCACCAGCAGCCAGCCGCCTTCCCGCAGATGCGCCGGTGCTGCCGCCGCGATGCGCCGGATGTCGTCGAGACCGTCCGCACCCGAAGCCAACGCGCTCGCCGGTTCGAAGCGGAGATCGCCCTGCCCCAGATGCACGTCGTCGTCGGCGATGTACGGCGGGTTGCTTGCGATCAGGTCAAATCGCTCGCCCGCCAGCGGCGAGAGCCAGTCGCCTTCGCGAAAGTCCACGCGCGACAGCCCCAGCGCCTGCGCATTGGCCCGGGCGACGGCGAGCGCGTCCGCGCTGGCGTCGGTCGCCACGACCTGCGCCAGCGGACGTTCGAACGCGATCGCCAGTGCGATGGCGCCGGTACCCGTGCCGAGGTCGGCCACGCGCAGCGGCACGCCTTCCGGCAGTCGGTCGAGGGCGAGTTCGACCAGGCGCTCGGTTTCCGGCCGCGGGATCAGCGTCGCCGGGGTCACCGCCAGGTCGAAGCGCCAGAAGCCGCGGTGGCCGATCAGGTAGGCGACCGGCTCACCGGCCAGCCGACGGTCGATCAGGCGGTTGAATTCGGCGAGATGGACGGCTGAAGGGGCGTCATCGCGATGCGTGTACAGCCACGTCGGCCCGACGCCAAGCACGTGGGCGAGCAGGCGTTCGGCTTCGGGGCGGGCTTCGTCGCCGGGCAAGCGGGCGGCGGCCTCGGCCAAGAGGCGGCCGACCGTCGTCTGGGGCGGGTGGGCGCTAGCGGGAGGGGGTTCATGCATCCGGCCATTTTCGCGTGCCGCCGCGCCCGCCGGGGAGCCCTTGCGACGGCCCGTGGCGCCCCGCATGTCGAATAGGAGCGGCTTCTATCGTTGGACCAATTCAATAGTCAATGCCTATTGAATCAATTCCATCAATCAACTTGATGGATTGGATTGGTCTGCTTACCCTGTCCGCACTGGTTTTTACCCCTCACCCACCCAGCCAAAGGAACCTCCTATGTCGCTGATCAATACCGAAGTCCTGCCGTTCAAGGCCACCGCCTATAAGGCCGGTGAGTTCATTGAAGTCACCAATGCAGACCTGAAGGGCAAGTGGTCCGTCGTGTTCTTCTACCCGGCCGACTTCACCTTCGTCTGCCCGACCGAGCTGGGCGACCTCGCCGACAACTACGCCGAGTTCCAGAAGCTGGGCGTCGAGATTTACGGCGTGTCGACCGACACCCACTTCACCCACAAGGCGTGGCACGACACCTCCGACACGATCAAGAAGATCCAGTACCCGCTGGTCGGCGACCCGACGGGCGTCATCACCCGCAACTTCGGCGTGATGATCGAAGAAGCCGGCCTGGCCGATCGCGGCACGTTCGTGATCGATCCGGAAGGCAAGATCCAGCTGGTCGAGATCAACGCCGGCGGCATCGGCCGCGACGCGGGCGAGCTGCTGCGCAAGGTGAAGGCCGCCCAGTACGTCGCCGCGCATCCGGGCGAGGTCTGCCCGGCCAAGTGGAAGGAAGGCGAGCAGACCCTGAAGCCGTCGCTGGACCTGGTCGGCAAGATCTGACGACCCACGCCGCGCCCTGATCGCAGGGCGCGGCACGGACGGGGCGGGCCGCAACCGGATCCGCCCTGCTCCACCGCCTCCCGCACGGAGGCGCGCCGGTCGCCAGGCGACCTCTCTCTTTTCGAATGTCGCGACGCCCGGGTTCTCTCCCTCCCTCCGCCCGGGCGCTCGCGGCGTTCATCCCCACGAAACACATTGGAGTCATCGCATGTTGGACGCCGATCTCAAGACCCAGTTGAAGGCCTACCTCGAAAAGGTCACGCAGCCGATCGAGCTCGTCGCCTCGCTCGATGACGGCGACAAGTCGCGCGAGCTGGAAGGCCTGCTGCAGGACATCGCCACACTGTCGGACAGGATTTCCTATTCGCGCCGCGACGACGACGCCCGCCGCCCGTCCTTCGCGATCAACCGCGCCGGCACGGACGTGGGCGTGCGCTTCGCCGGCATTCCGATGGGCCACGAGTTCACCTCGCTCGTGCTCGCCCTGCTGCAGGTCGGCGGGCATCCGTCCAAGGCCGCGCCGGAGCTGCTGGAGCAGGTGCGCGACCTGGAAGGCGAATACCACTTCGAAACCTACTTCTCGCTCTCGTGCCAGAACTGCCCGGACACCGTGCAGGCGCTGAACCTGATGAGCGTGATCAACCCGAACATCCACCACGTCGCCATCGACGGCGCGCTGTTCCAGGACGAAGTCGAGCAGCGCCAGATCATGTCGGTGCCGACGGTGCTGCTCAACGGCCAGCCGTTCGACCAGGGCCGCATGACGATCGAACAGATCATGGCCAAGCTCGACACCGGCGCATCGACGCGCGATGCCGAGAAGATCAAGGCCAAGGACGCGTTCGACGTGCTCGTGATCGGCGGCGGCCCGGCGGGCGCCGCGGCGGCGATCTACGCCGCGCGCAAGGGCATCCGCACGGGCGTGGCGGCCGAGCGCTTCGGCGGCCAGGTGCTCGATACGATGGCGATCGAGAACTTCATCTCCGTCACCTACACCGAGGGCCCGAAGCTCGCCAGCGCGCTGGAACAGCACGTGCGCGAGTACGACGTCGACATCATGAACCTGCAGCGCGCGAGCAAGCTGGTTCCGGCGAGCGAGCCGGGCGGCCTGATCGAAGTGCAGCTGGAGAACGGTGCGTCGCTGAAGTCGCGCAGCGTGGTGCTGTCGACGGGTGCGCGCTGGCGCCAGATGAACGTGCCGGGCGAGCAGGAATACCGCAACAAGGGCGTGGCGTACTGCCCGCACTGCGACGGCCCGCTGTTCAAGGGCAAGCGCGTGGCGGTGATCGGCGGCGGCAACTCGGGCGTCGAGGCCGCGATCGACCTGGCGGGCATCGTTTCGCACGTCACGCTGATCGAGTTCGACGGGCAGCTGCGCGCCGACGAAGTGCTGCAGCGCAAGCTGCGTTCGCTGGCGAACGTCACGGTCATCACCAACGGGCAGACGACCGAAGTGCTCGGCGACGGCCAGAAGGTGACGGGTCTGATTTACAAGGACCGCGTTTCGGGCGACCCGATCCAGGTCGACCTGGAAGGCATCTTCGTGCAGATCGGCCTGTTGCCGAACACCGAATGGCTGAAGGGCGCCGTGGCGCTGTCGCCGCGCGGCGAAATCGAGGTCGATTCGCACGGCCGCACGTCGGTGCCGGGCGTGTTCGCCGCCGGCGACGCCACGACCACGCCGTTCAAGCAGATCGTCATCGCGATGGGTGAAGGCTCGAAGGCTGCGCTGAGCGCCTTCGACCACCTGATCCGCACCAGCGCACCGGCGCAGGCCACCGCCGCCGCGGCGTAAGGAACCGGCCGCGCCGCTCCCCTGCTTGCGGGGGAGCGGCGCGAGGCCGATGCTTCGCCTACCACGCAGCATCCACGCAGTCTCCGACGCGAGGGACCCGCCTTGAACCTGCGCGATCTCAAGTACCTGGTGGCCCTGGCCGACCACAAGCATTTCGGTCGCGCCGCCGCGGCCAGCTTCGTCAGCCAGCCGACGCTGTCGACCCAGATCAAGAAGCTCGAGGACGAACTCGGCGTCGCACTCGTCGAACGCGCACCGCGTCGCGTGATGCTCACGCCGGTCGGGCGCGAAGTCGCCGAACGCGCGCGCAAGGTCATCGCCGACGTGGAGCAGATGGCGGAGATCGCGCGCCGCAGCCAGGATCCCGAAGCGGGCACCGTTCGCCTGGGCCTGTTCCCCACGCTCGGTCCGTACCTGCTGCCGCACGTCGTGCCGCGGCTGCGCCAGCGTTTCCCGCGCCTGGAACTGCTGCTGATCGAAGAGAAGACCGACCAGATCCTGCAGCGCCTGCGGGACGGGCGGCTCGACGCGGGGCTGCTTGCCTTGCCGATCCACGACGACCAGCTGCACGTGGAAGTGCTGTTCGACGAGCCCTTCGTGCTGGCGGTGCCGCAACAGCACTCGATGGCCGAACACGATTCGCTCGAACTGGGCGACCTCGACCACCAGCACCTGCTGCTGCTCGAGGAAGGCCACTGCCTGCGCGACCAGGCGCTGGACGTCTGCCACATGGCCGGCGCCGACGAACGCGACGGCTTCCGCGCCACCAGCCTGGAAACCCTGCGGCAGATGGTCGCCGCCGGCGTCGGGATCACGCTGCTGCCGGTGCTCGCGGTGCAGCCTCCGGTGCCCTCCTCGCCCGACATCCACCTGCTGCGTTTCCGCGGCCAGCCGCCGCACCGGCAGATCGCGATGGTGTGGCGCCGCAGCTCGGCGATGGGCGACTTCCTGATGCAGCTGGCAGCCGAATTCCGCAAGCTACCCGAGCAGCTGCTGCGCCCGCCGCAACCGGCACCGTCGCAGGACAGCCGGCTCTGATCGGCCACGCCTGATCACTCCATCTGCGTCTGCCCGAGCCGGTAACGCGTGAGCAGCGTCGTGCTCACCAGCATGACGATGACCAGGAACGTGCATCCGGCGTGGACGCGCCGGTTCCTCGTCCACGCGCACCAGATCATCAGGCCGATGCCGAGCACCTGCACGAGGCGGAACGGCACGATCAGCGAGCGCAGACCCATCGCCCATTCCAGTACCAGCGCCCACGCGCCGGCCGCCGCGAGCAGGCCGAAGAAGACGGTGCGCGTGTCGTAGTAATGGCGCTCCACGTCGATGGTGCCGTCGACCAGTTCCGGCAGCAGCACGTGGCTGGCGATCACCAGCGTGGCCGGGCCGAGCAGCACGAACGCAAAGCCCGTGTAGGTCCATTCGGCGACGCCACGCATCATCCAGAACGACCACCACATCTGGATGTGCAGCCCGATCATCAGCACCAGCCAGATCGCGTGCAGCCAGTAGAACTTCACGCGACGGCGCACCTGCACCATGTTGCCGATGCCCGCGAACAGCTGCGTCAGGCCCAGCCCGAGCACCATGGACACCATCACCGACAGGTAGTTGAACGCGTCCATCGGCCCGACCTCGCAAGGTGGCCTGGCATGCCGGGCGCGCGATGCCGGCGCGCCGCGAAGGATCAGTAGTGCAGCAGCGCCTGCAGCGGCACGCCCTGCGGCCAGCGCGAACGGCCGCCCAGCGTGTCCAGTTCGATCAGCACGCTCGCGCCGACGAGGTTCGCGCCGAGCTTGCCGACCAGCTCGCGTGCGGCCGACAGCGTGCCGCCGGTGGCGAGCACGTCGTCGACGATCAGCGTGCGTTCGCCCGGGCGCAGTGCGTCATTGCGGGCCTGCAGCCGGTCGGTGCCGTATTCCAGCGCGTAATCCACCTCGACCAGCGGCGGCGGGAGCTTGCCCGGCTTGCGCAGCGGGACGAAACCGGCATGCAGCTTCTGCGCAAGCGCCGCGCCGAAGATGAAACCGCGCGATTCGATCCCGCACACCGCCTGCACTTCGCTGCCCTGCCACGGCTCGGCCATCGCGTCGATGCAGCGCGCGAAACCGCCGGCGTCGGCCAGCAGCGGGGTGACGTCGCGGAAGGTCACGCCGGGCTTGGGAAAGTCGGCGACGGCGCGGATCAGCGAATCGAAATCGAAGGACATGGCGCGGGGCCCATCAAACGGCCGGTCACGATACCGGAAAGCGCCGTTCAGGCTGGAAGCCAGCCCTGCGACGCGTCCGGGGCTTCATCGTCGTCCGGAAGCGCTTCGACCGGCTGGTTCAGCGGGAGCGTGTCGACGATGTCCTTCGCCTGCGGCCAGACGATGTCGGGCACGCAGACCAGGATGGTCCCGAACAGCGGCAGCTCGCCCATCCCGCCGGTCAGCGCCTCGCCCTGCAGGAAGACGGGGATTTCCTCGGCTTCCAGCGCGTGCCGCACCAGGTGGGCGTCGATCAGGTTCGCGGCTTGGTAGACGATTTTCATGGCGATGCTCCCGGCAGCGGCCTTCATAGAGGCTCGCCGACAGCATACGCCCGGCCTGAACACGCCGAAGCGGTGGCCGCGCGCCACAACGGGGATGACGGCGGGGACCGGCCGCACCGGCTAAACTTGCCGGTCTTCCCCGCCTGGCTTCAAGCATGTCCGCTACGCCCCACCACGCCGCTCCCGCCAATCCGTCCGCCCTCGAGTCCGCCGCACCCGCGAAGCAGGACTTCATCCGGCAGATCGTTCGCGAGGACCTGGCCAGCGGCAAGCACCAGGCGATCCGCACGCGTTTCCCGCCCGAGCCCAACGGCTACCTGCACATCGGCCACGCCAAGGCGATCTGCCTGGACTTCGGCATCGCGGCGGAGTTCGGCGGAGACTGCAACCTGCGCCTGGACGACACGAACCCGGTGAAGGAAGACCCCGAGTACGTCCGCGCGATCCAGGACGACGTGCGCTGGCTCGGCTTCGAGTGGCACGACCTCCGCCACGCGTCGGACTACTTCGGCGTCCTCTACCTCGCCGGCGAAAAGCTGATCCGCCAGGGCGACGCGTTCGTGTGCGACCTCACGCCGGAACAGGTTCGCGAATACCGCGGCACCCTGACCGAGCCGGGTCGCGAGTCGCCGTTCCGCAACCGCAGCGTCGAGGAAAACCTTGATCTTTTCCGCCGCATGCGCGCGGGCGAGTTCCCGGACGGCACGCGCACGCTGCGCGCGAAGATCGACATGGCCAGCGGCAACATGAACCTGCGCGATCCCGCGCTGTACCGCATCAAGCACGTCGAGCACCAGAACACCGGCCGCGAGTGGCCGATCTACCCGATGTACGACTTCGCGCATTCGCTCAGCGACGCGGTCGAAGGCATCACGCATTCGCTGTGCACGCTGGAATTCGAGGACCATCGCCCGCTGTACGACTGGTGCGTGGACAAGGTGGACCTGGCGAATTCGCCGGACCTGCTCGAACCGGTGCTGTCGAAGGGCTACCCGAAGGAAGCCAGCAAGCCGCGCCAGATCGAGTTCTCGCGCCTGAATTTCAACTACCTGGTGATGAGCAAGCGCAAGCTGCTCGCGCTGGTGAACGAAGGTCTGGTCGATGGCTGGGACGATCCGCGCATGCCGACGCTGCAGGGCATCCGCCGTCGCGGCTACACGCCGAGCGCGCTGCGCCTGATGGTCGACCGCGTCGGCATCAGCAAGCAGAACTCGCTGCTCGACATCTCCATCCTCGAAGGCGCGCTGCGCGACGACCTCGACGCCGCGGCGCAGCGCCGCATGGCGGTGATCGATCCGCTGAAGCTGGTCATCACCAACCTGTCGGCGACGCACGAGGAATCGCTGACGTTCCCGAACCATCCCAAGGACGAGAGCGCCGGCACGCGCAGCGTTCCGTTCTCCAACGAGCTGTGGATCGAGCGCGAGGACTTCGAGGAAGTGCCGCCGAAGGGCTTCAAGCGCCTGATCCCGGGCGGCGAAGTGCGCCTGCGCGGCGCGGGCATCTTCCGCTGCGATGAAGTGATCAAGGACGGCGATACGGTCGTGGAGATCCGCGGCGAACTCGATCCCGAATCGCGCCCCGGCATGGCCGGCGCCGATCGCAAGATCAAGGGCACGATCCACTGGGTGAGCGCGAAGCACGCGGTGAAGGCCGAAGTGCGCCTGTACGACCGCCTGTTCCTCGTGCCCGATCCCGACAACGACGAAGGCGGCAAGACGTACAAGGATTACCTGAACCCCGACTCGCGTCGCACCGTCACCGGCTACGTCGAACCGGCGGCGGCGAACGCGAACCCGGAGCAGTCGTTCCAGTTCGAGCGCATCGGCTACTTCGTGGCCGACCGCTTCGATCACCGCAGCGACGCGCCGGTGTTCAACCGCAGCGTCACGCTGCGCGACACCTGGACCACGAAGGGCTGATCGACAAGGAGCACGCCATGCGCCGCCTGCTGACCGCACTGCTGGTTTCGTCCCTGCTCGCGCTCGCCGCGTGCGCGCCGCATTCGGAGAACGCGATCGCCGCCACGCCTGCGTCGGATGCGGCGCAAGCCGCCGCGCCCCAGCCGACGCGCGCACGTGCCCCTGAGCCCGCGCCGAAGGAGCGACAGGCCGAGCCGGCCGGCACGCCCATCAAGCTCGATTTCAGCTGCAAGACCGACGCCGACTGCGCGGTGAAGAACGTCGGCAACTGCTGCGGCGCCAAGCCCGCATGCGTCAACGCGAACAGCCCGACCGATCCGGAAGGCGTCAAGGCCGAGTGCGCGCGCAAGGGCATGATGGCGATGTGCGGCTTCAAGGCCATCGAGGGCTGCACGTGCGAGCAGGGCCAGTGCAAGGACAAGATCGCCGAAGTGGAAGCGGTGCACTGATGCTCTACGCGCAGGTTCATCTCACGCTGCCGGCATGGGTGCACGAGTCGGTCGATACGCAGCGCCTGTACGTCGGCGACGCCGCCAAGGTCGAACTCGCCATCGCGCTGTCGCGCATGAACATCGAGGCCGGAAGCGGCGGCCCGTTCGGCGCGGCGGTATTCGGCCCGGACGAGCGCATCATCTCCGTCGGCGTGAACCGCGTACTGCCGCACACCTGCTCGCTCGCGCACGCCGAAACGATGGCCTACATGCTCGCCCAGCAGCGCACGCAGCGCGCGCGCCTCAACGAGGACGCGATCGGCGAGCGGCTGGGCCCCATCACGCTGGCGACCTCGTCGCAGCCGTGCTGCCAGTGCTATGGCGCGACGATCTGGGCCGGCATCGACCGTCTTGTCATCGGCGCGCGCAGCGAGGACGTCGAAACGCTCACCGAGTTCGACGAAGGCCCGCTGCCGGCCGACTGGATCGGCGAACTCGAACGCCGCGGGATCGAAGTCGTGCGCGACGTGCATCGCGACCTCGCACGCGATGTGCTGCGCGCGTACGGCGAGTCCGGCGGCGAGCGTTACTGACGCACGCACCTCATGACCACGCCAGGCGACGCCCTGCTCTGCTACTGCCGCCCCGGCTTCGAGCCCGAACTCGCGGCCGAACTCAACGAGCGCGCCGCACTCGCCGGTCATCCGGGCTATGCGCGCACCGATCGCAACAGCGGTTACGTCGAATTCCTTGGCGCCGACGCCGGCGCGCTGAGCCAGGCGCTTCCGTTCCAGTCGCTGATCTTCGCGCGGCAGAAGCTCACGCGGATCGCCGAGTTGCGCGACCTCGACCCGAAGGACCGCATCACGCCGATCCTGCGCGCGCTCGAAACCACGCTGGGCAACGCGCACACCTTCGGCGAGCTGTGGGTCGAGCATCCCGATTCCGACGAAGCCAAGCCGCTTGCGGGTCTCGCGCGCGCGTTCGGCAACGCGCTGCGTCCGGTGCTGCGGAAGAACGGCTGGCTCAAGCAGTTCGACGATTCGCGGCGCGCACGGCTGCATGTCGTCTTCCTCGCCGGCGACCATGTGCTGCTAGCAATCGGCGAAGCCGGCGACAGCGCGCCGTGGCCGCTCGGCATCCCGCGCCTGCGCATGCACGCCGACGCGCCCAGCCGTTCCGCGCTGAAGCTGGAAGAAGCGCTGATGGTGCTGATGACCGAGAAGGAACGCGAACGCCTGTTTCGTGAAGGCATGCGCGGCGCTGATCTCGGCGCGGCCCCCGGCGGCTGGACCTGGGTGATGGTGCGCCAGGGTTTGAAGATGATCTCGGTCGACAACGGGCCGTTGCGCGAGCACCTGCTCGAAAGCGGCCGCGTCGAGCACCTGCGCGAGGACGGCTTCCACTGGCAGCCGCGCGCGCCGCTGGACTGGATGGTGTGCGACATGGTCGAACAGCCGCGTCGCGTCGCCGAACGCATGGGCACCTGGTTCCGCGAAGGCTGGTGCAGGCACGCGATCTTCAACCTGAAGCTGCCGATGAAGAAGCGCTGGGACGAAACGCGCCTGTGCCTGTCGCTATTCGAGGAAGGCGCCGGCAAACCGCTCCTGGTGCGCGCACGCCAGCTGTACCACGACCGCGAAGAGATCACGGTGTTCGCGACGCCGCCTTCGACCGCGCGATGACGCTGCACTCACGTGGATGAACGTCCGGTGTCGCGCTTTCATGCGCGCGACCGGATTTGACCTGCGGTTGATCCGGGCGGGACTAGCGTCGGCCCGTCCCACCAGCGAGGTCCAACGACATGAAGTCCACGCATCACTCCAGTCCCACGCTGCTCGCGATCGCGCTCGTCGCCGTGCTCGGCGTCTCCGGCCCTGCCGCGGCACAACGCACGCAGGGCGAGCCGGCCAAGTCGAAGGTGCAGGCCGAGGCGGCCGCCGAGGTCGCTTCCGACCAGGCCGAAGCGGCGCGCGCCAGCGCGGAAACGGCGCGTCAGGCGACCAGCGTCAGCGGCGGCGTTTACACCACGATCAACCAGCAGGCCGATGCGGCCAACAAGGCTGCCAACCAGGCGGTCAACGCGGCGCACGACGCGCGCAGCGCGCAGTCCGCCGCGCAGAGCTCGGCCAATCCGAAGCAGGGCGCCGCCGAAGCGCGCGAGGCGGCCAGCGCCGCCACGAGTGCAAGCCTGCAGGCGCAGGCCTCGGCCGACAGCGCGGTGCAGCAGGCCTATCCGCAGCCGGCTCCGGCGCCGGCGCCCGCACCGGCCTATACCGGCGCGCAGCCGAAGCAGGAAGTCCATGCGACTTCCAGCCCGCCGAACTCGACCCTGGCCAACAAGGTGAACTTCGAAGCGCTCGATGCGAACCGCGATGGCTCGCTGAGCAAGACGGAGGTCAGCAGCGAGACGACGATCTCGACCGACTTCAACAAGATCGACGCGAACCACGACGGTCGCATCACCAAGGCGGAGCTTGCCGGCGGTAAGTGATCCATCGAAGCCGCGGGCGACGGCGAACCCCTCCCAGGCCGGGAGGGGTTCGCTTTTATTGGCCGGCGGCGTGGCGCCAGAACGCGTGCGTCAGCGGCGGCAACTTGCCGGCCAGACCCAGCAGCGGCCCGCGCAACAGCGTCGCGCCGACCGAGTCGTTCGAGAACAGGCGATTGATGCCGTCGAACGCGTGCGCCGACAGCGCGTTTTCGCTGCGCTGCGCACGCGCCCAGCGCGGCAGTCGCGCCGCGAGGTCCAGCCCACGCGATCGCGCATCGGCGAGGGTGCGCCGCAACGTGGCGACATCGCGCAACCCGAGGTTCACGCCCTGCCCCGCGAGCGGATGCACCGCATGCGCGGCATCGCCGATCACCACGACGCGACCGGACGCGAGCGATTGCGCCAGCTGCAGCCGCAGCGGGAACGCCGCCCGGCGCGACACGCGCCTGGATGCGCCGAGCGTTCCGGCGAACGCGTTGTCCAGCTCGCGCAGGAACGTGGCGTCGTCCAGGTCGAGCAGACGCTGCACTTCGGCATCCGGCAACGTCCACACGATTGAACTGACGTGCCCATCGTCGAACGGAAGGAAGGCGAGCGGCCCCGTCGACAGGAAGCGCTGCCAGCACGTCGACCGGTGCGGCTTCCCGCTTTCGACGAACGCCACCAGCCCGCGCTGGCCATAATCGTGGCGTGGCGCTTCGATGCCCGCGAGCGAGCGCAACTTCGACTCCGCGCCGTCGGCGGCGACCACGATCTTCGAACGCAGCGAAATCCCGCTTTCGAGCACGACCGTGACGCCGGCGTCGTCCTGCTCCAGCGCGACGACACTGTCGGGGCAATGCAGTTGCACGCCGGCGCCAGGCAGGGCGTGCCAAAGACGATCGACGAGCAGCGCGTGTTCGACGATCCAGCCCAGTTCGCGGCGCCCGAAGGCGTCGGCATCGAACGTAAGTTCGCCACCGCCGGCGGCGTCCCACACGCGCATCGCGCGGTACGGCTGCAGGCGCGCGTCGGCGACATCGCGCCACACGCCCAGGTTGTCGAGCAGCGCCGCGTTGTCTGGTGCGAATGCATAGACGCGCAGGTCGATGCGATCGGAATCGGTCGACAGCTTCTGCCATGCGGGCGGCTGGCGCGTTTCGATCAGCGCGACCTGCAAGCCATCGCGCGCGAACGCAAGTGCCGCCGCTGCGCCGACCACGCCGGCACCGACGACGATCACGTCGAGCCCGGATCCGCGGCGGCTCATGCGCGCACCTCGCGGCACAGCGCCGGCACGTCGCCGCGATAGCCCATCGCGCCACCGACCAGGAACGATTGCGCCGAAGCGACGCGATCCACCGCGAACAGCCCCAGGCTGCGCAACGGACGAAGCAGCGGCGCATCGTTGGCGGTCAGTCGTGCGAGGCCATCGGAGAAGCCGATGGTGCGCTCGCGGTCTTCGCTACGACGCTCGGCGTATCGCTGCAGCAGCGCGTCGCTCCCGCAATCGGCCTGCGCGTCCTGCGCGCGCGCATCGGCGATGAGTTCGGCCAGCGTGAGCGCGTCACGCAGGCCGAGGTTGAAGCCCTGCGCGCCGATCGGATGGATCGTCTGCGCGGCGTTGCCGACGAGCACCGCGCGCGGCGCGACGGTCCGCTGGGCGACGAGACGGATCGCCGGATGCGAGTTGCGCGGCCCGCATGAAAGAAAGCGCCCCGCGCGCCAGCCGAAGACCTCCTGCGCGCGCGCGAGGAAGCCCGCTTCGTCGAGTGCCGCAACGTCGCCGGCCTCTTCGCGGGCGACGGCGTGGATCAGGCCGTAATGACGATCGCCGCGCGGGAGCAGCGCGGTCGGGCCCTCGCCGGTCAGCCGTTCGTACGCGGTGCCGTCGGGCGCGCGTGAGCCGCGCACGCGCGTGACGAACAGCGTCTGTCCGTAGTCGTGCTCGTCCACGCCGATGCCCAGCGCGTCGCGCACGCCACTGCGCGTGCCGTCGGCCGCGACAACGAGCCGCGCGTGCAGCAGGCGTTCGCCGTCGGTCTCAGCAACGCGGATGGCGCGCATGTCGTCGTCGCTTTCGGCGAACCCGAGGAAACGCACCGGGCGATGACGCACCAGGCGCGCGGCCTCTGCAAGCCGCGCTTCGAGCGCATCGCCGAAATCGCGCGCGACCACGACGCGACCGAACTCGGTGCGTCCATAGCGCGAGGCCTCGAGCAGGCCGCGGCCGAAATCGCCGCGCCGGCTGATGTGGATGCGCGCGATCGCACCGGTGGGCGCACGCAGTTTCTGCATCACGCCGAGCGCGGTCAGCGCATTGATGGTGGCTTCGGCGAAGCTGAGGTTGCGCTCGTCGAACACCGGCGGCAGCGCGCCGGGCGGCGTGGCTTCGACCAGGCCCACGTGAAGGCCGAGGCGTTCCAGCGCGATCGCCAGGCTGGCACCGACCAGGCCGCCGCCCACGATGAGGACATCGTGGACGTGTCGGGTCGAACCTTGGGCGGGGGAGTCTCCGGGCGCGCCGGAGGGCGGATTTGAGGGGGCCGCGACAGGCATTGCGCTATGCTAGCGGTTCCTGAAGGCCGTGACCTTCTCAAGACCCGAACACGATGAACCGTCCCGTTTCCGCCTCGCCTGCCACCTCCGGCCCGTCCGCTTCCAGCCTGTTCGCGCCCGGCCCGCTGGTGCTCATCGGCATGATCGTGGTCGCCGCGCTCACGCGCCTGCTGCCGCATCCGCCGAATTTCTCGCCGGTCGAAGCGGTCGCGCTGTTCGGTGGCGCCTACTTCGCCTCGCGCGCGATGGCCGTCGCCGTGCCGCTGGTGGCGATGCTGGTGTCGGACCTGATCCTCGGCCTCACGCTGGGCGGAACGTATTTCGAACACTTCACCAGCCCGGCCTACCTGGCGACGTGGCTGTCGGTCTACGCCTGCATCGCGCTGTCGGCGGTGCTGGGCTTCGGCCTGCGCGGCCGCGTCAACGGCGCGCGCGTGCTGGGCTACTCGCTGATGGGATCGGTGCTGTTCTTCGTGGTGACCAACTTCGCCGTGTGGGCAACCGCCACGCCGATGACCGCGCACCCGTCGTGCATGATCGGCCTGGCACCGTGCTACGCCGCGGCGCTGCCGTTCTTCCAGTGGACGCTGCTGGGCACGCTGTTCTACGCCGCGCTGCTGTTCGGCGGCTTTGCGCTGCTGCGCCGCCGCGTCCCGGCGCTGCGCGCGCAGACGGTGTAAGCGGCCTCGCCGCGTGGGCAACCGCCTCTCGAAGATCTACACCCGCACCGGCGACGACGGTACGACCGGCCTCGGCGACGGCAGCCGCGTCGCCAAGGACTCCGACCGCGTCGCCGCCTACGGCACTGTGGACGAAGCCAATTCGTGCATCGGCCTAGTGCTCGCCGCGGAGCTCCCCGAGGACGTCCGCGCCCTGCTCACCACCGTGCAGCACCAGCTGTTCGACCTCGGTGGTGAACTGTGCATCCCGGGGCATGCGGCGATCTTCGATGCCGATATCGAACGCCTGGAACAGCAGCTCGACGCCTTCAACGAACCGCTCCCGCCGCTGAAGGATTTCATCCTGCCCGGCGGCGGCGAAGCGGCGGCGCGCTGCCACGTCGCACGCACCGTCGTGCGTCGCGCGGAACGCGAGGCGGTGTCGCTCTCGCGCATCGAGGACGTACGTCCGGAAGCGGTGCGCTATCTCAACCGCCTGTCCGACCTGCTGTTCGTGCTGGCCCGCGTGCTCGCGCGTGCCAGCGGCCACGGCGAAGTGCTGTGGAACCACGAGCGGCGCAAGGCCTGACGCGCCGCGCGCCATGCGCATCTACACCCACCCGGCGTGCACGCGCCACGATCCCGGCCCGGGCCATGCGGAACGTCCGTTGCGGCTGGTCGCCGTAACCGAAGCGCTGCGCGAGGCCTTTCCGGACGTCCTTCACTGGGAAGAAGCGCCGCGTGCGAGCCGCGGGCAACTGCTGCGCGTGCACGACGATGCGCTGCTCGCGCTGGTGCTCGACACGCCGGTCGACGGCCCGATGGCGCTGGATCCGGACACGGTGCTGGCCCCCGGCTCAGCCGAAGCGGCCTTGCGCGCGGCCGGCGCCGGCATCGCCGCGGTGGATGCGGTGATGCACGGCGAAGTACGCCGCGTGTTCTGCGCGGTGCGTCCGCCCGGCCACCACGCGACCCCTTCGGCCGCGATGGGCTTCTGCCTGTTCAACAACATTGCCGTCGCCGCGGCGCACGCCTGCGACAAGCACGGCCTGTCGCGCGTGGCGGTCGTCGATTTCGACGTTCACCACGGCAACGGGACGCAGGCGATCTTCGATACCGATGCTCGCGTGATGTACCTGTCGTCACACCAGATGCCGCTGTATCCGGACACCGGCTACGCCAACGAACGCGGCGTCGGCAACATCGTCAACGCTCCGCTGCCGCCGGGTTGCGACAGCGACGGCTTCCGCCGTATCTGGCGCGAACGCCTGCTGCCGACGCTCGATTCCTTCCGCCCGCAGTTGCTCTTCATCTCCGCCGGATTCGACGCGCACAAGCGCGACCCGCTCGCGCAGATCGAACTGGAGAGCGGCGATTACGAGTGGATCACGCGCGAACTCGTCGCCATCGCGAAACGGCATGGCGACGGTCGCGTCGTGTCGATGCTGGAAGGCGGCTACGACCTGGCCGCGCTGCGCGAAGCCAGCGTCGCGCACGTGGGTGCGCTGCTCGACTGAGCCTGCGCCCGACGGTCACTTGTCGGGCGTGAACTCCAGCGATGCCGAGTTGATGCAGTAGCGCAGGCCGGTCGGCGGCGGGCCATCGGGGAACACGTGACCCAGGTGCGAATCGCAGCGCGCGCACTTGATCTCGACGCGGCGCATGCCGTGGCTTTCGTCCACGTGCTCGGTGACGGCGTCCTTCGACACCGGCTCCCAGTAACTGGGCCAGCCGCTGCCGGAGTCGTACTTCGCCTTCGACGAGAACAGCGGCGTCCCGCACGCGACGCAGGTGTAGGTGCCGGCTTCCTTGTGGTTCCAGAAGCGGCCGGTGAAGGCGCGTTCGGTGGCCGAACAGCGGCATACCGCGAACTGTTCCGGGCTGAGGCGCTCGCGCCATTCGTCGTCGGTCCGGCAGACCGGCGCGGTATCGGTGGAAGGCTGCTGGGACATGGGCCACTCCTGTCTTGACGCGGAAATGAACAGTGCCGGGAGCAAGATGGTGCTCGCGTTGCCCCCTTGCAAGGGATACGGCAAGCTAGCGACCCCGTTTTCCTGAACGCCGACGATCACGGATCCCGAGTGCACCGACCCCTCCGACTGCTCCCGTTGTCGCTGTGCATCGCGCTGGCCCTGCCGGCGTACGCTGCCGACGGCGATGAGGACAACTGGGGCCTGTGCCCGATCATCGACGTGGTTCCCGTGTTCGAGGATGCCCCCGCTCCGGTGGGCGGCATCGAGAACCGCGGCAGCGAACCGACCGACATCGATGGCGGACAGCTTGAGCGCGCGGGTACCGCCGAAGACATCGTCGTGCAGGACAACGTACGCCTGAATCGTGGCGACCAATTCCTGGGCACGGACAAGCTCACCTATAACGCCGAGACCGGCCGCTACAGCGCGGTGGGCAATGTGCGTTACCAGGACAGCGGCATGCGCATCCTCGCCGAGCGCGCCGAAGGCGACCAGAACGCCGACCGCCACCGCATCGAGGACGTGCAGTACCAGCTCACCCAGCGTCGCGGCAACGGCGGCGCCGAGCGCATCGAACTGGAAGGCGCGCGCGGACGGCTGGTTGGATCTACGTACTCGACCTGCGCGCCGAACCAGCGTGCGTGGGAACTGCGTGCAAGCCGCATCGAGATCGACACCGCCAAGGGCATGGGCGTGGCACGCAATGCCACCGTGCGCATCGGCAGCGTGCCGGTCCTCTACGTGCCGTGGTTCATGTTCCCGGTCGACGACCAGCGACGCACCGGCCTGCTCTACCCGCAGCTCTCGCTGTCCGGCCGCAACGGCTTCGACTACAAGCAGCCGATCTATCTCAACCTCGCGCCGAACTACGACGCCACGCTCTACCCGCGCATCATGGCCGATCGTGGCGGACTGCTCGGCGCCGAGTTCCGCTGGTTGTACGAACGCGGCAAGGGCGAGGTCTACGGAAACTGGATGCCCAGCGACAAGCTGCCGGGCGATGAGCCCGACCGCTACCTCAATCCCGAAGTCGGCTTCCCGGTGTCGAGCCTGCCGGAAAAGAACCGCGGCCAGTTCGCGTTGTCTGCAACGCACAACATCAACAGCGCCTGGTACGCCAATACCAACCTCGGCTGGGTCAGCGACACCCACTACTTCGAGGATTTCAGCAGCAGCCTGTACGGGATCTCGCAGTATTCGATCCGCAGCGATGCGGGCGTGTACGGCCGCGGCCGCTACTGGTCCGGCGGCGTCATGGCCGACCACTACCAGTTGGCCGACTACACGCTGAGCGAGGTCAACCTTCCCTTCGATCGCCTGCCACGTGCCTATTTCAGCTGGGCGCAGCCGTTCATGCCGTGGCTCCAGGCCGGCGTGGATGCCGAAGGCGCGCGTTTCGAGCATCAGGAATTCCTCGGCGGCACGCGAATCGACGTGAAGCCGTTCGTGACGATGCCGCTGGAAGGCGCTAGCTGGTTCATCCGCCCGAAGCTGGCCTGGCGCTACACGGCGTACCAGCTGGACGGCAATGCGCAGAGCCGCGCCGAAGAGTTCGCGCAGCGCAATGGCGGCCCGGTTGACCCAGCGCGGTTCCAGGACAGCAACCTCACGCGCAGCCTGCCGATCACGTCGGTCGACGCCGGTCTGTACTTCGACCGCAACACCACCTTCCGTGGCACGAGCTACCTTCACACGCTCGAACCGCGCCTGTACTACCTCAACGTCCCGTACCGGAACCAGGACAACTTCCCGGTCTTCGATACCGGCCCGATGACCTTCAGCTGGGGCCAGCTGTTCCGCGACAACCGCTATACCGGCGCGGACCGGCAGATGGACGCCAACCAGCTGACCGCTGCCCTGACCACGCGCTTCATCAGCGAGGAAGACGGTCGCGAGCGTCTGGCCGCCAGCATCGGCCAGATCCAGTACTTCGACGACAGCCGCGTCACGCTGCCGAACCAGACCACGATCGAATCGGGCAAGTCGGCGTGGGTCGCCGACGCCAGCGTCTCGCCGAACGACCGCTGGAACCTCGGCGCGACCTACATCTGGAACCCGAAGTACCGGGGCGAGGACTTCGTCTCCGCCCGCGTGCGTTACCTGTTCGACCGCGGCGGCGTCGTGAACCTCGGCTACCGCTATCGCCGCAACGCCGCCTTCCGCCAGGACATCGATCCGCCGGAGCTGCGCGACCAGCTGGAGCAGGCCGACTTCTCCTTCCTCTATCCGATCAACGAGACCTGGAGCGTCGTCGGACGCTACTACTACTCGATCCTGGACAAGAAGGAACTGGAGACCATCGCCGGTGTCCAATGGGAAAGCTGCTGCCTGGCCGCGCGCCTGGTCGGCCGCCGATACCTGCGTAATCGCGACGGTGAACTGGACACGCGCATCATGTTCGAATTCGAGCTGAAGGGCCTGGGCTCCGCGGGCCAGAACACGGAGCGGGTCCTGCGCCGTGGTATCCTCGGCTACGACCGCGACGACCTCTATCTCGTGCCGCCCACGTCCACGCAGCGCCTGAACAGCGGCAGCGGCCAAGTCGAATCCACCCCCGACCCGACCCTATGAAGAAACTACTCGCGTCCGCCCTTGCCGTCGCGGTGCTCTCCGGCGCCGTCCTGCCGGGTGCGACCGCCCTGGCCCAGACCGCGGCCTCCGTCGAGCCGATCGATGGCATCGCCGCCATCGTCGACGAGGACGTGATCCTCAAGACCGAGCTGGATCGCGCGGTGAACAACATCCTGGCCCAGTACGCAGGACGCGAGAACCAGCTGCCGCCGCGCGATGTGCTCCAGCGCCAGGTGCTCGAGCGCCTGGTCCTGGTGAAGCTGCAGGTCGCCCGCGCCCAGGGCACCGGCGTGCGCGTGACCGACCAGGAAGTCGAGCAGGCCATCGCCGGCATCGCCCAGCAGAACCGAGTCTCGCCCGAGCAGCTCCGCCAGCAGCTGGCGCGCGAAGGCACCCCGTACACCGATTTCCGCAACTCGATCCGCGACGAACTGCTGATCCAGCGCCTGCGCCAGCGTTTCGCGCAGAGCCGCGTGTCGGTCAGCGAGGCCGAGGTCGATGCCGCCATGGCCGCGCAGGCGAACCAGGGCGCGCAGTACCACCTCGCGCACATCCTCGTGGCGCTGCCGGAAGGCGCGACGGCCGAGCAGATCGCGACCGCCCAGAAGAAGGTCGAAGGCGTCAAGGCGCTGATCGACAAGGGCGAGATGGACTTCTCCGCCGCGGCGGTGCGCTATTCCGACAGCCCGAACGCGCTGGAAGGCGGCGACCTGGGCTGGCGCAGCGTCGATGAAATCCCCAACGCGTTCGCCTCGCTGATGCGCAACATGTCGCCCGGCCAGGTCACCGATCCGATCCGTGGCCCGAGCGGCTTCCAGCTGCTCAAGCTCGTCGAGGTGCGCGACGCCTCGCAGGCCGGCCCGAACATGGTCACGCAGTACCAGGCGCGCCACATCCTGATCCGCACCAGCGATTCGGTCGACGACGCCAAGGCCAAGGCGCAGGCGCAGACCCTGCAGGCCCGCCTCATGGGCGGCGCCGACTTCGCCTTGCTCGCGCAGGAGAACTCGCAGGACCAGAGCTCCGCGCCGAAGGGCGGCGAGCTGGGCTGGTTCACCCGCGACGAATTCGGCCCCGAATTCGGCAACGCCGTCGCCGGCCTCCAGCCGAACCAAGTGTCGCAGCCGATCCGCACGCAGGCCGGTTACCACCTGATCAAGCTGGAAGCCACGCGCGAAGCCGACGTCGGCGAGCGCAACCGTCGCGCACAGGTTCAGGAAACGATCGGCCGCCGCAAGCTGGAAGACGAGTGGAACCGCTTCCTGCGCGAAATGCGCGGCGAAGCCTTCGTCGACGTGCGCGTCGGCAAGACCGCCGACGCCGAAGCTACCCCCGCCGCTCCGGCCAGCAACGGCTGAGCGAGCCGGACATGACCCCTGTTCGGCTCGCGCTGGTGCCGGGCGAGCCGGCGGGTGTCGGTCCCGAGCTCTGCGTCCGACTGGCGCAGCGCTCCCGCGATTACTCCCTGACGGCCTTCGCCGACGCGCGCACGCTGCGCGCGGCGGCTGAGGCGCTTTCGCTCCCCTTGCGCCTGCTCGACTCGGAGGAGCCCGCGACGCAGCCGGGCGAACTGGCCCTGATCGATGTTCCCAACGCCGTCGTTCCGGCCTTCGGCCAGCCCGACCCGCGCAACGCCGCTGCCGTGATCGGCGCGCTTCGCGACGCCGCGCAGGGTTGCCTCGACGGTCGCTTCGCCGGCGTGGTCACCGGCCCCGTGCACAAGGCGGTGATCAACGAGGGCGGCATCGCCTACACCGGCACGACCGAGCTGCTCGCCGACCAGGCCGGCCGCGAGGTCGTGATGATGCTGGCCAACGACGTCGTGCGTGTCGCGCTGGCCACCACGCACCTGCCGTTGCGCGAGGTCGCCGATGCGATCACCGCGCCCGTGCTGGAACGCACGCTGCGCATCACGCACGACGCACTTCGCCACGACGTCGGCATCGCCGATCCGGTCATCGCCGTGCTCGGCCTCAACCCGCACGCGGGGGAAGCCGGGCATCTGGGGCGCGAGGAGATCGAGGTCATCGAGCCGCTGCTTGCAACGCTGCGCGAGGGCGGCATGCGGCTGGTCGGCCCGCTGCCGGCCGACACCGCCTTCCTGCCGGCCAAGCTGCGCGGCTTCGACGCCGTGGTCGCGATGTACCACGATCAGGGCCTGCCGGTGCTCAAGTTCAGCGGCTTCGAGCGCGCGGTGAACCTCACCCTGGGCCTGCCCTATCCGCGTGTCGCGGTCGACCACGGGACCGCGCTGGAACTGGCCGGACACGGCACCGCCGACCCGTCCAGCCTGTTCGCCGCAGCCGATACCTGCGCCCGCATCGCACGCACCCGAATCGACGCCCGCCAGATCCCGGCATGATGCCCGCATGAGCACGCGCAGCCCCCATTTCACCGAGCCCGCCAAGAAGCACCTCGGCCAGCATTTCCTGACCGATCGCGGGATCATCGACAGCATCGTGCTCGCCGTGGACCCCCGGCCCGGCGATCGCCTCGTCGAGATCGGCCCGGGCCAGGGCGCCATTACCTTCCCGCTGCTGGACCGCCACAAGGAACTGACGGTCATCGAGTTCGACCGCGACCTCATCTTCCCGCTGACCGAAGCCGCGCGTGCGCACGGCACGCTGGAAGTGATCCATCGCGACGTGCTCACCGTCGATTTCACCGCGCTGGCGCGCAACGCCGGCGACGAGGGCGGACAGATCCGCCTGGTCGGCAACCTGCCCTACAACCTGTCCTCGCCGATCCTGTTCCATGCGCTCGAACATGCATCGGCGATCCGCGACATGCACTTCATGCTGCAGAAGGAAGTCGTCGACCGCATGGCGGCGGGCCCAGGCAGCAAGGTGTACGGGCGCCTGGGCGTGATGCTGCAGGCGTACTGCCACGTGACGCCGCTGTTCGACGTGCCGCCGGGCGCGTTCCGTCCGCCGCCGAAAGTGGACTCGGCCGTGGTGCGACTGGTGCCGCGCGCACCCGAGTCGATCGGCATCGACGATCACGCGCTGTATTCGGCCGTGGTGCGCGACGCCTTCGGCCAGCGCCGCAAGACGCTGCGCAACGCGCTGTCGAACCAGTGCGATGCCGCCGCGATCGAGGCCGCCGGCGTGCGCCCGGATGCGCGCGCCGAACAGATCGAGGTCGCCGATTTCGTGCGGCTCGCCAATTCGCTCGCGCGCCAGCGCAACGCGTGACGCCCGCGGCAACGCGTTCTCCACGGCGCGTTGACCTATCGCGCATCGCAGCCCCTACACTGTCCGCATGAACCGCAGTACCGACTATTCCTTCGACATCACCGTGGCGACCCGTTACCTCGACAGCCAGTCCGAGCCGGGCCAGGACCGTTACGTCTTCGCCTACACCATCAGCATCCGCAACAGCGGCAGCGAGGCCGCGCGCCTCACGCGCCGCCACTGGCTGATCACCGACGGCAACGGCAAGGTGCAGGAAGTCGAGGGCGAAGGCGTCGTCGGCGAACAGCCGTGGCTGCGTCCGGGCGACGATTTCGAATACACCTCCGGCGCCGTGCTCGAAACCACGCACGGGATGATGGAAGGCACCTACACGATGGTTGGCGACGACGGTACGCCGTTCGAGACGCCGATTCCCGCCTTCACGCTGTCCGTGCCCCGCACGCTGCACTGACGGGCACGCCATGAGCATCTGGGCCATCGGCGACCTGCAGGGCTGTTACGACGCGACGCAGCGATTGCTCGAACGCATCAACTTCGATCCGGCGCGCGACCGCCTCTGGTTCTGCGGCGACCTGGTCAATCGTGGCGGTCAATCGCTGGAGACGCTGCGGCTGGTGCATTCGCTGCGCGATCACAGCACCGTCGTGCTGGGCAACCACGACCTGTCGCTGCTGGCGATCGGCGAGCGTCGCGAGGACGAGCAGCGCAAGGTCAATCCCGACCTGCAGCGCATCGTGCTCGCCGAGGACCGCGACGTGCTGCTCGACTGGCTGCGCATGCAGAAGCTGGTGCACGTGGACCGCTCGCTCGGCTGGATGATGGTGCACGCCGCGCTCGCGCCGCAGTGGACCACGCAGATGGCCGAGCGCTTCGCGCGCGAGATCGAGGAGCGCCTGCACGGCGACCAGTTCCGCCGCCTGCTGAAGAACATGTACGGCGACAAGCCGGCGTGGCACCCGAAGCTCGCCGGCATCGACCGCCATCGCGCGATCATCAACGTGTTCACGCGCATGCGTTACTGCACGCCGCGCGGGCGCATCTCGTTCGAGGACAAGGGCGCACCAGGCACGCAGCCGGTCGGCCTGTACCCGTGGTACGAGGTCCCGGGGCGCGTCGAGCGCGATCTGAAGATCGTGTGCGGCCACTGGTCGACGCTGGGCCTGTTCATCGGTCACGGCGTGCACGCCATCGACACCGGCGCGGTCTGGGGCGGAAAGCTCACCGCGCTGCAGCTGGACAGCGACGAGTTGCGCATCGTGCAGGCACCGGGCCGCGACGTCCCGGCCCAGCCGCCACGTCCGCGTCCGCCGTACCACGGCGACGACAAGCGCACGCAACGTCCGCGTCCGAACCACAACGGACAGCAGCGTCGCCACCACGGACGTCCGCCACACCCGAACGGCCAACAGGGACCGCGCAACGAAGCGCAGGCCGCTGCGCCGAAGGCGACTGCGGATCAGGATCGCGACTGAGCGCTTGCGCTTAGCCCCTCTCCCCACGGGAGAGGGGTTGGGGTGAGGGGCAACGAAGCCGTACCGGTGAACGAACGTTGCAGCACAGCGCTGCGTTGTTGCTTCGCACCTCAGAAACCGCGGAAGCAAGATGGATTCCAGCTTTCGCTGGAATGACGATGCTGTGGGTCACCGAAACGAGCGTGCCCGCGCGTTACCGGCCTGGGTGCCGGCCTTCGCCGGGATGACGGTGTCGGAATTACGTGCGCCGCTTGCAAGCTGAGGCGCGAACCATCAAGCCCGCACGTAATCCACGAACTCGAACGCGAACGCATGCTTCGCATCGGCCTCGTGCCGTTCGCGCGAGACCACACGCCACTGCGCCGCATCGAAGTCCGGGAAGAACGCGTGGGCGCCATCGACCTGCGTGTCGACATGCGTCAGGAGCAGATGCGTCGCGATCGGCAGCGTCAACGCATACACCTCGCCGCCACCGATCACGCACAGCTCGTCGGCACCGTCGGTTTGCGCGATGCGCACGGCTTCGTCGATGGACGAAACCGCCGTCATCCCCTCGAACGGCACGGCGCCCGACCGCGTCAGTACCAGATTGCGCCGCCCCGGCAGCGCGCGGCCCAGCGATTGTGCGGTCTTGCGGCCCATCAGCACCGGCTTGCCCAGCGTGAGCGCCTTGAAACGCTTCAGATCGTCAGGCAGCCGCCACGGCAGGTCGTTGTCGCGGCCGATCGCGTTGTGGCGATCGAGCGCGGCGATGAGGCTCACCTTCATCGTCACACCGCCACCGGCGCCTTGATGGCCGGCAGCGGGTCGTAGTTCTCGATGGCGATGTCGTCGAAGGTGAAGCCGAAGATGTCCGTCACGTCGGGATTCAGCCGCAGCTGCGGCAGCGCGCGCGGCGTGCGCGACAGCTGCTCGCGCGCCTGGTCGAAGTGGTTCGAATACAGGTGCGCATCGCCCAGCGTGTGCACGAAATCGCCCACGCCCAGCCCGCACACCTGCGCCACCATGTGCGTCAGCAGCGCGTAGCTGGCGATGTTGAACGGCACGCCGAGGAAGATGTCGCCGCTGCGCTGGTAGAGCTGGCAGCTGAGCTTTCCGTTGGCGACGTAGAACTGGAACATCGTGTGGCACGGCATCAGCGCCATGCGCGGCAGGTCGGCGACATTCCACGCACTGACGATGAGCCGGCGCGAATCGGGATTGCGTTTGATTTCGTCGACGACCCAGCGGATCTGGTCGATCTCCGCGCCGTCGGCGCCCGCCCAGCTGCGCCACTGCTTGCCGTACACCGGGCCGAGTTCGCCGTCGGCGTCGGCCCATTCGTTCCAGATCGAGACCTTGTTGTCCTTCAGGTAGGCGATGTTCGTCTCGCCCTGCAGGAACCACAGCAGCTCATGCACGATCGAGCGCAGGTGCAGCTTCTTGGTGGTGACCAGCGGGAAACCTTCGGACAGGTCGAACCGCATCTGCCACCCGAACACGCTTCGCGTACCGGTGCCGGTGCGGTCGGACTTGTCGGCGCCGTGTTCCAGCACGTGGCGCAGCAGGTCGAGGTACTGCTTCATCGCGGATGTCCTTTCGTTACTTCGCGGGCACGAACGGCTGCGGTTCCAGCGTCGGTTGGCGGCGCGACCACACGAACAGCCAGAACAGGCCCAGCGCGATCAGCGGCAGGCTCAGCACCTGGCCCATCGTCAACCAGCCGAAGGCGAGATAGCCGATCTGCGCATCGGGCACGCGGACGAACTCGACGAGGAAGCGGAAGCAGCCGTACAGCAGCGCGAACATGCCCGACACCGCGTAACGCGGGCGTGGCTTGCTGGAGAACCACCACAGCAGCACGAACATCGTCAGGCCTTCCAGCGCCGCCTGGTAGAGCTGCGAGGGATGGCGCGCAAAACGATCCAGCGCGCCCGTCGCGAATTGCGCCTGCAGCTGCTGCAGGTTCATCCCGGCCAGTTCGGCTTCCGCGCGCGGAAACACCACGCCCCAGCCGGCCTGGGTGTACTTGCCCCAGAGTTCGCCGCCGATGTAGTTCCCCAGTCGGCCGAAGCCCAGGCCCGGCGGCACCAGCGGTGCGAGGAAATCGACGGTGTCCATCAGGTGCAGCTTGTGCTTCCACGACCACCACCACGCCGCGGCGACGACGCCGAGCAGGCCGCCGTGGAAGCTCATGCCGCCTTCCCAGATGCGGAACAGCATCAGCGGCTCGCGCAGCAGGTCGCTGAATGAATAGAAGAAGACGTAGCCAAGGCGCCCGCCGAGCACCACGCCCAGCATCGCGTAGAACAGCAGGTCGCCGTAGGACTGCTCGTTGACGCCCGGCAGGCGCCCGGCGCGCACGCGCATCCGGCCCAGCCACCACGCCGTGCCGAAGCCCAGCAGGTACATGATCCCGTACCAGTGCACCTGCAGCGGGCCGAGGTGGAAGGCGATCGGGTCGATCTGGTGCAGGACGGTCATGCGGCGGCTCGGGAAGGCGTCGTCGTATTGTGCCGCAGGCCGGTCGCATGCGGCTTGCCCGTGAAGGGGCAAGGGCCTCGCGGATCAGAGCACGTACGGCAGGTCCGGCAGCTCGTTGACGTCGTGCGTGCCTTCCTCGCGCGGGAAGTGCTCGACCAGGATGTCCGTCAGCGCCGACACGCCGGCCAGCACGCCCGCCTCGGCCTCCCCGGCACGCAGGCGTTCCTCGATCAACTGGCAGACGCCCCGCCACTGCTCGTCGCTGACCCGGCCGAGGAAGCCGCGGTCGGCCACGATCTCGATGCGGTGATCGGCCAGCAACAGATACAGCAGGACGCCGTTGTTGGCGTGCGTGTCCCACACGCGCAGCTGGGCGAACGCCTCGTGCGCGCGGTCGCGCGCCTGCGCACCGGACATCACCGCGCGCGGATGCAGCGCGGGTTCGACGGCGAAGCAGATCTCGCCGGTGTGGTGACGCTCGCTCTCGGCGATCGCGTCGGTGATGCGCTTGAGGCTGTCGCCCGGGAACAGGCGCTTGGCCGAGGGCGCGAACAGGTGCTTGAAGAGCCTCATCGCGTGCGCCTCACCAGCTGCCGGAGGCGCCACCGCCTCCGCTCATGCCACCGCCACCGCCCCAGCCGCCGCCACCGCCGAAGCCCCCGCCTCCACCGAATCCACCGCCGCCCCAGCCGCCGCCACCCCACCCGCCGAACCCGCGATCACGCGCGTAGCGGCCGGTCGGCATCGAGGCCAGCCCGAAGAAGAAGCCGATGAAGGCGCCGATGCCGCCCACCACCAGCAGCGACGAAATCAGCCACGCCACGCCGCCGGCCGCGGCGCCGCCGAGCACGCCGCGCACGATCGACGGCGCGCGGCCGAAAATCCCGCGCACGACCTGCGCCACGATGAACGCCACGAACAACGCGACCAGCCAGCCGCTACCGCCGCCCTGGCCGCGTTCGGCACGGTGGTCGGCCATCGGCGCAGGCAAGGGTTCGCCATCGATCAGCTTGACCAGCGCGGCGGTCGCGTCGGTGATGCCGCCGGCGAAGTCGCCGTTGCGGAACTTCGGCACGAGGTATTCCTGGATCACGCGCGCCGACGTCGCATCGGGAATCGCGCCTTCCAGCCCGTAACCCACTTCGATGCGCACGCGCCGGTCGTTCTTGGCGACCACCAGCAGCACGCCGTCATCAACGCCCTTGCGGCCGATCTTCCACTGCTCGAATGCACGCACCGCGTATTCGGCGATGTCTTCCGGCTCCGTGGTCGGCACCATCAGCACCTGCAACTGGCTGCCCTTGCGCTGCTGCAACGCGAGCGCCTGCGCTTCGAGCCGCTGCTTCGCCGCCGCGTCGAGCGTTCCGGTCGTGTCGACCACCGGCGAAGTGAGCGGCGGAACCGCGGCGAGGTCCTGCGCGTTCGCGATCGCGCAGCACAGCGCCAACACGATCATCGCGAACAGGCGCCACCATGCGTTGGGCGTGGCGCGTGCGGACACGTCATTCCCGCGCACCTGCGGGAATGACGACAGACGTTGCGACATCGACATCGCGATCGGCCCGTATCCGACCGATCAGCCGTTCGACGGCGCCGGCTGCTGCTGCGGCGGCTGCGGGGTCTGCGGCGTTTGCGGGGTCTGTTGCTGCGGCTGCGCGGGTGCACCGAAATCGACCTTCGGCGCTTCCTGGATCTGCGCTTCGTTCTCCACCGTGAAGTTCGGGCGGGTCTTGTGGCCGAACATCATCGCCGTGAGGTTCACCGGGAAGCGGCGGATCGTGGTGTTGTAGTCCTGCACCGCGCGGATGAAGCGCTGGCGCGCCACGGTGATGCGGTTTTCCGTGCCTTCCAGCTGCGCCTGCAGCTGCAGGAAGTTCTGGTCGGCCTTGAGCTGCGGGTAGTTCTCGCTGACCACGAGCAGTCGGCTGATCGCGCTCTGGAGTTCGCCCTGCGCCTGCTGGAACTGCGCGAGCGAGGCCGGATCGTTCGCGTTGACGTTGATGCTGCCCACGCGCGAGCGCGCTTCGGTCACCTGCGTCAGCACCTGCTGCTCGTGGCTGGCGTAGCCCTTCACCGTGGCGACCAGGTTGGGCACCAGGTCGGCGCGGCGCTTGTAGTTGTTGAGCACTTCCGACCAGGCGGCGTTGGCCGCCTCGTCCTTCTCCTGGATGGTGTTGTAGCCGCAGCCGCTGAGGGTGGCGACCATCACCAGCAGCACGAACGCTTGCACCAGACGGACCATGGGGAACTCCTGACGTGACGATTGGCCGGCATTCCAGCACCGGGGCGGTCATGAAGCAATGAGGGTCTTGGACGACCCGTTACGAAGGCGTTACGGCCAAGGCGTCCGGCCTGCATGAAGCGGCCGGCGTCGAAAACGAAAACGGCCTTCCGCGAGGAAGGCCGTTCGAAGGCAACCGCGTTAGCCGCCCGTGTTATTCGGGTTGCAGGCGACGCTGCGCGCGGCGCTTGGCCCACAGGTTCAAGCACTCCACCAGCGCCGAAAAGCCCATCGCGCCGTAGATGTAGCCCTTCGGGATGTGCATCTCGAACCCGTCGGCGACCAGGTAAACACCGACCAGCACGATGAAGGCCAGCGCCAGCATCTTGATCGTCGGGTTGTGGTCGATGAACTGACCGAGCGGCTTGGACGCCAGCAGCATCACGGCCACGGCGAGCAGGATCGCGGCGACCATCACCGGCGTGTGGTTGGCCATGCCGACGGCGGCGATCACCGAGTCGAGCGAGAAGACGATGTCGATCACCGCGATCTGCGCGATCACGCCCATGAACGACGCCTTGGGCTTGGTGTGGATGTCCTCCTCCTCGCCCTCGCCGACGATGAGGTCGCGGATCTCCATCGTGCCCTTCACCAGCAGGAACGCGCCGCCGAGGATCAGCACCAGGTCGCGCACCGAAATGCCCTGGCCCAGCACGTTGAACAGGTCGTTGGTCAGGCCGGCGAGCCAGGCGAGCGTGAGCAGCAGCGCGATACGCGTGATGCACGCCACCGCGATGCCGAACTTGCGCGCCTTCTCGCGCTGCGCGTACGGCAGCTTGCTGACCGCGATGGAGATGAAGACGAGGTTGTCGATGCCCAGCACGATCTCGATCGCGCTCAGGGTCACCAGGGTCAGCCACACATGCGGGTCGGTCAGCAGTTCGATCACTTTCGGTTCCTACCTGATCAGAGCAGACGGGGCAGCACGATCGCGCCCCAGGTCAGCAAGACGTTCATCATCACCACGAACACCGCGGCCGAGCCCATGTCCTTGGCGCGGCCGGCCAGTTCGTGGAATTCCGGGCCGTAGCGTTCGATCACCGCTTCCACGGCCGAGTTGAGCAGCTCGACGCTGAGCACCAGCATCATCGAGCCGATCAGCAGCACGCGTTCGACCGGCGTCTGCCCGAGCCACCAGCCCAGCGGGGCCAGGATGACGAACAGGTACACTTCCAGCCGGAAGGACGATTCGTGCAGCCATGCGGCGCGCAGGCCCTGCATCGACCATTGGGTGGCTTTGGCGATCCGCGCGGGGCCGCGCGGAAGGTGTCCGAATTCGTCGGCCATGCGTTGGACTCAGGCCGCCTGCCCGGCGCGAACGAGGCCGCGCACGGCGGCCACGCGGCCGGGGATCCCGGCGGGCGCGCACACGGCGTGGAGCGGATCGGCGATCGGCATGGGAGGCGGTCGTGGACGGAAAGGTCGCGGACGGGCCGCGGCAGGGGGCCGATTTTGCCACAAACCCCTGAACCGACCCGGGCCGTTGGTTGGGGTCGCCCGTGTCATGGGGCGGTAGCAGGTTTTTCGCGTCCCGTTAGCGGCGCCGGCCGTAGCCTGACCGACCCGCCCGGAGGTGCGCCCATGTCCCGCTGCGCGTTGCTGGCCCGCCTGGAGGCCAAACCGGGCAAGGAAGAGGAAGTCGAGCGCTTCCTGCGCGGCGCCCTGCCGCTGGCCGAAGCCGAACCCGGCACGCGGACCTGGTTCGCGCTGCGCTTCGGGCCGACGTCCTTCGGCATCTACGACACCTTCGACACCGAGGCCGGCCGCCAGGCGCACCTGGACGGCCCGATCGCCGCCGCCCTCATGGAGCGCGCCGGCGACCTGCTGGCCTCGCCGCCGCAGATCGACCGCGTCGACCTGCTGGCGAGCAAGCTGCCGCATTGAGCGGCCAATCGCGTTCGCCTTCGGAGTTTCCCCACTGGCGCGCCCGCGCCGCCCACGTCCATGGAGGTCGAAATGAGTGTCCCCACCACTCCCGAGGGTTACCACAGCGTCACGCCCTACCTGATCGTCGACGACGCCGTTGCCGCGCTTGATTTCTATCGCGATGCACTCGGCGCCCAGGAGGTGTTCCGCCTGCCGATGGGCGACAAGATCGGGCATGCCGAGATCCGCATCGGCGATTCGATGCTGATGCTGTCGGACGAATGGCCCGACATGGACGCCTACGGCCCGAAACGCCGCGGTGGCGCAACGGCGACGTTCGTGATCTACGTGCCCGACGTGGATGCGTCGTTCGATCGCGCGGTGAAGGCTGGCGCGAAGGTCGATCGCCCGCTGGAGAACCAGGCCTGGGGCGACCGCATGGGCACGGTGATCGACCCGTTCGGCCACAAGTGGAGCCTGGCGACGCACGTCGAGGACGTGGACCCGGACGAACTCAAGCGCCGCATGGACGAGTGGTCGCAGCAGCAGACGGGATTGACGGCGTAGCGCTGCCCTCCCATCTCGCAACCGTTTCGCGACGCTTTAGCCCCTCTCCCGCTCGCGGGAGAGGGGTTGGGGTGAGGGGTGGGGAGCGCCTCGCTGCCGGATCGCCCAACGCCGTCCTTCGAAGAGTCGATCAGCCTGGGTCCCGGCTTTCGCCGGGATGGCGGGATCCTCGAGGGCAACCTCTGCCTGTCTCCTCACTCCCCTTCGTGAATTGCCGTCCCACGGCTGCCGTCGGGCTTGATCCATCCACGGAACATGCTGCCGCTGTTGAACGGCATTGCGATGTTGCCGTCGCGGTCGAGCGCGATCGCGCCGCCGTCGCCCCCGGCCTTGGTCACGATCTTGTTGACCACCTCGTTCGCCGCGTCTTCCAGCGAATCGCCGCGATAGGCCACGCGCGCGCAGATGTCGTGCGCGACGGCGTTGCGGATGTAGAACTCGCCCCAGCCCGTGCCCGAGACGCCGCAGCGTTCGTCGGCCCAGGTGCCGGCGCCGATGATCGGCGCGTCGCCGACGCGGCCCCACTTCTTGTTCGTCATGCCGCCGGTGCTGGTCGCCGCGGCGATGTGCCCCTGCGAATCCAGCGCGACGGCGCCAACCGTGCCCAGGTACGTCGGCGGATCGAGCGTGCCGTCGAAGGCCTGGCGCTTGCCGTCGGCGGCTTCCTTGGCTTCCTTCGCCTGCGCGCGCTTGAGCTGCTCCAGGCGCTTGTCGGTATCGAAGTAGCTGTTGGGCACGCGCTGGATGTCGGGATGTTCGTCCGCGAACGCCTCCGCGCCTTCGCCGGCGAGCATCACGTGCGGGCTCTTTTCCATCACCGTGCGCGCGAGCTTGATCGGGTTTCGGATTGTGGTGACGCCCGCGATCGCGCCGGCGCGACGCGTGTGGCCTTCCATGATCGCCGCGTCGAGTTCGTGCCCGCCCTTCGCGTTGAACACCGCACCCTTGCCGGCGTTGAACTGCGGCGCGTCCTCGAGCACGACCACGGCGGCGGTCACCGCATCCAGCGCGGTACCGCCGCGGCTGAGCACGGCGTTGCCGGCGTCGAGCGCGCGGTTCAGCGCTTCGTGGTACGCCTTGCGCTCGCTCGGCGTGATCGACTGCATCGGCACGAAGCCGGCGCCGCCATGGATGACCAGTGCCGTCTTGCCGGTAGCCGGCGCTTCGGCGGCGGAGAGGTTGAAGGACATGGCGAACAGGACGGCAAGCGGGAGCGAAAGGCGCATGGCAGGGCCGGATGGGAACTCCGGCCGAGCATAGCGACTTTTTCCCATGCGACAGAGTCGCAATCTGGCGAACCTCGGCCGGGATGTCTTACGACATCCCGCGTCCTCACTGCTGGCGCAGCGCCTCGATCGGGTCGAGCTGCGAGGCCTTGCGCGCCGGGTAATAGCCGAAGAAGAGGCCGGTCATGATCGAGAACGTCGCCGCCAGCGCGATGACCTGTCCGTTCAGCGCTACCGGCAGGTCGCTGAAGCGGCCGACCGCCAGCGCACCGACGACGCCGATCACGATGCCCAGCACGCCGCCGCCGAGCGACAGCAGCATCGCCTCGGCGAGGAACTGCCGCCGCACGTCCGACGGCCCGGCGCCCACCGCCATGCGCAGGCCGATCTCGCGGATCCGTTCTGTCACCGACACCAGCATGATGTTCATGATCCCGATGCCGCCGACGATTAGCGAGATCGTCGCCACCGCACCCAGCAGCAGCGACATCAGCCGCGTCGTCGCCGTTCGTGTTGCGACGATCTCGGAGATGTTGCGCACGTTGAAGTCGTCTTCCTCGCCAGGCTTGATGCGATGGCGCTGACGCAGCAGCGCTTCGACTTCGCCCTGCGTGTACGACAGGTCCTTCGCATCGGCCACCGTCAGCGCGATCTGCATCACCGCACCGGACGGCAGGCCCATCGCGCCCATCAGGCGACGACGCGCGGTTTCCAGCGGCACCATCACCACGTCGTCCTGGTCCTGGCCGAAACCGCCCTGCCCCTTCGGATTGAGCGTGCCGACCACTGTGAACGGCACGCGCCCCAGGCGGATCGTCTGCCCGACGCCGGTTTCGTCGCCGAAGAGCGTGCGCCGCACGGTCTCGCCGATGATCACCGACTTGCCCGCGCTGGTGTAATCCTGCGTGTCGAAGCCCGAACCGTTCGCGATCGTCCAGCCGTTGATGTCGAAGAAATCGGCCTGCACGCCCTGCCAGCTCGTGGACGCGTTGTTCTCCGCGTAGACGACCTGCGTGTTGCCGCGCAGGGCACCGGCGACGTACTGCACTTCGGGGATCTCGTTGCGGATCGCGTCGACGTCGCCCTCGTTGAGGGTAAAGAAACTCGACGAACTCATGCGCACGCCGCCACCGCCGGGACCCCGGCCCGCGCCGGGGCTGATGTCCAGCCGCTGCGAACCCAGGCCCGACACCATCTTGTCGATTTCCTGCTGCGTGCCCTGGCCGACGGACACCATCACGATCACCGCCGCGATGCCGATGATCACGCCCAGCGACGTCAGCGCGCTGCGCATCCAGTTGCCGCGCAGCGCGTAGATCGCGGTGCGCAGGATGTCGGAGAAGTTCATGCCGCGCCCTCCGGATGCAGTTCGCCGTCGCGCATCACGTACACGCGATCGGCGTGCGCGGCGACATCGGCATCGTGCGTGATCAGCACGACGGTGTGGTCGTCGTCGCGCAGGCGCTTGAACAGCGCGAGGATCTCTTCGCCCGTCTTGCTGTCCAGTGCGCCGGTCGGTTCGTCGGCGAGCAGGATCGGCGGCCGGTTGATCAGCGCGCGCGCGATCGCCACGCGCTGCTGCTGGCCGCCGGATAGTTCGCTCGGCCGGTGGCCGACGCGTTCGCCCAGGCCGACGGATACCAGTGCCTCGCGCGCGCGCTCGGTACGTTCGTGCGGCGGCACGCGCGCGTAGCCGAGCGGCATCGCGACGTTGTCCAGCGCGCTCATGCGCGGCAGCAGGTTGAAGCCCTGGAAGACGAAGCCGATCTTGTCCCGGCGCAGCGCGGCGAGTTCCTCGGCGTCGAGCGTGGAGACGTCGACGCCGTCGCATTCGTAGACGCCGGAGGTGGGCGTGTCGAGGCAGCCGATGAGGTTCATCAGCGTCGACTTGCCCGACCCGGATGGGCCCATGATGGCGACGAATTCGCCGCGATCGATGCGCAGGTCGACACCGCGCAGCGCCTGCACCTCGGCTTCGGTGTGCGCGGCGTAGGTCTTGCTCAGCGCGCGGGTGAGGATTACCGGCGCGGCTGCGGCATCACGTGCATCGCTTCCCTGTGAGGCGCCACTCATTCGCGCGCGGCCCGTTCGCCGGTGACGATGGGATCGCCGGCCTTGAGGCCACCGCCGGAGATCTCCGTGTCGGTGCCGTCGCTCGCGCCCAGACGCACCGTCACGCCCTGCGGCGCGCCGTCGACCAGCTTGTAGATCTGCACGCGCTTGGCGTTGACGAGGTTGGAGATGGCGGCGTCCCACTGTTTCTTCTGCGCGTCGTCGAGCGTCGCGCGGAAGGTGGCGAAGTCTTCCTTGAAGCGGTCGGCCATGCGCTGGCGCATCTGCGCCTGCATGTTGCCGGCGCCCGGGCCGCCGATCATCACCGGACCACCGGCACCGCCCGGGCCGCCGCGGCCACCGCCACCACCGAACAATCGATTGCCCCCGCCGCCGCCCTGCTGCGACGCCTGCGCCTGACGCGCGGCCTGTCGTGCGCGCACGGCTTCGGCCGCGGTGTCGAACGCCGCCTGCTGGTTCGCGTTCAAGTTCATCGACGCCGCGGTGCGCGACAGGTCGTCGAGCATGCCCGAGCCGCCGCGCGGACCACCCGCGCCCGGCGCTGCAGGCGTCGCCGATTGCGCGTCGTCGGACGGCTTGAAGCGCAGCGCGGCGTTGGACACCTTCAGCACGTCCTCGCGCTTGCTGACCTCGATTTCCGCGTTGACCGTGAGGCCCGGCAACAGCGTGCCGTCGCTGTTGTCGACGGTGACGACGACCGGATACGTCACGACGTTATTGGTGGTCGTGGCCGACAGCCGCACCTGTTCGACGGTGCCGCGGAACTGGCGGTCCGGAAACGCATCGACGGTAAACGACACGTTCTGCCCGGTGCGCACTTGGCCGATGTCGGCTTCATCGACGGCCAGTTCGATCTTCATCTTCGCCAGGTCCTCGGCGATGGTGAACAGCTCCGGCGCCTGCAGGCTCGCGGCCACGGTCTGGCCGGGCTCGATGCTGCGCGTGAGCACCACGCCGTCCACCGGCGAGCGGATCACGGTGCGATCCAGGTTGACCTGCGTCGTCTGCGTGGACGCCGCCTGCTGGCGGATCGACGCCTGCGCCGCGTTGACCTGCGCGCGCGCCTGATCGAGCGCGGCCTTCGCAAGATCCACGTCGCTGCGCGCGACGAGCTGGCGCGCACCGAGATCGGCCTTGCGCTTGTAATCGAGTTCGGCGTTGAGCAGCGTCGCCTGCGCCTGGCTGAGCGACGCGCGCGCACTGGCGACCTGCGCGTTGCCCTGCGCGATCTGCGCCTCGTACGTCTTCGGGTCGATGCGCGCGATGACCTGGCCCTTGGTCACCGGATCGTTGAAGTCGACCAGCACGTCGGTCACCTGGCCGGACACCTGGCTGCCGACGGTGACGGTGGAAATCGCGCTCAGCGTGCCGGTGGAGGAAATCGCGACGCGGATATCGCCGCGTTCGACCTGCACGGTGCGGAACGCGCCTTCGGCCGCATCGCTACCGCGCTTTTTGTAGAAGTACACGCCGCCCGCGATCAGGGCGACCACCACCGCGGCGGCGATGCCATGGCGGATCCAGGGCGTGGGCTTGCGGGCATTGCGGGACGACGGGCGGGCTGCGCTCATGGGGCTCGATCGAAGGGTTATGCCGGCGCGAACGCACCAGCGGCCAGTGCGTTGACAGCGGGTCGGCGGAATCGTTCAGCCGAGCCCGGCGTCATCCGGCGGATGCCGGGCTGACGCCGAAGATTACCGAGCGCTGGCGCGCATTACCGCGTGAACCGGATCACCGCCGTCGTGCCCTGCCCCGGCGCGCTGGCCAGGCTCACCGGCCAGCCGAAGCGTTCGCCGAGCCGGCGCACGATCGACAGCCCCATGCCCTTGCCGTCGCTGTCGGCCGAATCGGCGCGGAAGAACGGATCGAACGCCTTGGCGAGGATTTCCGGCGACATGCCGATGCCGCTGTCGCGGATCACCACGCGGTCGGGCATCAGGCGGACCTCGATCTCGCCCGATTCGGTAAAGCGCGCGGCATTGCCCAGCAGGTTGCCGACCATCACCCGCAGCACGTGCGGCGGCGCGACCAGGCGCGGCGCGCCTTCGTCGTGCAGGGTCACGGTGACGGGACGGTCGCCCAGCAGCGGACGAATGCGCTCGACCTCGGCGGTAACGATCTCGCGCACCTCGAACTCCTCGCTCTGCGGCGCGACGTCCGCTTCGCGCGCGAGGATCAGGAACGCCTCGATCACCGCCTCCATGTCGCGCCCGGCCTGCTGGATGCGCGACAGCGAACGCCGCGTGCGCGAGCTGTTCTCCGTATCGGCCAGCATCAGGTCGGTCGCGACGCGGATCACGGTGAGCGGCGTGCGCAGCTCATGGCTCGCATCGCGGGTGAAGTTGCGCTCGCGCTGGACGAAATCGCCGACGCGCTGCGACAGGCCGGTCAGCGCGCGCGACAGCTTGCGCACTTCGTCGCCCGCTTCGGCCGGCAGATGCGCAGAGGCGATCGCGCTCGCGTCGGGATCGCGCGGATCCCAGTGCGCGACCTGGTTCGCCAGCCAGCTCACCGGCGTGACCATGCGCTTGGACGTGCGGTAGGTCATCCAGATCAGCACGCCGCTGGTCACCAGCGACAGGATGAGCGACACCAGTCCGGTCAGCAGCACCGACTGATCGGCGAGCCATGCGGAAAAGATGATGTACAGCGTGCCCTGCGGACGACGATCGACGTAGACGAGGCGTCCGCTGTCGGGCAGGCGCTGCACGCCGCTGCCGGTGACGCTGCGCAGCTCCGCCGGAAGCGGCGCCTGCAGGTTGCCCGGCACCACCAGGTAGCTCGACATCGTCGAGCTGCCCGGCAAACGGTGCGAGGGATCCTGCGCGTAGGCCTGCCAGAAGGCCTCCGCCTCCTGCTCCACGCGTTTTTCCACGACCTTCTGGCGCACGATGACGCCGGTGAGCAGGATGCCCACCGTGATCACGATGCTGCCGATCAACGCCTGCGTGATGAACGCGAGTTTGATCCTGCGCGGAAGTCCGTGCGCCATGTGGTCCGATTACTCGGGCGGCTGGGAGATGTCGGCCACGCGATAGCCCGCACTCTGCACGGTGTGCAGCAGCTGCTTGTCGAAGGGCTTGTCGATGGTCTTGCGCAGGTTGTACAGATGGCTGCGCAGCGTGTCCGAATCCGGCAAGCCGTTGCCCCAGATCTCGCGCTCGATTTCCTGCCGGCTCACCACGCGCGGCGATTCGCGCATGAGGATCGTCAGCAGGCGCAGGCCGATCGGCGAGAGCTGCAGCTCGCTGCCGCCGCGCGTGACGCGCAGGCTGGCCGGATCGAGCACGAGGTCGGCGACCTTCAGCACCTCGCCGCCAACCTGGCGACGTTCGCGGCGGATCAGCGCGCGCAGGCGCGCTTCGAGTTCCTGGATCGCGAACGGCTTGGTGAGGTAATCGTCGGCGCCGGCGCCCAGGCCGGTGAGCTTTTCGTCGAGCGTGTCGCGCGCGGTGAGCATGAGCACCGGCGTCGACTTGCGCGCTTCCTCGCGCAGCTTCTTACATAGCTCCACGCCGTCCATGCGCGGGAGCATCAGGTCCAGCACGATGACGTCGTAGTTGTTTTCCGTCGCCAGCCGATAGCCGTCGAGGCCGTCGCTCGCGTAATCGACCTCGAATCCACGGCCTTCGAGGTATTCACCGACCATCTCGGAGATGTTCCGGTTGTCCTCGACAATGAGGACCAGGCCGCCATCTCGTGTTCCGGTACCCTGCATGCAAAACCTCCCGACGCTTCAGCTTTGTGAAGGCTGCCGGGCCGCGAGTGGAGAGGCCGTGAAGGCCCCCCACACAAACTGAACGAAACCCTAGCGAATCCTTACCATGCCCCTGGAACGCATCCTTCCCATCGCCCTGTTGCTGGGCTCGAACGTCTTCATGACCTTCGCCTGGTACGGCCACCTCAAGTACAAGTCCGCGCCCCTGATGGTGGCGATCTTCGCCAGCTGGGGTATCGCCTTCTTCGAGTACTGCCTGATGGTGCCGGCCAACCGGATGGGCAGCTCAGTCTACTCGGCGCCCCAGCTCAAGGGCATGCAGGAGGTCATCACCCTGCTGGTCTTCGCCGGCTTCTCGACGTGGTATCTCGGCCAGCCGCTGAAGTGGAACCACTGGGCGGGCTTCGCGATGATCGTCGTGGCGGCCTGGCTGATCTTCCTGGAGTGAGTGGTCACTCCGGGCGGCGCGTCCTAGAACCGGATCTTCCCGCTCAGGATGTCCTTGAACATCACCCAGTCGCCGACGAACGAATAGAACGGGTGCTTGAACGTCGCCGGCCGGTTCTTCTCGAAGAAGAAGTGCCCTACCCATGCGAAGCCGTAGCCGCACAGCAACGCGGCCAGCAGCCACCACGCGTTGCCCCGCACGATCGCCAGCGCGACCAGCGCCAGCACGCCGCAGCTGCCGATGAAATGCAGCCGCCGGCTGGTACGATGGCTGTGTTCGCTCAGGTAGAACGGGTAGAACTCGCGGAAGCTCGAAAAGCGCGACATGCGGTCCTCTCGTGATGTTGCGCTGCGGGCGGCACTCAGGCCTTTTCGTCGGCCTTGGCGCGATTCCAGAGGCGATCCTGCGCCTGCAGCGGCAGGTCGGCAAGCGATGTTCCGTCGGCCTGCGCCAACGCCTCCATCGCGCGGAAACGCCGCTCGAACTTGAGGTTCGCGCGACGCATCGCGGCACCGACGTCGACGTTCGCATGCCGCGCGAGGTTCGCGCAGACGAACAGCACGTCGCCGATCTCGTCCTCCAGCCGGTCGCGTGCGGCGGCATCGTCGGGATTCGCGTCGAGCGCAGCGAATTCGGCGCGCACCTCGTCGATTTCCTCGTGCAGTTTGGCGAACACCGGCGTCACGTCGGGCCAGTCGAATCCCACGCGCGCGGCGCGCTTCTGGAGCTTCGTCGCGCGCTGCCACTCGGGCAGGCCACGCGCAATGCCGGCCAGCGCGGAACGGTCTTCGGTACCGTTCGCCTCGCGCTCGCGACGCTTCTGTTCTTCCCACGCGACGGTCTGCGCGTCGGCGTCTTCCACCGACGCATCGCCGAACACGTGCGGATGCCGGCGCACCATCTTGTCGCAGATCGCCGCGACGACGTCGCCGAACGAGAACGCACCCTGCTCCGAGGCCATCTGCGCATGGAACACCACCTGCAGCAACAGGTCGCCGAGTTCGTCCTTCAGGTCCGCCAGGTCGCCACGATCGATCGCGTCGGCGACTTCGTACGCCTCCTCGATCGTGTACGGCGCGATCGTCGCGAAGTCCTGTTCCAGGTCCCACGGACAACCGCCTACCGGATCGCGAAGGCGGGACATGATGTGGAGCAGGGATTGGATATCGTCGGGGTTGTGCACGTGTTCGTTCCGCTGAGCGTTGCTGCGTGTTTCGGCTGTCATTCCCGCGAAGGCGGGAATCCATGCATCCCGGGGATCATGCTGTCCGGGAACTACGGCGCCATCCACTCCCGCCATGGCAGCGCCACATCGCCCAGCCCGATGAAGTCGCCGTTGAGGATCCGCTCGCGCTGGTTGTAGCGGAACGGGCGCCCCTGCGGATCGAGCACCGCGCCGCCCGCGCCTTCGAGCACGCACTGGCCGGCGGCCGTGTCCCATTCGCTGGTCGGGCCGAAACGCGGATACACGTCGAGCGTGCCTTCGGCGAGCTTGCAGAATTTCAGCGACGAGCCGAGCCCGACCGGCTCGGTCTCGCCCATGCGGTCGATGAACGCCTGCGTGCGGCTGTCGCGATGCGAACGGCTCGCTGCCACGCGCAGCGGCGCGGTGGCCGGCGCGCGCACGCGGATCGCAGTTTCGTTCGACCCCAGCCGACGGAACGCGCCAATGTCCGCACCGCCATGCCACAACTCGCCCGTCACCGGCGCCTGCACGACGCCCCACACGGCCACGCCATCGACGATCAACGCGATGTTCACCGTGAACTCGCCATTGCGCTTGACGAACTCCCGCGTGCCGTCGAGCGGGTCGACGAGCCACAAGCGCTGCCATTGCCGGCGCGTCGCGGTCGGAACCTCGTGCGCGGATTCCTCCGACAGCACGGGAATATCGGGCGTGATCCGCGCCAATCCGTCGACGATGCAGCGATGCGCGGCGAGGTCGGCGGCGGTGAGCGGCGAATCGTCGTCCTTGTGCTGCACGGCGAATTCGCTGTCGTAGATGCCCAGGATCGCGGAGGCGGCATCGTGCGCCAGTGCGATCACATCCTCGCGGATCGCGGCATCGAGGTGTACAGGTGACGTCATCGGGATTGCATCCTCAGCCACTCGCGGGCGATGAACAGGGCGGCGATGCTGCGGCCTTCGGAGAAGTCCTCGCGCAGGATCAGTTCGTGTAGTGCGTCGAGCTTCCACGGCACGACTTCGAGTTCTTCCGGCTCGTCGCCGGGCAGGCGCTCGGGATACAGGTCGCGCGCGATCACCAGGTGCGCCTGGTGGCTCATGTACGTCGGCGCGAGCGTCAGCGCGCGCAGCACGCGCACGTCGCGCGCGCCGTAGCCGGCTTCTTCCTTCAGTTCGCGATCGGCCGCCTGCTCGGGCGTCTCGCCGGCGTCGATGCGGCCCTTCACCAGTCCCAGCTCGTAGCGATGCACGCCGGCGGCGTACTCGCGCACGAGCAGCACGGTGTCCTCGTCGATCATCGGCACCACGACCACCGCGCCGTGCCCGCGCCCATGCAGGCGCTCGTAGTGGCGGCGCTCGCCGTTGGCGAATTCCAGGTCGAGGCGTTCGAGCCGGTACGGGCCGGCGTCGTGTTCGGTGATGCGGTGGATGGTGGGCAGACGACGCGACATGCGGGCTCCGGAATGCCATCCGAGCGGGCGCGTGCGTCGGGCGTGGAAGGTCCCGGCCGGTCGCGCGGCTAGAATGGCGGGATGCAGCGAATGGACCACATCATAGCGCGCGAGGACACGGCGGCCGCCTGGCGCGAGCGCGACCTGGCGGTGCTCTGGCACCCGTGCACGCAGATGCGCGAACACCTCGATCCCGCCGGCACCCTGCCCCTGTTGCCCGTCGAACGCGGCGAAGGCGCGTGGCTGATCGGCCGCGACGGGCGGCGTTACCTCGACGCGATCAGCAGCTGGTGGACCAACCTCTTCGGCCACGCCGAGCCGCGCATCGCCGCGGCGATCGCGCGCCAGGCGACGACGCTGGAGCACGTGATCCTCGCGGGCGTCTCGCACGCGCCGGCGGTCGAACTCGCCGAGAAGCTGCTGTCCATCGCGCCGCGCGAGGCCGGCCGCGAACCGCTGGCGAAGGTGTTCTATGCCGACAACGGCTCGGCGGGCATCGAAGTCGCGCTGAAGATGGCCTTCCACTGGTTCCGCAATCGCGGCATCGACGGGCGCACGAAGTTCATCGCGCTGGACAACGGCTACCACGGCGAAACGCTGGGCGCGCTGGCGGTCGGGGACATTCCGCTGTATCGCCGCGTCTACGCGCCGCTGCTGGCCGAGGCGATGTTCGCTCCCTCGCCCGACGCATATCTGTGCGAGGAAGGCGAAACGCCGGCGCAGCGCGCGCATCGCGCCGCGGACGCGCTCGCGGAGCTGCTCGAACGCCACGCGGGCGAAGTCTGCGCGCTGATCCTCGAACCGCGCGTGCAATGCGCCGGCGGCATGCGCATGCACGATCCGGCGTACCTCAAGCGTGCGCGCGAACTGTGCGACGCGCACGGCGTGTTCCTGATCTGCGACGAGATCGCCGTCGGTTTCGGCCGCACCGGCACGCTGTTCGCGTCCGAACAATCCGGCGTGCAGCCCGACCTGCTGTGCCTGTCGAAAGGCCTGACCGGCGGCGCGTTGCCGCTGGCGGCGGTGCTCGCGACGCAGTCGATCTACGACGGCTTCCTCGACGAATCGCGCGAGAAGGCCTTTCTGCATTCGCACAGCTACACCGGCAACCCGCTCGCGTGCGCGGCGGCACTGGCGTCGATGGCGATCCTCGAACAGGACGACGTGATCGCGCGAAATCGCGATACGTCGCGACGCATGGCGACGCTCGCTATGCCGTTCGCCGACCATCCGCATGTCGCCGACGTGCGCCAGGCCGGCATGATCGTCGCCTTCGAACTCACGCGCGGTGGCGACAAGCGCACGCCGTTCGATACAGGCGCGCGCATCGGCCTTCGCGCGTATCGCGCCGCGCTCGAACGCGGCGTGCTGTTGCGTCCGCTCGGCGACGTGCTGTACTGGATGCCGCCGTACTGCGTCGACGGCGACGCGCTGCAACTGCTTGCCGACACCACGCGTGCGGCGATCGACCACGCCATCGAGGAAGCCGCATGCGCCTGACCCGCGTCCACGTCGACGAATCGCTCAGCGTCGGCCGCGAAGTCGCGCTGCCCGAAAGCGCGGCCGCGCATCTCGTCCGCGTGTTGCGCCTGGGCGTCGGTGATGCCTGCGTGCTGTTCAACGGCGACGGCCACGATTACGCCGCGCGCATCGTGTCCTCGACCAAGCGCGAGCTGCGTGTGGCGATCGAATCCTCCGAGGCGGTGTCGCGCGAATCGCCGCTGAAGCTCGTGCTGCTGCAGGGCGTGGCGCGCGGCGAGAAGATGGACCTGATCCTGCAGAAAGCCACCGAGCTGGGCGCGACCGCATTCCATCCGCTGTGGTCGCAGCGCAGCGAGGTGAAGCTCGACGAGGCGCGCGCGGAGAAGCGGCTGGCGCATTGGCGCAGCGTCGTGTCGTCGGCCTGCGAGCAGAGCGGCCGCGCATTCGTGCCGGAGGTCGTCGCGCCCGTATCGCTTTCAGCCGCACTGACTGCGCTTCCGGCGGGCGGATTGCGCCTGATCCTCGATCCGGAAGGCGAGTTCTCGTTCGGCACGCTCGATCTGGATGTCGCGCAAACGGTTTACGTGGCGATCGGCCCGGAAGGCGGCTGGTCCGACCTCGATCGCACGCAACTGCGCGCGGCGGGCTTCCGCGGCCTGAAGCTGGGGCCGCGCATCCTTCGCACGGAAACCGCCGGACTGGCGGCGATTGCGGCGTTGCAGGCGAGGTTCGGGGATTTCGCTTGATGGGGCCAGCGGCTGTCAGCCGCCGAACCGTTTCGTTCCATTGATGAAGTAGCCCGCCAGTTTCCACTCGCGACTTTCGCGGGTAAGCACGAACTTTTCCGTTACGGCCGCCCCTTCGAATGCCGTGTCGATTTCGACGATGGAATACTCGCCTTCCGGCAGGTTCGCTTCGAGCTTTTTCAGGAAGCCGACGCGTACCTCGCCGCGCTTTCCCGAGCTCGCCAAGTTGCCGCGCGCCGTCTCGAGGGTCTTCGTGAAAACGACCTCGAATGTCGCGTCTTTCAGGATCTGGCTGGATTCTTTCCAGACGGTCTCGAAATCGCCGCTATCCATATCGCGAGCGATCGAGTCGGCGACCCGGACTACTTCAGCCCGCTCCTGGGCAGTTCCGCGTTGCGCCGTGACCTTCTCAGGCGTGGTCGACACGCTCACCCTGCAAGCGCACAGCATCAACGAGAGCAGAAACAGCGCGGCCAGTCGGTTCATATGCATTGGTCAGGCGGGTCAGATTTTGAAATAGACCTTCCGCGCATCCAGCACCCGCACGACGATCCACCACACCAGCACGAAGGCGATGGCGTACGCCAACGACGCCACGTGCGGGCCGAAGCGCGGCGTGATCCAGCCGGCGAACGCATGCTGGTAGAGCGGATCGAGCCAGCCGAAGGCGACCAGCGCGTAGAGCATGAACGCCGAGCCGGCGTAGGCGGCGATCGCATTCACGCCGAACGCGCGGCCTAGGGGCGGCCAGCCACGCAGGTCGATGAGCGAGTGGAACAGCGCGAGGATCCAGCACGCGAGGCCACCGGTCCACAGCACGTACGACGGCGTCCACAGGTTCTTGTTGAGCGGCTGCCACAGCGACCACGCGAGGCCCGCCGCGATCGCGAGTGCACCCGCGATCACCAGCGTGCGGCGGTCGCCACGACGCAGCCAGTCGCCTGCGCGCAGGCCCAACAGCGTCGTCGCCAATGCCCCGAGCGTGCTGACGAGCCCTTCGGGATCGTGGCCGCGACCGGTCGCCGGATCGAGCTGGTAGACGTGAACGCCGAGCAGTGCGTGGTCGATGCGGCTGGCGATGTTCACGAACGGCTCCAGCGTGCCGCCTGCCGCGAGCAGCGCGCCGTACGCCAGCAGAAGCGCGGCGAAAGCCACCCATTGCGTGCGTGGTCGCGTGTGCAGCGCAAGCACGCCAAGGGCTGCGAAACACAGGCCGATGCGCTGCAGTACGCCCGGCACGCGGTAGTGCGCCAGATCGAACGCCCACAGTGCGCACAGGTGCAACAGCAACCCGAGGCCAAGGATGCGTGCGCCGCGGACGAGCACGGTCTTCGTGAGCGCGCGGCGGTCATCGCCGCGCTCGACGCGCGGCATCAGCGCCAGCGCGATCGACACGCCTACGATGAAGAGGAACATCGGGAAGATCAGATCGGTCGGCGTGAAGCCGTGCCAGGCGGCGTGCTCGAGCGGCGCGTAGACATGTCCCCAGTCGCCGGGGTTGTTGACCAGCAGCATCGCCGCGACCGTCAGGCCGCGCAGCGCGTCGACAGAGGCGTACCGCGGGGTACTTTGACGCTGCACGCCGACGGCGTTCGCGTCGGCGCGCGGTGCAGGTTCGAGCTTCGTGTCGAGCCCCGGCACCGGGGTTCGGCTCAAGCGGCCTGCGCCTGCGCGAGCGCGATGCCGATCTGGTCTTCGATCGTGCCGAGATCGGGCAGGAACGCCGCGTCTTCGTTAAGCAGCACGCGCGCCTGCACGCCGTTGGGCAGTGCGTTGTGGTCGTCGACGACCATCAGCGTGTCGCGCGCCACGGTGACCAGGCGCGGGAAGCCCTGCGTCAGCAGCGCGAAGTACGGAGTGCGGCGACCTTCGACCGGCGTGTTTCCGCCCAGCGCGCGCAGAACCAGGACCTTGCTGCCCAGGCCGCCGCGCTCGTTCGCCAGGCCCGAGAAGCGGCCGAAGGCGATCAGCGGCAGCTGCCAGCCGCGCCAGCGGATGCGGCCCAGCAGCCAGTCCGGTGCGCCGGCGACGGCATCCGGTTCGGCGTAGGACAGCACCTCGGCGATGGTCGCGTTGGGCAGCAGCAGGCGCCCGCCGGCGACCTGGATCAGGACGCCCCGGATGTCGTTTTCGGTAGCGCCGGAAGCTTGGACGTGTTCGGTGGCCATGTCGTGTTCCTTGTCGCTCAGCGCCAGCGTTCGGCCAGGCGTGCCGAAAGCTCGGCAGGCTGGCCCGATTGCGCGCCGCGCGCGATGAGTGCCGATGCCGCGGCCGCGTCGTAGCAGCCGTCCGCCGCCTGGCCGGCGACGAGCGCGCCGCTGCCGGACAGCTTCATCGCCGCATCGACCTGCGCCGGATCGGCGCCGCTGAGCATCAGCACCGCGGAGTCGCCCGGCGGCAGCATGGCGAGCACGTCGCCACCGCCTTCGACGAAGCGCATGCCCGACTCGCTCACCGTGATGCCGATATCGGCCGGGAGGATGTAGATCGTGCCGGCCATGGCGATGAGGCCCGGCTCGGCCAGGCGCACCTGCAGCGGCGTGGCGCGCTGCATCTGCGCGACGAGGCGGTCGTAACGGCCGCCGTCGAGGCGCTGCTGCACGAGCACCGGGCGCGGGAATTCTTCGGGCAGGCCGCCAAGCAGCTGGCGCACCGCATCCGGACCGCCGATACCGGCGAGCACCAGGATCGCGCCGCCCAGCTGCGCCACGACGCGGTCCTCGACCAGTTCGAGCGAGGAAATGCGGCGCTCGATGTCGCCGAGGTCGCGCTGGAACTTGTGGTTCGGGTCGGCGTCGCGCGCGACGGACGCGGCGGCGTCGGTGGTGTCGTCGGTGAACGACCAGTCGGGCGCGGCCGGCGTTTCCGGCTTCGGCGCAGCCGACGCTGACGCGCCATCGCGACTGGCCTCGAACATCAGCACCGGCGCAGCCGGCGCGTCGAACGCGGGCGTCTCGATGACCTCGGGAAGCGAGGCTTCCAGCGTCGGGGCGTCGAAGACGGGCGATTCGAACACCGGCGTCGAGGTTTCAGCCACTTCGTAGTCGAAGCTCGATTCGAACGGCTGCACCACCAGTTCGGCGGATACGTCGATGGCGTCGGCCGCAACCATCGGCGCGTCGGACGCGAACGTCAGTTCGATGTCGGTCAGCACCGGCGCCAGTTCGACCGGCTCGGCGTCGAAGCTGGCTTCGGCGGCGACCGGATCGAAGGGGCTGTAGCTGGCCTCGTGCGTGTACTGGACCTGCGGTTCGTCGACCGTCAGTTCCAGTGTGGATTCGGCGACTGCCACGTGCTCAACGGCATCGAGCGACACGGCGGCCTGCACCACGGGCGTCTCTTCGACCGGAGCGAGCGAGAGCGCCGCAAACGGAGCAGCCTCAACGGGCGCCGGCGCGATGGCAGGCGCTTCGACCGGCGCGACAGCGCGCGGTGCTTCGACGGGCGCGACCTGAGCGACCGGAGCGACGACTTCGGCCGGACGCTGCACGATCGGCTCCGGCGGTTCCATGCCTTCGGGTTCATGGCCCGGCGGCAGGACGTCGCCATGGCCGTGCAGTTTCGCGCCGAGATGACGCGCCCAGCGCGCCAGGTCCCAGCCCTCGCGCGTGGCCGCCAGCGCGGCTTCCTCGTAGATCACTTCGACCGACGGATCGGCGAGCACCGGATCGAACTTCTCGATCACGTCTTCGGTGACCGGATCCAGCGCGACGACGATGACCTGCGGTGCGACCTGCCCCAGCGCTTCGAGTTGCAGCGTGGTCGGATCGGCTTCCAGGACGACGTGCGCGCCTGCGTCGGACAAGGCCGAACGCAGTCGTTCGCAGGCTGCGCCCGGTCGCGCCAGAAGGACCGCGCGACGGGAGGACTCACTCATTCCGCGTCGCCCCCGCATCGATGCCCAGCAGGTCGTACACGTTGCGCATCAGTTCCGGCTCCTGGTACGGCTTGCCCAGGTAGCGCTCCACGCCGATCTCGAACGCGCGCTGGCGATGCTTGTCGCCGGTACGCGAAGTGATCATCACGATCGGCACGCCGCGCAGGCGCGCGTCGCCCTTCATCGCGGTGGCGAGCTCGTAGCCGTCCATGCGCGGCATTTCGATGTCCAGCAGCATCAGGTCGGGCACGCGCTCGACCATGCGCTCCAGCGCGTCGATGCCGTCCTTCGCGGTGAGGACCTCAAGGTTGTGGCGTTCGAGCACGCGGCCGGTGACCTTGCGCATGGTGACCGAGTCGTCGACCACCATGACCAGCGGAACGCGGCGCGTTTCGACCGTTGCGACCGGCGCGACGACATGGTCGCGCGGCAGCAGCGCCTGGCGGCGCACCAGCGGTGCGACGTCGAGGATCACGACCACGCGGCCGTCGCCCATGATGGTCGCGCCGAAGATGCCCGGCACCGACGCCACCTGCGGACCGACGGGCTTCACCACGATTTCGCGGTTGCCGACGACCTGGTCGACGCACACCGCGGCGCGCAGGTCGCCCGAACGGATCAGCAGCAGCGGCATCTGCAGCGCGCCTTCGGCCTTGGCGGTGCCATGGCCGACCAGCGTGCCGAGGTCGTGCACCGCGTAGTCCTCGCCGCCGTAGCGGTAGGTCGCGTCGACCATGTCCAGGCGATCGCGGGCGATGCGGCCCACGCCGCGGACCGAGGCGATCGGCACGGCGAAGGTGGTCTCGCCGATGCGCACGAACACCGCCTGCGTGACCGCCAGCGTCTGCGGCAGGCGCAGCGTGAAGGTAACGCCCTTGCCGGGGACGGACGCGATGTCCAGCGTGCCGCCGAGCTGGCGGACTTCGCTGGCGACCACGTCCATGCCCACGCCGCGGCCGGCCAGGCGGCTGACCGATTCGGCGGTGGAGAAGCCCGGCTCGAGGATCAGCGCGTCGATCGCGGCGTCGGACAGCGTGGCGCCTTCCGGCACCAGGCCACGCTCGTGGCCGCGGCGCAGGATCGCCTCGCGATTGAGGCCGGCGCCGTCGTCGCCGACTTCCAGCACGACTTCCGAACCTTCGCGGCGCACCGCGATGCGGATCGTGCCTTCGTCCGGCTTGCCGGCCTTCTTGCGCTTGTCCGGCGTTTCCAGGCCATGCGCGACGGCGTTGCGGAGCATGTGCTCCAGCGGCGCGGTCATGCGTTCGAGCACGTTGCGGTCGAGTTCGCCCTGGGTGCCGTCGAGCTTGAGCGCGACATGCTTGCCCAGTTCGCCCGACGCCTGGCGCACGACGCGGCGCAGGCGCGGCAGCAGGCCGTCGAACGGCACCATGCGCGTACGCATGAGGCCTTCCTGCAGGTCCGAGCTCACGCGCGACTGCTGCAGCAGCAGCGTTTCGTACTGGCGCGTCAGGTCGTCGAGCGTGGTCTGCAGGCTGACCTGGTCGGCCGCCGATTCGGCAAGCGCGCGCGACAACTGCTGCAGCGTCGAGAAGCGGTCGAGTTCCAGCGGATCGAATGCCTGCTCGCCGTCGTCGCCCTCGCGCTGGTAGCGCGCGACGATCTGCGCTTCGGTTTCGATTTCCAGGCGACGCAGCTGGTCGCGCATACGCGTGTTCGTCGCCGCCATTTCGGCGATGGCGCCACGGAATGCACCGAGCTGCTGCTCCAGGCGGGCGCGGTAGATCGCGACCTCACCGGCGTAGTTGACGAGGCGGTCCAGCAGGTCGGCGCGGATACGCACCTGTTCCTGCGGGGCGCGCACGCCGATGTCGTCGTCGTCCGTGAGCGGCTGGTCGCTGATCGGTGCCGACAGCGGCTTGAGGTCGACGTGATGGGGCTCGTCGTGCGCGGCCTCGACGACCGGCGCGGCCGGCTTCGCCGTCGCGACGACGGGAGCGGCGGCCTGCGCGGCAGCGGCCAGGTCGCCCAGCGTGGTCTCGCCGCGCGAACGCGCGTCGAACTCGGCGATAAGCGCTTCGGGCATGGCAATCGCGCGGCGGTCGCCGACGCGGGTGACCATCGCATGCAGGCGGTCGAATCCGCGCTCGAGCAGCGGCACGCCGTCGCGGCCGAGTTCGCAGCGGTTTTCCACCACGCCTTCGAGCAGCGATTCCATGGCGTGGCCGAGTTCGCCCACGGCCATGATGCCGGCCATGCGCGCGCCACCCTTGATGGTGTGCAGGTCGCGCTGCAGGCCGACCAGCGATTCGCGCTCGGTCGGCGCCTCGCGCAGCTGCGCGAGCAGGCCGTCGGAGTGATCCAGCAGGTCGCTGGCTTCCTCGACGAAGATGTCGACCAGTTCCGGGTCGAGCTCGCTCAGGTCCAGCGCTTCGTCCGGATCGTCGGCACCGGCCAGCGCCTGCGCGATGAGCGCGGCCACGGCCGGCTCCTGCGCCTCGATGGACGGAATGGAGGCGAAGTCGTGCGCCGGCGCGTCGGAAGGCAGCTCGGCCAGCGCGTCCTGCGTGAGTTCCTGCGCCTCGGGCAGCTCGTCGCGCATGTCGCCGATCGCGGGCGCGTCGACGAAGGCGTGGCCGACGGCTGCCGCCTCCAGCGAAGCGGCTTCGATGGCCGCATGCTGTTCGCTGGCGACGCGATCGGCTTCGGCGTATTCGGCCTCCAGGCGCGCGTACTCGGCTTCCTCGTCGGCGATGCGCGCCGCTTCCAGGCGCTCGGCTTCGAGGCGCTCGGTGGCGAGGCGTTCGGCTTCCAGCAGCTGCGCTTCGATGCGCTGCTGTTCGGCCAGCGCGACGGCGGCCTGGCGCTCGGCCATGGCGGCCTCGACGGCGGCCTGATGCGCGGCTTCGGCGGCGAGGCGCTCGGCGCGCTCTTCGGCTGCACGCTCTTCGGCGAGACGTTCGGCTTCGGCCTGCTCGGCGGCGAGACGTTCGGCTTCGATGCGCTCGGACTCGACGCGTTCCGCTTCGGCCCGTGCGGCCTCTTCGGCAGCGGCGTGTTCGGCGGCGAGACGCTCGGCCTCGATGCGCGCGGCTTCTTCCGCCGCGGCACGCTCGGCATCCGCACGTGCGGCTTCGGCCAGCTCCGCGGCGATGCGCTCGGCTTCCGCGGCCTCGGCGGCGAGCAGTTCGGCTTCGCGACGCTCCGCTTCGGCGCGCGCATCTTCCTCGCGCTTGAGCAGTGCCAGGCGCTCGGCTTCGCGCTGCTGTTCTTCCAGCGCGAAACGCTCCGCTTCCAGGCGTTCGACTTCGATGCGCTCGGCGTTGGCGCGCTCGATCGCCTCGCGCTCGGCCTCGATGCGGCGGGCTTCGGCCAGCTCGGTCTCGATGCGCTCGGCGTGGGCCGGATCGGAGAGGTAGTCCGGGCCGACGTCGGCGGCCAGGTCGGTGAACTCGCTCAGGTCGATCGCGGTGAACGCATGCTCGGCCTCGACCGCTTCCTGCGGCATCGGCTGGCGCGCGTCCGGCAGGCTGTCGCGCAGGGCGCGCATGCGATCGGCAAGGCCGGCGAACACCGGGATCCGCGGGGACGGCGTCTTCAGCGTCGCCAGCGTGCGGCGGATCGCGTCGGCGACCTCGCCCATCGCGGCCACGCCTTCGGCGCTGGCGGGCTGGCCGGAGGCCAGCAGGCGCTTCACGTATACCTCGGTCGGACCGGTGATCTCGGTGATCACCGGCACTTCGGTCATCGCGAAGGCACCGTTGAGCGTGTGGAACGCGCGCTGCAGGCCATCGTCGGCCGGCTGCGGCTGCGGCTGCGATGCGGCCAGCCACTGCTCGATCGTCGCGAGGTGGCCGCTGACTTCGGCGTCCAGGATTTCCAGCAGCACCGAGTCGACCGACGCCGGCACGCCCGGTTCGGGCTCCAGCACCGGTGCGATGTCCTCGGCCGCCAGTTCCGGCGCGGGCACGTCGTCGAAGCTGATTTCCTCGACTTCGATCGCGCTGTCCAGGCCGTCGAAGCTGACCGCTTCGAGCGTGATCTCTTCGGCCAGCGGCTCGAAGACAGGTTCGACAACAGGCTCGATCGGCTCGACCACCGGTTCCACGACCGCTTCGGCCTTGGGCGGCGCGGGCGTGTACGGCGTTTCGTCGCCTTCGGCCAGCCGGTCGGCGTGGGCTTCCATCGCCGGCAGGTCGGCGGTGATCGCGCCTTCGTTGCGCAGCGCGGCGTGCAGCTGCGGCAGCGTGGCGTAGGCATGGCCGACCAGGCCGATGACCGCCGGGCTCGCCGGACGCGTGCCGTCGAGCACGCGGTTGAGCAGGTTCTCGATCTTCCAGCTGAATTCGCCGAGCGTCTTCGCGCCGACGAGGCGGCCGGAGCCCTTCAGCGTGTGGAACACGCGGCGGATCGGGCGCAGGCGCTCGCTGTCCTCCGGCAGCGCGTGCCATTCGGGCAGCAGGTCGCCGAGATGACGGATTTCCTCGTCGAGTTCCTCGAGGAAGACCTCGCGGATCTCGTCGTCGATGTCGTCGCTGTGTTCGAAGCCGCCTGCGGCGATCTGCTGCGGCGTGCTCGCGACCGGCGCGGGGGCCGGCACCGGAGTCGGCGCGACCGGCGCCGCGGCGGCCACCTGCGCGACCGGCACTTCGGCGGCCAGCGTCGGCGACGGGGCCAGCGCATTGGCGTCGAACGCCGGTGCGGTCGGCGTGCCGAGCGTGATCTCGTCGGTCAGTTCGAAATCCGGAACGCGCGCCAGCTCCTCGCGGCTGATCGGCGAGCTCGGCGCCATCGTGGCGGCGATGTCGAATTCCGGCAGCGGCCAGTAGCGCAGCGTTTCCAGGCTCTGGCGCGTAATGTCGAGGATGTGGTTGCGGTTCGGGCGCTGCTCGCGCAGCGCTTCGAGGTAGTACTCCAGGCTCGCGAGCGCGTCGGCGAGCGTGTCCAGCTGCTGGCCGTTGGGCACGCGCTTGCGGCCGATCAGCTCGACCTCGGTGTAGCGCTTCACGCCGCTGAGGTAGTCGGCCGGCTGCGGCAGCTCGAGCATGCGCAGCGCGCCGGCGACTTCGTCCAGCACGCGCGGGACTTCGGCCAGTTCGGCGTGGTCCCAGTTGGTTTCGACGAACGCGACGAAGGCCTGGCGCGCATCGCCGAAGTTGGCGATGGCTTCGCGCACGAGCACGTCGAGCACCTTGCGCGCCTCGCCGGCGAGCAGGTCGTCCTCGGCGCCGGCGTCGGGCAGGCCCAGGCGCGAGACCTGGTCGTCCAGCGAGGCGTCGACGTAAAGCAGTGCACCGGCGACGTCGAGGAGCGCGCCTTCGTCGGCCGGACGCTTGCCCGAGACGATGTCGTGCATCGCATCTCGCTGCTGCAGCACGACGGTGCGGGCGACGCCCAGTCCCATCATGCCGAGCGTGTCGCTGACGCGGCCGAGCGCTTCCACCTGCGGCTTGAGTTCGGCGACGTCGGTCTGGCCGGTGCGCAGGTGCAGGTCGAGCGCGTCCTTGACGCGCAGCAGGTCTTCCTTGATCGCCGCGGCGACGGTGTCCAGCAGCGCGCGGTTGCGGCCGGACAGCGAACCGCGGGCGTGTTCGAGTTCGGACTCGCTGGGCAGATGCGCGGCGAGTTCGAAGGTGTGGCGCAGATCGTCCAGCGCCGGGTGGCGGCCGTCGCTGTGCGCGACGTGGTACAGCAGCTGGCGGGTCGGTTCGGCGGCAGGTTCGGAGCGGTGTGCGCCGAAGCCGTCGTCGGCGAGCATCAGGCGCGCTTCGCGCTCCACGCCACCGAAGGCCTGGCGCAGCGCGCGCGTGGCCGGCAGCGCGCCGTCGCGCAGGGCGCCGGCGACGCTGGAAGCGACCCACAGCATGCGGCGCACGGGTTCGAGCACGACTTCGCCGAGCAGGCCGTCGATCGCGGTCGAAAGCTTCTCGGGCTGCGACGGGTTGCCGTCTTCCGGCCAGTTCGCCAGCGCGTCACGCAGGGCAGCCAGGTGCGGCGAGGTCGCGCCGCGTACCGGTGCGGCCGCCGGCAGCGCGCTGGGCAGGTTCGCCGGCAGCGGACGATCGAGGTCCGGCGCGAACAGGACGCTTTCGTTGAGGCCCGCCTCGCCGCGCGTGGCGCGCAGTTCGTTGAGCAGCGGCAGCAGCACGATCGGAATGTCGCGATGGCCGCCCTGCAGGCGTTCCAGGTAGTCGGGCAGCAGGACCACGCCGCGCATCAGCGCCGCGCAGGCGTCGTCGCGGTCGGCAACCTTGCCCTGCTGCAGCGCGAGCGCCAGGCGCTCCATTTCCTCGGCCACCATCGCCGGGGCGTACAGCTCGACCATGCGCAGCGTGCCGTGCACCTGGTGCAGCTGTTCGGCGCACTGGCGCATGCGGCTGGCGTCGGCCGGGTTCTCGGCGTACGCCTCGATTTCCTGCTGGGCCTGGCGCAGGGTTTCGTCCAGCTCGGGCTTGATCCAGCCGAGCGTGGTGGTGTCGATGGCTTCGCGCATCACGGTCATCGCTCACCTCGCATGGATGCAAGGTGGCGCGACCTGCGGCCGAGGCGCCATCCGGGGCTGAAGCTGTTCATCGTGACCGACCTTGTTCCGATCCGCCCGTCAGGCCGGCAGCTTGAAGTCGGCGACCGAGCGGCGCAGGTCGGCGGCCAGTTGCGCCAGGTTTCCGATCGACGCGGCGGTCTGGTTCGCACCCTGCGACGTCTGCGCGGTAATCGACTGGATGGTGTTCATCGTGGCGGTGATGTTCGATGCCGCGCTGGACTGCTGCTGCGCCGCGCTCGAAATGCCCTGAATGAGGTTGGACAGGTCGCTCGAGACCTTTTCGATCTCGCCCAGCGCCGTACCCGCGTCTTCGGCCAGTCGCGCACCGGCGACCACTTCGGACGTGGTCTGTTCCATCGAGGACACCGCTTCGTTGGTGTCGGACTGAATCGTCTGGACCAGCGTTTCGATTCGCTTGGTCGCGTTCGATGCGCGTTCTGCGAGTCGCTGCACTTCGTCGGCCACGACCGCGAAGCCGCGGCCCGCTTCACCCGCCGAGGCCGCCTGGATCGCGGCGTTCAGCGCGAGGATGTTCGTCTGTTCCGAGATGTCGTTGATCAGTTCCACGATCGAGCCGATTTCCTGCGACGACTCACCCAGTCGCTTGATTCGCTTCGAGGTTTCCTGGATCTGGTCGCGAATGCTGTCCATGCCCGCGATCGTCTGGCGCACCACGCCCGCGCCCTTGGTCGCGATCTGCACCGAGCGCTGCGCCACGTCCGCCGATTCGGCCGAGTTGCGCGACACCTGGTTGATCGACGCCGCGATTTCGCTGATACGGCTGGAGGCGGAGTTGATTTCCTGCGCCTGGTGTTCGGCGGCCTCGGCCAGGTGCATGGCGGTGGCCTGCGTTTCCTGCGCGCTCGCGGCGACCTGCACCGAGGTGTCGGTAATCGTCTGCACCAGGCTGCGCAGCTGTTCGACGGCGAAGTTGATCGAGTCCGCGATCGCGCCGGTCATGTCCTCGGTCACGGTCGCCTTCACGGTCAGGTCGCCTTCTGCGAGCGAACCCATTTCGTCCAGCAGGCGCATGATCGCCTCCTGGTTGCGGTCGTTGAGTTCCTTCGTGGTCAGGTAGCGCTTCTTCTGCTGGCTGTTCAGCGAGACGACCAGGAACACGATCGCGAACAGCGCGATGAGGCCGGAGACGATCGACACCAGGATGTGGCCGATCGGGTTGGTGCTGCGCACCGAGCCGAACGAGGTGAAGGCGCGGAACAGCGCCTGGCTGTCGGTCAGCAGCTTGTTGGAGCCGCCGGTGATCGACTCGGCCGCGGCCTGCGCGGCGAACAGGTTCTGCGAGGAGGACAGGATCGCGTCCAGGTCCTTCTTCATTTCCAGCCACAGCGTCTCGGCCTGGCCGAGGGCGGCGATGGCGTTGGCGTTGCCCAGCGGGGTCACGCCGAAGGCGGCGTCGCCCTTGCGCAGGCCGGTCAGCACGTTGCCGAACACCGCCGCGTCGCGACCCAGCGCTTCACCGGCGAGGGCGGCGCCGCTGCCGCCGGCGCGGATCTGCGTGATGCGCTCGGCCATCTTGCCCGACAGCACGACCTGGCGGAGGGCGATGTAGACCTGCGAGGACGGCGAGCCGGACGCCGACATCGCGCGGACCAGCTCGTCCAGTCGCGCCTGCAGCTGCGGCACGCGGCTGGAGAAGCTGTCGGCGTTGCCGGCCAGCGCCAGCACGGCCTTTTCGGACGCGACCACCTGGTCGGCGCTCTTGCCCAGCGGCGCCCAGGTGCTGGTGACCGTCTGGATCGGGCCGGACACACCGGCGGTGCCGCCGAAGTTTGCGTTGAGCTGCTCGACATCCTGCACGATCGCCGAACGCGTTTCCTTGAACGCGGCGAACGCGGCGGCGTCACCGCTCACCGCTTCCTGGCCCTGCACGGCGAGCTTCTGCGAGTTCACCTGCAAGTCAGAAGCCGAGGAGCTCGCACCACCCAGGCGCGCGGCCTTCCATGTTGCGTAGCCGGTGTTCAAACCGAAGATGAGCACCGAGACGCCCAGCACGATCAGCCAGGTGTTGACGCCAAGATTGCGGCCCTTGCCGGCAGCGCTATCCATAACAGTGCTCATGGTTGAACCTCAACGTTGCTGATGCGGTGCGGCATGTCGGACGCCGCCTGGCGGAATTCGGGAGTGCGGGCAAGCCTGTCCAGGCTGAAGATGCCCCACGTGTGTGCGTCGAGGCGGTAACCGCGCTCGACGAAGTTCGCGTAACGGCCCTGCGTCAGCGCGGCGACGGCTTCGTCGTCGGCCTGCTCGGGCGAAAGTTCGATGCGGTGCTGCTCGTGGAAGCTGCGCTGGCCGTAGAGCTCGTCGATCAGCACCGCCACGTCGCCGCCGGGCTGGCGGACGAGCAGGATGCGCTGGCTCTCGTGCAGGACGGTGCGCTCGCCTTCAAGGAACTGCTTGAGGTCGACGATGGGGAGCAGGTTGCCGCGCACGTTGGCCAGACCCAGCAGCCAGGGCTGCGCGCCCGGCACCTGGGTGACCTGCGGAAGCGGCAGGATTTCCAGCACCTCGCCGAACCCCGACGCGAGGCGGCGGGCGCCGATGCGATAGCCCACGCCGCGCCAGAGGCCGGGGGCGTCGAGCTGTTCGGGCAGGCCGACCACGTGCGCCAGGCTGCGGCGCTCGTAGTCCACCAGCACGTCGAAGGGCGACTGCAGCATCGCGGTCCCGCCTCAGGCGCCCAGCAGGGCGTTGATGCGGGCGATCAGTTCGTCCTCGCGCGGCGGCTTGACGATGTAGTCGCGCGCGCCCTGGCGCATGCCCCAGGCCTTGTCGGTGTCCATGCCCTTGGTGCTGACGATCAGCACCGGGATGGTGCTGGTGTCGGCGTCGCGCGACAGCGCGCGGGTCGCCTGGAAGCCGTTCATGCCCGGAAGCACGACGTCCATCATCACCAGGTCCGGCTTCTCGCGCTTGCAGGTCTCGATGCCGTCCTCGGCATTGCCCGAGGCCAGGACCTGATGTCCGTTGCGCTCCAGGAGCTGGGTCAGGACCGCCGTGTCGGTCGGCGAGTCCTCGATCAGAAGAATACGTGCCATTTGTGCCCTACCCCCCGGTCAGGCGTTTACGTGCGTGCGGATCGCGTCGAGCAGTTCTTCGCGTGTGAATGGTTTGGTGAGGTACTGCTCGGAGCCGACGATGCGACCGCGTGCCTTGTCGAACAGGCCGTCCTTGGACGACAGCATGATGACCGGAGTGCCTTTGAACAGGTGGTTGTTCTTGATCAACGCGCAGGTTTGGTAACCATCCAGCCGCGGCATCATGATGTCCACGAAGATGATCTGCGGCTGTTGATCGGCGATCTTCGCCAGCGCCTCGAAGCCGTCGGTGGCGGTCACCACCTCGCAGCCCTCGCGCTTGAGCAACGTCTCGGCGGTTCGGCGGATCGTCTTCGAGTCATCGATGACCATGACCTTCAGACCGCCGAGGCTGCCGTTGCGGACCTCGTCTAGCATTTTCGAATTCCCCCATGCGAATGCCGCCGTGTGCGTGCACTTCGCCAGTCGCCTTTATTCCAAGCCGCGCGGAAGCTGTCAAGCAGCGTTTTCTGCGGGCAAGCTGAATGCGCCGCGGAGCCGGCCGGGCCGGTCCGCATCCGGATCGTGCTGGTGGGACCGCCGGGGGCGGTCACGCGACGATGTTGGGCACGCGCATTGCATATACCGGAAAGAAGTGACGTTTCCGAGCACCCGGGCTTCAAGCCGGGACACGGGTCTCAGTAGTCGGGCGCGCGGTCGACGACGCCGGACGAACCGTTTTTTGCCCAGGAAGGCCAGCGCACCGCCGTGCTCCCGCCCCCTGCTACCATCGCCCGACCCTCGCCCCCGCCAACGCCATGCCGCTCGACATCGTCGTCGTGATGGACCCCATCGGGTCGATCAAGATCGCCAAGGACTCCACCTTCGCCATGCTCCTGGAAGCCCAGCGTCGCGGGCACCGGCTGCATTACGTCCGCCCCGGCGGGCTGTCCGTCCGCGACGGCAAGGCGCAGGCGATCGTCGCCCCGCTGCAGGTGCGAGACGACAAGAACGGCTGGTACGAACTGGGCGACTTCGCGCCGTTGCACTTCGGCCGCGGCCAGGTCGTGCTGATGCGCAAGGACCCGCCGGTCGACAGCGAATACATCCACGACACGCAGATCCTCGGCCTCGCCCAGGATGCCGGCGCGCTGATCGTCAACGACCCGCAGGGCCTGCGCGACTACAACGAGAAGCTCGCCGCGCTGCTGTTCCCGCAGTGCTGCCCGCCGACGCTGGTGAGTCGCGATCCCGCGGCGCTGAAGGCCTTCGTCAACGAACACACCGACGCGGTGCTCAAGCCGCTGGACGGCATGGGCGGGCGTTCGATCTTCCGCGCGCATGCCGGCGAGCCGAACCTCAACGTGATCCTGGAAACCCTGACGCAGGGCGGCCACAGCCTCGCGATGGCGCAGCGCTACCTGCCGGAGATCACCGACGGCGACAAGCGCATCCTGCTGGTCGATGGCGAGCCGGTGGATTACTGCCTGGCGCGCATTCCGCAGGGCGACGAATTCCGCGGCAATCTCGCCGCCGGCGGGCGCGGCGAAGGCCGTCCGCTGAGCGAGCGCGACCGCTGGATCGCCGCGCAGGTCGGCCCGGAAATGAAGCGTCGCGGCATGCTGTTCGTCGGCCTGGACGCGATCGGCGACTACCTCACCGAAGTGAACGTCACCAGCCCGACGTGCATCCGCGAACTCGACGCGCAGTTCGGCATCAACATCGCCGGACTGCTGTTCGACGCGATCGAACGCAGGGTGGGCGCGTGAAATCCCGACGAGGATCCGATCCGGCCATCGCACAGAACGCGTACGCTTCGAAGGCATGAACGCCGCAGTTGCCACTCCCTACGAATCCACCGGAAACGGGCGCGTCAGCGCGACGTTCGTGCTGTCGCTGCTGGTGCACGGCATCGTGCTGCTGGGCGTGGGCTGGACGCTGGAAACGGCGGCGCCGGTGATGCCGACGCTCGACGTGATCCTCACGCAGACGACCAGCGCACTCACGCCCAAGCAGGCCGATTTCCTCGCGCAGGCGAATAACCAGGGCGGCGGCGAACACGACAAGAGCACGCGTCCGCGCGAAGCGCAGTCCGGTCCGTTGCCGCAGGCGGCCACGGGCATCGCGCCGCGCACGTTGCGCGCGCAGTCGCCCGCGCCGCAGCCGGCACCGCAGGCGCGCGTGGTCGCCAGCACGCGCGGCGAAACCGCGACGCCGACGCCGCGCAGCACGCCGTCGCCGAGCGAACGTCCGCTGCCGCGCGGTGAGGAAAAGATCGAGCGCGACATGCAGATGGCGCGCCTGGCGGCCGAGATCCACATGCGTTCGGAGCGCTACGCGAAGCGGCCTTCGCGCAAGTTCGTGTCGGCCAGCACGCAGGAATACGCGTGGGCCGGCTACCTGCGCGACTGGGTCGATCGCGTCGAGCGCGTGGGCAATCTGAACTATCCCGACGAAGCGCGGCGCCGCCGGCTTGCCGGGCAGGTGGTGATCAGCGTCGCGGTCCGTCGCGATGGCTCGGTCGAACGGGCCGACATCGTGCGCACCAGCGGCATACCGCTGCTGGATGCTTCGGCGCTGCGCATCGCGAAGCTCGCCGAGCCCTACCCGCCGCTGCCGCGCACCGATGAAAACCCGGACATCCTGCACGTCACGCGCACGTGGAACTTCCTTCCGGGCGGGACGCTGGTCGACGAGTGATCCGTTCGACGATTGATCCTTATCGGCGTTTGATTGGATCGTCATCCCGGCGAAGACCGGGACCAGGCGGGTCGCTTGGCCGATGAGTGATTGTCGAGCGACACCGTGACAGCCTCGCTCCCGGCCTGCGCCGGGATGACGGAACTTAGAAGCCAGCGCAGACCTGGCCTCGCGTGCACCCGCGCTCCGATCAGCGCTTCGAATCCCGCAATGCCTGCTGCTCGCGCAGCGTCAGCGCAACGTTGTTTCGGAGATAGGCAGGCTCGATGCGTTCGGCAGCGACGGCCTCGCCGCGCACGAACGCCTTCGCCGCAAGACGCGCAACGTCCGCGGCATGCGGCAGCTGCGACGCGTCGATCGATGTGAAACGCGCCGCGAACCGCTGCGACAAGGCATTTTCGGCAGCGCCGAATCCGGTGCCAACGCCGAGCCACTCCCCCTCCTCGCCCGGCACCACGACATCGCCGGGCGCGCTGACGCGTTCCTCGCTCAACGCACGTGCGTCGCCTCCCTGCACTTCGAAGGCCGCCGAATACACCTCGCCCATGCGCGCGTCGATCGCGGCGAGTACACGCGATGCGCTCGCGCTCGCAGTGTCTGCACGCACCGCCAGCGCAGCAAGCGTCGACACCGGAACGACCGGCCGATCGAGCGCGAGCGCAATCCCTTGCGCCAACGCGATGCCCAACCGCACACCCGTGAAGGCGCCCGGACCACGGCCGACGGCGATCGCATCGAGCTGCGATCGCTTCACGCCTGCCTCGGCGAGCAGTTCCTCGGCCCAGGGCAACGAAAGTTCCGCGTGCCGGCGAGGCGCCAGTTCGAACCGCTCACGCACGTCGCCGTCGATGGACAGCGCGACGGAAAGGGCTTCGGTGGAGGTTTCGAAGGCGAGGAGTTTCATGGAGTCTTCGCAGGATTCGGGATTCGGGATTCGGGATTCGGGATTCGGGATTCGGGATTCGGGATTCGGGATTCGGGATTCGGGATTCGGGATTCGGGATTCGGGATTCGGGATTCGGGATTCGGGAAGAGCCTACCGCTTTTGATCGTCATTCCCGCGAAGGCGGGAATCCAGCCGTCCGGTCCCTCACCGCCTTGTCGAGCATGACGCGCCTGGGCGATGCATTCCCGCCTTCAGCACAGCCCTGCATGCCAAGCGCCCTGCGTCAGCCGCCCGTCGCCTGCGCCGCCTCGAAAAACGCCGCCACGTCTTCCACGCGCCGCGTCTTCGGCAGCGGCGGCAGCGAGTTGAGGAAGACGCTGCCGTAGGTCTTGCTGGTCAAACGCGGATCGCACAAAACCAGCACGCCGCGATCGTTCTCGTTGCGGATCAGGCGGCCTGCGCCCTGCTTCAGCGCGATCACCGCCTGCGGCAGCTGCTCGTCGCGGAACGGATTGCCGCCGTTGCGGCGGATCGCGTCCAGGCGCGCCTCGAACACCGGGTCGTCCGGCGCGGCGAAAGGCAGCTTGTCGATCACCACCACGCTGAGCGCATCGCCGGCGACGTCCACGCCTTCGCGGAAACTCGCCGCGCCCAGCAGCACGCCGTTGCCCGACGCGCGGAAGCGTTCGAGCAGCACCGCACGCGGCGCTTCGCCCTGCACGAACAGCGGCCACGGGCCATCCTTCAGCAGCTCGGCCGCCTCGCGCAGCGCGCGATGCGAGGCGAACAGCACGAACGCGCGGCCGTTCGATGCCTCGAGCACCGGCCGGACCTTGTCGATCATGCTCTCGTTGTAATGCCGCACGATCGGCTCGGGCAGTCCGCGCGGCAGGTAGCACAGCGCCTGCGTTTCCCAATCGAACGGACTGGGCACCAGCAGCGTGTGCGGCGGGTCCTCGCCCTTGAGATACAGGCCAAGCTTGATCGCGAAGTGTTCAAAGCGCCCGCCAACGGCGAGCGTGGCGGAGGTGAAGATCCACGCCGCCTGCGAACGCGCACGGTGTTGCGCCAGCGGGCCGGCGACATCCAGCGGCGTGCGGCTCAGGCGGAAGCCGCGCGCGGTGAGTTCGTACCAGAGCACGCTTTCGTCGGCGTGCTTGCGCGAGGGCCTGGCATCGCTGTCAGCCGACTCCGTCGTTTCGACCGAATCAGCGTTTTCCTCGTCCTCGTCGACCGGGACGTCCTCGCCATCGCGCCAACGCTTCAGGCGACCTTCGAATTCCACCGCACGCGCCGCGCACGCATCGAAACCCGGCGACGCGGACGCGTACGGCACGACGGCTGCATGGAACGCGCGCAGCGCAGCATCGAGCGCATCGAACGCGGCCTCGACATTGGCGTCCTCGGCCGCGCGACGTCGCGTTCCGCGCACCGGCAATTCGTCCATCGCCGCACGCAACGCGCGCACACCCTGCTCCAGCGCGCGCGCCGGTTCCTGCACCGCGGCCAGTGCGGACGGCACCTGCTTGCATTCGGTCAGCGCATCGCGCGCGAGTTCCACCAGCGGCCGTGCGCTGAGCGCTTCGCCGAAGAACTGCGCGGCGAGTTCCGGCAACTGGTGCGCCTCGTCGACGACGAACGTCTGCGCGCCCGGCAGGATCTCGCCGAATCCTTCCTGCTTCAGCGCGAGATCGGCGAGCAGGAGGTGGTGGTTGACGACGACAAGGTCGGCGGCCTGCGCACGCTGGCGCGCCTGCACGACGAAGCAGTCGTTGAAGAACGGGCATTCGCTGCCGAGGCAGTTTTCCGCCGTGCTGGTGACCATCGGCAGCAGCGGCGAGTCTTCCGGCAGCGCGTCGAGTTCGGCCATGTCGCCCATGCGCGTACGGCTGGACCACGCGACGATGCGTTGGAACTGCGCTGCCATGTCGCGCGACGTGAAGCGCGGCTCGCCCTGCGCCTGCCGCATGCGGTAGTGGCACAGGTAATTCGCGCGACCCTTGAGCAGCGCCGTCTTCAGGCCGACGCCGAGCGCGTCGCGCACGCGCGGCAGGTCGCGATGGTAGAGCTGGTCCTGCAGCGCGCGCGTGCCGGTGGAGACGATGGTCTTCTTGCCCGACAACAGTGCCGGCACGAGGTACGCGAACGTCTTGCCGGTGCCGGTGCCCGCTTCGGCAAGCAGCGTGCCGCGTCGATCCATGGCGTCGGCGACGGCCGCGGCCAGGTCCAGCTGCGCCGGGCGCGAGGAAAACGACGGGATGTTCTTCGCCAGTTCGCCGCCTTCCGAAAGCGCCTCGCGGCTCGCCTGCGCCAGCCGGCTCGGCACGCGCGCGTCGACGGAGCGCGCCTCGACGGAGCCTGCGTCGGAAGACACGTCGTCGAGGCGGGGTTCGGTTGGCGATGGCGCCGGGGCTTGCATGATCTCGACGGGTTCCTGTGGTGGCGCGCGCGAGGTCCGCGCATCCGGCCATTCCACGTGGCCGCCCCACTCACGACACCTGCCGATCACGGGAATCCGCGGCGACGCCGCGGCACGGACCTATTCTAGCCGGCGACGGGTGGACTCGCCGGAAGGGCGAGGCTCAGTAGCGCGCCGGCGCCGCGACGGTGCAGGCGTCGCGCTCGCGACGCGCGTCGGCGACGGTCTCGCCGGGGACTTCCACCGGAACCGGACGCACCTGCCGCACCTGCGCGATGGTCTCCCAGTGGCGACGGCACAGCGGGCCGACCTTCGAACCGCGCTCGATGCCGAGTTTCGCGTAGCGCTCGGCGCCCGCGAGATCCTTCACCAGCAGCGCGGCTTCGGCGCGTTCCTGCAGCAGCGCCGGATCGTCCGGGTTGAGTTGCAGCGCCTGGTCGAGCGCCTCGATGGCCTGCGCGTACTGGCCGGCCTTTTCCAGGCGTTCCGCGTCCTCGCGCAGATCGTCGACCTGCGGATCGCGGATCGGCTGCACGTCGAGCTCGGTACTGGCCGCGCCGCCGGCGGCGCGGACCGCGGTGACGGCCGCGACGCCATCGATGCTCGGCGCCGGCGGGGCCGGCGGCGTGCTCGTGCAGGCAGCGAGGACGGCCAGCGCCAGCGTGGTGAAAGCAATGCGGGGGAGGTACGAATACGTCATTACGGGGTCTCTTGCGGCGGCGCCTGCTCGCGCGGGCCCTCCTCTTCCTTCTTGCCGATGCCGAACCAGTCGCGCCAGCCGCCGCTTTCCTCTTCCACCGGCTCGGGCTGCGGACACGGCGCGTACGCCGGCGCGAAACCGGACACATACGCGAAACGACGCGCGCCGGGGCAATCGGGGTCGGTCGTGTTGGAGCCGATCGTCCACTGCCAGTCGATGCCCTTGTTGCCCACTTCCAGCGGCGCGGTGGGCAGGCGCGAGAAGATTGCCGACCACACGCGCATCGCGCCGGTGGCGCCGTACAGGCCGGTTTCCTTGTTCTGGTCGTTGCCGACCCAGATCACCGCAAGGTGGTCGCCCGTCCAGCCGGCGAACCAGCTGTCGCGGCCGTCGTTCGACGTACCGGTCTTGCCTGCCGGCGACAGACGACCCAGACCGTCGCGCACGAGCTGCGTGCCGGTGCCGTTCGACACCGCCTGCTGCAGCGCGATGGTGATCAGCCGCGCCGCGATGGCGTCGCCTTCCTGCGCGGGCGCGGGTTCCTTGTCGTAGCGATTGAGCGCCTTGCCGTTCGCGTCGAGGACGCCGCGCACGGCATGCAGCGGCTGGATTTCGCCACCCGACGCGAGGAACTGGTACAGCTGCGCCATCGCGTACGGGCTCTGGTCGACCGCGCCGAGGATCAGCGCCGGATTCGGCGTGGCCTCGATGCCGGCGAGCGTGCGGATCAGGCCGGCGATGCGCTCCGGATCGACCTGCATGCCGACGCGGACCGTCGCCTGGTTGTAGGACATCGCCAGCGCATCGATGAGGCGTACCGTGCCGTGGCTGCGGCCGTCGGAGTTGCCCGGATTCCAGTTCTTGTTCTTGCCCAGCGCGACGGTCACCGGCGAGTCGTCGACCCAACTGGCCAGCGAATACTTGCCCGGCTGCGCGAGCGCCAGCAGGTACACGAAAGGCTTGAGCAGCGAACCGACCGGACGCTGCGCTTCGACCGCCCGATTGAAGCCGTGCTCGGCGACGCTGCGACTGCCGACAACGGCCACGACGTTGCCGTTGTGCACGTCGGTCACCACCAGCCCGGCCTGCAGCGGCGGACGGCGCTTGTTGTCCAGGCCCTTGAGCGTGCGCGCGACCGCGCCTTCTGCCATCGCTTGCGCCGAGGGCGACATGCCGCTCATCACGCTCAGGCCAGCGCCGGCGAGCGCGTCAGCAGGATAGTCGCGCGCGAGCTGGCGTCGGATCAGGTCGATGTACGCGGGGAAGCGATTCGCGGCGATACTGCCCGGATCGGTGGTGACACCCAGCGGCGCCTTCAGCGCGCGCTGGTATTCGGCATCGCTGATCAGTTCCGTTTCGTGCATCTCGCCGAGCACGAAATTGCGGCGTTCCAGCGCGCGTTCGGGATTGCGGCGCGGATCGTAGTACGACGGGCCGCGCACGATGCCGATCAGCAGCGCGATCTGTTCGGTGCTCAGGTCCGACAGATCGCGTCCGAACCAGAACTCCGAACCGGCCGCGACGCCGTGGATGGCCTGCGCGCCGCGCTGGCCGAGGTAAACCTGGTTGAAGTACGCCTCGAGGATCGTGCCCTTGTCGTAGCGCGCTTCGATCAGCAGGGCGTACAGGATTTCCTTGCCCTTTCGACTGATCGTGCGTTCGCGGCCGATGCCGAGCAGGCCGCTGCGCGCGAGCTGCTGGGTCAGCGTGCTGGCGCCCTGCGTGCTGCCTGTCGCGGTCTTGAAGGCGGCGCGGACCATGCCGCTGACGTCGATGCCGTGGTGGCTGTTGAAGTCGCGGTCTTCCACGGCCTGCAGGCCGGTGACCAGCAGTTCCGGCACCTCGCGCAGGCGCACGAGGCGGCGCTCCTCGTTCTTCTGCCCGTAGAGCGTGGCGATGCGCGCCGGGTCCAGGCGGACGGACTTCAGCGCGCGTTTGGCCGAGGCGTCGCGCACCGAGGCGACCTTGCTGCCGGACAGCGCGACTTCGATGCGCCGCGCGGGCACCTGGCCGTCGACATCCTGGAAGCCGCGACTGGAGATCGTCCAGCGTCCGCCGTTGCGCGCGTAAGTGCCCGGACGCGTCCCATCTCCCTCGTGATAGGCGGCCGCATCCAGTTCGGTCTTCAGCGTGGCCGCGTCGAGCGTGCGCCCCGGGGCCAGTTCCAGCGGACGTGCGTAGACGCGCGTCGGGATCTGCCATTTCAGCTGGCCGAAGCGCTCGCCGACTTCATGGTTCAGGTAGAGGGTATAGGGAATCAGGAAGCCCAGCCCGAGGCCGACCGCCGCCAGCACCCAGATGACCAGACGCCGACGCCACTGCGGGGTCTCGGGCTGGTCGATGTCGTCGTTGTCGTCTTCGTCGTACTGGATTCGGGCCACGGCATGGGACAATGGCGGGGCTGCGCCCTCGTGCCCGCGAGTCTAGCGCAGCCCGCCCACGGGCCCGCGAAGACGGGAAGCAGGGCGCAGTTCGCGTTAGGGAGTTCCTTCAGCAATGACGATGATCCGATGGGCCTGAGCTGGACCGAGGTGCGGTTCTTCTACGACCGGGGAACCGGCCTTCTTCGCCGGGGGCTCGCAAGCCTGCGTACCCGCGGGATCCGTGCCTCGTGGGAACGCGTCGTCAGGCAGTTCCATACCGTGCCCATGGAGCAGCGTCCGTCGCTGTACCTGCCGCAGTCCGAGCCGTTCGCCCCGTTCGACGTGCCGCATTCCGACCAGCCGGTCGCGAGCATCATCATCCCCGTCTACAACCAGTTCGCGCACACGCTGGCCTGCCTGCGCGCGATTGCGGCGCATGCGCCGGCCGCCGCCATCGAGATCGTCGTGTCCGACGATGGCTCCTCGGACGAAACCGAATCCGCGCTCGCGCAGGTCGATGGCGTGCGCTACTACCGTCGTGCGCAGAACGGCGGCTTCATCGCCGCCTGCAACGATGGCGCGGCTCAGGCGCGCGGCGAGTTCCTCGTCTTCCTCAACAACGACACCATCCCTCAACCGGGCTGGCTCGATGCACTACTGGCGACGTTCGATGACGAGCCCGGCGTTGGCCTCGTCGGCGCGCAGCTGGTCTATCCGGACGGCCGGCTCCAGGAAGCCGGCGGCATCGTGTTTTCCGATGGTTCGGCGCACAACTACGGCCGCTTCGAGAGCCCGAACGATCCGCGCTACGGATACGTTCGCGATGCCGACTACTGCTCCGGCGCCGCCCTTGCGATCCGGCGCCCGCTGTTCGAGCGCGTGGGCGGTTTCGATCGCCGATACGCGCCGGCGTACTTCGAGGACACCGACCTGGGTTTCGCGGTTCGCGCCGCCGGCGAACGTGTGGTGTACCAGCCGCAGTCGCGCGTGGTGCACATGGAAGGCGTCACCGCGGGCGTGGACGTAAGCAAGGGCGTGAAGGCGTACCAGGTGCGCAATCGCCACGTGTTCGCGGAAAAGTGGCAGCAAATGCTGGAACAGCAGCCATCGCCGCAGACGACGCCGCACCTTGCGGCCACCGCGCGTGCGCAGCGACGCGTCCTGATCGTCGACAGCGCGACGCCGCTGCCCGATCGCGATTCGGCCTCGCTGCGCCTGGTGAACCTGATGCGGCTGCTGCGACAGGAGCGGGCGCACGTTGCGTTCTATCCCGCCGACGGCAACCACGCAGGCAGCGCGACGCAACGCCTGCAGCATCTCGGCGTCGAGACTTGGTACGCGCCGTTCGCTGCGACGCCAGCGCAGTGGATGGCCCGTCATGGCGCCTCGTTCGACACCATCGTGGTCTGCCGCCACTACGTCCTGCGCGAATGGCTGCCGCTGGTGCGGCGTTTCGCGCCGCAGGCAAAGCTGGTGTTCGATACCGTCGACCTGCACTACCTGCGCGAACGGCGCGGCGCCGAGCTCGCCAACGACGCCGCGCTGAAGCGCGCGTCCGAGCGCACGAAGGCGCTGGAGCTGGAGATGATCGCGCGCAGCGACGCCACGCTGGTGGTGAGCGATGTCGAGCGCACCCTGCTCGCGAAGGACGCACCCGGCGCGCACGTCGACATCGTGTCGAACCTGCACCACGTGCACGGTCGCGGCCTGCCGTTCGACGAGCGACACGACCTGGTGTTCGTCGGCGGTTTCCGCCATCCGCCGAACGTCGATGCGGTGCAATGGTTCGTCGGCGAGGTGTTTCCGCTGATCCGCGCGCGACTGCCGGACGTGCAGTTCCACTGCATCGGCAGCGATGCACCGCCGGAGATCGCGACGCTCGCCGCACAGCCCGGCGTGATCGTGCATGGACATGTTCCCGACATCGACCCGTACATGGACGGCGCGCGCATCGCGATCGCGCCGCTGCGCTACGGCGCGGGCGTGAAGGGCAAGGTCAACCTGAGCATGGCGCACGGCCAGCCCGTGGTCGCGACGGCAACTGCGGTCGAAGGCATGCACCTGCGCGATGGCGAGGACGTGCTGGTGGGCGAGACGCCGCAATCCTTCGCCGATGCCGTTGTGCGCGCTTATACGGACGCGGCGCTCTGGGAAAGGCTGTCGCACAACGGCATCGCCAACGTCGAGCGGCATTTCTCGCTGGACGCGGCGCGCGAGGTCGTACGGCGCGTGTTGCTCGAACGCAGGTAGCGCGTTTCAGTTCGCCGCGGATGCCGCGCGCAGGCGGTCGGCGAATTCGCCGAGTCCGATCGCCTGCGGATCGAGTTCCCGAGCGGCGATGAGCGCGGCCTGCGCCGCGCCGAGTTCGCCCGCGCCGAGGCGCTCGTCGCCCACCGCGATCCAGCGCTGCGCCAGTCGCCTGCGTGCATCGCGAAGCGCGGCGCTCTCGCCTTCCAGTGCGGCGCGCGCATCCAGGCATTCGCGCGCACGACGCAGGCGATTGCCGCGCAGTTCGTCTTCGAAACACTGACGTGCGGCGGGCAGCAGCCGCGCCATTGCACCGCGCACGCGCGGATCCTGCGGGGCCAGTGCCTGCGCCGCGCGCAGCTTGTCGTAGGCGCTTTCGCCCGGCGGCGTGAGCAGGTCCCCGCGCGCTTCGGCCTGCGAGGCATCGGCGAGCAACTGGTCGATGCGGCGCGTACGCTGCGCGGTCGGCTCGCGCTGACCGTAACGCTGCTGCGTCTGCCGCGCCTGCAGGAGTCGCTGCTCGGCCTGCGCGATGCCCGGTGCGTCCATCGCGATCGCGCGCGCGTCGCGCAATGCGGCCTCGGCGTCGTCGAAGCGGAAGTCGGCCGCGTAGCGCTCGCTGCGCTCCGCGTAGGTGTTGGCCACGTGCATGAGGCCGCGTTCGGCGGCCGTGTCGTCGGGCATCGCTGCCAGCGCGGCGAGGTAGCCGTGCAACGCGTCGTCCAGGCGCCCGCGCTGGAGGGCCTGGTCGGCGCGCTTGCGCTGCTCTTCGCCCGCGCGTGCCAGTTGCGCGAGCGCGTCGGGCAAATCGACGTGGCCGGGATCGGCCGCCTGCACGCGGCGAATGCGCGACGAAGCCTCCGCGAGTTCGCCACGCGAAAGCGACGTGCGCGCGAGCTGGAGCAGGTCGGCCAATGTGTCCTCGCGCCCTTCCAGCGCTTCAACGCGCGAGGGCTGCAGTGCGAGCACTTGCTGGTACAGCGGCAGCGCCGCGTGGTCGTTGCCGTCCAGCTGGCCGGCCAGGCGCGCGGCGGCGGCCTGCGCGAGCAGCGTATCGACGCCGGCTTCCGCGGCCTCGCGTGCACGCAGGCGTTTTTCGAGGGCGTCGACCTTCGCGCGCGGCACCGCCATGTCGCGCGCAAGCGCGACGAACGAATGCGCCTGTTTGTACTGCCGCGCCGCCATCGCCTTGTCCGCGCGGACAAGCGCGGCTTCGCCGACTTTCGCCAAGCCCTCGCGCGCTTCGGCGCGATCGGGATCACGCGCCAGTGCGGCGGCGTACAGCTCGCGGGCGCCTCGACCGTCCGCTGACGTCAGGCGCCCTTCCGCCAATGCGCGTGCGGCCTCGGCCTGGAGCTGCTGCACGCGCGTTTCGGGCCAGAGCATGTCCGACAGCGGCTGGCGCAGCACGAACAGGCCCGCGCCCAACGCCGCGAGCGCGAGCATCGCGACGACCCAGGACCATGGGCGCGACGGCTTCGGCGGTTCGGTGATCGGACGACGACGACCGGGACCCGCGCGGAAATCATCGACCTCCCAGCCGCCCATTTCCTCGCGCGGTTCGGCGCCCATCGTCGGCTCGATGCGCCCACGCGCCGGCGCCGCATCGTCGCCGAGCGGGCCGTGCCAGGGGTCCGAGTTGGGGTCACGGGGCGTATTGGAACTCACGGCGCAAGGATAACGCCCGTGCGGTCGTCGGCCCGTCGCGTCCTGTACGCGCGTTCAGCGGCGCTGCGCGTGCTCCACGCCCGGAAGCGCAGACAGCTTGCCCAGCAGCGTGGACAGCTGCCCGTAGTCACCTACGCGAAGGCGCAGCCGCAGGCGGACGCGCGCACCGTTGCGCTCGCTGTCACTGCGGATGCTGACCACGTGCGCGTTGCCCTGCGCGATGAGGTTGGTCACTTCCTTGAGCAGCCACTTGCGGTCGAGCGCGAGCACTTCGACGTCGACCTCGTACCCGCTGCCGGCGCGGCCCCACTCCACCGGCAACACGCGCTGCGGCTGGGCGGCAGCCAGGCGCTCGAAGGCGGTGCAATCGGGGCGATGCACGCTCACACCGCGGCCGCGGGTGAGATAGCCGACGATCGGCTCGCCCGGCAGCGGCAGGCAGCAACGCGCCAGCTGAACCAGCAGGTTGCCCACGCCTTCGACCGTGAAATCGGTGCTCCGTCGCGGCGTGTGCCGGGGCGCCGGCGGCGTGGTGATGTGCGTGGTCGTCGCGGGCGCGGTAGCAGCGGCCTGTGCGGCTTCGCGGGCGCGTTCGTGCTCCAGCAGCGCGCGACCGACCTGGTGCGGACCGATATCGCCCAGCGCGACCTGCACGTACACCTCGCCGTCGGTGGCGAGGTTGAACTTCTCCCGCGCAGGCGCGAGGTCCGCACCCAGCAGACCAAGGCGGCGCAGTTCCTTGTCGAGCAGTTCCTTGCCGGCGGTTTCGTTGCGCGCGCGGTCGAGCTTGTGGAACCACGCGCGCACCTTGTCGCGCGACCGTCCGCTCGCGAGGAATCCGTTCGCGGCGACGAGCCAGTCGCGGCGCGGCTCGCCCGTCTTGGCGGTGAGGATCTCGACGCGATCGCCGGTGCGCAGCTTGTGGTCCAGTGGCACGATGCGTCCGTCCACCTTCGCGCCGCGGCAGCGATGCCCGACTTCGGTGTGCACGTGATACGCGAAATCCAGCGGCGTGGCGCCGGTGGGCAGGTCGATCACCTCGCCCTTCGGCGTGAGCACGTAGATGCGGTCCTCGACCAGTTCGGTGTCGAATTCGCCCGAGAGCGACGCTTCTTCGCGCCCTGCGTCGCCGCCGCTTTCCAGCAGGCGGCGCATCCACGCGATCTTGCGATCGAACGCCGCATCGGCGCTGTGGCTGCCTACTTCCTTGTACTTCCAGTGCGCCGCTACACCGAGTTCGGCCTGCCGGTGCATTTCATGCGTGCGGATCTGCACTTCCAGCGTCTTGCCTTCCGGGCCGATCACCGCCGTGTGCAGCGAGCGGTAGTCGTTGCGCTTGGGACGCGCGATGTAGTCGTCGAACTCGCTCGGGATTGGCGTCCACGTCGCGTGCACGACGCCGAGCGCCGCGTAGCAGTCGGCGAGGCTGGCCACCAGCACGCGCACGGCGCGCAGGTCGTACAGCTCGCCGATCGGCGCGTTCTTGCGCTGCATCTTCTTCCAGATGCTGTAGATGTGCTTCGGGCGCCCGGCGATGTCCGCCGCCAGCCCCTGCGCGGCCATCGCCTCGCGGAGCGTGCGCTTGACCTGTTCGATGTAGCGCTCGCGATCGGCGCGCTTCTCGTCGAGCAGCCGCGCGATCTGCTGGTAGGTCGCGGGCTCCAGGTAGCGGAATGCCAGGTCTTCCAGCTCCCACTTCAACTGCCAGATGCCAAGTCGATTGGCGAGCGGCGCGTGGATGTCGCGCGTGAGCATCGCCAGTTCGCGGCGTTCGTCTTCCGGCAGGCGTTCGGCGTGGCGCATGCGTGCCAGCTGGCGCGCCAGCAGGATGGGCACCACGCGCAGGTCGCGGACGATCGCCAGCAGCAGCCGGCGCAGGCCTTCGTTGCCGGCCTGCCCGTGGCGCTGGGCGTGCAGCTCCCACACCTGTCCGGCGGCGCGCTGGCCTTCCAGCAGGGGTGCGATGCCGGGGAAATCGCGCTCGATGCGCGGACGCAGTGCCTGTTCCCAGGCCGGATAGGCGTGAAGGATTGCCGCCGCCGCGGAGTCGCCATCGGCGCCGAGCAGCGCCAGCGCGTCGAGCATGCTCTCGACGACATCCGGCGGATCGCCGCCGTCCGTGCCCGCCGTCGCCGCAGCCTGCTGCATCGCGCGGTGCAGCGGCGCGGGAATGCCCGCGCTGGCGGGATGCGCCAGCGCCGGATGTGGCGTGGGAGACGGTGTTGCCATTGCGCGGGGAACGGGGGGACGTGGGGGTTCGATGTCGCAGGGACGGTCTACACTAGCCCGCAACCGACTGGAGGAACAGCGCATGACCCGCATCGCCCCCGCCCGCCTTCTCGCGCTCGCCGCGTTGCTGCCGCTGGCCACCTCGGCCCTGGCGCAGCAGAAGATCGAACAGCAGATGTCCTACGAGCAGTTCAAGGCATCCGGGCTGGACAAGCTGTCCGCGGCCGAACTGGCGAACCTCAATGCGTGGCTGGAAGGCAAGTTGGAAGTCGAGACCGCCAAGGCCGTCGAGGGTGCACGACAGGAATCGGGCGACGATCGCCGCGGCCTCACGGAACGCGAGTCGCGCGATCCGGTCGCCGCCGCCATCACCGGTGCGTTCACCGGCTTCGGCAAGGGCCGCCAGTACACGCTCGACAACGGGCAGGTGTGGCAGCAGATCGACGAGGCCTCGCTGAGCGCGAAGCTCGACAACCCGAAGGTCCGCATCACCCCGAGCCTGCTTGGCGGCGCGTGGTACCTAGCGGTCGACGGCTACAACACGCGCGCGAAGGTGCAGCGCGTCAAGTAAAACGCAACGTCATCGCGCGCCGGACTGGCGCGCGACCTGTCCACCCGCCGTGAGATGAACCGATGCGTCGTTGCCTGCTTTGCCTGCTCCTCGCCATCGCGGTACTGCTCGCCCTGCCGGCATCAGCCGGCGAACGCACGTGGGTTCCCATCGAAAAGCGCCTGAGCGCGGAGCAACTGCGCGCGACGGGCCTCGACTCGCTTTCGGCCGAACAGCTGGCGCTGCTGAACACGCTGCTCAGCCAAGACCGCGCTGCGGACCTTCGCGCCGCCGACGTGCAGCGCACGCAGGATGAGGCCGGCATGCGTCCCAAGCGGACGCCGGCGCAGACGGTCGTTGCCGTCGTGCCCGGATCCTCGCGCGCGTGGACGCAGGGCCAGACGCTGCTGCTCGACAACGGCCAGCGCTGGCGCGTGGTCGATTCGGGCGTGAATTTCCCGCGTCCGATCACCGATGCGAAGGTGACCATCGCGCCCGGCATGCTCGGTGCGTGGTACCTGCGCATGGACGACGGCACGCCGCCGATCAAGGTGCAGCGCGTCGACTGACGCGCCTCAGCGGCGCAGCTGCGCGAGCCGCTGCGCCAGTTTCTTCGGCGATACGCCGCCACGCGTGCCCAGCTCCTGCGCGAACAGCGACACGCGCAGTTCTTCCAGATCCCAGCGCAGCGCCTGCCAGTCGGACGCATCGGCCTCGCCGCTTCGCACGGCATCGGCCAGCGCATCGGCGAACGGCTTGAGTTCCAGCATGCGCGCCTGATCGCGTACCGGATCGCGCAGCGCGCGTTCGCCACGCAAGGCCAGCGCCTTCAGGTAACGCGGGTACTCGCGCAACGCGTCGGCCGGAACGCTACGCAGGAAACCCGGCGGCGTCAGCGTCGCAAGATGCGCGCGCATGTCGTCGAGGTTGCCGCTCGCCCAGCCCATCAGCGGCGATTCGAGCTTGGCGCGCGCTTCGGCAACGGCCGCGAGGATCGTCTCGGCCTGCCGGAGCCGTTCCATCGCATCGCCGAAGACCTGCTTGCCGATGGCGTCGCGGCGCGCGGCGAAGGTCGCGGCATCGCGGACATCGCCGACTGCAGCGTCGTCCGTCATCGATGCGAATGCACCATCGACCAGGTCCGCGCGCAGGCGATCGCCTTCCTTCAAGCCGTCCACGCGCGGCGCGGCGGCTTCGATCGAGGCGTAGAGCAACCCCATCTTCGGCGTCACGGGCAGTTGTTTGCGCGCCTGCTTGAGCTTGTCGGCCAACGCGATCGCCAGCAGGCGGCGCACGCCGCGCGGGTGTTCGCGCAGCGCGACGTCGCGTTCGGCGTGCACGCGCAGCGATGCGCTGTCGCCATCGTCGTGCAATGCAGGGTACGCAGGCACGCCGCCCGCGCCGGGCACCGACGCGGGGATCGGTGCATCGGGAAACGTCGTCAGTCCACGCTGCGCCAGTCCGTCGGCCGCCTTCGCCGCGAACGCCGCTGCCGCGCGCTCGCCGAAGCGCGCGCGCAGGTCGTCCAGGTCGCGCGATTCGGCCAGCACGGTCTTGCCGTCGCGATCGAACAACCGCAGGTTCATGCGCAGGTGCGGTTCGAGCGCGGATTCGTCGAAGTCGGTCCCGGCCACCGCCACGCCGCCGAGCCGGTGCAGGAAACGCGCAAGCTCGCCGGTGATCGTGTCCGCGGACGGCTGCTGGTGCGCTTCATGGAACGCGCGCGCGAAGTCCGGTGCCGGCACGAAGTTGCGGCGAAGCGTCTTGGGCAGCGTCTTGATCAGGGCCGCCGCCTTGTCCTGCACGAAGCCCGGCGCAAGCCAGGTCAGGCGCACCGCATCCAGCGCGTTGAGCAGGTGCAGCGGAACGGCGAGCGTCATGCCGTCGTCGGTCGCACCCGGCTCGAAGCGGTATTTCACTTCCAGTCGCACGTTGCCCAGCGCGAGATACGGCGGGAAGCGCACCGCGTCGCTTTCGTCGCCGATCATCAGGTCGGACAGCGACCATTCCAGCGCGGCCTTCTCGGGCTGCGGCAGCTTGGCGTACCACGCGTCCAGCGCCTGCGCGTTGTGCACGTGCGCAGGCAGGCGGTCGAGGTACCACTGCGCCATCCATTCCTCGTCGACGACCAGGCCGCTGCGACGCTGCTTGGCTTCCTCGTCGCGCGCCTTCGCGAGCGTGGCGAGGTTGCGCGGCAGGAACTGGCTGCGCGTGTTGATCTCGCCCGTCACCAACGCATCGCGCGCGAAGATCGTCCGGCTTTCCTCGGGAAACAGCGCGCCATAGTGCACGGGGCGCTTGGGCGCGAGCACCAGCCCGAACAGGCTGATCTGCTCGCTGCCGATCACGCGGCCCTGCGAACGCGACCAGCGTGGATCGTGCTGGCGCCGTGACAGCAGATGCGACAGTTCGGCGATCGCCCAGTCCGGTTCGATCGCGGCGTTGGTCAGCGCCCAGACGCGTTCGGTGTCGAGCAGCGTCGCCGACAGCACCCACGGCGGTGGTTTCTTCGCCAACGGCGAGCCGGGGAACAGCTGGAATTTGCGGCCGCGCGGTCCGTCGAAGCCCTTGTCGCTGCGCGTGCCGATCTGCGTCGGCAAGCCGGCGAGCAGCGCCTTGTGCAGCGTGGCGTACGCGGACTGATCCAGCGCGCCATGCTCGTTGAGCGCCGCGCGCGATTCCTTCCACTGGAGTTCTTCGGCCATCAGCTTGAGCTGGCGATGCAGCTCGCGCCACTCGCGCATGCGCAGGAAGCCGAGGAAGTTCTTCTCGCACCAGCCGCGCAGCTTCGACTGCGTCAGTTCCTCGTGCGCGGTGTTGTAGGCGTTCCACAACTTGATGATGCCGACGAACTCCGACTTCGGATCGGCGAACTGCGCGTGCGCATTGTCGGCCGCGGCGCGCTGGTCTGCGGGACGCTCGCGCGGATCCTGGATCCCGAGGAACGACGCGATGACGAGCATCTCGCGCAGCACGCCGTGCTCGTTCGCAGCGACGAGCATGCGCGCGAGCTTCACGTCTACCGGCAGGCGCGACATGAGTTTGCCGATCGGCGTCAGGCGACGCTGTTCGTCCACCGCGCCGAGTTCGGCGAGCTGCTGCCAGCCGTCGGCGATCGCGCGCGGATCGGGCGGTTCGAGGAACGGGAACTCCTCGATGCGTCCCAGCCCGAGCGACAGCATGCGCAGGATCACGCCGGCCAGCGCGGCGCGGCGGATTTCCGGATCGGTGTAGCGCGGCCGCGATTCGAAATCGGCTTCGGAATACAGGCGATAGCACGTGCCTTCGCTGATGCGTCCGCAACGGCCCTTGCGCTGGTCGGCGCTGGCCTGGCTCACCGGCTCGATGTGCAGGCGATCGAGCTTGCCGCGCGGGCTGTAACGCTTCACGCGCGCCAGGCCCGGATCGACGACGTAGCGGATGCGCGGCACCGTCAGCGAGGTTTCGGCGACGTTCGTCGCCAGCACGATGCGGCGTTTCGGGCCGGGATTGAACACGCGGTCCTGGTCGCGCACCGACAGGCGCGCGTACAGCGGAAGCACTTCGGTTTCGCGGTATTTGCGACGTTCCAGCGACAGGTGCGCGTCGCGGATCTCGCGCTCGCCGGGCAGGAAGATCAGCACGTCGCCGCGCGGATCCTCGCGCGTGATCTCGTCGCACGCGGCCACGATGCCGTCGTTGGTGGTGCGGTCGCCGTCGTCTTCGCCCTCGCCTTCCAACGGGCGATAGCGCACCGACACCGGGTAGCTGCGACCTTCCACGTTCACCACCGGTGCATCGCCGAAATGCGCGGCGAAGCGTTCGGTGTCGATCGTCGCCGAGGTGACGATGACCTTCAGGTCCTTTCGCTTCTGCAACAGCTGCTTGAGGTAGCCGAGCAGGAAGTCGATGTTGAGGCTGCGTTCGTGCGCCTCGTCGACGAGGATGGTGTCGTACTGCGACAGCCAGCGGTCGGACTGGATCTCGGCCAACAGGATGCCGTCCGTCATGAACTTGACCGCGGTCTGCTCGCCGACGTTCTCGGTGAAGCGCACCTGGTAGCCGACCGCGCCGCCGAGCTGCGTCTGCAGTTCCTCCGCCACGCGGCGCGCTACGGCGCGCGCGGCGATGCGGCGCGGCTGGGTGCAGCCGATCATGCCCGCGGCGCCGCGGCCCGCGGCCAGGCACAGTTTCGGCAGCTGCGTGGTCTTGCCCGAACCGGTTTCGCCGGCGATGACCACGACCGGATGGGCGCGGATCAGTTCGACGATCTCGTCGGCCTTGGCGGCGATGGGCAGGCTCGAGTCGACGGGTGCCGCGGGCAGCGCGACGGTTCGGGCTTCGCGCTGGGCCACGGACGCCGCCAGCGCCGTCGCGAAGGCATCGCGCGCGCGCTCGTCGCCGGGTTTTCCGCTCCATCGCGACCACAATCCATGCAGCCGGCCACGGTCGCGACTCAGCGCACCATCGATGGCGCGCCGGGCCTGGCGTAACGCATTGCTGACACTGGCGTGACTAGACTCCGCCGGATCCATAGACTTCATCGTGCTGCCTGAAAAGTAACCACCCCCACATCGCGGACGGCATGGCCCATTGTCGCCGCAATGCCATGATCGAAGGGAGAACCGCAATGGCCAAAGCCAAGAACGACAAGCCCGCCAAGCCCCAGAAGTCCGACAAGTCGCAGACCCAGCTGACGCCGACGGCCAGCAGCCAGGCCATCGACATCGGCATCAGCGGCGGCGACCGCCAGAAGATCGCCGAGGGACTGTCGCGCTTCCTGTCCGACAGCTTCACGCTGTACCTGAAGACCCACAACTTCCACTGGAACATCACCGGGCCGATGTTCAACAGCCTGCACGTGATGTTCGAAACCCAGTACACCGAGCAGTGGACCGCGCTGGACGAAACCGCCGAACGCATCCGTGCGCTGGGTTTCAACGCACCGGGCTCGTACGCCGAATTCATCCGCCTGAGCTCGATTCCCGAGGAACCGGGCCTGACCGAAGCCCCGGACTGGAAGGAAATGGTCCGCCAGCTGGTGGCCGGCAACGAGGCCGTGGCCCGCACCGCGCGCAAGGTCCTCAAGACCGCCGACGATGCCGGCGACGATCCGACCGTCGACCTGATGACCCAGCGACTGCAGACCCACGAGAAGTACGCGTGGATGCTGCGCTCCCTGCTGGAGTGATGGCGGCGCAGGCCCGCTGATTCAAGGTTCGCCGAACCCCTCTCCCGCGCAGGGAGAGGGGTTTCTGCTTTCTGGCGCTGTTGCGGACGGATCCGATGCGGTTTTCCGCCGTTTTCCGAGGGCCCGCCATCGCCGGGCTTCGTTAAACTAGGCCGATGTCAGACCCCGCACTCGATCTGCTCCGCCGCGTGTTCGGCCATCCCGGCTTCCGCGGCGAACAACGGCAGATCGTCGACCACGTCACCGGCGGTGGCGACGCCCTCGTCCTCATGCCCACCGGCGGCGGCAAGTCGCTGTGCTACCAGCTGCCCGCGCTGCTGCGTGATGGGTGCGCCCTGGTGGTCTCGCCGCTGATCGCGCTGATGCAGGACCAGGTCGAGGCGCTACGCCAGCTCGGCGTGCGTGCGGCCTTCCTGAACTCCACGCTCGATGCGAACGCCGCGGCCGACGTCGAACGCCAGCTGCTTGCGGGCGAACTGGACCTGCTCTACGTCGCACCCGAGCGGCTGCTGACCAACCGGTTCCTCTCGCTGCTCGATCGCGCGCGCATCGCGCTGTTCGCCATAGACGAAGCGCACTGCGTCTCGCAGTGGGGCCACGATTTCCGACCGGAGTACCGCCAGCTGACGGTGCTGCACGAGCGCTGGCCGGACGTTCCGCGCATCGCATTGACGGCCACCGCCGATGCGCCGACACGGCGCGAGATCGCCGAGCGGCTCGCACTGGAAGACGCGCGACAGTTCGTCAGTTCCTTCGACCGCCCGAACCTGCGCTATCGCATCGTCCACAAGGACGGCGGTGGCGTGCGGCAGCTGCTGGACTTCCTCGACGCCCATCGCGGCGAAAGCGGCATCGTCTACGCCTTCTCGCGCAAGCGCGTGGAGACCGTCGCCGAGCAGCTGCAGGCCGCCGGCATCAACGCCCTGCCCTACCACGCCGGCATGGAGGCGTCGCTGCGTGCGCAGAACCAGCGGCGTTTCCTGCAGCAGGACGGCATCGTGATGGTGGCGACGATCGCGTTCGGCATGGGCATCGACAAGCCGGACGTGCGATTCGTCGCGCACGTCGACCTGCCCAAGTCGATCGAAGGCTACTACCAGGAAACCGGCCGCGCCGGTCGCGATGGCGAAGCGGCCGAGGTCTGGCTCAGCTACGGCCTGGGCGACGTGGTGAACCTGCGGCAGCTGATCCAGCAGGGCGAGGCCGGCGAGGAACGCAAGCGCCTGGAACTGCGCAAGCTCGACGCGCTGCTCGGCTATTGCGAGTCCACGCAATGCCGGAGGCAATCGCTGCTGGGCTGGTTCGGCGAAGCGCATGGCGGCGCGTGCGGCAACTGCGACAACTGCCTGGATCCGCCCCGCAGCTGGGACGGCACGCAGGCCGCGCGCAAGGCGCTGTCGTGCGTGTACCGCACCGGCCAGCGCTTCGGCGCCGGCCACGTCATCGACGTGCTACGTGGCGTGGCGACCGACAAGGTCAAGCAGTGGAACCACGAAACCCTGAGCACGTGGGCGATCGGCAGCGACCTGGACGAGCGCCAGTGGCGCGGCGTGTTCCGCCAGCTCGTCGCCGGCGGCCTGCTGGAAGCCGACATCGAGCACCACGGCGCGTTGCGCCTCACCGCGCTCAGCGGGCCGGTCCTGAAGGGCGAAGTCGAACTGCGTTTCCGCCACGAACCCGAGAAGCCGGCGCGCGGACGCCGTACCCGCGGCGGAGCCGCTACGGCCGTCGCCATCGACCTGGATCCCGAATCGCAGCTGCGTTTCGATGCGCTGCGGGAATGGCGCAGCAACATGGCGCGCGAGCAGAACGTGCCGGCGTACGTGATCTTCCACGACAGCACGCTGCGCGCGATCGCCCAGGCCGCGCCGGACGACCTGGACGAGCTCTCCCGCGTGCCGGGCATCGGCGCGAGCAAGCTCGATCGCTACGGCGAGGCGGTGCTGCAGCAGCTGTTCGACGCGGCCTGACGCGCCGGGCCTCGCCCGCAGGCTCTACGGCCGGCTTCCTCGCGCTCCCCACACATTCCCCCGGATAGCCTGACTTTCCGCCACGTCAGGGTCGTGGAGGCCAACATGGGCATGACCATCGAAGGCGGCTGCCTGTGCGGGGCCGTCCGCTACAGCGCCACGGCGCCGCCCGTGTCGCGCAGCATCTGCCACTGTCGGAGTTGCCGGCGAGCCAGCGGCGCCCCGTCGGTCGCGTGGTCGACCTTCCACGTCAACAGCCTCGTCTTCAGCCACGGCATGCCGGTGCGGTACCGCTCCTCGCCGGACGTGACGCGCACCTTCTGCGGCGTCTGTGGCACGCAACTGAGCTACCGGCACGACGACGACGTGGACAGCATCGACATCACCACGGCCACGCTCGACGCGCCCGAACAGTTCCCGCCGACGAAGGAAATCTGGATCGAACACAAACTGCCGTGGGAGCGCGCCAACGAGGCGATGCGGCATTACCCGCGGACCAGCGCGGGCTGATTGCTCGCGTCATCGCCGCGGGCGTGATCGGGAGCAATGGAATGTCGGATGAAACGATTTTTGAAGGCGGCTGCCTGTGCGGCGCGATCCGCTACCGCGCGACGGCCGAACCGCTGCGCGGTGTGATCTGCCATTGCGGGATGTGCCGGCGTCATTCGGGCGCACCGGCGCTGGCGTTCGTGCATTTCCCGGCGACTGCCTTCACGTGGTCGGGGATGGAGCCGACGTGGTTCCGCTCTTCGGCGAACGCCGAGCGCGGCTTCTGCGCCCGGTGCGGAAGCACGCTCGGGATGCGCGAAGCGGTACTCGCCGACCGCGTTCAGGTCTGCGTGGGAAGCCTCGATGAGCCGGATCGAGTACGTATCGATGACCACGTCTGGACACGTTCGCGCATCGCGTGGTTCGACGCCCGCGACACGTTGCCGCGCTTTTCGCGCAGCAGTACGGCGGTGGCGAGTCAGGCGACCGGGGACGACTGAATCGATTCGCCCTTGGGTCAAGGCGAAAAGATCTGTGGCGTTTGCTCACTGAACTTGAGACTTATCTGAAGACGCCACGGTACGGTTGACCGAAAGCTTCGACTGTTTGCCGCTCGTGCCATTGCTCTTTGCCGCACGGGTGATGCGGCAATTTTCTGAATCCGGTGTAAAGCCGGCGGTCGTTCGAACGCTTCCCACCGCGTCGCACCCGTGTCCGCGGACGCCGCACTTTCTTCCTGGATTCAGCGCTTTGCGCACGAGAAACGCAATCTCGCGTGCGCCGACATCCTCGACGCAAAGAAAACTTCGCATTGATGGTTTGCACGGCGGCGAAAAATGCTTAGCCCCTGATCGAAACGACATGGGGTCAAGAAATGAGAAGCCGCAGCTGTTCCTGCCCATGCCGTGCGCTACGTGGCTCGCGCCGCGCTCGGCAGGTGCTTTGATCATGCCGACGACGATCAATCGCGGAGCCGGTTGGGTCGTGTATGAGGATGACGCGTCGTTCGGGTCACCATGCCGGTTGCTGTCGTTGCTGCCGGCCCATCGCAGCGTCGCGTCGATCGCGCGCTATGCCGAGCAGGTGTATGTCGATCGCTATGCATCGCTGGACGAGCGCTTCGCCTACAAGCGCCGGCCGCAGGATTCCCGGTTTGCCGCCAAGACGGATCCGCGCCATGGCGGCATCTACGTCGGCCAGTCCCCGCGGTTCGTCGGCGTCTACGCGCAGCGGATCATTTCGCACGCCGGCGTACTGGAGTTCTGGTACCGCATCGCCACCGATCGCGGAACGCCCGGCCCCATCTTCGAGTGCCGCATGTTGCGCCTCCCCGTGCCGGGTGTCTGATGCGATGACACCGGAGGCAATGGCATGAGGCACGCGCTTCGTCGGCAAACGCGCCCTTCCGCGCCCGCGCATTCGCCCGTGGATGAAGAATCGCCCTTACGAAGCGACACCGTGCCCGCCCCGTCGGACGGACGCGCGACCTGCCGGGACGTACGGGGAGTCGACGCAATGGACCAGAGCGCGGGCTGGGTGATCTACGAGGACTACGGCAATCGGGAGGAGCCAAGACGGCTGCTCTCCCTGTTGCCGGCCCACAACAGCTACGCCTCGGTGGCGCGGATCATGGAACGGATGTACGCCGAGCGCTTCGCATCGATGGAAGAACCGGTTCCCTCCTCCGGAAGACGGCCACGGCGACCGCGTTTCATGGCGCAGAAAGACGCCGTCGACGGTGCGATCTACGTCGGCCACCTGCCCGTCTACATCGGCGCCTACGCCCATCGCCTGCGCGTGACCGAGTCGACGCTGGAGTTCTGGTACCGGATCGCCACCCAGGCCCAATCGGCCCGACCGGTCTTCGAGGACCGCCACCAGGTGCTCGCCATTGGCTGGAAATTCCCGCCCTGAGCCGGTCCGGCGGGCCTCGGACATGAGACATCGGCGGCTAGCCTGTATGCTACGCGGCCCTTCCAATCAGGAATCCGCATGAACAAGGCACAGCTGGTCGAGTCCATCGCCGAGCGTTCGCAGCTCACCAAGTCCCAGGCCGAGGCGGCGCTCAATGCGCTGGTCGAATCCGTCACCGCCACGCTGAAGAACGGCGAAGCCGTGACCCTGGTGGGCTTTGGCACCTTCGAGGCGCGCAACCGCGCCGGCCGCACCGGCCGCAACCCGAAGACCGGCGAGGACATCGTGATCCCGGCCACCATCGTGCCGGCGTTCAAGCCGGGCAAGGCCCTCAAGGACGCGCTGAAGTAAGCGCCCTTCGCGATGCATGCGGCGGCTGCCGCCGCATGCATCGTCCATTCATGGTTCGCCGATGTGGTCGCTCCATCGCGCATGAACCCATGTAAAACCGCTGCGCCGGCGTCTTAACGCCTGGGACGCGCCGGGTCCATCGTTTGCACTCCGATGCATGCGCATCGATTCCGCAACACGAGGCCCCCATGAACCGCATCGATGACTATGCCGCGCTTCGCGCCGCATTCGCCATGGGCGCACGCATCCAGGCCTGGCACCTGGACGAGAGCGCCCGCAATTCCGCGCAGGGACGCTGGGACACGCTGCCGACCGATCGCGAACCGGCTTTCTCCTGCCCGGCCCATCTGTATCGCGTGCACCCGGACGACATTCATCTGCTTTCGGCGGACTAGGCGTCGGCAACTTTGCTTCGTTGCCGCGGATGACGTACGTGGCAAACACACGTTGTTGGCTGGGAGGTTCGCGGTTGGATCGCGTGTCGTGTTTTGCGCGGTATTGGTGATTCCGGCGCGTCGAGATTGCTCCGACCTGCGCATTCGGCACCATTGGCAACCATCCGGCTTGGTCGCGATATTCACGCACGCATGCAGTTGGCCGGTACTACGACGATTGCAAACAAGCGAAGTCGAGTGACAGGTCAGGTCGCCGCACAGAACTACGAACTGGCGGTGCGTTGCGTCTGTCGAAACTGGTGGGCCGTGATGGATTCGAACCATCGACCAGCGGATTAAAAGTCCGATGCTCTACCGACTGAGCTAACGGCCCACTTGAAGATCAGCGTCCGCGGTGCGGAGCGCGTTACCGGCGTTGCGCCGGGGCGTGCATTCTAGCGCAGGGCGCCGTGACGGTGCAGGTGACGCGTGCCCGTCGCGTGCGAGGCCTCGTTCAGACGTAACGCGTGGGATCGGCGACACCGGCCGCGGCGAAACCTTCGGCACGCAGGCGGCACGCATCGCAATGGCCGCAGGCGCGGCCCTCGTCGTCGGCCTGGTAGCACGAGACGGTCTGCGCGAAATCCACGCCCAGGCGCACGCCTTCGCGCACGATGTCGGCCTTGCTCATGAACTGCAGCGGCGCGTGCACGCGGATGCCTGCGCCTTCCACACCCGCCTTGGTGGCGAGGTTGGCGAGTTTCTCGAAGGCCTCGACGAATTCCGGTCGGCAGTCGGGATAGCCCGAGTAATCCACGGCGTTGACGCCGCAGAAGAGGTCGTTCGCGCCCAGCACTTCGGCCCAGCCCAGCGCGACCGACAGCATGATCGTGTTGCGTGCCGGCACGTACGTCACCGGAATCGCGTCCTTCGTCGCGTCCTGTCCGACGGCGTGACCATCGGCGTCGGTCGGCACGGTGATGGTTTCGTCGGTCAGCGCGGACCCGCCGATGCTGCGCAGGTCGACGTTGACCGTCTTGTGCGCGACGGCGCCGAGCGAATCGGCGACGCGCTGCGCGGCATCGAGTTCGGACGTGTGGCGCTGCCCGTAGCGGACGCTGAGCGCGTGCACGTCGAAGCCCTGCGCGCGAGCGATGGCGACGACGACGGCGGAGTCCATCCCGCCCGAAACCAGGACGACGGCTTTCTTCATGGCGTTTCCTCGAAAACGAACCGGCTCAGCGGCCGGGCTCGTCGTTCCACAGAATCTTGTGCAGTTGCAGCTGGAATCGCACCGGCAGGCGCTCGGCGACGATCCAGTCGGCCAGGTCGCTCGGCTTGATCTGGGCGAAACTCGGCGAGAACAGAACGTCGCAGACGTCCGTCAGGCGATGCTCCGCGACGATGCCTCTCGCCCAGTCGAAGTCCTCGCGCGAGCAGATCACGAACTTCACCTGGTCGTGCGGCGTGAGCAACGGCAGGTTCGACCAGAGGTTGCGGTGCACCTCCATCGAACCCGGCGTCTTGATGTCGAGCACGCGCGACACTCGCGGGTCCACGTCGGCAATGTCGATCGCGCCGGAGGTTTCCAGCGAGACGTCGTAGCCCTCGTCGCAAAGGCGCTTGAGCAGGCTGATGCAGCGCTTCTGCGACAGCGGCTCGCCGCCGGTCACGCAGACGTGCCGCGCGCCGTGGCGGGCGACCTCGGCCAGGATGTCGTCGATCTGCCACCACTCGCCTCCATGGAAGGCATAGGCGGTGTCGCAGTATTGGCAGCGCAGCGGACAGCCGGTCAGGCGGACGAAGACGGTCGGCCAGCCGATCGCGCGTGCTTCGCCCTGCAGGGACAGGAAGATTTCGGTGATGCGCAGCCGGTCGGACGATGCGACGGCCGCATCGGGGGGGACGGCGTTCATCCCGCCATTTTAGCGGATCAGCGCAGCCGGCCGAGCTGGATCGCGTTGAGGCGGTCGCTGGCGGTGCGGGCGGCGTCGGTGCCGGGGTATTTGGTCGACACGTCGGCGAGCGTGCGCTCGGCGGCCTCGACCTGCTTCTGGTTGAACTGCGACAGGCCGATCTTGAGCATCGCGCCCGGGGCCTTGTCGTGGGTCGGGTAGCGGTCCAGCAGCGACTGGAACTGCAGTTGGGCCATCTGGTAGTTCTGGGTGACGTAATAGCTTTCGCCGAGCCAATAGAGCGCGTTGGGCGTGTAGGCGCCTTCCGGGTGGGTTTCGATGAAGGCCTGGAACAGGCGGGCCGACTCGACGTAGTCGCCGCCCTTGAGCGCGTTGAACGCGGCGTCGTAGGCCACGCGCTCATCGCCGCTCTTGGCGATCGCACCCTTGTCGCCGTAGACCGCCGGCGGGCGGTCCTTGGCCGATGCCGACGGCGCGGCGGGCTTGCTGCCCGCCGGCGCCGGCGTCGCACCGGGAGCGGGCGGGACGACCGCGCCGCTCTCCAGGCGATTGATACGACCGTCCAGATCCAGGTACTGGGCCTTGGAGCTCTGCATCAGCTGCTGGTTCTGCTGTTGCAGTTCCTCGACCTGGGAACGCAGGGCCTGGATCTCGTTGCGCAGCTGGGTGACCTGGTTGAGCAGGTCGACGTTGCCCTGGTTGTTGGCCGCCTGCTGTTCGAGAACAGTCACGCGATCGGCCAGGCTGGCGCGCTGCGCAACGGCAGGCGCAGCGGCCACGAGGGCCGCTGCGAATGCCATGGCGAGTACGGTCTTGCGGATCATCAACGCTTACTTGGCGGTGTAGACGATCTCGACGCGACGATTCTTGGCCCAGCAATCCTCGTTCGAGTCGGTGCAGACCGGACGCTCTTCGCCGTAGCTGGTCACGGTGATCTGGCTGCCCGAGCCACCGTTGGCCTGGATGGCCGACGACACGGCATTGCCGCGGCGCTCGCCCAGACCCAGGTTGTACTCGCGGCTGCCGCGCTCGTCGGCGTGGCCTTCCAGCGTCATGCGCGACGACGGACGGTCGCGCAGGTACTTGGCGTGGCAACCGACGATGGCCTGGAATTCCGGACGCAGGGTGTCCTGGTCGAAATCGAAGTACACGACGCGCTGGCGCAGGCAGGCGTCCGTGTCGAGGTCGGCCGGGCCGTACACGCCCGAGGTGGCGGGCTGCTCGGTCTGGGCCGGCGGCGGGGTGGTTTCGGCAACCGGGGTTTCCTTGACCTTCTTGGAGCAGGCCACGGCCGCGGTGCAGAGCACGGCGGCGAGCAGGACGCGAGTGGTGTTATTCATGGTTATTCCTCGTCAAAACGGGCGTGGGTCAGATCGGGGCAAATTGCTAAGTTAATACACCGCTTTCGTATATCAACGCGGCAAACGGAACGGCCCCCAGGCCGGCTCACGCACGTCCCCATCCGCCAGCACCAGGCGCTGGCGCACCCGGCCGTCGGACGATACGGCGTAGAGCACGCCCCGGCGGCCCTCGCGCGCAGCATAAAGGATCATCGCGCCATTGGGGGCAAAGCTCGGCGACTCGTCCAGCGAGCCGGGCGAAAGTGTGCTCCAACGCGCAGCGCCGAGGCTGCTGTCCATCAGCGCGATGCGGTAGTTGTTGCCGTTGCCCTGCGCGGTGGCGATCTTCTTGCCGTCGAAAGACACGCTGGCGCTGGCGTTGTAGCTGCCCTGGAAGGTCACGCGCGTGGCGCTGCCGCCGCTGGACGGGACCGAATAGATCTGCGGACGGCCGCCGCGGTCGGAGGTGAAGTAGATCGTGCCGCCGTCGGCGCTCCAGGTCGGTTCGGTGTCGATGGCGAAGTGGTTGGTCAGCTGGGTCAGGTTCTTGCTGCCCAGGTCCATCACGTAGATCTCCGGATTACCCGTGCGCGACAGCGTCAGCGCGAGGCGACGGCCATCCGGCGAGAACGACGGCGCACCGTTGATGCCGCGGTACTTGGCGACCAGTTCTCGCGCGCCGGTGGAGATGTTCTGGATGTAGATCGACGAGTTCCCGCCTTCGAAGCTGACGTAGGCGAGGCGGTTGCCATCCGGGCTCCACGAAGGCGACAGCAGTGGTTCGGGCGAGCGCACGACGGTCTGCGGATTGAAGCCGTCCGAGTCGGCGACCATCAGCGCGTACTGCGCGGCGCGACCGGTGCCGGTGGCCGTGACGTAGGCGATGCGGGTGAAGAACGCGCCGCGCACGCCGGTGATCTTCTCGTACACGGCGTCGGCGATCTGGTGCGCGACATCGCGCATCGCATTGGCGCGTGCGGTCAGCGCGAAGCCGAGCAGGCGCTGCTGCTTGGCCACGTCGAACAGTTCGTACTCGACGCGGAAACTGCCGGCACCGGCATCGAGCACGCGGCCGACGACGATGTAGTCCTGGTTGAGCGCACGCCAGGTGGGATAGTTGATCTCCCCGCCGCGCGTGGGCTTCTCGGTGATGTCGGCCGCCGGCAGCGGACGGAACTGGCCCGAGCGCGCCAGGTCGGCGGCCACCACTTCGGAGACGTCCGTCTGCGGTGCGGTCGCGCTGCCCTGATAGGGCATCGGCACGACGGCGATCGGCATGGCCGCGGCGTTGCCGCCGACGATGTCGATCTCGAGCCCTTGCTGGGCCATGGCGGACAGGGGCAGCAACAGGGCGAGCAGGGAAGCCAGCCAGGCGAGGGATCGTTTCATCGGCACTCCAGTCTTCAATCCGTTCCGGTCGGCGGACCGCGCGAGGCAATCCGTTCAGCTTTGTAATTGTTAACGCCGGCAGGTGAACGCCGCCTCAAAGCTGAACCCCGCGACGGCGCACCGAGCGCCCCGCCGCCGCGAGGCCGCCCGAGCGGCCTCAGCGGTCCTGCGCGGTGAAGTTCAGCGTCAGGTTGCGGGAGAACACCGATTCGAAGCCGGCGTACGGCAGCGGCTGGGCCTTTAGGACAGCGGCCTCGATCGAGCGCCGGCCCTGCTCATCGTAGGCGCAGGGCGATGACACTTCCGCGCTCATCACCTGCCCGCCCGGGAGCTGGCGGATCAGCAGCGTGCAACGCGCGCCCACCGGCACCGTTTCCGGGCGGGTCCATTTGGCGAGGATCGCTTCCTGCAGCGCCGCGGCGTAGCGCGCCTTCAATCCGGTGTCGACGCCGTTGTTGCCCGGAGGCGGGCTGGCGGCGTCGCTGCCGCTGCTCGGCGAGGTTTCGGATGACTGGCGCGCGCGGACGTCCGCGATCTGACGCAGGCGCTGTTCGGCGAGGTTCGCCTCGCGTGCGGCCTGCTCGCGCTTCTTGCGGATCTCGGCGAGCTTCTGCTGGCGTTCCTGTTCCTGCTGTGCGGCCAGGCGACGCTGCTGCTCGACTTCCTGCTGGCGCTTCTGCTCGGTCAGGTCGACCTGCTCCTGCTTGCGCTTGAGCTCCTGCGCCTTCTTTTCTTCGGCGGGCGTCGGCGTGGGCGTTTCGACGACCGCTTCCTGGTTCTCGGTGTCGGGCACCGGGATGAAATCCTGCGGCGCCTGTTGTGGCGGCGCGACGGCGTCCTGCGGCACCGGCTCGGGCAGCGGCTGCGGCAACGGCGCGACGTCCTCGGGCTCCGGCGGCGGCGGAATTTCTTCCTCGACCGGCTTGGGACGATCGCGCAGCGTACGCTGCATCGCCGGCGACAGCGCGTTGGCGTCGATCAGTTCGGCCGCCACCGGCGAGCCGGCCACGGACACCGGCGCACTGGAACGCGTCCAGAACAGGCCGATGAACATCAGCCCGAACAGCAGCACGTGCAGCAGCAGCGCCGCGACGATCGCCTGCGTGGTGTCGGCGCGCGTTTCCCGCATCAGCGACGGCCCTGGTTGGCCTGGCCGAGCGTGGCCTGATCGGGCTGGCTCATCAGCCCGACCTTCTTGACGTTGGCGCTTTGCAGCAGCACCAGCGCATCCATCACCTTCTGGTAGTTGGCCTTGGCGTCGCCGGCGACGAAGACCGCCACGTCGGGATTCTGCGACACGATGCCGCGGACCTTCGCGGTGAGGGTTTCGGCGGTCACGGCTTCATTGCTGCCGGCCTTGACCGTCAGGAAGTAGTTGCCCGACGCGTCGACGCTGACGATTACCGGGTCCTTCTTTTCCTGGATCGACTTGGCGTTGGATTGCGGCAGGTCGATGTCCACGCCCAGGTTCAGCAAGGGCGCGGTGACCATGAAGATGATGAGCAGCACGAGCATGACGTCGATGTACGGCACGACGTTGATCTCGGCCTTGAGCTTGCGCTTGCGATGGCGGCGCGCGTTGATTCCGGCCATGGCTTCCTCAGGTGGCCCGGCGCGTCAGCGACCAGGGCGGCAGTTGAAGAGTCCGCACGACGGCGTGCGGGCTTTTGCGAGGGACTCGCATCAAACCTCGTCGACCTGGCGCTGCAGGATCGAGGAGAACTCTTCGGAGAACGCGTCGTAGCGAACAGCGATGCGCTCGACCTTGGTCGCGAAGCGGTTGTAGGCCCACACCGCCGGGATTGCGGCGAACAGGCCCATCGCGGTGGCGACCAGCGCTTCGGAGATGCCCGGCGCGACGGTGGCGATCGTCGCCTCCTTCATGTTCGCCAGGCCCTGGAACGAAATCATGATGCCCCACACCGTGCCGAACAGGCCGACGTACGGGCTGATCGAACCGACGTTGGCGAGGAACTCGAGGTTGTGTTCGAGGCCGTCGATCTCGCGCGAACCGGTGGCCCGCATGGCGCGCTGCGCGCCTTCCAGCTGCATGCGGCTGTCGGCGCCGCGGCGCTGGCGCAGGCGGCTGAACTCGCGGAAGCCGGCTTCGAAGATCGCTTCCAGGCCGGAGATGTCGCGATTGCGCTCGGTCGAACCGGCGTAGAGCTTGGACAGTTCGGCGCCGGACCAGAAGCGCTCCTCGAACTGGTCGGCCTCGCGCGCGGCGCGGTCGAGCACGCGCTTCTTGCGGAAGATGATCACCCACGAGGCGATGGAACCGAACAGCAGCAGCAACATCACCAACTGCACCGGGATACTGGCGTGCAGCACCAGGGTGAGCAGGTTGAGGCTGTTGTCGCCGGCGGCACCGGCCGTCACGGCCTGCGCGGCATTGGCCGCGGCGTTGGCGGCGTCTTCCGGAAGGGCCTCGACCGTCGTGGCCTGCAGCGCGGTCAGCAGTGGCGTCATGCTTGGTTCTCCGTGCCCGTCGTGCGGGACTGATTGCAACGAATGTCTTTAACGGACGACTGTCGTTTCGGGGTGAATGCCCGGACGCCGCTCAACGCGGCCGTTCGAGCGACTTGAGCTCGTCCAGCAGCGGCGAGGGAATCCCGCGCGGGCGGAAACCGGCGGCATCGAGCGCCGCCACGCGCACCTGCGCGGTCAGCAGCACCTCGTCGCCGCGGCGGATCGTCTGCGCGAATACCGCGCTCGCGCGCCGGCATTGCGTGAGCTCGACTTCCACTCCCAGCGCATCGTCCAGTCGCGCCGGCTTGAGGAAATCGATCTGCATCGCACGCACCGCGAACACCAGGTCGTGTTCGCGCCGCAGCAGTTCCTGGCCGTAGCCGTGGGCGCGCATCCACTCGGTGCGGGCGCGCTCCATAAAGGCCAGGTACTGCGCGTGATAGACCACCCCACCCGCGTCGGTATCTTCCCAATAGACGCGTGTCGGCCAACTGAACGTCGCCCCAATCGTCGTTGCTTGCGACACGTCAGGCCTCCTCGAAGAGTCCGCCCGGGCCGGGCTTGGGCTTGAGGCCGATGTGCCGATAGGCCTTCGGCGTAGCCATGCGGCCGCGGGCGGTACGGATCAGGAAACCCTGCTGGATCAGGTACGGCTCGATGACGTCCTCGATCGTCCCGCGCTCCTCGCTCAGCGCCGCGGCCAGCGATTCCACCCCGACCGGTCCGCCGTCGAAGGAATCGACGATGGTGTGCAGCAGGCGGCGGTCGATGTCGTCGAAGCCTTCCGGATCGACTTTGAGCATCGCCATGGCCGCGTCGGCTACTTCGCGCGTGATCGCCCCGCCCGCGCGCACCTGCGCGTAATCGCGGACGCGGCGCAGCAGGCGGTTGGCGATGCGCGGCGTGCCGCGCGAACGGCGGGCGATTTCCGCCGCGCCTTCGGGTTCGCACGAAATGCCGAGGATGTGCGCCGAGCGCCGCACGATGCGCGTGAGTTCCTCGGCGTTGTAGAACTCCAGCCGCTGCACGATGCCGAAGCGGTCGCGCAGTGGCGCGGTGAGCAGGCCCGCGCGCGTGGTCGCGCCGATCAGGGTGAACGGCGGCAGGTCGAGCTTGATCGAACGGGCGGCCGGGCCCTCGCCGATCATGATGTCGATCTGGTAGTCCTCCATCGCTGGATAGAGCACTTCCTCGATCGCCGGCGAGAGGCGGTGGATCTCGTCCACGAACAACACGTCGTGCGGCTGCAGGTTGGTCAGCAAGGCCGCCAGATCGCCCGCCTTCTCGATCACCGGGCCCGAGGTCTGGCGCAGGTTGACGCCGAGCTCGTTGGCGATGACATGGCTCAGCGTGGTCTTGCCCAGGCCCGGCGGCCCGAAGATCAGCACGTGGTCCAGCGCCTCGCCGCGCGCCTTGGCCGCCTCGATGTAGATCTTCATCTGCTCGCGCACCGGCTGCTGGCCGAGGTACTCGTCCAGGCGCTTGGGGCGGATCGAGGCCTCGATGGCCTCGTCCTCGCGCGTGGCGCCGGCGGCGATGATGCGGGAATCGTTCATCCGGTTATGTTCGCATGCGTGGCGCATGCGGCACAGGGACATGCCTCACAACGGCAGGCCTCACGAGGCCGCTGGCACGCTCCGTGCCGGTCAGATCTCGACCTGCGCGCCCAGCTCCACCAGCCGGTTGCCCGGAATCCGGAAGAAACCCGTCGCCGGCGCTGCGTTGCGGTGCATGAAGGCGAACAGGCGGTCGCGCCAGATCGGCATGCCGCGGTGGCGGCTGGCGACCACGGTTTCGCGGCTGGCGAAATACGTCGTGTCCATCGGATCGAAATAAGTGCCGCCGGCGTCGCAGGAGCGCATCAGCGCGAGCGGCACGTCGGGCACTTCCATGAAGCCGAACCGGATCAGCACGCGGTAGAAGTCCTCGCCGGCGATGGACTCGATCTTCAGGCGCTTTTCCTTCGGCGCGTACGGAATGTTCAGCGTTTCCACCGTCAGGAACACGTTGCGCTCGTGCAGCACCTTGTTGTGCTTGAGGTTGTGCAGCAGCGCGTGCGGCACCACGCCCTTGTCGGCGGTCATGAAGATCGCCGTGCCCGGCACGCGCACGGGCGGCGCGAGCATTAGGCCGGGAAGGAAGGTGTCCAGCCCAATGCCTTCCTTGCGGACTTCGTCGTGCAGGAGTTCGCGACCGCGGCGCCAGGTGCGCAGCAGCGTGAACACGACCACGCCCAGCAGCAGCGGGAACCACGCGCCGTCGAAGAACTTCGCGCCGTTGGCGAAGACGAAGCCCACGTCCACCACGAAGAACACCAGGCACAGCGGCAGCACCCAGGTGCGCCAGCGCGGCCACAGCGCGCGCGCGACCAGCGCCAGCAGCAGCGTGTCGATCAGCATCGTCGCCGACACCGAGATGCCGTACGCCGTCGCCAGCGCGGTGGAGCTGCGGAACGCCAGCACCACCGCCAGCACCGCGATCATCAGCAGCCAGTTGATGCCCGGCACGTAGATCTGGCCGATGGTTTCGCGCGAGGTGTGCTTGATCTGCATGCGCGGCAGGAAGCCCAGCTGCATGGCCTGCCTGGCCACCGAATATGCACCGGTGATCACGGCCTGCGAGGCGATGACCGCCGCCATCGTCGCCAGGATGATCATCGGATACAGCGCCCACGGCGGCACGGCTTCGAAGAACGGGTTCTTCACCGCTTCTGGGTGCGCGAGCACGAATGCGCCCTGGCCCAGGTAGTTCAGCGTCAGGCACGGCAGCACCATGAAGTACCAGCCGTGGCGAATCGGACGCGCGCCGAAGTGGCCCATGTCGGCGTACAGCGCCTCGCCGCCGGTGACCGCCAGCACCACCACGCCCAGGATCATCACCGACAGGGTGCCGTGCTCCATGAAGAAGCGCATGCCCCACATCGGATTGAGCGCGGCCACCACGGCCGGCGCCTTGGCGATGTTGTAGATGCCGATCGCCGCGAGCGACAGGAACCACACCAGCATCACCGGGCCGAACACGCGACCGACCTTCTCGGTGCCGAAGCGCTGTGCGAGGAACACCAGGACCAGAATCACCACCGACAGCGGCACGATGAAGCGGTGCAGCCCGGGCGCGGCGATTTCCAGGCCTTCCACGGCGCCCAGCACGGTGATCGCCGGCGTGATCACGCTGTCGCCGAAGAACAGCGACGCGCCGAAGATGCCGAGGATGCCCACCACGTACGCCGATCGCGAACCCTTCGGCAGCGTGCGCTGGGCCAGCGCCATCAGCGCCATGATGCCGCCCTCGCCCTGGTTGTCGGCGCGCATGATGATGGTGACGTACTTGGCCGTCACCACGATCATCAGCGCCCAGAACACCAGCGACAGCATGCCCAGCACCGTCGCCTCGTTCACCACCATGCCCAGACGCTCGGCGAAGTGCGGCGAGAAGGCTTCCTTCAGCGTGTACAGCGGGCTGGTGCCGATGTCGCCGAAGACGACACCGATCGCGCCAACGATGAGGCCGGCCAGCCCCTTGCCCTGGCCGTGATCGTGGCCATGGCTGCGCGAATCGGATGCGGGAAGGGACATGGGATGGGATCGACAGGGGCGACGCCGGAACGCCGCAGATCTGGTGTGGGTGTCAGCGAAGCGCGGACTTTAGCGCTTTGCGGATGATGGCGGCAGCGTCGTCGCCGGCCTCGGTGGCCTCGCGCGCCATGCGCACGGCCTCGGCAGGCTTGTAGCCCAGCTGCTGCAGGGCGATCACGGCTTCGCTCTGCGCGTCGCCGGCAGCGCCCGGCACGTTCAGCGTCGCGCCGACGCCGGCGAGATCGGCCGCGCGATCGCGCAGTTCCACGACCATGCGTTCCGCGGTCTTCTTGCCGATGCCCGGGATGCGCGTCAGCGCGGTGATGTCGCCGGCCTGCACCAGGCGGGCGAACTCGTCGACCGACACGCCCGACAGCACCGCCAGCGCGATCTTCGCGCCGATGCCGGAGACCTTCTGCACGTCGCGGAACAGCCGGCGCTCGCCTTCGCGCAGGAAGCCGTACAGCGACACGCTGTCTTCCTTCTGCGCGTAATGCGTGAACAGCGAGACTTCGCGGCCCAGGTCCGGCAGGTCGTAGAACGTGCTCATCGGCGCCTCGAGTTCGTAACCGACGCCGTTGACGTCCACTACGAGCCAAGGCGGCTGCTTCATCACGAGCGTGCCTTTGAGGCGACCAATCATGGTGAAGCCTCCGACGACTGCCACCCTTGGCGATGCGCGACAGGCTTCGGCAAGCCCTGCCCGACCATCCATGGCCGGGCGCTCAGCGACGCGCGAGCCAGTGGCTCGCAAGCGCGTCGCTTCGCCCACGGCGGCTGCTTCATCACGAGCGTGCCTTTCAACCTTCCGATCATGCTCCGCGTCTCCGCAACAGATGGGTCGCCACGCCCGTGCGCGCCGCGGTGGCGCTCATGTGGGCGTGGGTCAGCGCGATCGCCAGCGCGTCGGCGGCGTCGGCCTGCAGTTTCATGCCGGGCAGGTTCAACAGCAGGCGCACCATGTGCTGGACCTGCTCCTTGTCGGCGGCGCCGCGGCCGACCAGGGACTGCTTGATCACGCGCGGCGCGTATTCGTTGACCGGAAGCCGCCGGCGAACGACCGTCGCCAGAGCGGCGCCGCGCGCGTGGCCGAGTTTCAATGCCGAAGTCGCCGACTTCGCCATGAAGACGGTCTCGATCGCGATCTGCTGTGGCTGCCACTCATCCAGCAGCGCTTCGAGCCCGTCGCACAGCAGGCCCAGGCGCGACGGGAAATCCTCCGCTTCCAGCAGCACCAGCGCCTGCGCGTGCACGTAGGTGCAGCGGCCGTCGGGCGCGACGTCGATGACGCCGACGCCCGTGCGCTGCGAGCCGGGATCGATGCCCAGGATGCGGGTCATCACGTGGTTTGCCTGCGTCCGACCCTCAGGTCAGGCGTAGGCGCCCTCGTCGAGATCGGCGTTGGAATAGACGTTCTGCACGTCGTCCATGTCTTCCAGCCAGCGCAGCAGCTTCACGACCTGCTGTGCGGTTTCGCCGGCCACGGCGATGTCGTTGTCGGCGCGCATCGTCACTTCGGCGAAATCCGCCGTCAGGCCGGCGGCTTCCATGGCCGACTTCACGCCGGCGAAGGCGTCCGGCGCGGTCACCACGTCGATCGCGCCGTCGTCGTAGACGACCACGTCGTCCGCGCCCGCGTCGATGGCCAGCTCGGTGATCTTCTCTTCGTTCGCGCCGGCGGCGAAGGACAGCACGCCAAGCTTCTTGAACATGAAGGACACCGAGCCGTCGGTGCCGAGGTTGCCGCCGAACTTGCCGAACGCATGGCGCACGTCGGCCACGGTGCGGACCTTGTTGTCGGTCAGGCAGTCCACGATCACGGCCACGCCGCCCGGGGCGTAGCCCTCGTAGCGGATCTCCTCGTAGACCACGCCTTCCAGCTCGCCGGTGGCCTTCTTGATGGCGCGCTCGATCACGTCCTTGGACATGTTGACCGACAGGCCCTTGTCGATCGCCGCGCGAAGGCGCGGATTGCCCCCCGGATCGCCGCCGCCGCTGCGCGCGGCCACGCCGATCTCGCGGATCACTTTGGTGAAGATCTTGCCGCGCTGCGCGTCGACCGCGTTCTTGCGCGCCTCGATGGAGGGACCTCTGCCCATGGAACCGTCCAGCTTCAATCGTTCGAAGCGGGGAATTTTACTCGATACCGCCGTCGCTGCCGCGCGCCGGGAAGCGGCCGTCGCGGAAGAAACCGACCGCCAGCTGCAGCGCATCGGGCGAGAACAGCAGGCCGGTATGGCTGGTGGGGATCACCACGTGGTCGGCGAGCCCCTCCAGGCGGGTTTCCTCGACGGCGACGGTGCCGTCGTTGTCGCCGTCGAAACGGCCGAAGTAGCGGCCCAGGCCCAGCGGCGTGCGGCCGGCGACCATCCCGACCGCGGCCTGTCCGCGCCACGGCTGGCAGCCGCTGCGCAGCAGGCGGGCGCTGCGCCCGAGGTACGGCTTGCTCCACGCCTGCCCCGCCAGCGTCTGCGCCGCCGCGCTGCCGCGCAGGGGCGAGCCGAGGCATACGACGCGCCGTACCGGCAGATCCGGCTCGGATTCCAGCGCGGTGAGCGTCACCAACCCGCCGAGGCTATGCGCCAGCACGTGCGCCGGCCGCTTGCGAAGGCGCTGGGCCAGCATCGGCAGCGCCGCCTCCGGCCCGCCGGCGATGGTCGGGTAGCCGAACAGTTCGGTCGCGAAACCCGCCTCCCGCAGCCGCCGCGCCAGCCAGTGCATGGACAGCCGCGGCATCCAGAGGCCGTGGATCAGCAGGACCCGGCGGGGTTCGGCGTGGTCGGTCATGAAAGTGGGGGTGTGGGCGCCGGGGCCGGAATCAACGGCCGTCCCGCGAGCGTCAGGCCCCGCGCCGCAGGATGAACTCATGGTCGCGCGTATTGCCGACCACGAAGTCGTAATCGCCCACGCGCTCGAAGCCGTGCCGCGCATAGAACCGCTGCGCACCGTGGTTCTCGCTCCACATGCCGATCCACAGCGTGCGTGGGCCGTCGCGAAGCAGCCACGCGAGCGCCGCATCGAACAGGCGCGAACCGCGCCCGCCGCCCTGGTGTTCCTGCAGTACGTAGAGGCGTTTCAGCTCGCCGTCGCCGGGCGCGACGTCCGCATGCGGCAGCGAGCACGCGCCCGCCGTGGCGTAGCCGATGGCGACGCCGTCGCGTTCCAGCAGCCACGTCGCGTACGCAGTATCGGAAAGCAACGAGGCCCACGCCGCGGGGGCGTAGGCCTCGTCGAGGAAATGCGACAGATCCTGCGGCGGATACAGATGGCCGAAGGTCTGGGTGAAGCACGTCGACGAAAGCGCCGACAGCGCCTGCGCATCCGAAACCGTCGCGCGACGCAGCTCCATCCTTACTGGTCGTCCTCTTCCTCGTCCTCGTCGGACTCTTCGTCTTCCTCGTCCTCTTCGGCGTCTTCGTCCTCTTCTTCGTACTCGTCGCCGAAATCCTCACCGTCCCAGCGGAACTGGTCGTCCGGCACGAACGCCAGCGACACCACGCCGGCCACGCGCGTGCGCACCAGCCAGCCGCCGAACACCTGCGCGCGCTCGGTCACCAGGCCCGCGCCAGCGGCCGAACCGGCTTCGCCGAGGGCTTCCCACTCCAGGTCAAACGGAACTTCGCTCATCGTTTACTTCCCTTCCTGCTTTTCACGGATCTGGATGTGCACTTCCGCCAGCTGCTTGTCCGGCACCGGCGACGGAGCGCCAGTCATCAGGCATTGCGCGGTGGTGGTCTTGGGGAACGCGATCACGTCACGGATCGACTCGGTGCCCGCCATCAGCGCGGCGATGCGGTCGATGCCGAACGCGATGCCGCCGTGCGGCGGCGCGCCGAACTTCAGCGCGTCGAGCAGGAAGCCGAACTTGCCTTCAGCTTCTTCCGCGCCGATGCCCAGCAGGTCGAACACCGCGCTCTGCATCTGCGAGTTGTGGATGCGGATCGAACCACCGCCGATCTCGTTGCCGTTGAGCACCATGTCGTAGCCGCGCGACACCGCGGTCTTCGCATTGGCGCGCAGGTCGTCGATCGAATCCACGGCCGGCGCGGTGAACGGGTGATGCAGGGCGACGTAGCGGTTCTCCTCGTCGTCCCACTCGAACATCGGGAAATCGGTGACCCACAGCGGCGCCCAGCCTTCCGCCACGAGGCCGAGGTCTTTCGCGACCTTCAGACGCAGCGCGCCCATGAAGTCCGACGCCGACTTGTACGTCGCCGCGCCGAAGAAGATCGCGTCGCCGGTGGTCGCGCCGGTGGCCTGCACGATCGCGGCGAGCGTCGCGTCGTCGAGGAACTTCGCGATCGGCGAGTTGATGCCTTCGCGGCCCTTCGACGCGTCTTCGACCTTCATCCACGCCAGGCCCTTCGCGCCGAACTTGCCGGCGTAAGCGGCGTAGTCGTCGATCTGCTTGCGGCTGAGCGTCGAGGCGCCCGGCACGCGCAGCGCGACGACGCGGCCGTCCTCATGGTTCGCCCAGTCGGTGAAGACCTTGAACTCGCACGACTTCACCAACTCGGCGATATCGGTGAATTCCAGCGCGATGCGCAGGTCCGGCTTGTCCGAACCGTAGCGGCGCATCGCCTCGGCGTAGGTCATGCGCGGGAATTCCGCCGCGAGCTCGACGCCCATCACGTCGCGGAACACGACGCGGATCATTTCCTCGACCGTGTCCTGCACGTCGCGCTCGGACACCCACGCGAACTCCATGTCGAGCTGCGTGAATTCGAGCTGGCGATCGGCGCGCAGCGCCTCGTCGCGGAAGCAGCGTGCGATCTGGTAGTAGCGGTCGAAGCCCGCCATCATCAGGATCTGCTTGAACAGCTGCGGCGACTGCGGCAGCGCGTAGAACTCGCCCGGATGCATGCGCGCCGGCACGAGGAAGTCGCGCGCTCCTTCCGGCGTGGCCTTGGTCAGGATCGGCGTCTCGATGTCCTGGAAACCGCGCTCGTCGAGGTAGCGGCGCAGCGCCTGCACCAGCTTGATGCGCGTGCGCATCATCTTCTGCATCTCGGGGCGGCGCATGTCGAGGTAGCGGTACTTCAGGCGGATGTCCTCGCCCGGGTTCTCGTGCGCGTGGAACGGCAGCGGCTCGGCCTTGTTGAGCACCTCGATTTTGGTCGCGACGACTTCGACCTGGCCGGTGCGGATCTTCGCGTTCACCGATTCGCGCTTGCGCACGACGCCGGTCACGCGCAGGCAGTCCTCGTAACCGACATTGGCGGCGGTAGCGATCACGGCCGCATTGGCCTCGCCTGCGCCCAGCGCCGCATCCGTCGTCGGCTCGGCCACGATCTGCACGATGCCCTCGTGGTCGCGCAGGTCGATGAAGCAAAGGCCGCCGAGGTTGCGGGCGACGTCGGCCCAGCCGCACAGAGTGACGGTCTGGCCGATCAGGGCCTCATCGACGAGGCCGCAGAAATGGGTACGCATGGGGGCTCCAGGTTTCGCGATCCGGCCGCGTGGCCGGAGAACTGCGCATTTTAGCGGCAGCCGCGGGCACCGGAGCGAGCTTCGCGCCGGTGCTCGCCCCCGAGCCTCAGGTGGAGGGCTTGGAGGCCGGCGTGTCCGCCTTCTTCTCCGCCGGTTTGCTCTCGGCGGGCTTGGACTCGGACTTCGGCGCCGAACCGGCGTCGCCGGCCAGGTTGCGCTTCTTGTCGCCGTCCTTCTTGAAGTCGGTCTCGTACCAGCCGCCGCCGGCAAGGCGGAACTGCGGGGCGGTCAGCTGCCGGCGCACCTGCGGTGCTCCGCAGGACGGGCAGTCGACCGGGTCGGCGTCGGACATCTTCTGCAGGCGGTCGAAGGAGTGGCCGCAGGCGGCGCATTCGAAGGCATAGATCGGCATGGCACGACGGGCGTTGCGAAGTCAGGCGGGCATTCTGGCGGCGAATGCGGGGTTTTCAAGCTCCCGAGCGTTTCCCGGGGCCGCGAGCCCGCCCGCGGGCGGTCCCGCGAGCCGGATCGGCGACCGCGACAATCCCGCAACCCACCGTCCCACGCCGCTTGCGCGCCGGACGGGCATCCTAGACTTCGCCCTCCCCCGAGCAGGAACACGGAATGGCCCCGCTGCGCATCTACCGGATCGACGCCTTCACCACCGCACGCGGCGAAGGCAATCCCGCCGGCGTGGTCACCAACGCCCGCGGCCTCGGCGACGCGCAGATGCAGGCGATCGCCGCCGAACTGGGCCACTCCGAGACCGCCTTCGTCCTGCCTGCGCAAGGCGACGACCATGACCTCCATGTGCGTTTCTTCTCGCCAACCACCGAAGTGCCGGTGTGCGGGCACGCCACGGTCGGCGCGCACTTCGCGCTCGCACTGGAAGGCGGCACGCGCGGCGTGCGCCGGCAGCTCACCGGCGCCGGCGTCCAGCAGGTGGAAACGCGCGAGGACGCCGACGGCATCGCGGTCCGCATCCACCAGAACCCGCCGACCTTCGACGAGCCCTTGTCGGATGCGCTGGTGCGCGAACTCGCCGACGCGCTGGGCCTGGCCTTCGACGAACTCGATCCACGCGGCCCGGTGCAGTTCGTGAGCACGGGCCACGGCAAGCTGATGGTGCCGATCCGCAGTCGCGAGCGGCTGCGCACGCTGCGCCCCGACATGACGCGGCTGGCGGCGCTGGACGAGCGCACCGGCACGCGCGGCTATTTCGTTTTCACGCTCGATGTCGCGCCCGACGACGACGCGCTGACGCACGGGCGCATGTTCGCGCCGGGCATCGGCATCGAGGAAGACCCGGTGACCGGCAACGCGAACGGGCCGATGGGTGCGTGGCTGGTGAAGCACGGGCTGCTGCCGGCGCGCGACGGCGAGGCCCGTTTCCGTGCGCGCCAGCGCAATGGCGCCGGGCGCGGTGGTTTCATGGACGTCGCCGTGACCGTGCGGGACGGTAAGCCGGTCGCGGTGGCCATCGAGGGGCGTGCGGTGCTGGGGGAGATGATTGAACGCTGAGCGCGGAGTAGTCGTCGTGCCGTCGACGCCTTTTCACCGTCATCCCGGCGAACGCCGGGATCCAGGGCGTCACGCCATCTCCCGTCCGCGTCCGCACTTGTAGGTCCAGCGAACGCTGGAACCCATCCTGATCTTGCGCGCTGCACGATCCATCAGACGTGATGCGCCGGATGGATGGATTCCCGCCTTCGCGGGAATGACGGCTTCAAGACAAGCTGGCCCCATCCGGCGTGACGCGCCGGAAACCTGGATTCCCGCCTTCGCGGGAATGACAGCTTCAAAGAGTTTCAGCTGATCGCACGCGTGACAGCGATTACGCGTCGTACAACCCCAGCAACGCTTCTTCCGCCTTCGCCAGTTCGGCGGCGACCTGGTCGCGCTGCTTTGACAGCGCCGCCGCGTCGGTGCCGCCGCCGGTGTACTTGTCGGGGTCGGCGAGGTCGAGGTCCAGCGTGTGCAGCTTCGATTCCAGCTCCGCCACGCGCGCCTCGGCCTGTGCGAGCTTGTGCGCGTTGACCTTGGGGCCCTTCGATGCGGTCTTCGGCGCGGGGGCGGCGGCGACCGGCGCCTTCGGCTTTTCCGCGGCGGAATCGCGCGTGCGCAGCCACACGGCGTACGCATCGAGGTCGCCGTCGAACGGCTGCGCGACGCCATCCGCCACGCGCCAGAACGTCTCGCACACCAGGCCGATGAGATGGCGATCGTGCGACACCATCACGATGGCGCCGTCGAAACTCGCCAGCGCTTCGGCCAATGCTTCGCGCATGTCGAGGTCGAGGTGGTTGGTCGGCTCGTCGAGCAGCAGCACGTTCGGCTTGCGCCACGCGATTAGCGCCAGCGCCAGTCGCGCGCGCTCGCCGCCGGAGAATCCGTCGACCGATTCGAACGCGCGATCGCCCGGGAAATTCCACTTGCCCAGGAAGTCGCGCAGCTGCTGCGTGGCCACGCCCGGCGCAATTTCGCCAAGGTGATCGATCGGGCTGGTGCCTTCCTTCAGCGATTCCACCGTGTGCTGCGCGAAGTAGCCGATGCGCAGGTCCGGATGGCCGCCGCGCTCGCCAGACAGCAGCGGGATCTCGCCCACCAGCGACTTCACCAGCGTCGACTTGCCGGCGCCGTTCGGGCCCAGCAGCGCGACGCGATCGCCGGCTTCGAGCACGAAGCGGATGTTGTCGAGCACGACGTGGTTGCCGTAACCGCAATCGGCATCGGAGATACGCAACAGCGCGTGCGGCAGCTTCGCCGGCGCGGGGAATTCGATGCGCAGCGCGCGCTCCACGCGCACGGCTTCGGTGTTCTGCATCTTGGCCAGGCGCTTGACGCGCGACTGCGCCTGCTTGGCCTTCGCGGCGCTGGCGCTGAAGCGGTCGATGAAGCTCTGCAGGTGCGCGCGCTCGGCCTGCACCTTTTCGTGCGTGATCTGCTGCAGGCGCAGGTGCTCGGCGCGCTGGCGCTCGAACGCGGTGTAGTCGCCCGTGTAGAGCTTGCCCTTGCCGTCGTGCAGGTGGAGCGTGTGCGTGGTGACCTCGTCGAGGAACTCGCGATCGTGCGAGATCAGCAGCAGCGTGCCCGGATACTTCAGCAGCCACTGCTCCAGCCAAAGCACGGCGTCGAGGTCGAGATGGTTGGTCGGTTCGTCGAGCAGCAACAGGTCCGACGGCGTCATCAGCGCACGCGCGAGGTTCAGTCGGACGCGCCAGCCGCCGGAGAATTCCTTCACCGCGCGTTCGTGCGTATCGGGCGTGAAGCCCAGGCCGTGCAGCAGCTTGCCGGCGCGCGCGGTGGCGTCGTAACCGCCCAGTTCTTCCAGCTTGTGGTGCGCCTCGGCGACCGCTTCCCAGTCCTCGCGCGCCATCGCATCGCGCTCCATGGCGATGGCCGCGTACACGGCCGCATCGCCGGAGAGCACGAAATCCAGCGCCGGATCGTCCAGTGCCGGCGTTTCCTGCGCGACGCTGGCGATGCGCACGCGCGCGGGGATGTCGATGTCGCCCTGGTCGGCTTCGACCTCGCCCTGCAGCGCGGCGAACAACGACGACTTGCCGGTGCCGTTGCGGCCGATCACGCCCACGCGCCAGCCCGCATGCAGGGACAGGTCGACGTTGGACAACAGCAGGCGCTCGCCCCGGCGAAGGGCGAAATTGCGGAAGGAAATCACGGGACGGGTCGCGCAGATCGGATGCAATCCGGGCCGCGTAGTCTAAAGGCTCGGCCCGCTGCACGGGCGCCGCGGTTGCCACTGACCCGCGATTGACGCGCCTTGACGCAATCTGCTGCCTCGGCGGCGGCGTGCGGACTTGCGGGTTGCATGGATCCGGTCCGGCCCACATCCTGAACAGGATCCCTCATCGGAGAGCCGATGCACCACACGTCCCTCATCGCGATCCTCGTGGCCGGCTTCGTGCTGGCGTTCGTCTTCGGCGCGATGGCGCAGAAACTGCGCCTGTCGCCCTTGGTGGGTTACCTGCTCGCCGGCGTGGTCGCCGGCCCGTTCACGCCCGGCTTCGTGGGCGACCAGACCCTCGCGCCGCAGCTGGCGGAGATCGGCGTGATCCTGCTGATGTTCGGCGTGGGACTGCATTTCTCGCTGCGCGACCTGCTCGACGTGAAGGCGATCGCCCTGCCCGGCGCGCTGGCGCAGATCGCGCTTGCCACCGCGCTGGGCTGGGGCATGGCGTTGCTGCTGGGCTGGTCGCACGGCGCGGGACTGGTGTTCGGCCTGTCGCTTTCGGTCGCGAGCACCGTCGTGCTGTTGCGCGCGCTGGAGGAACGGCGCCTGGTGGAAACCGGCCGCGGCCGCATCGCGGTGGGCTGGCTCATCGTCGAGGACCTCGCGATGGTGCTCGCGCTGGTGCTGCTGCCGGCGCTGGCCGGCCTGCTCAAGGGCGGCGACACCAGTGCCGTTGCGGTGTGGGAAGCGCTGTTCAAGACGCTGGCAAAGGTCGGCGGTTTCGTCGCGGTGATGCTCATCGTCGGCCGCCGCGTGATTCCCTGGATCCTCGAGCGCGTGGCCGGCACCGGCTCGCGCGAGCTGTTCACGCTGTGCGTGCTCGCCATCGCGCTGGGCGTCGCGTTCGGTTCGGCCGGGCTGTTCGGCGTGTCGTTCGCGCTGGGCGCATTCTTCGCCGGCATGGTGCTCAACGAATCCGAATTCAGCCACCAGGCGGCGAACGAAACGCTGCCGCTGCGCGATGCGTTCGCGGTGCTGTTCTTCGTCTCGGTCGGCATGCTGTTCGATCCGATGATCCTGATCGAACGCCCGCTGCAGGTGCTGGCGACGTTCCTGATCATCGTGGTGGGCAAGTCGATCGCGGCGTACGCGATCGTCCGTGCGTTCGGCAAGCCGCGCAACACGGCGTTACTGATCTCCACCAGCCTGGCGCAGATCGGCGAGTTCTCCTTCATCCTCGCCGGCCTCGGCCTGCAGCTGGAAGTGCTGCCTAAGGAAGGCCAGGACCTGATCCTCGCCGGCGCGCTGCTGTCGATCATCGTCAACCCGATCCTGTTCGCCTGGCTCGACCGCCGCGAGGCGCGCGAGGAAGCGCTGCGCGAAGACGTCGTCGAAGAGCACATGTACCCGCCGATCGCGCCGGACCTGCGCGACCACGTGATCCAGATCGGCTACGGGCGCGTCGGCAGCGAACTGGGCCGGCTACTTACCGAACGTGGCGTCGGGCTGGTCGTGATCGACGGCGAGGAAGACCTCGTCGCGCGCGCACGTGCCGCGGGCATTCCCGCAATCCGTGGCAATGCGGCCAACGAACGCGTGCTGCGCGAGGCCGCGCCGGAGCGCGCGAACACCGTGATGGTCGCCATTCCCAATGCACTGGAGGCCGGCGAGATCATCGCGCGGCTCCGCGAAATCAATCCGGCGCTCACCATCGTCGCGCGCGCGCACAGCGATGCGGAAGTGAAGCACCTGCTGCAGCACGGCGCCGACGGTGCGGTGATGGCCGAACGCGAACTTGCGCACAGCCTCGCTGAGATGGTGATGGCCACGCCGCACTACCGCGGATCGCGGCACCTGCCGCCGGCAACCGCCTGAGGAAACACGCATGACTGAAGAAGCTGCACCGCAGTTGTCGCCGATCGACGCGCGCATCCTCGCGTCGCTGTTCGAGAAGGAAGCGACGACGCCCGACGCCTATCCGCTCACGCTCAACGCGATCGTGCTCGCGTGCAACCAGAAGACCGCACGCGAGCCGGTGATGGAGCTCGAACCGGGCGAAGTCGGCAACGCGCTGCGCCGACTGGAAACGCGCGGCTGGGTGAAGTCGCAACACACGGCGCGCGCGGAACGCTATTCGCATCGCCTCGAAGCCGTGCTCAGCCTGACGCGACCGCAGACGGCGCTGCTCGTCCTGCTCATGCTGCGCGGCCCGCAGACCGCGTACGAGTTGATGTCGCGCACCGATCGCCTCGCGCGTTTCGAGAACATCGAGGACGTGCAGCACGCGCTCGAACGCCTGTCGCGCCGCTCGCCCGCGCTCGTCGTTGCGCTGCCGCGGCAGTTGGGCCAGCGTGGCGAGCGCTTCGCGCATCTGCTCAGCAGCGAGCCGGATCCGGGCGTGATGTCGTCTGCGCCAAGCGGCGCAGGCGCGTCATCTTCCCCGATGTCGGAGCGCGTGACGGAGCTGGAGCAACGCGTGGCGGAACTGGAAGCACGGTTGAGCGCGCTCGAATCCGCACGCGACGCGGGCTGAGCGTCAGACGTCCGGCATCAGCGCGATGCCGAGCAGCACGACTGCTTCGATCATCTCCACCAGCCCGCCCGTCGTATCGCCGGTAATGCCGCCGAGCCGGCGCACGCACGCGCGTCGCCACAGCAGGAAAACGATCGTCGCGAGGGCGAGCGCAAGCGCGCCCCGCATGCCCGCGCTCGCGCATGCCGCGGCGCCCAGCAACAGCGCGACCGCGCATCCGGCGCGTGGCGCATTCGTGAGACCGCTCCCCAGGCCGCCGCTTCGCACGTAAGGCGTGGTCACGAATGCGATCGTCGCGGCCATCCGCGCGAGCAACGGCGCGAGCCACAGCCATGTCCACGCATCGGCCGGCAGGCTCGCCAGTGCCGCGAACTTCATCAGCAGCACGAGAACGAGCGCGGTCACGCCCGCCGGTCCGCAGCGCGGATCCTTCATGATTTCGAGCGTGCGGGCGCGCCGCTGGTCCCACGTGCCGCCCATGCCGCCGATCCACGCGTCGGCGCTGTCGGCCAGCCCGTCCAGGTGCAAGGCGCCAGTGATCGCGACCCACGCAAGCAGCACGATGGCCGCAACGAGCAGCGGCTTCGCTGTAGGCAAGGCCCAAACGAGCGCGCACAACAACGTGCCGATGAGCACGCCGACCAGCGGGTACCACGCGAGGGATTGCGACCTCGCCAAAGCATCGTCGAACACGCGTGCCGGAACCGGGATGCGCGTGAGGAAACCGATCGCGACCAGCAGACCGCGCATCACGCCGGCGGCCATGCGATCGGATGCAGCGACGCATGCGGCACGTCGATGCCGGCCATGTCGCCGAAGTCGCGTCGCTCGGCCACGCAGCGCAGCAGGCGGATCGCCCCGCCATGCGTGATTACGAGCACGCGGCCGTGCGCGGCCATCTCGGCGATGTCGTCCATCGCCGCCGCAAGACGCGCACGGAACTGCGCGAACGTCTCGCCACCCGGCGGCGGGTTCGCCACGGGATCGGCCCAGAAGCGTCCAAGTGCGTCGCCCTGCTCCTGCGCGAGCGTCTCGATCGGCACGCCTTGCCACTGTCCGAAATGGTATTCCGCCAGCCGCGCATCCAGATGCAGGGGCAAACCGCGCGCGTTCGCCAGCTCGCGCGCGAACCGAGCGCAGCGTTGCAGCGTCGAGGACACGATGTGCGTCCACTCGCGCCCGATCACTGCCTCGCGCAATTGCGACCAGCCCAGTTCGATCAGCGCGTCATCCAGCTGGCCGCGATAGCTGCGCTGGCCCGTGTCGCCGTGGCGCAGCAGCTCGATGTTTCCTGGCAAGTTCATGCGCGCGAGACACCCGCCTGTTCGAATGTCGCCATCTCGCGATGCAGCGCACATGCCATGCGCAACAACGGGACGGCGACGGCCGCGCCGCTGGCTTCGCCCAGACGCATGTCCAGGTCGAGCAGCGGCTGCGCGTGAAGCGCATCCAGCAGGCGTTGATGGCCGCGTTCGTGCGAGCGATGCGAGAAGCAGAGCCACTCGCGCACGCCTTCGTTCAGGCGTACGGCCGCGAGCGCCGCCGCGGTCGTGATGAAACCATCGACCAGCACCGGCAGTCGCGCTTGCGCTGCCGCGATGTAAGCGCCGGTGAGCGCTGCGATCTCGAAGCCGCCCAGGCGCTGCAGGTAGTCCACTGCGCCGTCTGCATCGGCGTGACGCGCGAGCGCACGCCTCACCACGCCGCACTTGCGTGCGATGCCGGCGTCATCGAGCCCCGTTCCGCTGCCGGCCAGTGCTTCGGGGGCGTTGCCGAGCAGCGCGCATGACAGCGCAGTCGCGGCCGTCGTATTGCCGATGCCCATTTCGCCACCGACGAACAGATCGGCGTCGTGGTCGAGCGCGAGCGCGACGCGATCGGCGCCGACCTGCATCGCCTCGCGCAGCTGCTCGCGCGTCATCGCCGGCGCTTCGCAGAAGTTCGCCGTGCTCGGGGCGACCACCGCGCGATGCACGTCGGGCAGTTCGCCCGGATCGTTCACGGTGCCGAGGTTGACCACATCAAGCCGCGCGCCGAGATGCCGCGCAAGCACCGCGATGGCCGCGCCGCCGGTCGCGAAGTTCCGGAGCATTTCGCCCGTCACGGCTTGCGGAAATGCGGACACGCCCTCCGCCGCGACACCATGGTCCGCGGCGAACACGCTGATCCAGACGCGCTCCACGCCGGGGCGCTCCGTGCCTTGCCGCGCCGCCCACCACACCGCGATCTCTTCCAGCTTCCCGAGCGAACCCGGCGGCTTCGTCAACCTGCCCTGTCGCGCGAGCGCAGCGCATGCGGCATCGGCGTCCGCCACGGCACACGGGCGCGACCACCATGCATCGTTCATTCGTATGTTCCCTTCAATGCGAGCGGCAATCCTGCCGCGACGAACAGCACGCGATCGCAGCGGCGTGCGAGCGCCTGATGCAGGCGACCGGCCTCGTCGACGAAGCGCCGCGTCAGCGCGCCCATCGGCACGACGCCGAGGCCGACCTCGTTGCTCACCAGCACGATGTCGCCGCGCAGGTCCGGCAGCACGTCGAGCAGCGCGACGCGCTCATGCTCGAAGCGCGCGTCATCCGGATCCGCGAGCAGGTTGGTGAGCCACAGCGTGAGGCAGTCGACCAGCACGCAACGCCCGTCGTCCGCGTGCTCGCGCAATGTCGTCGCCAGCGCCACCGGTTCCTCGACGCATCGCCAGTGCGAGGGCCGCTGCGAACGGTGATGCGCGATGCGCTCGCGCATCTCGCCGTCGCCGCCCTGCGCAGTTGCGATGTAGACAACCTCGCGGCCGGACTCGGTCGCGATTCGTTCGGCCAGCGCGCTCTTTCCCGAGCGTGCGCCGCCGAGGATCAGGCTTCGCATGCGTCCTCCCGGTCCAGAATCCTGAGCAGCGCATCGCAGTCCAGGTGCGCGTCGACCGCATCGGCGATGCGCTCGATCGACGCCTCGCGCAATGCGTGGATGTCGATGCGCTGCGCGTCGCGCAGCCCCGCCCATCGCAGCAGCGCCGCCAGCGCATCGGGGTGATCGAAAATGCCGTGGACATAGGTGCCGATGATCTGTCGATCGTCGGACATCGCACCATCGACGCGCCCTTCGTCGAGCCGGCTCGACGGAGACGACAACGCGGCCCCGACGCTCGTGCCGCAGTGGATCTCATACCCACGCAGGGGCGCGTCGTCGAGCAATAGATGGCCGGTCACGTTGCGTAGCTGCTTCACCGCTTCGAGCGTCGTCTCCAGCTCGAGCAACGCGAAACCCGCGCTGGTACCCGCCTCGCCCTCGATGCCAAGCGGATCGTGCACCGCGCGCCCGAGCATCTGCAGCCCGCCGCAGATGCCCAGCAGCTTTCCGCCGTAACGCAGGTGGCGCGAGATTGCCTCCTCCCAGCCGTTCGCGCGCAACCACGCGAGGTCGGCGCGGGTCGCCTTGCTGCCGGGCAACACGATCAGGTCGCACGGCGGCGGTGTTTCGTTCGGCCCGACGAGGACCACCTCCGCCTGCGGATGCGCGCGCAGCGCGTCAAGGTCGGTGTGATTGCTGATGCGCGGCAGCACCGGTACGACGACGCGTAGTGACGCCCCACGGTTGTCGCTGGACTCCGGCAACGCATCCTCCGCTTCCAGATGCAGGCCCTGCAGGTACGGCAGCACGCCGAGCACGGGCTTTCCCGTCTCACGCTCCAGCCATTCAAGGCCGGGCTGCAGCAGCGCGATGTCGCCGCGGAAGCGGTTGATGACGAAGCCCCGTACGCGCGCACGCTCGCTGGGGCCGAGCAGCGCCAGCGTGCCGACCAGATGCGCGAATACGCCGCCGCGGTCGATGTCGGCGACCAGGATCACCGGGCAATCCACCGCTTCGGCGTAGCCCATGTTCGCGATGTCGTTCGCGCGCAGGTTGATCTCCGCGGGACTGCCGGCGCCTTCGACGATGACGGCTTCGAACCGCTCACACAGGCGTGCATGCGAGGCGAGCACCGCGTCGCGCGCGATGCGTTTGTAGTCGTGGTACGCGCGCGCATCCAGCTGCGCAACCGCGCGGCCATGCACGATGACCTGCGCGCCGGTGTCGCTGCTCGGTTTGAGAAGGACGGGATTGAAGTCGGTGTGCGGCGCGAGGCCGCACGCCTGCGCCTGCACCGCCTGCGCGCGGCCGATCTCACCGCCGTCCTCGGTCACTGCCGAATTCAGCGCCATGTTCTGCGGCTTGAACGGCGCCACGGCGACACCACGGCGACGCAGCCACCGGCACAACGCGGCGACGAGCGTGCTCTTGCCTGCATCCGACGTGCAACCCTGCACCATCAGCACGCGTGCGCTCACGGTCCGATCTCCTGCAACGCCGAGCGCAGGCCCTCGTCGAGCCGGCGGAATCCCGCATCGTCCGGCGGCAGGCCGAACCGCAGGCTCGACGGTGTATCGAACAGCCGCGTCAGGATGCCGCGTCGCGCCAGCGCGTCGTGCAACGCAGCGGCGCGTGGATCGCGCTTCCACTGGAAGAAGGCGCAGCCGGCGTCCGGCAGGAAGCCAGTGCTTTCAAGCGTCGTGCGCAGTTGCGCGCCGTACACGGACAGTCGTTCGCGTTGCATCGCATGCCATGCCGTGTCTGCCAGCGCAGCTCGCAATACGTGGCGGCTCGGGCCCGGGATCGTCCACGGCCCCAGGACTTCGTTCAAGGCAGCGAGCATCGACGGTGCCGCGCACACGAAGCCTGCGCGCGCCCCCGCAAGGCCGAAGAACTTCCCGACCGAACGCAGCACGATCAATCCGTCGCGATCGCTGACGTCGCAGAGGCTGTCCTGCGGCGTCGCATCCATGAACGCTTCGTCGACGACGAGCCACCCTCCGCGTCGTGCCAGCGTCGAATGCAGCGCGAGCAGCTGCGTTCGCTCGAAGCGTTCGCCGGCGGGATTGTTCGGATGGATCAGCACGATCACATCGAAGCGCACGTGTTCCGCCAGCAACGTGGCCGCCGGAAGGCATTCGACGTCATGGCCGGCGGCGCGCCACGCGTGCGCGTGCTCTGCGTAGCCGGGCGCGATCACGCCGACCCGCGATCGCGCGCGCAAGCGCGGAAGCGCCTGGATCGCGGCTTGCGATCCCGCGACGGGAAGCAACGCCCGAGCGCCGTAGTAGTCGCTTGCGACCGCTTGCAGTCCGTCGTCTTCTTCCGGCAGGCGATGCCACGCGGCCGCAGGAATCGGCGGCGCCGGCCACGCGAACGGGCTGATGCCGGTCGACACGTCCAGCCAGTGTTCCGGCGCGATCCCGTACGTGCGCGCGGCGCGCAGCAGGCGGCCTCCATGTTCAAGCATCGAAACCTCCCACGAGCACCGATGCAGCGACGATCAGCGCCAGCCAGAGCCAGACACCGCGCCGCACCAGTCGCAGCGCCGCCGCGATCGAATTCGCATCGGGTGCGGCGCCTTCGCCGAGTGCGGGGCGCTCTTCCCACCGGCCGTGATAGGGCGCGGCCCCGCCCAGGCGCACGCGCAACGCGCCCGCGCCGGCGGCCATCACGGGGCCCGCGTTCGGGCTGTCCCAGGACGGTGCCTGCGCGCGCCAGCTGCGCCACGCGCTCGCGCGGTCGCCGAGCAGGGCATACGTCAATGCCGTGAACCGCGCGGGCACGAAGTTCAGCACGTCGTCGATGCGCGCCGATGCCCAGCCGAACCGCTCGAAGCGCGGCGTCCGATAGCCCCACATCGCGTCGAGCGTGTTCGCCAGCCGATACAGCACCGCGCCCGGTGCGCCGAGCAGCGCGAACCAGAAGAACGCGCCGAACACAGCATCGCTGCCGTTCTCGAGCACCGATTCGGTGGCCGCTGCGGCGACCTGGGACGCATCCAGTGCATCGGTGTCGCGACTGACCATGCGAGCAACCGCCGTGCGCGCCGTGTCCAGGTCTCCCTCACGCAATGCGGATTCCACCGCTCGCGCGTGTTCGGCGAGACTGCGATGGCCGATGGCGAGATACAGCACGCAGGCCGCGATGATCCAGGACATCCACGACGCCAGCGCGTGCGTCAGCCACGCCACCGCGAGCACCGGCGGCGCGACGGCCAACCACCACGCCAGCGCGCCGACCACGCGGCTGTCGGCGTGGAGCCTGCGTTCGATCAGGGAGGCGACCCGCCCGAACATCACGAGGGGATGCGCACGCCGCGGCTCGCCGAGCAGTGCGTCGAGCACGACGGCGGCGAGCATGGCGAACGCGGTGCTCATGGCGAGAACAACCTCACCGCCGCAAGCGGGTCGGACGGGAAGTAGAAGTGCACGAAGCTTGCCGTCATCCGCCCTTCGCGATACACGGCTTCCGCACTCGGCCCCTTGTTCGGATTCGTCGCAAACGCGATGGGTGCGGCATCGACCGTCGCCTTCGCGTAATGGAACGTGTGGCCGCGCAGCGTGCCCTCGGGCAACACGACCGATTGCAGGCCAAGCGCCGCGAGCCGCGGCTGCATCGCGGCCGTACCGCGCAGCAACCCCGCCATGGGGGCGCGATTCCCGTCGCGATCGGCCAGAGAATCCAGCGCGAACAGCAAGCCGCCGCATTCTGCGAGCAACGGCTTTCCCGCAGCGCAGTGGGCACGCAACGCGACGTGCAGATCGATGCGTTGCGACAACGCATGCAGGTGCAGTTCGGGGTAACCGCCCGGCAACCAGACGGCATCGCACTCGGGCAGCGCATCGCCCGCCAGCGGCGAGAAGAAGCGCAGGTCGGCGCCGGCTTCGCGCAACAGATCGAGATTGGCCGGATAGAGGAAGCAGAACGCCGCATCGCGCGCGATGGCGATGCGCACGCCCGCAAGGCTCTTCGGCACGCGCAACGCCTCGTTCGAATCGAAGGCGACGCGTGGCGGCAATGCGGTCGTCGCGTGTTGCTCCCACGCGTCGGCCAGCGCATCCAGCCGCGCGTCGAGGTCATGCAACTCGCCGGCGGACACGAGGCCGAGGTGGCGTTCGGGCAATGTCAGGACGGTATCGCGCGGCAACGCACCCAGCCAATGAAGGTCGGCGGGAAGGCTTTCGCGCAGCAGGCGTGCATGGTGCGCGCTGCCCACGCGGTTCGCCGCGATGCCGTGCACGACGAGACCGTCACGGTATCGCGCCAGGCCCGTCGCCAGTGCGCCGAAGGTCTGCGCCATCGCCGAGCCGTCGATCACCGCAAGCACCGGAAGCCCGAACGCCTGCGCGAGGTCCGCGCTCGATGGCGCACCGTCGAACAGGCCCATCACGCCTTCCACGAGGATGAGGTCGGCCTCGCCGGCCGCAGCATGAAGACGCGCGCGCACATCCGCTTCGCCGTTCATCCACAGGTCGAGCTGGTAGGCCGGCGCGCCGCTGGCACGTTCGAGGATCATCGGGTCGAGGAAATCCGGCCCGGTCTTGAACACGCGAACGCGACGCCCCTGGCGCGTGTGCCAGCGCGCGAGGGCCGCGGTCACGCTCGTCTTGCCCTGCCCGGACGCAGGCGCCGAGACCAGCAACGCCGGGCAGTGGCAAAGGTGCGCGCTCACAGTTCGATGCCGTGCTGCGCCTTGATGCCGGCCTTGAACGCATGCTTGACCACGCGCATCTCGGTAACGGTGTCGGCGACTTCGACCAGCGCATCCGGCGCGCCACGCCCGGTAATCACCACATGCTGTCGCTCCGGCCGCGATGCGAGCGCGGCAAGCACGGCGTCGAGGTCGACGTACTGCTTGGTCAGCGCGATGTTCAACTCGTCCAGCAGCACGAAGTCGTACGCGGGATCGGCGAGCATGCGCGCCGCGACGTCCCACGCCGTTCCCGCGGCAGCGACATCGCGCGTGCGGTCCTGCGTCTCCCAGGTGTAGCCCTCGCCCATCACGTGGTAGTCGACCAGGTCGTCGAACCGCCGGAAGAACGCCTCTTCGCCCGTCGAAAAGCTGCCCTTGATGAACTGCACCACGCCGCAGCGGAATCCGTGCCCCAGCGATCGGGCGAGCATGCCGAAGCCGGACGAACTCTTGCCCTTGCCGTTGCCGGTATTCACCACGACGACGCCGCGATCGATCGTGGCGCGCGCGATGCGGCGGTCCACCAGTTCCTTCTTTCGCTGCGCGCGTTCGCGATGGTGTTCGTCGGGCGTGAGACCGCGACGGTCGGCGCCCGCGCTCATGCGTGCGCGCCCTTCGCCGCGCGCAGCGAGATCGACTTGACGATCACCGCGCGCACCGCGAAGGCGACGCCCACATACCCGGCGAGTGTGCCGAGCGCCCGCGGGTAGTACTGCGGGATGCGCGCAAGGAAGCCACTGAGCGTGGGCTCCGGATAGCGGCCCGAGAAGAACCAGAATCCGCCCTTCGAGATCAGGTACGCGATGCTCGCCGTCACGACGAGCGCCAGCGCCAGGCGCGGGATCGTGCTCCAGCGATCGCGGTGCAGGCGCGCGTAGAACGTGCCGCCGAACCACAGCGCCGCGTAGGCCAGCGCCACGGCCCAGTAGGCAGGCGACAGGCACCAGTCGGTGATCGTGCCCGTCGCGAGGCTGGCGAAATCCAGGACCGACGACAACACGAAGAACGCCGGCAACGTCCACATCGGTCGCAACAACGCGCCGGCAAGGAAGAACACGGCCCACGATGCGCTCGGCAGCGCGTCCACGCTGGCGAAGTGCTGGCCACGCGTGGCGATCATCAGCGCGGCGAGCGCGCCGCCGACGAGGATCTGCGTCCGTGTCGAGGCAATCGGAAGTGGGCTCGCGGAAGCAGCAGGAAGCTCGGACATGATCGTCTCCGTTCAGCGGTTGGCCGTGCGTTCGGCACGGAAGGCGAGCGCGGACGCCGCGATCGCATGCACTGCCAGGGCAACGACGACGTAGGTCATCGTCGTGCGCACGAACAGCGGGCCCCATTGCCACGCGCGGGCCACGTACTCGTCGAAATGCGGATCCGCGTAGCGTCCGCCCAGCCAGTAGAACGCGCCGTTGGAGATCGCGAACGACAGCGACGACGCGACGAACGCCACGCCCGCCGCGCCCAGCAGCGAGCGCCACCGCGTGTCGAAACGGCTTGCGTAGAGCCGCCCGGCGTACCAGAGCACGCCGTACGCCGGGAGCAGGAACGAGTACGCCGGCGTCACGCAGAAATCGCTGACGCCGGCGTGTTCGATCGCGATCCAGTCGATGACCACCGCCAGTGCGATGAACGCCGCGAACTGCCAGTGCTTTCGCAGGTACAGCCCGCCGAGGAAGAACAGCGCCATCGACGCATCCGGCAGGTGCAGCACGTCGCCGAAGTGATGGAAGCGCGTGGCGACCATGAACGTCGCGAACGCGGCGAACAGTGTCAGGTTGACGTTGCGTGGCAGGGGTTTCATCGACGACCTCGCAGGTGATGTCGTCCGATCAGCGGACGACGGGTTGATAGCGGACGGTCAGCAGCCAGGTGCGACCGGGCTGGTTGTAGAGCGCGGCGGTTTCGTAGCGCTTGTCGAACGCGTTGCGCAGCGTGGCCTGCACGCTCCACGCATCGGTGATCGCGAAGCCGGCGCGGAAGTCAGCCAGCCCATAACCGGCCAGGCGCGTGGTGTTGGTCAGGTTGTCGTAGCGCTCGCCCGCGCCGGTGACGCTCGCGCCAGCACTGAACCGCCCGAAACGCCGGTCGGCATCGATGCGGCCGGACTGCTTCGCGCGACGCGGCAGCACGTTGCCGTGGCTGGCGTTGTCGCCGTCGTTGACCGGATCCAGCCACGTCAGGCTCGTGCGCAGGTTCCAGTCCCACCACGTGACGCCTGCCACCGCTTCGACGCCGCGGATGCGCGCGCGATCGATGTTGTTCGGCCCGCCCATGTCGCCCAGCGAGGCATCGAACGCGATCAGGTCGTCGATCTTCGTCTCGAACGCGTTGAGCGACCACGTGCCCCAGCCGTGCTCGCCGCGCAGGCTGAGTTCGACGCTGCGGGAGGTCTCGGGCCCGAGTTCGGGGCTGCCGTAGCCGGGGAAGTAAAGTTCGTTGAACGTCGGCGCCTTGAACGCGGTGCCGTAGCTCGCGCCCAGGCGCAGTTCGTCGGTGAAGTCCCAGCCCCACAGCACGCTGCCGGTGGTCTTTCCGCCGAACTGGCTGTCGTCGTCGCGGCGCACGCTGGCCTGCAGCGACTGCGTGCCGAAGGCCTGCTGCCATTGGCCGAACACGCCGCGGTTGATCCGGCGATCGCGATCGTAGTCGGTGTTGCTGTCCACTTCATCGCCAAGCCAGTCGAAGCCGAGCGTGAGCAGGCCGGACGCGACGCCGATGTCGGCCTGCAACGAACCGAGCTCACGTCGCGAGTCGAACGTCGACGAATACACGCCGTTGAGGAAGTTCTCGCTCAGGTCCGCGCTGGTGCCGACGCTCGCGGTGAACTTCGCGCGTTCGCTCGGCACGTAGCGGACGCGACCGCCGATGACCTGCTGCACCGTGTCGGCTTCGTTGTTGACGCTGCCGTCGTACTCGTTGTGGCCTTCCGCTCGGAAGGCGCGCAGGTCGGCGTCCCAACGTTCAGAGAACCGCATGCCGCCCTGCAGCGTGAGCGAACTGTTGCGATAGCCGTCCTTGTCGGGATCGAAGTTGCGCGTGCCGCGATACGCGTTGATGCCGTCGGTGTTTTCATGCGCGGCATTGACGACGTACCAGCCGCCGCGTGCTTCATCCTGCGACGTTCCGCTCAGGCCGGCGGTGAGGCGCTGCGTGTTCTCGCTGCCCACGGCCGCGCTGGCACTCGGCGTGAACGTGCCTTGCGGGCGACGGGTGAAGATCTGGATCACGCCGCCGATCGCTTCGGACCCATAGAGACTGGAGAAGGGCCCGCGGACGATCTCCACCCGTTCGATCTGTTCGACCGGGATGTCCTGCAGCGATGCGCCGCCGCTGGTGGCCGACCCGATCTTCACGCCATCGACGAGCACCAGCACGTGGTCGGATTCGGTACCGCGCAGGAACACCGACGTCGATTTGCCCGGCCCGCCGTTGTTGGCCATCGAAATGCCCGCGCGACCGGTCAGCAGGTCGGGCAGCGAGGCCGGCTGCAGGCGTTCGATCTCCTCGCGCGCGATGACGGTGATCGCGGCGAGCGCCTGGTCCTGCGTCTGCGCGGTGCGGGTGGCGGTGACGACGACCTGGTCCAGGTCGGTGGCGGCGTCGGCCCATGCGGGCGATGCGGAAAAAACACACGACAACAGCGAAACCGCCAGCGCGCGGCGGCGGAACAACCGGTGATGCGGATGCACGAGCACACTCCTTGACCGCGCCTGCCCGCGCGGGAACGTTGGAAAGGACAGGCGGAAGGACGGCGTGATGACGGCGCACGGAGAGATCATGGCCGCATGACATTCGCCCACCGCATGTCACGTCGCACCAGGGCCGGTCTCCGGGCTCGCGAGCGAAGGCAGGAGTTCCTGCGCTTCCGGTCCGCGCCTTCCCATGCGTGAGCACAGTGGCTGTGTGCGGAACCTTGTCTCGCCTACCGTTGCGGGGGCAGCTCCGGAATTGCCACGAAGGGCGCACCGGATTCCCGTTTCAACCACCGGACAAGCCGGCGGTCACCTTGGGCGCGGGCATGGTAACAGCATCGGGCCCTCCGGCAACCCGCTTGGCCGCCCGCAAAAAAAAAGCCCCGCAGAGGCTGCGGGGCTTTCGTTGGCGGCGCTCGTCGATGCCGACGTGTGTCAGTCCTTGCGGAATACCAGCTGCCCGCCTTGCGCTTCGACATGCACGGTGTCGCCGCTGGTGAACTCGCCGGCGAGGATCTTCGATGCGAGCGGATTCTCCAGTTGCTGCTGGATCGCCCGCTTCAGCGGCCGCGCGCCATACACCGGATCGAAGCCGACGTTGCCCAGCAGGTTGAGCGCATCGTCCGACAGCACCAGCTTCAGGCCGCGCTCGGCGAGGCGCTTTTCCAGTCCGTTGAGCTGGATGCGCGCGATCTGGCGGATCTGCTGCTTGTCCAGCGGATGGAAGACGACGATGTCGTCTAGGCGATTGATGAACTCCGGGCGGAAGTGCGACTGCACCACGCCCATCACCGCGCTCTTCATCTGCAGGTAGGCCTGCGGCGTGTCGTCGCCAGACATCTCCTGGATCATCTGGCTGCCGAGGTTGCTCGTCATCACGATGACCGTGTTGCGGAAATCCACCGTGCGGCCCTGGCCGTCGGTGAGGCGGCCATCGTCCAGCACCTGCAACAGGATGTTGAACACGTCCGGATGCGCCTTCTCGACTTCATCGAGCAGGATCACGCTATACGGGCGACGGCGCACCGCTTCGGTGAGGTAACCGCCCTCTTCATAGCCGACGTAGCCGGGGGGCGCGCCGACGAGGCGGCTCACCGAATGCTTCTCCATGAACTCGCTCATGTCGATGCGCACCATCGCATCGGAGGAGTCGAACAGAAATTCGGCCAGCGCCTTGCACAGTTCCGTCTTGCCCACGCCGGTCGGGCCGAGGAACAGGAACGAGCCCGACGGCCGGTTCGGATCCGACAACCCCGCGCGCGAACGACGCACCGCGTCGGACACGACCTTGATCGCCTCTTCCTGCCCGACCACGCGCGTGTGCAGCTGCTCTTCCATGCGTAGCAGTTTCTCGCGCTCGCCTTCGAGCATCTTGCTGACCGGGATGCCCGTCCAGCGCGCGACGACTTCGGCGATTTCCTCTGCGGTCACTTTGTCCTGCAGCAGCGTGAAGCCCTTCGTTTCGGCTTCCTGCGCGGCACGCAGCTGTTTTTCGAGTTCGGGCAGCGTGCCGTACTGGATCTCGCTCATCTTCGCGAAGTCCTGCCGGCGCTGCGCGGCTTCGAGTTCGAGCTTGGCCTGCTCGATCTGTTCCTTGATCTTCGTGGCGCCCTGCAGCGTGGCCTTCTCGGCCTTCCACACTTCCTCCAGATCGTTGAACTCGCGCTCCAGGCGCGCGATCTCGTCTTCCAGGTCGGCCAGGCGCTGACGGGATTCGGCGTCCTTCTCCTTCTTCAGCGCCTCGCGCTGGATCTTGAGCTGGATCAGGCGACGTTCCTTGCGATCGAGCTCCTCCGGCTTGGAGTCGATCTCCATGCGGATGCGCGATGCCGCCTCGTCCATCAGGTCGATGGCCTTGTCCGGCAGCTGGCGATCGCTGATGTAGCGGTTGGACAGCGTGGCCGCGGCGACGATCGCCGGATCGGTGATCTCCACGCCGTGGTGCAAGGCGTACTTCTCCTTCAGGCCGCGCAGGATCGCGATGGTGTCTTCCACGCTCGGCTCGCCGACGAACACCTTCTGGAAGCGGCGTTCGAGCGCGGCGTCCTTCTCGATGTACTGGCGGTATTCGTCCAGCGTCGTCGCACCGATGCAGTGCAGCTCGCCACGCGCGAGCGCGGGCTTGAGCATGTTGCCGGCGTCCATCGCGCCTTCGGCCTTGCCGGCGCCGACCATCGTGTGCAGCTCGTCGATGAACAGGATGATCTGGCCTTCGTTCTTCGCCAGGTCGTTGAGCACGGCCTTCAGGCGCTCCTCGAACTCGCCGCGGAACTTCGCACCGGCGATCAACGCGCCCATGTCGAGCGAAAGCACGCGCTTTCCGCGCAGGCCTTCGGGCACTTCGCCGTTGATGATGCGCTGCGCGAGGCCTTCGACGATCGCCGTCTTGCCCACGCCAGGTTCGCCGATCAGCACCGGATTGTTCTTGGTGCGACGCTGCAGCACCTGGATGGTGCGACGGATCTCCTCATCGCGACCGATAACCGGATCGAGCTTTCCGTTCTCCGCGCGCGCGGTGAGGTCGATGGTGTACTTCTCCAGCGCCTGGCGCTGGTCTTCGGCATTTTCGGACTGCACGCTTTCGCCTCCGCGGACCTTGGCGATGGCCGCTTCGAGTTTGTCCTTGCTGGCGCCGGCGGCCTTCAGTGCGCGGCCGACGTCGCCGTTGTCGTCCAGCGCGGCCAGCACGAACAGCTCGCTGGCGATGAACGCATCGCCGCGCTGCTGCGCGAGCTTGTCGGTGACGTTGAGCAGGCGCGACAGGTCGTTGCCGACGCTGATCTGGCCGGCCTGCCCCGTCACTTTCGGCAGCTTTTCCAGCGCTTCGCCCAGGCGTTCGCGCAGCAGCGGCACGTTGACGCCGGCCTGCGCGAGCAGCGGGCGCGTGCTGCCGCCGTTCTGGTCGAGCAGCGCCGTCATCAGGTGCACGGGTTCGATGATGGTGTGGTCGCGGCCGAGCGCCAGCGACTGCGCGTCCTGCAGTGCCTGCTGGAAGCGCGAGGTGAGTTTGTCCATTCGCATGGAGGATTCCCTTGTCACTTGGTGGCGGCCGGCAATACGCGGCCGCGAATGTGCACCAGATGCGGGCTCGCCTTGCCCGATTCAACGCCCGGGCCGCGGATCGCCGTCATTACGACGCGTCCACTTCATGCTGACATGCCCGTGTTCACAATGCGTGCATGTCCACGCCGACCCTCTCCCTGCCCGCCCCGCCCGCGGTGTCCTCCGAATGGGCGCTGTTCCTCGATGTCGACGGCACGCTGCTGGATTTCGCCAATGTTCCGGGCGACGTGGCGGTGGACCCGGGCCTCATCGATGTGCTCGCCGTGCTGCACGGGCGCCTGGACGGCGCGCTCGCGCTGGTGAGCGGCCGGCGCCTGGCGCAGCTGGACGAGCTGTTCGCCCCGCTGAAACTGCCCGCCGTCGGCCTGCACGGGCTGGAACGGCGCGAGGACGGGCACCAGGAACGCCATCCGCGCCCGGTGGAGCTCGACCAGGCCGTGGCCTGGGGCCGGGCCCTTGCGCAGCGGTATCCGGGTGCGCGCGTCGAGGACAAGGGCACCACGATCGCGCTGCACTGGCGTGCCGCGCCCGACGCGGAAGACCTGCTGCGCCAGTACGCCGATTCGATCCTGATCGAGCTGCCCGGCTATCACCTGCAGCACGGGAACATGGTCGTGGAACTGCGTCCTGATGGCGCGCACAAGGGCAGCGCGGTGGTCGACCTGCTCGCGCATCCGCCGTTCCACGGCCGCCGACCCGTGTTCGTGGGCGACGACCTGACCGACGAACACGCGTTCCAGGCGGTCTGCAGCCATGCGGGCTTCGGCGTGCTCGTGGGATCGCGCCAACCGAGCGCGGCGCGCTACGCGCTGCACGATCCGGCCGCGGTGCGCGCGTGGCTGGAGGAAGGCCTCGACCTCGCATGACCGGCGCATCACGCAACGCGATTACAGACCTGGAGAACGGATGAGCCCGACCGCCCTTCCTTCGAGCCTCGAGCTTGGCCTGATCGGCAACTGCAGCATCGCCGCGCTCGTCGACCAGTACGCGCGCATCGTGTGGGGCTGCGTGCCGGCGTTCGACGGCGACCCGGTCTTCTGCGGCCTGCTTTCGCCGCGCGAACACGAAGGCGGCGACTGGTCGATCGAACTGGAAGGCTTCGTGTCGGCCGAGCAGTCCTACATCCCCAACACCGCGATGCTGCGCACCGTGTTGCGCGACGCGAACGGCGGCGCCGTGGAGATCGTCGATTTCGCCCCGCGCTGGCACCAGAACGACCGCTTCTACCGCCCGGTGATGCTGATGCGCCGCCTGCGTCCGCTGTCGGGCACGCCGCGCATCCGCGTACACCTGCGCCCGCTCGCCGAGTACGGTTCGGTGAAGCCGGAAACGACGTGGGGCAGCAACCACATCCGCTACCTCATTCCCGAATTCACGTTGCGCATGACCAGCGACGTCCCCGTGCGCCTGGTACGAGATTCGCTGCCGTTCGTGCTCGATCGCGACGCGCATTTCGTGCTCGGCCCGGACGAAACGCTGACGCAGTCGGTGTCGGGCTTCGTGCGCATGGCCGAAGAGCAGACGCTCAATTACTGGCGGAGTTGGGTTCGCAATCTTTCCATTCCGCTGGAATGGCAGGAGGCGGTGATTCGCAGCGCGATCACGCTCAAGCTGTGCCAGTACGACGAGACCGGCGCCATCGTCGCCGCGATGACGACCTCGATCCCCGAAGCGGCGAACACCGTGCGCAACTGGGATTACCGCTTCTGCTGGCTGCGCGATTCGGCCTTCGTCGTGCGTGCGCTCAACCGCCTCGGCGCGACGCGCACGATGGAGGAGTACCTGCGTTACCTCGCCAACATCGCCTCCGACGATGGCGAGCTGCAACCGCTCTACGGCATCGGCTACGAGCGGCAGCTGGCCGAGTCGGAAGTCGAGTCGCTCGCCGGTTATCGCGGCATGGGCCCGGTGCGGCGCGGCAACCTGGCGTGGCTGCAGAAGCAGCACGACGTGTACGGCAGCGTGGTGCTTGCCTCCACGCAGCTCTTCTTCGATACGCGACTGGCGCGCGTGGGCGACGCCTCGATCTTCGCCCGACTCGAGCCCGTGGGCGAAGCCGCCTACGCCCTACACGACAAGCCCGACGCGGGGCTGTGGGAATTCCGCGGCCGCGAGGAAGTGCATACGTACTCGAGTGTGATGTGCTGGGCGGCGTGCGATCGGCTCGCACGCATCGCCGTGCACCTCAAGCTCGCGCCGCAGGTGCAGCTGTGGCGCCAGCGTGCGGACGAGATGCACGCGCGCATCGTCGCGCATGCATACAACGAGGAACTCGGGTATTTCGTCGAATCGCTCGACGGAAATCGCCTCGATGCCTCGCTGCTGCTGCTCGCCGATCTCGGCTTCGTCAAACCGGACGACCCGCGTTTCGTCCGCACCGTCGAGGCGATCGGCAAGGGCCTCAAGCGCGGCGACGCGCTGTTCCGCTACGTGATGCCCGACGATTTCGGCGCGCCGGAAACGAGCTTCACGATCTGCACCTTCTGGTACATCGACGCGCTCGCGTCGATCGGCAGGCACGAGGAAGCGAGGTCGCTGTTCGAGCGCATCCTCGCGCGGCGCAACCACCTCGGCCTGCTGTCGGAAGACCTGGAATTCGACGGCGGCGAAGCGTGGGGCAATTTCCCGCAGACGTATTCGCACGTCGGTCTCATCAACGCCGCCATGCGCCTGTCGCGGCCCTGGCAGGATGCGGCATGAGTCGTCTGGTCGTCGTTTCGAATCGCGTTGCGGTCCCTGGGGTCAGCAGTGCCGGCGGATTGGCGGTGGCCCTGCAGGCCGCGCTGGAGGAAACCGGCGGCATGTGGTTCGGCTGGAGCGGCCGCATCGACCCGAGCGATTCCGGGCAGGTGCACGAACACGACGCCGGCAACATCCGTTACGTCACCGTCGATCTGTCCAAGCGCGACCACGACGACTACTACAACGGCTTCGCCAACCGCACGCTGTGGCCGCTGCTGCATTTCCGCGTGGACCTGGTCGACTACAGCCGCATCACCTACGCCGCGTATCGCCGCGTCAATGCGCTGTTCGCCGAGAAGCTCGCGCCCTTGCTGCGCGACGACGACATCGTCTGGATCCATGACTACCACCTGATCCCGATGGCGAAGCTGCTGCGCGAGCTCGGCGTGAAGTGCCGCCTCGGCTTCTTCCTGCACGTGCCGATGCCCTCGTCGGACCTGCTCGCCGCGTTGCCGCAGCATGAGCGCCTGTTCGAAGGCCTGTCTTCGTACGACCTCATCGGCTTCCAGACCGAGCGCGACCTGGAGCGCTTCCAGGACTATGTCCGCCTGTTCGGACGCGGTCGCGTGATCTCGCACGGCGTACTCGAAACGCACAAGGGCAAGCGCCTGCGCGCGGGCGCGTTCCCGATCAGCATCGACACCGCGCAGATCGAGGAACAGGCGCGTGCGGCCGCAAGCAAGGTCGGCGTGAAGCGGCTGGCGACGAGCCTGTCAGGGCGCGAGCTCGCGATCGGCGTGGACCGGCTGGATTATTCGAAGGGACTGCCGGAACGCTTCCGTTCCTTCGGGCGATTCCTGAAGCGCCATCCCGAACACCGCGGCAAGCTGACGTTCCTGCAGATCGCGCCGGTCTCGCGCGGCGAGGTGCTCGAATACCAGAAGCTGCGCAGCGAGCTGGAGCAGTTGTCGGGCCACATCAACGGCGCGCATGCCGAGCCCGACTGGACGCCGGTGCGTTACGTCAACCGCAACTACCCGCATCCGACGTTGACCGGTTTCTACCGGCTTTCGCGCGTGGGGCTGGTGACGCCGCTGCGCGACGGCATGAACCTGGTGGCGAAGGAGTACGTGGCCGCGCAGGACCCGAAGGATCCCGGCGTGCTCGTGCTGTCGACGTTCGCCGGCGCCGCGCGGGAGCTCGGCGCCGCGCTGCTGGTCAATCCCTACGACATGGACGGCGTCGCCGACGCGCTCGCCACCGCGATGGAAATGCCGCTGGAAGAACGGCGCGAACGCTACGAAACGATGATGGCCGTGCTGCGCGAGAACGACATCACGGCCTGGCGTCGGAAGTACCTGGCGGCGTTGCGGGAGCCGATCTGACGCCCCTCGGCTGCGCCGTCGTTCTCCCTCCCCTTCAAGGGGAGGGCCGGGGTGGGGATGGTGCCGCCCTTTACACGCGCACCGTGGGCTGCAGGACCTCGACCCAGTAACCGTCCGGATCCTTGATGAAGGCGATGTCCTTCATGCGGCCGTCGGTCAGGCGCTTCTGGAACGCGACGCCAAGTTGCTCGAAGCGCGCGCACGCCGCCTCCACGTCCGGCACCGACACGCAGATATGACCGAAGCCGCGCGGCTCGGCGTTGCCGTCGTGGTAGCGGAAGTCCGCATCGGACTCGGTGCCGTGGTTGTGCGTGAGTTCGAGCACGCCGCGCTGGCTCAGCAGCCACTGGCCGCGCGCGGGTTCTTCGGCGGGAATCTGCGACGGATCGTCCACCAGCACCAGGAAGTACAGGCTGAACTTCGCCTCATCGAAATCGCGCCGGCGCACCAGCGTGAAACCGAGCACGCGCGTGTAGAAGTCCAGCGACTTCGCGATGTCCTTCACACGCAGCATCGTGTGGTTGAAGACGAAACCGTGCGTGGCCGCATCGCGCGCGGCGACGCCCGGGGTGGCGTTGAGTTGTTCCTGCAGGGACATGGATCGGTTCTTCGTGGGGGATCGGGATAACGAGATGAGGCCGGAAGGCCGCGCGATCAATGTGCGCGGTCGGTCGATTCCAGATGCTCCGGCGGCGACTGCCGCTGCAAGGACAGCAGCCCCAGCAGCACCGCCAGCGCGACGTACGCGCCGGCGAACTGCCACGCGATGGCGCGACGCAAGCCGTCGAGCATCCACGGCCAGTAGATGCTGCCGCGCGGATCGACCGAGTGGATGAAGCCGAACAGCGTCAGCACGGCGCCGATCAGCAGCACGACGGCGGCGCGGCGGAAGCGGTGGTCGATCATCGCCACCAGCGCGGTGGACCAGATCATCGCGGTGATGATGAAGCCGTTGCCGAGCGTCACGATCGTCGCGAGGTCCGGCAGGCCGTGACCGTCGACGCCTTCGTACAGCGCGGCGAAACGATCCGGCGCGATCCACGCGGGATTGCCCAGCTTGATCACCAGCAGGTAGGCGACCGACGGCAGGAACGCCAGCGCAACGGCCAGCGCGTGACGACGCGGGCTGTCGTGGAATGCCTGCACGGTGATGTCCATGCCGACGTAGACGATGATCGGCGCGAGCACGGCGATCGGCAGCCACTGCACCAGCCCGGACACGTACCCGAAAATGCCGCCGAGGCCGATGAAAAGACCCGTCAGCAGCGTGTAGCCCATCCGCGCGCCCATGTGCTTGTACGCGGGCTGGCCGATGTAGGGCGTGGTCTGCGCTACGCCGCCGCAGAAGCCCGCGACCAGCGTCGCCACCGCTTCGGCGAGCAGCACATCGCGCGTGCGGTAATCGTCGCCGGCGGCGCGCGCGCTTTCGCTCACGTTGATGCCGCCGACCACCATCAGCAGGCCGAACGGAAGCAGCAGCGGCAGGTACGGCACGGTGTACGGCAGGCCGTCGAGGAACTGCAGCGTCGGCAGCGGCAGCGTGAAGCGCAGCGGTGCGGCGTCGGGCAGCTTGAAGCCCGGCGTGCCAAGGCCGGCGATGCCAAGGCCGTAATACAGCACCGTACCCACGATGAAGGCGAACAGGACGCCTGGCATGCGGATCGGCAGCTTGCCCTTCGCCACCAGCACATACATCAGCAGGCCGAAGGTGACGAGGCCCACGACCGGCGAGCGCAGCGTTTCGATCAGCGGCAGGAAGCCCAGCAGCGCGAGCGCCGCGCCGCCGATGGAGCCCAGCAGGGCCGCGCGCGGCACCGCCCGCGTGATGGCATCGCCGAAGAACGACAGCACGAGCTTCAGCAGCCCCATCACGACCAGCGACGCCATGCCCAGCTGCCAGGTGGCGTTGGCCGCCGCCGCTTCGTCCATGCCCTGCTGCTTGAACGCCACGAACGCCGGGCCAAGCACCAGCAGCGCCATGCCGATGCTGGTCGGCGCATCGAGGCCGAGTGGCATCGCCGTGACGTCGCTGCGTCCGCTCTCGCGCGCGAGGCGATGCGCCATCCACGTGTAGATCAGGTTGCCGATCAGCACGCCGAATGCCGTGCCGGGAAACATGCGCGTGAACACGACGTCGGCCGGGAAGCCGAAGATGCCGATCAACGCGGCGGAGATGAAGCCCAGGATCGACAGGTTGTCGACGACGAGGCCGAAGAAGCCGTTGAGGTCGCCGGGGACGAACCAGCGGCGTTGGGTGATGGGCGGCATGGAGGGCTCGCGGCGTGGGATGGGCGGATCGTAGCGGCTTTGTCCCCTTCCCCGCCCGGAGGATCCGGAATGACGACATGCGCGTGCCGCGATGGCGCGGCTGTCGGCGCTTGCGTCTAGAACGACACCTCGACCGCCGAGCGGGCCCACAGCACCGACTCGTGCCCGGTCATGCGCTTCCACGCGAGCCGGATGGCCTCGATGTCCTCCCGCCGCCTGCCGCCGTCCTCGTGCAGCACGACGAGCACCTTGGCGCGTTGCCGCACCAGGCGTCCGTCCTGCTGGAAGCGCCACTGGCCGTAGCCGTCCAGCACCGTCAGCCCATCGGGAAAGCGCGGCGTGACTTCGGCATCGAGGAACGCGCGCCACCGCGCATCGTCGATCACGCCGGTGCCGTCCTCGTTGCCGACGGCGAAGTACAGCTCGCTGCGGATCCAGCCGGACGATTGCGCGGGCCGGGACGCATCGCCGTGCATCGACGCGGTCGTGGGCGCCGTGCTCGCGCAGCCCGCCGAAGTGGAGGCGAGCAACATCGTGGCGACGAGGATGCCGACGTGCTTCATGGCACCGGAGCTCCTCATTCGCGCGGCTCGATCCAGACCAGCGAGGCCATGCGTCCGCCGCGCTGGTCGCGACGGTGCGAGAAGAAGCGCTGGGGCTCGGAGATCGTGCAGAAACCACCGCCGTGAATGCGATCGGCGCGCATGCCGGCGGCCTGCAGGCGACGGCGTGCCAGCGCGTAGAGATCCACGCGCCAGTGATCCGGCCGCGTGACGGCGAAGGCGCTTTCCGCCCCGGCATCGTTCGCGACGAACGCGTCGAAGACCTCGCGCCCGATTTCGTACGCTTGCGGCCCGGCCGCAGGGCCGAGCCATGCGTGCACGTGATCCGGTTCGGTACGCATCGCAGCCAGCGTGTTTTCGAGCACGCCGCCCGCGAGACCGCGCCAACCCGCGTGCGCGCCACCGACCCCGCTGCCGTCGTCGGCGCAGAACAGCACCGGCAGGCAATCAGCGGTGAGGATCGCGAGCACGACGCCGGGTTCGGACGTCACCGAGGCATCGGCTTCGACTTCTTCCGTCGAAGGCGCATCGGACCGGTGCACCTGCGTACCGTGGACCTGACGCAGCCAGCACGGTGCGGACGGCAAATGCGCGTGTTCGACCAGCAACGCGCGGTTGGCCTGCACCGCCTCGGCTTCGTCGCCGGCGCGCAGGCCGAGGTTGAAGTCATCGAACGGCGGCCTGGATACGCCCAACCCGTGCCGCAGCGTGGTCAGGCCACGCACGTTCGCCGGCGCGGGCCACTGCGCGTCGATCCAGGCGGCCATCGCGTCAGCGTTCCTTCTCGGCCGCGGCGGCAGTGTCGTCGCGCAGCACGCGGACCAGGTGCGTCAGGTCCTCCGGCACCGGCGCCGTGCAGCGCACGGGCTCGCCTGTGACCGGGTGTGCGAACTCCAGCGTTTCGGCATGCAGCGCCTGCCGCTTGAAACCGCGAAGCGTCGCGACGAGGTCTTCCGTCGCACCGCGCGGCAGTTTCAGCGGGCCGCCGTACAGCGGGTCGCCGACGATCGGATGCTTCAGGTGCGCCATGTGCACGCGGATCTGGTGCGTGCGGCCGGTTTCGAGGCGGCATTCCAGCAGCGTGTGCGCGCGGAAGCGCTCGCGAAGGCGGAAGTGCGTGACGGCGTCGCGGCCGTCCTCGCGCACCGCCATGCGGATGCGGTCGCGCGGATGGCGGTCGATCGGCGCGTTCGCTGTGCCGCCGGAGACCAGCGAACCGACCACGACGGCCAGGTACTGGCGGTGGACTTCGCGCGAGGACAGCTGCTCGATCAGCGCCGTGTGCGCCGGCAGCGTGCGCGCGACGACCATGACGCCGGAGGTGTCCTTGTCGAGCCGGTGCACGATGCCCGCGCGCGGCAGCACGTTGAGCGACGGGTCGCGATGCAGCAGCGCGTTGACCAGCGTGCCGGCCGGATTGCCCGCGCCCGGATGCACGACGAGCCCGGCGGGCTTGTTGATCACGATGACGTGCTCGTCCTCGTGGAGGACGTCGAGCGCGATATCCTCGGGCTCCGAATGCGTCTGGACGTCGAGCTGCGCGTGCAGCGTGACCGTCTCGCCGCCGCGCACCGGATCGCGCGGACGCACTTCGCGGCCGTCGAGGCGGGCGTCGCCGGACTTGATCCAGGCGGCGAGGCGGGAACGGGAGAAATCCGGGAACAGCTCGGCCAGGACCGCGTCGAAGCGACGGCCGGCGGCGGCGTCCGGAACGGTCGCCTGCATGGGGGCGGCGGGCGCGGGGGATGGGTCGGTCATCGGACGGGCAGGATTCAGGGCAGGCAGGTGTGGACTGCTATTATCCGGTCTTCGTACCTTCGGCGCCCGTCGAGATCCCATGAGCCTACGTTCCGCCCCTTCGCGCCTGCTGGCCCTGCTGCTGATCGTTGCCTTCGCCGGCGTGGGCTGCAGCAAATTCAAAGACAAGGATGCGGACGAGGGCGTCCCGGTCGAGACGCTCTACGAAAAGGCCCACAAGTCGATGACCAACGGCAACTGGGCGGCCGCCGAGACCACCTTCAAGCGCCTGGTCGCGCAGTACCCGTACGGCCCGTACACCGAGCAGGCGCTGGTCGAGACCGCCTACGCGCAGTACAAGGCCGGCAAGCACGACGACGCGATCAGCAGCATCGACCGCTTCATCCGCACCTACCCGACGCACAAGAACATCGCGTACATGTACTACCTGCGCGGCCTGTCGAACTCCAGCCGCGACACGGTGTTCCTGCAGAAGGTGTGGACGCTGGACGCCAGCCGCCGCGACCTGGCGACGCCGCTGCAGGCGTTCAACGATTTCTCTATCGTCGCCGACCGCTACCCGAACAGCCGCTACGCCCCCGATGCCCGCATCCGCATGGCCGGCCTGCGCGACATGTTCGCCCGCCACGAGCTCGACACGGCGCTCTATTACCTGCGCCGCACCGCGTACGTCGCCGCGGCCGAGCGCGCCAAGTTCCTGCTGGAAACCTACCCGCAGAGCTCGTACCAGAACGACGCCGTGGCCACGCTGGCCGCCGCCTACGAGGGCCTGGGCAATGAAGTGCTCGCCGCCGACGCCCGCCGCGTGCTGCAGCTCAACGACCCGAGCCATCCGTTCCTCGCCGGCAAGTGGCCGGATTACCCGAGCAACTGGCGCAAGCTCAACCCGTTCGCGGGCGAGAAGTCGGCGCTCGACAACGACTGATTCCGGTCGATCGAAACGTAATGAAAACGCCGCCCTCGGGCGGCGTTTTTGTTTGGCCAATGCGACGCGCCGAGCTTCTAACCTTTCATTCCCGCGGAGGCGGGGACCCATCCACCCGATCCATCAAGGTCACCCTACGGGGATGTGCCTTGACGATGGATTCCCGCCTTCGGGAATGACGGCATCGATCAGTGCCCGTACCCGTTGGTGATCGGATACCGCCGCTCGCGCCCGAACGCACGGCGCGACACCTTCGGCCCCGGCGCCGCCTGGTGGCGCTTCCATTCGCTGATGCGCACCAGCCGCAGCACGCGGTCCACGGTGGCCTGATCGAACCCGGCGGAAATGATGTCCTCGCGCGACTGCTCCTGGTCGACATAGCGAAGCAGGATCGCGTCGAGCACGTCGTAGGGCGGCAGCGAATCCTGGTCCTTCTGGTTTTCGCGCAGCTCGGCCGACGGCGGCCGGTCGATCACCGCCTGCGGGATCACGCGGTCGCCGACGGTGTTGCGCCAGCGCGCGAGCGCGAAGACCTCGGTCTTGTAGATGTCCTTCAGCGGCGCGTAGCCGCCGGCCATGTCGCCGTAGATCGTCGCGTAGCCGACCGCGTACTCGCTCTTGTTGCCCGTGGTGAGCAGCAGGCCGCCGAACTTGTTGCTCATCGCCATCAGCAGCGCGCCGCGGATGCGCGACTGCAGGTTTTCCTCGGTGGTGTCGACCGGCCGGCCGGCGAAGGTCTCCGACAGCGCATCGAGGAAGCCCTGGAACGGCTTTTCGATCGGCACCGTCATCAATCGCACGCCCTGCATGCGGCACTGCTCCTCGGCGAGGTCGTTCGACATGCCCGCGGTGTAGCGCGAGGGCATGCGCACGGCGGTGACGTTCTCGGCACCGAGCGCATCGACCGCGATCGCCAGCACGAGCGAGGAATCGATACCGCCGGATAGCCCGAGCCACGCATGCTTAAAGCCGTTCTTCGCGAAGTAGTCGCGCGTGCCGCGCACGACCGCGCGCCATGCGAGCGCATCGCGGCTTTCGTCGCCGTCTTCCATCCATTGCACCGACGAGAAGCGGCGCGAGTCGGAATCGAAGTCCACCACCAGCCACTGGTCGGTGAATGCCGCAGCCGCAGGATGCACGGTGCCGTCGCCGTCGGCCACGACGGAGCCGCCGTCGAACACCACCGCATCCTGGCCGCCGACGGTGTTGACGTAGACCAGCCCGACGCCGGTTTCCTGCACGCGCTGGGCCAGCAGTGCATCGCGATCGGCATGCTTGTCGCGCTCGAACGGCGAGGCGTTCGGAACGAGCACGAGCTCGGCGCCCTTCGCGACGGTGCTAGCGAGCGGCTCGGGAAACCACAGGTCCTCGCAGACCAGCAGGCCGACCTGCACGCCGTCGACGTCAAACACGCAGTCGTCGCGATCGGGATCGACATCGAAGTAGCGGCGTTCGTCGAACACCGCGTAGTTGGGCAGCTCGCGCTTGCGGTAGGTGTGCGAGACGTGGCCGTCGCGCAGCACGCTCGCCGCGTTGTAGACGACGCTTCCCGCCGCCTGCGGCCAGCCGACCACGGCGACGATGTCGCGCACGTTCGTGGCGATGCGTTCGAGTTCGGCCTGGCAGTCGGCCAGGAAGGACGGCCGCAGCAGCAGGTCTTCGGGCGGATAACCGCTGAGCGCGAGTTCGGGGAACAGCACGATGTCGGCGCCGTATTCGTCGCGCGCCTGGTCGATCATCGCGGCGATGCGCTCGGCGTTGCGCTGGACGGCACCGACGGGAAAGTCGAACTGCGCGAGGGCGATGCGGAGTGGGTTCGGCATGTGAGGGGTTTGATTCGCACTAAGCCCCTCTCCCGCCTGCGGGAGAGGGGTTGGGGTGAGGGCCGTCGGCGAGGGCTGCATGGATCGCCATCATCACCGCGTCGGTCCGTGTCAGAACGTCATTGTTCCAGAATCTGAGGACACGGTAGCCCCGGCTTTGTAAATGGGCCGTCCTCGTCGTGTCGGCGAGACCTGCGCTGACGTGCTGGCCACCGTCCAGTTCCACGATCAGCCTTGCCTGGATGCACGCGAAGTCGACGATGTAGGGCCCGATCGGAAGCTGGCGGCGGAACTTGTGGCCCATCAGCGCCCGATTGCGCAGGAAGAACCAGAGATGGCGCTCCGCGTTGGTCATTTCCCTTCGCAGATGGCGCGCGAAGTTGCGCTTTTGACTTGGGCGCCTGTGGTTCCCCGAAAGGGAACAACATGCAGACCTTGCTTTCGACGTCGTATCGGGCGATGCCTCGATTGCCCTCACCCCAACCCCTCTCCCGCATGCGGGAGAGGGGCTACAGCATGTCAGAGGCGTCCGACGCCCAGAGATCCGAAGCCTCTCTCCCGTTTACGGGAGAGAGGTTGGGGTGAGGGCAATCGGCTGAGAGATTCCGACCCGAAGTCCTGAAAGAAAAAGGCCGCCCGAAGGCGGCCTCTTTCTGCATCGTCTGCGAAACGCTTACTTCGCCAGACGCTTGGCGATCGCCGCGCCGAGGTCGCCGGGCGACTTCACCGTGGTCACGCCCGCCTTTTCCATCGCGGCGAACTTGCCTTCCGCCGTGCCCGAGCCGCCCGAGGCGATCGCGCCCGCGTGGCCCATGCGCTTGCCCTTCGGGGCGGAGGCGCCGGCGATGAAGCCCACGACCGGCTTGGTCACGTGCTTGGCGATGAACTCGGCCGCTTCTTCCTCGGCCGAACCGCCGATCTCGCCGACCATGATGATGCCTTCGGTCTGCGGGTCTCCCTGGAACAGCTTCAGCGCGTCGATGAAGTTGGTGCCGTTGATCGGGTCGCCGCCGATGCCGATGCAGGTCGACTGGCCGAGGCCGACGTCGGTGGTCTGCTTCACGGCTTCGTACGTCAGCGTGCCCGAACGCGACACGATGCCGATCTTGCCCGGCATGTGGATGTGGCCCGGCATGATGCCGATCTTGCATTCGCCCGGCGTGATCACGCCCGGGCAGTTCGGACCGACCAGCACGGTGTCCGGATAGCCCTTCAGCGCGTTCTTCGCACGCAGCATGTCCAGCACCGGGATGCCCTCGGTGATGCACACGATGACCTTGATGCCGGCAGCGGCCGCTTCCATGATCGCGTCGGCCGCGAACGGCGGCGGCACGTAGATGACGGACGCGTCGGCGCCGGTGGTCTTCACGGCTTCGGCGACGGTGTTGAAGACCGGCAGGCCGAGGTGCTGCGTGCCGCCCTTGCCCGGCGTGACGCCGCCGACGACCTGGGTGCCGTATTCCAGCATCTGCTGCGCGTGGAAGGTGCCCTGCGAGCCGGTGAAGCCCTGGACGATGACCTTCGTGTTCTTGTTGATCAAAACGGACATGTCATCAGCCCCTTACTTGCCAGCGACGGCCGCAACGGCCTTCTTCGCGCCATCGTTGATGTCGTCGGCCGGGGTAATGGCCAGACCCGAGTTCTTCAGCAGTTCCTTGCCGGCTTCGACGTTCGTGCCTTCGAGGCGGACGATCACCGGGACCTTGACGTCGACTTCCTTCACCGCGGCGATGATGCCCTCGGCGATCATGTCGCAGCGGACGATGCCGCCGAAGATGTTCACGAAGATCGCCTTCACCTTGTCGGACGACAGGATCAGCTTGAAGGCCTCGGTCACGCGCTCCTTGGTGGCGCCGCCGCCGACGTCCAGGAAGTTCGCCGGCTCGCCGCCGTTGAGCTTGATGACGTCCATCGTCGCCATGGCCAGGCCTGCGCCGTTGACCATGCAGCCGATGTTGCCGTCCATCGTGACGTAGTTGAGGTCGTGCTGGCTGGCCAGCACTTCGGTCTCGTCTTCCTGGCGGATGTCGCGCATGGCGACCAGTTCCGGATGACGGAACGAGGCGTTGTCGTCGGAGTCGACCTTGCCGTCGAGCACGGCGAGGTCGCCGTTGGTGAGGATGGCCAGCGGGTTCAGTTCGACCAGCGCCAGGTCCTTTTCGTTGAACAGCTTGTACAGGCCCAGCATGATCTTGGTCAGCTGGTTGACCTGCTTGGCGTTCAGGCCCATCGCGAAGCCGAGGTCGCGGCACTCGTAGGGCTGCAGGCCCTGCACGTAGTTCACGTGCAGCGCGTGGATGGCTTCCGGCTTCTCGGCGGCCACCTGCTCGATGTCCATGCCGCCCTCGGCCGAGGCGATGAAGGTGACCGACTTGGTCGAGCGGTCGACCAGCACCGACAGGTACAGCTCCTTGGCGATGTCGGTGCCTTCGGAGATCAGGACCGCATCGATCGGCAGCTCGACGCCCGCCGTCTGGTAGGTCGCCATCTTCGTGCCGAGCATCGCGGCGGCGTACTGCTTCACCTCGTCGTACGACTTGGCCAGCTTGACGCCGCCGGCCTTGCCGCGGCCGCCCGCGTGGATCTGCGCCTTGACGACCCACAGGTCGCCCGGGATGGCCTTGGCGGCCGCGACGGCTTCGTCCGGAGTGCGCGCGACGCGCCCGGTCGGCACCGCGATGCCGTAGTCGGCAAACAGCTGCTTTGCCTGATATTCGTGAAAATTCATGCGTCACCGAGGGGAGTGAAAAGAATCCCCGCGGCCGGCTTCGCTCCGAGGTCCGGGAAACCCGGAACCGCCGTGACGTCGAGCGCGAGGGGGCGGTATTGTCGCCCATCCACGCGGCCCGGGCAAAACCGCCCGGCGGCCCCGCGCCGGCGGTAGCGGTTCGCCGGCGCCGCCAGCCATACTCGGCACATCGTTTTCGCACGGAAGGAACGCCGCTTGTCGATCGCCTCCGCCCGGCCGCCCATCGCCGCCGACGCCGACAGCGCGCTTCGCCGCGAGCTGTACTTCTTCACGCTCTACCGCCTCTTCGAGGCGGCGCTGCTGGTGTTCTTCCTGTTTGGACCGGCCACCGGGCTGGTCGAACCGCTGCGCAACGCGCTGGGCGCGCGCTCGATCGCCCTGTCCTACCTCTTCATCGCCGCGCTGCTGTTCGTGTTCGGCCGACGTGGCGAGCTGCGCGCGCAGACGCTGACGGGCATCGCCGCCGACCTTTTCTTCGGTTTGCTGGCGATGCATGCGATGCCCGCCGCCGGCACCGGCATCGCGCTGATGCTGCTGTTCAACGTGGGCGCGGCCTCGCTGCTGCTGCCGGCGCGGTACGGCCTGGGCGCGGCAGTGGTGGCGGTGCTGGGCCTGTTCGGTGAGTTCATCTGGAGCCGGTTCGACACCGAGACCGGCACCCGCACCATCGCCGAGCCGATGATGTTCGCGGTCGGCTACATGGCGATCGCCACGCTGACCAGCATCCTCGGCCGGCAGATGCGCGAGAGCTACGACCTGGCCGAACGCCGCGGCGCCGAAGCCGCGCATCTGGGCGAGATCAACGAGTTGATCATCCGCCGCCTGCGCACGGGCGTGCTGCTCGTCGACCGTGGCGACCGCATCCGCCTGGCGAACGAGGCGGCCATGCTGCTGCTCGGCGATGCAGGCGAAAGCACCGACCTGCACGGCCAGCGCAGCCTGGCGGTCGCCGCGCCGGAACTGGCGCGCCGGCTCGAACGCTGGCGCCAGGACGGCAGCCATAACGACAGCCCGCTGCAGCTGGCGCCGGATCTTCCGGAAGTGGTGCCGCGCTTCACCCGGCTGCTCGCCGGCAGCGAGCAGGTACTGATCTTCCTCGACGACACCTCGCTGCTCTCGCGCCATGCCGAATCGATGACGCTGGCGACGCTGGGCCGTTTTTCGGCAAGCCTCGCGCACGAGATCCGCAACCCGCTCGCCGCGATCAACTACGCCGTGCAGCTGCTGGAAGAATCCGACGACATCCCCACCGCGGAGCGCCGCCTGCTGGAGATCATCCGCCAGCAGGGCATCCGCATGAACGGCATCGTCGAGAACGTGCTGGGCATGGCGCGGCGCGAACCGGCCAAACCCGAGCACGTGGAACTGGTCGCCTTCGCGAAGCTGTTCGTCGACGAGTACCTCGCGAGCCACCCGCTGGACCTCGACACGCTGCGCAGCACCTCGCAGATCCCGCGCCTGCCGGTGCTGATCGATCCGCGCCACCTGCACCAGGTGCTTACGGTGCTCGTGTCGAATGCACTGAGCTATGGCCGCATGCCGGGCGAGCCGGCGCGGGTGACGGTGAGTGTGTATCCGGACGATGCGGGACTTCCGTGTATCGACGTGCTCGATCGTGGACCAGGCATTCCCGAATCGGTGGCGTCGCGGCTGTTCCGCCCGTTCTTCACGACCTCCAGCCACGGCACCGGGCTTGGGCTCTACATCGCGCGCGAGTTGTGTCGAGCCAACCAGGCCACGCTCGACTACGTCGCCATGCCAGGCGGCGGTGGGTGCTTCCGGGTGCGCCTGATCGGGAGCCACACGTTGCTCTCGTCCTGAAGCGGAACCTGAACAGGGCAGAACGCTCTGCGCGTGCTTGGCGCTCCACACGACCTTAAGTTATCGTGAAGGCCGGAGGGAAAATGGCTGAAACACGTAGTGCATTGGTGGTCGACGACGAACGCGACATCCGCGAACTGCTCGTCATGACCTTGGGCCGCATGGGCCTTCGATGCGACACCGCCTCCACGCTCGGCGAAGCCCGCGGCCAGCTCGCGCGCAATCGCTATGACCTGTGCCTGACGGACATGCGCCTGCCGGACGGCTCGGGCATGGACCTGGTCGCCGAGATCAGCCAGAAGCATCCGGAAACGCCGGTCGCGATGATCACCGCCTTCGGCAACGTCGAAGCCGCGGTCGAGGCCTTGAAGGCCGGTGCGTTCGACTTCGTTGCCAAGCCCGTGGACCTGGCCGTGCTGCGCGACCTGGTCCGCCACGCGCTGGACCTCAACGAACGCCGCAAGAGCGCGCCGCCGGCCGACATCGTCGCCGCGCGCCTGTACGGCCAATCGCCGGCGATGGCGACCCTCCGCGGCACGATCGCGAAGGTCGCCCGCAGCCAGGCGCCGGTGTACATCGTCGGCGAGTCGGGCGTGGGCAAGGAGCTGGTCGCCCGCACGATCCACGCCGAAGGCGCGCGTTCGACCGGCCCGTTCGTGCCAGTGAACTGCGGCGCGATCCCGGCCGAACTGATGGAAAGCGAGTTCTTCGGCCACAAGAAGGGCAGCTTCACCGGCGCGCATGCCGACAAGCCGGGCCTGTTCCAGAGCGCCGACGGCGGCACGCTGTTCCTGGACGAAATCGCCGAGCTTCCGCTGGCGATGCAGGTCAAGCTGCTGCGCGCGATCCAGGAAAAATCGATCCGCCCGGTGGGCGCGAACGCCGAAGTTCCGGTCGACGTGCGCATCCTGTCGGCGACGCACAAGGATCTGGCGGCGCTCGTCGCCGACGGCCGTTTCCGCCAGGACCTGTACTACCGCATCAACGTGATCGAACTGCGCGTGCCGCCGCTGCGCGAACGCCAGGACGACCTGCCCGGCCTGGCCGAGAAGGTGTTGCAGCGTCTTTCGCTGGCGCAGGGCCGCGTGTTCCCGCCGACGCTATCGGCCGATGCGCTCGACACGCTGCGTGCGTATGCCTTCCCGGGCAACGTGCGCGAACTGGAGAACATCCTCGAACGCGCGCTCGCGCTTGCCGAAGGCGACAGCCTGACCGCCGAGGACCTGCGCCTGCCGAAGGCCGCGAACACCGTGCCCGCCTCGCCACCCCTCGCGGCTACAGGCGCCACGTCGGCGACTGCACCGGCGAATCCCAACGCGCCACTGATGGTGCCGGGCCAGCCGGCGCAGGCGATCGATCCGCGCACGCTCAACCCGCGCGATACGGCCAGCAGCCCCCTGCCCTCGTACATCGAGGAAATCGAACGCGCCGCCATCCAGCAGGCGCTGCAGGAAAACCGCTACAACAAGACGCGCACCGCGGCAGCGCTCGGCATCACCTTCCGCGCGCTGCGATACAAGCTCAAGAAGCTCGGCATCGACTGACCTCGTCGCGTGCCGCTCTTCGCGCGGTGCGCACGGCATCGCGCGTTTCCGTAGATACTTGGACGAAGGCCGTGCAGCCTTTCGTCGATCAACGCTGCATCGATCCGCCTTTGCATGCGTCGCCTACCCGGTGACGCAACCGATATCGCGTTCGCTTCGGCCGCTGCGTGACCCACGTAGGCGTCGACCCCACCTGCCGCCGTACGCGCCCGTACCCCGCTGTCGGGGAATGCCGGACCAACTGACGCAAATGGTCAGCTCAAGGACGGCCTGACAATCTGCGTCACCCGCCTTTCGGCGGGTTCTGACATTTAGCGTGACCTCATCTCCAGTTCAGCACGCACGTGGCCGGGAAGTCTTGTTGGCACGGCTTATGCGTGTACCTTAGCGGCACGTGCAGTGAGCACGGCTGCCCGAGGACCGGAAAGCCCGGCCCACAGGCACGTGAAGTTCCAAAACACTCCTAGGGGAAATCGTAATGAAGAAGCAGCAGGGCTTTACCCTCATCGAACTGATGATCGTCGTCGCGATCATCGCCATCCTGGCCGCCATCGCGCTGCCGGCTTACCGCGACTACACCATCCGCGCCCGCGTGTCGGAAGCGGTCGTGCTGGCCGGTGCCGCCAAGGCCACAGTGGCTGAGAACATCGCCAACAACAACGCCGTCGACGCCGACTCGTGCGATGGCGTCGATACCGCCATCACCGCGACCGACAACGTCGCCAGCATGGATTGCGGCACCGCCGCTGTCGGCGCCATCACGGTCGTGACGACCGCACAGGCCGGCAACGTGACGCTGAACTTCACCCCGACGCTGGAGAACAGCGGCCAGGTGACCTGGGTGTGCGACAACTCGGCCGGCGACCAGAAGTACGTGCCCTCCGAGTGCCGTTAATCGCACTCTAGTTGTACCGAGGAGCCCGGCCATGGCCGGGCTCTTTTTTTCTGAACAGCCCTCCACGTTTTAAACGTGCAATGCGTCGCCTCACGGGCACCGCAATTGCGCTACATTCCCCCTCGGGGAAGTTCTACAGGGGAAAGGCATCATGAATGCCGTCACCGCCAATCTGGTGGGGATCACGGGTATCGCGCGGCGCCTGGTGCTCGATGGGGCACTGGATGACACGGCCGCGCGCCAAGCGATGGCCGCAGCAGCCGGGCTGAAGCAGCCGTTGACGGCTTACCTGGCCGAGAAGCGGCTCGTCACTGCTCCGCAGCTGGCAGCAGCCAACTGTGTCGAATTCGGCGTACCGCTTTTCCAGGTTGACGCGTTCGACCCATCGCAATCGGCCATCAAGCTCATCAACGAGGCATTGATCCGCAAGCACCAGGTACTCCCGCTGTACCGGCGGGGGAACCGGTTGTTCGTAGGCATTTCCGATCCCACCAACACGCAGGCACTGGACGAGATCAAGTTCCAGTCGAACCTGGCCATCGAACCCATCCTCGTCAGCGAAGATCAGATCCAGCGCTGCATAGAAACCTGGCTTGAAGCGAGCGACACGCTTTCTGATGCAGTCGGAAACGACGAAGGACTCGAAAACCTCGACATTTCCGGCGGCGAAGATGTTGCGAGCGAATCCGGCGTAGAGGTAAAGACCGACGACACGCCGGTTGTAAAATTCGTCAATAAAGTGCTCGTGGATGCCATTCGCCGTGGCGCGTCCGACATCCATTTCGAACCCTACGAAACCGAGTATCGTGTCCGTCTGCGCATCGACGGCCTGTTGAAGCAGGTCAGCAAGGTTCCGCCAAACCTCTCGGGTCGCATTGCAGCGCGCCTCAAAGTCATGTCGCAACTCGACATCGCCGAGAAGCGCGTGCCGCAGGACGGCCGCATCAAGCTCAACATCTCGAAGACCAAGCAGGTCGACTTCCGCGTCAGCACGCTGCCGACCCTGTTCGGCGAGAAGGTGGTGCTGCGTATTCTCGACGGCAGTGCGGCCAAGCTCGGCATCGACAAGCTCGGCTACGAGGACGACCAGCGCGCGCTCTACGAACAGGCGCTGGCCAAGCCCTACGGCATGGTGCTGGTCACCGGTCCGACCGGCTCGGGCAAGACCGTCTCGCTGTACACGGGCCTGAACATCCTCAACGAGGAACAGCGCAACATCTCCACGGTCGAGGACCCGGTCGAAATCCGCGTGCCGGGCATCAACCAGGTCCAGATGAACGTCAAGCGCGGCATGACCTTCGCCGCCGCGCTGCGCAGCTTCCTGCGACAGGACCCGGACGTGGTGATGGTCGGCGAAATCCGCGACCTGGAGACGGCCGAGATCGCGGTTAAGGCGGCACAGACGGGCCATCTGGTGCTTTCGACGCTGCACACCAACGACGCCCCGCAGACTGTGTCGCGCCTGATGAACATGGGCATCGCGCCCTACAACATCACCTCATCGGTGACACTGATCATCGCGCAGCGTCTGGCCCGTCGACTGCACGACTGCAAGCGCGAAGTGCAGTTGCCGGAACACGCGTTGCTGGCCGAAGGCTTCAGCCACGAGGAAGTCGCCGCAGGCCTGAAGATCTACGAAGCCGTGGGCTGCTCCGACTGTACCGAGGGGTACAAGGGACGCACTGGCATCTACCAGGTCATGCCGATGACGGAAAAGATCCAGTCGATCATCCTGCAGGGTGGTAATGCTCTGGACATTGCCGATGCGGCACAGCAGTCCGGTGTACGCGACTTGCGCCAGTCTGCACTTCGTAAAGTAAAGAACGGCGTCACCAGCCTCGCCGAAATCAACCGTGTAACGAAGGACTAAAGTTCATGTCCGCAACTCGCACAGCTGCCAAGTCCGCCGCCCCGCGCCGTCCAAGTCCGCTAGACACGTTCGTCTGGCAAGGGACGGACAAGCGCGGAAAAGTGATGAAGGGCGAGCAACAGGCCAAAAACGTCAATGCTCTCCGTGCAGAGCTGCGTAAGCAGGGGATCACGCCGCGCTCGGTCAAGACTAAGGGAAAGCCACTGTTCGGAGGCGCGGGTCGCCCCATCACGCCCTTGGAGATCGCGATTTTCAGCCGCCAGATCGCGACAATGATGAAGTCCGGCGTGCCGATCGTGGGCTCGCTCGAGATTATCGCCAGCGGTCACAAGAACCCGCGCATGAGCACTCTGCTCAACACGATCCGCTCGGACATCGAAAGCGGCCTGTCGCTGCACGAGGCGTTGAGCAAGCATCCGGTGCAGTTCGACGAGCTTTACCGCAACCTGGTGAAGGCAGGTGAAGGCGCCGGTGTGCTCGAGACGGTCCTCGATACCGTCGCCACGTACAAGGAAAACATCGAGTCGCTGAAGGGCAAGATCAAGAAGGCGATGTTTTATCCGGCCATGGTCGTGGCGGTCGCCCTGATCGTGAGCTCGATCCTGCTGATCTTCGTGGTGCCGCAGTTCGAGGAAGTCTTCAAGAGCTTCGGTGCGGATCTGCCTGCGTTCACCCAGATGCTCATCAAGATGAGCGATTTCATGGTGACCTACTGGTGGCTGGTGGGTGGGCTCATCGCAGGCAGCATCGTTGCGTTCATCATGGCAAAAAAGAGATCCGTCGCCTTCTCGCGCTTCCTCGACCGCATGACGTTGAAGCTGCCTGTAATAGGGCAAATCATGCATAACGCCGCCATCGCGCGCTTCGCTCGCACGCTCGCGCTGACTTTCAAGGCCGGTGTCCCGCTGGTGGAAGCGCTGGACACCGTAGCCGGCGCCACCGGCAACGTGGTCTACGAAGATGCCGTGCGCAACATCCGCGACGATGTGTCGGTGGGCTACCCCGTCAACATGGCGATGAAGCAGGTGAACGTCTTCCCGCACATGGTCGTGCAGATGACCGCGATCGGTGAGGAAGCTGGCGCGCTCGACACCATGCTCTTCAAGGTGGCCGAGTTCTACGAGCAGGAAGTGAATAACGCCGTGGATGCGCTTTCCAGCCTGCTGGAACCGCTGATCATGGTGTTCCTGGGCGTCATCGTCGGCGGCATGGTCATTGGTATGTACCTGCCCATCTTCAAGCTCGGCGCGGTCGTGGGCTAAGCCGCCCCGATCACGCCTTCCTGAACTTCGGGCACAATCCCGCGCATGGCATTCCTCGATCAAAACCCCGCCATCGGTTTTCCGCTGGCGGCCGGACTCGGCCTGCTGGTCGGCAGCTTTCTCAATGTGGTGATTCTGCGCCTGCCCAAGCGGCTGGAGTGGCAGTGGCGCCGTGATAGCCGCGAGGTGCTCGGCGAGCCCGACACCTACGATCCGCCGCCACCGGGCATCGTGGTGGAGCGCTCGCACTGCCCGCATTGCAAGCACCAGCTGTCGTGGTACGAGAACATCCCGGTGTTCAGCTACGTGGTGCTGGGCGGGAAGTGCCGCAACTGCAAGGCGCCGATCTCACCGCAGTACCCGCTGGTCGAGCTGCTGACGATGCTCCTGGTGGTCGCAAGCGTGTGGCGCTTCGGCTTCGGCTGGCAGGGCTTCGGCGCGATCGTCTTCACCTGTTTCCTGATCGTGCTGTCGGGCATCGACCTGCGCACGCAGTTGTTGCCCGACCAGCTGACGTTGCCGCTGATGTGGCTGGGTCTGATCGCCGCGTCCGACAATCTCTACTTCCCCGCCAAACCGGCGCTGCTTGGCGCGGTGGCCGGCTACCTGAGTCTCTGGATCGTGTGGTGGCTGTTCAAGCAGCTCACCGGCAAGGAAGGCATGGGGCACGGCGACTTCAAGTTGCTGGCGGCCATCGGCGCGTGGACGGGCCTGAAGGGAATCCTGCCGACGATCCTGCTGTCCTCCGTGGTCGGCGCAGTGGTTGGTTCGATCTGGCTCGCCATGAAGGGCCGTGATCGGGCGACGCCGATTCCGTTCGGCCCGTACCTCGCCATCGCCGGCTGGATCACCTTCTTCTGGGGCGAGCAGATGGTCGGCGCCTACATGCAGTTCGCCGGGCTGAAGTAAGGTCCAGCCGGTTTACCCTACCCGCTCTGAAGCGGCGTACAGGCCCATGAGCGAGTTCATCGTCGGCGTCACCGGAGGCGTGGCCTCCGGCAAGAGCGAAGTCACGCGTCGCTTCGAGGCGCTGGGCGTTCCCGTCGCGGACGCGGACGTCGCGGCCCGCACCGCGGTCGAACCGGGCTCGGATGGATTGGCGGAAGTCGTCGCAAGCTTCGGCGCGGATGTCCTCGCGCCGGACGGAAGCCTCGATCGCGCCGCGATGCGTCGCCACGTGTTCGGCGACGACGCCGCACGCCGGCGACTGGAAGCCATCATCCATCCCCGCGTGCGGGCGAACCTTCGTGCTGCGTGCGAGGCCGCGTCCTGGCCCTACGCCATCGCGGCCATTCCGCTGCTCGCCGAAGGCGGCGGACGCGAAGCCTACCCCTGGTTGTCGCGCATCCTCGTGGTCGACGTGCCGGTCGATGTGCAGCGGTCGCGCGTGATGGCGCGCGACCGCGTGGATGCCGAGCTGGCGCAGCGGATGATCGCCGCGCAGGCGACGCGCGACCAGCGGCTGGCGATCGCGGACGATCTCATCGTGAACGACGGCCCCGTCGAGCTGCTCGTTTCCCACGTCGCGGCACTGGATCGCCGCTATCGCGCCCTGGCTGGCGCGCACGTATAAGCGAAGCGTCGGCCGCGATCAGGCCGACGGCCAGAGGCCGCGGATCGCGGCGATGCCCTGGGCGCCGTGCGACCGCGCCTCATCCACATCCGCCGTAGTCAGGCCGCCGATGGCGTAGATCGGCAGGGACACGCGTTCGCGCATTGCCGCGAAACCGTCCCAACCGATGCCAGCGACGCCAGGGTGACTCGGCGTCGGTTTCAGCGTGCCGAGCACGGCGAAATCGCACCCGAGTGACTCGGCCGCGAGCAGGTCGTCCACGCCGTGGCAGGAGGCCGCCAACGGAAGGCCGGGCGGGATTGGACGCTCCGACAGGCCATGCAGCATGCGCGAAGGCAGATGGAGGCCGAGGCCGAACTCGATCGCCAGCGCGACATCGCCATTCACCAGCGCTTCCGCGCCCGCCTGACGGCACAGGCGCGCGGCCTGGGCGACCAGCGCGCGCCATCGTCCCGCGTCCAGCTCCGGCGCGCGCAGCTGCACGCGCCTGACGCCGTCCGCGAGCGCGCGCTCGAGCTGCCCGAGCCAGACGGTGTCATCCCCTGCAGGCGGCGGCGTCACAAGATAATGGGCCGGCTGCAGCAAGGCCGCGACAACGGGCCGGTCGGCCGGCGGCATCGCGTAGCTGGCGAGCTTCTGCGGCGGTACCCAGACCAGCGCCTGCCCTTCCAGGCCGCGCGCATGGCCGCGCCACGCCGCGATGCTGCGCACATCGAGGCGCAAGCGTTTGTCGGGGTAGCGCTGGGGAACGTTGATCAGCGGCGCGCCGATGTCGACCTCGATGCCGAGCTCCTCGTGCAGCTCGCGCGCCAGCGCCGCTTCGGCGGATTCGCCAGGTTCGTGCTTGCCGCCCGGGAATTCCCACAGGCCGGCGAGGTCGCGCCCTTCGGTGCGACGCGCGAGCAGCACACGGCCGCGCGCATCGCGGATGACGCCCGCGACCACTTCGACATGGCGCAGCGCACCGTCAACGGCGCCCGGATCGACCGTGCGCGAGACGTCGGGAGTGGAAGTGGTGCTCACCTGCTTACCGGAACGTGGGAGGCGTCCCGGGCGCCGCCCTCCCCCGCTTGCGGGAGAGGGCGTCTGGAGCCGCTGCCGTCAGGCGATCTGCCCATGGCAATGCTTGTACTTCTTGCCGCTGCCGCAGGGGCAGGGATCGTTGCGGCCAACATTGGCGAACACGTCGCCACCGGCGGCGGCCTGCGCCTGCGCGGCTTCCTCGTCGGCGCCGAAACCGCCGGCGGAGGCGTGCTGGAACTGCATCTGGCGTGCCTGCGCTTCGGCGGCGGCACGCTCCTGCGCTTCGAGCGCGGCGACTTCGTCCTCGCTGCGGATGCGCACGCGCGCCAGCAGCGTGACGACTTCGCGCTTCACCTTCTCCAGCATCTCGGAGAACAGCTCAAACGCTTCCTTCTTGTATTCCTGCTTGGGCTGCTTCTGCGCGTAGCCGCGCAGGTGGATGCCCTGGCGCAGGTAATCCATGCGCGCCAGGTGCTCCTTCCAGTTCTGGTCGAGCACGTTGAGCATGATGTGCTTCTCGAGCAGGCGCATCGTCTCGCTGCCGAGCTGCTCCTCGCGCTGCGCGAAGTGGCCTTCGACGGCCTCCTGCACCAGGCGCTCGATCGTCTCGGCGTCGACTTCCTCGCTCTTGCCGACGAACTCGCGCAACGACATCTGCACGCCGAACTCGGACGCGAGCGTCGCTTCCAGGCCCGGCAGGTCCCACTGGTCGTCGACCGAATTCGGCGGCACGAAACGCGCCACCATGTCGGCCACGACGTCGCCGCGAATGCCTTCGACGTTCTCGTTGACGCTGTCGGCTTCCAGCAGTTCGTCGCGCTGGCTGTAGATCACCTTGCGCTGGTCGTTGTTGACGTCGTCGAAGTCCAGCAGGTTCTTGCGGATGTCGAAGTTGTGGGCCTCGACCTTGCGTTGCGCGTTGGCGATCTGCTTGGTCACCAGCGCGCTTTCGATGATGTCGTCTTCCTTCAGGCCCATGCGCGCCATCACGCGCTGCACCCAGTCGGCCGCGAAGATGCGCATCAGGTTGTCTTCGAGCGACAGGTAGAAGCGCGAGGAACCCGGGTCGCCCTGGCGACCGGCGCGGCCGCGCAGCTGGTTGTCGATGCGGCGGCTTTCGTGGCGCTCGGTGCCCACGATGTGCAGGCCGCCGGCGGCCTTCACCGCTTCATGGCGCGCCTGCCATTCGGACTTCAGGCGGGCCTTGGTGACCTCGTCAATCGGCGCGCCGGTCTTCGCTTCGAGCTCGGCGATTTCGTTCTCGAGCGAACCGCCCAGCACGATGTCGGTACCGCGGCCGGCCATGTTGGTGGCGATGGTGATCGCGCCCGGGCGACCGGCCTGCGCGACGATCTGCGCCTCGCGCTCGTGCTGCTTGGCGTTGAGCACTTCGTGGTGGATGCCCGCGTCGCGCAGCTGCTGGCTGAGCATTTCCGACACTTCGATCGAGGTCGTGCCGACCAGCACCGGCTGCTTGCGGGCGTTGGCGTCCTTGATCTCGTTGAGCACCGCGCGGTACTTGCCATTGCGATTGAGGAACACCGCGTCGGGGTGGTCCTTTCGCTGCACCGGCTTGTGGGTCGGGATCACGATGACTTCCAGGCCGTAGATGCTCTGGAATTCGTACGCCTCGGTGTCGGCCGTACCGGTCATGCCGGACAGCTTCTTGTACATGCGGAACAGGTTCTGGAAGGTGATGCTCGCCAGCGTCTGGTTCTCGCGCTGGACCGGCACGCCTTCCTTCGCTTCCACCGCCTGGTGCAGGCCGTCCGACCAGCGACGGCCTGCAAGCGTGCGACCGGTGAACTCGTCGACGATCACCACTTCGCCGTCGCGGACGATGTAGTCCACGTCGCGCTGGTAGATGGCGTGCGCGCGCATGGCGGCGTTGAGGTGGTGCACGACGCTCAGGTTCTGCGCGCCGTAGAGCGTGTCGTCCTCGCCCTGCAGGATGCCGGCCTGGCGCAGCAGGTGTTCGGCGCGCTCCTGGCCGGCTTCGGACAGGTGGACCTGCTTGCCCTTCTCGTCGACCCAGTAGTCGCCTTCGCTTTCTTCCGTCGCCTGGCGCGACAGCTGCGGGACGATGCGGTTGACCTTGATGTACAGCTCCGGCGACTCGTCGGCCGGGCCGGAGATGATGAGCGGCGTGCGCGCCTCGTCGATCAGGATCGAGTCGACCTCGTCGACGATCGCGTAATGCAGGCTGCGCTGGAAACGGTCTTCCTTCGACAGCGCCATGTTGTCGCGCAGGTAGTCGAAGCCGAACTCGTTGTTGGTGCCGTAGGTGATGTCGGCGGCGTACGCGGCGTGCTTGTCGCTGTGCGGCATGCCCGGGTAGACCACGCCGACCGACAGGCCCAGCCAGTTGTACAGGCGGCCCATCCAGGCCGAGTCGCGGCGGGCCAGGTAGTCGTTCACGGTGACGACGTGGACGCCCTTGCCTTCCAGCGCGTTGAGGTAGACCGGCAGTGTCGCGACCAGGGTCTTGCCTTCGCCGGTGCGCATCTCGGCGATCTTGCCCAGGTGCAGGACCATGCCGCCGATCAGCTGGACGTCGTAATGGCGCATGCCGAGCACGCGCTTGGACGCCTCGCGACAGACGGCGAATGCCTCGGGCAGGATCTTGTCGAGCGACTCGCCATCGGCGATGCGCTTCTGGAACTCCGCCGTCTTGGCCTGCAGTTGCTCATCGGAGAGCTTCTGCATCTCCGGCTCAAGCGCGTTGATCTTGGCGACGGAGCGTTGCAGTTGGCGCAGCAGGCGATCGTTACGGCTGCCGAAAACGCGGGTAAGCAGGCTGTTGAGCATGGAGTGCGACTGGGTCCGTTGTAGCGGAACAGGGATACCGGCGGGCCGGACGCATTCAGAGTCCGTATCCACCGGCGAGTTCCCCGAAGGAAGGCTCTGGCCGGCTCAAATGAAATCGGGGCGCCGCGCGCCCCGAAAGTATCGAGCCTGAACTGTGGCCGCGCCGATTGTAGCGTGTGGGCGAGTCGGGGTGCTTGCAAGCCATCGGCTTGCGCCCCGGCGAGCGCCCGGAGCGTGCTGCGGAGGGTCGCGAGACACTCGAGGCGGCCTATGCCACCGCAGGCGCCCTATCCCCTGGCTCAGCCCTTGATCTCCATCTTCAGCGGCGACTGCTGGCTGAGGAACTTGCGCGGGTTCACGACGCGGTTGTTCTCCCACACCTCGAAGTGCACGTGGGCGCCGGTCGATCGGCCCGTCGAGCCGGCCTTCGCGATTTCCTGCCCGGCGCGCACCAGCTCGCCGACCTTGCGGGTCAGGCGCGAGTTATGGGCGTAGCGGGTGACGTAGCCGTTGCCGTGGTCGACCTCGATGACGTTGCCGTAGCCCGAGCGCACGCCCGAGTAGCTGACGACGCCATCGGCCACGGCCAGCACCGGATCGCCGACGTTGGCCTTGAAGTCGATGCCCTTGTGGTTGGCATGGCCGCCGCTGAACGGATCGGCGCGGCCGCCGAAGCCGGAGGTGATGTAGCTGTTGGCGATCGGCTCGCGGCCCGGCACGGAGTTCATGTCGAGCTGGCGGTTGAACAGCAGCGACTCGAGCACCGACAGCTGCTCGCCGGACGCCTTGAACTGCGCACCGAGCGTGGCCATGCCCTCGTCCAGCTCGGGCTTGGTCATGTCGCGCACCGGGCCGACACCACCGACGCCGACCGGCTTGTCGAAGTCGAACTCGCCGTCCTGCAGCTGGCCGATGCGGGTCAGGCGTTCGCCGAGGGCGTTGAGGCGGTTGGCCTCGGCCTGCAGCTCGCCCATGCGGGCGGCCAGGGCGTTGATTTCGCGCTGGGCGTCGCGGCGGGTCGCTGCGATCAGCGCCTCCTGCCGGTCGGCCTTGCTGCGCAGCATGGCGTTGTCGGCCAGGGTGACGCCCGCACCGAGCGCGGTGCCGGTACCCAGCAGCAGCGCCATCGCCAGCGCCGGGCGCTGCGCGCCCCAGTAGCCCGCACGCTGCAGCATCGACGAAAGCTGCACGCGGGTTTTGTTTACGATGGTTGAATAAGTCATGTCCAGTTCTGATTCCAAGCTCAGGTCGCGCAAAGGCGGCCCATCGACTCCACGCGCCGCGCTGGATGCGCTGCTCGCCGAGCCCGCTGGCGGTCCGGTGCGTCGTGCCTTGTGGCTCGACGAGCTGGACCAACGGTTTCGCCCGCTCCTGCCGCCGTCGCTGGCCGCGCATGCGCGACTGGCCAACTACGAACGCGGCAGGCTCGTGTTTGTCGTCGATGCCCCGGTGTGGCGAGCCAAGATGCGGCTCGCTGCCCCTGAACTGCTCGACGCGGCCCGTTCCATCGGGCTGGATGCGGCTGAACTCATCGTCAAAACGACAACGCCGGTGATCGCCTCCCCGCAATCGGACCGGAAAGCCAAACCCATCTCCGCTACCGCACTACAAGCCTTGCAGGCAGCGCTGGAGTCGCTGAAGGAGCCCGGTTCCACCGGCTCCAGTGACTCCACCTGAAGTTTTCGTCGTGTTGGCAGGTTTGTTGCCGCCACGTCGATACGCCAGGGTTCGGGGCATGCTAAAGGCCTAACCCCTTGAATTTGTTAAGAGGTTAGAAACCTTTCGGAAGAAATTCGTTAAATAAACGTTAAGGCGTCACGCAGAGTTCACGTCTGTGACGTCCGCCCAATTCATGAAAACGCTTGCGGCGTGTGCCCAGCCGCGTTGCGCGAACCGCTCAGGCGGTTGCCGGAATCCCGTAGGTCACGGGTGCTTCGTGCACGTCCGACTCGGTGAAACTCACCTCGTCCCAGGCCGAACGCTCGGCCAGGAGGGCGCGCACCAGCTTGTTGTTCAGCGCGTGGCCGGACTTGAAGCCGACGTAGGCGCCGATGATTGGACGACCCGCGAGATACAGGTCGCCGACGGCATCCAGGATCTTGTGCCGCACGAACTCGTCGGCGTAACGCAGGCCGTCGTCGTTGAGGACGCGGAACTCGTCCAGCACGATCGCGTTGTCCATCGAGCCGCCGAGGCCGAGGTTGCGCTCGCGCATGTATTCCAGGTCGCGCATGAAGCCGAACGTGCGTGCGCGGCTGACTTCCTGGATGTAGTTCGCAGTCGAGAACTCCACGACGGCCCGCGACTGCGACGCCGGGATGGCCGGGTGGTCGAACTGCACGGTGAAGTCGAGGCGGAAGCCGTCGTAAGGCTCGAACCGCGCGACCTTGTCGCCCTCGCGCACTTCCACCGGCTGGCGGATTCGGATGAAACGCTTCGGCGCGTCCTGCTCGTAGATGCCTGCCGACTGCAGCAGGAACACGAACGGACCCGAGGAGCCGTCCATGATCGGCACTTCGGCCGCGGACAGTTCCACATATAGATTGTCGACGCCCAGGCCCGCGAGCGCGGACAGCAGGTGTTCGACGGTCTGGATCTTGGCCGGACCACAGGTCAGGCCGGTGCACAGCGTCGTCTCGGTCACCAGCTCGGCGCTGGCCGGCACTTCCACCACCGGGTCCAGGTCGACGCGACGGAACACGATGCCGGTGTCGACCGGCGCCGGGCGCAGCGTGAGAAAGACCTTCTCTCCACTGTGCAGGCCCACGCCGGTGGCGCGGATCACGTTCTTGAGGGTGCGCTGACGCAGCATGGGGGCGACCTTGGGGGGCGGCGTGCTTCTTCGTTACGTGTGTGCGACCGCAGGCGGATGCAAATGGTTCTCGCCTGAACGGCCGGCAAGAATAGCACCGCGTACGCTGAACCATGACGGAAACAAGTCACGATCCCGTGAAGGCAAGACGGCCGGCCGGACCCGCCGTAGCGGACCGGCCGACCCCTGCCCCATCGGGGGCTAGAAGGACGACGACACCCCGGTCCTCCCCATGGCGAGGGAGGACCGGTTGGAACCCGACCTGCCGTCAGCCCGGACCAGGCCGACGGCGGGCCGACTGCATCAGTCCGCCTGACGGCGCAGGAACGCCGGGATGTCCAGGTAACTGCTGTCGCTGCCGAAATCGGCGACGGCCGGCGCCGACGACGGTTCCACGCTGCGGCTGCCGGCGCTGCCGCGCAGGCTGTTGCCGAAGCTCGGACGCGCGGTCGGCATTTCGTCCATGGCCGAGAACTCCGGCTGGCCGGTCGTGGCGTTGCGGACCAGCGAGATCGGGGCGCGCTGCGCCTCGCGCTCGTTGCCGCGAACCGACTGGCGGGCGACGGCGCGGTTCAGGCCCGTGGCGACCACGGTGACCTTCACCTCGTCCTGCATGTCGGGATCCAGCACGGTCCCGATGACGACGGTCGCGTCCTCGGAGGCGAAGTTCTCGATGGTGCGGCCGACTTCGTCGAACTCGGCCATCGTGAAGTCCGGACCGGCGGTGATGTTGACCAGGATGCCGTTGGCGCCGGACAGGTTCACGTCGTCCAGCAGCGGGTTCTGGATCGCCGCTTCCGCCGCGGCCTGTGCACGATCGTCGCCGCGCGCGGCGCCCGTGCCCATCATCGCCAGGCCCATCTCGCTCATCACGGTGCGCACGTCGGCGAAGTCGACGTTGATCAGGCCCGGACGCACGATCAGGTCGGCGATGCCCTGCACGGCGCCGAGCAGCACGTCGTTGGCGGCGCGGAACGCCTGGATCATCGTCGCGTTGCGACCGAGCACGGTGATCAGCTTCTCGTTCGGGATGGTGATCAGCGAATCGCAGTGGTGGCTCAGCTCCTCGATGCCCTTCAGCGCGACCTGCATGCGGCGACGGCCTTCGAACGGGAACGGCTTGGTGACAACGGCCACCGTCAGAATGCCCATCTCCTTGGCCAGCTGCGCCACGACCGGCGCAGCGCCGGTGCCCGTGCCGCCGCCCATGCCGGCGGTGATGAACACCATGTCGGCGCCGGTCAGCGCGTCCATGATGCGTTCGCGGTCTTCCAGCGCAGCTTGGCGGCCGACTTCCGGATTCGCGCCTGCGCCCAGGCCCTTGGTGACGTTGCTGCCGAGCTGCAGCTGCAGCTTCGCGCCGCAGTTCTTGATGGCCTGCGCGTCGGTGTTGGCGGTGATGAACTCCACGCCATCGACGTTGCCGCTGACCATGTGCGCCACGGCGTTGCCGCCGCCGCCGCCCACGCCGACCACCTTGATGACCGCGTTCGGGGCCATTTTTTCAACCAGTTCGAAATGTGCCATGTCGTCGTCCTCGTTATGTAGTGCTAGTTATTTGCTGTGCTTTCGAATCGTCGTAGTGCCGGAACCGCAAGTACTGCCGTCATCGCCTCGCCTGCCCGCTCGATCCAGGCCCTGCCCGGATCGGGAACCGGCGTCGGCCCATGCCGCGTCGATTCCTTGAAAACCCCTGGTTGCCGCGTCGTCAGAACTCGCCGCGATACCAGTTCTTGATCTTGTTGAAGAAGCTTCCCGCGCGGCCGGTCGGAATCACCGGGCGGCGCGGGTTCTCGATCTGGCTGCCCATCAGCAGCAGGCCCACGCCGGTGGCGTGCACCGGGTTGCCCACCACTTCGCCAAGACCCGTCACGTGCTGCGGAATGCCCACGCGCACCGGCATCTGCAGCATTTCCTCGGCCAGTTCGACCACGCCTTCCATCTTCGCGGCGCCGCCGGTGAGCACCATGCCGGCGCGCACGTGCTGCTCGAAGCCGCTGCGGCGAAGCTCCGCCTGGATCATTTCGAAGATCTCCTCGTAACGCGCCTGCACGGCCTGCGCGAGCGACGCGCGCGGCATGCGGCGCGGCGGGCGATCGCCGACGCTCGGAACCTGGATGGACTCTTCCGCCGTCGCCATCTGCGCCAGCGCGCAGGCGTAGCGCACCTTGATCTGCTCGGCTTCCGGCGTCGGCGTGCGCAGCATGTGCGCGATGTCCTCGGTCACCTTGTCGCCGGCGATCGGCAGGCTCGCGCTGTGCGCGATCGCGCCGCCGACGAACACCGCGATGTCGGTCGTGCCCGCGCCGATGTCGACCAGCACCACGCCGAGTTCGCGCTCGTCGCTCGTGAGCACGGCCTGGCTGGAGGCGAGCACGCTCAGGATCAGGTCGTCCACCTGCAGGCCGCAGCGCTGCACGCACTTGCTGATGTTCGCCGCCGCCGATTGCGCGCACACGACCAGGTGCGCATGCACTTCCAGGCGCACGCCGGTCATGCCGACGGGATTGCGGATGCCTTCCTGCGAATCGTCGAGCACGTAGTCGCGCGGGATCGCGTGCAGGATCTTCTGGTCGGCCGGGATCGCGACGGCCTTGGCCGCTTCGAGCACGCGGTCCAGGTCGCCGTAGGTGACTTCGCCGTCGCGGATCGGTGCGATGCCCTGCGAGTTTCGGCACTGCACGTGGTTGCCGGAGATCGACGCGTAGACCGAGCGGATCTCGCAGCCGGCCATCAGCTCGGCTTCCTCGATGGCGCGCTGGATCGACTGCACGGTGGACTCGATGTCCACCACGACGCCGCGCTTGAGGCCGCGCGATTCGTGCGAGCCGATACCGATCACCTCGATCGGGTTGCCCGGCGAGTATTCACCCACCAGCGCCACCACCTTCGAGGTGCCGATGTCGAGGCCGACGATCAGCGACTTGTCACCCTTGCGATTCATGATTGTCCCTGCTGCTGCGGTACTGCCGCCGGCGCCGGCACGGGCGCCCACGTCAATGCAAAACCATTGGTGTAGCGAAGGTCGGCGAGCTTGAGCACCTGCGCCTGCTGCGTGAGCAGCTGCGGCAGCAGGCGCACGAAACGCGACAGGCGTGCACGCGCTTCGCTGCGGCCGACGACGATGCGCGCACCGTTGTCCAGGCCGAGCGTCCAGCTGCCGCGCGGATCGAGGCCGACTTCGCGCACTTCAAGACCGATCGGCGCGAACATCGCGCGCGACTCGTTGTAGAGCTCGACGACTTCACTGACGCGCGCTTCCGGACCGCCGAGCAGCGGCAGGCCCTTCGGCACGTCGATGCCCTTCGCCGGGAACAGCCTGCCCTGCTCGGACAGCAGCAGGTCGCCACTCCAGCGCGCGAACGGGCGGTGTTCGAACACCGTCACTTCCAGCACGTCGGGCCAGCGCTTGCGCACTTCGGCGCGCTCGACCCACGGCAGCTTCGACACCGCGTCCTGCGCGCCCGCCAGATCCACCGCGAAGAACCCGCGCTGCGCGTACGGCAGCAGCGTCTTCTGCAGCAGCACGCCATCGACGCGCTCGAACTGGCCCGTCGCGCGCAGCTTCGTCAGCGGCCAGTGCGCGGCGCCGATCCAGCCGTTGAGCACGGCGACGACCGGCAGCGCGACCAGCGCCAGCGCGAGGATCCATCCGACGAGGCGAAGCATGGCGTTCACGCCGCCGCACCTCCCGCATTCGCGAGGCTCGACTCGAGCACGCGCCAGCACAGTTCATCGAACTCGATGCCGATCTGGCGCGCGGCCTTGGGCACCAGCGAATGGCTGGTCATGCCCGGCGCGGTGTTCACTTCGAGCAGGTACAGCTGGCCGGTCGCGCGATCGCGCATGAAGTCCACGCGACCCCAGCCGCGGCAACCGGCGGCGACGAAGGCCTCCGCCGCGATGCGGCCGATCTCCGCTTCCTCCGCGCCTTCCAGGCCCGGGCACAGGTACTGCGTGTCGTCGGAAATGTACTTGGCGTGGTAGTCGTACCACTCGCCCTTCGGGACGATGCGGATCGACGGCAGCGCGATGTCGTTGAGCACCGGCACCGTGAGTTCCTCGCCGACGATCAGCTGCTCCATCAGCATCTCGCCCGGATAGTTCGCGGCGAGTTCGACGGCGGCATCGAGATCGGCATCGCTCAGCACGCGCGACACGCCGACGCTCGAACCTTCGCTCGACGGCTTGATGAACACCGGCAACCCCAGCGAACGCGCCGCCGCATGCACATCGTCGCCCTTCGCCAGGCGCACGTAGCGCGGCGTCGGCAGGCCAATGCTGAGCCACACCTGCTTGGTGCGGATCTTGTCCATCGTCAGGGCCGAACCCAGCACGTCCGAACCGGTGTACGGAACGCCCAGCGCTTCGCACAGGCCCTGCAGCACGCCGTCTTCGCCGCCGCCCTTGTTGCCGTGGAGGATGTTGAAGACGCGATCGACGCTGCCGGCGCGGATCGCGTCGATCAGTGCCGGGATGCCATCGACCGCGAACGCATCGACGCCGCGTGAGCGCAGCGCTTCGAGCACGTTGCGGCCCGAGTCCAGCGAGACCTCGCGTTCGGCGCTGGTGCCGCCCATCAGCACGGCGACGCGACCGAACGCGGCCGGATCGGTGATGCGGGTCGGACCGAGTTTCGCCGCTGCGGACTGCGCGCTCACTTCTTCTCTCCGTTGGATGCGTTGAAGCCGTTCGCAGCGATCTGCTGCGCGGCGTAGCCGATGTCGCCCGCGCCCATCATCAGCAGCAGGTCGCCATCGTTGAGGACGTCGGGCAGCACGGTCGACAGATCGGCCGCGCCGCTGACGACCACGGGATCGATGCGGCCGCGCGCGCGGATCGCGCGTGCCAGCGACTTCGCGTCGGCACCGGCGATCGGCGACTCGCCGGCCGGATACACCTCGGTCAGCACGAGCACGTCGACCGTCGACAGCACCGCGGCGAACTCGTCGAACAGATCGCGCGTGCGGCTGTAGCGGTGCGGCTGGAACGCGACGACCAGCCGCTTGTCCGGCCAGCCACCGCGTGCAGCGGCGAACACCGCGTCCAGCTCCTTAGGGTGATGGCCGTAGTCGTCGACCAGCTGCACCGTCGCGCCCTTCGACGTGGTCGGGCTTGCAAGCAGGTTGAAGCGGCGACCGACGCCGGCGAAGTTCTGCAATGCGCGCGCGATCGCATCGGCCGCGACGCCCAGCTGCCACGCCACCGAAGCGGCGGCCAGTGCGTTGAGCACGTTGTGGCGGCCCGGCAGCGCGAGCGTGATCGGCGTGCGCGTCGCATCGGGCAGGCACAGCGTGAAGCGCATGTTCGGGCCGTCCTGCTGCACGTCCTCGGCTCGCACGTCGGCTTCGATGCTGAAGCCGTACGTCATCACGTGGCGTGGCGTTCTCTTCGCGAGCGCGGCGACTTCCGCATCGTCGATGCACAGCACCGCGAGCCCGTAGAACGGCAGGCGATGCATGAATTCCTCGAACGCCGCCTGCACGCGGGCGAAATCGCCGCCGTAGTTCTCCAGGTGATCGGCGTCGATGTTGGTGACGATGGCGATCTGCGGATTCAGGCGCAGGAAGCTGCCGTCGCTTTCGTCGGCTTCGGCCACGAGCCATTCGCCCGTGCCCAGGCGCGCGTTCGCGCCGGCCGCGAGCAGCTGGCCGCCGATCACGAACGTGGGATCGATGCCGCCTTCGGCGAGCACGCTGGCCGCCAGCGATGTCGTCGTGGTCTTGCCATGCGTACCGGCCACGGCGATGCCGCGCTTGAAGCGCATCAGCTCGGCAAGCATCTCCGCGCGCGGCACGACCGGGATGCGCTGCGCGCGCGCTTCCATCAACTCCGGGTTGTCGGCCTTGATCGCGCTGGACACCACGACGCAGTCGGTGCCGAGCACGTTCGCGGCAGCGTGACCCTTGTTCACGGTGACGCCCAGCGAGGCGAGACGACGCGTCACCGCATTGTCGGCGTTGTCCGAGCCCGACACCTGGTAGCCGAGCGTGCACATCACTTCGGCCAGGCCGCTCATGCCCACGCCGCCGACGCCCACGAAGTGGACGCGCGGGAAGGCTTTGGCGAGGTCGCCGGTGTGCTGCAGGCGGCGACGCAGGGCCGTACTCATTCGACTTGCTCCAGAACCAGTTGTGCGACGCGTTCGGCTGCGTCGGGTTTGGCGATCGCGCGCGCGGCCTGCGCCATCTGCAGCAGGGCGCCGCGTTCGCCGAGGATTTCGAGGGTGGCCGACAGACGCTGCGCCAGGTCGCCCGCCGTGCCCTGCGGCACGAGGTGAGCGGCGCCGCGATCGACGAGGTATTGCGCGTTCTTGGTCTGGTGGTCGTCCACCGCCTGCGGGAACGGCACCAGCACGCTGCCCACGCCGACCGCGCACAGCTCTGCGAGCGTCAGCGCACCGGCGCGGCACACGACGATGTCGGCCCACGCGTAGGCGGACGCCATGTCGGCGATGAAGGGTTCCACCGACGCCTGCACGCCCGCCTCGGCGTACGCTCGCTCGGCTTCTTCGCGCAGCCTCTCGCCGCACTGGTGGCGCACTTCGCACTGGATGCGGCCACGCAGGCCGGCGACGGCCTTCGGCACGGCGGTGTTCAACGCACGCGCGCCCTGGCTGCCGCCGAGGACGAGTACGCGCAGCGCGCCGGTGCGTCCGGCGAAACGCTGCGCCGGCGGCGCGACGGCGGCGATTTCGGCGCGGACGGGATTGCCGACGACTTCCTCGTTCGGGAACGTGTCCGGAAAGCCGGTCAGCACGTGGCGCGCGAAACGCGCGAGCACGCGGTTGGTCAGGCCCGACGCGCGGTTCTGTTCGTGCACGATCAGCGGGATTCCGGCGAGCTTCGCCGCCAGACCGCCCGGGCCGGCCGCATAACCGCCGAAGCTGATCACCGCGCGCGGCTGGCGCTCGCGCAGCGTCTGCATCGCGGCGCGCACGGCGCCGATGAGGCGGAACGGCGTGGCCAGCAGCGTCGCGACGCCCTTGCCGCGCATGCCGCGCACGGCGATGGTGTCGATGGCAATGCCGTGCTGCGGGACCAAGCGCGTTTCCATGCCGCCTTCCGCGCCGAGCCACAGCACCGGCACGTTGCGCTCGTTCAGCGCCTTCGCCACGGCCAGGCCCGGGAAGATGTGCCCGCCGGTGCCGCCGGCGAGGATCATCACCGGATGCAGGTCGGAGTCGGTCGCGGCGTGCATCACGCGATCCTCCCCAGCGTCGGCTCGACGCGCTGCTGCAGGCGGCTGGTGCCGCGCGACGTCGCTGCCGCCGCCACCGGCGCGGGCTTGCGCGACGGCATCGGCGCGGCGGTTGGCGACGGCGCGCCCGGATCGTTCGCGGCCGACGGCGGCGCGGTCTCGTTGCGCACGCGCGCCACTTGGCGCTGCGCGCGATCGAGTTCGTACGACACGCGCAGCAGCAGACCGAGCGCGGCGCAGGTCATGATCACGCTGGAACCGCCGTAGGAAATCATCGGCAGCGTCAGGCCCTTGGTGGGCAGCAGGCCGAGGTTCACGCCGATCGAGACGAAGCTCTGCAGGCTCATCCACAGCGCGATGCCGAACGCGCAGTAGCCGGCGAAGTGGCGGCGCATCTCCACGCACTTCAGGCCGAGCCAGAACGCGCGGCCGGCAAGGCCCGCGTACAGGCCGACGACAAGGCACACGCCGAGGAATCCGAACTCCTCCGCAATCACGGCCATGATGAAGTCGGTGTGCGCTTCGGGCAGGTACGAGAGCTTCTGCACCGATGCGCCGAGCCCCACGCCGAGCCATTCGCCGCGACCCACCGCCATCAGCGCGTTGGTCAGCTGGTAACCGGTCTTGAACGGGTCCTGCCACGGGTCGAGAAACGAGGTCAGGCGCACGACGCGGTAGGGCTCTGCGATCGCCACCACCGCCAGCACCGGCAGGCCGATCAGCACCGGGCCGAACATGCGCGGCATGTTCACGCCGCCGAGTACGAGCATGCCGGCGGTGATCGCCAGCAGCAGCGAGGACGAACCGAAGTCCGGCTGCAACAGCAGCATCATCACCAGCGCGACGGCGACGCCGATCGGCTTGAGCATCGCGCCCCAGGTCGCCGTGACTTCCTCGCTGTAGCGCTTGAGGTAGCTGGCGAGCCAGACGATGTAGAGCAGCTTGACCGCTTCGACGGCCTGGAAATTCGAGAACCCGAGGTTCAGCCAGCGGCGCGCGCCGTTGACGCTGCGGCCGATGCCGGGCACGAACACCGCGATCAGCAGCACGAAGCACACCAGCAGCAGCCACTGGTTGTGCTGCTCGATGGTCTTCAGTTCCGTGCGCATGACCCACACCGCGCCGACCAGGCCGATGGCGAGGAACACGACGTGGCGCGTGAGGAAGTAGAACGGGCCGACGTCGTGGCCGTCGGCGACGCCGATCGACGCCGAGCCGACCATCACCACGCCCAGGCACGCGAGTGCGCACGAGATCCCGAGCAGCCACGGGTCGAAGTGGCCGCCGATCGCGTCGAGTCGTGTTGCCTGGCGCGCGGAGTCGCTCATCAACGTACCTTCAGCGTGGCCAGGCCGACGAGCACGAGTACGACGGAGATGATCCAGAAGCGCACGATCACGCGCGGCTCCGGCCAGCCCTTCAGTTCGAAGTGGTGGTGGATCGGCGCCATGCGGAACACGCGCTTGCCGGTGAGCTTGAACGAGGCCACCTGGATCATCACCGACAGCGTTTCGATGACAAAGATGCCGCCCATGATCACCAGCACCAGTTCCTGGCGCACGATCACCGCAATGGTGCCGAGCACGGCGCCGAGCGCGAGCGCACCGATGTCGCCCATGAACACCATCGCCGGATAGGTGTTGAACCACAGGAAGCCCAGGCCCGCGCCGGCGATCGCCGCGCAGATGATCACCAGCTCACCCGCTCCGGGTACGGCGGGAATCTGCAGGTACTTCGAGAATTCCGCGTGGCCCGACGCGTACGCGAAGATGCCCAGCGCGCACGCGACCAGCACCGTCGGCATGATCGCGAGGCCGTCCAGGCCGTCGGTGAGGTTCACCGCGTTGGAGAAACCGACGATCCAGAAGTACGCGATCGCCACGAAGCCCACGCCCGCCAGCGGCAGCGCGATCGACTTGAAGAACGGCACGTAGAAGTTCGTCGCCGCCGGAACGTCGGCGAAATACCACAGGTAGAGGCCGGCGCCGAGGCCGAACACCGACTGCGCGAGGTACTTCCAGCGCGACTTCAGGCCATTCGGGTCGCGCTTGACGATCTTGATCCAGTCGTCGTACCAGCCGATCGCGCCGAAGGCGAGCATCACCAGCAGCACGACCCACACGTACTTGTTGCGCAGATCGCCCCACAGCAGCACCGAGGCCATCACGGTGAACAGGATCAGTGCGCCGCCCATCGTCGGCGTACCGGCCTTGGAGAAGTGCGACTGCGGGCCGTCCTTGCGGATCGGCTGACCGCCCTTGAGCTGGCCGAGCTTGCGGATCACCGCCGGGCCCCACCAGAGCGACAGCGCGAGCGCGGTGAGCGCGCTCAGGATGCCGCGGAAGGTGAGGTAGCCGAACAGGCCGAACAGGCTCTGCAGTTGTTCGAGCCAACGCGTGAGTTCAAGCAGCATGGGTGTCCCCTTCTTGCGGGCCCACGAGCGCGGCCACGATCCTGTCCATCGCGCTTCCGCGCGAACCCTTCACCAGTACGCGCACGCCTTCGCGCAGTTCGCCCTTCAGAACATCGGCCAGCGCGTCATGCGTTTCGAAGTGCATCGCGCCTTCGCCGAACGTGCGCGACGCCGCCGCGCTGTACGGCCCCAACGTCAGCAGGCGGCGGATGCCGGCGCTTTTCGCGCGACGTCCGGCTTCGGCGTGCATCGCTTCGGCGTCGGCGCCCAGTTCGCGCATGTCGCCCAGCACCAGCCACGCTTCGCCGCCGCCGGCCGCGAGCGTGTCGATGGCCGCAGCGAGCGAGCCGGGGTTTGCGTTGTAGCTGTCGTCGATCAGCACCGCGCCGTTGGCGAGGCGATGCGTGATCAGCCGTCCAGCGACGGGACGCGCGGCGTTGAGGCCCTCAGCGACCTGCTGCAGTGTCGCGCCGACGCTGAGCGAAAGCGCCGCAGCGGCGAGTGCGTTGCTCACGTTGTGACGACCCGGCAACGCGAGCGACACCGCGGCCTCGCCCTGCGGCGCGACAAGCGTGAAGCGCGAGCCGTCCGGCAGCGCCTCGATATTCTTCGCGGTGAGGTCCGCGCTTGATTCCAGGCCGAAGCGCAGCAGGCGGCGGCCGTGCGCGCGTTCGGCGAAGTACGGCGCGAACGCGTCGTCGGCGTTGATCACCGCCACGCCCTCGCCCGGCAGCGCGTCGTAGATCGCCGCCTTCGTGTCGGCCACGCCGAGCAGGCTGCCCATGCGCTCCAGGTGACCGGGCGCGATGTTGTTCACGATCGACACGTCGGGACGCACGATGTCGGTGAGGTACGCGATGTCACCCGGCTTGCCGGCGCCCATTTCGTAGATCGCGAAGACGGCGTCGTCCGGCCCGTCGATCACGGCCAATGGCAGGCCGATCTCGTTGTTGCGGTTGCCCGGCGTTGCGAAGGTCTTGCCGACGCGCTCCAGGATCGCCAGCGTCAGCGCCTTCACGCTGGTCTTGCCGTTGCTGCCGGTGATCGCGACGACCTTCTGCGCATTGGCTTCGATGCGTTCGCGATGCACGGCGGCGGCAAAGTCGGCCAGCGCGCGCTCGGTGTCGGCGACGACGATCTGGGCGACGGAAGCGTCAACTTCGCGCGACACGAGCGCGGCGGCGACGCCCGCCTGCGCGGCCTTCGCGACGTGGTCGTGGCCGTCGAAACGCTCGCCCTTCAGCGCGACGAACAGCGCCGCGCCGCCGTGCGGCAGCGCGCGCGTGTCGGTGGCGATCGCATCGACCATGCGGTCCTCGCCGATGAGGCGGCCGCGGGTGATGCGGGCAATGTCGGAGAGCTTGCGCGCTTTCACTGGCGAGCCTCCAGCGCGGAACGCGCCGCCTGCGTGTCGTCGAAGGGATGCTGCACGCCCTGCACGTCCTGGTAGGGCTCGTGGCCCTTGCCTGCGATCAGCACGATGTCGTTCGGACCGGCCCTGCCCACCGCATGCGCGATCGCCGCGGCGCGATCGCGCTGCACGGTGACGCGCTCGGGATGCGCGAAGCCGGCCACGATGTCGGCCACGATGACGTCGCCGTCCTCGAAACGCGGGTTGTCGTCGGTCACGATGACGACGTCGGCGTGCTGTTCCGCGATCGCCGCCATCTGCGGGCGCTTGCCGCGATCACGATCGCCGCCGCAGCCGAACACGCAGATCAGCTTCGCCTGGACATGCGCGCGCAGCGACGACAGCGCCTGTTCCAGCGCATCCGGCGTATGCGCGTAATCGACGACCACCAGCGGCAGGCGGCCATCGCCGCCGAGACGGTTCATGCGGCCGTGGATCGGCTGCAGCGTCGCGAGCGTTCCGGCGACCTGCGCCGGCGCGTCGCCCAGCGCGATGAGCACGCCGGCGACCGCGAGCAGGTTGTCGACGTTGAAGCGGCCGAGCAGCGGCGATTGCACCGCATGCGACTGCCCGTCCACGATCAGGTCGAAGCCGATGCCTGCGTTGTCGAAGCGCAGGTTGCGCGCCTGCAGCGCGGCCGACGCGTCGCCGCGCGAACTCACCCCGATCGCGCGCACGTCGTGCGGCAGCGTGGCGATGAGCTCGCGACCGAACGCGTCGTCGAGGTTGATGACGGCCGCCTTCAGGCCCTTCCACGCGAACAGGCGCGCCTTGGCGGCGCCGTAGGATGCCATGTCGCCGTGGTAATCGAGGTGATCGCGCGTGAGGTTGGTGAACACCGCAACGTCGAAGTGCACGCCGTCGACGCGCCCCTGGTCGAGCGCGTGCGAGCTGGCTTCCATCGCGATGGCCTGCGCGCCGTCTTCGTGCATCGTCGCGAGCAGTTCGTGCGTCTGCAGCACCAGCGGCGTGGTGAAGCCGGTCGGCACGACATGCCCGTACAGGCCCGCGCCGAGCGTGCCGACGCTGCCGCTGACGATCCCGCGCGCGTGCCACGCCTGCGTGAGCAACTGCACGGTCGAAGTCTTGCCGTTGGTTCCGGTGACGCCGACGACGGTCATCGCCTCGGTGGCGCGGCCGTGGAAGCGATCGCCCATTTCGCCCAGGCGCGAACGCAGGCCGGGCACGGCGATGGCGTCGTGCGGCGCGGGCAGGTCGTCGGGCGCGGGCGGCTCGAACAGGATCGCCGCGGCGCCGGCCGCGCGCGCCTGGTCGACGAAGCGCAGCCCGTGCGCACCGAAGCCGGCGATCGCGACAAACGCGTTGCCCGGGCGGACGGCGCGGCTGTCGAGCACCAGGCCGGTGATCGTCAGTTCCGGCGGAATGCCGGCGACGTCCGGCAACAGTTCGGCCAACGGCATGAGGCGGCTCATCGCGCACCTCCGGGCGGCGTGACCATGCCGACCGGCGCGGGCAGCGCGGCCGAAGCATGCGTCGGTGCCGGCAGCACGGTGCCGGTCGGCTTGCCGCCGTTGGCCTTCGCACGCTTGGCTTCGGCGGCGGCCTGCGCGGCCATCCAGGTGTCGATGTCGTCCGGCGCCACGTCCATCAGTCGCAGCGAGCCTTCCATCACGCTCTTGAACACCGGGCCGGAAACGAAACCGCCGAAGTAGCCCTTCGCCGGATCGGGATCGTTGATCACTACCACCATCGAGAAGCGCGGGTTGTTCACCGGCACCACGCCGGCGAAGAACGAGACGTAGCGGCGCGAGTAGCCGCCGAACTCGTTGAACTTGCGCGCCGTGCCGGTCTTGCCGGCGACGTGGTAACCCAGGATCGCCGCCTGCGTGGCGGTGCCGCCGGGCTCGGTCACGGTCTGCATCATGCGCATGATCGTTCCGGCGATGGCGGGGTCGAGCACCTGCACCGGCTCGTGGCGCTCGCCCTTCACGAACGTCGGCGCGATCAGCTTTCCGCCGTTGCCCAGCGCGGCGTACGCCTGCGCGATCTGCAGCGGCGTGGCCGACAGGCCGTAGCCGTACGACATCGTCTGCTTGGTCGTGCCGCTCCAGCGCGACGGCGGCGCGAGCACGCCCGACGACTCGCCCGGAAAGCCGCTGTTGGTCTTGTGGCCGTAACCGAAACGCTTGAGGAACTCGTAGTACTCCTGGTTCGGCACCTTGGCGACGATCTTCGCCGCGCCGACGTTGGAGCTCTTGGTGATCACGCCCGTCGTGTCGAGCACGCCGTAATTGTGGTGGTCGGTCGTGCGGTACTTGCCGTTCGGCATCCAGCCCGGATTCGTGTCGAACTTCGTGTGCGGCGTGATGACACCCGCTTCCAGCGCGGAGGCGACGGTCAGCGGCTTCATCGTCGAGCCGGGCTCGATCACGTCGGTCACGGCGCGGTTGCGGTGTGTGTCCGGATTGCCGACGGAGAGCGCATTGGGGTTGTAGGTCGGCAGGTTCGCCATCGCGAGCACTTCGCCGGTGGCGATGTCGAGCACGACGGTCGAGCCGCTGCTGGCGCCAGTGCGCTCCAGCGCGCTGCGCAGTTCGCGCATCGCCAGGAACTGGATGCGGCGGTCGATGGTGAGCGTGAGGTCGCGGCCGGGTTCGGCGGCCTTCACCAGGTCCACGCTTTCGACGATGCGGCCGGCGCCGTCGCGGATCACGCGCTTGGCGCCCGGCTTGCCGCGAAGCCAGTCGTCGAATGCGAGCTCCAGGCCTTCCTGGCCCAGGTCGTCGATGTTGGTGAAGCCCAGGATGTGCGCCATCGCTTCGCCCTGCGGGTAGAAGCGGCGGAATTCGCGCTGCGAGAACACGCCGGGGATCTTCGCGGCGAGGATGCGCTTGGCTTCGTCCGGATTGATGCGGCGCTTGAGGTAGACGAATTCCTTGCCGGCGCGCTGGCTGAGCTTGCGTGTCAGCGCGTCGGGCGAGACGCCCAGCGCCTTGGCCAGCTGCGGAATGCGCGCCGGGTTCTTGAGCAGTTCCTGCGGGTTCGCCCACACCGATTCGACCGGCGTGGACACCGCCAGCGGCTCGCCATTGCGGTCGGTGATCATGCCGCGCGAGGTCGGGATCGGGATCTCGCGCAGCGAGCGCGCATCGCCCTGCTGGCGGTAGAAATCGTTGCTGATGACTTGCAGGTCCAGCGCGCGGCCGACCAGCGCGATCGAGCACAGGCCGAGCGCACCGCCCACTAGGAGCAGCCGGTTGCGCAGGTTGAACGAGGCGCGGCCGCGGCCCTTGCCAGCGACACGATCGTTGCCACCGCCGAACTTGTCGCGAAGTGCGAGCACGGCGTCGAGCGGCCCGCTTCGACCGCTGCGCTGGCTTGCGTTGCGAGGATTGCGCGATGCGCCGTTCATGGGCGGATCACCACGGTCTCGGCGCCTTCGGGGAACTTCATGCCCAGCCGGTCGCGCGCGACCTGATCGATGCGATTGCTTTCCGACCACGTCGCCTGTTCGAGCTGCAGGCGACCGAATTCGATGTTGAGCTCGTCGCGCGCGCGCTCCAGGCGGCTGAGCTGGACGAACAACTGGCGGTGTTCATGGCGCGCCTGCACGACGGCCAGCGCCGAGACGACGTTGGCCACCACGAGCACGCTCAGCAGCAGACGGAGGACGCTCACGCGCGCACCTCCGCATGCAGTTCCACAGCACCAGCCGGGAATCGGGTACGGGAAAGACGCGGTCGCTGGAGTACCGGCTCGCCGGGCGCCATCGCGTTCCGCCGGTCTCCACGGCCCGTTGCCGGCTGTGCCGTGTCGGAGACGCCGCCCGATGCGCTCTCGCCTTCCTCGTTCCCGATTCCCAGCTTCACCGCCACGCGCAGCACCGCACTGCGGGCACGCGGATTCGCCGAGGTTTCTTCGTCCGTCGCCTTCTGCGCGCCGCCGATGGCGCGCAGCACGGGCGTGAAGGCCACTTCCACCGGCATGCGGCGGTTGGCCGGCGGCGCCTTGCTGTGGCGCGCAATGAACTGCTTGACGATGCGGTCTTCCAGCGAGTGGAAGCTGATCACCGCCAGGCGCCCGCCCGGCTTCAGGCGCGCCAGCGCGGCGTCGAGGCCCGTTTCCAGGTCGACCAGTTCGCGGTTGATGAAGATGCGGATGGCCTGGAAGCTGCGGGTGGCCGGATGGATCTTCTGGTCGCCGCGGGGCACTACCGACGCGATCAGGTCGGCCAGCTGTGCGGTGCGCTCCAGCGGCTGCGCATCGCGTCGGGCGACGATGGCGCGCGCGATCTTGCGGCTCATGCGCTCCTCGCCGTAGGTCCACAGGACGTCGGCGATCTCGCGGTCATCGGCGCGCGCGAGCCACTGCGCCGCGCTCTCGCCGCTGTCCGGGTCCATGCGCATGTCCAGCGGGCCGTCCTTGCCGAAGCTGAAACCGCGCTCGGCGACGTCCAGCTGCGGCGACGACACGCCCAGGTCGAACAGCACGCCGTCCAGGCCGGTGGCGGTTTCGTCCCAGTTCGCAAGTTCGGCGAAGCTGCCACGGAAGACCGCGACGCGGGCGTCCTGCGCGAATTCGCGCATCGCCACCGCAATCGCTTCGGGGTCCTTGTCCATGAGCAGCAGGCGGCCTCCGGGGCCGAGTCGTTCCAGCACGCCGCGCGCGTGACCACCACGCCCGAACGTGCCGTCCAGGTACGTTCCACTCCCGCGCACGTCCAGGCCGTCTAGCACCTGCGCGTACATCACGGGAAGGTGGCCGGATAGCGCGCCGCGCTCCATGCCACCCACCGTCACAGCTGAAGGTCGAGCAGCTCCTCGCTCAGATCCGCGTCAGAAATCGTCTGACGGATCTGCGCGTGGTGCGCCTGCTCGCTCCACAGTTCGAACTTGTCGCCCATGCCCAGCAGCACGGCCTTCTTCTCGATGCCCACCGCGCTGCGGTGGCTGGCCGGGATGCTGATGCGTCCGTTGCCGTCGAGCTCGACGAACGCCGCGGCGCCCACGAGCTTGAGCTGCATGCTGCGGTTGACCGCCTTGGCCTTGGGCAGCGCATTGACCTGATCGCGCAGCCGCTCCCACGCGGCATGCGGGTAGAGGTACAGCGAGCCGGACTCGAAGGGGTTGTAGGTGATGACCAGGCGGTTTTCGCACTCGCGCGCGACGGCATCGCGGTAGACGGTGGGTACCGCCAACCGGCCCTTGTCGTCGATCGTGATGGCGGTCTCGCCCTGGAACATTGCTCACCTGTTGGGGCCGCCTCTAGGCGGGCGGCTTGATCCTGGAAAACCACAAAAAACCCGGTTTTCCCTCAGATGCCCACCTTAGGCACGCCCCACAGGGTTGTCAACAAGTTTCGGGAGGCAAATTCACCTGTCCGGTCAATGACTTGCGAAGAACTTCACAGGTTTGTTCAAGACTTATCCACTACCCATTGTTTCGTCTCAAATTTTGAGACTGGACACGTATGCCGCCCACCTGCGCGACCCAGGCCGCAAAAGCGAAAGGCCGATGCTGCGCCGCAGCACCAGCCGTCCATTTGCGCTACCGATCGAGATCCGCCGATCGATTCCCGGGACCTAAGAACCCCGTTGATCCCCACTCGGGGGGATCAGCCCCCTTTTAGTAAAGGGGGCGCGCGCCGGCAGGCGCGGGGATTTGGGGGCATCGAGCCGGGGCCCGAAGTTTTGCCGCGGCAACGCCGCGGCGAAACTTTGGGGCTTTTTCGAAGCCGCGAAGCGGAGAGAAAAAGCGCGAAGTCGGCCGATAAGCCGGGTTCTGTCGTGGACAGTCATTCCTCTAGGCGCCGCGTCACCGCGACGCTCAAGCAACCTACCCGGAGACACCGCGGGCCGCGGCATAGTCTCCCTATTTGGTTTTGCTCCCGGTGGGGTTTGCCGTGCCGGTCCGTTGCCGGACTCGCGGTGCGCTCTTACCGCACCGTTTCACCCTTACCACGCACGTCTTGCGACGCCGTTCGGCGGTCTGCTCTCTGTTGCACTTTCCGTCGGCTCTCGCCGCCCAGGCGTTACCTGGCACCGTGCCCTGTGGAGCCCGGACTTTCCTCGGCATCCTTCCGGATGACGCGACTGCCTGGCCGACTCCGCGCCGGCATTCTACTGCTTCGCAGCGAATTGCCCCCAAAGTTTTGCTGAAGCAAAACTTCGGGCCCCGGCTCACGACCTCCAATTCCCCGCGCCTGCCGGCGCGCCCCCTTTACTAAAGGGGGCTAACGCTCCGATGGCTGCACGAGGGGTCACACTCGTTTGCTGTCATTCCCGCGAAGGCGGGAATCCATGCGTCCGCCCCATCACCGTTGGGAGTACCTCTTCCCGCCTTACTCCTCCGCGCCGTACAACGCCTTCCGCGGCGCGCCGCTCAGCTCGGCGGCGAGCTTGGCCGCCTGCGAGGGCTTGAGGTATTCGGTGAGCCTGGCGTACAGGCGCTTGCCTTCGGCGACGGCGGCATCGGCGTCTTCGCCGGCGCCTTCGACGATCAGGACGAACTCGCCCTTGCGCTGATTGGCATCGGCACCGACGCGCTGGCGCAAGTCGGCCAGGGTTCCGTCGAGGACGGTTTCGAACAGCTTCGTCAGTTCGCGCGCGATGGTGCCGCGGCGTGCTTCGCCGAACGCAGCGACGAGGTCGTCCAGCGATTCCTCGATGCGGTGCGCGGACTCGTAGAAGATCAGCGTGCGCACTTCGCCGGTGAGGCGGGAGAGCCGCTCGCGACGCGCCGACGCCTTGGCCGGCAGGAATCCTTCGAACACGAACCGGTCGCTCGGCATGCCCGCGACACTCAACGCCGCAATCGCCGCGCAGGCGCCCGGCACGGGGGACACGCGCAATCCCGCCGCGCGCGCGGCACGAACGAGGCGGAAGCCCGGATCGCTCACCAGCGGTGTGCCGGCGTCGGACACCAGCGCGAAGCTTTCTCCCGCTTGCAGGCGCGCGACCAGCTGCGCCGCCTGCGCGTCCTCGTTGTGTTCGTGCAGCGCGATCAGCGGGCGCTCCAGTCCGAAGTGCGAGAGCAGCTGGCGCGTATGGCGCGTGTCTTCGGCGCAGATCGCGTCGACCGTCTTCAGCGTTTCCAGCGCGCGGGCGGATAGATCGCCCAGGTTGCCGATGGGCGTGGCGACCACGTGAAGCGTGCCGGGAGATTTCGTGCCGCCTGTGGGGGGCTGGGACGTGTGCATCGTGCGTCTGCGGTGGGGCCGGGTAGAATCCTAACCGGTCCCTCAGGAACGCCGCGTCGCGGCATTGCATGCAGATGATCCGAGCTTCCAACCGCTGGACGATGACGTGGATGTGTGCGGCGGCGCTGGGCGCCATGCTGCTGGGCGGTTGCGCGACCGTAGCCACGACCGGCACCACGAATTCCCAGCAGAGCCGCAACCCGACGATCGCGCAGGCCGGCGAGCTCGCGCGCAACGGCGCCGCCCTCACCGGCGCGGCGCGCAGCGCGAACGATCGCGAGATCGAGCGCCTGCTGTCCGCGCTCGACAACGCCACCCTCTCGCGCGAAGCCGCGTCGCTGGCCGCGGGCGATCCGCTGTACAACCACGCCGCCCAGGCGCTGCTGCGCCGCGGCCTGCCCCTGCCGCGCGCGTTCGACCGCACCGGCTGGAACTTCGATGCGGCCGGCCGACCCGCTGCCGAGCACGATGGCTATCGCCCGCCGGTGAAGCTCGCGGTGCTGCTGCCGATGTCGGGCAATCTCGCCGTCGCGGCCGCGCCGGTGCGCGACGGTTTCCTCGCCGGCTACTACGGCGAGCCGCGCCGCCGCCCCGACGTGAGCTTCTACGACACCGCCGGCACGCCCGGTGGCGCGCTCGCCGCATACGACCGCGCCGCGCTGGAAGGCAATGATTTCGTCGTCGGCCCGCTCGGCCGCGACGAGGTCAACGCACTGTTCGCCAAGGGCACGCTGCAGGTGCCGGTGCTCGCGCTCAATCGCGGCGACGGCGAACCGCCGGCGGGAAATGCGAGCTTCTCGCTGTCGCCGGAAGACGAAGGCAACGCGGCCGCCGAACGCCTGCTGGCGCTGGGCGCCAAGCGCGTGCTCATGGTGGCGGGCGTCGACGACACGCAGCAGCGCGCTGTCGCAAGCCTGCGCGATCGGCTGGTGGCGCGCGGTGCGACGGTGACCGACGTCGCGGGCGAAGGCACGTCCGATTTCATTCCCTTCGCGCAGAAGGAAGGCGGCGTGGACGCGGTGTTCCTCGCGGTGAAGGGCAGCAGCGCGCGCCTGCTGATGCCCAAGCTCGCGCTCGCGGGCCTGGCCGGCAAGCCGCGCGTGGCGACCTCGCAACTGCTGTCCGGTACCGGCAAGGCGGACGAAGACCGCGTGCTCGACGGCATCGCGTTCCCGACCGAAACCTGGACCACGCGCGGCGTTCCCGGCCTGCCGCCGGCGGCAATTGCCGGTTCGCAGCTCAACAACGCCAAGGGTCCGGCCGCGCGCCTGTTCGCGTTCGGTTTCGACGCCTGGCAGATCACCGCCTACCTGCAGCGGCTTGCGACCACCGCCGACGGCCACATCGACGGCGCGACCGGCACGCTGCGCCTGGACGGCTTCGGCAACGTGCAGCGCACGCCGTCGTGGTCGACCTTCAGTTCGGGACTGCCGACCGCGCTCGCGGATGCGTCCAACCGCTGATCGCCGTTCCCGCGGCGCGGCGGTCGAGGCCGCCTCGCGCGCGTACCTGAGCCGCGCCGGACTCCGCGACGTAGCGGCCAACGCGAACTACCGCTTCGGCGAACTCGACCTGGTCATGCTCGACGGCGGCACGCTGGTGTTCGTCGAGGTGCGCTACCGGCGCGATGCCCGCTTCGGCGGGGGAGCGGCCTCGGTCGACGTGCATAAACGCCGCAAGCTCGTGCAGGCCGCGAGCGCCTTCCTCGCGCACCACCCGAAGCACGCAAACGCCCACTGTCGCTTCGATGTGGTCGAGGCCGACGGCGATCCGGCATCGCCGCGCCTCACCTGGGTGAAGGACGCCTTCCGCGCGGACGACGTCTAGGCCAAGATCCGCCAACCCCGCTCCGCGCGCACGCGCGTTCGTCATGAGGCGCGGCATCGGGTCGCGCAATTCCACGACGCAATCAGGGGACGATGATGCGAACGGTGATCCGTACGGCCTTACTGGTCTGTGCATGGACGTTGGTGCTGGCGGGGTGTTCCCGCAAGGAAGAGGCAGCGGAGGCTTCGGCGGAGCTCGTCCACGCGAACCTCTCGGAGAGGCCGGCCCGCGCCGCAGCGCCGCCTGCTCCGGCCAAGGCGCTCTCGCCGCCCGACATGCAGGCGCAACTCCAGTCGGCGGCGAACACGCAGGCCATGGCCGGACGGCGCTTCATCCGAACGGCCAGCGTCGCCTTCGGCGTGCGCGACGTGTACCGCTCGGCGCTCTCGATCGAGGATCTCGTCGCGAAACACGGTGGCTTCGTCGAGCGCAACGACATCCGCACCGAAGTGGACCAGACGCGCACGCATACCGGTCGCGACGGGATGCGCGTCGAATTGTCGACGTACACGACGCAAGGCGTGCTGACGGTTCGCGTTCCCAGCGAGCGCACGCAGGAATTCCTCCGCGCCCTCGCCGGGGAGATCGAGTTCCTCGATTCGCGCAGCTTCGAGGCGACCGATGCGCAGTTCGATCTGCTGCGCCAGCAACTCGCCTTCGCGCGGCACCAGGATGCGCAGGCGGCGTTGGCGCAGGTCGCCAGCGCGCCTGGCAAGACCGGCGAGAAGGCGGACGCCCTCGGCGCGCGCGCGGATGCGCAGGCGCAGCGCGATGAAGCGACCGTCGCCCGCGCCGAACTTGAAGACCGGATCGCGTTCGCGCGGATCGGGCTGGCGGTGCACCAGCCGCCGCAGCTTCGTCGAACCGAACGGCCCGATCTGGACGTCGCGATGCGCCGCGAAGGACCGGGCTTTTTCGCGCGCATCCGGGACGCGCTGGCCCGGGGCGGGCGACTCGGGCTCGATCTCATCGTCGGCATCGCCTACCTGTGGCCGTTGTGGCTGGCCGCAGCACTCGCGGTATTCGGCATCCGCGCATGGCGCCGGCGCGGGCGCTGACGTGCCGACGATCTTCACGCATGCCGTGGTGCCGCTGGCGGTCGGGATCGCCTGCGGCACGCGAAGGCTGCCGCCAAGGCTGATCGCGGCGGGCATGCTCGCCGCGATGCTGCCCGATGCCGATGTCGTCGCCTTCAAGCTTGGCATCGCCTATGCGGACGACTTTGGCCATCGCGGTGCGAGCCATTCACTGTTGTTCGCAGGCGTGCTGGCCGCGCTGGGCGCGTTGTTGCACCGGCCGCTGCAGACTCGGCCCTGGATCGCCGCGCTGTGGCTGTTCGCATGCACGGCCTCGCATCCGCTGCTCGATTCGCTCACCAATGGCGGCCTCGGCGTTGCGCTGTGGTGGCCGTGGTCGGATGCGCGCGTGTTCGCGCCGTGGCAGCCCATCGCCGTGTCGCCCATCGGAAGCGGCTTCTTCAGCGCCCGCGGTGTGGCCGTGATGGCCTCGGAAGCGCGCTGGGTGTGGCTGCCTTGCGCGGCGCTCGCTGCGGCGGGCCTCGCGCTGCGACGGGCGGTATCCTCGCGTCCATGACGCCGTTGCCGACCACGCTCGATTCCGAACTTCGATCCCTGCTCGGCGACGGCTGGCGCACCGACGAGAGCGAACGCCTCACCTACGCCTTCGACAACTCGCGGCGACAGGCGCTGCCCGATGCGGTGGCGCTGCCGACCACGTGCGAGCAGGTCGTCGGTCTGGTGCGGGCTTGCCGCGCGGCGCGCGTGCCGGTGATCGCGCGCGGTCGTGGCACCAACACGACCGGCGCCGCAGTGCCCGTCGCGGGCGGCGTGGTGGTCTCGTTCGAACGCATGAACCGCATCCTCGACATCCGGCCCGGCGATCGCTGCGCGGTCGTCGAACCGGGTGTGCTCAACGGCGACCTGCAGGCCGCGTTGAAACCGCACGGCCTTTTCTGGCCACCGGATCCGACCAGCGCCGGCTACAGCAGTGTCGGCGGCAACCTCGCCTGCAACGCCGGCGGCCCGCGCGCGGTGAAGTACGGCGCCACGCGCGACAACGTGCTCGCGCTCACGGCCGTCACCGGCACGGGCGACCTCATCCATTGCGGCACCGCGACGACGAAGGGCGCGACCGGTTACGACCTCCAACGCCTGCTCGTCGGCAGCGAGGGCACGCTGGCGCTGATCGTCGAGGCCAGCCTGCGCCTCACACCGTCGCCGCAATCGCGACGCGCATTGCGGGCGATCTATCGCGATGTGTCATTCGCCGCGCAGGCCGTCGCGCGGCTGATGGCGCAGCCCGTTACGCCTTCGATGCTGGAGTTCATGGATGCCGATGCGGTGCGGCTGGCGCGCGACGTTGGCGGCGCCGATCTCCCACGCGACGCCGGCGCGCTGCTGATGATCGAAGCCGATGGCGATGCGCAGACGCTGCCGCACGACATCGAGGCCCTGATGCGCGCCGCCGACGGCGAGGGCCTGGTCTCGCTGGACGACGCCGCCGACGACGCCACGCGCGAAAAGCTCTGGGCCGCGCGCAAGGCGCTTTCGCCGTCGCTGCGCACGCTCGCGCCCGGTAAGATCAACGAAGACGTCGTGGTGCCGGTCTCGCGCATCCCGCAACTCGTCGACGGCGTGCATGCGCTCTCGCGCGAGTTCGACCTACCCATCGTCTGCTTCGGCCATGCGGGCAACGGCAACCTGCACGTCAACCTGCTGTATCACCCCGACGACGACGCGCAGAGCGCACGCGCGCATGCGGCGATGGCGCGCGTGTTCGCGTTGACGCTCTCGCTGGGCGGCACGCTGTCGGGCGAGCACGGCATCGGCCTGGCCAAGCGCGAATTCATGCCGCAGGCGATCGACGCGCCGACGCTCGCGATGATGCGCGCGGTGAAGGCGGCGTTCGATCCGGACGGCATCCTCAATCCGGGCAAGCTGCTGCCCGACTGAGCGCGCCCGTCAGAGGAACTGGTCGAGCTTGCGCATCACGAGCATCATGCCGACCACCCAGCACAGGATGACCAGCAGCACCGCGCCCCAGTTGCTGCCGGTCTTCCCGCGCCTGCGCTGCACCCAGAAGCCGATGGCCAGCAGCACCGTCGGCACGATGAAGAACAGCATGCCGATCAGGAACCTCGTTTCCACGCGGGACCTCCTTGGCGAAAGGCGGGACCGGCGATGGGCGTCCGGCGGCCGGTGGGCCGATCTTACGCCGCAGTCAGGCGAAGTGCTGGTAGCCGGCGCGCCCGGGTTGCCACAGCCGCCCACGCGCGTCGAAGGCGCGCACGCCCTCGCCTGCCTCGATGCATCCGATCCGCGTAACCGGCGTGCCGGTCTCGCGCGCGATGCGTTCGATTTCGTCGCGCAGATCGGGCGACGCGGTGAAACACAGTTCGTAATCGTCGCCACCGGTCGCCTGCAGCGTTTGGCGATGGGCTTCGTCGAACGCGGCACGCAGCGCGTCGGACATCGGCAGCCGGTCGAGTTCGATGCGCGCGCCGACCTTGCTCGCGCGACATACGTGCGCGAGGTCGGCGAGCAGGCCGTCCGATACGTCGATGCAGGCGTTCGCGACATCCGCCAACGCGGCGCCAAGCGTCAGGCGCGGCGTCGGGCGATCCAGGCGCGAACGCAGGAAGGCATCGCGCACCGTGCCCGCGCGCCATTGCACGAGCGCGCCGGCGGCATCGCCGGGCGTGCCGCTGACCCAGACGTCGTCGTCGACACGCGCCGCATCGCGACGAAGCGCGCGTCCCGGCGCGACGAATCCGTGCACCGTCACGCTGATCGACAGCGGGCCGCGCGTGGTGTCGCCGCCCACCAGCGCGACGTCCTGCGCGCGGGCGAGTTCGAGGAAGCCGTCGAGGAAGCCGTCCACCCAGCGCGTGTCGCCATCGGGCAGCGAAAGCGACAACGTGCACCACGCCGGGGCGGCGCCCATTGCGGCGAGGTCGGACAGGTTCACCGCGAGCGATTTCCAGCCGACGTCGGCGGCTGCGGTGTCGCCGGGGAAATGCACGCCGGCATTAAGCGTGTCCATGGCGACGACGAGTAGCTGCCCTGCCGGGACCTTCAGCAGCGCGGCGTCGTCGCCAATGCCGAGCACGACATCGTCGCGCGAATGCACGCGGCGACGGATGCGTTCGATCAGGTCGAATTCGGGGGCATCGGAATGCGGCTGTGTCACGACATGCTCCGATGCAACGCGGTGGAACGTTGCGGCCGCGATGCGTTGCCAGCGTCGCGGCCGTGCGGCGTCATCGCGGCCGCGGTGCCTTCACTTCGACCGCGCGCCAGTCGGCGGCGGCGTGGTCGAGCACGCCGTTGACGTAGGTGTGCCCGTGCTCGGCGCCGAAGCGCTTCACGCTTTCGATGGCCTCGTTGATGACCACGCGATAGGGCACGTCCGGACGCATGCGCAGTTCGTACGCGGCGATGCGAAGCGCGGCGCGTTCGATCGCGTCGACCTGCTCGATGTCGCGATCCAGGAACGGCTTGAGCGCGTCGTCCAGCGACTCGACGTTCGCTTCGACGCCGCGCACGAGGTCTTCGAAATACTCCAGGTCCGCCTGCTCCTTGGCCTGTTCGTGCGCGAACTGGCCGATCACGTCGCGCGCGCTCGAACCGGACATCTGCCACGCATAGACGGCCTGCAGCGCGCGGCGACGCGCACGCGAACGGGCAACGGGATCGATTCCATCCGGACGACGACGGTTCATGGCAGTTGCCCCAGCAGGTGACTCATTTCAAGTGCGGCCAGCGCCGCTTCCTCGCCCTTGTTGCCGTGCGTGCCGCCGGCGCGGGCCTCGGCATCCTCGTGGCGCTCCACGGCCAGCACGCCGTTGGCGACCGGCAGGCCGTAATCCAGCTGCACGCGCATCAGGCCGTCGGAACACCCGTCGGCGACCTGCTCGTAATGACGCGTGTCGCCACGCACGACGCAGCCCAGCGCGACCACCGCCGCATGCCGGCCGGCCTTGGCCAGCCGCGTGGCGACAACCGGGATTTCCCACGCGCCGGGCACGCGGATGACATCGACTGCCGACTCGTCCACGCCGTTTTCGGCGAAGGTCTTGCGCGCGCCGGCGACCAGCGTATCGGTGATGCGCGGGTTCCAGCGGCTGGCGATGATCGCGAAACGCGCGCCTGGGGGGCTGCGCAGGTCGCCTTCGTAGTGGGTCATGGGGCGTTCTTCGTGAAGGGCGGGAAGTTTACCCGACCGGCCCGCCACCCCGGGTAAGGGCGGCGGGCGCGGGCCGACGGCGGGGTCAGTGCGAGATCTCGACGTACTCGACGACCTCGAGCCCGAACCCCGCCAGGCCGATCTGCTTGCGCGGCGTGCCCAGCACGCGCAGCTTGCCCAGGCCGAGGTCGGCGAGGATCTGGCCGCCGGCGCCGTTGCGTCGCCATTCGGCGAGCGCGTGGCCGCGGCCCGCTCCGGCTTCGTCGGCATGCTGGGGGGCGCGGATGCGCGCCAGCAGCGCGTCGGCATCGGCGTGGTCGGCCAGCAGCACCAGCGCGCCGCGGCCTTCGGCGGCGATCGCCTTCAGCACGTCTCCCACGGCTGGGCCGAAGTCCGGGCGCCGCCAGTGCAATGCGTCGGCCAGCGGATTCTGCACGTGCACGCGGACCAGCGTCGGCGTGGCGACGTCCGGCTCGCCGCGGCGCAATGCGAAATGCAGCGCGTGGCTCAGGCGGTCGCGGTAGGTGAACAGCTCGAACGGGCCGTGCTCGGTCTCGATCTCGCGCGCATCCACGCGCTCGATGGTGTGCTCGGTCTCGAGACGGTAACGGATCAGCTCCTCGATCGAGCCGATCTTCAGCCCGTGCTCGGCGGCGAAGGCTTCCAGTTCGGGCCGGCGCGCCATGCTGCCGTCGGGATTGAGGATCTCCACCAGCACGCCGGCGGGTTCCAGGCCGGCGAGCAGCGCCAGATCGCTCGCCGCTTCGGTGTGGCCCGCGCGGTTGAGCACGCCACCCGGCTGCGCCTGCAGCGGGAAGATGTGGCCGGGCTGCGAGAGATCGCTCGCCGATGCGTCCGGCCGCACCGCCGTGCGCACGGTATGCGCGCGATCGTAGGCGCTGATGCCCGTGGTCACCCCTTCGGCGGCTTCGATGCTGACCGTGAAGTTGGTGTGGTGCGGCGAGGTGTTGTCGCGCACCATCGGCGGCAGGCCGAGCTGGCGGCAGCGCTCGCGCGTGAGCGACAAACACACCAGGCCGCGCGCATGCGTGACCATGAAGTTGATGTCCTGCGGCCGCACGAGTTCGGCGGCCATGATCAGGTCGCCTTCGTTCTCGCGGTCTTCGTCGTCCACGATGACGACCATGCGGCCGTTGCGGATTTCCTCGAGCAGTTCGGGGATCGGGCTGAAAGGCATGGCTTATTCCCCCGCGCGGCCGGCGAGCAGGCGCTCGACGTAGCGCGCGACCAGATCGATTTCCAGGTTCACCGCGTCGCCCACGTGCGTGTGCGCGAAACGCGTGTGCGCGACGGTATGCGGAATCAGCGCGACGTCGAAGCCCGCATCGTCGACTTCGTTCACCGTGAGGCTGACGCCATCGACGCAGATCGAGCCCTTCTTCGCGATGTAGCGCAGCAGCGGCGCCGGCGCGGAAAAACGCCAGCGCTGTGCGCGCGCGTCGGGTTCGATGCGTTCGACGCGGCCGAGGCCATCGACGTGCCCGCTGACCAGATGTCCGCCGAGGCGATCGGTCGGACGCATCGCGCGCTCCAGGTTCACCGAGTCGCCGACCGCAAGCGCGCCCAGCGTGGTGAGCGCGAGCGTTTCGTTGGAGGCGTCGGCGGCGAAACTGCGCGCGTCGAATTCGATCACCGTCAGGCACACGCCGTTGACGGCGATGCTTTCGCCCAGTTGCACGGCTTCGAACGGCAGCGAGCCGACGTCGATGGTGAGGCGAGCGTCGCCGCCGCGGTGTTCAAACGTGGCCAGCCGGCCGACGCCTTCGATGATGCCGGTGAACATCAGCGCGCCTCCATTGAACGCACGAAGACGCGAGAGCGAAGCTGTGCTTTTTTCGAGATGCCCGCACATGGATGTGCGGGCTTTGGCAGACGGACCTGCATATGAAACGTTTCCCGATCAAAAGAATGAGCGAAAAACGCCTCAAGGCATGAGGCAGGCGCACGGCGCGGGGCCGTGTGCGGCTGTCTTCTTTCATCCGGACTTTCCGGGAAGCTCGCGCTTTCCGACCGTCGGCTCCGGCATCGGACCGGATCTGCTGACCTTCGCGTCGTGGAATCCGCACGGGATCCGCATCGATGTCGAAGCGCTCGCGGGCTCGTGCGAACGGCGCCTTCGACAGCGCCACCGCACCTACCGCCGGTGGGGAATTGCACCCCGCCCTGAAGACGTTACGTGTTGTGGTTGCCGGCGAGCCGGCCCGCGGATTCTAGCATCCGGCCCCTGGAAGGCCCGCCGGATGGAGTGTTCCGCCGATGACGCCGGCCCTCAGCCCTTGCGGCGAAGGTGCAGGAACAGCGGCCAGCGGATCGTCCGCGTCTCGTCCGGATCGCCCCATGCCGCGGCCAGCGACGGGCCGTCCCGGGCGACCGGATCCTCGCCGGTGGCCGCAGTGCAGCGCGCCACGGCCGACATGCTCGACAGGTAACGCAGGAAATGCGCGAGCGACCAGTCCATCTCCAGCCACAGCGATGGCGCGGGCAGCGCCGGGAACGGCCAGTCGTAGCCGGCGTAGTGCGCGTCGATCTGTTCGCGTTCCGGCGGCCAGTACGGGTCGATGCGGCTGCGGAACGCCGCGATCTGGTCGATCATCCCTTCCGGTGCGATGAAATCCGCGTAACCCCACGCCGCCAGCACGCCGCCGGGCGCGAGCACGCGTTCGCATTCGGCGAAGAACTTCGCCCGGTCGAACCAGTGCAGCGCCTGCGCGACCGCGATCAACTCGACGCTCGCATCCGGCAGCGCGGTGCGCTCGCCCGGCTCCACCGCGAGGCTCACCTTGTCCGTGCCCGGCTGCGCCCAGTGCTGCGCGAGCTGCTTCGCGCTCGGCTCGGTCGCGTGCACGTGCGCGAAGCGCGCGGCGAGTCCGCGCGTCGCCTGCCCGCTTCCGCAGCCGGGTTCCCAGACGCGTGCGTCGCGCGGAACGACGGCGGCGATCGTGTCGAACAATTCGTCGGGATATTCCGGACGCGCTTGCGCGTACGCATCGGCGATGCCGGAGAAATGGTCCTTGAAGCCGCTCATCTGCGCCTCCGCGGTGTTGCGATCAGACTGCCGATTCGGGCCGCAGCAGCAGGCGGATGTCCTGCCCGATGTAGCGCGATTCCACGATCGCCATCTTCAGTTTCTGCGTCATCGTGTCGATGGCGAGGCCGTCGAACATCGGCCGCGCGCGTTCGCCGAGGAGCACGGGGGCGACGTACAGCAGCACTTCGTCGACCAGGCCTGCGCCGAGGAATGCGCCGGCCAGCGTCGCACCGGCTTCGAGCTGGATTTCGTTGACGCCGCGCTCGGCGAGCAGCGCAAGCACCGCATGCAGGTCGAACCGGCCATCGCGCAGCGGCACGGCCGCGTGCTGTGCGAGCAAACCGCGCGGCGGCTTCGCGTCGGGCGCGTGCAGGTACAGCGTCGGCGCGTCGCCTTCGCGCACGCGACCGCGCGCGACGGTCGCCAAACCGGGATCGAGCACCACGCGCAGCGGCGGCACGAACGGCGTGTCGTCGCCCACGCGCACCGTGAGCGCGGGATCGTCGGCGAGTACGGTGCCTGCGCCGGTGACGATCGCGCCGCTACGCGCGCGCCAGTGCTGCACGTCCAGGCGCGAAGCCTCGCCGCTGATCCACTTCGATTCGCCATTGGCGAGCGCGCTGCGCCCATCCAGGCTGGTCGCGAGCTTTACGCGCAGCCACGGACGACCTCGCTCCACGCGCGACAGGAAACCGCGATTTAGCGCGCGCGCCTGCGCGTCCATCAGGCCGGAGGCAACCTCGATTCCGGCGGCACGGAGCTTGTCGAAACCCGCACCGTCGACCTGCGGAAACGGGTCGCGCATCGCCGCGATCACGCGCGAAACGCCGGCGGCGATCAGCGCATCGGCGCACGGACCGGTGCGCCCGGTGTGCGCGCACGGTTCCAGCGTGACGTAGGCCGTCGCGCCTTTCGCGCGTTCGCCCGCGGCGCGCAGCGCATGCACTTCCGCGTGCGGCTCGCCGGCGCGCTCGTGCCAGCCTTCGCCGACGATTTCCTCGCCGTGTGCGATCACGCTGCCGACCATCGGATTGGGCTTGGTCGTGTACGCGCCGCGCTCGGCCAGGCGCAGCGCGCGGACCATCATCGCGTGGTCGGTGGCGGTGAACGAATCCGTTGCCATCAGCGCTTGCCCTTGCGCGGCGACGGCTCTGCTTCCTCGTCGAGCAGCGGCAGCTGACCTTCGGCGGAGCTGTCGCTTTCCAGGCGGTCGAGTTCCTCGCGGAAATCCGCCACGTCCTGGAAGGCGCGATACACCGAGGCGAAACGCACGTACGCGACGTGGTCGAGCTTGCGCAGTTCGGTCATGACGAAATCGCCTACGCGGCGCGACGGCAGTTCGCGTTCGGCGGTCATGCGCAGGTGATGCACGACCGCGCGCACGGACGATTCGATCTGTTCTTCCGAAACAGGGCGCTTCTGCAGCGCGCGATCGAAACTCGCGCGCAGCTTGCGCGCGTCGAACGCCTCGCGGCGGCCGTCGCTCTTGATGATCAGCGGCAGCTTGAGTTCGATGGTTTCCTGCGTCGAGAAACGCTCGCCGCAGGCTTCGCAGACGCGACGACGGCGGATCGTCGCGCCGTCATCGGACACGCGCGAATCGATCACGCGCGTGTCGGGGTGCTGGCAGAAAGGGCAGTGCATATCAGGCCGGGATTCGTGATTCGGGATTCGTGATTCGGAAAAGCGAAAGCGCGTAACGTCGATTGCGAATCCCGAATCCCTTCATCCCGAATCCCCGCCTTTCAGCCGTACACCGGGAACTTCGCGCACTGCGCCGTCACCTTCTCGCGCACGGCGGCGATGACGTTGTCGTCCTTCGGCGCGTCGAGCACGTCGCAGATCCAGTTGGCGAGCTCGATGCAGTCGGCCTCGCCGTAACCGCGCGTGGTGACCGCCGGCGTGCCGATGCGCAGGCCGGAGGTAACGAACGGCTTCTGCGGGTCGTTCGGCACCGCGTTCTTGTTGACGGTGATGTGCGCCTTGCCGAGTGCGGCTTCGGCGTCCTTGCCCGTCACGCCCTTGCCGATCATGTCGATCAGCATGAGGTGGTTCTGCGTGCCGCCGGACACGATCTTGTAGCCGCGCGAGATGATCGTCTTCGCCATCGCCTGCGCGTTCTTCACGACCTGCTGCTGGTAGGCGGTGAATTCCGGCTCCAGCGCTTCCTTGAAGGCCACGGCCTTGGCGGCGATGACGTGCATCAGGGGACCGCCCTGGATGCCCGGGAAGACGATCGACTGCAGCTTCTTCTCGATTTCCTCGCCGGCGCCCTTCGCGACGATGATGCCGCCGCGCGGGCCGCGCAGCGTCTTGTGCGTGGTCGAGGTAACCACATGCGCGTGCGGCAGCGGGTTCGGGTAGACGCCGGCGGCGACCAGGCCGGCCACGTGCGCCATGTCGACGAACAGGTACGCGCCGACCTTGTCGGCGATGGCGCGGAAGCGCGCCCAGTCGATCTGCTGCGAGTACGCCGAGAAACCGGCGACGACCATCTTCGGCTTGTGCTCCAGCGCGAGCTTCTCGACTTCGTCGTAGTCGATCAGGCCCTGGTCGTTCACGCCGTACTGGATCGCGTTGAACAGCTTGCCGCTGACGTTGACCTTGGCGCCGTGGGTCAGGTGGCCGCCGTGCGCCAGCGACATGCCCAGGATCGTGTCGCCCGGGTTCAGCAGCGCCAGGTACACGGCCTGGTTGGCCTGCGAGCCCGAATGCGGCTGGACGTTGGCGTAATCGGCCCCGAACAGCTGCTTCAGGCGCTCGATGGCGAGCTGCTCGGCGACGTCCACGTACTCGCAGCCGCCGTAATAACGCTTGCCCGGATAGCCTTCGGCGTACTTGTTGGTCAGCACGCTGCCCTGGGCCTCCATCACGCGCGGCGAGGCGTAGTTCTCCGAGGCGATCAGCTCGACATGGTCCTCCTGGCGGCGCGCCTCGTTGGCGATGGCCTGGGCGAGTTCATCGTCGTAACCGGCGATGCGGGCGGAGCTGGGGAACATTCGGCAACCTCGGGCGTGGATGGGCGGGGGCCGGCGGGGGCCCGGAAAAGCTGCCTTGGCCGGGTCGAAGATGGTAGCCCAGGGCTTAAAATGCGGCCAGCGAGCACCCGGCCGGTCGGCCGTCAATGCGAGCGTTCCGCCCCCCACCCCACAGGGAAACCTCCGACCGTGAAATGGGTCTTCGTCCTGCTGTTCCTCGCCAGCGCGGTGTACGTGCACTACCGCGGCCGGGTTAGGCACCGCCTGGGCCGGCAATTGCTGGACCACTCCACCTTCATGGCCCCGATCAACGTGCTGATGTACGCGTTCTCGCGCGTGCCGACCACGCCGTTCATCGCCGATCCGGGCCGCCACTTCCCCGAGCTGGAGCCGCTCCGCCAGAACTGGCAGGCGATCCGCGCCGAGGCCCTGCGCCTGCGCGAGCTGCAGCACATCAAGGCCGCCGACGGCTACACGGACGTGGGCTTCAATTCGTTCTTCCGCCGCGGCTGGAAGCGCTTCTACCTGAAGTGGTACGACGACGCGCACCCGTCCGCGGCCGAGCTGTGTCCGCAGACCACCGCGCTGCTGAAGCAGATTCCGAGCGTGAAGGCGGCGATGTTCACCGAGCTGCCGCCGGGCAGCGAGCTGCGCCCGCACCGCGACCCGTACGCCGGCTCGCTGCGCCTGCACCTGGGGCTGGAAACGCCGAACGACGACGGCTGCTTCATCGAGGTCGACGGCCAGCGCTACAGCTGGCGGGATGGCGAGTGGACGATGTTCGACGAGACCTACATCCACAGCGCCCGCAACGAGACGCAGGGCAACCGGATCATCCTGTTCTGCGACGTGGAGCGCCCGCTGCACACCGCCCCGGCCCGCGCCTTCAACCGTTTCGTCGCGCGGAACCTGATCGCCGCCGGCGCCTCGCCCAACCAGGAAGGCGACAAGACCGGCGGTTTCAACCGGCTGTTCAAGTACTTCTACGCCCTGCGCCTGAAGGCCAAGGGACTGCGCGAGCGCAACAAGTCGCTGTATTACGGGCTGAAATATGCCGCCGTGGCGCTCGCGGTGGTTTTCATCGTCTGGATCTGATGCCTTGAAGCCCTCTCACCGGCGGGAGAGGGGCTGGAGTGAGGGCTGCCCGCCCTGCCCTCATCCGCCCTGCCGGGCACCTTCTCCCGCGAGCGGGAGAAGGGAGCCGCCAAACTGAAGCGCACCGGCCGATCAGACTGGGAAACCTGCGCCGCGTGCGGGATAATCGCCGCTTCCATCCGCCCGACCAGGCCAACCCGGCCGGCATGGGCGCGTCCCGGTTCCGGAGAGCGCATGCAATACATCTACACCATGAACGGCGTCAGCAAGGTCGTGCCGCCGAAGCGTCAGATCATCAAGGACATCTCGCTGTCCTTCTTCCCGGGCGCGAAGATCGGCCTGCTCGGCCTCAACGGCGCCGGCAAGTCCACCGTGCTGAAGATCATGGCCGGCGTGGACACCGACTTCGTCGGTGAGGCGCGTCCGCAGCCGGGCATCAAGGTCGGCTACCTGCCGCAGGAACCGCAGCTCGATCCCGAGATGACGGTGCGCCAGGCCGTCGAGGAAGGCGTGGGCGAGGTCATCAACGCCCAGGCCGCGCTGGAAGCGGTCTATGCCGCCTATGCCGAAGAAGGCGCCGACTTCGACGCGCTCGCCAAGGAGCAGGAACGCCTGGAAGCCATCCTCGCCGCCGGCGATGCGCACACGCTGGAAAACCAGCTGGAAGTCGCAGCCGACGCGCTGCGCCTGCCGCCGTGGGACGCGAAGATCGGCAACCTGTCGGGCGGCGAGAAGCGCCGCGTCGCGCTGTGCCGCCTGCTGCTGCAGAAGCCGGACATGCTGCTGCTCGACGAACCGACCAACCACCTCGACGCCGAATCGGTCGAATGGCTGGAGCAGTTCCTCGCGCGCTACACCGGCACCGTCGTGGCCGTCACGCATGATCGCTACTTCCTCGACAACGCCGCCGAGTGGATCCTCGAACTCGACCGCGGCCGCGGCATTCCGTGGAAGGGCAACTACACCGAGTGGCTGGTCCAGAAGGACGAGCGCCTGAAGCAGGAAGAAAACCAGGAAAAGGCCCGCCAGAAGGCGATCCAGAAGGAACTGGAGTGGTCGCGCCAGAACGCGAAGGGTGGCCGTTCCAAGGGCAAGGCGCGCCTTGCCCGCATGGAAGAGCTGCAGTCGGTCGATTACCAGCGCCGCCAGGAAACCAACGAGATCTTCATTCCGCCGGGCGAACGCCTGGGCAACAAGGTCGTCGAGTTCAAGAACGTCAGCAAGAAGTTCGGCGATCGCCTGCTGATCGACAACCTGTCGTTCTCGGTTCCGCCGGGCGCGATCGTCGGCATCATCGGCCCCAACGGCGCCGGCAAGTCGACGCTGTTCAAGATGATCACGGGTCAGGAGAAGCCGGATTCCGGCGAGATCGACATGGGCTCGACCGTGAAGCTCGCGTACGTCGACCAGAGCCGCGATGCGCTGACCGGCAACCACAACGTGTTCCAGGAAGTCTCCGGCGGCCTGGACATCCTCAACATCAACGGCATCGAGATCCAGTCGCGCGCCTACATCGGCCGCTTCAACTTCAAGGGCCAGGACCAGCAGAAGATGGTCGGCTCGCTGTCCGGCGGTGAACGCGGCCGCCTGCACATGGCCAAGACGCTGCTGCAGGGCGGCAACGTGCTGCTGCTCGACGAACCGTCCAACGACCTGGACATCGAAACGCTGCGCGCGCTGGAAGACGCGCTGCTCGAGTTCCCGGGCAATGCGTTCGTCATCTCGCACGATCGCTGGTTCCTGGACCGCATCGCCACGCACATCCTCGCCTTCGAAGGCGACTCGCACGTGGAGTTCTTCCAGGGCAATTACCGCGAATACGAGGAAGACAAGAAGCGTCGCCTCGGCGCGGAAGGCGCCCAGCCGCACCGCCTGCGTTTCAAGGCGTTGAAGTGACGAACCGGCGCGTCCGCGCGTAGCGCGGGCGCCTTTGCCGGTTCGTCATCCCGGCGAAAGCCGGGATCCAGTGTCGTTGCGGTTACGCGTCGGTCCTGCGGGCGCAGGATCGACGCGCGTCAACAAGATCCATCGAATGCCGAGGCCAGCATGACCTTCACGTCATCCCTGAAACAGCGCTGGAACGACGCCGACTCGCTGGTCTGCGTCGGCCTCGATCCGGAACCGGCGAAATTCCCGGCCCGCTTCGCCAGCGATGCCGATGCCGTGTTCGCCTTCTGCCGCGACATCGCCGACGCCACCGCGCAGTACGCCTGCGCGTTCAAGCCGCAGATCGCGCACTTCGCCGCGCTGGGTGCCGAAGACGCACTCGCGCGGCTCATCGCGCACATCCACGCCACGCATCCCGGCGTGCCGGTCATCCTCGACAGCAAGCGCGGCGACATCGGCAGCACGGCGCAGCATTACGCCGCCGAGGCGTTCGACCGCTACGCCGCCGACGCGGTGACCGCCAATCCGTATCTCGGCCGCGATTCGGTGCAGCCGTTCCTCGATCGCGCCGACCGCGGCGTGGTGATCCTGTGCCGCACGTCGAACCCCGGTGCGGGCGACCTGCAGGACCTCGTCATCGACGGTCGTCCGCTGTACCAGCACGTCGCCGAAAAAGTGGTGCGCGAATGGAACACGCACGGCAACTGCTCGCTCGTGGTGGGTGCGACCTGGCCGGCGCAGCTGAAGGAAGTGCGCGCGATCGTCGGCGACGACGTGCCGTTCCTGGTGCCGGGCGTCGGTGCGCAGGGCGGCGATGTCGAAGCCGTCGTCACCAACGCGAAGAACGCCGCGGGCACGGGCCTGATGGTGAGCAGTTCGCGCGCGATCCTGTATGCGTCCAAGGGCGACGACTACGCCCAAGCCGCGGCGAATGCGGCGCGCGAGTTGCGGGACCAGATCAACCGGTTTCGTTGAGGTGTTGCGCGGCCCTGGCAGCGCACGAGGTCGCCAGTTGCCGACGCGCGCCCATCGTCATCCCGGCGGACGCCGGGACCCAGGCCGGCGACCTTCGGGCATTCCCTTTCCGGCGAACAACGTTCACCGTCGTTCCAGCGAAAGCTGGAACCCATTCTGATTTGACGATCGAGGCGGGAAGCCACAGCGCAGCGCTGTGCGGGAGCGATCGTTCACCGCTGTCGCTCCGTTACCCCTCTCCCCAACCCCTCTCCCGGTGGGAGAGGGGCTTGAACCGGATCCGCCGCCGCTGTCGTCGGCGACCGAGCCTCACCCAAGGAACCCGATCTTCGGATCGAAGTTCTCGATCCCCGGGAAGATCGTCCCCACCTCGCCGGCCGGCAAGCCGAACCACTGCGCCAGCGTCGAGCCCATCTGGCTGACCGACATCGTCGGCACCATGCGGCCGCGGCCCACGGCCTGCGCGCCGTCCAGTTCCAGGATCGGGTAACTGCCCCACACCTGCTTGCCGCGCAGCGCGCCGCCGTTGGTCGACGAGCCGCCCATCACCAGTTGCACGCCGCCCCAGCCGTGGTCGGTACCGTTGCCGTTGCTGTTGAGCGTTCGCGCGAAGTCGCTCATGGTGAAGGTCACCGTGTCGTTGAGCGCGTTGATCTCCGACAGCGCCGTGCGGAAGGCCGCGAGGCCTTCAGCCAACTGTTGCAGCAGACGCCCGTGGCCGTTGGCGGCCATCTGGTTCTGGTGCGTGTCGAAGCCGCCCAGGCTCACGAAGTAGATCTGGCGACGATGGTTGATCGCCGAGGTGCGCGCGGCCTTGATCATGCGCGCGACCATGCGCAGCTGCGACGCGACGCCACTGCCGGTCGGGAACACCGTGGCGATGTCGCCGCCATTGGCCGGATCCAGCGTGACGCGCAGCGTGTCGTTGAGGTTGATCGCGCTTTCGCCGATCACCGCGTACTGGTCCTGCAGGATCGGGTTGTGCTGGGATTCGATGATCGCGCGCAGCGAATCGTAGCGGACGCGGTCGGTGGCGCTGCCGTTGTTGCGGAAACGGTTGACCGTCGTCGCGCCGCCCGAGCCCATCGCGAACGGCAGCGTCGTGCGGCCGAACTGGAACAGGTTGCTGCCGGCGATGGAGATCGACGGCGGCAATGATTGCAGCCCGAGGTTCGACGCCTCCGCGCGATCGCCCAGCAGGCCACCCCAGCCGGTAACGCCGGCGCGGTTGGTGTGCCCGCGCATCCACTGCTTCTGCTGGTCGTTGTGCGAATACAGGTACGGCGGCAACGTCTTGAGGCGCTTGGTGACGTCTTCCTTCGTCAGCGGCACGGTCAGCGAACCAACGTTCGCCAGGAACGACAGCTCGCCCGCGTCGAACAGCGGCTTCATCGCCGCGCACGAAGGATTCAGGCCCCAGGTCTTGCCGTTGGTGTCGGCGACCTGCACCAGCGTGTCGCGCGCGTAACCCAGGCCGAACGGGTTCGAGGTCGCTTCGAACACGCCGCCGCGACTGGTGAGGTACGTCGCATGCTCGGCCGAGTCATGCGGGATCAGCATGTTGAACGAATCGCTGCCGCCGAACAGGAAGATGCAGACGAGCGCTTTGTAGTCGTTGCCGGGCAGCGGCTCGGCGGCGAACGCGCGGCCGACCAGCTCCAGCTGCGGCATCAGCGCGTACGCGGCGCCGCCGGCGATCACGGCCTGCACGCGACGCAGGAACGCGCGGCGGTCTTCGCGAATGGGACGGGACATGACGGGCTCCTAGCGCTGGATCGCGAATTCGGGAGTGGCCATCGCCAGCAGCACCAGCGATTTGGCGCGATTGGCGGCGGTTTCTTTGGCGGTGCCGAGGCGGTCGAGCATGCCCACCATCGCCTGCGCGTTGACGCTGCTCAGCGCGCCGTGGAACAGCAGCAGGTTCACCTGCGCCACCATGCCGGCATGGTCGTTTCCTTCGGCCATGGTGGTGAGCTTGGTGAGGTCGAGGTACGGCGCGTTCGGCGTGGTCGTGGGCGGCGTGGCGGCGTTGTTCCACACCAGCGAATCGTGCTGGTTGAGCATGCTCAGGTACGTCGCCTCGGTGAGGATCTGGAACTCCGGCGCGAACATGCCCTGCACGCCGTCGGCCGCGGGCAGTCGGTAATCGGGTTCGAAGAAGTTGAATACCGACGGTGCGCGCTGCGAATCCTGTTGCAGCGGGTTGGCCAGGTCGCCGGCGTTCGAGAACGCGAACCGCACCTCTCCCATGGCGTTGGGCACGTACTGCGCGTTGAACGCGCGCCACAGCGTGGCGAGCTTCACCAGCGGCTCGCGCGGCTTGCCGAAGGAGCCGTTGGGCGGCGGCAGGCGCGCTTCGGTGTCGAGCAGGATCGCGCGGATCACCTGGCCGAGGTCGCCCTTGCTCGTGTCCCACACCTTGGCGACACGCTCGACGTACTGCGGCGTCGGATTGCTGGTGACGAAGCGCTGGATCAGCTGGCGGCTGATGAACGGCGCGGTGTTGCTGTGGTCTGCGAGCGCCTGCACCGTCCTGGTCATGCTCGCCGTGCAGTTGTTGCCTTCGCTGACGACGATGCCGTCGAAGATCTGCTTGGGCTGGTCGTCGTGGAATGCGGGATGGCATTCCATCGGCGCGTAGCTGGTGTTGTCGCCGCGACCGAACTGCGCGTCGGTCTGGCCCGCGTAGGTCCAGCCGGTGAACACGCGCGCCATCGCGCTGACGACCTGCTCGTCGTAGGTCGGGATGGTCTGGCCGTTGGCATCCAGCACCGGGCTGAAGTCCTTGTTGCGCTTCACCAGGCCGATGGAAAACAGCTGCATCACTTCGCGGCCGTAGTTCTCGTCGGGCGTGATGTTGCGGCGCGGGTCGGCCTTGCGGTTGCCGACGTGGCTGAGGAAGTACCCCATCGCCGGATGCACGGACACCTTCTCCAGCAGCGTGCGGTAGCTGCCGAACGCGCCGCGTGCGAGCGTGTCCTGGTAGTCGGCGATGCGGAACACCGTGGCGTTGCCGTCGGCGACTTCGCGGTCGGACACCACCATGATTTCGCTCAGCGCGAACGCCATGCGCATGCGCAGCTGGTCGGGCGCGTTCGCCGTCTGCCACAGCCAGTAGTTGCGGCGGTTCTGCGGCGTTGGCGCGGCCACGCCGTTGGTCACCAGTTGCTGCAGGTGCGGCAGGATCAGCGTCGGCGTCTGCGCGAGCTGGTCGTCGATCCAGCGCTTGTAGCCGATCTGGCGCACCCGCGCGATTTCGCTCGCGGTCGGCCCGAACGTGGCCTGCGTCAGGAAACGCGCCGCGTCGGCATCCGTCGCCGGGAGGTCCGGATACGGCGCCGGCGTTTCGGGCGTCGACGGCGTTCCACCACCGCCGGCCGGCGGCGCGCCGCCCTCGTCATCGCCGCCACCGCCCCCGCCGCACGCGGCGAGCATGCACAGCGCAAGCGCGAGCATGCCGGCCCGCGCACCCTGCCTGATGTCCATTCGTTTTCCCCTGTCGGCCGCGAGCACGCGGCGAGCGGTGCGCACGGTAGCGCCCGCCGGGCCGTCACAACCGGCGCTCCGTCGCCTTTTGGAGATGCTGAACGTGACGGCGTCCGCAGGTTTTGCATCCAATGTGTGCAACGCGTGAAAACGACGGCATCGAGCGACACAAACCGGCCAGCGGGCCGGTCGGGAACGTCACGCCGCGCGGGCGACCATTTCCCGATGCTTCGGGTCGTCGGCGCGGGCTACCCTCTCCGACCGTCCCGCATGCCCCCCGCGTGCTCCCCCAGGATTCACGATGGCCCGCCCCGCCCCCCGTGCGCTGGATTCGCTGTTCAGGCTGCGCCAGCACGGCACCGATGTGCGCACCGAACTGGTCGCCGGCCTCACGACCTTCCTGACGATGTCCTACATCGTCTTCGTGAATCCGAGCGTGCTCGGCAACACCGGCATGGACACCGGCGCGGTGTTCGTCGCCACCTGCCTGGCGGCGGCGATCGGCTCGCTCGTGATGGCCTTCGCCGCCAATTACCCGGTCGGCATGGCGCCGGGGATGGGCCTCAACGCGTTCTTCGCCTTCACGGTCGTCGGCGCGATGGGCTACACGTGGCAGCAGGCCCTGGGCGCGGTGTTCGTTTCGGGCATCGTGTTCCTGCTGCTCACCGTGACCGGCGCGCGTGCGTGGCTGATCGCCGGCATCCCGCATTCCCTGCGAAGCGCGATCACCGCCGGCATCGGCCTGTTCCTTGCGATCATCGCGCTGCAGAAATCCGAACTGATCGTCGGCGACCCCGACACGCTTGTCGCACTCGGCGATCTGCGCGACCCCGAACCGCTGCTCGCCGTCGCCGGTTTCCTGCTCATCGCGGTCCTCGAAGCATGGCGCGTGCGCGGCGCGATCCTCATCGGCATCCTCGCCGTCACCGCCACCGCGCTGGTGTTCGGACGCGTGCAGTACCACGGCATCGTCGATCTTCCGCCGAGCCTCGCGCCCACGTTCATGCAGCTGGATATCCGCGGCGCGCTCGGCGGCGGCGATGGGTTCTCCATCGCCGCGATGCTCCACGTCGTGATCGTGTTCGTGCTGGTGGAAGTGTTCGATGCGACCGGCACGCTGATGGGCGTCGCGCGTCGCGCGGGCCTGCTTCCGCCCGACGACGCCTCCGCCGCGCAGCAGAAGCGCTTCGGCCGTGCGTTGTTCGCCGACAGCACGGCGATCCTCGCCGGTTCCGTGCTCGGCACCAGCAGCACGACGGCGTATATCGAAAGCGCGTCCGGCGTGCAGGCCGGCGGACGCACCGGGCTTACCGCGCTCGTGGTCGCCGCGCTGTTCCTGCTGGCGCTGCTGTTCTCGCCGCTGGCGGGCATGGTGCCGCCGTACGCGACCGCGCCGGCGCTGCTTTTCGTCGCCGGGTTGATGTTGCGCGAACTCGGCGACGTGCACTGGGACGATCTCACCGAAGCGATCCCCGCCGCGCTCTGCACGCTGGCGATGCCGTTCACCTATTCGATCGCCAATGGCCTCGCGTTCGGCTTCATCGCCTACGCGGTGCTGAAACTCTTCACCGGCCGCGCGCGCGAAGTGCACGCGGCGGTGTGGCTGGTGGCGGCGTTATTCGTGGTGCGGTTCGCGCTGGAGTAGGGATCAGCGCGTCTTGGCCTTCAGATAGGCGAGAGGAAACCGCAGCCAGATCGCCGCGAACACCGCCGCGCTCATGCCGGCACTGCGGCGCGGCGCCTCGAACTTGCGGTAATAGCGCCACAGGCCACGATGCTTGTGCCATTCGACGAAGAACGGACGCGAGCGGCTCGACACGCCACGCACGTGCAGCACGCGCACGTGGTTGGCGACGGCGACCAGCGCGCCGGACTCGCGCGCGCGACGCGAAAGGTCCAGGTCTTCGGCGTGCAGGCGATAGCCTTCATCGAATCCGTGCAGGCGCTCGAACAACGCGCGCGGCATCAGCATCAACGCGCCCGACACGGCTTCGACCGCTTGCAGCGCGCGCGTGTCGTCGACGGGAAGTTCGAGTTTCGGCGCAGGCGTGCCGCCGAGCGCCGCGGAGAGCATCGCGGCGAAATCGGGATCGCGACGACGCGCGGCGCCGTCGCGCACGCCGTGGTCGTCGACCAGGTCGGCACCCAGCAGCGCTTCCCCCTGCGGTGCGGCCAGCGCGCGCAGGCGAGAAAGCGTGTCGTGTTCGACCATGCAGTCGGGGTTGACGAAGGCCAGCCATTGCACGCCTTCGCCCGCATCGCGCGCGCCCTGGTTGCAGGCGACGCCGAAGCCGGGGTTGTCGGGATTGGCGATGAAGCGCACGCGCGCGTCGCTGCTCGCGTGGCGCTGGACGATTTCCAGCGTGCCGTCGTCGGAGTTGTTGTCGACCACGCGGATGGCCGCCACGCCGTCGGCCGCGCGCAGGCGCGCGAGGCAATCGTCGATGGTTTCGGCGCTGCGGTAGGTCACCACCACCGCGGCGATGCCGGCGCTGGCGTCAGACGAAGAGATCACGTTGCGGTTCCGGGGGTCCGAGGTGTTCGAGCAGCGACGCCAGCTGCACGCGCGAGGCGCGCAGCGGATCCTGCATCAGGTAATTGGCCAGTCGCGCGTGCCAGTCGGGCCAGCGCGCGGCGAGCGCGTCCATGTCGCCGTCGAAGGGGCCGCCTTCGCTGCGACGCGCGACGAACGCGGTATCGCACAGCGCGTTGCGCCATCCCAGCCCGGCCAGTCGCAACGACAGGTCGATCAGCGCGGCGTACCACGATGCGTAGCTGGTAGCGTCCAGGCCGCCGGCGCGACGTCGGGCCGCGCCGCGGAGCAGCACGGCGTGGCTCACGGCGGCGGGCAGTTCAGGATGCAGCGCGGGCATCGCCTTCGCCGCGCGCGCGATGCGTTCGAGGTCGTCGGGCACCGGATCGATCTCGCCAATGCGCGGCCACGAAGCCGCTTCGCCTGCGTTGCTCCACGGCGTGGCGGTGGCGATCGCGCCATCGCTGGCGAGCGCAGAGGACAGGCGCGACAACCACCCCGGCGCCGGCAAGGCATCGCTCGCAAGCACCGCGACGTCGGCATCGCCACACGCGGCGAGCACTTCGTCCAGGTGCGCGACTTCGCCCACGCTGCGCTGGCGGCGCGTGTAGTCGGCCTTCAACGCGGTGCGGGCGACCCAGCGTTCGATGATCGCGTAGCCGCGCGGGCCCGCCTGCGCGTCGTCGGCCAGCCACACCGGCGTGCCCGGCGCGGTGGCGGCATCGAGTGCGGCCAGGCAGGCGTCGAGCGCGTCGTCGTCCGTGCCGACCGGGACGATCACGATGGGCCCGACGACCGCCGGCGCGGCGGCCGCCTTGGTCACTGTTGCTGGCCTGGCCGGCGCGGCGTCTTCTGCAGCGGTTCCATCGCGCGGAAGCGGCGGGTGTATTCGTCGGTCATGTCGCGCGCTTCCTGCGGGTTGCGCACGATGGTCGGCGTCAGCAGCACGATGACTTCATTGCGCGTCTTGCTCGAACGCTGCTGGCCGAACAGGCCGCCGATCACGGGAATACGGCTAAGGCCCGGGAAGCCGGACGCGCCGCGCTCCACGCCATCGCTGATCAGGCCGGCGAGCATGACCGTGTCGCCGCTCTGCACGGCCGCCTCGGTCTTGAGCTTGCGCGTGTCGATGCGCACGTTGCCGTTGCGGTCGGCCGTGTCCTGCGCGCCGGGCGAGCTGACTTCCTGCACGATGTCCAGGAACACCACGCCGTCCTTCGCCACGCGCGGGCGCACCTTCAGGATCGTGCCGGTGTCCAGGTACTGCACCTGGCTGTAGGTGTTGTCGCTGCCGGTGGTTGGATTGAACGTCACCGACGAGATCGGGATCTTGCTGCCGACATTGAGCGTCGCCTCGGCGTTGTTGCGCACGACGACCGACGGCGTCTGCAGCAGTTGCAGGTCGGTGACCTGGTCCAGCGCGCTGATCACCGCGGCGGCGTTGCGGCCGAGGAAGGTCCACGCCAGGCCCGCCGGGTTGCCGGTGGCCGGCTGGATGCTGCCGGCCAGCGTGCTCCACGTCGTGCGGCCGACGGCGTCGGGCAGGCCGGCATCGGTGACGGCGCGTTCGAAGTACCAGTTCACGCCGTATTTCAGGTCGCCCTTGAGCTGCACTTCGACGACCTGCGCCTCGATGTGCACCTGCATCGGCATGACGTCGAGGCGTTCGATCACGTCGCGGATCGACTTCCACGCCGACGGGCTGCTGCGCACGATGATCGAATTGGTTTCCTCCACCGCCGACACGCCCACGCGATCGCCGTTGACGTCGAGCGTGAGGCTCGCGTTGCCGCTCTGCTGCTGGCTCAGCGAGAGCGTGCCGTTGCCGCCCGTTCCGGTGCCGCTGCTGCTGCCGGTGTCGCTGCCGAGCGTCGCCGTGCTGCCGCTGGCGTCGCTGTTGTCCTTCAGTTCGACCGATTCCAGGCCCGGCATCAGCGACGGCGGACCGCCACTTTCGCCCGACTGCCCGCCGCGGCCGGAACCGAAGACGTCGGCCAGTCGATCGGCGAGGTCCTTGGCCTTGATGTACTTCAGTTCGTACGAATACAGCTGCACGGTGCCGCCGGCGCTGTCGATGCGCTCCAGCCACTGCTGGATGTCGTCGAGGTAGTTCGGCTGCGAGGTGATGACCAGCACCGCGTTCGCGCCTTCCAGCGGCATGAAGCGGAACATGCCGGCGACCGGCGACTTGCTCTGCTCGCCGAACACCTTCTCCAGGTCGGCCACGACGCGCGTCGCCTTGCCCGACTGCAGCGGGAACACGCCCACCGACATGCCCGACAGCCAGTCGACGTCGAACACCTCGATCGTGCGCAGGTAGTTCTCGAGTTCGGAACGGCTGCCGCCGACGGTGATGACGTTGCGCGAGTTGTCGACGTTGACGATCGCGTTCGGGCGCGCGTACGGCTTGAGGATCTTCTCCATCTCCGTCGCGGAGACGTACTTCAGCGGGACCGTGCGTACTTCGAAGCCGCGTGCGGTGCTCGCCTCGCCCGTGCGTGCGGCGACGTTGCCCGGCAACGCCTGGTCGCCCGGGACGATGTTGTAGCGGCCGCCGCTGTAGACCAGGCGCGCGTTGTTCCAGCCGAGCACCATTTCCAGCAGGTTGAGCGCTTCGGCCGGGCTCACCGGCTTGGGCGTGGCGAGCGTCACCGTGCCCTGCACGCCCGGCGCGATCACGTAGTTCTGGCCGAGCATGTCGCCGAGGATCGCCTTCACCACCGCGTGCAGCGATTCGCCTTCGAAATTGAACGTGGCCGAGCCGGTCGTGCCGCCCAGGCCCGGCGGCGGTGCGCTCGCGGCGCTGCGGTTGATCACCTGCCCGGTGCCGCGACGGATCTGCGGACGCGCATCGCCGGCATCGGTCGACTCGGGCAAGGGTTCCTGCGTCGTTGCACCGCGCGCGCCGTCGGCGGCGCCGGGCTGCGCGGCGGTCGTGTCAGCGCGCCGGATGTTCGGCACCGGGGCGGTCGCGCACGAGGCCAGCAGGCTGGCGATGGTCGCGGTGGCGATCGCCTGTGCGGCGATGCCGGGGCGGAGCTTCATCGGACGGGAATTCATGCGGTCTCTCAAGGCGTCTGGGCCGGGGGTTGCTCGGATTGCTGCTGCCGCATCTGTGCACGACGTGCTTCGATCCGCTTGCGGATGGCTTCCATCTGCGCCTCCGGCGTCATTGGCGTGTTTTCGCTGGGCTCGGGTGCCGGCGGTGGGGCCGGCGTCTGGGTGTTGTTTGCGTTGCGGTTCGACGCGGTGCCGTTGCCCGTGGGACGCGCGTTCGCGCTGGCGTTGCCCGGACGCGCGGCGTTCGCCGCGGCCGCGTTCGCCGCGGCTGGCGGCACCGGAACGCCCACCGGCTGCTGCCGGTTCGTGCCCGGTGCGGTGGCGATCGCGGTCGGCGGCTGGCCGCCGTTTCCATCGAACACGCGCAAGGTCATTTCGCGCCGACCTTCGGGACCTTCGAAAACGGCGCTGCGCGCGTCGAGCGAGGTCAGCCGCCAGGCCGGATGCGATTCGGGCACCTCGCCGAGCTTCACGCGCACCGATTCGCTGCCGTCGGCCGGTTGCAGGATCGCCATCTTCAGCGTCGGCGTGATCAGCACGCTGGTCAGCACGTAATCGAACGCGGTCTGCTGGCCCTCGCCCTCGCCTTCGCCCTGAAGGAAGAAGGGCTTGGGCAGGCGATCCTGCGAGAACAGCGGACGCTGCGCGATGGCCGCGTACTGCGACAGCGGACCGAGCCGCTGCGGCGCCGCCGGACGCGCATTCGGCAGCGGGCGAAGCAGGCCGGGGTCGGCCTCCAGTGCCTGCGCGTGGCGACCCATGCCGAACACCGCAAGCAGCCACGCAAGCACCGCCCAGCCGGCGACCGTCGCCAGCAACCAGGTGCGCGGGCCGGCGTCATCGAGGCGCACGGGACACCTCCGCGACATTCGGCGACGGACGCAGGTAGCCGTAGAGATCGAAGCTCACGTCCAGGCCGCCATCGCCGCTGGGCTGGTTCGCGCCCGGCAGGAAATAGCCGCGCGAGGACAGCAGGTTGAGGTTGCCGACGAACAGCCGCGGCGATCCGGCTTCCAGCGCGTAGAGCACGCTCATCAGTTCCGGCGTCCCGCAACGCAGGCGCACCTGCACGATGACGCGCGGATAGCGGTCGCGACGCGGTTCGCTCAGCGGCGATCGGTTGCTGATCGCGCAACTGCGATTGCCCGGACTGGCTTCGGCGACGACGCGTTCCAGTCGCTGCACGAGGCCGGCCGTCGCGAGCTCCGCGCTGCTTTCGGGCAGGAATCCCGGCGAACGCGCCTGCTGCGCGCGCACCTGCGCGAGGCGCTGCTGCACCTGCGGCGCCTGCTGCAGCTGCATGCGCTGGCGAAGTTCGCGCTGTTGCAGGCTTTCGACGCGCTCGTTGGCTTCCAGCATCGGCGCGGTGAACCACGGATGCACGAGGACCAGATACCCCAGCAGCAACGCGGCCAGCAGCAGGCCGAGCGCGAGCCACTGGTCGCGACCGATGCGCGGCGTCGCCGTGGCGGCCTGCACCTGCGGACGGGCGTGCGTCGGGTCAACCGCCATCGGCGTCCTCCGGCTGCGGCTGCGAGGGCGCCGGCGCGCGCTGCGCGGTCGATGCGGGCGTGCCAAGTTCGGCCGTCAGGGTGAAGCGATCGCGCCCGCTCACCGGGTCGGGCATCAGCGCGCCGGTGAGCGACGGCGCACGCCACAGCTTCGAACCTTGCAGGCGCTGCACCAGCGATGGGGCCTCGCGGCTGAGGCCGATCATCAGCAGGTTGTTGTCCTCGATCGCCAGCTTTTCCAGGTACGTGCTGTCGGGCAGGCGCTGGGTGAGTTCGTCGAGCACTTCCACCGTGGTCGGACGCTGCGCGCGTTCGCGGTCGAGGAAGGCCTGGCCTTCGATCAGGTCGATCAACGCCTGCCGTTCGGCGGCGGCGCTGCGCGCGGCGGTCGCCTGGCTCGCGATGCGCGCTTCCAGTTCATCGGCAGCGGCGCGGCGGTTGGCGAGCAGCTGCCACATCGTCGCGGCGACGGCGATCACCGCCACCACGGCGAGCGCGAGGTTCCAGTAGCGGAAGGCGTCGCCATGGCGACGGCGCAGCGCCGGATCGAGCAGGTTCACGCCGAGCGGCTGGCCGTTCTCGGCGCACAGGTCGATGCCGGCGAGCGAGTCGGCCATCGGGCCCAGCGACGACAGCGGCGCGTCGAGGCGCTGGCGCGGCACGACGACGAGTTCGGCCTCGATCATGCCGTCGGCATCGCGACGGCCCAGCACGCGCGCATCGAAGGCGACGTTGTCGGCGGTGAAGGGCGTCTGGCGGTCGATCTCGAAACCGACGACGTCGCGAAGCCGGTCGCCCGCGGCGCCCGGCAGGGTCAGGGGCCGGCGTAGGCCGGCAGCGGCGGGCAGCAGGAGCCAGCGCGGCAGATCGGCCAGGCGCGGCGGAAGCAGCGTCGCCAGCGGATCGATCGGCGCGACGATGGCGTCCTCGCCCGGCAGCGCGAGCTGCGGCACGGCGCCCAGGTCGCGAAGATCGCCGCCCTGCTGCAGCCGGACCTGCACCGCGTCGCCCTGTACCTGCATCAGCAGGCGGCCGCGGTCGAAACCGAGCACGCGGCGGACGCGCGCCGGCAGCCATGCCGCGAGGTTGTGCGCCCACCAATGGGCGAAGCCGCCCGCGCCGGGCGCCAGACGCGCACCCAGGCGACGCAGCCGGTCCTGCGCCCAGTCGGCGGCAGGCCGGGTTGGTGGCCGGCTTTCGCTCCTTGCGTTCATCGCGGTGATGCTCCCTCCTCCCAGCGCAACGGCACGTACGCCATGCCAGGCAAGCCCCCTCCGCCCGTGCGAACCACCGCTCGCAGCAGCGACTGTCGACCGTCGGGGAGCCGCGCGCGGCTGTCGATACTATAGGTGCCGCTGCCGGCGCCGACCATGCTTGCGCCCGGCAGGGCGCCGTCCACCGGCAGCGCGCCGGCGGGCTGGCCGCGCTGGGCGACCAGGTCGGCACCGTTCAACCCCATCGCATCGAGCAGTTCCGCCGAGGCATACGCCGGATCCGGCTGGGCGCGGCCGCTGTAGACCGTCAGGTCCGGTTCGAGCTTGGCGTACAGCGCCGGCGTCATGCCCAGCACCTGCAGCAGCTCGGCGACGCTTTCGAACTCCGCGTCCTTGGCGCCGTAGGGGCGGCCGGCCGCTTCGTAGTCGCCGTCCTCGGCGCCACCGCCGGGCTGGGTCAGCAGGTCGGCGTCGCGCCAGTCGACGATCGCCCCGGCGATGCGCCCTGCCTCCGACGGCTCCACGCCCTTGCGCTGGATCAACGCCGCCAGCAGCGGATGCGGCGCCTGGTTGATGTCGAGCTTGCCGTTCTCGTCGACGATCTTCACCTCGACCTGCGCGTCGCCGAAGCGCCAGCGATGCGCGGTGCCGTCGGGCTTCCATTGCAGGCGTGCATCCGGCAACGAGACGCGTGTCAGCGAATACTCGAGCCCCGCGCGCGCGGCGTTCGAGGCGACGAGCCCTCGAACCAGCACGCGGCCCTGCAGCGATTCCACGCGTGCCGCCAGCGCGAAGCCGCCGATCAATGCCGTCAGCAGCACGATCAACCACAGCACCAGGATCAGTGCCGCGCCGCGCTGGGGCGATGTCGACGCGTGGCGACGCGCGCGCGTCATTGCGTCTGCACCGGCAGCGAGAAGGCGCTGAACGCTGGCGCCAAAGGCAGAGATACGACCAGCGGCGGCCACGCGGCGCCATCGCGATCGATCATCGTCACTTCGACCAGCAACGGCAGCTGCTCGGTCGCCTTCCACTCGTCCAGCCAGTCGCCCAGCCGCCCGTCCTCATCGAGTGCGCGATAACGGAAACGCACCTCGCGCAGCCCGTCGACCAGCATCTCCGGCGGCCGGGGATCGCGTTCCTCCACCGTCTTGCCGGCCTGCACCATGCTGAGTGCCAGCGTCACGCGCGCGCCGTCACCGGCGTCCTCGATCCTGAAATCGTGCAGGTATGGGCCGCCGCGGCCGAGGTAATCGGGAATGTCGGCAACGAATCGCATGCGCTCGCGCTCGCCGATGAAGCGCACGGCGATCGCGCGCGTCTGGTCGATGTCGAACGCGATCGGCCGCGCACCGGTGAGGCGCGTGCGCATGAAACCTTCGACCGCGCGCATGCGTTCGCTGCGATCGGCCATCGCTTCGCCGCGTGCGGCGGTGCGTGTGGCGGCGCCCAGCGTCGCGAAGGCGAGCGCGAGGCCGGCGACGAGCAGCACCATCGCGATCAGCACTTCGATCAGCGTGAAGCCGCGCGACGCACGGGAATTCGACGGACGTGCATGCGTCATGGCAGCGTGCCTCCACTGCCCGCCGCGGCGATGCGCAGCGTGCGCAGTTGCAGCCGCTGTCCAGGGCCGTCGCCCCATTGCATCGCCAGCGTGACCTCGAACAGTTCCGGCCCGCCCAGCGTCATCGGCTGGCCGCTCGCGGCGACCGCCGGATCGCGCCACGGTGCGACGCGCAGACGCCAGCGGTAGCGGCCCTGTTCGAAATCGCCGTCGCGCTCGCTGGCCGCCAGGCGCTGGCCGACGCCGACCTGATCCATCACCGATTGCGCGTACAGCGCTGCGCGTCCGGCGTCGGCGGACTGGCGCACCTGTCGCGCCGAACCGGACAGGATGCCGAGCAGCAATGTCAGCGCCATCGCCAGCAACGCGAAGGCGACGATGACTTCCAGCAGCGTGTAGCCGCGTTGGCGGTGCGTCATCGCACCCCCTGCGCGCGCTTCATCTTCACCTCGCCCGTGAGCCAGGCGACGTCGATGTTCCAGGCGGCCTTGCGCGCGCCGAGCTGCACGCGACCGCCGGTGCTGGCGCCATCGGGGAAGAACACGATCGCGCCCTCGCCCCGACTGGGCTGCACTTCGCGTGCGCCGGTGAAGGTGATGCTCAGGTTCGGCGGAATGTCGCCGTTGCGACCCACCGGCGCGGTCCACGTGCGCTTGACCGGATCGAGTGTGAAGCGCTGCGGTTGTCCCGTGGCGATGGCATGCGTGCGGGTGAAACGCAGCGCGGAGGCGACCTGCTTCGTGCTGGATCGCAGTTGCATGCCTTCGCGCCCGCCGCTCATCGCCGCCAGCGCGAGCACGCTGATGGCGGCGATCAACGCGATCACCAGCAGCATCTCCAGCAGGGAAACGCCGCGTGCGCGATGCATGTCGGCTCCGACGGGTCGCTTACTCGTACTTGATGTCGCCATCGACGCTGGTGCCGCCGGGCTTGCCGTCCTTGCCCAGGCTCACCAGGTCGAACGGGCCGCCTTCGCCCGGCGCGCGGTACTCGAGCGGATGGCCCCACGGATCCTTCAGTTCCGTCGCCTTGGCATATGGGCCGAGCCATCCGTTCACGTCGCTGGGCTGGGTGACCAGTTCCTCCAGCGAGGTCGGCAGGCGGCCGGTGTCCATCTGGAACGATTCGATCTTGCCGGCCATCGTCTGCACCTGCGCCTTGGCGATGTTGTAGTCGCCGCGATCCTTGCCGCCCAGCACGCGGCTGCCGACGAAGGCCAGCACCGCGCCGATCAGCACGATCACGATGATGATCTCGATCAGGCTCATGCCGCGCTGGCGGGCGGCCGACGGCGAACGGGTCAGTGAACGGCGGTTGCGCATGGGGGTTCCTTGGGAAGGTGCGTCAGGAAGAAGGGGATGTTTACCCGAAAATCGTTGCCAGTGGTCTGACTGCGGGGGTCGATGTTCAGTTCCTGCGACGCGGGTGTGAATTGGGCTGTCTTGGGCCGGGCTTCGGATGCTCGACCACGGCCACCCATGGCGCCACGTTCCGTTTGCGGATCGCCCTGCCCGGCCAATCCTGGCCGGGCGTTCGCCCGCGCGCGAGCCAGTGGCTCGCAAACGCGCGGGCTCACCCAATCGCGTTGGTCAGCCCGTACAGCGGCATCAGCACCGCCAGGACGACCACGCCGACCACCGCCGCCAGGACGATCGTCACCACCGGCACCAGCGCGGCGAGCATGCGGTCCAGCGCGATGGAGGTTTCCTGCTCGAAGGTTTCGGCGGTCTTCACCAGCATGGCGTCCAGCGCGCCGGACTCCTCGCCGACCTGGATCATCTGCAGCGCCAGGCGGGGATACCGCTTGCCGCGACCCAACGCCGTGGAGAGCGCGACGCCGTTCTTCACTTCCTGCGCGGCCGCGTCGACATCCGCCGCCAGCACGCGGTTGCCGAGCACGTTGCGACCGATGCCCAGCGCGGTGATCAGCGGGACGCCGTTGCGCACCAGCGTGCCCAGCGTGCGGGCCAGTCGCGCGGTTTCTGCCTTGGCGACGAGGCCACCGACGAAACGCCGCTGCAGCAGCCACGCATCGAAGGCTTCGCGGAATACCGGATCGCGCCGCTTGCGATCGAACCACCACAGGCCCAGCGCCGGCACCGCGAGGAGCACGATCCACCAGTCGCGCACGAACAGACCGATGCCCAGCACGATCTTCGTGAACAACGGCAGCTCGGCATCGAGGCTTTCGTACATCGCGCCGAATTGCGGCACGACGTAACCGAACAGGAACAGCAGGCTGCCGCCGACCATCACCAGCAGGATCGCGGGATAAATCAGCGCATTGACCACGCGGCCCTGCAGCGCGCGCGTGCGTTCCAGGTAATCGGCCAGTCGCGCGAGGGTTTCCTGCAGGCTGCCACCGGCCTCGCCCGCGCGCACCATGTTCACGTACAGGCGCGAGAACGTGCCGTGCTGGCGTTCCAGTGCCGTCGACAGCGAACTGCCGCCACGCACCGCATCGCGCACGTCGCCGATGGTGCGACGCGCGGCATCGTCTTCCGGCAGTTCGAGCAGGATGGTCAGCGCGCGATCCAGCGGCTGCCCTGCGCCGAGCAGCGTCGCCAGTTGCTGCGTGAACTGCACCAGCCGCGCACCGGCGAATGGCTTCGGCTTGAACAGCCCCTTCCACACCGACGCACCCGACGCCTCGCTGGCCAGCTTCGCCTCGACCGGAAGATGGCCCTGCTCCTGCAGTCGCGCGACGACTTCCGCACTGCTGCCGGCTTCCATCTGGCCGTCGAGCAGCTCGCCGCGCGGGTTGAGGGCTTTGTAGTGGTAGAGGGGCATTCGGGATTCGGGATTCGGGATTCGGGATTCGGGATTCGGGATTCGGGATTCGGGATTCGGGATTCGGGATTAAGCGTATTCGCCTTTTGCTCGTCATTCCCGCGAAGGCGGGAATCCAGCGTCTTCAGGGCCACGAAAGTCGCTGGATCCCCGCTTTCGCGGGGATGACGGGGCCGAATGACTCATGAACATCCGTGAATCTCCCACCACAGGTCCCGCCAGTAGGGATTCATGCCTTCGATAAGCTCGACCTTCCATTCCCTGCGCCATTTCTTGATCCGCTTCTCGCGCGTGAGGGCCGACTCCATTGTTTCGTGCAGCTCGAACCAAACCAGCATCGTCGCGTCGTACTTGTGGCTGAATCCCTCTGTGGCGTGCGTGCGATGCTCCCACACGCGTTTCACCAGATCGCTTGTCACGCCCGCATACAACGTTCCGTTACGCCCGCTGGCTAGCAGGTAGACACAAGGCTGCCTTTTCACATTCGTCCCTGAAGCGAAGCCACTGGATTCCCGCCTTCGCGGGAATGACGAGCAGGAAGCCGTCGCGTAGTTGCGCAGACCGCAGGCCGCCCTACGCATCCTCCGTAACGCGCAGCACTTCCTCGATCGTCGTCTCGCCGCGCAGCGCCTTGGCGATGCCATCCTCGTACATCGTGCGCATGCCGTGCTGCCGGGCAATCTGCTCCACTTCGCCCATGCCCGCGTGGCGCATCACCGCGCGGCGCAGTTCGTCGTTCATGACGAGGAATTCCATGATCGTCGTGCGGCCCAGGTAACCGGTCGGCGCGATCGGCGACGGCATCGGGTGGTACAGGAAGATCTCGCCTTCGGGCTGATAACGGCGCAGGTCGAAGCGTTCGATTTCCTCCGGCGATGCGGGATACCGGCGCGCATGCGTGATTTCCAGCCGGCGCACCAGGCGCTGCGCGAGGATGCCGTTGATCGTGGACGTGAGCAGGTAATCCTCCACGCCCATGTCGAGCAGGCGCGTGATGCCGCCGGCCGCGTTGTTGGTGTGCAACGTCGACAGCACCAGGTGGCCGGTGAGCGCGGACTGGATCGCGATGCGGCACGTCTCCAGGTCGCGCATTTCGCCGATCATGATGATGTCCGGATCCTGTCGCACGATGCTGCGCAGCGCATGGGCGAAATCCAGCCCGATCTGCGGCTTGGCCTGGATCTGGTTGATGCCTTCGATCTGGTATTCGACCGGATCCTCGACCGTGATGATCTTGACGTCCGGCGTGTTGAGTTTGCTCAGCGCCGTGTACAGCGTGGTCGTCTTGCCCGAGCCGGTAGGACCGGTGACCAGCAGGATGCCGTGCGGCTGGTCGAGCACTTTCTGGAACTGCGGCAGGAAGGCATCGGTAAACCCCAGCCGCTTGAAATCAAACACGACGGTTTCGCGATCGAGCAGTCGCATGACCACGCTTTCGCCGTGCGCGGTCGGCACGGTGCTCACGCGCAGGTCGAGCTCCTTGCCCTGCACGCGCAGCATGATGCGGCCGTCCTGCGGCAGGCGGCGCTCGGCGATGTTGAGCTTGGCCATGATCTTGATGCGGCTGATCACGGCGGCGGTGAGGTTGGCCGGCGGGCTTTCGCCCTCGCTCAGCACGCCGTCGATGCGGTAACGCACCTTCAGGCGGTTCTCGAACGGTTCGATGTGGATGTCGGATGCGCGCAGTTCGACGGCGCGCTGGATGACCAGGTTCACCAGCCGGATGACCGGCGCTTCGGATGCGAGATCGCGAAGGTGCTCGACGTCGTCCAGGTCGCCGCCGGCGCCCTCGCCTTCGGCCGTCTCGACGATGGCGCCCATGGCGCTGCGCCCCTGGCCGTACCAGCGTTCGACGAGGTCGCCGATTTCCGATCGCAGCGCCACGGCCGGGCGGATGTCGCGACCGGTCGCCAGCCGCAGCGCATCGAGCGTGTAGGCATCCTGCGGGTCGGCCATCAGCACGTCGACGACGGCGTCGTTCTCCGCGACCGGGCACACCGCGAATTGCTTCATGAATCGCGTCGACAGCGACACGCCTTCGGGCGGCAGTTCGGGCGCGTCCTTGATGGCGACCAGCGGGAGGTTGAGGACTTCGGCGCAGGTCTCGGCGTGGTCGCGCTCGGACACCAGGCCCAGCCGCGCGAGGAGCGCGAGCAGGCTGCCGCCGGTTTCCTCCTGCAGCCGACGCGCGCGGGCGAGGTCCGCTTCCTTGAGCCTGCCCCTGGCGAGCAGCGCATCGACGATGCGCTCTTCGTCCGTCCCGGTGCGGGTGGCGACCTGATCCATGCTTTCACCTTCGGAGCCTCCGCCGACTTTAGCAGCAGGCCCGTGCAGCCCGCGATCCGCGGGGTTCCCAAATCGGCAAAGGCGTTCGCCCCGGACCGTCACGACGTTGCCTCGCGCCCGCACGGCTATTTAAGCTGCCGCTTCCACAGGGGGAACCATTCATGAAGACCAGTCTTTCCGTCGCCATCGCGGCGGCGGTGTTCGTCGCGGGCGCGGGCGTCGGCTACACGGCGCAGAAGCAGCAGAAGACCACGACGGCGATGTACCACGCGAAGGCCAACCCGGAGGCAGCGAAGGAGCTGCTGGCGGTGGCGAAGCTCCAGGCCGGCAAGGGCAGCTGGGAGCAGATCGCGGTGGGCCGCGTGTATTACCTCGGCGGCTTCAAGGCCGAAGGGCAGGCGATCTTCGACGCCATTCTCGCCGGCAAGCACGAGGACAGCGACGTGTTCCGCATCGCGCGCGTCTACAGCGAGGCCGGCGAATGGGACAAGGCCAGGCCGATGTTCGACCGCTACTTCAAGGGTACCGACGACGACGGCACCGGCTATGCCGAGGTGGGCGCGCTGTACCTGATGAACGGCGACCGCGCGAACGCCGAGCAGATGTTCGACCGCTCGGTGGCGATCGAGCCGGAGGACCTGTGGTCGACGCTGCACATCGCCGGTGCGTACCTCAACGTGCGCCCGCAGGAATAACGAAGCAGGAAACAACGCGGGCCCGAACGATGCCGGGCCCGCGATTCACCACCGCATCAACACGCGCGTTACCAGCCGAAGCCTGCGCCGAGGCCGATGGACGATTCGCCGTCGCTGAATGCACCGCCGACGGTCACGGTCGCCCGGTCGCTGAGCGCCCGCTGGTAGCCGACCGACAGCGCCGATTCGCCACCCTGGAAGCCCATGCCGACGCCGACGCGATTGGGCGTGCGCACGCCGGCCGCGCTGACCGCCATGTTCAACATCGCCGCGCCCATCGCGCCCTGGCGGTCGATGCGATCGTCCTGGCGGCGGAAGCGGTCGTCGATGCCGCCCTGCAGCAGGTCGATGCGATCCGACAGCGCCTGCGCACGCGCATCGGTGTAGCTGTTGGCGGACGCGACACCGCGGTCGAGCTGTCCCTTGTTGACCGCATCCGTGGCCTGCGTGCCGGCGGCGACGTTGGTCACCTGGCGCTCGTTGCCCGCGCTGCCCACCGACACCGTGTCGGCGCGGTCGGCAATCGACCCCTGGCCCAACGCCACCGAACCGGCGGCGGCCGCCGTAGCGCCCTGCCCGACCGCGGTACCGCCTTCGGCGCTCACCACCGCGTGTTCGCCCAGCGCGACGGCATCTTCGACACCGGTCGCGCTCGCCTCGATGCCCAGCGCCGTGCTGCCGCTGCCGCCGTCGCCGTACAGCGGCGACCCGTAGGTTCCGTGCGTATACCCGGCGAGCGCACCGCCGGCGGCACCCGGTTGCAGTCCGGCGAGCTGCTGGCCGATGGCCTCGATCGCCTGGTTGGTCGCGAACAGCTGCGATCCGTTCACCGCATCCGTGCTGTCGGCGCCCAGCCGGCCGGCGGCCACGTTCGTGAGCGTGCGTTCCAAACCGGCGGCACCCACGCTGACCGTGCCCAGCGGCGCCCCACCGGCGAAGGCGTAGCTGACGCCGTTGATCGTGACATCGGTCGTCGCGACAGCCGCGCTGGTCGCCGCGCCGCTGCCCAGCGCGACGCTGTCATTGACCGACGCCGATGCGTTCGCGCCAATGGCGATGGCGTTACCTGCGGACACTGACGTCCCCGTGCCCAGCGCGATGGCGTTGTCGACCGCGTCGACCGTGGCGTCGTTGCCGATCAGCACCGCATTGCGAACGCCATCTCCTAGCGTGTTGCCGTAGCCAGCGGCGAAATTGCCGACGCCGTTGTTCAGCGCGTAACGGTCACCGAACAGGAAATTACGGCTGCCACCGGTCACCGTGTTGAGATCGCCGAAGACCGTCGTGTGCGTGGCGTTCGTCAGCGCATTGCCGTTGCCCGCGACATTGAGCGAAGACCACGCCGACGGCGTCCAGACGTTGGTGTTGTTGTTGTCGTACGCCGACGCGGACGCGATGGTGTTGCCGACGCCGGTGACATTCGCCGCGCCGGTGTTCGACACCTTGTTCGAGAAGCCCTGCGCATTCACCCAGTACGATTCGCGCACCTGGTTGAAGGTGCCCTGCACGTTCACGCTGCTGGCCGAATCGACCTTGTTCTTGTTGCCAAGCACCTGCACGGCGTCCGTCTTCGCGGTCGCGGTGATGGCGTTCTGCTGGCCGATGGCGATGGACGACTGGCCTTCGATGCGGTTCCTGTATCCGATCGCCACGTCGTTGAAGTTGGCGACGGTGCTTTCGTTGCCGATGGCGATGCTGTTCGCGAGGTCCGCACCCGCCACGGTCGAGGTCACCTGTGCGTTGTGGCCGATCGCGACGCTGTCGACGCCCCGCGCCTTCGCCGATGCGCCCACCGCCGTCGCGCCGTTGGCCGATGCCGACGACGAGAAGCCGATCGCGGTGGCGTCGACGACTTCGACGATGTTTTCGGGCCGGCCATCGACCGCGCTCCAGGTGAAATCGCCACCCGCGAAGGCCCAGGTGCCAACCGCAGTGGTCCCGCGACCATAGGCCAGCGCGGACCCGAACGCCGCCGAGTAGTCGCCGCGGGCTTCCGACAGTGCGCCGACGGCAGAGCTTTCGTAGCCGTAGGCATACGCGCCGAAGCCGACGGCGGTGGTGTATCCGTTGGTCGCCTGCGCACCGGTGCCGAACGTGGACGACCGGTCGCCGGTGGCCAGGCTGTCGTTGCCGACGGCGACGCTGTTCGCATCGGCTGCATCCGCGTTGTCGCCCAGCTCGATGATCTGCTGCGCATGCAACGGCAGGCAGGCGATGGCCGAAAGCGCGATCGCGATACCGGCGCAGAGGCGTCTGACGCCGCGGACAGGACCACTCGTGCGATACATGGGGCAGCTCCTTACGCTTGAAAAGGAGCTGAACTATGTTTCCCGACTCAGATAACTTCCCTGCGAATTTGTCGGCGCGAAGTGATCTTCGTGCGCACATAGCGGAAAAAAGAAGGCCCGCACGAAGCGGGCCTTTTTCTCATGCCGCGACTCGGACGACTTACCCGACCCAGACCCGCGCGTTGCGGAACATGCGCATCCACGGCGAATCATCGCCCCACTCGGCCGGTGCCCAGCTCAGGTTCGCCGTGCGCAACGTGCGTTCCGGATGCGGCATCAGGATCGTCGCGCGGCCATCGCGGCTGGTGAGGCCGGTGATGCCGTCGGGCGAACCGTTCGGGTTGAGCGGATAACGCGTGGCCGTGTTGCCGTTGCCGTCGATATAACGCAGCGAGACGTGCGCGGCCGACTGGTCCAGCGAGCTTTCGAACTCGGCGCGACCTTCGCCGTGCGCGACCGCCACCGGGATGCGCGAACCCGCCATGCCGCGGAAGAACAGCGACGGCGATTCGACGACTTCCAGCAAACCCAGGCGCGCTTCGAACTGTTCGCTGCGGTTGCGCAGGAACGTCGGCCAGTGTTCGGCGCCGGGGATGATCGGCTTGAGCTGCGAGAGCATCTGGCAGCCGTTGCACACGCCCAGCGAGAAGCTGTCCTCGCGCGCGAAGAACGCCGCGAAGGCCTCGCGCAGCGCGCTGCGTTCCAGCACCGACGTCGCCCAGCCGCGGCCGGCACCGAGCACGTCGCCGTAGCTGAAACCGCCGCACGCGGCGATGCCCTTGAACTGCGCCAGATCGACGCGGCCGGCGATCAGGTCGCTCATGTGCACGTCGACGGCCTCGAAGCCGGCGCGCGTGAAGCCCAGCGCCATTTCGATCTGGCCGTTGACGCCCTGCTCGCGCAGGACCGCGACCTTCGGGCGCACGCCGGTGTTGACGAACGGCGCGGCGACGTCGTCGGCCGGGTCGAACGTGAGCTTCGGCTTCAGGCCCGGCGCATTGAAGTCGCGCGCGACGGTGCGTTCCTCGTCGGCGCCTTCCGGGTTGTCGCGCAGCTTCTGGATCGCGTGGCTGGTGGACCACCATGCATCGAAGAGTTCGTCCCAGCGCCATTCGACCAGCGTCTTGCCGTCGTCGCGCACGCGGATCGCCGGCGCCGTGGTCGGGCGGGCGATGCGCTGGGCGCAATCGATGAGGCCGTGGCGCGCGACGAGATCGGCGAATTCCGCGCGGTCCTCGAGCGACACCTGCACGATCGCGCCGAGCTCTTCGTTGAACAGGGTGCGGAACGGATCGTCGCCCCAGCCGTCCAGCGTGATATCCAGGCCCACGCGCGAGCAGAACGCCATTTCGCACAGCGCGGCGAACGCGCCGCCGTCGGAACGGTCGTGGTACGCGCGGATGAGGCCGGCCTCGCGTGCGTCGCGGATGAGTTCGAAGAAGTCGCGCAGGCGCTGCGGATTGTCGAGGTCCGGCACGCCGAGCGGGCCGGCGAACGCGGGCAGCGGACCCTGGCCGTCCGCGGCGTCGGGGTGGCACTGCGCCAGCACCGAACCGCCGAGGCGCTGCTTGCCGGCACCCAGGCCGATCAGCCACAGCTCCGATTCCTCGTCGCGCGCGAGCAGCGGCGTCAGCTGCGCGCGCACGTCGACGACCGGCGCGAACGCGCTGACGATCAGCGACACCGGCGAAACCGACTTGTGCGCCTGTCCATCGGCATGCCACTGCGCCTGCATCGACAGCGAGTCCTTGCCGACCGGGATGCTCAGGTCGAGCTCCGGGCACAGCTCGAGTCCGACCGCCTTCACCGCATCGAACAGTCGCGCGTCTTCGCCGTCGTGGCCGGCCGCGGCCATCCAGTTGGCGGACAGCTTGACGCGGTTGAGCGATTCCACCGGCGCGGCGCAGAGATTGGTGATCGCCTCGCCGACGGCCATGCGTGCGGCGGCGGCGGCATCGATCAGCGCCAGCGGCGTGCGCTCGCCGATCGCCATCGCCTCGCCGACGAAACCGTCGAAGCCGGAGAACGTGATCGCGCAGTCCGCCAGCGGCAGCTGCCACGGGCCGATCATCTGGTCGCGCGCGGTGAGACCGCCGACGGTGCGGTCGCCGATGGTGACCAGGAAGTTCTTCGAGGCGACGGACGGATGCGCCATGACGCGCAGCGCGGCGTCGCGCAGTTCGAGGCCATCCCAGCGCAACGCGGGCCACGGCGCGGCCTGCGGGCGGCGCGTGTCGCGATGCATCTTTGGCGCCTTGCCGAACAGCACGTCCATCGGGATGTCGATCGGCCAGTCGCGACCGGCTTCGCGCGCGGTCTCGCGCGTGGCGCCGTAGCCGACGACCAGGCGTTCTTCCGCGGTGGCAAACCCGACGGCGGCGAACGGGCAACGCTCGCGTTCGCAGATCGCCGCGAATTCCGCCACGCGATCGGCCGGAATGCCGAGCACGTAACGCTCCTGCGATTCGTTGCACCACAGCTGCATCGGCGAGAGCGACGGATCGTCGCTGGGCACCTTCGCCAAGTCGATGATGCCGCCCAGGCCCGAGTCGTGGAGCAGTTCGGGAATCGCGTTCGACAAACCGCCCGCACCGACGTCGTGCGCGGTCGCGATGGGGTTGTCCTCGCCGCGCGCCACGCAGCGGTCGATGACCTCCTGGCAGCGGCGTTCCATTTCCGGGTTGTCGCGCTGCACGCTGGCGAAATCGAGTTCCTCGTGGCTTTCACCCGAGGCCACCGAACTCGCGGCACCGCCGCCGAGGCCGATCAGCATGGCCGGGCCGCCAAGCACGATCACCGCGTCGCCCGGCTGCAGGCCGAGCTTCTTCACCTGCACGCGATCGATCGCGCCCAGGCCGCCGGCGAGCATGATCGGCTTGTCGTACGCACGGGCAACAGGCCCGCCAACAGACGTACCTTCGTCCAGTTCGAAGCTGCGGAAATAACCGCTGAGGTTCGGCCGGCCGAATTCGTTGTTGAACGCGGCCGCGCCGATCGGGCCTTCGATCATGATCTCCAGCGCCGAGGCCATGCGCGGGTTGAGCGCGCGCTCGCGCTCCCACGGCTGCGGGAGCGTGGGGATGCGCAGGTGCGACACGCTGAAACCGCACAGGCCGGCCTTCGGACGGCCGCCGCGACCGGTCGCGCCTTCGTCGCGGATCTCGCCGCCGGCGCCGGTCGACGCACCGGGGAACGGCGCGATGGCGGTGGGATGGTTGTGCGTTTCGACCTTGATCGCGAAGGCCGAATCGACCTGCGCTTCCTCGCGGTACGCATGCGTCTGCGGGTCGGGGCGGAAGCGACGGCTCGCATAGCCTTCCACCACCGCCGCGTTGTCGCTGTACGCCGAGAGCGTGTGTTCGGGCGTGGTCGCGTGCGTGTGCTTGATCATCTTGAACAGCGACGTCGTCTGCTCGACGCCGTCGATGGTCCACGATGCATTGAAGATCTTGTGGCGGCAGTGCTCGGAATTGGCCTGCGCGAACATCATGAGTTCGACATCCGACGGCTCGCGGCCCAGCGCGGCGTAACGCTCGCGCAGGTAGGCGATTTCGTCGTCGGCAAGCGCGAGGCCCAGGCGCGTGTTCGCCTGCTCCAGGTCCGCGAGCGGGATGCGTTCGAGGTCGCCGCGCACCGGCACGGAGAACAGCGCGACGGCGTCCTCGCGGGCTTCCAGCAGCGACTGCGTCATCGGGTCGTGCAGCACCTTCGCCAGCGCGCCCTGCGTTGGCGCATCCGACGGCCAGCCGGCCAGGTCGAACCGCGTGCCGCGCTCGACGCGCTTGACCGGCAGGCCCGCGCCGTGGAGCAGTTCGGTCGCCTTGCTGGCCCAGGGCGACAGCGTGCCCAGGCGCGGCGTGACGTAGCGCGAGACCGCGTCGGCAGCGCGCGGCGCGGCGTCGGGTTCGGCCTGGAGGATGCGGCGCAGCGCATCGGCATCGGGGTTTGCGCCGGCGTCCGGTTCGACCCAGTAGACGGGCCACGCGCCAAGGAGGCGGACGGACGGATGGAGGGCTTGCAGTCGGGCTTGGAGCCGTTCCAGTCGGAACGGCGACAGGGCGGAAGCGCCCTCGAGGACGATCATGTCCGGGGAACCGTGCAACGTCGGGCCCGCCATTGTACCCAAGCGCTACCCGGCCCGCCCGCCAGGACCGGCCGACCCGAGGTCCGAAAACGCCGACGCCGCCCATCAGGCGGCGTCGGAGCGAGGGGTCGGGCGACTCAGGTGCCCGGCTTGGCCGGTGCCGTCGAGGCGGTGCGGGCGTGTTCGGCGGCCAGCTTGTCGAGCGTCTCGCGCAGTGCGGCCGGTGGGACGTAGCCGCCGACCTGCACGCCTTCGGCCGTCACGATCATGGGCGTGCCGGTCAGGCCGACGCGCTGCCCGACGTCGTACTGCTGGTTGACGCTGGTCTTGCAGTCGGCCTTGGTCGGGCCGTGGTCGCTCTTGGCGGCGGTCAGCGCCTTGCGGCGGTCCGGCGCGCACCAGACGGCGACCATCTTGCGGTAGTCGTCGCTGCCCAGGCCCATGCGCGGGAAGGCGAGGTACTCGATGGCGATGCCTTCGCGGTTGTATTCGGCGATCTGGCTGTGCAGCTTGCGGCAGTAGCCGCATTCCACGTCGGTGAAGACGGTGACGGTGTACTTCGGCTTGGCCGGCGAGAACACGATGCGCTCGCTGGCCGGGATGGTGGCGATCAGCTGCTTGCGCAGGCCGGCCATCGCGTCTTCGCTGAGGTTCTTCTTCGCGGCCACGTCGAACAGCGCGCCGCCCGAACCGGGGAGGAACAGGTAGCGGCCATCGTCGCTGACGTACACGACCTGGCCGGCGACGATGGCCTCGCGGAAGCCCGGCATCGCCGCCGGTGCGACGCGCTCGACCTCGACCTGCGGGTTCAGCGCGCGGACGGCCTCGATCGCGCGGGCCTCGGGCGTACCGGCGGCGGGCTTGGGGGCGGCGGCCGGCTTGGCGGTAGTAGCGGTCGTCGCCGACGGGACCGGGTCCGTGTTGCCACCTGGCGCCTGCGCACAGGCGGAAAGACTGATGGCGCCGAGCACGGCAAGGGCGAGTCGCTTCATTCGAAATCCTGTCGGGCGGCCGGGCCGCGAGGGGGAATGGCCGATTGTGGCACGCGGCTCCGGAGGGGCGAGTGTCGTTGGTCCCGGTGCGGGATCCGGGTGGGCGGTGCGTTCACGTCGCGGGTTTTGCTGGGATTCGGTTATTGGACGAATGCCATCCATCGCGGCACGTGGCGGGCTTCAAGTCGCGCCCTGCCGGCCTTCCGCGGCAGGCCATCCGTGGCCCGGCGTTCGGCAGGCCACGGGGCATGCCGCGCGCATCCGATCCGGCAAGAAGAACAACGGCCTTCCATGGCGGCACGTTCCGGGCTTCGGATCGCCCTGCCCGACCACCCATGACCGGGCGTGAGCCGGCGCGCGCAACCACGTATTCGGTCGTTCGACGGATGCCCTCCATGGCGGTGCGTAGCGGGCTTCGGATCGCCCTGGCCGGCCATCCTGGCCGGGCGCTCGGCAGGCCACGCGGCAGTGCCGCGTAAGCACGGAACTCGGTGGGTCTGCGGACGCCATCCATGGCGGCACGTCGCGGGCTTCGGATTCGCCCTGCCCGGCCATCCATGGCCGGGCGCTCGGCAGGCCACGCGGCAGTGCCGCGTAAGCACGGAACTCGGTGGGTCTGCGGACGCCATCCATGGCGGCACGTCGCGGGCTTCGGATCGCCCTGCCCGGCCATCCATGACCGGGCGTTCGCGGCCGCGCGCGCCAGTGGCGCGCAAGCGCGGCCGCTCACCCTCGTGGATGGTGTTTTGCGTGGAGTTGCTTCAGCTGCTCGCGCGCCACCAGCGTGTAGATCTGCGTGGTCGACAGCGAGCTGTGGCCCAGCAGCATCTGCAGGGCGCGCAGGTCGGCGCCATGGTTGAGCAGGTGCGTCGCGAAGCTGTGGCGCAGGCCGTGCGGGCTGATGCGGTCGGGATCGATACCGGCGACTGCGGCGTATTTCTTCACCAGTTGCCAGTACTGTTGGCGCGTCGGCGCTTCGCCATTGGCGGACAGGAACAGCGGCGCGAGCGCGCGCTTTCCGGCGAGCTGCGGGCGCGACTGCGCGAGATACCGTTCCAGCCAGTGCTGCGCTTCCTCGCCCAGCGGCACCAGACGCTCCTTGCTGCCCTTGCCCATCACGCGCAGCGCGCCCTGTCGCAGGTTCACGGCGGTGGCCGGCAGGTTGACCAGTTCGCTCACGCGGAGGCCGGCGGCGTACATCAGTTCGAGCATCGCGCGATCGCGAAGGCCGAGCGGCGTGGCAATGTCCGGTGCGGCGAGCAATGCCTCGATCTGGCTTTCGGCCAGCGCCTTGGGCAACGAACGCGGCAACTTCGGCGGATCGAGCAACGCGGTCGGATCGTCCGTGCGTTCGCCACGTCGCACCAGCCACGCGTAGAACGCGCGCAAAGCCGACAGCAGGCGCGCATTGCTGCGCGGCGAATACCCCTGTTGCGAGCGCCAGGCGAGGTAATCGAACAACGCGGCGCGATCGGCATCCGCCAGGCCCGCCTTGCGATCGCTGCGATACCGCGCGAGCAGTTCGAGGTCGCGACGGTAGCTGTCGAGCGTGGGTTGCGCGAGGCCGTTTTCGGCCCAGATCGCGTCGAGGAAGCGACCGATCAGCGCGGCATCCGCGTCGGGCAGCGGCGGCAACGCCATGGCGATGGAACGGCGTTGCGCGGGCGTGCGTGCGGTCATCGCCGCAGCTTAGCGGCTATCCTGATGCGATGGCATCGACACCCGCATCGTCCCGTCCTTCCGCGCTCATCGGCTGGCGCGTGCTCGCCCTCGTCTACGACATGTGGCCGGTGATCGCGATGTGGATGGTGGCCTCGCTCGTGTTCACCGTCGGCTTCACGATGAGCGGGCACGCGAGTCGCGAGAACATCGCGCCCTTCAGCGCGTTGCAGTGGGTGCTGTGGCTGGTGTGCTGGCTGATCACAGGCGCGTATGCGCTGCTGAGCTGGCGGCGTGGCGGACAGACGCTGGGCATGCGCCCCTGGCGCTTGAAGGTCGTTGCCGACGATGGTGTATCAGCGCCGGTGCTTCGTGCGCTGGTGATCCGGTTCGCGGTGGGCAGCGTGTCGCTGCTGCTCGGCGGATTCGGATTCTGGTGGGCGTGGGTGGATCGCGAGCGGCTTACCTGGCACGACCGGGCGAGCGGGACCCGGATGGTGCGGTTGGCCAGGCGGTAGGTGTTCGGTGGGGGCTTGGCTACTGCAGCGTCGAAGGCAACGGCGGCAGAAGCAGAAGCAACGGCAAAAGCGCGGCTTCTATCAGGTTGCCGCTGCCATCCATGGCGTCACGCAATCGCTTCGGTTACCCCTGCCCGACCATTCCATGGCCGGGCGTTCGCGGCCGCGCGCGCCATTGGCGCGCAAGCGCGGCCGCTCACCCACTCCTCCTCCTGAAGAGGAAGCTGGACACGCCCAGCATGATCATCGTCGGGAGCAGGTAGGCGATGCGGTAGTCGAACTTGTACACCGTCGCGAGCTTCACGAACTGCGTCTGCAGCAACCAGAAGCCCAGCGCGAAGACGATGCCGATGAACAGCCGCTTGCCCATGCCGCCGCTGCGCAGCGTGCCGAAGGCGAAGGGCACCGCCGCCAGGCACAGCGCGAGCACGTTGATCGGGTAGAACCAGCGGCCCCAGTAGTGCTCCTCGAACTCCGCGGCGTCGAGGTCGTTGCGCTTGCGGTACTCGATCGCGCGGCGAAGATCCGCTGCCGAGAGGTAACGCGGGCGCTCCGTGCCGGACGCCAGCGCGGCTGCATCGAGTTGCGATTTCCAGCGCTCCTCGGCCACCTTTTCCTGCCGGACCGAACGTTCCTCGAAATGGTTACGCGTCACGTCGCGCAGCAGCCAGCCGCCAGGCCGGTGCTCGGCGACACGCGCATGCGCGAGCGATTTCAGGTGGCCGTCGGGTGCGAACTCGAACAGGTTGACGCCGTTGAGTTCGAGGAAACGCTCGCCGTTGCGCTCGCGCTCCTGCCCGCCGCTCGCGCTGAGGATCGTCTCGCCCTCTCGCGCCCACAGGCCGGTGTATTGCGCCACCACCGTATTGCCCGACTTGGCGCCCGACTTCAGTGCGTCGGCGCGCTGCTGCGTCCACGGCGCGACGCTCTCGCCATTGACGACCATGAGCGCGGTCATCAACGCGAGCGCGCCGGCCACCGCGAGGCCGAGGCGTCGGCGCGAAAGGCCCAGCGCGCGCAGGGCGGTGAGTTCGGACGTCGCGGCGAGCTGGCCCAGCGCCATCAGCGAACCGATCACCGCTGCGTAGGGGAACAGGTAGTACAGACGTCGCGGGATGCTGAGCGCCATGTAGGCGAACGCTTCCGAGATGCCGTACTTGCCCTTGCCGATGTCGCCGAACTCGCTCACCAGGCCGAGCATCACGTCCAGGCCGGCGAGCACTGCCCAGGTCAGCGCGACGGTGCCGAGCACAACGCGACCGACATAGACGTCATGGATTTTCGGGAACGGCTTCATGCGCGCGCTCCGTCAGCGACCTTCGCCTTGCGCCTGCCGAGCCGGCCGTCGGTGAAGTACAGCCACAGCGCGATCGCCATGATCGGCACGATCAGCCACCACAGGCCCAGGCCGGTCGCGATCTTGCCGTCCTCCAGCCAGCCGCGGCCCGCGGTCATCAGGTTCTGGCCGATCAGGTAGGCCAGGAAGCCCACCAGGATCCGCCCGTAGCGCGCCTGTCGCGGCATGCTCCGCGCCAACGGCACGGCCATCAGCCCGAACGCCAGCGCCAGCAGCGGCGGCGCGATGCGGTAATGCAGTTGCGCGCGCGCCTCGCGGCTGTCGTCGCCTAGCAGCGCCAGGGTGGATTGCATTTCCGGCGCGTCCGGATCGAAACGCTCGTCGTTCGCCGGCAGCAGGATCTCGTTGCGCGCATAGCGCATCAGGCGGAAATCCTTGGCGCCGTCGGCGCGGCCTTCGATCTGGAACCCCTTGTTGAGGGTGAGGTAACGATGGCCGGCTTCATCGACCGTGAGCTTGCCGTCGTTCGCGGTGACCACGTCGAGCAGCCCCTCGCCGTTGTCGCGATAGACGAAGATTTTCTCCAGCCCGCTGCCGTCCTTCGACATGTTCGAGACGTAGATGACCCCGCTGCCGCCCGGGATGCCCGTGAAGGCGCCCGGCTCGAGCCCGGCCATGACCAGGCTGCGGTTGGCATCGTTGATCATCTGCTTGGAGACGCGGTCGGCCCACGGTCCCAGCCAGAGCGAGCAGGCGGCGACGACCGCCACCAATGGCCCCACGACCAGCAGCAGCGGCTTGAGCATCCGGCGCGGGCCGACGCCGATCGAGGCGATCACCGGCATTTCCGAATCGCGGTAGAGCCGGCCCACGGCCATCATCAGGCCGAGCATCAGCGCGAGCGGCAGGATCAGCGGGAGCCACTTCACCAGCACCAGCCCGAGCTGGGCCAGCATGAGGCCGGCCGGCACGCGGCCGCGGGCGATGTCCTGCAGGACATCGGTGAAGGCGCCGCCGACGGTGACGATGAGCAGGACGATCAGCGTGGCAAGGATGGCCAGCGCGAATTCGCTGATGAGGTAGCGGTCCAGCTTGGGCATCGTGTCGGTGGGACCTGGGCGTTTCGGGGGAAGGACGGGCCAGTGTGGACGGACCTGCGTGAAACGGCAGCGGACGCATGCGGCGCGTCGACGTCATGCGTGGGCCATGGCACCCGCCGCGTCCGTCATCGCCGCCTCGACCGTCGCCGCCGGCTTCCGGTCTGCGGGCCGGGTGTAACCGGCCTGCTAGAATCGGAGGTTCGTCCGAGGGCGTGAGGCGGCAGCGCGATGCGCGGCCCGGGATCGGATCCCCCTCACCGCCCAATTGTACGGAACTGTCGTACTCCGTACGGAACTCCCGTACGAAGTTGCCTCTTCTTATCTGCCCGGAATCTGTTGGATGGCCCTCGAATTCGACCTGAACCGCGACGCGCCCGCCGCCGCCCACACCGATTGCATCGTCGTTGGCGCCTTCGCCGACAACAGCCTGACGCCGGCCGCCAAGGCCCTGGATGAAGCCAGCAACGGCCGCATCCGCGCGCTGCTCGAGCGCGGCGATGCCAGCGGCAAGACCGGCAAGACCGCGCTGCTGCACGACCTGCCGGGCGTGGCCGCGCCGCGCGTGCTGGTGATCGGCCTGGGCGAGGCCGGCAAGTTCGGCGTGCCGCAGTACCTCAAGGCCGTCGGCGATGCCGCCCGCACGCTGAAGAGCGGTCCGGTGTCCACGGCGCTGTTCACCCTGTCCGAACTCGACGTCGCCGGCCGCGACAAGGCCTGGAACATCCGCCAGGCGATCATCGCTGCCGACCACGCCTGCTACCGCTACACCGCCACGCTGGGCACCTCGCGCAAGAAGGACGAACCGGGCCTGCGCGCGCTGTCGGTGCTGGGCGACGATGCCGTCGCCTTGGCGCAGGGCCAGGCGATCGCCGCCGGCGTGCAGTTCTCGCGCGAGCTGGGCAACCTGCCGCCCAACATCTGCAACCCGGCTTACCTCGCGCAGCAGGCGCAGGAGTTCGCCGGCCGCTTCCCGACCGCCTCCTGCGAGGTGCTCGACGTCGCGCAGATGCAGGAACTGGGCATGGGCTCGCTGCTGGCCGTCGGCCGCGGCTCGGCCAACCCGCCCAAGCTCATCGTGCTCAAGTACACGGGCGCCGGCGATGCCAAGCCCTACGTGCTCGTCGGCAAGGGCATCACCTTCGATACCGGCGGCATCAACCTGAAGACGCAGGGCGGCATCGAGGAGATGAAGTACGACATGTGCGGTGGCGCCACCGTCATGGGCACCTTCGTCGCCGCGGTGGGCATGCAGCTGCCGATCAACCTCGTCGTCGTCGTGCCGGCCGTGGAAAACATGCCCGACGCCGATGCGTATCGCCCGTCCGACGTGCTCACCAGCATGTCCGGCAAGACGATCGAAGTGGGCAACACCGACGCCGAAGGCCGCCTGATCCTGTGCGACGCGCTGACCTACGCGCAGCGGTTCGAACCGCAGGCGCTGGTCGACGTGGCCACGCTGACCGGCGCGTGCATGGTCGCGCTGGGCAAGTTCGCCTCGGGCCTGATGAGCAAGCACGACGACCTGGCGAACGAACTGCTGGACGCCGGCGAGAACGTGTTCGACCGCGCCTGGCGCCTGCCGCTGTGGGACGAGTACCAGACGCTGCTCGAATCCAGCTTCGCCGACGTCTACAACATCGGCGGCCGCTGGGCCGGCGCGATCACCGCCGGCTGCTTCCTGGCGCGCTTCGCCGAAGGCCAGCGCTGGGCGCACCTGGACATCGCCGGCTCGGCGTCGGATGAAGGCAAGCGCGGCATGGCGACCGGCCGCCCGGTCGGCCTGCTGAGCCAGTGGCTGCTGGACCGCGCGGCCTGACCGCGTGGCACGCGCCGATTTCTACCTGATCCAGAAGGACCGGTTCCGCGAGGAACCGCTCCTGCTGGTGTGCGAACTGGCGCGCAAGGCGCACGACGCCAACCTGTGGACCCTGGTGCTGGCGCGCGATGACGAACAGGCGCAGCGCCTGGACGAACTGCTGTGGGAGTTCGACGCCGACGCGTACATCCCGCACCAGCTCGCCGGAGACGATGAGGACGAGCTCACGCCCGTCCTCATCGCAACGCCGGAGTCCGATACGCCGATGCGCGCGCTGGTGATCAACCTGCGCGACGAACCGGTCAACGGGACGTTCGACCGCGTACTGGAAGTCGTACCGGCCGACGACAGCGCGCGCGGCCCGCTGCGCGAGCGCTGGAAGCAGTACCAGTCGCGCGGGCTGGAACTGAAGAAGTACGACATGTGATCCCTTCTCCCGCTTGCGGGAGAAGGTGCCCGAAGGGCGGATGAGGGCAGCCGTCGCTGCCGCCCTCACCCCGACCCTCTTCCGCAAGCGGGAGAGGGGTAACCACTCGATCAAGACGTCATGACCCACACCCTCGCCTCCTCCTACGATCCCAAGCAGTTCGAAACCCGCCTCTACCAGGAGTGGGAGTCCAGCGGCGTATTCCAGCCGCGCGGCGAAGGCGAGCCGTATTCGATCCTGCTGCCGCCGCCGAACGTCACCGGCACGCTGCACATGGGCCACGCGTTCCAGCACACGCTGATGGACGCGCTGATCCGCTACCACCGCATGCGCGGCTACGACACGCTGTGGCAGATGGGCACCGACCACGCGGGCATCGCGACGGAAATGGTGGTCTCGCGCAACCTCGCCGCCGAAGGCACGGGCGAGACGCGCGACTCGCTCGGTCGCGACGGCTTCGTCGCCAAGGTCTGGGAGTGGAAGCAGCAGTCCGGCGACACCATCGAGAAGCAGATGCGCCGCATCGGCGCGTCGGGCGACTGGTCGCGCAGCGTCTTCACCATGGATCCGATGGCTGCCAACGCGGTCATCGAAGCCTTCGTGCGCCTGTACGAGGACGGCCTGATCTACCGCGGCCAGCGCCTGGTCAACTGGGATCCGGTGCTGAAGACCGCGATCTCCGACCTCGAAGTCGTCAACGAGGAGGAAGACGGTTTCCTGTGGTCGATCAGCTATCCGCTGACCGACGGCAGCGGCGAACTCACCGTCGCCACGACGCGCCCGGAAACCATGCTCGGCGACGTCGCCGTGATGGTGCATCCACAGGACGAGCGCTACACGCACCTCATCGGCAAGACCGTCACGCTGCCGCTCACCGGCCGCGAAATCCCGGTCATCGCCGACGATTACGTCGATCGCGAATTCGGCACCGGCGTGGTGAAGGTCACGCCCGCGCACGATTTCAACGACTACGCCGTCGGCCAGCGCCACAACCTCGAGCTGATCAACATCTTCACCCCGACCGCGGCGGTGAACGAGAACGCGCCGGAGAAGTACCGCGGCCTGGACCGCTACGAAGCGCGCAAGGTCGTGCTCGTCGATCTGGAGGCCGAAGGACGCCTGGTCGAAACCAAACCGCACAAGCTGCAGGTGCCGCGCGGCGATCGCACCGGCCAGGTGATCGAGCCGTACCTCACCGACCAGTGGTTCGTGAAGATGGACGGGCTTGCCGCGCGCGGGCTCGAGCTGGTCGAGAAGGGCGACGTGAAGTTCGTCCCGGCGAACTGGATCAACACCTACCGCCATTGGATGGAAAACATCCAGGACTGGTGCATCAGCCGCCAGCTGTGGTGGGGCCACCGGATCCCGGCCTGGTACGACGACGACGGGAAGATCTACGTCGGCCGCACCGAGGAGGAAGTGCGCGCAAAGCAGGGCCTCGGCTCGAACGTGACGCTTTCGCAGGACAGCGACGTGCTGGAGACGTGGTTCTCCTCGCAGCTGTGGCCGTTCTCGACGATGGGCTGGCCGGACGAGCAGGCCATGGCCGAGCGCGGCTTCGACCGTTACGTGCCGTCGAGCGTGCTGGTCACCGGCTTCGACATCATCTTCTTCTGGGTCGCGCGCATGATCATGGCGACCGACCAGTTCACCGGCCGCGTGCCGTTCCGCGACGTCTACGTCACCGGCCTGATCCGCGATTCGCACGGCCAGAAGATGTCCAAGTCCAAGGGCAACGTGCTCGACCCGCTGGACCTGATCGACGGCATCTCGCTGGACGACCTGGTCGCCAAGCGGACCGGCGGCCTGATGCAGCCGAAGATGGCCGAGAAGATCGAGAAGGCCACGCGCAAGGAATTCCCGGACGGCATCCCCGCCTTCGGCGCCGACGCGCTGCGCTTCACCATCGCCGCGCTGGCCACGCACGGTCGCGACATCAAGTTCGACCTCGGCCGCGCCGAGGGCTACAAGAATTTCTGCAACAAGCTGTGGAACGCCACGCGCTTCGTGTTGATGAACACCGAAGGCGCGAACTTCATCGGCGTCCCCGACCCGAAGACCGACGCCGAGCGCTGGATCCTCTCGCGCCTGGCGAAGGTCGCCGCCGAGGCCGAGCAGCATTTCGCCGGCTACCGCTTCGACCTGCTGTCGCAGGCGCTGTACGAATTCGCGTGGAACGAGTTCTGCGACTGGTTCGTCGAGCTGGCCAAGCCCGCGCTGCAGGGCGAGGACGCCCTCGCCGCCAACAGCACGCGCCACACGCTGCTATTCGTGCTCGAGCGCCTGCTGTCGCTGCTGCATCCGCTGATCCCGTTCGTGACCGAGGAGCTGTGGCAGCAGGTCGCGCCGAAGCTCGGCGTCGGCGAAAAGACGATCATGCTGCGCCCGTACCCGCAGGCATCGGACTTCGCCGGGCAGGACTACGCCGCGGCCGAAGGCGATGTCGAATGGCTCAAGGCGATGGTCACGTCGCTGCGCAAGATCCGCAGCGAGCTCAACGTCGCGCCGTCGAAGACCGTGCCCCTGCTGGTGGCCGATTGCAGCGCGAGCGATCGCGAACGCATCGCGCGTTTCGACTCGCAGCTGCGCTTCCTGACGCGCCTGGACGGCATCACGGTGCTCGACGACGCGAACGCTGCACCGGCTTCGGCCACCGCGCTGGTCGGCGAATTGAAGCTGTTCGTGCCGCTGGAAGGTCTGGTCGACCTCGGCGCCGAACGCGCGCGACTGGAGAAGGAGCTCAAGCGCGTCGAAGGCGAGATCGCCAAGTGCCACAACAAGCTGGCGAGCGAAACCTTCGTCGCCAACGCACCGCCGGCGGTCGTCGAGCAGGAGCGCAAGCGCCTGGCCGACTGGAACCTGCAGCGCGAGGCGCTGGCCGAACAGCGCGCCAAGCTCGCGTAAGGCTCACGAAAGGCGCCCACCGGCGCCTTTCGTCCTCAGGGCCGTCACTTTTCGCCGTACGCCTCGCGCGAACTCACGTTCTGCGGCTTGCCGTTGCGCGAGAGCGCTTCCAGGTCGGCCACGTCGACCGGACGCAGCGTGCATTGCGACGCCTCGTCCGGCAGCCGGATCGCCGCGCCTCGCAGCTTCACGTACACCGGCGCACGGCTGCGCTTGCCGTTGAGGGTGAAGTACACGCCCTGGTGCTGCCGCAGCACGACGGCGTTGCCGCCCTGCGCCGCGGCGGCTTCGGCCAGTCGCCGCATCGCGCGGCCGTAATCGACCGTCGGGACCTTGTCGTCGCGCGTGATCTCGCTCGGACGTTCGCCCAGGTCGATCTCCACCGCCGCGATGCGCTCATGCGCGCAGGCCGGCGAATCCCAGATGACCGGCAGCGGCAGCGCCGGCCCGGCCGCGTGCAGCGGTGCCAGCGCGAACCACAATCCCCATCCCAACGCCCCGCCCTTCCCCATCGCCGCCTCCTGCAGTCCGGTGGAACGTCCGTCGAATCGCGCTCAATCTTCCGGCGGCAACAGCTCGATCGCCATCACCAGCGCATCCTCGCGACCGTCGCGCGCCGGGTAGTAGCGCGGGCGCCGGCCGATCTCGTTGAAACCTTCCGAATGGTAAAGCGCGATCGCACCCGCATTGGACGGGCGCACTTCCAGGAACACGCGTTCGGCCTTGCGGCCGCGCGCGACGCGCACCAGCGCACGCAGCAACTGCCGGCCCAGCCCCTGGCCCTGGAAGTTCGGATCGATGCAGATGTTGAGCACATGCGCTTCATCGGCGGCGATGCTCATCAGGAAGTAACCGATGATGCGGCCTTCGTGCTGCATCACCCACGCCGAGTAATCGGCGCGCAGGCAGTCGCGGAAAATGCCGACGGTCCACGGGAATTCGTACGCGCGGATCTCCACCGCGTGAACGGCATCGAGATCGTCCTCCCGCATCGGGCGCAACGCGCCGTGCAGCGGATGCTGGCCGGCATCGAAGGCCAGCGCGTTCATCCGCGCGACGTCCGGCGCAGTGCGCGAAGCCGCGGCCAAAGCGCGCGCTTTGCCGATCCGTTGCCGCGCAGCGCTGCGATGTCGCCGGCGAGCTGCATGACGCTCGCTTCGTCCGCGCCTCCGGCCGCGCGCATCAGTGCATGCAGGAGGCGATCGCCTTGCGGCCGCGCAGGTGCCACGCGCGCGGGGCGTTCGTCGCGTGCCAGCAGCGCCGCCGCTTCGCGCATGGCGCCGCACGGGCCGGACGACGGCGCTGCATCGTCGCGGCTGCGATCTTCGTTCGACTCCGGCTGCCGCTCGGCAGCGAGCGCCTCCGCCGGCGCGATGGACCACACCGTGTGGCCCATGGCCTGTAGCCACTCGCGCTGCTCGGCGGTCCACGGCTCGCTCATGGCGCGGCCTCGGACACCGGGGCACGACGCACGCGGCGGAACGCGGCGTAGGCCGGGCCCGACAGCGCGTAGAGCGCGCCGATCGCCAGCAGCACGCGCGGCGGATCGATGGCGATGCCGACCAGCACCGCAAGCACGACGACGATGGCCAGGAACGGCACGCGATCGTGGCGCGGGCCGCCGCCCTTGAAGCTGAAATAGCGCAGTCGGCTGACCATCAGCAGGCCCGCCGTGACCGTCACGCCGAGGGCGAAATACCGCAATTGTTCGCCCGTATAGCCCAGGTCGTCGCAGGTCCACACGAAGCTGGCGACCAGTCCCGCGGCGGCCGGGCTCGCCAGGCCGATGAACCAGCGCTTGTCGACCGTGCCCACCTGCGAGTTGAAGCGCGCCAGCCGCAGCGCCGCGCAGGCGGCGTAGACGAAGGCCGCGACCCAGCCGATCTTGCCGGGGATCGGACCGTCCAGCCGCATTTCCTGCAGCGCCCAGTGGTACATCACCAGCGCCGGGGCGAGGCCGAAGCTGACCAGGTCGGCCAGCGAGTCGTACTGCACGCCGAATTCGCTCTGCGTGTTGGTCAGGCGGGCGACGCGCCCGTCCAGCCCATCCAGGATCCCGGCGACGAACACCGCGATGCAGGCGTCGTCGAAGCGGCCCTGGGTGGCGGCGATGATCGCGTAGAACCCGGCGAACAGGCCGCCGGTGGTGAACAGGTTGGGCAGCAGGTAGATCCCGCGGTTGCGTGGGCGCGGGGTCGGGTGCGTTTCGTCCATGTGGGGGGCAGTCGGCATGTCGTATCGGGGAAGCGGCGGACCGCGACAGGAAAGTGTAAGTCCATCGACCGGCCGCCCGGCATTCCCGTACCGCAGGGCCGGTCGCCCCGACAACGAGACCGCCTCCACATATGTCGACGCTCCCGTCACGCGGCGCTTGCCTGAGGCCGGGTGCGATGCTGCAATCGCCGGCAATCCCCCGCCCTTCCGTGCCCGGAGCCCTGCATGTCCAAGCTCGTCCGCCTGCTGCCCGGCCTCGTCGCCGGCCTGAGCCTGCTCCTGGCCACCCCGGCCTTCGCCGCCAAGGTCTACCAGTGGAAGGACGCCAAGGGCGTCACGCATTACTCGGACGCGCCGCCGCCGGACCAGAACATCAAGGGTCGCAACCTGGCCGACAAGGGCGCCGCGCCCGCGCAGGCCGCGCAGCCCGCTGCCAAGCCGGTCGCCAATGCCAACTGCACCAATGCGCGCAGCAACCTGACCGTGCTGCAGGGTGCCGGTGACGTCACCATCGACGAGGACAAGGACGGCAAGCCCGACCGCAACCTCAGCCAGACCGAACGCGCCAACCGCACGGCGTTGGCCGAGGCGCAGATCAAGACCTACTGCGAGGCGTCGCCCGTCGCCAGCGGCGCCTGACCCCGCGATCCTCCGCAGAGGTCGTTCGCATCGAAGCCGGCCCGTTGGCCGGCTTCGTCGTTTCCGGCACCAAGGCGTGGCGCCGGCGATGCCGGAAACGCATGGCAGAATGGCCGCTTCCCTACGTTCGAAAGCCCCACGCCGATGCGTCTGTCGCAGTTCCACCTCCACACCAGCAAGGAAACCCCCGCCGAGGCCGAGATCGTCAGCCACAAGCTGATGCTCAAGGCCGGCATGATCCGCAAGCTCGCCGCCGGCCTGTACACCTGGTCGCCGCTGGGCCTGCGCGTGCTGCGCAAGGTCGAGCGCGCCGTGCGCGAGGAGATGAACGCCGCCGGCGCCATCGAAGTGCTGATGCCGGCCGTCCAGCCGAAGGAGCTGTGGGAAGAGACCGGCCGCTGGGAGAAGTTCGGCGGGCAGCTTCTGAAGATGAAGGACCGCAAGGACGCCTGGTATTGCTACGGCCCCACGCACGAGGAAGTCATCACCGACTTCGCGCGCAACGAGCTGTCCAGCTACAAGCAGCTGCCGGTGAACTTCTACCAGATCCAGACCAAGTTCCGCGACGAGATCCGCCCGCGTTTCGGCGTGATGCGCGCGCGCGAGTTCCTGATGAAGGACAGCTACTCCTTCCACGTCAGCGACGAGGACCTGAATCGCGAATACCGCAGCATGTACGACACCTACGGCCGCATCTTCACGCGCCTTGGGCTGAAGTTCCGCGCGGTGTCGGCCGACAGCGGCGCGATCGGCGGTGCGGTGTCGCACGAATTCCAGGTGCTGGCCGAGTCGGGCGAGGACGCGATCTTCTTCTCCGACGGCTCCGACTACGCCGCGAACGTCGAACTGGCCGAAGCGATCTCGCCCGGTCCGCGCGGCGCCGCGACCGAAGCGATGCGCAAGGTCGACACGCCGCACCAGAAGACCTGCGAGGACGTCGCCGCGCTGATGGGCATCACGCTCGATCGCACTGTGAAGTCGGTCGCCGTCATGGGCACCGATGCCGAAGGCAATCCGCAGTTCGTCCTTGCGCTGGTGCGCGGCGACCATGCCGTCAACGAAGTGAAGCTCGGCAAGCTCACTGGCCTTGCGGGCTATCGCCTGGCGACGGAAGCGGAAATCGCCGGGCACCTGGGCAGCGAACCGGGCTTCCTCGGCCCGGTGAAGCCTGCGAAGGCGATCCGCATCGTCGCCGACCGCAGTGTCGCGGCCATGTCCGATTTCGTCGTCGGCGCCAACGAAAAGGGCTTCCACCTCGCCGGCGTGAACTGGGGCCGTGACCTGCCCGAGCCCGATGAAATCGCCGACATCCGCAACGTCGTCGAAGGCGATCCCTCGCCCGACGGAAAGGGCACGCTGCAGATCGCGCGTGGCATCGAAGTCGGACACGTCTTCCAGCTGGGCGACAAGTACGCCAAGGCGCTCAAGCTCACCGTGCTCGACGCCAACGGCAAGGCCACCACGCCGGTGATGGGCTGCTACGGCATCGGCGTGTCGCGCATCGTCGCGGCGGCGATCGAACAGAACTTCGACGAGAACGGCATCGTGTGGCCCGAGCCCATGGCGCCGTGGCAGGCCGTGGTGTGCGTCATCAACCCGAAGAACGACGCGGCCGTGGCCGAAGCGGCGCAGGCGCTGTATCGCGACCTCAACGCCGCCGGTGTCGAAGCCGCGCTCGACGATCGCGGCCTGCGTCCGGGCGCGATGTTCGCCGACATCGAGTTGATCGGCATCCCGCATCGCATCGTGGTGTCCGAACGCGGCCTGGCCGCCGGCACGTTCGAGTACCGCCATCGCCAGGCGAGCGAATCGGAAAACCTCGATCGCACGGGCGTGTTCGCGAAATTCGGAAAGTAAGCGCGGCATACGACCAGGCTGCATGGCCCCTCTCCCGCCCGCGGGAGAGGGCTGAGCAGGGTGGAATCCGGGCGAAGACCTTCGCGTTTACGCCGCCGGATGCCGGCGACTATCATCGGGAGTCCGCCGCATCGACGGCCTCGATCATTCCCCCGATATCCCGCACGCTCCGGAGGTTTTATGTCGATCAATCTCGATTCCCTCTCCGCGAAGGAACTCGACGCGCTGATCAGCCAGGCGAAGAAGCGCAAGACCACGCTCAGCAAGCGCAAGCCGATCGCCGTGGTGCGCAAGAAACTCACGCAGCTGGCGAAGGCCGAGGGTTACAGCATCGGCGAACTGTTCGGGGGTGCGGCACCGGCGGCTCCCGCGCGCGCGGCGAAGGCGCCGGCACGCAAGGTATCGAAGAACGCCGGCAAGTCCGTCGCGCCGAAGTACCGTAACCCGGCCAATCCGTCCGAAACCTGGGCCGGCCGGGGCAAGCAGCCGCGCTGGCTGGCGGCGCAGACGAGCGCGGGGAAGAAGCTCGAGGATTTTCTGATCCGCTGATCCGTTCGGATCGTTCTTGTTTCGGAGCGCCGGCCTTGTGCCGGCGTTTCTGTTTCTGCGAGCGGGGCGGCCAGGATCGACATGGATTCCAGCTTTCGTTGCGGTGGTTTGTCGGCGCGGGAGTGCCCGCGTATTACGGGCCTGGATCCAGGCTTTCGCCGGGATGACGGCTTCGGCGGGCGCTAATCCCGAATCCCGAATCCCGACCAAGAATCAAAGATTCCGCCGCGCAGGCAGCAGCAGGTTACCGAACAGCAGTCCCGCGATCAGCGCCAGCAGGATGTTGAGCACCGCCAGCACCGCCGTCTGGCCCGCGTCGATGTCCTGCTGCTGGATGAGCGTGAGCAGCCCGCGCAGGCTCACGCTGCCGGGCACCAGCATGATGATGCCGGGCACGCGCAGGATCGCGCCGGGGCGATTCCACCAGCGCGCGTACGCATTGCCCGCCGCGGTGAGCACGAGCGCAGCGAGGAAGATGCCCGCCGGACTGCCGAACGCCTGCCCGCCGAAGCGCGAGATGAGATAGCCGCCGGCCGCTGCGGCCATCACCTTCGGGTAGTCGCGCCACTGCGCGCGGAACAGCACGGCGAAGGCGAACGCCGCCGCCGCCAGTGCGCCCCACTCCACCCATACCGGCTGCGGGCGCGATGCGCGTACCTGCGCGTGCAGGCCGACCACGTCGGCCAGGTACAGCGCGATGATCGTGCCGATCGCCAGCTTCAGCACCGTCGTCACCGCCCCGGCGAAGCGCGCCGTGCCCGAGACCAGATGCTGGCTGGTCAGTTCGTTCACCGCGTTGGTCAGCGCCATGCCGGGCAGCAGCACGATGAGCGAGGCGATGATCACCGTGTTCTGGTTGAGCGGCGCGACATAGGTGGCCACCAGCAGCGTCACGATGGCGGCGAACATAGCGGTCACCGCTTCCAGCGCTTCCTTGAAGCGCGGATGCAGTTCCGACCACTGCACGAGAAGGCCGATCATCAGCCCGTTGACGCCCGCCACGCCGATGTCGAGCCACGGCAGGCGCAGCACACCGCCGATGCCGATGGCGGCCAGTCCGTAGGCCAGCACCTGCATCGCGCGGGAGCGCCGCGTCGGCGGCGTGTCGAGTGCGCTCATCTGCGCGTGCGCGTCGACCAGGCCGAGCCGGCCGGCGAGCACTTCCTCGGCGATGCGGTCGGTTTCGGCCAGACGATGCAAATCGGTGTCGCCGGGCGGCAACCGGATCACGCGCGTGGTGTCGCTTTCGCCGGGTCCGCGTTGAGGGTCGGAGAAGGTGAGGATCAACCCGGTCGGGTTCGACCAGGGCTCGCACTCCAGCCGCAGGCGATGCGCGACCGCGCTGATCGCGCCCTCCAGGCGCTGCGCCGTGGTGCCGTAGGCATGCAGGCGTTCGGCCAGCTCGATCACGAAGTCGATGCGTGCGGCGTAACTGGCGACGCTCAGGGGGGGCGGATTCGACATGCGCGAAGCATCGCACGCGGCTGCACCGGCTGGCAGCGAACGCGCGCACGGACCACGCGACCGCGGCGCCTTCGCGCCACGTTCGCGGCGGCCGCGATACGCAGGCTGCTATCCTCCGCGACATTGCCCCGGCCCACCCGATGACGGACACGACCGCGCACCCGCCGCAGATCGACGCCGACGGCTCGACCCCGTCGCGCCTGCGGCTGTCCGGTTCCTGGACGCTCGACTACGCCGGGCAGATCGGCACCGCGCTGGGCGATGCGCCCGCGGGCGTGGCGACCATCGACGCCAGCGGCGTGGAGCGCCTGGACTCGGTCGGCGTACTGCAGCTGCTGCGCTTCGCGCGCCGGAACAACCTGGACTTCGACGTCCTCACCTTCCACGAATCGCACCAGGCGCTGGTGTCGGCGATCGAGGACGTCGCCGACGACCGTCCGCGCAAGAAGCGCGAGTACGGCGTGAGTGCCGCGCTCGAACGCCTGGGCCGCGCGGTGCACAACAACTGGCACGAGGCGTTGGCGCTGGTCGGCTTCCTCGGCGAGACGCAGATCAAGCTGCTGCGGATGTTCAAGGAACCGAGCCGGTTCCGCCCGACCGCGACCGTGCACCACATGGAACAGGTCGGCCTGGACGCCGTGCCGCTGGTCGCGCTGCTGTGCTTTCTCGTCGGCGCGGTGGTGGCCTTCCTCGGCGCGAACATCCTGCGCGACTTCGGCGCGGAGATCTTCGTCGTCGAACTGGTGAACATCTCGTTCCTGCGCGAGTTCGCGGTGCTGCTCACGGCGATCGTGCTGGCCGGCCGCACGGCGAGTGCGTTCACCGCGCAGATCGGCGCGATGGTCAGCCGCGAGGAAGTCGACGCGATCCGCACGCTGGGCATGGACCCGATCGACCTGCTGGTGATCCCGCGCATGCTCGCGCTGCTGGTGATGCTGCCGATGCTCACCTTCATCGCGATGATCTTCGGCCTGCTCGGCGGCCTCACCGTCGGCGCATACAGCCTGGACATCCCGCCGCAGCAGTACCTCACGCGCATGCACGAGACCATCGAGCTTCGGCACTTCCTGGTCGGCCTCGCCAAGGCGCCGGTGTTCGCGCTGCTCATCAGCCTGATCGGCTGCCTGGAAGGTTTGCAGGTCGAAGGCACCGCGCAGTCGGTGGGCGAACGCACGACGTCCAGCGTGGTGCAGTCGATCTCGATGGTGATCATCCTCGACGCGTTCTTCGCCATCTGGTTCATGGAGATGGGCGTATGAACCGCATGTCGAAGATGACGGGGCGCATGGCGCGCAGGGTCCCGGGCTCGCCGAACGCGGCGCCGGATGCGCTGCACCCGCTGTGCCCCAGGCGCGGAAGCGGCCAGCCAATCGTGCGCGTGCGCGGACTGGTGAACCGCTTCGGCGAACAGGTCGTGCACGAGGGCCTCGACCTCGACGTCTGGCCGGGCGAGATCATCGGCATCGTCGGCGGTTCGGGTACGGGCAAGTCGGTGCTGATGCGCGCGATCCTCGGCCTGCGCGAACCGCAGGAAGGCGAGATCGAAGTGCTCGGCCTCAACGCGCGGACCGACGACGCGACGCAGCGACGTGCGATCGAGCGCAACACCGGCGTGCTGTTCCAGGACGGCGCGCTGTTCTCCTCGCTCACCGTGGGCGAGAACGTGCAGGTGCCGCTGAAGGAGTACCACGGCGACCTGCCCGATTCGCTGCGCTACGAACTGGCGCTGCTGAAGGTGAAGCTCGCCGGCCTGCCGGCCGACGCGCTGAACAAGCTGCCGTCGCAATTGTCCGGCGGCATGCGCAAGCGCGCGGGCCTGGCGCGTGCGCTGGCGCTGGATCCGCCGCTGCTGTTCCTCGACGAGCCCACCGCGGGCCTGGATCCGATCGGCGCGGCGGCGTTCGACCGCCTGATCCGCACGCTGCAGCAGGCGCTGGGCCTGACCGTGTTCCTGATCACACACGATCTCGACACGCTTTACGCTATCTGCGATCGCGTCGCCGTGCTCGCCGATCGCAAGGTCGTGGTCTGCGCGCCGATACACGAAGTGGAACGATTCGACCATCCGTGGGTGCAGGAGTACTTCCACGGACCGCGTGCGCGCGCCGCACAGAACACCCGCGAAGCGACGAGCTGAAGTCATGGAAACCCGGGCCAATTACGTCCTCATCGGCGCCTTCACCATCCTGGTGACGTTGCTGTTGCTGCTGTTCGCACTGTGGGCGGCGAAGTATTCGTCCGAGAAGGAATGGCGCACCTACGCGGTGCTGTTCACCGAGCCGGTGACGGGCCTGACCGAAGGCAGCTCGGTGCAATACAACGGCATTTCCGTGGGCACCGTGCAGAACCTGAGCCTGGCGCCGGACGACCCGCGCCGTGTGATCGCGATCCTGCGCCTGCAGGCGAACGCGCCGATCAAGACCGACACGCGCGCGAAGCTGTCGATCCAGGGCATCACCGGCAGTCCCTTCATCCAGCTCACCGGCGGCGATCCGCGCAGCCCGCTGCTGGCCGACACCGACCACCGCGAAGTGCCGGTGATCCAGACCGAAGCCTCGGCCCTGCAGAACATCGCCGATACGGCGAACCGCCTGGTCGCGCGGATGGACCAGGTGCTGAGCGACGAGAACGTTCGGCGCGTGTCGAACACGTTGTCGAACATCGAATCGATGACCGCGTCCATCGCCGACCAGCGCGAGGACCTGCGCGCGCTGATCATCAACGCGCGCAAGTCCAGCGAGCAGCTGTCGTCCACGCTCGACAACACCAACCGCGCGGTGCAGAGCGTCGACCGTGAACTCGTGGCGAAGCTGCCGGGCCTGATCGCCAAGCTCGACAGCACGCTCACGCGGCTGGATTCGGCGGCCAACAACGCCAACGGCCTGCTCACCGACAACCGCGCCGCGATCAACAGCTTCGCCAACGACGGCCTTGCGCAGCTCGGCCCGACGCTGGCCGAGTTGCGCGGGCTGGTGCGCGACCTGCGCCGCATCAGCGACCGCCTCGACGGCAACCCGACGCGCTACCTCCTGGGTCGCGACGGTCCCAAGCAGTTCGACCCCGCGGAATTCAAACCCGAATGACCACGCGCGCCGACATGACGACGATCGCTTCGACCCTCGCCCGCCACGCGCGCATCGCGCTCGCATCCGGCCTGCTGCTGGCGCTGGCCGGCTGCTCGATCCTGAGCGACAAGCCCAAGGATCCCACCACGATCTTCGCGCCGGAACCCGCAGTGAAGGCGGACGCTTCGTGGCCGAAGGTCGACTGGCAGCTGGTGATCGCCCCGCCGGCGGCGGCGCGCATCGTCGACAGCCTGCGCATCGCGGTGCGGCCCACGCCCGGCGAACTGCAGGTCTACCGCGGCGCGCAATGGGCGCGCCCGCCGTCGGACATGCTCGTCGACACGGTGTTGCGCGCACTTGAAGACTCCGGCCGCATCGGCGGCGTCGCGCGCCAGGGCACCGGCGTGGCGGGCGAATACAAGCTCTTCTTCGAAGTGCGCCGCTTCGAGTCGGACTACGCGGGCGGTGCCGTCCCGTCGGCGACGATCGAAGTCAGTGCCAAGCTGCTTCACGTGCCGCAGCAGAAGGTCGCCGCGTCGCGCGTGTTCCTGCAGGCGACGCCGGCCGGGAGCGCGGCGGTGCCCGATGTCGCGCGCGCGTTCGAGCAGTCGCTGTCGAAGATCGGTGGCGACATCGCGGGCTGGACGCTCACCAGCGGCGAGGCCTATCGCCGTACGCTGCCTGCGACGCGGTAACTGTTGCGCGCGTTGTCAACTCGACGGCGTGACGATCCGGCGGAATGTGAGGTTGATGCGCGGACCGATCGGCCGCGTCGTGCGCGGCAATGCGTGGCGATAGTGGCGCTGCGTCGCGCCGGACATCACCAGCAGGCTGCCGTGCGGAAGTTCCAGCGTGAGCTTGCGCGCAGGATCGTCGCGATGCTTCAGCGCGAAGCGGCGCGTGGCGCCCAGGCTGATGGACGCGATCACCGGCGCCGGGCCGAGTTCGGGCTCGGCATCGCTGTGCCAGCCCATCGCGTCGGTGCCGTCGCGGTAGAGGTTCGCCAGCACGCTGTTGAACGCAACGTCGAGCGTGCGCGCCAGGCGTTCGCGCACCGGAACCAGTGCATCGGGCCAGGGATGGGGCTCGAACAGCGTGCCCGAATAGCGGTAACGCGCGTCGGGATCGCCGATCCAGCAGCTCAGCCGCGGCGAATCGACCTCGCGGCCGAAAATGCGGATGCGGTGTGTTTCCCAGGGGACATCGCGGTGTAGCCCATCCAGCAACGCATCGGCCTCCAGCGGGCCGAGCCAGTGCGGATCGAACTGCAGCTGCGCGTCGGGCAGCGGGATCACGTCGAGAACCATACCCAACGCTAGCACGGCGTATCGCGCCCGCCGCCGGGTTTTCCCGGCGAAACTTGGCGCCAACCGCGCAAACCCGCGACAATCCACCCTCTGCTGTCCCCGCAATCCGCCAGCCGCTGTACGCCAGCCCGTCTTGGAGTGCCCCATGAACCAACCCGATCCGAACGCCGTCGAACGCGACGTGATGGAGTACGACGTCGTCACCGTCGGTGCCGGTCCGGCCGGGCTGTCGTTCGCCATCCGCCTCAAGCAGCTCAACCCGGAGCTGTCGGTGTGCGTGATCGAGAAGGCTTCGACGATCGGCGCGCACATCCTCTCGGGTGCGGTGATCGAACCCGAACCGCTGGACGCCCTGCTGCCGAACTGGCGCGACAACCCGCCGCCGATCTGCGTGCCGGCCAAACACGACGAATTCTGGCTGCTGACGCACAAGGGCCACCGCCGGCTGCCGATTCCGCCCGGCATGCACAACGAAGGCAATTTCATCGTCAGCCTCGGCGCGATGTGCGCGTGGCTCGCGCCGCAGGCCGAAGCGCTGGGCGTGGAGATCTATCCCGGCTTCGCCGCGGCCGAAACGCTGCATGACGAAAGCGGTGCCGTGGTCGGCGTGCGCATCGGCGACATGGGCATTGCGAAGGATGGATCGCACAAGCCGGGTTACACGCCGGGCATCGACATCCGCGCGAAGGTCACCGTGCTCGCCGAGGGCGCGCGCGGCCACCTGACCAAGCGCCTGATCAAGCAGTTCAAGCTCGATGCCGACAGCGATCCGCAGGGCTATTCGATCGGCATCAAGGAACTGTGGCAGGTGCCGGAAGACCGCGTGACGCCCGGCAAGATCGTGCACAGCTTCGGCTGGCCGGCGGACAACGAGGTCTACGGCGGCGGATTCCTGTACCACCTGGACAAGGGCCGCATCGCGCTGGGTTATGTCAGCGGCCTGGATTACAAGGATCCGGAATACAAGCCGTGGGAAGCCTTCCAGCAATGGAAGAACCATCCGCTGTTCGAGCCGCTGCTGGAAGGCGGCACCATCCTGTCGGCCGGCGCGCGCGCGATCGTCACCGGTGGTTACCAGTCGCTGCCCAAGCTTGAAATGCCAGGCGCGCTGCTGATCGGCGACACCGCCGGCCTGCTCAACGTGCCGAAGATCAAGGGCACGCACCAGGCGATCCGTTCGGGCATGCTCGCGGCCGAACATCTCGTCGCTTCGCAGCTGTCGCCGCAGGGTTTCGACGCGAAGCTGCGCGGTTCGAACATCATGGCCGAGCTGAAGAAGGTGCGTAACTTCAAGCCCGGCTTCAAGCGCGGCCTGTGGTTCGGCATCCTCAATTCGGCATGGGAAACCGTCACCGGCGGCCTTTCGCCGTGGACGCTGAAGAACAAGGCCGACTGGTGCTCGCTGGACAAGGTCGGCGAGCACGAAAGCCCGAAGCGCGACTACATTGAACGCAAGCTCGCGCCGCGCGACCGCCTGCAGGGCGTCTATTACGCCGCGACCGAACACGACGAGGACCAGCCCGTGCACCTGAAGGTGCGCGACACGTCCATCTGCGTCACGCGCTGCGCGGAGGAATACGACAACCCGTGCACGCGCTTCTGCCCGGCGGCGGTGTACGAGATCGTGCAGGACGAGGCTGGCAAGCGACTGCAGATCAACGCCGCCAACTGCGTGCACTGCAAGACCTGCGACATCAAGGATCCCTACGAGATCATCGACTGGGTGACGCCGGAAGGCGGCTCGGGGCCGAATTACCAGAACCTGTGACCGCCGCATGACGTCGCGCCTGAACGAGGGCCTGCGCACCTTGCTGTTCAACAGCCTGCGTGCCGCGTTCCGCATCACGCCCATGCCCGAACGCATGCGCGACCGCCTGCGGCAGTCGTACCTGGAGCGTTTTGCGGACACGCTGCCGCAGGGCCCTCGCGGGAAGCAGGGCGACGCGACAGGCGAACGGCGCGCGCGGGTGCGCGCCGATGTTCCGGCGATCGGCTGGCTGCCTCGCCGACCGGCTGCCCTGCCCTCGCCCTTGCCGGCCACGCTCGTGGCGTTCTACCTGCCGCAGTTCCACGCGATCCCCGAGAACGATGCGTGGTGGGGATCGGGCTTCACCGAGTGGCGCAACGTGTCGCGCGCGCTTCCGCAGTTCGAAGGTCACGTGCAGCCACGACTGCCCGGCGACTTAGGCTTCTACGACCTGCGCAACCCGCAGGTGATGCGCGAGCAGGCAACGCTCGCCCGCGAGTACGGCATCGGCGCGTTCTGCTTCTACTACTACTGGTTCGGCGGCAAGACCCTGCTGGAAGCGCCGCTCCAGCAGTGGCTGGGCGATGAGTCGATCGATCTTCCGTTCTGCCTGTGCTGGGCCAACGAGAACTGGTCGCGCCGCTGGGACGGCCGCGCAGACGACATCCTCATCGGCCAGCAGCACAGCGCCGAAGACGACCTCGCGTTCATCGCGCACATCGCACCGTACCTGCGCGATCGCCGCTACCTGCGCGTCGATGGTAGGCCGCTGCTGCTGGTGTATCGCCCTGGCCTGCTTCCCGAGCCGCGTGCCACCGCGGCGCGCTGGCGGACGTGGTGCCGCGAGCACGGCATCGGCGAGATCCACATCGCCTACACGCAGAGTTTCGATCGCGCCGATCCGGCGGACTACGGCTTCGACGCCGCCGTCGAATTCCCGCCGAACCTGGCGACGCCGACCAACGTCACTGCCGACCAGTCGCTCGTGAATCCCGGTTACCGCGGCCAGGTCCTGGACTGGCGCGAACTGGCCGACGATTACCGCCGGCGCCCGCTTCCGGACTACCGCCTGTTCCCCGGCGTCAACTGCGGCTGGGACAACGAGGCGCGTCGCTCGGGTGCCGGACGCACCTACCTGCACGCCGCGCCGCGGAGATACCGCGACTGGCTGCGCGACACCATCGAGCGCCGCTTGGCGGGCCGCGCGGCATCGGACCGGCTGGTGTTCGTCAACGCGTGGAACGAGTGGGCCGAAGGCGCCGTACTCGAACCCGATGCGCGCCTCGGTCATGCCTGGCTGCAGGCCACGCGCGATGCGTTGATGCTCTCGGCCGCGCCTGGGTCTGCCATTGCGGCCACGCGTCCCTGCCTGGTGATCCATGCCTGGTACCCGGACGTGCTGGAGGAAATCCTGGAAGTCCTCGTCTCAGGCGGTCATCGCTTCCGCGTCATCATCACCACGCCACCGGACAAGGTCGCGCAGATCCGCGCCATCCTGGACAAGCGAGGCATCGACGCGGAAATCGAGGCGCACGAGAACCGCGGTCGCGACATCCTGCCCTTCCTGCGTGTCGCTAATCGCCTGCTCGACGAGGGCACGGAGCTCGTGCTGAAGCTGCACACCAAGAAGTCGCCCCATCGGCAGGACGGCGACGCCTGGCGAAACCAACTGATCGGGCACCTGCTTTCACCGCCGCGCGTCGAAGGCATCGTTCGCGCCTATCACGATGATCCGAGCCTTGGCGTGGTTGCGCCCGAAGGCCATGTGCAGCCTCTTGGCTATTACTGGGGCGCCAACGAAAGCAACGTGCGCTACCTGACCGCCCGCCTCGGCATCGGCGCGCCACGGGTGGAGTCGGACGACTTCGTTTCCGGAAGCATGTTCTGGGCGCGCCTGGAAGCGCTACGCCCGGTGCTCGACGCGCACCTGGACGACTGGGAGTTCGAAGCGGAGGCAGGCCAGGTGGATGGCACGTTCGCGCACGCGATCGAGCGCGTTTTCGCGCTCGCCGCGCGAGACGCGGGTTACGGCGTGCGTACCGCCGCTTCCGTCTGCGGCGAGCCTGAACCTCCGGCGTCGCAGCCGTACCCGTTCGCCAGGCGCGGCTGACGCTCCAGGTCTCAGCCAGCCCGCGAGAACACCACGCCCGTCTTCTCGCGCAGCTCGTCCTCGGTGACGTCCGGCGCGAGTTCGACCAGCTTCAGGCCGTCGGCGGCGACATCGAGCACCGCGAGGTCGGTGATGATGCGGTTCACCACGCCCACGCCGGTCAGCGGCAGCGTGCATTCAGCCAGGATCTTGTGCTCACCGTTCTTCGCGGTGTGCTCCATCAGCACGACCACGCGCTTCACGCCCGCGACCAGATCCATCGCGCCGCCCATGCCCTTGACCATCTTGCCGGGCACCATCCAGTTGGCGAGGTCGCCCTTCTCGGTGACCTGCATCGCGCCGAGGATCGCCAGGTCGATGTGGCCGGCGCGGATCATCGCGAACGAATCGTGGCTGCCGAAATAGCTGGCGCCGGGGCGTGCGGTGACGGTCTGCTTGCCGGCGTTGATGAGGTCGGCGTCGACTTCGGCCTCGGTCGGGAACGGGCCGATGCCGAGCAGGCCGTTCTCGCTCTGCAGCCACACGTCCACGCCATCGGGAATGAAATTGGCCACCAGCGTGGGCAAGCCGATGCCGAGGTTGACGTAGGCGCCGTCGGTGAGTTCCTGCGCGGCGCGCTGCGCCATCTGGTCGCGGGTCCAAGCCATGGTTCGATGTCCTGTATGCGTGTGGGTCAGGCGCGCACGGTGCGCTGTTCGATGCGCTTCTCGGGCGTCGCATTGACGACGATGCGGTCGACGTAGATGCCCGGAAGGTGCACGTGGTCGGGATCAATCTGGCCGATCTCGACCAGCTCTTCCACTTCGGCCACGCATATCGCGCCCGCCATCGCGCACGCCGGGTTGAAGTTGCGCGCGGTCTTGCGGAAGACGAGGTTGCCAGCCTTGTCGGCCTTCCACGCCTTCACGAGCGACACATCGGCCTTCAGCGCGGTTTCCATCACGTAGTGGTGGCCGTCGAACTCGCGCGTTTCCTTGCCTTCGGCCACGACCGTGCCGTAGCCGGTACGCGTGAAGAACGCCGGGATGCCCGCACCTCCCGCGCGCAGGCGCTCGGCGAGCGTGCCCTGGGGATTGAATTCGAGCTCAAGTTCGCCGGAGAGGAACTGGCGCTCGAATTCCTTGTTCTCGCCGACGTACGACGAAATCATCTTCCGAATCTGTCGCGTTTCCAGCAGCAGACCCAGGCCGAAACCGTCGACGCCGGCGTTGTTGGAAATCGCCGTCAGGCCCTTCACGCCGCTGTCGCGCAGCGCGCCGATCAGCGCTTCGGGAATGCCGCACAGCCCGAAGCCGCCAACGGCGAGCGTCTGCCCATCGGCGACGATGCCGTCGAGCGCCGCCTTCGCACTTGGGAAAAGCTTGTTCTTGCCGTTCTGCGTCGCGGCCACGTCGGACTCCGTTCGGTTCTGCGCAATGCCCCGGAGTTTACCGTGGCCGCGGGCACGTCCCCCACCGTACGTTCGGACAGGTCGGATGCGCGAAACGGCGACGTCCGTCCGGCTGGGACATCGCGACGCCGGGGCGGCAGCGTCTAGACTCCGGCCATGACCCGGATCGCCCTCGTGACCGCTATCGCCGCCGCTGGTGTCGACGACGACCTGACGCCGCTGCTGGACGCCTGCGCGCGCGCGGGATTCGCCGTGCAGGTCCGCGCCTGGGACGATGCAACGGTGGGCTGGAGCCGCTTCGACGCGGCGATCCTCCGTTCGCCATGGGACTACGTGCCGCGCCTGCGCGAGTTCCTGGACTGGAGCGAGCGCGTGTCGGCGCAGACGCGCCTGATCAACCCGCTGCCCGTCGTGCGATGGAACACCGACAAGCACTACCTCGCCGAGCTCGCAGCGCGCGGCGTGCCGATCGTGCCGACGGCGTTCGTCGAACCGGACATGGAGCCCCTGCCGACGCTGCAGGCGTTCCTGGCCTTGCATCCGAAGGCGGCGGAATTCGTGGTGAAGCCGAGCGTGGGCGCGGGATCGAAGGACGCGCAGCGTTACGCGCGTTCGCAGGAATTCGCGGCCGCGAACCACCTCGCGCGCCTGCTCGATGCCGATCGCAGTGCGATGCTGCAGCCGTATCTTTCGTCGGTGGACGAACACGGCGAAACCGCGTTGATGTTCTTCGCCGGCGAGTTCAGCCACGCGATCCGCAAGGGCCCGCTGCTGCGCCCCGACGAAGGCCCGACGAACCATCTCTTCGCCGCCGAATCCATCGCGCCGCGCGTGCCGTCGCAGGATGAACTCGCGCTCGCCGATCGCGTGATGGCGGCCGCGCGCGAGGCGTTGCAGCTCGACGAGCCGCTCCTGTACGCACGCGTGGACCTCATCCGCGACGACGCTGGCGGGCCGTGCCTGCTCGAGCTGGAGCTGTGCGAGCCGTCGCTGTTCTTCGCACACGCGCCGGGCAGCGCGGACCGGTTCGCGGCATTGCTGGGGAAGACACTCATACACGAGCCTCTCTGATCGCTGCAAAAGAAGACGCCCCCTTGATCGGGGGCGTTTCAATCCAGCGAATCTCGATCAGGAACGCCCGTAAACGTCCTCGAGCCGGACGATGTCGTCTTCGCCCAGATAACTGCCCGACTGCACTTCGATCAGCTCCACCGGCTCGGTGCCGCGGTTGCGCAGGCGATGCACGCTGCCCAGCGGAATGTAGGTGCTTTCGTTCTCGTGCAGGTCGAACACGCGGTCGTCGCAGGTGACCTCCGCGACGCCGGACACCACGACCCAATGCTCGGCGCGATGCGAATGCTTCTGCAGGCTCAGGGCGGCGCCGGGCTTCACGACGATGCGCTTGACCTGGAAACGTTCGCCCACGCCGATGGAGTCGTAACTGCCCCACGGGCGGTAGACCTTGCGGTGGAACAGGTGCTCCTGCCGCCCCGCCGACTTCAACTTGTCGACGACGGCCTTCACGTCCTGCACGCGGTCCTTGCGCGCGACCAGCGTGGCGTCGGGCGTGTCGACGATGACCAGATCCTCCACGCCGATCGTCGCGATCATGCGGCGTTCCGATGCGCGCACGAGGCTGTCGCGCGTGTCGACCGCGATCACGTCGCCTTCGTAGCGATTGCCCTCGCCGTCCCGCTGCGCGACCGACCACAGCGACGACCACGAACCAATGTCGCTCCAGCCGCAACTCACCGGCACCACGGCGGCGCGGTCGGTCTTTTCCATCACGGCGTAGTCGATCGAATCGCTGGGGCTCGCGGCGAAGGCGTCGCGATCGACGCGGGTGAAATCGAGGTCGGCCTTCGCCGCTGCCATCGCCGCACGCGCGGCATCGAGGATGGCCGGCGCGTGACGCGCCAGCTCATCGAGATAACGCTGCGCGCCGAACAGGAACATGCCCGAGTTCCACGCGTAGGTGCCTTCGGCCACGTAGCGCTCGGCGGTGGCCTTGTCGGGCTTCTCGACGAAGCGCTCGACACGGAAGCCGCCCTCGCCCAGCGCATCGCCGCGCAGGATGTAGCCGTAGCCGGTTTCGGCGTAATCGGGCCGGATGCCGAAGGTGACCAGCCAGCCATCGTGGGCCAGCCCCGTTGCGGCCTCGACCGCGGCGCGGAAGGCGGCCTCGTCCTCGATGAGGTGGTCGGCCGGCATGACCAGCAGCGTGGCGTCGGCGTCGCGTGCGAGCGCATGCAGCGCGGCGATCGCGATGGCCGGGGCGGTGCTGCGCGCCGCCGGCTCGAGCAGGATGCCGCCGCTGGCGATGCCCACGGCCTGCAGTTGCTCGCCGACCATGAAGCGGTGGTCGTCGGCACAGACGGTGATCGGCGGCTGCGCCCCGGGCAGCTTGCTCGCCCGCAGCACGGTCTCCTGGTACAGCGAGTGGTCGCCCACCAGCGCCAGGAACTGCTTGGGCTGGTTCTGCCGCGACAGGGGCCACAGGCGCGTGCCGCTGCCGCCGCTGAGAATGACCGGATGAAGCATTGGGACTCCGCCTTTGGGGGAACGAGCGCGCTGAAGGGTAACGGATCGGGGTGTCCCAGCCGAATCGCGCGACCGGCCGGTTCTCCAGATGAACGGATTGCGGCCCCCGCAGCGTCCGCGAGGGCCCGCGGCTCGAGACCATCCGCCTGCGTAGGGAGCGCCTCCTCGGCTAGAATCGGCGGTTCTCGGCCCGCTTCCGGCCGCGCAACCATAGGAATCCCCGCACGATGAAGATCCTCGTCGGCTACAAGCGCGTGGTGGACTACAACGTCCGCATCCAGGTCAAGCCGGACGGCTCCGGCGTGGTCACCGACGGCGTCAAGCTGTCGGCCAACCCGTTCGACGAAATCGCCCTGGAAGAGGCCCTGCGCCTGCGCGACAAGGGCATCGCGACCGAGGTCGTGGTCGCCACGATCGCTCCGGCCGACGCCCAGGCCCATCTGCGCAACGGCCTCGCCATGGGCGCCAACCGCGCGATCCACGTCGTGTCCGACCAGCCGATCCAGCCGCTGACCGCCGCTCGCACGCTGCTCAAGTTGATCGAGAAGGAGCAGCCGGACCTGGTGATCCTGGGCAAGCAGGCCATCGACGACGACGCCAACCAGACCGGCCAGATGCTCGCGACGCTGTGGGGCCGCCCGCAGGCCACGTTCGCCTCGAAGCTGGAGGTCGCCGATGGCAAGGCCACGGTGACGCGCGAAGTGGACGCCGGCCTGGAGACGCTCGAAGTCGACCTGCCGGCGGTGGTCACCACCGACCTGCGCCTGAACGAGCCGCGCTTCATCAAGCTGCCCGACATCATGAAGGCCAAGAGCAAGCCGCTGGAAACCGTGCCCTTCGCCGATCTCGGCGTCGACGCCGGCGAAGGCCTGAAGACCACGCACTACGCCGCGCCGGGCAAGCGCAGCAAGGGCGTGATGGTGAAGGACGCGGCCGAACTGGTCGCCGCACTCAAGCAGAAGGGGCTGCTGTAATGAGCAAGGTACTCATCGTCGCCGAACACCTGGACGGCAAGCTCAACGCCTCCACCGCCAAGTGCGTTTCCGCCGCGCAGGCGCTGAAGCCCGACTCCATCGACATCGTCGTGCTGGCTGCCGATCCGGCCGCCATCGCAGCCGAGGCCGCGCAGATCGCCGGCGTCGGCAAGGTCCTGACGGTCGCCAACGACGCGAACGCCAACGCGATCGCTCAGGTGCTGGCGCCGCAGGTGGCCAAGCTCGCCGCCGGTTACAGCCACGTCTTCGGCCCGAGCACCACCTTCGGCAAGGATCTGATGCCGTGCGTCGCCGCGCTGCTGGGCGTGTCGCAGGTGTCGGACGTGATGGCGGTGGAAGGCAGCCACACCTTCAAGCGCCCGATCTACGCCGGCAACGCAATCATCACCGTTGAAGCACCGTCCGGTCAGACCGTCGTCGCCACCGTGCGTACGGCGTCGTGGCCGGAGGCCGCCAAGGGTGGCAGCGCGGCGGTCGAAGCCGTCTCCGTCGACGCCGCCGTGCCCTCACACACGCGCTTCGTGGGCCTCGCGGCCGGCAAGTCCGATCGCCCGGACCTGCAGAGCGCCAAGCGCGTCGTCTCCGGCGGCCGCGGCGTCGGTTCGGCGGAGAACTTCAAGGTGATCTACGCGCTGGCCGACAAGCTCGGCGCGGCCGTGGGCGCCTCGCGCGCCGCGGTCGACGCGGGTTACGTGCCCAACGAACTGCAGGTCGGCCAGACCGGCAAGATCATCGCCCCCGAGCTCTACGTCGCCGTCGGCATCTCCGGCGCGATCCAGCACCTGACCGGCATCAAGGACGCCGGCACGATCGTGGCGATCAACAAGGACGGCGATGCGCCGATCTTCGAGATCGCGGACATCGGGCTGGTGGGGGATCTGTTCACGCTGTTGCCGGAGCTGGAAAGGGCGCTCTGACGTCCCCGGACCGGGCTTCTGAATCCACGGCGGGCGGGGTCGCCCCCCCGCCTGCCGCGTCCATGCACCACCACCGGTCCCGCAAGGCGCGACCCACGAGTACCCCGCCCGGCGCAATGAGCGCGACCGGGTGCTTTGCGTGCTGGTTTCGGCCACGCACATGCTTTAATTTGCTGTTTCACACCGGATGACCGGCTACGCCACCGCAAGCTGCGGCGGCGAGCCCCCGCATGGGCCTTACGAATCGATGAACATGGATGCAGCCATCTCCCCCTCGCGGGCCAGCGACGCCCCTTACCTGTCCGTCACGATCCCGATCTACAACGAGGAAGACAACATTCCGCTGCTGTACCAGCGGACACGCGACGCGCTCGATGCGCTGAAGCACAGTTGGGAACTCATCCTCGTCAACGACGGCAGCAAGGATCGCTCCACCGAGCGCCTGGACGAGGTCGCCTCTGCGGACTCGCGTGTGCGCGTGATCCACCTGAGCCGGAACTTCGGCCAGACGGCCGCCCTGATGGCCGGTCTGGATCACGCCCGGGGCGAAATCGTCATCCCCATGGATGGCGACCTGCAGAACGATCCCGCCGACATCGGCAAGCTGCTGTCGAAGCTCGATGAGGGATACGAGGTCGTTTCCGGCTGGCGCAAGGACCGCAAGGATGCGGCGATCAAGCGCAACCTGCCCAGCCGTATCGCCAACGACCTCATCTCGCACGTTTCCGGCGTGCATTTGCACGACTATGGCTGCTCGCTAAAGGCATACCGCCGCAACGTGCTCGACGGCGTGAAGCTGTATGGCGAGATGCATCGCTTCGTGCCCATCTACGCCGCCTGGAACGGCGCGCGCGTGACCGAGATCGAGGTCACCCACCATCCGCGTATCCACGGTGAATCCAAGTACGGTCTGGAACGCATCGTCAAGGTCGTGCTGGACCTGCTTGTGGTGAAGTTCCTCTTCAAGTATTCGGGCAAGCCCATCTACATCTTCGGCGGCTTCGGGCTTGCTTCGTTCGGCGTCGCGGCGCTCGTGTTCCTGTGGGCACTGTGGCTGAAGCTGTTCGACGGCATTTCTCTGATCCAGACCCCGCTGCCGACCCTGACGGTGATGCTGTTCGCTATCGGGATCCTGAGCATCCTGATGGGCCTGCTGGCCGAGATGCTCAACCGCACGTACCACGAGTCCCAGGCGAAGCCGGTCTACCGCATCGGACGCATCGTCCAGTCCGGGCTGCCCGGCCTGGAGAGCTGACGGTGTGCGGAATCGCAGGATTCATCGGCCGTGGCGATGGGTCCACGCTGAAGCGGATGACGGACCGGATCGCCCATCGCGGTCCGGACGCGGACGGCTTCCTCGTCGATGCCGCGAACGCGGTGTTTCTCGGCCACCGGCGCCTGTCCATTCTGGATATCGCGGGCGGCGTGCAGCCGATGAGCACGACCGATGGGGCCATCTCCATCGTGTTCAACGGCGAGATCTACAATTTTCACGAGCTGCGCATCGAGCTGGAGCGTCTGGGCGCGGTTTTCCAGACCGATCACTCGGACACCGAAGTGCTCCTGCATGCCTGGCGCCATTGGCGCGAGGCGATGTTCGAGAAACTCAACGGCATGTGGGCCTTCGCGTTGCTGGACCGCGAGCGCAAGGAACTGATCCTTTCGCGCGACCGTTTCGGCAAGAAGCCGCTGTTCTATCACGCAGGCAGCAACAGCTTCGCGTTCTCCTCCGAGCTCATCTCGTTGCGTGCGCATCCGGAAGTGCCTGCCGCGCTGTCGGAACGAGCCTTGCGCAAGTATTACGCGTACGGCTTCGTGCCCGCTCCCCTCACGTTCATCGAGGGAGTCAACAAGCTGCCGGGCGGCCACTGGATGCGTGTCGACCTCGACACGCTTTCGACGCGCACGCAGCGCTATTGGGAATACCAGCCCGAGCCCTTCCAGGAGCGGCCCGCCGGGATCGAGGATCGCTGGGCGGAAGAACTGCTCGCGAAACTCGGCGCGGCGGTCGATCGTCGGCTCGTGGCCGATGTGCCGGTGGGCAGTTTCCTCTCCGGTGGCATCGATTCATCGGCCGTGTCGGCATTGGCGATACGGAAACTGGGACGCGACCGGCTCAAGACGTTCTCGATCGGATTCGAGGAAGCCAGCTTCGACGAAACCGCCTATGCGCGGATGGTGGCGAGCCATCTGGGCGCCGAGCACCACGTCGAACGCCTGTCGATCCAGCGCGCCCTCGACATCCTTCCGGATGTGTTGTCGCGATTCGACGAGCCTGTAGCGGATGCGTCGATCCTGCCAACCTACCTGCTGTGCCAGCACGCCCGTCGCCACGTCACGGTCGCGCTGGGCGGAGACGGCGCCGACGAACTGTTCGCGGGCTATGACCCGTTCAAGGCATTGCGCTACGCACGCCTCTACGAACGAATGGTTCCGCGCCCGATCCACAAGGCCATCTCGATGCTGGCCGGCAGACTGCCGGTCTCGCACGGCTACATGAGTCTGGATTTCAAGATCAAGCGGACCTTGGGCGGATTGAACCACGATCCGCGCCTGTGGCTTCCGGTCTGGATGGCACCCATCGCGCCTTCCGAGATGGAAGCGCTGCACCGCAAGCCAGTCGATCTGGAGGACGTGTTCAGCGAGGCGATCGAGCTATGGGAGGGCTGCGCCGAGGCGAACGACATCGATCGGACCATCGCCTTCTACATCAACCTTTACCTCCAGGACGACATCCTGGTGAAGGTCGACCGCTCCAGCATGCTGCATTCGCTGGAAGTGCGTGCTCCGTTCCTCGACATCGACTTCGTCGACTTCGTCCGCAGGCTTCCCGCCGACGTTAAGCTTCGCCAGGGGACCACGAAGTGGCTCCTCAAGCGCGCCGTGGCACCGCTGCTGCCTGGGGAGATCCTTGCGCGGCGCAAGCAGGGCTTCGGCGTTCCGGTCGGCGCCTGGTTCCGCGACGACCTGCTGCCCGCGCATACGCACTCATCCGGCTACAACGAGGCGTTCTGGGCACAGCGACTGTCCTCTCATCGCAGCAGACGCCGCGACGAGCGACTGTTCCTGTGGAGTGACTGGTTGCTCCGCGGCTCGCACCTCTATGGCTGACCCATTGTTTCCGCATCAACTCGCAGCGGCCCCGTCTTGCAAATGAGCATCCAACTGGAAATCGAAGTTCTCGACCACTGCCCCATGTGCGGCAATGCAACGGGGCTTCGCGAACTGCTGGTCACCCGCGACTTCGAGTCGGGGACCGGGGACTATCCGATCCAGGAATGTCCGGCCTGCAGCCTGGCCTTTACCAATCCTCGTCCGTCCGAAGCATCCCTGCCTTTGCTGTATTCGGGGCGCGACACTCCGGATTTCGCGACGGGTAGCAAGGGCATCGCGCAGCGCCTGCGTGACATCTCCATACGCAGCTACCTGCGCAAGCGGCTGCCCGAGTCCTCGGGAAAGCCCCTGGAAGTCTTGGACTTCGGTTGCGGTGACGGCTCGCTCTCGTTCCATGCGGCCATGAGTCCCGGACAACCGGTCGTCACGTCGGTCGATTTCCACGACAAGGCCCCGGCACTGGTGGGTGAAACGAACGGCAGGGCTTCGTACCGGAGCTACTGGCAGTGGCGGGAAGGCGGCGGACGTTATGACGTCGTGTTCCTGCGACACGTGCTGGAACACCATCCCGAACCGACGCGGCTACTGACCGAGCTCTTCCAGGCGCTCAAGCCGCAGGGAATGTTGCACATCGAGGTACCCAACCGACGCAGCGTCTGGGCCCGGGTATTCGGTCGCAACTTCTTCGCTTACTACGTCCCGCGCCATCTCATGCATTTCGACACCGCCAGCGTGAAGCAGGCCATCGAAGGCTCGGGCCTTACGGCGATAGAGGTCAGGAAGGGCCACACGCCGCTGATCGGCCGCTCGATGGGCAACGCGTTGTCGCGCGATATCGACAACTTGGGAGTGCTGGGCCTGTCCCTCTTCCCGCTCCAGATCCTGGCCGATGTCCTCTTCGGGCGATCCACTACCCTGCGCGCTTTGGCACGTAAATGATCCCGGTCTCGCTCGGGATTCCGATGTACAAGTCGGAAGCCTTCCTTCCAGGCTTGTTCGAAACGCTCCGGAACCTCGATCCGTTACCGGCCGAAATCGTCCTGCTCGACGACGCTTCGCCGGATGCGTCGCATGAGCTCGCGACGGCGTTCGCCGCCAACGCTCCGCTTCCAGTCAGCGTTCTGCGCAACGAGACCAACCAAGGAATCGCCTGCGGGTACAACCGCCTTGCTGCGACGGCACAGGAACGTTGGGTCCATATCCTCGATGCGGACGACCACCCGGTCGAATTTGACTTCTACGCGCGCGTCCTCAGACACCTGTCGGACGACGTGTCAGCGGTAGTGACATCCGTGCAGTCGAACTCACTGGCGTTGCGAGCCGGTAATGCAGTGCTCGGCGCACTAGTTCCAAAGCACCCGCCGGAGTGGTGGCCGCTGCTTGGTTCGTTTGCGACGCGTTCGGGCGTTATCTATCGCCGCGATGCGCTGCTTGCACACCCGTTTCCCGATCCCGCCTATCCTGGATCGGATGTCGTGCACCTCCTGACGCTACGCGAACGCTCCCGAATCACGTTCGACCACCATGCGCACGTGTTCTACAACGTCCACCAGGGCGCGTCCTCGTCGCAGGCCCGCGACTATTCGCTCTACCTCAGCGCCTTGCAGCGCTTCGGAACGGCGGCGCGCCTCGCCCACAAGGCCGATCTCGCGGTACGTCGACTGGGCCAGATCATGGATCGGTCCTGAGCCTGCTGCCTATGTTCACAGCACGTGAGTGCAAAGTTCTCCTCAAGCTCTCCGTCGGCCTTGCACTGGTCCTGGCGCTCCTTTGGCATATCGACGCGACAGCCATTCTCCGGGCCTTGCGGCAGTACACGCCCGGCGCGTTTGCGGCGGCACTAGCGTTGACGGGCTTGTCCATGTTCGTCGCAGGCCTTCGCTGGAAGGTCCTGGCACCCGACGTCGGCTACTGGCGCCTTTTCAAATTCACGCTGATCGGACAGTTCTACTCATTGGTGCTTCCGGGCCAGATCACCGGTGACGCGGTGAAGGCATGGAGGATCTCGCGCGGGGCCAGCAACGGCGCGTTCATCGCGGCGTCGGTGCTGGCCGATCGCATCGCGGGCCTCGTAGCGCTTCTGCTCGTCTCGACAGCTGGAATCGCGCTGCATGCGGACTCCTTCACGAGCAAGCTGCTGTGGCCGGTCCTTCTGCTTACCCTGGGACTTATCCTGTCGATCCTGGCGCTTCGCATGGACATCACCAGGCGCGCGCTCCTCGCGACGCTCGGCATGGTGGGAGAGCGGATGCCCTGGGCGCGCGCCGCCCTGGCGAAAGTGGCCACGTTGGTCGGAGCGTGGGCGGAAGCGACACGAGACATGCGCGCGCTGCTGACGAGTCTCGTGCTCGGCATCGTCTTCCAGCTTATCGGCGTTGCGATATACGCAATCCTGGCATCCTGCATGGAGATCGATCTCGATTGGTCCCACTGGATGTGGATTTCGGGCATCACCGCGATCGCATTGCTGCTGCCCATCACACTGGGTGGGCTCGGCGTACGAGAAGGAACCCTGGTGGCCGTCCTCGCGCAGTACTCGGTCCTGGGCGAGAAGGCGATCGGCCTGTCTCTCGGCCTGCTCGCACTGAGCATTGCGGTCGCACTTGCGGGGTGGCTCGCCGAGATGACCGAAATGCACACGACTCGTTCCCATAACCCTGAGGCCTGCGCAGGCCTCGCGACGCACATGACCCATCCGGAACCCATGGCCACGAATCCGACCTCACGCTTGCCGCGCCAGAGCGCCTCCCCCGCCGTCAGGAGGATGTTGAGCAGCGGCACGACCTTGGCTTGGGTCGCATTCCTCTGTGTCCTCTCGCAGATTCCGTTCCGCTGGGTGTGGCGCGGGCAAGCGACGTTTCCGTACGACGGTACGACCACCTTCCCGTTCTGGAACGTATCCCGGCTCGGAGCATTGCGCAGCGGAGAGGGCTTCCTCAGCTTCTTCCAAGTCGGCGTGCCGTTCGAAGTCTGGCCGTCCTATTTCTTCACCGGGTTCGTTCGTCAGTTCGCCGCACTGGTTCAGCCCAATACCGGCAGCGCGCACGCGATGGTCCAGGCGCTTCATGGGGCGCTGCTGGTTCCGGCGGTTGCTCTGTTGTTCCGTTCGTTCGGCGTTCCCGTGCGCTACGGTGCGATCGGCGGACTGGTGTACGCGCTCGCCGGCATCCATTTCTCGGTTACCCAGCATGTCTACTCGTATGAAGCGCTGGTCTACCTCGTGCTCAGCCTGTGGGCCATCCGGGAACTGGCACTGGGCATGGCAACACGCACGCGCTCGGGCAACCTGCTGGTGCTGCTGGGATGCGGGCTCGCCCTGACCTCGCTGGTTCGGGTGCACCACGAGGCCATCATCTACATGCCTCCCATGTTCGTATGGACGCTGTACCACCTGTGGGTCGCCCACTCCCGGTACGGCTTCGGCAGCGTTCGCAAGGCAGTGCTGTACTTCGCCGGCCTGGCGATCTTCATTGCGGTGTGTTCGGTTCCGATGCTGATGGTCACCTATGACCTGAGCGTCACAAACAAGACGCAGCCCCATACCTACGAGACGCTCGCCCCGTACTTCTCGGATCCGCGCGTATTCGGCCTCGCATTCGCGCTGCCTGAGTTCGCCGGGGAAATGAGCGGCCCGTCGACGCTGTTCTCGTTCGGCACCGACAGCACGCTCTCGTACACGTTCATCGGCACGCTGAGCGTGGCCCTCTACGCGACGGTGCTGGGGCTGAAAGTCAGCGACCGCCGATGGAAAGACGTCGCATGGCTGTCGATCCTGCCCGTGGTCCTGCTCTCGTACACGTTCGGACCGGGCAACATCCTGCACCGCGCGATCACCTACGTGTTCCCGTTCCTCGTCGGGATAGGCCACAGCTTCTTCGGCCTGCACATGTTCTACCTGCTCGTCGGCTTCGGCGTGGCAGAGGGCATCCGCCAGCTTTCCCTGGGCCGCGGCTGGCGTCTGTTCCTTGGCGTGCAGGCGACCTTCCTCGCGGTGGTCATGTACCTGTGCATCCGGGCCATCGCGCAGGCGGGATACGGCTGGGGGTTCAGCGGATCGCTCAACGGCTTCGCCGCGGCGATCCAGGACGGCACCCGCAACGCCGCACAGATCAGCCTCGCAGCGGCCGCCGTGCTGGCGGTTTCGCTGCTCGCGGGCCGGTTCGCGCCGCGCGCCGTCCGCCACCTTGCCCCCGCACTCGTCGTCTTCCTCGGGTTTTCCACGCTGGTCGCGGTCGACCTCGTACGCCCCACACTGGGTGCGCGATTGACGCCGGAAGGCATGAACGATGTGCCCGCGCAGCAAGTGGCTGCCTATGTCGAGCGCACGCTGGCCAGCCATCCTTCGGACGTAGTGCAACGCGCGTTTGTCGTCGGCGGATGGCGTGCCAATGCGCTGCTTCCGCTGAACGTGGACCTGATCCAGATGCCGGGCGACAGCGGCGGCAACAAGTACGTCACCGATTACGCGGCATTGCCCCCGTCGGAAGAACTCGTCACGACCTTCATCCGGCAGTACGGCGCAACCCTGTTCTGGGCCGAGCGCGGACTCGACGACTGGCACCGCGTGCTCGCCGCTTCGCCGCAGCTCGTGCACGGCTTCCACTCGGAATGGGGCGGTGACGTGTACTGGGTCAAGCAGCCAAGAAGTGCGACGGGCTCGGGCCCCGCGTTTGCCTGGAATTCCCCCGACATCGTGATCGACCAGGGCATCGTCCAACGTACGTGGGAGTTCCCGGTCGCCACGGCTGCCGGCGAGACGAGCCTCCCGTTGATGTGGCATCCGGGTTATCGCATCGCGACGCGCGAGGGCGGCAAGCTCGACTACGTCGCCGACGACTACGGGCGCGTAAAGGTCACGCTGGACGCCCCCGCGGCGATCATCGCCGAGTACCCCAACCGGATCCTCACGTTCCTGGTCTGGCTATCGGCAATCGCCTACACCGCGTGGCTTGTCGCTTTTCTCGCTTTGGCGCTCCGCCAGGCGCGAGCCTCGTGGAGCCGATTCCGCCCCGCTGGCGTTCGCGCGCCGCTCTGACACATATCCGGACCAGCCTGCCATGATGTTCCGATCCGCCGCGCTCGTTCTCCTGATGGTCCTGCCAGCCGCGTGCAGTCGCGACGCTCCGCCGCGTCTGGAACCGGGCGTGCCAGTCGAAGGCGATCTCGACGTGACCTCCGACAACGGGATGCTGACGGTGGCGCCCGCGATCATCGACCTGTGCGCTCATCCCGAAGGGTTCGTCGCAGCGGATGTCCGCTCGGATGCGACGAGCACCGGCACCGAAAGCAGCGAGATATGGCTCGAATCCGATGGCATCCGCAAACTCTGGTCGGGATCCGGCGCGGTATTCGAAGGCCGCACCGGCGTATGGCTCAAGGACGGCAGTAAGGTAAGCCTGGTCGACAAGCGCGACGGCAACGAACTCGCCTCGATTACCTTGAAGGCGAACACCTGTACGCGCTGACCTGCACGTCCTGGGGAAGTGAAGCGCCTCAGTAGGCGTGTGCGCTTTCCCTGCCGAGGATATACATGACCTCTCCCATGGCGGGATCGGTAAGAAGCCGGCGGTTCTCGGCAGGCGCTTTCCAGACGCGGCTGCGCAGGTCCACCGCCGGCTCGTCCGGCAGGGGGCGCTCGACCACGAATGCCCAGGTCTTGCCGGCAACCGCATGTACGAGGAAACCATGCGGCTCGAAGATCTTTCGTGCCGACGTCGTCGACCATGACGTGATGTGTCCACGCCCGTATGGATCGAGATAGCCCGGGTCTTCCTTGCGGACGTACTCCGTCAAGCCGGTGTTGAAAAGGAACAACGACCCCGGAACGGACGCGGACGCCAGCGCGGAGGCCAAGTGGTCCGCCATCGCAGGCGTCAGGTGTTCGATCACTTCAACGCAGACGCCGCATTCAAACTGCATGCCGACGTCGCGGAGGTCCGCGCGCAGGTAGTTTTCATGCGTCGTGCAGTCGTCTTGGGCCGGCGGGAACTTCTCCACGCCGTAGAAGCGGTCACGACAGGACGGAAGGTACGTGGACAACGCATCAAGCAGATAGCCCGGGCCTGTGCCCACGTCGATGAATCGCCTGATAGGGATGCGGCAATAGAGAATTGCCTCCGCCGCACGCGCCAGCGATGAACCGAAGGAGCGTTCGCGTGCGGAAGAAAGCTCGTTGCGCCAGTACTCGCTGTCGTAGCGTCGCAGTGGCTCGCCGGCGTCGACACGACGGAGCAGGTCCGGATCGGCGAACAGGAAGTCGCAGGTCCTGCACTCGAAGTACGCCACATCCTGGATGATCGAATACTTTCGAGCCGACTGCCCGCACAGCGGACAAGGCTGACCTATGTCGCGCGTGAAGATCTTCTTAAGCTTCCGCATCAGCGCCTCCCGCGCACGATTCGAAGTATTGGTGAATGATCCACGCCGCTTCGTCCAGCGTTCTCACCACGCCCGGCGCCGGATTCGCATCGGTCGAGAACCGCAGGTTCAGCCCGATCCCCGCCGATTGGCCGGCCTGGACATCCCAGGGCTTATCGCCAAGCATCGCCGATTCGCCAAGGGCAATGTTGTAACGGCGTGCCGCTTCGAGAATCATGCCCGGTGCCGGCTTCCGGCATCCGCACTGCCGGCAGGAAGGATCCGGGGCGTCGGGATGGTGCGGGCAATAGTACGTCGCATGCAACACCACCCCGCGCGCCTTGAACTGCGCGTGCATCCAGCGCGTGTAGTCGCGGAATGTCGCTTCGCTGTAGTACCCCCGCGCGATTCCCGCCTGATTCGTCACCACGATGACGAGGCAGCCCGCTTCAATCGCGGTTCGACAGACGCCGAAGATCCCCGGCAGCCATCGGGTGTCTTCGCTGCGATGCACATAACCATGATCAACATTGATCACGCCGTCCCTGTCGAGGAACAGTGCGCGTCGCGGCTTGGACATTCCAAGCAGCAGCTGCTGCGCTTCTTCGTCCTCGTAAAGGCCGCAGCGGGGCGCCACGCTTAGACCACCACTACGTGAGGGGCGCGCGCATAGTCTTCGGGCACGCCGATATCGATGAAGTCGTGGGTCTCCTCGAACGCGGCCACGTATCCATCAAGCGCCCAAGGCAGGAGCACACGCTCCTCGAACGAGTAGTTCAAGTCGGGCGGCAGCTTCGCTAGGCCTTCGCCGGTGATGAAGTAGCTGCCTGCGTTGATCAACCCGGAACCCGATCCGCCCTTTTCCCGGAATGCCCGGACATGGCCGTCCACGACGTCCACCGCTCCATACCGCCCCACGTCCGCGACGCTCGCCAGCGCCACGCCCATGCGAGCGCCATGCTCCCTCGTATTGGCCTCCAGTGCGTCAGGAGCGTAGCGCAGGAAAGTGTCGCCGTTGGCCAGATGCACGCCATCGTCCTTCACGAGCTGGGCGGCTTGGCGTATGGCCCCGCCCGTGCCGAGGGGCCTGTCCTCGTGAGAGTAGGCAACCTCCATTCCTGCCCATCGAGTACCGATGGCGGAATGGATTTGGTCGGCGCCGTATCCCGTGGCCAGGATCACGCGCTGCATTCCAGTGGCTGCATACGCATCGAGCACGTACGCTAGGAAAGGGCGTCCGTCGATAGGCGCAAGGGGCTTGGGCACATCGGCAACCACGGACCGAAGCCGCGTGCCCATCCCACCCACCAGCAGGATGATCTCCGAACTCACCTGGGGAAAATCTCGGACTCGATCAGCGCGCACACGAGATGGCCAATGAACTCGTGGCCCTCCTGGATGCGCGGTGTCTCGTCCGACGGAATGCGGAAGCAGACCTCGCAACGCGAGGCCATGTCACCGCCACCGGCGCCGGTGAAGCCGATGACCCGCACGCCCTTCTGCTCGCAGGCGTCCAACGCGCGCAGGATGTTCTTCGATCGACCGGAGGTGGAGATCGCGACGAAGACGTCGCCCGCCTGCCCCAGCGCTTCAATCTGGCGCGCAAAGGTGTAGTCGTAACCGTAATCGTTGCCGATGGCGGTCAGGATCGACGTGTCGGTCGTCAGCGCGATCGCGGGCAGGCCCGGGCGGTCGTAATAGAAGCGGCTGACGAGCTCGCCCGCCCAGTGCTGGGCGTCGGCCGCGCTTCCGCCGTTGCCCGCGAAGAGCACCTTTCGTCCATCGCGGAGCGCATCCACGCAGATAGCCACTGCCTGGGCAATCTGCCCGCGCAACGCATCATCCGCCGCCATTCGCTGGAAGTTGTCGAGCGCCTTGTCGAACTCGGCGCGCACGAAATCGTTTATCCGCTCTTCCATGCCGAAGCTCCATGGGATGTGAAGTGAGTGTTGTAGACCGATCCCCCTGCGGTCGAAAGCGCCCGGACAAGGCGCACGCGTTCCGCCGGATCGCACAAGAACATCATGAATCCGCCGCCGCCGGCGCCGGAGACCTTGGCGGCCCTTGCGCCATTGTCGAATGCGAGCGCCTCGAGTTCGTCGATCATCGGATTGGTGATGCTGGCGGCCATCTGCTTCTTGGCCACCCAGCCTGCCTGCATGACCGCAGCCAAGCGCTTGAAATCGCCACGCAGCAGCGCCTCCTTCATCTGCACGGCCTCGGATTTCAGGCGGTGCATGGCATCGACCGAGTCGCTTTGACCATGGCGCACGTTGCGTGCCTGCTCGTCGATGATCTTGGCAGAGGATCGCGATACGCCCGTGAAGTACAGGACGATGCTCGCCTCCAGTTCGCTCCAGATCCATTCCTTGATGCGCAACGGATTCACGACGACGCGCTCGGCTTCATAGAACTCCATGAAATTGAAGCCACCGAAGGCTGCCGCGTACTGGTCCTGCTTCCCGCCGGAAAGAGCGAGGTCGCCGCGCTCGATGCGGCACGCGAGGTGGGCGATCTCGTACTCGCCCAACGCCAGGCCGAAATACTCCGCGAATGCGGTGACCAGCGCGACCACCATGGTCGACGATGAGCCCAGGCCCGAGCCCGGCGGCGCGTCGGAGCTGGATCGGATACGGATGGCCGGCCGCGCTCCGGACAGGTAGTCCTCGCTGATGCGGCGGTACACGCCCTTCATCAGCTGCAACGGTCCGGCCGCCAGATCGACCTCGTCCGGAGCCATGCACTGCGACACGTCGGCGTCCTGCGCATGGAACTCGACCGAATCGGATCCGTTGTCGTCGATCGTCGCGTAGGCGTACTTGTCGATCGTCACATTCATGACGTAACCGCCATGGAGGTCGCAGAACGGCGACACATCGGTTCCTCCGCCGGCCAGGCCAAGACGAAGTGGCGCTCGCGAACGGACGATCATCGCGCCTCTCCTGCCAGGCCGATGGCAGCTGCAAGCGCCGTAGCCATGGCCTGCTTCGAGAAATGTTGCTCGGCATACGCCACTGCGTCGAGCGCACTGCGTTGCCACGTCACATCGTCGCGATAGAGGGCAACGATCTCCCGCGCGATCTGCTCGGCATCGTCGGACACGGCTGACACGCGCTCCACCCCTGGAAGACCTTGCGCGCCTACCGTGGTGGTGACGAGCGGAAGCCCCTGCTGCAACGCTTCGACCACCTTGCTCTTGATGCCGGCCCCGTAGCGCAGTGGCACCACCGCAACGCGCGCACTCGCATAGCGGCGGGAAAGCTCGGCGTCGGAGACGTACCCAGTTACCTCGACCCGGCCCTGCGCCAACGCCAGGACCTCCTTGGTGGGATTCGACCCGATAAGCGCCAGCGAGACGTCAGGCAGCTCCTTCCAGACGAGCGGCATGATTTCCGTAACCAGCCACTGCGCGGCATCCACGTTCGGCGAATGCGCAAAACCGGCGACGAATACTATGCCCGCGCGACCGTCCGGGCCCGACGGCGCCGCGAACGAATCGAAGGCATAAGGCGTGATGGCCCGCGCATCGACGTCCGGCTCAAGCGCCATGACGGCGTCTGCTTCGACCTGCGAGGGATACAGCACCACGTCGGACTGCATCCAGATCGAACGCTCAAGGCGCTCGACGTTCGCGGCGGAATCCGCTTCGGAGCCAAGCACCTTGCTTTCCATTTCGATTCGCTTGAAGTGCAGGTCGTGGCCGTAATACACGACGCGCGCATTCGTAAGCTCGCGCACGTCATCGATATATCGCTCGCTTACCGAGGGTCGCGACAGCAGCACGGCCTGCAGTTCGCTTCCGTTGTCCTGCAGGTACTGCCTGAACTCGCCACGCCAGGCGAGTCCGTACATCACTTCAACGCCCCGCTTCTGCAGCTCCGGCGTGTATTGCGGATCGAAGCCGAGGTTGTCGGGCCAAAACTTGACGACACAGCCCGCTTCGAGAAGTCGGTCGATGAAGGCGATCATCGTGCGCGAGCCCGCATCGCGATCAGGCTGCGGGACGTAGTGGTCGATGATCAAGACGATCGGTCGACCAAACGCGCGGTCGCGCGCACGCAGGACCTGCTGTCCGTTCTGGAAGTGCCGCGACAGCTCGGCCTCCCAGCGCTTGGCGAACTTGCCCTGGTTGATCGGCTGGTGAGCCTTGATGCCACTGGCAGTATCGGTGCCGTGCGAAACGCCCTCGTGGTGCACTACCTTGGCGAACGGCGTGTAATAGGTTTGAAGCCCCTTTGCCCGGACCTTGAACGCCAGGTCCGAGTCTTCGCAATACGCCGGGACATATAGCGGATCGAACCCACCCAGTTCCCGGAACAGCGCGGTCGGAAGCAGCAGGCACGCGCCCGAACAGTAGTCGGCGCGCCGCAGATAGTTGAACTGCGACGCTTCCGGATCCTTTAGGCGGCCATAGTTCCACGCCGATGCATCCTTCCACACGATGCCACCTGCCTCCTGCAGGCGCCCATCAGGATAGACGAGCTTCGCACCCACCATGCCGGCGTCGGCGTACCGGTCGAAGACCTCCAGCAAGGCTTCCATCCAACGCGCCGTCACCTCGGTGTCGTTGTTGAGGAAGCAAAGGTAGCGACCACGAGCAAGTTCGGCAGCGCGATTGCACGACCTGATGAAGCCAAGGTTCTCCGGCCATGCGTGGTAGTGCAGGCCGGGGACGGAGCCGAGCTTGTTGATGTTCTGGTCACCGGACGCGTCCTCGGCGACGATGACCTCGTAAAGCACATCGGTGTACGCGACGATCGACTTCAGGCAGGCCAGCGTATGCTCGAGCTGGCCGTACGTCGGGATGACGATTGACACCAGCGGTTCCGACGGATCTTCGAACGCGAGCGTCTCCAGCACCGCGGCGGGATCGCGCGCAATCTCCGCGAGCAGTGTGTCGATCGGCGAAGGAACTTGGGCGCGCCTGAGCAGGAAACGCCGGACAGGCCCACGCAATGGTTGCAGCGCAGCGCTTCGCGCTAACCCCGAGCGGCTGAGGGCATCGGCGACCCCTTGCCAGTCGCCGCGGACGAGCCGACCGGCGAAACGCAACGGCTTGGTCAGCTTCCACGAGCGCGATTGAACGATCTGCTCGATCGTCGCAGCCAGCTGGTCGCGTGCACGCTCGGCATTGTCGGCACGCATGCTCTCGCGTTGCTCGGCCAAGACCTCCCTGTGTAACGAGGTGGTCTGCTGCGCCAGCTTGCGCGCCATTGAAGCTGCACGCTGGGCGAGTTCGGCGTGCTGGCTGGCGAGCGTCGCATAGCGGTCCTTGGCCTTGGCCAGCGCAGCTTCCAACTGCCTGGTGTCATTCGCCAGATCGGTCCCGCGCGAGCGGTACGATGCGAGCTCATCGTTCAGCTTTGTTGCCCACTCCGCCAAGCCGCGGCGCTCTTCGTCCGCCTGACGGTAATGGTCGCGCGACCGCTCCAGTTCCCTCTCGAGCGACCTGGCCCATTCCACGAGCTCGTCTGCCCGCTTGCGCTCTTCGCGCTGCGCTTCCAGCTCGAGTTGCATGTTCAATGCCGTATTGGCCTGGGACGGCGAATGCTGCCGATACTCGATGAGCGCATGCGGAACATGCCGGCTTGACCACCCCGACTTGAGCATGCGTAGGAAAAGGTGATGGTCTTCGGCAACTTCCGCCTTCCGATAGCCACCCACCGCGTTGAATGCAGCACGCCGGTACATCGAAGAGCCGTGGATGAAGTTCTTCGTTTCGTGACCCGCCAGGACGTCCTCGGTCGGCTCTGGAAAGGCCCAGAGGTAGACTGGCCAGCGTTCAAGCCGGCTGTCACCCACTTCCTGCGCCTGGACGCTGTCCGCCAGGAGCTTCGCGCGTGGCCCGAAAATGAGCATGTCGCTGTATGCGACGCCTGCTTCCGGCGCACCATCCAGCGCGGCCTTGTAACGCTCGACACAGTCGGCGCGCATGCGGTTGTCCGCGCCCAGGAACATGACGAAGTCGCTGGTGGTCAGCGAGACTGCCTTGTTGAAGTTCTCGATGATTCCGAGGTTCTGTTCGTTCCTGACAAACCGCACGCGATCGGCATAGCGCTCGATCACGTCTTCGGATCCGTCGGTGGAACAGTCGTCGATCACCAGGATCTCATCTGGCGCGATGGTCTGGGCGAGCACGGACTCGATGGCTTCGGCCACGAAGTTCCGGTAGTTGTAGCAGGCGACGATGACCGCAACGCGCGAACGCGCGAAACGTGTATCGCCCATGACGATAACACGGTTGAGCTGGTAACGGTCATGATCGTTGCCGTCTACGCACGACAACGCCCCCCGATATCGTCCGCCAACCGCATCGATGACGCGCGGGTCCTGATGGTCTCCGTGCGGATATGCGAACCACCCGAGATTGGGCGCCGGAAAACGGGCCGCCACGGCCTCGGGAGCTTCAAGCTCGAGCGCCAGCTCGGCATCGCCCAGATCAACCATTCTCCGGTGGCTCCGGGTGTGCCATTGCACACGGCCACCGGCGGCAACCATTTCCTCGAGTTGCCCGAGGGTGGCGAACGTCGTCAGCGGTTCGACCGTGTCAAATGCGTTGTCGCCGCCGATATGGTCGCCGACGACGAACAACTCGAACGGATAGCCCCACTTTTTGAGGATCGGGAACGCATAGCGGAACACGTTCTCGTATACACCGTCGAAAGTGATGACGACCTGCTCGGGGTCACGCGGGTCGTACTCATCGAGCGTGACGACGCGATAGCCCTGCAGGTCGGACATCTGCCGATCGAAATCGTCCGCACTGATCCACCAGTGCGTCGGGGTGTGCAGATCGACTTTGTGATACAGCAGGATCATTTTTTATACACTTCCAGCTGGTGTGTGTATTCCCGGTACGGATAAAGCGTCATGTCGAGCAACGCGTACGGGAACCGGGGAGGAAGCCAGTCGCGGATATGGCACGTTGCCAGGATCCCGCCCTCCTCCAGGAGATCGTCGATCAGACACCTGACCACAGAACGTCCCTTGCCGATGTACTGCTCGTAGAGCACGCCAGTGATGACGACTAGATCAAATCGCCCGAGCCGCTCGGGCTCAAGGTCGAACAGCGAAGCATGCTCGAACCGGAAGCGGGAGGCGTCCGCGGCCGTGGTGGCCCGCTGGCGCGCCCACTGAACGGCCTTTTGCGAAACGTCTACGCCGATGATCTCCTCGCCGGGCAGCGAGAAAGTGACGAATCCGTCCCCGCATCCGATGTCGAGACACCGGCGGTAAGGGCGACGGGGAAGCGCGGACAGCAGTTCCAGTCGACGACGGTCGTCGTGCGGGTTGTTTTCGTAACCCCAGGGATCCGGCGCGGCATAGAAGGCGTCAAGGTCACGATGGTCTTGGATTGGCACCACTTCAGACTCCAGAGCGCGTGAACGTGGCGGCGATGCCGGGGTTGAACAGCGCCCACGTCGTCTGGCCGCGGCGGTCGACGGACTTGAGGGTTTCGGCGACGTCGATCCAGTCGAAATACTGGCTCGTCACGATCGACTTGTCGGCAGCGATCAGGCACAGCCCGTAATCACCCGCCTTGAGGTAGTTGTCGAACGAAAACGTAAGTGCGACCCGTTCCCCCGGCACGAGGCCTTCCATCGTGATGCCTTCGTATTCGGTGTTGGTCCCCATCAGGTCGACCTGCATCCTGTCGCGCATGTAGAACGCAACGACCAGCTGGTCGATCGACTCGGCAACGTCCAGCCACGCCTTCACCGTCACGCGCTGCCCCCACTCGGCGAAATGCAGGCGCCCCCCCCGCTCGTCGAGCAAGTCAACGCCGACGAACTCGCACTTCGGCGACGCATGCCTCCGGAAAGGCGCGACGCGTCGGCGGAAGATCTCGACCTCGTCCGCGTCGGGACCACCTGCATCGCCTGCGGCAACCATGGAAACGGGCCTGACGGAATCGCCGCCCAATGCGAGCCCTTCGTCCCGATTCGTCTCGGCCAGGTACAGCTCGCAGACGTCCTCGCTCGGACCGATCGCGCGCATCTCGCCATGCTTCAGGTAGATGCAGCGGCTACAGAGCTTCTTGACCGAAACGATATCGTGCGAGACGAACAACAACGTTCCGCCGCCTTCGATGAACTCCTGCAGCCGGCGCATGCACTTGGCCTGAAACGCGAAATCGCCCACGCTCAGCGCTTCGTCGATCACCAGGATGTCGGCGTCGGCATAGGTGGCCACCGAGAACGCGAGTCTCACGGCCATGCCGCTGGAGTAGGTCTTCAGCGGCTGGTCGATGAAAGCGCCTATATCGGCGAATGCTTCGATGTCCGAGAAGCGAGCCGTGATCTGCTCCTGCGTCATGCCGAGCACTGCGCCGTTGAGGAACACGTTTTCGCGCCCGGTGAATTCGGGGTTGAAGCCTGCGCCCAGCTCCAGCAACGCCGCGATCCGGCCGTTGATCTCGACACTTCCGCCGGTCGGCGACAACGTACCGCACAGCATCTGCAGCAGCGTGGACTTGCCTGATCCGTTGCGCCCAACTATGCCGACGGTCTCGCCACGTGCGATCTCGAACGAAGCGCCACGCAAGGCCCAGAATTCCTTGTAGAAGGTCCGAGCATTGCGTCCCAGCGCCTTGTCGACGCGAGGCGCGAAGAACTGCTTGAGCCGGTGACCCGGCTTCTCGTACATCTGGTAACACTTGGACAAATCGGCCGCACGAATCGCAAATTCAGAGGACATCGGCGAACCCCTTGCGCGTGCGCTGGAACCACCAGAAGCCGGCCCACGCGGCGAGCGCGGCGCCACCTAGGCTGACCAGGTATCCAGACCACTGCGGCTGGCGCCCGAAGATGATCGCGCCACGCATCTGCTCGATCGCTTGGGTGAGCGGGTTGATGTTCATCAGCGCCTGGTATTTCTCGGGCATCGACGATACAGGGAAGAACACCGGCGACAGGAACAGAAGCGCGGTAGTAAAAATCAGCGTGATCTGTCCAACGTCCCGGATGAACACCCCAAGTGACGAGAGGAACCAGCTGAAACCCAGCGCCAGAAGTGCTGTCGGCAGCATCAGTACCGGCCACAGCAGAAACTCCCAGTGCAGCTGGTTCCCCGTTGCGATGATCGCCACCAGCAGTACCAGCGTACTGATGATCGCGTGGAACAGCGCGGACCCCATCGCCACTACCGGCAAGATGTCGAGCGGGAACACCACCTTCTTCACGTAATTGGTGTTTTGCACAATGAGCGTCGGAGCGCGATTGACGCACTCGGCGAAGAGCCCATGCACGATCAGGCCTACGAACAAAACCACGGCGAAGTCGACGCGGCCTTCGTTCGCGTTGACGCCCCAGCGGGCCTTGAAGACCACGCTGAAGACGAACGTGTAGATCGCGAGCATCAGCAGAGGATTGAGGAACGACCACGCCAGGCCGATCATCGAGCCCTTGTAACGGCCCACTACTTCGCGGCGCACCATCTGCGACACCAATCCACGGTGGCGCCATGGGCTAAGACACATCTCTAGCGGAGATGCAGGCAGCGCCTTGTGCGGATCGTGCAGTTCGGGCTGGGCCCGGGCGGAATGACTACTCATCAGGTGAGCGCACCTTCAAGCTCGTCGCGCAGATCCGCCACATCCTCCACGCCTACGCTCAACCGTACGAGGTTGTCCGCGATTCCCAGCGCCGCACGACGATCCGCCGGAACCGACGCATGCGTCATGATCGCCGGGTGGTTGATCAGGCTCTCCACGCCGCCGAGCGATTCGGCGACGGTGAAGTACTCGCAGCGCTCCATCATGCGGCGCGCCGCGGCTTCGCCGCCCTTGACGTAGATGCTGACCATGCCGCCGAAACCGTGCATCTGGCGCTTGGCCAGTTCGTGCTGCGGATGCGACTTCAGGCCGGGATAGATGACCTTGTCGACCTGCGGATGATGCTCCAGCCATTCGGCCAGCGCCTGTGCGTTCTCGCAATGCGCCTTCATGCGCAGGTGCAGGGTCTTCAGGCCGCGCAACGCGAGGAAGCTGTCGAACGGGCCCTGCACGCCGCCGATGGCGTTCTGCAGGAACGCCATGCGGTCGGCGATCTCGGCATCGTCGCCGACGACCGCCATGCCGCCGACGATGTCGGAGTGGCCGTTGAGGTACTTCGTCGCCGAATGCATGACGATGTGCGCGCCCAGTTCGAGCGGGCGCTGCAGGATCGGCGAGCAGAAGGTGTTGTCGACCACCACGATCAGACCGCGCTTGCGGGCGATCGTGGCGATCTGCGCGATGTCCACCAGCTTCAGCAGCGGGTTGGTCGGAGTTTCGATCCAGACCATCTTCGTCTCGGGCCGTATCGCGGCCTCGAACGCCGACACGTCGCTCAGGTCGACCCAGCTGAAATCCAGACCGGCGGAGCGCCGACGCACGCGCTCGAACAGCCGGAAGGTGCCACCGTAGACGTCGTCCATCGCGATGACGTGGCTGCCCGAGTCGAGCAGTTCGAGGATCGTCGACGTCGCGGCCAGGCCCGACGCGAACGCAAAACCGCGCGTCCCGGCTTCCAGCGCGGCGACGCAGCGCTCGTACGCGAAGCGGGTCGGATTGTGGCTGCGCGAATATTCGAAACCCTGGTGCACACCCGGGCTGCTCTGGGCGTAGGTCGAAGTCGCGTAGATCGGCGTCATCACCGCGCCGGTGCTCGGGTCCGGCGCCTGCCCCGCGTGGATCGCGAGGGTACCAAGACCGGGCTTCCCGGCCCCGCCGTCGGCATGTCGTTCAGTCATTACGTCCTTCCAGTTCCGCTACATGGGCGGCCGCCGATTCTAGCATCGGCGACCCTCAGGACCGCCCTGTCCGCAGGCGCCGACGACCCGCGCCAGCGGCTCGTTCCGCGAAGCTTCAGAGCCGTGCCGGAGCGGTCGCGCGGAGGCTCCCACGCAGCGTCCCGGCCACCAGCAGGGGCGGGCGACCGCCTAGCCGCCGCCCTGCTCCACCTGCCAACGCCACGCGTCGGCACACATGTCGTGGAGGGAGCGCCGCGCCCGCCACCCGAGCTCCTCGAACGCCAGGGATGGGTCGGCCCAGTATTCCGCCAGATCGCCTGGCCGGCGATCGACTATCTCGTAGGGAATGGCGCGCCCGCTGGCTGCTTCGAACGCGTGGATCATCTGCAGGACGGAGGTTCCCCTCCCGGTCCCGAGGTTGAGCGTGAGGCAGCCCGGCCGCCCTTTCAGGCGTGCCATTGCCGCCAGATGCCCCTCCGCGAGGTCGAGCACATGGATGTAGTCCCGAACGCCGGTGCCGTCGATGGTGGGGTAATCGCCGCCGAATACCTTCAGCCGCGGCAGGCGCCCGGTCGCGACCTGCCCGATGTAGGGCATCAGGTTGTTCGGGATTCCGCGAGGATCCTCGCCAATGAGCCCGCTCGAATGGGCGCCGACCGGATTGAAGTAGCGCAGCAGCGCGATGCGCCACTGCGGATCGGCCACGCCCACGTCGCGCAGGAATTCTTCGACCATCAGCTTTGACCGGCCATACGGACTGGTCGCGGCAAGCGCGCTGTCCTCCTGCAGCGGCATGATCGTGCTCGCACGGTAGACGGTGGCCGAGGAGGAGAACACCAGCGTGCGGCAGGACGATGCGCGCATCGCTTCGACCAGCCTCAGCGTCCCGACGAAATTGGTGTCGTAGTACTCGACCGGCTTCTCGACCGATTCGCCCACGGCCTTGAGCCCGGCGAAGTGGATGACCGAACCGAAGGCGCCGTTTGCGAACACCCGGTCGAGCAGCGCCCTGTCCCGAATGTCGCCGTCGAAGACGGACGGGCGAAAACCGATGATCCGCTCCAGCCGGTCGATCACCCCGCGATGGGCGTTGCTGAAGTTGTCCAGGATCGCGAACGGGATGCCGGCCTCGGCCAATGCCACGCAGGTGTGCGAGCCGATGAAACCGGCGCCGCCGGCGACGAGAACCCGATCACTCATGACGTGCATGTCCGGAAGTGGAGGTGCAAGCCGGCACAGTGGCGGGCGCATCGGCGAGTACTCCGCCATCGCGCGGTTCCGTTCTTCCCGGCATTCCCGCTAGCATGGGCGGTCGCCGATTCTAGCACCGCCCATGAACCGTCCCAGGCGTTTGCCGCCGGATTTCAGTCGCAGTGCCGCCTATCCGCTGTTCGCGTTCGACACGGCACAGGACCGTGCCTGGGTGCTGCATTTCGACGCCGGGGACTACCGGCGCGCCAGCTTCCTCGACCAGCGCGCGCTGAACCGCCCCGACGTCTCCGGCTGGGTCGTCGACCAGGCGGAACTCGCCGCCGCGCTCGACCCGAGCCCTCCGCTGCGCGACGTGCACTGGCTCTTCCACATCGGCCACTGCGGTTCATCGCTGGTGAGCCGTCTGCTGGACCTCGTCCCGGGCGTGCTCGGGCTGCGCGAGCCCCTGCCTCTGCTCACCCTTGCCCACGAGCGCGACAACCCGGTGGCCGCGGCGTGGGAAGCGCTAGTCCTGGCATCGCTCGCCCGAGGCTTTGCCGACAGCCAGGCGGTGATCGTCAAGCCGACCAGCGTGGTCACGACGATCGCCGACCGCCTACTGCCCGCTACGGGCCGCGCCTGCCTGCTGTGGGTGGACCTGCACACGTGGCTGGCGACGATGCTTCGCGACGCACGCCTCATCGAGGGCCCGCTTTCCACCGAACCATTGCGGCTGGCGCGCCAGCCCGATCTTCCGTCGGCCGACACCGACGGCGCCCGGCTTGCCCGCGCCTGGCTGGTCGAACAACTGCGCTGGCGCACGCTGGCGGCTGATCCGGCACTGACCGGGCGGCTCATCGACCTGGACTTCGCGGACGTGCTACGCGACCCGGCCCCGGTCGTCGCGCGCCTGGCCGTGCATTACGACCTAGACGTGCCTGAGGGCTGGGCGCAGCGCATCAAGGCATCGCAACTGCTCAGCCGCTACGCCAAGGACGGGGACGCGCATTTCGATTCGAACGCGCGCAGGCGCGAACTCAGCGCTGCCGCGGAAAAGCACGCCGACGACATCGCCGAAGGAATGCGGTGGGCGGAGGTGGCGTTGGAAGGCATCGGCGATGGGGCGTACTTCGCCCCTCGCCTGCAGCCGCGCGGCTGATCAGGCCAGGAACGTGGTCATCGCGTAACGCGTGCCACGTTCCACCGGCCGCACCTCGTGCAGCATCGAACACGAGAACACCAGCGCGGCGCCCGTCGGCGGTGAAAACAGATGCGGACCGAATTCGGGGTAACGGAACTCCCCGCCGGTGTAATCGCCCTGGTTGAGGTTCACCGACAAGGCAAAGCGTCGATGCGCGACATCGGGCGTCTCGTTGTCGCGATGTGCGCGGAAGTAGCCCGCGTTTTCCGGATACGCGAGCAGTTTGAACGGATCGCGTCGGCGCACCTCGAAATTGAACACGCGCGCGATCTCAGGGAGCGCGCGCCGCATCAGCCGTTCGTGCATGCGCGCTTCGAGTTGCGCGTCGCGCGGGATGACCTCGCGGCGCTGCTTGATGTCGGGATCGACCTGCAGCCGCTGTTCGCCGTCCTGCATGACCAGCACCGCGGACACGTCGCCCCCGGCGCAGTCGACTTCGAGATGGCGGATCAACGCCGCGCACAGTTCGGGCTCGAATACGCCTGGAATCTGCAGCACTGGCGCGATCGCGATCGTCTGTTCGCCGCGCAGCGCTTCCACGTCCGCGGCCACCTTTGGCACTGCCTCGATCGGCAGCGTTTGCGATGCCTGCAAACGCAGGTTCGCGTCGGCCTGCCAGAACAGGCCGATGCCCAGGCCTGCGCACCAGCGCGGATCCGCGGCGAACGCCAGCCACCCGGGTGCGGCGCCTTCCGGCACGGCGGGACCGACGCAGAGCGCGATCACGCCGTCGAGCGGACGCGGAAGTCGCGCCGCCGACGCCGCGTCGACAGGCGTCGCGATCCATAACGGCCGGCCGGCGAATTCGGCATGCAGCGTGCGGCTGGTGCCGTCGTCCGCGCGCAGGCGGACGTCCGGCAGGCGGTCGCCCGGCAACCAGTGCGCGGACGCCGCGGCGTTCATCACTGCACGCGCCTGCGCAGGTAGTTGAGCAGGTCGATGCGCGTGATCAGGCCGATGAACTTCTCGCCATCGACCACGATCGCGACATGGCCGCGATCGAACACCGGCAGCAGCGATTCGATCGGCGAACGCACGTCGATCTTGTCGAGCTTGCTCACCATCGCGGTCGACACCGGATCGCGGAAGCGCGACTCGTCGCCGTACACGTGCAGCAGCACGTCGCTTTCGTCGACGATGCCGACGATGTTGTCGCCGTCCATCACCGGCAGCTGCGAGACGTCGTACAGCTTCATGCGCTGATAGGCGGTGACCAGCAGATCGTTCGGACCGACGACGACCGTGTCGCGCTGCGAGAACGGACGCAGGATCAGGTCGCGCAGGTCGCCCGACGACTGGCGCGCGAGGAAGCCGTTGTCCAGCATCCAGTAGTCGTTGTACATCTTCGACAGGTACTTGTTGCCCGTGTCGCAGACGAAGACCAGCACCTTCTTCGGCGTCGTCTGCTCGCGGCAGTACTTCAGCGCCGCGGCGAGCAGCGTGCCGGTCGACGAACCGCCGAGGATGCCCTCTTTTTCCAGCAGTTCGCGCGCGGTGAGGAAGCTTTCCTTGTCGCTGATCGCGTAGGCCTTCTTCACCCGGGTGAAGTCGGAAATCGGCGGCAGGAAATCCTCGCCGATGCCTTCGACCATCCAGCTGGCCGACTTGTCCGACAGCGTGCCGCGGTTGATGTATTCCTCGAGGATCGAGCCGACCGGATCGGCGAGGATCAGTTCGGTCCCGGGCGACTCCTTCGCGAAGCAGCGCGACAGGCCGGTCATCGTGCCCGAGCTGCCGCAGCCGAAGACGATCGCGTCGAGCCCGCCGACGTCGGCCATCTGGCGCAGGATTTCCGGGCCCGTGCCGAACTCGTGCGCGGCCGGGTTGTCGGGGTTGCCGAACTGGTTGATGAAGTAGGCGCCCGGCGTTTCGCGCGCGAGGCGCTCGGCGAGGTCCTGGTAGTAGTCGGGATGGCCCTTGGCGACATCCGAACGCGTGAGCACGACCTGCGCGCCCATCGCCTTGAGGTTGAAGATCTTCTCGCGGCTCATCTTGTCGGGCACGACGAGGATGAGCTTGTAGCCCTTCTGCTGCGCGACCAGCGCCAGGCCGATGCCAGTGTTGCCGGCGGTGCCTTCGACGAGCGTGTCGCCGGGGCGGATCTTCCCGGCCTTCTCGGCCGCTTCGATCATCGACAGGCCGATGCGGTCCTTGATGGAGCCGCCCGGGTTCTGCGATTCGAGCTTGAGGTAGAGCTCGCAGACGCCGGTGTCCAGGCGCTGCGCCTTGATGATCGGCGTGTCGCCGATCAGTTCGAGTACGGATTTATGGATGCTCATGCGGGCAGTGTAAGAGCCCGGCGTGAAGCGCGGAAAGTGCGGCGCGCCGCCACGGGCCGCAGGCGACGCGATCGGCGCGCACGAAGGGGCGCCCGGCCATGCGGGCGCCTTCGGGGAGGGAGGGATCCTTCGCACCGGGGCGGCTGCTGGGCGCAGCCGCCCCGGTTCTCAGGAGACGCGGGCGGAGAGACCGACGAGGAAGTCGCCGCCCGCGGCGAGGAAAGAGGTCGTCGTCAGTGGCGTTGCAGGTCGTACATGCGGACCAGGCGGTCCTTCGCAGCCAGTTTTTCGCGCTTCATCTGCGCCAGGGTGATGTCGTCGATCGGTAGCACGCCCAGTTCGGCATCCATCACTCTCTTGTCGAGATCCTTGTGGCGTTGATAGAGCTGCTTGAATTCCGGGTTGGCCTTCATCAGCGCCTCGATCTCCGGCTGCGGTCGTTCTTCGAACATGTAGAGCCTCCTTCAGCGGGTAAGGAAGCCCCGGCCCATGGCCGAGGCCCGTGCGGAAGGCCCCGCAGACGAAAACGCCCCGGTCCTCGAAGGACCAGGGCGTCGTGCGGGGTCATGGAAGAGCAGGTCGGGGTCGGCGGCCTCACAAGGACCGGCCCCGTACTGACGTGGGGCTGCGGGGTCCTTCGAAAGGGGCGTTGACGTCATCGACCAGGCTCATCGCCAAGCGGAAAACAGGCCGCTTGGAGTACCGACCCTACTCTTCCGAACCGGGGTCGGCAAGGGCGCCGGGGACGGGATGTGAGCTGCGTCGTGAAGGTCGCGACGAGCGGAAGGCGGCCGGGGCCGCGCTTCCGCGGTTTCATGCAAGTCGTTGATTCAAATTGATTTACTTGGACTGAACGACCAGCTCGGTGCGGTCGGCCTTGCCAGCCTTGCCGTTCACCTGCACCTGGCCCTGAGGCCAGCCACCGGCGACGAGTGCGTCGCGGACGGCCTCGGCCCGACGCTGCGCAAGCTTGGCATCCGCCGCGGTGACATCGACCCGCACGCCGGGCGAGGACGAAGCCTGCGCATAGGCGGCGACCGTCTTGACGGTGGTCTGCGCACCGCTGCCGAGGGTCGCCTTGCCGGAGCCGAAGCTGCCCTTGTCGAGGGCGAAGACCTCGCCGCGGCCGTCGCGTTTGGCGGTCGGCAGCTTGCCGCCGGTCACCAGTTCGGCCTCCTCGCGGGCCAGCTTGGCCTGACGATCGCGCGCCGCGTTGAGGCGCGCCGTCTGGGCACCGGCAACGCCCTTCAGCGCGCTTTCGACGTCCTGCATCGCCACCGCGTCGGCCTCGCTCTGCTGGCGCAGGCGCTCGGCTTCCTCGGCCTGCATCTGGGCCTGCAGGCGCAGGCGTTCGTTCTCGGCACGGGCGCGGGCGGCGTCGCGCTGGCTCGCTTCGACCAGCAGCTCGGCCCGCTCGCGATCGAGCTGGTCGACCTGGCGCTGCATCGCCTGCGTGCGCGCAGCCGATTCGGCGATGGCGACGCGGCGCTCGGCCACGTACAGCGCGCCGGGGCGGTCGCGCTTGGCGGCCTGATCGAGCGTGCTCACGGCCTGACGGGCCTGGAGTCGCTCGTAGGCAGCGAAGGTGTTGAGCGTGGAATCGGCGTCGAGTGCGGTCAGGCGCTGCGACAGCCGGGCGGCGTCGGGGTTCTCGGCGGCAACGGCGGGCGCGGCGGCAAAGCACGCGGCCAGCGCGGCCGTGAGGATCATCGGACGAAGGTTCACGGCTGGGCCTCCTGGAGACGGCGGCGCAGCTCTTCGACTTCCGCGCGACGCTGGTTGAGTTCGGCCGTCGCCAGCGCCTCGCGGCTCCTGGCGTAGGCAAGGTCGGCATCGGCGGCCGCGGACAGCGAGAGGCGACGCGCCTCGTCCTGGTCGCCACCGCTCATCGCGGCCTGGGCCTGCGACAGCTCGGTGCGGGCGGTGCCCAGCTCCTGCGGCGCGTACTGGTCGGCGTCGGCGTCCTCGGCGCGGGTCACGGCCTGCCGGGCCGAAGCCAGCTCACCGGTCGGCGGGGGCAGCGACGCGCACGAGCAGAGTGCGGAAGCGAGAACTGCAGCCAGCAGCGGAAATCGGATTTGTGCGAAGCTTGGACGCATTGGGGAGGCCGTGCCTGTGATTGGTGCCCGGCCATTGTCGTAAAGCCGCCGCCGCGCTTGCAACGGGATGGGTTCCGGGCGTGAGGGCGCAAGAATAGGGGTTGCTTGCATGGACATCGGCTATTTCCTGAAGCTGATGACGGAAAAGAATGCGTCGGACATGTTCCTGACGACCGGCGCACCGGTTTATATCAAGGTCGAAGGCAAGCTCTACCCCCTCGGCAATACCGGCCTGCCCCCCGGCATGGTCAAGAAGATCGCCTATTCGTTGATGGACGAGGGCCAGGTTCCGCTTTTCGAGCGTGACCTCGAGCTGAACATGGCGCTCGCCCTGCCCGAAGCCGGCCGCTTCCGCATCAACGTCTTCAAGCAGCGCGGCGAAGTCGGCATGGTGATCCGCGCCATCCGCAGCGTGATCCCGTCGATCGAGGAACTGCAGCTGCCGCAGGTGCTGAAGGACATCATCATGGCCCCGCGCGGCCTGGTGCTGATCGTCGGCTCCACCGGTTCGGGCAAGTCGACCACGCTCGCGTCGATGATCGACTACCGCAACAGCAACATCTCGGGCCACATCCTCACCATCGAGGATCCGATCGAGTACCTGCACAAGCACAAGAAGTCGATCGTGAACCAGCGCGAGGTCGGCCTGGACACGCACGCCTTCCACAACGCGCTGAAGAACGCGATGCGCGAGGCGCCGGACGTCATCCTCATCGGCGAAATCCTCGATGCCACGACGATGGAAGCGGCGATCGCGTTCGCCGAAACCGGCCACCTGTGCCTGGCGACGCTGCACTCCAACAACGCCGACCAGACGCTGGAACGCATCCTCAACTTCTTCCCGGAAGCCGCGCACAAGAACGTGCTGATGAACCTCGCGCTCAACCTGCGCGCGGTGGTCAGCCAGCGCCTGGTCGTCGGCACCGATGGCCGCCGCGTGCCGGCGGCGGAAGTGCTGATCAACACGCCGCACATCCGCGACCTCATGCGCCGCGGCCAGGTGCATGAGATCAAGCAAGCGATGGAGGAGTCGCTGGAGGAAGGCATGGAGTCCTTCGACCAGTGCCTGTTCCGCCTCTACAAGGAAGGCCGCATCGACATGGAAGAGGCGCTCAAGGCCGCCGACTCCCGCGAAGGCCTCTCGCTCAAGTTCCGCCTCTCGGAAGGCTCGAGCGGCGAACACGATCCGTACGCGGAAATCTACGACACGGCGACGCAGTAACGCGCCGATGTCCCGACCCCTCTCATCTGGAGAGGGGTTGCGCAGGACCGGCGATCTGCCGGTGCCTTCTTCAAAGCCTGAAAGCACATGGATTCCAGCATCGCTGGAATGATGGCGTAGCCTGTCCGGCAGCCCCGTCGAACGGAGCTGGCTCAGTCCTAATTACGCCACCGGCGCATCCGGCTGTTTCTCCGGTCGCGCCGCGTCGAAGGCCGGCAGCGCCAGGCACGCCTTCTCGATGCGCGTGATCGTCGGGTACTTCGACAGATCCACTGCGAAGCGTCGCGCGTTGTAGACCTGCGGCACCAGGCAGCAGTCTGCGAGCGTCGGCGAATTGCCTTCGCAGAAGGTGCCGGTCGACGGATGGTCGGCGAGCATCGCTTCCAGCGCGGTGAAGCCTTCCTGCACCCAGTGCTGCACCCACGCGTCGCGTTCGGGCTGCGGCACGTGCCAGTTGCGGTCGAAATGCTGCAGCACCCGCAGGTTGTTGAGCGGATGGATGTCGCAGGCGATGGTCTGCGCCAGCGCGCGGACGCGCTGACGATCGCGCGCGGCGGCCGGAAGCAGCGGCGGCTCCGGCCAGGTTTCGTCGAGGTATTCGAGGATGGCGACCGACTGCCGCATCACGCGGTCGCCGTGCTGCAGCACGGGCACGAGTTCTTGCGGATTGACCTGCTTGAACGCGGCCGAATGCTGCTCGCCGCCGTCGCGGATCAGGTGCACCGGCACCGTTTCGTAGGGCAGCGACTTCAGGTTGAGCCCGATGCGCACGCGATACGCCGCGCTCGAACGCCAGTACGAGTACAACCGCAGATGCTCAGCCGCCATGCCGTTCCCCGCGAACACGTGGTGGATTCCGTGCACGGCGGGCGGCCGTGCACGGGTGGTGCGTCAGGCGTTGCCGCCCTTCTCGATGCGCTGCTCGATCGCGCCGAAGACGCTCTCGCCGTCACGCGACAGCATTTCGATGCGGACCGTATCGCCGAAACTCATGAACGGCGTGATCGGCTTGCCGGTCTCCAGCGTCTCGACGGTGCGCTTCTCGGCAAAGCACGACGCACCCAGCGACGTGTCCTCGTTGGCGACCGTGCCCGAGCCCACGATGGTGCCGGCCGACAGCGGGCGCGTCTTCGCTGCATGCGCGACGAGCTGCGCGAAGTCGAACTGCATGTCGACGCCCGCTTCCGGCGCGCCGAACCATTCGCCGTTGATATGCGTGGTCAGCGGCAGATGCACCTTGCTACCCTGCCATGCGTCACCGAGTTCGTCCGGCGTGACGAACACCGGGCTCAGCGCCGAGCGCGGCTTGGACTGCAGGAAGCCGAAGCCCTTGGCGAGTTCGTTCGGAATGAGGTTGCGCAGCGAGACATCGTTCACCAGGCCGACGAGTTGGATGTGCGAGGCGGCCTGTTCGGACGTCGCGGCCATCGGCACGTCGTCGGTGACGACGACGACTTCGGCTTCCAGGTCGATGCCGTAGTCCTCGCTCGGCACGCGCACCGGATCGCGCGGGCCGTAGAAGCCCGCGCTCACCGCCTGGTACATCAGCGGATCGGTGTAGAAGCTTTCCGGCACTTCGGCGCCGCGCGCGCGACGCACGCGTTCGACATGCGGGAGATACGCGGATCCGTCGACGAATTCGTACGCACGCGGCAACGGTGCGGCGAGCGCCGCCATGTCGAGATCGAATGCCCCCTCGGCGTTGCCCTCATTGAGCGCGTCGTACAGCGCGTTGAGGCGCGGCGCGATGTTCGACCAGTCTTCCAGCGCACGCTGCAACGTGTCGGCGATGCCGCTGGCACGTACGCCGCGCGAGAGATCGCGCGAGACCACGATCAACGTGCCGTCGCGACCGCCTTCCTTCAGAGAACCAAGCTTCATCGAAACTCCCGGATTTCCAGCGCTGCCGCGCGATGGTTTCAATTGTAACGACTGCGCGCGGCGTGGCGAGACATCGAACAGAACGCAAATCGATGCCGGATTCTGACAGCACGCCTGTTGCCGCGGCGATCGATGCATGGCGCACCCGATCCACGGCATGGAAAAACTGCAGGCAACAAAAAACCCGCCTTTCGGCGGGTTTCTTGTTTTGTCTGGCAGCCCCGGATGGATTCGAACCACCGAATGCCTGAGTCAGAGTCAGGTGCCTTACCGCTTGGCGACGGGGCTATGAAACAAATTGTAACCCAAAAACGATTAGCGCTTCGAGAACTGCGTAGCGCGGCGGGCCTTGTGCAGACCGACCTTCTTACGCTCGACTTCACGCGCGTCGCGGGTCATGAAGCCGGCCTTGCGCAGCTCGGTCTTCAGGGTTTCGTCGTACTCGACCAGCGCGCGGGCGATGCCCAGGCGGATCGCACCGGCCTGGCCGGTGATGCCGCCGCCGGCGACGGTGACGACGACGTCGAACTTGTCGGTCGACTGGGTGAGTTCGAGCGGCTGGCGCACGATCATGCGCGCGGTTTCGCGACCGAAGAACTCATCCAGCGGACGCTGGTTGACGGTGATGTTGCCAGCGCCCTTGCGCAGGAAAACGCGGGCGGTGGAGGACTTGCGGCGGCCGGTGCCGTAATTCTGCTGGAGTGCCATGGGATGTCTCTAGAAAAGGGTCCGGATCAGAAGTCCAGCGGCTGCGGCTGCTGGGCGGCGTGCGGGTGCTCGGAGCCCTTGTAGACCTTGAGCTTGCGGTACATGGCGCGGCCAAGCGGATTCTTCGGCAGCATGCCCTTCACGGCGATCTCGATGACGCGCTCCGGATGGCGCTCCAGCGCCTGGGCGAGCGTCTCGGTCTTGAGGTTGCCGATATAGCCGGTGAAGCGGTGGTACTGCTTGTCCTGCAGCTTCTTGCCGGTGACGGCCACCTTCTCGGCATTGATCACGATGAGGTAGTCGCCCGTATCCACGTGCGGGGTGAACACCGGCTTGTGCTTGCCGCGCAGACGGCGGGCGAGCTCGGAAGCGAGGCGGCCGAGGGTCTTGCCTTCGGCGTCTACGACGTACCAGTCACGCTGGACGGTCTCGTTCTTGGCGGTAAAAGTCTTCATGACTGGTCTTTGATGGTGTTCCGGTCGGGCTGGTTCCGTACTCGCTTCCGGCAGGGCCGGACCGGCGGAACTTCGCCACGCGTTGTCGAGGGGGTAAAACGAAGAGGCGGAATGATAGCCGGCTGTGCCGGACGCTGCAAGTCGCGGGGTTCAGCCCCTTCCGGGCCGTCTAGAATCGCGCCATGCCGCCCGCCGACCCCTCGCCACGCCACACGCACGATCCTCTGGTGGCGCTGGCCGACCGCTGCGTGCAGTGCGGATTGTGCCTGCCGGCCTGCCCGACCTACGCCGAATCCCGGCTCGAGGCCGAATCCCCCCGCGGCCGGATCGCCCTAGCCCGCGCCTGGGCACTGGAGACCATCCCGCCTACCCCGGCGGGCGAGACACATCTGGACCAGTGCCTTGGCTGCCGCAGCTGCGAGGCCGTCTGCCCCGCCGGGGTGCAATACGGCGCCCTGCTCGTCCAGGCGAGGTCGCGCCAGCGGGAGCGCCGGTCTGCCGGCTGGCGCCAGAAATCGATCGAAGCCCTCGTCGCCCGCCCAGCGTTGCTCGGCGCCCTGCTGCGAGCCTACGGGCGCGTCCATGCATGGCTGCCTGCGCAAAGGCGCCTCCTGCCGCCGCCCGCCATCGCCCCGCCGGCCGTGACCGCATTTGCGCCAGCGGAGGAGAGCGTCGCGATGTTCGTCGGCTGCGCCGCGAGCGCCTACGAAGCCGGTCTTCGCGAGTCGGTCGCGCGATGCCTTGCGATGCTGGGTGTTCGCGTCGAAACCCCGTCCGGACAGACCTGCTGCGGCAGCGTGCACGCGCATGCCGGCGACATCGAAGGCGCACAGCGCCTGGCCGCGCGGAACCGGGGCGCGTTCGAGTCGACACGCACCGTGCTCACGTTCGCGAGCGGCTGCCATGAAGCCGTTGCGCAGGCGCTGGACGGCGGCACGACGCGAACGGTCGATGCGATCGAATTCCTTGCGCGCAGGCTGCAGATGCACGGCGAACGCTGGCAATGGCGCGCCCGCCCGGAACGCATCGCGCTGCAGCTGCCCTGCACGCAACGCAACGTCGTGCGCTCGGCGGGCACGCTGCGTGCGCTGCTGGCGTCGGTGCCGGGCGTCGAGATCGTGGAACTGACCGCCTCCGGCTGCTGCGGTGCCTCGGGCGCGCAGATGCTGGAGAATCCCGCCCGCGCCGCGACGTTCCGCGCACCGCTGCTGCGCCAGTTGCAGGACAGCGGCGCGACGCGGCTGCTGAGCGCGAACCTCGGCTGCCGCCTGCACCTGGCCAACGGGACGTCGGTGCCGGTGCAACACCCGCTCGAATTCCTGGCCGAGTGCGTCGAGGCCGCGCCTTCACCGCAGGCCATTTCCCCCTCCGCGTAAACTGCCGGCATGGACACGACCCGCCAGCTCACGCCCCTCGACCGTTTCCTCAACGACACCCAGCGCGCGCTCGACACCGTCTTCGGTGCGCCCGGCGCGCAACGACCGAATCCATCCCGGGACGTCGCCCAGATCGAACTGGACGACACCGAACGCCGCCACGCGAGCGGCCTGATGCGCATCAACCACGTCGGCGAAGTCTGCGCGCAGGCGCTGTATTGCGGGCAGGCGGCGGTGGCGCGCGACGAGGCCACGCGCGCGCACCTGTTGGCTGCCGCGCAAGAAGAGACCGACCACCTCGCGTGGTGCGCCGACCGCCTGCGCGAACTCGACAGCCGCCCCAGCCTGCTCAACCCCATCTGGTACGCGGGCAGCTTCGCGATCGGCGCGCTCGCCGGCCTGCGCGGCGACGGATGGAACCTCGGCTTCGTCGTGGAAACCGAGCGCCAGGTCGAAGCCCACATCGACGAGCACCTGGATTCCCTGCCGCCAGCCGACGCGCGCAGCCGCGCGATCCTGGAAGTGATGAAGGCCGACGAAGCCCGCCACGCCGACCACGCCGAAGCCGCCGGGGCACGCGTGCTGCCGCAGCCGGTGCCGACGCTGATGGCCGCGGCATCGAAGGTGATGAAGGCGGTCGCGTACCGGATCTGACGCCCGACGCGCCCCCGCGGTCGCAATGAAAAAGGCCCGCACTGCGGGCCTTTTTGCATCACGGCGAAAAACGGCCTCAGTCGGCCAGGTTGCGCCCGTGGTAGAGCTCTTCGATCTCGCGCTTCAGGCGCGCCTCGATCTTCATGCGCTCCTTGAACGAGAGGTTCTTGGCCTTTTCCTCGAACAGGTAGGTGTCGAGGTCGAACTCCTTCAGGTGCATCTTCGTGTGGAAGATGTTTTCCTGGTAGACGTTCACGTCGATCATCTCGTAGCGCGACTTGATGTTCTTCGCCAGGTAGTCCTGGATCGAATTGATCTTGTGGTCGATGAAGTGCTTCTTGCCCTTGATGTCGCGGGTGAAGCCGCGCACCCGGTAATCCATGATGACGATGTCGGATTCCAGACTTTCGATCAGGTAGTTCAGCGCCTTCAGCGGCGAGATCACGCCGCAGGTCGCCACGTCGATGTCGGCGCGGAAGGTCGCGATGCCGTTGTCCGGATGCGTTTCCGGATACGTGTGCACCGTGATGTGCGACTTGTCCATGTGCGCCACGACCGCGTCGGAGATGATCTCCTTGCCGGCGTCCTTCTTGTCGATCACCGGTTCCTCGGAAATGAGGATGGTCACCGACGCGCCCTGCGGGTCGTAGTCCTGGCGGGCGATGTTGAGGATGTTGGCACCGATGATCTCGGCGACATCCGTCAGTATCTGGGTCAAACGGTCGGCGTTGTACGCCTCGTCGATGTATTCGATGTAACGACGACGCTCGTCCTCCGACGCCGCGAAGCAGACGTCGTAAATATTGAACGAGAGGGCCTTGGTGAGGTTGTTGAAACCTTGCAACCTCAGGCGAGGCAACGGCTTGACCACGGCAGTGAGATCCCGGGAGGGCGGCGGAGGGTCGCGATTATGCGGCACAAACCGTTACGGGGGAACGCGTTGGCCCGGGAGGCCCTCCAGGGCCCCCGATTCAGGCGGCCGGCGTGAAGACGCGGCCGAATCTGCTTCCCGTCACAGGTTAGAGTCCACGGTAGTGACGTACTGGGGCGGATATTTGCCCAATGCGTTACTTCACCCTAAGCTCGACCGATCACAAGACCTTCACGACCATGTCCGCAAACCCGGCTGCAAACACACCTGCCATGCGTCGCACCAACAGCCCGCTGCTGCCGGACGGTGCAACGATCGAACGCTTCCTCGCCCACTGCCATCGCCGCCGCTACCCGTCGCGGACCGATGTGTTCCGCCCGGGGGACCCGGCGAGCACGCTTTACTACATCGTGTCCGGTTCCGTGAGCATCATCACGGAAGAGGAAGACGGCCGCGAGCTGGTCCTGGGCTACTTCGGCCCCGGCGAATTCGTCGGCGAGCTGGGCCTGTTCATCGCCAGCGACCAGCGCGAGGTGATCCTGCGCACACGCAGCACCTGCGAGCTGGCCGAAATCGGCCACGAGCGCCTCTATGACCTGCTGCTCACCCGCCTGTCGCTGGATGCGCCGAAGCTGCTGTACGCCATCGGCGCGCAGATTTCCCGTCGTTTACTGGACACCAGCAGGAAAGCCGGCCGCCTGGCGTTCCTCGACGTGACCGACCGCATCGTCCGCGCCCTGCATGATCTGGCCAAGGAGCCGGAGGCCATGAGCCACCCGCAGGGCACCCAGATCCGCGTCTCGCGCCAGGAGCTCTCGCGCCTGGTGGGCTGCTCGCGCGAAATGGCCGGCCGCGTGCTCAAGAAGCTCCAGGCCGACGGCAAGCTGCACGCGCGCGGCAAGACGGTCGTCCTCTACGGAACGCGCTGACGCGTGGGTCGGGCCAACGCACCCGATGAAGCCGTGACGGCCCGGGTGCGCCAAGCCGAACTGGGCGACGCGAGCGACGTCGCCCGCCTGCTGGGGGAACTCGGCTATCCCTGCACCCGGGACGAAGCCGCCGAACGCATCGCCGTCGTCCGGCACGACCCGCGCCAGCACCTGCTGCTGGCCGAGATCGACGGGGACGCCAGCGGCCTGATCTCGCTCTACACGCTCTATTCGGTCGTCCACGGCTACGAGCTGGCGCGCATCACCGGCCTGGTCGTGCTGCCGGAAGAACAGGGGAAAGGCGTCGGCAAGCGCCTGTTGCGCGAAGTCGAATCGATCTGCCGCCGTTACGGCGTGCGGCGCATCGAAGTCACCAGCAATGCCAGCCGCACCGACGCGCACGCCTTCTACCGGCAATGCGGCTATCTGGACGGGTCGATGCGTTTCGTGAAGTCGCTTGGCGACTGACCAGACGACCGACCAGATCATCAGGGGGATCCACATGCAGTGCCCGAAGTGCAATTCGCCGATGGAGCCCATCGAGCTCCTTTCTTCGCTGTCGCAGCGTTGCACGCAGTGCAAGGGCCTGTGGCTGACGATGGGCGAGAACCGCCTGCTCAAGGCCGAAGCCGAACGCGTGGACATCGGCGATGTGCAGGTCGGCGAGCACTACAACCACATCGACCGCATCAAGTGCCCGGTCTGCTTCGACCGCCAGCTGGTGCGCATGGTCGATGCGCAGCAGCCGCACATCTGGTTCGAAAGCTGCAGCAACTGCTTCGGACGCTTCTACGACGCCGGCGAGTTCCGCGACTACGCCGAGCACACGCTGCGCGATTTCTTCCTGGACCTGGACGCGCCCGAACGCGTGTGAAGCGCGCGGCGATCAGCCCTGCACGGGGTCGCCGCCGCGCTCCTTGCATCCCCAGTTGAGGATCGGCGTGCCGGGCGGCAACACGCGCCGGAACATCGCCACGCGACGGCGCTTGGGATTGACCACCACCGGCTTGCGCGCGGCCTTGAGCAGCGGCAGATCCGCGCTGCTGTCCGAGTACGCGACGGCGATCTGGTCGTAGCCGGCGTCCCAGATCATCCGCATCTTGTTCTCGTGGTGGCAGTGCTCGACGGTGATCATGCCGCCGAGGAACGGCCCGCCGATGCTGCCGATCACCGGCAGGTCCTCGTGCGCCACGAAGTCGAGGATCGCGCGCGCCAGCTCCGGCGCGGCGCCGGTGGCGATGATCACGCGATCGCCCGCATCGCGATGCTTCTGCAGCACCTTCAGCGCGATCGGCAGCAGGCGACCGCGGATCTCCTTCGCGTGCTTGCGCACGTAGAGATCGATCAACCGGTCCATGTCGTGGCGGCGGTGGGTGCCGAAGGTCGCGATCCACAGGTAGACGGAGATCGCATGGCGGCGCGTCGGCAGCCACGCGATCAGCGGCAGCAGCAGCGGCGACAGCGCGATCGCGGCCACGACGCGCGCCCAGTCGCGCCTGATCAGCCAAAGCACGAGATGGCTGCCGGAGTCGCCGTCGTACAGCGTGTGGTCGAAGTCGAACACGACCAGCGGCGCGTACGGGCGCTTGCCGGTGGCGGACTCGCCCGTCGTCGCGACGGCGGCCGCACCCGGCAGGTGGTCGACGCCTTCGGGCACCCGTCCGGTCGTGCTCATGCGGCGAACAGGCGCTGCAGCGCGGCGCCGGGTTCGGCTTCGCGCATGAAGGATTCGCCGACCAGGAAGGTCTGCACGCCGGCCGCGCGCATCTTCGCGACGTCGGCCTGCGTGGCGATGCCGCTTTCGGTCACCAGCGTGCGGTCGCGCGGCACGGCGTTCTGCAGTTCGAGCGTGGTGTCGAGCGACACCTCGAACGTGCGCAGGTTGCGGTTGTTCACGCCGATGAGCTCGCAGTCGGTCTGCAGCGCGCGCTCGAGTTCGTCGATGTCGTGCACTTCCACCAGTACGTCCATGCCGAGCTCCATGGCGAGGTTCGCCATCTCGACCATCTGGCCGTCTTCCAGCGCGGCGACAATCAGCAGGATCGCGTCGGCGCCGATCACGCGCGCTTCGTAGACCTGGTACGGATCGATGGTGAAATCCTTGCGCAGCACCGGCAGCGAGCACGCGGCGCGCGCCTCGCCCAGGTACAGGTTGCTGCCCTGGAAGAAGTCGACGTCCGTCAGCACCGACAGGCACGCCGCGCCACCGGCCTCGTAGCTGCGCGCGATCTGCGCCGGATGGAAATCCTTGCGGATCAGCCCTTTCGACGGGCTGGCCTTCTTCACTTCGGCGATCACCGCCGCCTCGCCTGCCGCGTGCTTGCGGCGGATCGCGTCGACGAAACCGCGCGTGGGCGGCTGCTGCAGCGCACGGGCGCGCATGTCTTCGAGCGGCCGCACGCGGCTGCGCTGCTGGATCTCCTCGACCTTGCGGGCCAGGATCGTGTTGAGGATGTCGCTCATTCGGAAGGCTTGGAGTGCATTGCGGGCTTGCCGTAAGCGCGTTCGACCTTGGCCACGCGCAGTTCGTAGTGTTCGTACCAGTGCACGCGGCCGTGCGCGCGCGTGGCGGCGTGTTCGGCGTGCTGCCGCCACGCGGCGATGGACGCTTCGCTGTCCCAGTAGGAGACGGTGATGCCGAATCCGTCCGCGCCGCGCGTCGATTCCACGCCGAGAAATCCCGGCTGCGACGACGCCAGTTCGACCATGCGCTGCGCCGCTTCGCCGTAGCCGGCGTCGTCCTGTGCGTTGCGGCGCGAGGAGAAGATCACCGCGTAATACGGCGGCGCGGGCAGGCGGGCGAACGCGTCGTCCATCACGCACCCACCGGTTCGCCGGCGAGTTCGCGCGTGGTCGCGACGAACTCCTCCAGCTTGTGCTTCGCCGCGCCGGACGCCAGCGCCGCGCGGGCGCGCTCGATGCCCTCGGCGATGCTGTCGGCGACGCCAGCGGCGTAGATCGCGGCACCTGCGTTGAGCGCGACGATCTCGCGCGGCAGGCCGGCTTCATCGTTCAGCGCCTGCATCAGCAGGATTTTCGATTCGGCCGCGTCGTTCACGCGCAGGTTGCGGCTGGCGGCCATCGCGATGCCGAAGTCCTCCGGATGGACTTCGTATTCGCGCACCGCGCCGTCGCGCAGCTCGCCGACGAGGCTGCCGGCACCGAGCGACAGCTCGTCCATGCCGTCGCGGCCCCACACCACCAGCGCGCGCTTCGCGCCCAGTTCCTGCAGCACGCGCACCTGGATGCCGACGAGGTCGGGATGGAACACGCCCATGAGGATGCTCGGCGCGCCGGCGGGATTGGTCAGCGGGCCGAGGATGTTGAACATCGTGCGCACGCCCATTTCGCGGCGCACAGGCGCGACGACCTTCATCGCCGGATGGTGGATCGGCGCAAACATGAAGCCGATGCCGCAGCGTTCGATGCAGCGCGCGACCTGTTCGGGCTGCAGTTCGATCGATGCGCCGAGCGCTTCGAGCGCATCGGCGCTGCCGGACTTCGACGACACGCTGCGGTTGCCGTGCTTGGCGACCTTCGCGCCCGCGGCGGCGACCACGAACATGCTCGCGGTGGAGATGTTGAACGTGTTGGCGCCATCGCCGCCGGTGCCGACGATGTCGACGAGGTTCTCGCGATCGTCGACGTCCACCGGCCGCGCGAACTCGCGCAGCACCGTCGCCGCGCCGGCGATCTCGCCGACGGTTTCCTTCTTCACCCGCAGCCCGGTCAGGATCGCCGCCGTCATCGCCGGCGAGACTTCGCCGCGCATGATCATGCGCATCAGCTCGACCATCTCGTCGTGGAAGATCTCACGATGCTCGATGGTGCGTTGCAGGGCTTCTTGCGGGGTGATGGGCATGGGCGTGGCGATCGGGGGCGTGGCGGGACGGAGCGGGCCTCAGGGCCGGGGAAACCGAAACGATAGCAGCTGGCGCGCCGAGGCCGTGGCGTTTGGCAACGGGCGCCTGGTGCGCGTGGCGGTCATCGCTCCAGGAAATTCTTCAGCAGCGCGTGGCCGTGTTCGGTGAGGATCGACTCGGGGTGGAACTGCACGCCTTCCACCGGATGCTCGCGGTGACGCAGGCCCATGATCTCGTCGAAGGCGGGCGCGCCGTCCTCGCCGTCGACCTCGGTCCAGGCGGTGATTTCCAGGCAATCGGGCAACGTTTCGCGCGACACGACCAGCGAGTGGTAGCGCGTGGCCTCGTAGCCGTCGGGCAGCCCGGCGAACACGCCGCGGCCTTCGTGGCGGATGCGCGAGGTCTTGCCGTGCATGATCCGCTTGGCGCGCACGACGTCGCCGCCGTAGGCCTGCCCCAGGCTCTGGTGACCCAGGCACACGCCGAACACCGGGATGCGCGGGCCGAGTTCGCGGATCACGTCCACCGACACGCCCGCCTCGTTCGGCGTGCACGGGCCGGGCGAGACGACGATGCGCTCGGGTGAAAGGGCCTCGATCTGCGCGACGGACAGCTCGTCGTTGCGGATCACCTTCACCTCGGCGCCCAGCGCCTGCAGGTACTGCACGAGGTTGTAGGTAAAGCTGTCGTAGTTGTCGATCATCAACAGCATCGGCGCGGGCTCGGCATGGGGTTGGACGCAACGCGATTATCCCGCGCGGCGGCGGGCCGGCGGGGTCGGTGCTTGGGTTCGGGGTGGGACGCGGCCGATGCGGCCGGCGTGGAGTCAGTGCGTGGGGCGGGAAACACTCGGCAGTTCCTTGGACGACAACGAGGGGCGGACGGCAGCCAACGGCCACCATCGCCAACCCAGGTCGGCTTTTCGGAACTGCGGGGAGGAACGCACGATCATGGCCCTACTCTAGCGGCTCGGCCGGCGCGATGCGACCCGGCGCGCCCGCCAAGGGCAGCGTCACCTGCACGCGCAGGCCCGGCGCGCGGTCGATCAGCTCGATCCGGCCGCCGTGGCGATGCACGATCGCCCGCACCAGGCTCAGCCCCAGACCGCTTCCCGGTGTGCCGCGATGGGATTCCAGCCGCTGGAACCGGTCGAACACGCGTTCGCGGTCGGCTTCGGGAATGCCCGGGCCGCCATCGTCCACGCGCAGCACGGCCGCCTCGCCCACGTGGAGAGACAGCCCGACCTCGCTGCCTTCGGGCGCGTACTTGAGCGCGTTGTCGAGCAGGTTCACCAGCATCTGGAACAACTGGTCGCGATCACCGCGCACGAGCGCCGGCTCCAGCGACAGCGCCAGGCGCACCGAGCGCTCGGCGCCGATGGGCGTGTACATCTCGGCGGCGTCGGCGGCCAGCGCCGAGAGGTCCAGCTCCGGTCCCTCGCCCGCCGGCGGCTGCGCTTCGATGCGCGCCAGCCGCAGCAGCGCGCCGAACGTGGTGAGCAGGTGGTCGGTTTCCTGCACGGCGCCGTCGAGCGCCGCGCGTTCGGCCGGCGTCGCGCCGCTGCGATGGCGCAGGTCCTCCAGGCGATTGCGCAGCCGCGTCAGCGGCGTGCGCAGGTCGTGCGCGATGTGGTCGGTCGCGTGGCGCACGCCGCCGAGCAGTTCCTCGATGCGATCGAGCATCGCGTTGAAGCGCCGCCCGAGGCGATCGAACGCGTCGCCGCTGCCGTCCAGCGGCACGCGCAGCCCCAGTTCGCCGCCGCCGACGCGCGCGGCGGTGCGATCCAGATGGCCGAGCCGGTGCGACACCCAGCGCGACGTCAGCCAGCCGGCGAGCGCGCCGAGCGTCGCCGCGACCGCCAGCGCCACCAGCGCCGTGCGCAGCATCAGCGCGAGGAAGCGATCCTGCGACTGCAACCGCAGCCCGGTCAGCAAGGTCTCGCCGTTCGGCAACGGTTGCAGCTGTGCGAGCACGCGACGCGACTGCGTGCCGTCGCCCGGCACTGCATCGCCGGCGAGTTCGAACGTCGTCCATCGCACGCCGCGAGCGGCATGCAGCGCGGGAATATCGCCCGCTTCGACGCGTCCATCCGCGCCGATCAACGCGTACACCGCGTCGGGATCGTCCGGCGCGTCGAGGCGATCGCGCAGCTCCTGCACGAGTGCGGCGCGCCCGCCATCGCGCTGCAGTTGCATCAGTCCCGCCGAATCGGTGCGCACCAGCTCGCGCGCATCCTGCAGCAGCAGCGTGGACACCGCGACGTAGACGCCCGCGCCCAGCAGCACGAACGCGAGCAGGAACGCACCCATCACCGCGAGCGCCAGGCGCGTACTGGTGGAGCGCAGCGGGCCCGTCATTCGCCCAGCCGGTAGCCGGCGCCGCGCACGGTGTGCAGCAGCGGGCGCTCGAAGCCGTGGTCGATCTTCTGCCGCAGCCGGCTGATGTGCACGTCGATGACGTTGGTCTGCGGATCGAAGTGGTAGTCCCACACCGCTTCGAGCAGCATCGTGCGCGTGACGACGCGACCGGCCTGGCGCATCAGGTATTCGAGCAGGCGGAATTCTCGCGGCTGCAGTTCGATGCGCTTGCCGGCGCGGCGTGCGTCGCGGCCGAGCAGATCGAGTTCGAGATCGCCGACCGAAAGCCGCGTGGGTTCGCGCTGCGCCTGTTCGCGCTCGCGGCGCACGATGCTGTCCAGGCGCGCGCTCAGTTCGGAATAGGCGAAGGGTTTGACGAGGTAATCGTCGGCGCCGGCGCGCAGGCCTTCGACGCGATGATCGACCTCGCCCAGCGCGGTGAGCAGCAGCAGCGGCGTGCGATTGCCGGCGCCGCGCAGCGTCTGCAGCAGCACCAGGCCGTCGAGCGCGGGCAGCATGCGATCGAGCACGATCGCGTCGAAGCTCTCGGTCGTCGCCAGGAACAAGCCCTGCCTGCCGTCGCCGGCGTGTTCGACCGTATGCCCGTCCTCGCGCAGGCCCTTGCCGATGAAGGCCGCGGTGTGGGGATCGTCTTCGATCAGCAGGACGCGCATGGGAACTCCGGAATGCAAAAAAGGATACCCCGGCGGTGCGCACCGTCGGGGTATCCGCCCGCGTTGCACGGGCTCCGGGGACGATGGGGATCAGCCCTTCTTGGCGTCGCTCTTGGTGGCGGGAGCGGCAGCCTTCTTGCTGGCGTGCTTGTGCTTGGAGACCGTGCCCTTGGCCGGGGCGGTCGACGAGGCCGGGGCGGCCGGCGCGGTGCTCGGCGGGGCGGCCAGGGCGGAACCGGCCAGTGCGGTCAGGGCGACGGCGAACAGGGACTTGCGCAGGTTCATGGGGTGACTCCTTGGTAAGACGCGGGTGACTCGGACGAGGGATCTTCGTTCGGTCGGGAACTGCCTTCCCGACCGCAGGATCAGACTGCGCCCGCGCGGCTCACCGGAGGATTTCCGGGGGATTAACTATCGGTAATGTTTCGGGCGACATGGCGCGTCGATTGCCGTCCCGTCATCCCGGCGAACGCCGGGACCCAGGCCCGATACGGTTCCGTCGAAGTGCCGGCTTCCTTCGGCTGACGTAACAGCCTGGATCGCGGCTTTCGCCGGGATGACGGACTTCAAGCCACCCCGCTCCCCCGCCGCAACGGCACCGGTGCGGTCGCGATGCGCGCCTTCAGATCGGCCATCGTTCCCGGCAGCACGACGAGGTAATTGATCAGCTGTTCGGCCAGTTCCAGCAGCAGTTCGGCGTTGGCCTTGTCGATCGTCGTCTCGTCCTCGAACTGACGTCCGAACGTGCCGCTGGGTGCGAGCAGCTGTGCGATGTCCTGCAAGGGTCGCGACAGGTCCACGTCGTGCGGCAGTGCTTCGAGCTTGCGTGTCAGCGACAGCTCGGCCTTGTCGTCGGCGAGCATGCGCGCCGTCAATCCGCCGAGCAGATGCCGCACGATCAGCGAACTCGCACCCCACTCGGCGTGGTTGTACAGCTTCAACGCGGATTCGTAGCTGCGCGCGAGCGGCGCCGACATCGCATGCAGGTGTTCGACACCCGCCATCGGCTCGCGTCCGCCGGAGCCAGGATGGCAGAACAACCCGTTCGCCTGGTTCGTGCCGTCGGCGTCGAGCAACTGCACGAACAGCACCGTGCGCTCGCAACGCGTGCATTCCAGTTCGCTGGCCGCCAGTTGCCGGCCGTGCTCCTGCCATGGACGGGCCTCGAAGACCGATTCCTTCAGGCAATGCGGGCAGAGGATTTCGACGGTGCGGGGGAACGTGTTCGAGAAACGCGACTGGACGAGAGCATCGTGGACGAGCTGCATGGCCGTCTCCTTCCCGCGTTGTCGATGTCGATGACACCGTGCCCGGCAGTGAAGCGCGCCGTTTGTGAAATTAACGTTGCGGATGCGGACTTCCGGCCGCGGGGTCGCACGCAGTGAACGCCGCGTGAGAACAGCCGGGGTAACGCATCACGACGGACGAACGCCGCGATGCGTGCCGATCACAAACCGCGCGCGGCCTGCGCAACGGCGCGGAACAACGCGCGTCCCTTGTTCATCGTCTCCTCCCATTCCATCGCCGGATCGGAGTCGTAGACGATGCCCGCGCCGGCCTGCACGTACAGGCGACCGTCCTGGATGACGGCGGTGCGGATCGCGATGGCCGTGTCGGCATCGCCGCTGCGGCCGGGCTCGCCCCAACCGAGGTAACCGATGGAACCGGCGTACACGTTGCGCTTGATCGGTTCGAGTTCGCGGATCACTTCCAGCGCGCGGATCTTCGGCGCGCCGCTGACGGTGCCGGCGGGAAAGGTCGCGCGCAGCACGTCGGCGTAGCTCAGGCCCGGCTTCAGCGTGCCGGTTACTTCGCTGACGATGTGCATGACGTGGCTGTAGCGTTCGATCACGAACTGCTCGCCGACCTCGACCGTGCCCGCTTCCGATACGCGGCCGACGTCGTTGCGGCCGAGGTCGATCAGCATCAGGTGCTCGGCGCGTTCCTTCGGATCGGCGAGCAGTTCGGCTTCCAGTTCCGCGTCGCGCTCGGGCGTGTCGCCACGCGGGCGCGTGCCGGCGATCGGCCGCACGGTGACCTTGCCGTCCTGCAGGCGCACGAGGATTTCCGGCGACGAACCGACGACCTGCGTGCCGCCCACATCGAGGTAGTACATGTACGGCGACGGATTGAGCGCACGCAGCGCGCGGTACACGTCCACCGGCCGCGCCTTGAACGGCACGGACAGCCGCTGGCTCAGCACGACCTGGAAGATGTCGCCGGCGCGGATGTATTCCTTCGACTTCTCCACCGCCTCGATGAAACCTTCGCGCGTGAAGCCGGACACGAAATCGCCTTCGTCCAGCAACCGGCCTTCCAGCGTTTCCGGATACCCCGGCCCGCCCTGGCGCAGGCGATGCACGAGTTCGTCCAGCCGGCGGTTCGCGCGCGCCATCGCACGCGGTTCGGACGGATCGGCATGCACGATCAGGTACAGCCGGCCCTTGAGGTTGTCGAACACCGCCAGCTCGTCGCTCTGCATCAGCAGGATGTCGGGCGTGCCGAGTTCGTCTTCCTTTTCGCCGCCGGCGAAGCGCGGCTCGATGTACTGGATCGACTCGAAGCCGAACCAGCCCACGAGCCCGCCGGTGAAGCCGGGCAGGTCGGGAATCGTCGGCACGCTGTGCATCGCGCGCAGGCGCTCGACTTCGGCGAACGGATCGTCCACGACGCGGCTTTCGACCAGCTCGCCATCCTCGGTCACGAACAGCGTGTGCCCGGCGAACGCGTACACGCGGCGCGCGGGCAGGCCGATGATCGAATAGCGGCCGAAACGCTCGCCGCCTTCGACCGATTCGAACAGGTAGGTGTGCGGGCCGTCGGCGAGCTTGAGGTAGACCGACAGCGGCGTGTCGAGGTCGCTCAGGACTTCGCGGACGACGGGAACGAGGGTGTGGGTATCAGCGTGTTGCGAAGACGGGGAATCGGAGGTCACGCGGCATTTCCTTGGAAGTCGATGGGAGGCGGCAGGCGACGCACGGTCGCCATCGCCCCTCCGCACCGAGGCGGAAATGCGGGGCACTCATGAACAGAGCAGTCGAAGGAAGGTGGGGCACGCGGCTCATCGGCCGTACTGTACCGGGTCAGCGCAGCGCGAGGCGAGCCGGCGCAAGAAGCGGACAGTGTTCCGGCAGGTGCATGCGCAGGCGCGCGGGCACGCAGGCGATGGCGAACCGCCGTGCCTGCACGGGTTCGCCGTCGAGGTTGAGCGCGATCTCGCCGTCCTGCGCTTCGATGGTCACCGCGCGCATGCGGCCACGCTCGCCGACGCGTTCGAGCGCGGCGCCGCGACCTTCGCGCACCAGCGTGGCGACGGTGGTGGCCATCTCGCCTTCGAGTTCGGGAATCACGGTGACGTCGAGCAGTCCATCGTCGATGCGTGCATCCGGACACAGGAGCTGCCCGCCACCGGCCTGGCGGCCGTTGCCGATGCCCAGCGCGATCAGCGCGCCGCGCCAGTCGAGCCCCTCGCCGTGCACGTGTGCGGCGACCGGCTCGATCCGGCCCATCTTCGCGATACCCGTGACCAGATAGGCCAGACCGCCGAGCAGTTTCTTCAGGCCGTCGTCGGTTTCCACCGTGACTTCCGTGCCGAATCCGCCACTGGCCAGGTTGATGCACCAGTGCCGCACGCCGTCGGCTTCCACGCGCAGCATGTCGATGGCGTGCGCCGGCGTGTCGGCGACCAGGCGCAGGGCGTCGTGCGGATCGAGCGGGATCGTGGCGGCGGTGGCGAAATCGTTCGCCGTGCCCAGCGGCATCGCCGCAAGAGCGGGCAGCGTTGCGGCGTCCTCATGGCGTTCGGCCAGGGCCGCGGCGACTTCGCCCAGCGAACCGTCGCCGCCGCCGGCGATCACGCAATGCACGCCATCGTCGATGGCCTCGTCGACATAACGCGCCGCATCGCCGCGTTCCCACGTCACGCGCACGTCGAGCGTCGCGCCGCCGGCGCGCATTGCCTGGACGGCGTCGCGCACGGCGTCGTTTCCCGCGGATTTTCCGTTGAGGATCAGGCGCCAGTGCGTCGCCATGGTCGTTCTGCGTGGGGAACCCGCGTGCAGGCTAAACGGCGCGGGCGCGAGCGTTCGTGAACGGGCTAACAGCGCGTCGGCGATGGCCGATGCGTCACACGTCCGTCATCGAACGTGCGGAGAATCAGAGTCCATTCTCAAGGACGACGGACGGAGGCTGGATTGCCTCCAAGCATTCCCGGCGGCGGGCCAGCGATGGCCTGCCGCCTTCGTTTTCGCTCGGTGGAATGCTCGCGCCTGCTTCAGCGCAGGTCGGTGTCGGCCACGACCACGCCGTCCTCGTCCGCGCACAGCCAGTCGCCGGGGCGGATGCGCACGCCGCCGAATTCCACTTCGACATCGCGCTCGCCCGCGCCGAGCTTGTCGGTCTTGCGCGGGCAGGTGCCCAGCGCCTTCACGCCCAGCGCGATGGTCGAGATCGCATCGCTGTCGCGGATCGCGCCGAACACGATCACGCCCGCCCAGCCGTTCTCCGCGGCCTTGGCCGCGAGCAGGTCGCCGAGCATCGCGCGTCGCATCGAACCGCCGCTGTCGACCACCAGCACGCGGCCCTGCCCCGGTTCGTCCACCGCTTCGCGCACGCGCGAGTTGTCCTCGTCGGCGCGCACCGTGCTGACGATTCCGTTGAACGCGATGCGGCCGCCGAAGTCCTGCAACGGCAGCTCGACCACGCGCACCTGCGCGTCGTGCAGATCGCACAGGTCGCAGGTTTTCATCCGCGCACCTTCGACACGGCGTCCTTCATGCGGCCGATCACGTCCGCGTAATCGGTGGCGTTGAAGATCGCCGAGCCTGCAACGAAGGTGTCCGCGCCGGCGGCGGCGATCTCGGCGATGTTGTCGGCCTTCACGCCGCCATCGATTTCCAGGCGGATCGGCTTGCCCGTGGCGTCGATCATCTTGCGCACGCGCCGCAGTTTCTCCAGCGCCGAGGGAATGAAGCCCTGCCCGCCGAACCCGGGATTGACCGACATCAGCAGCACCATGTCGAGCTCTTCGAGCACCCACTCCAGCGCGTCGACCGGCGTAGCGGGATTGAGCACCAGGCCCGCCTGGCAGCCGTGCGACTTGATCAGCTGGATCGTGCGGTGCACGTGCGCGCTGGCTTCGGGATGGAAGCTGATCAGCGTGGCGCCGGCCTTGGCGAAGTCGGGGACGATGCGGTCCACCGGTTCGACCATCAGGTGCACGTCGATCGGCGCGGTGACGCCGTGCTTGCGCAGCGCCTCGCAGACCATCGGGCCGATGGTGAGGTTCGGGACGTAGTGGTTGTCCATCACGTCGAAGTGCACCCAGTCGGCGCCGGCCTTGAGCACGCTGTCGACTTCCTCGCCCAGTTTGGCGAAGTTGGCCGAGAGGATGGACGGGGCGATGACGGTGGATTGCATGGGGGATGCTCGGCGGCGTTCGTGGTTGGGTCAGCGCTTCCGACGCAGCGTCTTGATGCGGTCGTAAGCCTGGTTGATCTCGCGGGCGCGGATTTCGGCCTGCTCGCGCAGCTCGGATGCGGCGCCGGCGACGCGGTCGGGGTGGTACTGGGACATCAGGCGACGGTAGGCCTGGTCGACCTCGGCATCGGTCGCGTCGGACGTCAGGCCCAGCGCGGCATACGGGTTGTCCCGGCGCAGCTTGAACCAGTCGGTGTCGAAGGCGTGGCCCACCAGCAGCCCGATCAGGGCCCCGAACAGCGGGTTGGTGCGGAACAACGCCGCCCCCGCGAAGAAGCCCAGGAGCTTGCCGTACCAGCGTTTCATCGTCCTCCCCGCGGTCCGCGGTCGCCCGTTTAGGTCCGTCGACAGTGTACCTGCACGTCGCCGCCGGCCGGCGTACACTGGCCGGCCCTGTCGCGCACGCGCGCGAGGCAAGGCGAGCGTCGGGCGGGGGCTCCATCGCACCCATCGGGGATTCCTGCGTTGTCCACGACCCTGCTCCAGTCCGACCTTCCCGGCCTCCACCTTCGCCATCGCGGCAAGGTCCGCGACGTCTTCGACCTTCCTGCCGATCGCCTGCCCGCCGGCGCCGGCGACTGTTTGCTGATGGTCGCGACCGATCGCCTTTCGGCCTTCGACGTGGTGCTGCCCGATCCGATCCCGGGCAAGGGCGAGATGCTCTGCCAGATCAGCAATTTCTGGTTCGGCAAGACCGACCACATCATCCGCAACCACCTCACCGGGATCGATGTCGCCTCGGTGCTGCCCGAGGGCGTCGACGCGGCGCTGTACGGCAAGCGCGCGGTGGTGACCAAGAAGCTCAAGCCCGTGCCGGTGGAATGCATCGCGCGCGGCTACCTCATCGGCAGCGGCTGGAAGGATTACCAGCGCACCGGCCGCGTCAGCGGCATCGCGCTGCCCGACGGCCTGCGCCAGGCCGAGCAACTGGCCGAACCGATCTTCACCCCTTCAACGAAAGCTGCCGTGGGCGACCACGACGAGAACATCGACTTCGACACCGCCGTGCGCACCGTCGGTGCGGACCTGGCCGAACAGGTTCGCGACGCGACGCTGCGGCTGTACAAGTACGCCCGCGACTACGCGGCGCAGCGCGGCATCATCCTGGCCGACACGAAGTTCGAATTCGGCCTGGACGCAGACGGCCACCTCTACGTGATGGACGAGATGCTGACGCCCGATTCGTCGCGCTACTGGCCGGCGGACGAATACGAGGTCGGCACCAGCCCGCCGAGCTACGACAAGCAGTTCGTGCGCGACTACCTGGAAACGCTCGACTGGAACAAGACGGCTCCCGGCCCGAACCTGCCGGCCCAGGTCATCGAGCGCACCCGCGCGAAGTACGCCGAGGCGCTGATGAAGCTGGCCGGCATCTCGGTCGACTGACCGCCGGGCGGTACCGCGGGATCGGGCGCCTGCGTCCCGATCCCGCTATCCTCCTCCCATCCGCGCGCGGGCGCGGACCGTCATGCGCCTTGGGAGGGGTCGACATGAACACCGCCGCCGAATCTTCGCAGCACGCCACGCAGCGCCCGATCGACCGCTGGTTCGCGCACTATTCCGCCGACCATCGCAACCAGACCAACCAGCGCATCCACGTGATTTGCGTGCCGGCAATCCTGTGGAGCGTGATCGCGCTGCTGTGGTGCATCCCGACGCCGGCGTCGTGGATGAACGATGGTTTCTGGGCCGGCGTGGCGATGCTCGCCACCGTCCTGTTCTACTACCGCGCCTCGCGCCTGCTTGGCCTGGGCATGCTGGCGATGTACGTGCTGATGGGCCTGCTGACCAAGTGGATCCACGACACCTACGGCACCTCGACGCTGCTGTGGCTGGGTGTCGGCGTGTTCGTCGTCGCGTGGATCGGCCAGTTCATCGGCCACAGCGCGCGCTACGAGAACAAGCGCCCGAGCTTCCTCACCGACCTGACCTACCTGCTGATCGGCCCGGCGTGGGTGCTGTCGAAGCTGTACCGCAAGATCGGGCTGCGCTACTGAGGCCTCACAGCCGGCTCCTCACAGTCGGTAGTGCTCCGGCCCGATCAGGTCCACGCCGCACTCCAGCCGTTCGATCCAGTCCAGGAAGCGCTCCATCGTCTCGCCGCGCATCGGCAATCCGTGCTGCGGGACGATCATCAACGGCGCGAGCTGGCGCACCATCCGCGCCCACAATCGCGTGGCGCGGTTGGATGCCATGTAGCGTCGATGAAACCCTTCCATGCGCGACACGTGCACGTCGAAGTCGTCGACGAACGCATACGGCGTGCGGCTGGGCACCATCGACGCGCCGACGTCGCCGGAGAACAGGATCCGGCTGACGGGATCGTAGAAGCTGAAATTCCCCACCGAATGCATGAAATGCGCCGGCAGCGCGCGAACGGAACTGTCGCCCATCGGAATGTGCCCGCCTTCGTCGGGCAGCAGGTGGTAGCGATCGCTCCCGGCATTGCGCAGGTAACCCGGCACGACGTGCGGCACGAAGCGGCCCCACAGCTTCGAACACACCACCGTGGTGTTGGTGTACAGCAGCCACTTGTCGACCGAGCCGATGATGTCCGGATCCTGATGCGAGCACAGCAGCCAGGTCACGTCGGTCGGCGCGACGAACTCGCCGATCGCGAGGATCAGCGGGTTGTAGAGCAGCGCACCGCCCGGATCGAGCAGCGCGCTCGCGTCGCCATGCTGGATCAGGAACTGGTTCGCCTGCACGCCGTCGTCGCCGCGCACGAGGTCGCTGAAGGCGATGCAGCGGTGGCCGGGCTGCTCGAACAGGATCGTCGCCATGGGTCCTCCCCCTTTGCACGAGCGGGCGACTGTAGAAACACGCGCGGTCTGCGCGCTTGAGCCGGATCAAGCCGCGCGAAGGCCGACGATGTGCACGACGTCTGGCCGCGCCCGCGGCGAAACGACGACAATGGCAACACCGGACGACTCCCCTCCCCGCGTCCGTGGAGTGCCATGTCCCCGCGCGATCTGATGCTGGTCCTGGTGGTCGTCGCGGCCTGGGCCGTGAACTTCCTGACGTCCGCGCTGGCGATGCGCGAAATCCCGCCGTTCCTGTTCACCGCACTGCGTTTCGCGCTGCTCGCGCTGCCGCTGGCGTGGCTGGTGAAGCGGCCCGCGCCCGGCCAGTGGCCGCGGCTGCTCGCGGTGTGCCTGTGCATCGGCGTGCTGCATTTCGGCTTGAGCTTCACCGCGCTGAAGCTCGCCGGCGATCTGTCCTCGCCCGCCATCGTCATGCAGAGCTACGTGCCGATGACGACGCTGCTGGCGTGGTGGTGGCTCGGCGAGCGCTTCGCGTGGCGCACGGGGCTGGCGATCGGGATCAGCTTCGCCGGCGTGCTCGTGCTCGGGCTCGATCCGACCGTGATGGACCACCCGATGTCGCTGGTGCTGATGCTGGTGTCGGCGGCGTTCCTCGCCATCGGCACCGTGCTGATGAAGGGCCTGCGCGGCATGGACGTCTACAGCCAGCAGGGCTGGACGGCGATCTTCGCCGTGCTGCCGCTGCTGGCGATCAGCGCCGTGCTGGAGCCGGGCGCGCTCGCCACGCTGCCGCAGTGGAGCTGGGTGGCGTGGGCCGGCGCGCTGTATGCGGCGTTCGTGTCCTCGCTGCTCGGGCACGGGCTGTATTACGTGCTGGTGCAGCGCCACCCGGTCGCGCGCGTGATGCCGTGGCTGCTGCTGGTGCCGGTGCTCGCGATGGGCCTGGGCATCGCATTCTGGGGCGACCGCCCTGGCCCGCGTTTGCTCATCGGCGGCGCGATGGTCCTGGGCGGCGTGCTGCTGATCGCGCTGCGCGCCCTGAGCCGGCAGCGTCCGGCCCCGCGCGCCGAGGAAATCTGACTCAGCCTTCGTCGCTGCTGCGCGGCTGGAACATCTGCGCACGCGGACGGAACGCGCGCGGCGCGTAACCGAAATCGCGCTGCGCCGGACTCATGTCGAAGGTGAGGTCGCTGCGCATGCGGCGCACGGCGGCTTCGCCGAGGCCGGTCGCGCGACCGGTCAGCTGCGCGACGAAGAGCGCGGCGTTGAACATCGGCGACGGCAGTTCGACGAGCGTCGGCGGCGGATTCAACGATGCGAGCACGCGCGCGACCATGTCGCGATAGGTGAGCGTTTCGCCGCCGGGCAAGGCATACGTCTGGCCCTGCGTCGCAGGCGTATTCGCGCAGGCGAACGCCGCGGCGGCAAGGTCGTCGGTGTGTACCGGCTGGCGGAGCCCGTTCGCGCCGCGTGGCAGCGGGAAGCGCCCCCAGCGGCTGGCGAGCTGCGCGATGCGCGTGAGCGTCGCGTCGCGTCCAGCGCCGTAGATCAGCGTCGGACGCAGCAGCGTGGCGGTAGCGCCGCGTTCGCCGGCAGTCTTGAACACCCGCTCCTCGCCTTCGCGCAGGCGCCGCGCGACATCGCGCTCTTCCGCATCGGCCGAACCGCGCTTCACCTCGACGCTGGTCGAACCGAAAGCGATCACCCGCGCGGCCTGGATCTGCGAGGTCGCATACCAGTTCGCGAACCCGTCCAGCGGACCGCAACTGAAGATCGCGTCCACGCGCGAGGGCAGGCCCTGCGCGCCGGGAAGTTCGCCGCGCAGCCATTGCAGGCCGGGTTCGTCGGACTGTTCCGCACGCGACAGCGCCGTGATGCGCCAGCCGTCGTTCCGCAGCAGCCCGAGCAGGGGATAACCGATCTGTCCGGTCGCGCCGAACACCAGTGCGTGCCGCATGCCTTCAGTCCATCCTCGTCGTACGCGGCAACGTCGCGCGCAACCACAACCAGCCGCCCACCGCCGACAGCAACGAGGCCAACAGTACGCCGAGCACCGCCGAGCCGTAGGCGTCGGTGTCGTGGTATGCGAGCGATGCGATGAACAGGCTCATCGTGAAGCCGATGCCGCACATCAGCCCGAGTCCGATCATCGCGCGCAGGTCCATCCCGTCGGGGAAGCGCGCCCAGCCGAGCGCGCGCATCAGCACCGCGGCGCCGACGATGCCGATCGGCTTGCCGACCACCAGCCCGAGCACGACCCCCATCGGCAGTGGCGCGAGCAGATCGTCGAGCCGCATGCCGCCGAGCACGCGGCCCGCGTTGGCGAAGGCGAACACCGGCAGGATCGCGTACGCGACCCACGGATGCAGCGCGTGCTCCAGCGATTCCAGCGGCGAATGCACGTGCGTGTCGGCGGGATCTTCAGTGCGACGGCCGTGCGGAATCATCAGCCCCGTCACCACGCCGGCGAGCGTCGCATGCACGCCGGACTTCAGCACGCACACCCACAGCACCACGCCCAGCAGCAGGTACGGCGCCAGGCGCATCACGCCGCGCCGGTTGAGCAGCCACATGCCGGCGACGGCGACCGCGGCCCACACCAGCGCCGTCACCGACAATCCGTGCGAATAGAAGAACGCGATGATCAGCACCGCGATGAGGTCGTCGACCACCGCGATCGTCGACAGCAGCAGCTTCATGCCTGCCGGCACGCGCGAGCCCAGCAGCGCGAGCACGCCGAGCGCGAAGGCGATGTCGGTCGCCGTCGGCACCGCCCATCCGCGCATCGCCTGCGCGTCAGAGTGGTTCAGCGCGACGAACAGCAGCGCCGGCACCGCGACACCTGCGGCGGCGCACACCATCGGCAGCACGAGTTGCGCACGCGTCGCGAGCTGTCCGCTGAGCGCCTCGCGCTTGATCTCCAGTGCGACCAGCAGGAAGAACACCGCCATCAGGCCGTCGTTGATCCACAGCAGCAGCGGCTTGGCGATCTCGAACGCGCCCACGCGCACCTGCACGGGCAGCGCGCGGAAGCCTTCGTAGTACGACACCAGCGGCGAGTTCGCCGCGACCATCGCAAGCACGGCGGCGGCGATCAGCACGATCCCGCCGGCGGCCTCCAGGCGGAAGAACTCGGCCAGCCCGCGCAGTGCGCGCGGAGAGGGCCGGTTCGTGGCGTGCATCGGGGATTGCGTCATCCCGGAAGTATATCGGCCCCTGCGGCACGCACCGGACGTGCGCGTCGCACGCGCGCGTTCAATGCATCGTGAGCAGTTCGAAGGCGACCCACGCGAGGAACGCGATCACCAGGCCCGCGCCTTCGCCCTTGCTGATGTGCAGGTCGCCGCGCAGCATCGGATAGAGCATCAGCGCGAACACGCACGCCGCCGGCAGTTCGAACATCACGAACGATTCGGGGAACGCGACCGAGCCACCGATCGCCGCCATGCCGCCGATCACCACCAGCACGTTGAACAGGCTGGAACCGATGACGTGGCCCACGACGATGTCGCCGTGGCCCTTGCGCGCGGCGGAGATGGCCGCGGCCATTTCCGGGAGCGCCGTGCCGATGGCCACCGGAATCAGGCCGGTGAGCAGCGGCGCCATGCCGATGCCTTCGCCGATGGTCGGCGCGCTGCGCACGACCATGCGCGAGCCGAAGTACAGCAGCACCGCGGCGATTCCGAAGCGGATGAGGTTGAGCCACAGGTCCGTGCTGGTGCGCGCGAACGCGGCGATCGCATCCTGCAGTTCGGGCGCTTCGCGGCGCGTGCGGATCGCGGCGTACGTCACGACCGCGACGAACACGACCAGCAGCACGAAACCCTCCACGCGCGTCAGCGTGCCGTCGGAGCCGAGCAGCATCGTCAGCAGTGTGCCGAGCAGCAGCGCCAGCAGCAGCGGCGACAGCGCGCGCCAGCGCACGGTCATCGGGGCGATCAACGCCGCCGCGCCGAGCGTCAGGCCGACGTTGGCGACATTGCTGCCGACCGCGTTGCCCAGCGCCAGCAGCGGCTGGTGGCGGGCGACCGCCTGCCAGTTGACCGCCAGTTCCGGCAGCGACGTGCCGAAGGCCACCAGCACCAGGCCGGCAACGAAGGGAGACGCGCCCAGCCGCTGCGCGAGGCCGGAAGCGCCCTTCACGATCGAATCGCCACCCAGTGCGAGCAGCACCACCCCCAGTACGAACCAGCCTATGGCCTCGAGCATCGTGTCCCCCTCCACGTCCTCAATCCCTGGATTCTATGCCCGAGGCGACGTGCGGCGTACACGACACGGGTCTCAGGAACAGCCTTCCACGTAATCGACCTGCGGCGGCTCGCCGATGCGCCACGCGGTCACGCGCCCGTCCGCGTCGGTCTCGAACAGCACCACGCCCGAACCGCCACCGGGGTTCGGAATGCGCAGGTAGTGGCCGCCTTCGACGTACTTGTGGTTCTGCATCTGCACGTGGCCCGCATAGAGCCGCTGGATGTCCTGCGTGGTCATGCCGATGCGGCCGCCGCCCGGTGCCTCGATGTCGGGCGTGTCCACGTCGATGCGCACGAAGCGCGAATCCTCGAACATGAAACCGACGCGGTAGCCGACCTGCGGACGCGGCTGCGGCATGAGGTAATAGCAACCCGCGGGCGTGTCGGGCTTCGGGCCGGTGAGGTCCTTGCCCCACGCCATGCGCACCTGCTCCTCGGTGGCGCCGAACGGCGCGGGGCCGAAGCCGGCGTAACCGATCGCGCCGGCGGCCGGCATCACGCCGGCGGGTTGTGCGACAGGCGCCGACGGCGGTGTCGGCGAAGGTGTCGGCGACGCCGGGCTTTCGGGCGCGGCTTCCGTCTTTGCCGATGCTGGCGCCGATGGGGTCGGCTGCGCCGGCCCGCGTTCGCCGCAGGCCGACAATGCCAGCAGCAGCACCGTCGCCATCGCCATCCTCATCGCACCGCACCCTCGTGAACGACTGGCGGGCAGCCTACTCCGGGGCGACGTCAACGGCGCGCAAATGCGCCGGGCGCGTGCGTCAGCGCCCGGCGTCGAAGTGCTTCTGCAGCCCGGCCCAGCACGCCTGGTAATCGCGCTGGCGGTGCGCGGCGTCGATCGCCTGCTTCGTCGGGCGGATCACCGCGCGCGTTTCGAACATGAAGGCCATCGTGTCGCGGATGACGTCGGGCTTCGACAGGTCGGCTGCGCTCGCCTTCTCGAAGGTCGCCGCATCCGGGCCGTGGCCCGTCATCGAGTTGTGCAGCGACGCGCCACCGGGCACGAAACCCTCGGCCTTCGCGTCGTAGGCGCCGTGCACCAGGCCCATGAACTCGCTGGCGATGTTGCGGTGGAACCACGGCGGACGGAACGTGTCCTGCGCGACGAGCCAGCGCGGCGGGAAGATCACGAAATCCATGTTGCTGGTGCCCGGCGTGTCGCTGGGCGAATGCAACACCAGGAAGATCGATGGATCGGGATGGTCGAAGGAGATCGAACCGATCGTGTTGAACAGGCGCAGGTCGTACTTGTACGGCGCGTAGTTGCCGTGCCATGCGACGACGTCGATCGGCGAGTGGCCGATGTCGGCGCGCCACAGGTGTCCCTGGAATTTCGCGACGAGTTCGAAGTCGCCGTCGACGTCCTCGTACGCGGCGTTCGGCGCGAGGAAATCGCGCGGGTTCGCCAGGCCGTTGCTGCCGATCGGGCCCAGGTCCGGCAGCCGCAGCATCGCGCCGAAGTTCTCGCAGACATAGCCACGCGCCTGACCATCGGGCAGCGTCACCGCGAAGCGGATGCCACGCGGAATCACGGCGATTTCCTGCGGCTCGACGTCGAGCACGCCGAGTTCGGTTTCGATATGCAGCCGTCCCTGCTGCGGCACGATCAGCAGCTCGCCGTCGGCGTCGTAGAACCAGCGGCCCTGCATGTCGCGATTGGCGGCGTAAACGTGGATCGCGACGCCGCTCTGCGCGGCAGGCGAGCCGTTGCCGGCCATGGTGAACAGCGCATCGACGAAATCGACGCCGCCTTCGGGCATCGGCAACGGGCTCCAGCGCAGCTGGTCGGGCGAGATCGGCGCGTCGTCGAAGTCGTTGTGGAACGACGCCTTCGGATGCGGATACGGCGAGAACCCGCCGTGCATCGCCGCCGGGCGGATGCGGTACAGCCAGCTGCGACGGTTCGCATGGCGCGGCGCGGTGAACGCGGTGCCGGAAATCTGCTCGGCATACAATCCGTGCGCGACGCGCTGCGGCGAGTTGCGCCCCGCCGGCAGCGCGCCCGCGACCGCCTCCGTCGCGAACTCGTTGCCGAAACCGGATTGGTAGCCGTTGCTGGTGATGGTCATTGGTGCAGGGCCTTTAAGCCCCTCTCCCCGCGGGAGAGGGGTTGGGGTGAGGGGCGGCGGAGCGGCACGCGTTCCAGATCGCCTCCATGACGGCGTCGGTCTGCTGCAGCGCTTCGTTGTCCCAGAAGCGGATCACGGTGAAGCCTTTCGATTCCAGAAAACGGGTGCGGACCGAATCGGTGTGCTGCGAATGCTGGGAGCCGTCCAGCTCGACGATCAACCTCGCCGAAGGACAGCAGAAATCGGCGATGTACGGCGGAACCGGGTACTGGCGGCGAAACTTGAAGCCCGGAAGCTGATTGTTACGCAATCGCTGCCAGATCGTCCGCTCCGCGTCGGTCGCGTATCCGCGCAGCAGGCGCGCGCGATCCAGCGTGTCGCTCGGCAATTTCGCCCTCTGGCGCTCTTCCATGCTCCGCCCCTCACCCCAACCCCTCTCCCGTTGGGAGAGGGGCTTACCGCGCCGCAAATCTGGTACTCCTGCTGGGGCCGATTGCGACGAAGACGCGCCGTCTATCCCTTACAACACCCCGCGCCGCATCTGATCGCGCTCGATGCTTTCGAACAGCGCCTGGAAGTTGCCTTCGCCGAAGCCTTCGTTGCCCTTGCGTTGGATGATCTCGAAGAAGATCGGACCGATCGCGTTCTGCGTGAAGATCTGCAGCAGCTTGCGCTGGTGCGTCTCGCGGTCGGCGTCGATCAGGATCTTGTTCTTCCGCAGGCGCTCGACGTCCTCGTTGTGGCCCGGCACGCGCTGGTCGATCACCTCGAAATACGTGTCCGGCGTGTCGAGGAACTCCACGCCCTGCGCGCGCATCGCCTCGACGGTCTCGTAGATGTCGTCGGTGAAGCAGGCGATGTGCTGGATGCCCTCGCCCTTGTAGGCGTCGAGGTACTCGTTGATCTGCGACTTGGGATCGTTGGACTCGTTCAGCGGGATGCGCACGATGCCGTCCGGCGCGGTCATCGCCTTGGACACCAGGCCGGTCTTGGCGCCCTTGATGTCGAAGTAGCGGATCTCGCGGAAGTTGAACAGTCGCTCGTAATAGTCCGACCACTTCTGCATGTTGCCGAAGTAGAGGTTGTGCGTGAGGTGGTCGATGAAGGTCAGGCCGAAACCCTTCGGCGCGGCTTCGGCGCCCTGCACCGGAAGGTAGTCGCCGTCGTAGATCGAACCGGCGGCGCCGTAGCGGTCGACCAGGTACAGCATGCAGTCGCCGATGCCCTTCACCACCGGCGCGGCGACGGCGCGCGTCTCGGCCTTGTCGGTGATGGCCTCGCCGCCGTTGCCGACGACGGTGTCGAACACCTTCTGCGAGGTTTCCTTGAAGCGGATCGCGAAGCCGCACGCGCTCGGGCCGTGCTTGGCGGCGAAGTCGGCGGCGAAGCTGTCCGGGTCCTCGTTGACGAGGAAGTTCACGTCGCCCTGGCGATACACGGTGATCGCGCGCGTCTTGTGGCGCAGTACGGCCGTGAAGCCCAGCTTGCGGAAATAATCGTGGAGGGCCTCGCCCTGGCCGGCCGGGGCGGCGAATTCGACGAACTCGAAGCCGTCGATGCCGAGCGGATTCTCGAACGTGGTGACCTGCATGCCGAGGTTGGGCTGCGCATTCATGGCATTGTTCTCAGATAGCGGCCCGGCTGTGGGGACGGACTTCCGGCCGGGCCATTCGGAAACGACCGTTATAGTTTCACCTGAAACCATAATCAAGGCACATCGCATCATGAATGCGCGCGACCCCGGAATTCCCAAGCTCAACCAGAGCCCGCTCGGGCCCCTGCCCGGCCACGCCCAGCTCGACCTGGAGCATTTCCTGCCGTACCGGCTCTCGGTGCTGAGCAACCGCGTGAGCGGCACGATCGCGCGCATCTATACCGAGCGATTCCAGCTCAGCATCACCGAATGGCGGGTGATGGCGGTGCTCGGCCGCTATCCGGGCCTGTCGGCCAATGAAGTCGCCCAGCGCACCGCGATGGACAAGGTCGCCGTGAGCCGCGCCGTCGCGCGCCTGCTTGATGCGGGGCGGCTGGATCGCGAGATCCACGGCGACGACCGGCGTCGTTCGGTGCTGAAACTGTCCGAGGGCGGCTACCGTATCTATGACGAAGTGGCGCCGCTGGCGTTGGCGTTCGAGCGGCGCCTGCTCGACGGCATCGACGACCAGGAGCGCGCCGTGCTGTTCCGCCTGCTCGACAAGCTGGACGAACTGGAACTGCGGGCCGAGGCGGAAGGGGTTTCGTAGGCCCTTGCTGGCGTAGCTTCTCTGCAATGCGAACTGCGGAAACCACAACGGCGACCCGAAGGTCGCCGTTGTTCTTGAAGCACTGCGATTTGAGGCGCTACCGGCCAGGATCCCGGCCTACGCCGGGATGACGCATCGGCAAAGCGGCTCGCGCGAAACGCGCGAGCCGGCCGATGCGTCACTTCACGCCATGCATCAGTCGCTGCACGAGCGGCGCGATGAGGAACAGCAGCACGCCCGGGATCACCAGCGCCCAGAAGCCGAACGTGTAGCCCGACAGCGCCGACTGCACGTTCATGCCGGTCTCGCCCGACACGTGGCTGGCGAAGATGCCCGACAGGTTGTTGCCGATGCCGGTCGACAGGAACCAGCCGCCCATGCCGAAGCCGACCAGGCGCACCGGCGCCAGCTTGGTCACCATCGACAGGCCGATCGGCGACAGGCACAGCTCGCCGATGGACTGGATCCAGTACACCGCGAACAGCGTCCAGAACGGGATCTTCAGCGTCTGCGGATCGACCAGCGTCGACAGCGCGAACATCAGCAGCAGGAACGCCAGGCCGTTGAAGATCAGGCCCAGGCTGAACTTGCGCGGGATCGACGGGTTGTGCCGGCCCATCTTCACCCAGATCCACGCGATGATCGGCGCCAGCGTGATGATCGCCACCGAGTTCACCGACTGGAACCAGCCCACCGGGAACGTCCAGCCGCCGAAGTCGCGGTTGACGATCTTCTCGGCGAGGAAGCTGAAGGAGCTGCCGGCCTGTTCGAAGAAGCACCAGAACAGCACGTTGAACGCGAAGATGATCAGCATCGCGATGACCATGTCGCGCTGGCGCGGGCCTTCGCGGATGCCTTCCACCAACAGCAGGATCGCCAGCGCGACGAACATCGCCGTGAGCACCCACTGCAGCGAGTCGGCGCCCATGCTCAGCAGGAAGTAGATGCCGGGTATCGCGATGATCGCGCACAGCGCGGTGATCGCCAGGCGCTTGCGGCTCTCGCTGCCGACCGGCGGCAGGCCGATGCCCTGCAGCTGGCCGCGGCCGATCCAGAACCAGACCAGGCTGATCAGCATGCCGATGCCGGAGGTGATGAAGACCACCTTGTAGGCCGGCATGTCGGGCGAACCGAACACGTTCTCGGCGAACCAGCCGGTGATCAGCGGCGAGACCATCGCGCCCAGGTTGATGCCCATGTAGAACAGGGTGAACCCCGAGTCGCGGCGTTCGTCGCCGACGGCGTAGAGCTTGCCGACCATCGTGGAGATGTTCGGCTTGAACAGGCCGTTGCCGGCGATGATCGTCGCCAGGCCGAGCTTGAAGACCTCATGGTTCGGCATCGCGATCATGAACAGGCCCGCGGCCATGATCGTCGCGCCGAGCAGGATGGAGCGCTGGTAGCCGATCACGCGGTCGGCCACGTAACCCCCGAAGATCGCCGCGGCGTACACCAAGGCCAGGTAGGCGCCGTAGAGCTGGTTGGCGGGCGTCTCGCCGGTGCCGCTGCCGTCGTAGAACTGGGCGACGATGTAGAGCACCAGCGCCCAGCGGATGCCGTAGAACGCGAAGCGTTCCCAGAACTCCGTCATGAAGAGCATCCACAGCGGGCGCGGATGGCCCATGGTCTGCGGGAATGCGGGAAGAGGCGCGGCCTGGCCGGGCGTCGGTGTAGCGGTTCCGCTCATGCGGTGTCCCCCGTGGTGGATCAAGTACTGACAAAGGAAAACCCACGCCGGGCGGCACGGGACCGGGGAGGATTACCGGGCCGCGCCCCTTCCGTCAAACACACGTGAAGGCGGAAAAGCCGTGCTGCGGCGCAGCATCCGGCTGAACAGGGACGATCAGGGCCGGCCGGCGGCGGCCGAGGCTTCGACCGCCAATGCGAGCAAACGGGGGAAGTCCTGATGCGCGTCGCGCAGCTTCGCCTGCGCGTCTTCCAGCGCGCACCAGCGCAGTTCCGAATGCTCGGCGAGGTTCGCCGGCTCGCCGGTCCAATTGGCGACGCGGTACAGCCGCAGGCGCCACGGCTCGGGCGCGGCACCTTCGAGGTCGCCCAGATAGAACAAGTCGTGCGCCTCGACGACGAGCCCGAGTTCCTCCGCCAGTTCCCGCGCGATCGCCTGCTCGCCGCTCTCGCCCGCCTCGACGTGGCCGCCGAAGACGTCCCACGCACCGGCAAGCCAGTCGCAGTCGTCACGCCGCCGGCCGAGCAGCACGTGCCCATCGCGCACCAGCAGCGCGCCGACGCAGTCGTGCACGCGGCGCGCCATCGACCCTTACTCCGCCGGTGGCGAGTGGTACGCCGGGCCGCCGCCGATCATCGTGCGCACGTCGAACAGCTCGGGGAAGAAGGTCAGGTCCAGCGCCTGCCGCAGGAAGCCGACGCCGCTGGATCCACCGGTGCCACGCTTGAAACCGATGATGCGCATCACCGTGCGCATGTGGCGGAAGCGCCACAGCTGGAACTGGCTTTCCAGGTCGACCAGGTCCTCGCACAGGTGGTACGCGGCCCAGTGCGCGTCGACGTTCTCGTAGATGCGTTCGAACACCGGCAGCAGCGCCGGGTCGGCCACGTGCGACTGCGACCAGTCGCGTTCGACGTGGCGCGCCGGAACGTCATGGCCATGGCGCGCGAGGTAACGCAGCGCCTCGTCGTAGAGGCTGGGCGATTCGAGCACTTCGTGCAACGCGCCTTCGGCCTTCGCATCGTGCGCGAACACCTTCAGCATCGACGCGTTCTTGTTGCCGAGCAGGAATTCGATCGTGCGGTACTGCAGCGACTGGAAGCCCGACGACGGGCCGAGGATCTCGCGGAACTTCATGTAGTCCGACGGCGTCATCGTCTCCAGCACCGACCACATCTCGGTCAGCTGGCGCAGGATGTTCTTGCAGCGCGCGAAGATCTTCTGGCATTCGCCCAGGCGATCCTCGCGCAGGTTCGCGATCGCCGCCTTCAGCTCGTGGATCATCAGCTTCATCCACAGCTCGGCGACCTGGTGCTGCACGATGAACAGCAGCTCGTCGTGCTGCGGCGGGTTGGACAGCCGCTGCTGCGCCGACAGCAGCGTGTCGAGCTGCAGGTAACCGGAATAGCTCATCCGCCCTTCGAAATCGGTGTGGATGCTCGATTCCAGTTCGCGCTCGTTCTTCTCGACCGTCATTGCAGGCTCGGGTGACGCCGGAAGGTTCCGGCCAGGGGGATGAAAAGGGTAGCGCATCGACGCCGTTCGCCCGGACGGACGGTCACCCGCGTGAAATACCCGCAACGGACGATGCGGCAGACTCGGCCGGTCCGCGAACAGGGGCGTGGGCAAGCGAGGAACGCTCACTCGGGCGGCCCGACGGGCCCGCCCACCAACGGGGAAAGACTTATGGACAGGGTCAGGGGCCGCGTCGCGGCCGCGTTGTTCTCCTTCGCATCGCTGCTGGCGCTGGCCGGCGGCGCGCAGGCGCAGGTGGTCATCAGCCAGGTCTACGGCGGCGGCGGTGGCGGCACGGCCGTCTTCGCGAACGACTTCGTGGAGCTCTACAACCGCGGCACCACGCCGGTGTCGCTGGCCGGCATGTCGGTGCAGTACGCCAGCGCGACCGGGACCGGCAACTTCAGCGGCGTCGCCGTGTTGCCGGCCGCGACCGTGCAGCCGGGCAAGTACTTCCTGGTCGCGATGAGCGGTGGCACGGCCGGCGCGCCGCTGCCGACGCCGGACGCCACCGGCCCCGCGGCGATGGCCGCCGGCGCCGGCAAGGTCGCACTCGTCCGGCAGGCCGCCGCGCTCGCCTGCAACGGCGCAAGCACGCCGTGTTCGGCCGAACAGCGCGCGCTGATTGCCGACCTCGTCGGCTACGGCAACGCCAATTTCTTCGAAGGGGCCGGCGCCGCGCCGACGCTCAGCGCCGCCACGGCCGCACTGCGAAACAACAACGGCGCGACCGACACCGACAACAACAACGCCGACTTCACCGCAGGTACGCCGGCGCCGCGCAACAGCGGCTCGACGCCGACGGAGCCGGAGCCCGCGACGCCGCGCACCATCGCGCAGATCCAGGGCAGCGGGCTGCGTTCGCCGGAGGAAGGCGAGCGCGTGGTGACCGAAGGCATCGTCACCGCGCTGAAGTTCAACAACGGCTTCTTCCTGCAGGCCGCGAACGACGACGGCGACCCGTCGACGTCCGACGGCGTGTTCGTCTTCACCAGCGCAGCGCCGCCGGCCTCGGCCGCGGTGGGCAACCGCGTGCGCGTGACGGGCAAGGTCGAGGAATTCGTCCCGGCGTCAAACGTCAACCAGCTCACGATCACCGAGATCACCGGCCCGACGGTGGAACTGCTGGAGACCGGCGTCGCGCTGCCTGCACCGGTCGAACTCACCGCCGCAGAGCTGTCGCCCGCTGCCACGCCGGCCACGCTCGAACGTCTCGAAGGCATGCGCGTCAGCGTGGCGAACGCGGTGGTGGTCGGGCCCTCCGAAGGCCGCATCGACGAGGACGACGCCACCGCCAGCAGCGACGGCGTGTTCTACGTGACGTTGCCCGACGTGCCGACGCCGTTCCGCGAACCCGGCATCGGCGTGATGGACGCCGCGCTGGCGACGCTGCCGCCGGGCAAGAACCCGCCGCTGTTCGACACCAACCCCGAGCGCCTGATGGTCCGCAGCCGCGGCCAGGTCGGTGCCTTCGCGCTGTCGGCCGATGCCGGCGCGCAGGCGGCCGGGCTGCTCGGCGTGCTCGACTACTTCGGCGGGACTTGGGCGTTGCTGCCCGACACCGCGACGCCGCCGACCGTCACCGGCGGCCGCCTGCCGCAGGCCGTGAACGACGCACAGCGCGACGAGGTCACCGTTGGCGGCTTCAACCTGCTGCGCTTCTTCGACGAGGTCGACGACAACAACGGCGCGCCGACGATCAAGTCCGAGGCGCTCGACAAGCGCCTGACGAAGACGGCGGGCGTCATCTGCGATTACCTCAAGACGCCCGACATCCTCGGCGTGGTCGAAGTGGAAAACCTGCGTGTGCTCGGGATGCTCGCCGACCGCATCAACGCAAGCTGCGCGAGCGCGCCGCAGTACGTGCCCTACCTGTCGCAGGGCAACGACGTGGGCGGCATCAACGTCGGTTTCCTCGTGGCCACGCGCAGCGTTGGCGCAGGCGTCTCGCGCGTGGAGGTCCGTGAGGTCGTGCAGTTCGGCAAGGACGCGACGCTCGCCAATCCCGACGGCAGCACCAGCCTGCTCAACGACCGCCCGCCGCTGCTGCTGCGCGCCACCGTGCACCACGACAACGGCGCGACGTATCCGGTGACGGTCGTGGTGAACCACCTGCGCTCGCTCGGCGACATCGATTCGACCGCGCCCGGCAGCAACGGCTGGATCACCGACGGCGCGCGCGTGCGGGCCAAGCGCGGCGCGCAGGCGGCGTACCTTGCCGGCCTGGTGCAGCAGATGCAGACCGCGAATCCGGAAGAGAAGATCGTGCTGGTCGGCGACTTCAACGCGTTCGAATTCAACGACGGCTACGTCGACGTGCTCGGCGTCATCAAGGGCACCGAAGCCGCCGAAGACCAGGTGCTGACCTACATCGACAGCCCGGTAACGACGCCGTTGATCGACGGCTCGGAACTGATCGCCGATCCCGCCGAGCGTTACTCGTACGTCTTCGCCGGCAACGCGCAGACGCTCGACCACGTGCTGGTGAACGAAGCGGTGGTGATGGGCGCTTCCGCGGTCTCCGTCGAACATGCGCGCATCAACGCCGGTTTCGCGGTGGACCATTTCGGCGATACCTCGGTGCCGCTGCGCGTGTCCGACCACGATCCGGTGCGGGTGGCGATCCGCGTGCCACAGTTCCGCAGTGCGGACCTGTCGGCCACCGCTTCGGCGTCGCCGGCCACGCTGCGTGCGGGTGAAGTGGCGACGTGGACCGCAACCGTGCACAACGCCGGCCCCGACGCGGCGGATGGCGCCGCGGTGGCGTTCGCGTTCGATGCGGACGTGACGCCGGCCATCGACGTGCCCGCCGGCTGGATCTGCGACGCGCCCGTGCACGACGCCGGCACGACGACCGTCGCCTGCACGCTCGCCTCGCTCGCCTCGCAACAGAACGCGACGTTCACGCTGCGCACGACGATGCCGGCGCTGGCGAACGGCAGCGTGGTGCGCATGGCGGTGGCCGCGCGCTCGCAGACGCGCGATCCGTCCAACGCCGACAACGACGCCGTCGCGCAGGTCACGGTCGTCACTGCCGCCGACCTGTCGGTGCGCATCGAAGGCGGCGCGCTGCCGGTGCGCAAGAGCGCGATCGCGACGTTCCTGGTGCCGGTGCGCAACGCCGGTCCGGACGCCGCGGTGCAACCGACGCTAACGATCGACGGCAACGTCGCGGTGTCGGCCGCGGCCGTCGCCGCGCCGGCCGGCTGGAGTTGCGCGCGCGTCGCGACGACCTCGGGCTTCCGCGCGCAGTGCACGCGGAACGCTTCGCTCGACACGAACGTGCAGTGGTTCGCCTTCGCGATCGTCGTGCCGGAGCGCCCGCGCACCGGCACGCAGCTGGAGTTCAACGCCCGTGTCGAATCGGCCACGCCCGACCCGGACGCGTCCGACAACACCGACACGCTGACGGTGGCGATCCGCCGCTGATCGGCGACAGGTGGCAACACCGAAGGGCGCGGCGATCCCGCGCCCTTTCCGTTTTCGAGCCGCGCATTCAGGTGCGTTCCATACCGCCGCGTCCGGCGCCGTCTAGCGTCTTTTCCGCAAAGTTGCATGCCGCACCGCGCAACGGGCCTTTACGCGCCCTTGGGTATCATCCCGGGCTACAGCGCGTCGCTACGGCCCGGTTTTTCCAAGGCCGCCGGCGCGCCTCGGAGCCAGGTCGGGCATGCCCCGGCCCAGCCCTCCGAACGGTCCTGCGCCGGCACTGGATCCGGGACGCGGCCGCTTCGGCTCCCTGTCACCGACACCCAGTCAGGACTCCCGCGATGACGGTCGCCGCGACCTTCGAAATCGAATACCTGCAATACCTCGGCGCCGACGGCAAGCCCGTCGCCGAGCTCCCCGCCGCGTTCCGCGATCCCAAGGCGCTGCTGCCGTTGTTCAAGCAGATGCTGTTCGTGCGCACGTTCGACGCGAAGGCCATCGCGCTGCAGCGCACCGGCAAGCTCGGCACGTACGCCAGCTGCCTCGGCCACGAGGCCACGCACGTGGGCATCGGCGCGTCGATGCAGCCCGATGACGTGTTCGCGCCGAGCTATCGCGAGTACGGCGCGCAATTCATGCGCGGCGTGCTGCCGCGCGAAGTGCTGCTGTACTGGGGTGGCGACGAACGCGGCAACGACTTCTCCGGCCCGAAACAGGATTACGCCTGGTGCGTGCCGATTTCCACGCAGTGCCTGCACGCCGCCGGCGCCGCGCTGAAGTTCAAGCTGATGAAGCAGAAGCAGCTCGCCGTGGCGTGCTGCGGCGACGGCGGTTCGTCGAAGACCGACTTCTACGCCGCGCTCAATTCGGCCGGCGCGTACCAGCTGCCGCTGATCCTGTGCGTGGTGAACAACGGCTGGGCGATCTCCGTCCCGCGTTCGGCGCAGACCGGCGCGAAGACGCTCGCGCAGAAGGGCCTGGCCGGCGGCCTGCATTGCCTGCAGGTCGACGGCAACGACCTCATCGCCGTGCTCGAAGGCATGCGCCGCGCGAGCGAACGCGCGCGCAGCGGCGAAGGCGGCAGCGTGATCGAGTTCATGACCTATCGCCTGCACGACCACACCACCGCCGACGACGCACGCCGTTATCGCGACGAAAGCGAAGTGAAGGACGCCTGGACGCGCGAGCCGATCGCGCGCCTGCGTGCCTACCTCACCGCGCAGGGCGTGTGGAGCGAGGACGAAGAGAAGGCCTGGGCCGAGGAATGCGGCAAGAAGGTCGACGTCGAGATCAACGCCTACCTCGAAACGCCGGTGCAGCCGGTCGAGGCGATGTTCGATTACCTCTACGCCGATCCGCCGCCGGACCTGCTGGCGCAACGCGCCTTCGCGCTCGCACAGGAGGGCCGCTGATGAACGCCGAAGACAAGAAGAAGATCGAATCGGCCAAGTCTGTCGGCGCGCCGGCGGCGATCACGCTGATCGAGGCCATCACGCAGGCGCTCGCGTACGAGATGCGCGCCGACGACAAGGTGCTGGTGCTCGGTGAGGACGTCGGCGTCAACGGTGGCGTGTTCCGCGCCACCGCCGGCCTGCAGCAGCAGTTCGGCCCGGAGCGCGTGCTCGATACGCCGCTGGACGAAACCACCATCGCCGGCCTCACCGTTGGCCTCGCCTCGCAGGGCATGAAGCCGGTCGCCGAATCGCAGTTCGACGGCTTCGTGTACCCCATGGTGGACCACATCATCTGCCACGCCGCGCGCTTCCGTTACCGCACGCGCGGTCGCCTCAGCTGCCCGATGGTGCTTCGCGTGCCGTGGGGCGGCGGCATCCGCGCGCCGGAACACCACAGCGAAGCAAACGAAGCCATCTTCACCAACGTGCCCGGCCTGCGCGTGGTGATGCCGTCCTCGCCCGCGCGCGCCTACGGCCTGCTGCTCGCTGCGATCCGCGATCCGGATCCGGTGATCTTCATGGAACCCAAGCGCATCTACCGCCAGTACAAGGAAGTCGTGCCCGACGACGGCGAAGCGCTGCCGCTGGACGTGTGCTACGTGCTGCGCGACGGCACCGACGTGACGCTGGTGACGTGGGGCGCGCAGGTCAAGGAAGCGCTGGAAGCGGCCGAAAAGCTCGCCGGCGAAGGCATCAGTGCCGAAGTCATCGACGTCGCCACGCTGCGTCCGCTGGACTTCGACACGATCGCGGAATCGGTCAGCCGCACCGGTCGTTGCGTGATCGTGCACGAAGCACCGAAGACCGCCGGTTTCGGCGCGGAAATCGCGGCGCGCCTGGCCGAAGAATCGATGTTCGACCTGCTCGCACCGGTGGAACGCGTGACCGGCTACGACACGCACATCCCGCTGTTCCGCCTGGAAATGAAGTACCTGCCGAGCGTCGACCGCATCGTCGCGGCGGCCAAGCGCACGCTGGCGGCGAGCTGAGCCATGCGTCACGCACGCGTCGTCGTCTCGCACAACGCGCCGGATCGCCCGCCGATCCGGCTCGCGCGCGGCGACGCCGTGCAGCTGGGCGATCGCGACACCGACTGGCCCGAGTTCGTGTGGACCACGATCGCCGAAGGCCATGAGGGCTGGGTGCCGGCGAAGCTGTTCGATCGCGAACAGGGCCCGGCCACCGCGCTCGACGATTACGACACGCGCGAGCTCGACACGCAGGCCGACGAAGTGGTGACGCTGCAGTACGAACTCGCCGGCTGGTGGTGGGCGCGCGACGCGCACGGCCACCAGGGCTGGATCCCGGCGCGTTCGCTCGAACTGCTCGACGACAACGACGGCGAGGACGCGTGACCGCGTCGCCAGCGGTTTCGACGTTCCGGCATTGAACACCCGCCCGCCGCGCACCGCGCGAGGGCACCACCGCACTCCAACGAGACAACGACCGTATGGCCAACACGAAGAAGACCTTCCTGCTCCCCGACCTCGGCGAGGGCCTGCCCGACGCGACGATCGTCGAGTGGTACGTGAAGGAAGGCGACACGATCCGCCTCGACGACAACCTGGTGTCGATGGAAACGGCGAAGGCCGTCGTCGACGTGCCCTCGCCCGTCTCGGGCAAGGTCGTCCGGCTCGCCGGCGCGGCGGGCGACGTGATCGTCACCGGCAAGATGCTGGCCGAGTTCGAGATCGATCCGTCGATGCCGCAGCGCGCCGAAGGCCAGGACACCGGCCACCACCACGGCGCCGGCAGCCATGCGCCGGAAGACGGCGACAAGGTCGTCGCGTCCGACGAAGGCGGCGTGATCAGCGATGCCGGCGAGGAAGCACCGAAAGGCGAGGCGCGCGCGGATTCGGGCACGGTCGTCGGCGCGATGCAGAGCTCCGATGCGGTGCGCAGCGAACAGGCCGTCGCGGTGGGCGGCGTCAAGGCGATGCCCGCCGTGCGCGCGATGGCACGCAAGCTCGGCGTCGACATCGCACGCGTTCGCGCGTCCGGCGCCGATGGCGTGGTGACGATGGACGACGTGAAGCGCGCGGCCGCCGACGGTTCGGCCTCGGGCATCGCGCCGTCCGCCCGGGTGAAGGGCACCGGCGGCGCCGAACTGCCCGCATCCCGCCCGCACCCCGGCCCTGCCCCGCAAGCGGCGCCGTCGACGACGGCGCCGGCGCGCAGCACGCTGTCGCAGGGCGGCAAGCCGATGCGCACGCAGCCGCCGGGCGTGTCCGCCAGCGGCCAGCCGGAACAGCTCAAGGGCGTGCGCCGCAACATGGCGCGCGTGATGGCCGACGCGCACGCGAAGGTCGTGCCGACCACGCTGTGCGACGACGCCGACCTGCACGCGTGGCTCGGCAAGCAGGACATCACCGCGCGCCTGGTGCGCGCGATCGTCGCCGCCTGCAAGACGGTGCCGGCGCTCAACGCATGGTTCGACGGCGAGACGCTGACGCGCACGCTGCATCCGCACGTGGACATCGGCATCGCCGTGGACACCGAGGACGGTCTGTTCGTCCCGGCACTGCGCAACGCCGACATGCTCGATGGCACCGGCGTGCGCGGCGCGATCCAGCGCCTGCGCGCGCAGGTCGAGGACCGCACGATCCCCGCGACCGAACTGAGCGGCTACACGATCTCGCTGTCGAACTTCGGCATGTTCGCCGGCCGCTACGCGACGCCGGTCGTCGTGCCGCCGTGCGTGGCGATCGTCGGCGCCGGCAAGCTCAGCCATGACGTGGTCGCCGTGATGGGCGGCATCGAAGTGCACCGCCGCATGCCGATCTCGCTGACCTTCGACCACCGCGCCTGCACCGGCGGCGAAGCGGCGCGCTTCCTCAAGGCGCTGCTGGACGACATGGCCCTGCCCCAGTAACGCGCCCGTAGCCCGGGCAAGGCGAAGAAGCCGCCGACCCCGGGTTGACCTCGCCGGACAGGCTGCTGACAGGAGGTTGTCAGCAGCTGCGGTACAACCTGCTCCCATCATCCGAACGGGAGTCCTGCCATGGCGCACCGCAGCCGTCTTGCCGGTTTCATCATCGACTGCAAGACCGACGACCTCGACGCCGCCGCCGATTTCTGGAGCCAGGCGCTCGGCGTGACCATCGCCGACCGCCACGCGGGCGACGACACCGCCGAATACCAGAACTTCGGCAACACGCCGGGCGATCTGTACATCGAAGTGCAGAAAGTCGACCACCCCTCGCGCGTGCACCTTGACATCGAAGCCGACGACATCGACGCCGAAGCCGAACGGCTGGAGAAGCTCGGCGCGAAGAAGGTCGCGTTCGTGAAGCGCTGGTGGGTGATGGAAGCGCCGACGGGCCAGCGCTTCTGCGTGGTGAAGATGAAGGAGCCGGAGAAGCGGTCGGTGCCGAATGAGTGGGCGTGAGCGGCGCCTGGCGATCAGCGAGAAGCCGCGGCAAACGAAGCCGTCATCCCGGCGAACGCCGGGACCCAGGCCGTCAGCGCCTGAACGCTCCGTGCATTCTGCTGATACGTCGTGATGCTGGATCCCGGCCTTCGTCGGGATGACGCTGTGTAGTTGATGCACCACCGACGGAGTACTGCCGCCGAAACTCACCCATGATGCAGCGGCGTATCGTCCACCACCACGCGATTGCGCCCCGTGGCCTTTGCGCGATACAGCGCCTGGTCGGCGCGGTCGAACACCTGCTCCGACCAGTCGCGCGTTGGCTCGCCTGCCGCGATTCCCATCGACACGGTGAGCGCGAACGGCAGCGGCGCCACGGCGATGCGCTGACGGATCCGTTCGGCCACCTGCGCGGCCTGCGCGAGGTGTGTGTCGGGAAGCAGGATCAGGAACTCCTCGCCGCCATAACGCACGGCGATGTCGCCCTCGCGGATCGACGCGTTGACCGCATCGGCGACGGCGCGCAGCGCGCGATCGCCCAGCAGATGCCCGTGGCGGTCGTTGACGTCCTTGAAGTGGTCCACGTCCAGCAGCATCAGCGTGTACGGCGACTGCTGCAGCAGCCGCATCGCCTCGGCGTTGTCGCGCAGCTGCGCGAGCGCGGAACGGTTGAGCAGCCCGGTGAGCGCATCGTGCGTCGCGCGATGTTCGAGCAGGTCGTGGCGACGCTGCAGGTCGGCGCGCGCATCTTCCAGCCGTTGCGCGAAGGCCTCGCGCTCGCTGAGCAGGCGGCGCTGCTCCATGGCGTAGCGGCGAAGCTCCAGCAGGTGCTGCGTCTGTCGCGCCAGCACTTCCAGTCCCTCGCGCTGCGCATCGGTGAGCGTGCGCGGTTTGTTGTCGAGCACGCACACCACGCCCAGCGGCTGGCCGTCGGGGCTCAGCAGCGGCACGCCGGCGTAGAAGCGCAGCGGATCGCCATCCACGCGCATCGTCGGGCGCGGCAGGTCGGGATGGTCGTAGAGATCCTCGACGACGAGCGTGCGGTCGGGCTGGCGGATCGCGCGGTCGCAGATCGCCTCGCTGCGCGCAGTCTCGCGCACGTCCAGTCCGATCTGCGCCTTGAACCACTGGCGGTCGTGGTCGATCAGCGAGATCGCCGCGGCGGGCACGTCGCACAGCGTGACCGCCAGCCGGACGATGTCGTCGTACGGCTGCTCCGCCACCGAACCCACGACCGCATACGCATCCAGCGCGGCCTGGCGGCGCGCCTCGTCGGACGGCGGTGGAAGAAGGGGTCGCGGAGCGGGCATGGCGCATTGCCAAAAAGGTCGCTAAGGCTACTCCCGGCCCGCCTGCGGACCCGTGATCGAGCCCACAACCTGCGCGGCTGCCGCCGCATCGTTCAGCCGCCCGCCGGGCCGCTGCGAACCTGAACAGGGCGCGCCGCCGCGTTTTCGCGGGCCAGCCAGATTTCCAGCCCCTGCGCGTTGAGCTCGATGTCGATGGCGAGCAGCGCGCGGACCTCCTCCGGCGCCAGCGGCGAGCCGTGCACGCGGGCGCGCTCGATATATAGCACCGCCAGCGCCTCGACCAGCCGTTCGTGCCGGTCGGCGTGGCCGTCGGCGTCACGGGCGAGCGCGACCATGGCGTCGATCTGCGCGATGAGGTCGCTGCCCAGGCGCGCCACGTCGCCGACGCGCCCGTAGTGGGTCAGGTGCATCGCCACCGGATCGCGCGCGAGCATCGTCCGGATTGACGCCTTCAGCGGCTCGGGCTCGAACTGCACCGGCGAGGTAGTCGGGACCACGAACGGCTCGCCGTGCGCGTTGTCGAACTCGCGATACGACAGGCCGAATGTGTCGCCGGTGAACCAGCTGCGGCTGCGCTCGTCCCACACGCACAGGTGATGGCGCGCATGCCCGGGCGTATCGATGCACAGCAGCGGACGACCGGCCAGGTCGAGCGTCTCGCCGTCACGCACTTCGCGCACGCGCGCGGCGTCGACGGGCGCGATCTCGCCGTAGCTGCGCGCGATTTCCTCCTCGCCGTACACCGCGGTGGCGCCGGCGACGAGGCGTTCGGGATCGATCATGTGCGGCGCGCCGCGCGGATGCACGGCGAGCGTCGCGTTCGGCAGCGCGCGCATCAGCGCGCCGGCGCCGCCGGCGTGGTCCAGGTGCACGTGCGTGAGGATCAGCCAGTCGACGTCCTGCGGTTGCAGGCCCTGCCACGACAGCGCATCGAGCATCGCCGGCACCGAGTGCTGCGTGCCGCAATCGACGTACGCGCCGCGTCCGTGTTCGACGATGAGGTAGGCGGCGTCGAAGTTCGGCCGCTGGAATCCGGTGTCGATGGTGACGATGCCGTGCGCGTCGTTCATGCCGTGCGGCTCCTCGTGGGCGTCCCCGCAGTCTAGGGCGCGCAGCGTGACGCGACGATGCGGCTTTGGTCGGAACGTCGCGCCGCTTAGCTCAGCGCGTGCGACGCAGCCAGCGACGGCGCACGAAGAACGCCACCGTCAGCACCGCCAGGAAGACGCCGTATCCGACGGCGGTCGCGAGGATCTGCTGCCACATCTTCCCGTACACCGGATCGGCATTCGCATGCGACCAGTACAGGCTCAGCAGGAATGCGGTGAACGCCAGCAGCAGCGCGACGCCGTCGAAGAGCTTGCGATGCGCCGTCCGCGGCTGCCGCGGGAACATCCAGTACAGCGTTCCGAGGATGGCGAACCACGGCAGGAACAGGATCAGCGCGAGGTTGAGCTCGACGAACGGATTCATGCCTTCTGCGCGCTCTTTTCCTGCTCGGCCTCGACCACGGCGGCGAGCGCTTCGCGCACGTCGTCCTGCGTGACGCCGTCGGCGGATGTCGTCGCTTCGAACAGCGCATCCACGCCGCTCGCACCGGACTTGAGGCCCGCAATCAGCGTGCCCGCATCGCGCGCGGAATCGAAGGCGCGGCTCTGCGCCAGCAGGCGATCGCCATCGACGAACTTGAAGTAAAAACGGCCGTCGGCTTCGCGGTACTGCTTGAACGCCGGCGCCGTGGCCTTCGTGATCTTTGCCTTTCCATCGACCTGCGCCTGCGAGAGGTCGCGAAGGCCGACCGCGCTGCGCAGCGTGTCCAGCGTGGGCCGCGCGTAACGCGCACGCAGGCGCTGTGCGCCGTCGCGAAGGATGGTTTCGATGTGGGCCGGCTGCGCGATCAGCGCGTCGTACTTCTCGCGCAGCGGCGAGATCTCGCGATCGATGCGCTCGAACAACGCCTGTTTCGCCTCGCCCCACGCGATGCCGTCGGCGAACGCACGGCGCATCGCGGCGGTCTCCTCGTTCGACGCGAACGCCTGGTACAGCTGGAAGACGTTGGAGTTGTCCGCGTCCTTCGGCTCGCCCGGCGCACGCGAATCGGTGACGATCGAATAGATCAGCTTCTTCAGCGTCTCGCGCGGCGCGAAGAGCGGGATCGTGTTGTCGTAGCTCTTGCTCATCTTGCGGCCGTCGAGGCCGGGCAGCGTCGCCACGTTCTCGTCGATCACCGCCTCGGGCATCACGAAGTGGTCGCCGTAGAGGTGGTTGAAACGCTGGCCGAAATCGCGCGCCATCTCGATGTGCTGGATCTGGTCGCGGCCGACCGGCACCTGGTTGGCGTTGAACAGCAGGATGTCTGCCGCCATCAGCACCGGGTACATGAAAAGACCGGCGCTGACGCCGGCGTCATCGTCCTCGCCCGCCTCGCGGTTCTTGTCCACCGCAGCCTTGTAGGCGTGCGCGCGATTGAGCAGGCCCTTGCCGGCGACGCAGGTCAGGAACCACGTCAGCTCCTGGACCTCCGGCACGTCGCTCTGACGGTAGAACCACACCTTGTCCGGCTCCAGCCCGCAGGCGAGCCAGGTCGCGGCGATTTCCAGCGTCGAACGCTGCACGCGCGCCGGATCCTGCACCTTGATCAGGGCGTGGTAGTCGGCCAGGAAGTAGAAGCTCTCCACATCGGGCGCGCGGCTGGCGGCGACGGCGGGGCGGATCGCACCGACGTAGTTGCCCAGGTGCGGGGTGCCCGAAGTGGTGATGCCGGTGAGGACGCGCGTGGGGCTCATGGAACGCTGACTGCGGGAAACGGCTTGACAGTGTACCTGCCGGGCGGGCCGGCCCGTGCCTCGCGCGACGCCCGGAGGCCCGCTGCCGCGCACGGTCCGTCGCCCGGTCAGGCAAGAGAAAGGCGGCCGCTCTCGCGACCGCCTTTCCAATATCTCTTTTCGGTTGCGCGCGCCGGTGGCGTTGGTCGCCCCGGTGCCGGCGCGCGCGCCGCGTTCACTGCATCAGTTCAGCGACTTCTCGAAGTCGCGGACTTCCTGCTGGGCGCGATCGCGTTCCCAGCCATAGCGCTCCTGCAGCTTGCCGGCGAGGTATTCGGCGTTGCCTTCGGCGACGTCGAAGTCGTCGTCGGTGAGATCGCCCCAGCGCGCCTGCGCCTTGCCCTTCAGCTGGGTCCACTTGCCGGCGATGATGTCTTTGTTCATCCGTTGCATTCCTCTTGTCGTGGGAGGCGGGTGCGTCATCGCACCGCACGCACAGGATCGCAGCGAGCTCATTCGCAGGAAGTCGTCGTTGCGTTAGAGAGGGTTTGATATCGGTGAACGCGCGCAAACCGCGACGTCCAAACGCTCAAAAACAAGGGGCCGGATCGCTCCGGCCCCTCGCCCACCACCCTCGATCGAACGCGTACGGATCAGCACTTGCCGTCGCTGCAATCCTTCGCCTTGTCCTCGACCTTCTCGCCCGCGCTCTGGACGTCCTTGCCGGCGCCGGCGACGGTGTTGCAGGCGCTCAGGAAGCTCATCGAGAACATCGCCAGCAGCAGCAGAGCCATCAAACGCTTCATGAAAGTCTCCTCGAATCGTGAACCAGGCACGTGGTTCCGTGCGGTGAATCCATCTGACGCGCGCGACCGTGAAAGCGAAGTGGATTCCGTTGCGTGCATTCAGCGCTCGGCCAGACTGACGGCTTCGCGATTCGCAAAAAGAAAGGCCGGGCGAATGCCCGGCCTTCCCTGCGTTCGGCGCGAGCGCGGCGATTACTTCGCCGCGTCTTCGACCTTCTCGCCCGCCTTCTGCACATCCTTGCCGGCACCGGCAACGGTGTTGCACGCGGTCAGCGTGCCGACGGAGAACAGGGCGAGCAGCAAAAGGGCCATCAGACGCTTCATGGGATTCACCTCGATTCGTTGGGACTGCATGGTCACGCTTGGAGCGTGCGCGTGCATCTGACGCGAGGTGCCGTGAAAGCGGGGTGGATGCCACCCCAACGGGCGATGACCGCCCTGAAAAACAAAGGCCGGCGGGTGCCGGCCTTGGTCGCGATCGCGATGTCGGGCGCTGCGATGCGCCGATCAGTTGCTCGCCTTCTGGTCGATCTTCTGGCCAAGCTTTTCGACATCCTTGCCCAGGCCTTCCATGGTGTTGCAGCCGTTGAGCAGGACGAGCGACAGGGCGACGAGCAGCAGCGTGGCGATGGAGCGCTTCATGGTCTCTCCGGGAGACGTGATCGATTGGGGCCGAAGGATCGCATGCCCGCGCGGGCGCCGCACCTGCCGGCCGGGCCGGTCCTGCGGCGGGCGTGCCGACGGTTCAGTCGCGCATCAGCGTGGACTTGCCGAACAGGCTTTCCACCAGGTCCACCGCCAGCCGCGCGGTGCGGTTGCGCTTGTCGATGATCGGGTTGAGCTCGACGATGTCCAGCGAGGCCATGCGGCCGGTGTCGGCGATCATCTCCATCACCAGCTGCGCCTCGCGGTAGTTCGGCCCGCCCGGCACCGTGGTGCCTACGCCCGGCGCGATGCTGGGGTCGAGGAAATCCACGTCGAAACTGACATGCAGGTGCGTGTTGTCGTCCACGCCTTCCAGCGCTTCCTCCATCACGCGCTTCATGCCGATCTCGTCGATGTAGCGCATGTCGTACACGTCCAGGCCGTACTCCTGCACGAGGCGCTTTTCGCCCTCGTCGACCGAACGGATGCCGATCTGGCGGATTTCGTCCGGCCGCACCGCCGGGGCTTCGCCGCCGAGTTTGGTCAACGCATCCGGACCCAGCCCGCACAGGCAGGCCACGGGCATGCCATGCACGTTGCCCGACGGCGTGACCTGGTGCGTATTGAAGTCGGCATGCGCGTCCAGCCACAGCACGCGCAGCTGCTTGCCGGTCGTGCGGCAATGGCGCGCGACGGCGGTGATCGATCCCAGCCCCAGGCAGTGATCGCCGCCGAGCAGGATCGGCATACGGCCTTCGTCGAGCTCCGCGCCGACGGCGTCCATCACCGCGCGGTTCCACGCGACCACTTCGGGCAGGTGGCGGTAGCCTTCGACGGGCTTCTGCCAGGGATTGCGCGGACCGTCGAGGTTGCCGCGATCGATCACGTCCACGCCGCGCTTGATGAGCGCCTCGCCCAGGCCCGCGATGCGCAGCGCTTCGGGGCCCATGCGCGAGCCGCGGTGGCCTGCGCCAACGTCCGTCGGCGCGCCGATCAGCGAAACGGGAGGATAGGTGCGACTCATCGAACGGCGTCCTCGTCTGGTGCCGGCAGTCAGAATCGAACTGACGACCTACCGCTTACAAGGCGGTTGCTCTACCAACTGAGCTATGCCGGCGAAGAAGGGCATTCTAGCCTGCGCGGCCGCGCAGGTTGGTGTCGATGCGTCAGCGGATGCGCGCGCAGTCGAGTTCGCGGGCCGGCACCTGCACCGCGGCTTCGGCGCGCGCGGGGTCGAACTCGGGTTTGGCGATCAGGTCCAGCCACACCGTCGACGGCCCGCCCTCGCCCAGCGGCTCGGCACGCACGGCGAAACCGGCGGCGGTGAGGCTGTCGGCGCGACGGCGCGCGGAATCCTCGTTGCGGTAGCGACCCAGTGCGATGGAATTCGCCTCGCCCCCCTGGCGGACGATGAAGTAATCGTTGAAACCGGCGGCGGTGATGCGCTGCGCGGCGGCCTGCGCCTCGGGCAGGCTGGCCATCGGCGGCAGGTACACGCGCCAGCCGCGTGCGCTGCTGCCGCTGCGTTGCTCGCGCGGCACGACGCGGGACGCGACCGCCATCAGCACCTCGCGCGCGTTCGCGGCGGCGGCGCTATTGGCGAAGGGACCGATGCTGTAGCAGCGCGCGTTCGGTGCAGCGCTGGTCGGAACCGCGCTGGCGACCGGGGTCGAAGGCGCGGCAGGTGCGATCGCTGGCGCGGCCGGAGCGGTCGTGGGCGCCACGGTGGGCGCGGGTGCGCTCGCGGCCTTCTTCGTTTCGCTCACCAGTTGCAGCCGCGCGACGTCGGCAGGCGGCACGAAGTCGGGCGCGGCCGCCGGCGGCGCGCGCAGCGTCCACCACGCGGCGACACCGAGATTGAGCACCAGCAGCAGGACGACCAGGGCGCGAGCGAGCATGGGGCGATTCTAAGCGGCCGTTTCGACGCAGGCCCAGCGGGCCAGGCCTTCCAGCACCAGCGTTGCGACCTCGGTCGCGTTCGGCAGGTGTCGGGCCAGCGCCTCCGACCCACCGCCGTGCAACAGGACCGTCGGCGCGGCCCCGAGGCGGGCCGTCGCGGCCGCCAGGCTCTGCTCGATCAGCGCGACGCCCGCGCCTTCGCAACCGGACGCAAGCGCGTCTTCGGTATCGGACGCGAAGTCCTCGTACACGCCGCCCACCTCCGGCAACTGCGGCGCGCGTGCATGCAGCGCTTCGCGCATCAGCGTGGGCGACGGCGCGATGCGACCGCCGAGATGGAGGCCGTCCGCGTCAACCAGGTCGATCGTCAGCGCCGTGCCGACGCCGCACACCAGCGCCGGCCCGCGTGCGCGCGTGCGGGTGCCAAGCAGCGCGAGGAAGCGGTCGACGCCGAGCTTTCGCGGATCGGCATAGGCGATGCGCAGTTCGTCGAAACGCAGCTGCGTGCGTGCAATGGAGATCCTGCCGCAACGCGACGCCAGCGCATCGAGCACCGCTACGCGCAACGTCGGTTGCGCGACGCTCGCGAGGTAGGCGACGTCGATGCGCGCGGGCAGGTGCTGCGCCATCGCGGCAGCGACATCCTCTTCGCGATGCGGCAGCGCGATCGCGTCGCCGATGGAACCGTCCGCACGCAGCGGCGTGCATTTCAGGCGCGTGTTGCCAAGGTCGAACAACCACGCGCTCATGCCGATGCCCCGCTGCGGACGCTGACTTCGCCGGAATGGAAACTGCGTTCTTCGCCGTCGTCCAGACGCACGCGCAGCGCGCCATCGTCGGCGAGGCCGAGCGCGGCGCCGCGCAGTTCGCCGGTCGTGGTGTGCAAGGTGACCGGACGTTCGGCCAATGCATCGAGCGCGGCGTAGCGCTCGCGGAACGGCGCAAGGCCGTCCGCATCGAATTCTTCCAAGGCCGGCAGCAACCTCGCGAGCACGGCCGCGGCGACCCGATTGCGGTCCGGCGATGCGTCGGACAATCCCGCCAGGTCGCTCCACGGCTGGTCGATGCCGGCGGCGACAGCGGCCGGCATGCGCACGTTGATGCCCATGCCGATCACCGCGCGCACGGGCCCGGCGTGTTCGCCGCCGCCCTCGACGAGGATGCCGCCCAGCTTGCGCAGCGTGCCGTCCGCGGCGGGCACGACGAGGTCGTTCGGCCACTTCAGTTGCACGGCGAATCCCTCGGAACGCAGCGCCTCCGCCGCAGCGACCCCGGCGACCAGACTCAGCCCGCCCAGCCTCGCGAGCCCCCCGCCGAACTGGCGCGATACCGACAGGTACAGGTGCGCGGCAAGCGGCGACGCCCACTGGCGCCCACGACGGCCGCGGCCGCCGGTCTGGCGCTCGGCCAGCAGCACCTGCGCACCACGCTCGGGCGAGGGCCGGCGGAGCAGTTCGGTATTGGTCGAATCGATGGACCACGCGGTATCGAGCGACGCCAGCGATCCCTGCACTGCCGGGGGCAACCCGGCGCGGATCGCTTCGGCGTCGAGCAGGTCCATGGGGGTCGCAAGCGCGTATCCGCGCCCGGCCCGCGCTTCGATCGGCACGCCTGCCTCGCGCAGGGCCTCGATGCGCTTCCACACGGCGGCGCGGGTCTGCCCGGCTTCGCGCGCCAGGGCGTCGCCCGACACCGGGCCGGCGATCAGCCGCTGGAGCAGGTGACGGTCGTCCATCAGCGGGCCGACCGGATCGCGGTCGGGCCGGCGCAGGAATGGGCGGCGAAGTCGGGGCGGGCGGGCATCATGGGCGGGAATTATGCGGGAGCGGGTCACGGCCGACGAACGGCGTTATGGCATGCCGAAGGCGGGCGGAATGCCGTTCCGGGGACACCACGGGCGGCGATTCGGCGGGACGATGGCCGGGCGCGATGAAGCGTTGCAACGCTTTGCGCCACGGGCGCATCGATAGGAGATGATGGCGTCGGAAAGGCGTCGTCCGGATCGACGACACCGCCGGCACCGGCGGCACCCGCCTGAACACGGAGAGTTGTTGCCATGCACCATCCGCCCGCCCGGTCGACGCCCTTTTTTCGCGCTATAGTCCAGCATTACCCGGGGTCTACCCCGGGTCCGTCCGAGGATTCCGCCATGCTCCGGATCTGCCTGTGCCTGCTGATCGTGGTCGCCAGCTCGACCGTGGCTGCGCGCGAGATCAAGCTCAGCTCCGCGAACAGCGGCAGCTGCCCGGAAGCGTCCTCGATCGCACGCGACAACGCACGTGCGACCCCGCGCGCGACCGCCCCCGTCCGTGACGTCAAGCCTGCCCGCCCGAGCGTCCACAGCGATGCCGCCGGCAGCGCCGGCCGCATGCAGTCGCCGCGCTGGCACAGCTTCCTGCCGGGCATGTTCCGCTGATCCGTTCGCGGGCGTCGTGATTTGCTGAGCTTCTTCCGGCGCCTGCGGCTTTCGCCCGCGCCCATTCCCGACGAGTTGTGGCACGCCGCGCAAGTGCGCGTGCCGTGGCTGCGCGCGCTCGATACGTCCCGCGACGCACGCCTGCGCGAACTCGCCGTTCGCTTCCTGCACGAGAAGACGATCACGCCCATCGGCGAACTCGCGCTGGACGACGAACAGCGCGTCAGCCTCGCCGCGTTGTGCTGCCTGCCGCTGCTGGAATTCGGCGCCGAAGGCCTGCGCGGCTGGTCGCAGCTGATCGTCTATCCCGACGCGTTCCGCGTGAACCGCACGCACGTCGATGCGGCCGGCGTGCTGCACGAGTGGGAAGACGAACTGATCGGCGAAGCGTGGGAAACGGGGCCGATGATCCTCTCGTGGGCCGACATCGCCGCCGACTGCGAGGATCCCAATGCCGGTTTCTGCGTGGCCGCGCACGAGATGGCGCACAAGATCGACGCGCTCGACGGCGCGCTCGACGGAACGCCTCCCCTGCCCCGCCCGTGGCAGAAGGAGTGGGCGCGCGATTTCCAGACGGCGTACGACAAGCTTGCGAAGCAGGTGGATCGCGGCCGCGACACGGCCATCGACGGCTACGCCGCCGAAGCGCCCGAGGAATTCTTCGCCGTCGTCACCGAGTACCACTTCAGCGATCCGCAGACGCTGCGCGCGGAGATGCCGCAGGTCGCAGCGCATCTGGAACGTTTCTACGGACCGTCGCCGTTCGCGTGATCGCCGCGCCCGTCAAAGGCCCGGCGGAATCACGACTTCGAAGTGCGCACCGCCCAGTTCGCTCGAACGGCTGACGTCCAGCGTGCCGCGATAGCTGCGCACCACATCCTGCACGGTCGCGAGGCCAATGCCGTGGCCCTGCACGCGCTCGTCGCCACGCACGCCACGCTGCAGCACGAGGTCGATCTTGTCTTCCGGCACGCCGGGGCCGTCGTCGTCGACCGCCATCAGCAGGCCGGGCCGCCGGTTCGGTGCGAGCTCGCCTTCCTTCACCGTCAGCAGCACGCGCGAGCGCGCCCACTTGAAGGCGTTCTCGATGAGGTTTCCGAGCACTTCCTGCAGGTCACCGGGCTCGCCGTAGAAACGCGCGCCGGCGTCGATGTCGAATTCGCAGATCACGCCCTTCGACGCGTAGATCTTCTCCAGGCTGCGCACGATCTGGTCGGCATACGGCTCGATTTCCAGCGGCGCGGCGAACAGCACGTGGCCCGAACGCGCGGCGCGTGCGAGCTGGTACGACACCAGGTCGCTCATGCGACGCACCTGCAGGTCGATTTCCTCGCGCAGCTCCTGCACGGGCACGTCTTCGCCGCTGCGCGCGCGCAGCACGGCCAGCGGCGTTTTCAGGCTGTGCGCCAGGTCGGCCAGCGTGTTGCGCTGGCGGTCGAGGTTTTCGCGCTCGCTTTCGATGAAGGCGTTGATGCTTTCGGTGAGCGGTTCGAGTTCGCGCGGATGGCGACCGCTCATGCGCGAGGCGAGGCCGCGCTGCACGCGCTTGAGTTCGTCGACCACGCGCTTGAGCGGGCGCAGGCTCCAGCGAAGGATCACCGCCTGCAACAGCAGCAGGATCAACCCCGCGCCACCGAGATAACGCCACAGCGCCTGGCGGAACACGCTGACCTGGCGGCTCAACGCGGTCGTGTCTTCAAGCACGTAGATCGTGTACGGGAACTCCGATCGCGCATCGTCGCTGCCGGCGCTCCAGATGAGTCCGCGGCCGTACCGGTAGGCCTCGCCCGCTTCGCCACTGATCTCGGTGATCGGCAGTGCGCGCTCGAAGGTTTCCTCGTTGGGTTCGAGCATCTTGCCGGCGGGAAGGATCGGGCCCTGCGCCGACGTCGAATCCCAGTGCCCGTTCGGCAGCACGACTTCCGCGTACAGGCCGCTGCCCGGTCGTTCGAGACGCGGATCGACCGTTTCGTACGGCGGAATGAACTCGCCGTTGCGGGCGAACTCGCCGCCCGCGACGTACGCCAGCGCGAGGCTGCGCAGGCGCTGGCGCATGTTGCTTTCGGCCGTCTCCAGGAACGCGCGGTCGAGCGCGTAGCCGGCCAGCGCGAGGAACGCCACCAGCCCCAGGCTCGCCGCCAGCAGCTGGCGCGCCTGGAGCGAACGCGGCTGGCCCCAGCTCACCTGTGGCGATCGGCGTGGCATGGGGACGGGTCGGAAGGAACGGGCGACGGCATCGCCGCCAAGGTTACCCAGCGCGCCGCGCGTTGACGATGATCCGCCGACGCCCGGCGCTGCTGGAACATCGAATCCGTGCGCTGGTGCTTAGTCTCCGCTGCGCGCGATGGCGAAGCGGTAGCCGCGACCGCGGACGGTCTCGATCGGCTTGAGCGAGCCATCCGGATCGAGCTTCTTGCGCAGGCGGCCGATGAAGACTTCCAGCACGTTGGAGTCGCGGTCGAAATCCTGCTGGTAGATGTGCTCGGTGAGATCCGCCTTCGAGACCAGCTCGCCGGCGTGCATCATCAGGTACTCGAGCACCTTGTACTCGTAGCTGGTCAGGTCGACGTTGCTGCCGTTGACGCTCACCGTCTGCGCCGCGAGGTCGAGGACGACCGGGCCGCATTCCAGCGTCGGCTTGCTCCAGCCGGCGGCGCGGCGGACCAGCGCGTTGAGGCGCGCCAGCAGCTCTTCGATATGGAACGGCTTGACGAGATAGTCGTCGGCGCCCTGCTTCAGACCCTCGACCTTGTCCTGCCAGCTGGAGCGGGCGGTGAGGATCAGCACGGGGAATTTCTTGCCTTCGTCGCGCAGGGCCTTGATCAGCTCCATGCCCGACATCTTCGGCAGGCCCAGGTCGATGATGCCCAGGTCGAACGGTACTTCGCGGCCCATGTAGAGGCCTTCTTCGCCGTCCTGGGCGGCATCCACTGCGAACCCTTCCCGCTTCAGGCGGGCGGCGAGGGTTTCGCGCAGCGGAGCTTCGTCTTCGACCAGCAGAATTCGCATGTGGACTCCAATGTCTGTCGTTCTGTCTAGGCCGCTATCGGAGGGCCTCCGAGAGCGTGGCGGGTCAGTCGTCGTCGCGGCGTGTACGGTTTTCCTGCTGCTGGCGCTCTCGCACCTGCGGGTCGTCCATGTAGATGCGGACTCGGCCGCTGGAATCGACCACCTTCACGCGGTTGACGTCGCGGCCGTCGTAAGGAACACGCTCGGCGCTGAGGACCTGCCCGCCGGTGCGGCGTTCGACCCGGCGCACCGAGTCGGACAGGGCCTGCCGGTCGTTGCCTCGGCCGTGCCCCCGGTCGCCACGCTCCGGGGGACCGCCACGATCCTGCGCCCATGCACTCCCCGCCGACGCAAGCAGCGCGGCGCACAGGAGGAGCGGAATGGAGCGGAAAGAAGACGGCATCTTCATCGAGACTGGGCACGCGAACAGGGCAATATCGCACGGCCGTGCGACAGTGTGCATTCTCGAAACGAAGCGGTGAATCCGGTCTGAACTTTTCTGATTGCGGGCGGTCGGCATTCAGACCTTGGCGCCGGTCGGCTCGATTCCAGCGCGTCCCGGCCTAGAAGATCTCGGCGATGCAGCACCGCAACGAGCCGCCGCCGGCCTCGATGGCGTCCAGTTCGACGGCCCGCACCTGGAAGCCCGCCGCCGCCAGCAGCTGCCGGTTGCGCGGGTCGAGCGCCGCATCGGCCCGGGCGCTCATCCAGACGGTGTCGGCCGACAGCGCGATGGCGTTGCCGGCGAAGGCGGCGTGCTCGGCCTCCGACAGCACGATGGCGTTGGGAGCGTAGAAGTCGGCAATGGCCCGGGCCACCCCGGTGTCGGCGAAGCCGCTCGGGCTGACGATCGCCGCCCGCCCCGCCAGCACGGCCAGGACGACGTTGGCGTGGTATTCGCCCGGCGCGAGGTCGAACGTCAGCGTCGCGCGCAAGCCGAACGCCTCGTGCATGAGCCGGGCGCCCTCCTCGTCGCACCGCTCCGAGAGCCCGCACAGTCCAAGGCCGCGCGCGCGGTCGATCACCATCGAGCCGGTCAGCTCGCAGGCGTGCGGCTGCGTGGAGAGGTCGATCTCGGCGTAATCCATCACGCCACCGAGGAAGTTGCGGATGTCGGCACGTGCGGCTTCCCGCTGGCGAACCGGATGGCGCATGCGCCCGACGACGTATCGTCCCGCGGCCGTGGCGAAGACGTTGTTCGGAAACACCGCATCGGGCGTGTCCGCATCGCCGGCGAAACACACCGTCGGCACCACCTGCGACATCGCCCGATGCAACGCGCGGTGCTGCGCCATCGCGCATTCGGCGTCGAAACCCGACGTCTGCGCCATGTAACGATTGTCCTGCGCCGACTGCTCGGCCAGGCTGAAGCCTTCGGGCGCGACGAGGAACGCGGCCTGCGCGGTCGCCGGGCCGAAATCGGCCCGCAGCGTGCGGGCGTGCGCGAAGAACGCGGCGGCATCGCGCGTGATCATGCGGCGTCCACGCGTTCGCCCGCGAAGGATTCGGTGATCTCGATGGCCTGTTCGACCAGCGACCAGTCCGCGCCGGGTTTGTGCGCGCCTTCGCTGAGCACCTGGCGAAACGCGCGGCCGCCACGTTCACCGGCGAACAGCCCGAGCAGGTGGCGCGTGATGTGCTTCAGGTACACGCCGCGCGCGAGCTGATCCTCGACATAGGGCCGCAGCGCACGCAGCAGTTCACCGCGCGTGCGCAGCTCGCCGCCGAACCATGCGACATCCAGCCGGTGCAGCAGATACGGATCGTGATACGCCGCGCGACCGAGCATGGCGCCATCGGTGTGCGCCAGGTGCGAGGTCGCCTCGTCCTGCGTCGCGATGCCGCCGTTAACGACGATCTGCAGCTGCGGCCGCTCGTGCTTGAGCCGGTACGCCCAGTCGTAGCGAAGCGGCGGTACTTCGCGGTTCTCCTTCGGCGAAAGTCCCTGCAGCCACGCGTTGCGCGCGTGGATCACGAACATGCCGCAGCCCGCATTGGCGACCGTATCGATGAAGGCGAGGAAGCGATCCCAGTCGTGGTCGTCATCGACACCGAGCCGGCACTTCACCGTCACCGGCACGTCGCAGTTTTCGACCATCGCCGCGACGCTGTCTGCAACGAGTTGCGGCTCGCGCATCAGGCACGCGCCGAAACGCCCGGCCTGCACGCGATCGGACGGACAACCGCAGTTGAGGTTGATCTCATCGAAGCCGTGCTCGGCGCCGATCTTCGCGGCCGCGCCCAGCAGTTCCGGCTCGCTGCCGCCCAGCTGCAGCGCGACCGGGTGCTCCACCGGATCCATCGCCAGCAACCGCGCGCGATCGCCGTGGATCACCGCGTTGGCATGCACCATTTCCGTATACAGCCGCGCATGCGGCGCCAGCAGGCGATGGAAGACACGACAGTGCGTGTCCGTCCAGTCCATCATTGGGGCGACGGAGAGCCTCAGATCACCCGAAACGTATGACTGGCGTGGCTTTGAGGCTGATTCTATTGGCATTCTGGGTCACTTCGTTTCACCGCCATTTCCGGCGATTTTCGGGAATTTAGCCCGATTCAGTGCTACGGTTCGTGCTACACCAACTGGCATGTAGCACCGTGGGAACCATCACCGCTCGCCGCCGAAGGGACGGCACAACAGGATACACCGCACAAATTCGCCTCAAGCGCGATGGCAAGCTCGTGCACACCGAGGCCGAGACGTTTGGCACCAAGGCGTTAGCCAAGGAATGGATGACCCGTCGCGAGGCCGATCTAGACACCCAGCGCGCCCGCGGCGAGCCCGTCGGCAAGAGAATGACCTTGGGGGATATGGTGGTTTGGTACGAGGGGCGCGAGCGCGAGGGCGAGCCTTGGGGCCGAACAAAGAAGGCCGACTTGGCGCGCCTCAAGCTAGGCCCTCTTAGAGACAAACGGGCCAGCACCTTCGCGAGCTGCGCATAGGTGAGCAACGGGCCGTACAGGTCGAAGAGGAGTGTTCGTGTATCCACGTGAGTTCCAGCTGGTAGCAGTAACCAGCGGTAAGAGTCGCTGCGTTAGAAGCCGCACTGAGCGCCATTCTCTCTTCGTCAGGCATTGACGCCGCGGTGCGCGCTGATGCGTTGGCCTCGTTGGAGAAGATGGCAGCAGTATTTGAGCTCGGACGCGAACCGGAGGCTAAGGCTTTCTCCTCGGGCTGGCGCATGGCGATCCAAAGCATCTTTGCTGGCGAGGATCTGTCGCGCCGGGCGCTGGTGAAGGAACGTGACCTATGACGCAGCCACAAGACCCTCAGGTGACACGGTTCCTGTTCGAAGGGGAGATGCTGACCGCGCGCCAGGTACATCAGATCGTTCCGGCTGTCGCGCTCGGCACAGTCCGAAAGCTCTTACAGCAGGGCCACAGTGATCGCTTCCAGTTGATGGACGGCATCCCGGCTCTTAGAGCCGAGGGACGTAGGAGGCGAAATGCGAGTAGCCACCTGCATAGACCCCGGGTTTAGCCGCTGAACCGAGATGTCCGATTCTGGCCGGAAGCGGGCGCGCAGGCAGGATGGGAGCGGCTCGCAATGTCGATTGCAAAGCGGACCATATGGCAGATGATCACGGGCTCGCGCCAAACGCGTAATCGCAAGCCTCACTGCTTAGGCAGAAGCCCGGCTACGTCCGGACTAATGAGGCGAACGTCGAGGCCAGTTCGCAAGTAGGCCGTTGGTTATCGCAAGACATCTAAGCCGTTGTAGCGCTGGCGCCACTCGTGCAGCGGCCTAGCACGGAGACAGCTATCAAGCGAGAATTGCTTCGCGTTCCGGATGTCCGATGCCAAGAGTGCAACTAGGTTGGCGCATTGCTGACGCAATCGTGTGTCGCTACGCGTCACCTTGTTGACCGCCCCGAGGAGTTCTTCGAGGGTCAACATATTCCCATCGGCGACCGAACTAAGCCCCTTTCGCAGGCTCATCGATACGCGGGCGAAGAGACGGCTCGCTTCATCGCGGTGGGACAGAGAAGGCAGCCCTTCGTTCTCGGCGCGCTGTAATGCCAAAGCGTCCTCAGTGATCGGACGGATGAAGCCTAGATCTCTCTTTTCATTCGTGAAGATTTGCATTTCAGTTCTCCGGAACGTACTGCGGTTAGGCTTGGTTTGCGGCTTCACTGTCGCTATTGCATGCCTCGTCGACCTTGGCCGAGACGACAATCTCCGTCTTCGAGTTCGCTACACGGACATGAACTTCATTCTTCTTGAGATAGGGAATGGCGAACGCCTGGTCATAACTTGCCCAATAAACCTGATCATCTGCTGCCCACCGTGACCCCGACAGTGTCTGCATTAGGTCGCGCTTAGCAGCGGTGCGGCTCTCCTCCGTGTCGGCACCGCGGAATCCAAGTACGGCAACCAATGTTTCCGGCGATTCATGGACTCTTACCGCCGGATCGTCCGGTAGCGGCGCCTCTCCAGCGGCCAAGTTGTTGGAGAGAAAGAATGCAACTCTCCAGCCGTGCCTCTCGCGCATGCGTAAAGCACTGGGGAACATCGTGGATTCGTCGTCGCCCTGGTACGTCGGATAGGTCATCTCCATCTTCTCTAGGGCTTCGTTGTCGCCGTAGATGTAATCCTCTAGCTTCTCGCGTGCGACACGCACTGCCGCGTCATGGCTTCCGTCCGCAGAGGTATGCACAAACAAGGCTGGCGCGTAGCGCCTGATCTCGACCGGTCCCACGACATCCTCCATACGGTAGGCAGGTCTGGCGTCGAGTCGGATGCCGAAAAACCTCGGTATTGACTTGAGCACGTCTGTGAACAACGGGGCAGTTGCACCGTTCATGATGAGCTCCGTCCAGCCGTCGCGGTGGCATCGTAGGAAACGACTCCCGTGACTCGCCGGCGATGAGTTGTGATGAAAAATAGCCCGCAGCGCCAACGAATAGCCAACCCCGACCGACATGGGGCGCTTAGCTCAGGGAAGGTAGGAGCGTGGCGTGCTGTGCGGCCCGAATGGCCAGTACGACGTTGCGCCGTAGTGTCATTCGAGAGTGCGCCAACTGATGTTACTTACTCGTGACTTAGAGAAGCGGTCGCCCTTCTCTCCGGTCAGCGCAAGGCTGCCGGCGACGCGCCGTGTTACGGCGTAGGCCGATCAATATGCAGGAATCTTCGGAAGGACTTGCGACGCAATGACGAGGATCGAAGGTTTGCAGTCATTCGGCTCGAGTATGGTTGCGTGAATGCTAGCACTGGCCACCCGTCGCGCACGGGGTCTGGTAGCTGCGGTGGCCGATCCACCCTCAACGACCCAATAGCCTGCGTGACCTGTGATGCGAGCATTTCGATGAGCGTTCTCATGATTAGTGTCCTCAGCCCCGCGATTGGCTGATCTGATTTGAGGTCACAGCCTTGGGGGCTAACACAACTGAGACGGAGCGATACATGCTCGCAACCTGCGACACTATGCGCTCATTTTGTTGAGTGAATGACGCGTCCAGGCATGACATTCATGCTGGGTACGCCACCAGCATGCGCGGTGATCCCTTCCTGCTGCTGAGTACAAGCCGCGGCGCGTGGCCAACGAGCACCGGTCCGCGATGAGGCTAGCTCACGCCCAACTCACGCTCAACGGCGCACGATCCTTGTGCATTGCGATGCAACGTCGCAACGGCCACTCAGCCGCGCTGCAATTCCACTCCTCCTCCGCACTGAGCCTCACTCGCCCCGCTTCGAGCGGGGTCTGGCTTCGGCCGCCCTGGATTCCGCAAAACAGCGGACCATATAAGAGGCAATCCTGTATGAACACCGTAACCAACATTCCCAACGGCAAGAATCTCGTCGACACCGCCGCCGCCAATGGGTCCTTCAGGACTTTTGGCAAGGCACTTGATGCCGCGGGCATGACCGAAACGCTGCGCGGCACGGGCCCTTTCACGGTGTTCGCACCGACGGATGCGGCATTTGAAAAGCTTCCGGCTGGCAAGCTGGAAAGTCTGTTCAAGCCCGAGAACAAGGAAGAACTCGTCTCGCTGCTGAACTATCATGTTGTTAGCGGCCGCAAGACCACGGCCGACGTTGGCAAGTGGGACGCTGCCAGGACCGTCAACGGCCAGTCGGCCCCGATCATCCTGAAGGACGACCAGCTCAGCATTGATGGAGCGCTGATCACCTCGGCCGACATCGGGTCGAGCAATGGTCTGCTCCATGGGATCGATAAGGTCAACATTCCGCCTAAGCAGTAACGGTCACCGGGTGGGTGCCTAACGAGAATGGCGAGGGCGTCCCTCGCCATTCTTCTGTGGCCTCATCCATTCACAGCGTGGCCGCCATTCGAGAGAGGCCGAGAACATCTACTACCACTCCACCGCGGGGCGCTCCTGGACGACAGCACATTCGGGCAGGACGTTGGGCACGACGGCTGCTAATGTCCGCTCTCGCCCCCCGAAGTGGAGATGCGAAGCATGCGAGAATCGTACGACGGCTTCACTGTGGTGTTGCGGTACGCTCTATAAACAAAACCAGCTTCGCGAGAGTGAAGGGCTTGGCCAGCACCGAATAGGCGGCAAGCCGAGCGGGGATTGCACCGTCACCTGCGCCTGTGGCAAAGAAGAACGGTAGCTTTATCGCCACAAGATGATCCGCTACCTCGCAGCCACTTTGTTGTCCTAGCTCAACATCAAGGACGACGCAGTCGAAGCGATGCTCGTCTGCCAGGGCGATCGCGTGGCTGACATTATCTGTATGCCAAACGTGATAACCGCTCACCTCTAAACCTGCCGCCATGACCTCGGCAAGAGGCAGTTCATCTTCAACAATTAGCAGTCGCACGGCTTCTCTCCCGCCTCGGATAACGACAGGCATCAGCCGTCCCTGCACGTCCAGCCTCGCAACCTATGAGTGACAAGCCCGTGACGCGCCTTCTCTGCTAAACGCCCTGCGAGCGAGCGCTCTCGGTCTCGCCCGATATGTCCTTCACAAAGATCAGATGTAAGCGGCCTCATACATAACGTGGCCTACCCCTGTTGAACTCGCCACCATGAGCACGAGGCGACTAGATCCGAAAGCTTCCGATCCACTAGTGCGCCGTTTCTACGACGCGATAGAAACCTCGAGAAGGACGCAGTTGGAGATGCGACTGGGCGTTGCGAAAGCTCGTCAGCGTCTGTCCGAGGTGAGGGCAAGAGCCGTGCACGTCAAGCAGCTAGTTTCGGACGGCGTAGACTCGACGAACCGTAGCGAGTAGATCGCGCTGCCGCTTCGGCCTCCGCAGCTCGCCAGACAAGGCTGTTGAAGACTTCTACGGTCGCTCGTTCCATCGACGAGCCCTCGCCCGCGTCTATCCGGTTAGCAAGAGGCGTTCACGCCAAGCTCGCGCGCGCAGGTGTACGACTACTGATGCACCGTGGCGATCAAATCGCGCTGCTGCCTTGGGCCTCCGTGCAGCTCGCATCAGGCCCAACTCTTGAATACCCTTACGATCGCTCGTCTCATCGACGAGCCTGAGCGACATACGGTCCCCACGCGCTACGAAGCCGCGATCGACGAAAGTCGACGTCTCCGCGCGGAGCTTGCCGCAACCTTGGACGAATCCCGCCGTCTGCTCGGGCGCATCGCGCAGGGGCATGCTGAGCGCAATGCGGACGAATGGGCCCGCCTCTGGCCGATAAAAGACCGTTGACTGAGTGGGAAGCCAGCGCTACGCCAATGGGACCCGGCGGAGTCCGAAGTCGTGAGGGAGCGAGTATGTACCCAATCGTACACTTGGTTGATGACGATCCCGATGTGCTTAGAGCTCTATCACGAGCGCTCTGGTCAGATGGGTACACGGTAGTTCCGAGCTCTTCTGGGGAAGAGTTCCTTGAGGTGTATCAACCCGGTGATGCTGGTTGCGTCATCCTGGACCTAATGATGCCGGGCAAAAGCGGCATGGATGTTCAGGCTGAATTGGCTCGCCGCGGACATGTACCTCCCATCATCTACATCACCGGCATGGTCGAAATAGCATGCGCTGTGGAGATCATGAAGAGCGGAGCGGTTGACTTGCTAACGAAGCCCGTGGAACTAGATCTACTAATCGAAGCGGTGTCGCAAGGGCTGGCGAGAGATGCGCGAATCCGCAACCTGCTTTCGCGCTGCGCGGTGGCAAGAGCCCGCTTAGAGTCTCTCAGTTCGCGAGAGCGCGAAGTGCTTCAGTATGTGTCGAATGGCGACTCAAACGCCGTTGTCGCGGAAGCGCTGGGCATTACCGTGAGGACGGTGAAGGTTCACCGAGAGCATATCCGATTCAAGCTGGAGGTTCGAACTACTCCAGAGTTGATTCACCTGCTTACGGAGGGCGGATTCTCGTCAATGCCGGCCCTGCCGCGCGATCGTCGTTGTGGCCGGACGGGAACAAGGAGAAGAAATTGGTGAGTCACAACGTTGGTCGCCTGTCTACCTCGCCGTGCTTGAGAACCTGGCGGACGCATCGCCTACGTGTCAGCTTGCCGCAGCGCCGCGTACGTCCGATCGGAACGAGAGAGGAGCCACATGAGGACGCGCAGAGATCTACAAGGCGTGATCGAAGGGATCGATGCCGCCATGCTATACGCCGCGAACGAGGCGTCCGACATGTCCCAGTATTGGAGTTCATGGAATCTTGCAATAACTGGTCTTCCGCTTAGCGAAGAGGTTCCAAGCGACCTCAGCTACTGGTGGCGGAACCAATTGCTGGATGCCAGCCGCCGCGCGTTCGACAATAGCGTACTGCGACGTCGGTACCACCGGGGGGACTTCAATTCGGATGGTGTTCCTACCGGGATAGTCTGGAACAGCGCGCCATGCGTGTACCGCGACCGCGAAATCCGCGTCGAGCTTCGTAGAGAGACTTCCAGCGCGTCTTGGTGCGCGTCGGTGACGATATCTGATCTTTACGAACTGAAGATTGCTGCGCGCATCTTCTTCGCGAGACTTCCCAGCGCTGCTGGTGGAGCGATCGGGGCATACGCGTTGGTCATAGAGAGGGCGCGGCGAGAGGTTGATCGTCTTGCGGCCCTGCCATTTGGCGCCCTCTAGCCAACGACTAGGGCGTTCTGTTGGAAAGCCCAGGCCCGTTCTCTAAGACTGCCAGACTACGTAGATAGGCTAGTTCACAGAGCAGCCTGCCCTTGCTGCCAGCCAGCACGAGGTTCTCTTCGTCACTTAGTGGCAAAGTCGGCCATAGCTTAGCTAGATCCAGGACGTGCCAACGGAGCAGATCGTAGAACTCCGGTGTCTGTCCGCCTCTGGCGAAGAAGCGCAGATTCTCCAAAGCCATATGCTGGTCGTAAAACATGATCATCATTGAGGCGATGATGGGAGCTGTGTCCGGGTACGCCTCAACATGACACTTGCCTAACACTGCGCCGCATGCACGCAGAGCAGTGCAGCGCGAAGGTTTCTCTGGTCTAGCAGACGGCGAAGGCGCGTCTCTACCTCGGCAAGCCCCTCAAGCGACTGCGTGGCATAGAGCGAGTATGTCGGCTTGTCCTCTGCTCTTGGACCCGCCACGCACCCAACGCTCACGTCGGCCCTTTGCGACGCCCGCATCCAGATCGTCTGCAGCTCCTTAGGGCCGATGCTCTGGTCGGTTCCCAACGTGAAACGAAACATCGCAATCAGCGGCTTAGAAGGCTTACTGCTCTTGATCGCCATCCGAATCACCTTACCGACCGCAGAACGCGAGAAGCACGCTCGATATTGGGCGTCGTCACCACCCTAACGATCTGGAGGCGCGTCTTAATGGGGGTCGAATTCATGACTCATCCCACCACTTCCTGGGCACGACGTTGGTGTCGCTCCCAACCGGGGTACTCGCCAAAAAGATAGTTCGCCCACGTTTCGCGAAGCTCAAGCATCCCGCTCTGCGCAACCGCGCTTTCCAGCATCTGTTCGACTGGTAGAGGCAAGCGATCACCCGAGATGCTAAACACCAGTTGGGCTGGGGGCACAGTCTTGGGTGCGGACGTAAAGGCGTCTACGAGCACATAGCCCTTAGGCGCTGAGTAGACACGAATGTTCATGATGTCCTCGCGCAGGGAGGTGCACGAGGCTCTCCAAGGATAAGCCGCAACTCGCACGGCATTGTGCAAGGAACAGACTACGCCTTTGCCTGTGAAGAGGGACAACACCACGCGAAAACTCAGCATGTAGATGAGCCTCGCCAGAGCAGACTCCGCTTCACCTAGTGAACAGTTGTGCTCGCTGAACCGCCTTAGGGCGAGAAACGTAAGCTTCGTGTCAGTTGCGAGCCGTCGAGTGTCCCCTTTGGGTCGAAAGCGGACATTGGCTTCGCTGCCGCGCGCCCGCGGGAACTCATGTCCGGCATCGGGCAGAAGCTGCCATTCGCCAAAGTCCGAATTAAGCCGAGCCGCGGAGCGGCTTCGGCTTTAGTTTGTCAGCGGGCTAACCGCCGGTTTAGTTCGACGCGGGTTCTGCACAAGAGCAGATGGGTATCGCGGGCTTGGCCGTGGAAGAAGAACCCGGCGCAGACCACAAGCGCAAGGCCAACTATGCCCAAGATGACCGACCATTCGGGGAAACGGAGGCTTGCAAGCACAGTGACACCGGCAACAAAACTGGGGCCCGCTACGAACATGCCAAGCTCAAAATAGAGACTCGTGACAAGCCTGCTTAGGTAGCGGAAGCCGACGGGCTCCTTGTCCAGCGTATGGGCCAGGTAGGTGTACCACTGGTCCGATACCTGAAGCTCTCCGTCTCGCTCCTTATCCCATCGAGATTCCAGGGATGTGCCAATGCGTTCGCAAATTGAGCCGACTACCGCCGCCGCGCAGAAGACAAGCGCATTTGCGAGTGTCGTGTACTTGTCGAAGCCCAGGGTGGCTGATGTGTATTGCACGATGGCGAGGAGCCAAGGGCAAATGGCGATCAGCCCGGGAATTAGTACTGTGAGGACCGATCTCGACAACGTCATTGGCATGCGATGCGCCCCCCCAAGGCCGCAAACTACCTAATCTATGGACCCATGTGCCCGGGGTATACCTCAGACGCAATGGGTTCGGAAGCGGACATTAGCAGCGCCTCGGCCGGATTACCCAACCCCGATGAACGCTATCGGCCAGGCGCTTAGGTTCGCCAACGCCGATTAGATAGTGGTGAGGCGGGCCTAGGATGCTCGATCAGTTGCTCAAGCTCGTCGACGGCGTGCTGGCAAGGAGCCCACAAGCGTAGTGCAGCAAAAGTGCTACAGAGGGATTCACCGAGTCTTTAAGTGACTGATCTGAAATGGACCTTTATTGTCGTCCGCCCCATCCATCATCGGGGCGACGGAGAGGCGGAGTGCGTCCGGCGAAATGGCAGGCGAATGGCTCATTGGCGCGATTTTCGCCGATTTCCGCCGTCAACGCCCGACTAGCCCGCCCGATCCGGCTCCCACACCATGTACACGTCGGCGCGCGCGTAGTGCGATCCCGGGCGCGGCGCGGGGTAATGGCGGAAGCCGACGCTTTCGTACAGCGCCAGCGCGGGGCCCAGCTTGCTGCTGGATTCCAGGAACAGTTCGCGACCTTGCAGCTCGCCGAATGCGTCGAGCGCGCCGAGCATCAGCGCGCGCCCGACACCCATTCCTCGCGCTTCGGGTGCCACCGCCATCTTGGTGAGTTCGTAGACGCCATCGGATTCGTACTTGAGCGCGACGGTGCCGACGGCTCGGTCGTGTTCGTCGATGGCGAACAACACGCGGCCGCCGGGGGCGAGGATGTGCGTTTCCGGGTCGCCCAGCACATCGCGGTCGATGGGTTCTACCGTGAACCAGCGTTCGAGCCATTCGATGTTGAGACGCGCGAAGTCCGCGCGCCAGCGCGGGGCGTAACCGACGATGCGGACGTTGTCGTTCATGCGGCCATGATAGTGGCGCGAAGTGCAAACGCATGCGGCGGCCGAAGCCGCCGCAGGTCGCGCCGAACGGAGTCGCGAATCAGCCCTTGCCCTTGCCCTGGCCCTTCGCGTCCTGGTTTCCCTTGCCCTGCCCCTTGAGCTGCGCGTCGCTTTTGCCGGCAGCACCCTTCGATCCTGCGTTGCCGTTCGCCTTTCCGGCATTGCCGTTCTTCGCGTTGCCGTGCGTCGCGGCCTTGCCGTTGTCCGTGTGGTGCTTGTTCGCCTGCGCCGCCTTGGCCTTGCCCGGATCGCGCGGACGCCCCGGGAAATCGCGCGCGAGATCGGCATCGATCGTGATGTCGCGACCCCATCGGTCGTAGCTGGGGACGAAGCCCTTTTTCAGCCGATGGAACTCCGGCGAACCGGGCTTGATGCCCAGGTTCTTCGCGACCTCGCCCCAACCCAGCGCATGGTCGCGCTCCCACATGTCGGCGACATAGCGGCATGGGCGACCGAGCGCGGACGCGATGGAACAGGCGAAATACACGTCGCCGGGCGCCCAGCGGCGCTCGCCGAGCAGTTCGTTGACGAGTTCGCGCGGCGCGCCGTAGTAACGCACCATCTCGTCGACGAACGGATCGCGATAGCGCGCGCCGTAGCGGTTCACGTCGGTCAGCCACGTGTCGACCCACACGTCGCCCGAGCGCGGATTCCAGCCGAACGTGTAGTCCTGCGCAGACGCCGTTCCACCCAGGCCCAGCGTCGCCGCCGCAGCGACGAGCATCGCGCCCAGCCGTGCCTTCCAGGTCATCGCCATCGTCCAGTTCCTTTCGTCATCGAAGGAATGCCAGTCGGGCATTCGGTTGTGGTCCGCAGCCATGATCAGTCGTCGTCGCGCCAGCGGCGATCGCGGTCGTGGTCATGGCGATCGCGGCGATCATAACGGCGATCGTCATGGCGACGGTCGTAGTAGCCGTAGTTCGAATAGCCGTTGCGATAGTAGGCACGGCCGTAACGACGATCGTGGCGATGGTCGTAACGCGCGTCGTAGTAGTGCGTGGTGCACTTGCCGTGCTTGTTGCAGTTGCCGCGCGGCGCGTTGTTCCAGTACCCGTAGGCGTTGCCGTACGGCGGACCGGCGCGGTAGACGTTGCGGTAGTAGGTTGGGCGGCCGCGATAGTCGTGGACGACGACCAGGCGGTCGCGATAGCCGCGGTCGTAGCGGTAGTACGGGTTGCCCGCGTGGTAGATCACGTCGGCGACGTCGACGATCACGCGGGTCAGGTCGTCGGCACGCGCCGGTGCGGGCGCCGTCGCGGCGACTGCACCGAAACCTGCGGCCAGCACCACGGGGGCGACCCAACGGGTCAGGACGGTGGACATGTCTGCGCTCCTGGTTGCCCGCACCCTGCGAGCCTTGCGGCCAAGATGCGACTACCGCGGTGAACGCATTTTTAATCCGGCCGGGGTACTCCGGGGACGCTCAGCAGCCGTTGGGGAACGTGTTCAGGCAGCTTTCGCTGCCAGGGCACGCACGGCGTCGGGCAACTCGTGCGCGCTGGCGATGCGGCGCAGGCGTGGCGCGTCGTCGGCTACCTCGGCCTCGGTCTCGTGGCTCCAGGTCGTGTGGTACGGCACGTGGATGCCCCACCCGCCCAGTTCCAGCACCGGCGCGATGTCGGAACGCAGCGAGTTGCCGACCATGACGAAGCGCTCGGCCGGCAGCTGGAACTCTTCCAGCAATCGCGCGTACGTCGCCCTGTCCTTCTCGCTGACGATCTCGATGCGACGGAAGAGGTCGGCGAAACCGCACTGGCGCACCTTCGCTTCCTGATGGAAGAGGTCGCCCTTGGTGATGAGCACGACGTCGAAGTCCGCGGCGATCGCCTCCACTGCTTCACGCACGCCCGGGAGGAGTTCCACCGGATGCCGAAGCAGCGACTTGCCGAGTTCGACGATGCGATGCACGTCGCGCGCTTCGATGCGCTGCGCGGTGATGTCCACCGCCGCTTCGATCATCGACAGGACCATGCCCTTCACCCCGTAGCCGAACAGCGCGATGTTGCGCTTCTCGACCTCGTACAGGCGCTCCTGCACGCGTGCGTCGCGCAGATCGACGTAAGTGCCGACGATGCGCTCGAACTCGAGCTGGGCGTCGTCGAAGTAGTCCTGGCTGCGCCAGAGGGTATCGTCGGCGTCGAAGCCGATCAGCTGGATGGCGGTCATGCGCGCAGTTTAAACGAGCAAGGCGCAGCACCGAGCACTAGCATCGTCGACCTACGCTTCTACGCTTCAACGTGCCGGCAAAAGCAAGGGCGGCCGAAGCCGCCCTTGCCGGAGTCCAACAATGCGCAAGTTGGACGTGGTGCCTGTGTGCAGCGCTTACTTGCCGCCGCTGTTGCCGGCCGGGCCGCCCTGCGCCTTGGCGACGTAGGCCTTGTATTCGTCGGCGGTCAGCGCGCCATCGGCGTCCGCATCGGCCTGATCGAACACCTGGCCGAGCGCCGGGACGCTGGACGCCTCGGACTTGCTCAGCGATCCGTTCTTGTCGGTGTCCACGTCCGACCAGCTCTTCTTGCCGGACGAGTTCGCCGAGCCCTGCGTGGCGCTGGCACCGCTCGCACCGGCTTGGTCAGCCGACGCGGCGGCGGGATCCTGCGACGACTGCGGCGTGGTGCTCTGCGCGAACGCCAGCGGCGCCGAGAGCATGGCGACCAGGGCGGCGGCGATCAGCGGCTTGCGGTTCTTGAGGGTCATGCGGATGTCTCCTGGAATGAAGGAAGTTCTGCGCGTGCTTGCCCAAGGCGTGCCGCACGATTCGACCTTGCACGGGAGGTGATGAACGACTCCGCTTCGGCGAGAGTTAAGGGAACGTTCCCTTAACCATTCCGGCGCGCGAGGGGGCTAGGAAGCCGGTCGATCGGTGACGCGCGACGCGCCCGAATGTGACCTGCGCCGAAGTTATCGCGGTTGCGACGAGTGCGATTTCGCTGAACGCAACACAACCTTCATCGGGCACGCGGTCAACGCGGTGGCCATTGCCGCGTTGACCGCGCCCTTCAATCCTCGTTCTCGCGGGCGACGTCGACGTCGAGCCCGCCGTCCTCATCGATGCGCACGCGCACGAGCATCGGCCTGCAGCACACGTGGCAATCCTCGACGTACGACTGCGCGCCGGCCGAATCGTCGACGAACAACGTGAGCGGTTCGCCGCAATACGGGCACTGGACGTCGATCGCGGGCAGCATCGTCACTTCGCCTTCGGCAGCGGTTCGTCCGGCGCGAGCGTCAGCACGATGTCCACCGGCGTGCCGGGATTGTGGCTGCGCAGGTGCAGTTCGCTCGCATCGAGGCGAAGGATATCGGTGGGATACGACTGGCCTTCTTCGACCATCGTCAACTTGCCGCCCTCGAAGCGCCACTGGCCGTGCATTGGCGTGCCGTTGGGCGAATCGATGACGAGCGTGCCGTCGGCGAGGAACGCATACACCGTGTCCGCCTCCACCGCGCTGGACGACTTCACGCGCCACACCTTGTCGACGAATGCGGCCGGCGTGGCCTCGGGTGCGGCAGGTGCGGCGGCTTCGCCTGGCGCCGGCTGGTCGGTCGAGCGCGCGGGCTGCGACGAGGTGTCGGCGGTGACCTGCGGCGTATCGGCGGCCTGCGCTTGCGCCTGCTCGGACGCGGGTGGCGCGGGCGCGTTGCACGCCGTCAACGTGCACGCGGCGATCACGCAGGCGAGCATCGAAAAACGCATGGATCCACGCATGACCAGCATCCCGTATTGGAAGGTGCGCGCACCTTAGCACCGCCCGCGCGAGCCCCGCGTTCATCACGTCCCAGTAACCGCGGCGCGGCAAAGCTGCGGCCATCGACGCCGCATGCCAGCGCCACGGATGACGGAGGCAGAAATGAAAGTCCGCCATGTTTTCAGCACGCCCGACCTGGCCACCGCGCAAGCGGTGATGAACGCCGCGCGCGGCGCCGGCGTGCACGACGACGACATCCTGCTCGTCGCCCGTTCGGACATCGAGCTGGACGCCATTCCCAACGAGTACAAGGAAGCCGACACCGACCTCATTCCCGCCGCCATGCGCGGCGCCGGATACGGCGGCGCCGCGGGCCTGCTGGCGGGCCTGGCGGCGATCGTCATCACGCCGATCGGTCTCACGCTCGCCGGCGCAGCCGCGGCAGCGGTGGCAGGCGCACTGGTGGGCTCGTGGGCGTCGGCGCTGGTGGGCTCGTCGCTGCCCGATCCGATCCGCCGCAAGTTCGACGATGAAATCCAGGCGGGGCGGATCCTCGTTGTGCTTGACGGCGACAAGGACTTCCTCGATCGCACGGAGAACATCATCACCGGCGCGGGCGGCACGCATCTGCCATACGAATCGAGCAAGGCGATGGCGTGAGGACTACGGCGAGGTCAGCGCCTTCGCGCGCGACTTCGCCAGTGGCTTGTCGAGCGCGGCGCGATAGTTGCCGTACAGCGCCTTCACCTTCGCGACATAGGCCTGCGTTTCCGCATACGGCGGCACCCCGCCATAGCGCGCCACGGTACCGATGCCGGCGTTGTACGCGGCGGCCACCAGCGTCATGTCGTTGCGATAGCGGCGCATCAGTGCGCGCAGGTGGCGCGCGCCGGCCATGATGGATTCGTCCTGCGAGAACGGATCGATGACGCCATATTCGCGGCTCGTGTCGGGCATCAGCTGCATCACGCCCTGCGCGCCTTTCGCCGAAACCGCCATGGCGTCGTAATCGCTCTCGGCGTGTGCGATGGCGCGCAACCATGCTTCATCGACGCCGGTCGCTTTCGACGCCGCGCGGAACTGCTTCGGATAGCGGTCCAGACGCGGCGGGCTCACGCGCCCCAGGCCTTCGTGCGCCGGCTCGCCCGGCGGCGCGGGCACGGTGAACGAAAGCACCTTCACCGAGCCGGGCAGCTTGCGCGTCCCGTACACCGTCTTCCCGTCCTGCACGCGTTCGTACAGCACGCCGCTCACCGCTTCGCCGGTGCCGAAGAGGTTCGGCACGCTCGCGGCGTTGTCGTCGATCTGCCTGGCGGTGCAGCGCGAACCGGGCTCGGGCGCGGTGGACAGGCTGACCGTGCCGTCGCGCACGCAGCGGTAGACCGTGCGCGCATTCGCCACAGTGGCGAACGACAGCGCGATCAGCGCGACGGCGACGGCGCGGGACCGGTTCATCCCGCGGATTCTAGGCACCGCGCTGGAACGAGGACGGAACGGAGGGCGGCCGCTTGTCGGCCGGAAACCCGTGTCCGTAGGGTTGCCGGTTGGGTGCCGCGATGAATTGATCGAGGTCAAACCCCGGCGGATGGCCGTCGATAGGCTCCGCGCATGTCCACTGCGCCGACCTTTCCCGCGGAACTCCTGCGCCGCTACGACCGCCCGGGGCCGCGCTACACCTCCTATCCCACCGCGCCCCAGTTCAGCCCGGACTTCGACGTTGCGCAGCTTCGTGACGCGGCGCAAGCCAGCAACGGCGATCCGATTCCCAGCCGCCTGTCGCTCTACGTCCACGTCCCGTTCTGCACGAACCCGTGCTTCTACTGCGGCTGCAATCGCGTCATCACGCGCGACCGCGCGCGCAGCGAGCCGTACCGCACGCGGCTCGCGCGCGAGATCGGCATGATGGCCGGGCTGTTCGATCCGGATCGCGAAGTCGTGCAGCTGCACTTCGGCGGCGGCACGCCGAACTTCTTCACGCCGACGCAGCTGCGCGCGACCGTGCAGGACCTGCGCGACCACTTCCGCTTCAGCGACGACAGCCAACGCGACATCTCCATCGAGCTCGATCCGCGCGAACTCACGCCCGACGATATCGCCGAACTCGCCGACGCCGGCTTCAACCGCGCGAGCCTGGGCGTGCAGGATTTCGATCCGGATGTGCAGCGCGCGGTGAATCGCGAGCAGGACGTCGGCGCGACGCTGGCGATCATCGACGCGTGCCGCGCGCACGGCATGCGGTCGGTCAACGTCGACCTGATCTACGGACTGCCCTTGCAGACGCTGGACGGGTTCTCCCGCACGCTCGACGTCGTGATTGCGGCGCGCCCGCATCGGCTCGCCGTGTACAGCTACGCGCACCTGCCCGAGCTCTTCAAACCGCAGCGGCAGATCCGCGCCGAAGACCTGCCGTCGAACGAACTCAAGCTCGACCTGTTGCGCCTTGCGATCGAGCGGCTGACCGCGGCAGGTTACGTCTACATCGGCATGGACCACTTCGCGCTGCCGGACGACGAGCTCGCGCTCGCGCAGGCGCGCGGCGGACTGCACCGCAACTTCATGGGGTACACGACGCACGCCGACTGCGACCTGATCGGTTTCGGCGTCAGCGCGATCAGCCGCATCGGCGACAGCTACAGCCAGAATCCACGCGAACTTCCCGCATGGGAGGAAGCGATCGACGCGCCGCGGCTTCCTGTATGGCGCGGGCTGCGCCTGAGTCCGGACGATCAACTTCGCGCCGACGTCATCCAGCGCCTGATGTGCCAGGGCGAAGTGTCGATGGGCGCGATCGAGCGCGCGCACGGCATCGATTTCACGCACTACTTCGCCGATGCATTGGCGCGCCTGCAGCCGCTGCAGGACGACGGGCTGGTGTGGATCGAACCGGATCGTATCGTCGCCACGCGCGAGGGGCGGCTGCTGTTGCGCGTCATCGCGATGTGTTTCGACGCATATCTGCGGCAGCCGCATGCTACGAGCGCCAAATATTCGCGCGTCGTATAGGCGTCTGCCAGAACGACCTGGACGCGCCGCGAAAGCTGCCCTCACCCCAACCCCTCTCCCGCGAGCGGGAGAGGGGCTAAGAACTACGCCAGCGCGCCCAGCGTCTTCAACCCCTGCTCCGTCCGCGCATCGAACGGGTGCCCGTAGTTGATGCGCACGCAGTTGCGGAAACTCCGGCTGGCCGAGAAGATCGGCCCGGGCGCGATGCTGATGCCCGCCTCCAGCGCGCGGCGATGCAGTGCCAGCGCATCGCGGCCTTCCGGCAGCTCGATCCAGGCGAAGTAGCCGCCGGTGCCGCGCGTGACCTTCGTGCCTTCCGGGAAGTGCGTCGCGATCGCTTCGATGTACTTCGCCTGCTGCTCGGCGAGCGTCGCGCGCAAGCGACGCAGGTGCCGGTCGTATCCGCCGCCCTGCAGGTAACGGCCGATCGCACGTTGCGCGGGCACGTTGGTGTTGAGCGTGGTGGTGAGTTTGTTCCGCGCGATGGTGTCGCGAAAGCGCCCCGCCGCCACCCATCCGATGCGATAACCCGGCGCCAGGCACTTCGAGAACGACGAGCAGTGGATCACGCCGCCGTCGCGATCGAATGCCTTCGCGGGTAACGGACGGCGCGCGCCGTAATGCAGTTCGGCGTAGACATCGTCCTCGATCAGCGGAATCCCATGACGTGCAAGCAGAGCGACGAGGTCGCGCTTGGCGTCGTCGGGCATCGTCGCGCCGAGTGGATTGTGGAAGGTCGGCATCAGCCAGCATGCACGCGGCGAATGGCGCGCGATGGCTTGTTCCAATGCGTCCAGATCGACGCCGTCGCGCGGATGCGTCGGGCCTTCGATCGCGCGCAGGCCGTTGCGCTCCAGCGACTGCAGCACCGCGTAGAAGCACGGCGATTCGACCAGCACCGCATCGCCGGGCCGCGTCACCGCGGCGATGCCGAGGTTCAGCGCCTCCAGCGCGCCGTTGGTGACGATGATTTCGTCGGCGGGCACGTCGATGCCGTCGATCAGGTAACGCAGGCCGATCTGACGGCGCAGTTCGGCCTGCCCGGGCGTGAGGTCGTCGACGGTGCTCCAAGGGTCGAGATCCTGCGCCGCGGCGGCGACGGCACGACCGAGCTTCGGCAGCGGAAACAGCAGCGGGCTCGGGAACGCCGAGCCGAACGGGACGAGGTCGCGATGCATCGCCGACTGCAGCACATCGAACACCAGTTCGCTCACGTCGACCGGCCGCGAGTCGCCGTCGGGACGCGACGACGTCTCGGGCTCCGGCGGAAGTCGCGACGGCCGCGCCGCCACGTAATAACCCGAACGCGCGCGCGATTCGATCAGGCCGCGCGCTTCCAGCAGGTAGTACGCCTGGAACACGGTGGATGGGCTGATGCGCCGCGCGGTGGTGGTCTGCCGCACCGATGGCAGGCGTTCGCCCGGACGGAACGCGCCGGACTGGATGGAGCGGGCCAGATCCTCGGCCAGGGCCTCGTAGCGCTTCACCGGGCGTCCTCGGGCAACTGATACGGTTTTTCGATCGGCTTTCTGATTCTACTGGAACTGATACGGTCGCCCTAGACTGCGCGCACCGTTCGAGCCCCTTCCGAGTGCCCGATGTCCACCGGCGTACAGCTGCATCTCGCCCTGATCCTGTTCGCGCCGTGGTTCGCGGTGCTGTCGGTGCTGTTCTGGCGCTACCCGCGGCAGCCGCGAGGGCCAGCGCGGTTCGCGTTCGATTCGATCGCACTGACAACCGCCACGGCCGCGGCCTTCGCCGGCATGTACTGGGGCATGGCGCACGCCGATGCCGGCTTCGGCCCGATGTGGAAGCAGGTGTTCGCGACCTCGCTGGCGTACGGGCTCTACCTGGGCCTCATGGCCGCGGCGCTGCTTCTGCGCATGCGCTGGTTCGCGCGGCTGCGTTCCCTTTCGACCGCCACAGCCCGGAGCTGACATGAAGACCCTGCTCGTCGTCGGCTTCCTCGCGCTGATCGTCTACAACCTCGGCGCGGCGCTGTACTACATGCTCACCGACCGCGGCGAGAGCAAGCGCGCGGTCAATGCACTGACCCGCCGCATCGCCCTATCGGTCGCCCTGATCGCGCTGGTGGCCGTCGGCATTGCCACGGGTGTCATCCAGCCGCACGCCGTGGGCGCCTGACCGACACACCCCGCTGCATGACAGGACCGCGCCGGCAGCCGCCGAACGGTCCGCCGGGCTCATCCGTTTGCGTTTGAATCGCGTAGCCGACGCTTTGATCGAAATCAAGCGCGGCGCATGAACGGGTTCCTAACATGCCGCCGACCCCGGCCCTGCCGCTCGGGAGTGTCCATCATGCATACCCAACCAGAAACCTATAACGACAAGATCGTGCGCCAGTTCACCGCGATGACGGTGGTCTGGGGCATCGTCGGCATGGCGGTCGGCGTCCTGATCGCCGCCCAGCTGTACTGGCCGGCGCTCAACTTCGACGTACCGTGGCTGAGCTACGGCCGCCTGCGGCCACTGCACACCAACGCGGTCATCTTCGCCTTCGGCGGCTGCGCGCTGTTCGCCACCAGCTACCACGTGGTGCAGCGCACCTGCCACGTGCGGCTGGCGTTCGACAAGCTGGCCGCCTTCACCTTCTGGGGCTGGCAGGCGGTCATCGTCGCCGCGGCGATCACGCTCCCGCTGGGCCTCACGCAGGGCAAGGAATACGCCGAGCTCGAATGGCCGATCGACATCCTGATCACCATCGTCTGGGTGTCCTACGCGATCGTGTTCTTCGGCACCATCGTCAAGCGGCGCGTGAAGCACATCTACGTCGCCAACTGGTTCTACGGCGCCTTCATCATCACCGTCGCGCTGCTGCACATCGTCAACAACATGGCGATGCCGGTGGGGCTGGGCAAGTCGTATTCGCTCTACACCGGCGCGGTCGATGCGATGGCGCAGTGGTGGTACGGGCACAACGCGGTTGGTTTCTTCCTGACCGCCGGCTTCCTCGGGATGATGTACTACTTCGTCCCGAAGCAGGCCAACCGCCCGGTGTATTCGTACCGGCTGTCGATCGTGCACTTCTGGGCGCTGATCGCCGTGTACATGTGGGCCGGCCCGCACCACCTGCAGTACACCGCGCTGCCGGACTGGGCGCAGTCGCTGGGCATGGTGTTCTCGCTGGTGCTGCTGGCGCCCAGCTGGGGCGGCGCGATCAACGGCATCCTTACGCTGTCGGGCGCGTGGGACAAGCTGCGCACCGATCCGATCCTGAAGTTCCTCATCGTGGCGGTGTCGTTCTACATGATCGCGACCTTCGAAGGTCCGATGATGTCGATCAAGACGGTGAACTCGCTGTCGCACTACACCGACTGGACCGTCGGCCACGTGCACGCCGGCGCGCTGGGCTGGGTCGCGATGATCTCCGTCGGCGCGGTCTACTCGATGCTGCCGCGACTGCTCGGCCAGACGCGGATGTATTCGGTGAAGGCGATCGACCTGCACTTCTGGCTGCACACGGTCGGCGTCGTGTTCTACATCGTGTCGATGTGGATCGCCGGCGTGATGCAGGGCCTGATGTGGCGCGCCACCAACCCCGACGGCACGCTCACCTACAGCTTCGTCGAGGCGCTCAACGCGACGTATCCCTACTACCTCGGCCGGTTGCTCGGCGGCCTGATCGTGCTGTCCGGCATGTTCGTGATGGCCTGGAACGTGATCCGCACCTGGCAGCAGGCGCGCGACCTCGTGCCCACGCCGGTGATGCCGCCGGATGCGGCCAGCGCACACGCCAGCACGATCTCCTGAGGCCGACGACATGAGCCATTCACACGAGAAAGTCGAAACCAACGTCGGCCTCATGGCGGTGCTGATCGCCGTGGCCGTGTCCTTCGGCGGCCTGGCGGAAATCGTCCCGCTGATGCACCAGGCCGAAGCCATCACGCCCCTGCCCGGCGTGAAGCCGTATCCCGCGCTCGAACTCGCCGGCCGCGACGTCTACGTCCGCGAGGGTTGCTACAACTGCCATTCGCAGATGGTGCGCACGCTGCGCTTCGAGACCGAGCGCTACGGTCACTACTCGCTCGCGGGCGAATCGGTGTACGACCGCCCGTTCCAGTGGGGCTCCAAGCGCACCGGGCCGGATCTGGCGCGCGTCGGCGGCCGCTACTCCGACGACTGGCATCGCGTGCACCTGCACAACCCGCGCGACGTCGTGCCCGAATCCAACATGCCCGGCTTCCCGTGGCTCGCCGAGGCGAAGGTCGACGGCGAACAGGTGCAGCGGCGCATGAAGGCGCTCAAGACCATCGGCGATCCGTACACCGCCGACGACATCGCCGGCGCGCCGGCCGCGGTGGACGGCAAGACCGAGCTCGATGCGGTCGTCGCCTACCTGCAGGGCCTGGGCCGCCACGCTCCAAGGGGAGGCTGACCATGCTGTCCGGAATCGTCACGACGATCCTGCTGGTGCTGTTCGTGGCCGGCTGGGTGTGGGCCTGGAGCCCGAAGCGCAAGAACGAATTCGACGCGGCCGCGCAGCTGCCGCTCGATGAAGACCGGGAGAAACGGCAATGACCACCGGCTGGTCGATCTATGTCATCGCGATCGTCGCGATCAACATCCTCGGTTGCGTCTGGCTGATCTGGTGGACCGGCAAGCGCCGGCCGGGCGATCCCGCCCCCACCGACACCAGCCACGTGTGGGACGGCAACCTCACCGAGTACAACAAGCCCATGCCGCGCTGGTGGGTGAACCTGTTCTACATCACGATCGTCTTCGCGATCGTGTACCTGGTCTGGTATCCGGGACTGGGCGCGTTCGCGGGCGTGGCGAAGTGGACGTCCGCACGCGAACAGGCCGCCGACAAGGCGCGCGACGATGCGAAGCTCGAACAGACCTTCGCGCCGTACGCGGGCAAGTCGATCGACGTGATCGCACGCGATCCGAAGGCCGTCGCGCTGGGCCGTTCGATCTTCAACAACACCTGCGCGACCTGCCATGGCTCCACGGCGCAGGGTGCGGTTGGCTACCCGAATCTCACCGACCAGATCTGGCATTGGGGCGGCACGCCCGACGACGTGCTGCACTCGGTGCTGGAAGGCCGCGAAGGCGTAATGCCCGAATGGGGCAAGGTGCTCACCGGCATGGGCGGCGACAACGCGGTCGATTACGTGGTCGCCTACGTCCGCACGCTGTCGAACCCGGACACCATGCAGAACAACTACATGGCCGCGCAGGGCAAGGCGCTCTACAACGGCGTGTGCATCGCGTGCCACGGCGTGGACGGCAAGGGCAATACCGCGATGGGTGCGCCCGACCTCACCGACGACTACTGGCTCTACGGCAACAGCAGCGAGAGCCTGCGCCACACCATCGAGAACGGCCGCCACGGCGTGATGCCCGCGTGGCGCAACACGCTCGGCGAGACGCGCTCGCGCCTGGCCGCGGCGTATGTCTGGTCGCTGTCGCATCCCACCCAGTCGACGGTGACCGCGACACGTTGAACTACTGAGGCGAGCACGCTGCCATGAGCCAGCCAGCACCGCGATTCGACCACCCGCCCCGACCGCTCTCGCAGCGGCTCGGGGCGATCCTGTGGCCCAGCTTCTTCGCCGCGTGTGTCGCGACGATGGTGTTCTTCGCGTACGTAGATCCGCTAGCGCTGCGCGACATGACCTTCCCGCACCTGCCGATGACACGCACGCTCGGGTACAGCCTGGGCTTTTTCATGTTCTGGATCGCCACCGCCGCATCCAGCGCCTTCACCTGGGTGCTGCTGCGCCCGGCCAGCCGTTTCAACGGGCCGCTGCGGCCCGAGTAGTCCATACCGCGATGAACAAGAAGATCTCGATCGACCTCCTCGACGACGGCGGCAACGCGCTGTACGTCAGCGAGCGGAAGATCTACCCGCGCAGCGTGAGCGGCGTGTTCCAGACCTGGCGCAACGTCGCGGTCGTCGTGCTGCTGGGCATGTTCTACGTGTTCCCGTGGTTGCGCTGGGACGGCCGCCAGGCGGTGCTGTTCGATCTGCCGGCACGCAAGTTCTACGTGTTCGGCCTCAACTTCTGGCCGCAGGATTTCTTCCTGCTCGCCGTGCTGATGATCATCGCCGGCCTGTCGCTGTTCTTCTTCACCGCCATTGCCGGGCGCCTGTGGTGCGGCTACGCGTGCCCGCAGACGGTGTGGACGGAAGTGTTCCTGTGGATGGAGCGTTGGACCGAAGGCGACCGCAACGCGCGCATGAAGCTCGACGCCGCGCCGTGGAGCGGCCACAAACTGCTGCGCAAGGGCGGCAAGCACGTGCTGTGGCTGGTGTTCGCGCTGTGGACCGGCTTCACCTTCGTCGGCTTCTTCACGCCGATCACCGACCTCGCCGCACGCGCCCTGTTCTTTGGCAATGCGCCGGGATGGGGCGGCTGGGAAACGTTCTGGGTGCTGTTCTACGCGTTGGCGACGTGGGGCAACGCGGGCTTCCTGCGCGAACAGGTCTGCAAGTACATGTGCCCGTACGCGCGTTTCCAGAGCGCGATGTTCGACCGCAACACGCTGATCATCGCCTACGACCCCATGCGCGGCGAACCGCGCGGCCCGCGCAAGCGCGGTCTGGGCAGCGTGCTGGAACGCGCCCGCGGCCTGCTCGATCCCGCCACCGCCTACGACTACGTTTTCCGCGCGGCGCGGCAAGGAAACGCGGTCACGCTCGGTGCCGCGGGCACGACCGCCGTCACCGACGTCGGCCTCGTCGCGCAGCCGCTGCCGAAGTTCGACCCTGAGCAGTTGGGCGACTGCATCGACTGCACGATCTGCGTGCAGGTCTGCCCGACCGGCATCGACATCCGCAACGGCCTGCAATACGAGTGCATCGCATGCGGCGCCTGCATCGACGCCTGCGATTCGGTGATGGACAAGATGGGCTACCCGAAGGGCCTGATCCGCTATTCCACGCAGAACGCCATCGACGGAAAGCCCACACGCGTGGCGCGTCCCCGCGTGCTGCTCTATGGCGTGCTGCTGCTGGCGCTGTGCGCGGCGTGGGCGTGGGGCGTAGGCCATCGCAGCCCGCTGATCGCCGAGGTGCTGCGCGATCGCAACGCGCTCTATCGCGAAGCCGCCGACGATCGCATCGAGAACACCTACACGCTCAAGCTCGTCAACAAGGATGTCGCGCCACGTGCGTTCCGCATCCGGGTACAGGCGCCGGCCGGCATCGAACTACGCGGCGGGCCGCAGACGGTGAATGCCGACGCCGAGCAGGTGCTCAACCTTCCGCTGGTGCTGTCCGCGCCCGAGGGCGTCCGCGGCAAGCAGGCGGTGACCTTCCATGTCGAACGCGTCGACGGTGCCGCGAACGCCGACGTGGCCTCGACCTTCTTCGGACCGATGTGATGAGCCTGGCCGTGAAATTCCGCAACCCCGTGATGTGGCTGGTCATCGGTCTTCCGTTGCTGTCGATCGTGGCCGGCGTCGGGCTCGTCGTCGTCGCGCTGCGCAGTGGTGGCGACGATGCGGTGATCGACACCGTGCAGCGCACGGCGCAGATCCAGACGACCGAACTCGGTCCCGACGAGCGCGCAAGGTCGATGAAACTATCGGCCGTGCTGCATGTAGACGCGAAAGGGGTCGATCTGCTGCCCGTCGGCGGCGGGTTCGCGAATGGCGACGTGCCGCGCGATGTACCGCTGTTGCTCACGCTCTCGCATCCGAGCGATGCCTCGCGTGATGTGCGTGTCGACTTGAAGCCCAGCGAACTCGGCTGGCACGCGGATCTCGCACTCGAAACCGGCCACGACTGGCTGCTGCAACTCACGCCCGCCGACGCGCAGTGGCGCCTCCGGGGCCGCCTGGTCGCCGGTCAGGGCGCAGCGCATCTGGCGCCGGCGCTCACAGGCGAATAGCGATGGATGCGGCGCTGCCCCTGCGCGATACCCGCACCGCCGACATCGGCGCCTGCCACCACTGCGGCGAGACGCTCGCGTCCGACGCCATCCGGGACGGCGACCGCTCGTTCTGCTGCAACGGTTGCGCTGCGGCGTCGACGTGGATCCGCGAAGCCGCGCTCGGCGACTACTACGCGCTGCGCACCTCGCCCGCCGGGCGCGTGCAGGTCGATGCGTCGGACTTCGGCGCGTGGGATCGCGACGTCGTGCTCGCCGAACACGCGCGCGTCGTTCCCGGCGGCCGCGAGATCACCGTGCTCACCGACGCGATGCGCTGCGCCGCCTGCGCGTGGCTGATCGATCGCGCACTGCGCCGGCATCCCGGCGTGCTCGACGCGGGCGCCAATGCGGTGACCGGTCGCGTCGTGGTCGCGTGGGATCCGCAGCGCGTTGCGCTGTCGACGCTGATGCAACGACTCGCCGCGCTCGGTTATCGCCCGTGGCTGGCGACCGGCGACGCGCGCGAACAGGCGCAGCGCCGCGAACGCCGCCGCTGGCTGCTTCGACTGGGCGTAGCGGGACTCGGCGCGATCCAGGCGATGATGTTCGCCGAAGCGCTGTATCTGGACACCGCGCAGCAGATGCCGGTCGCCACGCGCGATTTCTTCCGCTGGATCACCTTCCTCGTCTCCACGCCGGTCGTCTTCTATTCCGGCTGGCCGTTCCTGGAAGGCATGTGGCGCGAACTGCGTGGCCGCCGTGTCGGCATGGACACGCTCATCGCCGGCTCGACCCTGCTGGCGTACGTCGCCAGCCTCGTCGAAACGCTGCGCGGCGGCGCGCATGTCTGGTACGACGCGGCGGTGATGTTCGTGCTGCTGTTGCTGGTGGCGCGCATGTTCGAACAGCGCGCGCGGGGCATCGCCAGTGCGCAGGTCGATGCGCTCGCGCGGGCGCGTCCGGCACTCGCGCTGCGCGAACGCAAGGATGGCTCGACCGAGCAGGTTCCGCTGGGCGAAATCGCCATCGGCGACGTGTTGCGCGTGGCGGCGGGCGAAGCGGTGCCCGCCGACGGCGTGCTGCTCGATCGCGCCGCGTCCTTCGACGAAGCACTCATCACCGGCGAATCCACACCGGTCCGCCGCGAAGCCGGCGACGCCGCGCTCGCGGGCAGCGTCTGCCGCGAGCACGCGGCGCGCCTGCGCGTCGTGCGCACTGGCGCCGACACGCGTCTTTCGCAGCTCACGCGTCTGGTCGAACAGGCGCAATCCGCACGTCCGCGACTGGCGCGGGCGGCCGAACGCGTGGCCGGCGGATTCGTCGTCGCGCTGCTGCTGTGCGCCGTCGCGACGTTTGCGTGGTGGCACGTGCACGAGCCCGCACGCGCGCTCGAAGTCACGCTCGCGCTGCTCGTCGTGAGCTGCCCGTGCGCGCTGTCGCTGGCCATCCCGACCGCGCTGACGACCGCGCACGGCGCCCTCGCCCGCATCGGCGTGCTGGGCGTACGCGAGGATGCGCTGTCGACGCTGGCCCGCGTGGATCGCGTCGTGCTCGACAAGACGGGGACGCTCAGCAACGGGCGTCCGGAGCTCGACAGCGTCGCGACATTCGGGAACCTCGACGCGATCGATGCGCTGTCGATCGCTTCCGCGCTCGAGCGCGGCAGCGCGCATCCGCTCGCGCAGGCATTCGCGCACATCGCGGCCGCTCGCGCGGCGCACGGCGTGCAGGCCGTGGCCGGCTGCGGCATCGAAGGCGATATCGAAGGCGTGCGCTGGCGCCTCGGCCGCGCGGACTTCGCCGCCAGACAGGCGGACGATGGCGCGCTGTGGCTCGGCGACGGGACGCGTGCGTTCGCGCGCATCACCGTCCGCGAAACCATGCGCTATGGCGCGCGTGAGGCCGTCGCCGCACTGCGCGAGGCCGGCATCGCGGTGGAACTGTGCAGCGGCGATGCCACCGAGGCGGTCGCGAGCTTCGCACGACAGGTCGGCATCGACGACGTCCTGGCGCGGCAATCGCCCGAGCAGAAGCTCGCCCGCGTGCGCGAGGCGCAGGCGCGCGGCGACGTGGTCGCGATGGTCGGCGACGGGATCAACGACGCGCCCGTGCTCGCCGGCGCCAATGTTTCGCTCGCCATGGCCGAAGGCGCCGCCCTCGCGCAGCGCGCGGCGGATCTCGTCGTGACCAGCCCGTCGCTGCTGCGCGTGCCGCAGGCGATCGCGGTCGCGCGGCGCACGCAGCGCATCATCCGGCAGAACCTCGCCTGGGCGCTGGGCTACAACGTGCTGGCGATTCCGCTGGCCGCGACGGGACACGTGACGCCGTGGATCGCGGCGCTCGGCATGGCCGGCTCGTCGCTGCTGGTCACGCTGAACGCGCTGCGGCTGAGCCGCGGCCAACGCAACGAAAGGAGAGCCGCATGAACATCCTGCTGCTGCTCGTGCCGATCAGCCTGGTGCTGCTGGGTATCGCGATCGCCTCGTTCGTCTGGGCGGTGCGCCGCGGACAGTTCGACGACCTCGACACGCCGGCCATCGACATTTTGCGCGAAGACCCGCTGCCGTCGCCGGTTCGCGATCCGGCGAGCGAATCCACTGAGGTCGATCAGCATGCCGATTGACTGGCTGACGCTCGGCGCGGCATCGCTCAGCGGCTTGCTGGGCGGCGCGCACTGCGCGGCGATGTGCGGCGGCATTGCGACGGGCTTTTCCGTGAGCGCGCAGCGCGCTGGAGCCGCGACGGTGCGACGCTCGATCGCGCCGGCGCTCGAAGCGAACCTCGCGCGCATCGGCGGCTATGTCATCGCCGGTGCGATCGCCGGCGGCCTCGGCCACGGCATCGTCGGTGTCGCGCGGATGGACGGGCTGGCGACCGCGCTTCGCATGCTCGTCGGGCTGGTGTTGATCGTCGTCGCGCTGCGTCTGTTCGATCGACGCGGGCGTTTCTCGGCGCTCGGCGGCCCAGGTGCGCGCATGTGGGCGTGGTTGCGTCCGCTGCAGCAGCGGATGTTGCCGGCGGATTCGCGCGCCAAGCGCATCGGCCTGGCGGTGTTGTGGGGCTGGCTGCCGTGCGGGCTGAGCACGACGCTGCTCGCTGCCGCGTGGCTGCAGGCGAGCGCACTGCACGGCGCGCTGACGATGCTCGCGTTCGGCGTCGGCACGTTGCCGGTGATGCTGCCGCTGACGTGGAGCGGCGCGCGCCTAGGCCGCTGGTTGCAGACGCGTTGGCGCAATGCGGGCGCGGGACTGGTGATGGTCGCCGGACTGCTGACGCTGTCGGCACCGTGGCTGATGCAGGTGCCCGAACTGCACGCGGTGCTGTCCGCGCTGGGATGCGTCACGCCGTCGGCGTGAGCTCCGACCCGATTACGGCGCGCTGCGCGTCCGACGCGGGCGCGGGGCGTCGTCCTCGGCGCCGTGCGCGAGTCGCGTGAGTTCCTCCAGGTCGACGATGTCCACGCGACGCCCATGCACGTCGATCACGCCGTCCTCCTGCAACCGCGTGAAGCCGCGGCTCACCGTTTCCAGCGCGAGGCCCAGGTAACGCGCGACGTCCTCGCGGCTCATCGGCAGCCTGAACTGCGTCGCCGACTGGCCGATCTGGCGGAAACGTTCGCCCAGGCCATGCAGGAACAACGCGATGCGTTCGTTCGCCTGGCGCCGCACGAGCATGCCCATGTGGTCGTGGTCGCGATTGAGGCTGTGGCCGATGACGCGCAGCAACTGCTGCTGCAATCCCGGCAGTTGCGCCGCGACTTCGGTGAGCTGGTCGAACGGCACTTCGCACACGTTCGCATCGCCCAGCGCCACTGCTTCGCAGCGATGCGAACCGCCGCCGAGCGCGTCGAGTCCGATGAGTTCACCCGGGAGATGGAATCCGAGCACCTGCTCGTCGCCGTCCTCGCTCAGCGTGACCGTCTTGAACGCGCCGTCGCGGGCGACGTAGACCGAAGCGAGCGAGTCGCCGATGCGGAACAGGCGCTCGCCGCGCGAGATGGTGCGGCGTCGACGGACGATGTCGTCCAGGCGATCGAGTTCAGGCCCGCTGATGCCCGCCGGCAGGCAGAGCTGCTGGAGCGAGCACTGGGAACAGCTGCGGCGCAGGTGCGCAAGATCCAAGGGACTGTTCATCGTGTGCCATTGTCGCATGCGGGGCTGTACAGCCGCCGGTTGGAACCGCGGGGCGAATTGTCCATGGCAGGCATGCAGGAAAGCGAAAGGCGGCCGAAGCCGCCTTCCGCGCCACACGCCCGAAGTACCCGGCCCTCTGCGGGGCCTCGCGACGCGCCCCGCAAGACGGGGCACCCGCAACGCGAATGTGCGCCCGTGTCGATGAACCACGCCGTCATCGCGGCAGCGGCGTCGACATGCGCTTAACGCCATTCATTGCGGTTTCTGCTTGCGGCGGGGCCTCGCGCGACATGCGTCACGAATCAGCCCGATACGTCACTGGGTGCGCGTGCGCATCATGCGTTCGGCCGCGTCACGCTCGGCCTGGCTCTTCTCGCTGTTCCTTTCGTCTGCGCGCTGCTTGGCGGTCTTGCACACGCGTTCGACCTTGTTGCTACCGGTGCTGCGGATGCGTTCGCAGACGAGGCGCTCCTCCGCCGCGGGCTTGCCGGCAACGGCTTCGTCGGCCTTCGCGGGAGTGGTCGTTACGGCCTGTTCGTCAGCGAAGGCCGGTCCGGCGAACAACGCTGTCGACAGTACGAATGCGAGCATGCATGTCTTCATGATTCCCTTCCCCGTTGCGTTTGATGGTGATCCTGCCGACGGCGGCGCTTCATGCACCCGGCGCATGCGGCATCTGGACCGATCTTAGGAGCACATCCGGCGCGCAGCCCCGGCCGTGCACGAACCACCGGATTCGGCAAAGAAGGTGAAGACCGGGTTCCAAGGGCGGGACAGTGTTTCCCCGGATCCCGCTCTTTGTTCTGCGCACGCAACGCCCATCTCCTTCGTGCAGCGATGGCCGCCCAGGCATTCCGCCAGGACCCGTCGCGTTGAAGCGCCGCTCCCTCCCCCCGATGGCGGCGCGCATGCAGGAGTCGATTCGCAATGAAGAAGAACAAAGTGCTCTCCACCGCCCTGGTCGCCGTCATCGCCAGCGCCGCCGCCTTCGGCGCGCAGGCCGCCGACAAGGGCTTCTACGCCGGCGCGGGTGTCGGCCAGTCCTATGTGGACGAAGGCGCATACGATGACGAGGACACCGCGTATTCGGTCTTCGGCGGCTACCAGTTCAACCGCTATTTCGGGCTTGAAGGCGGCTACGCCGACTTCGGCAAGCTCGAGCCGCGCGGCACCGGCACGCCGCTGGAAGCCAGCTCGGTCTACCTGACCGCCGTCGGCACCGTTCCGGTCACCGACCACTTCTCGATCTACGGCAAGGCCGGCGTGCAGCGCTGGGACCTGGACCGCGCGATCCCGTCCATTGTCGGCAACACGGACGACAACGGCACCGAGCCGACCTACGGCGTGGGCGTGCAGTACCGCTTCACCGACAACGTCGCGCTGCGCGGCGAATACAGCCGCTTCGAGGTCGAGGACACCGACCTGGACCTGGCGCAGATCCAGCTGCGTTACGACTTCTGAGTCGAACGCGCTGACAGCACGGACCGCGAAGGCCGCCGGTGCGAACCGGCGGCCTTTCGCGTTCGTGACGCGCTGCAGCTGGCGGTGCGCCGATGCGACGGGCACTCTGGGCGCCAGCCGACCACGGGGAAACACCGCGTTGGACAGCACGCCCACGGATCCACGCACCACGCCCGGAACGCTGCGCGCCGTGAGCCGATGGCAGATCGTCGGCCTGTCGATCAACGACGTCGTCGGCAGCGGCATCTACCTGCTGCCGGCCGCAGCCGCGGCGCTGCTCGGGCCGGCGAGCCTGTGGGCGGTGCTGCTCGCAGGACTCGCGGTAAGCCTGCTGGTGCTGTGCTACGCGCAGGCGGCGAGTTATTTCGATGCGCCCGGCGGCGGTTATCTCTACGCGCGCGAAGCGTTCGGTCCCTTCATCGGCTTCGAAGTCGGCTGGATGCTGCTGCTCACGCGCGTCGCCACCGCCGCCGCGCTCGCCAACGGCCTGGCCGAGGCCGTCACGCACTTCTGGCCCGCCGCCGACGCCGGCTGGGCGCGCGTATCGATCGTGAGCGGCTCGATCGCGTTGCTGGTGGCGATCAACGTCGTCGGCGTGCGCGCGGCCGCGAACGCGGGCGTCCTGCTCGCCGTCGGAAAGCTCGTGCCGCTCGCGTTGTTCGTCGCGATCGGCGTCTTCTTCGTCGACACCTCGCTCGCCGCACCGTCCACCGCGCCGCTCACCGCGCGCCCACTCGCCGAAGCCGCGCTGTTGCTGCTGTTCGCCTACGCCGGCTTCGAGAACCTGCCCGCCGCCGCCGGCGAATACCGCAATCCGCGCCGCGACGTGCCCTTCGCGTTGCTGACGATGATCGCCACGGTGACGTTCGTGTACGTCAGCGTGCAGTGGGTCGCGCTGGGCACGCTGCCGGATCTCGCGCATTCGTCGACGCCGCTTGCGGAAGCCGCATCGCGCTTCTCCGGCGAAGGGCTCGCGCTGGTGATGACGGTCGGCGCGAGCATCTCGATTCTGGGCACCAGCAGCAACACGGTGCTGATGGCGCCGCGTTACCTGCTGGCGTTGTCGCAGGACGGCTACGGGCCGCGCTGGCTCGGCGCTATCCATCCGCGCTTCCGCACGCCGGCCGTTTCGATCGTGCTGATCGGCGCGGTGTCGCTCGGGCTGGCGCTGTCGGGATCGTTCGTGCAGCTCGCGCTGTTGTCCGTCGTGTCGCGACTGTGCACCTACCTCGGGACTGCGGGCTCGGTGCTGGTGCTGCGGCACAAACACGGCGATCGTGAAGGCGCACTGCGACTGCCCGGCGGGCCGTTGATACCGGTCGCGGCGATCGTGCTCAGCCTCGCGCTGCTGGCGAGCGCGCAGGCGGCGAACCTCATCGCCGCGGCTATCGCGCTGGTGATCGGCGCGGTGGTCTATGCGTTCCGGCGGCGGTGAAGCGCCTTCCCCGTCAAGGTGACGGCGTCGTTATGGGAACGACCGCGGGCTCCGGCATGTCCATCAGCTGCTTCTGCAGATCGAACAGGATCTCCGCATCGCCCGGCAGCCACTGCGATGCCTCGTTGCCGCGATAGTGGCGATGGAACGCGCGCACCGCCGCTTCCGGATCGCGCAGGTCGTATCCGACCAGCCGCATCGCCGCCCATGCATCGAAACCCGGCGGCGGCGGCGCCAGCGGCGCGCGCGGCCACAGGCCATACCCGGCGTCGGCCAGGCGCTTCCACGGGAACAATGCGCTGGGGTCGCGCTTGCGCACCGGCGCGATGTCGCCGTGGCCGATCACCAGGTGCTTCGGGATATCGAGCCGCCAGGTGATGTCGCCGAGCAACCGCAGCAGCGTGGCGATCTGCGCCTCGGTGAAGGGCTCCACGCCGTCGTTGTCGATCTCGATGCCGATGGACGCGGAGTTCAGATCGCTCACGCCTCCCCAGCGCGATGCGCCCGCGTGCCAGGCGCGTTCCGTTTCGTCGACCAGCTGGTACAGCACGCCATTGTCGCCGATCAGGTAATGCGCGCTGACGCGACCACCCAGGTTCCGCGTCTGCAGCGTAAGCAGCGCCGCCTCCGCGCTTTCCATCTCCGTCTGGTGCAGCACGATCATCACCGCGTTGCGTGGATCGTGGTTCGGCGAAGGTCGCCACTGCGCGAGCGGATTATGCAGCGGCTTGAGCGGTTGCAGAGGCTGCGGCGTCGGCAGCGGTTGCGGCTTCGGCGGCGCCGCCGCGCATGCGGCCAATGCCAGCGCGACGAGGACAGGCGCGATGCGATGCGGTTTCATGCGCAGGAGGCCGGGCAAGCTCACTCCTTTCGGATCGCGTGCCCACCGAACTGCGCGCGCATCGCGGCGAGCAGCTTGTCGGCGAAGGAATCGTCCTCGCGCGAACGCAGGCGTTCGAGCAGCGAGAGCGTGATCACCGGCGCCGACACATCCAGTTCGATCGCCTCGGCCACCGTCCAGCGGCCTTCGCCCGAATCGGATACGTACGGCGCGATGCCCGCCATGGTCGGGTTCTCTTCCAGCGCGTTCGCGCTCAGGTCCAGCAGCCACGAACGCACGACGCTGCCGTGTCGCCATATCTGTGCGATCTGCCCCAGGTCCAGCGCGAAATCCGTGCGCTTCTGCATGATCGCGAAGCCTTCGGCGTAGGCCTGCATCATTCCGTACTCGATGCCGTTGTGGACCATCTTTGTGAAGTGGCCCGCGCCCGTCGGGCCGACGCGGCCCCAGCCGCGATCGGCTGCAGGCGCAAGCGCCTCGAAGATCGGACGCAGGCGATCGACGACCGCTTCATCGCCGCCGACCATCAGGCTGTAGCCCTCGCTCAGCCCCCACACGCCGCCGCTGGTGCCGCTGTCGACGTAGGCGATGCCGTGTTCGGCGAGCATCGTTCCGCGACGCACCGTGTCCTTGTAGAACGAATTTCCGCCGTCGATGATCGTGTCGCCACGGGCCAGCTGCGGCAGCAGGTCGGCGATGGTGCGATCCACCGGATCGCCCGCCGGCACCATCATCCACACCACGCGCGGTGCAGGCAGGCGTTCGATCATGTCGGCGAGCGATTCCACCGGCTCGATGCCGCCCTGCGCCGCGCGCTCGCGCGCCTGCGCGCCGGGATCGAAGCCGACCACGCGATGCCCGCGTTGCACGAGCCGCTGCGCCATGTTCGCGCCCATGCGGCCCAATCCGATCATGCCCAGTTCCATCCGCGACTCCGATGCGAGGCGGCCTTCGCCGCGATGGCGACAAGGATGGCGCATGCGCGCGCGCAGTTCATCCCCGGCGCGCACATCGCCTCGCCAATGCTAAGAACGCGTGAACGTCGCGCCGTCAGCGCGCGTCGCAGCGCCCGTACCGCAGCCCCATGCTCTTCGCGCCGACGATGGGCTCGGCTGTGGGCACGTAATCGCGCAGCGGTACATGCAGGCCCTTGGCGTCCTCGAAGACGTACAGCGAGAAGTCGTCGCCGAGGAACTCGACGCGATAGCCCTCCGGCACCGGCGAGGTCGGCGCGGCGCCGAAGCTGGTGTACGAGTCCATCGTCGCGCGCGTGCGCAGCGTGCGCGCACCGCTGGCGATTTCCAGCCCGTCGGCCGCGATGCGCACGCGCGGCGCCGCGGCGTTGCCGCAGTCGGGCGAGTACGTACCGCCGTAGAGTTTCAGCGACTCCGGGCGCAGGTCCTGCGCGAATACCAATTGCGCGGCGACGCACGCGAGCGCGATGGCGAGGCATGAGTGGCGCATGGCGTCGATCCTCCGGCTTCGGTGACCGGACCAACGCGGCGCATGCGGGATGGCGGCCAGCCCGGCCGCTTGGGCGTCAGTGCGGCAGGGACGGCGTCACGACAGGCGCGAGCGGCTCGCGCTCGACGCGTTCCTGCTCCAGCGCGGCCAGGTGTTCCTCCAGCGTCCGGCCGAGCGCGGCGGCTTCCCGGCCGGCGGCATTGAGCAGCGGCGCGGAGGCCTCCAGGCGCAGCTCGCGGCCATTGCGTTCCTGCACGGCGACCACATGGCGCAGCATCGCCAGCGCCATCGCGGCGCTGTCGCTGCGCGCGGCGACCTGGCTGCCGAGTACCAGCAGCCATTCGCCATCGCGCCAGCCCACGCCGCCGATCGCGGTGTCGTCAGAATCCAGGAGCTGCGCATGGGGCTGCAGCGCATCCCCGAGGCGGCGGATCGGCCGGCTCGGTTCCTTCTTCTTGCGCGCGTCGCGCTTGGCCTTGGAATTGCGTGACATGAGGGCTCGCGATCGCGTTCTGGCCGCGCATTCTAGGCCGATCGCGTCGCCGGCGGCGCGGCGATGCGATCGGCGGGCCGCTCAGCGCAGCGGCGCCATCACCTTCAGCTCGCGCAGGTTGTAGCCCTTCATCGCGGCCGACGCCTTAAGCCGCTCGAACAGCGCGCGGTTCATCTCTGGCTGACGGGAGAGGATCCACAGGTTCTCGCGCTCGGGCCCGCCGACGATGGCCCACTGGTATTCCGGGTCGAGATCGACCACCCAGTAGTCGGCCCAGGTCATCGGCAGCCACGCCAGCCATTCCGGCGCGAAGCGCACTTCCAGCGCGCCGGGCTTGCCGTCGACGGGGCGCGCCACGCCCTCGGACACATCGGTCGTGCCGTCCTTGACGCGGCACGCATTGCGCACCCCGACGGTGCCGTCGGGGTTGGGCGTGTAGGTCGCGGTGATGTCGCCGACGCAATCGCGCTGCCAGAACATCGGAAGGTGCGCGATCTCGTGCCATTGGCCGGCATAGCGCTGCAGGTCGAGCTGCTCCACGGGCACGTTCACCTGTTCCTGCGCACGCGCCGGCATCGCCAGCGCGACGAGAACGGCGATGGACGACACCATCAGGTGCGCGAAACGCGGCATGGCAGGCCCTCGTTGGTCGGACCTGCAGATTCACCGTGACAACGTCGTTTTTACGTGAGCGGTGAAACGCGCTTCACGCGCGCTTCAGCGCCCGGCTTCGACCGCGAGCTCAACGGAACGGCGATAGCGCCGTGGTGCCGCACACCGACGAGACGGCGTGGTTGTGGAAGCTCGCGCGGCGACGGCGACGCTCGAGCCTTGCATCGCGTTCACGCTTGCGCGCTTCGTCCTGCGTCGTGTCGGTTTCGACGCCGGCCAGCGACAGCGCCAGCTCGGGGTCATGGATATGGCCCTGGTTGAACAGCAAACCGGTGAAGAGGTTCATGTCGCGACTCCATGTCTTTCGGGGTGCGACCATGCTGCGCCTGCGCCTACGACCGAAAAAGCGAGCATTTCGGAACGCTTTCTTGAATGGGATTCAAGGCTCGGAAAGCCCCGCATTTTCGCTGCGGATGACGCGCTTTCAGCGTGCCAGCGCACGCAAGGTTTCGAGCCGGTCCGCTTCCGGCGCCGGCTTGTCGTGGCGCCAGCGCAGGATGCGCGGGAAACGCACGGCGATGCCCGACTTGTGCCGCGTGCTCACGTTCACCGCTTCGAATCCGAGCTCGAACACGTGCTGCGGCGTGACCGCACGCACCGGACCGAAGCGCTCGATCGTGTTCGCGCGGATCCAGCGGTCCAGCGTGAGGATCTCCTCGTCGCTCAGGCCCGAATATGCCTTCGCCACCGGCACCAGCGCATCGCCGTCCCACAGGCCGAAGGTGTAGTCGGTGAACAACGTGCTGCGGCGGCCCGATCCCGGCTGCGCGTACAGCAGCACCGCATCGATAGTGAGCGGATCGATCTTCCACTTCCACCAGTCGCCACGCCGGCGCCCGGTGCGATACGGCGAATCCTTCCGCTTGAGCATCAGCCCTTCGACGCCGCGTTCGCGTGCGCTTTCGCGAAGTATTGCGGCCTCGCTCCAGTCGCGTGCGTCCACGCGCGGCGAGGTGACGATCACGCGACTGTCGAAGCGCGACAGCAGCTCATCGAGCAGCGCGCGCCGCTCGTGCAGCGGGCGTTCGCGCAGGTCTTCGCCGTGCAGTTCGAGGAGGTCGTAGGCGAGCACGCGCGCGGGCGTGTCGCTCAGCGTCTTCGCACCGGGCTTCCGGCGCTGGATACGCGTCTGCAACGCGGTGAACGGCAGCGGGCGGTCGCCTTCGCGCCAGCCCAGCAGTTCGCCGTCGATCACCGCGTCGTCGGGCAGGCGCGTCGCGGCCGCTTCGATCTCGGGGAAGCGCCCGTCCAGCCGCTCCTCGCCGCGCGACCAAAGCGCGATCTCGCCTTCGCGACGGATCAGCTGCAGGCGGATGCCGTCCCACTTCCACTCCAGCAACCAGTCGTCGACGGGCCCGAGCGCGTCGGGTTCGACTTCCAGCGGCGAGGCGAGAAAAAACGGATACGGCTGGCGGCGGTCGCTTTCCAGCACGCCCGCCGACAGCAGGTCCTCGAGGAACTGCGGTGTCGGCGTCCACGCGCCGAGCATGCGCTGGGCGATCAGCGCGATGTCGAGCCCCGACAGTTCGGCGAGCGCCTGCTGCACCAGCCGCTGCGAGACGCCCACGCGCAGCGCGCCGGTGAGCAGTTTGTTGAACAGCAGGCGCTGGTCGGTCGGCAGCGTGCGCCAGCCTTCGACGACCGCGGCGTGGCGCAGTTCCGGCGCCTGGTTCGCGACGGGCAGCAGGTGCAGTTCGATCCACTGCGACAGCGTGCGCTCTGGCGCCGCTTCGTCCGGATCGTCGAGCAGCAGCGCCAGCGTTTCGGCCAGGTCGCCCACGTGCCCGTGGCTTTCCTCAACCAGCCACGATGGGAGGCCGCTTTCGGCGACGATCCACTCGTGCAGCTCGCGCGTGTTGGCGATGCGCGACAGCTTGCCGCCCGACAGCAGCCACAGAGCCCATGCCGCATCGGCCGGCGGCGCGTCGCGGAAGTAGGCGATCAACGCCGCGCGCTTGTCGCTCGTCGCCGTGCTCTGGTCCAGTTCGCGATAGAGATCGGCGAAGCGCTTCATGCGTCGTCGCCGAAGCTGGTCCGCAGCGTCTTCGCATCGACGCCCTGCTCGCACAGCGTGCGCACCAGCGCGTCCGTCGTGCCGTGCGTGGCGAATACGCGACGCGCGCCGGTCTGTTCGATCGTGCGCAGCAGGTCGGGCCAGTCGGCGTGATCGGAAATCACGAAGCCGCGATCGTAGTTGCGACGACGACGATTGCCGCGAATGCGCATCCAGCCCGAGGCGAACCCCTGCTGCGCACGGCGAAAGCGTCGCAGCCACGGACTTCCGGCCGCAGACGGCGGCGCAAGCACGAGGCGCCCCGCGTGGTCGGCACGCGCTCCCTGTTCGGAGACCAGTTCCGTCGCTGCCATCGTGATGCCTGCCGCGCGATACACCTCCACGCCCGCGGCGATCGCGCCGTGCAGCAACGGCGGCGGCTCGTCGAACGCGGCCAGTTCGGCCAGCACGCGCTGCGCCTTGCCCAGCGCGTAGCAGAACAGCACTGCCGCTTCGCCGCGCGCCTCGCAGGTGCGGCGCCATTGCACGATCTCCGCGACGACGTCGCGCGTGTCCGGCCATCGGTAGACCGGCAGCGCGAAGGTCGCCTCGGTGATGAATGCGTCGCACTGCACGACTTCGAACGGCGCGCAGGTCGGATCGTGCTGGCGCTTGTAGTCGCCCGACGCGACCCAGACCTCGCCATCGACCTCCACGCGCACCTGCGCCGAGCCCAGCACGTGGCCCGCCGGATGCAGCGACACGCGCGCCCCGTTCATGTCGAACGGCTCGCCGTGCGCGTGCTCGACGATCCGCTGATCGCCGAGCCGCCAGCGCAGGATCGGCGCCGTGCCCGGCGTGCAGTGGTACTCGCCCATGCCCTCGCGCGCGTGGTCGCCATGGCCGTGCGTGATCACCGCGCGCGGCACCGGCAGCCAGGGATCGATGTGGAAATCGCCGGCGGGGCAGTACAGCCCTTCGGGTCGCAACTGGATGAGATCGCTTGCCTGCGGCATCGCTGCTCAATGGCCCCGCATGCCGCCACGCTCGGCAAAATCCGGCCGCTGCGGCGGCAGGACGCAGAAGCGGTGGCCGGTCGGCGCCTCCATGACCCACCAGGTGCGCACCTGCGCGATGCGGCGCGCGCCGAGCGCTTCCAGGCGACGGACTTCGGCCTCGACGTCGTCGGTTTCGATGTCCAGATGAACGCGGCTGGGATGCTCGACGCGCTGCAGCAGGATGCGCGGCTGGTCGGTCTCGACGTCCAGCTGCCGGTAATGCGCGTCCTGCGGATCCGACAGCGTGGAAGCGCGATGACCGAGCGCCGCTGCCCAGAACGCCGCGGCGCGCTCCAGGTCGCCGTTGCAGTCGATGATGATCTGTCCCAGGCGGCTGCGATGCATGCGCGGGACTGTATCGACGGGGCGATCAGCGAGCGGTGAACCGTGCGCGCCGTCGCGTCTGGCTGCCCGCCGCGTCGCGATCGCGTTACCGCTCACATCAATTTCACGACCAGATTCGCAGCCTTCACGCACAGCGTTCCCACATTCCTTAAGGAGACACCATGAAGGCGGCCGGCGGACTCATCCTCATCGTCGAGGATCACATGGCGATTGCAGAGATGGTCGGTGAATTCCTCGAAGCGCGCGGCTATGAAGTCGACTTCGCGCGCGACGGCGCCGACGCACTGCGACTCACCGCGGAAAACACCTACGACGCGATCATCCTCGACCGCACGCTGCCGCGCCTGGACGGCCTGGACGTGTGCCGTCGCATCCGCGCCGAGCAGCGCCGTTCGACGCCGGTGCTGATGCTCACCGCGCGCGACACGCTCGACGACAAGGTCACCGGCCTTGAAGCCGGCGCCGACGATTACCTGACCAAGCCCTTCGCGATCCAGGAACTGGAGGCGCGCATCGCCGTGCTCATCCGCCGCGGCCGCAAGGCGATGGGCGGCGGCGTCCTGCGCGTGGCCGACCTGGTGCTGGATCCGGAAGCGATGACCGTCCACCGCGACGGCATGGAACTGCACCTGTCGCCGACGGGCTTCCAACTGCTGAGCATCCTCATGCGCGAATCGCCGCGCGTGGTGTCGCGCCAGGAAATCGAGCGCGAAATCTGGAAGGGCGAATCGCCCGACTCCGACACGCTGCGCAGCCACCTGTACAACCTGCGCAAGACGATCGACCGTCCCTTCGACAACCCGCTGCTGCACACGATGCAGACCGCCGGCTACAAGGTCGCCGACCTGTCCGGTTCGAAGACCGTGCGTGACAGTGCACCGGCGCTGGCGGCGACGCCGCGTTATGCCGAAGCGGCGGTCAGCGCGCACTGAGTGCGTGCTTCAGCCCCTCTCCCGCCGGGAGAGGGTTGGGGGTGAGAGAAGCGGCGCCGCGGTGCCCATGCGCTGCGGTCCTGGGTCCCGGCGTTCGCCCGGATGACGATGTAGCCCCTCTCCCACCGGGAGAGGGGTTGGGGTGAGGGGTAACGAAGCGACAGCGGTGAACCATCCCGCGACCGCAGCGCTGCGCGGGTGCTTCTTTCGCGAAGATCAACCTGGTTCGCGCTTTCGCTGCAACGACGACGAGTTGGTTCACCGGCGACGGAGTGCCCCTGCGCTGCGGGCCTGGATCCCGGCCTTCGCCGGGATGACGGCCGCGGCCCATCAGGGCAACAGAAGCCCAAGCGCGCCCCTCACTCCTCCAGCGTGAACCCCACCTTGATCGTCACCTGCCAGTGGGCGACCTTGCCGTCCTCGACGTGGCCGCGGACGTCCTGCACGCAGAACCACTTGATGTTGCGCACCGTCTCCGACGCGCGCTCGATCGCGCGGCGGATCGCATCGTCGGTGCTCGTCTTCGACGAGCCGGTCAGTTCGAGGTGCTTGTAGACGTGTTCGCTCATGGTCGCTCTCCGGGTGGGGGTTCGGACGGACTACGCGGATGCCTGCAGCGCGCGTGGCGCGCGCCGCCCGATCATAGTCCCTGCCCGCCCCCACGCCCGTGATGCGCGCCGGTCGTCGACGAACGCGCTAGAGGCAATCCGCGCCGCCTTTCAGGCAGGCGGCGTTGCGATCGCCCAGCGCCTTGGCGTCGGCTTCGCGACGCGCGCGGCGTTCGGCGGCGGTCATGCAGACGGTCTCGGTGCGGTTGCTTCCGATCTTGCGCGTGCGCTCGCACACGAGCTTCTCTTCCGGCGCGCGGTTGACGATGGCGGAGATCGATTCGAGCGAGTTGAACACGACGATGCGATCGGCCTCGGGCAGCTCCGTGATCGCGCTGCGGTCTCGCAGCAAGGTGAAGACCTTGTCCTGCTCGCGCAGCAGCGTGGCGCGCTCGGTGGCGGGCATGTCCTTGTACCGGCCGCTGCGCTGTTCCACCTCGACGCGGAGCTGCCGCTGCTGGTCGAGGATCGCCGTAGCATCCATGTTCGGATGGATTTCGTTTGCCGCGGCCGGCACGGCGGCAGAAATCGCCAGCGCCAGCGTGAAGACGGCCTGCCTTGCGAAGTACCTGAGCATTCCCTGTTCCCCGGTCGAAAGTCTGCCGACCGTACCGGCAAGGCGAGGCACCGTCCAGTGCAAACCGGGGCGTCAGCCGTGCCCGTGGTCCGGGTCGTCCGGCGCGCCTGCGACGCGGTTCGGCCCCACTTCCGGCAGCGCGCCCGGCGCCGGCGCGCCGCTGCCGGGCAGGCTGTCGGCCGGCGTCATGACGTCGGCTTCCGGGTTCTGCACGACGATGCTGATGCGACGGTTCAACGGCGAGCGCGGATCGCGCTTGTCGAACGGCACCGACGCCGCCAGTCCGACCACGCGCGAGATGCGGTCTTCTTCCAGCCCGCCTTCGACGAGCGCGCGGCGCGCGGCGTTGGCGCGTTCGGCCGACAGTTCCCAGTTCCCGTAACCGCCGGCCGAGTGGTACGGCACCTCGTCGGTGTGGCCGCTGAGCGCGATGCGGTGGTGGGCATCGTTGAGCAGGCCGCCCATCTCGCCCAGCAGGGCGTGCGCGTAGTCCTTCAGGCGCGCGCTCGCGTTGTCGAACATCGGCCGGTTCTGCTTGTCGACGATCTGGATGCGCAGGCCTTCCGGCGTGAGGTCGATCAGCAGCTGGTCCTTGAACGGCGCCAATGCCTGGCTGCGTTCGACCGCCTCTTCCAGCGTCCGCTTGAGCGCGTCGAGCCGGCGTTTTTCTTCCTCGCGCGCGATGTCCCGGGCCTGCTGCGGCGAGAGCTTCATCGGCTCGCGTGCGCCGAACTCCGCGCCATGTCCGCCCGCGACGGCGACCGCGCTGGTGGTGGGAATCAGGCGGTCCGCGGCGCCGCCGGGACCGTTCGCGCCCGGCGCGGGCTTGAGCGACTTGCCGACCACGGCGCTGGGGTTCTTGAAGTATTCCGAAATCGCGGCGCGCTGCTGCTTGTCGGTGATGCCGACGATCCACATCACCAGGAAGAACGCCATCATCGCGGTCACGAAGTCCGCGTAGGCGACCTTCCACGCGCCGCCGTGATGCCCGCCGGCCACGCGCTTGATCGGCCGGAGGATGATGACCGGCCGTTCGCGATTGGCCGCCATGTCAGCGCTTGCCGCGCAGGTGCGCGTCCAGGTCGGCGAAGGCCGGGCGCATGTCGGAGAACAGCAGCTTGCGCGCGAATTCCACCGCCACGCTCGGCGCGTAGCCGCGCACGCTGGACACCAGCGCCATCTTGATGACCTCGAACGCCTTGGCCTCTTCCTGCGCGTGGTGGTGCATCGCCGCCGCGAGCGGGCCGACGAAGCCGTAACCCAGCAGGATGCCGAGGAAGGTGCCGACCAGCGCGGCCGCGACGTGGTGACCGATCTCGGACGCTTCGCCGCCGATGGAGGCCATCGTGATCACGATGCCCAGCACCGCCGCCACGATGCCGAAACCCGGCAGCGAGTCGGCCAGCACCTGCAACGCGTGCGCGGGCTCGCCCGCTTCCTTCGAATGCGTTTCCAGCTCGATGTCGAGCACCTGTTCGAGTTCGTGCGCCTCGAAATTGCCGCTGACCATCAGGCGCAGGCAGTCGGTGGTGAACTCCATCAGCGGCTTGTCGGCGAGCAGCTTCGGGTACTTCTGGAACAGCTCGCTCGTCTGCGGTTCGTCCACGTCGCGCTCGATCGCCATCATGCCTTCGCGACGCGCCTTCATCAGCACGTCGTAGAGCATGGCGAGGATGTCGACGTAATCCGACTTCTTGTAATGCGAGCCCTTGAGCAGGCGCGGAATGCCGCCCAGGCACGCCTTCACGACCTTCAGCGGATTGGCGACGAGGAACGCGCCGGCCGCGGCGCCGCCGATGATGAGCAACTCATAGGGCTGCCACAACGCGCCAAGTTGTCCGTGCGACAGCACGAAACCGCCCAGCACGCTGCCGATTACGACGATGAAACCGATGATGATGAACATGAGCCGCCCCAGGACACGATTGGGTTAACGGCGCAGTGCAGCAAAGTTTGAGGGGTGATCCCTGCGCCCTGCTCGTGGCGGTGAGGGCGCTTTGGCCGTGAGGGCGCCTGCCCTCACCCCAACCCCTCTCCCGCGTGCGGGAGAGGGGCTTCAGGTCACTCGAAGGACAAACGGAACCAGCGCTCCAGCGTCTGCCCCGGCGCCAGTGCGCGCGGTTCGAGGTTGAAGGCATCCGGCGGGCCGCTCTGCGGCTCCACGCACGTCGTGCGCTCGGGCATGTCGAACACGACCCAGTGCGCGCAGTCGGAGGTCAGCGTGACGCGCTGTGCGCCGCGATGCAGGACGACCGGCGCGTCGTTCATGAAGCAGTCGTCCCACGGGCCGGGCGGCGGCGGCGCAAGCGGACGCGTCGCCATGCCGTCTTCGTCGCGCGGATACCACGCGGTCGGGGCGAACTCGATGCGGTCGGGCTTGAGGAACCACGGATGCCAGCCGAGCTCCGCCGGCATCGCGCGTTCGCCGGCGGTCGCCGACAGCGTCATGCGCAGGCCGCGAGTTTCGAGCTCGATGCGTTGCCGCGCGATGCCGCCAAACGGCCAGCGCTCGTCCTCCGGCAGCGCCAGCGACAACCCGACGTGGTGCGTCGATTGCGAATCGACCTGCCACGGCAGCGCGAAGCCCACGCCGTGGATCGCGTGCACGCCGAGGTTCGCCGGCAACCGGTGCGAGGCGCCTTCGAACGCGAATTCGCCGCGACGCACGCGCCCCGCCCACGGCACCATGGGATACGAACCCCAGCCGATCGTCGCGTCGTTGTCGTCGCTGAAACCCGCGAGCTGTTCGACGCCGTCGACGCGGATCTGCGCGATGCGCCCGCCGGCTTGGGGCGCGACGTCGACGGACATCGCGCCCTGCGAGAGCGTCAGCAGCGGGCCCGGTTCGAGCCGCGCCGTCGCGGCGTCACCCGCCATACGGGTTGATGGTGACGATGCGGCCGTTCGCGTCGTGCTGCAGCGGCGCGACCTTGATCGAACGCAGGTGCGTCACGCCGCCCGACAGGATGCTGTCGTGATAGAACAAAAACCACTGTCCATCGAACTCGACGATGGAGTGATGCGTGGTCCAGCCCACGACCGGCGTCAGGATCGGCCCCTGGTAGGTGAACGGTCCGTACGGGCTGTCGCCGACCGCGTAGCACAGCAGGTGCGTGTTGCCGGTCGAATACGAGAAGTAGTACTTCCCGCCGAACCGGTGCAGCCACGAGGCCTCGAAGAAACGGCGCTCGTGGTCGCCGGCCTTCAGCGGTTCGCCGTTCTCGTCGAGGATCACGACCTCGCGCGGCGCCTCGGCGAATTCCAGCATGTCGTCGCGCAGGCGCGCGACCTTCGGACCGAGCGCGGGTTCGTCGTCGCCCGGTTCGACGTGCGCCTCGTCGCGCACGTTGTCGCGGTATTTCTGCAGCTGGCCGCCCCAGAGGCCGCCGAAGTACATGTAGCTTTCGCCGTCTTCGTCGGTGAACACCGCCGGATCGATCGAATAAGTCCCGTCGATGGCCTCGGGCTGCGGAACGAACGGACCTTCCGGACGATCGCCGACGGCGACGCCGATCTGGAACACGCCATCGGCGCGCTTGGCCGGGAAATACAGGTAGTACTTCCCGTCCTTCGTCGCCGCGTCCGGCGCCCACATCTGGCGCTGCGCCCACTTCACGTCGCGCACGTGCAGCGCGACGCCGCAGTCCACGGCCTCGCCGTCGGGCGAGTCCATGCGCAGGACGTGATAGTCCTCCATGCCGAAGTGCGAGCCTTCATCGTCGAACGGAATGCCGGCGTCGATGTCGTGCGAGGGGTAGACGTACAGCTTGCCTTCGAACACGTGCGCGGACGGATCGGCGGTGTAGATGTGCGTGACCAGCGGCTGCGAGATCGCCTTGGCGGCGATGGCGCTGAGGTCCTGGTTCTGGGAGAGGTCGGACATGGGGAATCTCCGGATCAGGCCGAAGCGGCTTGCAGGCGGCGGGCGGTGAGTTCCTGTTCGATGCGCGATTCCATCGGCTTGTTGATCTCGTACAGGAACAGCAGCACCACGCACAACAGGAACGGAATCGATGCGTACAGGCTCACCGCCAGGCGGATGCCGTCGACCGTCTGCGGCGACTGCATCGCGGCATCGGCGTTGTAACCGTAGTACGCGAGGATGCCGGCGACGGATGCGCCGCCGACGCTCAGACCGATCTTCAGCCCGCACAGCATCGCCGAGAAGATGATCGCGGTCGCGCGGCGATGGTTCTTCCATTCGGAGTAGTCCGCGACGTCGGCGATCATCGCCCACAGCAGCGGAATGGTGATGCCGTAGAAGAAGCCGTGCAGGATCTGCGCGCCGAACACCACCCACGTGGCCTGCGGCGGGAACAGCAGGAACACCAGCATGAACAGCGTGGACACCAGCAGCGCGCCGCCGAACACGTCGCGCTTGCCGAAACGGTCGGCGAGCTTCTTCGAGAAGCCGATGCCGAGGATCATGAAGATGATGCCGCCGGCGTTGAACAGGCTCAGCGCGGAGGTCGGCGCGTCCTTCGGCCACTGGAACTCCGTCAGGCCCATGCCGGTGAGCACCGAGTTGAGTCCCGCGATGAAGCCGTTGAAGCCGACTTCGTCGAGGAAGCCCGCCAGGTGCGGCTCGCTCAGGTAGTACTTGAAGTAGTACACGTACATGCCGCCCTTCAGCGCGAGCGTCACGAACACCAGGATCGTGAGCATCAGCATCACCACCCACGGGCGGTTGCGCGCGAGGTCGGACAAATCCTGCTTCACGCTGGATTTCTGCTCCGGTGCGGGAACGATGCGCTCCTTCGTGGTGAAAAAGGTGATCAGGAAGAACACCGTGCCGACGATGGCAAACAGCATCATCGTGTTGTGGAAGCCGCGCACCTTGTCGCCGTCGCCGAGGATCAGCACCAGCGGCAGCAGCAGCGCCTGGATGATGAACTGCGCGACCATCACCGCGACGAAGCGGTACGCCGACAGGCTGTTGCGCTGCGCCATGGAACCGGTGAGCACGCCGCTCAGCGCCGAGTACGGCAGGTTGTTGGCGGCGTAGATCATCACCAGCAGCGTGTAGGTGCCCATCGCGTAGGCGACCTTCGCGCCGGGCGCGAGATCGGGCGTGCTGAAGGCCAGCAGCGAGAACACGCCGAAGGGAATCGCCGTCCACAGGATCCACGGGCGGAACTTGCCCCAGCGCGTGTTGGTGCGGTCGGCGGCGATGCCCACGATCGGCGTGAACACGAACGCGCCGAGGATGCCGCCGATGAAGATGATGGTGGCCGCCGTGGCCGCGGGGATGCGGTACACGTCGGTGTAGAAGAACGCCAGGAACGTCACCAGCGTCTGGAAGATGAGGTTCGCGGCGAGGTCGCCGAGGCTGTAGCCGATCTTTTCGGTGACCGACAACGGTTCGGAAGTGCTGTTCATGATCACCTGTCGTGTGCGCTGTGCCGCCGCTTCATATACACCACGGCCCGCCCGGTGCGCTGCACTGGACGGGCCGCGTTTTCCCCTCTCCCCCAGCGGGCGCGGGGGAGGTTTACCGCATCAGAACGTGCCGCGGACGCCGACCGTGTACGTGGTGCCGAAATCGTACATGTCGTTGACCGCGTTCTCGAAGGCGAAGAAGGAACGGCGCTCCTCGCCCAGGATGTTGGTCACGTTGAAAAAGATCTGCGGCTTGGACTTGACGTTGACCAGCGTGTAGCTGCTGGACAGGTCGAGCTGGCCGCGATCCTCGCCATACAGCTGGGCAAACGGAATGCCCTGCTGGTTGGAACCGCTGGCGGCGGAGCCTTCCTGCCAGTTGTACGACAGGCGCGCCTGGGCGACGTCGTTCTCCCAGTAGATGGTCGCGTTCCACAGGCTCGGCGACAGGCCGTAGACGTTGCTCGACAGCGCGGCCGCGTCCTTGCCGATGGTGGAGATATCGATCTTCGAGTAGTTGGCCATGAAGCCCAGGCCGTCGAGCACGATGCTCAGCGGCTGCACCCAGATCGCTTCCCAGCCGTTGATCTCCAGCTCGGCGTCGGCGTTGACCTGCTGCTGCACGTTGACCGTCGCCACGTTCGGGCCGCCGCGCGAGTTGATCGCCTGCTGCTGCGCATCGACCAGGCTTTCGAACGGAATGCCGAGGTCAGTGAACGGACGGGTGACCACGCCCTGGTAGGTGTAGCCCTTGATGCGCTTGTTGAACAGCGTCAGGCCGACGAAGCCTTCACCGCCGGTGTACCACTCGCCGCCGATGTCGAAGTTGGTCGAGGTGTACGGGGTCAGGTCCGGGTTGCCCTGCGTGGCGACCTGCGCGGAGATGTCGCTGAAGGTCGTCGCCGGCAGCATCGAGCTCGGGTTCGGACGCGTCATCGTGCGCGAGGCCGAGGTGCGCAGCACCACGTCTTCGGCCACGTCCCACGCCGCGCTGAACGACGGCAGCCATTCGTTGTAGTCGCTGCTCAGCGTCTGCCACTGGCGCACGCCGCCGATGGTGACCGGGCCGCTGATGTCCTGGTCAGTCATCGCGTAACGCACGCCCATGTTGAAGCGCAGGTTGCGGTGCCAGATCTCCGACTCGCCGTTGACCATGATGAAGGCCGCCGTATTGGCTTCATCGAAACCGCCCGTAGGGGCGCTGGTGTTGGCGTTGTTCGCCTCGGCCGCCGAGTCGCGGTAGAAGGCGTAGTTCGTGTCGGCCATGAAGCGGTCGAAGTCGACCGTCACGAAGCCGGCCGGGCCCGGGCTGAGGTAGTTCGGAAGCGCGGAGCTGGGCACCTGCGCGAACGCGTACGGCTGCCAGTTCGTGCCCGTGTCGCCGAAGCCGACGATGGTGCGCGAGTTCTCGTCGTAGGCGATGCCCATGGTGACGTTGTTGCGGTCGTCGCCGAACTGCAGGCTGGCGTTGAGACCGCCGGTCTCGGTCACGCGCTTCTCGTTCTGCGCCCACACGCGGCCGCCGGTCCAGGTCCAGCCGATGTTCGGATCGTTCAGGTCCAGGCCGCTCTGCGCGGTCGGGATATCGCCGTTGTTCGTGTACTGCACGGTGGTGACCGGCGAGTTGAACAGGATGGTCGGCGACTCGCGGTACATCCAGCTGCGGCTGACGCTGGCCTGCACGTCGAGCTTGATGTCCTCGTCGAACCAGAACGTCGCGCCCGGCGTGAACTGCCAGTACTTGACGTCTTCGACGTAAGGGCGGGCTTCCAGGAAGTACTGCGCGTTTTCGAACGTGGCGCTGGTGACGACGTTGTTGGCGTCCAGCTGCATGTTCGTCGGGACCATCGCGCCGTTGCGGCCGATCAGGTTGATGTCGATGCGGTCGTTGGTGCGGTGCGCCTCGGTGTACAGCACGTCGGCGTACACCTCGAGGTTCTCGTTCGGGCGCCACTGCACCGAGCCCAGGAACGCATCGCGGTCGCGATCGCCGGACATGTGCACCGGACGGCCGAGGCGCGGGATCAGCGCTTCGCCGATCTGCTGCGTGGTCAGGCCCGGGTTGTGGTCGCGCAGCCACTGCGCGTCGATGGTCTCGCCGGGACGGCTGGCGATGCTGTCCGGAATGCGCCAGCCGTTGCCGCCGGTGACGTTGCAGGGCTGGCCCAGCGCCGGGAAGCCGCCGCCGTTCGCCGCGCCGTTGCCGCACTGCGCGTTGGTCAGGTTCGGATTGGTCCAGCCGACGGTCTCGTAGCCGTCCACGCCGATGTGGCCGCGCTGCGAGGTCACGCCCACCAGCACGCCGAAGGTCTTGTCGTCGTTGAGCCAGCTGCCGATCACGGTGCCGCGCGGGCTCGTCTTCTCGCTGACGTCGTTGTAGTCGGCCTGCAGCGAATAGGTGACCTGCGATTCGGGATTGTCGAACGGGCGCACGTTGCGCATGTCGACCACGCCGGACGCGCCGCCTTCGGTGAGCGCCGCCGTCGGCGACTTGTACACCTTCAGCTGCGTGAAGAATTCGGTCGGGAACAGGTTCAGGTCGACTTCGCGGTTCGCGTTCTGCGCGTCCAGGCCGATGGACGCCGTCGCGACCGACTGGCCGTTGATGGTCGTCTTGGTGAAGCTGCTGGGCAGGCCGCGGATGGCGACGTTGAGGCCTTCGCCGTTGACGTCGCGGTTGAGCTGGATGCCCGGGATGCGCGCGAGCGACTCGGCGATGTTGACGTCCGGGAACTTGCCGATGTCCTCGGCGTAGATGGCGTCGACGAAGCCGCTGGCCTCGCGCTTGGCCATCGTCGAATACTCAAGGCTCTGGCGGAAACCGCTCGCGACGACGCGGTCGAGTTCGGTCACCTGGTCCTGCGTGGACTGCGCTTGCTCGGCCTGCGCCTGCGTGGATTGCGTGTCGGCCGCCGGCGTGGCGGCCTGCTGCTGCGCGAAAGCCGTCGAGCTGGCCATACCCAACAGCGCCAGGCCCAACGCGCGCGACAGCGTGTTTCTTGCGAACTTCTGCACCGTACTCCCCTCCCGTTTCTGGTACGCGGCGATCTCGAGGATTCGCCGCACTCGTTTTGTGTAGAAACCTGTTTGACGCAATGACCCCGGTTTCCAGTGGGTCGGACAAGTGGTCCGGATGGTAGCGCTACCATTTATCCGGCCGCACGCTGCGGTGCGACATGGAATTCCGGGACGTGTCTACGCGGATTTGTCGCAACGCAGCATGACGTTTCGCCCTGAAAGCAGGTTGGATATGGGGGTGGCGCGTATTGCCGGGCACCGATTCCCCTGCCCGGCGGTGATAGCGCTACCACTTTCCCCGTCATTCCACACCTGCCATGCGTGCAGGAGGACCTCGCGCCGATGCCCCACGTCCCTCCCCGCATGCACGCAGAACGGGCGCATTTCCATGAATGACACCGCCTCCCAAGGCGTAACCGCGCCAACCGCCAAGGTCGGCAAGTACCGCTGGCGCGTCTGCGCGATGCTGCTGGCGGCCACGACGATCAACTACGTCGACCGCCAGGTGCTCGGCGTGCTCGCGCCGTTCCTGCAGACCGAGATCGGCTGGAACGAAATCGAGTACGGCTACATCGTCACCTCGTTCCAGGCGGCGTACGCGATCGGCCTGCTGTGCACCGGCGCGATCATCGACCGCTTCGGCACGCGCATCGGCTACGCGATTGCGATCAGCGTGTGGAGCCTCGCCGCGATGGCGCATTCGCTGGCCGGCAGCGTCGTCGGTTTCGCGGCCGCGCGTTTCGCGCTGGGCCTGGGCGAAGCCGGCAACTTTCCCGCGGCGATCAAGACCGTCGCCGAATGGTTCCCGCGTCGCGAACGCGCGCTCGCGGTCGGCGTGTTCAACGCGGGCTCCAACGTCGGCGCGGTGCTCGCGCCGCTGCTGGTCCCGATCATCGCCGCGACGTGGGGCTGGCAGGCGGCGTTCCTGTTCACCGGCGTGCTCAGCGCAACGTGGCTCGCCGGATGGCTTCTCACGTATCGCACGCCCGACGACCAGCCGAAGCTGACGAAGGCCGAACTCGACTACATCCGCAGCGATCCACCCGAACCGACGGTGAAAGTGCCGTGGCTGCAGCTGCTGCGCCACCGCCAGGCGTGGGCTTTCGTCGCGGCGAAGTTCATTACCGATCCGGTGTGGTGGCTGTTCCTGTTCTGGCTCGGCAAGTTCCTCGCGTCGGAATACAAACTCTCGCTCAGCACGATTGGCCTGCCGATGATCGTGGTGTACCTGATGGCCGACGTGGGCAGCATCGCCGGCGGCTGGCTCGCGGGGCGCTTCATGCGCATGGGCTGGGACGTGAACCGCGCGCGCAAGGGCGCGATGCTCACCTGCGCGCTGTGCGTAGCGCCGATCGTGCTGGTCACGCAGGTCGACAACCTTTGGATCGCCGTGGCGCTGATCGGCCTCGCCATGGCCGGCCACCAAGGCTGGTCGGCGAACGTGTTCACCCTGCCTTCGGACATGTTCCCGCGCCACGCGGTCGCGTCCGTGGTCGGCATCGGGGGTTTCGCCGGCGCGGTCGGCGGCATGTTGATGTCGGTCTTCACCGGCGCGCAGCTGGAATCCACCGGCAGCTACGCGCGCATCTTCCTCATCGCCGGCTGCGCGTACCTGGTCGCGCTCGCAGTCGTGCACCTGCTCGTTCCGAAACTGCAGCCGGCCGCGTTCGAACGCGCGCCGGCCGCGTGACGCGTCGCCTCCATCTCCACAGGGGAATCGAATGAAACACCGCCACATGATCCTGTTCGCACTGCTCGCCACCGCGCTGTCGCCCGCCTTCGCGCAGCAGGCCGCGCCGACGCCGCTCGCCGCCGGCAACGCGAAGTTCCTGGGCAGCGCCTACGGCAAACCGCAGGCGAAGGACTTCACGGTCTACTGGAACAAGGTCACGCCGGAAAACGCCGGCAAGTGGGGCGAAGTCGAGAAGCGCCGCGACCGCATGGACTGGCGCGGGCTCGACGAGGCCTATCGTGTCGCAAAGGACCACCACCTGCCCTTCCAGATGCACGTGATGGTGTGGGGCAACCAGCAGCCGGAGTGGATCGAAAAGCTCCCCGTGGCCGAACAGCGTGAGGAAATCGAGGAGTGGTTCGCCGCCGTGGCGGAGCGTTATCCGGACCTCGATTACGTCGAAGTCGTCAACGAGCCGCTAAACGATCCGCCGAACAAGGACGACAAGGGCGGCGGCAACTACATCGAAGCGCTTGGCGGCAGCGGCGCGACCGGCTGGGACTGGATCGTCGAGTCCTATCGACTTGCGCGCAAGCACTTTCCGAATGCCAAGCTGCTCATCAACGACTACAACATCACCAACAAGCCCGACGCGACGAAGCGCTATCGCGAGATCATCGACATCCTGCGGCGCGACAACCTGCTCGACGGCATCGGCGTGCAGGGTCATGCGTTCGCGACGACGCCCGACGTGCCGATGTCGGTGCACAAGGCCAACCTCGACCTGCTCGCCGAAAGCGGCTTGCCGATCTACGTCACCGAACTGGACATCGACGGGCCGACCGACGAGCAGCAACTGAAGGATTACCAGCGCATTTTCCCGGTGTTCTGGGAGCATCCGGCGGTCAAGGGCGTGACGCTGTGGGGTTTCCGCCCGGGCCTGTGGCGCCAGAAGGAAAAAGCGTACCTCGTGCGCAAGGACGGCAGCGAACGTCCGGCGTTGCAGTGGCTGCGCGAGTACGTGCGCGGCACGGCGGCGAAGCCCGCGCAATGAGGTCGTCCGCGTCGGCCGCCATCGCGGCGCTCGTGCTGTCCTTCGCGCCCGTCGTGGCGCGCGCGGCGGACGACTGCACGCAGCCTGCCGCGATCTGCGACGACGCGGTGACCGGCGCGCTCGCGCTCGTCGACAACGGCCGCGTCGCGCGCGTCATCGTCGACAAGGCGGATTTCCCCGGCGTTCTGCGTGCGGCGCGCGACGTCGAGGGCGACCTTGCAAAAGTCGCCGGTGCGCACACGAATCCAGAAACGACGAAGACCGCGATCATCGCCGGCACGCTTGGGCACAGCCCGCGCATCGATCGCATCGTCGCGAAGCACAAGCTCGATACGCGTGGCGTCGCGAACACCTGGGAAGGTTACCTGCTGCAGGTCGTGGAGCGTCCCGAGCCCGGTATCGATCGCGCATTGATCGTCGCCGGCGCCGACAAGCGAGGCACGATCTTCGGCCTGTACGAGGTCTCGCGCCGGCTCGGCGTGTCGCCGTGGAACTGGTGGGCCGATGTGCCGGTGCAGGCGCGCAGCACGCGCTACGTCGCGCCGGGCCGCTTCGTCGATGCACCGCAGGTGCGCTATCGCGGCATCTTCCTCAACGACGAGGATCCCGCACTCGGCGGCTGGATGAAGGCCACCTACGGCGGGCCGAACCACCAGTTCTACGAACGCGTGTTCGAACTCGTGCTGCGCCTGAAGGGCAATTACCTGTGGCCGGCGATGTGGGGCCGCGCGTTCGCCGACGACGACCCGCGCAATCCGCAGCTCGCCGACGAATACGGCGTCGTCATCGGCACCAGCCACCACGAGCCGATGATGCGCGCGCACGTGGAGTGGAAACGCCACGGCCAGGGCGCTTGGGACTACACGAAGAATGCCGACAACCTGCGCGCCTTCTGGCGCGACGGCATCGCGCGCATGGGTTCGCATGAAAGCGTGGTGACGCTCGGCATGCGCGGCGACGGCGATGAACCCATGGCGCAGGACACCGCCATCGACCTGCTGCAGGCCATCGTCGCCGACCAGCGCAACATCCTGACCGACCTCACCGGCAAACCGCCCGAGGAAACGCCGCAGGTGTGGGCGCTCTACAAGGAAGTGCAGGACTACTTCGACGCGGGCATGAAGGTTCCGGACGACGTCACGCTGCTGTTCGCCGACGACAACTGGGGCAACCTCCGCCGCCTGCCGAAGCCCGGCGAAACGCGCGGCGGTGGCTATGGCGTGTATTACCACTTTGATTACGTCGGCGGGCCGCGCAACTACAAATGGCTCAACACGACGCAGATCGAGCGCACGTGGGAGCAGATGCACTTGGCGTACGAGTACGGCGCGCGACAGCTGTGGATCGTCAACGTCGGCGACCTGAAGCCGATGGAGTTCCCGATCTCGTTCTTCCTCGACTACGCGTGGAAGCCGGAAGCACTCGGAATCGACGAGCTAGCGCGCTATCCCGCGCATTGGGCGGCCGAGCAGTTCGGCCCGCAGCACGCGCGGGAGATCGGCGAACTGCTCACGCGCTACACGCAGTACAACGCGCGTCGTAAACCGGAACTGCTGTCGCCGGACACGTTCAGCCTGGTGAACGACGACGAGGCCGACCGCATCAACGCCGACTGGAACGCGCTGGTCGAACGTGCGCGCGCGATCGGCGCCGCGCTCGGCCCGCAGTATCGCGACGCGTACTACCAGCTGGTGGAGTATCCGATCGCGGCGAGCGCGAACCTCACCGCGATGTACGTGGCGACCGGCCGCAACCGGCTGTATACGAAGCAGGGGCGCGCGTCGGCGAACGCGCAGGGCGAGCTCGCGCGCTCGCTGTTCGCGCGCGATGCCGAACTCGCGCGTGTCTACGAGCACGACATTGCCGGCGGCAAGTGGGTCCACATGATGTCGCAGCCCCGCATCGGCTACACGGGCTGGCAGCAGCCCGACCGCAACATCATGCCGACGCTCGAACGCGTGACGCCGAAGGCGGCCGCGTCGATGGGCGTCGCGATCGAAGGCGACGCGGGCGCATGGCCGGGCGCTAAATCCGCCGCCGTGCTGCCGCCTTTGGATGCCCTCGCCCACCGCTCGCGCGCGATCACGGTATTCAACCGCGGCGCGAAGCCGTTCCGCTTCGAAGCCTCCGCCTCACAACCGTGGCTGCGCGTGTCGCCGGCCACTGGCGAAGTCGATGACGAACTTGCGCTGCGGGTCGAGATCGACTGGAACGCGGTTCCCGCGAACGCACGCACTGCACGCGTAACGCTGCGCGGCGATGAGGGCACGCGCGTGTCGATCGATGTCCCCATCGAGCAACGCGCGAATGCCGGCACGATCCGCGGCTTCGTCGAAAGCGACGGTCGAATCGCCATCGAGGCCGAGCGCCATGCACGCGCCGTCGCCAGTGACGGCGTGCAGTGGCGCACGATTCCGAACTTGGGCCGCACGCTTTCGGGCGTCACCTCGTTCCCCGTGACGGCACCGGCCGGCACCACCGACGAACGCGGGTCGTGGCTCGAATACCCGGTTCATCTGTCGCGCGACGGCGCCTTCGACGTCCGCGTGGTCCTGTCGCCGACGCTGGATTTCCAGCATCGCGGCGGCCTGCGCTATGCGGTGTCCATCGACGGCGAGGCGCCGAAGATCGTCACCGTGAAGAGCGACCCGACGCCCGGCCATGCGGATTTCAAGGCGTGGGAACACGCGGTGAGCGACAGTGTGTACGTCGGCACCTCGCGCCACGATGCGAAGTCGGGCAATCGCACACTGCGCATCTGGCGCGTCGATCCGGGCGTGGTGCTGCAGCGCGTTGAGATCGCACGGGACGGAGCGCGGCAGAGCTATCTCGGCCCCGTGGAGAGCCCGAAACTTTGAAGCCAGCTTGCTCCACAACGCCGTAAACGCAGTCGACACTTATGGCTTCCCGCCTGCGCGGGAATGACGAAACCAACGCAACGCAGCCTCAGAACACAACAGACGAGTCCATCATGAGCACCGCCCTCCACCTCCACGAAGACCGCCTGTTCCCAAGCGACGCGACTACGCGCGACATCGCGCGCCGCCTGTATCGCGAAGTGGCGACGCTGCCGATCGTGAGCCCGCACGGCCACACCGATCCATCGTGGTTCGCGACCAACGCACCGTTCGCCAACGCGACCGAACTGTTGCTGGTGCCGGATCACTACGTCTTCCGCATGCTCTACAGCCAGGGCGTGTCGCTGGACGAACTGGGCATCCCGCGGGCCGATGGCTCGCGTGCGCCCGTCGATCCACGCGCGGCGTGGCGCGTGTTCGCGCGCCACTTCCACCTGTTCCGCGGCACGCCGTCGTCGATGTGGCTCAACCACGTTTTCTACGAGGTGTTCGGCCTGCGCCAGCGGCTCGACGAAAGCACGGCCGATACCTACTACGACCGCATCACAGACGCCTTGCAGACGGCGCAGTTCACGCCGCGCGCGTTGTTCGAGCGCTTCAACATCGAAGTCATCGCCACCACTGAATCGCCGCTGGAGTCGCTGGAGCATCACCAGGCGATCGTCGACAGTGGCTGGAAGGGCCGCGTCATCACCGCATATCGCCCGGATCCGGTGGTCGATCCCGAGCACGAGCAGTTCCCGTCGGCGCTGCAGCGTTTCGGCGAAATCACCGGCGAGAACGTCTACACCTGGGACGGCTACCTGCGCGCGCATCGCCAGCGTCGCGAGTTCTTCAAGCGCATGGGCGCGACGTCGACCGACCACGGCCATCCGTCGGCCGCAACCGCGAACCTGCCGCCGGATGAAGCACGCAAGCTGTTCGACACGGTCGTGCGCGGCGGCGCGACGCCGGCGCAGGCCGAGCTGTTCCGCGCGCAGATCCTCACCGAAATGGCGGCGATGAGCCTGGACGACGGACTGGTCATGCAGATCCATCCGGGCTGTTTCCGCAACCACAACGCCGGCCTGTTCGATCGCTACGGCCGGGACAAGGGCGCCGACATCCCGCTGCGCACCGAGTACGTGCACGCGCTGAAGCCGCTGCTCGACCGCTTCGGCAACGATCCGCGCCTGAACGTCATTCTCTTCACGCTGGACGAGAGCACGTACAGCCGCGAACTCGCGCCGCTCGCGGGCCACTACCCCACGCTGTTCCTCGGTCCGGCATGGTGGTTCCACGATGCGCCCGAGGGCATGTGGCGTTTCCGCGAGCAGACGCTCGCCAGCGGCGGCTTCTACAACACCATCGGCTTCAACGACGACACGCGCGCGTTCCTGTCGATCCCGGCGCGGCACGACGTGGCGCGCCGCGTCGACTGCGCCTTCCTCGGCAAGCTTGTCGCGGAACATCGCATGGACGAGGACGAAGCCGTGGACGTCGCGATCGACCTCGCCTACCGGCTGCCGAAGAAGGCGTATCGGTTGTGAGGGTCGCGGGCTCGCGCGTCGTACTTGCGCTGTTCTGCCTTGGCCTCGCGCTTGCAGCACCGCTCTTCGCGAACGCGGCGTCGCCCACGTCTCCCCGCGAACGCATCCTCCTCGACACCGATTGGCGCTTCCACAAGGGAGATCCCGCAGGCGCGACGGGACTGGATTACGACGTCCGCCCCGACGTCGCACAGAGCGCCGACGGCAAGGACGCCGATGCGCGTCCCGACGAAGCGGCCAAAGTCACGGCAAAGGACGGCGCACGCGTACTCAAGCCGTGGATCCTGCCGACCGCCAATCCGCTGATCCGCGACCCGGCGAAGCATCACGTGCGCCCGGCCGGCAATCCCGGCGGCGACCTGTCCTTCGTGCAAGCCGCTTTCGACGACAGTGGCTGGCAGCGCGTCACCTTGCCGCACGACTGGGCCATCGCCGGTCCGTTCCTCAAGGACGGGCCGTACGGCGGCATGGGCCGCCTGCAGACGTGGGGCCCCGCGTGGTACCGCCGCACGCTCGACATCCCGGCGCGCGATGCCGGCCGCTCGATCTTCCTCGACGTCGATGGCGCGATGTCGTACGCGACGGTGTGGCTCAACGGCCAGCTCGTCGGCGGCTGGCCGTACGGCTACAACGGATGGCGCGTGGATATCACGCCCTACGTTAAGCCCGGTCGCGCGAACCAGCTCGCGATCCGCCTCGACAATCCGCCCGAATCGGCGCGCTGGTATCCCGGCGCCGGCCTGTATCGCAACGTATGGCTGGTGAAGTCCGATCCGGTGCACGTCGCGCACTGGGGCGCGCGCGTGACGACGCCGCAGGTGTCCAAGGAATCGGCGACGATCGCGCTGGAGGTGTCGATCGACAACGATTCCCCGCGCAACGCCGAAGTGACCGCAAGCACCGACATCTTCGAACTCGACGCGAACGGCGAACGCCGCGGTAGCGCGGTCGCGCGCATCGATCACGGTCGCGCACGCATCCCGAAGACCTCCAGCGCGACGCTCGCCGCCTCCACGACACTCGCGAACCCGCGTCTGTGGGGCCCGCCGCCGACACAGCAACCCAACCGCTATGTCGCCGTCACGACCGTGTCGCGCGACGGCCGCGCGATCGACCGCGTCGAGACGCCGTTCGGCATCCGCACGATCCGCTTCGACGCGAACGAAGGCCTCTTCGTCAACGGCGAACGCATCGCGATCCGCGGCGTGAACAACCACCACGACCTCGGCGCGCTCGGCGCGGCATTCAACGTGCGCGCCGCGCAGCGGCAACTGGAAATCCTGCGCGAGATGGGCGCCAACGCCGTGCGCATGGCGCACAACCCACCGGCGCCCGAGCTGCTCGAACTTGCCGATCGCATGGGCTTCCTCGTCGTCGACGAGATCTTCGATTCCTGGGAACGCAAGAAGACGCCACTCGACTTCCACCTCGTTTTCCCCGATTGGCATGAACCCGACCTCCGCGCGATGCTGCGGCGCGACCGCAATCATCCGTCCGTCGTCCTGTGGGGCGTGGGCAACGAGGTCGGCGAGCAGTACACGGGCGAGGCAGGCGCGACGATCGCGCGGACGCTGCATGCGATCGTGCGCGAGGAAGACCCGACGCGCCCGACGATCAACGCGATGAACTGGGCCAAGCCGGACATGCCCTTGCCGCGCGAGCTCGACGTCATCGGCCTCAATTACCAGGGCGAAGGCATCCGCCAGGAACCCGAATTCGAGGGCACCGAGCGCATCCGCACGCCGCCGCAGTACGACGCCTTCCATGCGGCGTTCCCCGGCAAGGCGATCGTCAGCACCGAAACCGCATCGGCGCTCAGCAGTCGCGGCGTGTACCTGTTCCCGGTGACGGGCAAGTCGAGCGCGCCGGTGCGCGACGGCAGTGGCGGCGATTCGAAGATCCGGCAGGTCAGCGCATATGAGCTGCACGCGGTGGATTTCGGCTCCAGCGCCGACAAGGTGTTCGCGAGCCTGGACCGCCACCCGTTCGTCGCGGGCGAGTTCGTGTGGACCGGCTTCGATTACCTGGGCGAGCCGACGCCGTACTACGACTCACGCAGTTCGTACTCGGGCATCCTCGATCTTGCCGGTTTCCCGAAGGACCGCTACTACCTGTACCAGTCGCGCTGGCGTCCCGACCTGCCGATGGCGCACCTGCTGCCGCACTGGACGTGGCCGGGCCGCGAGGGCCAGGTCACGCCGGTGCACGTGTTCACCTCGGGCGACGAAGCGGAGCTGTTCGTCAACGGCGTGTCGCAGGGCCGCAAGAAGAAGGCGCCGTTCGAGTACCGGCTGCGCTGGGACGACATCGTTTACCAGCCCGGCGAGCTCCGCGTGCAGGCGTACAAGGACGGCAAACCGTGGGCGGGCGCGTCGACGCGTACGGCCGATTCGCCGGTGCGAATCGACGCGGTGGCGGATCGTCGCGTCATCGCGAACGACGGGCGCGACCTGTCCTTCGTCACCGTGCGCGTGGTCGATCGCAACGGCATCGCGGTGCCCAACGCGGGCGACCGCATCCGCTTCAGCATCGAAGGACCCGGCGAGATCGTCGCCACCGACAACGGCGACCCGACCGACATGGAGGCGTTCGGCTCGCACGAACGTCGACTGTTCAGCGGCCTGGCGCTCGCGATCGTGCGCGCCGTGCCGGGTTCGACCGGAACCATCACCCTGCGCGCGGAAAGCGATGCGCTGCAGGGCACGAGCATCACCCTCGAAAGCCGCGCACAGGAACAGCCATGACGACACGACGCCCCGCCCTGCGCGCGCTTTTCGCCGCGACCGCGCTTGCCGCCGCCACGCTCGCAATGGCGAAGCAGCCTGCGACCACGCTCAAGGCCGCGTACGCCGACGACTTCAAGCTTGGCGTCGCGGTGAACGACGACATCGTGTCCGGCCGGGATGCCGCCTCGCAGGCGCTGACCGTCAGGCACTTCAACGCGATCACCGCCGAGAACGTGATGAAGGCGGAAGTCGTGAATCCGAAGCCCGGCGCGTACGACTTCGCCGCGGCCGACGCGTTCGTCGACTTCGGCCGCAAGCACGGCATGTACGTGATCGGCCACACGCTGGTGTGGCACAACCAGACGCCGGACTGGTTCTTCAAGAACGCGGACGGCAAGCCGAATACGCGCGAGGCGCAGATCGAGCGCATGCGCGCCTACATCGAGAAGGTGGCCGGGCGCTACAAGGGACGCGTCGATGCGTGGGATGTCGTGAACGAAGTGATCGACGAGAACGGCGGCTATCGCGATACGACGTGGGTGCGCAGCGTCGGCGACGGCGACGACCTGGTGAAGCACGCGTTCCAGTTCGCGCATCGCTACGCGCCGGACGCGCAGCTGTACTACAACGACTTCAACACGTGGCGGCCCGAAAAGCGCGACGGCATCGTGCGCATGGTGAAGAAGCTGCAGGCCGAAGGCGTGCGCATCGACGGCATCGGCATGCAGGGTCACTGGGGCCTGAACTACCCGTCGCTGGCCGACATCGAAGCGGCGATCGACGCCTACGCCGCGCTCGGGCTGAAAGTGATGATCACCGAGCTCGACGTGGACGTGCTGCCGCTCACGCGCGAAGGCCAGGTCATCGGCACGGTGATGGCGCATCCGCAGTTCCAGCTGCCGGAGTTCAAGCGCTACCTGGATCCGTATCGCAATGGACTTCCGCCCGACGTGCAGCAGCAGCTGAGTGATCGCTACGCCGAGCTGTTCGCGCTGTTCCATCGCAAGCGCGACGTGATCGACCGCGTAAGCCTGTGGGGCGTGCACGACGGAATGTCGTGGAAGAACGACTATCCGGTGCCGGGTCGCATCAACTATCCGCTTCTGTTCGATCGCGACCGCCAGTCCAAGCCTGCGCTGGACGCCGTCCTGCGTGTACCCTGCGGCAACGCCTGTGCGCCGGGCCGCTGAACTCCACGGGGAATCCACCATGTCGAAGGGAAGTCGTGTCGCCGCCGCAGTCCTGATGTCGGGCATGTTCATCTCGGCCTGTGCATCGCCGCAGGACGCGGATGCGCCCGATGGAAAGCACATCGGCCGCGTGGTCGCGTTCGATCCGGCCTTCCACGCGCTCGTGCCGAAGGACGCGCGCATCGAGAAGATCGCCGAAGGATTCGAATGGTCGGAAGGTCCGGCGTGGGTGGCCAAGGGCGGTTACCTGCTCTTCAACGACGTGCCCGGAAACACCATGCATCGCTGGTCGCCGCGCGACGGCGCGTCGGTGTTCCTCAAGCCATCCGGCTATGCGGGAGCCGATACGGCAGGCCTGCGCGAAGCCGGTGCGAACGGGCTGGAGGCCGAGCCATCCGGCACGGTGCTGCTGGCCGATTCGGGTTCGCGGTTGATCGCGCGCTTGGATCCGGCGACGAAGCAGAAGACCACGCTTGCGGCGACGTACGAAGGCAAGCGCTTCAACAGCCCCAACGACATCGCGCGCCGCAAGGACGGCGTGGTGTTCTTCACCGATCCGCCGTACGGTCTTAAGGGCATCGACGAATCGCCGCTCAAGAAGCAGCCGGTGAACGGCGTGTATCGCCTCGATGCCGATGGTTCGGTGCACCTCGTCGACGGCGCGCTGAAGTTTCCCAACGGCGTGGCGCTCTCGCCCGACCAGCGCACGCTCTACGTCGGCAACTCCGATCGCGACCAGCCGGTGTGGATCGCCTATCGCCTCGACGAACGCGGCAACGTACTTGATCGCCGAGTGCTGGCCGACGCGACGGATCTCGCCGCCAAGGCCGAAGGTGCGCCGGATGGTCTGTGCGTGTCGAGCGACGGCCATCTCTTCGCGAGCGCGCCGGGCGGCCTGCTCGTGATGGACGCGACGGGCAAGCGGCTGGGCATGATTGAAACCGGCGCACGCGTGTCGAACTGCGCCTTCGGCGAGGACGGACGCACGCTGTTCCTCACCTCGCACGCGTTCGTCGCACGTGTGCGCGTGAATGCGACGGGGCTGGGGTTCGCTCGATAGGCGCGTGATCCGACGCCGTTGTAGCCCGGGTAAGCGAAGCGCACCCGGGGGTGTACGGCACGCTACCCCGGGTGCGCTGCGCTTACCCGGGCTACACAAGCGCTTAGCCGACTAGACCAACGCAGCGCTCACCGCTTCAGGCGAACCATCGCCCAGCGCCGCATACGCGCTGCGCAATGCGGCGACGAAGCGCCCGTCGCCCGCCAGCGAGCCGAACACGGCATCGAGGGCAAGGAATGAATCGACATCGCGCGTCGCATCGCCCGTCGTGCGCCGGCCGATCTGCGACAGCACGTCGTTCATCGGATCCACCAGCGCGACGTCGTTGCGTGCCTGGCCACGCACGAACTGCAGCCACCCCGCGACCGGCAGGCACAGCACGTCGATGGGACGCCCCGCCGCGAGCGCATCGCCGATCGTGCCCAGCAGCCGTACCGGGATCTTCTGCGAGCCGTCCCACGCGATCTGCGACAACCGATGCTGGATCGCCGGATTGCGGAACCGCTCCAGGATCGCCTCGACATAACGCGGCGCATCGAACCCCTGCGGCGCGGCGACGTTCGGCACGATCGCCTCGCGCATCAGGCGTTCGACGAGGCGAGCGAGTGCCGGCGTCGCCATGGCCTGCGCGACCGTCTCGATGCCCATCAGCGACCCGAGGTACGCCAGGGTCGAATGCGGCGCGTTGAGCAGGCGCAGCTTCGCGCGGTCGTAGCCGGCGATGTCGTTGCTCATCGCGACGCCGACGCGCTCCAGCGGCGGCCGCCCGTTGCAGAAGGCGTCCTCGACCACCCACTGCGTATACGCCTCGCGCTGCACTGGCCATGCGTCGACGAAGCCGAGTTCGTCTGCGACGCGCGCACGCAGCGCGTCGTCGGTCGCCGGCGTGATGCTGTCGACCATCGAGCGCGGGAACGCGCCGTTCTCCGCGATCCAGCAGGCGAGGTCGTGATCGAGCCGCTGCGCGAACGCGACGACGGCACGACGCAGCTTGCCGCCGTTGTCGGGCAGGTTGTCGCAGCTGAGCACGGTGAACGGCGGCAGGCGCTGTTCCTTGCGGCGGCGCAGGCCTTCGACGAGGTAACCGATCGCGCTGACGGGCGTGGTCGGATAGAGCACGTCGTGGGCGATGTCCGGATGAGCGAAGTCGAGTTCCCCCGCCGACAGGCAGTAGCCCTTCTCGGTGATCGTCAACGTGACGAGGCGGACGTCCGCGTGCGCGAGACGCTCGAGCACGCGGGCACCTTCGTCGCGCGCAGCGAGCACTTCGCGAAGCGCGCCGATCACGCGCAGCTGCGGCGTCTCGCCGAGCAACGCCAGCGTGTAGAGCCCATCCTGCGGCGCCAGCGCGTCGCGCACGTCCCGGCTGTTGAGCGACACGCCGCTGATGGCCCAGTCCGGGTCGAGCGCGAGCGCATCGTCGATGTAGACCGCCTGATGCGCCCGGTGGAAGGCGCCGACGCCGAGGTGGACGATGCCGATGCGCGTAGCGGCGCGATCGTAGGCCGGACGCTGGATGTTTTCGGGAAGGTGGTGCAGCGCTTCGGCGTCGAGGCGCTTGGCAGCTTGTTCGGTCATGGAGTGGCGGTTCGTTGCGTGTGCTTGTGCGTGTGCTTGTGCGTGTGCTTGTGCGTTTGCTTATGTGTCTTCTGTCGCGTTTGCTGGTGCGTTGCTGCTGTCCTGCTTTCGCCCTTCAGCTGTCATCCCCGCGAAGGCGGGGATCCATCCATCCGACGCATCACGCCTTCCGAAAAACGGAACCGTGTCGGGTCGATGGATCCCCGCCTCCGCGGGGATGACGGCAGAACAGCGGATGACCGCAAGGCATCCTCCAGCTGCTCATCCGGTCAGATCATCAGGTCGTCTAGTTCGTCACGCTCAACGTCTTCCTCACCCGCACGTCCGAGCTCGACGCACCCACCTGCACTTCATACTTCCCCGGATCGACCGAGTACGCGTCGCGCGTTTCGTCCCAGGTGCGCAGGTCGTTCGCGGGCGTGATCGTGAAGCTCACCTCGCGCGATTCGCCCGGCTGCAGGTGCACGCGCTGGAAGCCGCGCAGTTCCTTCGACGCCCGCTCGCGCTTGGGATCGAGCGGATGCAGGTAGAGCTGCACCACCTCGTCGCCCGCGCGCTTGCCGGTGTTCTTCACCTGGACCGTCGCCGTCACCGGCTGCGTCGAGGTCGCGCTGGCGCGATCGAGCTTGAGACCCGAGTACGCGAACGTCGTGTACGACAGTCCATGGCCGAACGGATACAGCGGCTCGCCGGTGAAGTAGCGGTACGTGCGATTGCGCATCGCGTAGTCGTCGAACGGCGGCAGCTTCTCGTCGGCCTTGTAGAAGGTGACGGGCAGGCGACCGGCGGGATTCGCGTCGCCGAACAGCACGTCGGCGACCGCGTTGCCACCGCGCTGGCCCGGATACCACGCCATCACGATCGCCGGCAGGTTTTGCTTCGCCCAGTCCACCGCGATCGCCGAGCCCGCGGTCAGCACCATCACGACCGGCTTGCCAGTGGCGTGCAGCGCTTCGAGCAGCTTGCGCTGCGTGGCCGGCAACTGGATGTCGGTGCGGTCGCCGCCGGCAAAACCCGGGTAGTTGACCGTCATCTCCTCGCCTTCCACGTCGCCGGTCAAACCGCCGACGAAGATGACGACGTCCGAATCGCGCGCGGCCTGCACCGCTTCCTCGAACGGCGGCTTCGCGCCCGGCATGCGCCACGCCAGGCGCACGCCGGCGTCGCGTTCGCGCTCGTAGTACTCCAGGCGAATGGCGTACGCACGCCCGGCGTCGAGCTGCACGTCGGCATGTTCGGCATGCAGGCGATCGGTGTTCTGCCAATGGTCGATGACGAGCTTGTCGTCGATGTACAGGCGCACGCCATCGTTGCCGGCCGCTTCGAGCTGATAGGTGCCCGACACCGGCGGAAGCAGCTGGCCGCTCCAGCGGATGCTGAAATCGTCGGCCGGCACGTCCTGGCCGCCCTGCGCTTCGCCGCGCGCCATCAGGTTGTCGGTCGGCGAGCCGCGATCCCAGCGGAAGCCGATCTGCGGATCCACGCGCACCAGCGTCGGCTTGCCCTTCAGTTCGCGGTTGCGGAAATACTCGCCGCGCAGGCCGCGTTCGGTCGAACCGGCTTCGGGGCGCAGGTACTGCGGTTCGATCAGCGGATTGGCCGCGGGATCGTCGCGGCCTTCCACCAGATCGACGCCGCGTGCGTGCACGATCGTCGCGTTCGGCGCGGCTTCGCGGATGCCCTGCAGGATGGTCACCGGCGCCTTCGGCGTGCCGTAGTAGTTGCCGAGCAGCGCCATCGTGTCGTCAGCGGTCGGGCCGACGACGGCGATGCGCTTCACGTCGCGCGATAGCGGCAGCACGCCGTCGTTCTTCAGCAGCACGATCGATTCCTGCGCGACCTTGCGCGAGAGCGCGTCGTGCTCGGGCGACTGGTTCACCGAATACGGAATGCCTGCCCAGCGTACCTGCGACGGCGGATCGAACATGCCCAGCCGCATGCGCGCGGTGTAGAGCTTCGTGAGCGCGGCATCCACTTCCGATTCCGGAATCAGGCCCTTGCGCACCGCGACCGGCAGAGACGGCAGGTAGGTGTCGCCGCAGTCGAGCTGCGTGCCGTTTTTCACGGCGAGCGCCGCGGCTTCTTCCGGCGTCGCCACGATCTTGTGATTCTTCCAGATATCGACGATCGCCCAGCAATCGGAGACGACGTAACCCTTGAAGCCCCACTCGCCGCGCAGGATGTCCTGCAGCAGGAACTTGCTGGCGCTCGCCGATTCGCCGTAGACGCGGTTGTACGCGCCCATCACGGCATCGACGTCGCCTTCCTTCACCAACGCCTCGAACGCGGGCAGGTAGGTCTCGCGAAGATCGCGCTCGGTCGGCTTCGCGTCGAAGGTGTGGCGATCGGCTTCGGGGCCGCTGTGCACGGCGAAATGCTTGGCCGTGGCATCGAGCTTGCGGTATTTCGGGTCGTCGCCCTGCAGGCCCTTCACGAACGTCACGCCCATGCGCGAGGTCAGGTACGGATCCTCGCCGTAGGTTTCCTGCCCGCGGCCCCAGCGCGGGTCGCGGAAGATGTTGATGTTCGGCGACCAGAACGTGAGGCCCTGGTAGCGTCCGCGCTGGTTCTGGCGCGCGAACTCGTGGTGCTTGGCGCGCGCTTCGTCGCTGATGGCGTCGCTGATCTGCGCCATCAGCGGCACGTCGAACGTCGCCGCCATGCCGATGGCCTGCGGAAACACCGTCGCCCCGCCCGCGCGCGCGACGCCGTGCAGCGCTTCGTTCCACCAGTCGTACGCGGGCACGCCGAGGCGGTCGATCGCCGGTGCGGCGTTCTGCATCTGCGCGGCCTTCTCGTCCAGCGTCATGCGCGAGACGAGGTCGGCGGCGCGCTGTTCGAAGCTGCGACTGGTATCGAGCCAGGGGCGGTCAGTGTCGGCCTTCGCCTGCCCGGCCGCCTGCGCGCAGAAGGCCTGCGCGCATGCCGAGAGCAGCAGGGCTGCTGCCAGTACACGGCGCCCGGGTCGGACGCGTGGCGGAGTGGAAGTCGCTGGGTTCCCGCTTTCGCGGGAGCTACGCGAACGGGTCCGCGGGTCAATCGCGTTCGTGACGTCCATTCCGATCACCTCTCAGTGGCCTTGCGTGTCATGTGCATACGGCCCCACCGTGACTCCGATGAAGCCACCCGCGACATCGGTGCTGAGCACCGTGCCGTCCACGTCCTGCTTCAACCACTTCCAGCCCTGGCCCGCGTCGTAGCCGAACGCGTAGTCGCCCGCATCGCCTTCGATCTTCAGCTTCAGGGTCTTCGTGCCGGCCGGCAGCGTCGCGGTCGCGAGCGTTTCGGTCGCGTCCTTCTGCCGCTTGCGCAGCGTCAGCGTCACGCCGTTGCCGACGCGTTGCGCGCCAATGGAGTACCAGTAGTTCTCGTTCTGGAACGCGGCGACGCCCGCTTCGATGTTCGCCTCGGTCGGCACCGTCATCGCCGTGCTCGCCTCGAACGAAAGATGCTGCTGCCGACGCGCGAGGAAGGTCGGATTGCGCAGCGTGTCGAGCCCTTCGCCCGGCGCGATCGCCAGCTTGCCCGCGTGCGTGCGCAGGTCGGCCCACTGCGTCTTCGGCACGCGCGCGAACAGCCAGGTCGTGTCCAGCGCCGGCTTGTCGAAATCGTCGCGCCACGTGAAGTTGCCGCTCAGCGGCGCCTGCGTCGCGCCCCTTTGCATGAACGACGGGCCATCGGCGACCTGCGGAATGCGCTTGCCGTGGGCGAGGATCGTCGGCCAGCCGTCCTTCCATTCCACCGGCAGCAGGAAGGTCTCGCGCCCGGTGTTGTAGTGCACGCGGTCGTACATGCGACTGGCGAGGAACACCGCCCACCACGTGCCGTCGGTGGCTTCCACCAGGTCGGCGTGGCCGGCGTTGCCGATCGCATCGACACGGTCTTCGGGAAGGTCGCGCTGCGTCAGGATCGGATTGTGCTCGTACGGCGTATACGGGCCCCAGATGTCGCGACTGCGCGCCACCACCTGCGAGTGCTGCAGGCTCGTACCGCCTTCGGCACATACGAGGTAGTACCAGCCATCGCGCTTGTAGATGTGCGGGCCCTCGATCCAGATCGGCTTCTGCGACAGGTCCATGCCGCCGTTGATCAGCACCTTGCGCGGGCCGAACGGCTGCAGCGTCTTCGCATCGAGCTGCTGCATCCAGATCGCGCGATGGCCTTCGTACAGCGGCTTGCCTTCGGGCGCGTCGTTGTTGATGAGGTAGACCTTGTCCCCGTCGAAGAACAGCGATGGATCGATGCCGTCGATGGTCTTGAGCCAGATCGGATCGGACCACGGGCCGGCGGGGGTCTTCGCCGTGGCGATGAAGTTTCCGCCTGCGTCCACCGACGTGTTGAGCACGTAGAACGTGCCGTCGTGGTACTCGATGGTCGGCGCGAACACGCCGCGCGACATGTTCAGTCCGTCGAAGTCGAGCTGCGTCGGCCGGTCGATCACGTTGCCGACCTGCGTCCAGTGCACGAGGTCGCGGCTTTCGAACACCGGGATGCCGGGAAAGTACGTGAACGTCGAATTGACCAGGTAATAGCGGTCGTTCGCGCGCACGATGCTCGGGTCGGGATAGAAGCCGGCGAGGATCGGGTTGCGGTACTGCCCGGGCTTCAGCGGCGCATCGAACGGTGCGTCATGGCCCTTGTATTCGAACCAGTCGAAGAGGACGGGTTCGGCGGCGTGGGCGCTGCTCGCCCCGGCGAGGGCCAGCAGCAGCGCCACCATCCATGCCGTGCCGCCGCCACGTCCCGAGCTGTCGTTCCCGCGGAGGCGGGAACCCAACTGTCCGACGACACTCCGTCCTTCGAAGGCCGTGACGCGGGCAACGTTGGATCCCCGCCTGCGCGGGGATGACAGCTTCTCGAGGATGCGGCGGCACGTCTTCATGCCATCACCAATCCCACATCGCGCCATCTTCCAGCCGCGCGATCGGCAGCTGCTTGGGCGCATAGGGGAATCTGGCGGCGAGCTTTTCGTCGATGTCGACGCCGTGGCCGGGCGTGTCGCCGACGTGCAGGCGTCCGTTGCGGAACACGTAGTCATGCGGGAAGACCTCGTTGGTTTCATCCGAATGGAACATCCATTCCTGGATGCCGAAGTTCGGCACCCACGTATCGAAGTGCAGCGCGGCGCCCATGCACACCGGCGAAAGATCCGTCGCGCCATGGAAGCCCGTCCGCACCGCGTGCAGCGCGGCGAAATCGGCGATGCGACGCACGTGCGTGATGCCGCCGCCGTGCACGATGGTGGTGCGGATGTAGTCGATCAGCTGGTTCTCGATGAGGTGCTTGCAGTCCCAGATCGAGTTGAACACCTCGCCCACCGCCAGCGCGGTGACCGAATGCTTGCGGATCAGTTCGAAGCCCTTCTGGTTTTCCGCGGGCGTCGCGTCTTCCAGCCAGAACAGCCGGAACGGTTCGAGGTCGCGCGCCAGTCGCGCCGCTTCGATGGGCGTCAGGCGATGGTGCACGTCGTGCAGCAGTTCGACGTCGGGACCGTGGTCGGCGCGCAGGCGTTCGAACAGCTTCGGTACGATGTTGAGGTACTTCGGCGTGTTCCAGACGGTCTCGGCAGGCAGCTCGCTTTCGGCCGGTTCGTACGGCTTGCCGCCGACGGAGATGCCGTAGGCCTTCTTCACGCCCGGGACGCCGCATTGCGCGCGCACGGCGAGGAAGCCCTTCTCGATGTACTTGCCGACTTCGTCGGTCGCTTCCTCGATGTCGCGACCGTTTGCGTGCCCGTACACCAGCGCCCCTTCGCGCGAGCGACCGCCGAGCAGCTGGTACAGCGGCAGGCCGGCCATCTTGCCGAGGATGTCCCACAGCGCGACGTCCACCGCGGCGATGGCGGTCATCGTGACGGGGCCGCGGCGCCAGTACGCACCGCGATGCAGGAACTGCCACATGTCCTCGATGCGGCCGGCGTCGCGGCCGATGAGGTTCGGCACGACGTGGTCGGTGAGGTACGAAGCGACCGCGAGCTCGCGGCCGTTGAGCGTCGCGTCGCCTAGGCCGGTAAGGCCCGAACGCGTGGTGATCTTGAGCGTGACGAAGTTGCGGCCCGGGCAGGTCACGATGACCTTCGCGTCGACGATCTCGCGATCGCGCGTGGAGCCGTGGCGGTTTTCGATAGTTGCGGTGTTCATCGTGCGTGATCGTCGGTGGAGGCGGTGGGGAGGGCGAGTTCGAAGGGACCGGCGGGCAGGTTCGCGCCGTCGAAGAGCGTGCAGGTCGGGCCGTCGGCCCAGCAGTAGCGGACGCGCGTGGCCTCGTGCGCGTTCGGTGCGCGCAAGGTGACGGTGTTGCCGGACGCCTTCGCATCGGCGTAGCGGCAGCTGTCCTTCTGCGCGCCGCACAGTTCGAAGCCGATGGGGCCGTTCGCGCCGATGCCGACGAGCTCGCCGGTGTTGTCGGCGAAGGTCACGACGACGCCGTCGGCAACGCGACGCGCCGAGCGCGGCACGGGGCCGGACGGAGGCAGCGTTTCGCCATACACGACGTGGCGCGCGACGCGCGCGAGGCGGCGGCCAAGTTCCTGCTTGTTCGACGGATGGATGTCGTAGTGGTCGCCGATGTCGATGGCGACGGCGAGCCCGCTGTTTGCATCATCGTTGGCGACCTGGCGCTGCGATTCGCGCAGTTCGGCCCAGCCGCTTTCGGACGGCTGCGCCTTGGGCATGCCGTAGTTCGCCAGCTGCACGATCAGCAGCGGCGTTTTCGCGCCGAAGCGCGAACGCCAGTCCTCGCGCAGCGTGCGCAGCAGGTCGCGATAGCGCGTGCCTTCGAACGTGTTCGACTCGCCCTGATACCAGAGCATGCCGCGCACGTTGTAGCGGCCCAGCGGCGCGATCATGCCGTTGTAGAGCGTGGAAAGCCCGGCGGCCGTCTGCCACGGTGCGCGCGGCGGCGTGTCGTTTCCGTCGACCTTGCGGTACTTCCACGGATTCGACAGGACGACGCTGGAGCCGTCCTTGAAGCGCAACGCATTCGCCGACGCCGGGCCCGACAGCCCGCCTTCGCGGTACGTATCGAGTACGTTGACGACGACGACGTTCTCGCCTTCCTTCAGCAGGCCGTTCGGCAGCGCGTATTCGCGACCGCTGCCGGCGCCATACGTGCTGCCGACGGCGACGCCGTTGACCCACGTCATGTCGACTTCATCGGCGGGTGCGAGCGCGAGCGTCGCGCCCTGCGCGGCCTGCTGTGCGGTGAGCTTGACCGTCGTGCGATACCACAGCATGCCGTCGAACGCGGCCAGTTCCGGCACGCCCCAGCGCTCCCATGCGCCGAGCTCGCGCGGTGCGGTGCGCCAGTCCTTGCCCGGCGTGAAGTCGCGGCGCCACGGTTCGTCGCCGGGCTTGCCGTCGGCGCGCGCATTCCACCAGCGCGCCCACACGTCGCCCCAACTCGCGAGGCCGCCGGCCTCGTCGGTCGCGTACTGCGCGAGCACATCGAGTTCGGCGTCGTAGAACTTCGTCGCGCGCAACGCGTCGCCGCTGGTCCAGGCCTGGATGCGCGAACCGCCCCATGCCGCGTTGACCAGCCCCATCGGCACGTCGACGGTCTTCTGCAGTTCGCGCGCGAAGTAGTAACAGGCGGCGGAGAAATCGCGGATGGTGTCGGGCGTCGTGGTCATCCACTTCACCGGCGTGGCGAAGGTCGCCTGCGGCGTGACCGCGCCGTTCTGCGGCACGGTGAGCAGGCGGATGCGGTCGTTGTTCGCGCCGGCGATCTCCGCGCGCGCATCAAGCGCACGCCACACCTGCAGCTCCATGTTCGACTGGCCCGAACAGAGCCACACGTCGCCAACCATCACGTCGGCGACGTTCTGCGTCGTGCTGCCCGCTGTCGCGACGAGCGTGTAGGGGCCACCGGCCTTCATCGCCGGCAGCGTCGTGCTCCAGTTGCCGTCGCCATCGGCACGCGCGGTGGCGCGCTTGCCGGCGAAGCTGAGCTTCACCTGCTCGCCTGCGCTCGCGCGGCCGAATACGCGGATCGGCTGTTCGCGCTGTAGCACGGCATGGTCCTGGAACATCGTGTGCAGCAGCGTGCCGTCAGCGGCGTTCGCGATGAATGCAGCAGACAGCGCGGCTGCGCCGAGCAGCGCGCGCGACAGGTTTCGAATGCGTGGCGTGCAGGTCAGCATGGTTCAGCCATTCCCCGGGGCGAACGGAAATTCGAGCGACTCGTAGTAGTCCAGCGGATGCGCCGGCGGCGCGTAGCCTTCGGGCAGCGGCCGCTGCGAGAACGTCTGGAAGTACGCGATGCTGGCGTCGCGCCACCACTGCGCTTCCTTCTGCTGGATCGACAGGAACGTGGCGACCTGCGCGTGGCGCTCCGGGTCGATCTTTCCCGACAGCCCGTCCCAGGTCCTGCGCATGTCAGCGACGGCATCGACGCCGCGCGAGTAATGCACGACGAGTTCATCCCACAGCGTACGGCCGGACCTGGTCGTGTAATCCCACGGCAGATGGTGGAACCACAGCAGGAACTCTTCCGGCGTTTTCGCCGGATCGTCGAACTGCGCGGCGACCGGCTTCGCGTATTGCGAGACCGCATCGGAGCCGCGCGTCGTGCGATCGAAGCCGATGCCGTCCTTCGTCGCGCGGTGGTAGTACACGCTGGTCCAGTCCGCGCGCGGGCCGCCTTCGACCCACGGCCCCGGGCCGTAATGGTGGCTGCGGCCCATCAGGTGGTGCAGGCCGAGCGGCGTCATGTAGTCCACGACGGCTTCGCGCGAGCCCATCATCATCGCGACGATGGGCTGGACGACGTCGGCGTCGTTGGAGAAGGTCATGCGCGTCCACTCCTCGGCGATATCGCGCGAGGACAGCTCGGGATTCCATGCAAGGCGGCCGAACACGTACCAGTTGGCCTGGTCGAAATGCGAGCCGCTCCAGTTGCGATCGCTGCCGATGTTCGCGACGCCCGCCATGCCGGTGAGGCCGCTCTTGAACAGCGTGCCGCGATGCAGTTCGCCGTCGATGGCCTTCGCTACCGTCGAGCCCTTGCCGCGCGCGTAAGTGTCGGCGCGCAGGGTTTCCTCGAACATCGGGCCGAGGTACGCAAGATGCGTCGCGAAGCCGAGGTATTCCTTGGTGATCTGGAACTCCATCATCAGCGGCGTCTTCGGCATCGCGCCGAACAGCGGATGGAACGGCTCGCGCGGCTGGAAGTCGATGGCGCCGTTCTTCACCTGCACCATCACGTTGCCGCGGAACTTGCCGTCGAGCGGAACGAATTCGTTGTACGCCTGCTTGGCGCGATCGTCGGGCGTCTCGTGCGAGTACACGAACGCGCGCCAGATCACGATGCCGCCGTGCGGCTTCACCGCGTCGGCCATCATGTTCGCGCCGTCGGCGTGCGTGCGGCCGTAATCCTGCGGACCGGGCTGGCCTTCGGAATTGGCCTTCACCAGGAAGCCGCCGAAGTCGGGAATCGCCTTGTAGATCTCGTCGGCCTTCGCCTTCCACCACGCGCGCACCTGCGGATCGAGCGGGTCGGCGGTCTTCAGGCCGCCGATCTCCACTGGCGCGCTGAAGCGCGCGCTCAGGAACACGCGGATGCCGTACGGACGGAACACGTTCGCCAGCGCCGCGGCCTTCTCGATGTACATCGGCGTGAGCTGCTGCGCGCTCGCGTTGACGTTGTTGAGCACCGTGGCGTTGATGCCGATGGACGCGTTGGCGCGCGCGTAGTCGGTGTAGCGCGGGCTGAGGTAGTCGGGGAGCTTGTGCCAGTCCCAGATCGATTCGCCGGCGTAACCGCGTTCGACGTGGCGCGTGAGGTTGTCCCAGTGGTTGAGCATGCGCAGCTGCGTGCGCGGAGCTTCGCGGATGTCGAGCGACGCCAGCGGCTGGCGCGTCTGCAGCAGGCGCAGGAAGTGGAAAGCGCCGTGCATCGCGCCGGCATCGGTGTTGGCGGCGATGACCGTCGCGTTGCGGCCGTCGATCTCGACACTGCTGATGCGGTAGCCCTCGCGGCCGAGGTCCTTCGTCGCCAGGCCCAGGCGTGCGATCTGCTTCGACGAGGCGGGCGTGCCGACGATCAGCGCGCCTTCGACGCTGGCCGCGTCCGCGATCGGCGGCGCAGCGCCGAGCAGGCCGCCGAGGCCGCGCACCAGTTCGTCACGCGTCGCCTGCTGGCTCGGCGTGATGGCCGGCGCGACCAGCTGCGCGATGCGGGCGCGGTACGGCGCGGCCTCGGATTCGGACATCGGCCGATAGCGCAGCCACAGGTCGTAGCCGTCCTCGGCCAGCGCCGGGCGCGGGAGTAGCAGGGCTGCGAGCAGGAGCAAGGCAAGGGCGAGGAAGCCTGTCTGCTGCCGGGCGGCGTGTACGCTGTCGCCGGGCGTGCGGGATGCCCGTACCATGTGCAAAGCTCTCATGCGCAATCCTGGTTGAACGAAAGACAAGGCGTTCGCCGCACGGTGCGACCGCAGGCCGACAGAAGGAACGAACGTTGGAGAAGCCGAAGAAGTCGCTGCGACGCAAGGGCGCCGCCGTGACCATCGATGAAGTGGCGGTGCTGGCGAGCGTTTCGCCGATGACCGTCTCGCGCGTGGTCAACGGCCAGGGCAAGGTTCGCGACAGCACCCGCGAACGCGTGATGCGCGCGGTGAAGGAACTGGGCTACACGCCCAACCTCGCCGCCAGTTCGCTCGCTGCCGCGCAGCACACGCGCGTGGCGATGATCTACACCAACCCCAGCTCCGCGTACCTTCGCGAGCTGCTGGTCGGCGCGTTGCGCGGCGCGGCGCGTACCGCGGCCCAGCTGATGATCGAAAGCTGGGATACCTACAACGCCGACGCGCAGCGCGCGGCCGCGCGCGAGATGAGCAAGTCCGTCGCCGGCGTGATCCTGCCGCCGCCGCTGTGCGAATCGAAGGCGGTGGTGTCGGAATTCCTGTCGGCCGGCGTGCCGGTGGTCGCGATCGCGTCGGGCCGCTTCAGCCAGGAAATCTCCTGCGTGCGCATCGATGACTTCCGCGCGAGCGAGGAAATCACCGCGCACCTGATCTCGCTCGGCCACACGCGCATCGGCTACATCAAGGGCCATCCCAATCAGACGGCGAGCGCGCGGCGCTACGAGGGTTTCCAGGCGGCGTTCGCGCAGGCCGGGCTCGAGATCGACAGCGCGCTCGTGCAGCAGGGTTACTTCACGTACCGCTCGGGCTTGGAAGCCGCCGAGAAGATGCTCGCGCACAAGAAGCCGCCGACGGCGATCTTCGCCAGCAACGACGACATGGCCGCGGCCGTGGTGTCGGTCGCGCATCGCCGCGGTCTCGACGTGCCGCGCGATCTGTCGGTGGTCGGTTTCGACGATACGTCCGCCGCGACGACCGTGTGGCCGGAACTCACCACGATCCACCAGCCCATCGCCTCGATGGCCGATTCGGCCATCGACATCCTGCTGCGCGGCATTCGTCGCAAGGACAAGTCCACGCGCGTGGTGGTCGATCACGTCGTCGCGCACCAGCTGTGCCGGCGTGATTCGGTGGCGCCGCCCTCGCCGGCCAGCGCCACGACGAACGCGTAGCAGCGACGGAAGAAAGCGCGCCCGAACCCTCCGATTGGAGCTCCTCCGAAAGGAGCCGTCCGGGCGCGCCATCGGTCAGCCTTCCATCTGCTCCAGTTCCTTGCCCTTGGTCTCGTAGACGTACTTCAGGACAAAGAACACCGACACGATCGCCGCCACGGTGTAGATGCCGTAGGCGCCGGCCAGGCCGATGCCGGCCAGCAGGATCGGGAAGGTCACGGTGATGGCGAAGTTGCTGGTCCACTGCGCGGCACCGGCAACTGCGAGACCCGAGCCGCGGATCTGGTTCGGGAACATCTCGCCGAGCATGACCCACATCACCGGGCCCCACGAGGCGTTGAAGAAGATCACGTAGACGTTCGCCGCGATCAGCGCCAGCGTGCCCATGCCGTCGGACAGCACCAGCTTGCCGGCGGCGTCGAGCGACGCGGTGGCGAAGGCGAAGGTCATCAACGCCAGCGAGATCGCCATGCCGACCGAGCCGATCCACAGCAGCGGCTTGCGGCCGATCCTGTCGATCAGCAGCACCGTCACCAGGCATGCGCCGATGCTGAGCGCGCCGGACAGCACGTTGATCAGCAGCGCATCGCTTTCGGAGAAACCGACGGCCTGCCACAGCACCGCGCCGTAATAGAACACGACGTTGATGCCGACCAGCTGCTGGAAGGTCGCAAGGCCAATGCCGATCCACACGATCGGGCGGATCTTGCCGGTGGTCTTGTTGATCAGGTCCGACAACTGCGGGCGATGGTGGTCGACCGACAGCGAGGCATCGATCTCGGCGAGCTTGGTCTGCGCTTCACCGGCGCCATAGAGCTTGGTGAGCACCGCGAGCGCGTCGTCCTTGCGCTTCTTCACCACGAGGTAGCGCGGGCTTTCCGGAATGGTGAGCAGCAGCACCAGGAACAGCGCCGACGGGAACGCCATCATCCAGAACATCCAGCGCCACGCTTCGTGGCCGAGCCACAACGGCTGCGTGGATGCGCCGGCCGTCTTGGCCAGCAGGAAGTTGCTGAGGAACGCGCAGAACAGGCCGCCGATGATCGCGATCTGCTGCACCGTCGCCAGGCGCCCGCGATAGCGCGCGGACGCCACTTCGGCGATGTACGCCGGCGACATCACGCTGGCCGCGCCGACGGCGAAACCGCCGATCACGCGCGCGATGACGAACATCACCGAACTCGTGGCCGCGCCGGAACCCAGCGCCGAAATCAGGAACAGCACGGCCGAGATGATCAGCACCGAACGGCGTCCCCAGCGGTCGGCGAGACGGCCGGCGAAGAAGGCGCCGATCGCGCAGCCCAGCAGCATCGAGGCGACCTCGAAACCGAGACCGGCCTTGGTGGACTGGAACGCCTGCTGCAGGCCGTCGACAGTGCCGTTGATCACGCCACTGTCGAAACCGAACAGGAAGCCACCGATGGTGGCCACGCAACTGACAAGAACGATGAAACGGGTGTTTTCCGCGCTTGCGGATCTGGAACCTTCGAGCGTGGCGCTGTTCATTCGCGTATCTCGTCTGAAGGAGTCGGGTTTGGGTTCGGGAAGATGGAACCGTCACGCATCGACGCTCGACCGGCACGAACGCGGGCTTCCCCTCACGCGCTGCACCTTGTCTGGAGCCGTACCACCTTTCGCATGCGTCACGCTGTCGCGCAGCAGTAATGCATCCGGCGCATGCATTCCCGCCGTGGCGGGAATGACGGCTTTGTAACGCTTACCCGGGACGAATGACAGGTCCCGGGTTCCCGAATCCGCAAATCCCCGTTAACGCAGCAGGTACTGGTTGAGCAGGTTCTCGTAGCGCTCCTGCTTGCCGCTGATCTGCCTGGGCTCGCCGTTCTTGAGGGCCAGCTCGCGCAGGTCGGCCAGGCCGAGCTTGCCGCGCTCGAAGTCCTGGCCCGCGCCGCCATCGAAGCTGGCGTAACGCTCCTTGCGCCAGGTTTCCCACGGCGAATCGTTCAGCAGCGCGTGCGCCACTTCCAGGCCGCGCGCGAATGCGTCCATGCCGCCGACGTGCGCGATGAACAGGTCTTCCATGTCGGTCGACTCGCGGCGCGCCTTGGCGTCGAAGTTCAGGCCGCCCACCAGGCCGCCCTGGCGCAGCACGACCATCATCGCGCCGACGGTGTCGTACAGATCGGTCGGGAACTGGTCGGTGTCCCAGCCGTTCTGCGCGTTGCCGCGGTTCGCGTCGATGCTGCCGAGCAGGTCGTGGTCGGACGCCACCTGCAGGTCGTGCTCGAACGTGTGGCCCGACAGCGTGGCGTGGTTGGCCTCGATGTTGAGCTTGAAGTCCTTGTGCAGGCCGTGCTCGCGCAGGAAGCCGGCGACGGTGGCGCTGTCGAAGTCGTACTGGTGCTTCATCGGCTCCATCGGCTTGGGCTCGATGAGGTAGTAGCCCTTGAAGCCGATGCTGCGGCCGTAGTCGCGCGCAATCGTCAGGAAGCGGGCGAAGTGTTCGACTTCGCGCTTCATGTTGGTGTTGACCAGGCTCGCATAGCCTTCGCGGCCGCCCCAGAACACGTAGTGCTCGCCGCCCAGTTCGACGGTGGCGTCCAGCGCGGCCTTCACCTGCACCGCGGCACGCGCGACGACGTTGAAGTCCGGGTTGGTCGACGCGCCGTTCATGTAGCGCGGGTGCGAGAACAGGTTCGCCGTGCCCCACAGCAGCTTCACGCCGGTGTCGTTCTGGCGCTGCTTCGCGAGCGCGACCATGTGCTTGAGGTTCTTCTCGTATTCGCCGATGTCTTCCGCATCCGGCGCCAGGTCGACGTCGTGGAAGCAGTAGTACGGCACGCCGAGCTTGGTGATGAATTCGAACGCGGCATCGACCTTGTTCTCGGCCGTCTGCATCGGCGTCGCACCTTCCCACGGGAACTTGCGCGTGCCCGGGCCGAACGGATCGTGGCCGGCGTTGGTGAAGGTGTGCCAGTAGCAGACCGCGAACTTCAGGTGCTCTTCCATGGTCTTGCCGCCGATCTTCTTCTTGGCGTCATAGACCTTGAAGGCCAGCGGGTTGTCGGAATCGCGTCCCTCGAACGGGATGCGGCCAATGCCGGGGAAATATTCCTTGGCGCCGATGAAATGGTTGCTCATGTTCGGGAGTCGCTTTGGTCGGTGGAGGGGTGCGCGGCGTGAGTGAGGTCAGCGCGCGGGGTCGGGATGCGGCGCGTACAGCTTCTGCGCCGCGTCGAGGAAGGTCAGGAAGCTCTGGTAGTGCTTGGCATACGCGGCGACGGCGTCGGGATTCGGGCGCGCCGCGGTGGAGGCGTCCACGCGCACGTGGTCGCGCGCGATGGCGGCGATCGTCGTATCGCGGCCGTCGGCGCGTTCGAACGCCCACAGCGCCTGCAACGCACCGCCGAACGCCGCGCCTTCGGCCTGTTCCGGCACCTGCACGGGCAGGTCGAACACGTCGGCGACCATCTGCCGCCACGTCGCGCTGTGGCTGCCGCCGCCGGTGAGGCGGATCGAATCGAAGGTCATGCCGGCCGCACGCAGCGCATCGAAGCCGTTGCGCAGCGCGTAGGTCGCGCCTTCCATCGCGGCGCGATAGACGTTGCCGCGCGTGAGGTTGCCCATGTCCATGCCGTGCAGGCTCGCGCGTGCATCGGGCAGGTTCGGCGTGCGCTCGCCGTTGAAGAACGGGAGCATCACCAGGCCGTCGGCGCCGGGCTTCGTGCCTTCCAGCACCGATTCGCCATCGCGGCTGGAGAACCCGAACAGCTTCGCCACGTTCTCGGTGGCGACGGTGGTGTTCATGGTGCAGATCAGCGGCAGCCAGCCGCCGGTGGACGAACAGAACGCGGCCCAGCCGGCGCCCTCGTCGACGACCGGCGTGTCCGAACACGCGAACAGCGTGCCCGACGTGCCCAGGCTCATCGTCAGCACGCCCGGCGCGACGTTGCCGGTGCCGATGGCGGCCATCATGTTGTCGCCGCCGCCGGCGGCGACCATCACGTCGCGCGGCAGGCCGAGCTGGTCGGCGATGCCCGGGGCGATGGCGAAGCTCGCGTCGGCCTGCACCAGCGGCGGAAGGAAATCGGCCAGGTTCGTGTCGGCGTCGGTCGCGGCGAGCATCTCGCGCGACCAGGTGCGCGTGCGCACGTCGAGCCAGCCCGTTCCCGACGCATCGCCGTATTCCATCCAGCGCTGGCCGGTGAGCCAGAAGTTCACGTAGTCGTGCGGCAGCAGGATCGTCGCGAGCTTCGCGTAGACCTCGGGGCGATGCTTGCGCGTCCACGGCAGCTTGGATGCGGTGTAGCCGGCCAGGATCGGATTGCCCGCCAGTGTCACGCAGTTCGCCTCGCCGCCGGCGGCCGACATGATCTCGTCGCACTCGCCGCTCGTGCTGGTGTCGTTCCAGAGCTTGGCCGGCGCGAGCACGTTGCCGTCGGCATCCAGCGGCACGAAGCCGTGCTGCTGGCCGGACACGCCGATCGCGGCGACCGCGGCGCGCTGTGCGGGGTCGAGTTTGCCGAAACAGGCGGCAATGGCGTCGATCCACCACTGCGCGTGCTGCTCGCGGCTGCCGTCGTTACCGGCGATCAGCTCCAGCGGCTGGCCGTGCGTGGCGACGATGCGGCGCGAGGCGGGGTCGTACGCGACGAGCTTGACGCTCTGCGTGCCGACGTCGAGACCGATGAACAGCGGTGCTGCTGCGCTCATGCGCGTCCGGCTCCAGAAAAGTTAGCGCTAACAATTTTGCGGCAGGAGAAAACCGCACTGGAAACGACGACCAGCTGTGGCATGGACTTGAAGCAGGGATCCCGTAGGTGGGATGCACTCTACCAGCGATGAGAAAAAAGCCTTGCTGCACTGCGGAAAGCCTTGCGCGGCAACGATTCGGCCCCGCCGCCAAGGTGTGACGGCCGCCCCGTTCAGCGACGGCTCGTCGCCTGCCCCGTCGCCGCCCTCGCCGACGGCGCGGGCAGCGCACCGACGTGACTTGCGCCGGTAGCGCTACCAACGGCGGCTCACAAACCGCGAAAAACGCAGGCGATCCAAAGCAGCACGAATGCCAGCGCCACCAGCACGAAGGCGAACGGCATCGGCAGGTCCAGGAAGCCCAGGCGCGCAGCCAATCCGGCCCCACCGGCGAGCGTGGCGAGGAAGAACATCGGGAAACTCGGGGGCGTGAGGCCCATTGGATCGTTCCTTTCGGTTGAAGCGCCATGTCAGCGCGGGGGAAGGACGGCGCGCGGATCGACCAGTTGCCCGCCGCGCCGGAGTTCGAAATGCACCATGTCGCGGCCCGCGCCGACGTGGCCCATCTCCGCGATCTGCGCACCGGCGGCGACGCTCTGTCCTTCGCCGACCAGCCGCTTGCGGTTGTGCGCATAGCTCGACACCCAGCCGCCGACGTGTTCGATCACGATCAGCTGCTCGTAACCCGGCGAACCCTCGCCCGAGTACAGGACTTTGCCGGCCGCGACCGCGCGCACAGGACTACCGGCGGCGCCGGCGATGTCGAGCGCGTACGGCGTCGCATCGCGGCGCGCGGGTGCGTTGACCACCGTGCCGCTGGCGGGCCATTGCCAGCTTGTCGCGGCCGCGCTGGTGGGTTTTGTCGTGACTGCGCTGGCCGCGGCCACTTTCGATGTCGTCGCCGTGGATGTCGTCCCCGCCGATGTCGTCGTCTTCGCGGCGTTGACGCTGTTCGGTGCAGTCGATTTCGAAACGGGCTTCGTCACGGGACCGGCTTCCGGCAACGGTTCCGTCCGCACCGCCTGCACGGAAGGCGCACGCACGGCCGGCGCATTCGAATAGGTGGCCGAAGGCAGACGCAATCGATCCCCTGGATGGATCACGAACGGCTCGGCGATGCCGTTCGCCTCCGCCAGGTCGACCACGCGCACGCCGTTGCGCGAGGCGATGCCGTACAGCGAATCGCCGGCCTGCACGACGTACGCGCCATCGTTCGACGACATCGTCGAACCCGACGACGGCCACACCTTCACCGTCGCCGGCGTGCACGCGCAGAGGAATGCGCCCGAAGACACCACGAGGATTGCGGAACGACGCACGGCGACCTGCCCGGAGAAGCCCATGCCGGCGCGGAGGCGCCCGTGAGCGGGGCGGCGAGGTTATCCAGCCGTCGCGCGGCGCGGTACGCGCAATGTTCGCGTTGCGGCAACGTCGCGAATCGGCAGGGAAACCCGCGTCGTACACGCCGATACAAATCGCCGCGAACGCCGACACAGTGCCGATACGCCACGGCGTTCGAATGGCCACACCCCAACGAGGAAGCCGCCATGAAGCCGTCCCGCCCCATCGCCGCCGCACTGCTCGCCACGCTCGCCGCCCTGCCCGTCCTCGCCCAGGCGCAGGCATCGGGCGTGCACCGCACCGACCTGCAACGCGAAACCCTGTCCGTTCCCGGCCGCGAAGTCGTGCAGGTCCTGGTCGCGCTCGATCCCGGCGTCGTCGCCGCCAACCATCACCATCACGGCGAGGAAATCATCTACGTGACCGAAGGCGCGCTCGAATACCGTCTGGAGGGCCGCGCGCCGGTGACGTTGAAGCAGGGCGACGTGTTGTTCATCCCGTACGGCGTGAACCACGAAGTCGTGAACGTCAGCAGCGGCCGCAGCGCGGAGCTGGCGACGTACGTCGTCGAGATGGGCAAGCCGCTGGTGGTGCCGGCATCGTCCCCGACCACGGCCTTCGACTCCGCCGAAGACATGCCGCGCCTGAATCTGAAGTTCGCCGACGAAACGCCGCTCAAGCCGACGCTGTTCGACTCGGCCACGGCGTGGGAAGACGAGCCCTGAGCGTCATCGCACCGCAGCGGGCTGGGCGACGCCGTCGAACCATTTCGCGTACGGCGTGTTCTTCACCAGCTTGCGGTTGAGATCCGGCGCGCCATCGGTCCACCAGACCGCGCCGCGCTCACCGAGCGCGACCTTCGCCGCGTCCACCTCACCGCGCGCCCGCGCCAGGCGTTCATCGTCGCCAAGGCGGCGTGCAGCGGCGACCTCGCGGCGCGCGTTCATCAGGCGCCGCGTCAGCGCATCGCGTTCGGCGGGCTCAAGCGACGGGTTCGCCGCGCGCCACAGGCGACCGCGGACGACGATGTAGCGCTGGTCGGGTGTAATCAGGACGGGCATGGCGCAGGCGATCGCTATCGGCGTGCAAGCGATACCCGCACGCGCGTCATGTCGCGGTGAGCGATGAACGACGCACGCGACGACCTCTTCCACGTTTCACGAATGCATCGTTTCTCTCGCGATCCATTCACATCGAGAACGCTACGTTCGTCGCGACGACCGAGGAGACCTCGTGAAGAAACAGATCACAGCACTGGAAAGCGCCGTCGTGCTGCATTCGGCGCAGATCCTGGCGATGGAATGCCTGCTGCGCGCGATGATCGTCACGCATCCCAATCGCGCCCAGCTGAAGGATGCGTTCCAGCGCATCGCCGCCGAGCTTGAGCAGCGCCTGGCCGATGCGGGCTTCGAGAACGGCCTCCCCGTGGACAGCGCGCGCACTCTCGTGGAGCCGTTCCACTCGCGCACCGACGACTGGATCACGTGGGTGGACCTGATCGCCGCCGAATAGCGGCTCGTCAATATTTCGGGTCGAGCGTCCAGCCCGTCAGCGCGAGGAACCGCTCGCCCATGGCGCGAACGGGGCCATCCTCCGGCGACCATTGACGCACCACGCGATAGCGCGTGCTCGCGCCTTCGACGACCCATTCCGAACCGTCCTTTCCCGCCAGCTCCCGCGGCACCGGCATCGTCCAGAGCCCGTCGGCCTCAAGCCCCTGTTCGAATGCATCGGCCTGCGCGGGCGTCAACGCGATCTCCGTGCGACGCGACAACTTTCCGGGCGCATAACCCCCGGCGCCGTCCAGCTGGGTCGCGATGACGCGGTCGCCCGACGCATCGCGCACCACGCGGACGGCGATTGGCTCGTGGAAGGTGCGCAACCAAAGGAAGCGATACGTCCGCGTTTCGGCCGAAGGCACGAGTGCGACTTCCCCCATCGCGTCGAGGTGTCGCGAATACTAACGATTGCGAAATTCGTCGCTGCGCGCGTCCGACGCGTCCAGCGAATGCGGCGGAAAGTGCTGCGCCTCAGCTGCGGTGAGGCCGACCAGTGCGGCGGCACCGATCGCAATGCACACGCCGACTACCGTGGATGCGATGACCGTATTCACAGGATTCCTCCATGGCGCGACGTATCCCATCGACGCCGAGCCCGCCCATTCAAACCGCCGACGGCGCACGCGGCGCGAACACGATGATCGCCGCGCCGATCAGGCACACGATGCTGCCGATGACGTCCCAGCGATCCGGCTTCACGCCTTCCACCTGCCACAGCCAGAGCAGCGACGCGGCGATGTAGACGCCCCCGTAGGCCGCAAACGCGCGACCCGCCGCACTGCTTTCGACCAGCGTGAGCAGCCACGCGAACGTCGCCAGCGACAGCACCGCGAGCGGCACCAGCCAAGCGGTCTTCCCCAGGCGCAACCACGCCCAGAAACCGAAGCAGCCGGCGATCTCGGCGAAGGCGGCGGCGATGTAGACGGCGGTGGTCCTGATCATCGATACGCGAATGTCAGCGCGTGCGGAACGCAACCACGCGGCCGTCGCTCTTGCTGGCGCCGGTGGTGACGTAAATCATGCGGCTGGCGGAGATCGCCACGTCGCCCGGCGTCGGACTTTCCCAGACCGCCTTCCGCGTATCCAGGTCGATCGCGTACAGCGCGCGGTTCGTGCTCACGAACAGCAGGTTATTGGTCACCACCACGTTCCGGTAGAACGACTCCGAACCCGGCGGCGTCCACGACCACAGCACGGCACCGGTGCGCTCGTTGATCGCTTCCAGCTGTCGCGGTGCCGAGTTCGTGGTGGCGTACACGATGCCCTTGGCGACCGCCGGATAACCGCCATACGACTTGACCGACGTCCAGCGCACAGAGGCGGTGCTGAAGGAATAGTTCTTCAGCGGTCGCGAAAAGTTGGAGTTCGAGCTCGCGCCACCGCCGCCAGGCACGACCACGCTGAAGGGCGCGGTGATGCTGTCGGGAAGTCCGAGCGCGGCGACGGCATGGTAGTCGGACTGGGAGATGGGGTAGTCCGGCGGCGGGCTGCTGATCGTCGCCAGCGGAACACCCGTGGCTTCGCTCATGACGTTGAGCGATACCCCGCCGTGGACGTACACCCGTCCCTCGTTGTCGACCGACGGCGTATTGAGTCCAGCCGAGCCGCCACCGCCCTGCCAGAGTTCCCGCCCGGTGATGGCATCGAAGGCGTAGACCACGCCGCCGTAGGTTCCGGCCTGGACGTAGGACTGACCGTTCTTCACCGTGGGTGCGAGCAGCTGCGCCCATTGCGTGCGGAAGGGCGACTTGGTGAGCAGATCGCCGGTGTACACGTTCAACGAGTACAGGAACGTCGCCTCGGTCTGCCCGGTTGTGGTGATGTACACGCGACCGTCGGTGACGGCCGGCGGCGACAGCGGCGGGTGATAGGAAGTCGGGGTAACCGGTGGGAACTGGCGGCGCCAGCGCATCGATCCATCGGTTTCGTTGAGCGCATACACGGTGGCGCCGCCGGTGCCGAAGGCTTCGCTCACCAGCACGCTGCGCTCCCACGTGGCGACGGGATTGATCGGGCCCAGCGCGCCGGTGGTGACCTCCGGCCGCGCCCACTCCCACGCCTTCGCGAACTTTGCCGGGTCGAGCGTCACCGCGACGTAACCATTGTGCGCGGCGGTGGCCTGAGTGGTTTCCCAGTCCTGCGTGCGCGCGAGGTCCACGGTATAGGCCACGGTGCCCATGCCATTGGCGAACGGCTTGGTGCACTGCACGTCCTCGCACGCACGCACGGTGATGATGCCGCTACTGCTGCCGGGGAGCACGGTGTTCGACAGCGGGAGCGAAAACGCGAACCGGCCCGGCGTGCTGGTGCGCGTCGCGGGCATCGCGAAGGTGGACTGGTTGTCGGACACCTGCAGGTACACCTGCGTCGATCCGAGATTGGTCGCCGACCAGTCGCCCGCGACCTCGGTCAGCGCGTCGTCACCGAAGGAAAGCTGCCGGGAGATCGTCGGCGTCGACACGGCGAGCCGAAGTTCGAGCGGCCCCGGCGGCGTGGTCGGGGTGGTGGGCGTCGTGGTGGGCGGTGCGGACGGCGCAGGCGTGGCGGCCTTGTCGCCACCTCCGCCGCCCCCGCCGCAAGCGGCCATCGCGGTCAGCACAACCATCGCGCCGATGGCACGTGTGATCTTCATGGTGATCCCCTTTTCCTTTCCCTGGCAGGTCCTGACGGAAGCGTCGACCCACTCCCCAGCGGGGCGACGTGCTGGCCGGACTATAACGGGTGCCAGTCCGCGCCGCGCGTGCCTACGGCGGCGCTCACTGGAACGCCAGCGTCAGCACGCGCAGTGCCTCGCGCGTGCGGCGGTCGCTGAGGTTGGTGTAGAGCATCACGTCCTGCGCGCGGATGGTTGGCAGCGACAGCAAACCGCCAACGTCGACCGTCCCCGCCGGCGCGGCGCGTCGTGCCAGCAGCGCGACTGCGAGGCCTGCCACCGCCGCGGCGCCGAGGATCGCGGCGCCCTTCCCGACGAAGACTTCGCGCCATTCGACACCGGCGCGATCGAGCGCGCGCACGGCCTGCGTGCGGACGCGGCACGATTCGCCCTGCGTCGCCAGCGGCAACGGCTGTCCGGCGCGCGGCTGCCAGTCGGCTGCGGCGAACCACGCGAACGGCTCGGCGAACACCACCCTGCCCCGCTTGCCGCGATCGTCGGGGCGCAGCACGAGCACGGCGTCGAGTTCGCCCTGCGCCTGGCTGCGCATCAGCTCCTGCGTGCCGCCGATGCGCATTTCGACCTGCAGGTTCGGATCGTGCTCGCGCATGCGCTTGAGCAGGGACGGAAGTTCGCTTCCGACCAGCTGCTGGTTGATGCCGATCGCCAGCCGCCGCTGTTCGGTGTCGAATGCGGCGGCGGCGCGATCGTGCGAGTTCACCAGTTCGCGCGCCATGCCGAGGAACGCCACGCCTTCGGCCGACAGGCGCACGTGGCGCGGCGTGCGTTCCAGCAGGCGACGCCCAAGCTGTTCCTCCAGCTTGCGCAGCTTGAGGCTCACGGCGGACTGCGTCGTGTCCAGCACGTCGGCCGCACGCGTGAAGCTCTGCAGGTCGGCCGCCAGCAGGAACGCACGCACGGCATCCACGTCCATCGCCTTGGTGGGCATCATTCGATTCCGAAATGGCAGATATCGTTCTAGATGGATTTTTCGAATCCATCAAGCCGCCCAGGATCGTGGGCGTTCCCTCCTGACCACGAGGCCACATCGCCATGAAACTGCTCACCGGCGCACTCGTCGCCATGCTTGCGGGGCTGGCCGCGAGCGACGCCCATCCGGCACCCGCCGCCTTCCCGCTGCAAGGCACCTGGACACTGGTCGCCGCCGACAAGCTCCTGCCGGACGGCACCACCGCGCGCGATTACGGCGAGAAGCCCAAAGGCAGGCTCATCGTCGATGCGCAGGGGCGCTATTCGCTGCAGATCTTCAAGTCAGAGCGCGCGCGCTTCGCTACCGACAACAAGGCCGATGGCAGCGTCGACGAAATGCGCTCGGCCGTGATGGGCAGCAGCACGCATTACGGCGCGATATCGATCGACCGATCGGCCGGGCTGCTCGTGTTCTCGATCGAGGGCTCGTCCTTCCCGAACTGGGAAGGCACGACGCAGAAACGCGAATACGCGCTCGACGGCGGCGAGCTGCGCTACAAGGTGCCGCCGCGCCCGGACGGCAGCGTGCCCGTGTCGGTGTGGCGGCGCGTCCGCTAGCCAGTGCAGAGAGGCTGCGCGACGCGCCTCTCTTCATTCCTCGAGTTCTTGCTGCACTGCCATCGCCCTGAGGGAGCGAATGGCCATGAGGATCACGCAGCTGGCCACTGCGATCGCAAACAGCCCCATTCCCAGACCCGTCAGGAAGTAGCTCGCCTGCCCCACCACATTCCCTTGTCCATCGTAGACGGGATGTGCAGCGAAGCCGTACTGCAGGTACATGTAGATCGGGAACGACAGTCCGCCGCCGACAAACACCAGCCCGATAGCCACCTGCATCCAGAGCAGCTTGCGTACGTGACGAACGTTGTTCACTGGTGTCATTCCGATCCGCTCCACGCCTCCACTAGCTCATTCGACAACATCAGATCGGATCGTCGATCGACTTCGCCAGCTGCGTGAACAGCTTCGGCCCCGTTTCGGTCATGTACCAGCAGTCTTCCATGCGGATGCCGAACTCGCCGGGGATATAGAGGCCCGGCTCGTCGGAGAAGCACATGCCCGGCGCGAGCGGCGTGCTGTCGCCGTGCACGAGGTACGGCGGCTCGTGGCCGTCCAGGCCGATGCCGTGGCCGGTGCGGTGCGACAGGCCCGGGAGGCGATAGCCAGGGCCCCAGCCTTCCTTCTCGTACATGGCGCGAACGGCGTCGTCGATCGCGCCCACCGGGACGCCCGGCTTCGCGGTGGCGAGCGCGAGTTCCTGCCCGCGCTTGACGGTATCCCAGACCTTGCGCTGCTTCGCCGTCGGCTTGCCCATCACCCACGTGCGCGAGATGTCCGACTGGTAGCCGTGCACCGTGCAGCCCACGTCCATCAGGATGACCGAGCCCTCGCGCACGGTCTGCGGCTGCTTGGAACCGTGCGGATACGCGCTGGCCTCGTTGAGCAGCACGAGCGCGAAGCCCGGCTCGCCGCCGAGCGCCGCAGTGGCGGCATCGATCATCGCGCCGAGTTCCTCGGGCCGCATGCCGATGCGCACGTTGTCGTGCACGTAGCGCAGCGCCGCGAGCGTGACGTTGTTGGCCGCCTGCATCAGCGCGAGTTCGGCCGGCGACTTGATCAGCCGCACGGCCTTCACCAGCGCGTCGCCCGACACGATGCGGTACGCGCCGGCGCTCGCCTCACGCACGCCATCGACGATGAACAACCGCGTGGTGGATTCGAACGCAATCGCACCGGACTTCACCCCGCGGTCGCGCAGCGCGCCCACGATGAGGTCGAACGGGCTTTCGTGTTCGTTCCACGGGCGCACGTCGCCGCTGACAGCCAGCGTCTCGCGAATCGACGGTTCCTCGAACGCCGGTGTCACGATGACGACGTCGCCACGCGCCGGAATCACCGCGGCCGTCGTGCGTTCGGAGCGATGCCACTGCACGCCGGTGAAGTAGTCCAGGCTCGAACCCGACTCCACGATCAGCGCGCCGATCTCCTGCTCGACCATCAGCCGCTGCAGCTTGGCGATGCGCGCCATGCGCTCTTCGGGCGAGATCGGCTTCGTGCCGACGGTGAGCGACGTCAGGCCGCTCACGCCCGCCGGCGCCGCCAGCGCCAGCCCGCCGGGAAGCATGAGGGCGCCCGAGGCGGCGACCGCGGCACTGAGGAAATCGCGACGACGCATGAAGCCTCCGGTGGGTGCTGGCGATGTTCGCAAGTATGCCGCGGGTGGCGAGGCGAAGCGGTGCGGCGTTACGCAGTCCTCGCCGCGGACAGACCAGCAGGTTCGCCGCCGTCAGTTCGGCAGGTTCGATCGGATGAGGGCCGCGGTGGCGGCAAGTTGGGCGGCCGATACCTGGACGCGTTCCCGACGTCGCGCATCGCCGCCCGGATCATGCGCAGTGCCCGCCTTGCGTCCGGCGCCCTCGAACGTCGCCAGTTGCGGCGGCCCGATCCCCCAGTCGCTGCCCTTCTGCCGCGGCACGACGTGGAAATGGAAGTGCGGGGTTTCCTGTCCGCTGTAAACGCCGTTGTTCTGGAACGTGAGGATGCCAAGCGGTCGGTAGCTCCTGACGAGTGCCTCCGCGACCCGCTTCGCCGCGCCCAGCACCGTCGCGCATTCCTCGGCCGAGAGATCCAGCAACGTCGCGACGTGCCGCCGCGTGATGACGCAGCACTGCCCCACTTCGAACTGCCACGGGTTGATGACCGTCAGCGTGTGTTCGCCTTCCTCGATGATCGCCCACCGGTCTTCGCGCCCCGCCACTTCGCACAGATCGCATGGGTCTCGTACGGGGAGCTCGATCATCTGGGGTCTCCGGTGGAGTCGAGATGGTGACTGTCGAGGGTCCGCTATCGGCCAGAAGCGGACCCTCGCTGCCTATGCGCCCGTGAGAATTTGGGAATCGCTCTCCGCAGCGGCGACCAGCCATTCCGACACGGTCCGGAAGCGCGCAATCTGGCCGGCGTCCTTGTGGCTCAGCAGCCACAGTTCGCGGTGCGACTCGACGCGGTCCTGCAAACGTGTCAGCCCAAGCCGGTCACCCACGACGCACGGCAGCAGCGCGACACCTACGCCGGACTCGCACGCGCGCGCGATCATCGCGATGGTTGTCAGGCGGATCACGCGCTGGGGATTGATCTTCTCCAGCCACTTCATCTCTGCGAGCCAAGAGAACTCGCGCGGAAAGGCGAGCCACGGGAGTGTCTTCCAATCTTTCCGATCGACACCCCGGAACGCCTCGCCGCCGTAGACGGCGAAACCGAGCGTGCCGATCTTCCGCATGCGAAGTGCAGCATCGGCCGTCGGACGATTCAGCCGGATGGCCAGGTCCGCTTCACGGCGGGTGAAGGAGACCTCTCGGAAGTCGCCCAGAAGGCTCACTTCCAGTCGCGGATGTTTCGACAGAAGCGCGGGAACGTGATCGACGAGCCAGTGGCTCAGTACGACATCGATGCCCGTGATGTTCACCGGGCCGGCCACGTCCTGCTGCTCCGCCCGGGTTTCCAGCACCATCGTTTCCACCCGATCGACGATCAGATGGGCGTGCTCCAGGAAGACGCGCCCCGCCTCCGTTGGCCGGTAACCAGACGGGTCGCGTATGAATAATCGGATGCCCAGCGCCTGTTCTGCTGCCGCCAACCGGCGGCTCACCGTCGAGGTGACCAGCTCCAGGTCCCGGGCGGTCTGCGCCATGCTCCCGGACTCGGCCAGCTTGCGCAGGAGCGGTATGTCATTCCAGTCGAAATTCATGGTGTGCCCACGGAAACCGCCATGCCAGATCGCGTTGCAATTCTGCACTGCGTGCTTGCAAGTTTAGGCATTCCCGCAACGGGAACGGAAGCGTAGAAATGTCGCCACGGACGCGGTCGGTCACCCATCACGCAGTCCGAGCTTCCTTCTCCCCCGTACAGGAATCGACGTCATGAAAACCATGCTCCTTGGCAGCCTCCTGATGGCCGCCTCCCTCTCCGCCCCCGCTTTCGCCCAGAACACCGCGGCCACCGCCGAGACCCGTTATGTCCAGGTCGATGGCGACCGCATCGCCTACCGCCGTATCGGCTCGGGCTCGCCCATCGTGCTGGCGAACCGCATGCGCGGCACGCTCGACACGTGGGATCCGCTGTTCCTCGACACGCTGGCCCGCAACCACACCGTGATCACCTTCGACACCCCGGTGCTGGCTACTCCAGCGGCGTCCTGCCGGACGACCTAGGGAAGGTGTCCCGCTTCGTCGACCGGTTCGCAACGGCCATCAAGCTGGACACGTTCGCCATGGCCGGCTGGTCCTGGGGTGGCTTCACGACTCAGACGATACTTCTGGACAAGCCCGACCGCGTCACGCATGCCGTGTTGATCGGTACGAATCCTCCGGGTCCGGGTCAGATTCCGATCCAGCAGGTTTTCATCGAGCGCGCGCTCAAGCCGGTCAACGACCTCGCCGACGAGGAGGTGCTGTTCTTCGATCCCTCCTCGGAGTTCAGCCGCCAAATGGCGAAGGAATCGCGCGACCGCATCTATGCCCGTCCGGACGTTGTGTCGAAGATCCCGTCCACCATGGACAAGATCCAGACCTACCTGAAGGCCGCGGAAGCCTTTGGGCAGGATGCAACAGGGCGTCGTGCAAAGTTGACGCAGACGCGTACGCCGATCCTCGTCATCAGCGGTGATCGCGATACGAGCACGGCCGGCCAGAACTGGTTCCCGCTCATCGGACAGATGCGCAACGCGCAGTTCGTGTTCTATCCCGAATCAGGCCACGGCCCGCAGCACCAGTATCCGGAGCTGTCCGCTCAGTACATCACCGACTTCATTGCCCGCACGACGAAGTGACCGCACGGGCGCCGAACCGGCGCCTTCAGGAGAAACGATCATGCGTTACCGAATCTTCGGCAACACCGGCCTGCGCGTTTCCACGCTGGCGCTAGGCACCGGCAACTTCGGCAAGGGCTGGGGCTACGGCTCCGAACAGGACGAAGCGCGCCGCATCTACACCGCGTACCGCGAGGCTGGCGGCAACTTCATCGACACTGCCGACCAGTACCAGTTCGGCCAGTCCGAAGCGATGCTGGGCGAGTTCATCGCCAGCGACCGCGATGACATCGTGCTGGCGACCAAGTTCTCGCTCGGCGATGCACCCGACGCCGGCCTGCAGCGCAGCGGCAACAGCCGAAAGGCGATGCTGCGTTCGGTCGAATCCAGTCTGAAGCGTCTCAAGACCGACCGCGTCGATCTGCTTTGGGTGCACATGCCGGACGGCGTGACGCCGATCGACGAGATCGCACGTGCGCTCGACGATCTCGTGCGTAGCGGCAAGATCCTGTACGCCGGGCTGTCCGATTTCCCGGCTTGGCGCGTAGCGACTGCGGCGACGCTGGCGGAAGCGCGCGGCTGGTCGCCCGTCGCCGCGGTGCAGCTGGAATACAGCCTCGTCGAGCGCTCGGCCGAACGCGAACTGTTGCCGATGGCGGCGGGGTTCAACCTGGGTACCGTGGCGTGGTCGCCGCTCGGCGGCGGCCTGCTGACGGGCAAGTACCGTCGCGGTGAAACGGGACGCGCACAGGGCCTGGGCGTCGTCATCCACGGCGAAAGCGATGCACGCAAGACGGCGACCGTCGATGCGGTTCTCGCCATTGCGGAAGAAGCAGGCGTGTCGCCCGGCCAGGTGGCGATCGCGTGGGTACTTGCGAAAGGCGTGCTTCCGATCATCGGGCCGCGTACGCACGAGCAGCTCACGGACAACCTCGCTTCGCTGGACGTGACACTGAGCGCGGAGCAGATCCGTCGACTGGACGAAGCCAGCGCCATCACGCTCGGCTTCCCGCACGATGTCGTGGCGGAGACGGCTCCTGCGTTGGCCGGCGGAAAGCTGGACCTCATCGACTGGCCGCACCGCGCCATTCGCTGATGATTGGAATCAGCTAACTGGATGGGACGTCCGCTTTGGGTCGAAAGCGGACGTTAGCATCCGCGAGCTTTCGTGCCGACGTCTGCGGCGCATCTTGGCCGGCGCACCGTCTGCAGGCCGGTGCGCGGCATAGCCGGATTACGTCCGCTCCGGCGGTGACTCGCCGGATGACCAGCGGAGTTTCATGTCGCGCAGCGCGTGATCCAGGTCGTTGCACAGCGTCTGCAGGACGTGGAAGAGCGTGGGCTGGGGCATTTCGAGTTCCGCGTCGTCGTGGCGCACGCGGGCGGCGGTGAGGCGGGCGAGCAGCGACAGCTGGTCGCGGGTGCGCGACACGATGTCGCGCGCGGGGTCGCTGATGACGTAGCAGAGGGTCCGGGCCGGCGCCGGACGGGACTTCGTTGGCATGAGTCGCTCCTTTGACTGCGGTGCCCCTGCGGCGGAATGCCGCAGGGGTGCCGGGAGGCTAAGAACCGCGCATAGTCGGCGGGCAGTTTTCCCCTTGCGGGTGTTGTATGGCTGCCGCCCTCCCGACGCAGAACGACTGCGTCGAGTTTGCGCCCGGTTGAGTTCGGGCACAAAAAACCCACCGGTTTGACGGAGGTGGGTGCCGCTATGCGCGGAGTTCTTAGGCTCCGGGAGCGAGTGTTCCGCCTCGCGTAGAGCGCGATCAATGCGACGAAGTCGCGAACGGTAGCGGCGTCTCACATTCGTGATGCGCGGGATGGGCACGCGGCCTGTACAGCCCGACGTCGAGCCGTGGCGCAGCGCCCAGTGCTGAAGCGTGACGTGCCAGTTCCAAAGACTCGTGCGCCAGCCTTTGAACGTGGCGCACGAGTGATTTTGCCTCGCACGCGAGTCTTCGAGCCTGGCGCGCCAGGCTCCGACACTGGCGCACGAGGCAAATTTACTGGCGCGCGAGTTCCTGAGCCTCGAACGCCAGTCCCGAACACTGGCGCGCCAGCCAATTTGCCTCGCGTTCCAGTGTTCATCACTCGCACGCCGGCCTCCGGCACTGGCGCGGCCTGAGGGGGCCGCCGCAGGGGACGACGACTACGCCTCGGTAGCGCGGCCGAACGCCAACGCAGTCGCCTTGCGATCGCCCGCCAGGGCGCCGCGCATGCGTTCCTCGGTGAGCGGCCGGACCACCCACGTCACCGACACCGCGCCGAACCCGGTCTGCGCGATCGCGATGGCAACGAAGTACGACGGGCCGGGCCCGACGCAGTAGCAGCCCGGCTGCCGACCGTCGCGGCCGAACGTCCGCTTTCGGCCAGAAGCGGACATCGCTCGCAGGAACCTTCTCATGGCGCCTCATGCCTCGACCGCCATACCGGATGCGGACGCGTGCTGGGAACTCTCGTGCTCTGAGATTCGTCCGGGAAGGCGCCTCGCCTGTCTTGCCGCGGTCAACGCGACCTGGCGCGACGCTTCCTGCTCGAAATCTTGAGTGGGTCACTCTTCACTATGATCCAGCAGTCCGCGAGATAGAGGGCGACTGCGACTGGAATGCACAGCACAAGATAGATCATCGGCTTCGCGTCGGCACCGACGCTGGCTCCCCTAATGCTTTCGATGAATGGCGACAAAAGCAGCGGGGTGGTGAGGAACGACCCAAGGTAATACATGGAGAACACCAGATATCTGAAGAAGAAACGGCGCAGTGGTTCCGGACTGTTGATGGACTCGGTTGATAGCAGATACCCACCGATATAGAGACGTCCGAACGTTCCGGCGGCACCAGCGAAGAACGTATGGGCCACCAACAGGGTGTACAGGGCTGACGCTTCTTCGGACATGCCGTTCTTCATCTCCTTTGCATGCCGCCCTTGATGCGGGCGCGGTATCCGTGCGGGCAGATCCCTAAGTGTGGATTCCATCGACGCCGTTGCGAATGTCCGCTTAGGGTCGGAAGCGGACATTAGCACCGACGCACCCGCTCCACTCGGCCCAGTGTCCGCTATCGGGCAGGAGCGGACATCAGCTGATGCCTCGGCCTGAGCGACTCTGTGGCGGAGCAACGCGAAGCGGGTGCTCCGGGTTATCCCGAATGAACCCGTCCACCTCAGACAAATGGTCGGGCAACGGCGGTCCATCTGCGCTGCGGTAACTGGAGAAGCGGAAACCTGCGTCAAAGAGCGCCTGGACCTTCGCCCACTGCTCTGTGTCCTTCGTAGGCGGGGCCTTGAACGATCGACCCATCTCATGAAGCAGAGCACTGCAGTTCGGGCAGGTTGATGTGAAGGCTGGACGCGGTGCGACCTTGAAGCTCTTTCGGCAAGCAAAGCACGCGTGGGCAATCAGGTACTGAGGGCTTGGCATGCGAAGGGTTCGTACGGCGACCGGCGGTAGAGCTAGTGTGCCTCGAATGTCCGCATCGGGTCGGACGCGGACATTATCACCGGGACAACCATCTCCGCCGAGGTGACTGCCGTCTGGAGTCAGGTGCATCGTCGATCTCCCGCCTGGGAGTTGGACATGGACATGAGCGAAAACTTCGTCCCTTGGAACAAGGGCAAGATCGTTGGCCGGAAAGCACCGCTCCGGCTCCGTGACATATGGGCCATTAGGGTGAGGCTTCAGCTCCGCGGCAGCTGCCGAGAACTAGCGCTGTTCAACCTGGCCATCGACTCGAAGCTTAGAGCCTGCGATCTGCTTTCGCTTCGAGTGCAAGACATCTGCCACGGCCAGACCATCGCGGCCCGAGCGACCGTGCTTCAGCGCAAAACCGGGCGTCCGGTCTGCTTCGAAATTACTAGTCTGACGCGAGACGCTATCGCTGCGTGGCTAGCGGCCCAGCGTATTGGCGGCAACACCTTTCTTTTCCCGAGCCGCATTCGACAAGTCGCCCATCTGTCGACGCGGCAGTACAGCCGAATCGTCCACCGTTGGGTCTCGGAGGTCGGCCTCGACGGCAGCGCGTATGGCACCCATTCTCTACGGCGTACGAAGGCGGCACTAATCTACCGCCGGACGAAGAACCTCCGTGCAGTTCAACTGCTCTTAGGCCACACAAAGCTGGAGAGTACTGTTCGCTACTTTGGCATCGAGGTAGACGACGCCCTTGAACTGGCCGAGCAGACTGAGGCCTAGGGTCGACGCGGCCAGCGAGCCGTGATGGCCCGCTGGTCGCCATATAGCGCCGGTGATAACGTCCGCTTTCGACCCAAAGCAGCCAGTCGTATGAGCCCAGCGTCTCCATGGAGGAAGAAGGGCCTGGTGGCGGGGATATTGCTTTTCGTCCTCGGCGCAGTTCTCTCCATCACTTTGCATGAAGCACTTGGGTACCTGATGTACCTCGGGGCTATCGTCTTCGTTGTCGAGGGCGCTCTTTGGTTGAAGGCGAAGTATCTGTAGGCGCGACACGTCCGCTTCTGGCCGATAGCGGACGTTAGGCCGGGACGCCCGGCGGCCGGGCTGCTAATGTCCGCTTTCGACCCAAAGCGGTCATTGAGGGTTGGGCATGGAGCAGCCAGACAAGCTTTACGAAGCAGACCCAGTTAGTTACGCGTGCCTTGCGGAACGACAGACTGTCTCCCTTACGCCTCTCTGGTACTTGGACACGGAGCAAGGAGCTGAGGGCCAGCTCAGCCCAATGTGCACAAGGGCAATTTGCTCATTCGCCGGTGCTTGCGAATCACTCGCTACTGGTCGCTGCCCCCTAACTGTCGGCTACGGGGAGGCTCTGAATCGATTGGGGGTTCGAGTCATGCACAATCGTCCCACCTATTCTCTTGGCGAGAAGAAGGGTCAGCTCGTTGCAGTGAGTGACCCACGCCCGGGGGGCTACGCCATTTGGTTTGGTCGTATAACGGTCCTGGCCTCAGACGATGACGCTGGGGCCTAGCAACTTCTTCAGCGCGAAGCCGCTTCATGGCTCGCTTTAGTAGCGAATGTCCACTCGTAGCCGTTAGCGGACGTTCGGACAGGACGGCCCGCGTCCGGGCTGCTAATGTCCGCTTTCGACCCAAAGCGGACATTGGCGTCGGACCAAACTGGTCATCTAATCAATGGTGGGCGTCAGGCATGAGCATCGTGGATGAGATTGGGCGGCGTCTCGGCGTTCTAGCTTCACGCGCCGCACAGGATCGGTACATGGTGAATGCGACGTCAGATCAATACCTCCTCCCGGTAGAGGCCATCAATGATGCGCAGGACGTGATCCGCGCACTCAGTGGTTCCGGTCCCATCTCTGCGCTTGAGGGTATGGAGTCAAAAGCCAGGGAAGCAGTGCAGAAGTTTGCGCTTGCTTGGCGGTCAGAAGAGAACCAGATTGACGCCATGCTCGAGTTGCCGTGGGATGAATTGGTCCTGCGCAATCAGCACTGGCACGCGCTTCGGGGAGCCGCACAGCTGTGCCTCGTCGAGATTGGGTTTGATCTGGCTCAGTGGGAGCGAGACGAAAGCTATGTGGCTTGAAACCTCGATCAAGCGGAATCAAACCTCCTCATCGCACGGCCCATGAATGTCCGCTTCTGGCAGATAGCGGACGTTCGGAATGTCTCAGCGCCGCACCGGCGCCGCTGTCGACCGCACCAAGTCAGCCGTCCCAGAGCTGGGCGTCAGGTAGGTCTGCCCTGACCGGCCTCCCTTCATTTATCGGCCTGGCCATGCCGTACGTCGGCCGACGAGGTGACGACCGGACTGTGGCGCGTTGATCGTATGAGGATAGGACCGCGTTCGACGGGAGCGTCTATGGAGCCGTCTCGTGACGAACTTGAACGCCGCTTGGCTGCGCTGGACGAAGCCATCGTCATGCTGCGCGCCGAGTTCCCAAGCCGCGAGCAACTGCGCACTGCATTCGTGGCAGCGGCCGACGACATCGTCGCCATTGCTGGGCAGCACCGGGCCCACGTCCTCGCGCGATTGCACGGGATTCTAGTTGCGAACGGACTTAACACGCCGGAGACCAACTCAGCGGTGACCTAGAGCTCGCAGCCGTCTGCCCTTCCCCAGCTCTCGCGCGCATAGAGGCGAACGTCACGCCATCGCACCTTGTCCGCATGCGCGCTAGTTTTCCAACCGAGTTGCAGATGGGGCTCGAGTTCGTCCCAGTCCAATTGCGGAAGCTGTTCGCGGGCCATACGGCCGAGTTGCTGTGCAAATGCTCTCTCACCTTCCGACGGGGCAGCCATGGCGACTCTCCAGTGGGCGTGGCGATTCTACCTCCGCTGCCGGGTCCGCTTGTCGGAAGACGATTATGCGTTCATGAGCGCGCCCATCGCCGCGGCCAGCCGCAGACGTGCAAGTCGAACGGGCTTCAATGCTAGTGTTCGCTTTCGACTCGCAGAAGACGGTCATCACCGCTGAGCATCACTATCTCATCACTGAGTGTCATTACAAGAGGATGACGCAATGCCGGTGTGGTGAAGACGATGCCTTCAATGATTCACGTCGTGGACGACGAACCCGCCGTCCTACGTGGTTTAGCACGGGGACTGGAAGCAGCCGGTTTCAGGGTGACCGGGAGCAGTTCCGCGAGAGAGTTTTTGGCTCGCTACGACGCCGCTGAATCAGGCTGCGTCGTGATCGATCTGCTGATGCCCGGGATGAGTGGACTAGACGTTCAAGCGGAACTTGCACGACGTGGAATTACGCCCGCTTTTGTCTTCATCTCTGGCGCCGCCGACATTTCGTCCGCTACGCGCGCAATGAAGAGCGGCGCGATAGATTTTCTTGAGAAGCCAGTCGACCTCGATGTCCTAGTCGAGGCTGTCAATGCAGCAATCGAGAAGGATGCGACGATCAGACATGGCCAGGCCCAGACAAATGATGCACGAGCGCTGCTGAGCGTGCTGACTGCGCGCGAACGGGAGGTTCTTGCCCGCGTCTTGGCCGGCTCATCAAACATTGCCATTGCGGATGAGCTGGGGATTGCTGTCAAGACTGTTAAGGTTCATCGCGAGCATCTGCGTTCAAAGCTGGGTATGCGGTCCACAGCTGAACTTATGCGGCTCGCACTTGCAGCAAAGTTCTGGCCACTTCCGGAGTTGCCACGCGATTCTCGCTCGAAACTACCGAAGGGTTGAGGTTTCAAGAATGCAACGAGGCGGGGAGGCGCGCACGTTCAAAAGACGGAACCGAAGTGCAGGCACTTCACCCCCATTCCTTGCCAGCGGAAGCCTGCGACCCCGGAATACCTCAATCACCGCTGGACCGGCGTGTGAATGTGGTAGCGCCAGCGTCTGCTAATGGCCGATAGCGATGGGATGGACTCCTCCTCACCTTGGTACCCGATGGGTGCCAGACTGAATTTGCGAAGACAGTCGCGGCGAGAAGGAGTCCACCATGAACGAGCTTATGCGCATTGGGGTCGACTTGGCCAAGAACGTGTTCCAGGTGCACGGCGTGGATCGCCAGGAACGGCCGGCGTGGTGCAAGCGGTTTCCTCGTGACCGCTGGTTGCAGGCGGTGACCGAGGCAGCGCCAGCGGGCTGTGAGATTGGAATGGAGAGCTGCAGCGGCGCCCATCACTGGGCCCGGCGGCTGCAGGCCCTGGGCTTCCGCGTGAAGTTGATCGCTCCGCAGTTTGTGAAGCCTTACGTCAAGAGCAACAAGAACGACGCCACGACGCGGAAGCGATCTGTGAGGCGATGAGCCGACCGTGCATGCGCTTCGTCTCGGTGAAATCGGTGGAACAGCAGGATATCCAGGCCGCTCACCGCATTCGTGCAGGCTTGGTGGAGCAGCGCACGGCCAAGGCCAATCAGATCCGCGGCTTGGTGGCTGAGTACGGACTGGTCGCTCCGAAGGAGTTGCTATCGCTGCGTCGGGCGATTCCACGTTGGCTGGAGGATGCCGACAACGGGCTTAGCGATCGTTTCCGGCATCTGCTCGAAGGGCTGTGGCACGACGTACGTGCCGTGGATGAACGCGTCGCCGAACTCGACACGGACATCGCGGCCATCGCGCAAAACGATCCGGACGCGCGCAGGTTGCAGCAGCTACGAGGCGTTGGCCCGATGATTGCCACCGCGCTGGTGGCTGCGGTGGGCGATGCACGGCAATTCGCCAATGGCCGTCAACTGTCAGCGTCGCTAGGCCTGACACCGCGTCAACACAGTTCCGGCGGCAAGGAGCGATTGCTGGGCATCAGCAAACGCGGCGATGCTTATCTGCGCTCGCTGCTGGTGTATGGCGCGCGGGCGATGCTGCGAACGGCAAGGCGCAAAGAGGACCGACTCAGCCGATGGGCATGCCGGCTGGCCGAACGGTCACACCCGAACGTCGCCTCCGTGGCCTTGACCAACAAAACTGCGCAACGGCACCGACTATCAACCGGACCTGGCTGCCGCCTGACGCCTAGGAGAGCCCCCACAGATTGCGAGCAACCTGCAGATGGCAAACCGGTCGGACCGGCGTCGGCAAACCCCTAAATGTCCTGGTGCGCAAGCACGTGTTAGCGATTGGGAGCCGGCGCGCGAATAGCCCATCAAGGCCCAGCATCGAAGCGATGCAGCAGTCCGAGGCCGGATATACGTGCGCAGTCGACTAGGGCGCCGAACGCGGAATGCTTGCAGCCAGAGGAGGAGTCCATATACGGACATTCGGCCTGGTTGGCGCCGCACAGACGCCGCCGCTGGCGGCTCGCTTCAAGCCAGGACCATCACAGGGTGGTGGCGTAAGGTGAGGCTCCCCAGCTAGGTGAAGCCCGATGACAGACGATCCCAGGAACCGCGGAGAGCCCGACCGCTCCCGCATCAACTTAAACGAAGAGCACGAGGTTCGTTACTGGACCAAGGCCCTGGACGCCACCGAGGCGGAGCTTCGCGCCGCTGTGGAGGCAGTGGGTCCTACGGCCGACAAGGTCCGCGAGTACTTCCAGTGGCGCGGGTAACTGGATCAAGGAACTGGGCGCCAGCGAGGAGCGCCTCCGCGAGGCTGTTCAAGAAGTAGGAACATCTGCCGATGAGGTTCGGGAATTCCTAGCCAGGCTGTGACCGTCCTCAGCGGGAGGGGGCGACTTCTAGTACCCAGCGCCCGCGGGCGTCTTCGTGCCATCGGCCGGACCTAATGCTCTGTCCGACCGCATCTTCCATTTCGACGAAGCGCCCTGACCTGCCTGGACCTGCCGGCGGCCCATCCAGTACGAATCGCATGACTGGATGATCTGGTACCCTCGCCCAGACGAAGGCTTCCCAAAGACGCTGCTTCTCCTCATAAGAAAGGGCGTGATAGCCCGTAGCGTCCAGGAAGGAAGCGAACGCTTCCCCAGCTCTCGGATCTTCTTGGTCTCTCATCGGCCAATCCCTGTTTGGCTGACGTCAAGCTTGCGCTCGGGCGAGGCGGGCGCTGGGAGCAACGCGCGATTTGTGCGTGAAGTCCAGCCCGGCTTCTACAAGCCAGGCGTTGCGAGCCCGTGGCAGTGCAGTATTTCGTCTACGGCGGTTCGAATCTCATCCGGATCTTCCGCTCGACTAATCATTGGCCCGACGTAACACGTGACCGCCGCCAGGACGTCGTCTTGCGGCACCGCCCGAATGATCACCGGCACCAACGCGTCAAACGCTTCAAGATCATGTTCGTCGGCGTCCGACATAACCTTTCTCCCGTGCCTTGGGAACTGAAAAATTGTCCGCGACGATCGTTAAACGAGGGTCAAAACATGGCGTCGCCCCACTCGCGTACGCTCACCAATACCTACACTTCAGCCCGGCTGCACGTGTGCATGACCGTTGAGGCTCTAGCGTACCGATCTCACGGGTGCAATTTTCAGGTGGCACAAGATCGCCACGTGAGGGAGGGGAATGCGAATTCTGTTTGTTGAGGACGAAGCTGACACCCGGCTACTTGTGGGCCAGGGGCTTCGAATCCACGGCTTCAGTGTGCGCTTTGCCGAGGATGGAGTGGCGGCGATGCGAGCTCTTCAGGAAGAGCAATACGACGCCGTGGTTACGGATGTGAGCATGCCGAATGGCGTTAGCGGCATCGAGGTTGCCCAAGAGGTTCTTCGGCTTGACCCGGTGGCGCCTGTCCTCATTGTGTCGGGCTACGCCCGCAGTCAACTTCCGTCGTTGCCGGAAGGCACACGGTACCTGGCAAAACCCTATCGATTCGCCGAGCTCGTCTTAGTACTACGGGAAATGATCAGCGGGCGAATCTCGTAAATGAATCTACGAGGCGCGCCGGCCGGTGCCACCCGGGCACCACGCGCCTGCTAGGCCCGCGATCTCCCCGGAGGCGTATCAAATTGTAGGCGTTGATCAGTCCGGCTCCAGCTCTCGCGCGCATAGATCCTAACGTCGGACCAGCGCAGCTTGTCCGCATGGGCACTCGTCTTCCAGCCCAACATCAGGTGTGGCTCCACTTCGTCCCAGTCCAATGCGGGGAGTTGAGCTCGCGCTAACCGGCCCAGTTCCTTCGCGAATACCCGCTCGCCCTCCGATACGGTAGCCATGGCTTGATCCTCGGTGGGGACTAGACCATACACCCTGCGGATGCTCACCGTGTCGGAGCGTTGTTAGAGGTCCGTTCCTACTTGCTTCACTCGCGCGGAATGCGCGCTCGCAGGATGTCGAGCTCGAAGATCAACCTGCGTCTGTGAGCTGTGAGCTGCTCACGCTCGTCGTCAGTGAGCTGCATCTGTTCCCAGCTTTCAGCAAGCGCTACTAGCCGGGTACGAAGTTCATCGTAGAACTCCGCGTCGCCGCCCGTCTTGGCGAGGAATCTCAAATTCTCGATTGCCAATCGTTGTTCGCCGTACATCCCCCCCCAACCGCTGGGCTTCTACGGGTCGGAGTGTGAAGGGACCACAGTACGCCCTTACCCGCCCGCACGTCGTGAGCAGCGCGCCGCTGATCGCGCGAAACGGACCGCGGCGCGTGCTGCGGTGGCAAAACGTCTCCACGACCGCAGGGCGAAACCCGACGCCGTCGTTCAGCTCGCGCCGCTGCCAGCACCGAAGAAGGAAGCGCCGAGGGAGACCGTCGAGCAGTGGATGGCCCGTACTGGGAACACACCGCAGGTGCTCCCATCGGCGCCGTCTCGAAGCCGCTCGGCTTCATCCCCTTCAACAACAGCGCGAAGAGGGCGGCACGAATCAGCACCTGTTCCCTCGCCCGCCGCGGCGAATGAAGCAGCCGCGAGAAGACCAGCTGCGAGACCTACTCCGCGATGCCGCCGAAACGATCGAGAGGCAGGCGCGGGAAATCGAGCACGTTCGGCGCCCGTGGTGGCGCCGCCTACTCTGGAGAGCCGCATGAACCAGATCGATCAGCACGCAACACTCCGCGCGGCGCACGCCGCTGGCGCCCGCATCCAGGTCTGGCGCCTGCGCGACTACACCGACAGTTCCGCAGACGGCGAGTGGGGGACGCTGGCCGGCACGGCGCAGTTCACCTGCCCTGCCCACCTACATCGAGTACATCCGGATGATCAGCCGCGCGCTCAGATCTCTTCGGTCGACGTGTAAGTCGATCTGGATCCGCCAACCCATGAGCGTTGTGGTCAAAACGCGTCACGCCGACGGCAGCAACTTCCATCGCTGCGCCGAGCCCCTCATTCCAGTCTGCAAATACTCCGAGATCGATGTGACGATTGTCGTTGACAAACTGCAGGCTAAAGCGCCAAGCCGAGGCATCCCGGCGGTCGGCTTCAACCACGTAGTCCGCGAACCCGTGATGTCCAAGCAGACGGATCAGCCAGATGTCAGGGTACTCAGAGGGTTCCATGCTCAGTCCTCCTCCCTTGGAAGGAATCGAACGTCCGGCTCGGCGAGTAAGACGAATGTCTTCCCGCGCACAGGCATTCCTGCAGGATGGGCGCCCGACCGGATGCGGCGCGTGACGGAGGAACCGGAAGCCCCACAGTTTGAAGGACGCGCCTCAGCATGAAGCTCCTGGCTGCGCACGCCTGGATCGAGAAGTACTTCGCGCCGGAGAGCCGACCGGCGGAAATCACCCTTATGCGGGCTGCGCAACGGCAAGGTGCCGGGCCGGAAGGTCGGCGGCACGTGGTACGTCGACGAGCACGCTTGGCTTGCCGACGGTGACGAGCGGGTGCAGCGTGTTCTGGACGAGGCGAGCTGAAGATCATGATCGGACGCACGAGAACAGCGACGTCGCCGTCGCCCGTCGCCGCGCCCAGCACCGCGGGCCTGGATGAAGAGCGTGCGGTAGATCGTCTCGTGTGACACCTGGCCGTTCGCGTCGTCGGGATGGATGCGCTTGAGCCATCCGGCGATCTGCTGCGGAGACCAGCGCTGTTGCAGGCTGGCCGCGACCTGTCACGCCACGGCTCGGTGCCGGGCCAGCTTACAAGTCTTCGGGTGTAGCAGATCCTTGTCCGGTACTTCATATGCAACACTCCTGCTGCCGAAGCAGCCTTCAGTGTGTTGCATCGACCGGTTGAAACCGCAGTCGAAAGCCGACATTAGCATCCGATGCGGCGTCCGCACTGCCCCAATGTCCGTATATGGACTCCTCCTATGGCTGAAAGCATCCCGCATTCGGCGCCCTAGTCGCCTGCGCACGTATATCCGGCCTCGGACTGCTGCATCGCTCCGATGCTGAGCCTTGATGGGCTATTCGCGCGCCGGCTCCGAATCGCTAACACGTGCTTGCGCACCTTGGGTTTACCGACGCCGGTCCGCCCGGCTTTTTTCTTCTGCAGGTTACTCGCAATCTGTGGGGTCTCTCCTAGGCGTCAGGCGGCAGCCAAGTCCGGTCGATAGTCGGTGCCGTTGCGCAGCATGGCCCAGGCCATGCGTGCAGTTTTGTTGGCCAAGGCTACGCAGGCGACGTTCGGGTGTGACCGTTCGGCCAGCTGGCATGCCCATCGGCTGAGTCGGTCCTCTTTGCCCCTTGCCGTTCGCAGCATCGCCCGCGCGCCATACACCAGCAGCGAGCGCAGATAAGCATCGCCGCGTTTGCTGATGCCCAGCAATCGCTCCTTGCCACCGGAACTGTGTTGACGCGGTGTCAGGCCGAGCGACGCTGACAGTTGACGGCCATTGGCGAACTGCCGCGCCCACTGCAGCCACCAGCGCGGTGGCAATCATCGGCCAACACCTTGTAGCTGCTGCAACCTGCGCGCGTGCGGATCGTTCTGCGCGATGGCCGCGATGTCCGTGTCGAGTTCGGCGACGCGTTCATCCAAGCCACGTACGTCATGCCCTTCGTGGGACGGTGAAGAGCCTCCTCGACGAACGAGCTATAAGCTGAGGCTACTTCGACCAGTTGCTCACACTGCCTGTGGGAGTGTCGAATGTCCCACTGGGGGCAGAGGCATGCAGATTCTACTCGTCGAGGATGACAAGGAAGTCGCGGAGAGCGTTGCGGACGCGCTCGCTGTCCTTGGACACTCTGTAAGCCATGCATCTTCGGTTGTTGAAGCTCTCAAGCTTATCGATGTGACCTGCCCCAATGCCGCGGTGCTAGATGTGGACCTTGGCGGCGGCACCAGCGCGGATGTGGCATCCGTTCTGAATGAGAGATCGATCCCGTTTGTCGTTGCCACTGGGCAAGCTAAAGCAGATACGCCGCTCGAGATGTTAGGTAAACCGCACCTGCGCAAGCCATATCTAATAGATGACCTTGAGCGGGCCCTGGATCTGGCTTGCCCAGGGGTCGGCAGCATTGGGCGCTGAGAGTTAAGCTTGGAGCGGAATTCGAACGGTGAAGGTGGTCTTCCCTCGCGCTGATTCGCCGACCACCTCGCCCCTATGCGCCTTCACGATCTCTCGGACAATGAAGAGGCCCAGGCCGAGGCTCGTACGTTCGCCGCTTGTCGCCGGCTGCAGGCCTCGTCGTAGAGGGTTGAACAGTTCGTCCAGTGAGGCCGACGGGAGCGGGGCGCCGCGATTGCGTACCACGAGTTCAACGCCCTCTGCTGTTCGTGCTAGAGAAACCAGAATCGCTGACCCACTCTCGCCGTATTTGTAAGCATTGCTAACTAGGTTCGCTAGCACTTCGCGTAGGCGTGAGGCGTCAAAGCTGTCGCAAACGGGTCCCGAGGTGTAGAACCTGATCGTCGCTTCGGGAAGTGCTGTGCGCAGCAGGTCGATTTCTTCGCTAAGAACCTCACTGAGGCAGCATTCCGAGCGCACAATGCGCACTCCGACGCCAAGTTGGGTCCTGCTGTAGTCAAGAAGGTCGTCAAGCAGCTTGCTCATGCGCATCCCGCTGCGGACGATGCGTTGCGTGTGCTCGGAGTAGGGGCCATCGCGCGTCATCCGAGACAGCAGGTCCGACGTTGTCACGATGACACTCAAGGGCGCGCGGAGATCGTGTCCGAGAACGCCGAGGAACACCTGGCGCCAAGACTCTGCTTCCTTCGAAAAATAAGAGACGGACTCTGAAATGGCCTGATCAATAGCTTCGTTGAATCGGATCATGTCGTCGAACGACTGCTTTGAAGGCTCATGCGCATCAATCCATAGTCGAAGCACTGCAGCTCTTAGAGCTCTGTACTCCGCAACCATTTGATTGATGTCGAAGCCGCCCTTAGCCCTCAACATGCCGTGGGTGCTTGCAGGGGTCCGAGGTCCGTCCAGCACAGATGCCCGCCCTTCCGATTTAAGCAGCTGGGCCTCGGCGGATTGTTTCGTTCGCAGGTCTGCAACTACGGCCAACAGAATTTCCGGGATGTGATCCCTCAGCGCGGTTTCGTCTAGGTGCACTCCCTGAGGAGTCTGCGTTGCGGCGAAGGCCTGCGCCCCATCGGCAATTAGACAGACGTTTTGTTCGATGAAGTCGGCAAGACGCATTACGGACTCTCTCTCCGGGACCGGCTACCCTGACACGAGCGCGTGACGATCAGGTCTGCACTGATGAGCTCGCTTATGGGGTGAGACGTGCTCGGCAGGGAAGTTTGACGTGGCTGACCCCATTGGTCGTCGAGTCACAATGATCGGCGCATGATTGCCGCGACCTGCCTACTCAGCCAGGCGTCGCCTTCAATCTTTTCTCGGAGCAACTGGCTTGCGCTAACCAGGCGGCTGGACTGGTCTGTTAGCTGGCGCGATTTCTGGCGGTGCCAGCTGAGGGCGTCGCGCTGTTCGGCGAGCTGAGCGAGCGCCTGCGCGAGCCGCGCCGCCGCGTCACGTTGGTCTTCTCGCTGCGAGTTCAGGGGCGCCGGCATCTGACCCTCCTGCGGGCAAGGTAGCCGGCCGAGCGTAAAAGCAGTGCAGAAGAATGATTGGCGTTCCGCAAGAGATGTCTGCTGACCGGGCTCTGCCAGCCGCGGGAACGCAAGCCTGGCGGTCTGGCCGGCAACTGATCTTTTGTGCGGCAAACATCCAGGTGACGCGAGAGCCCAGCACTTAGCGCATCAGCATCCGCTAGCGCAGAAGGATGCGGTTTCGGCGAGGCTCATCGCAGGAACTCTAGGCCGTTGTAGCGCTCGCGCCAATCGCGCAGCGGCCTGGCGCGGAGACAACTATCCAAGGAGAACTGCTTCGCATTCCGAATGTCCGATGCCAAGAGTGCAACCAGGTTTGCACACTGCTGACGTAATTGTGTGTCGCTATGCGTCACCTTGTTGACCGCGGCGAGGAGCTCTTCAAGGGTCAGCAAGTTCCCATCCGCGACTGGACTAAGCCCCTTTCGCAGCCTCATCGACACGCGGGCGAAGAGATGGCTCGCTTCATCGCGGTGCGACAAGAAAGGCAGTCCTTCGTTCTCGGCGCGCTGTAATGCCAAATCGTCCTCAGTGACCGGGCGTAAGAAACTTCGATCTCTCTTTTCATTCGTGAAGATTTGCATTTCAGTTCTCCGGAGCGTACTGCGGTTAGGCTTGGTTTGCGGCTTCACTGTCGCTGTTGCATGCCTCGTCGACCTTGGCCGAGACGACAATCTCCGTCTTCGAGTTCGCTACACGAACATGAACTTCATTCTTCTTGAGATAGGGAATGGCAAACGCCTGGTCGTAAGTTGCCCAGTACACCTGATCGTCTGCCGACCACCGTGACCCTGACAGTGCTTGCATTAGGTCACTCTTAGCAGCGGTGCGGCTCTCCTCCGTGTCGGCACCGCGGTATCCGAGTACGGCAACCAATGTTTCCGGCGATTCATGGACTCTTACCGTCGGATCGTCAGGTAGTGGCGCCTCCCCAGCGGCCAAGTTGTTGGAGAGGAAGAATGCAACTCTCCAGCCGTGCCTCTCGCGCATGCGTAAGGCACTGGGGAACATCGTGGACTCGTCGTCGCCCTGGTACGTCGGATAGGTCATCTCCATCTTCTCTAGGGCTTCGTTGTCACCGTCGATGTAATCCTCTAGCTTCTCGCGTGCGACACGAACCGCCGCGTCATGGCTTCCGTCCGCAGAGGTATGCACAAACAAGGCTGGGGCGTAGCGCCTGATCTCCACGGGGCCGACGAGGTCCTCCATTCGGTAGGCTGGCCTCGCGTCGAGTCGGATGCCGAAGAACCTCGGTATTGACTTGAGTACGTCTGTGAACAACGGGGCAGTTGCACCGTTCATGATGAGCTCCGTCCAGCCGTCGCCGTGGCATCGTAGGAAACGACCCCCGTGACTCGCCGGCGATGAGTTGTGATGAAAATAGCCCGCAGCACCAACGAATAGCCAACCCCGACCGACATGGGGCGCTTAGCTCAGGGAAAGGTAGGAGCGTGGCGTGCTGTGCTGCGGCCCGAACGGCCAGTACGACGTTGCGCCGTAGTGTCATTCGAGAGTGCGCCAACTGATGTTACTTACTCGTGACTTAGAGAAGCGGTCGCCCTTCTCTCCGGTCAGCGCAAGGCTGCCGGCGGCGCGCCGTGTTACGGCGTAGGCCGATCAATATGCAGGAACCTTCGGAAGGACTTGCGACGCAATGACGAGGATCGAAGGTTTGCAGTCATTCGGCTCGAGTATGGTTGCGTGAATGCTAGCACTGGCCACCCGTCGCGCACGGGGTCTGGTAGCTGCGGTGGCCGATCCACCCTCAACGACCCAATAGCCTGCGTGACCTGTGATGCGAGCATTTCGATGAGCGTTCTCATGATTAGTGTCCTCAGCCCCGCGATTGGCTGTTCTGATTTGAGGTCACAGCCTTGGGGGCTAACACAACTGAGACGGAGCGATACATGCTCGCAACCTGCGACACTATGCGCTCATTTTGTTGAGTGAATGACGCGTCCAGGCATGACATTCATGCTGGGTACGCCACCAGCATGCGCGGTGATCCCTTCCTGCTGCTGAGTACAAGCCGCGGCGCGTGGCCAACGAGCACCGGTCCGCGACGAGGCTAGCTCACGCCCAACTCACGCTCAACGGCGCACGATCCTTGTGCATTGCGATGCAACGTCGCAACGGCCACTCAGCCGCGCTGCAATTCCACTCCTCCTCCGCACTGAGCCTCACTCGCCCCGCTTCGAGCGGGGTCTGGCTTCGGCCGCCCTGGATTCCGCAGAACAGCGGACCATATAAGAGGCAATCCTGTATGAACACCGTAACCAACATTCCCAACGGCAAGAATCTCGTCGACACCGCCGCCGCCAATGGGTCCTTCAGGACTTTTGGCAAGGCACTTGATGCCGCGGGCATGACCGAAACGCTGCGCGGCACGGGCCCCTTCACGGTGTTCGCACCGACGGATGCGGCATTTGAAAAGCTTCCGGCTGGCAAGCTGGAAAGTCTGTTCAAGCCCGAGAACAAGGAAGAACTCGTCTCGCTGCTGAACTACCATGTTGTCAGCGGTCGCAAGACCGCGGCCGACGTTGGCAAGTGGGACGCTGCCAGGACCGTCAACGGCCAGTCGGCCCCGATCATCCTGAAGGACGACCAGCTCAGCATTGATGGAGCGCTGATCACCTCGGCCGACATCGGGTCGAGCAATGGTCTGCTCCATGGGATCGATAAGGTCAACATTCCGACCAAGCAGTAACCGCCAGCGGGTGTCAACGGAACGGCGAGGGCTTCCCTCGCCGTTCTTCTGTACCCTCATCTTCAGAGGTGAGCCGCGATTCAAGATCGGCCAGAACGAGACTCGTACACTCCACTGACGGGAATGCAGCATGGCCGCTGCTGGTTCCACTGGATCTCGGCGCATGCGGCCTGAGCGAAGCCTCATACGGAAGAATGCTGTGACACCGAGGATTTTTCTACCACAGTTCACGCGGTGCAGAACGGGGCACACGACCCTTACGGAAGCCGATCGGTACGCATTGCTGATAGGTGCGATCAATGGCGCGCTTGCCACTTCAGACATTTCCGAAGACGTCAGGACGCTAGCCAATGATCGTCTCACGCGCTGCCGCCAGGGAGCTGGAGGTCTTCGCCCACGTGGTCAGGGGGGCGGCTGCAGCATCGCGCGCCAGCTCGCCATTACAGACAGTCAGAGCCCTGAAACCCCGCAGGGCGACCGTACCAACTCCATGCCCCCGTGGCCATGTAGCGAACGTCTGCTCCTCCGTGCGGTGGTGCAGGTATTTCGGTAGGCCGCAGAAGCGTGCGCGAACGTGGACTGGGTTCGTAGTTTGCGGAATCTCGCGGTGCCTGCTCGGCTTTGGGCGGTGCTCGTAACGACATGGTCACGAGAGTCAGAGCACACTGCAGACATCAGCAACTGTCCTGACCGAACTACTTCAGCGCACGCGCATGAAGCGCTCTGGGCCATAGGAACGGCCAAGCCTCACGGTTCTAGTCGAACGGACCATCGGCGAAGCTGAATAGCTTCGCCGACGTTGCTTCGCCCCCACTGGCGTGCGATGGAGCTGCCACGAGAATTTCCATGAAGCCGGTAACTGCCAGCGCCTGCGTTCTGTTTGCGATCGCTATCGCAATTGAGACCGTCGTATGGATTACGTTTCTGAGGGGCTTGAAGTCGCGGCATCCTCAACAGTGGATGCACGCGGCTCAGCCCGCTCGCTGGCACGATCGAACCGTCCTGAGCGCGCGCAGCACGATGCTCTATCTGCTGACGCGAGAGTTTATGGACAGCATAGACGAAGCTGGCGCCCGCTACTGCTCTCGCTATCGCGCGATCTTGCTCTTGGCGTACTGGTGCACGGTCGGGGCAGGCATCGCCGCTGTAGTGGCGCTCGCAGTCGAGAGTTGAGAGTCAGATGTCTATCCGCGCGACTGTAGGAGACGTGACTGCTGAGATGCTGCGGAGGTGCGGACGCATGTACGTTACTGACGAGAAGCGATTCGCTCTACTCTCCAAGGATAGGCTGCTGCCGCGATTCAGGACGTCCAGGGCGGAAGGCAGGATGAGTCCGCCGGAGCTTCAGGTGATCGTTCGCGATCTCACACGGGAGGAGTTCGAGCAGGTATCGGCACGACTGCAAGCACTGGATGCCGATCGAAGCTACGAGGACTTCGCAATGGCTCAGATACGCCATCGCTCAAGGCATTGAAGACGGCGACAATGGGGTGGACGGTGGAGCTTTGCACTTACTTATTGGCGCGGGTTTGAGTAGCTGCTCGTCACAGAAGACAGCGCGAGTGAGTGCAGACTTTGTCCCGCAAGGAATGACCCCATTGATCAAGCTAGGCGACAACTGGATAAATCCCCGCCACATCGTCCACATGTCTGCCGTAGAGCCAACGGCTGACGGGGGCGGCAAGTTCACGATCATCTTCGTTAATGGCCACGAGTTCGCCGTTCGAATGACCGAACTTGCGCAGGCTGTCTACGAGCAGGGGCTTATAGTTAAGTCGCTGGGGGGCAAGCCGTAGGTATGACCGCATTATTCGGCGCATGTCCGGTCGAGTCTCTGGTCCGCTTCATCTCGGGCCGAAGCGACCGGAGCGAAACGGAGGGCAACTCTATGAGGTGGGTAAACGCTGTTACTCTTCTGGGAGCGCCCAGGGTGACGCCTTGCGAAAATGCGCATGCGCGACATTGACGTCATCACCCATGTCCTTTGTTCCAGGTAGCCGGGTCGCACAGTTTCGCAAGTGGTGTTCGTCACCTGAGCCCTGACGATCACGGGGTTTGGTTTATCCGACACCTGCAAGCCCCTTCGAGGTTCGCCTGCAAGCTTCGGCCGGAGCTTTCCCGCTCGAGCCGGCATCGGACGTTGATTCGTCGCGAACTCTGATCACGATGACCGACAGTGCCATAGAGCTGGTGGCGGAGAAGCTAGGATTGACTGCGCAATCCGCGTCACCTGGTGACGAGAGGTTAGCAACGCCGGCCTTGGATGGCCCCATCTCACGTGCGATCGAAACCGCCGAACTCGGTTCATCTCGCGTACCGGTGAGTTGATCGAACGTAGCAAGCGACACAGAGAGCAGGCTCTGCCGAAACCACCGCGACGCATCTTGTCCGCTGAGTTGGCTGTGCACCGGCGCGTCACTGCATGCTGACGGCCAGGCGCGCAATGTTGATGCTCGGCGCTTCGCCGACACACTTGGAAGAGCGAGATGGGTAGCGTCAATGAAGGCGATAAGCAGCGCATAGGTCTAGGCAACCAGCAACAGTCGCAGCGTCCGGAAGAGCCAGCAGGACCGGTAGCCGGACACAACGAAGACCGGCGCACTGGCGTCAGCGGGCAGCTGGATGAAGAGCACGATGGCGATGACGCCGAAAACGGTGAGCAGAGGTAGTCACTGGGCGCCCGCAAGCGCCTCGGGAAGACGTGCGTTACCGTTTCGTCTCGTCACGCGCTCGTTTATCTTCGTCAGGCCTACTGCGAGCATTCACAGAGGGTGACCCAGTGGACTTCAACCGGTGGCATCGGAAGACGGAGCGAAAGGCGAGTGTTCGTGTATGGAGGGGCGCGGCTGTCGCCCTCGTGGCGCTCATGGTTTCGGGCGTGCTCGCAGCGATAGACCAGAGGGCGGGTAGCTTCCTGCGACCGATCATCGAGGTTCTCGCCTGGCTGCCGGTTGGTCTGTTCGTGATTGGGTTCGCCGTTGCCGCAGGCGGCGCGTTGAGGCTTTGGCGACTCTACTCGACCCCTTACTCGGTCTATCAGGAGCTAGCGCAATGGTGCTATCGACCTCAAGACGAGCGTCTTCGGGGCATGGAAAATCGATAGCGGACATCGTCAGGGACACAGGTGTGCGGCCGATGAGCGCAGACCGCGCGCATGGCGTGGTCGGGCATTGGGCGTAGGGTGTTGTGATGATGCATCGCTTTCTCATCGCGAACCGGGACGAACTGGCCGCCCGATGCAGGGTGAAGGTCCAGGCCAGATCCGCCTATGGCGTTCCGGGCGCTGAGCTGGAACACGGCATTTCCGTGTTCCTCGAACAGGTAGTCAAGACACTTGAACTCGAGCAGACCGCCGATCCGCTGCAGAGCCGACGCGTCTCAGGGCGTGCCGGTGGCGGCAAGCCGGCGCTGTCCGAGATAGGCGATACGGCGGCCCGGCATGGCAAGGAACTGATGCAGCACGGGTTTACTGTCGAAGAAGTGGTCCACGACTACGGCGACCTCTGCCAGGCGATCACTGATCTCGCGTTCGAGCTCGATGCGCAGATCGAAGTGGAAGAGTTCCGGATCCTCAACCGCTGTCTCGACAACGCGATAGCCAATGCCGTCACCGAGTTCGGATATCAGCGCGACATCGTGGTGGCGGACCAGCACGTGCATGATCTGAACGCACGGCTGGGATCCCTTGCCCACGAGCTGCGCAATCAGCTGGCGACGGCGACGCTGGCACTTTCCGCCATCCGGAATGGAAGCGTGGGTGTCACCGGTGCCACCGGCGGCATCCTCGAGCGTTCGCTGGTAAACCTTGGCAACCTGATCGACCGGTCTCTCGCCGAGGTTCGGATGACCGCCGGTCTTCCACTCCAGAGCCGGTTGTTTTCAGTCCACGAGTTCCTCGCCGAGCTCAGGCTCTCCGCGTCGCTGGAAGCGGACATACGTGGGTTCACACTGAAGGTTTCCAACGTGGACCCATCGCTGGCCGTCGACGTGGATCGTGACCTGCTCCTGGCGGCCGCCGGGAATCTGCTCCAGAACGCCTTCAAGTTCTCGCACCCGCACACCGAGATCACCGTCAACGCGTACGCGGTGGCGGATCGCATCCTCATTGATGTGGAGGACCGTTGTGGCGGCCTTCCATCGGGTGACGCGGAGAAGATGTTCCTGCCGTTCACTCAGCACGCCCAAGACAGAAGCGGCCTGGGCTTGGGGCTGTCCATCTCCCGCAGGAGCATCGAGGCCAACGCCGGGCTGCTGAGTGTGCGTAACGTTCCCGGCACTGGCTGCGTATTCACCATCGACCTTCCCCGGCATTCGCTGGGCGATGAGCCCACTGAATTCGCCGGACAGTAGGCCGGCCGGCATTCCGGCACAACGTTCCTTCGGACACGCCGAACCGCTTCAAGCGGTATACATAGCAATCCCACTGCGGACCGCGTCCGAAGTCGACGCTCCCGTTGAACGAGGGAGCAAATCCAGTCGCACAAGACGCGCGCCACCGGTGTTGCTTGTCGAATCGCCGACGCACAGGCCGCGGCGTTCAACGTCATGAACGCCCCATCACCTCTTTGCGTGGCCGAGCGTGTACCTTCCTTGATGCATCGGACTCACCCTGGTCCTGTCACCCGAGCCTCCGTGCAGCTCCGCTGCGAGATGAGGCCCGGCATGCGAATCCTTCTGGTCGAAGACTGTGCTGCCACGGCGGAGCAGGTCAGCGAGGCGCTGACCTCTCTGGGTCACGAAGCCGATGTTGCCTGCTCGATAGAATCCACCGCTGAGTTGATCGCACGCAGCGCGTACGACGCCTTCATCCTGGATTTGAACGTCTGTGGCGTCTCCACACTGGAGGTCGGTGAACAGCTGCGCCTTGCCGGCCACCTTGTTTGCTTCGCGTCTGGCGTTGACCCACAGTCGGCGCCGAGTGACGCCCTTTTCCTTTCCAAGCCCTACACGCTGGATGGCGTGGCCGACATGCTCGCGCGTCTGTCGCCCCTGGCGCGTAGAACACTCGGTTTCCACTAGGCAGACGAGGCGTCGGCTGCGACGCCGCGTGGGGACACTGTGCGCATACTCTTGCTCGAAGACAGCCCGATGATGGCCGCAACCGTCGTGATGGCTCTGGATTCCGAAGGCCACGACACCGTCCATGTGCTGACGGTCGCCGAGGCCTTCAGAGCACTCGGGGACGACATCGCGTTCGACGTCGCATTGCTTGACGTAGAGCTTGGCGACGAGCTGTCCTTTGACCTGGCACACCATCTTGGAAAGATCGGACTCAGATTCATGTTCACTAGTGCCCGCGATCCGAACCTGATGCCACCGGAGTTCTCGGAAGCGCCGTACCTGCGAAAGCCCTACGACCTTGCGCACCTGTTTCGTGCACTGCATGAACTGAGGGCGTAGTGCGACAGCCCGATGCGAACTCGCGGCATGAAGTCCGCACATGACCCGACGGATACCCCATGCGGCTAAGTGGTTAGCGGCCATCCCCCGGGGTGGGCCGCGCGCGCCGAAGTCAAAACCGTGCCATCGACAGACGGGACCCCGATCGCGCATTTGTATGTTCGGTTAAAGGACTCAGAGAACACAGCGCCAAGCAGTGCGCGTCGCCCCGGCAATCTGAAGCCGTAGAACGTTGCAGCCTGCCCAGTCGGATAGGGAAAGCGACTCCGCAATCCATGCTGACAAGCTTTAGCGTCCGCACGAAGCGCCGCGCTGCGTCCGCGTCGCCTCCCGAGAGGCCCGCCAGATCTCCTGGCGGGCTCCGTAACTCAGAGGAAGCTACAGGTTATAGCGTTACGTTTGACCGCGCAGAGGGGTCGATCGAGGCCCTTATCGTCTGGCTAGACAAACATGATTGGAGGGCGGTGATCTAACCGTTGAATGTCCGCTTCTGGCCGTTAGCGGACAGCCCTGAAACGTCCGCCGAGCGGTCTCAGGCCCTGCGACAAGCGCCCGTAGCATGGCGCCATGCTTCCGGACGGATTCCACTTCGAGCCCTACGTGGGCGGGCCAGACTTCTACCTCGGAGAGCGTTTGGTCGCCACGACGTGTCCTGCGAACCACGACCCCAATCCGCCTTGGCGCACCTGTACGTTTCCGTCTGGCCTACCGAGGTACGTGTTCCACCGCACCGAGGAGCAGGCCGTTCGCTACATGACCGCGTGGGCGGTGAAGTGGGAGGCCCAGATTCGAGAGACTGTACGGAATGCTCGAGATCCCTTTGCGCATCTCATGATCGCTCGCGGAAAGGGCATCCACACCACCCATCCCCGCAGGCGCCGCTCGCGCCGCTGACCTGGAGCTTTAGATGGCGACTAGATTCCCTTGGCCCGAGATTGAGCTTCGTCTGCGGCAATTGCGGCTGAGCGCGGACGACTTGAAGGAGCGGTTTCCAGAAGAGGATCAGTTCTTCCAGAGGTCCGCCGATCTAGCCGATGCGGTGAGGGAAGCTGCGAACGATGATTGCATTGAGGACGCGAGCGTGCGTATCACGGACATACTGATCGACTTGGGCTATGTGCCGGAGCATGAGAGGCAGCATTAGAAAGCCATCCCAGATCTCGGCGGTGCTTGTCAGCGTCAATCATCCAAAGAGATTGCACGAGACGCTGTAGATTCGCTGCTACTTCAGAGTGAATCCTGGCGCGTTCGTTGCGCAACCGCTGCGACTCTTGGAGGGCGCGGTGCAACCTCGCGACATCGCTTTCGCCTGGGGCTTCCATCGGGTTACCCAAGTCTGGTGATGCAAAGTAGGGCTACTGCCGTGACGGGCGTGCGAACCGTGACTACATCGTCGACCCGGCACATGCCGGTAGGCCGCCGCGACCTGTTAGGCCGCAACCTTATGCTCGTAGAACGGATGCCGCTTGTCTTCCAGAATCTCGTCCATAGCGGCGAGGTTCTTCGGATCCGGGCTGAGCCAAGCGTCTACGTATTCCGGCTTGATATTGATGATGGTCCGATCATGCCCCGTCATCGCCACTTCGGGCTCGGGGTTGTCCGTGATGGCGGCGCAGGACAGCAGCTCCTCGACGCCGTCCGTCCAGGCGTACCAGAGGACCGGGATGTAGAGCGGCTCGCCCGTCTGCGGGGTGAACTCCAGCTCCATGCTCTTTGGGCGCTCTCCATCGGATAGTGAACGCTGCTCATAGTCGTGGCGGGCGACGCTCTCGTAGAAGTGCGTTGCGACCATGATCCCGTGGTGGTAGCCGTAGAGGCGCTTCCAGACGCTTCGCAGGCTATCCCGGCGGGCGTTATAGGTGCCCTGCTTGGCCTTCTCGTCGGCCACGGTCCAGCCGGGCAGGCGGCATTGGTAGCGCATCGGTTTGACGATCTTTCGCCCGCCCTCGACGACCATCACCAAGGTGTAGTCGCCCGGCCAGATGCGGTCGTCGTCGTCCGCGGGCTCGGTGCGCTGAAGCTTCTCGGCCTTCAGGCGCTCGGCCGCGATCCGGTTGTTCGCAACACGGATGATCTCCTGGGACTTCTTGGTCACGCGCTTCTGCAGGGCGGCCTCAGCCTCGGCGATCTTTGCCTGCTGAATGGCGATGCGCTCATAGATGCGGCCCAGCTCGGCCTCCCGAGCCCCGTCAATCATCTGCTTCACCTGGGCCTCGAACGCATCTCGTGGCTCGGCAAAGGCCAGCTCAATTCCCTTGGGAATCTTCGGGCTGCCGCCCTCCCGGCGCTCCCAGAAAATCCGCGTGAAATCGCCGATGCTCAGGATCGCTCCGAACTGGCGAGTGAACTTCTTGTAGTCGGCCCAGATCTGGGCGGAATAGCACATGGCCGCTCCGGCTGAAGACTCTTCACCCGAATATTGCGCCACGGTCACGGAGCCTGTCCTGACCAGCAGCTAAGTTGCCTTGGCCAAACAGGGATTGGCCGATGAAAGCGCAAGACGATCCGAGAGCCCGGGAAGCGTTCGCCGCGTTTCTGCGTACGCGCGAGTACAGCCAGCTAGCAGACGATGAGAAGTACCGGCTGTGGGAAGCCTTCTTGTGGGCATGGGTTCCGGAGCAGCGAGTGATGCGAATCGTGCTCGACGGACCGCCCGCCGGTCCCGAGAGATCAGGGCGCTTCGTCGACATCGAGGACGCCGCGGGATACAGCATCCGGTCCGGCCGCTGGCGCGAAGACGAGAAGGGGCGCTGGGTATTAGAAATAGCGCCCTCGCGTGCCGGTCCATCAATTCCGGTTTTGCCGGGTTGATTGACGAAGTGCCGCGACTGCTGCTTTGGCGGCGACGGATTCCTCTGCGAGCTTGCGCCAAACCGCCGCTTCCTCTTCGTTTGGTGCGTTCGACTCGCAGATCGTGCCGAGGACTAGCCCGAGGGGCAGCTCCGCAAGTTCCGCAAGCTTCATGCAGGTCATTGGACTCAGGCCCTTCGTTCCGTGGCGCCAGTTCGACACCGCGGGCGATCCGACCTGAAGAGCGTCCGCGAGCTCCCTGTCCGACCTCATGCCTTGCCGGAGACGCGCCAAATCCAAGAAGTCATTTACGCACGACGCCTTTTCCGCTTGGGGTTTGATACGCATGGCCGATATTCCCCGGACGCTGTTGGCACCTACTGGAGAAAGTGGTGTGCTCGGCGGCTCGCAATGTCTCGGATTACCGACCGGAACGCATTGGCAGCTGGGGACTCATCATCACGCGAGCGAAGCATCTCGACGACCTCCGCCTCGTACACATCTAGCTGGCGAAGCGTCATCTGGGCGATCGCACGGGACAGACAGTTGGTGAGCGCCCCGAAGAGCTCCAGCATGGATTCGTCGTCGGACATGGTGTGGCCTTTCAATCGATTGGCCCATGCTCGCATGCCGCGGCCGGATTTCGTTCGCTGTCGGCCAAAAGCGGACATTCACGATTTGAGCCACAGAGCAACGCAGTGACCGGTTCTCACGAACCGTTCGAAGCGTCGCATGTGCCTTGAAACTTCTCGATCGAGGTTGCGTTGAGCTGATGTTTGGCACTGCCAAGGTGGCCATACCTTGCACCCGTCTCGAAGGCTCCGGTTACAAGTACCTGGACTTGAATTGCTGGGCAACGCAAACCGGCTGTACGTACTGGTGATCTCAGCGCAGTTCGACTTGGTCGATCAGCGCCCCGTAGCCGGCAGCTTCCATTTCCTCCAATGGAACGAAGCGCAAAGAGGCAGAATTGATGCAGTAGCGCAGACCGCCCTGATCGCGGGGGCCGTCGTTGAATACGTGGCCCAGGTGGCTATCGGCGTGCGCCGAACGCACCTCCGTGCGCGACATGCCGTGCGACGTATCGTCAACTTCGCGGACCGTGTCGGACTGGATGGGCTTGGTGAAGCTGGGCCAGCCGCAGCCTGACTCATACTTCGCCGACGAAGCGAACAATGGTTCGCCAGACACGATGTCGACGTAGATTCCAGGTCGCTTCTCCTGCAGCAAGGCCCCGGTTCCGGGACGCTCTGTCGCACCTTCCTGGGTCACGAGGTATTGCTCGCGGGTCAGCTTATTAACGCCTTCAGGGGTCTTGCGATACTCGGCCATGGGGGGCTCCAGTCTAGCAACGTGGAACGGAAATGAGGGCGGTGGAGCAATAGATCAATATGTGGAGCCCCGGGATTCGGACGAAGTCACGGCGCTGAATGCTGCGCCAGGCGTGGTGCATCTCGGTGTTCATCGACGAGTGGCTTCAACTCCATCCATCGGAGCGAATGTCCGTATATGGACTCCCCCTCTGCTGCAAGCATCCTGCATCCGGCGCCCGAGTCGACTGCGCACGTATATCCGGCCTCGGACTGCTGCATCGCTTCGATGCTGGGCCTTGATGGGCTATTCGCGCGCCGGCTCCCAATCGCTATCACGTGCTTACGCACCAGGACATTCAGGGGTTTGCCGGCGCCGGTCCGACCGGTTTGCCATCTGCAGGTTGTTCGCAGTCGTTGGGGCTCCCAGGTATCAGGCGGCGGGTCCGGTTGATAGTCGGTGCCGTTGCGCAGCATGGCCCAGGCCATGCGTGCAGTCTTGTTGGCCAGGGCTACACAGGCCACATTCGGATGCGAGCGCTCAGCCAGTCGGCAGATCCATCGGCTAAGTCGGTCTTCTTTGCCCTTGGCCGTTCGCAGCATGGCCCGCGCGCCATGGACCAACAACGAGCGCAGGTAGGCATCACCGCGTTTGCTGATGCCCAGCAGGCGCTCCTTCCCGCCCGAACTATGCTGGCGGGGTGTCAGGCCCAGCGACGCGGAAAGCTGCCTGCCATTGGCAAACTGCCGGGCATCACCCACTGCGGCCAGCAAGGCCGTTGCGATCATCGGACCGACGCCGCGCAACTGTTGCAGCCGCACTGCATCCGGATCGCTTTGGGCGATGGCCCCGATGTCCGCATCCAGTTCGGCGACCCGGTCATCCAGAGCACGAATATCTCGCCACAGCCCGTCGAGCAGATGTCGGAAGCGATCGCTAAGCCCGTTATCGGCATCCTCCAGCCAGCGCGGAATCGCCCGGCGCAGCGACAACAGTTCCTTCGGCGCCACCAACCCGTACTCGGCCACCAGGCCGCGGATCTGGTTCGCCTTCGCCGTGCGCTGTTCGACCAGCCCTGCGCGGATGCGATGTGCAGACTGGATATCCTGTTGCTCCACCGACTTCACCGATACGAAGCGCATGCAAGGTCGGCTCATCGCCTCACAGATCGCTTCGGCGTCGTTGGCGTCGTTCTTGTTGCTTTTCACATAAGGCTTCACGAACTGCGGAGCGATCAGCTTCACGCGGAAACCGCGTGCCTGCAGTTGCCGCGCCCAGTGATGAGCGCCGCCGCAACTCTCCATGCCGATCTCGCAGCCAGGCGGTGCTGTTTCCGCCACGGCCCGCAACCAGCGCTCACGCGGCAGCCGCTTGCACCAGGCGGGGCGTTCGCGGCGATCCACGCCATGCACCTGGAATACGTTTTTCGCCAAGTCGACGCCGATGCGAATAAGCTCGTTCATGGTGGACTCCTCCAAGCCGCGACTGTGCTCGCAAACTCAGTCTGGCACTCGATGAGTGCGCTGGTGAGGAGGAGTCCATCCCATTGCTATCGGCCAATAGCGGACATCAGCCAGCCCGGCTCAACAGCACTCCATGCGGCCGGCTGACGCCCGCCAGCAGCAAGGAGTCCAGATAGGTCGGGTCATGCCAGCCGTCCCAAGGCGCGAGGCAGTGGTACGCCGCCAAGAGCGCCTGGGCATTGCTGGATCCAGTGACTTTCACACCAACCCAGTGCAATGCGCGATACGCCTCGTATGGCCACTCCTCGCGCGGCAGCACAACAGGCGCGCTTGCTTTGACGGGCCATGCGCCGCTCTTCAGCAAATCCGGAGTGATCAACAGCGCAGCGATGGGATCGGGCGCGCCCGACAGGACTCCGGCGTCGATGATTGCGGCCAGGAACACGCAGCCTACGGAGTTCAGAGCGTCGGGTTCCAGGCTCAGTACCTGGCCGACGCCCATCGAACCGTCAGGAAGCGGTACGCCAAATATGTCGCCGGGTGCGAATGCCTGAGTCATGACGGAGCTTGCTTCGAAGATTGGTCTGAACGCCGCGCCTACAATCGTCCCCTGGCGCAACGACCACTATGGGTCGAAGGCGGACATTAGCAGCCGCCGTCGCGTCCGTCCTGCCTGGATGTCCGCTATGGGCCAGAAGCGGATTCTGCTGTCATTCTGAAAGCTCATTGCGACGCGGCCTCCTTCCTCTCGACCACTTGAAATTTTGCCCGGCATGCGGCCTGATCCGCGGGAACACACGGCAGGGACGGGGCATGGGAATGGATCGAGGTTGTGTCGTCGGAATCGCGCTGCTGCTGGCAATAAGCATCAACGCGTATGGGGAGGAGCCTCCATCGCGGCAACCGCTTGGAAAGATCGTGTATGTGGAATCGCAGGACGAGTTCGCGGAGATCAACACGCAGGCCACGAAGGGCATGCTGCAACTGTTAAGGTCCTCGGATGAAGGCGTTCGCGACAAGGCCCTGCAACAGGCCATCGCGCGTCCCAACCACTATGCCCCCCCGGTTCTCTTCGAGATCTCCAAGGCTCTCTACGCGGACGACCAGCCGGAAGAAGCTACCTACTGGTATGTCCTTGCACGGGTTCGCGCGGTTAACGACAGTTCCATCCTGCTGGATGAAACGGCAAAGACTGGTCTGCTGGAGCTGGTGCAGGCATTCAACAAGGGCTTCTCAGACTATGCGCCCCAGCATATGGACGTCGTGTGGACACAGATGAATCGCGCCGTGAATTGGGACCGCGCCAACCCGCCCGCCTACGATCGACGCTGGATGGCCCTGCACGGGATGCAGGCGATCCGGAGCGGTCTGGCCGCCAAGGAAGGCCGGTCGCGTGAGCGGGGGGACATCACGATCCCGCAGCAGCAATGGGCCGTATCGGATGAGGAAAACCGGGTAGACATGCTGCAAAAGATGAAGGCGCACATGCCTCGGTGAGCCAGCTGTGAGTTGATCACTTCCGCTTCGGGCGAAAGCGGGCATTAGCACGGCCGAAATCAGCGGGCTCCCATCATCACCAGTCGGGCGAGACGCCCGCTACCGAGCAAGCTTCGCGATACGTTTCAACGGCTTTCGGGTGCATCTTCCGCAGCTTGAATGGTTTCTCCACCACCGGAGAGGGCCCGATGTTTCCCCACTCTCCAATGCCAACGGTCAGCTTCGTCCCCTTGCTGCAATCAACATCCTCCACGCCGAACAGGCCAGTCCCCAGAACATTCGACAGAACGACGCGAACCGTGTGCTCGTCGATCCTGGCAGGTGTCGGACTGCCGTCTGGCAGCGTGCCGAACAGCATGTGGGAAATGATTGGGCTTTCGTCGAGCGGGATCCCGCCGAACTTCCCGTAGATCGGCTTTTCAATCGTGGCTGCCGTGCCGATCATCGGCAGACAAGCCGCCAGCAGGATCACAAATCGTTTTACCCGCATTCGCCTTCCCCTCATGTCGGCTTTGGGTCGAAAGCGGACATTAGCATCGCCGTCACCGGGCCGCGCAGCGGAATGTCCGCTATCGGCCAGGAGCGGACATAAGTCACGAACCTTGCGCGCGGTAAGGCAAAAGTGGCTTGAACAGGCGACTTCATCCAGACGCTGCCGTTCTCAGGGACTGTCGCCGGCTATGGCGCACGCGCTCGAGTCAGAAGCGGAATGACCAACCGAAGGCGGGGCCGCTCAGACTCAGATCTTGAAGCAGGGCGTCGTTGTCGTCATTGTCGTAGTCCAAGTGACGGTAGACGAATAGCAAATCGGAATGCTCCAACTTGTATCCGACCCCGGCCATCGCTTGCCATGTCGTCTTGGACGAGCCAGCACCTACGTCGACGTAGTACGGAACGTACCAGCCCTGCGAGTCGCCCAGCCACACTCTTCCCTTGAATCCGATCAACGCATCCAGAAGGTCGGCATCCCGAGAAGTGCGGCCACGCCGATCAAGCACGAAGTCGGTCCCGGTGATGTCGATCTGCAGGTTCCAATCCAGGTCGGCATCAAGCTGGAGATACCGGGCGCCGAAGATCACTGAAGCTGCCGCGCGCTCGCTGTCGAGCACTTCGTAGCCACCCGACACGGTCAGCACGCCCGCCTTCAGATCCGTTTCGGTCCCGAGACTCGCTTGCAGTCCGATGGGTATCCGCTGCGGGGAGCGCTCGACGCTGCCGATCGTGCTGTTTTCCGATGACAAGCTGAGGTACATCAGGTCCGCATTGATGGACCACCGGTCCTTCTCCGCCGTCGCAGCCACCATCAGCGCCATGTTGAGGTCCGACAGGTAGTCATTGGGTCCAATCTCGTTAGAGATCCTCACGAGCCGGTCCCCGGACGCACCACCACCTCCTCCGATGATCGGTCGACTTGGGGCACTGAACTGCAAGTTCGCGTTGACCGTAGGCAGCCACACGTAGGGCGCGAGATTGAAGTGCCATCCAGAATCACGATCCGAGGCCTGCGCGGTCGCCGAATGCACCGGGAGGATGGCTAGCATGAGCGCGACGCTTGCCCGAGCAGACACCGTTAGCGACGCGATCCGTGCCGACATAAAGCTTCTCCCGCTATGCGGATGACAAAGCGCAGGCGCGTGGATCTTCACGGCAGATGAGTTCTCCACGCGCCAAGTGCGATCTTGTGACAAACCATATGGCCCAGCGCTCCAGCGCCACGCTGAAGTCAGTTGCTGCTTCCATGCGGCATTTCCATCTTCCGCTGCGCTTGTTCCAACGCCTTCTTCATGCTGAGTGTGTCGGCGCCTTGGGACGGCGGGAATTCCATCAAGCTTTGCAGGTGCGCCGCCAGGAAAGGGCCCGCTGCCGTCGGAGCCCATAGCTTGGCCGCAAAGAACTTCCGGCCGATGTAGCCCCATTCGTGCGACTGTGGGTCCATCTTCTCCATCGGATCCATCCGGAGGTTGAACAGGTACGGGACGCTGGGGTAGTACTTCTCGTCGAACCAGCTGCCTTCGCGCTTCACGCCGATGTGCATCTTCCAGTTGTCGACGCGGATCGCCATGAGGTCGGTCTCGTCGTAATAGAAGAACTCGCGACGTGCGGACTTCTTTGACTTTCCCGTCCAGTGGTCGAGGTTGTTGTAACCGTCCAGGTGCACCTTGTACTGCGTGCCGTTCATTGTGTGGCCGGACAGGAGCTTATCTTTGAGATCCGGAAGCCCGGCGGCCGCTGCCAACGTGACGTACATGTCCTCGTGACTCTGCATCTCGTTCGAAACGCTACCGGGGGCGATCTTGCCTGGCCACTTGATCAAACATGGGACTCGCACCCCGCCTTCCCAGGTCGTGCCCTTCTCGCCGCGGAACGGCGCATAGCCCCCATCAGGCCAAAGCAGTAGCTCGTTGCCGTTGTCGGTGCTGTACATGACGATCGTGTTGTCGTCGATGCCAAGCTCCTTGAGCTTGTCCAGCAGTTGGCCGACGTGCTCGTCGTGTTCGAGCATCTTGGCACGGACTACGTCCTCCTCCGCGCGCCCCTCGTCTACCGCCATCTGGATGTATTTCTTCGGCGAATGCGAGTGGATGTGAATAGCCGTGGTGTTGAACCAGCAGAAGAAGGGCTTGTCGCCCTTGCCGACGCGGTCCATCCACCTGAGCGTCTCGGCCACAACCTCGCCGTCGAACGTCTCCATGCGCTTGCGTGTCAGCGGACCGGTGTCCTCAATCTTCTGCTTGCCGACCCGTCCGAATTTGGGGTCTTCTGCACCATCGTCCTCGTCGGTAGCCCAGGTGTGCAACACGCCGCGTGGGCCGAACTTCTTCTTGTAGTCCGGGTTCTTCTGGCCCGGATAGTCGAGCTCCTCCGGCTCCTCTTCCGCATTGAGGTGATAGAGGTTGCCAAACCATTCGTCGAAGCCGTGCATGGTGGGCAGGAACTCATTGCGATCGCCGAGGTGGTTCTTGCCGAACTGGGCGGTCGCGTAGCCAACGGATTTGAGGACCTCGGCCAGTGTCGGGTCGACCTTCTGGATACCACGGGTTGAACCGGGAATGCCTATGGTCGTCATGCCGGTACGCACCGGCATCTGGCCCATGATGAACGCCGCCCGTCCGGCAGTGCAGCTCGGCTGTCCATAGTGGTCGGTGAACAACATGCCATCCTTGGCGATGCTGTCGATGTTGGGCGTGTGCCCCATTAGTCCGTGGGTATAAGCACCCACATTCCACATGCCGATGTCATCGCCCCAGATGACCAGAATGTTCGGCTGCTTGCTGTCGTTAGCTGTTGCCATGGACCGCTCCTTCATTCATCGCGCGGCCACGGCCGCGTCAATCAGGTGTCACTCTCTTTCGAATCCACGTACTGTCGGCTTCGTGTCACGAAACCCAAGGTCCAGCCCTGTGAATTTCACCGGCGGCCATCACGATGACCTGAAGTGCAATCGCGACTTGCTGGACGGCAAGGATCGCGGCAAGGATGTGCAATGGCATTGGTCCGACGCGATGCAAGATCGGTCTGACGAACAGCGTGCTTAGAAGGTTGAGAGCCATGACGATCAGCATCGCGCCCAGCACGATCGCCGAGCGCTGGACGCCCCCGCTCAGAGTCATCAGAGCGATGAGCGCGGCGATCCCATACGGGGTTATGATTCCGGGAAATATCAGACGCATGACGCCCGAGCCTCCGCTCACTGCCGGCGGCGGGAGTTGCTCTCCGTACTGAGCCATCACCAGCCTAAGTGCGACAAGTAGGAGTATGAGCCCGCCTGCAAGCTGCATCACGGGGACAGAAATCCGCCACTGCTCCATCATCGTTCCGCCGGCCAAGCCGGCAATTGTCAAGGTGATGGAGCTGATCGCTGTGACTTTGATTGCAGTGGCCCGCAAACTGCGTGTGTCCATCTCCCGTGTAGCCAAGTGGAAGGGCACCAGCAGTTTGGCGGGGCCGAACACCATGAAGAAGAGCACGATGAGGTTGGCTGGCGTCAGCAGGTAGGCGTCCATTGCGCTGGCGTTTCCCTGCAGCATGGCGCGCGCCCCTTAGCCCTAGTGGATGAAAAGCCATAGGGCGGTCAGGCCGCCAAGGAGTAACAACCCGACACTTGCGATCAGCGTTCCCTTCCGGCGCGCGACGTACTGCCCCTGCTCTATATCTTCGCCAACTCTCCAGTATCGATAGATCGACCACAGCAGCAATGCCAAGCCGAGCACGACCATCCCCAGGCCCGCGTTCCCCGAGTCGCGCAACATAGGGGTCAGGTGCGGCGTTCGCTTCTCCTGCATCAGATACATGCTGAACCGGTTCAAGGTGATGCCGAAACCGACCAGCGATACGGTTGTGCGCAAATAGCTCAGGTGCGTACGTTCGTTGGAGAGATGCGAACGCAGCTTTGACACGCTGGTACGGTAGACAGAAAGGCGCGTCCGATAGACCGACAACAGCGTTGATGAGGCGGCCGCGTCCGGCCGACCCTCTATCTGAGTCGCGATTTCTTGAGGGAGTGCCGGTGGACTCGAAGGTTCGTGAACCATGGGCATCAACCTTGTGGAGACCGCACCTCGTGCCCGACACGGACGGGCGTTAGCGCGAGAAGCCAACGTCAGCCGTGCAAGCTGCCACGCACTTTGGCGCCAATGGCGGCGAGCATCCGCTCGGAAAGGTTCAGAACGTGTGAAGTCTTACGCGAGCAAAAAGGGTGCCAATCCACACCGAGAACCGGCCGATCGTGACGCCTACGGGCTATGAGCAATTCACCGGTGGAACATGCCGTGCGGCGGCACCTACCTGAAGAGTAGGATCAGATGCGCCACTCGCCAGAAGAGAACTGCGTATGTGACTATCAAGAGCGTGTGCCACAGACGCGGCAGCTTCGCATTAGATAAGCGGTGCATGCCATCTGCCAGATTGAGAAGCGCCAGCGCGACACCTACTGCAGCCACAACATAGCCGGTCGAACGAAAGTATAGGGGGCCAATCTGGCGGGGGTCGTGTTCGATCGCCTCCAGGCCCGCTGCGAGCACTAGCATCGCGACGACTAAGTTGCGCGCGTGCTCAAAGATCAGCCGAGACACGCCCTCTTCGAACAAGAGCTGTCGGATGCGATTTAGGCGATTTACGTCTGGCTGTGTCATGTATCAGCTCCAATAGTTGGCATTTGAAGCCACAGAACTTAGCGATAGAGTGACAAGTAGCCCGTCAATGCTGCCCCGCAGGCCAGTGTCGGTAGGGTCTGACGGCGACAGGGTTTCGGTCTTCGGATCTCCGTACCGCTTCTTGGGATCGCGGGCGCAAACGACCTCGCGAGTAGGATCCACGCGTCAACCGACCTGAACGCGACAGTTGCCACGTCCGACTTGGATCGAAAGCGGACATTAGCATCGCAATGGCGACCCCGGCGGGCGGAACGACCGCTATCGGCCAGAAGCGGACGTTCGTCAATGCCAGAAACAAGCTGAGCCGCGAGAGAGCTTGAATGAGTTCGGCCGCTTAGCACTCATCGGGACCGATCCCATGAATCGAAGCGCTGCGCGATAGTTGTCGATGACACGCTGCCGCTCCAACAGATCGGAACTCCAAGCATCAAAAGATCTGCGGCGATAACTCACCACGTGTCGCCCACCGCTTAGTCCACTCTCTACGTCGATCGTGATCGATCGGTCGTTCTCACGGTACTCTTCGGTGAAGCGCCCGCTCCGCTGGACCACAAAACCATCGGCGCTCTCGACCCCTTGCTTGTTGATCCAGCGGAAACTAGACATGCAGGACCCCCATTAGACGGACCTGTCGGTCCCGATATACGTCCAGCACACCGGCCGGCCTCAGCGAGTGACCCCGAACAGTGACGGCGAATGGCCGCTTTGGGTCGAAAGCGGACAGTAGCACCGCCGTCCTTTGGCCGCCGCGGGCGAAGACGGCTATCGGCCAATAGACGCGTCGCGGTCCGCGATCGATTCGGGCACTTCTTGGGCTCGCGCATTCGCCGAGCACCGCCCGGTGCGCGCACGAAACCGTAGGTGAAACGTCTTGTCTTGGCGATCGCGCACGCATGGGCTCGTTCGCCATCACCATGGCAATGGGCGGACTCTCTTCCGGGCCAGCCTGCCTCGGCCATGCCAATCTCTGTCGTCATGGTCGCTCGTACCCGTTGCAGCAGGACCCGTGGCTGGCCGGGCGGGCGCGATCAAGGCGTTCATCCGGATGGGGCCGGCACGGCCGGCCGGAGATCCGCCATGGATTGCGTCCGCGCTTCTGCGCTACTGCTCGCGCTGCTGCCAGTTGCCGTGTCTGCCCAGGACGACCGGACGAAGCAAGTTGACGCGCTGTTCGCAGATTACGCCAAGCCACTCACCCCCGGCTGTGCCGTGGGTGTCATGCAGGAGGGCAAGCCGGCCTACAGCCGCGGCTATGGACTGGCCAGCCTGGAGCTGGGCGTCCCGATCGATCCTGCGCGGACGGTCTTTGACGTCGCCTCGCTGGCCAAGCCATTCACCGCAATGAGCGTGCTGCTGCTGGAACAGGACGGCAAGCTGTCGGTGGACGACAGCATCCGCAAGCACGTTTCTGGGCTCCCCGAGGTGTTCCAGCCGGTAACCCTGCGGCATCTGCTTCACCACACGGGTGGCGCGGGCGATTACACGCCGGAGCTCGTGTTTGGCGGCGTCGGAATGGAGGACGTCGCCGGAGCAGACGACGTCATGCGCTTGCTGGCACGCCGCACCTCCCTAACGGCACCACCTGGTACCCGTTACGAGTACAGCAACACCGGCTACTTCCTGCTCGGCCGCGCCGTGGAATCGGTGAGCGGCAAAACACTCCCCGAGTTCGCGCGCGAACGCATCTTCAAACCGCTGGGCATGGAGCGCACCCGCTACCTCGAAAGTCGCACGGCCGTCATCCCTGGGCGTGCGTCGTCGTACTCCCCGGACGACAAGGGCGGCTACGCGCTCGTGTCGAGCAACTGGGAGATGTACGGCGACAGCTCGGTAATGAGTACGGCCGATGACATGCTGCGCTGGGCAGCAGGCCTGCATGTCGGAACGGTCGGCGGTGCAGAGCTCACGGCGGCGCTGCAAACGCGCGGCAAACTCAACGATGGCACGCAGATCAAAGCGGCACGTTCGGTCGCGATGGACATGTATCGTGGTCGGCCGATTGCGGTGTCGACTGGTGCGTGGGCAGGCTTCATTGCGAACCAGCTCCGTTTCCCTGAGGACGGTTTTGCGGTCATCACCCTGTGCAATCGATCCGACGCGGACGTCGAAGGTATCGGCCGAAAGGTTGCCGACATCTATCTGGCCGACCGCCTGTTACCGGTCACCGCCGATACAGGCCGTGCAGCAGGCCCAGTTCCCAGCGTCATCGGCACCTATGCCAATCTCGAGGAAGGCGCGGTCGGCACAGTGTCCGCTAAGGACAATGGCATTTGGTTCTCTGACGGTCGCTTCACAAACGGGCGCCTGACTGCAGTGGGCAAAGATCGCTATCAGATAGGCGACACGCCAAGTCGCCTGGCATTTGGCTTTGATGGCAGTACGCCGCGCACCGCAACTCTGTTGGTAGACGACTTCGTCGTCGAGATGGTTCCGGTGAAGGCGCCGTCTCTGACGCCGGCGGCGTTGAGCGAGTACGCCGGCAAATACACGAGCCACGCCATCGACGCCGAAGCGACAGTGGTAGTGCAGGACGGCAAGCTGGCATACACGGGGCGGCGCGTCCCACCAATTCCGTTCGCGCCTATCGCCCCCGACGCCTTCGTCGGGCCGGGGGATTCCATCATCCACTTCTCACGTGATGCATCGGGCAAGGTGGCAGGCTTCACCTTCGCCATGCAGCGGGTCGGCCGCATCTCGTTTGACCGACTAAAGGCTACGCCCTGATGCGCGACCGCACGCGGTGCGGTCAATGCCGAATCGCAAACTGCAATCAGTATTCCCGGCACGTCACCGTGTTACCGAGGGCATTGCAGGTCACGGTCTTCGGGCGGCTCTGCTCCATCCGACGCGCGGACTCACGCATGCTGTCGCCCATGATCTGGAGCGCCCGGGCGTTACGCTCGCGCCGCGCCTCACGCTCCGCCTGCTCGCGCGCGATCTCGTGCTCCATGTTGGCCACCCTCCACGCGCCGTTGTTGGCCTCGACCTCAGCCTGCTTTTCCGCGAAGCCCCTCAGGTTGGCCAGGCGCTCGGACGCCTTGGCGACGTAAGGAGCTGCCGGCGTGCAGTCGATCGCGCGGCGCGACATCTCACCTTCCATGCGCAGGCGGCTGCCGTAGTAGGTGTCCTGCCCGGACTCCTTCGCCATGTAGTAGGCGATGCAGATCTCGCTGTCGGGCACGGATTCGAGCGGTACCGCGGCGATGGCCGCCGCCGGCGCGAGTAGCGCGAGCGCGGCCGCATTGAAAGCTCGGAACATGTGGAGTCCCCCCTGTGATCAACAGATCCTACGGCAACCGCGGCCGCGTCAAACGTACCGCCGTGCGTAGGCAACGATCACCGCGTGCGCTGCCTCCAGGCGCTGCTGGCCAGCCCCTTCGGCAACCAGCTGCGCGATCACACCCGGCAGCGCCTCGAGCACCTCGCGCGCGCGCGCGGACGGTCTCAGTAACATAGCGCGCGCCGTATCCGGCGAGGTGGGCGAAATTGCCCAGTCCTCCTCGCTCACCGCAGACATTAGCAGCCCGGCTGCCGGACGTTAAGGCCGAGCAACGTCCGCCTTCGACTCGCCGGCAGCTTCTGACCGTTAGGGTCGCTGGCGCCCCTCAAGGTCCGCTAACGGCCAGGAGCGGACGTCACCTTTGGCCCTCGCAGGATAAACATCCTCGCGAAACTGGAGAGAGCGCCACCGAGGAAGAAGGCCGCCATTGAAGCAAGCGCCAGGACGCTCACCCAGAACGCTACGGGTGAAGCGGCGGCACTGTATGCATCAAGCTGACACCTGCGCCAGATGCAAGGCACGTAACCCAAGCTCATCGATTCGAGAACCCATAGCGCTGGGAATGCCGCGAAAAAGAGCAACCCGGTTCCTGCGAAAACAGCGTCCAGTCGGCGGCGGGGATTCGCATGACGCCGCCAGAACCCCCACCACGAGGCCACCGTGCCGGCTGCCATTACGAGCGCCAGAGAAATAATGGGAAAGAGCCCGATGTCCATGCGAGCAGACCTGTGAGTGTGGGCGCCATCGATGCCGGTGGCGGATGTCCGCTGTGGGTCGAAAGCGGTCATTGCGCCGAAACCACGCCCCCGTCCGAATTAGCTCCGCCGGCCAAGAGCGAACGTTCGTCAGCGTTTCAAGGCGAATCGGCATGGGATTGCGGAGTGGACCCTCCCTCTATGTCCGAAGGGGCCGGCTGCAAAGTTGTGTCTCGCTTCACTGCTTCAAACCACCTGGGCGCGACGCCCTTTGGTTGGCTCTGGCTTTTCTGGGTCTCTCAAGCGTACATACAAATGCGCGATCGGAGCCCCGTCCGGCGACGGCACCGTTTTGACTTCCAGGAAGCTCTGCTTGCGAACTAGTTCGCCCAACTTCGCGTAGCTGTAATTGCGCGGGTCGAACGATGGATGACTTTTGTTGGCGAGGCTGCCCACGGCAGACAACAAGGCCCACCCATCCTCGCGCGCAGCAGCAACAACGGCCGGAGCAAGAATGGCCTGTAGAGGCTCCACAGCTGTATCCGAGTGCGCCTTCTGCACGGCGGGCTCGCGCAGAATCTCGGTGTAGATAAACTTATCGCATGCTGCCACGAACGGCTTCGGCGTCTTTCGCTCACCGAAACCATAAACGGATAGACCTTGTTCCCGTACGCGCGTCGCCAAGCGGGTAAAGTCGCTGTCGGAGGAAACTAGGCAGAAGCCATCGACGCTGCCGGAGTGAAGCAGGTCCATCGCATCGATGATTAGCGCCGAGTCGGTCGCGTTCTTACCGACTGTGAAGCGAAACTGCTGGATTGGCTGGATAGCGAGGTTGTGAAGGGTCTCTTTCCATCCGGCCAAGTTCTGGGTCGTCCAATCTCCGTACGCTCGCTTGATCGTGGCAGTGCCGTAGCGCGCAACTTCGTTCAGCAGCTCTTGGGCGATCGCCGCCTGGGCGTTATCCGCGTCGATGAGCACGGCGAGCTTGGTGTTGGTCATAAGAGATCCCATGCCGACAACGAGTTGAGCCGCGCCGCGAAGCGACATCGGCTTGGACGAATTGTTAGGCTCTGCCTGAGCGCAGCAACGACGTTGCCGAGGCAAAGAGAAGCGGGACGCCAATAAGTCCCGAGATCAATGAGCCCAACACATAGTCACTGTCGTCCGCAATATGGATGGCGGCTACCATGCTCAATGCCGTAAGTACGACACCGAGTGCCAGCGGGATCGCTTTTATGAAGTTCTTGACGAATTCTTTCACCATGACCTCATTAGCGCTTGGGTTCTTACTTCGGACTCGACGTCGTCGATACGGGTCGAATGCTCGCGATCTTGGCTCTCGAGATCTGATATCTGCGACTCTAGCGTCGATATCCGATCCTCGAGATCATCGGAAGTATTGCCTTCGAGTGTCTCAATGCGGCTAGTCGCTTCCTCTGCTACTGCCAAAGCGTCTTCAGCTGTGCTGTTCGCAGCACTTGCAGAACTGGCAACCTTCGCAGCGCTACCGAGGAGCAACGAAATAGCTACAACTCCCAGCACCACCAACAGCGCCCTTTGATTTCCCGAATCTCTCAAGGTTGCTCCCCCCCCGCATCCTGACCACCGCAATGCTACTGCAGGATCAAACCTCCCAATAGACGGCCCCCCGTGGCTCCCGACGCGCCTCTGACGCGACACCCCAGCGATAGGGCGGTCCCGGAGTAGCTTGAAGTCTATGCGGGTGGATCCAGCGAACAAGCCGACGTCTAACCATGCCCGGCGGATCGCGTCAGACGCCTGCCCAACGACCGCTATCGGCCAGAAGCGGACACCACGCGATCAACGTTCATGGCTTCCGCTGCCGCCGGACCAGCCGGGTGAGCGCCTTGGCGTGACGCCCCACGGTGGGGTCGGCCCGGAGTTCCTTCAACGCCATGACAGCGACGGGGCGCGTTGAACTCGCCAGGTATAAAAGTAGCGGCGCCCGATGCTCACCCAAACCAGGATCGCGCGCTAACTGGACGATCTCGCCAACGTGTTCATCGCCCGCGACAGCCGTCAGCGCAACAGCGGCCAAGTAGCGCACGCCCGGTGAAAGGACTTCGCCATCTTGGAGAAGCAACACCAGTTCCGCCCAGAACGGCGCTGCCACCGGCGAAGCCAGCGGACGCAGAATCGCGTCCTTGATCGGATCCGCATACTCAGAGCGCTTCGCATGGGCTAGGAGCACCGGAACCGCGGCGGCTGGAACCTCGCAAACGTCCTGCAGGCTGGAAACATTCCACCCGATATCACGCAGATCACGTAGTAGAGGCTGCGCCGCTTCGTTCCACGAGGTCCACTGCGCTTCGCGTTGACGTGCTAAACGAGCGATCCTGGCTCTGTGCTCCGGATCGGCCGCCAGCTCCTCCATCAGCTCCGCTGCTGTTTTGCGATCAACCATCAGGCAGCCCCACAGGGGTTATGGCAACGCGCGCTTCCAGGACCCGATGTCCGCTTTGGGTCGAAAGCGGACGTTAGCAGCCCGGCTGCCGGGCGTCCCGGCCGAACGTCCGCCATCGGCCAGAAGCGGACATTACAGCTAGGGGAACAGGCGAACCGGCCGCCCCGATACCTTCCCGTGTTCTTCGCTGCCCTGCATATGGGTGAAGTTGTAAGTGCCGGCGAATTCATTGTCGGACAGCTCGCCTGCGTACATCGGGTAGGCATCGCACAATGCCGTCGACAGAAGAACATGGAGATTGCGTCCGTCGATCACGTAAGCCAGAGCGCGGAGCTTGCCTGTGTTCCCACTGACGATCTCCAGCTTCCTCCAGTCGCCCGACAAGCAAGCGTGCTGGGGAGCATCAGTGACGCGTACGACGAACGATTCCACGACTGCGCCGTCCTTGCCGGTGGTCACGAACTCCCAGTCCACTCCCGCGCGCCAAGCGTCCGGCGTCGGCTCCGACGCCAGCTTCTGATAGTGCGCTTGCCTGGAGTCAAAGGTCTCGCGCCCGCGTTCCGATGACAGCCCGCCATGAATGGAACACCCGGACAACCCGAAGACGCCTACGAGCAACAGCGACAAGATCATCCGCATGGAAGAGCTCACATTGAGGCGCAGCAAGATAATGGTCGGCCGCGGGTGGATGACCGCTTTGGGTCGAAAGCGGACATTAGCACCGCGTCCAAGGGCTCGCCCAGCCGAACGTCCGCTATTAGCCAGAAGCGGACTCCGGCCTATCCGCGTGCAATCGCCGCTTCGCTGCGAAGTTTGTAAAGGCCCAGGATGGTGTCGAGGAAGTCCCTGCCGAGGACCGCCGCGACTGGCACCGCGTAGGAGTTGATGCTCGTCGACACACGGTAATGGGCGACGATCTCGAGTCGGGTCATTCCCTCCGACGTCGGCGTGAGGTTGAAGGTCGTGTCGCGAAGGTCGAAGTATCGGCCGCCGATGGCGACGTGCTCGTCCATGGAGCCTTCGGGAAACGAGCGATCGTCGAACACATAACGCCACGTGATGGATTCGTTTTCCTTCCGCGCCGTAACGAAACCGCGGAAGTTGACGCCGCGCTCCCATCGCGAGAAACGAACCTCTCCATCCTGCGTCCGCACATTGATGCCTTCGAGTGGCTTCGGCACGCCGATCATGTGGGTCAGGCTCAGCGGGAGTTCTTCCGGTTCGATGGCGCGAGCGGTCAGAATCTGACTCCAGATTGTCGCCGGTGAAGCATCGACGATGACGTGGCGACGCAGTTCAACGGTCCGCTCCGGCAGGGGCGCATGCCCTTCGCCAATGAGCATCAGAAGCGGCAGCACCGCGACAGCGCTCATGCGCGACGATGCGCCGGGGACAAAGTGCAGTGCGACGCCCATAAGCACGCCACCAAGGCTGGCCACCACCAGGAACAGCGGCGCCATCAATGCCAGGCAGATGGACCCTTCCAGCAGTGTGATTGCGCACCCCAACAGCATTAACCCGATGCCGGCCCACGGTGCGAAGATTAGGAAAGGCACGGTCCGACGTTCCGGCGGTGCACCGATGACTGTAAGCGCGCCAACGACGAACGGCGTACCAAACATGAAGCCGATCGACATCGGACCCTCCATGCTCCCCGGAAGTGCGCCGAACACCACGCGCAGGATCACCCCTAGCGCCGCCCCCGCGATGACCCACCACCACCATCGGGGCGGGTGGCCCGCTTCTATGGTCTTCCCGCTCTCATCGTCCATTACGAGTCTTCCCCCTTGTGTCCCCGCTGGATTGTAGGGCGCACGTGTCCCTGCCGCTCTGACCCCAACGCGTGCGTCCGCTATCGGCCAGAAGCAGACATTGCCGAACGGCTCCTTCTCCACACCAGCGCTTCGAGAAGAATGATGGCCAGCGCTTGCATTGCTCCGCATATCGTCAGCCATACCAGCTGACCGTGAGCGCTGGCCGCAAGAAATTCCGGCGAACGCTCGACCGCTACTGGGAGCGTCAGGGACGAAGGCATGCTCAGGAACAGAAGAAGCAGCTCCGGGGTGAGATGCTCGACACCCGAGCGGAGCATTGTCACATCTGCGTACCACGCCCATGCGATCGCAAGGCCGATAGCAACTGCGTACAAACGGGAAGCCGCTTTAGTTACATGCATCGCGATGCGCAAGGCCGACGTCCGCTTTGGGTCGAAAGCGGACATTAGCAGCCCGGCTGCCAGGCGTCCCGGCCGAACGTCCGCTATCGGCCAGGAGCGGACACTGGGCCGTTGGCGGGATACACGGTCGTCACCGACCAGCGGTCGAACGACGCCGCTGTCCAATGCGAAGCAAGCTGACCCCAATAAACGCCAACAGGGAACCGACCAAGACGTTCACGGCCCCCACGACGACTCGATGTGCCAGCGGAGCCGTTGATGCAATCACCTCAGACGGGATGCTGCCTTTGCCCGGGGAGACAAGCTGTCCGGTTTCCAGAAAATACCACCCGACGAACGCAAAAAAGGCCAGCGCGACGATGAGGCAGAGAGCGCCAAGAAGGTCGTACGCCACACTTGTTGCGGCGGGCGAGAACTTGGCGAAGAGATACAAGAGAAATGGCATGGCCAGGGCCGAAGTTATGACCACTAGCACGGCTGCCTCTGTCACTGGGTCCCTCCTGCCAAGACCCAACGTCTGCTTTGGGTCGAAAGCGGACATTACCACCGCCGAAGCGGGCTGGTCGGCCGAACGTCCGCTATCGGCCAGGAGCGGACGCCCGTGGATCAGCCGCAGCCGATCGAGGCCCCTCCATCTCCATTCGGCGTCAGGCAGGTTGTTTCACCGCCTCGCTCGAAGTAATAGACGCGCGGACACAGGAATTCGCCGCCTCGCAGGGTCGTGAGTTCGACTCGGGAGAGATGTTTCGCCGCATGGAGGCGGACTGCGTATGAATCCGAGCACCGCACCGCACCCGCCGCGGTGACGATGAGACTCAGGACGACGCCGGCGCACGCTAGCGTGAGCGACGCCCATAACGTGGCCTGGCTCCTGCGCGACATGCGATACGTGGCCGCGCCGGTCAAAAGCGGAATCGCGAAGATCGCCGCATAGGCAAGAGCGTAGTGCAATGGCATAGGTGGCTTCCTGCCTTGGGCGCCGTATGGCGCACGTCCGCTTTGGGTCGAAAGCGGACGTTAGCAGCCCGGCTGCCGGACCGTCGCGGCCGAACGTCTGCGCAACGGACTGCTGTGCCAGCCCTTCGGCCCGGAACTGGCCGGACAGGGTTTCCATGTCGCGTGGGCGCAGGCGCGCGATGCGGATCCCGACATCGCCACACGATCACTCGGCCAATGGTGATTCTCCGATGGCCATGCACGAGCAGGCACAGAGCCGTAATTGCCCGCTGCGACTACGAACAGCACTCTTCTCTGATCGCTGAGCTGATCAAGCGCTCGCGCGAACTGGCCAAACTCGGGGGGATGATTGGCTGCCCGTGAAGCGAAGGAACAGTTCCATACACGGACCTCGGGATGCCGTTGTAGCGTGTCCGCTATTCGAGCAAGTAGCGCCCCTTCACTCACAACACCACTAGACAGCACGGTGGAGTCGAGCAGGCGAGCCGACTCGAGCGGAAAGAGCTCGCTCCCGTCATTGAGGGCTCTACTCGCCGCAATGAGCCCGCCCACAAACGTGCCATGGAGATGATCAGTATCCGGCGGCACCTCGTAGATGACTCGATTCACCAAGTAGGGATCAAGGGCAGGCGAATCGATGCCGGAGTCAAAAACCCCAACAGTCGGTGCGCCTTCTACTGGCGGAACAATTTCGGGAAAGCTTGCACCTTGCACCACTTTGAAGGATTGCGGCGCGAATCCTCGCGGAGCCTCATACTCCGGCTCAACCGAAATGTGCCTGACTTCGGGAATTGACGATAGGGCAATAAGCTGCTCTTTTGTGGACGCTCTGGCGTAAAGGATTGTCGACCCTGCGATCGGCATCGATTGTTCGATTGCGACGACCTCGCCAAGCTCATTGGCCAGCGCCCGACTCGGACCGCCCTCTGTGTCGGCCCACGGGAAAAGCTCGATGGCGACGCGCTTCCCTGCATCCAGCGCCGCGAGCGCACTTTCGATCTCGGCCCGAGCACCTTCCTCGCTTGCGCCAAAAATGCTTTCTACGGTCCATGCGCGGAAGTGTGCAACTGTGGAGATCGCGAATAGCCCGCCTTTCGTTTCGTCCTCGCGAATCCGGCGCTGCAGTTGCGTAATAGACTCTGGAGTGACCTGCGAAATTAGTTCTCCGATGCGACCAGCGCCGACAACCGGAGCGCCGTGTGCCTCGAGATAGTCGTTAGGCCGGTTGGATTTTGCTAGCGCGTCGGGCTTGAGTTTGACAACAAGCGCGGCTGACCTGCCCTGTCGCGCACCAAGGGGAAGTGCACTCTTCGCGGCTTCGAGTTCTGCAATCAGGCGATCGCGAACTGCCGCTGTGACGGGCGCGAGGGGCGGCTTCGACTTCCCGCCTCCGGTCTTCCGTAGATAGTCAGCTGGCGTCCCCAGCACTCGAATGATGGGCTTCTCCAGATCGCTCATCGCCTTCCCCTAGCACTTTGCGCACCTGCCTGGCGCTGAGGGCGAACGTATCCTCAATTGTTCTCCATGTGAAGACCTTGGGTTCGGCACGTCGCAGTTGCCTGATCTCTTCCTCGATCGACATGTCTCCGACACTTGTGGCGAGTCGTCTAATGCGAAATAGCGAACGCAGCGCCTCGGGCAAGGTCAGATTATTCCTACGCGAAAGTACGACTTTTCTGAGGATGTCGTAGCACGCAGCTTGGATCGCAGCAGCACTCATGCCCTCAGAGTTGCGAACTAGGTACTCGACTTCGTCGCCCTCCGGAAGGTACGACCCTAGCCACCGCGACCACATCTTCTCTCTCAATGCTTCACTCGGGAGGCCTAGCTGGCAGAGAAACGCAAAACGCCGCCAAACCGCGCGGTCTAGAAGTTCCGCGTGATTCGTCGCAGCGATAACGACCGTCTCAGAAGGAAGCGCGTCAAGATTTTGCAGGAGCGCAATTACAACTCGCTGTAGTTCGCCCACGTCGCCTTCACTAGATCGGGACTTTGCGAGAGCGTCGAATTCATCCAAGAAGAGCACACAGGGGCGGCTCGCCGCGTGGTCGAAAACCACCCGAAGGTTCTTGCCCGTCTGACCCAGCAAAGACGACACGAGGGTGTCGCACCTGACCGTCAAAAGCGGCAATTGGAGTTCGTCGGCCAGGTACCTTGCGCCGAGCGTTTTTCCGCAGCCTGGCGGTCCGAAAAACAGCAGCCGCGGAGCGATAGCAACTCCTGCGAGTCTCAGCTCATCAAAACGTTGCACTGATTCGATGAATTCGGCAAGCCGCGCTTCGACACTCGGCTCGAACACTGGGGGCAGGTCCAGTGACACGCTTTCTTCGTCGACGAGCGCAAGTTGGCTTTCTCGCTCAACCGGTAAGGAGGACGGCGCGACACCTACTCCGGGGCGGGGGACCAAAGCAAGCCGGTCGCGAATTAACCGCGCCTCCCGTGGCAAGCCATCAGCCTCTAGTTTCGAAGCGAGAAGGTCGGCGTAGCGGGCGGACTGCTGAGGATTGTGCCGAAGTGCGCCGTCTAGAATCTTGAGGACTTCGGAAACGTACATACCTTTCGCTCCGCTCACGTTAATGGCGGATTCTAGTACGCTTTTCTTCGTTCTGCTGACGCTTTTTGTGCTCATGGGTACGCTCCTGCGCTCCATGCTCCACAACGCCGATGTCACCGGGTGAGACGCACCGCCGAGTAGGCGCCAATCGGCCAGCTCGGCATAGGGTGATATTTGGGTGACCTTAGGGTGACGGGGCAACTCACCGCCACATAAGTCCTTGAAAAGATGGTCGGGACGGCCGGATTCGAACCGACGACCCTCCGCCACCCAGGCAGATGCGGTTCCGACCGCACCGTTCCCATTGCTGCTGGTAGTAGCCGGGGCCCCAAGGCCCCGGCTACTACCAGCGCCTTCTGTGCTCCCAACTAGCGCCTTCTGGGTCCCCAACTAGCGCCTTCTGGGTTACCCCACAAAACCCGCGAGAATGGTTGCGACATTCTAGAGGCTCACCCGCACTTGCTATACCCGCAATTCAAACAGGTAGCGCAGCCGTCCATGATCACGACCGCCTTCGTCGAACACTTGTGGCACATCGTCGCGGACGGCGGGAAGGCGGCGCCTTCACCGGTGACTTCCACGTCTTCGATGCGCGGCTCGTCGGAGACGCGCGGGTCGGGGAACAGGTCGCCGGCGGAGCTACCGCTTACTTCAGTGTTTTTTTTTGAGAGCTGCGCGTAGGCGGCGCGCTTCTCGGCGATCAGCGCGCGCTGGGCGTCGCTCATTTCAGGGTCGTGGATCAGGCCGATCGACTTGAGGTGGTCCTCGACGATCGCGCCGAGTTCGGCCACCAGCGAAGGCATATAGACGCCGCCCGGCTTCCAGTAGCCGCCGCGCGGGTCGAACACGGCCTTCATTTCGTCGACGAGGAAGGTGACGTCGCCGCCCTTGCGGAACACGGCCGACATGATGCGGGTGAGCGCGACGATCCACTGGAAGTGGTCCATGTTCTTCGAGTTGATGAAGATCTCGAAGGGACGGCGCAGCTCGTGTTCGGTCCCGGCGTTGAGCACGATGTCGTTGATGGTCACGTACAGCGCGTGCTCGAACAGCGGCGATTTGATCTTGTAGGTGGAGCCCACCAGGATTTCCGGGCGCTCGATGCGCTCGTGCATCTGGATGACATCGGCCGTGGGCAGCTCGGCGACCGGCGCGGCGACGGACTTGTTAGCCGCTGCTGCCTTGTCTTCCGGGGTGACGACGCTGTAGCCCTTGATTTTCTTGTCGATCTTGACGGCCATGTGACCCGCTCCTGGTGCGGTGTTGCTGATCTGGTTTTCGGTGTTAATGCGGTGGCCGCGCCGCGCGGGCGCGGCCACCAATCGGGGCTTGCTGTTACCTGGCAGCTTTCTTCGCAACCTTCTTGGTGGGTCGCTTGACTGCCTTCTTCGCGCTGGCCTTGCGGGCCGGCGCCTTCTTCGCCGTCGATGCGGCGGATTTCGTCACGGCCTTGCGGGTGGCGGCGCCACGCGTGGTGGTGCGCTTGGTCGCGGCCTTCTTCGTTGCGGCCTTTTTCGTGGCCTTCTTCGCGGCGGTCTTGCCACGCGTGGCGGCCAGCGTCTTCTTCGCCTTGGTCGTCTTCTTGGCGACCTTGCGCTTGGCGGCGGCGACATCGCGCTTGGCGGTGCCCTTGGCCTTGGCGACGTCGGTCTTGCCCGCCTTGCGTGCGGCCTTGACCTTCCTGGCGGCCTTCTTGCGCGCGGCGGTCGCTTCGCGGCGCAGGTTGGCGGCTTCCTTCTTCGCGTCGGCGGAGGCCTTCTCGAGCTTCTTCTTCGCGCTGCCGACGGCCTTCTTCGCCGCCTTGGTCGCCTTGCGCACGTTCTTGCGCGCGGCTTCCACGGCTTCATCGGCGCGCTGCATGACGGCGCTGCTGAAGGTGGTCACGGTCTCTTTCACGTTGTCGGCGGCCTGCGACAGGGTCGCCGTCACTCCGTTGCCATTGCTCATGTAATGCCCTCCTGACGGGCGTCTCATTCGTAAGGCGTTGCGGTAACCGGGGCCTTGCAAAAAAACTGCTGGAAACGCGGTGTTGCGAAGCGACTCTAACGCGGTGGCGGGCCGGAGGATGAATGCGGTTCCGGTCTGCCTTCCTGCGGCGACGCTGCAGAAGCAACGTCGCTGGATCCCCGCTTTCGCGGGGATGACGCAGGTTTTAGAACTTGCCGTAATAGCCTTCCTTGAGCGCGTCGAACAGGTTGGCGGCGGTGTGCATTTCGCCGTCGTATTCGATCTGCTCGTTGCCCTTCACTTCGAGCACGCTGCCGTCTTCCAGTTCGAAGCGGTAGGTGGTGTTCTCGAGGTCGGCTTCCTTCACCAGCACGCCTTGGAAGGCGGCGGGGTTGAAGCGGAAGGTGGTGCAGCCCTTGAGGCCCTGCTGGTGCGCGTAGCGGTAGATGTCCTTGAACTGCTCGTACGGATAATCCGTGGGCACGTTCGCGGTCTTGGAGATCGAGCTGTCCACCCACTTCTGCGCGGCGGCCTGCACGTCGACGTGTTCCTTCGGCGTGATGTCGTCGGCGGCGATGAAATAGTCGGGCAGCTGCGCCTCGGGCTCTTCGGAGAACGGCATCGCCTTCGCGTTCACCAGCTCGCGGTAGGCGAGCAGTTCGTACGAATAGACGTCGACCTTTTCCTTCGACTTCTTGCCTTCGCGGATCACGTTGCGGCTGTAGTGGTGCGCGAACGACGGCTCGATGCCGTTGGAGGCGTTGTTGGCCAGCGACAGCGAGATCGTGCCGGTCGGCGCGATGGAGCTGTGGTGCGTGAAGCGCGCGCCGGTCTCGGCCAGTTCGTCGACCAGTTCCGGCGCGACGGTGGCGATGCGCTGCATGTAGCGGCTGTACTTGGCGTGCAGGACGCGGCCCGGGATTTCCTGGCCGACCTTCCAGCCGTCCTTTTTCATCTCCGGACGCTTGCGCAGCATCTCGGCGGTGACTTCGAAGCGCTCTTCCATGATCGGCGCGGCGCCCTTTTCCTTCGCCAGCGCCAGGCCCATCTCCCAGCCGGCCACGGCCATTTCCTGGGCGATGCGCTCGGTGAATTCGCACGATTCCTTCGAACCGTACTTCATGCGCAGCATGGTCACCGTGCTGCCAAGGCCCAGGAAGCCCATGCCGTGGCGGCGCTTGCGCATGATCTCGTCACGCTGCTGCGGCAGCGGCAGGCCGTTCACTTCGACCACGTTGTCGAGCATGCGGGTGAACACGCGCACGACTTCCTTGTATTCCTCCCAGTCGAAGGAGGCCTTGTCGGTAAACGGGTCGCGCACGAACTTGGTCAGGTTGACCGAGCCCAGCAGGCACGCGCCGTACGCCGGCAGCGGCTGCTCGCCGCACGGGTTGGTGGCGCGGATGTTCTCGCACCACCAGTTGTTGTTCATCTCGTTGACGCGATCGATGAGGATGAAACCCGGCTCGGCGTAGTCGTACGTCGAGACCATGATCATGTCCCACAGGTGGCGCGCACGGATGTGGCCGTAGATCTTGCAGGCCACCAGGCCGTCGTCGCGCACGATGTAGTTGCGGTGCGTCGGCCATTCGCGCCAGACGACCTGGTTGGCGTCGTTGACGTCGAGGTCGCCCTTCTCCTTGATGTTCACCGGGAACACCAGCGGCCAGTCGGCGTCGTTCTCCACCGCCTGCATGAAGCCGTCGGTGATCAGCAGCGACAGGTTGAACTGGCGGAGGCGACCGTCCTCGCGCTTGGCGCGGATGAAGTCCTTCACGTCCGGATGCGACACGTCGAACGTGCCCATCTGCGCGCCGCGGCGGCCGCCGGCGGAGGACACGGTGAAGCACATCTTGTCGTAGATATCCATGAAGGACATCGGGCCCGACGTGTACGCGCCGGCGCCGGCGACGAACGCGCCGCGCGGACGCAGCGTCGAGAACTCGTAGCCGATGCCGCAACCGGCCTTCAGCGTGAGGCCGGCTTCATGCACCTTCTCCAGGATGCCGTCCATCGAATCCTCGATGGTGCCGGACACGGTGCAGTTGATGGTCGAGGTGGCGGGCTTGTGCTCGAGCGCGCCAGCGTTGGACGTGATGCGGCCGGCGGGAATGGCCCCGCGGCGCAGCGCCCAGACGAAACGCTCGTTCCAGTACTGCTGCTTCTCGGCGGACGGCTCGGCTTCGGCCAGAGCCTTGGCGACGCGCTGGTAGGTGGCGTCGATGTCGGCGTCCACCGCGGTGCCGTTCTTGGTCTTCAGCCGGTACTTCTTGTCCCAGATGTCCTGGGAGGCGGGCTGCATCGGGATTTCCCGCTCGGCCGCGGCTGTCTTGACCGCCTCGAGGCGCACTGTGCTCATGCCTGTCCTGTCTCCTTTCAATGGCGGTTCGGGCCCTGAAACCTTGCCGCCGTGGATTCTTATGTTGGCTGCCGCACCATCGGCGTCGTGTACGACGTCCGCCGACGGCTATGCCCACGACCGCGTTTTCAGCGGTCGCGACGGCATGGGTTTTCCTGGATTCCTTCGCTCATCCTGCTCCGCCACGGACCCTCCCCCGAAGGTGCCGGTAGTCAGCAAAACCAAGCCGAAAACCCCAAGTTTGGGTTTCCGTCGACATCGTGACCACTAGATGTAGTGGGCGAAGGCGAGGACTCAAGCTACCCCCGCCCCCGGGATGTGTCAACGGTTTTTTGATGGCAGTCACACAGCTGTGATGGCGGTCAAACGCCGTCATCGACGCGCTTGCCGAAGCCGGCGGGAACGTGCACGAGGAGGCAACGCAACGCCCTGCCGACGGGCCGCGCGGGCGAAAAACTTCATCGCGTATTTAATGCGGTTCAGTGAAACTGAACGCCTCCGCGGCGGGGCCTGGCGCGCACGGCGAAGCGAGATCGCCGCACCGCATCGGCCCCGCGCACACCCCATTCACCCTTGCCTGCGACCGACGCGATGCGCCCGCTGCCGACCCTGTTGACCCTGTCCCTCGCCGCCGCCTTCGGCGGCTTCGCCGCCACCGCCATCCGCGACGGCCTCGAAGCGCCGGCGCAGGCGGCGCCCGCGTCCGCCGTCGCGGCGACGCCGACCGTCGCCACGCTGCCGGCCGTGGTCGGCGGGCAGCCGCTGCCTTCGCTCGCGCCGATGCTGGCGAAGGTGACGCCGGCCGTGGTCAGCGTGCACACCAAGCAGCGGGTGAACGTGAGCCCGTTCGGCAGCGACCCGATGTTCCGCCGGATGTTCCCGGAGCTCACCCAGGAGCGCATCAACGAGTCGCTCGGTTCGGGCGTCATCGTCGATGCGAAGCAGGGCTTCGTGCTGACCAACCACCACGTGATCGAGGGCGCCGACGAGGTGTCGGTGACGCTCGCCGACGGCCGCACGCTGAAGGCCGATTTCGTCGGCTCCGACCCCGACACCGACGTGGCGCTGATGCGCATTCCCGCGCAGGGCCTGACGGCACTGCCGCTGGCCGATTCCAGCGCGCTGCGCGTGGGCGATTTCGTGGTGGCGGTGGGCAATCCGTTCGGCATCGGCCAGACGGTGACCTCCGGCATCGTGTCCGCGGTGGGCCGCAGCGGCCTGCGCGGGCTGGGCTTCCAGAACTTCATCCAGACCGACGCGTCGATCAATCCCGGCAATTCCGGCGGCGCGCTGGTGAACCTCAACGGCGAGCTGGTCGGCATCAATACCGCCAGCTTCAACCCGCGCGGCTCGATGGCGGGCAACATCGGCCTGGGCTTCGCGATCCCCACCAGTCTGGCGCGCAACATCATGGGCCAGCTGATCGCCAACAACGGCGTGGTGATCCGCGGCACGATGGGGCTGGAATCGCAGGACGTCGATGCGCGCCTCGCGCAGGCGCTGGGGCTGCCCGAAGCGCGCGGCGCGGTGGTGACGCAGGTGTTCTCCGGCGGCGCCGCGGCGGCGGCGGGCGTCAAGGTCGGCGACGTGATCCTCGCCGCGAACGGCGAGCGCATCGACGATCGCGACGCGCTGCGCAACTTCGAGGGCCTGCAGTCGGTGGGAAGCCGCATCGCGCTCGACGTGCGTCGCGATGGCAAACCGTTGACGCTGACGACAACGCTGCGTGAGCAGCCGCGTTCGTACGTGGGAACCGAGCTGGACCCGCGTCTCACCGGAGCGAGGTTCGCCGACCTGCCCGAGCGCCTGCGCCAGGCCGGCCTGTCGGGCGTGATGGTCGATTCGGTGGCACGCGGCAGCCGCGCCGAAGCCAACGGGCTTCGCAAGGACGACGTGGTGATCGCGTCCAACGCGGGCAACTTCGAGGATCTGCCGGGCTTCCGCGCGAGCTTCACGCAGCGTCCTGCACAGTTGGTCCTGCGCATTCTCCGCGGCAACCGCCGGGCCGACCTGCTGATGCAGTGACGCCGCGCACCGCGCAGTGCCTTCGAACCACGTCTTTCAGCAGAACGTCCTTCCGACATACAGGAGCCGCTCGATGAATACCCCCACCGATCCGACCAATCCCGGCGGCAGCGCCATCAACACCGGCACGGGCACTGGCTCCGGCCTCGGCACGAACGCCGGCAGCGGCACGGCGTCGAACTACACCGACGGCGTGCGCAGCAACCTCTCGCAGGCCGGCGGCCACGTGAAGCAGGCCGCCAGCGACGCAGGCTCCGCGCTGCGCGGTGCGGCGAGCGCCGCGGGCGAGGAACTGCGCGTGGGCAAGGCGAACGTCAAGGCGGACCTCGCCGATGGCGCGCTCGCCGGCCTCGCCGCCGCGGAGAACGCCGGTGGCGCCGCGCGCGAGCAGATGGACGCGCTGATGGACAAGGGCCGCGACCTGGTCGACAGCGCCGCCGAGCTCATCCGCGAGCGTCCGCTGGCTTCGTTCGGCGTCGCCTTCGCTGCGGGATGGATCCTCGCGAAGCTCGGCCGCAGCGGCGACAAGTAAGCGCGCGCTGACGTGAGCGAAGGGGACGAGCGCCACGACCACGACCCGGCGGACCAGCCACCGCCGGACCTCGCCGAGTCGCTGCGCGACATCGGCAACACCGCCAAGGCCAGCCTGGGCGCCGCCGCCGATTCGGCGCGCGCCCTGCGCTCGCTGCTCGCGGCCGATCTGTCGCTGGCGCGCAGCGCGATGGGACGCGCGCTGGCGTTCGCTGGCGTCGCCGTCGTGTTCGGCGCATCGGCGTGGCTGTTCCTCATGGCCACGCTGGTCACGCTGCTTCGCAACTTCGGTCTGTCGTGGCTGATGTCGATGCTGATCGCCGCCGGCCTCAGTCTCGTCGTCACCGCCTACGCCGGCCTGCGCGCAATGCATTACTTCGACCACACGCGCATGCAGGCCACGCGCCGGCAGCTGGCGCGGCTGGGCATCGGCGAACTGTCGGACCTGATGCCGACGCCGGACTCGCCGCAATCCGCGCGCGAAACGGCCAAGGACCTGCGCGAGAACGTCGACCAGATGCCGAAGCAGCAAAGCAACGACATCGACATCACCCCGCCCTGATCCGCAGGCACGTCACATGGCGATCAAGCAGAAAAAGCCGACCTTCAAGCAGCTCATCGCCAAGGTCCATCAGGCCGAGGACGTGGTGGAGACGCGCGAGCGCGAGGTCGTGGCCGACCTCCGCCACCTCAAATCCTCGTGGCTCGCCGCGTGGACGCCATGGCGCATCGTCACCGCGGGGTTGGCGGCGGGCTTCCTGGTGGGCCGCGCCGAACCGATGAAAGCCGTCGGCAAGAGCGGCGGGCTGCTGCAGATGATCTCGATGGTGTCCACGCTGATGGCCAGCGGCAGCGCGAAGGTCGCCGCCGAAGAAGCCAGCGAAGTCAGCGAGCAGGTCGCCAGCGGCGAGAACCTCACCGTCGCCGACGCGCTCGCCGCGCGCGGGGCGGTCGGCGCGGGCGTCGTGGCGCCGGCGGGCAGCGTGCATCCGGATGCGGTCGCCGACGACTTCGAGGACGAGGCATACGCGCTGGCCCAAGCCGAAACGCGCGCACGTGCCGCACGCACCGCGACCGTCGACCAGGTGACGCGATGAGCGCGCTGCCGCCGGTTCCGGCCGCGGCCGACAACGTCGATTCGCTCGACGAGGACGGCGAACTTCCTCCCAGTCCCCCGCCCGCGCCGCGACCGCGCTCATCCAGCGCGGCGGTGGTGCTGGCGACGCTCGCGGTGGGCTTCACGCTGTGGGCGGCGCAGGAACTGGTACTGCCGATCCTGCTGGCGATGTTCTTCGCGCTGATCGGCAACCCGATCATCCGCGGTCTGCAGCGCGTGTACGTGCCGCGATTCATCGGCGCACTGATCGTGCTGCTCGGCGGGCTGTTCGCGGCCGGCGCGCTGGGCAACCAGCTGATCGAACCGGCCGGCGAATGGGTGCGGCAGGTGCCGCGCGAGATGAAGCAGGTCGCGCCAAAGCTGCGCGATCTCTACAAGCCGATGCTCGACGCGAACAAGGCCGCGCAGAACATCGCGCGCGCGGCCGGTGGCGAAAGCACGAGCCGGCCGGTGCAGGTGATCCGTACCGAAGCCAACGAGCCGTACAAGGTCCTCACCGCGACGCCGCGACGCATCGCGTCGGTACTCGCCGTGGTGCTGCTGACGTTCTTCTTCATGGTGTATGGCGAGCAGCTGCAGCGGAACGCGCTCGCGCTGTTGCCCACGCGCCAGCAGAAGAAGCTGACGGTGGAGATCCTCACCTCGATCGAGCGCGCCATCTCGCGGTACGTGCTGACCATCACCGTCATCAACACCTGCCTGGGCCTGGCGCTGTCGGGCGCGCTGTACTGGCTGGGCGTGCCGATGCAGGAGGCGCTGCTGTGGGGCACGATGGCGGCGATCCTCAATTTCGCGCCGTACGTGGGTCCGCTGATCGGCATCATCATCATGCTGCTGATGGGCTTCGTCGCCTTCGACGACCTGTGGCCGTCGCTGCTGCCGGCCGGCATCTACCTCGCACTGCACACGCTGGAAGGCCAGATCATCACGCCGATCATCCTGGGCCACAGCATGCGGCTGTCGCCGCTGGTACTGATCCTGGCGCTGATGGTGTTCGGCTGGCTGTGGGGGATCGTCGGGCTGCTGCTCGCGGTGCCGCTGCTGGTGTGCGTGAAGCTGGTGCTGGCGCGCGTGGAAGGGCTGACGGGGTGGGCGCGGCTGCTGGAGTGACCTGCTCATGAGCCCCTCTCCCTCCGGGAGAGGGGTTGGGGTGAGGGTCGGCGCGTGCAATGCGGTGATACGCCGATGCCGAACCGCACGTCACGAGTCGCCACTTCACCCCTCCCCAACCCTCCCCTGCAGTCGCAGGGGAGGGCGTAACGGCAGCCAGCAATCCCCAGCAATCCCCGCCTCGCGGCCTCCCCGAGGCCGTACCCAGCCCCGCCGCCGGCTGGGGCTAAAATCGCCGGATGGCTTTCCCCGTCCGCGCGATCACCCTCGACCTCGACGACACGCTGTGGCCCTTCGCACCGATCGGTGCGCGGGTCGAACGCGTGCTGCACGACTGGCTGACGCAGCACTGCCCGCTCACCGCGCAGCGCTTCCCGATCGAGGCGATGCGCGAACTGCGCGAGCGCATGTACGTCGAGCGCCCCGACCTGGCCCACGACTTCAGCCAGCTGCGCAAGCTGAGCCTGGTGCGGGCGCTGGAATTGGCCGGCGACGATCCGCTGCACGCCGACGCCGCTTTCGAGGCGTTCTACGACGAGCGCAACCGCGTGGACTTCTACGAGGACACGCTGGACGCACTCGCGCGCCTGGCCGCACGCGTGCCGCTGGCGGCGATCAGCAACGGCAATGCGGACCTCGCCCGCGTCGGCATTGGCGCGCATTTCGCCTTCCAGCTCGGCGCGCGCGAACACGGCATGCCCAAGCCGCACGCCGGCATCTTCCACGCCGCCTGCGCGCGCTTCCCGTTCGCGCCGCATGAGGTGCTGCACGTGGGCGACGACATCGAGATGGACGTCGTCGGCGCGCATCGCGCGGGCCTGCGCAGCTGCTGGATCAACCGCATCGGCGCGCAGTGGCCGCACGAGGACGTGCGCCCCGATCTTCAATTCACCACCCTCGCCGAACTCGCCGACTGGCTGGATTCGACGCACACGATGGAAACCGTTGCCGCATGAGCCTGCCGTCCGGATTTGCCGACACCACCACCGCCGACGCGCTGCCGCTGCACGTCGTCACGCGCGACAGCCTCGCCGGCTGGCGCGGCGCGCAGCCGGCGAACGTCGGCGCATGGCTCGATGCGCAGGGCTTCGACGGCTCGCCGTTCTCCGCGATCACGCTGCCGGGCACCGATGGCGGCATCGCGGGCGCGGTGATCGGCGTGGGCGACATGCTCGACCCGTTCGCCTACGGCCACGCGCCGTACGCGTTGCCGGCGCGCGCGTTCGCGCTGGCGGGCGAGCTGCCGGCCGACGCCCGCAACGCCCTGCAGCTGGGCTGGGGCCTGGGCGCATATCGCTTCACCCGATACCGCCAGCCGCTGCGCGCGCCGGCGCAGCTGGCCATCGCGCAGGCCGATGCCGACGCCTTCGCGCAGCTGGCCGCCTGCGTGCGCGTGCGCGACCTGGTCAACACGCCGACCGAGCACATGGGTCCGGACCAGCTGGAGCAGGTGGCGTGCGAGATCGCCGAACGCTTCGGCGCGCGCATCGAAGTGGTGAGCGGCGACGACCTGATCACGCAGAACTTCCCGGCGATCCACGCCGTCGGCCGCGCGAGCCATCGCGCACCGAGGCTCATCACGCTGCGCTGGGGCGATGAAGCGCACCCGCACGTGGTCATCGTCGGCAAGGGCGTGTGCTTCGACACCGGCGGCCTGGACCTCAAGCCCGCCGACGGCATGCGCAACATGAAGAAGGACATGGGCGGCGCGGCACACGCGATCGCGCTGGCCGAACTGGTGATGGCGCGCAAGCTGCCGCTGCGCATCACGCTGCTTGTTCCGGCGGTCGAGAACGCGATCGGGCCGAACGCGTTCCGTCCGGGCGAAGTCGTCGACACGCGCAAGGGCGTCACGGTCGAGATCGACAACACCGACGCCGAAGGCCGCGTGATCCTCTGCGATGCGCTGACCTACGCCGCCGAGATGCAGCCGCAGCTGCTGCTGGACTTCGCCACGCTCACCGGCGCGGCGCGCATCGCGCTGGGTCCGGACCTGCCGGCGCTGTACAGCAACGACGACGGCGTGGCGCAGCAGTGGTTCGACGCCGGCATGCAGCTGCGCGACCCTCTGTGGCGCATGCCGCTGTGGCGCCCGTACGTGCGTTACCTCGTGAGCAACGTGGCCGACATCGCCAACGGCGGCCCGTCGAAGATGGCCGGCTCGATCACCGCCGCGGTGTATCTGGACCGCTTCGTCCCGCCGACGCAGAAGTGGGCGCACCTGGACGTGTACAGCTGGAACGACAACGACCGCCCCGGCCGCCCCGCCGGCGGTGAAGCGCAGGGTTTGCGCGCTGCGTACGCGCTGTTGAAGCAGCACGCGGGCGTTTGACGTCCAGCTGAGAGGTCCAGGTCGCATTGCTGCCCTGGAACGACGCGCTGTGAAGCCCCTCTCCCACCGGGAGAGGGGATGGGGTGAGGGGCAACGGAGCTGTGACGGTGAACTGTCGTTGCCGAACAGCGCTGCGATGTTGTTTCCAGCATCGGACGCCAAGTTCAGATGGATTCCAGCTTTCGCTGGAATGACGACCGAAGTGTGGAAGCGCTGCCAGCCTGGGTCCCGGCGTTCGCCGGGATGACGGTGCTTCATGGGTGGCGGCGCTTCATGCGTGGCCACGCTCTGGTGACGGCGCTGCAAGCCCCTCTCCCACCGGGAGAGGGGTTGGGGTGAGGGGCAACGGAGCGATGGAGGTGAACTGCCTCTGCCTGACAGCGCTGCGCTGTTGCTTCCGCACCGGACGCATAGAGCCAAATGGATTCCAGCTTTCGCTGGAATGACGACCGAAGTGCGGAAGCGCTGCCAGCCCGGGTTCCGGCGTTCGCCGGGATGACGCCGCAAAGCGCTTGATAGCGCTATCGACCACCGAATGGCGCTCCGGGCACATGCGTACGCCGGCCGCCAAGGTGACCCCGCGCCCCCGCATCGCATACGCTTGGCGGCGTTGCGGCCGTAGAAAGTTACTTCCGGCCCCTTGGCGCGGCGCGGGACGCTGCCCACACTGCCCCCCTTCCCCATCGTCCGGATCGTCGATGAACAACTCTGCCGACCTGCTCAAGGAACTGCGCATAGACCGCTCGGCACCGCCGCCGCCCACCTCGCGTCGCGGGCTGTGGATCGCGTTGGCCGCCGTCGCGGTCCTGGTCGTGATCGCGCTCGTCGCGTGGGCCGCGTTCGGCCGCGCGCGCGGCGTGGAAGTGCGCACCGCCACGGTGACGGCGATCGGCAACGGCGGCGCGAGCGGGTCGGTGCTGGATGCCACCGGCTACATCGTCGCGCGCCGCATGGCGACGGTGTCGGCGAAGATCACCGGCAAGGTGCGCGAGGTGTTCATCGAGGAAGGCATGAAGGTCGACGAAGGCCAGGTCATGGCCACGCTCGATCCGCTCGACGCCGATGCCGAACGCACGCTCGCCAGCGCGCAGCACAGCGCCGCGCGCAGCCAGGTCGAGAGCGTGCGCGCGCAGCTGTCGGAAGCCGAAGCCAACGCGCGCCGCCTGTCGACGCTGGTGAACCAGCAGCTCGTGTCGAAGGCGCAGTACGACGAAGCCGTCGCCGCGCGCGATTCGCTGCGCGCCGAGCTGACCACCGCCGAGCGCAACGCCAAGGTGGCCGGCGATCGCCTGCGCATCGCCGACATCGGCGTCGACAACACCATCGTGCGCGCGCCGTTCGCCGGCGTCGTCACCGCCAAGGCCGCGCAGCCGGGCGAGATCGTCTCGCCGCTCGCCACCGGCGGCTTCACGCGTACGGGTATCGGCACCATCGTCGACATGGATTCGCTGGAAGTCGAAGTCGAGGTCGGCGAGGCCTTCATCGGCCGCGTGCAACCGAAGATGCCGGTGGAGGCCACGCTCAACGCGTACCAGGACTGGAAGATCCCCGGCGAGGTCATCGCGATCATCCCGGCAGCCGATCGCGGCAAGGCGACGGTGAAGGTGCGCGTCGCGCTGAAGCAGAAGGATCCGCGCATCGTGCCCGACATGGGCGTGCGCGTGAGCTTCCTGGAGCCGAAGAAGGATGAAGCGCCCGCGCAGAAGCCCGGCGCGCTCGCGCCGGCGGCGGCGATCGTCGCGCGCGACGGCAAGCAGGTCGCGTTCGTCGTGACCGAGGACAAGGCCTCGCAGCGCGAAGTCACCGTGGGCCGCAGCCTGGGCGAGGATCGCGAGATCACGCAGGGTCTCTCAGGCGGTGAGACGGTCGTGCTGGATCCTCCGGCCTCGCTGTCCGACGGCGACCGCGTGCGCGTCGCGCAAGGCGGCGAAGCGGAGCCCGCAAGCGAATAAGCAGCAAGCAAGCCTTACGAGCAGGAAGCAGTCCCCCTTTCATCGTTTCGAGGACGTCGCAATGGCCACGCTGGTTTCGATCCGCAACCTGAGAAAGACCTATCAACGCGGTCCGGAGAAGGTCGAGGTGCTGCACGGCATCGACCTGGACATCCCCAAGGGCGATTTCGTCGCGCTGATGGGTCCGTCGGGTTCCGGCAAGACCACGCTGCTCAACCTCATCGGAGGACTGGATTCGCCCACCGGCGGCGAGATCACCGTCGACGGCCAGCGCATCGACGCGATGACCGCCGGGCAGCTGTCGCACTGGCGCAGCCAGAACGTCGGCTTCGTCTTCCAGTTCTACAACCTGATGCCGACGCTCAACGCGCAGAAGAACGTCGAGTTGCCGCTGCTGCTGACCAAGCTGTCGGCGGCGCAGCGCAAGCGCAACGCGGAGATCGCGCTGCAGCTGGTAGGGCTGGCCGAACGCGGCAAGCATCGGCCGAACGAACTGTCCGGCGGCCAGCAGCAGCGCGTGGCGATCGCACGCGCGATCGTCTCCGATCCGACGCTGCTGATCTGCGATGAACCGACGGGCGATCTGGATCGTCAATCGGCCGAGGAGATCCTTGCGCTGCTGCAGTCGCTCAATCGCGACCACGGCAAGACCATCATCATGGTCACGCACGATCCCAAGGCCGCCGACCACGCGCAGCGCACGATCCACCTCGACAAGGGAACGCTGGTCGAACGCGAGCTGGCGCTGGAGCACTAAGCCCCCATTGGCTCCTCCCCCTGCTCGCAGGGGGAGGTTGGGAGGGGGTACTGAGGCGCGACAGCGCCGAAGCTCGCCGCGATGCGGCTCGTCACCCCTCCCCCACCCTCCCCTGCCAGGCAGGGGAGGGAGTAAAAAACTTCTTGAGGACGCAGAGATGAAATACCTGCACCTGATCTGGGCCGCGCTGTTCCGAAGCAAGACGCGCACCTTCCTGACGCTGCTGTCGGTCGTCACGGCATTCCTGCTGTTCGGCATGCTCGACTCGGTCCGCGTGGCGTTCAGTTCGAGCGCGAACGTCGCCGGCACCAACCGCCTCATCACCACCTCGAAGCTGTCGATCACCTCGTCGCTGCCGTACCGGCTGCAGTCGCAGATCGAAAGCGTGCCGGGGGTGAAGAAGGCTTCGTATGCCACCTGGTTCGGCGGCATCTACCAGGATCCGAAGAACTTCTTCCCGAACTTCGCCGTCGGCCCGGGTTACATGGAGCTGTATCCGGAGTACGTCGTGCCCGCCGACCAGCTCAAGGCGTTCTACGCCACGCAGGACGGCGCCATCGTCGGCGAGGCGCTGGCGACCAAGCACGGCTGGAAGATCGGCGACACGATCCCGCTGCAGGCGACCATCTTCCCGACCAAGGGCAGCAACAACTGGAACTTCAAGCTCGTCGCCATCTACCGCGTGAACGACAACAAGCGCAAGGGCGAAGAGAACACGCTGATGTTCAACTGGAAGTACTTCGACGAGGCCAACGACTACATCAAGGGCCAGGTGCACTGGTACGTGATCGACGTGGCCAACGCCGACCAGTCCAATGCCGTCGCGCAGGCGATCGACAAGCTGTCGGACAACTCCGACCACGAGACCAAGACGCAGACCGAAGCGGCGTTCAACCAGGCGTTCTTCAAGCAGATCGGCGACATCGGGATGATCGTGACTTCGATCATGGGCGCGGTGTTCTTCACCCTGCTCCTGCTCACCGGCAACACGATGGCGCAGGCGGTGCGCGAGCGCATCCCGGAACTGGCGGTGCTGAAGACCATCGGGTTCTCCAACCGCAGCGTGCTGTGGCTGGTGCTGGCCGAGGCGACGCTGCTGGTGGTGCTGGGCGGGCTGATCGGCCTGGGACTGGCGGCGCTGATCATGCCGGGCGTCAGCTCGGCCAGCCGCGGCCTGATCCAGCTGCCGAGCGTCCCCGGCGCGACCTGGGGCCTGGGCCTGGCGCTGATGCTGATCATCGGCGTGGTCGTCGGCCTGCTGCCGGCGCTGCGCGCGATGCGCCTGAACATCGTCGATGCCCTCGCGGGCCGCTGACAGGAGACACGACATGAGCCGTGCAAGGAAGTGGTTGGGCAATGCGGGCGTCGTGCTGGCGCTGGTCGTCGGACTGGCCGCCTGGATCATGCTGCCGTGGTACGCCGTGCTGGCGCTGGTGGTCGCGATGGTGCTGTGGCTGCTGCTCACGCGCAGCGGCCGGCTCGCGCTGGAAGCCACGCGCATCGGCATCGCGAGCCTGCCGCAGCGATGGGGCGCCTCGAGCGTCATCGTGGTCGGCATCGCCGGCGTGGTCGGCGTGCTGGTGGCGATGCTGGCGATGGGCGCGGGCTTCGAGGCGACGCTGAAGCAGACCGGCAACGACAGCACCGCGATTATCTTGCGCGGCGGTTCGCAGGCGGAGACCAATTCGGTCATCACCCGCGATCAGGTGCCGCTGGTGAGTGCGTTGGCGGGCGTCGCGCGCGGTGCGGACGGCCGGCCGGCGATTTCGCCGGAGCTGTCGCAGGTGGTGAACATGGTCACACGCGCCGACCATACCGATGCCAACGCGCAGCTGCGCGGCGTCGGCGAGGCGGCGTGGGCGCTGCGGCCGCAGGTGAAGATCGTCGAAGGCCGGAAGTTCGAGCCGGGCAAGCGCGAGCTGATCATCGGCCAGGGCGCGCGCAAGCAGTACGTCGACCAGCAGTTCAACGACCTCAAGCCGGGTACGCAGATCGAACTGGCGAACCAGGTGTGGACGGTGGTGGGCTTCTTCGCGTCGGGCGATTCGCACGACTCGGAGCTGTGGGCCGACGCAGAAACCCTGGCCTCGACGTATCGCCGCAGCGCGTACCAGTCGATCACGGTGAAGCTCGACGGCAAGGACGGCTTCAACAAGCTCAAGGCCGCGATGGCCGCCGACCCGCGCCTGAAGCTCGACGTCGACACCACGCGCCATTACTACGCCAAGCAGTCCGAGCAGCTCAGCGGTTTCCTGCGGGTGCTGGGCATCGTGATCGGCTCGATCATGGCGGTGGGCGCGGTGTTCGGCGCGCTCAACACCATGTACGCCGCCGTGGCGGGGCGTTCGCGCGAGATCGCGACGATGCGCGCGATCGGCTTCCGCGGCCTGCCGGTGGTGGTGGCGGTGATGCTGGAAACGATGTTGCTGGCGCTGATCGGCGGCCTGCTCGGCGGGCTGATCGCGTGGCTGGTGTTCAACGGCTACAGCGTGTCGACGCTGGGCAACAACTTCAGCCAGGTGATGTTCCAGTTCAAGGTCTCGCCCGAGCTGCTGTGGAACGGCATCAAGTGGGCGCTCGGCATCGGCCTGGTCGGCGGCCTGTTCCCCGCGCTCCGTGCAGCGCGGTTGCCGGTGACGGAGGCGTTGCGGGCGGCGTGATATCCGCCTTGCGTTGAAAGCAGAAAGGCCGCGAGCGATCGCGGCCTTTCTGTTTCTGCCGTCATTCCCGCGAAGGCGGGAATCCATGGGGGCTTTTCGCCTTTTGCTGTCATTCCCGCGAAGGCGGGAATCCATGGGGCAGACGCATCAAGCTACGGACGAGCTGCCACGGCTGACGGCTGGATTCCCGCCTTCGCGGGAATGACAGCCAATGGCAAACGCGTTACGCGCGAAGCTGCGATACCCGCTCCGCTTCGATCTTCCCCAGCAGCCACTGCAATCCCGCCAGGTGCTGCTGGTCGTGGCTGCACAGGTAATGCACCAGGCCGCGCAACGTGAGCGGGCCGTAGCCTTCGAACTCCGCCGTGCGCGCGAGCTGCACGTCGTCCAGGCGCGCGATTGTCTCGACCGTGCGGGCGCGCGCGTCGCGGAACGCCTGCAGCACGGCGTCGGCATCGGCGCCGCCGTAGCGGCGTTCGATCGCCAGCGACTCGCTGTCGATCGACGGCAGCAGCGGATGCGCTTCGTCCAGCGTGCGGCGGATGCGCTCCTGGTAGCCCTCGACCTCGATGTCGCGCACGTGGCACAACTGCTCGATTGCGGTGAAGTGTTCGCTCGGAATGCCGTCCCAGCTCGCCGGCGTCCAGTGACGATGCGACACGGGAATCGCCTTGTAGTGCGCTTCCAGTTGCAACGGGAACAGCGCCAGTGCGTTCAACGTGGTCTTGTCCATCGCGATGTCCTCACGCCGTGGCCGGGACCGCCGGCTGACGCCGCGCCCGCCACAGTCCTTCGCCGGCGAAGATCGCCAGTGCGATCCAGATGAAGACGAAGCCGGTCGCGCGATCGCGATCGAAGGCTTCGTTGAAGAACAGCACGCCGAGCAGGAACTGGATCGTCGGCGCGATGTACTGCATCAGGCCGACCACCGACAGCGGCGCGCGTCGTACCGCATAGGCGAAGCCGATCAGCGGCAGCGCGGTCAGCACGCCGGCGAAGATCAGAAGCGCGTCGGCCGCGAGGCCGTAGCCGCCGCCGAATCCACCACCGCCGTGCGTCTCGCTCCATAGCAACAGCGCGAGGGCCGGCAGGAACAGGTACACGCCTTCGACCGCAAGCCCGCTCACCGCATCCACCGCGACCAGCTTGCGGATCAGGCCGTACAGACCGAACGAAAGCGCCAGGCCGAGTGCGATCCACGGCGGCTGCCCGTACTGCCACGTGAGCCACGCCACGCCGGTGGCGGCGATGGCGACCGACAGCCACTGCACGCGGTTGAGCCGCTCGTGCAGGAACACCACGCCGAGCACGACGCTGATCAGCGGGTTGATGAAGTAGCCCAGGCTGCTTTCGACCACGTGCCCGGCGTTCACCGCCCAGATGTACAGGCCCCAGTTGAAGGCGATCAGCACGCCGCTCAGCGCCAGCATCCACGCGGCGCGCGGCCGTGCGAGCGTCGCCTTCAGCCAGCCGCGGCCCTGCTTCCAGCCGAGCCAGCCGGCGACGAGCAGCGCGCTCCAGACGATCCGGTGCAGCACGATCTGCAGCGACGGGACGTTCTTGAGCAGGTGCCAGTACAGCGGCATCAGGCCCCACAGGACGAAGGACGCCGCCGCGATCCAGAGCCCGTTGCGGGTGTCGTGACCGGTGTTCATGCCGCGGGCTCCGACGACGAGGCGGCCGACGGCGCAGCCGCTACCGGCTTCGCAGCGCGCGCCTTCGCCAGCGTGATGATCACCACGCCAACCAGGATCACCGCCATCGCACCGAGGTCATGCGCGGTGAAGTGCTCGCCGCCGATCAGCGCGCCGAACAGCACCGCGATCGGCGGGTTGACGTAGGCGTAGCTGGTCGCGAGCGCCGGCCGCACGTGGTGCAGCAGCCAGATGTAGGCGGTAAAGCCGAAGATGGAACCGGCGACGACGAGGTAGAGCATCGCGCCGGTCGCCGACAGCGTCGGCATCTGCGTGATGCGCTCGCCGTGGATCACCGCGGCGATGAGCATCCAGATGCTGCCGGTGAGCATCTGCCCGGCGGCGGACATGAAGGGCTGCGGCAGGTCCTGGTCGCGGCTCCAGATCGAGCCCCACGCCCAGGCGATCGGCGCGATCACCAGGCAGATGAGCCCAAGTGTGGAGGACGACAGTTCGCCGCCGGCGTTGAGCCAGAGCACGCCAAGGAAACCGATGAGCAGGCCGATCCACTCGATCTTCGACGGGTGGCGGCCGCGCAGCATCGCGAAGACGCCGGCGAACAGCGGCATCGATGCGACGGCAATCGCGGCGAGGCCCGAGCCGACTTCGGTCTCGGCCAGATTCACCAGCCCGTTGGACAGCAGCACCATCCAGATCGAGAGGATCCACAGCGTGCGCCATTGCTTGCCGGTGGGCGACGCGACGCCACGCGCGCGCAGCACGACGTACATGATGAGGCCGGCGAGGAACATGCGGCCGGCGCCGAGCAGGAACGGCGGATAGCTCTCCAGCGCGAAGCGGATGGCCAGGTATGTCGAGCCCCAGAGGATGTAGACCGAGGCCAGGGCGAAGGCGACGGCGAGCGCGCCGGGCGCGGCCCGGTCGTGAGGTGCAGCGGTGCTCATGCGGATTCCATGCGTGGGGTGGAGGTGCGGCACTGCTCTACTTCGATGAACGCGGCAATCGGCAACACAGCGTTGCGGCGACCGCGAGCGCCGGACGACATCGAGGCACCGTGCGGTCGGAGCGTTCTGCCCTGTTCGGGCGGGACGCCACGCACGCGCGGTGCCGAGAGTCGTTCGGATGGGTGAAGCGTAACGCGCACCGGCCGCGACATGCTTGATAAATCGTGCGCCCTGACGCAAAAATTTTGCATGGCCAAAACACCCGTCGTACTGGACGAGTTCGACCACCGCCTGCTGGAGCTGCTGCAGCGCGACTCGGCCTCGACGCTGACCGCGCTCGGCGAAGCCGTGGGGCTATCGGCGAGCGCCGTGCAGCGGCGCATCACGCGCTATCGCAAGCACGGACTCATGCGCGAGGTCGCCGTTCTGGACTCCACTCTGCTCGGCACCACCACACTGGCGACGGTGCTGGTTGCGATGGAGCGCGAATCAGCCAAGCTCCACGCCGCCTTCCACGCCCGCATGCGCGCCGCCCCGGAAGTGCAGCAGTGCTACTCGCTCGCCGGCGAGTGGGACTACCTGGTGATCCTCTGCACCACCGGCGTCGCGCATTGCCGCGAAGTCGCCGACCGGTTGTTCATGGACGAAGGCAACATCAAGCGCTACGAGACGCGGATGGTGTTCGACGTGGTGAAGTCGGGATTGCAGGTGTCCACGCGCGTGCCGGTCCGGCGTCGCAAGTGAGGCGGGTGATGGGCCGCGGACGAAATCCGGGGCCGCTTCGCTCGTCGGGGCACGGACGCTTTGACGACGACCTACGTCCTGCTCACGCCACGCGCTCGCGCTCCAGCACGCGCTGCTTCATCGGCAGCCCCCAGCGGTAGCCGCCCAGTGAGCCGTCGCCGCGCACCACGCGATGGCACGGGACGACGATGGCGACGTGGTTGTTCGCGCATGCATTGGCCACGGCGCGCATCGAACGCGGATGGCCAATCTCCTCCGCGATCTGCGTGTAGCTGCGCGTCTGTCCGTGCGGGATCTTCATCAGCGCGTCCCACACCTTCTTCTGGAACGCCGTGCCGATGAGATCCACCGGAACCTGCGCCTGTCGTCCGGCGAGCGCCTCGGCGACCGCCCGCAGGCGTGGCGCGAGGAATTCGTCGCGCCCGGCATCGACGCGTTCCAGCTGCGCCCTCGGGAATTCCGCGTGCAGCTTCGCTTCGAGCGCGACGGCATCCTCACCCAGTTCGATCATGCAGATACCACGTTCGGTCGTTGCGACCAGCGCCTGTCCGAGCGCGGTGTCGGCGATGCTCCAGCGGATCTGCTCGCCCGCGCCGCCGGCCCGATAGCGCGCCGGTGTCATGCCGAGTTTCGCCGCGCCGCCTTCGTAGACGCGCGACGGCGAACCGTACCCCGCGTCGTACAGCGCCGCGCTGACGTCGCTGCCTTCGCGCAGGGCACCCTTCAGCGTGCCGAGCTTGCGCTGCGAGAGGTACTCGGCCGGGCTCAGGCCGAAGCGCTCGGCGAAGCGGCGCTGCAGATGCGAGGCGCTCAGTCCGACGCTTGCCGCGAGGTCGGCGAGCGTGGGCTCGCCTTCGTCCATCAGGCGGCGGGCATGTTCGAGCTTGTCGCGGAGTTGGCGGGCAGTGTTCATGGCCCAAACAGTAACGGGCGCCCGAGGGCGCCCGCTATCCGATCCTTGTTGTGCCTGGCGTGGGGATTTCCCCCGACGTCGTGTCAGTCGGCCCAGTGGCCCGCCGTCGTCGCGGTCGGCAGCACCTGCGCCGACAACTGGCGATCGTTGTTCAGCAGGCGCACCGCATCGGCGAGGATGGCGGCCGATTCGCGCAGCAGCGGGTCCGGGCGCTTGTCGGCGAGCTTCTCGCGTTCGGCGTCCTTCGCGATGTCGCGCTCATTTGCCGCCAGGCCGTCGTCGTTGTAGTCGTCGGCCAGCGGGTCGAGATCCAGGCCCAGTGCCTTACGCTGTTCCTGGCGCGACTTGCGCTTGGCTTCCTCGCCATCGCGCTCTGCACGACGCTCGGCCTCGTTGAGGCTGACCCACTTCTTGGCGCGCTCGTCGCGGAACTGCGCGACGTCCTCGCTCCACCACTGGAATTCCTTGTCGTTCGCGATGCGCGTGGTGTGCAGCGCCTCGAGCTTCGGAAGCAGCGGCGAGAAGTTGCCGTAGGTGGTGTGCGGCACGGCCGAGATGCGCGTCCACGGCAGCGCGTTGTCGTACGTGCTTTCGCCGTACTCGCTCGCGTCGACCGAGACCGGGAAGGCCACGTCCGGCACCACGCCCTTGTTCTGCGTCGAACCGCCGCTCACGCGGAAGAACTGCGCGATGGTCAGCTTCACCTGGCCGAAGCGCGCTTCTTCATTCGCCGGCCAGCGGTCGAGGTCGACCAGGTTCTGCACCGTGCCCTTGCCGAAGCTCGTTTCGCCGATGACCAGGCCGCGACCGTAATCCTGGATCGCGCCGGCGAAGATCTCCGACGCCGAAGCCGAACCGCGGTTGATCAGCACCGCGAGCGGGCCTTCCCATGCGATACCGGTGTCGCTGTCGCCTTCCACGCTGACGCGGCCGCCGGACTCGCGCACCTGCACGACCGGACCGCGGTCGATGAACAGGCCGGTGAGTTCGATGGCTTCGTTGAGCGAGCCGCCGCCGTTGTTGCGCAGGTCCAGCACGACGCCGTCGACGTTCTTGCCGCGCAGCTCTTCCAGCAGCTTGGCGACGTCGCGCGTGGCCGAGGCGTAGTCGTTGCTGTTCTTCCGGCGACCTTCGAAGTCCTGGTAGAAGCCCGGCAGTTCGATCACGCCGATGCGCTGCTCCGGTGCGCCGTTCGCGGCCGGAATGGTGATGACCTTCGACTTGGCGGCCTGGTCTTCCAGGCGCACCTTGTCGCGCACCAGCACCAGGCGCTGCGGCTGGCTGTCCAGACCCGCTTCGGCCGGGATCACGTCCAGGCGCACCTTCGTGCCCTTGTTGCCGCGGATCTTGGCGACGACGTCGTCGATGCGCCAGCCGATCACGTCTTCCATCGCGCCGCTTTCGCCCTGGCCCACGCCGACCACGCGGTCGCCGGGCTTGAGCTTGCCGGATTTGCCGGCTGGACCGCCGGGCACGATCTCGCGGATCGCGACCACGTCGTCCTGCTTCTGCAACACGGCGCCGATGCCTTCCAGCGAGAGCGACATCGACACGTTGAAGTTGTCGGCCGTCTTCGGCGTGAAGTAGTCGGTGTGCGGATCGACCGAGTTGGCGTAGCTGTTGAGGAAGGTCTGGAACACGTCCTCGCCCTTCAGCTCGGCGATGGACTTGCCCATGTTCGCGTAGCGCTTGTCGAGCGTCTTGCGGATGTCGTCGGGCTTCTTGCCGGCGAGCTTCAGGCGCAGCCAGTCGTTGCGCACCGAAGCCTTCCACAGCGTGTCGAGCGCCGCGTCGTCGGTCGCCCACGGCGCCTTCTCGCGGTCGTACTCGTAGCGGTCGTTGCCGGTGAAATCGAACATGTCCTGCTTGAGCAGGCCGCGCGCGTAGCCCACGCGCTGGTCCACGCGCTGCTTGTACGTCGCGAAGATCGCGTAGGCCGGCGCAAGGTCGCCGCTCTTGATCGCGTCGTCGAACTTCAGCTTGTAGGCATCGAACTTGGCGATGTCCTGCGCGGTGAAGAACTGCTTGCCGCCGTCGAGCGATTCGAGATAGCGCTTGTAGATGTCGGCCGAGAGCGTGTCGTCCAGCGCGACCGGGCGATACGCGTAGCGGCTGTCGGACAGCAGGCCGTAGACGAGTTTCGCCGCCGTGGTCTGGTCGGCGGTGGCCGCGCGCGGAAGCTGCGAGACCTCCATCGACTTGATCAGGTTCGGCTTCTCGTGCGTCGGAACTTCAACCTGCGAAGTCTTCTTGTCGGCCGCGCTGTCGGACTGCGCGAGCAGTGCCAGGGGCGAGGCCAGCGCGAGGGCGACGAGGACGGAGGCGGGAGTGGTCTTGGCTTTCATCGAGGAGGCTTCGCGACCGCATGCGGCCGAATGGGGGTCCTGAGGAGACGAACGCAGAATGGAGTGCGGTTCGACAACCCCACAGTGCCGAAAGTTGCGGGACGTGTCACCCACCGGGGGTGGGAATTAGCGTGCCAGTCGCCGCACTTCGCCCGTTCACCCGGGCGCGTTCAGCTGGGCGACGGGCTGCGGTCAGGCACGACTCAGCCTCGGCCTTTGCCGATCAACACGATGTGAGCGCAAAGCGACGGTTGGCGCAGCGGTCACCCGGCCGCGACGACCCCGGCCTCGATCGCCGAACGGTCGGCGTGATACGACGAGCGGACCAGCGGACCGGAGGCGACGTGGGTGAAGCCCAGCGCGTAGCCGTACTCCTCCAGCGCCTTGAACTCCTCGGGCGTCCAGTAACGCAGCACCGGGTGGTGGTGCGCGCTGGGCTGGAGGTACTGGCCGATGGTGATCATGTCCACGTCGTGGTCGCGCAGGTCGCGCAGCGTGCCCTGCACCTGCTCCATCGTCTCGCCCAGGCCGAGCATGATGCCGCTCTTGGTGGCGACCTCCGGATGCTGCGCCTTGAACTTCTTCAGCAGCGTCAGCGACCACTGGTAGTCGGCGCCCGGACGCACGTTGCGGTACAGGTCCGGCACGGTCTCGACGTTGTGGTTGAACACGTCCGGCGGGCTGGCGGCCATGATCTCCAGCGCGCGCTCCATGCGGCCCTTGCCGCGGAAGTCGGGCGTGAGGATCTCGATGCGCGTGCGCGGGCTGTGCTCGCGGATCGCGGCGATGCAGTCGACGAAATGCTGGGCGCCGCCGTCGCGCAGGTCGTCGCGATCGACGCTGGTGACGACCACGTACTTCAGGCCCATGTCGGCGACGGTAGTCGCAAGGCTCAGGGGCTCGGACGGATCCGGCGGCTTCGGACGGCCGTGGGCGACGTCGCAGAAGCTGCAGCGGCGGGTGCAGACCTCGCCCAGGATCATGAAGGTCGCCGTGCCGTGGCTGAAGCACTCGTGGATGTTCGGGCAGCTGGCTTCCTCGCACACCGTGACCAGGCGGTTCTCGCGCAGCTTCGACTTGAGCTGCTGCACCGAGTTGCCCGACGGAATGCGCACGCGGATCCACGACGGCTTGCGCAGCACCGGCGCGTCGGCGAACTGCACCGGCGAGCGGGCGATCTTGTCGCCGGCGATCTGCTTCACGCCCGGCTGCAACGACGACGCGGCGTCGCCGCTCACGACCGAAAGCGGGATGGTCTTGGAGGCGGTCTCGGACATGGCGTGGGGGAATCTCTGGATCGGCGAACGCGCCGGGAAAAGACGGCGCCGGGGAAGGTCAGAACGTCGGCGGCGGGGCCGTTTCGACGGTCAGTCCGAACTGGCGGGCGACGTGCCCGATCAGCACGGGCTTGACCGGCTCCAGCCCGGAAGGGCCGCCCAAGTCTAGCATCGAGGTCACCTGCAGCCCCTGGTAGCCGCAGGGGTTGATGCGCCGGAACGGCTCCAGGTCCATCGCGATGTTGAAGGCGAGGCCGTGGAAGGTGCAGCCGCGGCGCACGCGGATACCGAGCGCGCCGATCTTCGCCCCGTTCACGTAGACGCCGGGCGCGCCGTCGCGTCGCTCGGCGTGGAGGTTCCAGTCGCCCAGCGTGTCGATCATCGCCTGCTCGATGCGGTGCACGTATTCCTTGACGCCGACCTTCAGGCGCTTCAGGTCGAGCAGCGGATACAGCACGATCTGGCCCGGGCCGTGGTAAGTCACCTGGCCGCCGCGATCGACGTGGATCACCGGGATGTCGCCGGGGAACAGCACGTGCTCGTCCTTGCCGGCCTGGCCGAGGGTGAACACCGGATCGTGTTCGACCAGCCACAGCTCATCGGGCGTTTCGGCGGCGCGCGCGTCGGTGAAGGCCTGCATGGCGTGCCAGACCGGTTCGTACGCACGGCGACCGAGGTCGCGCAGCTGCGTCGGGGGCAGCGTGCGGAGCGGTTCCGGCGCGACGACGGGCTCGCTCAGAGCGTCCACTTCACTTCCGGATGCTCGCGCAGCACCTGGTGCGCCAGGTCGTACTGCTCGCGATCCCGCGCGCGGAAGGTGATGCGCACCGAGACGTAGCGGCCGTTGCTGGACAGCTTCCAGTTGACGGTTTCCTGCACCACTTCGATGCCCGCATCGAGGAGCAGCGTCGGCAGCACCGTTTCCAGGTCCTTCTCGGCGGCGCCCATGGCGCTCAGCTCGAACGTGCCCGGGAACTGGAAGCCGTGCTCGGGGTTGTCGGATTTGATTTCCATGGCCGGATTATGGGTCCGGGGCCCGGCAAACCCAAGGCGCCGGAACGCGGAAGGCCGGCTTGCGCCGGCCTTCTTCACATCGCGGGATGCTGCGTTGCGCGGAGGTTACTCCGACTCCCACCACATCCAGAACTCGTCCCACAGGCGCTTGAAGAAGCCGCCCTGCTCGACCGCGTTGAGCGCGACCAGCGGGCGCTCGGCCACGACCTTGCCGTCGAGCGTGACCTTCACCGAGCCGATCTTCTGGCCCTTCGCGATCGGCGCGACGAGCTGCTTGGGCACGTCCATCGTCGGCTTCAGCTGGTCGTACTTGCCGCGCTGCACCGTGACCAGCAGCGGTTCGGCGACGCCGAGCTGCACTTCGTCGGACGCGCCCTTCCACACCTTCTGCTTCGCGATCGCCTTGCCGGCGTCGTAGAGGTTGTGCGTCTCGAAGAAACGGAAGCCCCAATTCAGCAGCGCCTGCGAATCCACGGCGCGCTGGTTCTCGCTGCTGGACCCCATGACGACGGAGATCAGGCGCTGGTCGCCGCGCTTGGCCGAGGCCATCAGGCAGTAGCCGGCGCCGGAGTGGTGGCCGGTCTTGATGCCGTCGACCGACGGGTCGCGCCACAGCAGCAGGTTGCGGTTCGGCTGGGTGATCGGACCGACCGTGAATTCCTTGATCTTGTTGTACGAGTACGCGACCGGGTAGTCGTGCACCAGCGCGCGGCCGAGCAGCGCGAGGTCGTGCGCGGTCGAGTAATGCTCCGGCGCGGACAGGCCGGTCGGGTTCACCCAATGCGTGTTCTTCAGGCCGATGCGCTGCGCGTACTGGTTCATCAGCGCTGCGAACGCGTCGGTGCTGCCGGCGACGTGTTCGGCCAGCGCGATGGCGGCGTCGTTGCCCGACTGCACGACCATGCCCTTTTCCATCTCGAGCAACGGCGCGGTCTTGTTGACCTCGAAGCCGGAGTAGCTGCCATCGGTGCCGGCGCCGCCGACGCGCCAGGCGTTCTCGGTCATCATCACCTGGTCGTCGGGCTTGACCTTGCCGGCCGCCATTTCGGCGGCGATGACGTAGCTGGTCATCACCTTGGTGATGCTCGCCGGTTCCAGGCGCTGGTCGTAGTTCTCCCCGGCCAGGACGTTGCCGCTGGCGGCGTCCATCAGCACCCAGGCGCTAGCGGTGATCTGCGGCGGCGGCGGGACCGGCAGCGACTGGCTCGCGGGCGGCAACTGCGTGCGCGGCGTCGGGGTGGTCTGGGCGATGGCGAGGCCGGCCACGAGGGTCGTGGTGGCCGCGAGGACGGCGGCTCTGGCGAGAGCGGGGACTTTCATTTTCAACGAAGCTCCGGGCACCGGCAGGGACCGGCGATTGGCAAGGATGGGACGAATTCTAGTCGCGGACGCGCTGCGGCTGGCCGAAACCCAGACCCGCGATGCGCTGTGCAAGTTCCGTGGCCTGCGTGGCCTGCAGCGGCCCGACGCGCAGCCGCCACACGGTCTGGCCGTTGGCGCTGGCGTCGCTGATCTGGGCGCCGTCGATGCCGGCCGCGCGCAGGCGCGTCAGGGCCCGGTCGGCGTTGTCGCGGGCGGAAAAACTGGCGACCTGGAAGACGACGTCGTCGCCGGCGACCTGGGCCGGTGCTGGCGTCGGAACCGGCGCCGGGACGATGGCGGGCTTCGCCGTGGTGGCGACCGCGACCGCCGCGTCGAACTTGCCGGTCTGGCTGGCCATCGGCGTCGGCTTGCCCGTGGCGATGCGCACGCCGGGCGGAAGTACGGCGGCATTCGCCGAGCCGACCGGGATTGCCGCGACGAGGCGGTCCATCGCGCTCGGGGGCTTCGCCGGCGCGGGTGCAGGCGCCGGAGCCGGCGGCGCGGCGGCGTAGACCGGCGCATCGTCGTCCGGCGTCAGCGCGCGCACTTCGACGTTGCCGGTGCCACGCGCGGTGATGCCGAGCTTCACCGCTGCGGCGTAGGAAAGGTCGATCACGCGGCCGTCGTGGAACGGGCCGCGATCGTTGACGCGCACCACCACCGACCTGCCGTTGTCCAGATTGGTTACGCGCGCGAAGCTCGGCAGCGGCAGCGTCTTGTGCGCGGCGGTGAAGGCGTACATGTCGTACACCTCCAGGTTGGACGTGCGCCGTCCGTGGAACTTCTGGCCGTAGTACGACGCGGTGCCGCGCTCGACGTAGCCCGTCGGGTTGGCGAGCACCTTGTAGGTCTTGCCGAGCACGACGTAGCTCGGGCGATTGCCGATGGCCGAACGCGGCTCGTTGGTGACCTCGGGTTCGGGAATGGCGTCGACGTCGGGGACGTAGTCCGGCGTGCTGTCCTTCACGCCCGGCTTGTACAAACCGCCGGCGGTGTAATGGCCGCGCGTGCTCGGATCTTCCTGCGCGGGCGCGTACGGGGATTTCTTCTTTCCGCCGGGGAGCGGCGCGTGGTGCACGCCACCGCGATCGGGCGCGGCGACCGGCTGCGAACCCGATTTCTTCGGCGAACTCGCGCACGCCGCGAGGGTAAGCACCGCGGCCGCCAGGAGGGCCCGGGCAGGCAGGCGCGTCATGCGGACGGCTGTCCGTCGGATGCGGTCGCGACGTCCGCATCGCCTCGCCCGGCGATGGCCTGGCTCAGCTGGTACACCGCCATCGCGTAATGCTTGGAGATGTTGTAGCGGGTGATCGCGTAAAAGTTGCGGAAGCCGAACCAGTATTCCGGGCCGCTGGTGCCGTCGAGCTTCACCACGGTCGCGTGTTCCCCGGCGGGCGAGACGGGCGTGAGCGGGCGGAAGCCGCGCGTGGCCAGGTCGTCCATCGTGTACAGCGGGTCGAGGCTTTCGGGCTCGATCGGCTGTGCATTGGCGGTCGCGTTCGCGCGCACCGTCACCGGGCCGCCGCGCTCCCAACCGCCCTTCTTCACGAAGTAGTTGGCGATGGAGGCGAAGACGTCGTCGAGGTTGTTGAACAGGTCGCGCTTGCCGTCGCCGTTGCCGTCAACGGCGAACTCGCGGTAGCTCGACGGCATGAACTGGCCCCAGCCCATCGCACCGGCGTAGCTGCCCTTGAGTGTGGTGATGTCCAGTCCCGTTTCCTTGCCCAGCGCGAACAGCTGCGCGAGTTCGCCGCGGAAGAACGCCTCGCGGCGGTTCTCGCGATCGAGCTTGGCCGGGTCGCCGCTGCGCGGATACGCGAAGGCGAGCGTGTACAGCGCATCGAGCACCGGGTACGAGCCGGTATTGCGGCCGTAGTTGGTCTCCACGCCGATGATCGAGACGATCACTTCGGCCGGCACGCCGTAGGTCGCTTCGGCACGTGCGAGTTCGTCGCGGTGTTCGGCGAGGAACGCGCGACCGCCGTCGATGCGCGACTGCGTGATGAAGATCGGGCGGTAATCGCGCCACGGCTTGGCTTCTGCCGGCTTCGACATCGCGGCGATGATGCTGTCGCGGATTTCGGCGCGGGCGAGCACCGACTCGATGTACGCCGGATCGATGCCGTACTGCGCGGCGGTCTCGCGCACGAACGCGGCGCGCGCGACCTCCAGCGGCTGCTGCACGACGGGCGCCGGCAACGCAGGCGTGCCCGGTACCGGACGCGGCTTGGGCGCGGCGGGAGCGGATGCGGTCGGGGTCTGCGGCGCGGGCGCCTGGGTCTGGGTGGCGCAACCGGCCAACGCGGCAAGAATCGCGCTGATCGCGGCGCTACGAGTGAGGTGGCGTCGGGTCATCGCCGCGAGGGTAGCACGCACTTGCGAGGCCAAAAACCGCGTGTTCAGCCTCACCGCGGACAACAGTCAGGTTCACTGCGCCCACTTCGACGCATGCGGTGCGGATCGGTCTCATCCGCGGCGCACGCAGCTTGGTCGTCGACGTTTTCTCAGCGCGCGTAGACCGGGCGATGGGCCCGGACCGCCATCACCACGCCTAGGCCCGCCAGCAGCGAGACCGCGGACGTGCCGCCGTAGCTCAGCAGCGGCATCGGTACGCCGACCACGGGCAAGAGGCCGGAGATCATGCCGCCGTTGACGATCACGTACACGCAGAACGCCAGGCCCAGCGCGCCGGCGATCAGGCGCGAGTAGCCGTCGCGCGCTTCGGAGGCTATCCACAGGCAGCGGCCGATCACGAACAGGTACAGCGCCAGCACCGTCGCCACGCCCATCCAGCCGAATTCCTCGCTCAGCACGGCGAAGATGAAGTCGGTCGTGTGTTCGGGCAGGTAGTTCAGGTGCGACTGCGAGCCCTGCCCCCAACCCTTGCCGGTGAGGCCGCCGGCGCCGATGGCGATCTTCGACTGGATGATGTTCCAGCCGGTGCCGAGCGGGTCGGATTCGGGGTTGAGGAAGGTCAGGATGCGGTCCTTCTGGTACGGCCTCAGCAGCCAGAACCACGCGACGGGCGCGACTGCGGCCACCGCGCCGAAGGCCATGCCGAACCACCACCACGGCAAGCCGGCCAGGTACAGCGCGAACGCGCCGCTGGTGGCGACCAGCATCGCGGTGCCGAAGTCCGGCTGCAGCAGGATCAGCCCGGTCGGCGCGGCGATCAGCAATCCGGCGAGCAGCACGGTGCGGAAGCGCGGCGGCAGCGCCTGACGGTCCAGATACCACGCCACCATCATCGGCAGGCTCAGCTTGAGCAGTTCCGCCGGCTGCACGTAGACGACGCCGAGGTTGATCCAGTGCCGGCCGTGCTTGCCGGTGCCGATCAGCAGCACCAGCAGCAGCGGCACGAGCGAGGCCGCGAACACGAACGGCGTCCAGTTGCGCAGCTGGTTCGGCGGCACGCGCGAAAGCGCCCACATCACGCCGAGCCCCGCGACGAAGAACGCGCCCTGACGCACGACCAGCCCCATGGCATGGTCGGCGGCGCTGTACAGCACGGCCAGCCCGATCACCATCAGCGCGAGCAACGCGCCCAGCAGCGGCAGGTCGAGCGTGCGCGCGAAGCGAACCAGCAGGTCGAACAGCCAGCGCAGGATCTGCCTCATCGGGTGGGCTCCTGGGGCGGTGTCTGTGTCTGTGTTTGCGTCTGCGGCGGTTGCGGCTGCGCTTGCGTTGTCCCGCCCGCGGCAGGCGGAGTTGCGACGGCCGGACGCGGCGTGGGCAGGATCGGCACCACCGGCGCGCCCTGCGTCGCCGCGGCCGCCACGACCGGGGCCGCATGCGGCTGCGCCGGACGCGTGTACTTCGGATCGGTCGGCACCGGTTCGGGCATCTTGCCCAGCAGCCACGCGTCGAAGATCTTGCGCGCGATCGGCGCCGCCGTGCTGCCGCCGAAGCCGCCGTGTTCGACCGAAATGGCCACCACGATGGTCGGGTTGTCCGCCGGCGCATAGCCGACGAACAGCGCCTGGTGACGCAGGTGATACGGCAGCGAGTGCGGATCGAAACTCTGGCTGCCCTTGCGGCTGATCTTCTGCGCCGTGCCGGTCTTGCCCGCCATCAGGTACGGCGCGCCGGCGGCCATCGCGCGGCCGGTGCCGCCCGGGCCCATCGTCGCCATCATCCCCTCCTGCACGGCGCGCAGGTTGTTCGCGTTGTCGGTGATGCGCGGCGCCTCGGGCTGCTTGAGCGGCACCCACGGCGTGTCGTAGCCATCGCGCCGTTCGGCGACCAGGTGCGGACGCACGAGGTGGCCGCCGTTGGCGATCGCCGCCGTGCCACGCACGAGTTGCAACGTGGTGGCGATCCAGTAGCCCTGACCGATGCCCGCGTTCACCGTCTCGCCGGCGTACCACGGCTCCTTGCTGCGCGTGCGCTTCCACTGCGGGGAAGGCACCACGCCCTTGTTCTCGCCGGCCAGGTCGATGCCGGTCTTGTCGCCGAATCCATACTTGCGCATGTACTCGTCGAAGCGCTCGATGCCCATGTCGTAGGCGAGCTTGTAGTAATAGAAATTCACCGACGCGGCGATCGACTTGCGCAGGTCCGTCCAGCCGGCGCCGCCGTGGGCGTCGCGCCAGCCGCGCTTCTGGCCGGGGATGTAGAAGGTGCCGGTCGAAAACACCTTCGACTCGGGCGTGCGCAGGCCGCTGTCCAGGCCGGCCAGGCCGATCAGCGGCTTCACCGTCGAGCCCGGCGGGCCGCCGCCGAGCACGTTGCGGTTGAACAGCGGGCGTGACGGGTTGTCCATCAGCGCGCGGTAATCGACGTTGGAGATGCCGTTGACGAACAGGTTCGTGTCGTAGCCCGGCAGGCTGACCATGGCGAGGATCTCGCCGGTGCGTGGATCCATCGCGATGGCCGAGCCGTCCATGTCGCCGAATGCCGTCACCATCGCCTGCTGCAGGTCCAGGTCGATGCTCAGCCGAAGGTCCGCGCCGGGCGTGGCCGGCACGTGGCCGACCTGGCGCATCGGGCGGCCGTCGACGTTGGTTTCGATCTGCTCGTAGCCGACCTTGCCGCGCAGCGCTTCCTCGTAATAGCGCTCCAGCCCGGTCTTGCCGATGTGCGTGAGCGCCGCGCCGCCTTCGCCCAGCTCTTTCAGGTCGTCCGCGTCGATGCGGCCGACGTAGCCGATCACGTGCGACAACAGCTCGCCATACGGATAACGGCGATTGAGGTACGGCACCAGGTCCACCCCGGGATAGCGCCAGCGATCGACCGCGAAGCGCGCGGCCTCTTCCTCGGTGACGCGCAGCTTCAGCGTGATCGGCTTGTAGCCGCGGGTGGCGCGCCGTTCGTCCTCGAAGCGCGCGATGTCCTCCGGCGTGAGGGCGATGATCTGTCCCAGCGCCGGCAGCCACGTTTCGCTTTTGCCGGCTTCGAACGGCGTCACTTCGATGCGGTAGGCCGGCACGTTGTCGGCCAGCACGCGCCCCTTGCGATCGAGGATCAGCCCGCGCCCCGGCACCACCGGCCGCAGCTTGATGCGGTTGGCTTCCGAACGCGTGGCGTAGTCGTCGTGCTGCCAGACCTGCAGGCGGAAGTACCAGAAGCCCAGCCCCGCCAATGCCAGCATCACGCACGCGAAGGCGATGGCGGAGCGCAATCGGAACTGGTTGGCTTCGGCTGCGCTGTTCTTCAGGACGCGACGACGCGGGCCCATCTCAGCGCGCCCTCCATCGACCGTGGCGGAGCGAATCCAGCGCGACATAGGCCAGCGGCCACAGCACCATTCCGGTGACCGGCGAGGCCCAGCGCAGCGGATGGAGCGGCGCGACGCCGACGGCGATGTGGATCGCCGCGGTGACGATGCAGTCGTTCAATAGCAGGCCGCCGATCGCCAGCGCCTGCTGCGACACCGGGAAGAACCGCAGCCGCGCGCGGAAGCGCTGCAGGATGTAGGCCATCACCACCAGCCGCAGCGCCTGTTCGCCGAACAGGCTACCGGTGACCAGGTCGCCCAGCAGGCCGATGACGAAGGCCAGGCCGAGCCCGACGTGGTCGGGGTCTTCGATCACCCAGTATGCCAGCACCAGCGCCAGCCAGTACGGACGCAGCGGCTGCACCGAGACGGGCAGCGGCAACACCATCAGCATCAGGGCCACGACGATGCTGACCGGCAGTACCCATTGCGGACGGGCGCGGGTCATCGGCGAGTCTCCGACGGCGTCGGCTGGGACGGCGGGTTTGCCGCGGGCGTGCGCGCGGCGGGCGTTGCCGGTTTCTGCGCGGGTGAGGTGCTGGCGGGACGCGTGTTCGTGCCGCTACTCGGCGGGGCGGCGCGGGTCGCGGGCGTGCTGCCTGGGGTACCTGCGGCCGGCGGATTCGCTGCGCCGTTCGCGGCGGGGTTGCCCGGCTGCGTCGATGCAGCGCCTTGGACTGCTGCGGGCGCTGCGCCCGGCGTGGTGGCCGAGACGGTCCCTGCGGCCGCCGCATCCGACGGCGTGAAGGCCGTCGCGCCCGGCAGCGGATTGGGCATCGAAAGCAGCACCAGCACTTCGCGGCCGCGGTCGAGTTGCGCCGCCGGCGTGACTTCGCCGATGAGGAAGGCGCGGCTGTCGTCGGGCTTGAGCGAGGCGATTTTGCCCACCGGGAAGCCCGGCGCGAAACGGCCGCCCAGGCCGGACGTGACCAGCACGTCGCCGACCTTGACGTCGCTGGAGAGCGGCACGCTCGTCAGGCGCAGCTTGTCGCTGCGGCCTTCGCCATACACCACCAGCCGCACGCCGTTGCGCGCCACCGCCACCGGCACCGCGTGCGAGGGATCGGTCAGCAGCAGCACGTTGGCGTACATCGGAGTGACCGCGATGACCTGCCCGAGCAGGCCGTTCGCGTCGATCACGTTCTGCCCGACCTGCACGCGCTCACGCGAGCCGGCATTGAGGACTAGCCGTTGCCGGGCGGGATCGAGGTCAATATCGAGCACCGGCGCGAGGACAACGTCGAGGTTGCCGGACTGCGACGCCTCGAGCAGCCCGCGCAGACGCGCGTTGTCCGCCGCAAGCGTCGCCAGCCGCGCCATGCGCGCCTGGTTGAGCATGAGGTCGTTGCGCAGGCGGCGGTTTTCGGCGGTGAGCTGGGCCAGCGTGCCGGCATCCTCGCGGACGCGGTCGACGACCTGTCCCGGCCAGCCGGCGACCATCCACAGCGGCTGCACGAGCAGCGTCACCTGGCGGCGCGCCTGCGCGACCCAGCCCCCGCGGTGGTCGAGCACGATCAGCACCACCGCCAGCGCCAGGTAGGCGAGCAGCTTGAGCGTGCCGGCCACGTCACCGGGGCGTGCAGAAGCGGGAGGGCCGGCGTAGGTGGGCATCGGGGCCGGAAGAGGCGGATCAGGTGTGGGACTTCGACGTTCGCGGCCGGCCGGGAATCCCCTTCGGCCGGCCGCGATGCGCGTTCATTCGGGGAAAGGACGGCCCGGGGCGTCGAAACGCGATGCCCGAGCCGGTCCCCGGTTCGATCATTCCGGCGCGAAGAACTCGTTGCCGTGCATGTCGACCAGCTCCAGCGCGCGGCCGCCGCCGCGGGCGACGCAGGTCAGCGGGTCGTCGGCGACCTGCACGTGCAGGCCGGTTTCCTCGCTGATCAGGCGGTCCAGGTCGCGCAGCAACGCGCCGCCGCCCGTCAGGACGATGCCGCGCTCGGCGACGTCGGCGCACAGTTCCGGCGGGGTCTGCTCCAGCGCCAGCTTGATCGCCGAGACGATGCCGGCCAGCGGCTCGCGCAGCGCTTCCAGCACTTCGTTGGAGTTGATGGTGATCATCTTCGGCACGCCCTCGGCGAGGTTGCGGCCGGAGACTTCCACCGTCGCCGCCTTCTGCTGCGGGTAGGCGCAACCGATCTCGAGCTTGATGCGCTCGGCCGTGGCTTCGCCGATCAGCGTGCCGTAGGTGCGGCGGACGTAGCTGATGATCGACTCGTCGAAGCGGTCGCCGCCGATGCGGACCGACGCGGAATAGACGATGCCGTTGAGCGCGATGACCGCCACTTCCGTGGTGCCGCCGCCGATGTCCACCACCATCGAGCCGCGGGCCTCGGTCACCGGCATGCCGGCGCCGATGGCGGCCGCCATGGGCTCCTCGATCAGGTAGACCTCGCGGGCACCGGCCTCTTCGGCCGATTCCTTGATCGCGCGGCGCTCCACCTGGGTCGAGCCGCACGGCACGCAGACCAGCACGCGCGGGCTCGGGCGCAGGAAACGGCTCTTGTGCACCTTGCGGATGAAGTGCTTGAGCATTTCCTCGGTGTAGGTGAAGTCGGCGATGACGCCGTCCTTCATCGGCCGGATGGTCGTGATGTGGCCCGGCGTGCGCCCGAGCATCATCTTGGCCTCGCTGCCCACCGCCGCCACGGTGCGGTTGCCGCCGATCAGGCGGTCCTGGCGGACGGCCACGACGGACGGCTCGTTCAGGACGATTCCCTGCCCGCGGACGTAGATGAGGGTGTTCGCCGTGCCCAGGTCGATGGACAGGTCGTTGGAAAACATGCCGCGAAACTTCTTGAACATCGAGGATCGGCCGTCGAAAAGGTGGGGGCGTGAGAGGCGCGTGAGGGGTTCGCTAGCCTAGCAACCACCCCCTTGCGGCACAAGGAAAATACCTGCAATTCCGGGCACTTCGTGCCCTCTCCCGTCACGTTTCGGAAGCGTCCTATGCCGGGGCGGGCGAACGGTTCAGCTGGGCGGCCGCTGGCCGCGGGCGCCCCCAGCGGCTACCCTAGCGCCCGCGCGGCGCTGGGCCGCTGCTCCGTGACCTCACGCACCACGCCGTAACCGCGCCGCGGACGGCCCTGAACCTTGGGAATTTCGATGTCTGCACTGATCTGCGGCTCGCTGGCCTACGACACCATCATGGTGTTCCCCGACCAGTTCAAGAACCACATCCTGCCCGACAAGGTGCACATCCTGAATGTGTCCTTCCTCGTCCCGCGGATGCGCCGCGAGTTCGGCGGCTGCGCCGGCAACATCGCCTACAACCTCAAGCTGCTCGGCGGCGATCCGATCCCGATGGCGACCGTCGGCCAGGACTTCGCGCCCTATCGCGAGCACTTCCAGCAGCAGGGCATCAACCTGTCGCAGGTGAAGGAGATCGAAGAGCTCTTCACGCCGCAGGCCTTCATCACCACCGACCACGACAACAACCAGATCACCGCGTTCCATCCGGGCGCGATGATGCGTTCGTACGAGAACCACGTGCGCGACGTTCCGGGCGTGACGTTCGGCATCGTCAGCCCCGACGGTCGCGAAGGCATGCTGCAGAACGCGCAGGAATTCGCCGAGCTGGGGATTCCCTTCATCTTCGATCCGGGCCAGGCCATGCCGCTGTTCAACGGCGAGGAACTGCGCAACTTCATCGAGCTGGCCGACTACGTCACCGTCAACGACTACGAATCCAACCTGCTGCAGGAACGCACCGGCTGGAGCGAAAACGACATCGTCAAGCGCGTGAAGGCCTACATCACCACGCGCGGACCGCATGGCTCGCAGATCCACACGCCCGAGAAGACCATCGACGTCCCGCCCGCGCACGAGCGCCGCGTGACCGATCCGACCGGTTGCGGCGACGCGTTCCGCGCCGGCCTGATCTACGGCATCGAGAAGGGCTACGACTGGCTCACCATCGGCCGCATGGGCAACCTGATGGGCGCGCTGAAGGTCGAACATCCGGGCACGCAGAACCAGCGCTTCGATTTCGACGAGTTCAACGAACAGTTCAAGCAGCAGTTCGGTTACGCGCTGTAACGCGGCGGAGCATCGGACGCGATCGAAAAACCCCGCATCTCGCGGGGTTTTTCGTATCCGCACGCGTCACATCATGTGCGCCAGCCAGAGCATCTCCGGCGCGGCGAGGCGCTCGAACTCGCGGTACGGCATGCGCACCACTTCGGTGTGGTTGCCGGCGTTGAATGCGATCTCTTCCTGGTGCGCCAGTCGGGAATCGATATAGACCGGCATGCCGTAGAGATGGCCGAACGGCGGCATCGCGCCCGGCTCGCAGTCGGGGAACGCATCGCGGAATTCGGTCTCCTCCGCCAGTTCCACCGGCACGCCGCCAAGGGCGAGCGACAGGCGGTAAAGATCCGCGCGATACGCCGCCGGCATCACGACCATGGCGAGTCGGCCGTCGGCCTTGAGCATCACCGTCTTGGCGAAGTGGTTGGGCTCCACGCGCACCGCCGATGCGGTCTCGTGCGCGGTCACCGTGCGCGGATGCGTGAGCGTCGTGTAGGGCGCCTGGCCCTGGTCGAGCAGGTTGTGCAGACGTGGGGAGAGCATGGCGTCCTCCACCCGATGGGCCATGCCGCCTGCGTTCCGATCGCGACCGCGTGGCTTGCTGACCGGCCCGCGTCATCCGTGTGCGTGCCGCCTGATGCGCGACGACGTGCGCCGGCATCGGGATCGAGCTTACGGATGTTGGTGTAAGGCGATGTGCACGACGGCGTCCTCGCTTTAGCCCCTCTCCCCACGGGAGAGGGGTTGGGGTGAGGGGCAACGAAGCGGCAGCCTCAAACGTGCGATGCAGTGAAGCACTCCCCGTTGCAGCCCTGACTCTTCCTTGCCGTCATCCGCCCGGGATCAGGTGCAGGGCACCTTCTCAACTACGCACTCCCTTCGGTCGCAGCAGCAGCTCAATTCCACTTCGGCATCTTCGAAGCATCCAGCCCGCCCACCTCGAACACCGCGGTGCGCGTGCCGCCGGCCTTCACCGGAAACTCAAGGGCGATGACCTTCGCGGCCTTCACCGTCTTCCACAGCATCTTCTCGTCCTCGATGAACATCGCGATGGCCTCGTCGGTTTTGGGCCGGCTCGCGTCCACCGGCTTCGGCGCGGCGTCGTCGATCTTCAGCTTCACCTTGCAGCCGCCGTAGCAGTCGAAATCGCCCTTCTCCAGCACGAGGTAGCTGCTGCGGCCCCAGTCGGGACGATCGCGGAAGATCAGTTGCACCGGACGCGGACCGCTGCCGTCGGTGTCGACGGGATTCTTCGCGTAGATCGACGCCGACACCTGCTCGCCCTTCTCGACCGGCTGCGTCTGGTACGTCCACAACGCGGCGGTGCGGCGCTGCTCGCGCGCCTGCGCGGCCTTTTCCCGCACTTCGTTGTAGCGCGTTTCGATGCGACCGAACGCCGCACTGCTCGGATACTTGGCCGCGAGCACGTCGCCGTGCGCACGTGCGAGTTCCCAGTTCTGCTTGCCGTATTCGGCCTCGAACGCCTTGGCCATTTCGTCGGCGGCCTGCTCCTGCGCGGCCGCCTGCGCGGCGGCTTCGGCCTTCGGATCGCTCGCCGGCTGGCACGCGGCGAGGGCGCCTGCGAGCACGACGGTGGAGCATCTGATTGCGGCGCGCTTGATTACAGCGTGCTTGATTGCAGCGCGTTCCATTGCGGCATGTTTCATCGTTGCCTTCCTCGTTCGATCAGTTCGACCACGGCGTTCGCGACCGCGTCGGGCTTTTCCAGTATCGACATGTGGCCGCAGCCTTCCAGCATGATGCGCCGCGCCTGCGGGATGCGCTGCGCGTACAGCGCGAGCGCGCTCGCGTCGATCACCGCGTCCTGGCGGCACCATAGCAGCAGCGCCGGCTGGCGGATGCGCACGGCGTCATCGCCTGGCAGGAAGCGCTCGTCGCTGCGACCGATGCGATCGAGCACGGCCTGTTCGAATGCGGCGTCCTGCGTTCGCCGCGCGATGTAGACGCGGTCGGCGGGCCAGGGGATCGTCGGCTTCGCGGCATCGTCGAAGAACACCGTGTCGAGATAGCGTTGCAGCGACGCTTCGTCGTACACGGCGAACGGATTCCTCCCGGCGAGCACGTCGATGCCGAAGCGGTTGTCACGGAAACGCACGCCGGCCGCATCGATCAACGCCACGCGCGCGACACGTTCCGGATGCCGCGCCGCGGTGAGCGCAGCGATGCCGCCGCCCATCGAATGGCCGAGGAGCACGACGGGTTCGTCAGGTGATACGGCCTGGAGGAAACGCGCGACGCGTTCGCTCTGCGCGATGAAGCCGTAGTCGGCGTTGTCGATGCGATTCGATTCGCCCCAGCCTGGCAGGTCGGGCACGACGACGCGGTAACGCTCACGCAAGCGACGCGCAACCGGAAACCAGTTTTCCTTGCTGCCGGTGAAGCCGTGCAGCATCACGACGGTGGGCGCATTGCGCGGCGCGTCGTCGTTGTAGGCGTAGACCCAATGGTCGTCGCCGATCTGCACGCTGGCTTTCGACAGGCCCGCGGCGATGCGCTGACGCGTGAAGTCGCCGCTGATGATCGCGTAGGGTTTGTGCCAGAGAAGCGCCGCCGCGAGGAGCAGCAGCGCGAGCAGTGCGATGGAAATGAGGCGGAGGCGGCGATGGCGCGGCACGGTCACCTCGTATCCCATGAAAGTGCGGGGTCGGCAGGCCACCGCAGCGCACGTCCCGCCCCTCACCCCAACCCCTCTCCCGGTGGGAGAGGGGCTTACGGCGCCCCGCTGCGGGGACGCCGCTGTTCTTACGACTTCGCCGGCTGCTTCGCCTTCGCGATCGTCTCTTCCACCGACTGCGTGGTGATCGGGTGATAGCCGGCGCGCGCCTTGGCGAAGGTGTCTTCGGCGAGCTTCAGGCCTTCCGGCGTTTTCACCAGTTCGGCGTAGGTGGGCATGATCAGCTTGCGACGGCCCACGCGCGCGATGAACTCTGCCGCGGCCGGGTTCGCCTGCGTGTATCCGCTGCGCACCGCCAGCGGATACCAGCGCTGCGCGATCTCGCCGTTCGGCGTGCCGGTGAAGTGGAACGCGGCATCCAGCGCGGCCAGCTGCTCGGGCTTGAGCGTTTCCGGCATGCCGTCGATGAAGTGCACCCATTCCTGCGTGCTCCACTTCGACGTTGCGTCCTTCGCGGGAAGCGTGCCGCTGTCGAGCCACGCCTTGCGCGCGGCGTCCACCGCGTCGAAACGCGGCGACACGGTCTTGGGCGCCGTATCGGGCACGCCCGGCTCGTAGATCCACTGGTCGAGCTCGGCTTCGGTCACCTTGCCCGGGTACTTCTCCAGCAGGTTCTTCTTCGCGTACTCGACGAAGGTCGTCGTCGGGATCGACTGGAACGCGAAGTGGTTGAAGTATTCCTTCAGAAACGGATCGAACGCCTCGCGGCCGTAGCGCTCTTCCAGGAACTGCAGGAACCACGCGCCCTTGGTGTAGACGGTCGAGCTGCTCTGGCCATCCGGATCGGCCAGCGTGCCCGGACGCAGCGCCAGCACCTGCAGCTTGGGATCGAGCTCCTTGTACTCGGCGCCCAGTTCATTGCGCGAGATGACCTTCTCCATGTCGGCCGCTTCCTTGCCGTACAGGTCCTCGACGATGCGGTTCTCGACGTAGCTGGTGAAGCCCTCGTTGAGCCAGCTGTCCTTCGGCGTGGAGAACGTCACCAGGTTGCCCGACCAGCTGTGCGCCAGTTCATGCGCGACCAGCGACACCAGCGATTTGTCGCCCACGATCACCGTCGGCGTGGCGAAGGTCAGGCGCGGGTTTTCCATGCCGCCGTACGGGAACGACGGCGGCAGCACGAGGATGTCGTAACGCTCCCAGCGGTACGGGCCGTAGAGGCGCTCGGCCGTCTGCATCATCTTGTCGGTATCGGCGAACTCGTCGGCTGCCTTCTTCACCATCCCCGGCTCGGCCCACACGCCGGCGCGTCCGCTGATCGGCTGGAACACCAGGTCACCCGCGGCGATCGCCAGCAGGTACGATGGGATCTTCTGCGGCATCTTGAACGTGTAGTCGCCGTCGCGCGCGGCCTTGGGATCGTTGTCGGCGCTCATCAGCACCATCGCTTCCTGCGGCGCGGTCACGTGCGCGGTGTAGGTGAAGCGCACCTGCGGCGTGTCCTGCAGCGGCACCCACGAACGCGCGTGGATCTGCTGCGACTGGCTGAACATGAAGGGGGTCTTCTTGCCCTGCGTCATTTCCGGCGTGAGCCACTGCAGGCCCGAGGCATCGGGCGAGGTGTGGTAGGTCACGCGGATGCGCGGATTACGCTGCGGCGCCTCGATGGTGAGCTTGCTGCCGAGCACCTTGTCCTTGTCGGCGAGCGCGAACTTCAGGTCTTCCCACTTTCCGTCGCTGCGTTCGCCGACGACCTTCTCGATGGTCAGGTCGCGCGTGTCCAGCACCAGCTGCGTGGCGTTCTTGTCGAGCCACTCCAGCGTGTAGGTCGCGCTGCCGCCGAGCTGCTTGTTGTCGAAATCGACCTTCAGCTCCAGCGCGAGGTCATCGATGCGGACCTTGTCGGGCTGTGCGAAGGAGTATTCGTCAACGATGGCGGTCGTCTTCTGGTCGGCGGTGGTCACGGCGGCGGTGTCCTTCGCGGCGGTGCCGGCGGGCGGCGCGGCGTCGCGCGAACAACCGGCGGCGAGGGCGGCGGCGAGGCACAGGGTCAGCATCGAATAACGCATGGGAGAACCGGTTCTGGCGGGTGAGCGGGCGAGTGTAGCGCGGCCTGCCGGCCCACCTCACGCCGCACCGATGCACGGACGCCTACCCTGCCCGGAGCCTCGCCCGGAGCCCGTATTGAACCGCTGCGCCCTGGAAACCGCCTTTCGGCCTGGCCTTGCCGCCCTGCTTCTGGGCGGCCTGGTCGCCTGCGTTGCATCCACTCCGCAGCGCACGGACGCGCCTGCGACCGCGCGCGTCGAAACGCCTGTCGAAACGCCCGATCTCGCAATGCCGGCGCTGTTCGCCGTGGTGCAACAGGTGCCTGTGTTCGACGACCAGAAGACCTTCGCCGACGCCCGTCCGCTGCGCGATCCGGCGGACATCGAGGCCGACTTCCTCGCGCAGCGCGACGCGACGGACTTCCGACTGGCGACATTCGTGAAGGTGAATTTCGACGTACCCACGCAGGTCGCGACCTCGCAGGTGAAGGTCGGGCGCACGCTCGAAGCGCACATCGACGGCCTGTGGCCGCAACTCACGCGCATCGATCCGGCGCCGCTGCCGTACGACAGCCGCCTGACGTTGCCGCATGCGTATGTCGTGCCCGGCGGACGTTTCCGCGAGATGTACTACTGGGACTCGTATTTCACGATGCTCGGCCTGGTCGAAAGCGGACAGCGGGATCGCGCGCGCGACATGGTTGCCAACTTCGCCGCGCTGATCGACGCCTACGGCCACATTCCGAACGGCGCGAGAAGCTATTACCTCAGCCGCTCGCAGCCGCCGTATTTCTCGCACATGGTCGAGCTGGAGGCGCGCGTCGAGGGCGACACGGCGTATCGCCGTTACCTGCCGCAGCTGCGTCGCGAACATGCGTTCTGGATGCAGGGCGCGTCGTCGCTCGCGCCCGGACAGGCCTCGCGGCGCGTCGTGCGCCTGGACGACGGCAACGTGCTGAATCGCTACTGGGACGACCGCGACACGCCGCGTCCGGAAGCATGGCTGCACGACGTGCGCACCGCAGCGAGCGAGCCGCAGCGCCCGCCGACGGAAGTGTTCCGCGAACTGCGCGCCGGTGCGGAAAGCGGCTGGGATTATTCGAGCCGCTGGCTGGGCGACGGCAACACGCTTGGCACGATCCGCACCACCGCATTCGTACCGGTCGATCTCAACAGCCTCATGCATCACCTGGAAGCGACCATCGCCCTCGCCTGTCGCAAGACTGCGCAGCCGGACTGCGTGCGCGAGTTCGACGAGCGCGCATCGCGACGCGCTGCGGCGATCGAGAAGCACCTGTGGAACGCCGACGGCTTTTACGCCGATTACGACTGGCAGCGTCGCCAGATAAGCACGAAGGTGACGGCGGCTTCGCTGTATCCGCTGTTCGTCGGAATAGCGTCACCACAGCGCGCGAAGCTCACCGCGGTGACGGTGCGCACGCAGTTGTTACATCCCGGTGGCCTGTTGACCACGACACTGCGCACCGGCCAGCAATGGGACGCGCCGAACGCGTGGGCGCCGTTGCAGTGGGTCGCGGTCGAAGGATTGCGTCGCTACGGCGAAGACGCGCTGGCGAAGGACATCGCGACGAACTTCCTCGGCGAGGTGCAGCGCGTGTTCAACGACCAGCACAAGCTCGTCGAGAAGTACGACGCGACGGGCGAGGCGCACGGAGGCGGCGGCGAATACCCGCTGCAGGACGGATTCGGCTGGACCAACGGCGTGGTGCGGGCGTTGCTGGTGCGGTATCCGGTGCCCGATGCGGTGCGGAAGCAGCCGGGAGAGTGAGCGCTTGTTGTTGCTTTGGAGCGCTTGTTGTTGCTTGGAGCTCTTGTTGCTTTGGATCGTCATTCCCGCGAAGGCGGGAATCCAGGGACTTTTCACGCTCTACGAGTGGTCTTGACGAACTGCAGCGAGGCGCATCCCACGTTGGAAACGCGCGGGGAAAGCATGCAACGTCCATGGATTCCCGCCTTCGCGGGAATGACGGAGATGTCGTTCGCCGGCGAGGGAGCTCCCTGAAGCGCCAGGTGCCCCGGATGTGCCCGCACGCTCCGCACCTGGGTCCCGGCTTTCGCCGGGACGGCGTCAGACGTCAGACCTTGTAACCGGTGTGGATCGCCACGATGCCGGCCGACAGGTTGCGGTAATCGCAGCGCGCGAAGCCAGCCGACTGCATCATCGCCTTCAGTTCGTCCTGCGGCGGATGCTTGCGGATGCTCTCGGCCAGGTACTGGTAGCTGTCGGCGTCGTTGGCGAACAGCTTGCCCAGGCGCGGCAGCACCTTGAACGAATGGAAGTCGTAGATCGGCTTGAACCATTCGGCCTTCACTTCCGAGAACTCCAGCACGCGCGCCTGTCCGCCGACCGTCAGCACGCGATGCATCTCGCGCAGCGCGGCGTCCTTGTCGGTGACGTTGCGCAGGCCAAAGGCAATCGTCACCAGGTCGAAACTCCCATCCGGGAACGGCAGCTTCTCGGCGTTCATCTGCACGTATTCGAAGCCGGCGACCTTGCCCATGTCGGTCATGCGGTCGCGGCCGGTGCGCAGCATCGCGCCGTTGATGTCGCCCAGCACGATGCTGCCGGCCTCGCCCACGCGGTCGCGCAGCAGCAGCGCGATGTCGCCCGTGCCGCCGGCGAGGTCGAGCACGCGGTCGCCGCGCTTGACCTGGCTGGTGCCGACGAAATAGCGCTTCCACACGCGGTGGATGCCCATCGACATCAGGTCGTTCATCAGGTCGTAGTTGCTCGCGACGGACGAAAAGACCTGACCGACGAGCTTCTGCTTCTCGCCGGTGGGGACGTCGCGGAAACCGAAGTGGGTCGTGCCGGATGTGGCGTCTGGCTTCTGGCGGGGATCGTTCATGCGGCGATTATCGCACCCCGTGCGAGAATTCACCGCCGCCGGCCGGGCCTTACGCCCTCTTCACGCCCATGCCGCGCCAGGAGGACGACCGCGCCGATGAGCCGCTACGCGCCGCGCGAATGGGCCGAGCACGAACGCCCGAAGCTTCCGGGCTCGCCCTCCACCCCGCTGCACACGCCGCGCCGCCGGGTGGCCTTCGCCGTGGTGGGGTTCATCGTGGCGATCACCGGCGGCCTCGGGAACGCGCTGGTGACGGCCAACCTGCTCAACCTGCAGGGCGCGCTGGGCGCGACATCGGCCGAGGTGCAGTGGCTGCCTGCGGCCTACGTGATGACCAACGTCTCGGTGAACCTGATCCTGGTGAAGTTCCGCCAGCAGTTCGGGCTTCGCGCCTTCACCGAGGTTTTCCTCGGGCTGTACGCGCTGGTCGCGTTCGCGCACCTGTTCGTGCACGGGCTCGAATCGGCCATCGCGGTGCGCGCGGCGCATGGCATCGCGGGCGCGGCGCTCAGCACGCTGGGGCTGTACTACATGATGCAGGCCTTCAGCGCCGAGCACCGCCTGCGCGGGCTGGTGGTCGGCATCGGCGTGGCGCAGCTTGCGACGCCGCTGGCGCGCATCTTCTCGGCCGAACTGCTGGAGTTCGGCGAATGGCGCGGGCTGTACCTGTTCGAGCTGGGCCTGGCCCTGATCGCGCTGGCCGGCGTGCTGATGCTGCGGCTGCCGCCGAGCGATCGCATGAAGGTGTTCGAGAAGACCGACTTCCTCACCTTCGCGCTGTTCGCGCCGGGGATGGCGCTGCTGTGCGCGGTGCTGTCGCTGGGTCGCATCGACTGGTGGTTCGACGCCGAATGGATCGGCTGGGCGCTCGCCGGCGCCATCGTGCTGCTCACCAGCGCGATCGCGGTCGAGCATTTCCGCGCGAATCCGCTCATCAACACGCGCTGGCTCGCCAGCGGCACGATGGTGCGGCTGGGCGTGTCGGTTTTGCTGATCCGCTTCGCGCTGTCGGAACAGAGCACCGGCGCGGTGGGCTTCATGCAGGCGCTGGGTCTGACCAACGACCAGATGCACGGAATGTTCGCGATGGTCGCGCTCGGCTGCGCGCTGGGCATCGTTGCGAGCGCGCTGACGCTGGTGCCCGGCCGCATGATCGTGCCGTCGTCGATCGCGCTGGCGTGCATTGCCATCGGTGCACTGCTCGACGCGCACTCGACCAACCAGACGCGCCCGCAGGACATGATGCTGAGCCAGTTCCTGATCGGCTTCGGCAGCACGTATTTCCTCGGCCCGGCGATGATCCTCGGCATGGGCCAGGTGATCGCGCAGCCGCGCAACCTCATCACCTTCGTGGTGCTGTTCGGCATGGCGCAGAACCTCGGCGGCCTGGTCGGCACCGCCGCGCTGGGCACCTTCCAGACCGCGCGCGAGAAGTACCACTCCAGTCAGCTGGTCGAACACCTGACGTTGCAGGATCCGCTCGTTGCCGCGCGCGTGCAGGCCGGCGCGGCGGCCTACGCACCCATCGTCGCCGACCCCGCCACGCGCAACGCGCTGGGCATGCGGGCGCTGGGCACCGCGGCTTCACGCGAGGCGAACGTGCTGGCCTACAACGATGTGTTCATGCTGATCGCCGCCATCGCGCTGCTGACCATGGTGTGGATGCTGATCCATCGCCTGCGCCTGCTGAAGCGCGACCGCGCGCTCGCCCGCGCCGCCTCTTCCCCCGCTCCGCTGCCGACGCCCGCTCCATGAATTCGCCCGCTCCGATCGACCCCACCGCCTCCGCGCAGACCGCCGCACGCAAGCGCCGGCGTCGCTGGCAGATGGCCGCCTTCGCCGGCGTCGCGCTGGCCGGCGTGCTGATCGTGCTCTACGCCTGGCGCCTGCCGCCGTTCCGCAGCGCGATCCAGACGACCGAAAACGCGGCGGTGCACGGCCAGGTCACGATCATCGCGCCGCAGCTCGCCGGCTACGTCACGAAGGTCGCGGTGCAGGATTTCGAGCACGTGAAGCAGGGCCAGCTGCTGGTGCAGATCGACGACCGCATCTACCGGCAGCGGCTCGAACAGGCGCAGGCGAAGCTGCAGAGCGAACAGGCCGCGCTGGCCAACGCCACGCAGCAGCAAGCCACCGCCGCGGCCGGCATCGCGCAGGGCGAAGCGGCCGTGCGCAACGCGCAGGCGCTGCAGAAGAAGGCGCAGGCCGACCTCGCGCGCATCGAGCCGCTCGCGCGCCAGCGCCTGCTCTCGCAGGCCGATCGCGACCAGGCGCAGGCGGCGAGCACGCAGGCGCTGGCCGGCGTGTCGGAGGCGCAGGCGGCGCTGGAGATCGCACGCCAGAACGCGCGCAGCGTGACCGTCAACACCGGCGTGCTCGAAGCCGCCGTCGCGAGCGCGCAGGCGGCGATCCGGCTGGCGGAGATCGATCTGGAAAACACGCGCATCCTCGCGCCGCGCGACGGGCAGCTGGGCCAGGTCGCGGTGCGCGTCGGCGCGTACGTCAACGTCGGCACGCAGCTGATGGGCCTGGTGCCCGAGCGCATGTGGGTGGTGGCGAACATGAAGGAGACGCAGATGGAGTTCGTGCGCATCGGCCAGCCGGCGACGTTCACCGTCGATGCGCTTGGCGGCGCGCGCCTGCGCGGGCGCGTGGAGGAGATCTCCCCCGCGACCGGCTCCGAATTCGCCGTGCTGCCGGCCGACAACGCCACCGGCAATTTCGTGAAGATCGCCCAGCGCATCCCGGTGAAGATCGCCATCGACGCCGACCAGCCGCTCAAGGCGCGGCTGCATCCGGGCATGTCGGTCGAAGTGCGCATCGACACGTCCGATGCGCGACGGGATGCCCGACGCTGACCCGCGCTGGCATCATGCGCGCATGACCGATGCTCCGAACCTTCGCTGGGACGTACGCACCTTCGCGCAACTCGATGGCGGCACGCTTTACGCACTGCTGAAGCTGCGTTCGGAGGTGTTCGTCGTCGAACAGCAGTGCGTCTATCTCGATCCCGATGGCAAGGACGCACACCCGGACGTCGTGCACGTCATCGGTCGCGCCGACGACGGCAGCATCGCCGCGTACCTGCGCATCCTGCCGGCCGGCCTGAGCTATCCGCAGGTCAGCTTCGGCCGCGTGCTCACCGCGCCGGCCTGGCGCGGGCGAGGGCTCGGCGATCCGCTGGTGCGCATCGCGCTGGACGAAATCGAACGCCGCTGGCCCGGCAGCGACGTGCAGATCGGCGCGCAGGCGCATCTCGAGCACTACTACGCGCGGCATGGATTCGTGCGTAATTCCGATAACTACCTCGACGACGGCATCCCGCACATCGACATGTTGCGCGCCGCTGGAGCCACCCGATGATCGACACCCCCGACTACCGCGCCCTGCTCGCCACCGCCGTCGAAGAAGCCCGCAAGGGCCTCGCCGAAGGCGGCATCCCGATCGGCGCGGCGCTGTATCACGACGACGGACGCCTGCTCGGCTGCGGCCACAACCGCCGCATCCAGGAGAACGACCCGTCCGTGCACGGCGAAACCGACGCCTTCCGCAAGGCCGGTCGCCAGCGCCGTTACCGCGACACGATCATGGTCACCACGCTCGCGCCGTGCTGGTACTGCAGCGGGCTGGTGCGGCAGTTCAACATCGGCACCGTGGTGGTGGGCGAATCGGTGAACTTCCGCGGCGGCATCGACTGGCTGCGCGAGAACGGCGTCAAGGTGATGGATCTGGAAGACGCCGAATGCATCGGCATGCTGCGCGACTACATCGCCGCGAATCCGGCCGTGTGGAACGAGGACATCGGCGAGGATTGATCGCAACTCGATCACGCCGAAAACGAAAAAGGGAGGCGCCCGGCGCCTCCCACAACCAATTTATATAACGCCCCGGGGCTTGCGGCAAGCCGCGGCGCGTGGTGCAGCATCGCCGGCCTGTCGAACGGGCAGCCAAGCGGAGCGATGCACATGGGCGATAGCACGACCTACTACCACGGCACCAAGGCCGACCTCGCCATCGGCGCGCTGATCGAGCCCGGGCGCACGTCCAACTACGGAAAGCGCGCGCCGGCAAAGTTCGTGTACCTCAGCGCGACGCTCGATGCGGCCATCTGGGGCGCGGAACTGGCCGTCGGCGAAGGCCGCGGCCACGTCTACATCGTCGAGCCGACCGGGCCGATAGAGGACGATCCGAACCTCACCGACAAGCGCTTCCCCGGCAATCCCACAAAGTCGTACCGCTCGGCGCACCCGTTCCGCGTGGTCGGCGAGATCATCGGCTGGGAAGGCCACCCGCCCGAGCGCCTGGAGGAAATGCGCGCGCACCTGGAGACGCTCAGGCTCGCGGGCGTGGAAGCGATCGAGGAGTGATGCGGGCGGGTAGGCCGCGCCTCCCGTGCACTGCCGGCCGCGTCGTCTCGTCGCGGGAGACGGTGGCGTGATCAAGTGCGATGCGCGCAGCATCTCCAACCGACTTCCGGGCATCTCCATGACTTCGTTCCACGTCGACAGCCAACTCGTCTTCGCCTGGCAGGCCGCGCACTCCGTCGCGCGTGGCTCGCCGGCGCCGGTGCACCATCGCGGCGGCATTCGTGTCGATACGCGTTCGGAGACGGAAATCACGCGCTGGGTGTTCCCGCGGATGTGCGATGGCCTGCGCGAGATCGCGCAGGCCTTCTCGGCGCCACGCCACGTGCTGAAGCTGTGCGGCACCGACGAGGCGCTGCGAAGCGCGCTGCCCGATCGCTGGGAGATCCAGCCGACGAACCATTTCATGATCGCGACGGCGGCGCCCTTGGACTCAAGGCCGTTGGCGGACGGCTATCGGCTTGAACTTCATTGCGCCGGGCCCGTCACGCAGGCCAGCGTCCTCGCGCCCGATGGCGGCATCGCCGCTCACGGCACCGCGGCGCAGACGGGCGATGCCTTCATCTATGACCGCATCGAGACCTCGCCGGATCATCGCCGCAAAGGCCTGGGCATGGCCGTGATGGCCGCGCTCGGTTCGACGAAGGAATCGGCGACCACCCCGCAACTGCTGGTCGCCACGGCAGACGGGCGCGCTCTTTACGAGACGCTGGGCTGGACCGTGCTGACCCCCATCGCCGCTGCGGTCATTCCGGAACGCTGAGGGTCCGCAGCACGCTGGCCTGCCTTGGAAGGTCCGGCCGCCGCGGCCTTCAACCCCTCGACCGCGCGCGGCATCACAAGCAGGGCCCAACCTCTGCCACTGGCCTGCGGCCGCGGCCTTCGTCAGGATCCACGCATGCACGCCCACACCGGCTTCGAGACCCGCCATGACGCCTGCGACGTGCTGCGCACGCACCGGCACGACGGCGCGTACGCGGCGCTGGTGATCGACGGCAACCATGTCGAGGCGAGCGCCGACGGCCCGGTCGACTGCGTGCCCGGCACGCTGGTGCTGCATCCGCGCTGGCACGCGCACGGCAACCGCTTCGGCCGGCTGGGCGCGAAGGTGGTGAACCTCGATCTGGACGGCGATGCCGTCGGCGACACGTTGCGCGTGCTGCGTGTGCACGATGCGAAGGACGCGCTCGCGGTGTTCACGCGCGCGCCGCACCGGCTGCCGGAGCTGATCGCCGCGTGCGATGCCGCGCCGACGCCGACGCTGCAACCGTGGCAACGCACGTTCCTGCACGAGCTCGAACACGGCGAGCAGGACATCGCTTCGCTTGCGCGGGCGGCCGGCGTGTCGCTCGCACATGCCTCGCGCACGTTCGTGAAATCGCACGGCATGGCGCCGCAACTGCTGCGTCGCGAACTGCGCTGTCGTCGCGCGTTGCGCCTGCTGGTCGAAGGATGGCCGCTGGTCGAGATCGCCACGATCAGCGGATTCGCCGACCAGGCGCACCTCACGCGAACCCTGCGCGCAGCCACGGGCGCCCCACCCTCGCGGCTGCGCCGGAAGATCAAATCCGTTCAAGACGCCGCCTTGGCGACCGCGCTGCAATGAGCGCGAAGGCGGCCGCCGGCCGTCGCACGAACGGATTCCCCATGTCCCGCACGACGTTCCGCCTCGCCCCGCTGGTGTTCGCGCTCACCGCCGCGGTGTCGGCCGCACATGCCGCGCCGCCCGCGTCCACGCCGGCGGCCACCGCCGCGATCGCCGAATCGACCAACGCCATCCTGCAGGGCGACAGCCAGCGCGCGGTCACGGCGCTGCGCGCATCCCCGGCCGCCGGCTTCGTCGACAAGGACGCGGTCTATCGCGCCTGCATGCTCGCGCGCCACGGCAACGCGCCGGTGTTCGCCACCGATGCCATCGCAGACGACTTCGCCCGCCAGGTGCTGCACGACTACCAGGATTACTGGTGGCACGCGATGAAGGCGCCGCAGCAGCGCGCACAGCTTGAAGCAAAGCTGCTCGCGACGCTGCGCAAGCGCGTCGGTCCCGATGCGAACGACGTGAAGGACATGGACGCACTGGAGCCGATCCTGCAGGGGCAGCTGCTGGCGCACGGCTATCGCGCGCAGCTGGGCCTCACGCTGCCGCTGCGCGAGCTGATGATGTGGCGCAAGCAGGAAACGCGGCCGTGGAAGGTCGAGCTGCCCGAAGGCCCGTACACGGTGAAGGTCGAACTGCTCGACGACTGGGTGAGCCGCGGCTGGACCTCGTACGGTCGTTGCGAACGCGGCTCCGCCGGCGGCTGGGCGACGGCCGAAGCGCTGTACGCCGTCGTGCCGAGCTACACCGAGGGCTTGGACAGCGAAGCATTCCGCGTGGTGTTCCTCGGCCACGAAACGCAGCACTTCGCCGACCAGAACGCGTTCCCGGGCATGGCGTCGTGGGAGCTGGAATACCGCGCCAAGCTGGTCGAACTGGCGCAGGCGCGCGAAGTCAGCGCCAAGCGACTGGGCTCGTTCATCACCGCGCAGGGCGATGACCCCGATTCGCCGCACACCTACGCGAACAAGCGCGTGGTGGCCGACCTCACCGCGCGGCTGGGCGCGGCGCCGGACAAGGTGAGCATCGAGCGCCTGCAGCAGGCCGCGCGCGACCAGCTCGCGGAGGACACCGCACGTCGCAAGGCGGCGGCGCCGGGCGCGGAGGCTGTCGCGCGCTGAAGCCGCTGTGGCATGGTGGCGGCCCGCCCCACGGAAGCCGCCACCATGTCCGAACACCTCGCCTCGATCCGCTGGACCCGCAACGGCCAGCCGTTCGACTACGAACACTACCCGCGCGACCACGACGTGCGTTTCGAACGCGGGCAGCGCATCACCGGTTCGGCCGCGCCGGCGTACTTCGGCAGCGCGGATGGCGTGGATCCGGAAGAGATGCTGGTGGCCGCGCTCTCGTCGTGCCACATGCTGACGCTGCTGGCGATCGCGGCGAAGAAGGGCTTCACCATCGACGCCTACGAGGACGACGCCGTCGGCACGCTCGGCAAGAACGCGGAGGGTCGCGCGGCGGTCACGCACGTGACGTTGCGTCCGAAGATCACGTTCGCAGGCGATGCACCCGATGCGGCGGCGCTGGAGAAGCTGCACGAATCGGCGCACCGCAACTGCTTCATCGCCAGTTCGGTGAAGACGGAAGTGGTGGTGGAGCCGCGCTGAGGGGTCTGCGTTCCCTTCTCCCGTTCACGGGAGGAGGTGCCCCGGAGGGCGGATGAGGGCGCTGTTCCTGCTTCTGCAATTGCCTGCCCTCACCCCAACCCCTCTCCCGCAAACGGGAGAGGGGCGTCAGAGCAGTTACAGGATGTACCGGCTCAGATCCGGATCTTGCACCAGCTCGCCCAGGTGCGAATCCACGTAGGCGCGATCGATCTTCACCGACTGCCCATCGCGATCCGGCGCCTCGTAGCTCAGCACGTCCAGCAGGCGCTCCAGCACGGTGTGCAGGCGGCGCGCGCCAATGTTTTCCTGGCGCTCGTTCACCTGCGCGGCGATTTCGGCCAGGCGGTCCACCGCATCGGCCGTGAACTCCAGCCCGACGCCTTCAGTGCGCAGCAGTTCGACGTACTGCGTCGTCAGCGCGGCCTTGGGCTCGGTGAGGATGCGTACGAAATCGTCCTTGCTCAGCGCGGAAAGCTCCACGCGGATCGGGAAGCGACCCTGCAGTTCGGGAATCAGGTCGCTCGGCTTGGCAAGGTGGAACGCGCCGGACGCGATGAAGAGGATGTGGTCGGTCTTCACCGGGCCGTACTTCGTGCTCACGGTCGAGCCTTCCACCAGCGGCAGCAGGTCGCGCTGCACGCCTTCGCGGCTGACGTCGCCGCCGGTCACGCCGGCCTCGGAGCGCTTGGCGACCTTGTCGATCTCGTCGATGAAGACGATGCCGTGCTGCTCGCAGGCTTCGATCGCCGCCTCGCGCACCTCGTCCTCGTTGACGAGCTTGCCGGCTTCCTCTTCGGTCAGCTGCGTGCGTGCGGTGCGGATCGGCAGCGTCTTCTTGTGCGTCTTCGCGCCGGCCACCTGCGAGAACATCTGCCGCAGCTGCTGGCCCATCTCTTCCATGCCGGGCGGCGCCATGATGTCGACGCCGACGTTCACGGCGGTTTCGATTTCGATCTCGCGATCGTCCAGCGCACCGGTGCGCAGCTGCTTGCGAAGCTTCGCGCGGGTCTCGTTCTCCTGGGAAGACGGTTCGTCCTTCGCTTCCTCAGTGGCGTTGAAGCCGAACACGGTCGGCGCGCCCTGGCGGCGCGGCAGCAACGCGTCGAGGATGCGTTCTTCCGCACGCTCTTCGGCCTGCGTGCGCACGCGCTGCTTGGCCTGCTCGCGATACAGCTTGACCGCGGTGTCGGCGAGGTCGCGCACGATCTGCTCGACGTCCTTGCCGACGTAGCCGACCTCGGTGAAGCGCGTGGCTTCCACCTTCACGAACGGCGCGTTGGCCAGCGTCGCCAGCCGGCGCGCGATCTCGGTCTTGCCCACGCCGGTGGGGCCGATCATCAGGATGTTCTTGGGCATCACCTCGTTGCGCAGCTCGGCAGGCAGTTGCATGCGGCGCCAGCGGTTGCGAAGGGCGATGGCGACGGCGCGCTTGGCCGAATGCTGGCCGACGATGTGTCGGTCCAGCTCCTGCACGATCTCGCGCGGCGTCATGGTGGCGTTGGAAGTGTCGGGCTTGATGGGCATGTCGTTGTCGTCGTATCGGGGTCGTCCCTTCTCCCGCTTGCGGGAGAAGGTGCCCGGAGGGCGGATGAGGGCGTTAGGGCGTGAGGTACTTCTGCCCTCACCCCATCCCTCTCCCGCGAGCGGGAGAGGGGGCTGCTTTCAGAGCTCTTCCACCACCACGTTGCGGTTGGTGTAGATGCACACGTCGCCGGCGATGCCGATGGCCTCGGTGGCGATCGTGCGTGCGTCCAGCTGCGTGTGCGCGATCAGCGCGCGCGCCGCCGAGAGCGCGTACATGCCGCCGGAACCGATGGCGATGATGCCGTCCTCCGGTTCGATGACATCGCCGGTGCCGCTGATGATCAGCGAGGTTTCCTTGTCGGCGACGGCAAGCAGCGCTTCGAGCTTGCCCAGGCGGCGTTCGGTGCGCCAATCCTTGGCGAGCTCGACCGCGGCGCGCGTGAGCTGGCCATGCTTCTCGAGCTTGGCTTCGAACAGTTCGAAGAGGGTGAAGGCATCGGCGGCGGCGCCGGCGAAGCCGGCCAGCACCTGGCCATCGCGGCCGAGGCGACGCACCTTGCGTGCGTTGCCCTTCATCACGGTGTGGCCGAGGGTGACCTGTCCGTCGCCGGCGACGGCGACGTGGCCGTCGCGGCGAACCGAGACGATGGTCGTGGCGTGGAAAACGTTGGGGTTCTGACTCGGGTCCATGCGACCTCCGGGGGATTTCCCATCGGTGGGGGCACGGACGGGCCGGTTCAAGCCGGCGGGCGGCGATGCGGCGGCTCGATCGCGGGCCGGGGCGCTCGCCGAAACGGAATCCTTACACCCGGGATCGCCGCTAGCGGCTCAGGTTCAGCCCTGGCCGCCCTTCCGGCGCGCGCGCGGATGCGCGTCGTCGTACACCTTCGCCAGGTGCTGGTAGTCCAGGTGCGTGTAGATCTGGGTGGTTGCGATGTCGGCGTGGCCGAGCAGTTCCTGCACGCCGCGCAGGTCGCCGGACGATTCCAGGATGTGGCTGGCGAAGGAATGTCGCAGCAGATGCGGATGCACGCGCTTGAACAACCCCTGCTGCTGCGCAAGATGGCGCATGCGCAGCTGCACGGCGCGCGGCGTGATGGCCCCGCCGCCGCGACCGGGAAACACGTGCGCGTCGTTCGCCGCACCGGTGGACGCCCGCCACTCGGACAGCGCCGCGCGCGCGTGCGAACCCAGCGGCACGCTGCGCTGCTTGTTGCCCTTGCCGAGCACGTTCACCAGCGCGTCGCTCAGGTCCAGATCGCGCCAGCGCAGCGAACACAGCTCCGACAAGCGCAGGCCCGAGGAATAGAACAGTTCCAGCAGCGCGCGATCGCGCAGGCCCAGCGGCGCATCGGTGGGCACTTCGACCAGCGCCTTGGCTTCGTCGGGATCGAGCACCTGCGGCAATTTGCGCGGCGCTTTCGGCGAACGGATCGACGCGGCGGGGCTGGCCGCGATGCGCCCCTGCTTCACCAGCCACGCGTAGAAGCTGCGGCACGCCGACAGCCGGCGTTGCAGGCTTTTCGGCGACAGGCCGCGACGGTGCTCGGCGGCGACGAAGCCGCGCAGTTGTTCGTTGTGCAGCGATGCGGCGTCGCCGCCTTCCTGCCGCGCCCAGTGCGCGAGCGCCATCAGGTCGCGCCGGTACGCATCGAGCGTGTGCGCCGACATGCGGCGTTCGACCTGCAGGTGCGCGAGGTAATCCTCGATGTCGGCGACGCGTGGCTCGGGAATTTCCTGGGCATTCATCGTGGCTTGCCCTCACCCCGGCCCTCTTCCGTTTGCGGAAGAGGGGGAACCGCAGCGCGCAGCACGCGGTGCATCAGCCCTCGAAACGCTTCAGCGCCGTGGCGAGCGATTCGCCCATCATGCGCAGGAACAGCGTGCCCATGCCGGGGAAGAAACGGTTGGCATCGCGGCTGCCCACGGCGATCAGGCCCACGCCCGGCAGCGGCAGCAACGCGGTGGACTGGACTTCTTCGGCGCGCACGCCGTACAGCAGCGCGTGCTTTTCCGGCTGCAGGCGGCCGCACAGCGGTTCGCCATCGGCCAGGCAATCGCGGAACGGCTGCAGGCGCGCGTCGTCCTGCGCGATGACCTGCAACCACTCGGTGTCGTCCAGGTCGTCGACCGGCTTGAACACGACCAGGCGCACCAGGTCGCCGTTGAAATCCTCGGCGAGCGTCGCGGCCATCGCGCGCAGCGTGTCGGCGGCGGTGTCCTGCCGCATCAACGCGAGCGTGAGCTGGTGCGTGCGCACCGACAGACGCTCGTTCTCCTGCGCATTACCGAACAGTTCCTGCAGGCGGCGCGAGAGTTCGCGGTTCTTGTCGCGCAGCACTTCCAGCTGGTAGCTCGCGAGCGATGCCGCCGAGCCTTCCTCGCGCGGCACGACCAGCGTCACTGCGAGATCGGGAAACTGCTGCAGGAAGCGCGGATGCCGGCGCAGGAACGCGGCGACTTCATGGGCCCCGAGCTTTTCCTGGGTTTCATTCATGGTTCCACTCCCCTTCGAACACGAATGCGGTCGGCCCGGACATCGTCAGCGGCGCGTCGTCGGCCGGCCACGCGATGCGCAGCTCGCCGCCGGGCAGCGCGACGGTCACGTCGCGGTTCACGCGACCGCGGCGCATGAGCACCGCCGCCGCCGCGCACGCGCCGCTGCCACACGCCAGCGTTTCGCCGACGCCGCGCTCGTACACGCGCAGGCGGATGCGGTCGCGCGATTGCACCTGCGCGAAACCAACGTTGACCGACTCCGGAAACGCCGGATGCGCCTGCAGCATCGGTCCGACGGTCTCGACCGGCGCGTGGTCGATGTCGTCCACTTCGATCACCGCGTGCGGGTTGCCCATCGACACCGCGCCGAAGGTGAACACGGCATCGTTGTGGTACAGCACGTATTCGTCCTGCGCGCCTTCGAAGCCGTGCAGCGGGATGCTGTTGGGCGCGAAACGCGGCAAGCCCATTTCGATGCGGTAACGCCCGCCGTCCAGGCGCGTGACCGCGTGCGCGCCGACCGGGCTGTCGAGCACGAACTCGTCGCCGAGTGCCTCGCCGCGCGCCTGCGCATCGCGCACGATCCAGGCGGCGATGCAGCGCGCGCCGTTGCCGCACTGCTGCGACGACGAGCCGTCGGCGTTCCAGATGCGGTAACGCGCGGCGGCGCCGTCGGCGGCGCGTTCGACGGTAAGGATCTGGTCGCAGCCCACGCCGGTGTGGCGATCGGCCAGCGCGCGGCACAACGCGGCGCCGGGCTCGGCGGTGTCGGCACGCAGGTCGAGCACGACGAAGTCGTTGCCCGCGCCATGCATCTTGGTGAAACGCAGCGTCATCGTCGCAGTCCGTTACGGGATGTCGGTGTTTTCCGGGGGATCGCTGTCGCCCTCGTCCTTCAGGTCCGTCTCGGCGTCGCTGCCGCCGGCCTTGGGCGCCTGGTCGAGCGAATCGCTGGGATCGCCGATCTGCTGCGCGTCCTGCGCCGGCGGCGCATCGGACGGCATGACGACCTGCGGCACGGTCTTCGGCGGCAGGATCAACGGGCCCTTGTTGCCGCAAGCCGACAGGAGCAGTGGCAGGGCAAGAAAGGAAACGACAGGGGCGGAAAGTCGGACGGGATTCATGCCCGAAGTGTAGCCCGCGTGGCCCGGGATGGGACGTCAGGCGCCCGGCGGCGACGGCGGTTCCGGGCGGCGCCATAGCCAGATCGCGACGATGGTCATGATCGCGGTACCGGTCGCGGCCATCCACCAGCGCGGCGCGGTGAGGAACATGATCGCCGCGCAGGCGGCCATCATCGTCACCGCCAGGCGCTTGGCGCGGCGCGAGACTGCGCCGTGCGCCTGCCAGTCGCGGATCATCGGGCCGAATCGCGGGTCCGCCAGCAGGCGGTCGTGCAGCTTCTGCGAGCCGCGCGCGGCCGCGAACGCCGACAGCAGCACGAAGGGAACGGTGGGAAGGCCCGGCACCACGATCCCGACGATGCCGAGCGCGAGGCTGGCGTACGCGAGCAGCCACCAGGCCCAGCGGAAGCGGACCTTGCGGGGTGGCGGGGAGTCGGAGGATGTGGTCACGGGTGAATCATAGGAAGTCGGGCATCGCGAGTGCCGTCGCCATCGTGCTCCGACCCTCACCCCAACCCCTCTCCCGGAGGGAGAGGGGCTCAAGCGCTCGGCGCCTTGGAATCTACTTCGACGCCGCCGCCGCCGGCGTGGCAGGCACGCCGAGCTGGTCGAGCATGAAGGCGTACATCTCCGACAGCTCGCGGTAGCGGCGGAAACGGCCCGACTTGCCGCCGTGCCCGGCGTCCATGTTCGTGCGGAACACGATCGGCGCCTTGCCCTGGTCCAGGTCGCGCAGGCGCGCGACGTACTTGGCCGGCTCCCAGTACTGCACCTGCGAGTCCCACAGGCCGGTGCCGACGAACATCGCCGGATACGCCTGCTTCGACAAGTTGTCGTACGGCGAGTACGACAGCATGTAGTCGTAGTACTCCTTCTTTTCCGGATTGCCCCACTCGTCGTATTCGTTGGTCGTGAGCGGGATGGTCGGATCGAGCATCGTCGTGACCACGTCCACGAACGGCACCTGCGAGAGGATCACGCGGTACCGGTCGGGCGCCATGTTGGAGATCGCGCCCATCAGCAGGCCGCCGGCGCTGCCGCCGTACGCGGCGACGCGATCCTTCGCAGCAAAGCCCTGCTTGACCAGGTCGTCGGTGACGTCGATGAAGTCGGTGAAGGTGTTCTTCTTGTGGAAGAGCTTGCCGTCGTCGTACCACTTGCGGCCCATCTCCTGGCCGCCGCGGATGTGCGCGATCGCGTAGACCATGCCGCGATCGAGCAGGCTCACCACCGGCCCGTTGAAGCGCGGATCGGTCGAGCTGCCGTAGCTGCCGTAGGCGTACTGCAGCATCGCGGCCTTGCCGTCCTTCTGGAAGCCCTTCTTGTAGACCAGCGACACCGGCACCTTCACGCCGTCGCGCGCCGTCGCCCACACGCGTTCGGTGACGTATTTCTCCGGGTCGTAGCCGATCACCGGTTCGCGCTTGAGCAGCTTGCGCTCGCCGGTGAGCACGTTGACCTCATACGTCGTGCCCGGCGTGGTGAGCGAGGTGTAGCTGTAGCGCAGCCACGGCGTGTCGTGCTCGGAGTTGACCGACAGCCCCATCGAATACGCCGGCTCGTCGGCCTTCACGTACTCCTCGGCGCCGTCGTTCTTGAGCACGCGCAGGCGCTCCAGCGCGTCGGAGCGTTCGGCGATCGTGGTGAACCCGTCGAACAATTCGAAGCCTTCGATGAACACGTCGTCGCGGTGCGGCACCCACTCCTTCCACTGCTTGCGCGAGGTCGCGTCCGACGGCGCGGTCATCAGCTTGAAGTTCGCCGCGCCGCCTTCGTTGGTGCGGATCACCCAGCGGTCGCCGAGGTGGTCGGCCTGGTATTCGACGTCGCGTTCGCGCGGCGCGAGCACGGTGAACTTCTCCGGATTGGCCGCCGGCGCGCAGCGCATCTCGCTCGACACCGTGCTTTCCACGCCGATGCAGATGAACTTGTCGTCGCGCGAGCGGTCGATGCCCATGTAGAAGCTGTCGTCCTCCTCCTCGTACACCAGCACGTCCTTCGACGCGGGCGTGCCGAGCACGTGTTTCTTCACGCGCACGGTGAGCAGGGTTTCCGGATCGTTCTCGACGTAGAACAGGGTCTTGTTGTCGTCGGCCCAGACGAGGTTCGGCGAGACGCCGGTGATCTGGTCGGGGTAGACCTCGCCAGTCTCCAGGTTCTTGAAGCGGATGACGTACTGGCGACGGCCGACCGCGTCTTCGGCCCAGGCGAGGATCTTGTTGTCCTGGCTGACTTCCCAGTCGCCGACGCTGAAGTAGTCCTTGCCGGCGGCCATCTTGTTCACGTCGAGCAGCATCTGCTCGGCGGCGTCCATGGAACCGGCGCGGCGCGCGTAGATGGGGTAGTCCTGGCCGGTCTCGAAGCGGCTGTAATACCAGTGGCCGCGCTCGCGGTACGGCACGGAGCTGTCGTCCTGCTTGATGCGACCGACGATCTCCTCGTACAGCTTGTTTTCCAGCGGCTTCAGCGGCGCCATCACGGCGTCGGCGTAGGCGTTCTCGGCGTTGAGGTACGCCAGCATGTCGGCGTTCTTGCGCTTGTCGTCGCGCAGCCAGTAGTACTCGTCGTTGCGCTGCGCGCCGTGCGGCGCCTTCACGACGTGCGGCTTCTTGGCTGCGTCGGGCGGCGTGGCGGTGGCGGCGAGGGTCGGGGCGGTCGTGCTCATCAGGAGGGCCGAAAGCAGGAGGTGGGTCGGGTTCATGGATGGGGTCCGGTTGTGCGTTGGACAACGGCTCGAGTTTCAGCCCCTCCCCTGCTCGCAGGAGAGGGAGAACGCGTTACTTGCCGCCTAGTTCATTCCACAGGAACGTGAAGGCGAGCGCGCTCATGTGCGCGGCCTGGGCGTTGTTGGCCGAACCGCCGTGGCCGCCCTCGATGTTCTCGTAATAGCGCACGTCCTTGCCGGCGTCGAGCATCTTCGCCGCCATCTTGCGGGCGTGGCCGGGGTGCACGCGATCGTCGCGCGTGGAGGTCATGAACAGCGTCGGCGGATAGGTCTTCTTCGCATCGAACAGGTGGTACGGCGAGAAGGTGCGGATGAAATCCCAGTCGGCCGTGTCCGGATCGCCGTACTCGGCCATCCACGACGCACCGGCCAGCAGGTGGCTGTAGCGCTTCATGTCCAGCAGCGGCACCTGCACGACCACGGCGCCGAACAGCTCCGGATACTGCGTGAGCATGTTGCCGGTGAGCAGGCCGCCGTTGCTGCCGCCCTGGATGCCCAGGTGCTTCGTCGACGTCACCTTGCGCGCGATGAGGTCCTGCGCGACCGCCGCGAAGTCCTCGTAGGCCTTGTGGCGATTGGCCTTCAGCGCGGCCTGGTGCCAGCGGGGGCCGTATTCGCCGCCGCCGCGGATGTTGGCGACCGCGTACACACCGCCCTTCTCTAGCCAGCCCTTGCCGACGCTGCCGGAATACGCCGGCGTCAGCGAAATTTCAAAGCCGCCGTAGCCGTACAGCAACGTCGGCGCGGTGCCGTCGAGCTTCAGGTTCTTCGGACGCACGAGGAAATACGGCACGCGCGTGCCGTCCTTCGACGTCGCGAAGTGCTGCTCGATCACGTCCTTCGACGCATCGAAGAACACCGGCATCGTCTTGAGCACTTCGGGCTTGCTGCCGATCTGCGCCAGCGACAGCGTCGTCGGGGTCAGGTAATCGGTGGCGGTGAGCCACACGGCGTCGCTTTCGTCGGCATCGACCGCCGACACGCCGAGCGTGCCGAACGTCGGCGCGCCGGTGAAGTCGGTGCGCGTCCACTCGCCCGCCGCCGGCGTGAGCACGGTCAAACGGTTCTTCACGTCGTCAAGCACGTTGAGCACCAGGTGCGACTTCGTCCAGGTGTAGCCCGCCAGCGACGTGCGCTCGGTCGGCGTGAACAGCGCGGTGAACTCGCGCTTGCCTGCCATGAAGGCGTCGAAGTTCGTGGCGATCAGGCTGCCGGCCGGCCACGTCTTGCCGCCGGCCTCGTACGGTTCGCGAAGTTCGAGCAGCAGCCATTCGCGGTGCACGGACTTGCTGGCGGAGTTGGGGGCGTCGATCTTCTCCAGGGCACCCGACGCATCGCGCAGGTACAGCTCGTCGTTGTAGAACGCGAGCGTGCGGCTGACGAAATCGCGCTCGAAGCCCGGCGTGTGGTCGCGCAGCGCCGCGATGTACATGTCGGTGGGCTTGCCCTCGTACACCACGCGGGCCTGCCCGATCGGCGTGCCGCGCTTCCATTCCTTGACGATGCGCGGGTAGCCGGAGCTGGTCATCGACGACGCGCCATTCGGGGCGGGGCCGAAATCCGTGTAGACGTACACCGTGTCGCGATCTATCCAGCCGAGCGCGCCCTTGGCCTCGTCGCGGAAGAAGCCGTCCTTCACCCAGGCTTTCGTCGACAGGTCGAATTCGCGCGTGACGTCGGCGTCGGCGCCGCCGCGCGACAGCGCGATCAGGCAGCGCGAATAGTCAGGACGCAGGCAATCCACGCCGTGCCACACCCAGTTCTCGCCTTCGGCCTTGTTCAGGGCATCCAGGTCGATGACGGTTTCCCACTTCGGCGACGCCTTGCGGTACTCATCCAGCGTCGTGCGGCGCCACAGGCCGCGCTCGTGCTGCTTGTCCTTCCAGAAGTTGTAGTAGTAGTCGCCGATCTTCTCGACGCCGGGAATCTTGGCGTCGGAATCGAGGATGGCGCGGATGTCGGATTCAAGCTGCTTGAACTGCGGCGAGGTGGCCAGTTCGGATTCGGCCTGCGCGTTGTGCGCCCGGACCCAGTCGAGGGAACGCTCGGCGGTGACGTCTTCGAGCCAGGCGTAGGGATCGGCGGACACGGCGGGGGACTCCTTGGGTGCGGCGCCGGCCAGGGTCGCGGCCGCCAGGCCCGTGCACAACATCAGGGTCTGGCAGGCGATCGACAGCTTCGACATCGGCGCTCCGGGTGCATGGAATGGACCCGGAACGCTAGCACAGCGCGCGAAGGCCGCCGCCGTCGCCGGACGTCGCGCGGCTGTGCCGGAGCGGGCGTCCCGCTCAGGCGGCCTGCGAGTGGCGGCTGCGCGGCATCGACACGCGACGGCGACGCGCCTGCGCCCCGGCACGGCGGCGCATGCGGACGGGCGCGGCGGCTTCGTCGGCCTCGGGGGCCGGCATGCGGAAGCGGTGCAGCGCCCACCACGCGCACAGCGGCATCGCGACCAGCCACAGCGGCATCCAGCCGAAGGTCGGGCTGAAACCGCGCGCGGCCGGCAGCAGCGCGACGATCGCCACGCCGATGGCGACGGCATGGCGCATCAGGACGTCGAGGCCGGAATGGATGTCGGGACGGGTCTGCATGGCTCGGTCTCCGTTGGAATGGAGCCAGCCTGCGGGCGGGGCATCTCAGGGGCTGCGACGGCGTATTGGCCCCTCTCCCCACGGGAGAGGGGTTGGGGTGAGTGGCAACGCCGATACCCGATGCCTCGCTGCACACCGTCTTGAATACGAAGTGCGGAAATCCACGCAAGTACGAGCGCGGTCGCTCGCCCCGACCCTCACCCCAACCCTTATCACGACGGGAGAGCGGCCCGCCTCACCTTTCGTAATTGCTAAGCGCCAGCTGCAGCAAGGCGCGCGCCTGCTCGCGCAGCACGGGCGGTTCGACGATTTCCGCATCGCTGCCGTAATGCATGACGTCCATCAGCAGTTCGCGGCCGGCGCTGTAGGGAACCTTCAACTCGTACCGGCCATCGGGCAGGAAGCGCCCCTGCTGCTGCGAATGCCAGTGCTCGTCGGCCACCCAGCGCGCGGCCTTGGGCGTGAAGAGGATCGTCGCCCAGCCCTTGGGCGTGCCGGAAAAAATGCCGTAGCTGGAGGCCAGGTGCTTGTCGAGTTCCTCGTCGGGCACGTCGCGCGCGGCCGTCTCCGACAGCTTCGCCGCGCTGATGCGGTCCACCGCGAAGCTGCGCAGCGCCTCGCGGTTGTGGTCCCACGCGTCGAGATACCAGTTCTCGCGGTAATGCGTCAGGCGTTGCGGCGACACCGTTCGGCGCGTCTGCTCGTCGGTGGAGCGCGCGCGGTATTCGAAACTGAGCTGCTTGCGATCCAGTACCGCGGTGGCGACGGTCCGGAACGCGGTCTCGTCGAGACGGCGCGTGCGGTGCGGGATCACGCGCACGCGCTCGACCGGCACGCGACGTCCGCCGGCGTGTTCGTCGAGCAGCTTCTCGATGCGGTGCTGCAACGGCGCCAGCGCATTGGACAGCACGCCACCACCGCTGCGGACCAGCAACTGCTGCGCGGCGAGCAGCGAATGCAGCTCCTCGGAACTGAGCCACAGGCCGGGCAGTTCGAAGCGCTCGCCTTCGCTGTGGTCGTAGCGGAATCCCGCCTCGCCGTTGCCCACCACCGGCGCCATCAGGTAATCGCGCAGGTACGCCAGGTCGCGGTAGACCGTGGCCCGCGAGCATTCCAGGTCCTCCTGGAGCCGCTGCACCGTGACCGGATAGCGCGCGGCACTGAGGATGCGGTGGAGGGCGTGGATGCGTTCGATGCGTTCCATGGGTCGCGGTCGAGGAAGCGGAGGGAAAGGATCGCACCGCGCCATGGCGGCCGCCAGCGGCAAGGGTGCGTCGGGCCCGCTGAACCGGGCGACTACGATACTGCGGTCACGTTTGCACGCCGCGTGAGGGACGCGCCGCGCGGCATCGCAGGCCGGGAACATCGGCGAACGCACGCGCAAAACACCGTCACGCCGTGCAATACCTGCAGCGCAGTGGGAACACGGGCTGTGTCGTCCCGTGCCGCGCGCAGGCACAATGACCGGATGCGCCAGCCCGAGCCAGCCATCGACACCTCGCCCAGCATCGGCGACGAGGTGAAGACCACCACCTGCTACATGTGCGCGTGCCGTTGCGGCATCAAGGTGTGGCTCAAGGACGGGCAGATCCGCTACATCCAGGGCAATCCGGACCACCCGGTGAACCAGGGCGTGCTGTGCGCCAAGGGTTCGGCCGGGATCATGCAGCACTACTCGCCGGCGCGACTGGACAAGCCGCTACTGCGCGTGGGCGGGCGCGGTTCGGGCGAATTCCGCGAGATCGAATGGGACGAGGCGTTGGACATCGCCACGTCCTGGCTGAAGCCGATCCGCGAACGCAATCCCGACGAGCTGGCCTTCTTCACCGGTCGCGACCAGTCGCAGGCGCTCACCGGCTGGTGGGCGCAGCAGTTCGGCACCGTGAACTACGCCGCGCACGGCGGTTTCTGCTCGGTGAACATGGCCGCCGCGGGGCTCTATACCGTCGGCGGCAGCTTCTGGGAATTCGGCGAACCCGACTGGGACCACACGCAGTACCTGATGCTGTGGGGCGTGGCCGAAGACCACGACTCCAATCCGATCAAGCTCGGGCTGGGCAAGCTCAAGGCGCGCGGCGCGAAGATCGTCGCGGTCAACCCGGTGCGCTCCGGTTATGGCGCGATCGCGGACGAATGGATCGGCATCCGCCCGGGCACCGACGGCCTGTTCGCCTTCGCGCTGATCCACGAGCTGCTCAACGCCGACCGCATCGACCTGGATTACCTGGTGCGCTACACCAACGCGCACTGGCTGGTCGTCGACGATCCGGGCGGCGCGGAAGACGGCCTGTTCGCACGCGACCTGGAAGGGCATCCGCTGTGCGCGATCGACTCGCATCGCTTCGCGCGCGCCAACGATACCGGCATCGCGCCGCGCGTGGTCGGCGAATACACGCTGCGCGATGGCCGTCGCGCGGTGCCGGCGTTCCATCTGGTTGCGCAGCGTTACCTCGATCCGCAGTACTCGCCCGATGCGGTGAGCGAGCGCTGCGGCATTCCGGCCGACACGATCCGCCGCATCGCGCGCGAACTGGCCGAAGCCGCGTTCGATCGCGCGTTCAAGTTGCCCATCGCGTGGACCGATGCGTGGGGTCGCGAACACGATTCGATGCAGGGTCGCCCGGTGTCGATGCATGCGATGCGCGGGATCAGCGCGCACAGCAACGGCTTCCACACGTGCCGCGCGCTGCACGTGCTGCAGATGCTGCTCGGCGCGGTGGATGCGCCGGGTTCATTCCGCTACCAGCCGCCGTTCCCCAAGCCGCTGCCGCCCCCCAATCGCCCCGGCAAGGCGCGCCAGGCCAATGGCGTGCTCGACGCCGCCCCGCTGGGATTCGTGCACGGGCCCGAAGACCTCGTCGTCGACGAGGCCGGCGCGCCGCGCCGCATCGACCACGCGTTCTCGTGGGCGTATCCGTTGTCGGCGCACGGGATGATGCACACCGTCATCCGCAACGCGTGGGCGGGCGATCCCTACCCCATCGACACACTCATGATGTTCATGGCGAACATGAGCTGGAATTCGTCAATGAACACCGCGCAGACCATCGCGTGGCTCACCGACAAACGCGACGATGGCGTGTACCGCATTCCGCGCATCATCTATGCCGATGCGTACGCCTCCGAGATGGTCGCCTACGCCGACCTCGTCCTGCCCGACACGACGTACCTGGAACGCTTCGACGCGATCAGCCTGCTCGACCGGCCGATTTCGGACGCCGACGGCGCAGCGGACGCCATTCGCCATCCGGTGCTCGACTCGGCGAAACAGCGCGAAGGCCGTGATGTTCGCGGCTTCCAGTCGGTGCTGATCGACCTGGGCGCGCGCATCGGCCTGCCCGGCCTCACGAACGAGGACGGATCGCCGAAGTACCGCGATTACGCCGACTACATCGTCCGCCATGAACGCGCGCCGGGCGTCGGCCTGCTCGCCGGCTGGCGCGGTGCGCATGGGGAAGTCGAGGCGAAGGGGCAGCCCAATCCGCAGCAGCTGCAGCGCTACATCGACAACGGCGGCTTCTGGCGAAGCGAAGTTCCCGAGGACGCGCGCTATTTCAAGATGGCCAACCGCGGCTATCTCGATTGGGCGCAGAAGATGGGCTTCCTGGGCCACGCCGACCCGATCGTGCTGCAGCTCTACTCGGAAACGATCCAGAAATTCCGCCTCGCCGCGCAGGGCCACGGCGCGGTACAGCCGCCGGACGAACACCGCGAGCGCGTGGCGACGTACTTCGATCCCCTGCCGACGTGGTACGAGCCCTTCGAGGGCGGCCAGACCACGCGCGAGGATTTCCCCCTCAGCGCCGTCACGCAGCGTCCGATGTTCATGTACCACGCCTGGGGTTCGCAGAATGCGTGGCTACGGCAGATCGCGACGCGCAACTGGCTGTACCTGCATCCGGACACCGCGGCCCGCCACGGCATTAGTGACGAAGACTGGATCGAGGTCACCTCGCACCACGGCACGATCACGGTGCAGGCGAAGTTCGCCGCGAACGTGCAGCCCGACACCGTCTGGACGTGGAATGCCATCGGCAAGCGCCGCGGCGCGTGGAAGCTGGGCAAGGACGCGCCGGAAGGCCGCGAGGGTTTCCTGCTGAACCACCTGATTTCCGACATCACCCCGCGCGGCGATTACGCCAACGCCGACCCCGTGACCGGGCAGGCGGCGTGGTTCGACCTGCGCGTGCGCATCGCGCGCTCTGCGCCGAAGGACGGCGCGGTGAGGGAAAGCTCGCCGCAGTTCGCGCCGCTGGCGATGGGCGAAGCGGACGACGCGCCGCTGCGCTACGGCGCGCAATTCCGTGCGAAGCGCGAAGGAACCTCGTCATGAAATCCATCCGACTCTTCGCCGGCTGGCTGTGCATCGTGCTCGGCTTCGCGGTGATGATCCTCATCAGCTTCGGTGTGTTCGATCCGATCGCCCCGGCCGAAACGGGCACGTCGATCGTGCCGGTGCTGATCGGCATGCTGCCGAGCGTGACCTTCGGCATCGCCCTGTTCGCGATCGGCGTCTGGCTGATCAGTTCCCGCAAACGCTGAAGATTCCGATGACCGACCTGCCGCCGCCGTCGAAGAAGAAACTCGGGCTCGTCATCGACCTGGACACCTGCGTGGGCTGCCATGCCTGCGCGGTGAGTTGCAAGGAATGGAACGCCGGCGGATTCGCCGCGCCGCTGACCGACGAGAAGCCGTACGGCAAGGACCCGTCGGGCGTGTGGTTCAACCGCGTGCACAGCTACGAGGTCGCCGCGACCGAAGGTTATGCGTCCAGCCCGATGCCGCAGCCGGCGATGACGCTGCACTTCCCGCGTTCGTGCCTGCATTGCGAAACGCCCGCGTGCGTGACCGTGTGCCCGACCGGCGCCAGCTACAAGCGCGCCGAGGACGGCATCGTGCTGGTCGACGAGGACAAGTGCATCGGCTGCAAGCTGTGCTCGTGGGCCTGCCCGTACGGCGCGCGCGAGTACAGCGAAGTCGAAGGCGTGATGAAGAAATGCACGCTGTGCGTCGACCGCATCTACAACGAGAACCTCGCCGAATCAGAACGCCAGCCGGCCTGCGTGCAGGCCTGCCCGACGCGCGCGCGGCATTTCGGCGACCTCGGCGATCCGGAATCGAAGGTGTCAAAGCTCGTGGCCGAGCGCGGCGGCGTCGACCTGCTGCCGCAGCTGGGCTACCAGCCCGTGAACAAATACCTGCCGCCGCGTCCGCGTCGCACCGGCGAAACCACCGCCGCCGCGCCCGCGCAGGACGAAACCCTCGACACCGCCGCGCTGCCGCCGATGCTGCGCTGGCTCGACCGCGTACTCAGCCGCTGAGTCCTCTCGCATGCATCCTGCGTTTTCCGTCATCGCCTTCACCACGCTCTCCGGCGCAGGCTACGGCCTGCTGCTGTGGGCCGGTGGCCTGATCCTGCTGCCGGCGCTGCAGGGCCGCGCGCCCGCCAACGGCACGACCATCCTGCTGTGGGGCGTGCTGCTCATGCTCGGCCTCGTGCTCACCACCGCCGGTCTGCTCAGTTCGATGCTGCACCTGGGCAAGCCCGGCCGTGCGTGGCGCGCCTTTTCGCAGTGGCGCACGTCGTGGCTCTCGCGCGAAGGCGTGTTCGCCGTGGCGACGGCGCTGGTCGTGGTCGCGATGCTGGCCGTGCTCGGGCTCGGCATTGCCGGGGCATTGCCGCAATCGCTGTGGATCGCGATGCCGTTGCTGGCCGCGATCATGGCGCTGCTGTCGCTGTGCACGATCGCCAGCACCGCGATGATCTACGCCTCGTTGAAGCCCATTCCCGCGTGGCGTCATCCGCTGGTGCTGCCGGCGTACTTCGTCTTCGCGGTGCTCACCGGCTGGCTGGTGCTGATGGCGCTGGTGAACTGGGCCGCGCTGTCGGACGAGGCGCTCGGCGTGATCCTGCTGGTGACCTTCGCGCTGGCGATCGTCGCCGGCGTGCTCAAGCTCCTGTACTGGTATCGCATCGACCGCCAGCCGCTGGGCGCCACGCGCGGCGAGGCCGTCGGCCTGCCCGGACGCGATGTCGACGTGTTCGAACGCCCGAACACGCAGGCCAACTACATCAACAAGGAAATGGGCTACGTGCTCGCGCGCAAGCATGCGCGGCCGTTGCGCTTCATCGCGCTGGTGCTGTTCGCGGTGGTACCGATGGTGGCGTCGTGGTTCGCGTGGGCGAATCCCGCGCTGGCCGGCCCCGTGTTCACCCTCGGGGCCCTTCTGGCGCTGGCCGGAACGCTGGTCGAACGCTGGCTGTTTTTCGCCCAGGCCCGGCACCTGGTGACGCTTTACTACTGAAGTCCCTGAACGAAAACGGATTTTCGGACGCGTCCGATTTGCCTGTAACCGTTTCCATGGGCAACATGGACACTTCCCCGTTCCCCATTCACGACGATGCTCGGTGTGCTCGGGCTCGCCCTGCTCGGCGGCCCCTTCGTGACATTGCCGATGCCGGTCACCCCCGGCGACCCGACGCTGATGGCCATCGCGAGCGATCCGGCGCAGATGCGGCTGTACTGCTTTTCCACGCGCTGCGGCGATGAGGAGTGGCAGGTCGCGATGGCGGCACCCATGCCGGTGGAGTCCAACGGCGACGCGCGGCACCGCACGCTGCGCCTGCCTGGCAGCCAGAGCTACACGTCGCTCAGCGCGCCAGCCACGCCGCGCGACAGCAAGGCGTCGTACTCCAACGACTTCCGCATCGGCGCGCGCTACGGCATGCAGGTGATGCGCGACGGCCCGACGCAGGTCGGCCTGACGCTCGGCGCCGGCTACCGCCTCGCGCCGCTGTACGACGACGGCATCAACCAGGCGGGCCCGGTGCTGCGCGGCGAACTCAACCTCGGCCAGAAAGTCGGCGAACGCGCCACGTGGACGCAGCGCGTGCAGTTCGAAAGCGGACGCGGCGAGGCCTTCGTCAAGCAGTCGATGAGCTTCGACGTGAACCTCGCGCCGAACTGGACGCTGGAAAGCGACTTCGCGATCCGCCACGACACGCAGAGCGGCGGCGGCAAGGAAACGGCGGAAAGCAGCATCGAGCTGCGTCGGCGGTTCTAGCAGGGCGGTTCCAGCAGGAGCGGTCAGCCCGCCTGGTCGGGACTGCCGCCAAAGACCGCAAGCAGCAGCAACACCAGCGCGATCGCGGCGATCAGCGCGTGCGCGATCACCAGCCACGCCGGCAGCAGTCGCTGCCGCCATTTGTACGCCAGGCTCATGATGGCCCCGCCGCCCGCGGCCAGCAGGAACAGCACGAGCGCGAACAACACCGTCGGGGGCACCGCCTGCGTGCACAGCGCGTAGATCACCAGCGTGAGGCCGGAGGCCGCCAGCAGGCCGTGTCCCATCGCGAGCCATGCGGGTGGATTGTGCTTGGTCGCGAACCGGATCGCCGCCATGAGCAGGCCGCCGAGCGCGGTCATCGCGAAGAGGATCGATGCGGTCTGGAGCATGTCCGACTCCGGATCAGGACCGCGCACAGGCTAGGTCGCGCCCGGTGAGGCGGCCGTGTCGGCGATGTCGATGCGTCGTCACGACGCGAGCCCGCCGCCACCGTGCGGGGCCGCTTGCAGGGCCGGCGAGCCGTCTCAGTGCGAAGCGGCGATGAGGTCGCCCGCGCCCTGCGCGAGCAGTTGTGCGGCGACGTCCTTTCCGAGCGCCTCGGGCGCATCGCCCTGGCCTTCGCCTTCGGCACGGATGATTGCACCATCGCTCGCCGAACCGACCAGGCCCGACAGGTGCAGTCGCCCGTTGTCCAATTGCGCGAACGCTGCCACCGGCACGTGGCAGCTGCCGTGCAGCGCGCGGTTCATGGCGCGCTCGGCCTCGGCGCAGGTGCGCGTGGCGGCATCGTCCAGGCGCTCACACAGCTCGCGCGTGGCGAAGTCGTCGTCGCGGCATTCGATGGCCACCGCGCCCTGCGCCGGCGCGGGCAACCACTGCGGCGCCTGCAGCCGATCGCGGATGCGGTCGTCGAAACCCAGGCGCTGCAATCCCGCGCAGGCCAGGACGATCGCGTCGTATTCGCCCGCATCGAGCTTCGCCAGCCGCGTGTTGACGTTGCCTCGAAGGTCGGCGAGTTGCAGGTCCGGACGCAGCGCGCGCAACTGGGCCTGGCGTCGCAGCGACGACGTGCCGACGCGCGCACCTTGCGGAAGTCCGGCGATGTTGGCGTAGCGGTTGCTGACGAAGGCGTCGGCGTAGTCGGCGCGCGCGAGGATCGCCGGCAGCGTGAAGCCCGGCTCCAGTTCCATCGGCACGTCCTTCAGCGAATGCACGGCGCAGTCGGCGTCGCCGCGGAGCATCGCCAGCTCCAGTTCCTTCAGGAACAACCCCTTGCCGCCGATCGCCGCGAGCGAGCGGTCGAGCACCTCGTCGCCGCGCGTGCTCATCGGCACCAGTTCCACCGTCAGGCCGGGATGCGTCGCGCGAAGGCGGTCGGCGACGTGCTCGCTCTGCCAGAGGGCGAGCGGGCTCTTTCGGGTGGCGATGCGCAGCGTCTTCATCGCGACATTATCGCGGAAAGGCGCCGCAGCCGTTTTGCCATGGATCAGAGGTGCTTGAGCGTTTCCTTCAACCCCGCCACGCACCGCCGGCTGACTTCCAGCGGCGCCTTGCCATGGCGGAGCACGGCCTGCACGTGGCCGTCGGGCGCGCGGCGCAGCTCGACGATCTCGTGCCGCGCGACCAGGCAGTTGCGGTGGATGCGCACGAAACGCTCGCCGAATTCGTCTTCCAGCGACTTCAGCGATTCCTCGATCAGGTCCTCGCCGCGCGCGTGGTGCACGACGACGTACTTCTCCTCGGCGTGCAGGTAGTGCACGTCCTCGATCGGGATCAGCCGCAGGCTGCCGCGCAGGCGTGCGCACAGGTGGCTGCGTCGCTGTCCGACGGGGCCGGCGCCATTGCCGTCGCCGTTCTTCTCGCGACCGGCGGCGAAGGTGCGCACGCGCTCCAGCGCGGCGGCCAGGCGTTCGGCGCGCACGGGCTTGACGAGGTAATCGATCGCCTCGGCCTCGAAGGCCGACAGCGCGTGCGCGTCGTACGCGGTGCAGAACACCACGGCCGGGCGTGGGTCGAATGCGGCGAGGTGGCGCGCGGCTTCCAGCCCGTCGATGCCCGGCATCGCGATGTCCAGCAGCACCAGGTCGGGACGGTGTTCGGCGCAGGCGTGCAGCGCGTTCTGGCCGTCGGCCGCCTCGGCGACGACCTCCACGCCACGCTGTTCGGCGAGCAGCCCACGCAGGCGCTCGCGCGCCAGCGGTTCGTCATCGGCGATCACTACCCTCATCGGCGCGTCCATCCCCAGGCCGGCAGAGCCGTTCAGGGGGAGGATAGCCCCGGGCGGGGCCGGCTTACCAATCGTCGGGACGCTCAGCCCGCAAAACGGCGCGACAGCCAGTCGCCCAGGTCGCGGATCTCCTCCGCGCAGACCTGGTGGGCCATCGGGTAGTCGTGCCATTCCAGGTCGAAGCCCATGGCCTTCATGGCTTGAGAACTGCGCAAGCCGATCGCCGCCGGCACCACGGGGTCGAACTGCCCGTGCGCCATGAACAGCGGCTGCGACGTCGCGGCCGCCTGCAGCGCCGCGGCCGCCTGCGCGGGAGCTTCCGGCAGGTAGGTCGACAATCCGGCCAGCCCGGCGAGCGGAACGCGACGGCGCAGCCCCGCCGACAGCGTGATCGCCCCGCCCTGCGAGAAGCCGACCAGCACGATGCGTTCGGCCGGAATGCCGCGCTCGTTCTCGCGCGCGATCAGCGCCTCGACCTGCGCCACCGATTCGGCGACGCCGGTCTCGTCGGCGCGATTGCGGTTGGCGTCGGTGTGCAGCGCGTCGAAATCGAAATGCACGATGTCGTACCACGCGCGCATGCGCATGCCGTTGTTGATCGTCACCGGGCGCACCGGCGCGTGCGGGAAGACGAAACGCAGCGCCGGCCATTCGCGCCGCACCAGTTCGGGGACGATCGGCGCGAAGTCGTGGCCGTCGGCGCCCAGGCCGTGCAGCCAGAGCACGGTCCACGTCGGCGACGGGCCGGTTTCGAATTCGACGGTTTCCAGCAGCGGGGCGGTGGTGTTCATGCCCGCATTGTCGCCGCTGCGCCGTGGCGCGCCAATCAGGTGTTCGGATCCGGCGGCAGGCGGAAGGTGACGGTGCGCGTGGTGGTCACGCGGCGCGAAGTCGCTTCGAACTGCCAGCGCGCGGCGGCGGCGAGCGCGGCCTGCTCGAACAGGCCCTCCGGCTGCGCCGACACGGCGCGCGCGTCGGTGACGCGGCCGTCGGGCTGGATGGTGAAGGCGACCTGCACGCTCCCTTCGATGCGGCGATTGCGCGCGGCCAGCGGATAGCGCGGCGCGGCGTCCTGGAGCAGGCGCGGCAAGGCAGTCGGCGCCGGCTCGGTGCGCGCGACCGGCGCGGGCGGCGCGGCTTCCTTCGGCGTCACGGGCTCGGGCGTTGCGGGCGGCGGCGTCGCGATCGTCGCCATCGGCGCGGGCGTGACGGTCGCTACCGGCAGGCTCGTCCGGGCGGGGGTCGGCGGCGCGGTGGGCATCACCTGCACCGGTGTCGCCAGCGCAGGCTTCGCGGCATCGGCGATGCGCGCGCCTTCCTCGCGATCGGCGCGTTCCTGCGCCACGCGCAGCGATTCGCGAAGACGCGGCAACGCCGGCGCGTGCGCGTCCATGCGCGCGAGCAGGCCGACCAGGCGGCGCGCTTCGTCCAGCTGCTGCTGCGCGAGCGCCTGCTCCGTGGCGATCAGCACGTACGGCTGCATCTCGCCCAGCGCGGCGGCGACGCCGGGATCGGATTCGCGTTCGCGCAATGCGAGGTAGTACTCGACCGCGTTGTCGCCGGCCGGCGTGTGCAGGCGCTGGTCGCGCAGCGCGGCTTCGGCACGCGCGCGCAGCGGCTGCGTTTCCATCTGTTCGAGCACGGGCGCGGGCAGCGCTTCGGATCCCGCGGCCGAGACCTCCTGCGCCGCGGGCGCCCGCGCGCCCTCGCATCCGGCCAGCGCCAGCATCAGCAAACCCGCACCCGCCAGACCCGCGAACCGCATTGCACGTTCCCCTGCGAAAAGCCGGCACAGGCTAGGCAGCGCATGTGACGGCTTCGCGGCAATGCGCAATTGTGTTTCGCGGCGTCCGCCGCGTACCCTGCGCCGATGCTTCGCGCCCCCGCCCTCGCCTACGCTTTCCGGCTGATGCTGCTCGGCCTGCTGCTGTGCGGCGTGGTGCTGAAGCCGTCGATGGCGATCGCGGAAGAAATGCACGAGCTCCTGGCGCACGCCGCCGTGGCTGGCGACGGCCACACGCACGCCGAGGGCCATGCGGCTGCATCGATCCCGCCTGCGACCGGCGACGACCCGAAGCCGCACGACGACAGCCATCTCCACCTGACCCATTGCTGCGGCCAGCAGGCCGCCGTGCTGCCGCGGCTGGACCTCGCGCTGCCGTGGATCCACCTGGATTCGCCGCTGCCCGCGCAGACCGTCGCCTTCGCGCCCACGCCGCATCCGGCGCCGTTCCGTCCTCCGATCGCCGTCTGACCGTCCTGCCGGCCTCGCGCCGGCGTTCCGTCATTCCCACATCGGAGCGTTCCCATGTTTTCGCGACTCGCGGCTTCCGCCGCGCTTGTCGTCGTGCTCGTTGCGGCGTTGCCCGCGCGGGCCGGCGATCGATTGACCTTGGACGACGCGTTCGCGCGCGTCGCCGCTTCCCATCCCGACCTTCGTCTGCCCGCGCTGCGCGGCGAGATCCTCGCGGCCGAACTCGACGAAGCCCTGCAACGCCCCGCCCTTCGCGCCGGCGTCGAACTGGAAAACGCGCCCGGCACCGGCGAATACAGTGGCGTCGATGGCGCCGAGCTGACGTTGAGCCTGGCGTCGGTGCTCGAACGCGGCGGCAAGCGCGACGCACGCCGTGCGCTCGCGCAGGGCCGCATCGACGCCCTCGCGCCCGAGCGCGAAGCCGCGCGCCTCGACCTTCTGGCCGAAACTGCGCGCCGTTACCTCGACGTCGTCGGCGCGAAGCATCGACGCGACCTCGCCGACGCCGACATCGCCCAGCGCACGCGCACCGTCGCCGCTGCGCGCCATCGCTTCCAGGCCGGTGCATCGCCGGAATCGGTGCTGCTCACCGCGCAGGCCGCGCTGGCGCGCGCGCAGCTCGAACAGCGGCGTGCGGCGCAGACGATGGACGCTGCGCGGCAGCACCTCGCCGCGTTGTGGGGCGAACGCGAGCCGCGCTTCGAGACGAGCGATACCGACCCGCTGGCGCTTCCCGCCATCGCCGACTTCGACGCGCTCGCCGCGACGCTGGAACGCACGCCGGACCTCGCGCGCTTCGCCAATGAGCGCCGCATCGGCGAAGCGCGCCGGCAGCTGGCCCGTTCGCAGGCGAAGGGCGACATCGACTGGCAGCTGGGCGTGCGCGCGTTCAACGACACCGACGACGTCGCGCTCGTCGCCAGTGCGTCGATGCCGCTGGGCGGGGCGCGTCGCGCTCAGCCGCAGATCCGCGCCGCGGAAGCCGGACTGGCGATGCTCAACGTCGAACGCGAATCGCGGGGCATCTCGCTGTACTCGACGCTCGTGGATGCGCACGGCCGCTATCGCGTCGCGCAGCTGGAAGTGCTGCGCCTTCGTGACGACGTGCTGCCCACGCTCGCGCGCGCGGAAGCCGCCGCCGAACGCGCCTACCGCGCCGGCGCGATCAGCTACCTCGAATGGGCGCAGCTGCAATCCGAACGCACCGCCCTTGCGCGGCAGCAGCTCGACACCGCACTCGAGGCCCACCGCGCCCTCATCGAAATCCAGCGCCTGACCGGGGACGCCCTCGTGCAGCCCGCCGCGCGCACGGAACAGGAACCCACGCCATGAAACTCCGACTGACGATCGCACTCCTCGCGCTGGCGCTGGCCGGCTGCGGCAATTCCGGAACGAGTGGCGCCGGCCACGATCACGCCGCAGAAGGCGACCGCGCCGACGCCGATGCGCGCGGCGAGCACGGCGGTCGCCTGCTGCGGCAGGACGACATCACCGTCGAACTCGCCATCGCCGAAGACGGCACACCGCCGAAGTACGAAGCCTGGCTCTACCGCGACGACGAGCCGCTGCCTGCGACGGCGGGCGAAGTGGATGTCGCCCTCACACGATTGGGCAACGTGCGCGAAACGCACGCACTGCGTGCCCGAAAGGACGGCCGGCTGATGGCCGACAGCATCGTCGGCGAACCGCATTCGTTCGACGTCGTCGTCACCGCGCGCATCGACGGCCGCACGTTGCGCTGGAACTTCCCGAGCTATGAGGGTCGCACCGTCATCGCCGCCGCCGTCGCACGGCAGTCGGGCATCCGCGTCGCGAAGGCCGGGCCGGGCGTGATCGCCGACGAGCACGAAGTCCAGGGTTTGCTCACGCCAGTCGAAGGCCGCGTCGCCAGCGCGATGGCGCGCTTTCCGGGTCCGATCCGCGCCCTGCGCGCCAACGTCGGCGACGCCGTGCGCGCCGGGCAGCCGCTCGCGAGCATCGAAAGCAACCTGAGCCTGTCGCAATACACCGTCGCCGCGCCGATTTCCGGCGTGGTGCTGTCGCGCAACGCCGCGGTCGGCGCGGTCGCGGGCGAAGGCGCGCCGCTGTTCGAGATCGCCGACCTGTCGACGCTCTGGGTCGACCTGCATGTGTTCGGCGCCGACGCCACGCACCTGCGCGCAGGCGTGCCGGTGACGGTCACGCGCATGAGCGACGGCGTGCAGGCACAGACGACGCTCGAGCGCGTCCTGCCAGGCACGGCGACCGCCAGCCAGAGCACGGTCGCGCGCGCGACGCTCGACAACGCCGATGGGCTGTGGCGCCCGGGCTCGGCGGTGAGCGCGAAGGTCACCGTCGCGCGGCAGCCGGTCGCCATGGCGGTGCCGCTGTCGGCGTTGCAGCGCTTCCGCGACTGGGATGTCGTGTTCGTGCGCGTCGGCGACACCTACGAGGTGCGGCCGCTCGAACTCGGGCGCCGCGACGCGTCGCAGGTCGAAGTGCTGTCGGGCTTGCGCGCAGGCGATGAGGTGGTGGTCGAACAGAGCTATCTGGTGAAGGCGGACATCGAGAAGTCGGGGGCGTCCCATGACCACTGACGCCGGCCTGCTCGAAAGACTCATCCGCTTCGCCATCCGCCACCGCTGGCTGATGATGGCGCTGACGGCGGCATTGATCGCACTGGGCGTGTGGAGTTTCCAGCGCCTGCCCATCGACGCCACGCCCGATATCACCAACGTGCAGGTGCAGATCAACACGCAGGCGCCGGGCTTTTCGCCGCTGGAAGCCGAACAGCGCGTCACCTTCCCCATCGAGACCGCGCTGGCCGGGTTGCCGAAACTCGACTACACACGCTCGTTGTCGCGCTACGGGCTGTCGCAGGTCACCGTCGTCTTCAAGGACGGCAGCGACCTGTTCTTCGCGCGGCAGCAGGTGGCCGAACGGCTGCAGCAGGTGAAATCGCAGCTGCCCGAAGGCCTGGAGCCGGAACTCGGGCCGATCTCGACCGGGCTGGGCGAGATCTTCATGTACACGGTCGAAGCCGATCCCGCCGCGCGCAAACCCGACGGCACGCCGTGGAATTCCACCGACCTGCGCACGCTGCAGGACTGGGTCGTGCGCCCGCAGCTGCGCAATACGCCGGGCGTGACCGAGGTGAACACCATCGGCGGCTACGCGCGGCAGATCCACATCACGCCCGATCCGGCGCGCCTGGTCGCGCTGGGCTTCGGCCTGCGCGACGTCGTGACCGCGGTGGCGGCGAACAACCGCAACGTCGGTGCTGGCTACATCGAACGCAACGGGCAGCAGTTCCTCGTGCGCGTGCCGGGCCAGGTGGCCGACCTCGACGCGATCCGCGACATCGTGCTCGACCGTCGCGACGGCGTCCCCATCCGCGTGCGCGATGTCGCGCAGGTCGGCGAAGGCCCGGAACTGCGCAACGGCGCGGCGATGCAGGACGGCCGCGAAGTCGTGCTCGGCACCGTCTTCATGCTGGTGGGTGCGAACAGCCGCGATGTCGCGCAGGCTGCGGCGGCCAAAGTGCAGGCGGCGAACGCGAGCCTGCCCGCGGGCGTCAAGGCGCACGCCGTCTACGACCGCACCGCACTCGTGGACCGCACCATCGCGACGGTGACGAAGAACCTCGTCGAAGGTGCGCTGCTGGTCCTGGTCGTGCTGTTCCTGCTGCTGGGCAACCTGCGCGCGGCGCTGATCACCGCCGCGGTGATCCCGCTGTCGATGCTGTTCACGATGACCGGGATGGTGCGCGGCGGCGTCTCGGGCAACCTCATGAGCCTGGGCGCGCTCGACTTCGGCCTGATCGTCGACGGCGCGGTGATCATCGTCGAGAACTGCCTGCGCCGCTTCGGCGAAGCGCAGCACGCGTTGGCGCGCGAGCTCACCGACGAGGAACGCCACGACCTCACCGCATCGGCGACGGCGGAAGTCATCCGTCCGAGCCTGTTCGGCCTGGGCATCATCACCGCGGTGTATTTGCCGATCTTCGTCCTCACCGGCATCGAGGGAAAGATGTTCCACCCGATGGCGATTACCGTCGTGCTGGCGCTCACCGGCGCGATGCTGCTGTCGCTCACCTTCGTGCCGGCGGCGATCGCTCTGTGCCTGCGTGGCCGCGTCGCGGAGAAGGAAAGCCGCGTCGTCGCCTGGGCGCAGCGCGCGTATCGGCCCGCGCTGGCATGGTCGTTGTCGCATCGCGCGGTGATGATCGGTGCCGCCGGCGTGCTGGTCGCCGGTTGCGCACTGCTCGCAACGCGACTGGGCACCGAGTTCATCCCGGGCCTGGACGAAGGCGACGTCACCGTGCACGCGTTGCGCATTCCCGGCACCAGCCTCAGCCAGGCGGTGACGATGCAGGCGCAGCTGGAGCGCAGTTTCCGCGCGATGCCGGAAGTCGAGCGCGTCTTCAGCAAGATCGGCACGGCGGAAATCGCCAACGACCCGATGCCGCCTTCGGTCACCGACACCTACGTGATGCTGAAGCCACGCGATGAGTGGCCCGACCCGCGCAAGCCGAAGGCGCGCCTGCTGGCGGAAATGGAAGCCGTCGCGCAACGCCTGCCCGGCAACAACTACGAGTTCACCCAGCCCATCCAGATGCGCATGAACGAGCTGATTTCCGGCGTGCGCGCGGACGTCGCGGTGAAGGTGTACGGCGACGACCTCGACACCCTGGTACGCGTCGCGCGCGAGGTCGAAACCGTGATGGCCACGGTGCCGGGCGCGGCCGACGTGAAGAGCGAACAGGCCACCGGACTGCCGCTGCTGTCGATCGCGCCCGACCGCCGCGCGCTCGCCGGCTACGGGCTCAACCCGGGCGATGTGCAGGACACCGTTGCGACCGCGATCGGCGGCGAAGTGGCGGGGCAATTGTTCGAAGGCGACCGCCGTTTCGATATCGTCGTGCGCCTGCCCGAAGCGCTGCGCTCCGATCCTGCGCGACTGGCCGACCTGCCGATCCCGCTGCGCGAAAGCGGCAACGCCGACGAATCCAGCCGCGATGCGACCTGGGCCGCCGGCGCGCCGCGCACCGTGCCCCTGCGCGAAGTGGCGAGGATCGAGACCGTGCTCGGCCCGAACCAGATCAACCGGGAGGATGGAAAACGCCGCGTCGTCGTCACCGCCAACGTGCGCGAACGCGACCTCGGCGGCTTCGTCGCCGAACTCCAGCAGCGCGTGCAACGCGACGTGACGTTGCCGCCGGGCTACTGGATCGGTTACGGCGGCACGTTCGAGCAGCTGATTTCGGCGAGCCAGCGACTGGCCGTGGTGGTGCCGGTGACACTGGTGGTGATCCTCGCGCTGCTGTTCTGGGCGTTCGGTTCGGCGAAGGACGCCGCGCTGGTGTTCAGCGGCGTGCCGCTCGCGCTGACCGGCGGCGTCATCGCGCTCGCACTGCGCGGCATTCCGCTGTCGATTTCCGCCGGCGTCGGGTTCATCGCGCTCTCGGGCGTGGCGGTGCTCAACGGGCTGGTGCTGGTGAGCTTCATCCGCCGCCTGCGCGAATCCGGGATGCCGTTGCACGACGCCATCGTCGACGGTGCGCTCGGCCGGCTGCGCCCGGTGCTGATGACCGCGCTGGTGGCGTCGCTGGGCTTCGTGCCGATGGCGCTGAACGTCGGCGCGGGCTCGGAAGTGCAGCGTCCGCTGGCGACGGTGGTGATCGGCGGCATCGTGTCGTCGACGCTGCTCACGCTGCTGGTGTTGCCGGCGCTGTATGCGTGGGCGCATCGGCGCGGCACCGCCTGATGCCCTTCGCTGCCGTCATCCTCGCGAAGGCGCGGATGACGGCAGAGCCGCTTCCTGGGACGGACGACGGATCAACCGCGCGCCGGTGCCTCCGGGCACGGCGCGCCGGCGTCCATCCACGTGCGGAACGCGCGCACGAATTCATCGTGCGGCACCGGCACCGGCACGCGATTGCCGCCCGGCGCCCAGCCCCACAGGACCAGCTTGTCTTCGGCGACGTGCTTGAACATCGCCTCCATGTCGCGATCGCCGTTGCGCTTGCGGTCCTGGATCATCGAACACAGCTCGTGCGACGAAACGCCGATCCACGCCATCTTCTGGTCCGGCGGCGGAAGCGCCCAGTGCGGCGCGCCCGGCGGCGCGTTCAGGCCGTAGCTTTCCGGCAGGTTCGCGTCGCCGTGGCAGGACGCGCACGGCAAACCCGGCGCGCCCTCGCCCTTGGGCCCGCGCACCACGTTCATCATGTGCGGCGTCTGCGTGTCGAACTGCAGCGGCGCATCGCCGGGAATGTGGCAGTTGCTGCAGCGCGGATGCTGGAACACCTTCTCCACCGTCGAGAAGGCGGCCAGCGCCTGCGCCTGCTGTTCGGGATCGACCTTCGGCGCGCACGCGGCCAGCAGCGCCAGGACGATGAGCGGAAGTGAGCGGAAAGCCCGCATGGCGTTCTCCTCAGGCGACCGTGTCGGGCAGGCGCAGCGGCAGTTCGCGCAACCGCTGTCCGGTGAGGGCGAAGATCGCGTTGGCCACCGCCGGCGCGATCGGCGGCGTGCCGGGTTCGCCGGCGCCGCCCATCTTTTCGGTGCTCGGGACGATGTGCACCTCGATCTGCGGCATCTCGTCCATGCGCAACACGCGGTAATCGTGGAAGTTGGATTCCTGCACGCGCCCGTCCTTGAACGTCACCGCGCTGTGCAGCGCGGCGCCAAGGCCGAAGGCGATGCCCGACTCCATCTGCGCGCGGACGCCCTCGGGGTTGACCGCGACGCCGCAATCGATCGCGCACACCACCCGATGCACGCGCACGCGGTGCCGCGGGCCGGGATTGGGATCGATCGATACTTCCGCCACCTGCGCGATGAAGCTGCCGAAGGATTCGTGCACCGCGACGCCGCGCGCGCGGCCCTGTGCCAGCGGCGAGCCCCAGCCGGATTTCTCCGCCGCCAGGTTCAGCGCCGCCAGATGGCGAGGGTGCCTCGCCAGCAGCGCGCGGCGGTATTCCACCGGATCCTGCTTCGCGGCATGCGCCAGCTCATCGACCAGGCTTTCCATGATGAAGCCGTTGTAGCTGTGGCCGACCGAGCGCCACCACAGCACGGGAATGCCCGTGCGTGGCGAATGCAGGTCGATGCGATGGTCGGCAAGATCGACGATGTAGGGCGAATCGACCACGCCTTCCACCGACGTCCCGTCGATGCCGCCCTTCACCATCATCGCCTCGAACGGCGAGCCGATCAGGATCGACTGCCCCACCAGCACGTGGTGCCACGCGACGGGCTTGCCCGCATCGTCCAGCGCGATGCGCGCCTGCTGCACGTACATCGGCCGGTAGTAGCCGCCGCGGATGTCGTCCTCGCGCGTCCAGACGGTTTTCACCGGCTTTCCGGCGGCCTTGGCGACTTCGACCGCTTCGCTGACGAAGTCCGACGTCGGCGTGGCGCGCCGGCCGAACGCCCCGCCGAGAAAGGTCGTGTGGATGTTCACCTTGTCGGGGGTGATGCCGAGGATCTTCGCGGCGACCTGCTGGTCCAGCGTCTGGAACTGCGTGCCGGTCCAGATGTCGCACACGCCGTTCTCGAACTTCACCGTGGCGTTGAGCGGTTCCATCGGCGCATGCGCCAGGTACGGCACGTGGTACTGCGCCTCCAGGGTGCGCGTGGCGCGGGTGAGCGCGCCCTTCGCGTCGCCGGCCTGTTTGGCGAGCAGGCCATCGGTGAGCGCGAGCGTGCGGAACTGCTCGTGCAGTGATGTGGTATCGAGCGCGGCGTTGGGCCCGGCATCCCACTCGACCTTCAGCGCGTCGCGGCCCAGCTTGGCCGCCCAGTAGTGATCGGCCACCACGGCTACGCCGCTGGGCACCTGCACCACGTCGCGCACGCCCGGCACGGCCTTGGCGGCGGTCGCGTCGAAGGATTTCACCGTTCCGCCGAACACCGGCGCGCGTGCGACCACCGCGGTGAGTAAACCCTCGAACTGCACGTCCATGCCGAACTGCGCGCGGCCGGTGATCTTTTCCGGCGAATCCAGGCGTTTGGTGGGATGGCCGATGAGCTTCCAGTCCTTCGGATCCTTCAGCGCGACCTTCGCCGGCGCCTGCAGCGTGGCGGCCTGCACGGCCAGTTCGCCGTAACGCGCGCGTTGATCGCCCGCGATTGCCGTGCCGTTCTCGGTGCGCACCTGCGCGGCCGGCACGTTGAACTTCTGTGCGGCGGCCGCGACCAGCAGCGCACGCGCGGTCGCGCCCGCCTGGCGGTAGCGGTCGAATTCGGACCAGGTCGTGGTCGATCCGCCGGTCATCTGCATGCCGAAGGCCGTGTGCGCGAAGGGCGGCGCGGCGGGCGCGTGTTCGACGCGGATGCGCGTCCAGTCGGCGTCGAGTTCCTCGGCGACCAGCATCGCGAGCGTCGTCCAGATGCCCTGCCCCATCTCCGAATGCGCCAGCAGCACCGTGACGCTGTCGTCGGGCGCGATGCGGAGGTAGGCATTCGGTTCAAGGCCGGTGGATGCGGCGGCGGCCGCCTCGGGCGCGGCCTGCGCGAAGCGACGCGCGCCGGGCACGACGAAGGCCACGACCAGGCCGGCGCCGATCGTCGCGGTGGACTTGAGGAAAGTGCGACGGGAGGAGTTCAGCCGTGCATTCATGTCGCGTCTCCGCGTTCTGTTTCCCTTCTCCCTGCGGGAGAAGGTGCCCGAAGGGCGGATGAGGGGGAACGGGGCTGCAAGGCATCGAACTCGCAGCGCCTCACTGCACTGGCGGTTCGACCTCGACACTCCGTTGCCCCTCACCCCAACCCCTCTCCCGGTGGGAGAGGGGCTCTGACCCCGGGGATGGATGAGGGAAGGTCCTGTTGAAACTTCAAGCCTTTCCAAACTCCGCTGCCCGGTGCACCGCCGCGCGGATGCGCTGATAGGTGCCGCAGCGGCAGATGTTCCCGGACAGCGCCTGGTCGATGTCGGCATCGCTCGGCGCTGGCACCTTCGCCAGAAGCGCGGCGGCGGACATGATCTGGCCGGACTGGCAGTAGCCGCACTGCACGACGTCCAGCTCCGTCCAGGCGCGCTGCACCGGGTGCATGCCGTCCTTCGACAGGCCTTCGATCGTCGTGACGACCTTGCCTTCCACCGTGGACACCGGCGTGACGCATGCGCGGCGTGGGGCGCCATCGACGTGCACGGTGCAGGCGCCGCATTGCGCGATGCCGCAACCGAACTTGGTGCCGGTGAGGTGGAGCACGTCGCGCAGCACCCACAGCAGGGGCATGTCGGGCGGCGCGTCGACATCGTGTTCGATGCCGTTGACTTGCAGCTTCATGGAATCCCTCGCGGCGGCTGGGGGCGACCGGGTCTTACCGTCGCCTCGCGCGGCGGACCGGGCCGCTACAGTAGACCTCCGACATGGTCGGGGCCGCTAGCCCGTTCGTCGCCGATCCTTGCCCGATCCTCCGGCATCGCGCGTTGTGCCGAGTTGCTCCCGTACCCTGCCGATCACGTTGCCGCGTCGGCGCGCCGCAGATCCTTCGCCAATGGACCTCTCGCGAATCCCCGACAACACGTTCGCCTCCACATCGACATCCGCCGGTGCGATGCCTGTCGGCGGCGCGCGCGCCGTGCTCGAGGCATCCGTCGCCGCATTGCGGCGCGGCACCTCCGCCACGCTCGCCGTCGTGCTGGAAACCAGCGGCTCGACCTACGTGCGCGCCGGTGCGCTCGCGTTGTTCGATGGTGATGGCGCGCAGGTCGGCTGGCTGAGCGGCGGTTGCCTGGAGCCGGAAATCGCCCAGCGCGCCGGTGACGCATCGCGCGCGGGCCAGGTCGATTTCATGGAGATCGACACGCGCTTCGACGAAGACCTGCTTTCGGGATCGGCCGTCGGTTGCCGCGGGCGGCTGCGCATCGCGCTGCTGCCGCTTGCGCTGCTTGGCGACTGGATCACGCACGTCGAGGCGTGGGGCGAAGGCGAACCGCTGCGGCTCGGCGTCCATGCTGACGGCACGGTCGAACTTGCGTACGCGGCGAACGAAAGCACCTTCCGCGTGCTGGCCGCAGCGCCTTCCTGGCCCGATGCGCAATCGCGCTGGTCAATCACCGTGCCGGCGGCACCGTCGGTGATCGTGTTCGGCGCGGGGCCGGAAACGCCCTTCCTGCTGCCGATGCTGCGCGCCTTCGGCGCGACGACCACGCTCGTCGAACGCCGCCCGCGCTGGAGCGGTGCAGGCGCGCTCGCCGACCACGCGCCGGCACTCACGCCGGCGCAGGCCCTCGTCGCGCCGATGCGACGGTTCGACGTCGCACTGGTGATGCACCACAACTTCGAACTCGATCGCGAGGCGCTGCACGCGCTGGCAACATCGCCGATTGGCTTCATCGGCCTGCTGGGTCCGGTGCGTCGTCGCGACGACCTGTTCCGCGTGCTGCCCGGGGACGCGCGCGAGGCGCTGCTGCCGCGCCTGCATTCGCCGGTCGGGCTGCACCTGGGCGGCAGCGGGCCGGAGGCGATCGCGCTGAGCATCGCCGCGCAATTGCAGCGTCACCTGCACGGCACGCCCGCGTGAGGCACACGGCGATCGTCCTGGCCGCCGGCGGCAGCACGCGACTGGGCCGACCGAAACAACTGCTGACGCGCGACGGCGAGGCGCTGGTGCATCGCGCGGTGCGGCTTGCGGCAGCGACGCATCCGGCGCGGCTGCTCGTCGTCACCGGCGCGCATGCGCACGACGTGGCGGCGGCGCTGCAGGTGATCGCGGTGGATCATCGGCTGGAGCTGATCGCCAATTCCGACTGGGCGCAGGGCCTGTCGACGAGCCTTGCCGCTGCCGCGAACGCGCTGCATGGCGTCGAGCTGCCGGCGTTGATCCTGGTCTGCGACCAGCCCGCGATGGACGAACACCACCTGCGCGCGCTCCTCGACGGCGCCGCGCACGCGCCCGCTGGTTGCGCGGCGACCCGCCACGGCGAACGCCTCGGCGTGCCGGTCGTGGTCAGTGCGCGATTGCTCGACGATGCGCGCACGCTGCGCGGCGATGCGGGCCTGGGCGCGCGACTGAGCGCGCTGGATAGCGCCTGGACGCTGGATGCGCCAGAACTGGCGCTGGATCTGGATACGCCCGCCGATGTCGCCGAAGCGGTGGCGCGGGGCTGGCTGGACGCGGCGGATTGACCGATCGCCGCTGGCGACGACACGCAATCGCGTTCCTTCGTCGCTTCTACAAATACAAAAACGGATAAGGGCAGGAACCAGGCGCGAGATGCGGCGTAAACCGCCGACTCGTCCCTCGTTCCTGCCCTTACCCGGAATGCGTCAACAGGATGCGGCCGCGTGCGCGCGCCGCATCCAGGCGGTCATCAGGCCGCGGCGTCCTTCAGCTTCTTCAGCGGACGGACCTTGACCTTCACCGTGGCCGGCTTGGCAGCGAACCACTGCTCTTCCTTGGTGAACGGGTTGATGCCCTTGCGCTTCGGCTTGGCCGCAACGCTGACGGCGGTGATCTTCAGCAGGCCCGGCAGGGTGAACGCACCCGCGCCCTTCTTGCTGACCGAAGCGTGCACGGCACCTTCCAGCGCGGCCAGCACGTTGCGGACGTCCTTGGCGACCACGCCCGTCGTTTCCGACAGGTGCGCGACCAGGCCCGACTTGGACAGCACTTCCTTGATCGGCTTCGGAGCGGCCGGCTTGGCAGCGGCCTTCTTCGGGGCGGCCTTCTTTGCCACTTTCTTCGTCTTCGCCATATGTGTCTCGTGATACTCGATGGTTGATGGATGCCCGTAAACCGCAGCTAGGCAAGCGGAATGTAGGGCAACACCAACGCGCCGCCAAGTGGTTTTGCACGAAAAAGTGCGGGAATTAGGCAGGTTTGGCGATCCCGACCGGTTCCGGGTGCCGGCACGGTGCTTGGATGCGCGGTTTTCGACGCGCTGCGTCACTCCGCCGCGAGCGCCACCGCCTCGCGCGCGAGGGCTTCCACGCGCGCCCAATCGCCCTCGCGCAACGCATCGGCCGGCGTCAGCCACGAGCCGCCGAGGCAGGCGACGTTGGATCGGCGCAGGTACTCGCGGGCACGCGCGGCGTCGATGCCGCCGGTCGGGCAGAAGCGCGCCTGCGCGAACGGGCCGCGCCAGGCGTCGATCAGTTCGAGCGCATTGATCGGTTCGGCCGGAAACACCTTGAGCAGTCGATGGCCCGCGGCGAGCGCGGCCATCACTTCGCTGCCCGTCGCCACGCCCGGCAGGTACGCGATCTCCAGATCGACCGCGGCGGCCAGCAGTTCGGGCGTGCTGCCGGGCGACACGGCGAATGCCGCGCCGACGTCCTTCAGCCGGCGCAGTTGTTCGACCTCCAGCACGGTGCCCGCGCCAATGCGCATGTCGGGCAATTCGCGCACGAGCGCGGCGACCGCGCCCATCGCCGCCGGGGTGCGCAGCGTGACTTCGATCGCGCCGATACCGCCGGCCTGCAGCGCGCGCGCCACGGCCCGCGCTTCGTCCACGCTGGCGGGCGTGTACACGGGCATGACGCGATGCCCGTGCAGCAGCGCCTGCGCGTCAACGGCGGACATGGAAGCCCGCCTGCGACGTCACGTCGTGGATTTCCTGCGCGCTGGCCAGGCAGAAATCGCCCGGGATGGAATGCTTGAGCACCGCGGCACCGAGGCCGAAATGCAGCACTTCCGGCGGCGCCATGCCCTGGATCAGGCCATGCAGCACGCCGCCGGCGAACGCATCGCCGGTGCCGATGCGATCGACGATGCCGTCCAGTTCGTAATCCGGCGCGCGACGACGCGTGCCGTCGCGTTCGACCATGACCGCCGACAGCGTGTGCCGATCGACGCTGTGCTGCGTGCGCAGCGTGCAGGTGAGCCATTGCAGGTTCGGCAGCGCGGCGAAGGCGCGCGTGGCGGCTTCGGCGACGGCGCGCTCGCCTTCGGACGGCACGCGTTCGCCGAGCACGATGGCGATGTCGCGATGGTCGGCGAAGACGATGTCGGCTTCCTCGAAGATCTGCCGCAGCAGGCCGGCGGCGTCGCCGTCCCACGCCTGCCAGAGCTTGCCGCGGAAGTTGCCGTCGAAGGACACCTTGACGCCGAGGCGCCGCGCGGCGCGCGCCGCGTCGATGGTCGCCTGCGCCGTCGCCAGGCCGAGCGCCGGGCTCACGCCGGACAGGTGCAACCACTGCGCGCCGTCGAGCAGCGCGTCCCAGTCGTACCCGGCATGGCGCACGAAGGCCGAGTCGGCGCGGTCGTACAGGACTTCGCTCGGACGCTGCATCGCGCCGTGCGACAGGAAGTACAGGCCCATGCGCCCATCGGCCGCGCGCACCGCACGCGTGTCCACGCCTTGGCGGCGCAGTTCGCCGACTGCGGCGGCGCCAAGCGCGTTGTCGGCGACGGTCGACACCATCGCCGCATCATGGCCCAGCTGCGCGAGCAGAACGGCGACGTTGGCCTCGGCACCGCCGATGTGCACGTCCAGCGCGGGCGACTGCAGCACGCGCTCGCGGCCCGGCGCGGACAGGCGCAGCAGCAGTTCACCGAAACAGACCACGCGGCTCACGCCGGGTTCCTCATTGCGCTCATTCCTGCTCCCATCGATTCGAAAACCGCGACGATTCTGCCTGCTTCCCGGGCCGTCCCGCCTTGCCGCGACCGGGCTCCGGCGAGCCCATGGCGCACCGCAGCATGCGATCCGCCAACTCAGGTGCTAGGGTTTTGACCATCGGTGTCATTCCACCGTACGGAACACCTTAGCAAGCGTCCTGAGCCAGTCAACAAGCGCCTTTGAGCTGTAGTGCCATATGGGAGGGGAGAACCTATGCAATTTCAGCGTGCACCAAAAAAGACACCGGTTACCTTGCTTGCCGCCTCGATCGGCCTTGCGCTGCAGCTGAGCGCCGCGAGCGCCCTCGCGCAGGACGCCGCAGCGGCCTCGTCCACCGCACCGACCACGACGACCGCTGCCGCGCCCGCCGCGGACGCGCCGCCGACCGAACTCGACACGGTCACCGTCACCGGCTTCCGCGGCGCGCTGGAGAAGGCGCTGGACAAGAAGCGCAGCGAGATCGGCGTGGTCGATGCGATCGTCGCCGAGGACATCGCCGACTTCCCGGACCTCAACCTCGCCGAATCGCTGCAGCGCATTCCGGGCGTGTCGATCTCGCGCGACGCCGGCGAGGGCCGCAACATTTCCGTGCGCGGCCTGGACAGCCAGTTCACGCGCGTGCGCATCAACGGCATGGAAGCGCTGACCACGACCGGCGGCACCGACAGCTCCGGCGGCGCGAACCGCGGCCGCGGCTTCGACTTCAACGTCTTCGCCTCCGAGCTGTTCAACAGCATCACGGTGCGCAAGACCTCCTCGGCCGACATCGAGGAAGGCGCGCTCGGCGCGACCGTCGACCTGCAGACCGCGCGTCCGTTCGACTACGACGGCTTCACCTTCGTCACCGGCGCGCAGCTGGGCTACAACGACCTGGCGTCGGACCTCGACCCGCGCGCGACGATGCTGGTCAGCAACACCTGGGCCGACAACAAGTTCGGCGCGCTGCTGTCGGTGGCCTACACCAAGCGCCGCCTGCTGGAAGAAGGCCACAGCACGGTGCGCTGGGACAACGGCACCAGCAGCGGCGGTTTCGCCGGCACGCCGGCGGCCGAGTCGGCCAGCGTCTTCCATCCGCGCATCCCGCGCTACGGCGTGATGGAGCACGAGCAGGAGCGCCTGGGCGTCACCGCGTCGCTGCAGTTCGATCCGACCGACAAGACCTCGCTCGGCCTCGACCTCATGTACGCCGACCTGGACGCCACGCGCACCGAGAACTTCCTCAACGGCCTGTCCTTCAGCCGTGGCGCGTGCGCCGCGGGCACCGCGGGTGCGGCCTGCCGCGCGGCCGGCGCCAGCGGCAAGCCGGAAACGGTGGTACTGGAAAGCGTGGTCGACGAGCGCGGCAACCTCGTCTACGGCCGCTTCAACAACGTGGACGTGCGTTCGGAAGCGCGTTACGACGAACTGGAAACCAAGTTCACCCAGTTCAACTTCTACGCCGACCACGAACTGACCGACGACTTCAAGCTGCATTTCGAAGGCGGCCGCGCGAAGTCCGAGTTCGAGAACCCGATCCAGACGACCATCACGCTGGATCGCACCAACGCGCAGAACTACACCTGGGATTACCGCAACAACGACCGCCTGCCCGTCATCACCAACGGCTTCGACGTGAATGACCCGGCGCAGTGGGCGTTCATCAACGGCGTGTCGGAGATCCGCCTGCGCCCGCAGTACGCCGACAACACCATCGACAACGTGTCGCTGGGCATGTCGTGGGCGCTGACCGACAGCTTCACGCTGAAGGGCGGCGGCCAGTTCAAGGAATACACCTTCGAATCGCGCGAAGAGCGCCGCGCATCCGAACTGGTCGTGCCCGCGCTGCCGGCCGGCACGACGCTCGCCGACTTCACGCGCACGATCCAGCTGGAAGACATCCGCAACGTCGGCGACGGCCGCTGGCTGATTCCCGACATCGACGCGTTCAACCGCGCGTTCGACCTCTACAGCGACGAAGGCATCTTCGCCGTCAGCGACACCGTGTCGTCGGTGCTCGGCAACAACCGCACCGTGACCGAGCGCGACCAGGGCTTCTGGCTGCAGGGCGACTTCAACACGCAGATCGGCTCGCTGCCGCTGAGCGGCAACATCGGCCTGCGCCAGGTGACCACGCGCCAGAGCTCTACCGGCTGGTCCACGGTCGGCGGACAGCCCGTGCTGACGACGGTCGAGCGCAGCTATGAAGACACGCTGCCGTCGATGAACCTCGTCGCCGACGTGACGCCGGACTTCCTGATCCGCTTCGCCGCGGCGAAGGTGATGGCCCGTCCGGGCCTGGGCAACCTCACGCCAGGCGTGACGGTGAACGTGTCCGGCGGCAACCGCGTTGTGAACGGCGGCAACCCGCTGCTCGATCCGTTCCGCGCGAAGACGGCCGACCTGTCGTTCGAGTGGTATTTCGCCGAGGAATCGCTGCTGGCGCTGGGTCTGTTCTACAAGGACATCGACAGCTTCGTGCAGACCTCGCGCGAAACGCGCCCGTACTACACCTCGGGCCTTCCGGAGAGCCTGCTCGCCGGCACCGGCGCGACGGTGAACGACGACTTCCAGTTCAACATCCCGCTGAACACGCCAGGCGGTCCGCTCAAGGGCCTGGAGTTCACCTACCAGCAGCCGTTCGTGTTCCTGCCCGGCTTCTGGAGCGATTTCGGCGTGCAGCTGAACTACACCTACGTCGATTCGAAGATCCAGTACATGACCGCGGCCGGCGCGACCTCGCTGCGCACCGACCTCACCGGCCTGTCGAAGAACGCGTACAACGCCACGCTCTACTACGAAGGCGACAAGTTCAGCGCGCGCGTGTCGGCGGCGTATCGCGACGACTACCTGACCACGGTGCCGGGCCGCAACAACAACGACGTGGAAGGCACGGCCGAAACGCTGACCATCGACATGTCGGCCTCGTACAAGATCAACGAGCACTTCGAACTGACGCTGGAAGGCCTGAACCTCACCGACGAGTTCCAGGACCAGTGGGTCGATTCGATCGGCGATCGCGCCTCGGTCTACCACCACACCGGGCGCCAGTACTTCCTGGGTGCGCGCTACAAGTTCTGATCGTGATGGCAAGGCCCTTTTCCCGCTCGCGGGAGAAGGTGCCCGAAGGGCGGATGAGGGCGATCTTGCGCGACCGCTTCGCCTGCCCTCACCCCAACCCCTCTCCCGCGCGCGGGAGAGGGGCTTTGTTGTTGATCGTTTGCGTAGTCATCCTGCGGGCGTCGCACGCCTGACCGCCGACGTCCGCCTCTTCCTGACTAGAAGGAGCGGCACCGATGCGCAATCGCACGAAGATCGTCCTGACCACGCTCGCACTGGCCTTGATGCCATGCGCTCACGCCGGTCACGGCCTTGAACGCCAGACCATCGCACCGAACGACGGCTGGGCCTCGCAGCCCACCACCGCACTGCCGCAGGGCACGACGGGCGGTTCGTCCGCCGACGAGGCGCACGTGTTCACCGTGTCCGATCGCAACGCGCTGGTCGCCGCACTCAACTTCCCCGACGCCACGCCGAAGATCGTCCGCATCGAAGGCATGATCGACGCGAACGTCGATGCGAACGGCCAACCGCTCACGTGCACGGATTACGCGCGCCCCGACCCGCAGACGGGCGAGCTGTACTCGCTGGACGCCTTCCTCGCTGCCTACGATCCCGCGACATGGGGCCGCGTGAATCCGAGCGGCCCGCAGGAACGCGCACGCGCCGCTTCGGCCGCCGCGCAGCAGGCGCGCGTGCGCATCCGCGTGCCGGCCAACACCACGATCATCGGCGCGAACCACGGCGACGGGCTGCGCGGCGGGTGGCTCGACATCCGCCCGAGTTCCACCAGCGGCAACCAGCCGATGAACGTCATCGTGCGCAACCTGCTGCTGGTCGACGCCGCCGACTGCTTCCCGCAGTGGTCCCCGACCGATGGCGCCGAAGGCAACTGGAACGCGCTGTACGACGCGATTTCCGTGCGCAACGCGACGCACGTGTGGATCGACCACAACGCGATGCTCGACGTCGCCACGCGCGACGAGGATGCGCCAACGTATTTCAGTCGGCTTTACCAGCGCCACGACGGACTGGTGGACGTCACCAACGAGTCCGACTACGTCACGGTATCGTGGAACCTGATGGCCAACCACGACAAGGCGATGCTGATCGGTTCGTCCGACAGTGCCGTCGCCGATCGCGACAAGCTGCGCGTGACGCTCCACCACAACCTCTTCCACGACCTCGGCCAGCGCGTGCCGCGCGTGCGCTACGGCCAGGTGCACGTGTTCAACAACCAGTACACGCTCACCGACGAAGGCGCGACGACCTACGCGTACAGCTGGGGCGCGGGCATCGAGTCGAAGATCTTCGCGCAGAACAACCATTTCCTCGTGCCGTCGGCGGTGACGCCGGATCTGTTCGCCGAGCGTTTCAACGGCACGGCGCTGTTCGAGGAAGGCACGTTGCGCAATGGCGTGTCGCGGCATGCGCGCGTGGACGTGGTCGATGCGTACAACGCGGTGAACACCGTTCCGCTGTCGCGCGATGTCGGCTGGACGCCGACGCTGTATCGCCGCATCGATCCCACGCCGGTCGTACCGATCGCGGTGATCCTCGGGGCTGGGCCGTTCAAGTGACATCGAGTTCGAGCTTCGCGCAGCGTCGTCGTTTTCTGCGCGCATCGATCGTCTCACCCGCTTTGCTGCTGTTGCCCCCTCCCCTGCTCGCAGGGGAGGGTTGGGGAGGGGTGAAGTCACCCGCGGGAACCTTCGATGCCGTAGTCGGGCGAACGCCTTTCGACGACATCCCGATCTTCACCAGCGTCGGAGACGCGATCGCATCCGCGCCGTCCGCTGGCGGCAAACCCTTCCGCATCCTCGTCGCGCGCGGCCGCTGGCATGAAAAGCTTGTGGTCGACAAACCGGACATCCACCTCGTCGGCGAAGACCGCACGGCCAGCGTTCTGACGTTCGATGCCGCCGCCGGCATGCCGCGGCCCGACGGCGAACCGTGGGGCACGTGGGGCTGCGCGAGCGTCACCGTCCGTGCGCCCGGCTTCCGCGCGACGAACCTCACCATCGAGAACGCCTTCGACTACGTCGGCAATCTCGCCACCCCGAAGTTCGAGCCCATCGGCCCGAACGGCGCGCAGGCGGTCGCGCTGATGCTGGACGCAGGTTCCGATCGTGCCTGTTTCGAACGCGTGGACTTCATCGGCCACCAGGACACGCTGTTCGCCGACGCGGGCCGGAGCTTCTTCCGCGATTGCCGCATCAGCGGCAGCGTCGATTTCATCTTCGGCGGCGGCAATGCGCTGTTCGAACAGTGCGAGCTGCACTCGCGCTTCCGACCCGGCAAGGAGCGGCAGGGATACGTCGCCGTGCCGTGCACGCCGTCGGCGCAGGCGTATGGACTCACATTCGTGCGATGTCGGCTGACGCGCGATGCCGCCATCCGCGACGGCAGCGTCGCGCTGGGCCGCGCGTGGCGTCCGGGACGCACGTTTGCCGACGGCAAGTACGGCGATCCCGACGCCGTCGGTGCCGCGGTGTACCTCGACTGCTGGATGGATGCGCACATCGACCCCCGCGGCTGGGACGAGATGGGCTACACCGCCCGCGACGGCAAGCGCGTGATGCTTCAGCCCGGCGACGCACGGCTATTCGAGCATGCAAGTTCGGGGCCGGGCGCACATCGTTCTGCTTCACGGCGAGCATTGCCGCGCGACCGAATCGCTGCGTATGCGCGCGAGCGCGTGCTCGACGGCTGGGAGCCGATCTGATCAACGCTGCGCTTCGGCGCGGCACCTTCGAGCCCGCTGTCATCCCTCGTTTCACCGTCATCCCGGCGAAAGCCGGGACCCAGGCCCGCACCGTCGAACGAACCCCATGCCAAAAGTCGTCCACGCACTCGCACTGCTGCTCGCCCTCGCCGCCTCCGCACGCGCAGCGGAACCGCCCACGATCCACCTCGCCGGCGACTCCACCTTGGCGATCAAACGCGCCGAGAAGCGGCCCGAAACCGGTTGGGGCGAGTTCCTCGCGGAGCAGTTCGCACCCGGCGCGGTCGTTATCGACAACCGCGCGATGAACGGCCGCAGCACGCGCACGTTCATCGCCGAAGGCCGTTGGAGCGCGTTGCTGGAAGCGACGAAACCGGGCGACATCGTGCTGATCCAGTTCGGCCACAACGATCAGTCGATCGAGAAACCCGACCGCTACACGCCGCCCGCGGACTATGCGCGGAATCTTGAACGTTTCGTCGCCGACGTTCGCGCGCGGAACGCCACGCCCGTGCTGCTCACGCCGGTCGCACGACGCCGGTTCGACGAGGACGGACGCGTCGTGGCCAGCCACGGCGAATATCCCGACCTCGTGCGTGCACTCGCCGCGCGTGAGCATGTCGCGCTGATCGACATGGAGCGCCGCAGTTCCGCCGTGCTCCAGGAAGCTGGCGTGGAGGGATCGAAGGCGCTGTTCCTCTGGCTCGCGCCCGGCGAGCACGCGAACTACCCGCAGGGCGTGCAGGACAACACGCATTTCTCGCCTGAAGGTGCGGCGCGGATGGCGAGGGAGTTTGCGGCAGCGTTGCGGGAGTCGGGGCTGGAGTTGCCGACGCTCGAACGCTTGCCGTAGCGAGGCCCCTCTCCCGCCTGCGGGAGAGGGGTGGGGGTGAGGGCCGAGCCGGCGCTACGGGCCTGGATCCCGGCTTTCGCCGGGATGACGGCTCTCCCTTGGTCGGGGACAACGCAGACAACATCGACGCTGCGATGCGGCTCCCGCAAACGCCTACTTCAACGGCTCCCGCCGCGGCAGCGGCTTCAGCGGTTCCATCGTGTCCAGGTCCCAGTCCGCCGGCACGAACGCCTGCCGGGTCTCCTTCTGCACCGGATAGCCGCCTACCTGCTCCTGGCTGTCGATGATGCGGCCGCGACCTTCGATCGTGTCGGCGAGGATGCGGCGATCCACGTCGTCGCGATCCCACGGGCGTGCGCCCGCATTCGCGATCACCGCGTCCTGCACCTGCGACGACGGCAGCAGCGTCACGCCGAACGGCAGTGCCGGCGCGCGCTTCATCGCATCCACGCGGATCGGCGTCGTGGTGTAGCGGCCCTGCTGGGGCAGCGGGTTGCCGATGCGATCGACGGCGAGGTTGTCCTCGAAGAACACGTCCACGTCGCCCGAACCGCCCACTTCGAAGAACGCGACGTCCTCGGTCGAAATGCCCGCACGCATCACGTTGCCGCGCGCGACGACCTGCCCGCGCGAGTACGGATGGCCCAGCCATTCCTCGGCGATGAGGTTGTAGTGCACGGCGCGCTGGCCGGGGTCGTAGATCAGGTTGTTGATCACCTGCCCGCGCGCGCCGCCCTTGAACAGCGGGTTGCGTTCGTAGTTGTGCGCGTAGAGGTTGCCGACGATCAGCACGTCGTTGACGTGGTCGTGGATCAGCGAGCCCTTGGAATGCTCGCCCTTCTTGTGCGTCGCGTTCGACAGCCCCTCGGCAATGATGTTGTTGCTGTAGGTGATGCGGCGCGACGCCGCGTCCATCCACGCCTTCTCGTCCTCGCCGAAGAAGCGCGTGCTGGACGCCGACAGGTTCTCGTCCGTCGCCCACGTCAGCGAGCAGTGGTCGACGATCACGTCCTTCGCGCCGCGCACGGTGGTGATCGCATCGATGTCGCCGGAGAACTTCGGCATGCCGCCATCGCCCGGGCGCATGCGGATGTGGCGCACCACGACGTCGTGCGTCGCGATGGTCAGCCCGCCCTTGATGAAGGTGATGCCCGGTTGCGGCGCGGTTTGCCCGGCGATGGTCAGGAAGGGCTCGGTGATGCGCAGCTCCTTCATGCCCAGGTCGATCACGCCGCCGACTTCGAACACGACGATGCGCGGGCCCTTGGTGGCGAGCGCTTCGGCGAACGATCCCGACCCGTCGGCCGCGAGCGTGGTGACGCGCAGGATCTTGCCGCCGCGGCCGCCCGGCGTATGCGCCGCCCAGCCCTGGGCGCCGGGGAATGCGAGTGCGGGTGTCCCGGTGGACAAGGCGTCGGGCCCGGCGGGGCCCGCCCAGACGCCTCCGGCCGTGGTGGAAACCAGCAGCACGCCGATAGCCAGCGCGCGCGCAAACCCGTGAATCCTGCCCTTCCGGCGCTGCATCCCCATCCGTCCCCTCCCCGAGCCGTGATCCGAGTGTAGACCCCGATTGTCAATGACACCGGTTTCCTATACAACATCCCGAACAGCCGAATCTCAGGGGATCGCCGTCGCATGGACAAACACGCGCCCGACGCGGGCAGTGACAGCGCAACGATCGCCCGGCGACTGGTCGATGCCCGGCGGAAAGCGCAGGCGCTTCGGGAATATCCCGGCGCGCTGCCGGCCAGCCTCGACGAGGGCTATGCGTGCCAGGACGCGGCGATCGCGCTGTGGGACCGCCCGGTCGTGGGCTGGAAGGTCGGCAAGATCCCGGCCGACTGGGAAGCGACGCTCGGCGAGGAACGCCTGGTCGGGCCGATCTTCGAAGGTGCGATCCAGTCGCCCTCGCCGCGCGACGCGGCGACGTTCCCGGTGATCCCGGGCGGCTTCGCCGCGGTGGAAGCCGAGTTCGTGTTCCGCATCGCGCGCGACAGCGATCCCGGCAAGTTCGATTACTCCGCCGACGAAGCAGCCGACCTGGTCGAAGCGCTGCACGTGGGCATCGAACTGGCCGGCAGTCCGTTGCCGCTGATCAACGTGCTCGGCCCGCCGGTGGTGGTGTCGGATTTCGGCAACAACACCGGGCTGGTGCTCGGCAACGAAATCACCGGCTGGCAGCGCCGCAGCGCGGACGATCTCACCTGCGAGACCTTCATCGACGGCCACCTGGTCGGCGAAGGCGGCGCGGCGTCCATCGCCGGCGGCCTGCTCGCGGCGCTGGCGTTCGCGCTGTCGCGTTGCGCACGTCGCGGACATCCGCTCAAACGCGGCATGCTGGTGACGACGGGCGCGGCGACCGGCATCCACGACATCGTGGCCGGACAGCGCGCGCGCGTCAGTTTCGGCGAATGGGGCGAGATCCACTGCAACGCCATCGCCGCACAACCGCACGGGGAGCGCGCGTGACCGAAGCCGAACACGGAATGCACCGCCGCCGTTTCCTCGCCGGACTCACCGGCGCCTGCGCCGCGGGCGCGTTGCCGCAGGCGCTGCGCGCGGCTCAACCCGCGCGCGTGCTCACCGCCACCGACGTGCACGTGAAGGATTACCCGACCGTGCAGGCCGTGCAGTGGATCGGCGAACAGCTCGCGCGCGAAACCAGCGGACGCGTGCGCATCCGGATGTACCACGCGGGCCAGCTCGGCCGCGAATCGGAAGCCATCGACATGGCGCGCTTCGGCGCCATCGCCATCACGCGCGTCTACACCGGTGCGCTGAATAACGCGTTTCCACTCACGCAGGCGCTGTGCCTGCCGTATGTCTTCGATTCCACCGAGCACCTGCGGCGCGCGATCGACGGCAACGTCGGCGCGCAGGTGCTGCGCGGCTTCGAATCGCGCGGGCTCGTCGGCCTTGCGATCTACGACAGCGGTCCGCGCTGCTTCTACAACATCAAGCATCCCATCGTGGTGCCCGGCGACCTGCACGGATTGAAGATCCGCGTGCCGATGTCGGACATCTTCATCCGGATGCTGCGCCTGTTCGGCGCCAACCCGACGCCCTTGCCGCTGGGCGAGGTGTTCTCCGGCATGGAGACGCACATGATCGACGGCGCGGAGAACAACATCCGCAGCTTCCAGTCGAGCCGCCATTTCGAGGCCGCGCGCTACTGGTCGCACAGCGATCATTCGTGGGCGCCGGACGTGCTGTTGATGTCGCGCAAGATCTTCGATTCGCTGGAACCGCGCGATCGCGAGGTGCTGCTGCGCCTGGCGCGCGAATCGGTCGGCGTGATGCGCACGCTGTGGGCGCAGCAGGAAGACGATGCGCGCCGCATCGTGGAGGACGCCGGCGTCGCGTTCAACGAATGCGACATCCCGTCGTTCCGCGCCGCCGCGCAGCCGTTGCTGGCGCATTACCGCACGGACCCGGCCATCGACGCGCTGTACCGGCAGGTCCGCGATCTCGCCTGAGGATTCCCATGGACGCCACCGTGACTCCGGTTCCGACTTCGATCCTGCAACGCACCTGCGAACGGCTGGCCGGCTGGACGATCGCGACGGCGGCGTTCGCGCTGCTGATGCTCGTGCTCGTGCAGGGCTGGCAGGTGATCGCGCGCTACGTGCTCAACGATTCGCCCAGCTGGACCGAGCCGGTCACGCTGCTGATGCTCAGCACCGCGATGAGCATGGGCGCCGCCGCGGGCGTGCACACGCGCCGGCACTTCGCGTTCTCGCTGCTCGCCGAGGCATTGGGGCCGCGCGCGAAGCACGCCGTGCACCTGCTGCAGTCGGCGGTGGTGGTGGTCATCGGGCTGATGCTCGCCTACTGGGGTGGCGTGCTGTTCGTCGACGGCGTGCACATCCCGACCGCGGGCGCACCGCTGCCGGAAAGCATCGACTACCTGCCGCTCGCCGTCGGCGGCGCGCTGATGGCGCTGTTCGCGATATCGCAGATGTTCCATGACACCCCGTCGGCGGAGGTCCACTGAATGGCGATCGCCCTGCTCTTCGTCGTCTTCGGCGTGATGCTCGTGCTGGGCGTGCCGGTGGCGTACGCGCTGGCTGCCGCCTCGCTGGCGACGCTGCTCTACCTGGACGTGCCCTCGATCGTGATGGTGCAGCAGGTCTCGGCCGGCTCGGGTTCGGCGAGCCTCATCGCCATTCCCCTCTTCATCTTCGCCGGCGAGATCATGATGCGCGGCGGCATTTCCGAACGCCTGATCAGCCTCGCGTCGTCGCTGGTCGGCCGCATGCGCGGCGGCCTCGGACAGGTCAGCATCCTGTCGTCGCTGTTCTTCGGCGGCGTGTCGGGCTCGGCGCTCGCCGACGTGTCGGCCGTCGGCGGCACGATGATCCCGCAGATGGTGCAGCGCGGTTACGACCGCGACTTCGCCGTGAACGTATGCATCACCGCCGCGCTGGTCGCGCTGCTGGTGCCGCCTTCGCACAACCTCATCCTGTATTCGGCGGCGGCCGGCGGCGGTCTGTCGATCGCCGACCTGTTCGCCGCCGGCATTGTGCCCGCGCTGCTGATGACGCTCGTGCTGATGCTCACCTGCTACGCGGTGGCGCGGCATCGCGGCTACGGCGTGGAGATCTTCCCCGGCTGGCGCGCCGTCGCGCTGCGCCTGGTGTCGGCGCTTCCGGGCCTGGGACTGGTCGCGCTGATCTTCGTCGGCATCCGCGCGGGCATCTTCACCGCCGTGGAGAGCGCGGCGATCGCGGTCGTCTACGCGCTGCTGGTCACCAGCGTGCTGTATCGGCAGATGCCATGGCGCGAATTCCTCGGCACCGTCGTGCACGCGGCGCGCAGCGCGGGCGCGATCCTGTTCGTGATCGCCACCGCCGCGGTGTTCGGTTGGTTGCTCGCGTACCTGCAGGTGCCGTCGGCCTCGGTGGATTTCCTCACCGGCCTGACGCAGGACCGCAACCTGATGTTGCTGTTGATGATCCTCGTGCTGCTGGTGCTGGGCACGTTCCTCGACCTCGCGCCGATGATCCTGATCTGCACGCCGATCTTCCTGCCGGTGGCCCGGGCCATCGGCATCGACCCCGTGCATTTCGGCGTGATCCTGGTGCTGAAGGGCGGCCTGAGCCTCATCAGCCCGCCGCTGGGATCGGTGCTGTTCGTCGGCACGTCCATCGGCAAGATCAGCATCGGCCAGAGCATGCGCACGATCTGGCCGTTCTGGCTGGCGGGACTGGCGGTGCTGCTGGTGGTGGCCTTCGTGCCGGCACTGTCGCTGTGGTTGCCGGCGGTGCTCAAGGCCTGACGCGCCCGTTTCATACGTGTATCGACGTCGGATCATGCCGGGCGCGCGCACCCCGCTCGCGCCCCGCTAGAATCCGCCCATGACCGAACCCGCGCCGCGCACCCGCCGATCCCGCACCGCCTCGCCGCTGCCGGCGCCGGAGGACACCGGGCTGACCGGCAAGGCGACGATCAACGACATCGCGCGGCTCACCGGCGTATCGAAGAAGACGGTCTCGCGGGTCATCAACAACTCGCCGCTGGTGCATCCGGAAACGCGCGAGAAAGTGCTCGCGCTGATGAAGCAACTGGGCTACACGCCCGACCCGCAGGCGCGTGGCCTTGCGTTCCGGCGTTCGTTCCTGATCGGGCTGGTGTACGACAACCCGACCGCGCAGTACATCGTGAACATGCAGTACGGCGCGCTCGATGCGCTGCGCGATTCGGGATACGAGCTGGTGGTGCACCCGTGCGATTCCTCGAAGGAGGACTACATCGAGGGCGTGCGCCGATTCGTGCAGCAGCAGAAGCTGCATGGCGTGATCCTGATTCCGCGCGTGTCCGAAGACGAGCAGCTCGCGACGGCGTTGCGCGAGACCGGCGTGCGCTACGTGCGCATCGCCTCGGTGCCGATGGACGCGGCGACGCACATGCTGGTCACGCAGGACCGCCAGGCCAGCATGGAAGCGGCCAACTACGTCGAATCGCTGGGACATCGCACCATCGGGCTGATCACCGGTCCGCGCCGTTATCGCTCGACGATCGAACGCGGCGGCGGTTTCCTCGCCGGGCTGGATGCGCGCGGCATCGAGCTGTCGCCGGACTACATCTTCGAAGGCGGCTACACATTCGATTCGGGCGTTGCGGGCGCCGAATACCTGCTCGCCAAATCACCGCGCCCGACGGCGATCTTCGCCTGCAACGACGAAATGGCCGCCGGCGTCTACAAGGCGGCGATGCGTCGCGGCCTGTCGATTCCCGGCGATCTGTCGGTCGTGGGCTTCGACGACAGCCCGCTCGCCGCGCAGCTGTGGCCGGCGCTGACCACGATCCATTCGCCCACGCGCGACGTCGGCCGCCAGGCGGCGCAGATGCTGCTGGGCGAGGAGCCGTCCGGCCCGCACGCGGTGAAGGAACCGCGCACCGTGAGCCCGCAGCTGGTCGTGCGGGATTCGACGCAGCGGCCGAAGGTCTAAGACGCCGCGCCCGGTTTCCATAAGCCCCTCTCCCGCCTGCGGGAGGGGTTGGGGTGAGGGCGATCGTCCGCTGTTCGGGGTTCGCCCTCATCCGCCCTTCGGGCACCTTCTCCCGCACGCGGGAGAAGGGATTCCAACCACTTCCCGCACCCCGGGCACTCAACGCGACTGACCTTTGACACCGGTTACCAAAACCCCGCTATCATCCCCTCACCCGCCTGCCGCGCGACGTCCGCGACGGCCCGAACCACCGGAGAGGCCCGATGTTCCGCAAGACCTACCACGCCACCCACCCGGACATGATGGCCGGCGCCAGCAACGACCAGCTGCGCGAGCGCTACCTCATCGACGGCCTCTTCGTTCCGGGCCAGGTCGTCCTGAACTACTCGCACAACGAGCGCTTCGTCATCGGCGGCGCGGCCCCGACGACGGCGCCGGTAGCGCTCCCGGCGCAGACCGAACCGGCCTCCGCCGCCGGCAAGCCGTTCCTCGAACGCCGCGAGCTCGGCATCGTGAATGTCGGTGCCGGCACGGGCACGGTCACGGTCGACGGCACCGCGCACACGCTCGAACCCAAGGACGGCCTGTACGTGCCGATGGGCAGCGCGGACGTGACGTTCGCCTCGAACGACGCCGCCAATCCGGCGAAGTTCTACCTCGCATCCACGCCCGCGCATGCGCGCTTCGAGACGAAGCACATCTCCATCGCGCAGGCGGTTCCGCTGGAGCGCGGCGCGCTGGAAACCTCCAACGAACGCACGATCTACCAGTACATCGTCCCTGCGACGGTGAAGTCGTGCCAGCTGCTGCTCGGCCTGACGATCCTCAAGCCCGGCAGCGTGTGGAACACCATGCCGCCGCACCTGCACGACCGCCGCTCGGAGGTCTATTTCTACTTCGACCTCGCTGACCAGCGCGTCATGCATTTCATGGGCGATCCGGCGGACATGCGCCACCTGGTCATCGCGAACGACGAAGCCGTCGTGTCGCCGCCTTGGTCGATCCACATGGGCTCGGGCACGAAGAACTACTGCTTCATCTGGGCGATGGGCGGCGAAAACCTCGACTACACCGACATGAACCAGCTGGACATCTGCCAGCTCAAGTAAGCGCGCGGGCGCATCCGCACACGAAACCAAGGGGAAAGGCTACATGTCCAATCCGTTCAGTCTCGAAGGCAAGGTCGCGCTGGTCACCGGCGCCAACACGGGCCTCGGCCAAGGCATCGCGGTGGCGCTCGCCGAAGCCGGCGCCGACATTGCCGCCGCCGGCATCCAGGCACCGCTAGAGACCAAGGAGAAAGTGCGCGCGCTCGGCCGCCGCTTCGTGTCGATCGAAGCGAACCTGTCGAGCGTGGAGCCGATCGAGCGCGTCGTGCGCGAGACACTCGACGGCCTCGGCGGGCTGCACGTCCTGGTCAACAACGCCGGCCTGATCCGTCGTGCCGATGCGGTGGAGTTCACCGAGAAGGACTGGGACGACGTGATGAACGTGAACATCAAGGGCGCGTTCTTCATGGCGCAGGCGGCCGGCCGGCACATGATCGCGAACGGCGGCGGCAAGATCGTCAACATCGCCTCGATGCTGTCGTTCCAGGGCGGCATCCGCGTTCCGTCGTACACCGCGAGCAAGAGCGGCATCGCAGGCATCACGCGCCTGCTCGCCAACGAATGGGCGAACAAGGGCATCAACGTCAACGCGATCGCGCCCGGCTACATGGCGACCGACAACACCGCGCAGCTGCGCGCGGATGAAGCGCGCAGCGCCGCGATCCTCGACCGCATCCCCGCGGGCCGTTGGGGCGATCCGTCCGACCTGGGCGGCGCGGCCGTGTTCCTCGCATCGCGTGCGTCGGATTACGTGAATGGCGCGATCCTGCCGGTGGATGGTGGGTGGCTGGCGCGGTGATGGCGCTCGCGATGGTGCAGGCGCGCTGTTGAGCCCCTCTCCCACCGGGAGAGGGGTTGGGGGTGAGAAGGCGCTGCTTGCGAACCACTGGTTCGCGCGCCTTCGAACGCCCGAACGCCATGCGTTCGGGCCGGAGAGGGGGCAACGAAGGCATAGCGGTAAACGTCGATTTCCGCACAGCGCTGCGATGTTGCTCACCGCGACAAACGCAAGATCAAGATGGATTCCAGCTTTCGCTGGAATGAGGAGCAGACGATGGTCCGATGCGGAGTGCCCACTCGCTACGGGCCTGGATCCCGGCCTCCGCCGGGATGACGACAATTCAGCGACGACAATCCAGTTACGGCAACCCGGTAACGACAACGGGATGACGACAAGGAGAGATGACGTGAGTCCATTCCGCTTCATCGCTTTCGCGCTGACCAGCGCGGCGCTTTCCACGGCCCACGCCGCCGAGCCCCGCCGCGACTCGTACGTCGAGAACGCGCGCGATATCGCCGTCCAGCAGCCCGGTCCGCACGAAGGCAAGGGCACGACCACAGCCTATCCCTTCTTCGAGCAGGCCGAGGGTTTCGACATCGTCTTCCGTCAGCGCGCACTCCATCCGGGCGCGACCATCGGCGAGCATCGCAACGACAAGGACGAGATCTACTACGTGCTGTCCGGTCGCGGCGAGCTGATGCTCGACGGAAAGCGCCGCGACGTCGGACCGGGCGACGCGATCCTCACGCGCGATGGCAGCACGCATGCGCTTGCGCAGCGCGGCGAGGAGGACCTCGTCATCGTCGTCGTCTATCGCAAGCGCGCACGCGCTGACGCGGTGAAGGATCCGTGACGCGCACCGCGCGTGCATGAATGAAGGCGGCCTTCATTCGCCCCGTCTTAACCGCGCGCATCCGAGCATGGGCCATCGTCCAGTGAAGGGAGCACGCCGATGGCAGACAGCAAGCGCGAACTCATCGCCCCCAACGGCGACAAGCGTTACGTGCGTCGCGACGAGAAGGGCCGCTTCAAGGAGTCCGACGACGTAAGTCGTTCGTTGTCGCAGGACCAGAAGCGTCAATCGCAGCACGAGTCGAAGCCGGGCCAGGGCGATCGCGGCGATCGCAAGCACTGAGGACGGCGCGATGAACTCACGCCAGATCTTCATCGCGATGGCGATCATCCTCGCCGTCGCGATCATCGGTTACATGTACCTGCACAGTCGCGAAGCGGCGCCGCTGCAGGATCCATCGCCCGATGCGACCAGCGCGCTCTACCTCCACGACGTAGCCGGTCGCGCCTGACGCTAGATCGCGACACGCCGGCCGATTTCGATCAGCCGGTTGTCCGGTATCTGGAAGAATGACGTGGCGGGTAGCGCGTTCCGCGTGAGCAGCGCGAACAGCTGGTCGCGCCACAGCGCCATGCCGGTGCGGTCCCCGGCGATGACGTCCTCGCGACTGGTGAAGAACGTCGTCTCCATCAGGTCGAAGTCGAGTCCCTGCTCGCCGCACGCTTCCAATGCGGCGGGCACGTCCGGTGTTTCCGCGAAGCCGAAGCGTGCGCAGATGCGGTGGAAATCCGCATCGTGCGCGTCGATGCGCACGCGCTCGCGTGCATAGGGTTCGTCCAGGATTTCCACCGTCAGCAACGCATTGCGCTCGTGCAGTACGCGGTTGTGCTTGAGATTGTGCAGCAGCGCCTGCGGCGCGTACTCCGGATCGTTCGTCAGGAACAGCGCCGTGCCCGCCACGCGCGTGGGCGGGTGGTCGCGCAGCGAGACCAGGCAAGGCCCCAGGGGCAGGCTGTCGCGCCGGTTGCGCTGCGTGAGGAGTTCGCGCCCTCGGCGCCAGGTCGTCATCACCACCAGCGCAAGCGCGCCCAGCAGCAGCGGGAACCAGCCGCCGCTGCGCAGCTTCATCAGGTTCGCGCCGAAGAACGCCAGGTCGACCGCCAGCATCGCCAGTCCCAACGGCACGACGACCGGCCATCCCCATCCCCACACGCGTCGCATCACCACGACGATCAGGATGGTCGTCGTCAGCATCGTGCCGCTCACCGCGATGCCGAACGCGGCGGCCAGCGCGCCGGACGAGCGGAATCCCAGCATCGCGGCGAGCACCAGCAACAGCAGCAGCCCCGACACCAGGGGCAGGTAGATCTGCCCGCGTACGCGCGAGGACGTATGCAGCACGCGCATGCGCGGCAGGTAGCCGAGCTGGATGCACGCACGGACCATCGAGTACGCGCCGGCGATGACGGCCTGCGATGCGATCACCGTCGCCGCGGTCGCGAGCCCGATCATCGGGAACAGCGCCCATTGCGGCACCGTCCGATAGAACGGACGCGTGGCCGCAGTGGGATCGACCAGAAGCACCGCGCCCTGGCCGAAGTAGCTCAGCACCAGGCACGGCAGCGCGATCGTCGTCCACGCCAGCCGAATCGGCCGCGCACCGAAATGCCCCAGGTCCGCGTACAGCGCTTCGGCGCCCGTCAGCACCAGCACGGTCGCGCCCAGCGTCGTGAACCCGGCGAAGCCGTTGCGCGCGAAGAACGACCATGCATGCAGTGGATTCATTGCCGCTAGGATCTGCGGCTGCCGCAGCATCGCCAAGAAGCCGAGCACGCCAGCGGCAAGCAGCCACGACAGCATCACCGGGCCGAACCATCCGCCGACGCGCGCACTGCCGAACCGTTGCAGCGCGAACAGGCCGACGACGATCGCGACGCTCAGCGGCAACACCCAGGGCGCCAGCGCAGGTGCCGCGATCTCCAGCCCTTCCACCGCTGACAGCACCGACACCGCCGGCGTGATCACGCTGTCGCCGAAGAACATCGCGGCGCCGGTGAGGCCGGCGAGCACGATCCAATGCCGCCGTCGCGGCCGCTCCATCAGCGACGAGCGCGCCAGCGCCAGCAGCGCCATGATGCCACCCTCGCCCTTGTTGTCCGCGCGCATGATCAACAGCACGTACTTGAGCGACACCACGCCCACCAGCGCCCAGAACGCGAGCGACACCACGCCGAGCACGTTCGCCGGCGTCGGCCGAACGCCATGCGAACCGAATGCCTCCTGCAGCGAATACAGCGGACTGGTCGCGAGGTCGCCGAACACCACGCCCAGCGCGGCGAGCATGAGCCCGGGCAATGCGGGCGACGCCTTTCCGTCGGCGCTGATGTGTTCGTCGTTCCGCATCGATCCGCACGCGACGGGCCCGATGCCAGTACAACGAAACCCGGGTGACGGGAGGGCGTGCGGACTGAACGGTGTGGGTGGGTGTGGATGACGCCGCTTCGGGGTGGCGCGCGTTTCGCATCAACGAATGACACGCCCAGACCCAGGCGCGCTCAGCCGCCGGCCTCTTCGCCCTTGTTTCGAGCACCACCACCGGCATTACGCGCCTCGCTGCGCCGACGCAGCATCTCGCCCGCTTCCTCCGATACCGAACGCAGATGGATGTCCTGCTGCGGGAACGGCATCTCGATTCCCGCCTCGTTCAGAGCCGCGTAGATGCGCGTGACCAGGTCGCTTCGGATCGACGCGGAGTTGTCGTAGTCGTATGTCCACGCGCGCAGGCCGAAGTTCAGCGCACTCGCGCCGAAGCCCAGGAACAGTACCGCCGGCTCGGGGTTCGACACGATGCCCGTCGTCTGCAGCGCCGTCTTCTGCAACAGCGCGGTCAGTTGCGCGGGATCGGAGCCGTAGGCCACGCCGATGTCGATGTCGAGCCGGCGATTGCGGTCGAGCAGCGTCCAGTTGGTCAGCTTCTCCGACAGCAGCGTGCCGTTGGGCACCACCACGTCGGCGCCGTCGAAGGTCTTGATGGTCGTGGCGCGCATGCCGATCTCGCGCACGCGGCCGGACGTGCCGGTGATTTCGACCACGTCCCCCGGCTGGATCGGCCGCTCGAACATCAGGATCAGGCCCGAGACGAAGTTGTTCACCACGTTCTGCAGGCCAAAGCCGATGCCCACGCCGAGCGCGCCGAAGATGAATGCCAGTTGCGTCATCTTGAAGCCCGCCGCCGTCAGCGCGACCAGCGCGCCGATCAGCAGCACTGCGTAATAGGTGAGCGACGCGACCGAATTGCCCACGCCGCGCGGCAGCGACATGCGCGTGAGCACTTCCTCCTGCAGCAGGTAGCGCGTCGCCTTCGCCGCCCAGAACGCGACGTAGATCGACACGAAGAACACCAGCACGTGGCCCAGGCTGATGGCGATCTCGCCGATCTGCAGCGTGTGCGTGAGGATCGTCTCGAAGAACGCGTACACCGGCCGGAACACGCGGAAGCGGTTCATGGTGAACACGACCCAGCCGATCACCGCGGCCAAGGTCAGCAGGCGCACGATGAGCGTCAGCAACGGCGTGGCGTGTTCGCGCACCACGCGCAGGCGCGCGTCGCCACCGCGTGCGAACAGCAGATGCAGCAGCGCGACCGCGACCGTCATGCCCGCGAACAGCACCAGGCCGAAGTAGCCGCTGTCGATGACGGCGCTGTTGAGCATCTCCGCCAGCGACACGTTGCCGACCACGTTGGAGACGATCGACACCAGCAACACCGCCACGCTCACCCATGCGGCGATGTGCACGGCGCGCCCGTAGCGGCCTTCCAGCCCCGAATGCTGCTGCCGGCGCGCGCGCCACAGCAGGCCCAGCGTGAGCAGCAGCGCCAGTGTCGCCAGCACCAGGTGGTACCAGCGGTACACCAGCGCGTTGGCGAGGAAGAAGAAGGCGATGCGTTCAAGCAGGTACAGCGCCGTGGCGACGTAAGGCCAGTGGCCGAGCAGCCGCTCGCTCTGCGGGGGCAGCAGGCGCAGCACGGGCACCAGCGCGACCAGCATCGCGAACTGGTGCGCCAGCAGCGGCGCGTCGGGCTCGAACGCCAGCACGCCCATCATCGACAGCAGCAGCCACGACGAGATCGGCCGCTGCAGCACGCGCGTGGTCGCATCGATCGGCTCGGGCTCGGCGCCCGCCTTCATCGCCTCGCGACGCGCGCGCCTCGCGCGCCACGACAGCAGCAGCAGCACCGGCAGCAGCAGGACCTGCAGCACGTGCAGCGCCCGCTGGTTGCCGAAATCGGAGGCCGTATATTCGGTGAGGAAGCGCGCCTCGATGCCGATGCCGTTCTTGATCGACGTCATCGCATCGTTCGGATCGCTGTCGGCCTGCCGTGCGCGCCACAGTGGCGGCGAGTCGAGGCGGATGAGGCGGCTGTCGATGAACTCGATCGCCTCCGACACCGAGCGCAGGCCGACCTGGATGCGTGCATCGACGAGGTTCGCGCGGCGGCCGAGCGCGATCTGCCGCGCGAGCGGCTTCGACAGCGCCTGTTCGGCTTCCTTCATCTGCGCGACCAGCGCATCGACACGACTGGACAGCGCCGCCGGCATGTTGCCGCCGCGCGCGACGACCTGCGTCGCTTCCCAATCGGCGCGACGCTGCGAGAGCTGCGACGCACTCTGCGCGTACGGCGCCATCGCCGTGCGCATGTTTTCCTGCCAGCGCGCGAAACGACGCGCGTCGAACTTCCAGTGCCGCTCGAAACTCTCCAGCCGCATCACCGGCAGCTCGCGCAGTTCGGCGGCGCGGAACATCTTCGCCTTCTCGTCGACGGACTTCGCGATGGCATCGAGTTCCGGCGCGAGATGTTCGGTCGGATCCTCCTCGCTCGCGCGCAGGATGATCGCCTCGGCGAAGCGCTCGTCGGAGTCGGCGCGCAGCGGGATGTCGGCGACCGGAATCGCCACCGGCGCCTTCGGCGCATCCGGCGTCGCCGTGGGCGTCTCGATGACGGTCTTGGTCTGCGCGAAGGCCGGCGCGGCCGCGATCGACAGCCACAGAAACGCACACAGCCAGCCCGTGAATCGACGCATCGCACGCACTCCGGTGTTCCAGGCGGGAGTCTAGGGGAATTCGACGCAGCGCGCGCCGAGGCGCGGCCACGTGTCGAGGCCGCGCTTCTTCACGCCTTCGAGGCGAAGCGTTACCTGCGCTGCGTCGCGATCCAGTCGTCCACCGACGCTTCCAGCACCGCCAGCGGCACCGCGCCGTTGCCGAGCACGAGGTCGTGGAAGGCGCGGATGTCGAAGCGGTCGCCCAGCGCGGTGCGCGCACGTTCGCGCAACTCGACGAACTTCAGGTGGCCGATCTTGTACGAGCACGCCTGCCCCGGCTGCACGAGGTAGCGGAAGACTTCCGACCGCACTTCCGATTCCGGCATACCGGTGTGCGCGCGCATGTAGTCGATCGCCTGCTGCGGCGTCCAGCGCTTGCGGTGCAGGCCGGTGTCGACGACCAGCCGCACGGAGCGGAACAGCTCTGCGCGCAGGCGGCCGAGGTCGCCCCACGGATCGTCCTTGTAGAGGCCCATCTCGGAGGCGAGCTGCTCGGCGTACAGCGCCCAGCCTTCGGTGAAGGCGCTCGGGTTGAGGCTGCGACGCAGCATCGGCAGGTCGGTCAGCGTCTGCGCGATGGAGATCTGGAAATGATGGCCCGGCGAGCCCTCGTGGTAGGTCAGCGTCGGCAGGCTCCAGCGCGTGTTCGCCTTCAGGTTTCCGAAGTTGACGAAGAAGATGCCCGGCCGCGAGCCGTCCATCGCCGGCTGGATGTAGTACGCGCCCGGCGCGTTCGCCTCGGCTTCCTTCGGCACCGCACGAACGTCGAGCGGCTGCGGCGGCGTGCGACCGAAGTACTCGGGCACATGCGGATCAAGCTTCGCGAGGTTGTGGCGGATATCGGCGATCAGTTCCGCGTGCCCGGCCTCGGTGTCGTCGTATTGGAAGCGTGGATCCGTCACCAGCGCGGACATGCGCGCGCCGACGCTGCCGTCGCTTCGGCCCTGCGCGCGAAGCCGCGCGTCCATCTCGCGTTCGATGCGCGCCACTTCGTCCACGCCGATCTGGTGGATGCGGTCGGCGTCTAGGTTGGTGCTGGTGTTCCAGCGCAGTGAGGCGTCGTAGAAGGCCTTGCCGTCCGGCAGCGCCCACACGCCGTGGTCGCCCGGCTTCTTCGCGATTTCCTCGTCGAGCCGCGCAAGCAGGCGCGCATACGCGGGATTCGCGTCGACGCGCACGGCCTCGACGGCCTGCGCGAGGAGTTCGTCGCGGCGCTTCGCCGGAAGCGCCTTCACCGCGGCGAGCTTGCGTTCGAACGAGGTCACCAGCGGGCTCTGCGCCGGATCGCGCGAGACCAGCATGCGGATCTGCGACGCCGCGCCTTCCATCGCCGTCTGCGGCGGCAGCACGCCCTGCTTCGCCTGCAGGTCGAAGTTCGCCCGCACCTGGTCGATCTTCGTCGCCACCGCATGCAGGCGCGACACGTACGACACCGCGCCCGCCTCGTCGCGCACCGCGTGCTGGTTCTCGAGGAAGCCGGGCAGCGAGACCGGAATGCTGAAGAGCTGGTCCACGGCGTAGGTCGACGCGCCTGCGGGCATCCACGCCGGCGCCCAGTCGGGCTTCAGCAGGTCGATCTGCGTACGGTAAAACCACACGACCAGGCCGTAGTTCCAGCGATCCTGCCCGGTGAGCCTGGCGGGATCGACGCGCATCACCTCGTCGAGGTTGTGCTGCATCCGCGTGCGCAGCTCGGCCCGGCGCGGGAGGCCGACGTCGGTCAGCTGGCCCGACAGGTCGATGCCGTCGCCGGACATGCCCAGCAGCGTGCGCAGCTCCGGATTCTGGCGGACTTCCTCCATCGTCTGCCGGTCGATCATGGCGCGGAGGCCATCGGGCGATTCGGCGGCGATGGCGGGTGTCGCGATGCCGAGGACGGCGGCGAGCACGAGCGTGAGGACACTGCGGGGCATGCGGACTCCTGTTTCGCAAAGGCGGCCCGAAGCGGCCGCTTCGGCGAGGGCGACATCGTGGGTGCGAATCGCCCTGCCGTCGAGTGCCGCGGTCACGAACCGACGCGATCGGCAACGATCACTGCATCGCCCACTCCAGCCCCACGTACATCGAGCGTCCATCGCCCGGCATGAAGTTCGCCTGGTCCTGCCCGCGCGCGTCGGCGACGACGTTCGTGCTCGATATCCAGCGACGGTCGGCGAGGTTGCGCGCATCCACGAACCACGACCAGCTCGACGCGATGCGCCCGCCCATGCGCACGCCGGCCAGCGTGTAGCCCGGCGCGCGGAACGTGTTGGCGTGGTCGACGTAGTAGTCCTGCGGTACCCATTCCACGTTGGGCGAGACGTAGAACGACTCACCCGGCGACCACCGCAACGATGCGCGCAACTGGTGCGGCGGGATGCCGGCGAGTGCGTTGTCGCCGTACACCGCATCGTGCACGAAGCGGAAGTCGTTCCACAGGTAGTTCGCAGACAGCAGCCACTGCGAGGCCATGTGCCAGCCGAGGCCCAATTCCAGCCCCTGGTGCAGCGTGCGATCGGCGTTGATCGTGCCCAGCGGATTGCCGTTGCCGTCGGTCAGCGCGAGCAGCTCGCCGTCGACGCGCGCGCGGTACAGCGCGGCATCGAGCGACAGCGCCTCGCGCTGCACGCGCACGCCGATTTCGGCGGTCGTCGCCTTCTGCTCGTCCACCTGCGTGACGCCCGGTCCGCCGGTGACTTCGCCGAAACTCGGCGGTTCCAGGCTGCGGCTCAGGTTGGCGAACAGTTGCGCGGCGTCGTCGAGGACATACCGCACGCCGAGCTTCGGGCTCACGCCGGGATAGCGGACGTCGAAGCTCTCGTCGCGCCCGCCGGTGATGTAGCCGTCGCGCGAGCGCCGCGTCGAATGCAGTCCCTGCGCACCCAGCGACACCACCCAGCGCGCATCGAGCCACGTCTGGTTCTCGACGTAGGCCTTGGCGTTGGTGGCGCGCTGATCGAAGCGGTTGGTGCGGTCGCCCGCATGCCCCGCGACGTTGACGAAGCGGTCGTCGTTGATGTCGCCACGCGTGTATGCCACGCCGGCGATGAGCACGTTGCGATGCCCGGCGAGTTCGCCTTCGTCGCGCCAGCGCGCGTCGATGCCGACGTCGCGGCTGTCCTGGTCGAGCACCTGGTAGATCGGATGGTGCAGCGACTTATCCGACAGCCACGTCGACACGACCAGCGTGCGGCCTTCTGACGGCGTCCAGCCCAGTCGTCCGGCGATGCGGTCGAGCGTGTAATCGCGGCGCTGATCGAGCGCGATATTGCCCGCGTTGGCGGCGCGCGGGTCGGCCTTCGACTGCGCGAGCGTGAGGTTGCCCGGCAGTTCCGAGCGCGTATCGACGTGCGTGAGGTACACGCGTCCGTCGAGCGTGTCGCTGAAGCGATAGCCCGCGTTGCCGAACAGGCGGTAATTCTCCTGCCGCGAATGCGCGCGATAGCCGTCCTGTTGCAGGCCGGTGAGGCTGACGTAGCCGTCGGCTCGATCGGATGCACTCGCCACGGCGACCTGCTCGCGCGTGTAGCCGAAGCTGCCGGCCTCCACGCGTGCATCGATCATCGGCGCATCGAAACCGGTCGGCGAAACGAAATCGATCGCGCCGCCCAACGTGGCCGCGCCGTATTCGAGCGCGTTCGCACCGCGCCAGACTTCGATGTAGCGCGCGGCAAGCGGTTCGATGGCCTGCATGTCGAACGCGCCGTCGGCGAGGTTCAACGGCACGCCGTCCTGCAGCACCTCGATGCCGCGGCCGTGGAAGGTGCGCTGCACGCCGGAGCCGCGGATCGACAGCCGCGCCTCCTCCGCGCCGAAGCGCGATTGCACGAACACGCCCGGCGCGTAACCGAGCGCATCGGTGAGCGTGCTGACGCGGCCATCGCGATACGCATCGGCATCGACGAGCGCGGTGCCACCGGCGCGTTCGTCGAGGTGCGCGCGGGCCTGTTGCAGCGACGGCGCGCTGGCGAGTTCGGGCCGGACGCCGTGCACTTCGACGGCGTCGAGCGTGGTCGAGGGAAGCGCCGGCTCGGCGAAGACTGGGAAAGCGGGAACGAACGCCGCGCACACGGCAACGGCCAGCCGCGATGCGCGCGGCATCGCGAACGAGAGGATCGACATTTGGAAACTCCGGAAAGCACGAACGCGCGCGCGAAGTGCACGCGCGGCAGGAAGGTGTCGTGTTTCTAGAGGGCGATCGGCGGGCCGCGCGAGCCCAGGCCACTGGGATGCGTGAACGCGCGCAGCGGCGCCGGTCGCCACGGCGGCAGTGCGCGGCGCATTGCGGGCGGCACCGCGAAGAGCGTCCACACCAGCAACATCGCCAGGCCGGCGAGCACCGGGCAGTAGGCGCAATCCTCGCCGGGCAGCGCGTGTTTCGGCGCGGGCGTATCGGGTAAACCAACGTCACCGGCCGGCGCGATCTTCACGAGCTTCAGCCCGGCCATGGTGCACATCTGCGCCCACGCGCCCTGCGAATCGGCCGACGACGCCGACAGCACGCGTCCGACCGTCGGCAACGACAGGAGCAGCAGCATGGCGGCGAGCGCCAGCAGGGTCATCCGTCGATGGAGGGCGGGGTTGCGCATCGCGGCGCATTGTACGGGCGCGCAGGGCTCGCCGGGCTGACGTCGATCAAGCCCGGCCGGATCAGCAAGGCCGTCAGCCCGCGGTGAAGCGGTCCGCCACCGCGAGGGCTTCGTCGACGATGGCGAGCCCTTCGCGCAGCGTGCCTTCCTCGATGTTGAGCGCCGGCACGACGTGCAGGCGATTGCCCATCACCAGCGGCCACGCGCCCAGGCGCTTGCACTCGGCGGCGAACTGCATCATCGGCGCATTGGCATCGCCACTTGCGTTGAACGGCACCAGCGCCTCGCGCGTGTCGCGATCGCGCACGAGTTCGATCGCCCAGAACGCGCCGAGCCCGCGCACATCGCCGATGGACGGATGCCGCGCCTGCATTGCGCGCAGTTCGGGGCCGATGATCGTGTCGCCGAGTGCACGCGCGCGTTCGATCAGGCTTTCCTCGCGATAGATGCCGATGCACGCCACGGCCGCCGCGCACGCCAGCGGATGGCCCGCGTAGGTGAGGCCGCCCGGATACGCGCGCTTGGCGAAACTCGCGGCGATGGCGTCGGAGATGATCACGCCGCCCAGCGGCACGTAGCCGCAGTTCACGCCCTTGGCGAAGGTGATCAGGTCGGGCACGACGTTCCACCGGTCGATCGCGAACCACTCGCCGCAGCGGCCGAAACCGGCCATCACCTCGTCGGCGATCATCACGATGCCGTGCGCGTCGCACAGCGCGCGCACGCCCTGCAGGTAGCCGTCCGGCGGCACGAGGATGCCGTTACCGCCGACCACGCTTTCCATCAGGATCGCCGCGATGGTGTGCGGCCCTTCCACCGCGATCGTGTCGGCCAGGTGCGCGAGCGCGCGCTCGCATTCCTCGCGTTCGTCGCTCGCATGGAACGCGGAGCGATACGGATACGGCCCCCAGAAACGCGCGATGCCCGGCATGCCCGGCTCGGCCGGCCAGCGCCGCGGATCGCCGGAGGCCGTGATCGCGCCGGCCGTGGCACCGTGGTAGCTGCGGTACATCGTCAGCACCTTGTGGCGCCCGGTGTGCAGGCGCGCCATGCGCATCGCGTTCTCGATGGCTTCGGCGCCGCCGTTGGTGAAGAACACGCGGTTGAGATCGCCCGGCGCGACTTCGGCGATCAGCCGCGCCGCTTCGCTCGTCGCCGCATTCGCGTGGTAGGGCGCGATGGTGCACAGCGTCGCGGCCTGCGCCTGGATCGCGGCGACAAGCCTGGGATGCTGGTGGCCGACGTTGACGTTGACGAGCTGGCTGGACAGGTCGATGTAGCGCCGGCCTTCCTCGTCCCAGAAATGCGAACCCGAAGCGCCGGCGACGACGGTGGGGTTCAACGTGTCGATGGCCGACCACGAATGCAGCACGTGCGCGCGGTCGTCGCGACGCGCGGTCGACGGCGCGGCTTCGCCGGCGCCCTGCAGGGAAGCCTCACGCATGGCGATCGCCTTCAGTGGACTCAGGGAATGAAGGTCTGCTCCGGATCGTCGAACGACTTGAATTCCAGCGCATTGCCCGACGGATCGAAGAAGAACATCGTCACATGCTGGCCGGGCTTGCCCTTCAGGCGCAAGTGCGGCTCCTCGGCGAACTGCACACCGGCGGTCTTCACGCGCTGGGCGAGCGTCTCCCACGACTGGCGGTCGAGATTCATGCCGAAATGCGGCACCGGCACCGCTTCGCCGTCGAAACGGCCCGTCTGCAGCGGCGCGCCATCGGGCGCGATGTGCGCCACCAGGTGGTGGCCGAAGAAATCGAAATCCTGGTACGACACGTCGGTGCGGCCCTGCGGGCACCCGATGACCTCGCCGTAGAAGTGGCGAGCCTCATCGAGGTCGCGCACGGGGAACGCGAGGTGGAACTGCGTGATCCTGCGCGGCGCCTCGCTCACGAAACGGCACTCCGCTGCGGCGCGCATGCGTCGAAGATGTTCTGCCAGAAGCGGTTCCATGCCGTGATGCTGCGCTCGTAGCCCTGCGCAAGATCCGGCAGTGCGCCCGGCTCGTCCTGGATGTAGCGGTCGATCGCCGCACGCGTGAGTTCGCCGTGGACGATGTCCTCCTCGCCGGTGTGGATCGTCCAGAACTCCCAGTCGATGCGGTCGGCGTTCTCCTGCATGTACGGATGCACGCGCAGGTGGTCGAACATCACCGACAGGTAGGTCTGGCACAGGCACTCGCCGCCCATGCCGCGCAGGCCGACGCCGAAGGCCGGATCGCGCTGCGCCATTTCCTGCGTGAGCGCGCCGAGGATGCGGCGGTTTTCCGGCAAGCCGCGATCCAGCCGGTCGCGTGGCACACCGATGCTGGCGAGGAAGCGATCGTAGATCTCCGGATGCGCGCGCGAGGCGTCGCCTTCACCGAGTTCCTCCGAGAGGATCTGGCTCAACAGGCTGCGCAGGCCGCCGAAGGGGAGCTTGGCGAGCAGCAGCGCGAGATCGCTGATGTATTCGATGGTGAAGAAGCGGTACTGCGTGCAGAACTCGCGCAGCGCCTCGACCGGCATGTTCTCCAGCGCCTTCATCTTCTGCGCCGCAAGCGCTTCGGTAGCTTCCTTGGCAGCGTCCGCGAACGTCCAGAAACTGTCCCTGTCCCATTCGCCGCGATGCATCGCGACAGGAAAGGAGGGCGTGGTCAGCGGGCTCAGACTGTTTTCCAGGGACATGCATCCGGTCCGGTAGAGGCGCGTTGCACGCATTGCATGCGCTGCGCGTGGAGGGAAGCGAACTCGTCGATGACGAACATCGAGTGCGGCTGGAGCATACCCCGCAGGAATCATGGCAAGGTTCACTCCCTTTTGACCACGACCTCTCGTTTTCACTGGAATTGCGGGGAATTTCGCGATTGCGCTCACGTTTGCGAAGACGCGCTTCACGCGATCGCGCATTCATGTTGTTCTTCGAACAGCCAGTATTCATCTACCTTTACGAAGCGCATGCGAGCCTGCCGACGACAGCGATGCATCCTTCATGCACGACTGCTACAACGCTTGTCCTGTCTCCCCGCATCGCGAAGAGGAACCGCGCCGCATGCGCAGCACGCGCGTCAACGATGACCTGCACGAGGACGCGCGAAGCGTGAAGCTGCTCTGGACCGGCGGCTGGGATTCCACGTTCCGCCTGCTGCAGCTGCTGTTGCGCGATCGCGCGCGCGTGATTCCCTACTACCTGGAAGATCGCACGCGTCCATCGACCGATACCGAGATCGACACGATGGCGCGCATCGCGCAGCGCCTGAACGAGGAGTTCCCGCACACGCGCGAGCTGCTGCAGCCGCTACGGCGCGCCGCGGTGGCGGACATCGTGGTGGACGACGACATCGCCATCGCGCTGTCGAAGATCCGCCGTCGTTCGTTCATCGGAAGCCAATATGCGTGGCTGCCAGCGTTCTGCCGCGACCACACGCTCGACGGCATGGAACTGGGCGTGCACGTGGACGACAAGGTGCAGGCGCTGCTGCGCGGGTTCGTCGTCGAAGTGGAGCACCCGGCAGGTTTCCGCAGCGTGCGCGTGGACCCGGCGCGCATCGGAACACCGGAACACACGTTGTTCGGCGCGTTCGGCTTCCCGCTGTTCCGCGTCGACAAGCGCGGGATCGAACGCGAATCGCGCGCGGCCGGCTGGGACGGCATCATGGAGATGACGTGGTTCTGCCATCGCCCGGTGCGTGGCAAGCCGTGCGGCCTGTGCGCACCGTGCGTGTACACGATCGAGGAAGGCCTCGCGCGACGCGTGCCGTGGCCGCGCCGCGTGCTGTCGTTCTTCTACCGGCGCTTCGTGCTGCCGTGGAAGGGGCCGCTGCGGCAGTTGCGTCTGGTGACGCGCGGCACGCGCGAGCGTCCTCCGCCGGAACCGGACCTCGGCGCCTGAAACGCAGAACGGCGCGACGGAATCGCTCCGCCGCGCCGTTCTGCATCAAGGCGTGTCGATGATTACCAGATACGCACGCGCTTCTCCGGCGGGAGGTACAGCGCGTCGCCCGGCTTCACGTCGAAGGCCTGGTACCACGGATCGAAGTTGCGCACCGGACCGTTCGCACGGTACATGCCCGGCGAATGCGGGTTGGTCTTGATCAGGTTGAGCAGCGATTCGTCGCGGTACTTGCCCTTCCAGATCTGGCCGAACGCGAGGAAGAAGCGCTGGTCGCCCGTCAGCCCGTCGATCTTCGGCGCGGGCTTGCCGTCCAGGCTCAGCTTGTAGGCGGTGTAGGCCATCGAGATGCCACCGAGGTCGCCGATGTTCTCACCCATCGTCAGCGCGCCATTCACGCACTGGCCTTCCAGCGGGCAGTAGCTGTCGTACTGCGCGCCGAGTGCCTTGGTGCGTTCGTCGAAGCGCGCGCGGTCGGCATCGGTCCACCAGTTGCGCTGCACGCCGTCGGCGTCGGACTTGCTGCCCTGGTCGTCGAAGCCGTGCCCCATCTCGTGGCCGATCACCGCACCGATGCCGCCGTAGTTCACCGCGGCATCGGCATGCACGTCGAAGAACGGCGGCTGCAGGATGGCGGCGGGGAACACGATCTCGTTGAACGTCGAGTTGTAGTAGGCGTTGACGGTCTGCGGCGTCATGCGCCATTCGTCGCGATCGGTCTTCTGGCCGACGCGGCGGTTCTCGTCGTGCCGTTCGAAGCGGCGCATCTGGATCGCGTTGGCGACCAGGTCATCCGGCACGATGGTGACGCTGGAATAGTCGGTCCACTTTTCCGGATAGCCGATCTTCGGGCGGAACGTGGACAGCTTGCGGTACGCCTCGGCCTTGGTCGCCTCGCCCATCCAGTCCAGCTGCTGGATGTTCTGGCGCAGCGCGGCGCGCAGGTTTTCCACCAGCTTGTCCATCGCGACCTTGGACTCGGGCTGGAAGTACTTCGCGACGTACAGCTCGCCGACGGCATCGCCGAGGCCGCCGTCCTTCGCGCCGACGATCGCCACCGCGCGCTTCCAGTCGTCCTTCTGCGCCTTCTGGCCGGCGAGCACCTTGCCGTTGAATTCGAAGGAGGCGTTGTCGATCTCGCGGCTCAGCAGCTCGGCGTTGCCGTCCACGGCGTGGAAAGCGAGGTAGTCGCGCCACACCGGCAGCGGCGTGGCGGCGATCACGTCGAGGACGGGCTGCACGGCGTCAGGCGTGACGATGTTGACGCGGTCCGGCTGCGGCATCTGCTGCGCCTTGAGGTGCGCGGCGAAGTCGTACGACGGGAACTGCTTCTGAAGCTCGGCGAAGGTCGACACGTTGTAGGTCTTGTCGCGATCGCGTCGCTTGGCGCGCTCCCACTGCGGCTTGGCGAGCGCGGTTTCGAGCTCGAGCACCTTCTGCGCACGCGTCTGCGCATCCTTCGCGCCGGCGAAGCCGAGCATGCGCGCGATGTGCGCGACGTAGGCCTCGCGGATCTTGACGAAGCGCGCGTCGGGATTGGTGTAGTAGTCCTTGTCCGGCAGGCCGAGGCCGCCGACGTTGAGGCTCACCAGGTACGCATCGGGATTCTTGCGGTCCAGGTCGACGCCCAGGCGCACCGGCGAGGCGCTGGCGTCGAGGTCGGCGTTGGCGAAGGCGTTGATCAGATCGCCCTTCGACTTGATCGCACCGATGCGTCCCAGCACCGGCTGCAGCGGCTTGATGCCCTTGGCGTCGCGCGCGTCGCGATCCATGTAACTGGCATAGAAATCGCGCACCTTCTGGTCGTTGCTGCCCGGCGCGATGCCGCCCTTCGCGTGCAGTTCCTCGATCAGGCCATGCACCTGCTCCTCGGAGCGGTCGCGCAGCGCGTTGAACGAACCGAAGGAGGTCTCGTAATCCTTGAGCTGGTAGCTCTTCAACCACGTGCCGCTGACGTAGCGGTTGAAGTCATCGCCGGGCTTGACCGACAGGTCGCGGGCGCTGAGGTCGACGCCGAAATCGCCGAGCTCGGGCTTGCCGGCCGGATTGCCGGCGGCGAAGGAGGCGGTGGATGCCAGGCCGAGCGCGAGGGCGAGGCTCAGGGACGAGAACTTCATGGGCGGTTCCGACGGAAATGGAACGCCCGAGGCTAACGGCACGCGACGGGGCTGTCGCGTGACTTTGGTGGGGTTTGTGGCGGCTGGCGGGCGGCGGAGTGCGGGGCGCCAGTTGAGGCAAGGCGGGCTCACGCCGCGCCTTCCCGAATCGTCATCCCGGCGAAGGCCGGGACCCAGGCCCGCTGACAATCCGAAGATGGGCGTGACGCAAGAACCAGCGTGATCGGCCTGGGTCCCGGCTTTCGCCGGGATGACGGCCTGAAGGTTTGAACATCGGGAAGGCATCGCACGTCCCGCCCCTCACCCCAACCCCTCTCCCGACGGGAGAGGGGCTAAACCCGGCGTGCTCGCCCAGGACGTCGACGTCAGCAACGGATTCACTTCGCCGCAGCCGAACTCCCGCCGGAGGCGCCCAGCTCGTACAGGTAATCCACGTACGACATCACCGCGCCGTCGAAGCCCTGCACCTTCGGGTTGGTGGACTGGATGAGGTAGAACTCGTCCGGCGCGTGCGCGCCGCCGCCGTGGCCGAGGCCAAAGTGACCCGACGGCAGCGACAGCGGCGGCTGGGTGAATACGAAGCCCGGGTACGAGCCGGCCAGGCGCGGCCACAGCAGCGGCTCGATGTTGTTACGACGCAGCACGTTGATCTGCGCCTGGATCAGTCTGGAATCCGCATCGGTCGTGGTCGGGTCGTAGCCGCCGCTCACGTTCACGGCGATGTCGCCGTAGCCGCGCTTCTTCAAGTGCGCCTTGAGCGCCTCGACCGCGCCGTCGCGCGTCATCGGCGGTACCAGGCGCATGTCGATCTTCGCGACCGCGCGATACGGCAGGATCGTCTTGCCGCCGGGGCCGGTGTAGCCGCCGACGATGCCTTCGATGTTGATCGTCGGCTGCGAGACCAGGCGCTCGTTCGCCTTTTCCCACGACAGGTCGTCGATCCAGTGCGGTACGCCCAGCGACTTGCGCGCGGTGGCTTCGTCGCGCGCGGCGACGGACTTGGCGATCTGCGCGCGTTCGGTCGCGGTGAGCGGCGTCGGCTTCGGGAAGCCGTCGACGGTGATGGTGTTGCCGTCTTCCGACACCAGCGTGTCCAGCGCCTTCACCAGCCGCCATGCGGGGCTGTCGACCATCGCCTTGAGCGAGGAATGCACGTCCTTCGACGGACCGCGTCCCCAGGCGTTGCCGTCGGCGACCAGTTCCAGCTCGACCACGCCCTTCGCGCCGAGGTTCACCGTCACCGCGCCGTCGGGATCCTGCAGGCCCATCGGCATGAACACGCCGATGCTCTTCTTCAGCGCGGCCTGCACGTCGGGGCGCAGCACCAGCTTGCCGATGTTGGGCGAACCGATTTCCTCCTCACCCTCGGCGACGAGCACGAGGTTCACCGGCATCTTCTGCTTCGCGTCGCGGATGGCGTGCAGCGCGGTGAGGAAGGCCATTTCCGGGCCTTTCTGGTTGGCCGCGCCGCGGCCGACGATCGCCTTGCCGAGCCCCGGCTTGTCGACGATGCGCGCCTCCAGCGGTGGCGACGACCATTCGGCCGGATCGAACTGCTTCACGTCGTACATGTAGTACACGCCGACGGTGGTCGACGCGCCGGCGTCGAGCGTGGCGAACACGCCCGGCTTGCCGCCGGTGTCGACGATCTCGACCTTCTGGAAGCCGGCCTCGCGCGCGAGTTTCGCCATGTATTCGGCGCCCTGCTTCGCGTTGCGATCCTCCGCGGCGATGGACGGCAGGGCGATCCAGTCCTGCAACGCCTTCACCGCCGTGTCGTGCCGCTTGGTCACCTGCGCCTGGATCGCGGCGCGATCAGGCGCCTGCGCGAATGCCATCCCCGATGCCATCGCCGTCAGCGCGAAGGCGGTCAAACCGATCGCGCCCAGTTGCGCGCGACGCCCGAAAACCGATGCAGCCATACACCGTTCTCCCCAGCCGTGGTCGTGCGGCGAGTCTAGCCGGGGATCGGTGGACGCGCGCGAACGGGGCCGCGCTTCACGCGCCCTGCATCGGCGCGCCGGTCAGGCCCGGCGCGGCAGCTTCCAGTCGGGCCGCACGAAGTGGCAGGTGTAGCCGGTGGGGTAATGCTGCAGGTAGTCCTGGTGTTCGGGCTCGGCCTGCCAGAACGGGCCGGCCGGCGACACTTCGGTCACGACCTTGCCCGGCCACAAACCCGAAGCATCGACGTCGGCGATGGTGTCTTCGGCCACGCGCTTCTGTTCGTCGTTGGTATAAAAGATCGCCGAGCGGTAGCTGGTGCCGATGTCGTTGCCCTGCCGGTTCTTCGTGCTGGGATCGTGGATCTGGAAGAAGAACTCCAGGATCTCGCGATAACTCAGCTTGTCGGGATCGAACACGATCTCGATCGCCTCGGCATGCGTGCCGTGGTTGCGATACGTGGCGTTGGGCACGTCGCCGCCGCTGTAGCCCACGCGCGTGGACACCACGCCGGGCATCGCGCGGATCAGCTCCTGCATGCCCCAGAAGCAGCCGCCGGCCAGCAGTGCGGTTTCGGTACGGGCGCTCATGTCGGTCCTCTGCCTCGTCGATGGGGACGGTCTCGTCCGGTCCCTCCACGATGGGGGCGTGAAGACGCCCCCGCAAGCGCGCCCAGACGGCGTCGACGGCCTAGCGGCGGGATGGATCGTCCTGCTGCGGCGATTCGGGCGAGGTCTCCGACGGCGTGGTTTCCGGCGGCGGATTCGCCGCGCCCGGCGCCGTGGAATCGTTGCTCGCCGCTTCCGGCGCCGGCGCGGCGGGCTGCTCGGACTGCAACGGTTCGGACGCATCGCCCGCCGCTGGCGGCGTCGTGGAATTGCCATCGCTTTCGCGGCGATCGCAACCCGGCATCGCCATCGCGATGCCGAGCAGGAACAGCACTACGTGGATGCGGCTCATCGTGCGCTTCATGAGGTGTCACTCCGTGTGCGAGGCGGCGTCGTGTTCGATGGAAACGCACTCGCATGCACGGATTCGTGAAACGTGCATCGCGCGATGACGACGACGTGATCGTCGCGTTGCGTGGACGGTTTGCCCACGCGCCCGCTTTTACCTTCGTGCGTCGAGATGGGCATTCCATGGAGCACAACGATGAACGGAACACGATCGACGCGGGCGACATCGCTGGCCTGCCTTGCACTGATGAGCACGCTTGCCGCGCCGGCGTTCGCCCAGGACGAGAAGACCGAAACGCGCCGCAACGAAGCCAACGTCCTGCGACCGGCGAAGGTCGACGCGACGCCCGAACGCATCGCCAGCCTGAAGGCCGCCGACGGACTGGAAGTGAAACCCTTCGCGACCGGCCTGAAAAACGCGCGCATCCTCGTCGTCGCGCCCGACGGCACCGTGTACGTGAGCCGTCGCGAACAGGGCGACGTGCTGATGCTGCGCGACGCCAACGGCGACGGCGCCGCCGATGGCGAACCGACCATCGTCGCCACGCGCCCGAGCGTGCACGGCCTGGCGATCCACGACGGCAAGCTGTACATGGCGACGGTGAAGGAGATCTTCGTCGCGCCGATCAACGCCGACGGCACGCTCGGCGAGGAAACGCTGCTCGTCGGCGACCTGCCCGACGGCGGCCAGCATCCCAACCGCACGCTCGCCTTCGGCCCGGACGGCATGCTGTACGTCAGCGTTGGTTCCACCTGCAATGCATGCAACGAGACCAACCCGGAACACGCGACGCTGCTGCGCATGTCACCCGACGGCAAGTCGCGCACGATCTTCGCCAGTGGTTTGCGCAACACCATTGGTTTCGGCTGGCATCCGCAGACCGGCGAGCTGTGGGGCGCCGACCACGGCATCGACCTGCTCGGCGACGAGCAGCAGCCGGAGGAATTCAACCGGATCGAACTCGGCAAGCAGTACGGCTGGCCGCACGTGTACGGCAAGGGCGAGCTCAATCCGCAGAGCGCGCCGCCGCCGGGCGGGATCACGCGCGAGCAGTGGGCGGCAATCAGCGTGCCGATGAGCCTAGGCTACACCGCGCACGCGGCGCCGATGCAGATGGCGTTCCATCCCGGTGGCGGCGCGGTGCCGGCCGATTACGCGAACGATGCCTTCATCGCCATGCGCGGTTCGTGGAATCGCGCGAAGCCGTCGGGCTACGAGGTGGTGCGCGTGCATTTCGCCAACGGCAAGCCGCAGTCGATGGAGCCGATCCTCTCCGGCTTCCTCGTCGATGGCGGGCAGCAACACTTCGGCCGGCCGGTCGGCGTCGCGGTGGCGAAAGACGGCGCGCTGCTCGTTGGCGACGACGTCAACGGCGTGATCTATCGCCTCGCCAGTCGCGACGGCAACGGCGCGGTCAAGCCGCTGTCGCCGCCAGCCGGCCCGATGAAGACGCAGGCGGCCAAGGGCATCGGCGTGCCGATCGCGATGCAGCGCAAGGAAACGGCCGCGAAGGGTGCGCTCACCGTCGAATCGCCGACGATTCCGGCGAACGGTCCCATTCCGCCCAAGCACAGCGAATACAAGGACGGCGTGTCGCCGGCGCTGTCGTGGACCGCGGTGCCGGGCGCGAAGTCGTACGCGATCATCATGGAAGACCCCGACGCGAAGCCGATCACGCCGTTCGTGCACTGGGTCGCCTGGAACATCCCGGGCGACGTGACGTCGCTGCCTGAAGGCCTGCAGGAGCAGATGCGCCTCACCAAGCCGGACGGAATGATGCAGGGCCGGACCAGCCGCGGCTCCGTCGGCTACTACGGCCCGCGCCCGCCGGTGGGCGATCCGCCGCATCACTACCACTTCCAGATCCTTGCACTGGACACGGTGCTCGACCTGCCTCCGGGCGCGGATCGCGATCAGGTGCTGTCGGCCGCAAAGGGCCACGTCATCGCGAAGGGCGAACGCGTCGGCACGTACCAGCAGACGGTTCCTCCGCTGAAGTGATCGGCGCGGCGGCGTGAAGCGTGGCGCGCGCACGACGCGCTACGCTTCGCGCATGACCACGCACCTGTTCGTCTACGGCAGCCTCGCCCCCGGCCGCGCCAACGCGCACGTACTGGCCGACATCCCCGGGCAATGGCGCCCGGCCACCGTGCGCGGAACGCTGCACGCCGAAGGCTGGGGCGCGGCGATGGGTTTCCCCGGACTCGTGCTCGACCCGGAGGGCGATGACGTCGCCGGCCTGGTATTCACGTCCGCGGAACTGCCGGCGCACTGGGAACGGCTGGACGATTTCGAAGGCGAGGGTTACATCCGCGTGATCACGACCGCGCGGCTGGACGACGGAGCGCAGGTACGCGCGCACGTCTACAGCCTTGCGCCCGCGCCTTGAAGCCCACGATCTGATCGGTCGACTTGATCGGAGCGGCTCGCCGCCGCACCATGCGGCGCATCCGCGACGCGGGAGCCCGCCATGGCCTTGCCCGAAGACGAGAACCGCGAGCATCCCGGCGTCGAGGACAACGACGACGTTCCCGCGCATGCGCAGGGCCTGACGCATCTGATCCGCCGTTCGCTCAGCGGCCTGGGCACGTTCGCGCGCCGGCTGCTGCTGGGCGTCGTGCTGCTGGTCGTCGCGCTCATCGCCATCCGCGCGTACCTGTCCACGCAGGGTCCGCCGCTGCGCCCGTGGCAGACCATTGTGCCCGAGGAGCCCGACGCCGCCGCCATCGCGAAGATGGACTGGCGCGCCTGGGTGCAGGCCGAAACGGCGATGTTCGACCAGGTGCATCGGAAGCTGCGCGCGCAGCTCGATGCGTCCGACCACACGCCGCTCAACCGCTATTACGACGACAGCATCACCTCGCCGCTGCGGTTCGATCGCGACTGGAACCGCTCGTTCGTGTTCGAGCCCCAAGGCAAGCCGCGCGGCGTCGCGGTGATGCTGCACGGTTTGACCGATTCGCCGTACAGCATGCGCAGCCTCGCGGAGCTGTATCGCGAGCACGGTTTCGTGGTGTTCGTGCCGCGCATGCCGGGCCACGGCACCGTGCCCGCCGGTCTCACGCGCGAAGGCCGCGCGGAATGGAACGCCGTCACCGACATGGCGATGCGCGAAGCGCAGCGTCGCGCGGGCGATGCGCTGCCGATCCACCTGGTGGGCTATTCGAACGGCGCCGCGCTCGCGCTGCTGCACGAGATGCGCTGGATCGAACGTGGCCAGCGCAGCGATGTCGATCGGATCGTGCTGCTCTCGCCGATGATCGAGGTCAACCGCTTCGCGCGATACGCGGGCCTGGCGGGCGTGCCGGCGTTCTTCAGCCGCTACGCGAAATCCGCGTGGCTGGACCTGATGCCCGAGTACAACCCGTTCAAGTACAACTCCTTCCCCGTGCGTGCCGCGCGCGAGTCGTATCTTGTGACGGCCGACCTGCAACGCTCGCTGGACACCGTCGCGCGGCAGAACCGCATCGCGCAGCTGCCGCCGATCCTCGCGTTCCAGTCGGTCGTCGACGACACCGTGTCCGCGCGCGCGGTGATGACGCGCCTGTTCGACGTGCTGCCCGACAACGGCAGCGAGCTGGTGCTGTTCGATGTGAACCGCAGCCGCGTGATGGCGCCGATGCTGCGCCCCGCCGCGACGAACTGGACGCGCGACGCGCTGCAGCGCCCGCGCGACTACACGCTGACCGCGCTTGGCGTGACCTCGCAGGACGACGCGGCCGTGCTCGCGCGATCACGGCCGGCGCGCGCCGGCGCCATCACCGCGCAGCCGATCGGCATGAGGTACCCCGCCGAGGTGTATTCGCTGTCGCACGTCGCACTGCCCTTCGCCGACGACGATCCGCTGTACGGCATGCATCCGGAAGGACAAGGCGGGCTGCGGCTCGGCGCCGTGGCGGTGCGCGGCGAACGCAATGCGCTGGTGGTGTCGCAAGACGTGCTCAGTCGCCTGGGCAGCAACCCGTTCCACGGCTGGATGCTCGCGCGTATCGCGACGACGGTCGACGCGAAGGATCGCTAGCGCCGGCGCGCGATGGGATCGGGATGATGCACGTGCGGAATCTCGATCTTCGACGCCTGCAGTCCGCTCAGCCAGTCCCGGAAATGCGTCGGCGCGATGCGCGCGCCCGGCCCGGGCGTCAGCGTGCGGTCGTCCAGCAGGCCGCCGTAGTACGACGCGGTGGGATCGGCGATGACGGGCCGGTCGTCCTGGTAGCTGTACATCACCCACTGCACCAGTTCGTTCAGACGATACGTATCGGGCCCGGCAATCTCGATCGTCGCCGCCGACGGCGGTGAAACCGCAATCTCCGCCAGCTGCGCGGCGACGTCGTCGGCCGCGACGGGTTCGACGAGGCCGCTGGACAGATGCACCGGGTCGCGGTCGTCGTCGTGCGGAATGATGCTGGCCATGAACTCGAAGAACTGCGTCGCCTGCACGAGCGTGTGCGGCACGCGCGACGCGCGCACGAGGTCTTCCTGCACCTGCTTCGCACGGAAATAGGCGCTGGTCTGCAGCCTTGAGGTTCCGACGACCGACAGCGCGACATGGTGCGCGATGCCGGCGCGTTCGCCCGCGTCGAGCAGGTTGCGCGTGGCGGTGCGGAAGAAGTCCGCGACATTGGGTTCGTCGAACGATGGCGCGTTGGTGACGTCGATGACGATGCTGGCGCCCTTGAGCGCGGCGTCGAGCCCGTCGCCCGTGACGACGTTGACACCGGTGCGTCGAGAGGCCGACACGACGTCGTGCCCGCCCTCGCGCAACCGCGTGACCAGCCGCGTCCCGACCAGCCCGGTTCCGCCTGCGACGACGATCTTCATTGCGGAGTCCTCCGGCGCGCGCTTCGGCTGCCATCCGGCTGCGATGGTGCGGCCGTTGGCAGATGGCCGGTAGGTTCGGGTGCGGACATCGGGTGTTGCCTGTGGGGCAACAATGGCAGGCACCGCCCCACCCCAAAACAGCCTCCCCGAAGCCGTCATCCCGGCGAAGGCCGGGACCCAGGCCCACCGCGCATGGGCACTCCATTGCCGGCGAACAGGCACTCCACCATCGGCGAACAAAGCATCGTCATTCCAGCGAAAGCTGGAATGCACTTTTGCTGTTGCTTTTGAAACGCAATCGAGCAGCGCATCGCAAGTGCCAGCACATCGCACGCCCCGCCCCTCACCCCAACCCCTCTCCCGGTGGGAGAGGGGCTAAACCAGCGCTCTTCCCGTTGGAGAGGGGCTAAACCAGCGCTCCTCCCGTTGGAGAGGGGCTAAACCAGCGCTCCTCCCGTTGGAGAGGGGCTATACCAACGACTCTCCCTTGAAAGAGAGGTTAGCCAACGCTCTCCCGCTAGGAGATGGGTAAAGGCGTCATCCCGCCGATGGCCGACAGCCTCCCCGAAGCCGTCATCCCGGCGAAGGCCGGGATCCAGGCCCACCGCGCGTGGGCACTCCATTGCCGGCGAACAGGCAGTCCACGAGCGTCGAACAAAAGCATCGTCATTCCAGCGAAAGCTGGAATCCATTTTGCTGTCGCTGTTGAAAGGCAATCGATGAGCGCGTCGCAAGTGCCAGCACATCACACGCCCGACCCTCACCCCAACCCCTCTCCCGGTGGGAGAGGGGCTAAACCTGAGCGCTTCCCGCCGGGAGAGGAGCTACACCAACGCCTCTCCAGGCGGGAGAGCGGCTCAACGCGCCTGGGACCCGTCTGCAGCGCCATCCATCTGCCGCACGATCGCCTCCACCACCTCGTCGCAGGTGTAGGGCTTGGGCACCATCGGGACGTCGCGGTACTCCTCGGCCAGGCCCTCGGCGCCATAGGCGGAGGTGAAGAAGAACGGCACGCCGCTTTCGCGCAGGCGGTCGCACAGCGGATAGACCTGCTCGCCGTGCAGGTTGATGTCGAGGATCGCGCAGTCGATGCGCTCGCGTTCGGCGACGCCGATCGCATCGCCGAGCCGCGCGGCGGTGAGGACCCGGTAACCGGCTTCGGTGAGCAGGTCGCTCAGCGTCATCGCGACGTACATCTCGTCCTCGGCCAGCAACAGGGTCTTGCCGCCCATCTCAGCTTCCTGCGTCCTTCAACGGCACCGTCATCGTGCACACCACGCCGCTCTCGGGGAATTCCAGCGACACGTCGCCGCCGAGTTCGTAGCCCACGCCTTCGGTGATCAGGCGCGAACCGAAGCCGCGCGAGGCCGGCGCCTTCACCGGCGGGCCGCCGGATTCGGTCCAGACCATGCGCAGCCAGCGCTGACTGTCGCGTTCGAACGTGGCCCATTCCAGCCGCACCTGCCCGCCTTCGCGCGTGAACGCGCCGTACTTGCCGGCGTTGGTCGCCAACTCGTGCAGCGCGAGGCTCAGCGCGAGGCCGGTCTTCGCGTCCAGGTGCAGGTCGTCGCCGACGATCTGCACGTGCGCGGTGTCGGTGTCGCCCGCGTGGTACGGCGCCAGTTCGGCGCGCGCCAGGTCCGCCAGGCTCACGCCGCGCCAGCCTTCCTTCGCGAGCAGGTCGTGCGCGGTCGACAGCGAACGAAGGCGCGAGACGAACGCGTCGCGGAACTTGCCCATGTCCGGCGTGTGGCGCAGCGTCTGCAGCGCGATCGAATGCACCGTCGCCAGCGTGTTCTTGACGCGATGGTTGAGCTCGCTCACCAGCAACTCGCGCTGCTGCGCGGCGAGGCGGCGCTGCGTCACGTCCAGCGCGAACGCCACCGCGTGCGAGGGCTGCCCGCCTTCGTCGTGGATGAGCGTGACGTGGTGGTTGATCCACGCCAGCTTCGCGTCAGGGCGCACGTAGCGCTGTTCGGTCTGGAAGGGCTTGCCCTCGGCGACCAGGTCGTGGAACTGCGCCTCGAATTCCGCCGCGTCGGCCGGATGGATGTACTCGTGCAGGCGATGGCCGATGAGTTCATCGGCACTGCGGCCGAGGATCTCGCCGTAGCGCGGGTTGACCATCTCCAGCTTGCCGTCCAGGTCCGTCTGCGCGACGCCGACGGTGGTCTGTTCGATGATCGCCGCGAGGCGGCGCTCGGTTTCGTCGAGCATCCACGCCGCGCGCTTTCGATCGGTGATGTCGCGCGCGATCGTCGAACCGCCGACGACAGCACCGGCCGGATCCAGCACCGGCGAGCAGCGCAACGACAGCGGCACCGGGGTGCCGTCCTCGCGTATCCACGTCATCAACAGCTCTTCGGCCTTGATCTGGCGCGAAGACGCTTCCAGCAGCGTGTTGAGATCCTTCTTCGAATCCGGCGGCAGCAGCACCGACAGCGGCTTGCCGATCGCGCGCGCCGGCGGATAGCCGAACATGCTTTCGGCGCCGGCGTTCCAGCTGGTGATGATGCCTTCCAGGCTGTGGCCGATGATCGCGTCCTGCGAGGATTCGACGATCGCCGCCAGTCGCGCGCGTTCGTACTCGTGCTGCTGGCGTTCGGTGATGTCGATGAAGGTGAGCACCACGCCGTCGATGACGTTGTCGGTGGTGCGGTAGGGACGCATGCGCAACAGATAGACCGCGTCATCGACGCCGCCGTGCAGCACGCGCTCGACCATCGCCAGCGTGCGCAGCACCTGCTTCACATCCTGCTTGAGCTGCGGGTACGGGATGCGCGCGGTGATCTCGGTGATCGGGCGGCCGTGGTCGCCTTCGCGCAGGTGGAACAGGTCGCTGATGGCCGGCGTGAAGCCGCTCACGTGCAGCGCCGAATCGAGGAACAGCGTGGCGATCTGCGTGCTTTCCAGAAGGTTCTGCAGGTCGCTGTTGAGCCGCGCGAGCGCCTCGTTCTTGCTGTTGAGCTCGACGTTGACCGTCTGCAGTTCCTCGTTGATCGACTGCATTTCTTCCTTCGAGGTTTCCAGTTCCTCGTTGGCCGACTTCATCTCCTCGTTCGCCGTTTCCAGCTCGTCGATCGCCGTGTGCAGCTGCTCGCGCGTGGTGGCCAATTCAAGGTCGAGTTCGCGGATGCGCGCCGATTCGCCGCGCGCGCGACGGCCGTTGGGCGTGGTCGATTCGGCGACGGCTGCGACGGGCGTCAGTTCCTTGAACACCAGGATGCACAGCGACGACGGCGCGCGGCGTTCGGCGTTGCCGTCGTCCTGCTCGTGGATCGGCTCGGCGATCAGGCGCACCGGGATGCGCTCGCCGTGGGGTCCGGTGAGCTGCCCTTCCTGCACGACGGTGTTGTGACGGATCAGCGCCTGCTGCACCGCGGTGCGCGCGGGGCCGCGCAGGCCCTTGTTGAGCAGCGCGAACAGGTTGAGGCTCGCCGCACCCGACGACGGGCCAAGATAGCGCCCGGTGTCGCCGGAGAAGCGCAGCACGTCGTGGTTGGCATCGATGACGACGTACGCCGGCGAGTGCTTGTCGAGCACGCGCCGCGCGTTGCGGTCGATCGCATCCTCGATGCCGCCGCCGCGCACTGTCGGCACGCGCGCTACGGTGTCGATGCCAGCCAGCCGTTTCGGCGTGGTCATCGGCAGGCTCGCGCGACCATCGGCGCGTCGCGAATAGAGGCGATGCTTCTTGTCCAGCACGGAGAACAGCGCGGTGTTGCGGCCGAGGCTTTCGGACGGACCGAGCATCAGCACGCCGCCCGGCCGCAGCGCGTAATGGAACGTGCGGATCAGGTGTTCCTGCAGCTCCGAGTTCATGTAGATCAGCAGGTTCCGGCACGAGATCAGGTCCAGCCGCGAGAACGGCGGATCCTTGATGGCGCTGTGCGGCGAGAACACGACCATCTCGCGGATCGGCTTCACCACGACGTAGTGCTCGCCGTCCTGGATGAACCAGCGCTCCAGCCGTTCGGCCGACACGCCCGGCAGCGGCGCGCGGAAGCGGCCCGCACGCGCGGCGTTGATCGCGCGGTCGTCGATGTCGGTGGCGAAGATCTGCACCTTCGGGCCGCCGCGTCGCGCCGCGATGGCTTCGGCCAGCGAGATCGCGATGGAATACGCCTCCTCGCCCGTCGCGCATGCGGGAGTCCACACGCGCAATGTGTCGGCGGCGCTCCTGCCTTCCAGCAGCGAGGGAATGGCGAGCGTCTGCAACGCTTCGAACGCTTCGGGATCGCGGAAGAACTCGGTGACGCCGATCAGCAGCTCGCGGAAAAGGTTGTCCAGTTCGCGCGGCGTCTGCTTGAGGTAGTCGATGTAGCCGGCGACGCCGTCGATCTGCACCACCTGCATGCGTCGCTGGATGCGACGGATCAGCGTCTTTTCCTTGTACTGGCTGAAGTCGTGGCCGACTTCGGCGCGCAGCAATGTGCAGATCGTCTGCAGGTGGTTGCTCAGGTCCTGGCGCATGCCGTCCGGACCCTTCTGCGTGCGCGCCGTGGACAGGTGCGCTCGGTACGCCTTGAGCCGCGCCGGCATCTGTTCGACCGGGACGATGTTGTCGACCAGGCCCGTCGCCGCGGCGCTGGCCGGCATGCCGGCGATGGCGATGTGGTCGATCGCCGCCTGCGCGAGCGTGAGGCCGCCGCGTTCCTTGATCGCGCCCAGTCCGCGCGCACCGTCGCTGCCGGCGCCGGACAGGATGATGCACACCGCGTTGTCGCCCTGGTCTTCGGCGAGCGAGGCGAAGAACGTGTCAATCGGAAAACGGTACTGCCGGGGCGGCGCCGGCTTGCTCAGCTGCAGCACGCCGCCGCTGATGGTGAGCGTCGCGTCCGGTGGGATGATGTAGACGTGGCCGGCTTCAACGTCCATGCCGTCGGCCGCTTCCATCACCACCAGCGAGGTGTATCGCGCCACCAGCTCCGGCAGCATGCTCGCGTGGTCGGGCGAGAGGTGCGAGACGAGCACGAAGGCCATGCCGTCCGCGCTTTCGAGGTTCTCAAAGAACGCCTTGTACGCCTCCAGGCCGCCGGCCGAGGCACCGATGCCAACGATCAGCGGCACGTTCGCGGGCGCTGCGGTATCACCGGCGCGCGCCTGCCCCGACTGCTCGTCTGCCGCGCCTTTCGGCTTTGCGTCGCGATGGGGCGGCTTGGTCATGGGTTCGGCGGGTTTCGAAGAAGGCGTTCAGTATCCGGCACGGCTTTTGGCGCGGCAATCAGTCCGCCACCAGTCGCTGCAATTGCGCCGCGTGCACGGCGATGTGGTCGGCTTCGGCGTCGGCGCGATCGGCGTCGTTGCGGGCTTCGCGAACGCGATGCGCGGCGGCGACGCTGCGCAGTAGTCGCTCACGCTCCTGCAGCGCGCGCAACGCTGCCCACAGCGCCTGGTCGGTGCGCACGTTCTGCGCCGCATCGAGCGCGCCGATGGTGTACGCATGCCCGGTGTGGCAGCGATACCGCGGCGGCTGCGCGCCCTTGATTTCCCACAGCACGCCGCTGCATTCGGGACAGGTGATGCGCGAAGGCGTGCCGATGTCGTCGAGCGTGGCCATGGGGTTGTCTGCCTCCCCGATACTGAGCCGATGTTCCTCGATCAGCGCGGCCGGTACCGAAGGCTCCGCATCCACGCGCTGCGCCGCCATGACGATGAGGGCCTGCGCGATGTCGGACGCCGGCAGCAGCGCGTCGAAGGCGACGTAATCGCGCGCGTTCTGCGGCATCTCCGGCGATTCGGCGTCGGCCGGATCCTGCACGATCGCCAGCCCGCCGCAGGCCTTGATCGCCTGCAATCCGGCGACGCCATCGTCGAGCAGGCCGCTCAGGAGCACGCCGATCACGTGCGGGCCCTTGGCGATCGCCGCCGAGCGGAACAGCGGATCGATCGCGGGCCGGGTGAAGTTCTCCTTCGCGTCCCTGCTCAGCCGCACCGCGCCGTCGCTGACCAGCAGGTGGTGGTCCGGCGGCGCGACGTAGATGACGCCCGGCTCGAGCAACCGGCCGGACGTCGGGAACATCGCCGGCAACGCGCCGCGCCGGTTCAGCAGTTCCGGCAGCACGCTGGTGTGCGCGCCGATGTGCTGCACGACGAGGATCGTCGCCGGGAACTCGCGCGGTAGCCCCGCGACCACCTCCAGCAGTGGCTTTACGGCGCCGGACGACCCCCCGATGACGATGACATTGCGTTCCGCCCATCCCGGCATTCGCGGACGTCCGTTCCCGTGGAAACCGCAGCGTCCGTTACCGCGCGTGAGGCAGCGGTGGCGATGGGGTGACGATGGCGTTGGCGCGCGACGAGTCGCGCGAGTCAGCCGTCCGCGTGGGTCCAGCCCGATCGCGCGAGCTCGCGCACGCGGCTCCATGACGTCGTGCCGCCCCAGGCGCTTGCGTGCCAGGCATCGACCAGCGACGGCTCCAGTTCGTCCCAGCTGAGCGCGGGGTGGTAGTTGCGCGCGACACGACCCAGCGATTGCGCGAAAACGCGCGTCGGCGTGGACACGCGCCAGCTGTGGATGGCGATGCCGCGCGCCTGGGGCCATTCGCAATCGCCGGCCAGGCCGCTGCCGTACCAGCACGCGGACAATCGCGATTCCACTTCGCGCAGTCGCGCCGTCGGAAACGCACGCCGGGCGTTGCGTCCCAACGCTTCAAGGAAGTAGCACTGCATCGGCGTGATCGCGGCGGCCATGCAGCGATCGTAGACCGATCCGTCGGATGTGACGGACCTTCCATCGGCCAATCGTTTTGTCGAACGCGATAGGTGGCGCGTCATGTAACCGACATATCGCGCGCCGATGCGGGCATGCGATCTGACACGACGGCACGCGATATGACGCGACGCTACGGCTGCGCGTCGTCCGCCGCCGCGCGCCATGCCTCGCGCACGCGTTCGGCCACTTGCGGCCATTCCAGCCCGGTGGTCATCGCGTACAGGTGCCACAGGCTTTCGGCGCGCGCCTGCACCGCTTCCCATGTCGTGTTGCCGTGCACTTCGCGAATGCCCTGACCCACCGACCGGATCAATATCTCGTAGGAAGCCAACGCGGCTTCCGGATCATCTCTGCTCATTGCAACCAACATCCATGCGCGAGACACCGCAACGCGGCTTCGCGAAAAAAGGAACTGCACATGCGCCAGACCGGCGCGTGCATCGCATCGGATGTGAGCTCATCCCCGATCCCACTGCGATGCAATAAACCACAGCAAGCTGAACGATGCAAACGCTAGAAGTCACACGCGCTCGAAATCACGGCCGTTTTCACGTGTTTTCGTGCGATGCGCGTCGGCGCTCCAATAACGCAGCGCGTTATGCGCGAACTTGCCGATCGTGTCGGCAACGCAGCCGTCCGTCGGCTGCAAGCCCTGTTTTCACGTCAGTTGCTGCATCCATCGACTCGATTGCGATGCGGACGATCGATCGATGCGCGCACTGCACGAAGTGCAACACGCGCGTCGCAACATCACGCGAAACCCGCGCGTTCGCGCAATGCATCGCGATGACGGCGGCTGCACGGCAGCACCGTGCCGTCGGACAAATGCACGCGTGCATCGCCCGTGTCGAGCGGCTCGATCGAGGCCACCTGCCCGAGGTTCACCATGTAACTGCGATGGATCCGTGCGAAGCGCGAGGGATCCAGTCGCTCCTCGATCGTCGCCATCGTGCAGCGCAGCGGATAGTCGTGTCCGCGCACGCGCAGGTTCACGTAGTTGCCCGCGGCCTGCAGCCATTCGATGTCGTTGGCGGCGACGAGGAACTCGCGACCGAGCTTGCGGATGAGGAAGCGCTCGGGACGTTCGACCGGCTCGACCGGCGGGCCTTCGTCGGGTTCGCCGAGCAGGCTCGCCTCGCCCTGCAGGCGGCGGCGGATGAAACGATAGCCTTCGACCAGCACCACCATGCTCGCGAAGCTGCGCACGTCCTTGAGGTATTCGTAGCCCAGCTGCTCCAGCCACGGACCGAAGTCGTACTCCGCGCCGTGCGCCGCATAGACGACCTCGCGGATCGCGACCATGCCGAGCACGTGGGCCAGGCTGAACACGAGGCTGGCCAGCACGTACAGCGGCAGCGTCCGGCGCCAGGTGTCCCAGTGAAGCGGCACGCGGCGGGTGAACCAGACCACGGCCGGCGCCAGCGCCAGCATGAGCACGGCGCTCGACCACTCCCAGGTCACCGGCTCCCAGGCGCCGAAATCCAGCCGGGTGCGGCGGATGTCCATCAGCACCGTCACGCTGTTGGCGACGGCATTGATGAGCGTGGTGACGACCCAGAAGCCGATCTCGAACGCGCGGCGCCGCGCATGCGACCGGAACGGGACGGGCGACGGCGTCGGAGCGGAGGGCGCATTCATCGAGCGGGATTGTAGGGGCACGGTGCCGCGGGTCCGTCCCGGCTCGTCCCTGCGAGCCCGCGATTCGTCCCAAAGCCCCGCCGGATGGTCACTTCACGGTGGAATCGCGCGTCCGGCGGGCCGAGGGTGGCCGCATCTTCCACGCTGGAGCACGCCGCCGTGAGCCGCCGCTATTTCCTCGATTGGGTCCGGATCGGCGCCTTCGCGCTGCTGGTGTTCTACCACGTCGGCATGTACTACGTGACCTGGGACTGGCACGTCAAAAGCCCGTTCGCGAGCCCCGCGCTCGAGCCGTTCATGCTGATGACCTCGCCGTGGCGGCTGTCGCTGCTGTTCTTCATATCCGGCGTGGCGACCGCCTTCCTGCTCGGCAAGACGCCGCAGGGCTTCCTGCGCAAGCGCTCGTGGCGGCTGCTGGTGCCGCTGATCTTCGGCATGCTCGTCATCGTCCCGCCGCAGTCCTATTACGAGGTGGTCGAGCGGCTGCCCGGCGGCTACCACGACGGCTATCTCGCCTTCTGGGCCCGCTACCTGCAGAACGACCAGAACTTCTGCCGCGACGGCGACTGCCTCGACGTGCCGACCTGGAACCACCTGTGGTTCGTCGCTTACCTCTGGGTCTACACGGTGGTGCTGTGCCTGCTGAAGTGGATCGCGCCGGATGGACTCTCCCGCCTGTGCGACCGCATCGCCGGCGTGTTCGGCCGCGGCGTCGGCCTGCTGCTGTGGCCGGCGCTGTTCCTGATCGTGGCGCGAATCACGATGATCGACCGCTTCGAATCGACGCACGCGCTGGTGGACGACTGGTACAACCACGCGCAGTACCTGCCGCAGTTCCTGCTGGGTTTCGCGGTGGCGAAGTCGCAGCCGGTGTGGGACCGCTTCGCCGCGTTGCGCTGGCAGGCCGCCGCGCTTGCGGTGCTGGGCTACGTTGCGATCGTGGTGTACTTCAGCGCCTACAGCGGCGACGCCACGCCGCCGGACGCGCTGCGCAACACGATGCGCGCGGTGTGGGGCACGTTCCAGTGGACGGCGATCGTCGCGATCATCGGCTTCGCGGCGCACTGGTCGCCGGGCGACAGCCGCGCGCGTCGCTACCTGACCGAAGCGGTCTTCCCGGTCTACATCCTCCACCAGACGATCATCGTCGTGCTCGCGCATAACCTGCAGCCGCTGGCGCTGCGTCCGGCAGTGGAAGGACCGTTGCTCGTGGTGGCGACGTTCGCACTGGCGTTCGCGGCATTCGAACTCGTGCGCCGCATCGGATGGATGCGTCCGCTGCTCGGACTGGGACCGCGCGAGCCGCGACGCGAGGCGAATGCGGTGGCGGATGCGGCGTGAGGCGCGTCATGCATCCTTCCGCGCCGCGCCGACCATCACCGCATCCGATGTCGCCGCGGCTAGCGGATCAGATCGATCCTTCCGTACACCCCGCGCGACCCATTCGCCGGGCCGGCAGTGAAGAGCAGCGTGTGATGTGTCACACACCAATGCCGAGCCGCTCGCGTTCGCGTCGTCGACACATTGCTAAAACGACGCGCGTTGCATTGTTCGAACCTTCCACAGCCCGGTCCGGTGTGATCTCTGCCGACGGCCACAAGCGGCAGACATCATATGGAGACAGCGCGGCGGGCGCCCACCCAAAGAGAGCGCTAACGGCGGTCGAGGACAGAATTGCCGCCTGCAAGGGAAATGCCCCCAATCTGGAAATCCGCACCGAGGAACCCGAGCGGCAAGAAGAAGCGATGCAGTGGCAATATCAGGATCACGAAGGCCAGCAGGATCTCGGCGGGACGCATGCAGCGTGGTAGCCGGCCCTACTGCGCGACCGTTCGCTAGCCGCCAAGAGGAGGCTCCAGACTCCAGTTAGCGACGACGGCCGACCCAGAAGTAGACGCAGCCACCGACAAGCACTGAGAGCACCAAGCAACTTGGCGCGACCTCCAGGAGATCTGCCCAGGTCGTCGCTGAGTCCAAGGCGCGCCCCTTGCCTCGAAACCCAGACCAGTATCCGACGAGAGCAACTACAAGGAAGATGATGCCGCTAGCGAACGCCGAGTGCAGCCGCTCAATATTGGTCGCCATTTTCTCGGGCATGCCCGCCACCAAACGCCAGATATGGGTCGAGAGCGGACAGTACCATCGTCCCTCCGAGCGCATGCGGCCACCTTCAGGGCGGCATGGATTTGCGACGCGGCCGGGGGGCCGGTAGGGTTGTGGCGGGGCGCGCTTTGAGCGCTCGCGCTTCGTCGCGATGCCCCGGGGACGAACGACACCATTCATCGTGCACAGGGAGATGGCAGTGATGATCCATGGAAACGTGTTGGTTCTGGCGATGTTGCTCGTGGCGGGTGCGGCGGGTGCACACAGCGGCCAAGGGCAGGACCTTCGGCTCAGCAACAAGACTTTCATGCAGCTCGACGCCGTCGTCATCACGTCCAAGGACAAGCCGAACGAGCTGCAGCGAGTGTTCGGCCTGAAGTCCTATCTGAGGGGAGACGGCGAAGACGCGGTCGATCATTTCATGACCGCCGCACGGTATGCGGACAAGTATTCGCAGCACTACCTGAGCCTGATGTACTGGCACGGGGCCGGCGTTGCCGAAGATCGCGCACAGGCGTACGTCTGGGCCGACCTGGCGGCCGAGCGGGGCAGTCGGACGTTGCTGCTCATCCGCGAGAAGATGTGGTCGCAGTTGACCCCCAGCGAGCAGGCGCACGCACTCGCGCTTGGAGGCGACTTCTACGCCCGTTATGGCGACGAGGTTGCAAAGCCCCGTGCCGAAGGCCTGATGCGCGCGTTCGCCCGCGACATGACCGGCAGCCGCCTCGGGTATCGAAGCCAGCCGTTGGATATCGTTTCGCAACCAGTCAATGGCGCCTTCGCAACGAAAGTAGGCGCCAACGTCGCCGCCTACCACGTCGCCGATGTGGTCACGCCCGATCAGCTCTACGACCGGACCGGCGGCGTCAACTTCGACGTTTACTGGAAGGAGCAGGATGCACTGCTCGATGGCATCGGTTCGACTGCCGTGGGACCGGTTTCGCCGGTGAAGAGAACGAAGTAGCCGCGTACCAATGGCATCCGGAGCCGCAGGCTCCGAATGCCGCGGGTGCCACAACTCTGACGTCCGCCAACGGCCAGAAGCGGACACTCATCGCAACCAGCCCGAGCCTCGGGGCGCAATTGAAACGAGGGAGGGAACGGGCTGTTCGATGGGTTCCTCGGTGAAGCTTTCGCCCCACTGTACGCGCAGATCGAACGTGCCGTCGAAATCGGAATCGACCAGCGCCCAGTTGCGATCGCAGCATCCGAAGTCATGCATTTCAAAATCGACGACCCCGTCGGAGTTGTCGTCGTGGTACGTAACGGTTCCAAAGTCTTCCGCTGTCGGCGGAACAGGGTCCGACGCCAACGAAGGCGGAGCGCTCGCGCATCCGGACGAACCGAGCGCGACGGCGAGAGCAAGTCCAAGACACGCATGACTCAGCGGAAACATCGATTCCCGTTCGGTAGTCGCACGGACCTTTTCGATGATATGACGAGCGCCGGCATCTCCAATGTCCGCTTCAGGTCGAAAGCGGACATTAGCACCGCCTTGCCGAGCCCGCCGGGCATCAGTTTCGACGGGGTCGCCCCTAACGGCGCGATGCTCCCGACCCTTTGCTGCGATCAAGCGGCAGGTGGTCAGGGCCTGTGTCGTGCTACTAGCAAGCCGCACGCGCCCAGCAGAAGAACGCCCAACCCGGCGGTGCCGTACACGCACAGCTGTTCGGACATGGACAGGTAAACGACGGTGCCATGTTGATTGAAGGGCTGGAGATGGCCGCTCAGCGGATCTGCCGCGCTTGGCGCACTCGCCACGTACTGCGAAAGCAACCACGGACTCGCAACGAAGAGGAGGCCCGCGCCGAGAAGGAACGTCGTGACGATCAATACTCTGCCCCTTGTGACGCTACTCGCCATAGCTGTCTGCCCGAATCACCGAAGTGTGCGCTGGGATCCGGGTCGGACATTACCATCCCCCAAGTCCGGCGTTGCGGTCGCGGTACTGGCAAGAACTGCGCAGGACGCCTCATAGGCGCGCCGCACGTTCTGCTAAGGTCGCCCGGCCGCGGTAGCGGCAAGGACGATTACACAAGGACCAGGGGATTTCATGAAGAAACGTTTCGTATTGGCCGCGTTGCTGGCGGCGGCACCGTTTGCAGCTTCGGCGCAGGCACTGAGCTACACGTTTGTAGAAGGTGGCTACGACAAGGTCGACGTTGGCGGATTCGATGGCACAAGCGGGGATGAGCTCGACGTCGATGGCGGATATGGTCGCGGCTCGGTGCGCCTCGCGGACAACCTGAGCCTGTTCGGGCAGTACTCCAAGGCGAGCGGCAAGGATGTCTGGGCATCGAACAGCGGCGGTCACCACACAAAGTACGATCTGGAACTCGGCGAGCTCGGGCTTGGCTACCACCACCCCATTAGCGATCGGGTCGACCTGATCGCCGAGGTCGCCGCGGTCAACGTGGCCGCGAAGGTCACCCGTGAGGAAAGGCCGTTCTTCGGAGACATGACGCCCTATTCGGTGGTTGAGCTGGACGACAGTTCGACCGCGGCACGGGTCAGCGTGGGCATGCGCGGTGCGTTCTCCGAACAGCTCGAGGGTTGGGCGAAAGCCGGTTTCATCGGCGACACCGTTTACGACGGCGGCTTCACTGGCGCCGCGGGTCTCCAGTTCAGACTCACTCCTACGTGGGGCATCGTCGGCGAGGTGGAAGTCGCCGATGCCTGGACGCTGCTCCGCGTGGGCGTCCGCGCCAGCTTCTAAACGCGCTTCGTGCGGACCCGGTTACGCCGGGTCCGCCTGGCTCCCGCGTCTGCCGGTCGAAACCGGACAGCCGTCCCGCCCGAAGGTCCGCTAGCGGCCAGAAGCGGACGTTATCGCTTCCCCAAGATGCTGACCGCGGCATTGGCGAAGTCATCGGGGGCAGCAGGATCGGGCGTCAACCCTCCGCCCGTTTCCGCGGCGTAGCAATCGAGGAAGTCGGATATCGGTGTGTCACCGCGCTCGCAGTAACTCTGGGCAAAGCGCTCCATGACCCGGTAGGCGTCACGAAGCGCCCGAACGTCCGTTATTGGCCAGAAGCAGACATTACGAGCCAGCTCTGATGTCGTTTACCGCAACCGAATCACTTCCACCAGACATCTTTCTGCGGCAACCGATCAGCGCACGTACCGACGAGCAACGTCTGCGCGTAAGGCGGCACATGGTCGGCGCGCCCCAGGTCCTGATAGGACAATTGCCGCATGAGTTCGGCAAACGACGGGGCTCGGAAGGTTCCTGCCCATCCCAGCAACGCGGCCTCCATCTCCCCGTCGGACGTTCTGACCTGCGGAAAGAGCACGATCTGTTCATACAGGCTGTCGCCGTACTTCCCGACCACGATGGCATCGCCGAGGTAACGCGATCGCATGGTTGCATCGTCCTGGTTCACGCCGTAGACGAAGTACAGTTCGTCGTCCGTATCCAGCGCATGAGCCTGTGCGATCCACGCCCCCTCCGGGTCCAGATGCCCCACCGTGTCGATGGCATCAATGGAAAGCAAGCCGGTGCTCCGCGCCAGCCCAGGCCAGGTTCCGTCGGGACGGGCGGCGGCGAGGAAATGGACGTACGAACGGGGCAACTCGACGCCAAGCGCACGCTCGCGCGCCCGGATACGCGAGGACAGGGACACATCAGGATTGTCCGGATCCTTCACGATCAGCGCGGGCCCGAGGTCGGCGCGGCCCTGCCGCGTCTGCTTCGCTTCGCGATTCCAGCACGAAAGGAAATCACGCCAATGCACTGGCGTCCCCGCGTAGCCGGAGTCGCGTGCATTGGTGGTCATGCGTGCGGGAGCTTGCGTGGTTTCGGCAGACGTTCCTGGGCAACCTGTCAGCAGGAGCACGCTTGCCAACGATGCGAGCCCCACCATGGGGGCACGAGCACACACGCGCAATCTTCGCTGTTCCATCGCTTCGGACTTCCTGTTCGATTCCAACTCGTTAATCACCGCAGTCAAGCTTTAGCCGTGAGTCCTTAGCGGAATCGAGCCCTGCAGGGTCGCCTTCTTCGGCCATCCAAACGTGCCTAATGCTAATGCGGCAGCAAGCACCTGCGCCGGCGTCCGCTCCTCGGCCAAGAGCAGACGTTCGCACTCACTGCAGAGCTCAATTATCAGCGCTCCGTGCACAGATCACCTTCCCGCCTGAAGTAAACCGGTTCGCCGCCACGACGAACCGGCGGTCCAGCCAAGCGCGAGCACCCTCCGCGCTCAACTCGCCGCAGTCGCCACGGGCGCTTTCCGGAATCCGGGTAGAGCTCGTAGCCCTCCGACGCAAGACGCCACGTTCCGAACGATCGCTCTTCAGGGCAGATGTCGCACCAGTTGGAATCCACATACCGGCCCGACTCCAACAGACGCACTGAGTAGCCGCTCAGCAAGCCAAAGCTCCACGTCTCACCAGGCTGACGGAACGGGTCTCTTGGCAGCGCGATTAGCAACAACGTGGTGCCAACCAGAACCAGCACCGCGACCATCGAAAACCAGCTTGCGACGCGGATCATAGGTGCCTCTCTTCCGTGACGGACCACCTTGCCAACGTAGCGACGCGAGAAGCGGGGTTAATGTCCGCTATCGGCCAGAAGCGGACATGGCTGTCGAGACGCAAACGGCCAGTTCCTCTGACACGTACGGGCGACCGTTTGTATCGGTGACCTCGGCCCGCACCCTCCCCGTGTAGCCGGGCAGAGGCCACAGACTGGCGTAAGCCAGGACCTCCGCGCGGTCGCCCGGATCGAGCCGCACTTCATTCTTCGGCGGGATGTAATGCTCGAGCAGCACCCCGAGCTCGTCGTCTGATCTCGGCTCCGCGAAGTTGATGGCGAACGCATAGGGATGGAGCACGTAAGGCGGTCCCGATGTGCCGGTAGAAAAGAATGCAACCTGGCGATCGGAGCGGTTCGTAATAACGAGCGGGATCTCGTCGTTGCGCAAAGTGTCGAGGCAACGTTGGACGGATACCTCGACGAGAACAGACTTGCGAGGGTCCATACGCCCGTGAGAACAGGCGGCAACAAGTAACGCGATTGAGGCTGCGAACGTCCATTTCGTCATAGGGCCTCTCCGTCGGACTTGGGAATTCGTGGCCCCGAATATATAGGCCTTCGAATGTCCGCTTTGGGTCGAAAGCGGACATTACCAGTCGTAGGGGCGCCCGTCCTGCTCGAACGCCCCCTATCGGCCAGAGGCCGACGTTCGCCAGTCCGACCCTCTAGTTAGTAGGCGTCGCCCGCGTTAGCGGGAAGGACGTGCTGGCAATAGCGCCATTCATGGACGGGCTGATCGTCCAAGTACACGTCCGGCTTCGGCAGGAACGCGACGAAACAATCCTCGATTCCGAGCTCGGCAGCCGAGGCGCGGGCGTACTCGGCGCCGCCTGAACTCCACAGGTACAAGGCGGCCCCCTGCTCGTACAGAGCACGAATACGATCCAAGACGTAAGGCATTCGAATGCGCTTCGTGCCGACGGAACGGACGAGCGTGTCATCCACATCCACAAATATGACGCGTTGCTTCATAGGACATTGCCGCCTTACTTGATGAGTTCCCCGCGGGCGCCTAGCGGACACGATCGTCCGCTGGGTCTAAAGCGGACATTAGCAGCCCGGCCGCGGGCCGTGCCGTCAGAACGTACGCTATCGGCCAGGAGCGGACGCTCGCGAACCACCTGCGTGCCGTACAGCCACGTCAACGCTCTGGCTAGCAGTCAATACCCGAGTGAAACGAGTTTTCCCCTGTCCAGGTACAGCACGCGCGCAACTCCGACGAAAACGGGATACAGGATAGCGGCGGCCAGCGGCCCGAGGAATCCAAAAGGGATCAATAGGACGCAGACCAGGCCGCCCAAGGCGAAGGCGACCAGCGCGCAACCAACGTCAGCACGGTGAGGAAGACGGTTAAAAACTCGGCAGCGCGGGCAGGCCATGATCCATTTGCGAAACGTAATGAGATCGGCCAGCGAAAGATGCCACGGCACCTCACAATTTCCACACCGGGTTCCTTGCACATGGCGCTTTGCACGCGAACGAGCAAACGCCACCGCCCTGGCGCGGGCCTCCGCCGCCGGATCGTTATCAGCTCCCCTATCCGACGAAGGTGGCTGCTGGTCCGCCGTGTTGTATGGATCGCCCACCTACGATTCTCCTGCGCGTCCCGCTCCAACGGATCATCGTCCGACGACGGTTCGACATTAGCATCAGATTCGGCCGCCTCCCTCCTCAATGCCCGCTATCGGCCAGTAGCGGACGAAGTTCGTTAACGCCGAAACCTACTGAAAAATGCTTTATGGACCAGCCAAATGATCAGGGGAGCAGCTAGCAGAACAATCGCGGTGGCCATATCCCCAAAATCGGACAGCCATGCCTTAGGTCTGCCCGCCTGGTAAATGGTCGGAGCTGCTGCGTGCCGCACCCCCGCGCCCCCCACAGCGCCGCTGCTGTAGCAGCGAGCGTGAGGATTAGGCCTGCAAGGGACGGAAAATGAACTTGTCGTTTCATTGCTCGCGTCTTACCGCCGACCCTGTCACCAATACAAGTCCGCTTTCGGCCACAAGCGGACCTTCTCACACCGACGGTCATTCCATGCCGTCAACCCGATTGAGCCTCGCGTACTCAGCCGCATAAAAGGCGTCTTCGTCAAATAGGCGTGAGGCTTCGGAATCAAGGAAGCACACCTGGGCGTTGATCGTCGGCGCACCGTAGTGGGCTCCAGTCAATCGTTCGAAAGCCTGCATGAGGAGCCAAACTGCGAACCAAGGCCCGCCAGCCGACGGTGCGATATCGATCGACCAGCTGGGGCCGTCGCATTTCTCGCAGACGAACCTCAGCATCCACCCAGACGAAAGTCGGTACTCGGCCATCAGCTCCGACTCGCACAGGAGAACTGCCCCTTGCTGCAGCAACCCGCGCTTCAGCTCCGAATGGTGTGACACGTAGTCCGCTCGCATGCGGTATCCATTTCCAATATCCGGGCTTGGACGTCTGCTATCGGCCAAGAGCGGACATTGGGGCTCGGGGTCACGCCACGCCCTCTGCGTGGCGTCGACCTCATCTACCGGGCGAGTGGGATGAGATAGAGATCGGCCGCACCGAGCGTACTCGGACTCGTGCACCACGCATCATTCAGGGCGCACTGGACCACCTTGGGTTGCCGCGCGACGAGTACAGCCCATCGAGTGGACTCGGAAAATGGAAACGAGATACTCACGGTGCCGCGTGGTTTCACTACCTCGAACACGTGTTCGTGGCTCGTGCCGCACGTCGATTCCCACCGCAGAGTGTCCTGACCACACAACAGGACGTAATACCGCTGGCCTTCCCGAAATGGGTCGATGCGGTACTTGAGCTTGACTTTGATCGGAGTTCCGTAGGCTACGCGACTGCCACTCGCGGGCTTCATTGACGTCACGTACAGGTCCGGATCAATCGACCACAGATGCTCAGGAATGAAGGCAGAGCATCCCGATAGCAGTGCGGCCATGACAATTGTTCCGACTCGAAGCTGATCCCGCCTGACTGACATGCTGAGCCCCATGGTCTACGTCCCAATGTCCGCTTAGGGTCGAAAGCGGACATTACCAGTCGTCGGCGCGCCCGCCCTGCTCGAACGTCCGCTATCGGCCAGAAGCGGACGCTCGGGAAGTCAGGGCGGTGCGACCTCTCGAACTGTCGGAGTTCGTCCATCGCAGGTCAGGGAGTATTTGGCCCCGGACGCGAAGCGAAAGCGCAGCTCCGGAGGGTTGTCGACGAAAAGGAGCCCGGGACAGGTGTAACCGATAACACGTTTTCCAGGCCTCAGGCTTGTGGACGCGACCGGTGCCCCTTGCAACTCCTCCCAGTCAACCGACCAGATTCCGCCCGCCAACGTATCGCTTGGTGTCGGCACGAACTCAAGCGTGGCCGGAGCGCTATCGGGAATCGTGGAACATCCGGAAAGTAGTACCGCAGCCGCCAATGCGAACAGTCGCATCCCGTCATCCATTTTGTTGTCTGAAGGCCGAATCCCCATAACGTTGGGTCGCCTTTACGACGAGAGTATTCATGAGTCCCCAAGTACCCGTTGCTAATGGCGGCTAAGGGTCGGATTTGGACATTAGCAGCCCGGCTGGCGTGTGTCCCCGCCGAACGTCCGCTATCGGCCAGAAGCGGACATCGAAAGACCTTTGCTTGTAGCGTCGCGAATGACGGATCTCGAAATCAGGCGAACAACTCGGAGCTACCAGTAGGCGGTCCAAGGAAGCTCATACGAACAGACGGGCACAAGCCCGTCCCGCGTGATGCTGAGGACGTCCACGCGCTTGGTGGCATAGGGGCCGGCCTCCGAAGCCGGATAGGTAACGCCTCGGACGTAATAAGACCCATCCTGCCGGTTCAACCCGATCACCGGGAAGCCGACGGCGAATGTCTTTCCTGTCGAGCTGACCGTGTACGAAAGCTCCTGCAGATCGCCGGGCGAATGACTGGTTGAAAAGCTGCTCTCAAGGGCCATGCGATCGGCAAGGCCGTCCGCGTCCAGGTCGATGCCGGGCACGGGCGTCGAGCGAGACTCCTCAACTACGGAAGGCCGCTCGATTGGCACGAGGGCCTCCATCGCTTCGGCATCCCTCAGCGTGTAACAGCGGTCCTGCACATCGCCGCACCGGATCCAGGACGGCGACCCAAGGTCGGTGGCGTCGACCAGCGTTCCTTCATACCGCCACTCGCCCTCGTTGTCCGCCCACCGCAGGTTCTCGACGACGACCGACGCGTGACCTTCGAAGCCGCAGATGCGCGGCTCCCCCAGTGCGACATCGCGGACGTGCAGAACGTCGAACGCATCGTGGTTCATGAAGCACAGGCGGTTGCCTCCCTTCCATTCCGGCAGTTGCGCGACCGAACGCGCTGAGGGCAGGAAACAGAGCTCGCCGTCCCCGCCAAACCGGTAGAGCCCGGTGAGACTCACCGATGGTCCTATAGCGCCCGACTGTGTCGGCGGATCGGTAAGGATGCCTCCAAGGGCGAGGCAAGGCCGTACGGGACTGATGAGGAGCAGGGCCGTGACAATGTGCAGACACCGACTTCGAACCAGTTGCGCCATCGAGTTCAGCTCCTTGTCGATCGGTCCTAATGTCCGCTTTGGGTCGATAGCGGACAGTAGCACCCCTGCCACTTTGAACCGCCTTTCCACGATCACGCGCATCACGGCGGGCACGTGGTTTCCGCTAGCCTAGGGCAACCCCTTCGTGGGGTGGGGGCGATCTCGAAAATCACGCGAAGCGTGGGCACCGGGATCACGACGGGGGCGTCCTCGATCGCCTCCACCAACGATTCATGGGTGCGGGTGAAGGCCTTGACCGAGTATCTGAAAGTCCCCTACACACCGTAGCAATGCGAAGAGGAATCGCGAACTTGCCTTCTGAATCCGTGTAGGCGATGGCCGGACCCTTTGGCTGTTCGTCAACGGCCCAGGACACGCCGACCAGTGCATCGGGCAGCGGTGCGCCGTGCGCATCCTCCACGAGGCCGGTCACCGTCCGATCCTCGATGCATTTCTTCGCGGATGCGTCGGGCCGCAGGAGTGCAACGATCACAAGAACCAGGCGCATTGAGATGCTCGCTTGATGGGTCGCAGTGTCAGGGCTAGTCCTCTCGTCCCTCGCGCAGGGCATAGGCGAGGGAAATGAGTCCGAACAACAGTGCAATCGCTGCCGCGGCTGCGTGGCCCACGCGTTCGCATACGGCGTGGAGGATAAGGGCCACTAGCTTCCGACCGTCACCGCAAGCCGGTTGGGTGGCGAGGTCATAAGCCACCAGAAGCAGGCAGCGCCCGCCAGGATGGCGAAGGGGCGTTCCCATGCGGCGCTCCCTTTGCGGCTTGTGGGCGATTCACTCTCCAAAGTCTGGCCCTGGAGGGCCGAACCATCCGACTCACCCTTCTCCTTGGCAGCCGTCAACCGCTCGTGGGCAGCGCGAAGTCTCGCGTAGTTCTCGGGATATTGATCCCGGTTTATGCCGGCCAGCGCCTCCTCCAGTTCGAGGAGCGTGTACCTGGAGTAATCGACGTCACCGTCGCGCATGAAGGTCCCCCTCCCTCTGGACAACTCGCGCAAGCGCTCGGCCGGAAGAGGATGCCGGCATCAGTCCGTCCTCCTTGCTCCGTTCCCATGACCGTTATCAGCCAGAAGCGGAGATTGGCTGACATTCGCTTATCTCATCGTCAGCCGGTGAACTGGATCGTACAGCGGTGGCCTCGCGCAGAGTCCGTAAGATCGTTCGAAACGATTACCTCGTACTCACCCGGACTGCTGAACATTCTCTGCGTCTCGCCATCGCCCGCGGGGAACTCGGCGTCGACGTTGAACTGCATCAAGGGGACCGTCGCGAAAACTTTGGACGGCATTATCAGTACCTTTTCGTTGGAGACCAACACAAACAGCGTACTGTCGCTCTTTCTCAGAATCGCCATCTCGGAACCGTGGCGCGGCCCCAGTCCCACAATCAGCGTTCCGGTGGAGCGCAACTCCTTCGGACAAGTAATGGGCGGCCCCCTGCGCGGCCCCGACTCAACCGCTTCGATCGAACAAGCGCAAATAGCTGCAAGAGCTAGTGCCGCTACAGTTTTCATCGAATCCCCCTGTTGGGGCTGGAGCTTATGCAAGCTTGCTCCGCCTCACAAGCAGGTAATGGCGGACCGCGTGTGCCGTCGGACGCACCGATCGAAGGGCCGCCTTGGGTTGAAAGCGGACATGAGGATTCCACAGCGGGAGCGTCCGGCCGAATGTTCCCTAACGACCAGTAGCTGACGTCCCACCTAGAGCCTTGGCTGGTGTGAGACCACTCCTGAAAGCGCTTGGAACTGCTCTTGCGTGCTCGTTGTGCAGGCGACCACCATTACTGTGCCCCGTGGACTCCCCGTTGGCAGGTATGTGTGCCAGACGCGCGGCTTGTCCCAACCACCGGATGGCGTTCGGAACCAAATGAGGTCGTGCCCGCTGGTCCGTGTCGTGCCGGCGTAACGTAGGCCTTCTGGGTTGTTCGGATGCTCGCCGACGTAAACGTCGAAGAGCCTATTCCCCGTTTTCGTGTGCACATACTTGCAGACGCGAAAGTCGGGCCGTCCCGATCGAACGTCCGCTATCGGCCAGAAGCGGACATTGGCAGGCCGTCAGTGCGCTCGATCGGCGGCGATGGCATTTCAGCGTCTCTTGAGCAGTTTTGCTACGACGGTGAACGCCACGACGAATAGACCAGCCGCGGCAAACCATGCCTGGCTACTTAGCCGATCGCGAGTGAGCCAGGCAAATCCCATCGCCAAGACGATGAAGACTGCAGTGAATGCATTGAGCGCGGCCCGGCTCGCGCCGAGTCCTTTCGCCCGACCAATTCGCACTACCACAACCGCTCCGGCAAGGAAGGCCGCGGCCATGAGCAGATTTGGCACAAGATTCGTCATCGTCTTCGTCGTTTTCCACGTGCCATGCAGGCGATGACAATGTCCACTAACGGCCACGAGCGGACATCATCGTTTTTCCAGAACCCGGATCGCGGCTTCGGCGAAGTCATCCGGGGCAGCAGGATCGGTCGTCCGCCCCCCGCTCGTTTCCGAGGCGTAACAGTCGAGGAAATCGGATATCGGGATGTCACCTCGCTCCCGGTAACTCTGGACAAAGCGCTCCATGATCCGATAGGCGTCCCGGAGGGTGATCAAGCGATCGAAGCGCTCGTCATCGAGGGTCGGAATCGTCATCGACGGGGATGTCCGCTTTGGGTCGAAGCGGACATTAGCAGCGCGGCTGCCGGCCGTCCGGGCTGGACGTCCGCAATCGGAAAGCGGAATCGGACTACATACGTCGGGGCTACCACCATGAGTGCGCCTGGCCGTACAGAAATAGAGCAGCCGCTATCAGGGGTAGATACGCGAGATTTCCGGGAAAGCTCCACCCGCTGCGGTGCAGCCAGCCAGCGATGAGAAGGGGTAAGGCAAGCGCAAGTGCATACATCCCTGCAATGGGCTCAACCATGCCGCACGAGGACTGATTGAAGAAGCAAAGACGCGCATTGGCAAACAGTACGATTGCCAATGCAGCGAGCGTTCCGCCAATCGCGAATTCTATCCAGGCTTGGACTCGGATCAATACTTTTGGTTTCTTCGACGTGGCACGAGTGTCTTGGGTGCCTGTCTGCTTTGGGTCGGAAGCGGTCATTCCCGGCGTCGTTGCTCAAGGGCACTGGCCAAGCGGCTCACCTCAGCGCGTAGCCGTTTCAGTTCCCCTACGACTGCCCAGATGCCCAGCGTCACCGCGACAGCCGTGACTACCCCAATGATCGGCATCGATCTTTCTCCTTTTCCTTGGTTCGCAGCAGAATTGCGATGTAACCCATAGCTTCGTTGCTTGGTGCACGTCTGGCCCGACCTACCTCCGCCGTCGGCCAGAAGCGGACGTCCGTCTACGACCGCATTGCGCCACCGGACGCCAGGCGGGACATTGCCGATATGACGGTGACAAGCGCTTCGAGTACGAAATACACGACGCCTAGCATGGCCAGAAATATCCAGCCATGCGCAACGGTGGGGCCACAGTACGCGCCTGTCAGGCAATGAAACATTCGCACGATGATCCTGACGTCGGCTACTAACACCGCGCCGAACAACACGGCCACAAGCACTCGGGATATCTTGGCGGAGCCGGAAGCATCACAGCCGAAGTGCGCACGCAAAAAGTGCCAAGCTCGCAGCGGGATCAGCGTGATTGCCGCAAGGCCTACGAACCCAAGGATATAGACAACCGTCGAGAACAGAATGGTCATGGGCGCCCCCGGATGTCCGCTTCGGGTCGAAAGCGGACATTAGCAGCCGTCGGCCCGTCCGTGCTGCCGGACCCACGCAATCGGCTAGAAGGCGGACGTTACAGGTCGCCGTCCATCCCAAGCTTCCGGTTGGTCTGTTTCATCGCCTTGCTCCATTCCTCGATCCTTGGCTGAAGCGACGCGTGATCCTTCGACCTTCTCAGCACACGTATCTGATCGTCGACGGAAGACGCGAGAACCAGCTCAGCAGCCTCTTGATCGCCCCGCTCCAGATAGCCGATTGCCTCGATGCTCGCGCCGATGAGCAGGTCTCGCCCGAGAGCGTCGAGCCTCGTGGCCTGCTTATGATTCGAAAGGCCAAACCCCCAGACAGTTGCCCCCATCAGCAAGGCTCCCAGCGCGCCTCCGAACGTTACAAGCAACGCGCTCTTCATTCCCGTCTCCATGCATTCACCTTGATGACAGAAGGTCCGCTCCGGGTCGATGGCGGATTGGCACCGCAATGGTCTTCGGCCGCGCATCCGCTATCCGCCAGCGGCACACGTTCGGCCCAGCACAATCCGCTCCGTGAGATCGTTTTGGCGATCAGGCCGCGACAGTTCGAAGAAGGGGGATGGCAAGGCAAGCAAGCAGCGCCGCGACGAGGACTTGCTGGGCACGGTACTGGAGCCGGATGGTGACGTGATCCGGGTCCGACAGCTCATGGGTTGCCGGAATCTTCCGCAGGCGCCAGATGTTGATGGCAATTCCTACTGGCGATCCGCCGAAGCTGAAGTTGTCCAGATCCGGACGGTTGAGCCGACCCAGCGCTACGGCTTTGCGAACTTTCCTGGCGAGCAGGAAATCGTTCGCCATCACGCCGACGAATAGCGCAATGAACAAGCATTCCAACATGACATCCCCCCGGTGTCTGCCGACTCGACACATCGAATGACCGCAATGGGTCGAGCGCGAACATTAGCACCGCCCGCTCGGCGCCTCCTCCCGGCATCCGCTAACGACCGGGAGCAGCCTGGCCTTCGACTCGGGCCGCCTCACCCAGCCCGGACGAAATCGCTCACCCAGTTGCTTTCCCACGTCTTGCCACTGTCGGCGGAACTGGATTGCTCCCAGCGTGCTGACGTGGGCGTGATGCGCGACCACGTCACGCGCGTCTTCACCGGGCGACCCGCGACGGTGTCGTCGCCGATGAACGTGCCGACGTCGCCTTCGAAGCCGCCCCGCACGGGCGCGGCGATGTCGGTCGGCGTGCGGCCATCGAGCCACCAGCTCGACGACTGCCGGCTGGCCTCGTCGAACGAGCGCAAGCCGACGCCGCGCACCGTGCCGCTGGGGAATTCCATCATGACGTTGTCGCCGACGTTGCCCTTGCCGCCGAGCACGGGCCAGTTGACCAGCGTGCCGCCGAATTCATCCCACTGGTCGCTGCCGACGAGGCGTTCGCGCAGGCGGCGATGGCTGACCTTCCAGCGTCCGACGAGGAAGTCGAAATCCTTCGGCGCATCGGCAAGCTTCGGCAGCGCGTGCGGCTGCGGCGAGGTGCGCGTGAAGTAATTGCGCCAGTTGACTTCCCAGCTTTTGCCATCGTCGGGCGAGAACGCCTGCTCCCACCACGGCCGCGCACCGTGCACGTCGTGCCAGCGGAAGCGCATGACGATGGGGCGATCCTTGAAGGTGTCGCGGCCGACGAACTCGGCATGTTCGCCCTTGAAGGCGCCGCGCACGGGCGGATCGATATGCGTGGGATTGCGGCCATCGAGCCACCAGATGGCCCACGTGCCGGCGACCGGATCGAAGGCACGCACGCTCAGTCCGCGATACGTGCCCGATGGGATGTCGACGATGTTGTCGTCCACGTTGCCGAGCCCGCCCATCGTCTGCCAGAAGGCGCTCTTGCCGGGGAACTCTTCCCAGTCGTCGCTGCCGGCGAGGCGGTCCTTCAGGCGCCGGTGCCACACGTCCCAGCTGCCGACGAGCCATTGCCAATCCTGCGCATGGGCCGAGGCCTGCGCGGTGGTCGGAGCGAACGCAACGGCGGGCGATACGAATGAGCACGTCGCCGCACCGGCGACCGCGGCGAGGAACCGCCGGCGCGAGTCGAAGCGGGCGTCGAGCCCGAAACCTGCGTCCTGAAGATCGCGCGTGAAGGATGGTCCTGGCATGGGTGGCGCTCCTGTCCGGCGGGGAACCGTGCGCCGATCATGGGGATGGCGGGACTGCGTTGACCACCCGAAATGCGGCCCGCACACTCAGCCAGACTTATGGTCAGCGACCGCCGATTCCCTTCGCTCGCCGCGATCCGGGCCTTCGAGGCCGCCGCCCGGCTGGGCAGCTTTTCCCGGGCGGCGCAGGAGCTGGACACCACGGCCGCGTCGGTGAGCTACCACGTGCGTCGCCTGGAACAGCAGATCGGCGTCGCGCTGTTCGTGCGCCATGCCAACCACGTGATGCTGACGCGCGGCGGCGAGATCGTCGCGCGCGAGGCCATCGACGCCTTCGCCGCGTTGCGCGCGAGTTTCGTGCAGGCGGCCGAGGTCGACGACACCCACCTGTCGCTCACGACGTTGCCTTCGCTGGGCACGAGTTGGCTGACGCCCAAGCTCGGCCGGTTCCGCGCGCGCCATCCGGACATCGCGCTGGAACTGGATCTGTCGGCCGTTGCCGAAGACCTCACCGGCGGCCGCTACGACGCCGCAATCCGCAACGGGCATGGCCACTGGCCCGGCCTGCGCGCAGTCGAACTGTTGCCCAGCCTCTTCATGCCGCTGTGCGCGCCCTCGCTGCGCGCGGCGGTGGCGGACCTGGGCCGCGATCCGCGCACACCGTTGCCAGTGCCGCTGCTGGGCCGTCCCGACTGGTGGTCGCGCTGGTACCGCGCGCTCGGCTTCGATGCGGACATTCCGCCCGGCCGCTTCGGCACGCAGCTGTCGGCCGAGTACCTGGACATCGCCGCGGCGATTGCCGGACAGGGGGTCGCGATCGGCTCGCCCATCCTGTTCCGCAACGAAATCGACGCCGGCCGCCTGGTGCCCGCGCACGAGCTGGTGGTCAGCGACGGCCGCGCGTTCTGGTTCACCTACCCCGCGGCGCGGCAAGACAGCCGCAAGATCGCGCGCTTTCGCGAATGGCTGGAAAGCGAGGCCGCGCGCGACCGCGATGCGGCCCGCGCCTTCATCCGGCGGATGGTAGTCGTGGGCGCCTGATGCACCGGCCGCCCTCGTAAACGTGCCCGACTCGCGGGGAGTGTTAGCTTATTGGGCTTCTCCCAATGGTTGATGAGCTGCGCATGCCGAATCTCGGAACGGTGCTGAAGGCTGAAATTTCCCGACTCGCACGCAAGGAAGTTCGTGCGGAAGTTGAAACGCTACGGAAAGCCAGCGGCACGTATCGCCGGGAAATCGCTGAACTGAAGCGTCAGGTGGCGCAACTGGAGCGCCGGCTGAAGCAGGCGGCGAAGGCGCGCCCGGCGGCGGCGAGCGCGCAGGAAGGCGAGGACACCGCCACGCGCATGCGCTTCAGCGCCAAGGGATTGCAGTCGCTGCGCGCGAAGCTGGGCCTGTCGGCCGCCGACTTCGGCGCCCTGGCCGGCGTGAGCGGCCAGTCGATCTATCACTGGGAACAGGGCAAGTCCGTACCGCGCAAGTCGCAGCTGCCGAAGCTGGCTAGTCTGCGCGGGCTGGGGAAGAAGGAAGCGCGGGCTCGGCTGGAGTCGCTTTCCTGATCCAGTTTGCGGCGTCGGGACAGTCGATATCTCGACGACTAAACAGAATGGACACTTTCGCACTAAAGCGCGGCGGCGCCGGGTAGTTCCCGGCGTCGCCTCGCGTGCCTACTTCGGATTCGCGGTTGTGGCGCGCGATACCCGGTTGAAGCGGGCAGCCAAGGTCTTCCGCAACCCCTCGATGCCCTCGGTTTTTCCCGCCACCTTGAGCATTGCATAACCCTCCAATGCGGCACTCATGATGTCGCTACCAAGAACAGTCTCCGTGTCCGTCGCGCGCTCTAGGAGCCGTGACAGCCGAAATAGTCTGGGCCGTAGCTGGTCCAGCGCCGCGAGATCCCGCTGAAGCTCTGCCAAATCGAAGTTCTGCGGCAGGACGTACGGGTTGGCGGTTAATACTTCGATCGCCTGCCGGCAGAAGGCTTCGGACTTGTTGCCCATCTTGGTTAGTTGCCGTCGTTCGTACGCAGGCATGGCGATGAGGTCCGTGAACTCCTGTTCCAAGGAACTCAGCGCTGCGTCAATGGCGGCCAATTGCTCGCCAGTAAAGCTGAGCGAGATTAGATTCTGACTCATGAGGCTTCCTACTTCCTTATTGGTACGCCGGCTTCATTGCCGGCCACCCAACAGTAGCGACACAGGCCCCACTAAAAGTTGAGAAATAGTCGAGCAACCTCGGGCGCTCTCAACACATGACGAGTCCAGGTTCGGTTGTCGCGCTCTACTCGCAAGCCAACTTATGCCGGTCGCAAACCAGATTGGCTTGCGCGCAACACAACTTGACTCGCGCGCAGATCAGTTTGGCTTGCGCGCAAGAAAAATCGACTCGTGCTTGACTGAAGTTGGCTTGCGCGCAAGTCATGTTCGCTTGCTCGCAAGGCAAATCGGCTTGCGCGCAAACCGATTTCAACGGCCTGCAAGGCGAATTGGTTTGCGCGCAAGTCAATTTAGCTTGCGCTCGGACCATTTTTGTTTGCGCGCAAACCGAAATGGCTTGCGGCTGAGAAGGCAACGGTCGGGAAGGTGCGTTTGGCGTCTACGCGCGGCAGGCGCCGAGCTACCCGCGACAAAGGCTCACATAAAAGATTGAACTGACGCACATACGCGGTTGAATCGGACTTCTTGCCTTGGCACGCTGGCTTGGCACCGGCAGATTCCGGTGCCGGGCTTGGCAGCCCGATAACAGGCGCGCAGGCGCCCATCATCGATCGGCGCTTTTTGTTTCTCCGGTCTTTCGCGATGATGGGCCCTGCGTGGAGCGCACTCGCCTGTGGCGGGCGGCGCGGGGGAGCCGAGAGGCTCGCCGGTCCTGTTCCGGTCTGCCAACCCCGCGTCGTCCGTCGCCCTGTTTGGCAGCAGATCGACGGAATTCACCTAACAGGAATTCCGCAATGACCAATAAGAAAAAGCGCGCGAGTAGCGTGCGCCCGGAAGCACAGCCGTTCGCCACTCTGTCCATCACCGCCCTCCCCTTCGTCGTCGACGGCGAACAAGGTCGCCCGCGCTACTGGGCGGTCGAGCCAGTAGACGAAACGCCACGGAAGCAAATCCAGGCCCAGCGCGTCGGTGCCAAATACGCGATCGAGTACGCCGATTGGCTGCGCGCCAACCCCGAACTCGTAGGCATGGGCACGCTAGGCTGGATCGCGGCCGACATTGACTTCCGCGACGCCAACTGCACGGGGTATTGGATCGGCTTCTTTTCCTGCATGGAGCGGTTGCTCTTCGATGCGGCAGGCGTGACGTAAGAGCCGACCTCTAACGCAATCCCCGGGCCGAATTCCGAGCCCGGGCATTGCCGCGGCCGTTCAGTGTCCGCTATCGGCCACGAGCGGTCATTCCGGGCGAACGCCCGAACCCAAGTTGTTTGCTGCGGCAATAATCAGCCAGGACATGAGCTCGGTTTGCTCGTCCCATCCATCCGCGCGCTTGCCATCGACCATGAGCGTCGAGTCCGCAAGATCTCCCCGTCGATACAGATGTACAACTAATGCATCGACGAAGATGTCGGCAACGACATGGCGGCCTTCTTTCGGTGCCGAGCAATAGTCCTGCATCTCGAATGCCCGGTAGAACGCCGTCCGGGATATTGGCCGTAGCGCTTCAATATCTTGCGCGCTGGGAGAATGTCCGAGTTCCGATGCTGCGAGCTTCGACGCGGCGTAAGTCGCCTCGCGATCGTGCTGAGGAAGCCTTTCGACAAGAATCGCTGCCAACTCCAGCGGGTTTGGATGCAGCGCCACCCCATTGAGGGATGCCGCGATCTCAGCACTGGACTTCTCAATACATGCATCACGCCAGGCCGGTGGTGACTGAAGTCCGACCGGACCGGCACACGCGCAGGTCAAAATCGCGACTGCGAAGGTTGAAATGCGGAGTCGCCATCCGGGCATCGTCCCAGGTTCCATTCGTTGTCGGTCCCAATGGCCGCTTCGGGTCGAAAGCGGACATTAACATCCCGCCAAAAAGAAACGGCCCTCACAAAGGAGGGCCGTTCCCGAGCACCGCAGTTGGGCCGGCGTTACTCCACCGTCACCGACTTCGCCAGGTTACGCGGCTTGTCCACGTCGGTACCGCGCGCCAGTGCGGCGTGGTACGCCAGCAGCTGCACGGGGATGGCATGCACCACCGGCGAGAGCACGCCGACGTGGCGCGGCGCGCGGATCACGTGCACGCCTTCGGACGGGCCGAACTGGCTGTCTTCGTCGGTGAAGACGAACAGCTCGCCGCCGCGGGCGCGCACTTCCTGCATGTTGGACTTCACCTTCTCCAGCAGGGTGTCGTTGGGGGCGATGACCACCACCGGCATGGCGGCATCCACCAGCGCGAGCGGGCCGTGCTTGAGTTCGCCCGCCGGGTAGGCCTCGGCGTGGATGTAGGAGATTTCCTTGAGCTTGAGCGCGCCTTCCAGTGCGATGGGGTAATGCACGCCGCGGCCGAGGAACAGCGCGTGCTGCTTGGGCGCGAAACGCTCGGCCCAGGCGGTGACCTGCGGTTCCAGGTTCAGCGCGTGCTGCACGCTGCCGGGCAGGAAGCGCAGCGCGTCCAGGTACTGGCCTTCCTGCTCCACGCTCAGGCGGTTCTGCAATTTGGCCAGCGTGGCGGCCAGCGTGAACAGCGCCACCAGCTGCGTGGTGAACGCCTTGGTGGACGCCACGCCGATCTCGGCGCCGGCGCGCGTGTAGTACACCAGCCGGCTGGCGCGCGGGATGGCGCTTTCGGGCACGTTGCAGATGGACAGCGTGCGGTCGTGGCCCAGCGACTTGGCGTACTTCAGCGCTTCCATCGTGTCGAGGGTTTCGCCCGACTGCGAGATGGTGACGATGAGGTGCTTCGGGTTGGCGACGGCCTTGCGGTAGCGGTATTCGCTGGCGATTTCGACCGAGCACGGCAGGCCGGAGATGGCTTCGATCCAGTAACGCGCGGTGAGGCCGGCGTAGTAGCTGGTGCCGCAGGCGAGGATCTGCACGCCTTCCACGTCGCGCAGGACGTTTTCGGCATCGGCGCCGAACAGCAGCGCGTTGAACGCGTTGGCGTCCATCACCGCCTCGATGGTATCGGCGATGGCGCGCGGCTGCTCGTGGATTTCCTTCTGCATGAAGTGGCGGTACGGGCCCAGCTCCAGCGAAGCGAGCGAGACGTCGGACACGTGCACTTCGCGTTCGATGGCGGCGCCGCTGGCGTCGAACACGCGCACGGACTCGCGCGTGACTTCGGCGGTGTCGCCTTCTTCCAGGAAGATCACCTGGCGGGTGGCCTGCAGGATTGCGGACACGTCGCTGGCGATGAAGTTCTCGCCTTCGCCCAGGCCCACCAGCAGCGGGCAGCCCATGCGCGCGGCGATGAGACGGCCGGGTTCGCGCTTGCTGACCACGGCGATGGCGTAGGCGCCCACGAGTTCGCGAACGGCCTTTTGCACGGCGGCCAGCAGGTCGGCGCCTTGCGACTGGTGGAAGTGGATCAGGTGCGCGATGACCTCTGTGTCGGTCTGCGACTCGAAGTCGTAGCCACGGGCGCGCAGGGCTTCGCGCTGCTCGTCGTGGTTTTCGATGATGCCGTTGTGCACCACGGCCAGCTCGCCGAAGGAGACGTGCGGGTGCGCGTTGGCCTCGGTCACGCCGCCGTGCGTGGCCCAGCGGGTATGGCCGATGCCGAGCCGGGCGTGGAAGCCTTCGGACTGGGCGGCCGTTTCCATCTCCGACACGCGGCCGGTGCGGCGCACACGGCGGACCTGTTCACCGTCCAGGACGGCAATGCCGGCAGAGTCGTAGCCGCGGTATTCCAGGCGCTTGAGGCCTTCGATCAGCACCGGCACCACGTCGCGATCGGCGATCGCTCCCACAATTCCGCACATGCAGCCGTACTCCTGATTCGAAGGGGATTTCCGGAAAGGAAAACAGTTTAGCGGGAGGTACGCGAAGGCCGCTGTACGGCGGACACGGAACTGTCCGCGCGGACACTTCGGACAGGTCCTGGCGCGCGCAAGTGGTTGAATCCAAAGGGGCGCGAGGTTGGCACGCGATCTGCGTATTCAGGTGAGCTTCCATCACCTGACGACCGCATGATCCGCGACACCTCCGCACAAGACCGCGTCCTCGCCGCGCCCCCTGCGAACCCGCGCCGCAAGCAGCTGCTCATCGGCGGCGGCGTGGCGGCCCTGCTCCTGGTGGCGCTGAGCGTGCCGACGCTGGGTCGCTGGCTGGGCGCCGGGCAGTCGGTCAGCGGCGAGCGCCTGCGCACGGCCGAAGTCCATCGCGGCACGCTGGTGCGGGACGTCTCGGTGCAGGGCCGCATGGTCGCGGCCGTCAGCCCGACGCTGTACGCGCCGGCCGCCGGCACGGTGACGCTGAAGGTGCGCGCCGGCGACACCATCAAGCAGGGCCAGACGCTGGCGGTGATCGACAGCCCCGAACTGCGCAGCAAGCTGGTGCAGGAGCAGTCCACGCTGGCGAGCCTGCAGGCCGAGGCCAGCCGCGCGGCGCTCGACGCGCAGCTGGCGCGCTCCACGGCACAGAAGGCGCTGGACCAGGCGGAGATCGACCGCACCGCCGCGCTGCGCGACCTGGAACGCAGCCAGAAGGGCTTCGACGGCGGCGCGGTGTCGAGCATCGAAGTCGCACGCGCGCAGGACACGCTGAAGAAGGCCGACATCGGCCTGACCCACGCGCAGCACGACTACGGCCTGCAGGATCGCGGCGCCGGGCTGGACACGCGCAACAAGCACCTGCTCGCCCAGCGCCAGCAGGCGATCGTCGACGAGCTGCAGCGCCAGGTGGACGAACTCAACATCCGCTCGCCCGTGGACGGAATGGTCGGCACGGTGAACATCACCGACCGCACGGTGGTGCCGCTCAACCAGCCGCTGCTGGTGGTGGTGGACCTGCGCGAGCTGGAAGTCGAACTGCCCGTGCCGGAGAGCTACGCCGACGACCTGCGCCTGGGCATGGGCGCGGAGATCAGCTACGGCGGGCAGAAGTACAACGGCGTGCTGCAGTCGGTGTCGCCTGAAGTGGTGAACGGCCAGGTCATGGCGCGCCTTCGCTTCGCCGATCAGCAGCCCGACAACAAGCGCCCCACCGGCCTTCGCCAGAACCAGCGCGTGAGCACGCGCGTGATGATCGAGGAGAAGCCGAACGTGCTGATGGTGCAGCGCGGCCCGTTCCTCGACACCGGCGGCGGTCGCGTCGCCTACAAGCTCGATGGCGACACCGCGATCAAGACCGCCATCACCACCGGCGCCAGCAGCCTGTCCGACGTGGAAGTGCTTTCGGGCCTGAAGCCCGGCGACCGCATCGTGATTTCCGACACCACCGCGTTCAACGGCGCGGACGAAGTGATGGTCAACGATTGATCGGCTTCACGCATCCCACCCTTTCCGCATCACCGCACGCACGAACAGAACGACCCAGGAGCCCGCCATGTTGAAGATGACCCACCTGAGCAAGGTTTACCGCACGCACATGATCGAGACGCACGCGCTGCGCAGCTTCGACATCCACGTGCGCGAAGGCGAGTTCGTCGCCGTCACCGGGCCGTCGGGTTCGGGCAAGACGACGTTCCTCAACATCGCCGGCCTGCTGGAGGACTTCAACGACGGCGATTACCTGCTCGACGGCGTCTCGGTGAAGGGCCTGGACGACAACGCGCGTTCGCGCCTGCGCAACGAGAAGATCGGCTTCATCTTCCAGGGCTTCAACCTGATTCCCGACCTGAACCTGTTCGACAACGTCGACGTGCCGCTGCGCTATCGCCGCATGGGCGCGGGCGAGCGCAAGGAGCGCATCGAGCACGCGCTGGGTCGCGTGGGTCTGTCCTCGCGCATGAAGCATTACCCGTCGGAACTGTCCGGCGGCCAGCAGCAGCGCGTGGCGATCGCGCGTGCGCTGGCCGGTTCGCCGCGCCTGCTGCTTGCCGACGAACCCACCGGCAACCTCGATTCGCTGATGGCGCGCGGCGTGATGGAACTGCTGGAGGAGATCCACGCGCAGGGCACCACCATCGTGATGGTGACGCACGACCCGGAACTGGCGGCGCGTTCGCAGCGCAACGTGCACATCATCGACGGCCAGGTGACCGACCTGGACGACGCGCCGCGCCTGGGCGGTGAAGTCCACGCCGCCGCGCACTCCGCCACCGTCACGGCCGACTGAGGAACGCACCCATGTTCACCTATTACCTGCGACTGGCGGCCATCTCGCTCAAGCGGAACCGCATCCTCACCGCGCTGATGGTCGCGGCCATCGCGCTGGGCATCGGCATGTCGATGACCTCGATGACCGTGCTGCACATGATGGGAAGCAACCCGATGTCCTACAAGGACGAACAGGTGCGCCGCGTGCAGCTCGACAACTGGGACGTCAACGAACCCTGGGACGAGGACTACCCGACCGAACCGCCGGAGCTGATGACCTACCAGGACGCCAACAACCTGGTGAACGCGCACAAGGCCGAGCACGAAGCGGCGTTCTTCCCCAACGTGCTTCCGCTGGAACCGGAGAAGCGCGAAATCAAGCCGTACATGGTCGAAGCGCTGTTCACCACGTCGGGCTTCTTCCCGATCTTCGAGCCGCCCTTCCGCTACGGCACCGGCTGGACGCCGGCCGAAGACCGCAGCGCCGCGCGCGTGGCGGTGATCGACGCGGAAACCAACGACAAGCTCTTCGGCGGCGAGAACAGCGTCGGCCGCAAGGTGCGCCTGGGCGGCGAGGACTTCACCGTCGTGGGCGTGCTCGACAAGTGGCGCCCGACGCCGCGCGTGTACCACGTCTCCAACGGCGCCTTCAACGATCCGCAGTCGGTGTTCGTGCCGTTCTCGTTCGGCATCGAGAAGAAGCTCAACAGCAACTCGAACAACAGCTGCTACAAGGATTCCGAACCCGGTTACGAAGGCCTGCTGGCGTCGGACTGCATCTGGATCGACATGTGGGTGCAGGTCAAGGATGAAGCCGATGCGCAGCGGTACCTGGGCTTCCTCAACGACTACGTCGGCGAGCAGAAGAAGGCCGGCCGCTTCGCGCGTCCGGTGAACAACCGCGTGTACACGGTGTCCGAATTCCTGCAGGCGCAGCGCGTGGTGGGTCGCGACGTCCGCACGCAGGTGTGGCTGGCGTTCGCGTTCTTCGCCGTGTGCCTGATCAACACCGTGGGCCTGCTGCTGGCGAAGTTCATGGGCAAGGCGCCGGAAATCGGCCTGCGTCGCGCAGTGGGTGCGAGCAAGCCGGCGGTGTTCGCCCAGTACCTCACCGAATCGGGCCTGGTCGGCATCGCCGGCGGCCTGCTCGGACTGGTGCTGACGGGGCTCGGCCTGCTGGCGCTGCGCAAGCTCTATGCAGGCACATCGATCGAACGGTTGGCCGAACTGGACTGGGTGATGGTCGGCCTGTCGCTCCTGATCGCGCTGGTCGCCAGTCTGATCGCCGGCCTCTATCCGACGTGGCGCGCCTGCCAGGTGCAGCCGGCCACGCAGTTGAAGACGCAGTAAGCCGAGGACACCACCATGGAATTCCGACCGATCCTCAATGCGCTCATGCGCAACAAGACCGGCCTGCTGCTGATCGCGCTGCAGGTCGCCATCACGCTGGCCATCGTGTGCAACAGCGTCTTCATCATCCTGCAGCGCATCGAGAAGGTGAACCGTCCCAGCGGCATGGACGAGAAGGCGCTGTTCACCATCACCAGCCTCGGCTTCGCACCGGACTTCGACCTGCGCGGCAGCCTGCGCCAGGACCTGGACGCGCTACGTTCGATTCCTGGCGTGATCGATGCGACCACGATCAACTCCGTGCCGCTGTCCAACGGCGGCTGGAGCGAAGGCATCGCGACGCTTCCGGAAAGCGCGCCGGAAGACCAGCGCAAGAACACGCCGACCTCGATCTACATCGTCGACGACCACGGCGTGAACACGCTGGGCGTGCACCTGGTGGCCGGCCGCAACTTCACCGCCGACGACGTGAGCTACCGCAGCCGCGACGACAAGGGCACGCCGAATTCGGTGATCGTCACGCAGGCGCTGGCCGACCAGCTGTACCCCGACGGCAACGCGCTGGGCAAGCCGATCTACAGCGGCCTGGGCGGCAAGGGGTCGTCGAGCACGATCGTGGGCATCGTGGAACGCCTGCAGGCGCCGTGGGTGGGCTGGGACAAGGTCGAGCACGCGCTGCTCGTGCCGCAGTACCAGGACGGCGAGTTCGACAACTCGGCGCGTTACCTCATCCGCACCGACGCGGCGCGCCGCGACGAGATCATGAAGGAAGCCGAGCGCAAGCTCGGCGAGATCAACACGGGGCGCATCGTGCGCGGCCTGCAGTCGGTGGAGGAAGTGCGCGGCGAAAGCTACCGCCAGGACCGCGCGATGACCATCGTGCTGACCACGGTGATCTTCTCGCTGCTCGCGGTGACGGGCCTGGGCATCGTCGGCATGGTCAGCTTCTGGGTGACACGCCGCGTGAAGCAGATCGGTACGCGTCGTGCGCTGGGCGCGCGCCGTTTCGACATCCGTCGCTACTTCATGATCGAGAACGTGATCGTGGTGGGCGTGGGCATCGCGCTCGGCCTGCTGCTCACGTATGGCTTCAACCTGTGGCTGATGAAGCACTACGAGCTGCCGCGGCTGGCGTGGTACTACGCGCCGCTGGGTGCGTTGACCGTGCTGCTGCTCGGCCAGCTGGCCGTGTTCGGCCCGGCCACGCGCGCCTCCCGCGTCTCGCCGGCGGTGGCCACGCGTACGGTGTGATCGCCGGGCGCCGTGCGTCCGCAGGAACCTCGTAACCGGCGGCGGCCGTTCCCACTCTCTCCGGGACGGCCGCCGCGTCATGTCGGCCCACTGCTACCCTAAGGCTCATGCGGACCATCCTCGTCATCGACGACAACCACGCGGTGCACGTCGCGCTGGACGTGCTGTTTTCGCTGGCCGACCTGCGCGTGCTCAGCGCGGAGTCGCCCGACGAAGGCCTGCAAGTGCTCGAACGCGAAACCATCGACCTGGTGATCCAGGACATGAACTTCACCGCCGACACCACGTCCGGCGAGGAAGGCATCGCGCTGTTCCGCACGATCCGCGACCGGTTCCCCGACCTGCCGATCATCCTGCTCACCGCGTGGACGCGGCTGGAGTCGGCGGTCGCACTGGTGAAGGCCGGCGCCGCCGATTACCTCGGCAAGCCGTGGGACGACCACAAGCTGATGACCACGGTCACCAACCTGCTGGAGCTGGGTGAGGCGAACCGCGCGCTCGCACAGCATCGTGATGGCGAACGTCGTCGCCGGCAGGAACTGGAGCGCCAGTACGATCTGCGCGGCGTCGTGTTCGCCGATCCCGCGAGCGAACGCGTGGTGAGCCTGGCGTGCCACGTCGCGCGGGCCGACGTGCCGGTGCTCATCGCCGGCCCGAACGGCGCCGGCAAGGAGCGCATCGCCGAGATCATCCAGGCCAATTCGTCGGTGCGCGAAGGCCCGTACGTAACGCTCAACTGCGGCGCGTTGCCGTCGGAGCTGATCGAAGCCGAACTGTTCGGCGCCGAAGCCGGTGCCTACACCGGCGCCAACAAGGCGCGCGAAGGCAAGTTCGAAGCGGCCGACGGCGGCACGCTGCTGCTGGACGAGATCGGCAATCTTCCGCCGGCCGGGCAGATGAAGCTGCTGCGCGTGCTCGAAACCGGCCGCTTCCAGCGCCTGGGGTCCAACCGCGAGCGACAGGTGAAAGTGCGCGTGATCGCCGCCACCAACGCCGACATTCCCGCGATGATCCGCGCCGGCACCTTTCGCGAAGACCTGTATTACCGCCTCAACGTGATCGAACTGCGCGTGCCGCCGCTGGCCGAGCGTCGCGGCGACATCCTGCCGCTGGCCGAGCACTTCCTCGAAGGCCGGCGTCGCCTCAGCGATGCCGCGCGCGGCGCGCTGTTGCGGCATGCGTGGCCGGGCAACGTTCGCGAGATGAAGAACGCGATCCAGCGTGCGCTGCTGCTGGGCTCGGCCGATGTCATCGATGCGGAGGAACTCGGTCTTGCAGCCTCGCCGCCCGCGCCGCGCACGCACGATGGCGAACCCGATCGCGACGCCATCGAAGCCGCGCTGCAACGCGCCGGCGGCGTGATGAGCCAGGCGGCGGCGGACCTCGGCCTGAGTCGTCAGGCGCTGTATCGCCGGCTGGACAAGCTCGGCATCGCGCGGTGATGCGATGGATGCGCCGAAGCGCCACTTCTCGATGGCTGGAAAGCTCGCGCTGCTGCTGTTCGCGGCAATGCTCGGCGCCGTCGGGTTGTGCGCGCTGCTGATCGACTGGCTGGGCAATGCGCTGCTCGGCGCGAGCCTCACGCTGGTGCTGTGTGCGCTGGTCGCGCCGTTGATCGCGCAGCGCTACCTCGCGCGGCAGCTGAGCCTGTTCCGCGCGCTCTCCGGTTCGGTCGCCAGTTTCCGCGACGGCGATTTCAGCTTCAGCGTCACGCGCCGCTCGCACGACGAGCTCGACGATCTGGTGGAAGCGCACAACGAACTGGGACGTGTGCTGCGCGACGAGCGCCAGTCGCTGTTCCAGCGCGAACTGCTGCTGGATACCGTGGTGCAGAACACGCCGACCGCGCTGCTGCTGATCGAAAGCCGCGGCGCCATCGTGTACGGCAACCTCGCCGCGCGCCAGCTTTTCCACGACGGCCGCAAGGTCGAGGGCCTCAAGTTCCCGCAGCTGATGGAGCACACGCCGGCGCCGCTGCGCGAAGCGCTCGGCGAAGGCCGCGACCGGCTTTTCAGCTTCGAACACGCCGGACAGGAAGAGACCTACCACCTCGCGCGCCGCGACTTCCATCTCAACGGCCGCGTGCACACGCTCTACATGTTCAAGCGCCTCACGGCCGAGTTGAACCGGCAGGAAGTGGCGACGTGGAAGAAGGTGATCCGCGTGATCAGCCACGAGCTCAACAATTCGCTGGCGCCGATCACGTCGCTGGCGCATTCCGGTGCGGAACTGCTGCGTCGCGAGGATTACGAGAAGCTTGGCCGCATTTTCGAAACCATCGAGGAACGCGCGCGGCATCTGCATGGTTTCCTGCGTGGCTATTCCAGCGTCGCCAAGCTGCCGGTGCCCGAACTCGAATCGGTGGACTGGGCGCCGTTCCTGTCGCGACTGCAGCAGCATTACGGTTTCCATCGCGGCCCGATTCCGAGCGAACCGGCGCGCTTCGACGCGGCGCAGGTGGAACAGGCGCTGATCAACGTGCTGAAGAACGCGCACGAGTCGGGTTCGAACGAAGGCGACGTGACGCTGAGCGTGCGACAGATCGGTCGCGTGGTGCGCGTGGAAGTGAGCGATCGCGGGCCGGGCATGTCGGACGCGGTGCTCGCCAATGCGCTGGTGCCGTTCTATTCCACCAAGCGCACCGGCAGCGGTCTGGGCCTGGCGCTGGCGCGCGAGATCTGCGAAGCCCATGGCGGCCGCATCGGCCTGGCCAATCGCGATGGTGGCGGGCTGACGGTGAGTTTGACGCTGCCGGTGGAGTAGCTCACAGGTTCCCCGTTCCCCCTGCCCTGAGGCTGCGGCCGCTACTCCTTCAACTTCTCGTGCTCGTCCGGCTCGAGCCCGGGTATGTAACGCGGCTTGGGCTGCGGCAGCAGGAAGAAGGCGATGCAGAGCAGCGCGACGGCCACGCCGACGCGCGGCGCCACGACCGCGACGGGAACCGCGACGATCTGGACCAGCGCCGCGATGCCGTAGCGGCGCGTCATCTGCCGGAGGAAATCGGGCGCAAGCCGCTGGTCCATGACGCGTCGACCGGGCATTCCGTAGAACCACTTCGCCATCCAGGTGCAGGCGGTCACGGCCAGGCCGGCGACGAGGATCACCGACGCGACCGGCTCGAAGTCGGTGCCGTAATGGAAGCACCAGACGCGCACCGGATACGGAATGACGACTATGGCCAGCAGGAACAGCAGGTTGATCACGCCGAACCAGTGATCGCTCTTCGCGTAGATCCGCCCCGAGTAATGGTGCTGGATCCAGTAGGCACCGATCACGACATAGCAAAGGCCCAGCGCGAGGAATTCGCGCCACTGTTCGGCGATCGCACTGACAAGGTCGCTGTAGCCGTGCGCTCCCTCGGGCGATCCGGGAACCTTGATCTCGACGATCAAAAGCGTCAGCGCGATGGCGAACACCGCATCGCTGAATCCCTCGAAGCGGCTGAGTCCGCGCTCGGCACCGTGCGTGTGCGAGCCGGTGTGCTGGCTGCCTTCCTTGCGAAGCATCATCTGGAAACCGTCCGGCTCTTGGGCCTCACGAGCCCGGCACCTTGGCCGCAAGCACGTCGACCTTCTCTATCGACGGCGGCGAGGAGAACAGTTCGTCGGCCTTCGCCATGAGGGCAGCGGCCACCTTGCCGTCCAGATGTGCCTGGCGACCCGACTCATCGGGAAACGCATCGAAAATGCCGAACGTCGAGGGCCCCAGGCGAATGCCGAACCAGGCCGTCGTGGCGGGCTCGGCCTGGACCAGTGGAAGCCCGCTCAGCAGGAACTTCTCCACGTCGTTCTCTTTTCCGGGTTTTGCTTCCAGGCGGACGAGCAACGCTACTTTGATCATGGCGCGTCTCCTCGGTTGGGAGCCGCCCACCCTACGCCCCTGGTCCGTGAAGTCCGCGCCGGATTCACTCACGTCGCTGACGAACGAACGGGAGGCATCGCACTGAGGCGCATCAATGGCGCATTTGCTGGCGCTGTGCCCGCGCGATCGCGCCGTCAACTGACGGCGCGACGGCAACGACCTCTTCTGTTGAATCGCGAACATGCCGCCGACGAGCCCGCTTCGATCGACGCGTCGCCCACCATTGGCGGGAGAAGAAGCGGTGAGTCGCATACGGATGCACCGTCAACGATCACGTAGGGATCGCTGTCGCAGCGCCCACATGTTGTCCACGAGGTTTGGATAGCGTCGTCCGGCGGCAGCGGCGCGTTCCCGGGCAGCCTTGATTTCAGCGGCCGTCAACGAGGTGCGCGCTTTCTTGCCCGGCGGGGCCTTGCGCTTCCACGGGGGTTGTCTGGCCGCCATGTTCCTCGCATCGAAGTAGACAGATCGCACGCCAACGCGGCGGTCCGACGCCTGGGCGGCGTCGTGGCCATAATGAACCCGATCACTGTCTGCTACTTCGGTAGTTCTACCGTCCTCGCGTTGCGCCCTGCGACATCCGAAGAAGGGCCCGGTCGGGCCCTTCTCTTCGGCTGCTCGCTTCCGAGCGACGGCGTGTCACGCAGTCGGCACGGTGCCGCCATCGATGGTGTATTCCGCGCCCGAGATGGACTCGGCCCGCGGAGAGACCAGGAACGCGATGAGGTCGGCCACTTCGCTGGGCTTGGCCGGGCGCCCCAGCGGAATCCCGCCCAGTGCCTGCATGACCATCTGCCTGGCGCCTTCATAGTCGGTGCCCGCGTTGGCCGCGATGCCTCCGAGGAAATCAACCGAAGCTTCCGTCTCCACCCAGCCCGGCGAGACGCGGACCACGCGCACGCCCTTGGGCGTCACTTCCTTCGACAACGCCTTGCTGTAGGTCGACAACGCCGCCTTGGCCGCCGCATAGGCGATGGTGGCGTCGTGCAGCGGCAGTACGCGTTGTATCGACGTCACATGCAGGATCACGCCCGATTCCTGCGCGATCATCGCCGGCAGCACCGTGCGATCCATCCGCACGGCCGACATGAGGTTCAAGTCGAGCGCCTTGGCCCACTCGTGGTCGTCCAGCCTGGCGAAACCGCCCGCCGGCGCAGACGATCCGCCCGCCACGTTGATCAGGATGTCGATACCGCCGAGATGGCGCCCGGCCGCGTCCACCGCCGCGCGCACGCCGACGGCGGTTGGAAGATCGGCGGCTACGTAGTGCACATTCTCGATCGGCTGCTTCGGTTGCGAACGTGCAGTCGCCACGACGCGTGCATCGAGCCGGGACAGCAGTTCGACCACGGCCGCGCCGATACCTCGCGTGCCGCCGGTGACGACGACGCGCTTTCCCGCCAGTTGGAGGTCGAAGTTCATGGCGAGATCTCCAGCGACGCGATCCTGCCGCGCTCGAGGATGAAGGCGTAACGCAGGTCTACCGGGCTGCCCGGAAAGTTGCCCGATACCCGGCTGGTGACGAGGTAGCGGTGTCCTTGCGTCTGCAGCGTGTGGGGCTGCGCGGTGTAGGTGTACCTGGCGGTCGCCTCGTTCTTCCAGGCCTCGATTTCGGCGGCGCCCGAATGGGTCTTGCCTTCGTCCAGCACGACGCCTTCCTTGGTGAAGCAGCGGGCGACGGCCTGGCCGTCGTGGCGCTCGGCATCGAAGTAGGCCGCGATCGGCTCGGGCAGGTCCAGGTCTCTCATTGCAGTGCTCCGTGGGTGGGGTACGGAGCCAGACTGATGCGTCGTGCCAGGTTAGAGAATCACCTATGATCCGATCAGGCCATGTAGCGAACGGTGCACAATGCGCGGCTCTGATTTCGCGGAACTCAAGGCCTTCGTGGCCGTCGTCGATCGGGCCAGCTTCGCCCGGGCCGCCGATCACCTGGGACTGTCGCGATCCGCGCTCAGCCAGACCATTCGCCAGCTCGAATCCAGGCTGGGCGTGCGTCTGTTGAATCGCACGACGCGCAGCGTGTCGCCGACCGAACCCGGACGTCGCCTGCACGAGCGGATGGCGCCGCTCCTGCGCGACATGGACGACGCGGTCGCGCAGGCGGTGGGCGCGAATGCGCGCGCCGCGGGAACGTTGCGGATCAACACACTGAGCATGGCGGCGAAGAAGGTGATCGCGCCGCGGCTGGGGCGTTTCGTGCACGCGCATCCGGATGTCGTCCTCGACATCGTCATCGAAGACGGCCTCAGCGATATCGCAGGCGAAGGATTCGACGCGGGCATCCGCGTGGGCGCGCGGTTGCAGAAGGACATGGTGGCGGTGCGGCTCACACCGGACTTTGAACTGCTGGCGGTGGCGTCGCCCGACTATCTCGCGAAGCACGGCGAGCCGAAGACGCCCGATGACCTGCATCTCCACGCCTGCATCAACTGGCGCTTCCCCGGCAGCGGGAAGATCGCGGGGTGGGAGTTCAAGAAGAAAGGCAAGACGGTCGAGTTCTTCGGCGAGGGCATGGTGATCGCGAACCATCAGGACATCGTCGTTCCCGCCGCGCTGCAGGGGCTTGGCGTGCTGTACGCCTACAACGATGACGAGATCGCCGAAGCGCTGCGCGACGGCCGCCTCAAGCGCGTTCTCGCCGACTGGTCGCCGACCGTGCCCGGGCTCTATCTCTACTACTCAAGCCGTCGGCACATGTTGCCCGCGCTGCGCGCGTTCATCGACTGCCTGCTTGATCGGGATATCGGGCAGGAGAGCTGACGCCTTCGTCCGAAAACTGCCTTGTAGCCCGGCTAAGCGAAGCGCACCCGGGTGCAATTCGAATACGACCGATGTGCTCAGGGTTCAGACGCGTTGATCGTAGCCTCGATGCGATGGCCGTCCGGATCGATGAGGAAAGCGGCGTAGTAGTGATCGCCGTAGTCGGGCCGCAGGCCCGGTGCACCGTTGTCGCGGCCGCCGATCTTCAGAGCGTCGCTGTGGAACGCCCGCACAGCCGTCCTCGACGCCGCCGCAAACGCCAGATGAAACCCGTCGCTAGGCGGTTGCGCCTTCTCCCGCAGCTTCAGACAGAGCAGGTCCTCACCGTCGACGAGGCCGTAACCGATGGCGGTTTCGTCCTCGAACACGCGCCTGAATCCAAGCGCGCCCAGGGCCGCGTCGTAGAACCTTCCAGCCAGGTTGAGATCCCGCACGCCGATGGAGATGTGATGCAGCATGTTCGAAGGACCCTGAATTGAATCGGCGCCAATCTCGGAACGGCCGGATGTCGGCTCGGCAGGAAGCGGATGTCTGTACCCGGTCAGGCGCGCGCGATGAGCACGAAGTCTTCAGCGGTATCGACGGTGTAATGCACGAGACCGCCGAAGTCGGTATCGACCATGATGCCTTCGCCAAGATACGCCCAGCCTTCCTGCCCGGGGAGATACCTCCCCGTGTCCATCGAAGCGATGACCTTTCCGCGATATTTCGTGGCGATCTGGATGATGTCGCCTGGCTCGATATCGACGCCATCCATGTATTTCATGCCCTGTCTCCGCGATGTCGGCCAATGTACGGTGCGGGTCGACACCGGACATTACCAGCGGCCACCTCTCCCAGGCGCCGTGGGGCCCGGCAACCCCCAAAGCCGGACATCGGTCGCCGGTTACTGTAGAAGGCGGATCAGGGCCCTTCGATACGAGGGGGCGATTGCGCAGGCTCGCGCCACCATTCGCGGGCACAACCAAGGGGTGAGGCATGAGAAGGATGTGGATGGCGTTGGCGGTGGGCGCGTTGATCGCGGGTCCGGTGGCGGCACAGGTGCCGACCGGCAAGATGGGTCCGCTGCGTCCTGACCAGCAGCGCTTCTTCGAGCTCTACAAGGAACTGGTGGAGACCGACACCTCGGTCACCACCGGCAGTTGCACGCAGGCCGCCGGGCAGATCGCCGCGCGCCTGAAGGCAGCAGGCCTTGCCGACGACCAGATCACGCTGTTCTCGGTGCCCGAGCACCCGAAGGAAGGTGGGCTGGTAGCCGTCTATCCCGGCACGTCCAGCACGCTCAAGCCGATCCTGCTGCTGGCGCACATCGACGTGGTGGCGGCCAAGCGGGCCGACTGGGTGCGCGACCCGTACACGCTCGTCGAGGAGAACGGCTACTACTACGCGCGAGGCATCGCCGACGACAAGATGATGGCCGCGACCTGGGCCGACACGCTGATCCGCTTCAAGCAGGCCGGCTACAAGCCGGCGCGCACGGTCAAGATCGCGCTGACGTGCGGCGAGGAGACCGACACCGCGTTCAACGGCGCGCAGTACCTGGCCAACCACAAACGCGATCTGATCGACGCGGCCTTCGCCCTCAACGAAGGCGGCGGTGGCGATACCGATGGCAAGGGGCACCTGGTCGCACAATCGATCCAGGTGGGCGAGAAGACCTACCAGGACTACAAGCTGGTCGCGACCAATCCCGGCGGACACAGCTCGCAACCCGTGCGCGACAACGCGATCTACGCGATGTCCGAGGCCTTGCTGAAGGTCGGCGGGCACGAGTTCCCGACCGAGTTCAACGACACGACCCGCGCCTTCTTTGCGCGCGCCGGTGCGGCGCGCAAGGATGAGTTGGGTGCCGCGATGGCGGCGTTGGCGAAGGATCCCGGTGACGCAAGGGCGGAGGCGGTCGTCAACACCGACAAGGGCTTCCACTCGATGCTGCGCACGACGTGCGTGGCGACGATGATCAACGGCGGGCACGCGGTCAATGCACTTCCGCAGCGGGTCGAAGCCAACGTCAATTGCCGCATCTTCCCCGGCCATACGCCGGCGGAGATCAAGGACGCGCTGGTGGGAGTCATCGGCAATCCCGCCATCTCGATCGATCTCGCACGCAAGGACAAGCCCCTGGCCAAATCGCCCGCGCTCGATCCGGCGATCATCGGTCCGATGGAAACGTTGAGCGCGAAGTACTTCCCCGGCGTGCCGGTGATCCCGTCGATGTCGACCGGCGCGACTGACGGACTCTACATGTCGGCTGTGGGGATCCCGACCTACGGCGTGCCCGGCATGTGGGGCGATCCCGACGGCAATGGCGCGCATGGGCTCAACGAACGCCTGGAAGTGCGTTCGGTGTATGTCGGGCGCGATTATCTGTTCGACCTGGTCAAGGCGTTGGCGCAGTAACGGAATAGCCGGTCCCCCGACGCGCAAGAACGGAGACAGAGGCCCGCCAACGGCGGGCCTTCTCTATTGCGAAGACGGAAGCCCTGCTCGGCGCTGTCGAAGATCCAGCGCGAGGCCAACGACATCACCTTCCGCTAACACTTGCGGGAGCCTCCTATGCCGACCGCCGCCCGGGCGGTCCTTGTGTATTCCCCCGGTTTCCTCTGCTGAAGGAGAAGGTCCGTGAATACGAGACTGGCCAGGCTGGCCGCGATGTCGTTGTGCATGTCGCTGACGTTCTTGACGCTCTCATGCTCCCGCGACGGCGGGCGACAAACCGAACAAACCGAAACAGTGCAGAAGCAGGAGGCGCCTGTCCAAGGCCCTGGAGCACTGAGCGACAAGGAAGTGGTCGATATCGCGACCGACGCATACATCTACGGCTATTCGCTGATCACCACCGAAGTCACACGGGTGCAGATGTCGAATGTCGCCAAGGCCGACGCCCTGCACGCGCCGCCTAACCAGTTCGCGAATGTTCCGCGTTATCCACCCGGCGACTACCGAGGCGTATCGGCGCCGAACGCGGACACGCTTTACTCGGTCGCGTGGGTCGACCTGCGCAACGAGCCGATGGTCTTCAGTCATCCCGACATGGGCAAACGCTTCTTCCTGTTTCCGCACTACAGCCTGTGGATGCCCGTCGTCGCGTCACCAGGCAGCCGCACAATGGGTGGCAAGGCCGCCGACATCCTGATCAGCGGGCCCGGCTGGAGCGGACAGGTTCCTGCCGGCATGGAACACGTGAAGTCGCCCACGCAACATCTGGTCATCCTTGGGCGAACCTATGCCGATGGCACCGAGGCGGACTACAAGGCCGTCAACGCGTTGCAGGCCCAGTACAAGCTCGTGCCGCTATCTGCGTTCGGCAAACCGTATACCTACACCGCACCGCCGGTTGATCCGAACCCCGGCTTTTCGATGACGGACAAGCCGCAGAAGATCATCGACGAGATGGACCTCTCGACTTACTTCGGGATGATGGCGCGTCTGATGGGCACTACCGCACCGCCTGCGCCGGAGGACGGCGCGATCGTTGCCCGCATGGCCAAGATCGGCTTGGAGCCCGGCAAGCCGTTCGACATCGGCAAACTGTCGCCCTCTGCGCAGGCTGCGCTGAAGGATGTCACCAGGACGGCGCAGCAGAAGATCTTTGCACGGCGGGAGACGTCGGGGACCAAGCAGAACGGGTGGTTCATTCCAGCAGCGGCCGGGACATACGGAACCGATTATCTCCAGCGTGCACTGATCGCCGCGTTTGGATGGCCTGCCAATCTCCCGGAGGACGCGATCTATCCCTACGCGTTGACCGATGGCAATGGTGAAACCCTCAACGGCGCGAATTCCTACACGCTGACATTCCCGAAAGACCAGACACCTCCGGTCAACGGCTTCTGGTCGATCACGATGTACATCGACGATGGAGGCTGGTGGTTCAATCCGAACCCGCTCGACCGGTTCACCATCAGCATGCGCAACAAGCCGAAGTTCAACGACGACGGCTCGTTGACCTTGTACTTCCAGAACAAGTCGCCGGGCAAGGACAAGGAAAACAACTGGCTGCCGGCGCCGCAAGGCAAGTTCATCCTGATGTTGCGCACGTACTGGCCGAAGGACACGCCGCCATCGATCCTGCCGCCGGGCAAGGGCACGTGGCAGCCACCGCCGGTGGTCAAGGCGGCGAATCCGACGCCGTAGGTTCCACTGCGTCGGCGTGAGGAACAACCGGACGGCCCGGACATGGGCCGTCCTGTACCACGCGGAATCGGAGCGACGTTGTTCTCCCATGTCCGCGATCGAAAACGTCGGACCATGGGTCCGCGAATGGGAAGCCCGACGATGAGCAACGATTTGCGATCGTTCGCGACTGCTGTCATGGCCCTGTGCATGGCGGGTGCACCGCTTGCATCCCACGCGCAGCAAAGCGAAGCGTGGGAGTGGACCATCGCGCCCTACCTCTGGGCGCCGAGCATCGCAACAGACCTGCGCACCGGTCAGCCACCCGCAGAAACCGATTCGGCATTCTCGGACATCATCGACAAGATCGATGGCGCGTTCCTGATACATGCCGAGGGACGGGGCGATCACTTCGGTGCGTTCGCCGATTACATCTTCCTTGGCCTGGCGGACGACAGGCAGTTCCCGCGCGTCGCGACCCGGTCCGATCTGGATTCGCAGCTGTTCGAGTTGGCCGCCTTCTGGAGTCCGGGCGAAGAGCGCTCCCATGGGCTCGATGTGTTCGGCGGCCTGCGTTACGTCGACGTGGACCTCAAGGTCAGGTTCGATCCCATCAATCCGGTCTTCTCCCCGTCGGAGCGCAGCATCGACAAGTCCTACAGCGACTTCATGCTCGGAGCGCATTACACGTGGGCGTTGTCCGATCGCTGGCAGCTCACGTTGCGCGGCGACGGCTCGTTCGGAGAAACCGAAGGGACGCACAGCGCCAGTGCCGTGGTCCGCTACCACGTGAAGCATGGCGCGTGGATCGTCGGCTACCGATACCTGGCGATAGAGGTCGAGACCGGCGGCAACAATACCGATATCACGTTGAGCGGTCCGCTCGCCGGGTTCGAGTTCGCTTTCTGAAAGATGTGGCGCCAACGCATCGGTTCGCGCAACGGTTGATCCAGGCGCAGCGTTGTATCGCTGAACGGGGATCCATCAACAAATGGGCCCACCAGGATTCGAACCTGGAACCAAGGGATTATGAGTCCCCTGCTCTAACCGTTGAGCTATAGGCCCGTGGGCTGCGGAGTTTAGCAGCCGACGCGGCTGGGCCGGCGCGCGAGGGTTCGCGCGCCGGCGATTTTCAGCGGCTGGACATCGAGTACGGGCGCTGCGACGGGTCGGTCGCCCAGGTCTTGTTCGGCTGCGCCTGCATGGTGAAGCGCAGTTCGCCGCCGGCCATGATCTCGTCGTGGCGAAGGAACGCGCGCTCCAGTGGCTTGCCGTTGAGCGTGGCGGTGCCGATGTAGAGATGCGCGTCGTCCAGGCCGTCGGCGATGACGGTGAAGCGCTTGCCGTTCGGCAGGTTCAGCGTGGCGCGCGGCATGAACGGACGGCCGATGACGTACTCGTTGCTGCCCGGCGCGACGGGATAGAAACCCAGCGCGGTGAACACGTACCACGCCGACATCTGGCCGAGGTCGTCGTTGCCGGCGAGCCCGTCGGGGCGCGGCGCGTACTGCGTCTTCATGATGTTGCCAAGGCGCGCCTGCGTGCGCCACGGCTGGCCCGCGTACGCGTAGAGATACGCGACGTGGTGGCTGGGCTCGTTGCCGTGCGCGTACCAGCCGATCAGGCCGGTGATGTCTTCCATGTGTTCGAAGATCTTCGGATCGACCTTCGCGTCGAACACCGCGTCCAGGCGCGCGAGCAGCTTGTCTTCGCCACCGTGCGCGGCCGCGAGGCCGGCGACGTCCTGCGGCACGTACCACGAGTACTGCCACGCGTTGCCTTCGGTGTAGTCGGTGCCGTAGCCGCTGGCGCTGGGGTCGAAGGGTTCGCGGAAGCTGCCGTCGCGCTTGCGTGCGCGCATGAAGCCGGTGGATTCGTCGAACGCGTGCTGCCAGTTGGCGGCGCGCTTGCCGAATTGCTTCGCCACGTCGTCGCGTCCCATCTCGCCGGCCATGCGCCAGATGGTCCAGTCGTCGAACGCGTATTCCAGCGTCTTCGATGCTGCTTCGCCTTCCTCGTCGATCGGCACGTAGCCCAGCTGCATGTACTGCGCAATGCCGTCGTACGGGCCGTAGCTTGCGCTGGCGACCATCGCGTCGAGCGCTTCGTTCGCGTCGTAGCCGCGAATGCCCTTCATGTACGCGTCGGCGATCACTGGCACCGCGTGGTAGCCGATCATGCACCACGTCTCCAGGCCGTGGAACGCCCACACCGGCAGCACGCCGTATGCGCTGGCGCGGCGCGAGGCGAGCAGCGAATTGACGAAGTCGTTGGTGCGCTGCTCGGGCTGCACGATGGTGAGCAGCGGATGCAACGCGCGGTACGTGTCCCACAGCGAGAACGTGGAGTAGTTCGTGAAGCCCTTCGCCTGGTGCACGGCGTTGTCGGGGCCGCGATAGCGACCGTCGACGTCCATGAACAGCGACGGCCCCATCAGCGTGTGGTACAGCGCGGTGTAGACGCTGCGGCGCATCGGTTCGGGCGCATCGACGTCGAGCGCGGACAGCGCCTGTGTCCATTGCGCCTTCGCATCGGCACGCACGGCGTCGAAGTCGAAGCCGGGCACTTCGGCGTCGAGATTGGCGATGGCGCCTTCCTCGCTCACCGGCGAGATCGCGACCTTCACGATCATCGACTCGCCCTGCGCCGCGGCGAAATCCAACGCACCGACAAGCTGGCGTCCTTCGATCTGCGCACGCTGGCGCGGGTCCTTCTCCCCCGGCGGCGGGAAGCCCTTGTAGACGACGTTCTCTTCGGTGTCGTGGAACTGCTGGCCGCTCACCGGTTTGGAAAAGCGCATCGCGAAGTACAGCTGGCGACCCGGCGCCCAGCCGCGCGTTTCGCGGAAGCCCGTCAGCGTGCCGTCGGGACGCAGTCGCAGTCGCGACCACTGCACCTTGCCGGGGTAGTCGTACATGCTGGTGCGCAGGTCGACGAGCACGTGCGCGGGCTTGCCCTTCGGGAACGTGTAGCGATGCACGCCGACGCGCGGGCTCGCGGTGAGTTCGGCGCGGATGCCGTAGTCCTGCAGCGTCACGGCGTAATAGCCGGGTTCGGCGCGTTCGTCCTTGTGGTCGAAGCGCGAGGTGTAGCCGCTGCCGGGCTTGTCGACGTCGCCGCGTTCGAGCTTCACCTCGCCCGCGATCGGCATCACCAGCACGTCGCCCAGGTCCGAGTGCCCGGTGCCGGAGAAATGCGTGTGCGAGAAGCCGACGATGGTGTGGTCGTCGTAGCGATAACCCGCCGCCCAGCCGTAGCCTTCCTTGCGCGATTTGATCTGCGTGTCGGGGCTCAGCTGCACCATGCCGAAGGGGACCGTCGCGCCGGGGAAGGTGTGTCCCTCGCCGCCGGTGCCGATGAAGGGATCGACCGAGGCATAGGCCTTCGCGCCCGCGCCGGGCGTGGCTGCGGCCGCAAGCCCGCTGGCGAGCGCCAGCGCGGCGCCGGCCAGACGCAGTGAATGGGAACGGGCACGACGGGACATGGGCGCTCCTGGAGTGGGAATCTGACGCGGGCGGGCCGCGCATTTGGATCGGTCTAAACGCCGGACCGTACCACGGCTCCGCATCGGGCCTCATGCTGCAGCGCAGGATTGCGCCGGGCGGCTGCCTTCCGCAGGATGCCCGATTTAGACCGATCCAAATCCCGGAGCCCGCCCGTCCATGCCCCTCCCCGCCGCTCGCGGCCGCGTCACGCTGACCGACATCGCCGACGCCTGCGACCTGTCGCGCGCGACGGTGTCGCTGGTGCTGCGCGGCAGCCCGCTGGTGAACGCGCAGACACGGGCGCGGGTAGAGGCCGAGCTCAAGCGGCAGGGGTACGTCTATCACCGCGGCGCGGCGAACCTGCGGCGCAAGGCGTCGAACACCGTCGCGCTGGTGATCAACGACCTGTCGAACCCGTTCTTCGCCGAGTTCGCGGCCGGCGTGGACGAAGCGCTGGGCGCCGCCGGTTACGTCACGCTGCTGGGCAGCACGGGCGAGTCGAGCGAACGCCAGCAGGCGGTGCTCACCTCGCTGCTCGAGCACGATCCGGCCGGCATCATCCTCTCGCCCGCCGAAGGCAGCGATGCGGCGCGGCTGCGTCCGCTGCTCGCATCGCGCACGCCGATGCTGGTGTTCAACCGCACGCTCGGCGACGAATGGGATTACCTCGCGCTCGACAACGCACGCGGGGCGCGCCTGGCGACGGAACACCTGCTCGCGCAGGGCCATCGCCGCATCGCGTTCTTCGGTGGACATGGCGAGTCGAGTTCGTGCTCGGAACGTCGAAAGGGATGGCATGCCGCGCTGACGGACGCGGGCATCGCACCGGAACCGCAGTGGATCGTCGAATGCGCGCCGACGCGACTGGAAGCCGCGCGGCAGACGGGCGCGCTGTTCGTGCGCGATCCCGCGCCGACGGCGGCGGTCTGCTACAACGACGCCGTCGCGCTGGGCTTGATCGCAGGCCTTTCCACACGCGGGCGACGCGCCGGTCACGACTTCGCGGTCACCGGCTTCGACGACATTCCCGAAGCGTCCGTAAGCGCGCCGCCGCTGACGACCGTCGCGGTCGATCCGCGCGCGCGCGGCCGCCAGGCGGCTGAGTTGATCCTGCAGCGTCTGCAGGACCCGTCGACGCCCGCCATCACCACCATCGCGCCCGTGCAACTGCACGTGCGCGCGAGCAGCCAGTCCACCTTGTCCGGAGATGCCGCATGAGCGGTCGCCCCCTATTCCATCGCGCTGCCATCGCGGCGTTCATCCCGACGATCGCGGCGGCGACGCGCGCATGATCGCAGCCGTGCAACGCAAGGCGATCGTGTGTTTCGGCGAGGCGCTGATCGACTTCCTCGCGCTTCCCGCACTGCAGGGCAACCCGCGCCATTTCGTCGAGTACGCCGGCGGCGCGCCGGCCAACGTCAGCGCCGCGGTCGCGCGCATGGGCGGCAACGCGCGCTTCGTCGGCATGCTCGGCGTGGACATGTTCGGCGAGTTCCTGATGTCGCAGTTGCGCGCCTTCGGCGTGGATACGCGCTTCACCGCGCACACCAGCGCGGCGCGCACCGCGCTGGCGTTCGTGTCGCTGGATGAAGAAGGCGAGCGCAGCTTCAGCTTCTACCGCCCGCCCGCGGCGGACCTGCTGTTCCGCGTCGAGCATTTCCGCACCGAATGTTTTCTCGATGCGGCCGTGCTGCACGTGTGCTCCAACAGCCTGACGGAAGCCGACATCGCGCAGACCACCGTCGCCGGCATGCAGCTGGCGCGCGAACACGGCGCGCTGGTGAGCATGGACCTCAACCTGCGGCCCTCGTTGTGGCCGGAAGGCGTGGATCCCGCGCCGCGTTTGTGGGAAGCGCTCGCTGAAGCCGATGTCGTCAAGCTGTGCCGCAGTGAAGCGGATTTCCTGATCCGTCGCGCGGGGCATCACGACGCGATGCTGCAGCGCCTCTGGCAGGGACACGCGCGACTGGTGCTGATCACCGACGGCGGAAAGCCGGTGCGCTGGTACACGCGCGCCACGAAGGGCGAGGCGCCGACGTTCCGGGTTTCCGCCGTCGATACGACTGCCGCAGGCGATGCCTTCGTCGCCAGCCTGCTGCTGCGACTGGTGGAACTGGGCGTGGACGCGGGCAACTTCGAGGACGCGATCGCGGACGAGGCGACGATCCTCGACGCATTGCGCCACGGCGCCGCCGCAGGTGCGCTGACGGCGACGAAACACGGCGCGTTCGCCGCGATGCCGACGCGCGAGGACATCGAAACCCTTTTCCGGAACGACGCATGACGACCCTGCACACGACGGAACCCGACTTCCGCAGCGACGCCTTCCTGCGCGCGCACATCGCCGACACGATGGCGTTCTACCATCCGCGCGCGATCGATCCGAAGGGCGGCTTCTTCCATTACTTCCGCGACGACGGCAGCGTCTATGACGCGTCGCATCGCCACCTCGTCAGCAGCACGCGCTTCGTCTTCAACTATGCGATGGCGGCGCGCGAGTTCGGCAATGCGGAGTACCTCGACGCCGCGCGCCACGGCCTGCGTTACCTGCGCGACGCGCATCGCGATGCATCCACGGGCGGCTACGCGTGGACGATCCGCGACGGCGTGCCCGAGGACCGCACGAACCACTGTTACGGTGTCGCGTTCGTGCTGCTGGCGTATTCGACGGCATTGAAGGCCGGCATCGACGAGGTGGCACCGTGGATCGACGAGACCTGGCAGCTGCTGGAGTCGCGCTTCTTTGATGCGGACGCAGGGCTGTATCGCGATGAAGCTGACGCGGAGTGGAACTTCTCCGACTACCGCGGACAGAACGCGAACATGCACATGTGCGAGGCGATGCTCGCCGCGTACGAGGCGACGAAACAATCGCGTTTCCTCGACCGCGCATTGCTGCTCGCCGACGGCATGACGCGGCGCCAGGCCGCGAAGGCCGGCGGGCTGGTCTGGGAACACTACGATCGCGACTGGAACGTCGACTGGGATTACCACCGCGACGATCCGAAGCACCTGTTCCGTCCATGGGGCTATCAGCCCGGCCATCAGACCGAATGGGCGAAGCTGCTGGTCATCCTGGACGGCCATCTGCGCGAACGCGGCACGCCGGCCGACGGTCTGATCGACACCGCACGACATCTCTTCGACACGGCCGTGCGGCGCGCGTGGGACGCGGAGTTCGGTGGCCTCGCGTACGGCTTCGGCTTGGCGCCGGAGTTCGCGGTGTGCGACGACGACAAGTATTTCTGGGTGCAGGCCGAGTCGCTGGCCGCGGCCGCGCGACTTGCCGATGCGACGGGCGACGTTGCCTACTGGGACTGGTACGACCGGCTGTGGGCGTACTCGTGGCGGTATTTCGTCGATCACGAGCATGGCGCGTGGTATCGCATCCTCGATCGCCGCAACCGCAAGTACAGCGACGAGAAGAGTCCCGCCGGCAAGACCGATTACCACACCATGGGCGCGTGCTACGACGTCCTGGCCGTCCTTCGTCATCGCGGAGAGAACTGATGCGCCTGCACGCTGCGTTGCTGTCCCTGCTGCTGGTTCCCACTCTCGCCATCGCCGCCGAACCCGCGACGAAAGGCGCGGAGCCGTCCGCGTCGTTCAGCGACAAGCGCGCCGCACGCAGCGCGGAGGAAGTGAAGGCGCAGTTCCTGCACGCGTGGCGCGGGTATCGCGAATACGCGTGGGGCCACGATGCGCTCAAGCCACTGACCAACGCGCCATCGGACTGGTACGGCGAGTCGCTGCTGATGACGCCGGTCGATGCGCTCGACACGATGATCCTGATGGGCCTGGACCGGGAGGAGGCGGAGGCGCGCGAGTTGATCGCGACGAAGCTGTCGTTCGATCGCGACCTGGACGTAAAGCATTTCGAAGTCGTGATCCGGCTGCTCGGCGGCCTGCTGTCGGGCTACCAACTGACCGGCGACCAGCGCCTGCTCGCGCTTGCGAACGACCTCGGCACGCGACTGCTGCCGGCGTTCGATTCGCCCACGGGCCTGCCGTACGTCTACGTCAACCTGCGCACCGGCAAGGCACACGGCAACGAGAGCAATCCCGCCGAGGCCGGCACGCTGCTGCTGGAATACGGCACGCTCAGCAAGCTCACCGGCAACCCGGTGTTCTATGAGAAGGCCAAGCGCGCGCTCGTGGAAACCTACAAGCGTCGTTCGAAGATCGGCCTGGTCGGCGAGCGCTTCGACGTCACCACGGGCGAGTGGACGAACAGGCGCAGTCACGTCGGCGCGCGCATCGACTCGTACTACGAGTACCTGTGGAAGTGCTGGACGCTGTTCGGCGACGAGGACTGCCACGCGATGTGGAAGGAGAGCATCGCCGCGGCCAACCGCTATTACCCGGAAGAAGTCGACGGCGCGCTGTGGGTGGGCCACGTCGACATGGACAGTGGTGAACGCGTGGCCAGCCGCTACGGCGCGCTCGATGCGTTCTGGCCGGGACTGCTGGCGTTGTCGGGCGATGTCGCGCAGGCGCGCCGCCTGCAGGATTCGTCGTTCAAGATGTGGCGCAAGTGGGGCATCGAGCCGGAGGCGTACGACTATCGCAAGGGCGAAGTGACGTCGGCGGGATATCCGCTGCGCCCGGAGATCATCGAATCGGCGTGGTACCTGCACCGCCTGACCGGCGATGCCAAGTACCGCGCGATGGGGCGCGAGATGTTCGACGACTTCGTCCGCTACACGCGCACCGATTCGGGCTTCGCGGCGCTCGACAGCGTGATCACGAAGGACAAGGACGACGACATGGAAAGCTTCGTGCTCGCCGAGACCTTCAAGTATTTCTACCTGCTGTTCGCGCCGCCGGAAACGCTGGATCCGTCGAAGGTCGTGCTGACCACCGAAGCGCATCCGCTGCGGCGGACGTGGTGAGGATCACTCGATCACGCCGGCCAGCGCGAGCCCGATGACGATCGGCACCAGCACCACCAGCACGGCGAGGCAGCACAGCAGCCCGACGCCGACGGCGCGCCAGTTCGAGTAGGTGCGATCGCTGGCCTCGTACTCCGCGATGCGATCGCCCTGGAAGCGCTTCGCGATATGCGAGGCGGCGAACAGCTGCGGGATCGTGAAGACCATCGCCGGCACGTTTTCGGGCAGGACGTACACGAGTGCGAGCACGAGCGCGCACGCAATGGCGCCGTAGGTCAGTGCCTGGCGCGCACGCGCGTGATCGCCCAGCGCGCGGTAGTTGCGCGACATCAGCCAGCCGGTCGCCAGTGGCGTGCCCATGAACGTGCCCAGCACAATGCCCGAGACCCGGTACAACCGGGCGCCTGGTGCGGGCACCGCGACTGCCACCGACGCCGTGGCCGGGCTGCGGTACGGATTCGTGTCTTCCATCGGATTCCCCATGCATGACCGCCCCCCGCGGCCGGATCCGAGCTTACCGCCAGCGCCACGCTGCTGACAGCACGCTGTCAGTCTCTCCCGCCCATGCTGTGCGTCCCAACCGAAGGAATCTCGCATGGACACGAAGACCAACGACATCGCCGCAGTAGCCAACCGCCTCGTCGAACTCTGCCGCACCGGCCAGTACGACCAGGCGCAGCAGGAGCTTTACGCCGAGGATGCCGTGAGCATCGAAGGTAGCGGGCAGGACGCCGGATCGATCACGCGCGGCATGGCGGCGATCCGCGAGAAGGGCAGGCAGTGGGCCGACAACCTCGTCGAGGTGCACGGCGGCAGCGTGAGCGATCCGGTCATCGCCGATGGCTGGTTCAGCGTCGCGATGGGGCTGGACGCGACCTACAAGGACATGGGTCGCGTGGCGATGAAGGAGATCGCGGTGTACCAGGTGCGCGACGGCAAGATCACGCACGAGCAGTTCTTCTACAACACCGACAAGTCGTAACGCAGCGGCCGGGCCGATCGCGCCGCGGAGGTCGCCATGAACGCGAAGTCGACCACGCCTTCCACGAACAACGGCTGGAAGACCTGCAGCCGCGGGCACAAGTACCGCGGCGCCGGGCCCTGCCCGATCTGCTGGCCCGGTGGCGCGAAAAGGCGCGCATCGAAAACCACGAAGCCCCGCTGAGCGGGGCTTCGTGGTGACACATCGGCGGTGTTGCCGCGTCAGTCGATGTCGAGGAACGAACGCAGCTGTTCCGAACGGCTCGGGTGACGCAGCTTGCGCAGCGCCTTGGCTTCGATCTGGCGGATGCGCTCGCGCGTGACGTCGAACTGCTTGCCGACCTCTTCCAGCGTGTGGTCGGTGTTCATGTCGATGCCGAAGCGCATGCGCAGCACCTTGGCTTCGCGCGGCGTGAGGCCGGCGAGGACATCGCGCACGGTCTCGGTCAGGTTGATGTTGGTGGTCGCCTCGACCGGGGACTCGATGTTCGTGTCCTCGATGAAATCGCCCAGATGGGAATCCTCGTCGTCGCCGATCGGGGTTTCCATCGAGATCGGTTCCTTGGCGATCTTCATGACCTTCCGGATCTTGTCCTCCGGCATGTCCATTTCCTTCGCCAGCTCTTCCGGAGTCGCTTCGCGGCCGTACTGCTGCAGCATCTGGCGGCTGATGCGGTTGAGCTTGTTGATCGTCTCGATCATGTGCACCGGGATACGGATGGTGCGCGCCTGGTCGGCGATCGAACGCGTGATAGCCTGGCGGATCCACCACGTGGCGTAGGTCGAGAACTTGAAGCCGCGGCGGAACTCGAACTTGTCCACGGCCTTCATCAGGCCGATGTTGCCTTCCTGGATCAGGTCGAGGAACTGCAGGCCGCGGTTGGTGTACTTCTTGGCGATGGAGATCACCAGGCGCAGGTTCGCCTCGACCATCTCCTTCTTCGCCTTGCGCGCCTTCGCCTCGCCATAGGCCATCTGGCGGGAGATGTCCTTGATGTCGGCCAGCGTCAGGTAGGAGGACTTCTCGATCTCCATCGTCGCCTGCTGCTCGGCGATGATCTGGTCCTTCACCTCGCGCAGGCCCGACGACCACTTCTGCTTGCGCTTGAGCAGCTCGTCCACCCATTCCAGGTTGGTCTGGTTGCCTTCCCAGGCGCGGATGAAGTCCTTGCGCGGCATCTTGGCCACACGCGTGGACAGGTCGAGGATGCGGCGCTCATGATCCTTGATGCCGTTGACGACTTCGCGCAGGCCACGGACCAGCACGTCGGTCAGCGGCAGCGGCAGCTTGAAGGTCACGAAGATGGCGGCCATGTCCTCGCGCAGCTTCAGCACCGACTTGTGCGCGGCGCCGTGCTTGGCGTAGGCCTTGAGGAACTTCTGGTAGTTGTCGGCCAGCGCTTCCATGCGTGCGGCGACTTCGACCGGATCTGGGCCGCTGACCACTTCCTCGGTTTCGCCTTCCGCGACTTCTTCTTCGTCCTCGTCGGATTCGGCGTCGCTGTCGGCAGCTTCGACCACCACCGGCGCCGGCGGCTCCGGCACTTCGTCCAGATGGTCGTTGAAGCCGACGATGATCTCGGCCAGGCGCTTCTTGCCGGCCTTGTGCTGTTCGTAGTCGTCCAGGATCGAGGCGATCGTCGCCGGGAACACGCCCAGCGAGGCCTGCACCTGGCCGAGGCCTTCCTCGATGCGCTTGGCGATCGCGATTTCGCCTTCGCGGGTGAGCAGCTCGACCGTGCCCATCTCGCGCATGTACATGCGCACCGGGTCGGTCGTACGGCCACCTTCGCCGTCCAGCGCGGTCAGCGCGGCGGCGGCTTCTTCGGCGGCGGTGTCGTCGACTTCACGGTTGCCCGTGCCGCCGTCGGCGAGCAGCAGCGTTTCGGCATCGGGGGCCACTTCGTGGACCTCGATACCCATGCCGTTGATCATGCCGATGATGTCTTCGATCTGCTCGGCGTCGACAAGGTCGTCGGGCAGGTGGTCGTTGACCTCGGCATAGGTCAGGTAGCCCTGCTCCAGGCCCTTGCTGATCAACTGCTTGATATCGGAGGAGGGGGGCTGACGTTCGTTGGCCATGTGCTGCGCCACCGCGCTAATGGGAAGGGATGGGAACGTTCCAGTATATCAGGCCGGACCGGTCGGGTTGGCCATCAGGACCGCAGGAGGAAGGTGACCGGGCCGTCGTTGACCAGGCTGATCACCATATGGGCACCGAACCGCCCCGTTTCCACCCCCCCGGAATGTTTTTGCCTGCAGATGCCGACCAGTCGGCTGAACAACGGTTCAGCCACCTCCGGCGCCGCGGCGGTGCTGAAGCCCGGACGCATGCCGCTGCGGGTGTCCGCGGCCAGGGTGAACTGGCTCACCAGCAGCAGGCCGCCGCCGGTGTCGGCCAGGCCCAGGTTCATTCGGCCACCCTCGTCGGCGAATACACGGTATCCGAGCAGGCGGCCGGCCATCCGCGCGATCTGGGCGTCGCCGTCGCCGGGCTCGACGCCCACCAGCGCGAGCAGGCCGGGACCGATCGCCCCCACGACTTCGCCGTCCACCCGGACGCTGGCTTCGGTCACACGCTGGATCAGGGCGAGCATGGGGTTCCGTGGCGGGTGGATGGAGCGCCGATGCTGTGGGCCGCGGCACTGCGGGGTCAACCGGCGCCGACGATGCCCCCGTTAGACTGAATGGATGAACCGTTTCGCCGCACGCCTGCTGTACTTCGTCGCCGCCCTGATCGGCCGCCTGCCCTGGCCGGTGCTGCTCCGCCTGGGCGATGCGCTGGCGGCGTGGTGGCGCTGGCGCGACGTCCGCGAGAGCCGCGTCGCGCGGATCAACCTCGAACTCGCCTACCCCGACCTGCTGCCCGCCGAGCGCGAAACGATGCACGCGGCGATCCTGCGCACGACCGCGCGACAGGTGCTGGAAACCATCCGCCTGTGGACCCGCCCGCACGCCGAGAACCTGCGCCTGCTGCGCGAACAACACGGCACGGCGCTGATGGACGAGGCCATCGCCTCCGGCCGGGGCGTCATCATCGCCGCGCCCCACCACGGCAACTGGGAACTGCTGAACCAGTGGCTGGCGTGGCGCACGCCGCTGGCGATCCTCTACCGCCCGCCGGAGTCGGACGTCGTCGAACACTTCCTCAACCTCGTGCGTGCCGATCATGAGCAGTCGGACGCAGGGGAACGCGTCACGCAGGTCCGCGCCGAAGGCCCGGCGATCCGGCAGTTGTTCAAGCGCCTCAACGATGGCGGCGTCGTCGGCATCCTGCCCGACCAGCAGCCCAAGGCCGGCGACGGCGAGTTCGCGCCGTTCTTCGGCGTGCAGGCGCTGACGATGACGCTGCTGGGGCGGCTCGCCTCGCGCACCGGCGCCACCGTGCTGTTCGCCTGGTGCGAGCGCGTGGACACGCACGCCGGCCATCCGGGCTTCGCGCTGCATATCCAGCGCGCGCCGGCGGCGGTGTCCGATCCGGATCCAAAGATCGCAGTGGCGGCGCTCAACGCCGCGGTCGAGGCGATCGCCCGCCGCGATCCCGCGCAATACCAGTGGACCTACAAACGCTATACGCTCAGGCCGCCGGGTTCGGGGGAAGAGAACCCGTACTGGAACCGCTGACGGCACGCGCCGTCGCGAACGCGCAACGGAGCGACACGATGGCCGACCACGACGAAGCCGCCGCGGCGGTCACACCGCCCGCCGACTGGCATCCCCTGCCCGATCGCGCGCGGCTGCCGAGCATGCTCACGCCGATGCTGCCCTTCGCCATCCCGGGGCTGGTGGCGGGCTTCGTGCTGGCGGGCGTGTTCGACCTGTGGCTCGCGCCGCCCATGCTCGCGCTGGTCGGACTGGCCACCGGAGCGTGGATCGGCCTGAAGCACTATCGAAGCACCTTCTGGCGGCTGGATGCCGACGGCCTGGCCGTGCGCCGCGGCCGGATGTGGCAGCGCGAAACCCGCGTGCCGGCCACGCGCGTGCAGCACCTGGACATCAAGCGCGGCCCGCTCCAGCGCCAGCGCAACCTCGCGACGCTGATCGTGCACACCGCCGGCACGCGCCACAGCGCGGTCACCGTGCCCCATCTGGATGCCGGCGACGCCGAGCGCCTGCGCGATCTGCTCGCGCGCCCCATCGAAGCGAACGATGCCGATGACGACGCCTGACGCGCCATCGCCCGACGCCGCCCCGGACGCGACGGTCGCGGCCGAGCGTCGCCTGCACCCGATGTCGTGGCTGTTCGTGCTGGTCCAGCAGCTGAAGCAGTTCGTGCTGCCGCTGGTCGCGCTGCTGGTGTTCGGGCGCGGCGACCGCAACGAGCTGTGGCCGCTGATCGGCGTCGCGGTGCTGGTCGTGCTGTCGCTGTGGCAGTACTTCACCTATCGCTACGGCGTGGCCGGCGACCGGCTGGTGGTCCGCAGCGGCCTGTTCGAACGCAGCCTGCGCGTGATCCCGTTCGCGCGCATCCACAACGTCGCGCTGCAGCAGTCCGCGCTGCACCGCGTGTTCGGCGTGGCCGAAGTGCGCCTGGAATCGGCCGGCGGCAGCAAGCCCGAAGCGCAGATGCGCGTGCTCAAGCTCGAAGACGCGCTCGCGCTGGAAGCGCTGGTGCGGCACCGCGGCGCGACGGCCACGGAGAGCTCTAGCGAACCCGAATCGACCACGCTGCTCGCGCTTCCCTTCGGCGAGATCGTGCGGCTCGGGCTGGTGTCCAACCGCGGGCTGGTCGTCGTCGCGGCGGCGTTCGCCGCCATCGTGCAGATCAGCCAGCGCGCAGTGATGGACACGTTCCGCTCGGTCGGCAAGTGGCTCTTCGGCTTCGCCGGCGAGCATCACTTCGGGCTGATGCAGTACGTCGTGTCCGCGCTGGCGCTGGTGCTGTTCGCCATCCTCGTGCTGCGCGGGTTCTCGATCCTGCTGGCGTTGCTGCAGTACCACGGTTTCCGTCTGAGCGAGATCGGCCGTCGGCTGACCGTCGAACGCGGCCTGCTGGCGCGCTGGCGCACCAGCGCGTCACGTCGGCGCATCCAGGCCTGGACGTTGCATGAGGGCACGCTGCATCGGCTGTTGAAGCGCCGCAGCCTCGACGTCGACACCGCCGTCGCCGAGGAACACCAGCAGCAACGTGCGTTGCGCGAACTGGCGCCGATCGCGACCCCGGCCGACTGCGATGCGCTGATCGAACACCTGCTACCGCGCGCAGGCTGGACGCAGCTGGACTGGCGCGCGTTGCCCGCGTCGAACTGGTGGCGACTGGTGTTGCCGACGATTCCGGTCGTCATTGCGATCACCATCGCCGCGAGCTGGCGCTTCGGCGCATGGGGCCTGCTGACGCTGGCGTGGCTGCCGTGGGCGGCCTTCGTCGCGCATCGTCGCGCGCGGCGCATGGCGTACGCGGCCAACACGGAGATCGTCGCCGTGCGCGAGGGCTGGTGGACGCGCCACTGGCGTTTCGCCGAACTGGACAAGCTGCAGGCGCTGCAACTCGCGCGTTCGCCGCTGGATCGCCGCTGCGGCACCGCGACGCTGCATCTGGACACCTCGGGCGCAGGCGCGCTGTCGCCGCCGCTGCGCGTGCGCTTCCTGCCGCACGAGGACGCGCTGGCGCTCTACGCGTCGCTGTCGCGGACGCTCGCGCGGCGGCCTCTGCGTTGGTGATCCGGCGCGGATCAGCCCGGCAACAGTTCGCGCATCGCCTTCCAGGATCGCCAGAAGCGGCGCCACGGGCGCGCCTTGCGGCGGCGTTGCGGGCGTAGCGATCCGTCGATCAGCGATTCCACGGCGTCGAGCACGCGATCGGACGCGCGCCCATCGCGCGCGGGATGGAGCGTGTCGGCGTAGGCGTTCGTCGCTTCCAGACGAGCTGCGGGCGACGACAGCGCCGCGCGCAACGCCGCGTCGATGCCGTCGGCGCTCGCGACGTCATGCATGAATGGCTGTGGCTTGCGATGACGCACGGTCACCACGGGCTTGCCGAGCAGCGCCATTTCCTCCGCAACGGACGTCGTGTCGCACACCAGCGCATCGGCGGCGTGGAGCATGTCGATCAGGTGCTCGGAATCGAGGTACACCGCGTTCGGGCCGGACAACCGGCGGTAGCGTTCGATGCGCTCCGGCGGCGACATGGGGTGCAGCGTGAGCAGCCAGTAACGATCGCCGCGCGCGACCAGGCGCTCGATGTGTTCGAAGCACTCGCCGGAGCAACTGAGCGGATCGTTGAAGGTGGACGCGAACATCGCGACCGGCCGCCCTCCCGCGGCTTCGCGCAATCCGCGCGCATTCGCCGAGACGCCGCCGAACAGCGGGTCCAGTTTGGGCCAGCCCGTCTCCACGACCACGAAGTCCCCGCGCTCGACGGCCTGCGCCTGCATCGGGCCGGTCGTTGCCGGACCGTGCGTGCAGTACAGGTCGAACAGGCCCAGCACGCGATGCTGGCCGTGCGCGGGATCGCGCTTGTGCAGGTTCAGGCCGTGGAACAGCTGTACCTGCCACCCCGGGAAGAACGGCGGAATACGGTTGACGGTCGAAAACACGGCCTGCGGCGCGAACGCCTTCAGTGCGCGGCGGCTGGTCAGGCGCGGTTCGTCCGGCGCCAGGCGCGCGGCCATCGCGTCGCTGGCGACCCACGCCACGTCATGTCCACGCGCAAGCGCCTGCCGCGCGAGGGGGCGAAGGATCGGCAGGGAGTACGGCTCGGACGCCAGCAACACCAGGCGATGCGGCATCGTTCAGCCCAGGCCCCAGTAGCCCATGCGCTGGCGGATCTGCAACGCGCGTAGTCGCGCCGCGAGGGGCTTGGCCTTCAGGCGTCCCAGCTCGCCGCCGAGCAGCGCGTCGGTCGCGGCGATCACCCGTTCGGACGACCGCCCGTCGCGATACGGATGGATCGCATCGGCATAGTCCGCGAGTGCAGCCTTGAGCGCATCGTCCGGCGCGAAGGCGCGCGCGAGCATGTCCGGCAGCCGCGCGGCGTCGTCGAAATCGAGCATGTGCGGTTTCGGCGCGCGATTGCGGAACGTCACCACGGGCTTGCGCTGCACCACGAACTCCGACACGACCGACGTCGTGTCCGCGACGAGTACGTCCGCGGCCCGCTGGGCGGTGACGAGCTGTTCGGTCTCGAAGAACGTCGCATTGGGCCCGGCCAGCGCGCGGTAGCGTTCGAACAGCTCCGGCGCGCATTTCGGATGCAGCGTGAGCAGCCAGTAGCGGTCGCCGCGCGCGACTTCCGCCGCGATACCGTCGAAAAGGTGCGGCGCCGCGCTCAGGCGCTCGGTGAAAGTGGAGGCGAACATCACCACCGGCCGGCTGCCGGCGGGGGCGCGCATCGCGGCGGCAGCGCCCGCGTCGTCGCGGAACAGCGGGTCCAGTTTCGGCCAGCCGGTTTCGACCACGGCGAAGTGGCCGGCCTGCGCGGCCAGTTCCCGGAACGGCGCGGTCGTCGCCGGCCCTTGCGTGCAGTACAGGTCGAACAGCCCGCGCACGCGAAAGTGGCCGCGTCCGTCGGAGCGCTTTTCGACGTTGAAGCCGTGGAACAGCTGGACCTTCGCGCCGGAAACGAACGTCGGCACCCAGTTGGCCGCGCTGAACACCGCACGCGGTTTCAGCGCGACGGCTTCGCGCAACCCCACCGTGCGCACCGGCGCCGGCAACCGCGCACCACTCGCGCCGTCGACGAACCACGCGTGCACGGCATGCCCCGCCGCGTCCAGCGCCTGCGCCAGCGGTTGCAGGATCGGCAGGGCGTAGCGCTCGGTGGCGAACAGCAGGTAATCGGCCATCAGCGGTCCGGTGGTGGAAGCGAAGGCGACGCCGGGCGTCGCCACTCGATTATCGCGTCGGCCACGCCCGGCCGGCCACCGTGACGCACGCGCGGCTGCGCGGCGAATACCGCCTGCAGGCGCGTGCGGAAGGCGCGATCGTTCTCGAGGAAGCGCGCACGCGCCGCTTCGCCGAGGCGCACGCACGCCGCCTCGTCCATCGCCAGCACCTGCATCACGGCCGCTTCCACGGCCTCGACGTCGACGTGGTGGCGCACATCCAGGCCCAGGCGCTCGCCGGGCCTGCAGGGCAACAACAGCCCGCACGCCGGCCCGATCAGCTCGTTCATCGGCGCCGCGTCGGTGGTGATCACCACCGCTTCCACGCTCATGGCCTCGGCGATGTAGTGGCCGTACCCCTCCGCTTCCGAAGGACACAGGTGGAACCGGTGCGCGTTCTGCAACCGGCGCAGCTCGTCGTCGTCGAGGTGCCCGACGCGGTGGTCGACATTCGCGGCCGACACGCGCAGGCGCGCCTTGCGCGCGCACTGGACGACCGTCAGGCGCGGCCATTCCGGGTGGCGGCGCCACGCTTCCAGCACGACCTGCGTGCCCTTGGCCGAACTGCGACCGGCCAGGTGGAAGAACGCCCGCTCGCGCGGCACGGCCCGATCGAGGCGATCGGCGCTGGTGAAGCCGGTATACGTCGTGGCGCAGCCCAGGCGCTGGAAGATCTCGACTGCGTGGCGGGACTTGCACAGCACCCGGTCGAAGCGCGGCAACAGCGCGGTCCACGACGGCCGGAACCATTCGGGATTGGGCATCAGCAGGTTGCTGCGCGCGGTCGCGAGGACAGGTTCGTAGATCCGCTCGACCGACAGCTGCGCATCCACGGGCCCCGCCAGGCGCGTGGCCAGGCAGAGGCGCCACTGCGCCAGGCGGTTTCGCAGGCGGCTGTTGCCGAGCCCCACCGTCGCGACCTCGTGGCCGTGGCGCAGGACATCGCCGATCAGACGCAGGTCGCGACTCAGGCCGGCGCCGTTGTCGCGGGTGATCACGCGCAGCTTCCCCAAGCTCGCCCCCCGGCTTCATCCCCGGGTCCATTCATCGGCAGCCCGGGGTTCCATCCCCGGCCCCATTCTGCGTGGAACGCGCGGCCTTGCAAGCGACCTGCGACCGTCGCGAATCGGGATCGTGAAGGCGCTCACGACTTGTAGCGAGGGGTTGCCGGCTGCACGATGACGCCCACTGGAACCCGGACCGCCGCCATCAACGCTTCGCCCGCCCCCGCAGACGCACGCCATGACGCACCGGCGCTGTCGGCCTGCATCATCGCGTTCAACGAAGCCGACCGCATCGCCGACTGCATCGCCTCGCTCGCCTTCTGCGACGAGATCGTCGTGGTCGACTCGCATTCGAGCGACGCGACCGCGCGGATCGCCGCCGACCTGGGTGCGCGCGTGATCCAGCGGCCGTTCGACGGTTTCCGCAGCCAGAAGCAGTTCGCCATCGAACAGGCCGCGCACGACTGGGTGCTGTGCCTGGATGCGGACGAACGCGTCGGCGATGCGCTGCGGACGTCGATCGAGGCCGAACGTGCGCGCGGTTTCGAAGGCGCCGCCGGTTACCGCTTCGCGCGCCTGAGCGAGTATTTCGGCAAGTTCCTGCGCCACGGGAACGCGTATCCGGATCGCGTGCTGCGCCTGTTCGACCGCCGCCGCGGCGGCTGGCGCGGAAAGCGGGAGGTGCACGAGGCGGCGAGCGTCGACGGCGCCGTGCGCACGTTGGCCGGCGACCTCATCCATTACCCGTACCGCTCGCTGCAGGCGCAGCTGCAGAAAACGCAACGTTACGCGCGCATGATGGCCGAGCACGACTTCGCGCGCGGCAAGCGCGCGACGCTGGGCAAGCTGGTGCTGTCGCCGGCGTGGCGGTTCTGGCGCGGCTACCTGTTCCGCGGCGGCTTCCTCGACGGCTGGCACGGCCTGGTCTACGCCTACGTCCGCGCGAACTACGTGCGGCAGAAAACCATCATGTTGTGGCTGTTGCAGAACGGCCGCCCGATCACCGATCCAAGCCCATGAACACTTCACAGACTCCACGCGTCAGCGTCGTCATCTCCACCTACAACTGGCCGCAGGCACTGGAACTCGCGCTGGAAGCACTGTCGCGCCAGACGATGCTGCCGCACGAGGTGATCGTCGCCGACGACGGTTCGCGCGACGACACGCGCCAGATGCTCGAACGCCTCGCGCGCGGCTACCCCGTGCCGCTGCGCCACAGCTGGATCGAGGACAAGGGTTTCCGCCTCGCGCTGGCGCGCAACCGCGCGATCGCCGCGACGACGGGCGACTACGTGCTGATCCTGGACGGCGACATGCTGCCGCATCCGAAGTTCGTCGAGGACCAGGTGCGCGCCGCGGAGCGCGGCAGCTTCGTGCAGGGCATGCGCGTGCTCACCGACGAAACCGGGCGCGACCGGTTGCTCTCGCGCGAGGTGCGCCAGCTGGGCTTCTTCGACCGCGGACTGACGCGACGTCGCCACACGTTGCGCATTCCCGCGCTGGCGGCGCTGTCGCTGCGCGTGACGCGCAACCAGAAGACCAGTTCGATCAAGGGCTGCAGCCAGGCGTGGTGGCGCGACGACCTGATCGCGCTGAACGGCTTCGACGAGCGTTACGAAGGCTGGGGCCGCGAGGACAAGGACCTGGCCGTGCGGGCGTTCCACCACGGCCTGATGCGTCGGATGCTGCGCTTCGGCGGGCTGGCGACGCACCTGTATCACCGCGAACGCCACGAGGACGGCGCGAGCCCCAACGATCCGCTGCTCGCCGATACCAAGGCGACGAAGCGCGTGCGCAGCCCGGTGGGGCTGGACCGGCACCTGGAGGAGTTCGCGAACCAGCCGTTGCCCGACCTGCGCGAACAGGTGCGCGCCGGCTAACGGCAGCCCGTCGCGGCGTCACCCGGCACGAGCGTCCAGCCGCGCCGGTTCGCATTGCCCAGGTGCTGCGTGCGCGAGGCGTCGATGCACGGCGCGAGCGCGACGTCCTGCACGAGCAGCCAGCGCGTCGTGGGCGCTTCGCGCTGCCAGTGCAGGCCACGCTGCATCTGCTCGTCGAAATCGACCTTGAAGCCGAATTCGGCGACGCGGCGATCGGCCATCAGCAGGTTCTGCTCGCGCCATGCGACCAGGCCGAGTTCGGCGTCCGGACCGATGCGCCTTCCGACGTCGGTCATCAGGCCACGCGCGGACGAGGAATCGTTGAGCAGCGGCGCGAGCATCAGGCCGAATGCCACCCACACGCCCGACAACATCGCGACCGTCGCTGCGAACGGACGGCGGCGGCCGGCGAACAGCAGGCACAGCACGCCCCACACGCCCACCGCGGTGATGCACATCGCCAGCGCGGTCGATTCGGCCTCGAGGCCACGCTCCTCGACGAAGCGGCGTTCGAAGCCCGGATCGCCGAACCACATCGCGGCCCCGCCCAGCAGCATCGCGATCGAGAACACCGCCGTGAAGCCGAACGCGGCGCGACGCACGCCCACCTTGCGCATCAGTCCGGGCAGCAGCGGGCCGAGCGCCAGCGCCATCATCGGCAGCGCCGGCAAGATGTACATGTCGCGTTTGCCGGACGGGATGCTGAAGAACACGATCACCAGCGCCCACCACGCCAGCGGCAGCAGGTAGCGCGGATCGCGACGGCGCAGGCGGCGACGCCATGCGGGAATCGCCCACGGCAGCGCGAGCACCGTCGGCAGCCACATCATCGCCATCACTTCGATGAAGTACCACAGCGGCTGGCCGTGGTCCCATGACGCGCCGTAACGCTTGGCGGTCTGGCGAAGGAGGATGTCGTCGACGTACGCGCGATATTCCGGGCCGGCGTGGCCGATCGCGGCGATCAGCATCGGCACCAGCCACACGCACGCGGCGAGCACGAATGCGAGCGGACCGAGCCAGAAGCGCGCATCGCGCACGTGGACCTTCACGTTCCAGCCGCGCAGCGACGCGAAGCCCGCCGGCACGAGCATCATCAGCGCGAGGATGCCCACGCCCTTGCTGATGACGCCCAGCGCCGCGGCGGCCCAGCCGAGCATCCACATCGGCCAGTTCGGCCCTTGATCGCGCGCGGTCTGCAGAACGTGCCGCAACAGGCCGTAGTTGCCCAGCGTGATCCAGAACACCACGAGCGGATCGATCTGCGCCTTCTTCGCCTGCCAGGTGAACTGCAGCGCGAACAGCAGCGCGTAGCCGGCATAGAGGCCGACGCGGCGCGTCCACAGCCGCTTGCCCAGGTCGACCACGCACCACAGCGTGCCCAGCGCGGCGAGCAGCGACGGCAGCAGGAAGGCGACGCGCCAGTTGCCGAAGATCGTGTAGGCGATCGCCTGCAGCCACATGAAGACCGGCGGCTTGTCCGAATACAGCTCGTGGCCGCGATGCGGGAACAGCCAGTCGCCGCTTTCGACCATCTGCTTCGCCACGAGGGTGAAGCGCGGTTCGTCAGCCGGCCACGGATCGCGCAGCCCCAGTCCGGCGCCCAGCACGAGCAGGGCGATGATCCAGAACAGCCAGGTGTCGCGGGAGCGGGGGTCGGTCAGCGGGCGCGGGGTCGGCAGCATCCGCGGATGATATCCGCCGGATGTTGTCGGAACGTCGGAATGCCTCGCCCGCCGGCCCGCCCGATTACGCTGCCTGCTTGCGCAGTCGTGCGTAATAGAAGCCGTCGTAGCCGAGTTCACCCGGGAGCCGCTGGCGGCCCACGCCGGCAGCTCGGCCAAAGCGCGCGTCGAGCGGTTCGGCCACGGCGTTCGGCGTACGCGAAAGGAATGCTTCGACCTGCGCTTCGTTCTCGGCCTTGAGGATCGAGCACGTCGCGTACAGCAGCACGCCGCCGGGTGCGACCGTGGGCCACAGCGCATCGAGCAGGCGCGCCTGCGTCGCGGTGAGCGCGTCGAGATCGGACGCGCGGCGATGCTGGAGCACGTCCGGCTGGCGACGCACGATGCCGGTCGCCGAACATGGCGCATCGAGCAGCACCGCATCGAACGGCACGCCGTCCCACCATGCGGCGGTTTCGGCCGCATCGACCGCGGCAAGCTGGATGCTTCCGCCAAGCTTCAACCGCGTCAGGTTTTCCTGCACGCGGACGAGCCGCTGAGCGTCGATGTCGATGGCCGACAGGCGCAACGTCGCGTCGCGTTCGAGCAGGTGCGCGGCCTTGCCGCCGGGGGCGACGCAGGCGTCGAGCACGCGCGCGCCGGTGGCGGGCGACAGCGCCTCGACGACCAGCTGCGCGGAGGCATCCTGCACCGACACTTCGCCGTCGCTGAAGCCCGGCAACGCGGCGACTGCAACGGGCGCATCCAGACGCAAAGCGTCGGGCGCGTTGTCGTCGGGCTGCGCGGGAATGCCGGCGTCCTGCAGGCGCTGCATGTATTCCGCAGGCGTGCCGCGGCGGCGGTTCACGCGCAGCCACATCGGCGGCTCGGACACGCTCGCGTCGAGGATCGCGGCTTCATCCTTCGGCCAGTCGGCGGCGATGCGTTCGCGCAGCCACGCCGGCCAGTGCGCGTGCGCGTCGCCGGCCGGAATGCCTTCGCGTTGCGCGCGCCGAAGCAGCGCATTGACCAGCCCGGCCTGGTGCGTGCGCCCGATCGCACGCGCGGCATCGACCGTGGAGGCGAGTGCCGCGTGCGCCGGCAGTTTCAGTGGATCGAGCTGCGCGAAGCCGGCGAACAGCAGCGCCTTGAGTTCGCCATCGCGATAGCCCAGCGGCTTGCTCATCCACGCCGACAGCGCCGATTCGAACCGCGCCGGCTGGCGCAGCACGGCGAAGCAGATCGCTTCCACCAGCGCGCGATCGCGCGGATCTGGCAGCGATGGCAGCGCCTGCGCGAGTTCGGCCTTGAGCGAGCGTCCATGATGGAGCACCGCATCGAGCACGCGCGTGGCGATCACGCGGGGCTGCACGCCGGGAGACTGCATGCGGTGGGGATGCTTCATTGGAACCTCAGCGAACCAGGTCGCGACGACCGTTGAGGTAATCGGCGGCGGTGATCGCCTTGCCGCCGTCGCGCTGCAGCACGCGGATGCGCAGCACGCCGACACCGCACGCGATATCGAGCCCGTCGCGCGATGCGCGCAGCAACGTGCCCGGCGCCGCGCCGTGCGTTTCGTCGAGCGCGATGGCGCCGTGCAGGCGCAGGCGTTCGCCGGCGACGTTGGCTTCGGCCATCGGCCACGGATTGAACGCGCGCACCTTGTCGGCCAGCGCGCGCGCCGGCTGCGACCAGTCCAGGCGCGCGTCGTTCTTGTCGAGCTTGTGCGCGTAGGTGACGCCTTCCTCCGGCTGCGGCTGCGGCACCGGATGGATGTCCGCCCGCAGCAGTCCGAGGCCGTCGGCCAGCACCTGCGCGCCGAGTGCCGAAAGGCGGTCGTGCAGCTGTCCGCCGGTTTCGTGCTCGCCGATGTCGATGGCCTGCGAGAGCAGCACCGGCCCGGTATCCAGGCCCTTCTCCATCTGCATGAGGCAGACGCCGGTGCGCGTGTCGCCGGCCTCGATGGCGCGCTGGATCGGCGCCGCGCCGCGCCAGCGCGGCAGCAGCGAGGCGTGCACGTTCCAGCAGCCGTAAGTCGGGATATCGAGCACCGACTGCGGGAGGATCAGGCCGTAGGCGACGACGATCATCAGGTCCGGCTGCAGCGCGCGCAGCGCTTCCTTCGACGCGGCGGACTTGAAGTTCTCCGGCTGCATCACCGGGATGCCGCGCAACAACGCCTCGCGCTTGACCGGCGACGGCGTGAGTTCGCGCCCGCGCCCGGCCGGGCGGTCGGGCTGCGTGTAGACGGCGACGACCTCGCCCTTCTGCGCGGCGGCGCGCAGGCAGGGAACGGCGAAGTCGGGGGTTCCGGCGAAGACGAGTCTCATGGGCGCGGTGCGGTGTTCCGGGAGTTATGCGAACGCTGGAAACGAAGAACGCGGGTCGCCCCGCGTTCGTGTCGTGCATGGCGCCGGCATGCCGCCGGCGCAGGGCTCCGTCAGGCGGCGGCCTGGCGGCGCTGCTTGGCGAGCTTCTTGCGGACCATCTCGCGCTTGAGCGGCGAGAGGTAATCGACGAAGAGCTTTCCGGCCAGGTGGTCCATCTCGTGCTGGATGCACACGGCCAGCAGGCCGTCGACGTCCAGCTCGCATTCCTTGGCGGTGCGGTCGAGGTACTTCACGGTGATGCGGTCGGCGCGGGTGACGTCGGCGAAGATGCCGGGCACCGACAGGCAGCCTTCCTGGTACACCTGCTCGCCATCGCGCGCGACGATCTCCGGATTGATGAAGACCATCGGCTGGTTCTTCTCCTCACTCACGTCGATGACCATGAAACGCTGGTGCACGTCGACCTGGCTGGCGGCCAGCCCGATGCCCGGCGCTTCGTACATCGTCTCGAACATGTCGTCGATCAGCGACTGGAACTGCGCATCGGCGATGCGCGCGGGATCGACCGGCGTCGCAACGGTACGCAGGCGCGGATCGGGGAATTCGAGGATGGGAAGCAGGGCCATGGCGTCGAAATGGGGGCGTGTGTCACAACCGCAAGAAGTACCGTGATTGTAACCCCGTTACGGCCCTCCAATGCTTGCAACCCTGCGGTTCTTCTGGGCTATAGTGCCGCGTGCCCCGCCTTCAGGTGTGGTTTTGGGGATGCTGCCGGGGGCAGCGGGGCCGCACAGTATGTTCAGGGGCGGTAAGGGGAATTGCCAGATGGCCTTGATGCTTAAACCGTTGCGCACGGTGATGACCGCTGCGCTGCTCACGATCGCCACCTACGGCGTCGCCGCGGAACTCGCTGGCGGCCATCCGGACACCTACGTGGTGAAGAAGGGCGACACCCTCTGGGACATCGCCGGACGCTTCCTCAAGAAGCCGTGGCTGTGGCCGGAAATCTGGCAGGCCAACCCGCAGGTCAAGAACCCGCACCTCATCTTCCCGGGCGACGTCCTGTCGCTGGCGTACCTGGACCGCGTCGCGGTGCAGGAAGGCCCGCGCCAGGAAGCGCCGATCAACGCCATCCCGCTGTCCGAGGTCGAATCCTTCCTCAAGGACCTGCGCGTGGTGGATGAATTCGAAGACCTGCCCTACGTGGTCGGCCTGGAAGGCGACCGCCTGCGCAGCGCCGGCAACCAGCTGGTCTACGTGAAGGGCCTCGACGCCGCGCAGCCGGGCCAGCGCTACATGCTCGTCCGCCCGAGCCAGCGCTTCCAGACGATGGATCCGGACCGCTGCTGCGAGCCGTCGGGCCGTCGCGCGCAGACACTGGACTTCCGTGGCCAGCGCAACTGGGGCACCGAAAGCCTGTGGGCGTACCAGCTCCCGCCGGGCGGCGGCGAGTTCCTCGGTTACGAACTGGCCAAGGTCAGCACCGCGACCGTCACCCGCGGCATCGTCGGCGACGCCGAGGCCGCCACGCTGCTGGTCGACGACAACGGCCGCGAAGTGCGCGCCGGCGATCGCCTGATCCCGGTGGAAGCCCAGTCCTACGACCTGCAGTTCTTCCCGCACGCCCCGGCGCAGGAGCCGGCCGTCGAGAAGGCCCGCGTCATCGCGGTGACCGACATGGTCAGCAGCGGCGGCACGCGTGACATCGTCGCCCTGTCGGTCGGCGCCGCGGACGGCGTGGACAACGGCACCGTGTTCTCGGTGTGGCGCCAGGGCAACACCGAAGTCGACCGCGTCCGCGCCGGCATCGACCGCAGCCCCGACGCGCATACCCGCGGCGAGAAGGTGAAGCTGCCCGACGAGTTCACCAGCCACGTCATGGTTTTCCGCACGTTCGACAAGGTGAGCTATGCGCTGGTGATGGACGGCATCGCGCCGACGCGTCTGGGCTACCGCCTGAAGCATCCGGACGCGACGAACTGACGCCGCGTCGGGGAGTTTCCTGATCGAACCACGCGACGGCGCCCTAGGGCGCCGTCGTCGTTTGCGGGCGATGCTGGCGCGATGACCGCCCGATCCGAAGACGCCTCCGACGATATCGAAACCCTCGCGTTGCTGAGGCTGATTGCTGCCGGCGGCAGCAGCGCGGCGCGATGTTCGCTGATCGAACGCTTTGGTGGCGCGGCGCAGGCGATCGCCGCGGGGCCCGCCGGGTGGCGCGAAGCCGGATGGTCGGACGAACAGGTCGCCGCGCTGTCGTCGGCCGTGGCGCCGCCGGAGGCGATCGCCTGGCTACGCGGCCCGTCGCATCACCTCATCGGCTGGCATCAGGAGGACTATCCGCCGCCACTGCGCAAGTCGCCCAACCCGCCTATCGCGCTGTTCGTCGCGGGCGACCCCTCGCTGCTCTGGCAGCCGTCCGTCGCGGTCGTCGGCAGTCGGGGGCCCACGCCCGGCGGTCGCGACAACGCGCGCGACTTCGCCCGCGCATTCGCCGCGTCGGGCCTCGTCGTGGCGAGCGGAATGGCCGCGGGGATCGACACGGCCGCACACCTGGCGACGCTCGACGCAGGCGGCCGCACCATCGCGGTGCTGGGGACCGGCCCCGACGTGCCCTACCCGCGCGCCAACACGGACCTTCACGCGCGCATCGCCGACCCGGCCGTGGGCGCGATCGTCAGCGAATACCTGCCCGGCACCGGACCGGTCGCGTTCCACTTCCCCAGCCGGAACCGGATCCTCGCCCGGCTCTCCGTCGCGACGGTGGTGATCGAGGCCGCCGAACGCTCGGGCGCCCTGATCACCGCCCGCCTCGCCTCCGAGGCCGGGCGGGAGGTGTTCGCGGTGCCGGGCTCCATCCACAACCCGCTGGCACGCGGCTGCCACCGCCTCATCCGGGACGGCGCGGGGCTGGTCACCTGCGCGGGGGACGTGATCGACGCCCTCGCGCCGCAGATCGCATCCCTCGCGCAGGACTTGCGACGGCAGCTCGGCGCCCCCATCCACCCCGCTCAGGCGGTCGAGCCGGACGCCCGGGGCGGTTCAGGGGTCCACGACCCCGACTACCACACCTTGTGGAATGCCCTGGGCCATGACCCAACCGCTATGGATCAACTGGTGCAGCGGACCGGATTGACGGCCGCGGCAGTGTCCTCCATGCTGCTGCTCATGGAGCTTGATGGCCGGGTTTTTTCGCAACACGGCCGGTATTTCCGCAGTCGTTGAAGGCTCCCGTTCAGGGACTCCACGCGGCCCCGCGGGCCTTCCGCAAGTTCTGCCCACCGCGCCGCGTGCGGCGCAGGCCGAGGGAAATGAAAGAGAGCATCCTGGACGTCCTGCTTTACCTGTTCGAGCACTACTTCACCGACGACGCGGATCTCGTCCGCGACCGCGATTCACTCCGCAGCGGCCCCCTCTTCGACGAACTCGGCAAAGCCGGCTTCAGCCCGGCCGAGATCAACAAGGCCTTTGAATGGCTCGACGCGCTGGCCCAGCAACGGCCCAGTGCAAGCGCCCCGCGCGCGAACGGTCCGGTCCGCGTGTTCTTCGGCCCGGAACTGGACAAGCTGGACGTCGAGTGCCGCGGGTTCCTCCTCTTCCTGGAGCAGCACGGCGTGCTCGACGCTGGCCAGCGCGAGCTGGTGCTCGACCGCGCGATGGCGCTGGATCAGGACGAGATCGACCTGGACGACCTGAAGTGGGTCGTGCTGATGGTGCTGTTCAACCAGCCGGGGTCCGAAGCGGCCTACGCCTGGATGGAAACGCAGATGTTCGAGGACGAACCCGAGCCGGTGCACTGAGCACCGCTGGACGTCCGTAGCGCGCCTGGGGAGGCGCAGCCGGTCGGGCCACCATGGCCGCCGAAACAATCAGGGGATTCGCATGACGGACTGGTACTACCACCTGCCGGGTCAGGGCCGCGTGGGTCCCCTGGGGGCCGACGACGTACGCGAGGCCTACCGCGAAGGCCGCGTACAGCGCGACACGCTGGCCTGGCACGTCGGGGCGCGCGACTGGCTGCCGCTCGACCGGTTCTCCGATTCCCTGAGCCTCGATGAAATCGCAACGCCTTCCCCTGCCTACGCGGCGCCCGCGGCCGTGGCGGGCGACGCCCTTGATCGCACCTCGCCCTATGCGCCGCCACGCGCGGAACTGAGCGAGGCCGGCGATTACCACGCCGCTGCCGGCGAGGTCGTCTACGCCGGTTTCTGGAAACGCCTGGCGGCGCTGATGATCGACTCGCTCGTCGTCACCGTCGCGTATTACGTACTGCTGATCGTGGCCGTGATCGCCTTCAGCATCGGCCTCTCGGATGCCCTGAGTGGCAGCCCCGGCTCGGCCGGCGCCGCCCAGCTGATCGGCGTGGTGGCCCTGTTCGCCTACCCAATCGTCAGCGCGCTTTATTACGTGAGCCTGGAGTCGTCCGCGACGCAGGCCACGCTGGGCAAGATGGCCGTCGGCATCAAGGTCACCGACGACGTCGGGCGCCGCATGAGCCGCGGCCGCGCGCTCGGCCGCTGGGCCTCGCACCTGCTGTGCTACCTCACGATCTACATCGGCTACTTCATGGCCGGGTTCACCGACCGCAAGCGCGGCCTGCACGACATGGTGGCCGGCACGTTGGTGGTCGACCGCTGGGCCTACACGGCGCATCCGGACCGCCAGCGCCGCGGGCTCGGCACCGTGGCGCTGGTCCTGCTGATCCTGGGCGGCCTCGCGGTCGTGGCGTACGCCGGGATCCTGCTCGCTGTCGCCATCCCGGCCTACCAGGAGTACGTCCGCCGGGCCGTCGGCGGAGGCTGAGCCGCACGCTGAACAGGCAGGCCGCAGCGCGGCGCCCATCCCGGCTTCACGCCGCCGCGCTTGACAGCGCCCGGCGGCGCGTGGCCTCAATAGAAAAAGAGAAGCCCCCGCACGCCCGCGCCGGATGCCGCGGGCGTAGTCTTCTCCCGCCCCCCATCCGCCCCCATCGCAGCACCGGGACAGGTCCTGCGGAGCCCCCATGGCCAAGAATCTCCTCATCGTCGAGTCGCCCGCCAAGGCCAAGACGATCAACAAATACCTCGGCAAGGACTTCACCGTCCTGGCCTCCTACGGCCACGTCCGCGACCTGGTGCCCAAGGAAGGCGCCGTCGATCCGGAGCGCGGCTTCGCCATGCGCTACGACCTGATCGACAAGAACGAGAAGCACGTTGACGCCATCGCCAAGGCCGCCAAGGGCGCCGACGCCCTCTATCTGGCGACCGACCCGGACCGCGAAGGCGAGGCGATCAGCTGGCACATCGCGGAAATCCTGAAGGAACGCGGCCTGCTCGAAGGCAAGACGCTGCAGCGCGTCGTCTTCACCGAGATCACCCCGCGCGCGATCAAGGAAGCGATGACGCAACCGCGCGCGATCGCCTCCGACCTCGTCGATGCCCAACAGGCGCGCCGTGCGCTGGACTACCTGGTCGGCTTCAACCTGAGCCCGGTGCTGTGGCGCAAGGTGCAGCGCGGGCTGTCGGCCGGCCGCGTGCAGTCGCCGGCGCTGCGCATGATCGTCGAGCGCGAGGAGGAGATCGAAGCCTTCGTCGCGCGCGAGTACTGGACCATCGAGGCCGAGTGCGCGCATCCGACGCAGGCCTTCACCGCCAAGCTGATCAAGCTGGACGGCAAGAAGTTCGAGCAGTTCACCGTGACCGACGGCGACACCGCCGAGGACGCCCGCAAGCGCATCACGGCCGCCGCCAACGGCGCGCTGCACGTCACCGACGTCGCGTCGAAGGAGCGCAAGCGCCGCCCGGCCGCGCCGTTCACCACCTCCACGCTGCAGCAGGAAGCCTCGCGCAAGCTCGGCTTCACCACGCGCAAGACGATGCAGGTCGCGCAGAAGCTGTACGAAGGCGTAGCGATCGGCGAGGAAGGCACGGTCGGCCTGATCACCTACATGCGTACCGACTCGGTGACGCTGTCGCAGGACGCCATCGGCGAGATTCGCGACGTCATCGCCCGCGATTACGGCACGCGCGCGCTGCCCGACAAGCCCAACACGTACCAGAACAAGTCGAAGAACGCGCAGGAAGCGCACGAAGCCGTGCGCCCGACCTCCGCGCTGCGCACGCCATCGTCGGTCGCGCGTTACCTTAGCGACGACGAGCGCAAGCTCTACGAACTGGTGTGGAAGCGCGCCGTCGCCTCGCAGATGGTGCCGGCGACGCTCAACACCGTCTCGGTCGACCTGGCTGCCGGCAGCGAGCATGCCTTCCGCGCGTCGGGCACGACGGTCGTCGACCCGGGCTTCCTCGCCGCGTACGAGGAAGGCAAGGACACCAGGACCGCGGACGACGAAGACGAAGGCCGCAAGCTGCCGGCGATGAAGACCGGCGACCGCGTGCCACTGGATCGCATCCACGCCGACCAGCACTTCACCCAGCCGCCGCCGCGCTACACCGAAGCGGCGCTGGTGAAGGCGCTGGAGGAATACGGCATCGGCCGTCCGTCCACCTACGCCTCGATCATCCAGACGCTGCTGTTCCGCAAGTACGTCGAGATGGAAGGCCGCAGCTTCCGTCCGTCCGACGTTGGCCGCGCGGTGTCGAAGTTCCTGTCCTCGCACTTCACGCGTTACGTCGACTACGACTTCACGGCCAAGCTCGAGGACGAACTCGATGCGGTGTCGCGCGGCGAGGAGGAATGGGTCCCGCTGATGGAGAAGTTCTGGGGCCCGTTCAAGGAACTGGTCGAGGACAAGACCGAATCGGTCGACCGCTCCGAGGCCACCGGCGCGCGCGAACTGGGCACCGATCCCAAGAGCGGCAAGCCGGTGAGCGTGCGCCTGGGCCGCTTCGGGCCGTACGCGCAGATCGGCGACAAGGACACCGACGAGAAGCTCGAATTCGCGTCGCTGCGTCCGGGCCAGTCGATGCACACCATCACGCTGGAAGACGCGCTGGAGCTGTTCAAGCTGCCGCGCAAGCTCGGCGAGAACGCGGGCCACGAGGTCAGCGTCGGCATCGGCCGCTTCGGTCCGTTCGCCAAGCGCGGCACGACGTACGCGTCGCTGACCAAGGAAGACGATCCGTACACGATCGACCTGGCGCGCGCGGTGTTCCTGATCGAGCAGAAGGAAGAGATCGCGCGCAACCGCATCATCCGCCAGTGGGATGGCAGCGACGTGCAGGTGCTCAACGGCCGCTTCGGGCCGTACATCAGCGACGGCAAGCTCAACGGCAAGATCCCGAAGGATCGCGAGCCGGCCTCGCTGTCGCTGGAGGAAGCCACGCAGTTCCTCGCCGACACCGGCAAGCCGGTTCGTCGCGGCTTCGGCAAGAAGGCCGCGAAGAAGGAACCGGCGGTGAAGGTGAAGAAGGAAGCCGCCGCGAAGAAGGCGCCTGCCGCCAAGAAGGCGCCGGCGAAGAAGGCCGCAGCCAAGAAGACCGCCAAGAAGGCTGCGAAGAAGACGGCGGCCAAGGCGCCGGCGAAAACGCCCGCCAAGAAGGTCGTGAAGAAGGCGAAGGCGTAAACGCCTTCGTCTTCTCTCCAACCTCATCCCTTCTGATGTCATCCCGGCGAAAGCCGGGATCCAGGCTGGCAGCGTCGGTGCGGCCGAGGCTGTCCCTGGCACGCCTCGACGCACGCGTTATCCTCGCGCCATGTCCACGCCGCTGACCTTCACGGAGGCCGCCGCCGCGCTACGCCGGGGCGGCGTCGTCGCATATCCGACCGAAGCCGTCTGGGGGCTGGGCTGCGACCCGTTCGACGAAGCGGCGGTGACGCGGCTGCTCGCCATCAAGCAGCGGCCGGTCGACAAGGGCGTCATCCTCATCGCCAGCGCGCGTTCGCAGTTCGACGGGCTGCTCAACTGGGACGCCCTTACCGCGCCGCAGCGCGAAACGGTGCTCGCCAGCTGGCCGGGCCCGAACACCTGGATCGTCCCCACCCTGCCGCGCGTGCCGCGCTGGATCACCGGCTCGCACGACGGCGTGGCCGTGCGCGTGAGCGCGCATCCGGACGTGATCGCGCTCTGCGAAGCGTTCCGCGGGCCGCTGGTGTCGACGAGCGCGAACCTGGCCGGCGAGCCGCCGGCGTTCACGCGCGAGGCGCTGGATCCACGCGTGCTCGCGCTGCTGGACGGTGTCACGACCGGCGAAACAGGCGGCCTCGCCTCGCCGACCGCCATCCGCGACGCTCGCACCGGCGCCCAGATCCGCGCCTGAACGCACGGCAGCGCCGGACCCGCCGCCTCCGCGCATCGCGCTTCCTTCGTCACCCCGGCCGACGCAAGATGCGCCCATGCGCCCGGCCCTCCGCATCGTGACCCTGTCCTTCCCGCTGCTGCTCGCGACGGCGGCTGCGTCCGCGGCGGAGATCACGATCTACCGCTGCACCGATGCGAACGGCCAGCTCGCCTTGCGCGACACGCCCTGCAAAAAGGGCGAGACGCAGCAGACCAAGGAAATGCAGCGCCCGAAGGACGCGCCGCCCGCCGGGCGCCGCGCCGCTTCCGCACCGAAGGCGACGCCGGCCGCGGCGGAACCCGCGACGCGCTATCTCGTCAGCGCGCCCGCGCGGCCGATGTACGAATGCGTCACGCCCGACGGCAACCGTTATCTGAGCGACACCAGCGCCGGCAATCCGCGCTGGGTGCCGCTGTGGACGCTGGGCTATCCCGGCTATGCGGGCCTGCTGCCGCCGCGCCGCGAGTTCTATCCGGGTAGCGTGCAGGCGAACGTGCAAGGCCAGTTCAACGGTGGCGACGGCCGCTATTCGGTGAGCATCGGCGATCGCCCGCCGCCGCGTCCGCCGCACGACGTGCCGCCGCCGGGTTACGCGGTCGATTCCTACGGCGCCGGCACGTGGGTGTACGACGAATGCCATGCGCTGCCGCAGGAAGAAGTCTGCGCGCGCCTTCGCGACGAACGCTGGGAACTCGGCCGTCGCTACAACAGCGCGCTGCAGAGCGAACGCGGCGACATCGATCGCCGACAGCGCGGCATTGATGCGCGCCTGGCCAGCGACTGCGGGGGCGGTTGATGCGGCGACTGCACATCGGCGCGCTCGCGTTGTCGTTCGTCCTGGCGATACCCGCCGCGCACGCGCAGCTCGTCATCTATCGCTGCACGGATGCGTCTGGCGCGGTCACGCTCCAGAACGGCACGCCCTGCCCCAAAGGCAGCAAGCAGCAGAAGAAAGTAATGGAGACGCCGGCGTCCACCCTCGCGCCTCCATCGATCGCGCCACCGGTGGTGCCGCCACCCCCGACACCGCAACCCGCGCCCGTCGTCGCGCCCGCGCCCGCACCCGCGCCACCGCCGCAAGCCGTCGCCACGCCGAAGCAACCGCCGCCGGCGCTGTTCGAATGCCGCACCTGGGACAACACGCGTTACCTCGGCGAGAACCCGCAACCGCCACCGCGTTGCGCGCCGATGCAGGTGACCGGGCTCGACGGTTCCAACGCGATGGCCGGCGGCGCCGCGTGCCAGATGATGGACGACCAGTGCCAGCCCGTCGCCGAGACCGCGCTGTGCGACGCGTGGAGGCAGCGCGTGCGCGAGCTCGATGCGCGCGCGACGTTCGGCGGCGGCGACGCCGTCCCGCCGGAAGAAGCCGAACGCATCCGACGCGTCCTCGCCGACAGCACCTGCATGCCCTGACGGCGTCGTGACGCCGCAGCGCTGGCCGCCGGCGCGCCCCGCACGCGTTTGAACTCAGGGCGAAGCGGCGGCCCCGCCGCACGTCCGGACGGCCGTCCCGAGGCCGCCACGAGCGCAAGGGAAGACTCTTGGAGATGGACTTGTCCGCAGTGCGCCCCGCGCTCGGCTGGTGGACGGTGTCGGCCCTGATCGTGGCCGCGCTGCTGCTTGCCGCGGCCGCACTGTTCGTCCTGCGAGAACGCATCCCCGCGCACTGGCAGCAGCCGGTGCGCGCGCTCGTCTTCGGCGTGAAGATCGACGACGACGTCCGCATCGCGATGCCCGACGGCACGCACCTGGCCGGCACGCTGTATCGCCCGCGCAACGTCGACGGTTCGCTGCCCACGGTCTACGTCCGCCTCCCCTACGACCGCCGCCGTTACGGCGAGGCCATCGGCGAGGGCCTGTTCTTCGCGCGCAACGGCTACGCGGTGTTGTTGCAGGACGTACGCGGCAAGTTCGAATCCGAAGGCGACGACTTCCTGCCGTGGCGGCACGCCACCGCCGACGGCGTCGCCACGCTCGACTGGATCGTCCGCCAGCCGTGGTCGAACGGAAAGGTAGGCACGATCGGCTGCTCGGCGCTGGGCGAACTGCAATACGCGCTCGCGCGAGCGAACCATCCCGCGCACGCGGCGATGATCCCGATTGCCGCCGGCGGCGCGGCCGGCGACGTGGATGGCCAGGCCGGCTACTTCGGCGCATTCGAAGGCGGCGTCTTCCAGCTGGCGGGTGCGGCGGGCTGGTTCGCCAAGCACGGTATGAAGGCCGACCACCGCACGTGGCCGAACGACCTCGACATGGCATCGGCGCTGCCGACACTGCCGGCGATCGACGTCGTCAAGCGCGTGCGGCCCGGGGCGAACGGCTTCCAGGACTTCCTGCAGACGCCACTCGGCGACGCACGCTGGCGCGCGCTGGATTACGTGTTCTCCGACGACCGGCCGACCACCCCGGCACTCGTGGTCGATACCTGGGGCGATCCCAGCCTCGCCGGCACGCTCGCGCTGACCGAATCCGTGCGCCGGCATTCGCCAGACGCGGCGCGTGCGCAGCACGTGCTGATCGCGCCGGGCAACCATTGCGAACAGGAACTCGTCGTCGGCATGGGAAAGTTCGGCGAACTGCCGGTGCGCAACGCGGCGCAGCCGTATCGCGACTACTACCTCGCATGGTTCGACCACTGGCTGCGCGGGCGCGGCGACGGCCTGAAGACGCTGCCGCCGTACCGGTATTTCGTGCTCAACGAACAGCGCTGGCTGGACGCGACGCAATGGCCGCCGGCCGAAGCACGGCCGCAGTCGTGGTACCTGTCGAGCAACGGCCACGCGAACAGTCGCGACGGCGACGGCGTGCTCGCGCTGGAAGCCGCGCGCGAGATCCGCTCCGACGACTTCATCCACGATCCGACGGATCCGGTTCCCTCGCGCGGCGGCCCGCTGTGCTGCACGGGCGATCCGAACCAGCGCTCCGGCCCGGTCGACCAGCGCGACGTCGAGACGCGCAAGGACGTGCTCGTCTACACCTCCGCGCCGCTGCAGCAGCCGCTGCGCATCGTCGGCAAGCTGAGCGCGCAGCTGGTCGTGTCGTCGACCGCGCCCGATACCGACTTCGTCGCGCGCCTGGTGCACGTGTGGCCCGATGGTCGCGCGACGAACATCCAGGAAGGCGCGTTGCGGGCGCGTTATCGCGACGGCGTCGAACGGCCGAGCCTGATGACGCCCGGCCAGCGTTACGTGCTGGACGTGCCGATGCGGTCGATCGCCTACCTCGTTCCCCGTGGCCATCGCATCCGGCTGGACATCAGCAGTTCCAGCTTTCCGCGACTGGAGCGCAATCTCGGCACGGGAGGTCGCAACTACGACGAAAGCGTCCCGTCGAAAGCGCTGAACCGCGTCTTCCACGGCGGCGATGCGGTGAGCTTCGTCGAGATTCCCGTGCTGGATCTGCCGGTGCCGGACGAAAGGACGTTCCCGGGCCCGCGCTAGACGCCGAACGGATACGTCTCCGGCACCTGCGTGTCGTCGCGTTCCGGCGCGGCGATCGCATGCACCGCCTGCGTCTTGTCGAACCAGACGTAACCGTCGTACTGCCGCGCGAGCGATGCGCGTGCGTAATGGCTCTGCAGCTCGGTGTCGGGGCGGTAGATCACGCCGATGAAGCGCTGCAGGCGCGGTTCGGACAACGCGTGCCGCAGCGCTTCGCCATGGCCTTCGCGCAGGTCCAGGAGGAAGCGTTCGATGCCGCTGTCGTGGCTCAGCCGCTCCACGCTGCCAGCGCGCGACGGACGTACGTCCATCACTTCCATCTCGTCGCCCCAGTCCTGCGCGGCGGCGACGGTGCCGGCGTGCGTACCGAAGCCGATCAGCGCCGCTTCGCCGGAATGCCGCTGGCGAACGAGCTGGCCGATGTTGTGCTCCCCGCGCGACTGGCCCATGTCGGTGTGGCGCGCGTCGCCGATGTGCGAGTTGTGCGCCCACACCACCGCGCGCGAACGCGGGCCGTGGGCGCGCAGCAGCAGGTCGAGCGTGTCGGCCATGTGCTCGTCGCGTAGGTTCCAGCTTTCCGCGCCGCCGTAGTACATCACGCGGTAATAGCGTTCGGCCGACGCGACCAGGCGCGCGTTCTGCGCGGCGTCGAGATGGTCAAGCTCCAGTTCGTCGATATCGCCCAGCCGCTCGTCGAGCAGGTCGCGACACTGCCGCACCACCGCTTCCTCGCACATCGCGTGTCCGGCGCGCAGCGCTGCGCGACCGTAGACCTCGGGCGAACTCTGCCAGGGCGTGAGGCAACCGTAACGTTCGCGCGCGACGGCGGCTGCGTCCGGATCGGTGCGATCGAGATAGTCGAGCACCGCCTCGATCGATGCGTCGAGGCTGTAGATGTCGAGGCCGTAGAAGCCGACCTGCTCGATGTAGTCGCGTCCCCGGTTGTAGCGGCGCATCCAGCCGGCGAGCGCGGCGACTTCGCGGTTGCGCCACATCCACGTCGGAAAGCGTGCGAACACCGCACCATGCGGCCGCGGCGGCAGGTGCCGTACGTGGCGGTTGACGACCGATGCGTCGGGCCAGTCGGCTTCCACCGCGACCAGCGTGAAGCCATGCCGCTCGATCAGCCGCTGCGTGATCGCCGCCCGCGCGGCGTAGAACTCCGAGGTGCCATGGCTGCATTCGCCGAGCAGCACGACGCGCGCGTCGGCGAACCGTTCGAACGCGTCGGCGAAGGCTTCCTCGTCGATACCGGGCAGCGGGATGGCGTGTTCGGCCACGAGCGATGCGGCATCGTCCGCGCGCGTTGGGGCTATGCGACGGCTCGCCGCGCGACGGCTCGCCGAGCGGCGGCCATCCTCGGTCCAGCCCTGCTCGCCCACCAGCGGCACGAACATCACCGCGCCGAGGTCTTCGCGTTCGAACGTGTCCTCGCCGGTGCGTACGATCTTCGTCAGTTCCTGCACGTCGCCATCGTCGCCGACGGGAATGACGAGTCGTCCGCCGATGGCGAGCTGCGCCTGTAACGCCTGCGGCGGCGAGGGCGCGCCCGCGGCGACGACGATGGCGTCGAATGGCGCGGCGTCGGGCCAGCCGCGACTGCCGTCGCCAGTGTGGACCTCGATGTTGTCGTAGCCCAGCTGGGCGAATCGCGCACGCGCTTCGTCGGCGAGCGAGGCATGGCGTTCGACGGTGTGCACTTCGCGCGCGAGGCGCGACATCACGGCCGCGGCATACCCCGATCCGGTGCCGACTTCGAGCACGCGATCGCCGGGTTCGATGTGCGCGGCTTCCAGCATCAACGCGACGATGTACGGCTGCGAGATCGTCTGGCCCTCGCCGATGGGCAGCGGGCTGTCCTCGTAGGCGAACTCCTCCATGCCGGCCTCGACGAAGCGTTCGCGCGGCACCTCCGCCATCGCGGCGAGCACGCGTGCATCGCGCAATCCACGCGCTGCCAGGTGGCTGCGCACCATGCGCATGCGCGCGGCATCGAATGCGGCCATCTCGTCCTGTCGCGTGTGGGCTGGCCCATTGATGCCCACGCGCATGTTATGCGCCGGTCACGCGCGCGGCGCGAACCCTTCACCTGTTCGTTCCGTCGCGCGCGGTAGGCTACACGTGCCTGGAAAGGAGGTCCCACGAACGAAAGTTCATGATCCTCGACAGGCAACCGACAAGCGTTCCGCTTGTCACGACCGCCAGGCGATTCAGCACCGCCTGGCGGTTTTTTAATGCGTGTGTTTTTCCGCAGGCGCGATGTCGCGCGCATTCAGAAGCCGTAACGCAGGAAGCCGCCGTCCACCGCGATGCATTCGCCGGTGATGTAGCCCGCGGCCGGCAGGCACAGGAACGCGATCGCCGCGGCGACTTCTTCCGGTTCCCCGATGCGCCCGAGCGGCGTGCGCAGCAGGACTTCGTCCAGGTAATCAGGATCGGCGAGCTTGTCCGACGTGCGGCGCGTGCGGATGTACCACGGCGCCACGGCGTTTACGCGCACCCCGTCTTCGGCCCATTCGACGGCGAGGTTGCGCGTCATCTGGTGCATCGCCGCCTTGCTCATGCCGTACGGCGCGCCGGTGCGCACGTGCGTGGTGCCCGACACGCTGCCGACGTTCACGATGCTCGACGACGCATGCTTCGTCAGCAGCGGATGCGCGTAACGCGACAGTTCGAACGCGGAAAACACGTTCACTTCGAACACCTGCCGCCACTCGTCCTCGGTGTAGTCGGTGGCGGCCTTGGTGAGGTTGCCGCCGGCGTTGTTCACCAGGATGTGCAGGCCTTCGCCGAAATCCTCGACCCAGTCGAGCAGTTCGCGGCGCTGTTCGTCGTCGGCGACGTCGGCGACGAAGGCCTGTACGTCGCGTTCGGGGAAATCTTCCATGAGCTCGGCGCGCACCGCGTCGAGCCCGGCGACATCGCGCGCGGCGAGCAGGACGTCGGCGCCGAAACCCAGCAGCTCGCGTGCGACCGCGCGGCCGATGCCGGCGCTGCCGCCGGTGACCAGGGCCAGCTGGCCGTCGAGGCGCCAACGCTTGGGATCCATCGCCGTCTCCGTGATTGGGGGCACATGCCGGTCGCTTGCCGCGCGCGGCGGCCGGCGTAGCATAGCCCGCAGACCCGGCCACGAGGATGCACGGATGTTGCGGAAGCTGCTGTTGGCAATGACGGTGATGGCGTTGTTCGCGGGTTGCTCCAAACCGCAGCCGCCGGAGAAGGAGCGGCCCGTGGAACCGCAGGCGACGCAGTTGCGCGATGCGATCAAGGCGCCGATCGACAAGGCGAAGGACGTCGAGAAGCAGGTGCAGGACGCCGCCGAGGCGCAACGCGCTGCGATCGAGGCGCAGGAGCAGGCCGCGGGCGGTTGATCACGATCGACCACGTGGAAACAAGAAGGCCCGCCATTGGCGGGCCTTTTCGTCACTGCGCCTCTGCGCGAGCTTCGCCGGTCAGAACCCGCAGAAGCAGTACGCCAGCGCCTTCACCGGCACGCCGCGCGTGGGCGTGATCGAGCTTTCCAGGAAGCGCAGGTCCTTCGCCGTCTGCGGCGAAGCCTTGGCGATCAGGCTGCGCGCCAGATCCGAATCGCGCATCAGCGCACCGCCGGCGCGGCTGGCGATGAAACCGGTGAAGAAACGCTCGAACGGCGTCGCCGCCTTCTCGATGTAACGCACCTGGTAGTCGCCCTGCTGGCCGAGCTCGGCGCGCTTGGCCGCGAACTCGATCGCCTGGTGCAGGCCGCCGAGTTCGTCGACCAGGCCGCGCTCCTTCGCCTGCGCGCCGGTCCACACGCGGCCGCGTGCGATGGCGTCGACCTGCTCGACCGGCTTCTTGCGCGCCGTGGCGACGCGGCCGGTGAAATCGCGGTAGCCCTTCTCGATCACCGACTGGATCACCTGCCCGACTTCCGGCTGCAGCGGTCGCGTGATGTCGAACGCGCCGGCGAAACGCGTCGTGCCGACGCCGTCGCTGCGCACGCCGATCTTCTCCAGCGCGCGTGGGATCGTCGGGATCAGACCGAAGATGCCGATGGAACCGGTGATCGTCGAGGCGTCGGCGTAGATGCGGTCGGCGTCCATCGAGATCCAGTAACCGCCCGATGCGGCGAGATCGCCCATCGACACCGCCACCGGCTTGCCGGCCTTCTTCAGGCCGACGATCTCGCGGCGGATCTGCTCGGAGGCGAACACTTCGCCGCCCGGCGAATCCACGCGCAGCACGACCGCCTTCACGTTGTCGTCGTCGCGCGCTTCGCGCAGCAGCTCGGCGGTGGACACGCCGCCGACGGTGCCCGGCGGCTGCTCGCCGCCGCGGATCTCGCCTTCGGCCACGACCACGGCGACCTGCGGGCGCGGATCGACCGCGCTGAGGCCGCTGTCGATCTGCGTGAGGTACTCATCGAACGACGCCTGGCGATAGCCGCCCGGCGCGTCGTCGTCGGCGACGCCGCGCTGCCGCAGCAGGTCGTCGACTTCCTCGTGCGTCTTCAGGCCGTCCACCAGCTTCGTCTCGACGGCGAACTTCGCCAGGTCGCCATTGGCGGCCTCGATGCCTTCGGGCATCTGGTCGATCTGCTGCGACAGCTTCGCCGCGTCGAGCTTGCGCGCCTTCGCCACGTCGGCGAGGTAGCGCTGCCACACGTCGTTCATCCAGTACAGGTCGGCTTCCTTCGCCTCCGGCGAAGCGGCATCGAGCACGTACGGTTCGGCGGCCGACTTGTACTCGCCGACCTTGAACAGGTGCACGTCGACGCCTAGCTTGTCCTGCAGGCCTTCGCGGTAATACGTGCGATAGCGGCCGAGGCCTTCCAGCAGCATCCCGCCCATCGGGTCGAGATAGACCTCGCTCGCCTGCGAGGCGAGCAGGTACTGCTTCTGGTCCATCATTTCGGAGAACGCGACGACCTGCTTGCCGCTGGCCTTCACGCGCGCGATCGCGCCGGCGGTCTCGCGCAGCGACGCCATTCCGGCGGCCTGCAGCTTGTCGAGGTTGAGCACCACGCGTTCGACGCGCTTGTCCTTGGCGGCGGCATCCAGCGCGCGCACCAGGTCGCGCAGCTGCACTTCGCCGCCCTTCTCGCCCAGGGCGCGTTCCAGCGCGCGGGTCAGCGGATCGCTGCTGAACTGCTCGACCAGGTTGCCTTCGGGCGCGATCACCAGCGTCGTGCGATCCAGCAGCGGCTTGTTGCGGGGGCCGGCCATGAGGATGGCGAGGAACACGAACAGCAGCAGCAGGAACAGCAGGTTGAGGATCAGACGGCGGGTGAAGTTCATCGCATCCCACACGCCCACGAAGAAGCGGGCGATGGGGCCGCGACGCGGCATGTCGTTCATACGTTCTCCTGGATCACGCGGCCAGCCTAAACGCGGGCGGGCGTGGAATCACCCGCCATTCGTAACACGGACCGTATGGGGGGTTCGTGATCCGCGGGGCCGGGAAGGGCGGCTCGCGACCTACGGTCCCCGCATCATCAGGCGGTCCGGATGGCTCGACCGGACGAACCGCACGCACAGCAGCACCGAGGCGAAGGTCAGGCCGGCGATCAGGCCGATCCACATCCCGCGCGGGCCCCAGCCCAGGCCCAGTCCGAGCCCGGCGCCCAGCGGCATGCCGATGCCCCAGTAGGCGACGGCCGCCAGCAGCATCGGCACGCGCGTGTCCTTCAGCCCGCGCAGCGCGCCGGCGGAGAGCACCTGCACGCCGTCGGGGAACTGGAACGCCGCGGCGTACAGCAGCAACGAGGCGGCCAGCGTCGCGACCGCCGCATCGCGCGTGTAGAAGCCGACCAGCAGGTCGTTGCAGGTCAGCAGCACGATGCCGGAGAACAGCTGCGTGCCGATCACGATCGCGTAGCCGGCCTTCGCCGCACGGCGCACACCGTGGAAGTCCGCACGACCCAAGGCATGCCCGACGCGCACGGTCGTCGCCTCGGCCAGGCCCATCGGCACCATGAAGCACAGCGCCGAGAGGTTGATGGCGATCTGGTGCGCCGCCGCCGGCACCTGTCCCAGGCGACCCATCAGCAGCGCGGTGGCGATGAACAACCCGCCTTCCATCAGCACCGTCACGCCGATCGGCAAGCCGGTGGCGAGCAAACCCCGGATGGTCGGCCAGTGCGGCGCGTCGAAGCGCTCGAACAGCTTCAGGTCGGCAAAGCGACGCGACCGCTTGAGCACGATGAAGAAGCCGATCGCCTGCGCCCACAGCATGATCGCCGACGCGATACCGAGCCCGCCGGCGCCCATTTCCGGGAAGCCGAACTTTCCGAACGTCAGCGTGTAACCGATGGGCAACAGGATCAGCAGGCCGCCCGCGCTCAGTACCAGCGTCGGCAAGGTCCAGTGCAGTCCCTCGCTGAGGTAGCGCATGCAGAAGAACAGCGTCAGCGCGATCACGCCCCAGCGGATGCCGTGCAGGAAGTCGGTCGCGCCCGGGATGATCTCCGGCGCGATGCCCATCGGCCCGAGCGCGTGCGGGATCAGCGTGAGGAAGGCGAACAGCACCAGCCCCAGGCCCAGCGCGAGCCACAACGCCTGGCGGAACAGGCCGCCGATGTCCTCACGGCGACCGGCACCATCCAGCTGCGACACCGACGGCGGCACCGACAGCAGCGTGCCGATCGGCACCATCATCGGCAGCCACCACAGCGCGGTGCCGATGGTCACTGACGCGAGCGTGGTCGTGCCGTGGTGCCCGGCGAGCACGTTGTCGACGAAGCCGATCAGGCCCGTGGACACATGCCCGCCCACCAGCGGCGCGGCGAGGATGGCGGTGGTGCGGATTTCGCCGGACAGGCCGTTGCGGCCGGGCGAGACGGAGGAAAGGGACATCGTGGAAACCAGACGTACGACTGCGGCCGCGCGACCGCATCCAATGTCGGGCGCTGGCGCCGGGTCGCGGCGGCCCGTTATCTTAACCCCTTGAAATGAACCGACTGTCGTCGTGCGCCGGGGAGAGCGTTGACACATGAGTTCCAGCACCGGCCACGCGTCGCACGACGTCCATCCGACCCATTGCGAGAACTGCGGCGCCGCGCTGCAGGGGCACTACTGCCACGACTGCGGCCAGTCGGTGGTGAACCCGATCCGCCACGCCGCGCACGCGATGGAGGAAGTGTTCGAGGCGTTCTGGCACCTGGACGGCCGCATCTTCCGCACGTTGCGCGACCTCGTCTCGCCAGGCCGCGTCGCCATCAACTACCTGTCCGGCCAGCGCGCGAAGTACGTCGCGCCGCTGCGGTTGTTCGTGGTGCTGAGCGTGCTGACCTTCTTCGTCGCGCAGCTGGTGATCCACGTCGAATCGCAGGACACGACGGTCGAACTGCTCGACGAGGGCGTGGGCAATCCCGGCCGCACGCAGAACGTCAATCGCGAGAACAAGCGCTTTGCCACGGCAACGACGATCGAACAGGTCGAACGCATCCGCGCCACGCAATTGGCCGAACTTGCTGAAGGTCGCGATGCGGTGTCCACGATGCTGCCGCACGTGCGCAAGCCGTTCGAGGTCGCGATGGTCGACGTCAACACGGCCGCCGACAAGCGCATCCAGCAACTGGTGAAGACGCAGGACCTCACCGCGAATGAGGTCGAGAAGGAAAAGGCCGCGGCGCGGAAAGAGATCGAGGCCGAGCGCAGCGAGACGAAGTCGACGCCCGAGATGGACAAGGCGAAGACGCTGGCGGACGTCGAAACGCTGCGCGACGAGCAGGTGCGCAAGCAGCAGGCGGAGCTCGCGGCGCTCAAGCCGACGCAGACGGCCGAGCGCCGCCGCTTGCAGGTCGAAATCCGCGAGACCAACGAAGCGGCCGGCTGCCGCGCCGCGCAGCTGCAGATCGCCGCCGCGCGCGGCAGCGAAGGCATGCGCACGCGAAAGGCCGCCGCCGACGCGCGCATCTACGGCGAAACCAATTGCGACGGTCGCCTGACGTTGTTCGGCAGCGCCGAACCGTGGGACGAGGAACTCAACCCGCTGGTGGTCTCGTGGGTGCCGGACTTCGTCAACAAGTGGATCAACCGGCAGATCGCGCACGGCAAGGACAACGTGGCGCGCCTGCAGCACGATCCCGGCCTGTTCGTGAAGGCGATGCTCGGCGCGGTGCCGTCGGCGCTGTTCCTGCTGGTGCCGGTGTTCGCGCTGCTGCTCAAGCTGGCGTACGTCGGATCGAAGCGGCTGTACCTGGAGCACCTGGTCGTCGCGCTCTACAGCCACGCCTACCTGTGCCTGGCGATCCTGACGTTCTTCCTGCTGATGGCGTTGGACAACGCGATCACGCCGAAGTGGGCCGGTTTCGGCTGGATCACCGGCACGCTGGAATTCCTGATCTGGATGTGGATGCCGATCTACCTGTGGATCATGCAGAAGCGCGTCTACGGCAATGGCTGGCTGCTGACGTCGCTGCGCTACTTCGTGATCGGCAATCTCTACTTCGTGCTGCTCGGCTTCGCGGTGGTGTTCATCACGATCGCGAGCATCGTGCGGATGTGACGCAGTCAGCCCCTCGCCCACCCGGAGAGGGGTTGGGGTGAGGGGTAACGAAGGGAAGGCGACGAACGGCCCCGGCCGTGATGCACAGGCCTCGACCCTGCCCTTTAGCGGCTTAGTGCTGCAGCCGCCGCCACAACCAGTCGCCGCGCTCCTGCGCGCTGACCGACACCAGTTCGCGGCGCAGCGCCGCACGCGCATCCGGCGGCGTGCGCTGCGCGAGCACGCCCAGGTCGCGCCGCTGCTGCGGCGTCATCGAACGCAGCGTGCGCAGCATCGCGGCGTGTTCGGCCTCCGGCACCTGCGCCAGCAACGGCTGGAGGATCGCGTAGTCGGCGCCGAGCGACGGGCCGAGCAGCCACCCGCGACGCTCGCTGCGATCCATCGCGTCGAACTGCGCGCGCCATGCGCCTTGCAGGTCCGGCGGCATCGACGCGTACTGCACGGCGGCCGACTGCGCCTGCGCGCGTTCGCCCGGCGACAGCGCCTGCCAGGCGAGCCAGCGCTCGCGGCGCTCGTCGCGTTCGGCGCGCGGCAGGGCATCCCACTGCGCGGCGCGCTCGCGGAACAGCTTCTGCTCCGCGGGCGACCACGCGTCCCAGCGCTTCGCGTTGGCGCGCAACGTTGCCTTCGTGGCGGGCGGCAGGCGTTCGAGCAGGTCCGCCAGTTCCGGCGGCGTCGAGCCCGCGACGGCGGCGATCATCGCCAGCGACACGAGCATCCAGCGCGAGCGGCTCGCGTTACGGCGCATCTTCGGTCTCCGCCTGCGTTTCGGCCGCGATGCCGTGCGCCACCGGCGACGGCGCGACGTTCTCCTGCACCGGGATATCCGGCGGCGGAGTCGGCGCGGTCACGCCGGCGGCCTGCTGCGCGGCCAGCCAGCTGTTGAATTCCATGTCCTGCGCCGCGGCCTCGCCGTGGGGGTCGGCCAGCAGCGCGAAGTCGCGGTGCGTGACCATCGCGGCCTCGTCGCCGTAGGTCGAGGCGGGCGAATCGGCCTCGGGCAGCGGTTCGACGTCGACCCGACGGTTGCTTCCAACGCCATCGACGTTCCCGCGCCCGAACGGGAGGAAGGTCGCGGCCATCGCGAGTACACACAGCGCGAGCAGGCCCCACAGCAACGGCATCAGCCAGCGCGGGCGCGCCGTCGTGGCTCCGTCGGCTTCGGCGGAGACCGCGGCCCCGTCGCCGCGCAGCACGGCCTCGCGGGCCGAGCTCAGGCGGACGAGGCGGTCGGGCGGCAGGGTCTTGATGCGGCGGTGGATCTGCTCGCGCAGCTGCTGCCAGGCGAGCGGGTCGGCGCGGCCGTCGGCGTGGTGCGGCAGGGCGCGCTGCAGGGCGAGCCGGTAGCCGGCCAGGCTCACGCCGAGCACGCCGGCCGCCTCCTCCTCGGACAGGCCGGCGGCGACCCGCAGCAGCAGCGCGGCACGAGGCCCACTGCCGAGCTCGCCAAGGCGATCGGTGGCCTCGATGGGAACCGCCACCGCGGTGCGCTGCCCGAGGCGCGGCTGCGCCAGGAGGAGCGCCCAGAAGCGCCCCGGCCAGTCGGCCATCGGCAGGCTCCCGGCCTCGGGACGGAACTGCCGCATCGCCTCGGTCAGGGCGGCGTCGCCGGCGGCGGCATCGCCCGCCTGGAGTTCGGCCAGGACCGCCCCCCGACGTTCGACACCGCGCAGGAAGGCGGACAGCGCGGGGGGCCCGGAAGGGCGTGAAGAAGCGGTCGGAACGCTCATCGGAACTGCATCACCATGCGCCGCATGATAGCGAGGCAGATCCGTGAAAAAGCCCTTGACAACGCTGAGTCACGTGCTCCGCCAAGCGGGACGCGGCCTGCACCGGAAAACCGGTTGTGCACAGCAGTAACGCCGCCGTCATGCAGGGCTTCCTGAACGCGCCCTTCAGCCGGGTGACAACTGTGTTTCACGCACAAGTGCATGATCTTAAAGGGAATATAGGCTTTGGCACTTTTTTCACCAACCTAGCTGGGAGGCCTTATTTCCTGCGATGGGACCCTGCTCGCAACACGCCATGCACAGATTTATCCACAGCTCGTGTGGATAAGGGCGTTTTCCCAATGCGGTCGGGCACTTGCGTGATTTTTGTCACAGATGGGGCAGCAATGCGCGGCAAGCTCACCGGCCGCTTTCGTGCCACCGGACGCCCGGTAGACTTCGCCGATGCCCGACGCCCCTCCGACCCCGCCCGCCGTCTGGCGAGTGGCCCTCCCCGTGCCGCTGCCGCGCCTGTTCGACTACCGGCCGCCGGTCGGCGAGGCGGTCGAGACGGGCGACGTTGGCCTGCGGGTGCGGGTGCCGTTCGGCAGCCGTGAACTCATCGGGATCGTCGTCGAAACCGGGTCCGCCGACCCCGACGCGCCCGAAGCGAAACCCGCCCTCGCCCGCCTCGACCCGGAGCCGGTCCTGGAGGGCGAGCTGCTCGAATCCCTCCACTGGCTCGCCCGCTACACCCACGCGCCGCTCGGCGAGGTGCTGGCGACGGCACTACCGGCCTCGCTGCGCCGTGGCGAGCCGCTGCCGGATACCCACGCCTGGGCCTGGCGGCTGACCGAAGCCGGGCAGACCGGTCGCGAACGCCTGCGCGCCGGCAAGCCGCGCCGGCTGGCGGACCTGCTCCACGCGGGGCCACTGGACGAAGACCGCCTGGATCTCGAGCTCGATGACTGGCGCGCCGCCGCCCGGGCGCTCGCCAAGCGCGAGCTGGTCGAACGCGTCGCCATCCCGGCCGTCGCCCACGCCATCGACCCGCGCCCCGGGCCGGCGCTCCACGCCGAACAGCAGGCCGCTGTCGACGCGATCCTCGCCGCCCGTGACGGCTTCGCCGCGCTGCTGCTCGACGGCGTCACCGGCAGCGGCAAGACCGAGGTCTACCTGCACGCCATCGCCGACTGCCTCGCGCGCGGCAGGCAGGCGCTGGTGCTGGTGCCGGAGATCGGCCTGACGCCGCAGACGCTGGCGCGCTTCCGGGCGCGTCTGGGCGTGCCGGTCCACGCGCTGCATTCGGGTTTGAGCGACAACGAACGCGCCCGGACCTGGACGGCCTTCGCGCGCGGCGAGGCGCGGGTCGTGGTCGGCACGCGCTCGGCGGTGTTCCTGCCGCTGCCCGAGGCCGGGCTCATCGTCATCGACGAGGAACACGACGGCAGCTTCAAGCAACTCGATGGCATCCGCTATCACGCGCGCGATTTCGCGCTGGTGCGCGGCAAGGCGCTCGGCGTGCCGGTGCTGCTGGGCAGCGCCACGCCATCGCTCGAATCGCTGCGCAACGCGCAGGCCGGCCGCTACGAACACCTGCGCCTGCAACAGCGCGCCGGCAACGCGCAGCCGCCGTCGGTGCGCGTGTGCGACGTGCGCAAGCGCCCGCTCGAGGCCGGGTTGTCGCCGGAGATGCTCGACACCATCGGCCACGCGCTCGACGCCGACGGCCAGGTGCTGGTCTTCAAGAATCGGCGTGGCTACGCGCCGGTGCTGCTGTGCCACGACTGCGGCTGGAGCGCGCAATGCCAGCGCTGCGACGCGCCGATGACCGTGCATGCCGGCGGCCGTCGCCTGCAATGCCATCACTGCGGCGCGCGACGCCCCGCCCCGAACGCCTGCCCCGACTGCGGCGGCCTCGCGCTGCAACCGCAGGGCGCTGGCACCGAGCGCATCGAGGAAGTGCTCGCCGCGCGCTTTCCCGACGTGCCAGTGATGCGTATCGACCGCGGCACGACGCAGCGCCGCGATGCGCTGGAGCACGCGCTGGCGAAGTTCGGCACGCAGCGCGGCATCCTGGTCGGCACGCAGATGCTGGCGAAGGGGCACGATCTTCCGAACCTGACGCTGGTGGCCGTGGTTGGCGTCGACGAAGGCCTGTTTTCGGCCGATTTCCGCGCGCCGGAGAAGCTCGCGCAGTTGCTGATCCAGGTCGCTGGCCGCGCCGGCCGCGCGCAGCGCAAGGGCGAAGTGCTGCTGCAGACGCACCACCCGGGCCATCCGCTGCTGGCGACGCTGCTTGCCGGCGGCTACCACGCCTTTGCCGAAGCGGAACTCGAACAGCGCGAGATCGCGGGGTTCCCGCCGTTCGCGCACATGGCGATGTTCCGCGCCGAGGCGCAACAGGTCGATGCCTGCGACGCTTTCCTGCGCATGGCACGCGAAGCGCTGCGCGACGTGCACGCGCCGCTCGACCTGCACGGCCCGCTGCCGGCGCCGATGCCGCGTCGCGCCGGCTTCCAACGCATGCAGCTGTTGCTGTCCGCCGCCGATCGCCGAAGCCTGCACGCGGCGCTCGACGCCGCGCTGTCGGCCATCCATGCGTCCACCGAAGCGCGCAAGGTGCGCTGGTCGCTGGATGTGGATCCGGTGGATCTTTACTGACGGGATTCGGGAGGAGCTTCTTCGAAGCCGTCATCCCGGCGAAGGCCGGGATCCAGGCCCGTAGCGCACGGGCAACGGTTAACCACGTTCACCCGTCGCAGGCCGCCACACCCACGCCGCGAACACGTACAGCGCCAGCGCGATCACCAGCGTCGCGCGCAGGCCGACCTCGATCGCCAGCAGCAGCGCGAGGATCGCCGCCACCACCGACGCGCAACCGTTGAGTCCCCACGCCCACGGCACGAATGCCGGCGCGCTGCGTGACAGGCGCGCAAGGCCGAGCGGAAACGGCATGCCCATCGCGAACGCCAGCGGCGCGATGCCGATGAATCCGACGAACGCGCGCCAGGCCAGCGGCCACGATGCGGTCATCGCATGCGCTGCCACCAGCACGACGAACTGCCACGCGAGGCCGAGCACGATCGCGCGGACGGCCCACGCGATGCGCCTGTCGAGCGCGGCATCGTCCACGTCCGACGCCGATACCCACCGCTGGGCGTGCAGGCTTCCCAGCCCTGCGCACAGCAGCATCGCCGCGAGCCCCACGTTCGCCGCGATCCACGGATGGCCCAGCAGCAGCGTCAGGCGCGACAGCATCGCGATCTCGATCAACAGGAACGCCAGTCCGAGCGAGACGAAGTACGCGCCGATGCGCAGCCTGGAGTGCGATGAACCGCGATCTCCGCGCCCGAGCGCGCGCAACGGCAGCAGCACGAGCACAAGCGCGAGGACGACGGCCTGCACCAGCGTCGCCACGAGCACGAGATAGCCCGAATCCAGCAGCACGGCACCGCCCTGCGCGCGCAGCCGCCACAGTTCGGGCAGGCTGCGCCAGCGGAAGAAGTGCCCGAAGTACGGCCGGTCGTCGCAAACCGGCTCGATGTCGAATTGATAAGCCCGAATGTATTCCCGCGACTGCGGCGACAGCAGCGCCTGCACGCCGTCGTACACCGTCGGCGGATCGAGTTGATGGAAGCGTTCCTGCGCGTCGGCACGTGCACCGGGCGCATGCACGACATCGAAGCCGCGGCGCTCGGCGAAGCGCGTCAACGCGGCCACGGCGTGCGCATCGAACGCGGAACGCGCGAACAGCCAGGTGCTCGCGTCCCAGTTGCGGATCGCCGCGACGTTGCGCACCGGATCGCGCACGCCTTCGGCGCGCAACGCCTCCACCGCCGTCGCGAAGAGTTTCAGTTCATCGCGCGGCGGCTGCTTGCTCCACTGCGTCACCACGAGCATGCCCCGCGGCGAGAGCGTGCGCAGGTAGTCGCGCAGCGCTTCGACGGTCAGCGCGTACTGCTCGCTCGCCGACTGCACGCCCGCGCCGCCACTGGCGAAGGACTCGCCGCCGGCGAGCACGATCAGCTCGTACCGGTGGGCCGTCGCGCGTACGAATGCGCGGGGATCGGCGATGAAACTGTTCACGCGTCGATCGTCGAGCAGGTGGCCCGAGTACGCGCCGAAATCGTCTCGCGCCCATCGCGCGCGCAGCGCGGACTGTTCGACCGCATCGACGCGCCGTGCGCCCAGCGTGAGCGCCTGCAGTACGTCCAGCCCGCCGCCCGTACCGAGCACCAGCACGCGATCGGGCAGCCGCAGGCGATATGGAAGTGCCGACGTCATGTCGTCGAGCCATTGCCAGTTCGCGTGTCCGTCGTCGCGCACGATGGGCGACATCGCGTCGCCGTCCGTGTAGATGGCCAGCTGCTGCGGCAGCTCGTCCGTGTGCGACAGGCTCAAGCCCGGTGCGAATCGCAGCGGAACTCGCGTGCTTTCGACCAGCGTGAAACTTCCGTACGGATCAGCGCCACGCGCGATCACGCGCGCGCCCGGGAGCAGCAACGTCTTGCTCAAGCCCTTGAACTCGTTCGCACGCGGTGCGAAGGCTTGCGTCGGCCAGAGCATCGCCAGTGCGACGGCGAAGATGATGCACGCGACACGGAATGGCGCGCGTCGCGTTACCAGCCACGCTGCGATCGGTCCACATATCGCCGCAAGCAGCAGTCCGCGCTGCACGGGCAACGCACTCGCAGCCAATGCGGCAAGTGCGCCCATCGCCGCGCCGATCAGGTCCGCGCCATACAACGCGGGAATGCGCGAGCCGTGCCCCGCGAACGCGAGGCCGAAGCAGGCCGCCGCGAAGAAGAACGGGATCGACAACGTGAGATACAGCAGCGCGAGCCACAGCACCTGGCGCGGATTCCACACCAGCTCCACCCCGTTGAACGGAATGTCGCGCGCGATCAGGAGCGTCGCGGCCGCACTGATCGCGAACAGCAGCGCGCACGTCGCGAAGGCAGCATCGAAATCGCGTGCGAGACGCGCCTGTCGTTCGCCGCGCAGCCATAGGCTTAGCCATGTGCCACTCGCGCCGTGGCCCAGCAACGCGAGGCTGATGATCATCACCGCGAAGGGATGCCAGTGCGCGATGGCCAGCCACCGCATGAGCAGCAACTGCCATGCCAGCGCGGCGGCGGAGACGAGCGCGATCGCGACCGGCAGCGTGGCAGCGTGCGTCGCGCTCGATGTTTCGCGCGCCGATGACGCGTGTTCGACCGCGTCCGGGTCGGCCACGCTCACGGCCCACCCGTCAGCGGCACGAACCGGACCGGCAACACGTGGCGCGTACGCACGCGGCCGCCGGCGTCTTTCTCCACGAGCAGCAGCGTCTGCGTGAAGAAGCTGCTGCCGACGGGAATCACCATGCGCCCGCCCGGCTTCAGCTGCGCCACCAGCGGCGGCGGGATCGACGACGCCGCCGCGGTGACGACGATCGCATCGAACGGCGCGTGTTCCTTCCAGCCGTAGTAACCGTCGCCAATCCGCGCCTGCACGTTGGAATAGCGACGAAGGCGCAGCGCCGCCTGTTTCGCGAGCGGTTCGACGATCTCGATCGTGTAGACCTTCGCCTGCGCTTCGGCGAGCACCGCGGCCTGGTAGCCCGAGCCGGTGCCGATTTCGAGGATCTTCTGCCCCGCACGCGGCGCCGCCAGCGTCGTCATCAGCGCGACGATGTACGGCTGCGAGATCGTCTGGCCATGGCCGATGCCGAGCGGCCGGTTCTCGTAGGCGTTGCCGCGCTCGGAAGCGGGCACGTACTCGTGGCGCGGCACGCGCGCGAGGATCGACAACACGGCGGGGTCGAGTTGCCTCGAGGTTCCGGCGTCGTCGCGCGACTGCGCGCGCAACTCGGCGATCAGCGCGGCGCGCGGTGTCGCGTAAACGTCGCCGCGTGGCTGCGTCTGTCGCGCAGCGGCGCCGAGCGGCAGGGTGAGGCCGGGCGACAGCACGATCGCCTCCACGATCGCGCGACGATGCAGGAAGCCTGCACGGGCGTCGGCGCCGGACATGCCGGCGAGTGTAGGACCGCCGGCGTTACGGCGCGGGCAACGGAACGGCTAGCCGGCGACCTTTTTCGCCGCCTTCTTCGCCGCTTTCTTGGTACCGCCCCTGGGCGGGTTGCGGACCCAGATGTTCAGGTTCTCGCGGCGGCTCTCGAACAGACCGATGGCCTCGACCAGGTCGCTGAGTTTCCCGTAGCCGTAGTTGCGCGGGTCGAACGACGCCTGGTTGCCAATCTGGCTACCCACCGTGCTCAGGCGCGCCCAGCCGTCCTCGTCGCTGGCCGCTTCCACCGCGCTGCGCAGCATCTGCAGCAGGCGTGTGTCGTTGCGGAGCTCCTGCGAGGTCTTCGGCCGGGTCGCCGCGGCGCTGTCGGGCAGCGCCTCGCCGCCGAGCGCTTCCAGGTAGGTGAACTTCGAGCACGCATTGCGGAAGGCCTCGGGCGTCTTCTTCTCGCCGAAGCCGTAGACCTTCATGCCGTCGGTCAGCAGGCGCATCACCAGCGGCGTGAAGTCGGCATCGCTGGACACGATGGCGAAGCCGTCCAGGTTGCGCGCATACAGCAGGTCCATCGCGTCGATGACCATCGCCATGTCGGACGCGTTCTTGCCGGTGCTGTAGGCGAACTGCTGCATGGGCCGGATCGCGTACTCGTGCAGCGTCGCTTCCCAGCCTTTCAGGTGCGGGCTCTTCCAGTTCCCGTAGGCGCGCCGCACGTTGGCGATGCCGTGGCGGGCGACCTCGGCCAGGATGACGTCGATCTTCGCGGCGGGCGCGTTGTCGGCGTCGATGAGCAGGGCGATGCGGCGCTCGGGTTCGGACATGGCGGCTCCGGAAGCGGCTCTCGGCAGGTTCGCCGAGCCTAGCGCAGGCGGCTCGCGCGGGGATGACGACCGCTGGGGCCGCCGACGTGCGAGCCCGGTTAGCGCTACCCCGTACACGCCCGATCCTCCACAATGGGGCGGCATTCACGACGAAACCGACGAACCCCACATGACCAGCCAGCTCGAACAACTCCGCGCCTATTCGGCGGTCGTCGCCGACACGGGCGACATCGACGCCATCGCACGTTTCCACCCGCTCGACGCCACGACCAATCCGTCGCTGCTGCTCAAGGCCGCCTCGCTTCCGCGCTACGCGCCGCTGATCGATTCGGCGATCTCGCAGGCCCGCGGCACCGACCTCACCGCGCGCGTGGCCGACGCCGCCGACCTGCTCGCCGTCACGGTGGGCGTGGAAATCCTCAAGCTCATCCCGGGCCGCGTCTCCACCGAAGTGGACGCGCGCCACAGCTTCGACACGCAGGCCACGCTCGCGCAGGCGCGCAAGCTCGTGGCGCTGTACGAACAGGTCGGCATCGGTCGCGAGCGGCTGCTGATCAAGATCGCCTCGACGTGGGAAGGCATCCGCGCCGCCGAGCAGCTCGAGCGCGAAGGCGTCAACTGCAACCTCACCCTGCTGTTCTCCTTCGCCCAGGCCGTGGCGTGCGCGGAAGCGGGTGTGTTCCTGATTTCGCCGTTCGTGGGTCGCATCCTGGACTGGCACCTGGCTAACGGCGCCGAGAAGCCGGCGACGCCGCAGGACGATCCGGGCGTGCAGTCGGTCACGCGCATCTGGCACCACTACAAGCGCCACGGCTTCAATACCGTCGTGATGGGCGCGAGCTTCCGCAACACCGGGCAGGTGCTGGCGCTGGCCGGTTGCGATCGCCTGACGATCTCGCCGGACCTGCTGCAGGCGCTGGCCGAAGGCACTGGCGACGTGCCGCGTGCGCTGGTCGACACCGGCGAACGCGCGCCGGCTCCGGCCCGCATGGACGAGCCCGTCTTCCGCTGGGAGCACAACGAGGACGCGATGGCGACCGACAAGCTCGCCGACGGTATCCGCAAGTTCGCCGCCGACCAGCGCAAGCTGGAGGCGATGCTGGCGGCGCGACTGGGGTAAGCAGGTCCGCCTGCGGCCTGCGTTGCAACGAAGCCCGGCATTGGCCGGGCTTCTTGTTTTTGCGGACGCGTCAACGCGCGATTCCACCGCTTCGGGCAGACTATGCGCATGGATGCCACCGCCCCGATGACACCCACCCAGCGCCTGCGCAGCATCTTCAGCGGTTCGGTCGGCAACCTGGTCGAGTGGTACGACTGGTACGCCTACTCCGCCTTCGCGATCTATTTCGCGCCGCACTTCTTCCCCAAGGGCGACACCACGGCGCAGCTGCTCGACACCGCGGCGGTGTTCGCGGTGGGCTTCCTGATGCGCCCGGTCGGCGGCTGGCTCATGGGCCTGTACGCCGATCGCCATGGCCGCAAGGCCGCGTTGATGCTGTCCGTGCTGCTGATGTGCGCCGGATCGCTGCTGATCGCGGTGGCGCCCGGCTATGAGCGCATCGGCATCGCGGCGCCCGCGCTCCTGGTGTTCGCGCGATTGCTGCAAGGCCTGAGCGTCGGCGGGGAATACGGAACGTCGGCGACGTACCTGAGCGAGATGGCGCAATCGAAGCATCGCGGCTTCTGGTCGAGCTTCCAGTACGTGACGCTCGTGATGGGCCAGCTGCTCGCGCTCGCGCTGCTGGTCCTGTTGCAGCGCGCGTTGCTCACCGAAGAACAGCTGCACGACTGGGGCTGGCGCATTCCGTTCGTCGTCGGCGCGCTGTGCGCGGTGACGGCGCTGTGGCTGCGGCGCGGCATGCAGGAAACCGAATCCTTCGCGGTCGCCCGCACGCGCGACACGAAGCAGCGCGGGAGCCTGCGCGTGCTGATGCAGCATCCGCGCGAAGTGCTCACGGTGATCGGCCTGACGATGGGCGGCACGCTGTCGTTCTACACGTTCACGACGTACCCGCAGAAATTCCTGGTGAACACCGGCGGTTTCAGCAAGGCCGACGCGACGCTGCTTTCCGCAGTGTCGCTGTTCGTGTTCATGCTGCTGCAGCCGATCGTGGGCGCGCTGTCCGACCGCACCGGACGCCGGCCGATCCTGATCGCCTTCGGCGTGCTCGGCACGCTGTTCACCTACACCATCCTCAGCGGCATCGCCGCGTCGCGCACGGTGATGGATGCGTTCGTCTGGGTGATGTCGGGCCTGTTGATTGTCAGCGGCTACACCTCGATCAATGCGCTGGTGAAGGCCGAACTCTTCCCCGCGCACATCCGCGCGCTCGGTGTCGGGCTGCCGTACGCGCTGACCGTGTCGGTCTTCGGCGGCACGGCCGAGTACATCGCGCTGTGGTTCAAGCAGATCGGCCACGAATCGTGGTTCTACGTCTACGTGACCGCGTGCGTCGCGGTCTCGCTGAGCGTGTATGCGCTGATGCGCGACACGAAGCTGCATTCGCGCATCGACCGCGACCACGACATTCCCGACGCCGGAGAGCACGCATGACCTCGCCCGATCCGCGCCCGCACGTGATCATCGTCGGCGGCGGATTTGGCGGCCTGTGGGCGACGCGCGCGCTCGCCGGCAGCAACGTGCGCATCACGCTGATCGATCGCCGCAACCATCATCTCTTCCAGCCGTTGCTGTACCAGGTCGCGACCGCGGGTTTGTCGTCGCCGGACATCGCCGCGCCCCTGCGCCACATCCTGCGCAACCAGCGCAATGTCGAAGTGCGGCTGGGCGAAGTGGTCGGCATCGACACGCAGGCGCGCACGGTGTCGCTCGCCGATGGCGACGCGATGTCGTACGACTATCTGCTGCTCGCGAGCGGCGCGACGCATGCGTACTTCGGCCACGACGAATGGAGCGCCGACGCGCCCGGGCTGAAGACGCTGGACGACGCGCTGGCGATCCGTCGCCGCCTGCTGCTCGCGTTCGAACGCGCTGAAGCCTGCGACGATCCCGCCGAACGCGATGCATGGCTGAACTTCGCCGTCGTCGGCGGCGGTCCGACGGGCGTCGAACTTGCCGGGACACTCGCCGAGATCGCGCGCCACACGCTCACGCGCGAATTCCGCAACATCGATCCGTCGCACGCACGCGTGCGCTTGATCGAGGCCGGGCCGCGCGTGCTGGCGTCATTCCCCGAATCGCTGTCGGAGAAGGCGCGCAGGCAGTTGCAGAAGCTCGGCGTCGAGGTCGTCACCGGCACGCCGGTCAACGCCATCGACGCGAACGGCTACACGCTTGGCGACACCTTCGTGCCATCGCGCACGGTGCTGTGGGCGGCGGGCGTCGCCGCGTCGCCGCTGGGCGCGCTGCTGGGCGTGCCGCGCGATCGCGCGGGCCGCGTGCCGGTGGAAGCCGACCTGAGCGTGCCCGGGCACCCGGAAATATTCGTCGCCGGCGACCTCGCCAGCGTGCAGCAGGACGGCAAGCCCGTGCCCGGCGTCGCGCCGGCGGCGAAGCAGATGGGCGCGCACGTGGCGGCGGCGATCAAGGCGCGGCTTGGCGGCAAGCCGACGCCCGCGTTCCGCTATCGCGACTTCGGCAACCTCGCGACGATCGGCCGCATGGCGGCCGTCGTCGACCTGCACGGCTTCAAGATCTCGGGCCTGCTCGCGTGGTGGTTCTGGCTCGCCGCGCACGTGTTCTTCCTGATCGGCTTCCGCAACCGCCTGATCGTGCTGCTCAACTGGGCATGGTCGTACTGGAGCTACCAGCGCCACGCGCGGATCATCCTGGGTCGCGATCCACCCCGCGGAGCGGTCAGTCCGCGCGAGTGACACGGCACGCGTAGCAGCCGTAGCGCGCGAAGTGCACGTGCAGCGTGTCGACGTCGGGCCGCGCGAGGAACTTCGCCAGGAGCGTTTCGATCTCCTTGCCTTCGACCACGTCGGCGATGCGCATCAGGCCGTCTCCGTACGCACGGACCGACAGCAGGCGGCGACGCAGCTGGTCCGGCACTTCGCCGACGTCGAAGACCGCGTCGGTGGCGGCTTCGCGAACGAAGATCGGACCCGACGCTCGATACGGCGTCGCCACCGCGTGGTGTTCGTACGGCAGCAGGAGCAGGCGCTCGCCGGGCTCTGCATCGCGCAGGCTCACGCGACACGGGAACGAGTGCGCTGCGTCGGCGACACCGGAGCGGATGTCGCGCGTTGCGAGCGCATCGTCAGACAGCGCGAACAAGGGCTGGAACTGCGCGGCTGGCAGCGCGTGGATGCGGAACATGGCAGGGCTCCCGTTGGATGCGGCCATGTTCGGCGCATCGCGCGCGGCTCGATATCCGATCCTTGTGGCGAGCGGCGCTTGTCGGCGCGGAAAAGAAAACGGCCCGGTTTCCCGGGCCGTTTCGACGCATCGTGTCGCTGGAAGCTTACGCCGCGAAAAGCGCGCGCATCTTCTTCAGCGCGTTGGCTTCGATCTGGCGGATGCGCTCGGCGCTGACGCCGTATTCGTCGGCCAGTTCCTGCAGCGTGATCTTGCTTTCCGAATCCAGCCAGCGGCGCTTGACGATGTCGCGCGAACGCTGGTCCAGGCCCGACAGGCCTTCGCGCAGCAGGGCGAGATGGTTGTCTTCCTCGTCCTCGCGCTCGTAGGTCTGCGACGGATCCTCGGCATCGGTACGCAGGTACGCGACCGGTGACGGCGGAGCGTTGTCGTCGTCATCGTCCGGCGCATCGAAGCCGATGTCGCGGCCCGACAGGCGCGATTCCATCTCCAGCACTTCGCGCTCGGACACGTTGAGGTCCTGGGCGACGGCGCGGACTTCCTCTGCGTTCATCCAGCCCAGGCGGGTCTTGGACTTGCGCAGGTTGAAGAACAGCTTGCGCTGCGCCTTGGTCGTGGCGACCTTCACGATGCGCCAGTTCTTCAAGATGAACTCGTGCATCTCGGCACGGATCCAGTGCACGGCGAAGGACACCAGGCGCACGCCCTGGTCGGGGTCGAAGCGCTTGACCGCCTTCATCAGGCCGATGTTGCCTTCCTGGATAAGGTCGCCCAGCTGCAGGCCGTAGCCGTTGTAGCCACGCGCGACGTGCACCACGAAGCGCAGGTGCGAATGCACCAGCTCGCGGGCAGCATCGAGGTCCTCGCCGTCGCGGAATCGACGCGCCAGCGCCTGCTCGTCTTCCGCGGTGAGCACCGGGATGCGGTGCACGGCGTTGACGTAGGCGTCCAGCGAACCGAGCGCACTCGGCACCGGAAGGTTGTTGGAGACCAGCGGGAGGGTGAGCGTGTTCTGGGTCATGGGGGTCATCTTAGCAGTCGAAATAGGGCTCTGCTAAAGGTCGAAAGGGCCTCAGTGTTTCATGGGTGGGACAAACCCCGGACGGGCTCAATCGTCGAGCGCGCGCCATGCAAGGCTTGCAAATCAATCACTTGGTGCGTGAGCGGAGTGTCTGGATTGCATGACCGGAACGTTCCCGCGCACCGGTTCATAGACCCGAACGAGCCTCGGAAGTTCATTGGGCCGAAATCGTTTTCCGCAAGACCGATGAGGCCGCCCAGCGGGCGTTCAGGGGGTCAGGCCAGCGCGCCCGGGCAAGGACCAGTCGATGGGCGTCTTGCCGTGGCGGGCGAGATACTCGTTGGCGGCCGAGAAGTGGCCGGAGCCGATGAAGCCCCGGTAGGCCGACAGGGGCGAGGGGTGCGGCGCCTTCAGCACCCTATGCCGGCGCGGGTCGATGACCTTGCCCTTGGCCTGCGCATAGCTGCCCCAGAGCATGAAGACCAGGCCCTCGCGCTCGCGATTCAGTACGTCGACGACGTGGTCGGTAAAGCCTTCCCAGCCCTTGCCTTGATGCGCGCCGGCGCGGCCCTCCTCGACGGTCAGCACGGCGTTGAGCATCAGCACGCCCTGCCTCGCCCATGGCAACAGGCAGCCGTGGTCCGGGCGGGCGACACCGAGGTCGCGCTCGATTTCCTTGAAGATGTTGTCCAGCGACGGCGGCACGGGCACGCCCGGTTGCACCGAGAAGCACAGCCCGTGGGCCTGCCCGGCCCCGTGGTACGGGTCCTGGCCGAGGATCACCACCTTCACCTCGTCGAACGGCGTGGCGTCGAAGGCGGCGAAGATGTTCGGCCCCGGCGGGAAGATCCGCGCGCCGGCGGCCTTGCGGTCGCGCAGGAAGCCCGACAGCTGCTGCATGTCCGGACGTTGCAGGTAATCGCCGACTTTCGCCTTCCATGACGGGTCCAGCCGGATGCGATCGCCGCTGTCCGCCGCGTCGTTCATGCGTCCAGCGTCGTCGGCTCGGGCAGCCGCGCCAGCCGCAGCTGGAACAGCGTCTTAGTGACCAGCAGGCGCTCCTCGATCGGCTTGAGCACCAGGTCGTTGGCGCCCGCGCGGATCAGCGCGCTCTGGTTGTCGGCATTGCCGTCGCCGGTCATCACGAGCACGGGCAGGCGGCGCTTGCCGTAGCCGAAGTCCTCGCGCAGCCTGGCAAGCAGGTCGTTGCCGCTCAGTGCGCCTTTCAGGTAGACGTCGGTCAGCACGAGGTCGCAGCCAACGTCGTCCTGCCCACGGCGCGCTTCAAGGAATTCCAGCGCCTCTTCCACGCCGACGAAGTGCAGCACCGTCAGGCCATGGCGTTCGAGCATGCGCTTGGTCGCCAGCGCAACGACCTTGCTGTCTTCGACGTAGAGCACGCGCGCGCCCGGGATCGGCTGCGGCTGCACGTAGCCACGGATGAACGCTGCCAGCGCGGTGTGGCCGAGCGCCTTGTCGAAGTAGTCTGTGACATCTTCGGTGAAACGGCGCGATTCCAGGTGCGACTGCGCGTCGCCGGAGACGACGATGATCGGCACGTACGCCTGCCCCGCCGATTCGCGAACGGCGCGCGCCAGCGCGATGCCGTCCCCGTCGGGCAGCACGAGCGACGTGGTGACCAGGTCGACCGCGCCGCTGGCGAGTGCGGCACGCGCTTCAGCGATACCGGCGCACGGCACGACGACGGCGTCGCTCAGCTCGCGCGTCAGCACGTCGCCGATGAGCTTGCGCACCAGCTTGGAGCCGTCGACCACCATGATCCGGGGCGCGGCGTTGGCGAGATGGCGAAGGTCCTGGCTCATGTCGTCGGGCGCGTCTGGCGCAGGTAGTGGCCGGCGACGAGGCCGGCGCCGATCCAGCCGAGCACGCCCGAGCCGATCACGATGGCGACGGCGTCGAGCAGGTCGAAGCCGTGCAGCGCGAACTGGCTTCCGTAACTCTGCGCTAGCGCGGCGAGCGGTTCGCGCAGCGCGCGGTCGGCGGCGGTCAGCAGGCCGAGCGCGATCAGGCCGGCGGCCAGTCCGTAGCTCAGGCCCAGGTACAGGAACGGGCGGCGGATGAAGCCGTCGGTGGCGCCGAGCTGCTGCAGCACCGCGATTTCATCGCGACGCGACTGGATGTCGAGCCGGACGGTATTGCCGACCACGAGCAGCGCGCCCACGCCGAGCAGCGCCGCCAGCACCCACGCCAGCCGCACGCCGAAGCGCAACCACTGGTCCAGGCGCTGACGCCATGCGGCGTCGTGCTGCACGACATCGACGTCCGGCAACGTGCGCAGCGATTCGGCGAGCGTCGTCTCGTCGCCCTTCGGCGTCACGACCAGCACGCTCGGCAGCGGATTGCCGTCCACCGCGCTGATCGCTTCGCCCAGGCCGCTGCTGCGGCGCAGTTCTTCCATGCCCTGCTCGGGCGTGCGCAGGTCGAGCGTGGCGATGTCGCCGCGACCGCGGAGTTGCTCGGCCAGCGCGCGGGCGCGATCGACCGTCACCTGCGGCTTCAGAAACAGGCTGATCTGCCGCGACTGTTCCACCGTTCCGGTGAAGCGTTCGACGTTGCCGAGCGCGGCCCACAGCCCGAGCGGCAGCGTGATCGCGACCGCCATCACGCCGATGGTCAGAGCGGTCGCCCACGGCTTGCGAAGCATGCGGCCGACGCTGGCGACGAGGCTGTAGACGTGATGGTCGAACCACGTGCCAAGACGCGAATTCGGACGCGCCGGGCGGGTCGAGGCGTTGGCGGTCGGCGCGCTCACTGGGCGAGGTCCTGTGGCGAGATGTCGTCGACCAGGCGCCCCTGATTGAGCACCAGCACGCGCTTCTTCATGCGCTTGACCAGCGCGAGGTCATGGCTGGCGACGAGCACGCTGGTGCCGAGCTCCGGCAGCGATTCGAACAGCGCCATGATCTCGGCCGACAGCGTGGGATCGAGGTTGCCGGTAGGTTCGTCGGCAACCAGCAGGCGCGGTTCGCCGACGATCGCACGGGCGATGCCGACGCGCTGCTGTTCACCGGCCGACAGCTGCGACGGCAGTGCGTTGGCGCGGGCGCCGAGGGAGACCTTGTCGAGCACCGCGCGCACGCGCTTGCCGATGTCGGCGCGACGCATGCCGCGCAGGATCAGCGGCAACGCGACGTTATCGGCGACGCTGCGGTCGCCGAGCAGGCGATGGTCCTGGAACACCACGCCGACCTCGCGTCGATGCAACGCGATGCGGCGGCCGCGTACCTTCAACAGGTTGCGGTCGCCGAAGACGACGGCGCCGCGGCTGGGGCGTTCGGAAAGATGGATCAGCTTGAGCAGCGTGCTCTTGCCCGCGCCCGAATGGCCGGTGACGAACAGCATTTCGCCCTGCGCGACGTCGAAGCTCACTTCGCTCAACGCGTCGTGGCCGCCGTCGTACCGCTTGCTGACGTTGTCGAAGCGCAGGACGCTCATCGCTCACCGTGTTCCCACTCGTGCCGCCCAGTATCGGCGGCACGGGCGGCGCTGGCTAGGGCGAAATCCGCGGCAGGCGCGCAAACCGCGACGCGGTTCGCGAGGCTGGCGCCGGATGCGTGCGGCGCCAGCGTGGAACTCAGTGCTGGCTGCGCGGCGAACGCGAGATCAGCGACTTCAGGCCGCGGCCGATGCGATGCAGCAGGCCGAGCTTGTCGCCGTCCTTCGCAGCGGCCTTGGCGGCCTTCTGCGCGTGGACCTGGGTCGGCGACTTCGGTGCGGCCGGTGCGGGCGCGGCGGCCTGCGTGGCGGCTTCGGCACCCTCGATGCGGCGACCGCCACGACGGCGACGGCGCTTGCGCGGCGCGCGTTCGGCATCGCCGGTCGGCGGCGTCGCGGCCTCGACGGCCTGGTGCGCCTGCGCGGCGGCATCGACCACCGGCTGCGGACGCGGCTTGCGCTCGCCGCGCGGCGCGCCGTCGCGGCTTTCCGCACGGCCACCTTCACGACGACCGCCTTCACGACGGCCCTCGCTGCGACCGCCGCCCGGCTTGCCGCCACGGCTGCGGCCACCGCCACGACGCTCTTCGTCGGCCGCACGCTGTTCGCGCGCTTCCTTGAAGATCGAACCGATGCTTTCGTTCTCGCCCTCGCCTTCGGCGCCTTCCGGCACTTCGCGCGGCGGACGCGGGATGGCGACCAGCAGGTCGGCCTCGACCGCCGCCACCGGCAGCTTCTGCTCGATGTAGGCCTCGATGTCCGGCAGCGACATCGCATAGCGCTCGCAGGCGAAGCTGATCGCGTCGCCTTCCGCGCCCAGGCGCGCCGTGCGGCCGATGCGGTGGACGTAGTCTTCCGCGTCGAACGGCAGGTCGTAGTTGTAGACGTGCGAGACGCCGTCGATGTGCAGGCCGCGCGCGGCCACGTCGGTGGCGACGAGGATTTCCAGCTGGCCCTTCTGGAAGCGGTTGAGCAGCGTCTCGCGCTTCTTCTGCGGCACGTCGCCGGACAGCACGCCGACGCGGTAACCGCCCTTTTCCAGCGCACGCGCGACGCGTTCGACGAACGCCTTGGTGTTGACGAACACCATCGTCCGCGCGCCCTCGCTGCGCGAGAGCAGGCCGAGCAGCAGCGGGATCTTCTCGTCGTCGGCCGGGAAGAACACCTTCTGCCGCACGCGCGCCGCGGTGACGGTCTCGGCCTCGACGACGAGCTTCTCCGGCTCGTTCATGTGCTCGTACGCGAGCTCCAGCACGCGATGGCTGAGCGTCGCGCTGAACAGCAGCGTCTGGCGCTCGGTGCGGATCGGCATGCGGCGCAGCAGGAAGCGGATGTCCTTGATGAAGCCCAGGTCGAACATGCGGTCGGCTTCGTCGAGCACGCAGATCTCGCAGGCGTGCAGCGACACGACCTTGTGCTGCTTGACGTAGTCGATCAGGCGGCCGGGCGTGGCGATGATGATGTCGGCACCCTTCTGCAGCAGCTCGCGCTGCTTGTCGTAGTCGACGCCGCCGTAGACCAGGGCGAACTTCAGGCCGAGGTCGGAACCGAACTTCACCGCGTCCTTGTGGATCTGGATGGCGAGTTCGCGCGTCGGCGCCAGGATCAGCGCGCGCGGGTCTTCCGGCTTGCGCTCGGCCAGCGCCGGACGCGTCAGCAGGCGGTTCATCACCGCGACCAGGAAGGCCAGCGTCTTGCCCGTGCCGGTCTGCGCCTGGCCGGCGACATCGCGGCCCTGCAGCGCGATGGGAAGCGTCAGCGCCTGGATCGGCGTGCAGCGGGTGAAGCCGGCGGCTTCGAGCCCGGCCAGCAGGCTCGGATGCAGGTCGAAAGAAGAAAAGGAAACGTCGGTTAGAGGCTTGTCGCTCATCAGATTCGAAGTCCGCGCGCGCCGTGCAGTTGCAGCATGCAATGTTGCGTTGGCGCGCTTGCGTGGGTGGCGTCCGCATCGCAGACTGCCGGGGCCGGGCCCGCTCGGGCGCCGGCTCGGAAAGGGGTCGGGAACCGGCCGATCGGACCGCTGGTCCGGGCTTGAAGTCCCCGCGAAACGCCCCAGTTTACCGTAACGACCGATCCGGCACGCCCGTGGGCGCCGCCGGGTCGTTCACCCGTCCGTGGGACGGCCCTCCGGGGGTCGTCCGCCATGCCCCATCCGCAGGAGAGTCCCGTGAGCGAGAAAATTTTGCACGTTGGCGATGCCGACTTCGACGCCGCCGTGCTGCAGTCGTCCGAACCGGTGCTGGTCGATTTCTGGGCCGAATGGTGCGGTCCCTGCAAGATGATCGCCCCCGCGCTGGACGAACTGGCCGCCGCGTACGACGGCAAGGTCAAGATCGCCAAGGTCAACGTGGACCACAACCGCGCCACGGCGATGAAGTACCACGTGCGCTCGATCCCGATGCTGCTGCTGTTCAAGAACGGCCAGGTCCAGGCGACCCAGATCGGCGCCGTCGGCAAGGCCCAGCTGAGCCAGATGATCGACAAGGCGATCTGACGCCTGTCGCACCGCCCTCTCCCGCCCGGGAGAGGGTTTGCGGGACGCCTCCATTCCCGCCCGCCCTGCCCCAAAGGCCCGTCGCCGCACGGTTTCCCGCCGGCCCCGGCCATCTGAACCAGCCCTGTCCCGGCGCTTGCCGCCGCGCGATGGCAGTGCTAGTTTCATTCCACCCGGCGTTGCTGACCTTCCGCGACCTCACCATCCGGACCCGTCTGCCGCCGCACCCCACTTTCGAAACCATCGTCCCTGACGTTCCGCTCGCCCTCTGCGAGCGCTCGCCGCTTAGCGAGGATTCCCTGCTTGTCCGATAACACCCCTGACGCCGGCGAAGTCGCCGAGAAGCGCGTGCGCAAGGCACGCGTGAGCAAGGCCGCCGACAACGCGCCGGCCGCCGACTCCGCACCGGCTCCCACCCAGGCACCCGCGCCGCGCGCCGAAGCGCCGGCCCCGGCCGCCGAAGCGCCTGCCTCCTCCTCTTCCGAACCGCGCGCCGAAGGCGCCGCCGCCCAGGGCGGCGAAGGCGGCCAGCACCGCGAGGGCCGCGACGACAACCGTGGCGGCAACAACCGTCGCGATCGTTTCCGCAACCGCCGCGAACGCCAGCGCGAGCGCTACCGCGACCAGAACGGCGGCATGCAGGACGACGGCGGCAATGGCGAGAACTTCGTTCCCCGCCCGCACCCGCAGGTCCCGGAAGGCTTCCCGCAGTACTCGCTGGGCGACCTCAAGCGCATGCCCACGCCGAAGCTGCTGGACGTGGCCGACCAGCTGCAGATCCAGGAAGGCGTCGCCCGCGCCCGCAAGCAGGACGTCATCTTCGCCGTCCTGAAGGTGCTGACCCGCCATGGCGAAGGCGTCGCTGCCGACGGCGTGCTGGAAATCCTCCCCGACGGCTTCGGCTTCCTGCGCGCCGCCGAGGCCAGCTACCTGGCTGGCCCGGACGACGTGTACATCTCGCCGAGCCAGATCCGCCGCTTCAACCTGCGCACCGGCGACCACCTGTCCGGCCGCATCCGCTGGCCGAAGGATGGCGAACGCTACTTCGCGCTGGCCGTAGTCGACACGATCAACGGCGAGCCGCTGGAAGCGTCGAAGAACAAGGTCCTGTTCGAGAACCTGACCCCTCTGTTCCCGCGCAAGCGCTTCCGCCTGGAACGCGGCGACGGTTCCACCGAGGACATCACCGGCCGCATCCTCGACCTGATGGCGCCGCAGGGCAAAGGCCAGCGCGCGCTGATCGTCTCGCCGCCCAAGGCGGGCAAGACGATGATGATGCAGCAGGTGGCCACCGCCATCACCAGCAATCATCCGGACGTGCACCTGATCGTGCTGCTCGTCGACGAGCGCCCGGAAGAAGTGACCGAAATGCAGCGCACCGTGCGCGGCGAAGTGGTCTCCTCGACCTTCGACGAACCCGCCGGCCGTCACGTGCAGGTCGCCGAAATGGTGATCGAGCGCGCCAAGCGCCTGGTCGAGCACAAGAAGGACGTCGTGATCCTGCTCGACTCCATCACCCGACTGGCGCGCGCGTACAACAACGTCGTGCCGTCCTCGGGCAAGGTGCTCACCGGCGGTGTCGACGCGAACGCGCTGCATCGCCCGAAGCGTTTCTTCGGCGCCGCGCGCAACGTCGAGGAAGGCGGCTCGCTGACCATCATCGCCACCGCGCTGATCGACACCGGCAGCAAGATGGACGAGGTGATCTACGAGGAATTCAAGGGCACCGGCAACTCCGAAGTGCACCTGGACCGCCGCATCGCCGAGAAGCGCGTCTATCCGGCCATCAACATCAACCGCTCCGGCACGCGTCGCGAAGACCTGCTGATCGAGCCGGAACTGCTGCAGAAGATCTGGATCCTGCGCAAGCTGCTGCACGGCATGGACGAGATCGGTGCGATGGAGTTCCTGCTGGACAAGATGAAGACGACCAAGTCGAACGACGAGTTCTTCAGCTCGATGAAGCGCTGAGGCCTACGGGCCAAGGCTTTCGGGCCCTCCGCCGCATCGCGAGGGCCCGGACCTTCGAAGGGGTCAGACCGGAGTTTGACCCCCAGGTTTGACCACCAAGCAGCCAAAAGCCCTCTAACCATGACGGTAGGGGCAAATGAGCAAGACCCAGTACCTCCAGCGCCTGGGGCAGTCTTGGTATCTGCGGGTGAAGGTCCCCCGAGCGCTGCAAGGGCGCGTTGGGAACACCCATATACGACGCGCGCTGGGCACCCGAGACCTCGATGAGGCCGTGCGCCGGAAGTGGAGCGCGCTGGCACAGGTCCGCGCGTATCTAGAAGAGCTATCGGCGGTTTCCTCCTCCCGACCGGCTGCACCACGCCCGCTCAACGCGATTGCAATTAATTGCAATCCAGCCCCCCCGTTCGATCTGCAATTAATTGCAAATGCAGACGCTCGACCGGCCGCCAGCCTGGACTCCCTTCTGGAGCGGTGGCTGGATAGCTCCGGCTGCCTGAAAACGACCCGCTTCCAACGGCAGCAAGCGTATCGGGAGCTGCGTGCGTTCTTGGATGGTGACTGCTCACCTCAATTCGTCACCGAGGCCTTGGCAGCCGAGTACGTGGACGAGCGGCTGAAGAAGTCCCCCGATAGCCCGAGCACGCGACGGCGCAAGTTGAGCGCGCTCGGCGCGTTCTGGGAGTGGATGGCTTCGAGGCGCTTCGTTGCCAAAGGGGTGAATCCTTGGAAGGGATTCCGACTCGCTAGCAGGGACGAGGGCATGCGGGCGAAGAAACGCCCCTACACAATTGCGGAGTTGGTCCGCCTGTTCTCTGGTGCCCCGACCTATCCCGCTCTGCGGGAGGTCATGGCGCTTGGCCTGTACACCGGAGCCCGGATTGATGAGCTGTGCTCCCTAACCCAAGGTGACATCCGCTGGGACCGGAACGCCGCCTTCGTGCGCATCTCGAAGAGCAAGACGCATGCAGGTGCGCGCACCCTGGCCGTCCTTCACCCTATACCCGTCGCAGTCTTGCGTGCGCGGTGGTGCAAGAGCAACGCAGCGACCTCCCTACTCTTTCCCGAACTCAAGGGTGGTGGCTATGACAAGAAGCTGTCGTGGCACGTGGGGCAGGCGTTCCGCTACTACCGCGACAAGCAAGCGCTTGGGGGCGAGACCGACTTTCATTCACTGCGCCGTAGCTTCATCACCCGACTGGAGAACCTGGGTGTGGACCAGGTCCATATCGCCCGCTACGTCGGCCATGCTCTACCTACCCTGGCTTTCAAGGTTTACTCAGGCGGCAGCACGGAGCTCACGCAAAAAGCGACCGGGCGAGCGATTTCCTATCCCCGCGATGTAGAGGCCGCGGTACGCCGCTTCCTCCACGGCGTGATCGATCAAGCGACCAGACTTGCCGCGCCGCCGCGTGCCATCACCGCCTTGAAGTCGTTGATGTTGTCGTACCAAAAACCGGCACTGATGCCCTGCACCTGGAACACGTCGAGCAGGCCGATCGGCGCCAGTGCGGCGGCGAAGCTGGTGAGCAGGTCCTCGCGCGTGGCCACAACGTTGGCGGCGCCGTGCAACTGCACGATGCGCGGGCCGTGCGCACTCCACCAGTGCTCGAAAGCATCGCGCAGCGCGGCCTCGCGCGTGGTGATGCCGGCGTTGGCTTCGATTGCAGGCTTGATGTCCTGGCGCCCGGTCAGCATTGGCGCGAAGTCGTAGTACTTGGCGTCGCGTTCGACCAACAGGTCCAGCGGGTTGAGGCCGTGGGCGGCGAACAGTGCGACCTGGTCCGCCACTTCGGCCTTGGGCACACCACCGACTAGGTGGGCGCGCACGTCGTGTGGCTCGGGTGCGGGGGCGTTGTCGGCGTAACGACGGATGTTGAGGTTGTAGTTGTTGGCCTTGAGGGTGGCGTTGTCGACGATGACCGAGAAGGCATCGACCGGCTGGAAGGCGTCGAAGGTGCTGACGATCTTCTCGATGTGCTCGGGCAGCAGGTAGTTCTGGGCGCGGCCCTCGAAGTACTCGCGGTCGGCGTTGATGAAGAGCACCTTGCCCTGACGCTCGGCGGGCTTGCCGCTTACGCGGTTGGCGCCCTGCTGCACGCGCTGGCGCAACACCAGGATGCAGGCAGGGATGCCGGTACCGTAGAACAAGTTGGGGGCCACGCCGATCACGGCTTCGAGCAGGTCTTCCTCGATCAGGCCGGCGCGGATGCGGGCCTCGTCGCCGCCGCGGAACAGCACGCCGTGCGGCATGACGGTCGCGATCCGACCGCCGTCGCGGGTGACGGCCACCATGTGCTGCAGGAACATCAGGTCGGCCTTCTTGGCGCCCAGCGGGACCTGGCCGTACTTGAAGCGCTCGGAGAACTTGGGCACCCAGGCGGGCGTGCCGTCGGCGTTCTTCTCAGTGTTGCCCCAGTTGATCGAGAACGGAGGGTTGGTGAGCACGCGGTCGAAGCGGCGCAGCTCACCGCCTTCCACGTGCTGTGGGTCGGCCAGGGTGTCCTCGTTCTGCAGATCGGCGGCGCTGATGCCATGCAGCAGCATGTTCATCTTGGCGATGGACCAGACCGTGCCGTTGAACTCCTGGCCGAACAGATTGGCCTTGCGGCCGTCGGCGCCGTGCTCGTCGATGTACTCCTTGGCGGCGATCAGCATGCCGCCAGAGCCACAGCAGGGGTCGTAGACGTCGTGCTGCAACTCTGGCTTGAGCAGCCGCACCATCATGCGCACCACCGAGCGCGGGGTGTAGAACTCGCCACCCTTCTTGCCGGCGGAGTCGGCGAAGTTACCAATCAGGTACTCGTAGGCGGCTCCGAGCAGGTCAGGGAACTCGAAGTCCTCGTTGCGCAGGCGGTGGAGGCCGAAGTGGGTGATCAGCTGGCGCAGCTTGATGTCCGGGATCTTGCTCTGGCCAACCTTGCGGGTGAAGTCGATGTGCTCCAGCACATCGTGGAGGTTGGTGTTGCCCGCCTCGATGCCAGTCAGGGCCTTGTTGAGGTAGTCGCCAACGTTATGGTGGGCATCGTTGACCAGCGTCGCGTAGCGGGATTGCGGCGGCACCCAGAAGGAGCCATCTACCTTGTACCAGCGGGGGTTTTCGGCGGACTTCTCGGCTTCGGTCTGGCTCTTGCCCGCCTCTTTCTCCGACTTGATGACCTCCTCGCGGCGCTGCTCGAACACGTCGGAGCAGCGTTTCAGGAACAGCATGCCGAAGATGTATTCCTTGAATTCGGAGGCGTCCATCTTGCCGCGCAGGATGTCGGCGGCCGTAAAGAGGTGGCGTTCGAGCTGGGGAAGCGTCAGGGGCATCGATTCTGGGGTCCTAGACCAACTGCGGGGCCGTTCTCGGGGCGACCTTGGATGATACCGGCGGGTGATCCGTTACCCCAGGCAGATTCGCTCTGGGGCCCCCGGGGGGGCGAATGACCGGGCGCGGCGGCATCCTGGGCTCGCGGGGCGGCTGGGATGCGCGTGCAATTGATTGCAAACCCGACAGATCCCGACGAAACCCGACACAGGCTGGCGGGAGCCAGCGGAACTATCCCCGCCCCGGAGTCACGGAAGCAAGGGTTGACCGGAGGGGAGCGAGAGCAGATTCTTGACCCCCAACCTTGACCCCCACCCGGGCCGAGGAATTGTGGAAACCCTTTGAAACAAGGGCTTTTTGCTGCACGGCATGGACGAGATCGGTGCGATGGAGTTCCTGCTGGACAAGATGAAGACGACCAAGTCGAACGACGAGTTCTTCAGCTCGATGAAGCGCTGATCGCACTCGCAGGTCGCATCAACGAAACGCCCCGCATTGCGGGGCGTTTTGTTTGTCACACCGGACTCGCAACGCGGCGCGTGCCTCAGCTTCCGTTGAGCGGCGTCAGCAAACGCGGGCCGCCCTTGAGCGGAAAGATGCCGTCGCCAGCCACCGCGTCGGCGCCGAGGGAGGTGTCAATGCCGCCGAGCCAGGGCGCGCTCTGGCGCGGACCGGGGATGTAGGTTTCCCATTTGCCTGGGACCGGCACCTTGTCGCCCGGGAGCAGGTACGAGACGGGAACGCGCGCCAGCCAGAACGGCGCATCGGCTTCTTCGCCTCGCGTCGGCGGCACGAACGTCCAGCGGCGTGCCGCCTGCAGGGATGCATCGGCCAGCGTGTCCCGCCAGCGCTGCATCGCGGCTTCGGTACGGTCGACGGCGCCCAGGTTGACCTGCTCGGCCATCGCGTCCTCCACCTTTCCATCGCGTCCGATGCGTACCACGACGTAGACCGTGCCGCGCACGCCGCCAGCAGCCGCCTGCGGCGGATACTTCGGCCGCAGGAGCCGGCCCTTGCTAGTCACCCATTCGCCTTCGCCCGGCTCGCCGAAGTTAGCGGCCGAGATGCGTACGTCGAAGCCTTCGGAGTTCTCGCGCGGCTTGGCCGCCAGGCGAACGCTCATCGCGGTACGTGCGCGAACCGGCTTGCCGTCGATGATCACGGGATCGAAGCGCCACGTCGCGCTCGCCCGGTCCATGATCCGTGCCGCGACCGGTGGCAGGTCGCCTGCATTATCGAGCTCGTATTTCGCGACGCTGCCATCGCGGTCAATCTCGATGCTTCCGGCGAGCAGCATGCTCATTTCGGCCTGCTTGCGGATCTCGTCGCGCCCGCCGGCGACCGCACTGCCGTGCAGCACGCAAGCCACCAATACGAAGGCCAGTCCGGCCGCCCTGTACATCCGTTCCAATTTCCCCATGGCACCCCTCCCTAGTGGACGCCATCAAATCGCGTTTCACTGTTGTCCGCAAGGAAACGCCGCAGCCACGTATCGGTGGGCATAATCCGGGAAACGGAGGCGTTTCATGCACGGCGGCGGTCTCGAACTCGCACTGGTCTTCCTGCTGGCCGCGGTGATCGCGGTGCCGGTGTTCCGTCGTTTCGGCCTGGGCGCCGTGCTGGGCTATCTCGCGGCGGGCGTGACGCTCGGGCCGTACGGCCTTCGTTTCGTCGCCAATGCCGAGCCGGTGCTGACCGCGGCGGAAATCGGCGTGGTGATGCTGCTGTTCGTGATCGGGCTGGAACTGTCGCCGGCGCGCCTGCGCGTCATGCGCAAGCCGATCTTCGGCGCGGGCGGCGCGCAGGTCGCGTTGAGCGCGCTCGCCATCGGCGCCGCGGCGATGATCGCCGGCGCGTCGTGGCAGGCGGCGCTGGTGATCGGCATGGGCCTGGCGTTCTCGTCCACGGCCATCGGCCTGCAGCTGCTGTCCGAACGCAAGGCGATGACGACCGACCACGGTCGCCTCGGCTTCGCGATCCTGCTGTTCCAGGATCTCGCGGCGATCCCGCTGCTGGCGGCGATTCCGCTGCTCGGCCGCGCCGGCGCCGCGGACAACCTGGGCTGGGACGAGGTCGCCAAGGCGCTCGGCGCGATCGCCGTGGTGGTGATCGGCGGCCGCTTCGCGCTGCGTCAGGTGTTCCGCATCATCGCGCGCGTGCAGATGCCGGAAGTCTTCACCGGCGCGGCGCTGCTGGTGGTGCTCGGCACCGCGTGGATCATGCAGGGCGCAGGGCTGTCGGCGGGCCTGGGCGCGTTCCTCGCGGGCGTGCTGCTGGCCGATTCGGAATTCCGCCACGAACTCGAAGCGCAGATCGATCCGTTCAAGGGACTGCTGCTCGGCCTGTTCTTCATGGCCGTGGGCATGAGCATCGACCTGGACCGCGTGCTGTCCGAACCGGTGCTCATCACCGGGCTCGCCATCGCGCTGCTGATGGTGAAGTTCTCGATCCTGTACTTCGTCGGCCGCATTCCCGGCGGGCTGGACACGCGCGAGTCGCTGCGGCTGGGCGCGGTGCTCGCGCTCGGCGGCGAGTTCGCGTTCGTGATCTTCAACGAAGCGGTGAAATCCGGCCTGATCGACGATCCCACGCGCGACCGGCTCGTCGCCGCGGTCGGCATCTCGATGGCGCTCACGCCGCTGCTGGTGATCGCCATCGCTCGCCTGCTGTCGGCGACGCCGCGGAAACAGGAACGCGCGTTCGACACAATTCCCAACGACCAGCCGGAAGTGCTGATCGCCGGCTTCGGCCGCTTCGGCCAGATCGTCGCGCGACTGCTGCTGGCGCAGCACACGCGCTTCATCGCGATCGAGCACAGCGCCGACCAGGTCGATTTCGTGCGCCGCTTCGGTAACCCGGTGTATTACGGCGATCCGGCGAAGCCCGAGCTTCTGCGCTCCTGCGGAGCCGACCAGGTGAAGGTGTTCGTCGTCGCCATCGACGGCGTGGAGGAAAGCCTGCGCACGGTGGAGACGATGCGACGGATGTATCCCGATGCGACGATCTTCGCCCGCGCACGCGACCGTCGCCATGCGTGGGAGCTGATGGACCTGGGTGCGCGCGCGATCCGCGAGACCTTCTACAGCAGCCTGAAGATGGGCGAGAAGGTGCTGGTGGAACTGGGCATCGCCGAGGACGTAGCGCGCAGCCATGCGGAGCAGTTCCGCGACCACGACCTGCGTTTGCTGCATGCGCAGTCGCTGATCCGCGACGACGAGGACGCGCTGCTGCAATCCACGCAGGATGCGCGCCGCGAGCTGGAAGAGCTGTTCAACGCCGACAGCGGCACCGGCGTGCTCAACGAGATCGCCGACGCCACGCGCAAGGACATGGCGTCTGTGGATGAGGAGGAGTGAGGGGGGGCTCGCGCGTTTTGTCGCCGGCGTTCCGTATCGTCGGTCGCCTCGAACTCCCGTCGTCCCGGCGAAAGCCGGGACCCAGGCCATCACGCGGTCCGGCTCGCCTCGGGCTCTGAACGCAGGCATCGCGCGCGCCAGCGCGATCGCACGCCCCGACCCTCACCCAACCCCTCTCCCTGAGGGAGAGGGGCTCAAACGCTCGTCATCCAGCGAAAGCTGGAATCCAGTCTGATTTCGGGCTCAGCGCGCGCCAGCGCGATCGCACGCCCCGCACCTCACCCCAACCCCTCTCCCGTCGGGAGAGGGGCTCGATACCTGGTGTGAAGCCACAATCGAACGAATCAACGCGGCTCACGCAGGAACCTCGCCATCGACAGGTTCTGCCCCGGCGTCGCCGGTGCGAATTCCGCCGCGATGTCGATGAAGCCGCGCATCACCGCGATCTCGCGCGGCGTGCGGTTGAGGGCGTCACGCAGATCCGGATCCGCACCGGCGCGCAGCAGGAACTGCACCACGCGCGGCAGGCCATGCAGCGCCGCCAGATGCAGCGGGCCGAAGCCGCGCGGGTCCTTGGCGTCGAGCGAGGCGTCGTGGTCGATCAGCAATTGCAGGCCGGCGACCAGCACGTCCTCGTCGGCATCGCTGCCGGGTTCGGCGCGCGCGCCCAGCAACAGCAGCAGTGGCGTGGCGCCGGCCGCCGGCTGGTCGGCATCGACGCCGGCCAGCAGCAGCGTGTCGAACAACGCGACCAGGCGCGAACGCTCGCGCGCGTTGAAGCCGTACATCGCCGCGCAATGCAGCGCCTGGCGACCCTGCGCATCGCAGGCCTGCACGTCGGCGCCCGCGGCGAGCAGGCGCGCGGCCAGATCGGTCAGGCCCAGCGCGCAGGCGACCATCAGCACGGTGAGATCTCCCGGCAGGCGCTGCTCGAGCGGCGCGCCCGCGGCGAGCAGGCGGTCGACGATGTCGGCGTGGCGCATGCTCACCGCCGCCGACAGCGGCGTCGCGCCCGAGTTCGCGGTGCGCTCCGGATCCGCGCCGCGCGCGAGTAGCAGGTCGACGACGGCGCGATGACCACCGCCGGCCGCACGTAGCAGCGCGGTGCAGCCCTGCGCGTCGGTGGCATCCACGGGCAGGCCGAGGTCGAGCAGGCGACGCACCGCGTCCGCATCACCGACGATCGCCGCAGCCGGAATGTCCTGCGCCTGCAGCAGACGACGCGGCAGCGGCCAGCCGCGCCAGTCGAGCCAGTCGGCGAGGTCGCGACGTCCCGACGACAGCGCGACGCCGAGCGGCGTCTGGCCGTCGGCGGCGAGCAGGTCCGGCGCCGCGCCGTGCGCGACCAGCCGCTTCAGCATGCCGTCGCGTCCGAGCGCGGCGGCGAGATGCAGCGCGCTCATGCCATGGCTGTCGCGTGCATTGAGGTCGACGCCGATCGCGAGCAGACGATCGAGCAGACTGGCCCAGCCGAGGCGGACGGCGAGTGCGAGCGGCGGATCGCCGGCGGGCGAACGCGCGAACGGATCGGCGCCGCGTTCCAGCAGATCGAGCGCGAGGGCTTCCAGCGATGCGGAGTCGCCCGCACTGCCCTGCGCCGAGGCGAGGAAGCGCGCCAGACCGCCGGCACCGGCCGGCGACACCGCGCGTTCCAGCAGGGCGCGCAACGACGTTTCCGCTTCGGGCATGCGCGCAAGCATCGCGTGCACCGGCGTGTCGCCCTGCTGCGGATCGCGCACTTCCGGATCCGCGCCGTGCGCGAGCAGCCAGCGCACGCGTTCGGCCGAGCCGATCGCATCTTCGTCGTGCAGCAGCGCCCCGCGTTCCTTCGCGCTGAGCAGTTGCGCGAGACCGCCGAGTTCGTCCGCACGACCATCGCGCAGGCCATCGCGCAGCAGCACGGTCGGCGCGCGATCAGGCAGCGGCGCGTCGTCGTCGGCGTCCTCGCTGAGCGCGGCCGGCAGCGGGTAGGCGCGATCGAGCGCGGCGACCAGTGACCAGCGCCCGGCTTCGGCGGCGCGGTCGATCGCGCGCTTGCCGTCGGGGTCGCGGTGTTCGGCATCGCTGCCCAGGTCGAGGAGCTTCTGCACCAGCGTCGGCGACGGCGAATCGGCCATGCACGCCAGGATCAGCGCGGTGCGGCCCCGCGCGTCGGCGCTGGTGGCGGCATCGGCGCCGCCCCGCGGCAGGTGCTGCAGCAGCTTGTCGAGCAGCGATTCGCGCGAGGCGCGCGCGGCTTCGAGGAACGGCGTGCGGCCGTCGTGGTCGCGGATCGACGGATCGGCGTGCGCGGCGAGCAGCGTCGCGGCGATGTCCACGTGCCCGGCGAACGCGGCCTCATGCAGCGCGGTGCGGCCGCGGCGATCGCGCGCATCCACCTTCGCCTTGTGCTTGAGCAGCAGCGCGACGCCGGCCGCGTCGTCCTCTTCGCCACCGGCGGCGGCGAGCAGCGCCGGCTGGCCGTCGACGGGCTCCGGACGCGCGCCGCGTTCCAACAGGAATTTCGCCAGGCGCCAGTTGCCGACCGCGCAGGCCATGCCGAGCGGGGAGACACCGTCGCGGTTGAGCGGATCCAGTTCGGCGGCCGCATCGCGCAGCAGCGCGGCGACCCCCGGATCGGAACTGCGCGCGGCGTGATGCAGCGGCGTGTTGCCTTCGTTGTCGGTCAGGCGCGGGTCGGCGCCGTTGGCCAGCAGCGTCATCACCGCGTCGGGGCGCCCGTGCCAGCTGTCGCGCGTGGCGGCCAGCAGCGGCGTCATGCCGGCGTGGCTCGCGTTGAGGTCGGCGCCGTTGGCGATCAGCGCGCGCAGCAGGCGCAGGTCAGGCAACACCGCGGCGAGCACGGCAAGGCTGCGCTGGTCGCGATCGTCGGCCGGCGGCGGCGCGGTGACGTCGGCGCCCAGTTCGATCAGCTCCAGCGCGCGCTCCACGCGGCCGGCGCGCGCGGCGGCGTACAGCAGCGGCGCGAGCGGTTCGCCTTCGGTCAGCGCGACCGGCTCGTCGAGTTCGACCTCGTCCTCATCGGCATCGAAGGCGAAGCCCGGCAACGGGTCGGCCGGTTCGATCTGCTGGAGCAGCGCATGCAGCGCGGGTGCGCCGAGCGCCAGCAGCACCGCAAGCGTCCAGCGGACGCCGGCGCCGAGCAACTGCGGCCACGCCAGCGCCACCACGATCACCGCCATCGCCAGCACGATCGCCGCGACACCGAGGCCGCGCCAGGCGCCCAGTTCGAGTTCGCCCAGCGCGTGCCAGTGTTCGCGAACCGGACCGCCGTCGCGTTCCAGGCCGAGCCACAGCGGCCACACGCGCCACAGGCCGAGCAGCGCCAGGCCGACGACGGCGCTCACGCCGAGCGCGGCGCTCAGGGAGCCGCCGGAGAGCAGCGCGGACAGCGGCCAGGCGAGCAGCGCGGCGAGCACGGCGACGGCGCCGCCCCAGACCAGCGCGAGCGCGATGCCGTCGCGGATGGCCTCACGGCGCGCGGGCAGGCCGCCATCGCGCCAGGCGCGCACGGCGAGTGCGTTCAACGGCTGCGCGAGGACGCCCGCGATCGCGGCCACGAGGCCGCCGACGCCCGCGATCAGGCCCAGCAGGACACCACCGGCCAGCACGCCGCCGATGCGCAGCGGCATCGACGCGGTGCGGGCGGCCCGGACGGGAGGCGTGGACTCAGGCATCGGTGCCCCAGTCCTCCAGCATCGGGTCTTCGACCTTCGGCGGGAATTGCAGGTGGAAACCGCGCAGCGCGAGGTTCTCGCGCACGACGGCGGCGTCCTCGCGGGCCAGCTTGCGTTCGGGGGTCAGTGCGACTTCCAGCACGAAGTGCAGCGTGCCCAGCTGCGTGCGCAGCGGTTCGGGCAGGCGCGCGAAGTCGTCGCGCTGCGCGAGGTAAACGTAGGTGTCGGCCTTGCGGAGGCTCTTGTAGACGTAGGCTTGCATCGGTTCCGGCGGCAGGCGCGCGCGGGGGACGGCGCGGCGAGATTTTCGCCACAGCATAACGTCGCAAAGCGTGGATTCGGGATTCCTGGTTCCGGTTTTATAAAGCGCGCGTGTGAAGGCGGCAGAACCCGCGCGTGCCCGGACCGCACGCGCCGGGAGGCTTGATCCGCCCTACGAGGCGCACGCCCCGCGCTTCGCGATCGACGCTCCGGGCTGGAGCCCGACGGCCCGAGCTTTGAGCTCGGCGTCCCGAGCTTTGAGCTCGACGCTCCGGGCTTTGAGCTCGGCGTCCCGAGCTTTGAGCTCGACGCTCCGAGGTTGGAGCTCAGCGTCCCGGGCTTCGAGCTCCGCATCCCGAGCTTGGAACTCGGCATTCCGGGCTTTGAGCTCGACGCTCCGAGCTTTGAGCTCCGCGTCCCGAGCTTCGAACTCGACGTTCCTGGCTTTGAGCTCGACCTTCCGAGCTCCAATCTCGACGCTCCGAGCTTTGAGCCCGACGTTTCGGACTCAGAGCTCGGCGTGCCGAGCTTCAAGTCCCGGGCGCCGGGCCCCGAATCCCAATTCAGTGATACCCCGCGTCCGCCGCGACCTTCCCCTTGAACACGCTGTAGGACCAGTACGTGTAGCCCAGGATCGCGGGCAGCAGCACGATCAGGCCCACCAGCACGAAGCCCTGCGACGACGGCGGCGAGGCGGCGTCCCAGATCGTCAGGCCGGGCGGCACGATGTTCGGCCAGATGCCGAGCACCAGCCCGGCGAAGCCCAGCGCGAAGAAGCACAGCGTCAGCACGAACGGCTTCGCATCGCGCCCGCGGCGCATCGCCGCGCGCCACAGCGCGAAGGCGTTGGCGAGCGCCAGCAGCGGCACCGGCGCGAGCCACCAGAAATTCCCGTCCTCGAACCAACGCGCCATCACCCGCGAGTCCAGGAACGGCAGCCACGCGCTCACCAGCCCCATGAACGCGACGACCACCAGCACCAGCGGCCGCGTCAGGCCGCGCGCGATGTCCTGCATGCGGCCTTCGGTTTTCAGGATCAGCCACGTGGACCCCAACAGCGCGTAGCCGAACAGCACCGCGATGCCGGTCAGCATCGAGAACGGGCTGAACCAGCCGAACGCGCCGGCCATGTACTTGCCGTCCTGCAGCGGCATGCCTTCCACCAGCGCGCCGAGGATCACGCCCTGCGCGAACGCGCACACCATCGAACCCAGCGAGAACGCGAGTCCCCATGCGAACTTCGCGCGATTGGCCTTGAAGCGGAATTCGAACGCGACGCCGCGGAACACGAGCGCGATGAGCATCAACAGCACCGGCAAATAGAGCGCCGACAACACCACCGCGTACGCCTTCGGAAACGCCGCGAGCAGGCCCGCGCCGCCGAGCACCAGCCAGGTTTCGTTGCCGTCCCAGATGGGCGCGGCGGTGTTCATCATGTGATCGAGCTGCGCTTCGGTTTCGGCGAACGGCGCGAGGATGCCGAGCCCGAGCACGAAGCCGTCGAGCACCACGTACATCAGCACGCCGAAGCCGATCACGCCGAACCAGATCACGGGAAGCACGGTGGCCAAGTCCATCACACGCCCTCCTCAAGATCCTCGCCTGCGGCGGACAGCGGACGCGCCGGCGTCTTGTCGCCGCCGCGCGTGTGCTGCGGCGGTTCGTGCGGCAGCGGCCCCTTCTTCACCAGGCGCGTGAGGTACCACATGCCCGAGCCGAACACGATCGCGTAGACGACCATGTAGACGATCAGCGACGTCAGCACGGCCGCCGCCGCCAGCGTCGGACTCACCGCGTCCGCGGTGCGCAGCAGGCCGTAGATCACGTACGGCTGGCGGCCGATCTCGGTGACGTACCAGCCGGCGAGCATGCAGACGAAGCCCGCGAGCGTCAGCAGGCGCCAGCCGCGCAGCGCCAGGCGCGATTCGTACAGGCGTCCGCGCCAGAACTGGTAGAGCGAATACAGCGTGAGGATCAGCATCAGCGTGCCGAGCCCGACCATGACGCGGAACGCATAGAACACCGGTTTCACCGGCGGACGTTCGCTGGCCGGCACGGATTTGAGCGGCGGGATCTCGCCGTTCCACGAATGCGTGAGGATGATGCTGCCCGCGCGCGGAATGGCGAATTCGAAATCGTTGCGTTCGGCGCGTTCGTTCGGCACCGCGAACACCACGAACGGCATGCCTTCGCCCTCGGGCTCGCTTTCCCAGTGGCCTTCGAGCGCGGCGACCTTCGTCGGCTGGTGTTCGAGCGCGTTCAGTCCGTGCAGGTCGCCGACGATCACCTGCGCCGGCACCGTGATCGCCGCGAACAACACGGCGGCCTTGAGCATCCGCTTGCCTGCATCGACATGCACGCCGCGCAGCAGGTACGACGCACCGACACCGCCGATCACGAAGCACGTCGTGATGAACGCGGCGAGCACCATGTGCGCCAGCCGCACCGGGAACGACGGGTTGAAGATGATCGCGAACCAGTCGTCCGGGTGGAACACGCCGTCGACGATGCTGTAGCCCTGCGGCGTCTGCATCCAGCTGTTGGCCGAGATGATCCAGAACGTGGAAATCAGCGTGCCCAGCGCGACCATCGAGGTGCTGAGGAAGTGCAGCTTCTCGCTCACGCGTCCCCAGCCGAACAGCATCACGCCGAGGAACGTCGCTTCCAGGAAGAACGCGGTGAGCACTTCGTAGCTCAGCAGCGGGCCGAGGATGTTGCCGGCCTGTTCGCTCAGCGTCGCCCAGTTCGTGCCGAACTGGAAACTCATCACGATGCCCGACACCACGCCCATGCCGAAGGACACGGCGAAGATCTTGATCCAGAAGAAATACAGATCGCGCCAGAGCGTGTCGCGCGTGCGCAGCCAGCGCCATTCGACGAAGGCCAGCCAGCTCGCGAGGCCGATGGTGAAGGCCGGGAACAGGATGTGGAACGAAATGACGAATCCGAACTGGATGCGCGACAGCAGCAGCGGGTCCACGGCTCAGCTCCTCGGGTGGGGCCGGGCACGAAGTGTGTGCCGCCTCGCGCAGGCTGTCTTCGGCCAAATCGTCCCACCCATGACGCATGACCCGATCCGGCAAAGCGGCGGGCTGCTAGGCTGCGGGGGTTTTGTCCAACCGTGCCGGTACGACCTCATGCCATCGCGTCCCATCCGCCTTACTTCCCTTGCGCGCCTGACTTCCCTTGCCGCCGTCCTTTCGACCGGCGCCTTCCTGGCCAGCGCGGCCTGCGCGCAGACGCCGGTCACCTTGACCGAGGCCATGGCCGATCCCGACTGGATCGGTCCGCCGGTCGAACAGGCCTGGTGGGCCTGGGACGGCCAACGTGTTCAGTACCAACTCAAGCGTGAAGGGGCTGCGATCCGCGACACGTACCAGCAACCCGTTGCGGGCGGCAACGGCGCCGTGCTCGACGGTGCCGCGCGCGCCGACCTCGACGCGCCGCGCGCCGTGTACGACGCATCGCGCCAGCGCATGGCGTTCGTCCGCAACGGCGATGTCTTCGTGCGCGACCTGCGCACCGGCGCGCTGACGCAGGTCACGCGCACCAATGCCGACGAAGCCACGCCGCAGTGGAGCAGCGACGGCAACCTCGTCTTCCGCCAGGCCAACGACTGGTACCAGTGGCGCGCCGGTCGCGGCGTGAGCCAGGCCGCGGTGGTGAAGGCCGAAAAGGATCCCGCCGCGCCGCCGAAGGCCGACGATCTCCGCGAACGCCAGCTGGCGATGATCGCCACGCTGAAGAAGGACAAGGAACTGCGCGACGGCGCGCGCGACCAGAACGAAGCCTGGCGTCGCGCCGATCCCACGCGCGCACCCGCGCCGACGTACCTGGGCACCGACGTCGTCGTCGCCGACAGCGCGCTGTCGCCGGACGGCCGCTGGCTGCTCGTCGTCACCACGGCCAAGGGCGCCGACGAAGGCCAGGCCGGCAAGATGCCCAAGTACGTGACCGAATCGGGTTACGAGGAATTCGAGGACGCACGCACGCGCGTGGGCCGCAACGATCCGCTGCCGCATCGCCTGTGGCTGGTGGACGTCAATGCATCGAAGGCGACCGAACTGAAGTTCGATTCGCTGCCGGGCATCAAGGACGATCCGCTCGCCGCGATGCGCAAGGCCGCCAAGCAGGATCCGCTGAAGGGCGATCGTCCGGTCCGCATCGAAAGCGACGGCGACGGTTCGGGCCCGGCGATCCACTGGAGTGATGATTCGCGCAATGTCGCGATGCTCGTGCGTGCGGTCGACAACAAGGATCGCTGGATCGTCTCGCTCTCGCCGGCGAGCGGCGACGCGGCGAACACGAAGCTGGTCACGCGCGACCGCCTCACCGACAAGGCGTGGATCAACTGGGGCTTCAACGATTTCGGCTGGACCCGCGACGGCTCGCTGTGGTTCCTGTCCGAACGCGGCGGCTATTCGCACCTGTACGTGAACGACGGCGGCAAGTCGCGCCAGCTCACCAGCGGCAAGTGGGAGGTCTCGGCGCCGACGCTTTCGGCCGATGGCACATCGTTCTTCTTCACCTGCAACCGCAAGTGGCCGGGCGATTACGAAGTCTGCGCCGTGCCGGTCGCCGGTGGCGACGTGCGCGAAGTGACCTCGCTCGACGGCGTGGAAGACTTCACGCTTTCGCCGGATGGCAGCAAGGTGCTCGTGCGCCATTCGGCCAGCTACATGCCGCCGCAGCTGTCGGTGGTGAATGCCGCCGGCGGCAACGCCACGCAGCTGACCGACACGCGCAAGCCTGAATTCAAGGGCCGCCAGTGGATCCAGCCCGAGTACGTGCAGGTGCCGAGCAAGCATGGCGCGGGCGTGGTGTGGGGCAAGTTCTACGGCCCGAAGAACTACGAGCCGGGCCGCAAGTATCCGGTCGTGATGTTCGTGCACGGCGCCGGTTACCTGCAGAACGTGTCGGAGCGTTATCCGAACTACTTCCGCGAGCAGATGTTCCACAACCTGCTCGTGCAGCAGGGTTACGTGGTGCTCGACCTGGATTACCGCGCGTCCGAAGGCTACGGCCGCGACTGGCGCACGGCGATCTATCGCCAGATGGGTCATCCGGAACTGGAGGATTACCTGGACGGCCTGGACTGGCTGGTCGCCAACAAGCAGGGCGACAAGGACCACGCCGGCATTTACGGCGGTTCGTACGGCGGCTTCATGACGTTCATGGCGCTGTTCCGCTCGCCGGGCACGTTCAAGGCCGGCGCCGCGCTGCGCCCGGTCGCCGACTGGTCGCAGTACAACCACGAATACACCAGCAACATCCTCAACACGCCGGAACTCGACCCGGAGGCCTACCAGGTCTCCTCGCCGATCAACTTCGCCGACAAGCTGCAGGACAACCTGCTGATCGCCCACGGCATGATCGACGAAAACGTGTTCTTCAAGGATTCGGTGATGCTGAGCCAGCGCCTGATCGAACTGCGCAAGGACAAGTGGGAAATCGCGCCGTACCCGCTGGAACGCCACAGCTTCACGCGTTCGGACAGCTGGTACGACGAGTACCGCCGCATCTACGAGCTGTTCGAGCGGACGTTGAAGTAAGCGACGCCGAAGTATCCGTCGAATGAACCAGCGGATGTGATTGGAGCCCCTCTCCCCGGAGAGGGGCTTTGTTTTTGAGCCGTCGCTGTTCCTGGGTCGTCATTCCCGCGAAGGCGGGAATCCATCCTTCCGGCGCATCACGTTCGCCGGAAAGCTTGCAACGTCTGACAGATGGATTCCCGCCTTCGCGGGAATGACAGCTGAGAAGGCGCGGCGATCACCGCGTCGCCGCAGCCTCCACCGCCGGCATCTTCGCCTCGCTCCAGCTCGAATCCGGATCGAAGCCCTTCATCCCTTTCGCGATCGCTTCGCCGCCCGGCCCGAGATCCTTCTCGAACACCTGCCCGTCCGGGCCGATCATGAAGCTCATCACGCCGGTATCGCCGTATTTCGCCGGCCATGCGACCAGCGCGAAGCCGCGCGTCATGCGTCCGTCGACGAGGTAGTTGCGCGCGCCGCCCGGCGCCGAGGCGCCCTGAGAGGTCAGGATGCGGTAGCGGTAACCGAGGTAATCGCCCTTCGGCAGGTCGTCGCCGAACAGCGGGCCGAGCGGGCTCACGTCCGCGCTGCCGTCTTCGGGCCAGTAGAGCCCGTCGTGCTTTCCGTCGCTGCTGAGGATGTGCTGCGCGTATTCGAGCACCCCGTCGCCATCGTGGTCGTCCTCGGCGTAATCCAGCTGCGCGTCGCGGTAGGCCTGCACCGCCTGCAGCACGGCAAGCTCATTGCGACCGATGCGTCGCACGCGCATTTCCTCGCCGCCGGCCTTCGGGTCGAAGCGCCAGCCGCTCTTGTCCTGTTTCAGCGGAATCGGCAGCGTCCAGCCGCCGTCGCCCACAGCCAGCTTCGCCGTCGCGCCCTCGGCGAGGATGCGATGCGACTGCTTCCACATCGCAAGGAACGCGTCGACATCGTCCTGGTCGATACCTTCGGTCGGGATGTAGTCGCGCCACTGCGCGCCGAGCACCTTCTGCAACGCGGCCTGGTCGTGCTTCTCGACTGCTGCGACGAAGGCGTCGGCCGCGGCGTCGGCCGTGGGATAGGCGCTCTGCGCGAAGGCCGGCGAAACGCACAGCGCGACCAGCAAGGCCAGCAGCAAGGGGTTTGCAAGTTTCATCGAAGGACTCCTCCTCGAACCTGCGCGATCAACCGCGGCGACGCGCGCCACCGCCGCCGTGCGACGGGCGCGACTGCCGCTGCACCTGGTGCCCGCCCGAGCGCTGCGATTGCGGCCGCTGCTGCATCTGCCGGCTCTGCTGCCCGCGTTCGAGCTGCTGGCGTGACTGCTGCGGGTGCCGCGCGCCCTCGAAGGCGTTGTTGCGCGACACCTCGTGCGTCTGCCGCTGCTGCGCGTGATCCTGCAGGCGCGGCTGGTTCGCCTGCGAGCGCTGCATGTGCTGCGCCTGCGCACCGCGCGCCTCGTTGCGGGCATGGTCGCGCTGCTGTGCATTGGCGTGCGTCGTGCGCGGGCCGGCGTCGCGATGCGTGCCTGCCTGCGCGCGATCGCCGCGCTGCTGCGCGACCTCGCGCGCGTGGTCGCGTGACGCGTCGCGTTGCGAAACATCCCGCGTGCGCGCCTGCGCGGTCTCGCGGGCGCGTTCGCGCGACGGATCGCGCTGCACGCCGGCGCCGCCCTGCCCGGGGCGCGAATCGAGCCCCCCGGATCGATTCTGGATGTCGCGTCCCGCTTCGCGCGCGCGCTCCTGCGCCTGGCGGTTGCTGGCCGCCGGTGCTTCGAAGCCGCGACGTTCCATCTCCTGCCGCGCGCGATCGCGATTGGCCTGATGCGCCGCATCGTTCCCGCGGAACTGCTGGCGCTGGTCGGCGCCGGGCAGTCGCTGCTGGCCGAACTGTTCGCGGCTGCGCGCATCGCGATACGGCACGTCGCCGCGGAAATTCGCGTCGTGCCGCCACGTGCTGCGGCTCGCGTCGATCTGCCGGTTGACGTTGATGTTGTTGTAGCGGTTCACGTCGATGTCGACGTCGCCGCCATGCCAGTCCCAGTCGCCCCACAGCGCATCGGCGACCGCGACGCCGGTGCCGAACGCGAGGCCGGCGGCGAGCACGCTGCCCGGATACCACGCCGGTGCCGGCGGGTAGTACGCGGGCGGATACGACGGATACGGCCATGACCCGTACACGGTGGTCGGGTTGTAGCTGGGCACGTAGACGACTTCGGGATTGGCCGGCTCGATCTGGATGATCTGCGTCGGCGGCGGCGGAGGTGGCGCCTGCCCCTCGACCACGACCGGCGCCGGTGCGGGCGGTGCCGCCACGACCGTGACCTTCTGCTGTTCCGAACTCTGCAGATTGCCGGCGGCCTGCGCGGCGCGACGCAGCCGCTGCACGGCGTCCATCACGTCGCCCGGCTGCGCGAGGAACGCATCGCCCAGGCGCTGCACCCAGCCCGGATCCTGCGAAAGCGTCGACATCACCTGCGGGAAGGCGACCAGCGACTGCACGCTCGGATCCCACGGCTGGTCCGCGACCAGCTTCACCGCGGCGTCACCCTTCGCGTCGGGGTGCGCCTTCGACCACGCGACGGCGTCGGCGACGTTGCCCGGATACGTCGCCGCCATCAGCACCTGCGTCAGCAGCGAATCGGGATACAGCGCGATCGGCGCGACCATCTGGTCGAGCTCTTCCTGCGCGAACACACGCTGCGCCGGCGCTGCGGTCGTCGCGGCCGGTGTCGTGGCGGCGGGCGCGGGAGCGGCGGGTGCCGGCGCAGTGGTGGCCGCGGGCGCGGCCTCGCGCTTGCACGAGGTCGCCGACAGCGCGGCGACGAGAACGGCGGACAGCACACACGGGCGGAGCATGCGCATCACACACCTCCCACACCTGAAGAGCGTCGATGGCCCCGGCGCAACGCCGGTCCTTCGACGGCCCCCTGAACGGGCGGCGGCTATCATGCGCGCCTGCCCCGCTATGTCCCTGTGAACATGAGCTCGCCTGCCCCGGCCTTCGACGACGTCCGCGCCTACCTCACCGACCTGCAGGACCGCATCTGCGCCGCGATCGAGCACGCCGACGGCCGCGCGCGCTTCCGCGAGGACGTGTGGCAGCGTCCGGAAGGCGGCGGCGGGCGTACGCGCATCCTCCGCGACGGCGCGGTGTTCGAACAGGCGGGGATCGGCTTTTCCGACGTCTCCGGCACGAAGCTGCCGCCGTCGGCCACCGCCGCGCGGCCGGAACTGGCCGGCGCGTCGTGGCGCGCGGTCGGTGTCTCGCTGGTGTTCCATCCGCGCAATCCGCACCTGCCGACCACGCACGCGAACGTGCGCCACTTCCGCGCCGTGCGCGATGGCGAAACGGTGGCGTGGTGGTTCGGCGGCGGCTTCGACCTCACGCCGTTCTATCCGGTGGACGAGGACGTGCTGCACTGGCACCGCACTGCGCGCGAGCTGTGCGGACCCTTCGGCGGCCAGGCGCGCTACGAGAAGCACAAGCATTGGTGCGACGAGTATTTCTTCCTGAAGCACCGCAACGAAACGCGCGGCGTCGGCGGCCTGTTCTTCGACGACCTGCATGAGGACGCCGATGCCGACTTCGCCTACCTGCGCGCCGTGGGCGACGGTTTCCTCGATGCGTACCTGCCCATCGTCGAGCGTCGCAAGGACACGCCGCACGGCGAACGCGAGCGGCAGTTCCAGCTGTACCGCCGCGGCCGCTACGTCGAGTTCAACCTGGTCTTCGATCGCGGAACGCTGTTCGGCCTGCAGTCGGGCGGACGCACCGAATCGATCCTCATGAGCCTGCCGCCGCTGGTGCGATGGGAATACGGCTTCGAACCCGAAGACGGCAGCCCCGAGGCGCGCCTGGCCGATTACCTGCGCCCGCGCGACTGGCTCGCCGAGCTGGGCTGATCGCGCAGCTCAGACGTCCTCGTCGCCATCGCCCGGCGGTTCGCGCAACAGGATGGTGATGCGACCGTCGGTTTCCAGCAGCGCGAGGTGGATGCGGTCCACGTCGTTGCAGCCTGCCTCGCGCATGGCCTTGGAGAAGTCGTAGCGGCTGACCAGCTCGCGCCGCAGCACGTCGCGATAGACGTTTCCGTTGTGCGCAAGCACGACCGGCACCCCTTCGAGCAGGCGCTCCATCTTGCGGCTGCGCGAAGTGAGCAGGCCCACCGACCAGTTCAGCACGATGAGCGTGGCCGCGAGCAGCAGCCCGCCCGTCATCGACGTGTCCTTGCCGAGCAGCGCGTTCTGCACCGCATTGCCGAGCAGCACGATCAGCAGCATGTCGAAAGCGGTGAACTGCCCCATCGTCCGCTTGCCCGAGATCCGGATCATCCCCAGCAGCACGACGTACACCACCACCGCGCGCAGGATGAACTCCCACCACGGCATCGACATCTCGAACATGGCCGCCTCCGCTTCCGCGATGCGGGAACGCTAGCGGTAAAGCGTCTGGAGGAGAACTCACGGCAAGCGGATGGCGTGACGGCCTGGGTCCCGGCTTTCGCCGGGATGACGGGGAATATGGAATGAAGTCGCTGATTGGCAGCCGGAGAATCCAGCCCCCTTGGTAAGGGGGCGCGGCGGCAGCCGCGGGGATCGGAAGCATCGGCGCGGGGGCCCAAAGTTTTGCGACGCGAAACTTTGGGTTTATTTCTGGCGACGCCAGAAATAAAAAGCCCCGCAGGCAGGGGGGGCCGGCGGGGCTGGGGAGCGGGACCTGGGGAGGGGCCTTCGCTCCGGGATCACTCCAGGGGAGGGAGAGATCGGCGACAGGCGTTGCACCTGTCGCGACCTATATGACCATTCCGTACATGGATGGTTCGTGAAGATCCGGGTTAACAATTCGTTGGATTCAGGAGGCATTCACCGAATTGGAAACGTTTTTCCCCGCGTTCCGCGCGAAATCCGCCTCCCGGCGGCCGTGGCACGAAAACTGCCGGATCCGGCTTCCGACGAACGGTCAGTGGGCCTCGTCCCAGTTCGCGCCGATACCGCTATCGACCAGCAGCGGAACCCGCAATCCGGCCACCCGGGACATGCGGTCGCGCGCCTCGTTCACCAGGGTGTCTACGAAACCGGTCTCGACCTCGAACACCAGTTCGTCGTGCACCTGCAGCACCATCAGCGCGCGGTCGCGGTGATCGGCCAGCCAGCCATCGATGGAGATCATCGCCAGCTTGATGATATCCGCGGCGGTGCCCTGCATCGGCGCGTTGATCGCCGCTCGCTCGGCGCCCGCGCGCAGGCCCTGGTTCCGCGCGTGGATGTTGTCCAGGTACAGGCGGCGGCCGAATACGGTTTCCACGTACCCCTGCTCGCGCGCCTGCTGGCGCGTGCGCTCCATGAAATCGCGCACGCCCGGGTATCGGCTGAAGTACAGCGCGATGTAGTCCTGCGCCTCGCCGCGCGAGATGTTCAGCTGCCGCGCCAGGCCAAACGCGCCCATGCCGTACATCAGGCCGAAGTTGATGGCCTTCGCGGCGCGGCGCTCGTTGTTGCTGACCTCGTCGAACGGCTTGCCGAAGACTTCCGCCGCCGTCGCGCGATGGATGTCGGCGCCGGATTCGAACGCACGCAGCAGGCTCGGATCCTCCGACAGGTGCGCCATGATCCGCAGCTCGATCTGCGAGTAGTCGCACGCCACGATGCAGCGGCCTTCCGGCGCAACGAACGCCTGCCGGATGCGGCGGCCGTCGTCGGTGCGGATGGGGATGTTCTGCAGGTTCGGATCGCTCGACGCGAGACGTCCCGTCGCCGCGCCGGCCTGGTGGTAGCTGGTGTGCACGCGGCCGGTGTCGCGGTTCACCATCTCCGGCAACTTGTCGGTGTACGTGCTGCGCAGCTTCGACAAGCCGCGGTATTCCAGGATCACCCGCGGCAATTCGTGCTGGTCGGCGATCGCTTCCAGCGCTTCCTCATTGGTCGACGGCGCACCGGACGGCGTCTTCACCAGCGCCGGCAGTTTCAGTTCGTCGAACAGCAATTGCCCGAGCTGCTTGGGCGAATCCAGGTTGAAGGTGCGACCGGCCAGCTCCGTCGCCTTCTGCTGCGCGGCGAGCATGCGCTTGCCGAGGTCGGCCGATTGCCGGCGCAGTTCATCGGCATCGACCATCACGCCGTTGGCTTCGACGCGTTCCAGCACCTGCACCAGCGGCATTTCGATCTCGTGGTACACGTGCGCCAGGCCCGGCACCGCTTCGACCTTCGGCGAAAGCACGCGATGCAGGCGCAGCGTGACGTCGGCGTCCTCGGCGGCGTAACGCATCGCGTCCTCGATGGACACCTGCGAGAACGGAATCGATTTCGCGCCCTTTCCGGCGACGTCCTCGTAGCGCACGGTGTCGTAGCCGAGATAGCGTTTGGCCAGCGAATCCATGTCGTGACGCGTCGCCGTCGCGTTGTAGACGAAGCTCTGCAGCATCGTGTCGTCGGCGTAATTGCGAACTTCGATGCCGTTTCGACGCAGCACATGCAGGTCGTACTTGCCGTGCTGGCCCATCTTCTTGCGCGTGGGGTCCTCGAACAGCGTGCGCAGCGCGGCCAGCGTCTCGGTGCGGTCGAGCTGCTTAGGCGCGCCCGGATAATCGTGGCCGAGCGGCAGGTACGCGCCGCGGCCCGGTTCCGCCGCGAGACTCAGGCCGATGAGGTTGGCCTGCATGGGATCCAGCGAGTCGGTTTCGGTGTCGAACGCAAACTCCTCCGAATCCCGCAGTCGCGTAAGCAGGTCGTCGAACTGCTCCGGCGTCAGGATCGCCTCGTAATCGCCCTTGGCCGACAGCGATGGGTCGACCGCTTCCGCCGGCGCGCCCGAACGCGCGTGGCCAGCGGCCGTGTTGCGAAGGCCCGTCGGGCTGTTCGCGTGATCCTCGACCACCGCGCCCGGGCCTTCGAGCTCGCGCAGCGCCTGCTTGAAGCCATAGCGCGCGTAGAGTTCGCGCAATTCATCAACGTGGCGATCGCGCAGCGCGAGGTCGGTCGGGCCGCGATCGAGATCGACGTCGGTGCGGATGGTCGTCAGCGTGCGGTTGAGCGGCAGGCGCGGCAGCGCGGCGCGGAGGTTCTCGCCGATCTTGCCTTTGATCGACTCCGCATGCGCGATGACGTTGTCGAGCGTGCCGTATTCGCCGAGCCATTTCGCCGCGGTCTTCGGGCCGCACTTCTCGACGCCGGGGATGTTGTCGACGCTGTCGCCCATGAGCGCGAGCAGGTCGATGATCTGGTCCGGCCGCACGCCGAACTTGTCGATCACGCCGGCTTCCGAATCGAGCCGGCTGCCGCTCATCGTGTTGACCAGCGCGATGCCGGGACGCACGAGTTGCGCGAAGTCCTTGTCGCTGGTCGAAATGGTGACGTCGATGCCCTGCTCGGCCGCGCGCACGGCGAGCGTGCCGATGACGTCGTCGGCTTCGACGCCTTCGATGCGCAGGATCGTCATGCCCAGCGCGTTGACGATGTCGCACATCGGCTGCACCTGCGCGCGCAGTTCATCGGGCATCGCGGCGCGGTTGGCCTTGTACTCGGGATACAGGTCGTCGCGGAAGGTCTTGCCCGGCGCGTCCACGACGAAGGCCACATACGCGGGCTGCTCCTTCAGCGTCGCGCGCAGCATGTTGACCACGCCGAACAAGGCGCCGGTGGGTTCGCCGGCGTCGTTGGTGAGCGGCGGGAGCGCGTGGAAGGCGCGATAGAGATAGCTGGAGCCGTCGATGAGGACGAGGCGGGGCGTGTCGGTCATGGCCGGAATTCTACGCTGCACGGCTTTGGCGACCGTGCAGGCCGGCCCGTCACCCCTCGCAGCGGCCCCGGCGCGTATCCTTGCGGCATCGCCATCCGCATCCCGCCGACCGGCAAGGAGTCCGCCATGCGCCACGCTCTGCTCGCCCTGCTGCTCCCGTTGACCCTGATCGGCTGCGCGACGATGGGCAGCGACGATCCGACGGTCGGGCTCCAGGATCCCGAAGTGCGCTCGCGCACCGTCAGCGGCGGCGACACCATCGACGAGTACTACGTCGCCGGCCAGCTGCGCGTGGTGCGCATCACGCCCACACGTGGTCCGGTGTACTACCTCGTCGACAACAACGCCGACGGCATCCTCGACAGCAGCAAGGGCGAAGGTCCGATCTCGCCGGTGCAGTACAAGTTGCTGAGCTGGTAATCCGCGCCGCAAAGCCGCTGCACGATCCGGATATCGGGCGTGCGGCGCGCCGTACAGACTCCATCGCGTGACTTCCCACGGGAGAACGCGATGACGCTCCAGACACTTTCCTTCGACATCGAACGCGACCCGCGCTGGCTCGCGCTGTGCGCACGCGATCGCGCCGCCGACGGGCGCTTCGTCTATTCGGTGAAGACCACCGGCGTGTACTGCCGGCCCTCGTGCGCCGCGCGCCGGCCGCTGCCGCGGAACGTAGACTTTCACGCAACGCCGGACGACGCCGAACGCGCCGGTTTCCGCGCATGCCGGCGTTGCCATCCGCGCCGCGATAACGTGCGCCAGACCATCCGCTTCGCCATCGGCGACACCTCGCTCGGGCTCGCGCTGGTCGCGCAGGGCGATGCGGGATTGCGGGCGGTGCTGTTCGGCGATGACGCCGACGGTCTGGTGCGCGATCTGCAATCGCGGCTTCCCGGCGTGGCGCTCGCGGTGGACGCGGGGGGCGTGCAGGCGGTGCTGGAAGCGGTCGTCGACTGCATCGAGGCGCCACACCTCGGGTTCGGCGTGCCCGTCGACCTGCAGGGCACGCCGTTCCAGGTGAAGGTCTGGCAGGCGCTGCGCCGCATTCCGGCGGGCTCGACCGTGAGCTACGGCGAGCTGGCGCGGCGTCTCGGCGTGCCGGATTCGGCGCGGGCCGTCGCGGCCGCATGCGCGGCGAACCCGCTGGCCGTGGTCGTGCCGTGCCATCGCGTGGTGGCAGCCGACGGCGGCCTCTCCGGCTACCGCTGGGGCGTCGCACGCAAGCGGGCGCTGCTGCAGCGCGAGGCGCACGCATGAGCGCCGCCGTCGCCCTGCGTCGCGACGCGAAGGCGCTCGCCCAGCGCATCGCATGGCAGGACTGGGATCGCGTCGCCGCGTCGCTCGACGCCTGCGGCCACGCGATCCTGCCGGGCCTGCTCGACGAAACCGAATGCCGCGCGATCGCCGCGCTCTACGACCGGCCGGACGGATTCCGCAGCCGTGTCGTGATGGCGCGCCACGGCTTCGGCAGCGGCGAGTACCGCTACTTCGCGTACCCGCTGCCGGACACGGTCACGATGCTGCGCACGGCGGTGTATCCGCACCTGTCGCCCGTGGCGAACCGGTGGAACCAGACGATGGGGCTCGACATGCGCTATCCCGAGGCCCACGCCGATTTCCTGCAACGCTGCCATGACGCCGGACAGACGCGGCCGACGCCGCTGCTGTTGCGCTACGACGCCGGCGACTACAACTGCCTGCATCAGGACCTGTACGGCGAACACGTCTTTCCGCTGCAGATGGCGGTGCTGTTGTCGGAGCCGGATGTCGACTTCGATGGCGGCGAATTCGTGCTCACGGAGCAGCGACCGCGCATGCAGTCGCGCGCCGAGGTGGTGCCGCTGCGACGTGGCAATGCGGTCGTGTTCGCCGTGCATCACCGGCCCGTGAAGGGAACGCGCGGGACGTACCGCGTGAACCTGCGGCACGGCGTCAGCCGCGTGCGTTCAGGTCGACGTCACACTTTGGGCATCGTGTTTCACGACGCGCTGTAAGCCTGCGCCATAGTCTTCGCGTCGATCGATGTCCGCGGGCTCAAGTTTCCTCGCGCGACGCCGTTAACGGGTCGCCGCACCGTCTTCATGCGGCGCAACGGAGGAACGACCGGAGTGTCCGGGAAAGAACGACGCACGCCCAAGCCGACACCCGACGCCGCCGCGCTGCGGGCCGGCCTCACGCCCGAGCAGACGCGCACGCTGGAGCAGCTGGAGCATTTCCAGTGGACGCTGGAGTTCGTCCGCCGACCGCTGTTCCAGGACCCGATGCCGGTGCTGTTCGACCGCGACCGCAAGCGCTGCGTGGCGCTGCTGCCCGATGGCTCGCTCGATGAGACGGTGAAGTTGAGGAAGTGAGGCGGGCGTTCGAGCCCGTTTCCACCTCGAGCCGAACGGGTCGAACCACTTGCCGGCCTTCTTTCCGCGGTCATCCCGGCGAAAGCCGGGACCCAGGCTGGAAGCTCATCCGCAGTCCCCGCATCGCAATCTGACGCGCGATCAGCCTGGATCCCGGCTTTCGCCGGGATGACGTTCCCACAGACGCAAGCGTTGCCATCTAACGGCTGCTGCCTCACGCCGGCTGCAGATTCGCATACGCCAGCACCAGCCACTTGCTGCCGGCATCGTCGAAGTTCACCTGCACGCGGGCGTGCGCGCCGCTGCCTTCGTAATCGGTCACGGTTCCCATGCCGAACGACGGATGCTTCACCTGCGAGCCCAACCGCACCGCCGGCTGCTCCAGCGGCGCGTGGCCGCGACTGGCGCCCAGCACGCCGCGTTGCACGCCGCCGCTGTACGGGCGCGAGACCTGCACCTTCGGACGCACTTCGTTGAGCAGCGGCGCCGGGATCTCGCGCAGGAAGCGCGACGGCACGCCGTACATGTCCGCGCCGTGGATGCGGCGCGATTCGGCATAGCTGAGCACGAGCTTCTGCCGCGCGCGCGTGATGCCGACGTACGCCAGGCGCCGCTCCTCTTCGAGGCGACCGGACTCTTCCGTGGAGCGACCGCTCGGGAACACGCCCTCTTCCATGCCGGCGAGGAACACCAGCGGGAATTCCAGCCCCTTCGCGCTGTGCAGCGTCATCAGCTGCACGCCTTCCTCGCCGGCCTGCGCCTGGCCTTCGCCGGCTTCAAGCGCGGCGTAGCTGAGGAAGGCCACCAGTTCCGGCATCGCCGCCGCGTCCTCGTCGTCGCTGCGCGTGAAGCGCGAAGCGACGGAGACCAGTTCGTCGAGGTTGTCCACGCGCGAATCCAGCTGGCCGCGCGATTCGTTGAAGTAATGCTCGCGAAGGCCCGAGCGGATCAACACGTGGTCGATCTTCTCCGGCAGCGTCATCGACGCCAGTTCGTTGTCGAGGTCGTCGATCATCGCGAGGAAGCCCGCGACTGCATTGCGCGCGCGAGCCGCCAGGCCGTTCTCGCCGACGATCCGACGCGACGCCTCCCACAGCGACACGCCATCGGCACGCGCGCGGCGCCGCACTTCGTCAAGCGTGCGCTCGCCGATGCCGCGCGTGGGCGTATTCACCGCGCGCTCGAAGGCGGCGTCGTCCAGGCGCGAGGCGATGAGGCGCAGGTACGCCAGCGTGTCCTTGATTTCGGCTCGCTCGAAGAAGCGCAGGCCACCGTACACACGGTACGGCACCTGTTCGGACAGCAGCGACTCTTCGAACGCGCGCGATTGCGCGTTGCTGCGGTAGAGGATGGCGACTTCGCCATAGCTGCCGCCGTCGCGCACCCACTGGCGCAGGCGTTCGACGACGAAGCGCGCCTCGTCCATCTCGTTGTACGCGGCGTACAGGTCGATCGGCTCGCCCGTGCCGCTGTCGGTCCAGAGGTTCTTGCCCAGCCGATCCGGGTTGTGCGCGATGACCGCGTTCGCCGCTTCCAGGATGTTCGCGCTGGAGCGGTAGTTCTGCTCCAGCCGGATCGTGTGCGTGCCGGAGAAATCCTTCAGGAACCGCTGCATGTTCTCGACTTTCGCGCCGCGCCAGCCGTAGATCGACTGGTCGTCGTCGCCGACGACGAACACGTGCCCGGTGTCGCCCGCGAGCACGCGCACGAACGCGTACTGGATCGCGTTGGTGTCCTGGAACTCGTCGACAAGGATCTCGCGGAAGCGATGCCGGTAATGCGCCAGCAGCGCCGGGTTGTCGCGCAGCAGTTCGTGCGCGCGCAGCAGGAGCTCGGCGAAATCGACCAGGCCCGCGCGTTCGCAGCGCTCCTGGTAGGCCTCGTAGCATTTGTGCATGACATCGGCCCACGGATCGCCGGACGTCGGTTGCAGGTTGTGCGGGCGGCGGCCTTCGTCCTTCTGCGCGTTGATCCACCACACGATCTGTCGCGGCGGAAAGCGCGTTTCGTCGAATTCCAGCGCCTGCACGACGCGCTTGACCAGGCGCAGCTGGTCGTCCGAATCGAGCACCTGGAAGCCTTCGGGCAACTTCGCTTCCTGCCAGTGCAGGCGCAGCAGGCGATGCGCGAGTCCGTGGAAGGTGCCGATCCACATGCCGCGCGCGCCGTGGCGCAGCTGGCCGTCGACGCGGTGGCGCATCTCGCCGGCGGCCTTGTTGGTGAAGGTCACCGCGAGGATGCCGTGGGTCGGCACGCCGTGGACTTCGTTCATCCAGGCGATGCGGTGCGTGAGCACGCGGGTCTTGCCGGAACCGGCGCCGGCGAGGACGAGGTAATGACCGGGCGGGGCGCTGACGGCCTCGCGCTGCGCTGGATTCAGCGCGTCGAGCAGGTGGGAGACATCCATGCGGGTATTGTAGCGGCGGCGGTCTCATCGCCCGCGTCGCGGGCCATCGCGGAGGGAGCTGAATGCGTCCGACGTCGAAAACGCTGCGGATCGCGGCCGGGCTGATCTTCGCCACCACCTCGGCCGGCAGCGCCGCGCAGGCGGCTTCCGATGCCGCCCCCGACGCCGAACGCACCCTGCGTGCCGGCGACAGCGCGCTGCAGGTCAGCGTCATCGGCGTGGACGACGCACGCCGCCGCGCGCAGTTGCAGGACTGGCTGGCCGAAGTCGCGCAGGCGCAGCTGACCGCGTTCGGCCGATACCCGCTGCACAGCGCGCGCGTGCGCATCGAGCAGGTCGCGCGCGAAGCCGCCCGCGACGACGAAAGCCCGGTGCCGTGGGGCCAGACGCTGCGGCGCGGCGACACGGCGGTGCTGCTGTTCGTGCGCGACGACGCGACCCCGGCGGAACTTCGCGCCGACTGGACGGCGATCCACGAGCTCTCGCACCTGTTCCACCCGTACATGGGGCGCGACGGCCGCTGGCTGTCGGAAGGACTCGCGAGCTATTACCAGAACGTGCTGCGCGCCCGCGCCGGGCTGCTTTCGCCGGAACAAGCGTGGACGCTGCTCGACGCCGGCTTCGGTCGTGGCCGCCGCGAAACCAGCGGCATGCCGCTGGTCGAACTCAGCCGCACGCACGAAGGCACGATGCGCGTGTACTGGGCGGGCGCGGCGTTCTGGCTGCAGGCCGACGTCGCGCTGCGACGCGACCACGCAAAGAGCCTGGATGCGGTCCTGTCGAAGTATGCGGACTGCTGCCTCAGCGGCACCGGCGAGACGGCGCCGACGCAGTTCATCGCCGAACTCGACCGGCTCTCCGGCACGAACGTGTTCTCGTCGAACTACGCGCGACTGGTGGAATCGCGCGCGTTCCCGTCGCTGGATGCGGTGTATCGCGAGCTTGGCATTACGCGGCGCGGCGATGCGCTCGCGTTCGATGACGGTGCACCCGGCACGGCAGTGCGTCGTTCGATCACGGCCAATGGCGCCGCGCGACCGGCGGCGCCGTAGCGGTCAATGCGCCTTGTGCTTCACGACGGCCTGCGCCATCAGCTTGTCGGTGTAGGCGATGCCGATGGCAGACAGGATGAAGACGCAGTGGATGATCGTCTGCCACATCACGCCTTCGGCGGTGTAGGTGCTGTTGGCCGAACCGAGGCTGCCGATCGCGATGAAGGTCTTCAGCAGGTGGATCGAGGAGATGCCGATGATCGCCATCGCCAGCTTCACCTTCAGCACGCTTGCGTTGACGTGGCTCAGCCATTCGGGCTGGTCGGGATGGCCTTCCAGGCGCAGGCGCGAGACGAAGGTCTCGTAACCGCCGACGATCACCATCACGAGCAGGTTGGAAATCATCACCACGTCGATGAGGCCGAGCACCATCAGCATGATCTGCTGCTCGGTCCACTCCGTGGCGTGGAGCATCAGGTGCCACAGTTCCTTCAGGAACAGCACCACGTACACGCCCTGCGCGACGATCAGCCCCAGGTACAGCGGCAACTGCAGCCAGCGCGAGGAGAAGATCAGGGCGGGAAGCGGGTTCATCGGGGCGGGACGCGGGTCGGACATGCGGCGGCGCTCGGTTCGGGATCGGGGGGCCGGCTAGGGTACCGGCCGGCCATGACAGCCGCCAATGCGCGCCTGAAGGACGTTGGAATTCAGCATTGCGTCCGGCCGGACCGGGCACACCGCCCCTGCCCTTACACTGGACGGCCCCCAGCCCGCGGAGTTCCGCCCCCATGATCGACCTGCATTACTGGCCCACCCCCAACGGCCACAAGATCACGATCTTCCTCGAGGAAGCCGGGCTGGAATACACGATCCACCCGGTCGACATAGGCGCCGGCGACCAGTTCAAGGCGGAGTTCCTCAAGATCTCCCCGAACAACAAGATGCCGGCCATCGTCGATCGCGACCCCGGCGACGAGGGCATGCACGTCAGCGTGTTCGAGTCCGGCGCGATCCTCGCCTACCTCGCCAACAAGACCGGCCGTTTCGTACCGCAGGACCTGCGCGGGCGCACGCTGGTAAGCCAGTGGTTGCACTGGCAGATCGGCGGCCTAGGCCCCATGACCGGCCAGTACGGTCATTTCCACGTCTACGCGCCGGAAGACATCGCCTACGCAAAGGACCGCTACAAGCGCGAAGTGCTGCGCCTGCTGGGCGTGCTCGACCGCCAGCTGGAAGGCCGCGACTTCATCGCCGGCGACTACTCCATCGCCGACATGGCCGCGCACCCGTGGGTCAATCCCTACACGAAGGCGCCGCTGGACCTGGCCGAATTCGCCAACGTCCGCCGATGGCACGAAGCCGTCGCCCAGCGCCCTGCCGTGCAGCGCGCCTACGCGCTGGCCGAGCGCTACGGCGCCAAGCGCGAGATGACGCCGGAAATGCACAAGATCCTCTTCGGAACGCCCGCCAACTCCAACGCATGAAGAACCTCAACGTCCGCGGCCTCGCCGCCTGCCTGCTCGCCATGACCGTCGCCCTTCCCACCCTCGCCGCTCCCGCCCAGGCCGCGTCCACGCCGATCAAGCTCACGCTCGAAGCGCTGGCCGGCGACGCGCCGCTGTCGGGCCCCAGCCTGATGAAGGCGAAGGTCTCGCCGGACGGCAAGCGCGTGACGTTCCTGCGCGGCAAGGACAGCAACAAGAACCGGCTGGACCTGTGGGCGTACGACATCGCCAGCGGCCAGACGGCGAAGCTGGTGGACGCCGACGACATCCTGCCGGGCGACGAAGTGCTCAGCGACGAGGAGAAGGCGCGCCGCGAGCGCCAGCGCATCGCCGCGCTCAGCGGCATCGTCGATTACCAGTGGGCGCCGGATGGCCGTTCGTTGCTGTTCCCGCTCGGCGGCGAGCTGTACCTCTACGACCTGGCGAAGACCGGCAAGTCGGCCGTGCGCAAGCTCACCAATGGCGAAGGGTTCGCCACCGATCCGAAGCTGTCGCCGCGCGGCGGCTTCGTCAGCTTCGTGCGCAACCGCAACCTGTGGGTCATCGACCTTGCGAGCGGCAAGTCGATCCAGCTCACGCGCGATGGCAGCGACGTCATCGGCAACGGCGTGGCGGAATTCGTCGCCGACGAGGAAATGAACCGCCACACCGGCTACTGGTGGGCGCCGGACGACTCGGCCATCGCCTTCGCGCGCATCGACGAAACGCCGGTGCCGGTGCAGAAGCGCTACGAGGTGTATCCGGATCGCACCGAGGTGGTCGAACAGCGTTATCCCGCCGCAGGCGATCGCAACGTGCTGGTGAAACTCGGCGTGATCGCGCCGAAAGCCGGTGCCGCGCCGAAGTGGGTGGACCTTGGCAAGGAACAGGACATCTACCTCGCGCGCGTCGATTGGCGCGATCCGCAGCGCCTGACGTTCCAGCGTCAGTCGCGCGACCAGCATCGGCTGGAACTGATCGAGGCCGATCTCGCCGGCGGCGGCCAGCGCGTGCTGCAGACCGAGACGAGCAAGACCTGGGTTCCGCTGCACGACGACCTGCGCTTCCTCAAGGACGGCCGCATCCTCTGGAACAGCGAGCGCAGCGGTTTCGAACATCTGTACGTATTGAGCGAAGACGGCTCGAAGGCGACCGCGCTGACCTCCGGCGACTGGCCGGTGGATGGCGTGCTCGCGGTCGATGAAGCCGCCGGCTTCGTCTACTTCGCCGCCGGCAAGGATTCGCCGATGGACGCGCAGGTGTACCGCGTGCCGCTCGCGGGCGGCGCGATCGAGCGTCTGTCCAGGACCGACGGCACGCACGCGGCGAGCTTCGCCGCCAATGCGAGCGTGTACGTCGACAACTGGTCGAACCCGACCACGCCGCCGCAGCTGGAGCTGTTCCGCAACGACGGCACGCGCATTGCCGCGCTGCTGAAGAACGACCTCGCCGATCCGCAGCATCCGTACGCGAAGTACGCCGGCGCGCATCGTCCGATCGAGTTCGGCACGCTCAAGGCCGCCGATGGCGCGACGCCGCTGCAGTACAGCCTCATCAAGCCCGCCGGTTTCGACGCGAACAAGCGCTATCCCGTGGTGGTGATGGTGTACGGCGGACCGGCGTCGCAGACGGTCAAGCGCGCATGGGCGCCGGACTTCAACCAGTACCTCGCGCAGCACGGCTATGTGGTGTTCTCGCTCGACAACCGAGGCACCCCGCGTCGCGGCGCGGCCTTCGGCGGCGCGTTGTACGGGAAGCAGGGCACGGTGGAAGTGGCCGACCAGCTGAAGGGCGTGGAGTGGCTGAAGTCGCAGCCGTGGATCGACAGCTCGCGTATCGGCGTGTACGGCTGGTCCAACGGCGGCTACATGACGCTGATGCTGCTGGCGAAGGCGTCGAACCAGTACGCCTGCGGCGCCGCCGGCGCGCCGGTCACCGACTGGGCGCTTTACGACACGCATTACACCGAGCGCTACATGGGCCTGCCGAAGGCCAACGTCGCCGGCTACCAGGAAGCGCGCGTGCTGGAGCACATCGACGGCCTGACGTCGAAGCTGCTGCTGATTCACGGCATGGCCGACGACAACGTGCTGTTCACCAACTCCACCGCACTGATGAGCGCGTTGCAGAAGCGCGGCCAGCCGTTCGAGCTGATGACCTACCCCGGTGCGAAGCACGGCCTGAAGGGCGCGGACAACCTGCACCGCCTGAAGCTGACGGAGAACTTCTTCGACCGTTGCCTGAAGCCGTAATCCCGGCTGGACGCAGGAACGAGAGAGCCCGGCATTCGCCGGGCTTTCTTTTTAACCGCGGCTCGCGTCGACCGGGAAGACCGGGAGCGGTACAGAGCAACCATCATCCCGGCGAATGCCGGGACGACCGTCCGTTGATTCCTGCCCCGACCGGCGCGCAGTGACCTTCGGGGCATGGTGCCCGGCCGCCGCAGCCGCCATGCTCGCCGTCGGACCCATTCCTGCCGACGCCATGACCAAGCCGCTGACCCTCGCGATTGCCCTGTCCCTCACCCTCGCCACCGGCGCGCCGATGCTCGCGCAGGCCGCGCAGCCTGCCGCGAAATCGACGGCCGCCAAGCCCCTGGCGAAGCCCGCGCCAGCATGGGTCGCAACCAGCAACGAATACGCGAACATCCTGGTCAAGGCGCAGGCGGAGTTCGCGCCGGAGGGCATGTCCTTCCTCGGCGTGCCGGGCTACGACGAGCGCGTCGCCGACTTCAAGCCCCAGAACGCCGAGCGCTTCCGTGCCGCGACCGCGAAGGCGCGCGACGAGCTCAAGGCCAAGCTCGCCGTCGAGCGCGATCCGAACGTGCGCCAGGATCTGGAAATCATGATCCAGGCCGCCAACGACAACATCGCCACCAGCGAACTCACGCAGCGCCTGACGCTGCCGTGGAGCGACGTGCCGCAGACGGTGTTCGGCGGCCTGCAGTCGCTGTTGTCGGACCAGACCCCGCCGGAGCGCCGCGCCAAGGCGCTCGACCGCCTGAAGAACTACGTCGGCATGGGCACCGAGAAGACGCCGATCACCGAACTGGCGAAGGCGCGTTACACCGAAGCCGCGGCGAATGCTCAGCTCGTGCATCCGACGAAGCTCGAGGTCGAGCAGGCGCTGGGCAATGTCGACACCTACGTCGACGGCATCCGCAAGCTGTTCGCCAAGTACAAGATCGAAGGCGCCGAGCCCGCGCTCGCCGCGATGGAAACGCAGCTGAAGGATTACGGCACGTGGGCACGCGCCAACGTGCTGCCGACTTCACGCACCGACACGAAGCTGCCGCCGGAGCTGTACGCCAACAGCCTCAAGCAGTACGGCATCGACATCGACCCGCAGTTGCTGATCCGCCGCGCGCAGGTGGAGTTCATGGAAACGCGCGCGGCGATGCAGCAGCTCGCGCCGCTGGTGGCGAAGGCGAACAACCTCGCCGTCGCCGATCCGCACGATTACGTCGCCGTCATCAATGCGCTGAAGAAGCGCAACATGCCCAACGACCAGCTCGAGGCGCGCTATCGCACGGTGATCGACCAGATCGATCCGATCATCCGCAAGGAGCGCATCGTCGACGTGCCGAACCGTCCGATGGTGATGCGTCTGGGCAGCGAAGCCGAATCGGCCGCGCAGCCCGCGCCGCATTTCCTGCCGGCGCCGCTGATCGGCAACACCGGGCAGCAGGGCCAGTTCGTGCTGCCGGTGTCGGTGCCGACCGCCGAGGGCAAGGCGCTGGAATACGACGACTTCAACTTCGATGCGGTGCGCTGGACGCTGTCGGCGCATGAAGGCCGCCCGGGCCACGAACTGCAGTTCACCGCGATGGTCGAGCGCGGCATCTCGCTGGCGCGCACGATGTTCGCGTTCAATTCGGTCAACGTGGAAGGCTGGGCGCTGTACGCCGAAGCCGAAATGGTGCCGTACGAGCCGCTGGACGGTCAGCTGATCGCGCTGCAGTTCCGGCTGATGCGCGCCGCGCGCGCGATGCTCGATCCGATGCTGAACCTGGGGCTGATCGACCGCGAGGCGGCCGGCCGCATCCTGCGCGAGAAGGTCGGGCTGTCGGAGGCGATGACGAAGCAGGAGTTGGACCGGTACACCTTCAACGCGCCTGGCCAGGCGGGCAGCTATTTCTACGGCTACACCCGCATCCTCGAACTGCGCATGGAGACGGAGATCGCGCTGGGCGACAAGTTCGATCGCCTCGCCTTCAACAACTTCCTCCTCGACCAGGGCCTGCTCCCGCCGGACCTGCTGGCCAAGGCCGTGCGCGAGCAGTTCATTCCGGCGCAGTTGAAGAAGTAAGGCGCCTTCGAGCCCCTCTCGCGGCTCTAGCCCCTCTCCCGACGGGAGAGGGGTTGGGGTGAGGGGTAACGGAGCGGGGGCGTTGGCCCATTGACGCCTTACAGCGCTGGGCTCTCGCTTCGTTCCAACGCGCAGGGAGCTTCGAAGATCAAAGTGGATTCCAGGTTCCGCTGGAATGACGGGGACGTGGTGGTTCACCTTCCCCCAATTCCCTAGCGCTACGGCCTGGGTCCCGGCTTTCGCCGGATGACGGTGCAAGATGGCCTTCAGGCCTCATGGGGCGCAGCGCTGCTATCGGCAGGTCCGCTTCACCCAATTCCGACACCCCCTCCACACCCCGTGAATTCCCGCGGCGTCAGCGGCCCGTGCAGGAGGCACTGACACCGCGATCGCTATACTTCCGCGAACGTTGTCCGGGAATGTTTCGTGCCGTCCACGCTTCCGCCGTCCACTGCCCGCCGCATGGCGCCCCTTGCGATCCGCGCCTGCACCGCCACCAGTGCCGTCGGCCGCGGACGGGATGCGTTGGCGAAGGCGTTGGCCGAAGGCCGCACCGGGCTGCGCCAGAACGATTTCGGCGACGACGCACGCCTGGACTGCTGGATCGGCCGCGTCGACGGGCTTGAAACCGTCGAGCTTCCCGCATCGCTCCAGCCCTGGGATTCGCGCAACAACCGCCTGGCCTGGCTGGCGCTGGCGCAGGACGGCCTGCGCGCGGCGATCGACGACGCCGTCGCGCGCCATGGCGCCGAGCGCGTCGCGGTGATCGTCGGCACCTCGACTTCCAGCATCGGCAGCACCGAAGCGGCCTACACCGCGCTGGAAGACGGCGAGTTCGCCGAGCGGTTCGCCCGCCCGCACGTGCACACGCCGCATTCGCTCGGCGAGTTCGTGCAGCAGGCGACCGGCCTTCGCGGCCCGTGCATCACGGTGGCGACCGCGTGCTCGTCGAGCGCGAAGGTGTTCGCGCAGGCCGCGCGCATGATCGACGCCGGCCTCGTCGACGCCGCGCTCGTCGGCGGCGTGGATACGCTCTGCGGCAGCGTGCTGTTCGGTTTCAACTCGCTGCAGTTGGTATCGAGCGAGCCCTGCCGTCCGTTCGATGCGACGCGCAATGGTTTGTCGCTCGGCGAAGCCGGCGGTTTCGCGCTGCTCGAACGCGCCAACGACGGCGACACCGGCCTGCAGCTGCGCGGCTACGGCGAATCCAGCGACGCGCACCACATGTCCTCGCCGCATCCGGAAGGCCTCGGCGCGCGGCTTGCGATGCGAGATGCGCTCGCACGCGCCGGCATCGATGCCGACGAGGTCGGTTACCTCAACCTGCACGGCACGGCCACGCCGGCCAACGATTCGATCGAAGCCGCGGCCGTCGCGTCGCTTTTTCCCGACGCGCTGCATGCCAGTTCGACCAAGGGCTGGACCGGCCACACGCTCGGCGCGGCGGGCATCGTCGAATCGACGATCGCCTTGATCGCGCTGGAACGCGGCGAACTGCCCGGCACGCTGAACAGCGACACGCCCGATGCCGCCTGCGGCCCGCAGATCCGCTTCGCGCCGCAGCGCGCCGACATCCGTTACTCGATGAACAACTCCTTCGGTTTCGGCGGCAACAACTGCTCGCTGGTGTTTGGCCGCGCATGAGCCGTCTGGAAGCGAAGATCGAAGGCATCGGTTTCTGGACGCGGGGCTTGCCCTCGTGGCCGGCAGCGCGCGAGTTCGCATCCAGCGGCGCGCAACCCACCGATGCGCCGGCCCGACCGTCGCCGCAGTTGCTGCCGGCGAACGAACGCCGTCGCGCGCCGGAGACCGTCGCCATCGCGCTGGAAGTCGCGATGGCCGCATGCGAAGCCGCGGCGCGCGATCCCGCGTCGCTGCCGTCGGTGTTCGCATCGACGCACGGTGAGCTGTCGATCACCGACTACATGTGCACGACGCTCGCGGCCGATCCGCGCGCGTTGTCGCCCACGCGTTTCCACAATTCCGTGCACAACGCCGCAGCCGGCTACTGGACCATCGGCACCGGCGCGATGCAGCCGGCCAATGCGATCAGCGCGTACACGGCGAGCTTCGCGCAGGGCCTGATCGAGGCGCTGACGCAGCTGCACGACGACGCCGACGCGGTGCTGCTGGTGGCCTACGACGGCCAGTCCGCCGGCCCTCTGGCGAAGATGGCGCCGAGCGAAGGCCTGCTCGGCGGCGCGCTGGTGCTGTCGCGCGACGGTGCCGGCCCGCGCCTTTCGGCACGCCTGGTGCCGGTTTCGACCCGCGAGCCGGCCAGCGGCCCGCTCGCGCGCTTCGCGTCGGCCAATGCGATGGCGCCGATGCTCCCGTTGTTCGACGTGCTCGCGCATGGCGCCGGCACGGCGGTGCTGCCCGCCAGCGCCGCGCACGACCTGTTGGTGGAGGTGAACCCATGATCCATCCGTACCTGAGCCGCGACGACGTCATCGTCGTGATCCCCGCCCTGAACGAAGCGCTGCGCATCCGCGACGTCGTCGAGGGCGCGCTGGCCGAATGCCCGCGCGTGCTGGTGATCGACGACGGTTCCGACGACGGCACCGCCGACCGCATCGCCGACTTGCCGGTCACCGTGATCCGGCACGCGCAGCGCATGGGCAAGGGCGCGAGCCTGCGCGATGGTTTCGCGCACGCGCTGCGCATGGGCGCCCGCGCCATCGTCAGCATGGACGGCGACGGACAGCATCTTCCCAGCGACATCCCGCGCCTGCTCGGGGCGGCGAACCGCCATCCGGGCCACATCGTGATCGGCGCGCGCCTGCGTCGCCGCTCGCAGCAACCGGTCTATCGACGCCTCGCCAACGAGTTCGCCGACTGGGGCATCGCGTGGGGCACGGGCTACCAGATCGCCGACACGCAGAGCGGGCAGCGCCTGTATCCGGCGGCGGTCGCCGCGCTGACCGACGTGCCCGGCGAGGATTTCGTGTTCGAGGCGCAGATCCTGATTTCCGCCGCGCAGCAGCTGGGCACGCGCTGCGTCTCGGTGCCGATCGAATCGCGCTACAAGTGCGTGCACAGCGACGAGCAGTTCCGCCCGAGCCATTTCAAGCCGCTGCGCGATTTCTCGCGCATCACCTCGCACGTGGTGCTGGGTGTGCTGCGGAAGGGTGGCATCCCCGAGATGTACCGCCGGATCCAGGCGAATCCGGCGTTGATCGACGATCCGTCGGGCGAGTTCGCACCGCCGCCGATGGGCGTGGTGCAGACGCGATCGTCGTAGGAGTCGTCGTTACTGCTTTTGTGCCGTCATTCCCGCGAAGGCGGGAATCCATCGATCCGGCGCGTCAATCTGCGGACGACGTGTTGGTTCGGACGGATGGATCCCCGCCTTCGCGGGGATGACACCAATAGATCACTTCACCGGCTGCGCCGGCGGCACCGTGGCAGGCGTCTGGGGGGCGGTCGCCGGCGGCGGGTTGGCGACGTAGATCGCCACGGCCTGCGCGAACTTCTTGGTCGGCGAGATGTTCACGCCGATGCCGCCGCCGCTGAAACTGCCGCCGTGGTAGCCGCTGGAGCTGCCGCCGCCCACGCCGAGGCCGACGCTGCTGCCGCCGCCGGTGTCCTGCGTGCCCATGAACAGCACGCCGTTGGCGCCGAGCTTGGCGGCCTCGGTGCGCAGCTTGGCGATCACGTCGTTCAGCTTGTTCTGCTCGCCGTAGGTGAAGCTGCCGCTGGCCGTCTCCAGGCGGGCGATTTCCTCGAATCCGCCCGGCGGCGGCGTGTAGTAGACGCGGACCTGCGCCGGATCGATCGGCGTGCGCGGCGTACCGGTCACCAGCTGCGAGGTGGACGAACAACCGGCCAGCGCGGCCAGTGCGAGTGCTGCGAGCGTCGTGGCGATGCGGCGCATGGCGGCGCCTCCGTGTTGGGTTGCGGCGATCCTACGACAGTGGCGGTCGCGCCGAAGCGAACAAAGTCGCCGTCCGTTCAGGTCATCCCGCCGTCGACGCCGATGACCTGCCCGTTGATGTAGCCGGCGGCGTCCGAGCACAGGAATCCGATCAGCGCCGCGACCTCGCCTGGCCGCCCGGCACGGCCGGCGGGGACCAGCTGCTTGATGGCCTCGGCCGGGAACGCGGCGTCGGCCATGCGGCCTTCGACCACGCCAGGCGCCACCACGTTGCAGGTGATGCCGCGGCTGCCCATCTCGCGCGCGAGCGACTTGGTCGCGCCGTGCAGCGCCGCCTTGGCCGCGGCGTAGTTCGCCTGCCCGCGATTGCCCAGCACCGCCGCCACCGACGACACGCTGACCACGCGGCCCCAGCGCGTCCGCGCCATCGGCAGCAGCAGCGGCTGCGTCACATGGAAGAAACCGTGAAGGGAAACGTCGATGACGCGCTTCCACTTCGCCTCGCTCATGCCGGCCATCGGGCCGTCGTCGTGCACGCCGGCGTTGTTGACGACGACCTGGATCGGGCCGGCTTCGAGCAAGGTCGCGATCGCCGCCTGCGTGGCCTCGGCGTCGGCCACGTCGAACGCGACCGCCTGCGCCGATCCGCCGGCCGCCCGGATGGCGTCGACCACGGCCTGCGCGCGCTCGACATTGCGGTTGGCGTGCACGATCACCTCGCAGCCGTCGGCCGCCAGGCGTTGGCAGATGGCGCCGCCGATGTCGCCGCTGCCGCCGGTGACGAGGGCGCGACGTGGACCGGTGTGCTTGCGTGCGCTCATGCGGCGTCTCCCGGAAGCGAATGCAGGACGGCGGCGCGCCCGCTCGCGAGCGTCGCGCGGTCGTGCGTGATGACGAAACGGTACTGGCTGCCGGACGCGTCGGCCATCAGGCATTGCGCGTGCACGTCCAGCGCGCCGGGCAGGTCGTCGATGCGCGCGACATTCAGCGTGACATCGCGCAGCGCGACCAGCATGCCGGGCCTGACGCCCTCGCCTGCCGCGCGCGCCAGCAACCCGCCGTGGACGGCCATCGCCTGCGCGCCGTATTCGCCCAGGTGCACGGCGTGGAGCCGGTCGCGATGACGCAACGGATGTGCGGCATCGCGATGGTTGAACGCGCGCAGGCGGATCGACTGCGCGTCGAACTCGACGACTTCGTCCCACAGGCACATCGCGCCGCCATGCGGAACGAGCGTGAGGATCTCGTCGCGCGCGATCATGCCGACGCTCATGCGATCTCCTTCACCGGCTCGCGAACGATCAGCAGCGCCAGCACGAAGTTGAACGCGACGCCGAGCGCGACCGTGCCGCCGATCGCCCGCAGCACCGGGATGCTCGACGTCGCCAGCAGCGCGAACACGAGCAGCGTCGTGAGGCTGCACACGATCACCGCGTGCAGCGTGCGCAACTGTTCGGCGCGATCGTCGCCGGCGTGGTCGAAGAACAGTGCGTAATCGAGTCCGAGCCCCGCGGCGAGGATCAGCGACACCAGGTGGAACAGGTTCAGTTCGACGCCGAAACCACGCAGCACCGCGAGGATCAGCAGCGTCGTCAGCGCCATCGGCGCGAGCACCCGAAGTACGCGGCGCCGCGAGCGCAGCGCGAACCACACCGCCGCGGCGAGCAGCACGGCCGCGAGCGCAAGCGCCCACAGCACGCGTTCGCGGTACTGCGCGACCAGCGACTCGGACGCCTGCTTCAGGTCGAGCAGCTGTGCGCCGTGCGCCTGCGCGACGCGCGCCACCGCAGCGGGATCGCGCAGGTTCGACAGCGCGACGAGCGCGGTCGCGTGGCCTTCGCGCTGCAGCAGCAGGCCTTCGGTGCTGGCGGCGAGCGGCGTGCCGGCGAGGTCGGCCGTCGTTAGCGGGGCCGCACTGCGCGCCGCGGCGACATCGCGCATGAAGTCGTCGAAGGCGTCGTCGTTGAACGCGCCGCCGCTCATCGCACCGCGCAATGCCGCGCGAAGTTCGTCGTCGTCCGGCAGCTTCGCCTGACGTGCGCGCTGCGTCGCGGCACTTGGCAGATAGCGCGCGGCGAGATCGAAGCCGCCGACGACGCCTTGCGCGCGCAGGCCTTCCAGCGCGGCGATCAAGCGTTCGGAGGACTGCAACGCATGTTCGGCATCGCGCGCTTCCAGCGCGATCACGTAGCGCACGTCGGGCGCGCCGAGCTCGCCGCGCAGCCGTGCATCCTGCGCGAGCGCGGCCGGCGGCACAGGCGTCAGGCGCGCGAGGTCGTTCTGCCAGAACGTGCCGGGCACGAAGGCGACGACGGCGGCGGCGATGGCGGCGACGATGCACGCAGCCGTCGCGTTCATGCGCGGCCAGCGCGCCAGCGCGTTCCAGCACCGCGCCAGCCAGCGCGAATCGGCGGCGTCGCGCGGCGACGGATCGATCAGCGCCGGCAGCAGGAAGCGCGTCGCCAGCGCTGCCGTCGCGAGTCCGACGACGGTGAAGACCGCGAGCTGTTGCAGGCCATCGACGCCGGAGACGAGGAACGTCGCATACGCGATGCACGTCGAGGCGACACCGGTGCCCAGCGTCGGCCACAGCGCGCGCGCACTCGCCCACGGCGACACGCCGGCACGCTGGTGGCTGAAAAGATGGATCGGATAGTCCTGCACCACGCCAATGAGCGTGAAGCCGAACGCGACCGTGATGCCATGCACGCCGTCGAAGGCGAGCGCCACCGCGCCCAGGCCGGCGAGGCCCGCGCTCGCCAGCGGCAGGCCGCCGAGCAGCGGCGCCTTCCAGCTGCGGTACGCAACCCACAGCAGCAGCACGAACACGAGCGAATCGATGGTGCCGATCAGGCTCGCCTCGCGCGCCGTGCGGCCGCCGATCTCGACCGAGAACGCGCCCGGGCCGGTCAGCGTGAGCTTCGTCTTCGTGTTCGCGCTGACGGCATCGAACGCGGCGTGGATCGCATCGACCGCGGCCTGCTGGCCTTCCGGATCGAAGCCGGCCGCATGCGTTTCGATCGCGAGCAGCGCTTCGCGGCCGGCGCGGTCGAACCACGCCCCATGCAGGCGCTGCGGCGCGTTCGCCGGTTGCCAGGCCTGCGCGAGCTTCAGCGTTTCCAGCGTCGGGTCGGATGGCAGCAGCGGCTCGATCATCGCCGCGGCCGGCGAGCCGAGGTCCTGCACGCGTGCGTCGAGCTCGCGGCGCAGGAAGTCGGCATCGAAACGCTGCGTGTCGAGCGTCGGCGACAGCAGGTAGCGATACGGACGCAGGCGCGGCGGAATCGCGTCGAGGCCGAGGTCGGACCCGTTGGCGACGAGCTTGAACGGCACGTCCACGCCGACACGCGTGGCGAGCAGCCGCTCGCGCAGGGCCTGCGACTGTGTCGCGAGCGTCTCCGGCGCTTCGCCCGACAACGAAAGCAGCAGCAGCCGCGAACCCGGGCCTTCGCCGAGTTCGTCGATCAGCAGCTTCTGCGCCGGCGTCTGCGGCGCCGGCATGAACTTGCGCAGGTCGCCGCTGAGCTGCACGCGCGGCGCGACGAACAGCGCCAGCAACCCGAGCAGCGCCAGCCACAGCAGCGCGAGCGCGAGCCGCCGCGTCGCGCTCATCGGGCGTTCGCCCGCCGCGTCGTGGCTCATCGCGCGGGCGCGCCTTCGCACAGCGCGACCAGCGCCGCGGCATCGGCGGCCTTCGCGGCTTCCTGTGCAGCACCGGCGAGCAGCGTGCGCTGCGTGTCGCCGTTGCCGGCCGCGCGCGTCTGGATGCAGCGCAGCTCCGAGCCGCGACCGTTCAGCACGATGGCCTGCACCTTCGACGCGAGCGCCGCGTCTTTCGGCGTCATCGTCAGCGTCCAGCGCTGGCGCGTGCCGTCGGCCTGCAGGCGATAGTGGGCCTCGATGGCGGCGTGATCGCCACCGAGCAGCGCGCCGAAGCTGTTCTGCAGGCCGGCGAGTTCGGGCACGCGCGACAGCGAGAATCTGCGCGGCGGCTGGCCGGCGCGCTCGATGGTGGCTTCACCGGCACGCAGCGTCGTGGTTTCGGCGTACGGCGAGCGCACTTCGCGCACGAGCGTGTCCGCGTCGGGGCGACGGTATTCGCCGGTGAGACGCAGCGGCGCCTTGAGCAATTTTGAGCCGCGCACTTCGACGAAGGGCGTCCGCGCCGGCGCGGGGCGCGCGATCTTCGCGAGGATCCAGTCCGCCTCGACCGGCGACTCAGCCGGCGCGGCGAAGGTCGCCGCGCTGGCGAGCGTCAGCAGCAGCGCCGGCGCCAGTCGCCTCGCCCAGGTGCTTGAGGGAGGTGTCGTCCGCTGCATCGTCGCCCTGCCAGAAATCGTAGAAGTTGAACCAGTTGTAGGGTGCGCGGCGCACGTGGTGCTGCAGCCGCGCGGAATAGTCGCGAACCAGCGCGGCGATGCGTTCGCTGCGCTGGCGACGCGGGATGTCCAGGCCGTCGCTGAATTCCTCGAACACCAGCTCGTAGCGGTTGCCGCCGCGATACAGGCCGAAGGCCAGCATGACCGGCACCTTCAGCGTCGCCGCGAGCGACCACGGGCCGGAGGGCAATGCCGCGTCGCGCCCGAGGAACGGTACGCGCACGGCGGCATCGCCGGCCTCGGCGCGATCGACCAGCAGCGCGACCAGCTCGCCGCGCGCGAGCGCTTCCTGTATCGCGAGCACGATCGACACGCCGTCCTGCCCCGCGTCGATGACGTCGCGCGCGAGCTGCGGATTGAGGGCGTCGAGCAGGCGCGTGATCGCCTGGTTGTGCGCGATGTCGAGCACGATCCGCACGCGCAGCGCCGGGCGCGTGAGCGACAGCACGCGCAGCGCGTCGAAACTGCCGTGGTGCGAGCCGAAGATGAGCACGCCTTCGCCGCGATCCACGCGCGCGGCCAGCGCGGGCAGCCCGACGGTGGCGATGTCGAATCGCGACAGCTGACCGCTGAGCAAAAAAACGCGGTCGAGGATCGTCGCGGCGAACGTGTGGATATGACGCGCGACATCCCACAGCGTGGGCGTGCGATCGAGCACGCGCGACAGGTAGGCGCGCGAGGCGCGACGCTCCGGGCCGCGCACGATCAGGAAATACAGCGTGATCGGATACAGGCACGCGCGACCCACGGCGCGCCCGCCGTAACGCGCGATGCTGCGGATGATCCACAGCGCGACATAGCCGCCGCCTTCGGGGCGCTGCTTCCAGTGCGCGTTCATGGCGTGGCCTGGCTCACGCCGCCATGAATCGCGCCGCCATGAATCTCGCCGCTGGCGATCAGCGTCGCCTCGCGCAGCACGCGGAAGCGCCAGCGCGGCGCGGCGCCGTCGGGTTCGATGCGCGCCAGCTCGATGCACGCGCGTTCGCCGGGAAGCAGCGGTTGCAGGAACTTCACCTGCGGCAGGCGCAATGCGGGCAGCGGCCCGTGCGCGGCCTCGATCGCCTCCATCACGCGCTCCAGCACGACCACGCCGGGCACCAGCGGCCGGCCGGGAAAGTGCCCGGGCAGGCTCGGATGGTCGGTGCGGATCGTGAAGTCCATGCGTGGCGGCGGCTGCGCGAAGGTGCGCTCAGGATACCGGGCTAGTCGAACAAGCCGCGCCAGAACCGCGGGCCCAGCGCCGCCATCTGCCGCAGGAAATCGAAGAAATGCCGGTACGGGCGGTGCGGGAACAGCCAGCGCCGCAGCATGTATTCGCCCACGAAGAAGCCGCCGACGATGCCGTAATTGAGCAAATTGGCGAACAGCGACCACGCCTCCTGCCCGATCGTCACCGGCGAGGCGACGCCCAGCCGCGCCAGCACGCCGTCGGGCACGGCGATCAGCGCCAGCACGCCGTTGGCGACCGCCAGCGCGGCCATCACATAGGCCCACGCGGCGGTCAGCTTTCGCGAATAGCGGTACAGCGGCGCCGGCAGCGTGGCCGGCTCGCAGCCTTCCATCGCGGCCACGATGCGGGTGATCAGCGGCTCGCGTGGCGGCCGCAGGCTGCGCCAGAACATCCACGCGACGAAGCCGACGAACAGCATCGGTGGCGCCAGCAGCAGCATCTGCGCGTACGGGGTCTGCGCCAGCCAGGCCAGCGCGGCGCCGGACACGGCCAGCACGCCCCACGCCCAGCCCTGCCCCTGCATCAGCGGCGCGATGAGGCACAGCGCGACCAGGTCGGCCATCGCGATCGCCGCCGGCACGCCGCCGCCGTCGTGCGTGGCCCAGTGCGCCAGCAGCGGGTAGGCGACGGCCAGTGCGATGGCGGGAATCGCGCGAACGACGGCCGTTGCCATGCCCGTGCGCGCCCAGGCGGCGCTCACGCCGCGCGGCGCTGTTCGATGTGCGCGGCGAGCGCGCGCAGCGACGCGAAGATGCGGCGGTTCTCGTCGCTGTCCGAACGCAGCTGGAAGCCATATTTGCCGGAAATCGCCAGCGCCAGTTCCAGCGCGTCGATCGAATCCAGCCCCAGGCCTTCGCCGAACAGCGGGCTTTCCGGGTCGATGTCGCCCGGGGCGACGTCCTCGAGGTTCAGGCTTTCGACCAGCAGCTCCGCCAGTTCGCGTTCGACGGGACTTTGTTCAGACATCGGGATTTCCAGCACAAGGCGTATCGAGGGACGCCACGATCCGGCATCGGCGCGCCCGGTGCAACCGTCGGCCCGGCGCCGGGGCGGCCGGGCGGCGCCGGCCCCGGAAGGCCGCCTCGCGCACCGGGCGCACGCGGGCCTTCCCTTATGATGGGCGCATGACCGATACCGTCGCCGAATCCGGCCGAGCGAGCGCCTCGCCGGCCGAGCTGAACACGCCCACTGCCCCCCCTGCAGTCCTCCAGCCCGACGTGCTGGTGATCGGCGGCGGCCCCGCCGGCACCACCGCCGCGACGATGCTGGCCCGCAAGGGCTGGAAGGTCCTGCTGCTGGAGAAGGACGCGCACCCGCGCTTCCACATCGGCGAATCGCTGCTGCCGATGAACCTGCCGATCCTCGAACGCCTGGGCGTGCTCGAGCAGGTGAAGGCCATCGGCACTTTCAAGCCGGGCGCGGAGTTCCCCATCGTCAACGACGACGGCACGCCGATGGCGCCGGACAACGAAGGCGCCGACCAGTACAACACCTTCCGCTTCGAGCGCGCGCTCAATCCCGCCTTCGGCTACGCCTACCAGGTCAAGCGCGAGGAGTTCGACCAGCTGCTGTTCCGCAACGCGCAGGCGAACGGCGTGGATGCGCGCGAACGCCACAAGGTCGAACGCGTGGAGTTCGGCAGCGACGGGCGTCCGTCGGTCGTTCGCGCACGCGATGCGCAGGGCAATACGTTCACGGTGCAGGCGCGCTACATCGTCGACGCGAGCGGTCGCGACACGGTGTTCGGCAACCAGCTCAAGCTGAAGAAGAAGAACCCGCTGCACCAGTCGGCGGCGATCTTCAGCCATTTCACCGGCGTGGAACGCCGCGCCGGCGAGGACGCCGGCAACATCACCGTGCAGCGTTTCGCGCATGGCTGGATGTGGCTGATCCCGCTGCGCGATGGCGTGATGAGCGTGGGCGCGGTGTGTTTCCCGGAATACCTCAAGCAGCGCCGCGGCGAAAACGAAGCGTTCCTGATGAAGACGCTGGAGTCCGAGCCGCAGGTGAAAAAGCGCATGGCCAATGCGCAGCGCGTCGCGCCGGTCCACGTCACCGGCAACTACTCCTACACCTGCGAGCGCATGCACGGGCCGGGCTGGGTGATGGTTGGCGACGCCTACGCGTTCGTCGATCCGGTGTTCTCATCGGGCGTCTACCTGGGCATGAACAGCGCCGAGCAGGCCGCGCAGGTCGTCGACGGCGCGCTGCGCGACCCGTCGCGCGAAGCCGCGCTGCAACGCGAGATGGACACGCGCCTCAAGCGCGGCCTGAAGCATTTTCAGTGGTTCATCTACCGCTTCACCACGCCGGTGATGCGCCACCTGTTCAACCATCCACGCAACGTGTGGCAGGTGGAACAGGCGGTGATCTCGATGCTCGCCGGCGACGTGTTCGACAACCCGGAAGTGCTCAAGCGCCTGCGCCTGTTCCGTTTCATCTACAACGTGACGGCGATACGCATGGCCCCGCTCGCGCTTCGCGGCTGGCTGAAGCGGCGACGTCAGGTCGGCGTGGACGTCGGCCTGCAGGGCGCGGCCGACACGCTGCAGCCGGGTCCGGAGCGCGCGCAGTGAGCGCGGTGCATCCGATGCCCTTCCACGAGCCGCGCTGGTCGGTGGACTACGTGCACGACACGCCGGAGTCCGTGCTCACGCAATCCGACGTGCTCGCCGTCATCGCCTTCGGGGCGAACGCGCCGCACGTTGACGATCCGCGTTACCTGCGCGTGGCGCTGGAACCGCACGGCGACGCGCCGCTGGAAGTCTGGCGCGCCGGCGGCGCCGTGCAGTTCGGGCGCGATGGCGACGTCGCGTGGGCCGACGATGGCGCGCTGCTGTTCGGCGCGATCGAACTGGACGAAGGCGAGGCCGATCCGACGGGCCGCATCAGCGACATCGAGGCCACGGCCGATCGCCTGTACCGCCGGCTGATGGAATTCGTGCAGCAGCGCGGCACGCCGCACCTGCTGCGCGTGTGGAATTACCTGGACGGCATCACCGTCGGCGAAGGCGACATGGAGCGCTACCGGCAGTTCTGCGTCGGCCGCGCGCGCGGGCTGGGCCAGGTCGATCCGAACACGCTGCCGGCAGCCACCGCGATCGGCCAGGTGAATCCTGATGGCGCGCCGCGTCGCCTGCAGGTGTACTGGCTCGCCTCGCGCGTGCCGGGCACGCCGCTGGAAAACCCGCGCCAGATCAGCGCCTATCGCTACCCGCGCCAGTACGGCCCGCAGCCGCCGAGCTTCGCGCGCGCGATGCTGCCGCCGGCCGGTAGCGCGATGCCGTTGATGCTGTCGGGCACCGCGGCCATCGTCGGCCACGAATCGCAGCACGCCGATTCGGTCGCGACTCAGCTCGACGAAACCCTCGCGAATTTCGACAGCCTCATCGCCGCCGCGCGCGCGCAGTGGCCGTCGCTGCCGACGCGCTTCGGCGCGCACTCACCGTTGAAGGTGTACGTGCGCGATCGCGACGAACTCGACGTGGTGGCGCGCGCGCTCGAAACGCGCCTGCCGCCGGAGGTGCCGCGCGTGGTACTGCACGCGGCGGTTTGCCGTCGCGAGTTGCGCGTGGAGATCGACGGGGTGCACGGGTAGTTCGGGATTCGGGATTCGGGATTCGGGATTCGGGATTCGCAGCAGCTTTCCCGAAGCCGTCATCCCGGCGAAAGCCGGGATCCAGGCCCGTAACGTTCGGGCACTTCCTATACGGCGAACCACTTCATCGTCATTCCAGCGAACGCTGGAATCCATTTTGATTTTCGAAGCCAACGGTCGCTCTGGTTCGAAGCAACTGCGCAGCGCTGTAACGCAACCGTCGGTCATCGCATCCGCTTCGTTGCCCCTCACCCCAACCCCTCTCCCGCAGGGGAGAGGGGCTTCAAGCCGTCATCCCGGCGAAAGCCGGGATCCAGGCCTGTCACGTTCGGGCACTCCCACCATGGCGAACCACCTCATCGTCATTCCAGCGAACGCTGGAAGCCATTTTGATTTTCGAAGCCAACGGTCGCTCTGGTTCGAAGCAACAGCGCAGCGCTGTAACTCAGCGATCGGTTACCGCATCCGCTCCGTTGCCCCTCACCCCAACCCCTCTCCCGCAGGGGAGAGGGGCTTCAAGCCGTCATCCCGGCGAAGGCCGGGATCCAGGCCCGTAACGTTCGGGCACTCTCGCCATGGCGAACCACCTCATCGTCATTCCAGCGAAAGCTGGAATCCATTTTGATTTTCGAAGCCAACGGTCGCCCTGGTTCGAAGCAAGAGCGCAGCGCTGTAACGCAACCGCCGTCCACCGCTCCCGCTTCGTTGCCCCTCACCCCAACCCCTCTCCCGATGGGAGAGGGGCTTCAAGCCGTCACTCCAGCGAACGCTGGAATCCATTTTGATTTTCGAAGCCTGCGTTCACGCTGGTTCGAAGCAACAGCGCAGCGCTGTAGCGCAGCGGCCAGTCACCGCATCCGCTTCGTTGCCCCTCACCCCAACCCCTCTCCCGATGGGAGAGGGGCTGAAAGCCGTCATCCCTCACCCCACTTTGGCTCTAGCTTGGCGCTTCCGCCCCACGCGTCGGGTATTTCACGAGCGAAAACAGCCGCTTCGTCGGATGACGCTGTTCCCGGGCCGCCGCACACCCTAAGCTCCACCTCGCTCGCGCCAGGTGCGCGCCGTCAACCGAAGGAGTCGTCGCAATGGGTCTGATCAGCCTGCTCTGGGGCATCGTCGCCATGGTCTGGATGGTCATCGCGCTGATTCCGCTGCTGGGATGGGGCAACTGGCTGCTCATCCCGTTCGCCGCGGTGGGCGCGATCATCGCCGCCATCGGCATCGCCTTCACCAGTCCGGGCAATCGCGGTCGCGCGAAGACGGGACTGGTGCTCAACGGCATCGTGATCGTCGTCGGCATCGTCCGCCTGGGCATCGGCGGCGGCATCATCTGAAGCCGTGTGCGCGCGTCGCAACGATGCGCGCGTGATGATCTTCTTCACATGCGCGATCCGTACGCGCACGCATGCATGGCCGCATTTTCCCGCTGAATACGTAGGCCGCGCGATGTTGCGGCGCAAGCTTGTCGCGTGCGTGGAAGCAGGCGCATAGTCGGCCTGGGCTGAAGGGGGAAGCCCACACCCAATCCCCACTGTCGATTCTTCGCGATGGCCATCGCGAGGGCGGAATCGACCGGGGGCATATCACCTTCAGATCGGGACGTGACCCATGAAAAGGATCGGATCCGCGCTTTGGTTGTCAGGTGTAGCGCTTGGACTGTGCTTCAGTGTCCAGGCCGCTGAATCCCAGTCCACGCAACATGTAATGGTCGCCGGCGTGAAGGTCGGCATCGACGCGGAAACCGGGCGTCTGCGTCCGCTCACCGCCGGCGAAAGCGCGCAGCTCGACCAGGCGCTCACGCAAGGCCAGCAGGCGAAGGTCGCTCCGGCGATGGCGAAGACGTTCGCCGCGCCGCGCGATGCCGCCGCCGCTCGCGCAACCGCGCGCAAGTCCGCGCACGGCGGCGTGTCGGTGAAGGTGCCCGAATCGATGATGAGTTCCGTCGTCGCGCATCGCGATGCATCGGGCCAGCTCGTCGTCGAACACACCGATCCGTCCGAGTCGACCGAAGCCCACAACGAGGAGCTGCTGAAATGAGAAAGCACCTTCTCGCCTGCGCGCTCGCCCTCGGCAGCGCATTCGCCTTCAACGCGTCCGCCGCGCAACTCGTGCTGCTCAACGGCGACGCGGGCACCGGCCTCGGACTGGACGATCCCACCGCCGCCGCGCCCGTCGGCCTCAATCCCGGCACCACGGTCGGCCAGCAGCGCCAGATCGTCTATCGCTTCGCGATGGACCTGTGGGGCGCGGTGCTAAAGAGCGACGTGCCGATCAAGGTCGGCGCCTCGTTCCAGCGACTGAACTGCACCGCCACCGGCGCGACGCTCGGCTCGGCCGGCGCGAACTGGATCGATCGCGATTTCCCGAACGCGCCGCGTCCGGGCATCTGGTACCACTCCGCGCTCGCCGATTCGCTCGCCGGCGTCGACCTGGATCCGATTCCCGAAGATCCGGCCGACATCGTGTCGCGCTTCAACGGCGATCTCGGCAAGCCCGACTGCCTCGCCGGCACGACGTGGTACTACGGCCTGGACGGCAAGACGCCCGCCGGCTCGATCAACTTCCTCAACGTGGTGATGCACGAGATCGGCCACGGCCTGGGCTTCCAGGGTTTCCTGGACAAGTTCACCGGCCAGTTCGGCGATTTCGACGGCACCGGTCCGCGTTCGGACGCGTACACGCAGAACGCGTACGACAACGTGCTGAACATCGGCTTCAACGATCCGGCCAGCACGGCGGCGCAGCGCGCCGAAGTGATGAAGACCTCCGGTCGCCTGGTGTGGTCCGGCCAGCGCGTGAAGAACGAAGCGGCGCTGGTGCTCGACAACCGCCAATACTTCACCGTGACGGCGCCGGCGGGCATCGCCGGGCGTTACCTGTACGGCACGGCGAGCTTCGGCCCGGTCGCGTCGCCGGCGAACTTCACCGGGCAGGTCGTGCTCGGCGTGGATGAAGCCAACGCCGCGGGCCCGACCACGGGCGATGCGTGCACGCCGCTGACCAACGCCGCGGCGGTGGCCGGCAAGATCGTGCTGGTCGATCGCGGCACCTGCGGTTTCGTGGTGAAGGCCGCGAACGTGCAGGCCGCCGGCGGCATCGGCATGGTCGTGGCCGACAACGTCGCGGGCAGCCCGCCGCCGGATCTGGGCGGTTCGGATCCGAACATCACGATTCCGGCGATCCGCATCACGCTGGCCGATGGCAACACGTTCAAGGCGAACCTGCCGGTGAACGTGACCTTCCAGGTCGATCCGGTGCTGCTGCAGGGCGCCGACGACACCGGCCGCGTGCGGCTGTACGCACCGTCGGTCGTCGCGGCCGGTTCGACGTTCTCGCACTACGACACCGCGCTGTCGCCGAACGCGCTGATGGAGCCGTTCGACACGCCGACGGTGCAGGCGCAGTACAACGTCGACCTCTCGCCGGCGCTGTATCGCGACATGGGCTGGAAGGTGAACACGGGCGATGCGCGCATCGGCAAGTGCAACACCACCGTCGACGTGCTCGAGCCGGGTGGTTTCATCGTCGGCGCGAACGTGCAGGCCTGGAACAACCTGTGCAAGACGTCCGCGAAGAACCCGGGCAAGTACGTGCAGTGCATGGTCGATCTGCAGCAGCGCCTGCGCAATGCGCACCTGATCCATCCGCTGCAGGGTGCGGGGATCCTGGTGTGCACGGCGACGAACCTGCGTCCGTAACGGTCGCGTCCGCTGTGTAATTCGAAACCGGCGCCGAAAGGCGCCGGTTTTTTGTCTGCGACGGTCGTGTCCTCCTGCTCCCCCTTGCTGACAGGGTGAGGTTGGGGCGGTTCCCGGCTCTAGCGCCGGGAACCTGATGTCCCGCTCGCTGCTTCGGAGCTCACACCCCTCCCCAACCCTCCCCTGCATGCAGGGGAGGGAGCAGGAAACGACGCGCGCACCGGACTGACGCGTCACGTGCTTCACGCGCCTTTAGCGCCCGCTCCCCGCTCATACCGCTTCGGCATGACCGCATGACGCACCCGCCTTTGTGCGGCGCGGGATGGCCGGCGACAGTCGCGCCGTGTCGCCGGATAACCTTCGGAGGCCCACCCTCCCCTTCACGGAAACCCGCCATGCCCAGCTATCGAACGCGAAGATCGTCCGTCCCCGCGCTTGCCGGCAGCGCGCTGGCGTGTGCCCTGCTCGCCTCGCCCGTCCACGCGCAGTCCAAGGCGCCGCTCACCGTCGAGGAACTCGCGCGACGCCTGCAGGCAATCGAGCAGCGCCTGGGCACGGCGCCCGCGGCGGGCGAAACCGTCGACGCGAACGGCCTGGCCGATCTCGACCAGCGCCTGCGCGTGATCGAACGCAAGCTGGACCTCCAGGCCGAGGAGGCCGAGGCCCGCGTCGCGAGCACGCCGGTCGTGAGCCTGACCGCGAACAAGGGCCTGTCGATCAAGTCGCCGCCGCCGGGCGACGTCGAACTGAAGTTCCGCGGCCTCGCGCAGGCCGACGGTCGCTTCTACATCGACGACGACGCCATCCCGCAGAACGACACCTTCCTGTGGCGCCGCGCGCAGCTAACGCTGGAAGGCAGCTGGGGCCCGCTGCTGGCGTTCCGCATCACGCCGGAGCTGGCCGGCGACAGCGTCACGCTGCTCGATGCATGGGCCGACCTGCGCTTCAGTCCCGCGGCGACGCTGCGCATCGGCAAGACGAAGGCGCCCGTCGGGCTCGAACGCCTGCAGGCCAGCAACGCGACCGAAGCGATCGAGCTCGGTTTCCCGAGCGAACTCGCGCCGGGCCGCGACATCGGCGTGCAGCTGCAGGGCGAAGTCGCGAAGAGCACCGTCAACTACGTCGTCGGCGTGTACAACGGCACGGTCGATGGCCGCGATGCGACCACGACCAACCCCGACAACAATTTCGAAGTGGCCGCGCGCGTGTTCGTCGAGCCGTGGAAGAACGACGCCAGCGCGCTGTCGGGCCTGGGCTTCGGCATCGCCGGCAGCCAGGGCGACAAGGAAGGCACCGGCAACAATTTCCTGCCGCGCTATCGCACGCCCGGACAGGTGCAGTTCTTCAACTATCGCAGTGCGGTGATCGCCGACGGCGAACAGACGCGCTGGTCGCCGCAGGCGTACTACTACCGCAACGCGTTCGGCCTGCTCGGCGAATACATCAGCTCCGAACAGGAAGTGCGGCTGCCCACCACGGGCGCGAACGCGAAGATCGAGAACACCGCGTGGCAGCTGCTCGCCGGCTACGTGCTCACCGGCGAGGACGCGGGATATCGCGGCGTCGCGCGGCCTAACCATCCCTTTACGGTCGGCGGTGCAGGCTGGGGCGCATGGGAACTGGTGGCGAGGTACGGTGAGCTGGAGATCGACGAGGACGCCTTCCCCGTGTTCGCCGATCCCAATGCCGTGGCGCAGCGCGCGAAGAGCTGGGCGCTGGGCGTGAACTGGTATCTCACCGGCAACTTCAAGCTCGTCGCCAACTACACGCAGACCGATTTCGACGGCGGTGCCGCCGCCGGCGCCGATCGCGAGGACGAGAAGGCGTTCTTCACCCGCGCGCAGTTCTCGTTCTGACCCTCACCGCCCTTCAGGAACCCCACTCATGAAAACCCTGATCCGCAACGCGGCGCTCGGTCTGGCCATGGTGCTCGCCACGGGCCTGGCGCACGCGAAGGACGTGCAGCTGCTGAACGTGTCGTACGACCCGACGCGCGAGTTCTACGCCGAGGTCAACCAGAAATTCGCGGCGCAATGGAAACAGCAGACCGGCGAAACGCTCAACATCCGCGCCTCGCACGGCGGCTCCGGCAAGCAGGCGCGCGCGGTGATCGACGGCCTGGAAGCCGATGTGGTGACCCTCGCGCTCGCCGCGGACATCGATGCCATCGCCACCAACGGCAAGCTGCTGCCGGCGAACTGGCAGGCGCGCCTGCCGCACAACAGCGCGCCGTACACCTCGACGATCGTGTTCCTCGTTCGCAAGGGAAATCCCAAGCAGATCCGCGACTGGGCCGACCTGGTGAAGCCGGGCGTCGGCGTGATCACGCCGAACCCGAAGACCTCCGGCGGTGCGCGCTGGAACTACCTGGCCGCGTGGGCGTGGGCATCGCAGGAATACCGCGACGGCGACAAGGTTGTCGATTACCTCACGCGCCTGTTCAAGAACGTGCCGGTGCTCGACACCGGCGCGCGCGGCGCGACGACGACATTCGTCGAGCGCGGCATCGGCGACGTGCTGCTAGCGTGGGAAAACGAGGCGCTGCTGACGCTCGGCGATGCAGACACGCGCGACAAGTTCGAGATCGTCGTGCCGAGCCTGAGCATCAAGGCCGAGCCGCCGGTGGCGTGGGTCGACAAGAACGTCGACCGCCATGGCACGCGCAAGGTCGCCGAGGCATACCTGCGCTACCTCTACACGCCCGAAGGCCAGCGCCTGGCGGCCAAGCACGGCTATCGCCCGGCCGAGCCCGACAAGGTGCCGGCGGCGGAACTGTCGCGCTTCCCGAACGTGAAGCAGGTGACGATCGACAGCGCGTTCGGCGGCTGGAAGAAGGCGCAGGCGGAGCATTTCGCCGACGGCGGGTTCTTCGACAAGATCTATCGGCCGCGGTGATTTGAACGCGCGCGGGCCGGCATGGGCCGCCCGCGCGCCTCCCGTTCCCCGCGTTTCCGCCGTCAACCGCGCTTTCTGCCGTCATCCCCGCTTTCCCGCCGTCATCCCCGCGAAGGCGGGGATCCATCTGTCCGAACTGGCACGTCATTCGGGAGTGGTGATGCATCGGATGCATGGATCCCGCCTTCGCGGGAATGACGGCAAAGCGCCGGTATTGCCAACCGTCGTCGATTGAAACCAACACGCAAGCGAACCCCCGCCCCCCGCAAATCCCATGTCCACCCTCGCCCCTCCCGCCCTGATTACCCGCCGCGGCCGACGACCGCTGCCGGGCTTCGGCCTGAGCCTTGGTCTCGGCCTGGCGTGGCTGAGCGTGGTGGTGCTGCTGCCGCTCGCGGCGCTCGCGCTCCGTGCGGCGGGACTGGGCGCGGAAGGCTGGCTGCGCGCGATCCAGGATCCGCGCGTGCAGGCGTCGTTGAAGCTGAGCTTCACCGCATCGTTCGTCGCGGCGTTGATCGCCTCCGTCGCCGGCGCGCTGGTCGCGTGGGTCGTCGTGCGCTACCGGTTTCCGGGTCGGCGCCTGCTCGATGCGCTGGTCGACCTGCCGTTCGCGTTGCCGACGGCGGTCGCCGGCATCGCGCTCACGGCGATCTACTCGGCCAATGGCTGGGTCGGCCGCTACACCGAGCCGCTCGGCATCAAGATCGCCTACACGCCCATCGGCATCACCATCGCGCTGATCTTCATCGGCCTGCCCTTCGCCGTGCGCACGGTACAGCCGGTACTGGAAGCACTGGGCCGCGAGCAGGAGGAAGCCGCCGCTTCGCTGGGCGCGTCGCGCCTGACGACGCTGCGCCGCGTCGTGTTGCCGGAACTGTTGCCCGCATTGCTCACGGGTTTCTCGCTCGCGTTCGCGCGTGCGCTGGGCGAGTACGGCTCGGTGATCTTCATCGCCGGCAACCTGCCGTACAAGACCGAGATCGCACCGCTGCTCATCACGATCCGCCTGGAGGAATACGACTACGGCGGCGCCGTCGCGATCGCCGCGTTGCTGCTGGCCGCCTCCTTCGTGTGCCTGCTGGCGATCAACGCGATCCCGCTGCTGTTCGCGCACGAGCGCAAGGGAGCCAGGCGCGATGTCTGACATCCGTCACCGCGATGACCTGCAGGAACCGGCGTGGCTGCGCGTTGCGCTGATCGCGCTCGCGGTGCTGGTCATGCTGTCGCTGGTCGTGCTGCCGCTGCTGATGGTGCTCGGCGCGGCGTTCGCGAAGGGATTCGGCACCTGGCTCGATTCGCTCACGCAACCCGACGCGGTGTCCGCGTTGAAGCTCACGTTGTTCACGGTGGCGATCGTGCTGCCGGTCAACGCGATCTTCGGCACGTTCATGGCCTGGGCGGTGACGCGCTTCGAGTTCCGCGGCAAGCAGTTGCTGCTGTCGCTGATCGACCTTCCCTTCGCCGTGTCGCCCGTCGTCGCCGGCCTGTGCCTGGTCCTGCTGTTCGGCTCGTACGGCTGGTTCGCGGAATTGCTGCGCGAGCACGACATCAAGATCCTCTTCGCGCGGCCGGGCATCGTGCTGGCGACGTTGTTCATCACGTTTCCGTTCGTCGTGCGCGAACTGATTCCGCTGATGCAGCAGCAGGGCGCCGACGAGGAACTCGCGGCGCGTTCGCTCGGCGCCAGCGGCTGGACGATGTTCCGTCGCGTGACGCTGCCCAACATCAAATGGGGCCTGCTGTACGGCGTGCTGTTGTGCTCGGCGCGGGCGATGGGCGAGTTCGGCGCGGTGTCGGTGGTGTCCGGCCACATCCGCGGGCTCACCAACACGCTGCCGCTGCACATCGAAATCCTCTACAACGAGTTCGACAGCACCGGCGCCTTCGCGGCCGCCTCGCTGCTGGCCGGCCTCGCCCTGATCACCCTGATCCTGAAGTTCTGGCTGGAGTCCCGCCATGGCGACGCCCTTGCGAAATCCCATCGTCGACACTGAGCCGTCCGAGTTCTTCGGCACGCCGAACGCGGCGTCCGCCCGGCCCGTGACGGCCGCGCATTCGACCGCGCCGGCCGGACCTGTCACGCTCGGCGCCGGCACTCCCGCACCTCGGCCATCCCGGAGCGGCATGGACCTGCACCTGCGCCAGCTCAGCAAGCGCTACACCGGCGTAGCCGCGCTCGACGGCGTGGACCTGCACGTCGAAGCGGGCGAACTGGTGGCGCTGCTCGGGCCGTCGGGTTCGGGCAAGACCACGCTGCTGCGCGTGATCGCCGGCCTGCTGCATCCCGATGCCGGCCAGGTGCTGTTCGGACGCGACGACGCGACGCGCCTCAGCCTGCGCGAACGCAACGTGGGTTTCGTCTTCCAGCATTACGCGCTGTTCAAGCACATGACGGTGGCCGAGAACATCGCCTTCGGCCTGCGCAGCCGTCCGCGCAGCCGGCGCCCGGACAAGGCGACGATCAAGCGCCGCGTCGAGGAACTGCTCGGCCTGATCCAGCTGCCGGGCTTCGGCGATCGTTATCCCGAACAGCTTTCCGGCGGACAGAAACAGCGCGTCGCGCTCGCACGTGCGCTGGCGATCGATCCGACGGTGCTGCTGCTCGACGAGCCGTTCGGCGCGCTCGACGCGAAGGTGCGCGTCGAACTGCGCCGCTGGTTGCGACAACTGCACGAACGCACGGGCCAGACGACGCTGTTCGTCACGCACGACCAGGAAGAGGCACTGGAACTGGCCGATCGCATCGTCGTGCTGCGCGAAGGCCGCATCGAGCAGGTCGGCACGCCGGACGAGATCTACAGCGATCCGGCATCGGCCTACGTGTTCGATTTCATCGGCCGCGCGAACGTGCTGGAAGGCGAAGTGCGCGGCGGCCGTTTCCATCTGCCCGGCCACGCGCGCACGTTCAGCGCCGACGGCGTGCCCGAAGGCGCGGCGCGACTGTACGCGCGTGCGCACGATGTCGCACCCGGTGAGGACGACGAGGGCATCGCCGCGCGCGTGGTCGCGGCGCACCGGCTCGCCGACCGCATCACGCTGGAATTGCATGTAGAAGGCCAGTCGCGCCCGGTCGAACTGGATTTCGCCGCGACGCCGGGCCTGACCACGCCCGCGCCCGGCAGCGAGCTGCGGCTGGTGCCTTTGCGGTATCGGGTGTATTCGAGCGCGGGCTGACGCTCCCGGACACATCGTCCCAGGCGAAAAGGCAAGCCCTGCCGCGGCGTACAATGTCGCGCCATGAGCACCTATCCCCATGCACGTCCGCGGCGGATGCGCCGCGATGAGTTCTCGCGCCGCCTGATGCGCGAGTCGGTCCTCACCACCAACGACCTCATCTACCCGGTCTTCGTGCATGAGCGTGACGGCCGCGATCCGGTCGCCTCGATGCCCGGCGTTGAGCGCCTGTCGATCGACGAACTGCTGCGCGTCGCGGACACCTGCAGCGAGCTGCGCATTCCGGCGATCACGCTGTTCGGCGTGCCCGACACCGAACGCAAGACGCACGACGGCGCGATCGCCTGGTCCGAGGACGGCATCGTGCAGCGCGCGGTGCGTGCGCTAAAGGAACGGTTCCCGCAGCTGGGCGTGATCACCGACGTCGCGCTCGATCCGTACACCACGCACGGACAGGACGGGCTGATCGACGAGAGCGGCTACATCCTCAACGACGTCACGGTGGAGGCGCTGGTGCGCCAGTCCATCTCGCACGCGCAGGCCGGCGCCGACGTCGTCGCCCCCAGCGACATGATGGACGGCCGCATCGCCGCGATCCGCGGCGCGCTCGAAGATGCGGGGCTCGTCAACACGCGCATCCTCGCCTACAGCGCGAAGTACGCCAGCGCCTTCTACGGCCCGTTCCGCGCGGCGGTGGGTTCGGCCGCGGCGCTGGGCAAGGGCAACAAGTACACCTACCAGATGGACCCGGCCAATTCGGACGAAGCGCTGCACGAAGTCGCGCTCGACCTGGAAGAAGGCGCCGACATGGTGATGGTGAAGCCGGGCATGCCGTACCTGGACATCGTGCGCCGCGTAAAGGACGAGTTCCGCGTGCCGACGTACGTGTACCAGGTGAGCGGCGAGTACGCGATGCTGAAGGCCGCCGCGCAGAACGGCTGGCTCGACGAGCGCGCCACCGCGATGGAAGCGTTGCTCGCGTTCAAGCGCGCCGGCGCCGACGGCGTGCTGACGTACTACGCGCTCGATGCGGCGCGCTGGCTGCGCGAAGGCTGAGCATGGGCGACGCCCCGACGACCGCGACGCTGCGACGCGCGCGCATCGGTGATGCCGCCGAGCTGGCGCGCCTGTCGGCGCAACTGGGCTATCCGCAGGCGACCGATGCATTCGAACGCCGCCTGCGCCGGCTGCTGATTTCGGCCGATCATCCGGTGCTCGTCGCGACCGACGACGACGCAACATTGCTCGGCTTCATCGCGATCGAACACCGGCTGATGCTGGAAACGGGCGATCGCGTCGAGATCGTCGGCCTCGTCGTCGACGATGCGGCCCGGCGTCGCGGGATCGGCCAGCAGCTGGTGGATGCCGCGCTCGACTGGGCGCGCGACATCGGCGTCGGCGAGGTGATCGTGCGTTCGAACATCGCACGCGACGAGTCGCATCCGTTCTACGAAGGCGCGGGATTCGAGCGCATCAAGACGCAGCACGTGTATCGCAGGCGCGTGGACCGCTGAGCGACGCCGCCCACTTCCTTCCATCCAGACGGGAGACGCATGGAACGCAACCGGATCGCCATCGTCACCGGAGGCAGCCGCGGCATCGGCGCGGCGACGGCCAAACTCGCCGCGCAGGCGGGCTATCGCGTGTGCATCGCGTATCGCCATCGCCAGAAGGAGGCCGATGATGTCGTGTCCGCCATCGAACGCGACGGCGGCGAGGCGATGGCGGTCGGCGCCGATGTCGGGCGCGAGGCCGACGTGATGCGGTTGTTCGACGCGGTGGATCGCCGCTTCGGCGAAGTCACTGCACTGGTGAACAACGCGGGCATCCTCGAACGCCAGATGCGCGTGGAGGAGATGGACGCCGAGCGCCTCACGCGCGTGTTCAACGCGAACGTCGTCGGCAGTTTCCTGTGCGCGCGCGAAGCCGTGCGTCGCATGTCGACGCGGCATGGCGGCCACGGCGGCGCGATCGTCAACGTGTCCTCGGTCGCCGCGCGGCTGGGTTCGCCGAACGAGTACATTGACTACGCGGCATCGAAGGCGGCCATCGACACGCTCACCGTCGGCCTGGCGAAGGAAGTCGCCGCCGAAGGCATCCGCGTGAACTGCGTGCGCCCGGGCTCGATCTACACCGAGATCCACGCCAGCGGCGGCGAGCCGGGCCGCGTGGATCGCGTGAAGTCCCGCATCCCGATGCAGCGCGGCGGCGAAGCCGACGAGATCGCGCGGGCGATCGTGTGGCTGCTGTCGGACGAGGCGTCGTACATGACGGGCAGCCTGGTGGATGTGGCGGGCGGGTTGTAGCGGCGACGGGCGTGGGCCGCATCATTCGTGTGCGCCTGGATGAACCGTCATCCCGGCGAAAGCCGGGATCCAGGCCCGTAACGCTCGGGCACTGCGCCGCCCGGCGAACATCCGCACCGTCATTCCAGCGAAAGCTGAAATGCATTCTGACTTTCGCCGTCACGCGCAACACCGCAGCGCTGTTCGATAGCCGCGACTCGATGCTTCCCCTTCGTTGCCCCTCACCCCAACCCCTCTCCCGGTGGGAGAGGGGCTCAAGGCACGTCGTCATCCCGGCGAAGCTCTACCCGACCCTCCCCGATCCCGCTCGGGGAGAGGGGCTGGAACTCACTGCACGCACCCGTCCTTCCTCGCCACCGCCGGCGCCTTCATCCGGTAGATGTCCAGCTTCCCCGCGCGCGGCGACTTCGCCGCGCCGCTGACGAGCAGTTCGCCCGGCTTGTTCCAGTCGATCGTCGGGCCAAGCGTGGTCGCATCGTCCGTGTTGAAGGACAGCGTCAGCGGTCCCGCGTCGTCGTAGCGCGCGCCATCGCAATGCGCGACGAACAATCGTACCGGCGTGCTCGCCGGATCCTGCGAACGCGCGTACACCAGCGTGCGGCCGTCGCCGAGCCACGCGGCATCGAATTCGTCCGCCTTCGTGTTGATGCCCGGCACGGGCTTGGGCTCGACGAACGCCGTGCCATCCCAGCGCGCGACGAACAGGTCGTGCCGACCGGCGCCGCCATGACCGTCGCTGGCGAACAGCAGGTGCCTGCCGTCGCGGCTGGGCGTGGGCGCCCATTCGTCGCCGCGCGTGTTGACGCCGCGGCCAAGGTTCTCGGCCGTGCCGAGGCTGCCGTCGGGCTTCACCGCGGCGCGGTACAGGTCGTCGCCGCCGATGCCACCGGGCCGGTTGGAGAAGAAGTACAACCAGCGACCGTCGGCGCTGAACAGCGGATCGAAATCGTTGGCGGACGAATTCACGTCGAGCGGGCGCGCGTCCTGCCAGCGGCCGTCCTTCAGGCGCGCCTGCCACAGGTCCCAGCCGCCGGCGCCGCCTTCACGATCGGTGCTGCCCCAGACGATATGCTGGCCATCCGGGCTGACGCTGCCGCGGATTTCGCTGGCCTTGGTCGACACCACGCCCATGCCTTCGATTCCGAATTCGGAAAGGAAGGCCGACGCCGGGCCGGACAACGCAACGCCGCCCACGATGAGCGCCGCCACTACACTGCCCACGCGGTACCTGCTGAACGAGGCGGGGCTGCGTCGCATCGTGCGTCTCCTTGGTGTGTGAACTCCAGTCTATGCGAGGGTCCCCCGTGTCCGACTTCGCCTCCGTCGCAAATCCCGCCCTGGTCAAGCGTTTCGCGGTGATCGGCCATCCGGTTGCGCACTCGCTGTCGCCGCGCATCCACGCCGCGTTCGGCCGCCAGCTCGGGATCGCGCTGGACTACGTCGCGATGGACGCGCCGCCGGAGCTGTTCGACGCGATCGTCGCCGAGTTCGCGGCCGAAGGCGGCCTCGGCGCGAACGTCACGCTGCCGCACAAGAACCGCGCGGTCAGCGTGTGCACGACGCTGAGCGAGCGAGCGCGCCGCGCCGGCGCGGTGAACACGCTGGTGCGCACCGCCACCGGCTGGGAAGGCGACAACACCGACGGTGTCGGCCTGGTGCGCGACCTCACCGAACGCCAAGGCCTGGACCTGCGCTCGCGCCGCACACTGCTGATCGGCGCCGGCGGTGCCGCGCGCGGCGTCGCCCCGGCGCTGCTGGACGCGGGCATCGGCGATCTCTACATCGTCAACCGCACGCCCGAGCGCGCCGACGCACTGGCCGATGCGCTGGCGATGCCCGGCCGCGTGCATCCGCGCTACCTGCGCGACATCGACACCCTGGGCACGTTCGACCTGATCGTGAACGCCACCTCCGCCGCGCGCGCCGACGGCCTGCCGTCGCTGCCGATGGCGCTGGCGAATCCGCGCACCGCCGCGGTGGACCTGAGCTACGGCGAAGTGGCGATCCCGTTCCTCGCGTGGGCGCGCGCCGCCGGCGTGCACGACGGCATCGACGGGCTGGGCATGCTGGTGGAACAGGCGGCGGAGAGCTTCCTGCGCTGGCACGGCGTGCGCCCGGAAACCGACGAGGTGTACGAAACGCTGCGCGAGCATCGCGCGGAGCTGGTGACCGCGGACTGACCTACAACGCCCACAGCGCGCCGATCGCCGCGATAGACGCCAGTTGCGTGGCGACCACCATCACGACGGGCCGCGACCTGAACACGGCAGCCGCTACGCTGCCGGCGAGCAGCGACGTGACCGCCGCAACCAGTGCAATCGCCAGCAGGACGTCCGAGCTGATCTCCGAGTCCATCTGAAGCGCCAAGGCATAGCCTGCGACGACAACGAAGGACGACGTCCAGGCGATCGCGAGCCGCTTCCCGTACGCGACAAGACTGCTCACAGATGCCGCCGGTCGGACTGCCGGCGTCTTGTACGGATCGCTCATCCCGATCGGCCTTTGCAAGAGTCTCTATGGTGCGACCGGAAACCTGCCGCGTCGTGATCGACCTGCTACAACAACCCGTCCCGCTTCACCGCCAGATACCGCTCCACCAGCGACGCCGCTAGCTGGTCGCACGCCACGTCGAGCACCATCACCCCGTGATTCCGCAGCGCTTCGTGCGCCGCGTTGCGCTGGTCGAGGTACTGCGCCGTCGCGCCCGCGCGGATCGCACCGGGCAGGTCGTTCACTGGTTCGGACAATGCGGCGTCGAGCGAACCCTCGCGCAGGCTCGCCACGCAGACGAGGTGGCGTTTACGCAGCATCGTGATCGCGGCGAGCAGGTCGTCCATGTCCTCGTCGCGAAGATTCGTCACCAGCATCACCAGCGAACGCCGGCGCTGGCGCACCGACAGGTCCGTCGCCGCGGCGAGGAAGTCCGTCGCCACCGGCTGCGGCTGCAGCGCGTAGGTCGCGCGCAGCAGTTCGTCGATCGCGCCGACGCCGCGTCGCGGCGGTACCCACGCGTTCGCGCCGCCGCTGGCGAGCAGGCCCACCGCATCGCCCTGCCGCAACGCGAGATACGCCACCACGAGCGCCGCATCGAGCACGTGGTCGAAATGCGCCAGTTCGCCGTCACGCGCGAGCAGGCGGCGGCCGGTGTCGAGCAGCAGCACCAGCTGCTGGTTCTTCTCGTCCTGGTATTCGCGCGAGATCAGGCGACGCGCACGCGCCGTTGCCTTCCAGTCGATCTGACGCAAGCTGTCGCCGATGCGGTATTCGCGCATCTGGTGGAAGTCGGTGCCTTCGCCGCGACGACGACGCAGGTGCGCGCCCACCAGACGCGAGGCTTGGTCCGCGCTGAACATCGCGAACTTCGCCAGCGGCGCGAAGTTCGGGAACACGCGCACGTCCTGCGCCCCGCCCGCCACGCGCGACTGCCACCACAACCGCAGCGGCGAATGCAGGCGCAGCTGCACGCCGTCGAAGCGGAAATCGCCGCGCGCCTTCGCGCGCAGCTGGTAGTCGACCGATGCGGTCTCCCCGCGCTTCAGGCGCAGGCGGCGTGGCAGGCCCTGCATCGACCAGCCGCCCGGGTGCAGATCGAACACGTCGAGCGTCTGCCCGCGCTGGGGCGTTTCCAGCGACAGCGTCACCGGCCGTTCGATGCCGATGGGCCAGGTGTCGGCGAGGCGGCGTTCGACCTGCGGCGTCGGCGCGCGCCACAACAGCGCGAAGTCGAGCAGCAGCAGCGCCGCGAACGCCAGGCCCGCGATCTGCCACTGGGTGGTGGTGGCAAACCCGAACGCCACCGCGATGCCCAGCAACGACCACAGCACCAGCAACGCCAGCACGAAGGGCGCAGGCCGCGGGAAGGCGCGTGGGCTGGCGACGGCGTTCATCGGGATTACTTCCGCGGCGCCTCGACCTTGGCCAGCAGCGCGTGCAGCACGTCATCCGGCGACTGGCCTTCGATCTGCAGCTCCGGCGCCAGCGCGATGCGGTGGCGCAGCGCGGGCTTGGCGATTTCGCGGACGTCGTCGGGCGTGACGAAATCCCGGCCCGACAGCACCGCCTGCGCGCGCGCCGCACGCACCAGCGCGAGGCTGCCTCGCGGGCCCGCGCCGAGCGAGATGCCGGCCCAGTCGCGCGTTGCGGCGACGATGCGCACCGCGTAGTCGATCACCGCATCGTCCACGGCGACCAGCGCGGTTCCGGCCTGCATCGCGACGATCTCCTGCGGGCCGAGCACGCGCGCCACCTGCGACAGGTCGAAGTCCGACGCCGCGCGACCCTGGCTCACCGCGGCGACCATGCGCTTCTCGTCGGCGCGCGTGGGATAGCCGATCAGCACCTTCAGCAGGAAGCGGTCCAGCTGCGCTTCGGGCAGCGGGTACGTGCCTTCCTGCTCGACCGGGTTCTGCGTGGCGAGCGTGAGGAACGGCGGCGTCAGCTGGAAGCTGTGGCCTTCGATGGTGACCTGCAGCTCCTGCATCGCTTCCAGCAGCGCCGACTGCGTCTTCGCCGGCGCGCGGTTGATTTCGTCGGCCAGCAGCAGGTTGGTGAACACCGGGCCGCGGCGGATGTTGAACGTCTCGGTCTTCGGGTTCCACACGGCGTGGCCGCTGATGTCGCTGGGCATCAGGTCCGGCGTGAACTGCACGCGCGCGAAGCTGCAATCGATCGCCCGCGACAGCGCGCGCACCAGCAGCGTCTTGCCCAGGCCCGGCACGCCTTCGATCAGAACGTGGCCGCCGGCAAGCAGCGCGATCAGGATCTGGTCGAGCACCGCCTCCTGCCCGATGAAGGCCTTGCCGACTTCCTCGCGCACCGCGGCGGCGCGTGCGGCCAGGGCTTCGCCGGTGATCGGAACGAGGGGAGCGGGAGCGGCGTCGGCGTTCATGGCGTGGTCTCTGTTTCGATTCGGTCAAAGGGAATTGCGCATGCGCATGAGCAGCGCGATGCGGCTGCGGAACGCGGCGTGGTCGCGCGCGATCGGCGTTGAAAGCGCATCGCGGACGTCGTTCTGCGACAGGCCGAAACGCTCGGCGAGCATCGAGGCCTGCGCATCGCCGTCGAGCGCGGCGGCTTGCGGATCGCGACGACGCAGCCGCGCGAGGAAGGCCTTGCGCGCGGCTTCGTGCAGCAGGTGCGCGTAGCCGTAGCGGTAGACGTGTTCGCCGCTGGCGGTAACGTGCTCCAGCAGCGAGCGCCGCTCCACCGCCGGCGAGGCCAGCAGCGGCCCGAAGCGCTGCGAACGCCGCCACAGCCACGCCATCAGCGCCAGCAGCAGCGGCAGCCACACGCGCCAGTGTTCGCGCACCAGCGTCATCCAGAACGACGGCATCTGCGCTTCGTAGATGAGGTGCACGGTGCCGGCGCGATAGTTCGGATCGAGCAGCTGCCGCGTCAGCGCGATATGCGGCCCGTCCTTCAGCGAATCGTTGTCGAGGAAATCGAAATCCGACAGCACGTCGACGTGCCCGCGCCCGTGCGGGATACGCGCGAAGACGTAGCCGATCTCCGGCTCGCCCCAGTGCAGCGATGCGGTGGATTCGAGGTTGTCCACGTCCAGGCGCCGGCCGCGGCAGAACTCGACGTGCGGGTCTTCGCCGGCGACGTCGAGCCCGGCGCAAAGCCGGTCAGAACGCGGATGCACGCCGAACGCGCTCATCACCGGCAGCGGCAGCTCGACGTCCAGCGGCCCCGGCGGCGGCGTGCGCAGCAGCAGGTGGCCGCCGCGTTCGACCCAGTCCAGCAGCGCGGCTTCTTCCTTGTCGGAGATCGTGCGCGGGTCGTTGTAGAGCAGCACCGTGTCGCGCGGGCCGAGCGCGATGCTGTCCAGTTGCAGTCGCGGACGCGCCTGCGCCTTCACACCATCGCCGATCAGCGCGAGCTTGAGCACGTACAGCGGATTGCGACGCGCTTCGCCGGTGCGCGGCAGGTCGACCCACTCCTCGGCGCGCACGAAGTTGTGCTGCCACCACGCATAGCCGCCGGCCAGCGCACCGGCGACGGCGAGCACGAGCAGCGCGATGAGGCCGTGCCGGCGCGTGAACGTCATGCGGGCACGCTCGATTCATTACGCGCGGACGGCGACCAGCCGAAGCGCGAGGCGAGATCGGCCAACAGCGATTCGAAATCGTCGCCCGCCGGGAAGCTGTGGGCGTACGCCGCGTACTGCCAGGTGCGCACGGCGCGCGCGAAGGCGTCGCGATCCTCGCCGCGCGGCAGCTTGCGCGAGGCACGCAACACTTCGGCCTCCGTCGCGCCCGGCACGAGCACCGCCTGCGTGCGCGCGACCATCGTCTCGACGCTGGCGCGATAGAGCAACGCGAGCGCCTCGCGCTCCCGGCCTTCGCGCCAGAGCCGGCGAATGGCGCTCGGAATGTCTTCGGGCAACGGCGGGGGCGGTTCGTCGGCGCGGTCGCGGCGGATTTCGCCCTCCTCGCGACCGGCGCGCGCAAGCCCGCCGCGGAACCATCCCAGCCACTTCGGCGCGGTGATGGCGAGCACCACCAGCAGCGCGGCGAACACGATCCACAGGCCGAACTCGCCGACCGTCGCGATCGTTTCGCCGAGCCAGCCCAGCGGCGGTGGGTCGATCTTCTTCGGCTCGGGCTTCTTCGCGTCGCGCTTCTTCCAGGTGACGACCTTGCGCTTGGGCGAGACGGTCGGATCCTCGTAGGCCTTGCCCACCGCGCGACGCAGGCCGCCGTCGCCCGCGAGCGGACGACCGGCACCCGAGCCGCCCGCTGCGCCGCCAGAACCCTCACCGCCGGGCGTCACCACGGTCGGCGGCGGCGCGGGCTGCGGCGTCATCTGCGCATTCACGCCGTCGCGCAGGCCGCTTTCGTCTGCCACGCGACCGAACACCTGTTCCAGCGTGACGCGCGGAGCTTCGTCTTCGTCCTGCTCCGCGTCGTCCGTTTGATCGGCGACGCTTTCGGTGTCCTGCGAGTCGTCCGCGTCCTGCGCACGCACCATGCCCGGCGCGAATGCGATGCCCAGTGCGCACAGGAGCAGCAGCGGCGTCGCGCCACGCAGCAGGCGATCGCGCAGGCGGCGGAACGCGAGTTCGATGTCCCACGCCTCCACCTCGGTACGCCGGTTGAGGTACAGGCCGAAGCCCGCGCCGACGTAGAACGGTTCGATCAGACCCGAGGCGATCCACGCGAGGGCATTCGACAACAGGCTGAGCCAGGCCGGCGCTTCCTTCAGCGTGGCCCACGCGCGTTCGAACACTTCCCGCAGGTATTCGTCCGGCACGAACACGATCGCCATCGACGCCAGGCCCAGGTACACGGCCAGCTCGAAATGCAGGCACACCGTGGTGACCAGCACGCCGACGCCGTGCACCGGCGCGCCGAGCGCGCGGCGGCGTTCGCGCGCATCGCTGCCGCGCGCGCCTTCGAGGAAGTCGACGGGAAGATTCAACGAACGCAGCGGGCTCAACCGGCGCCAGAGCAGATAGCCCGGCAGCCACGACAGCCCCCAGTTCCGCTGCGCCGCGATCGTCTGCCGCGTCGTCGGCACGTCGCCGAACACCGCGCGCGAGAGCACGAACAGCGGGATGCGGTCGAACACCGGCTTGAGCCACCACATCAGCAGCCCCGCGAGCCACAGCGCGTCGATCGTCCACGCCAGCGCGTTGAACAGCACGAACACGGGCAGCGTGAGCAGCAGCCACGGTTTCCAGATCGCCGCCGCGTGCCGGCGCACGAGCGCGGTGCCGAGCTCGACCGCTTCCCACGCCGTGCGCGGGCGCAGCGCGACGGTGAGCGATTCGATCCTCATGGCGCCGCGTCCTCCGGCGGCAGGTTGCGTCCGCCGAGCAGCAGCCACCCCGCCGTCAGCGTCCACAGCACGCCGCCGACGGTGTACTTGATCCACGCCGGCATCCACGCGATCGACGACCAGAACGCCTCGACGAACGCGGCGAACACCAGCATCGCCAGTACGCCCACGCACAGCAGCGCGCCGCGACGACCGCCTTCGACCAGCGCATCGGCGCGACGCCGCTGGCCGGGCGCGATCAACGACAGGCCCAGACGCAGGCCGGCGCCGCCGGCAACCACTATCGCCGTCAGTTCAGGCGCCGAATGCGCGGCCACGAAGCGCCAGAACGGATCGCCATGCCCCACCGCCTGCAGATGGCCCGCGACGCCGCCGATCATCACGCCGTTGACGATCAGCACGACGATCGAACCGATGCCGGCGATCAGTCCGCTGGCGAAGGTGCGGAAGCCGATGCTCACGTTGTTCCACACGTAGTGGCCGAACATCGCCACGTCGGTGCCGCTGTCGCGGCCGAGTTTGCGCGCGGGATCGGCGGGGTCGTACATGCGTTCGAACTGCATCAGCTGCGCGGGATCGAACAACGACGACGACAATTCCGGCTGCCACTGGATCGCGGCGAAGATCACCACCAGCGGGATCCAGAACAGCGCGAAGGACGCGAGCATGCAGCCGCGCTCGGCGCGCACCAGGCGCGGGAAGCCGGCGATCAGGAACTGCGCCGCGCGCCGCCAGTGCGGCACCGGCGTGCGGTACAGCAGGCCGTGCCCGCGATGCATCAGCGCCTGCAGGCGATCGGTCACCACCGGGCTGTAGCCGCGGCGGCGCGCCAGCGCGAGCTGCTGGCACAGCCGGCGATAGCGCGAGGGCATGTCGGCATCGGACAGGCCGTGCCAGTTGCGACGTTCCGCGCGGGCCTTGCGCGCGCTTTCGCCACGCGCGTCGAGCCAGTGCTCGAACGCAATCCATTCGGGCTGGTGGCGCTGGACGAAGTGTTCCTGCTTCATGCGTCAGCGCCGCCCCAGCAGCCAGTTCGCCATGCGGTACAGGCGCGTCACCGCGGCGGTGCCGCGCGCGCCCGTAAGCGGTTCGGCGAGGTCGGCGAGTTCGGCCTGGCGCGCTTCGCTCAGGCGCGGGGCACGTTCGGCGAAGGCGACCAGCGCGACCTGTTCGTACGGACGCAATGCGATCGACGGCGCCAGCGCGGTGTCGACGGCGGCCGGTTGCGGATCGCGCGGGCGGGCCTCATGCACGACCAGCGTGCCGGCGACCATGTCGCCCAGTCGCCGGCCCCAGGGATCGACCAGGCTCGACACCAGGCCGGCCGCGTAGGCCAGCGGCAGCATGTCGACCACGCGCAGCAGGTTGCGGGTGAATGCCGCGAGCCAGCCGACCGGCGCCCCGTTGGCGGCGATCACGCGCAGGCCCATCGAGCGCTTGCCGGGCGTGCGCCCGTTCCACATCGCCTCGAAGACGATCGGGTAGAACCAGTACACCAGGAACATCGCCACGGCATAGAAGCCCGCGCCACCGCGGCCGAAGGCGCCGAGGAACGTCCCCATCGCCATCATCACGCCGGCGCGCACCAGGAAGTCGATCAGCCATGCCAGCGCGCGCGGCACGGGGCCGGCGGCGGGCAGGTGGAGGGCCACGCCCTCCGGCGTCACGACTTCCCGGTACGTGTCGAGCATCAGGCGTTCACGACGATCGTGTCGGCGAAGTAGTCGTGCAGGCAGCGGCGCTCCTCGCCGAAGATCCACAGGATGTTCGCGAGGGAAAAGATCGCGCCGAGGAACGGGATCGCGCCCACCACCGCCGGCGCGATCATGCGCAGGCCGAGGATGCGGCCGAAGCCGATGCGCTCGCCGTTGCTGCGCACGATGCGGATGCCCTGCCAGCGCTTGCCGATGGTCTGGCCGTGGCGGGCCAGCATCACCAGCTGAACCACGACCAGCGCGATCAGGCCGATGACGCCGATGGCGATCAGCACGATGCCGGCCATGCGGTTGCCGTCCGGCGCGGACGCCATCGCGGCGCCGAAGAAGAGCGGAAGCCACAGCGGGACGCCGATGAAGCCATCCGCCAATGCCGCGAGCAGGCGCGTGCTGCGTTCGGCCTTTCGGGCGGGGTTGTCGACGGTGGTCTCGACGAGGGTTGCGCTCGGTGCGGCATACGGATTGTTGCTGACTTCGCTCACGTTCGGCTCCATTACCTTCGGTTGCGGCACGCCCGGGATCCGGGCGCGCCAGTGGCGTGCTTCAACGGGATGCTGCTTCGGATGATCCGCATTCGGCCGGCGCGGCCGGAAGACGCTCCGCGCGCCGGCGCACGCCGCGGTCAGGCGTTGACGACCATCGTGTCGCAGAACAGGTCGTGCAGGCAGCGGCGTTCCTCGCCGAAGATCCACAGCGGATTGGCGAGCGAGAACGCCCACCCCACGTACGGAATCGCGCCGACCAGCCCGGGCACGAAGTAGCGCAGCACGAGCATGCGGCGCAGGCTCGCGCGGCTGCCGTCGGTGCGCACGATGCGCATGCCCATCACGCGCTTGCCGATGCTCTGGCCGTCGCGGTGCATCAGCACGCACCAGTAGACGAACAGCGCGATGATGCACACCAGCGAGAACAGGATCAGCGAACCGCCGAGCGCGCCGATGCCGCGTTCGGGCTTGAACCGCAGCGCACCGATCACCGCCGGCAACATCGCGGCGAAGTAGATGCCGCAGTCGATCAGATAGGCCAGCAGGCGGCGGCCACGATCGGCCGGCTCCAGGCCGTCGTCATGATCCACGGGTGCGGCGACGACCTGCGCGGCGGGCGCCGCGTAGGGATTGCGATACTCGAAACCTTCCATGTGGTCCCCATTGCGTTCGCGACGCCATCCCGGGCGTCGGTTGATGCGGTGGCTGCGGCCCCCTGCCGCGTCCTGCCGCCCGCTACCCGGTCGTGCCGAGGTAGCGGTCCTTCAATCGTACATAGTGCGCGGCGCTGTAGTGCAACTGTTCGATCTCGCGGTCGTCGAGCCGGCGGACCAGCCGCGCCGGATTGCCCAGCCACAGCTCGCCCTCGCCGACCTGCTTGCCCGGCGCGACCACCGCCCCGGCGCCGACGAAGCCGTGCCGGTGCACGCGCGCGCCGTCGAGGATGCGCGCGCCCATGCCGATCAGGCAGAAATCGTCGAGCGTGCAGGCATGCAGGATCACGCCGTGGCCGATGGTGACGTCGTTGCCGACGATCGTCGGCACGCCGCCCGGACGCGTGTACGGCCCCTCGTGCGTGACGTGGACGATGGTCCCGTCCTGCACGTTCGTGCGCGCGCCGATGTGGATCGAATTGACGTCGCCGCGGATCACGCAGCCCGGCCAGACCGACACGTCGTCGCCCAGCGCGACATCGCCGATGATCGTGGCGGCTGGATCGACGTAGACGCGTTCGCCGAGGGCGGGAAAGGTGTCGAGGTAAGGACGCAGGCTCATCCGCCGAGTCTAGCGCGCGCGGCGCCCGGCGCCCCATTCAGTCGGCCGCGTCGCCCCCCGGCGCGCGCCGCTTTCGCCCCTCCGGCCGGCCATCGGCGCGGACTACACTCGACCGCATGGACATCACCGCCGATACGCCGCTGAACGAACTGACCGCCACCCGCGAGCGCCTGCGCGCCGCGTGGCAGGCGCGCAAGCCCGACTACCCGCAGCGGCGCGCGGACCTGGTGCGGCTGCGCGACGTCTTCCGTTCGCGCATCGATTCGATGGACGCGGCGATCCGCGCCGACTTCGGCCATCGCAGCCAGCACGAGAACCTGCTGTCGGAAGCGATGATCGTGCTGGCCGAACTCGACCACGCGCTCAGGCACCTGCGCCGCTGGATGAAGCCGCGCCGCGCGGCGGTGGGCTGGCGCTTCTGGCCGGCGAGCGCGCGCATCGTGCCGGAGCCGGTCGGCGTCGTCGGCATCCTGTCGCCGTGGAATTACCCGGTGAACCTCGCGCTGGTGCCGCTGGTGTCGGCGATTGCCGCCGGCAACCACGTCTACCTCAAGCCGTCCGAACACACGCCGCGCACGAGCCAGTGGCTGCGCGAGTTGCTGTCGGAGGTGTTCCCGGCCGACCGCGTCGCCGTCGCACTGGGCGGGCCGGAACTCGGCGCCGCCTTCGCCGCGCTGCCGTTCGACCACCTGCTGTTCACCGGTTCGACCGCCGTCGGCCGCAAGGTGATGGCCGCGGCCGCGCCGAACCTCACGCCGGTCACGCTCGAACTGGGCGGCAAGGCGCCGGCGGTGGTGTGCGCGGATTTCGACCTGCGCAAGGCCGCCGCGCGCATCGCCACCGGCAAATGGTTCAACGCCGGGCAAACCTGCATCGGCGTGGATTACGTGCTCGTCGACGAAGCCCGCGGCGGCGCGTTCGTCGAGGCGATCCGCGACGAACTGCTCGCGCGTTACCCCGGCTTCGATACCACCACCGACTACACCCGCATCATCAACGACGCGCAGTACGCGCGTCTTCGCGGCTATGTCGACGACGCGCGCGCACGCGGCACGGTCGTCGTCGAACCATTGACCGACACGCTCGATGCGGCGGCGCGCGAGCGCCTGCAACGCGAACGCCTCTTCCCGCCGACGCTGCTGGCCGAACCGCCGCTCGACAGCGAGGTGATGCGCAACGAAATCTTCGGGCCGATCCTGCCGGTCCTCACGTATCGCACGCTGGACGAGGCGATCGAACGCATCCGCTCGATGGATCGCCCGCTCGCGCTGTATCCCTTCAGCAACGATGCGCGCAGCATCGACAGGATCGTGTCGGGCACGCTGGCCGGCGGCGTCACCGTGAACGACACGCTGCTGCATTTCGGCGCGCACGACCTGCCGTTCGGCGGCGTCGGCCCCAGCGGCATCGGCGCGATCCACGGCCGCACCGGCTTCGACACCTTCAGCAAGCTGCTGCCGGTGTTCCGCCAGCGCAGCTTCGCCGGCAGCGACCTGCTCAAGCCGCCCTATCGCGGCTTCGTCGATCGCATGGTGCGCATGCTGTCGAAGTGATGCGTCAGGACGAAGCGAACGCGCGCAGCACCTGCACGGTGCGCGCGACGGCCTCGTCGTCGACATCCAAATGCGTGACCATCCGGATCGACGGCGTGTAGCCGATCGACATCCGGATGCGCGCGTCGTCGAGCGTGCGGCGCAGCGCGTCCAGGCGCTCCACCGGCACGTCGATGAACACCATGTTGGTGTGCTGCGCGACGACCTTCACGTCGTCCAGCCCCTGCAACCCTTCGGCCAGACGCGCGGCGCGCGCGTGGTCTTCGGCCAGTCGCGCGACGTGATGGTCCAGCGCGAACGACGCCGCAGCCGCGAGCATGCCGGCCTGGCGCATGCCGCCGCCGACGACCTTGCGCCAGCGCTTCGCGGTTTCGATGAGTTCCCGCGTGCCGAGCAGCACCGAGCCGACCGGAGCGCCAAGTCCCTTCGACAGGCACACCGACACGCTGTCGAAATGCTTCGTCACCTCTCGCGGCGCGACACCCAGGGCGACGATCGCGTTGAACATGCGCGCGCCGTCCAGATGCAGCGCGAGGCCACGGCGGTCGCACAGCGCGCGCGCATCGGCGAGGTACTGCAGCGGCAGGACGCGGCCGTGCCAGGTGTTTTCCAGGCACAGCAGGCGCGTGCGCGCGAAGTGCGGATCGACCGGCTTGATCGCGCGTTCCACCGCATCCAGCGGAAGCGTGCCGTCGGGCGCATGCACGATCGGCTGCGGCTGGATTGAGCCGAGCACCGCCGCGCCGCCACCTTCGTACTTGTAGGTGTGCGCGTCCATGCCGACGATGTACTCGTCGCCGCGTGCGCAATGCGCCATCAGGCCGATCAGGTTCGACTGCGTGCCGCTGGGCACGAACAGGCCCGCCTCGAAGCCGAGTTCATCGGCCAGCCGCGCCTGCAGCGCGTTGACGGACGGGTCCTCGCCGTAGACGTCGTCGCCGACGGGCGCGCGCATCATCGCCTCGCGCATGGCATCGGTGGGCTGGGTGACGGTGTCGCTGCGAAGATCGATCCACTGCATGGCGGCGGCTTGCTGGGAATGAACGCCGAGTATGCCGCGCGGCGCGGGCGTCCGGCATTGCGCAAGCGGTGCGGTCGCGGCCTGCGAAGGGCGCATCGGCTCGCTACACTGCGCCCCATGAAAATCGCCAGCTGGAACGTCAACTCGCTCAACGTGCGCCTGCCGCACCTGGAACAGTGGCTCGCCACGTCCTCGCCGGACATCGTCGCGCTGCAGGAAACCAAGCTGGAGGACGAGAAGTTCCCCGACGATCCGCTGATCGCGATGGGCTATCGCAGCATGTTCGCCGGGCAGAAGACCTACAACGGCGTGGCCGTGCTCTCGCGCGAGCGTGCCACCGACGTGCAGATCGGTGTGCCCGGCTTCGAGGACGAACAGAAGCGCGTGCTCGCCGCGACCGTCGGCGACCTGCGCATCGTCAACCTGTACGTGGTGAACGGGCAGTCGGTCGGCAGCGACAAGTACGCCTACAAGCTGCGCTGGCTGGACGCCGTGCACGACTGGCTCGCGCAGGAGCTGGTGACGCACCCGCGCATGATCGTGCTGGGCGACTTCAACATCGCGCCGGACGACCGCGACGTGCACGATCCGGTCGTGTGGAACGACGGGCACATCCTCACTTCGCGCGCCGAACGCGATGCCCTGCAGCGGCTGTACTCGCTGGGACTGCACGATGCGTATCGCGCGCTCAATCCCGAGGAATCGCAGTTCAGCTGGTGGGATTACCGCCAGGGCGGCTTCCGCCGGAACCTCGGCCTGCGCATCGACCTCACGCTGGTGTCGGAAGCCCTGCGCCCGCACACCGCGGCGTCGGGCATCGATCGCGAACCGCGCACGTGGGATCGACCGAGCGACCATGCGCCGGCGTGGGTGGAGTTGAAGTAGGGTCTATCCGCTGCAAGGCCGCTTCGCCGTCATCGTCGTCCCGGCGAAGGCCGGGATCCAGGCCTTCAGGGACGATCGAAGCGATGCCTTTGCGTTCGGCAAGTCCCAGGACGCCACGAGGTTGGGCCAACTCCGGCTACGGATGACGTGACAGCCTGGGTCCCGGCTTTCGCCGGGAAGACGTTGGCGTGGTGCTCCGGCGCACTGCCGGTTGCATCAACCCGCCGCCACACCCTCATGCCCATGCAGCAGCGCCTCCAGCGCATGCCGCGGCAGCTTGCCCGTCTCGTTGCGCGGGAGCGTGTCGACGCGGCGCAGCGGACGCGGAAGGAAGACCGGATCGAGCTGCTGGCGCAACGCATGCAGGATGTCGTGCTCGTCCACCGTCGGCGCGACCACGAGCGCGGCGATGCGGCGCACGCCGATGGCGTCTTCGGCATCGAGCTGGAACATCACGCCATCCTCCACGCCAGGCACCGCGAGCAGCTTGCGCGTGAGATCGCCCAGCGAGGCGCGCTTACCGGCGATGTCGAGTAGGTCGGCGTTGCGGCCGCGCAGTTCGAAGCGGCCGTCGGCATGCACTTCCATCAGGTCGGCCAGCACGATGGGTTCTGGCAGGTGCGGCGCGTGCACCGCGGTGCCGTCGGGCTGGGGCGCCAGGCGAACGCCGGGCAGCGGCGTCCAGGCGTCGTCGCGCGCGGTGCGGCGGCGGGCGAAGACGCAGGTTTCGGTCGAACCGAACACTTCGCGCACTTCGCAGCCGAAGCGCGCTTCGGCCTGCGCGGCGAGTTCCGGCGGCATCGGCGCGGTCGCCGAGACGATGCCCGCCAGCGGCGGCAGCGAAAGCCCGGACGCCACCAGCGCACGCAGGTGCACCGGCGTGGTGACCAGCAGCGGCGGCGCGGGCGAATCGTGCAGCGCACGCGCGACGTCGGCCGGGAACAACGGCCGCGCCGCGTGCACCGCGACCGGCCCGAGCAGCGGCATCAGCACCGACATCTCCATGCCATACATGTGCTGCGGCGGCACCGTGGCGATGACGTGCGTCAGGTCGTCGCGAAGCAGGCCGTCGAGCGCGGCGAGGTTCTGCGCGGTGCTCGTGCGGAAGCTGGTCCACGTCTTGCCGTAGGCGCGCGGCTGGCCGGTGCTGCCGGACGTGAAGCCGATCGCGACGCGCGCGTTCGCATCGACGATGAGTTCATCGCCTTCGAGTTCGTCCAGGCGATCCGGGATGCGCATGCAATGCGGCGGCATCGGGGCGAGGTCGATGTCGGTCAGGCAGTAGCCGTCCGGATGCTGCGCGAGCACCTGTTCGACCACGCCGGGCGCGCGCGAGGGCGGCATCAGCGTGGTCTGCCCTCGCACCGCGGCGGCGCAGAAGGCGACGAGGTAGCGGTAGCGGTCCTCGCACAGGTTCAGAGCGAAGCGTGCGGCCGGCAGCGTGGCCGCCAACGCCCGCACGTGGCGGGCGAAGGTCGCTCGGTCGATCGCATGCCCGCCTTCGTCGAAGGCGATGGCGAGCGCGCCGGTGCCGTGGATGAGCGGCACGGGCGAGGTCGGAACAGGACTGGGTACTTCGACGACCGCGGACATGGATGGCACGTGATTCCTGCGGCGAACGCCGCTTCCCCTGCCCGTACTTTACGCTGGCGGCCGTCGTCGATCCCAATCGTGGTTCATGTCCCTGTCCGCTGCCCCAACCGCCGAGCCGGTCCCGCGCTGGAGCTGGCAGCCGCATGCGCCCCGGCAGCCGGCCGAGCCGCTGGCGCGCCGGTGGCTGGCCGCGGAGCTGGGAACCGGGGTCGACGCCCTGCCGCTGTCCCGCGATCCGCGCGGCCGACCCCGCCTTGAAGGCGCCTTCGCCGACTGGGACTGCAACTGGAGCCACAGCGGCGACGGCTTGCTGGTCGCGCTGGGCCGCGACGTGCGGATCGGCATCGACCTGGAGCGCGTGCGCCCGCGCGGCCGGGCCCTCGACCTCGCCCGGCGCTTCTTTACCGCGCCGGAGCTGGCGTGGCTGCACGCCGCGCCGTCGGCGGCGGTGCGCGACCATGGTTTCCTGCGCCTGTGGTGCGCGAAGGAAGCCGTGCTGAAGGCCCACGGCCATGGCATTTCGTTCGGCCTGCACCGGCTGCGCTTCGCCGACAGCCCCGACGGCCTGCGCCTGGTCGAATGCGACGCGGAACTCGGCGACGCCGGCGACTGGTCGCTGATGGAGCTGCGGCCCGCGCCGGAGTATCTGGGCGCGCTCGCGTGGCGTTCGACCTGACCGAGCCTCCGGAATCAGGCGCCCACATCGGCGATACTGCGCGCCGCATGAACACCCCCGCCCCCTTCGACGCCGCGCTTCGCCGCACGCTGGACGACGGCCTGCTTGCGCTCGGCCTGGACCCGGCCGCCGTCTCCGCGCCGCTGCTGGACTACCTCGCCCTGCTGGTGCGGTGGAACAAGACCTACAACCTCACCGCCGTGCGCGAGCCGCACGAGATGGTGGTCAAGCACCTGCTCGATTCGCTGGCGATGCACCCGTACGTGGACGATCTCGCCGCGCGCGGCGGTTCGCTCGCGGACCTCGGCACGGGCCCGGGGCTGCCGGGCATTCCGCTGTCGATCGTCAAGCCGGGCCTGAAGGTCACGCTGGTGGAAAGCAACGGCAAGAAGGCGCGCTTCATGCGCGAGGCGATCCGCCAGCTAGGGCTCCGGGATGCCCGCGTCGCCGAATCGCGCATCGAGGCGGTCGACGAGCCGGGCGCGTATGACGCCATCACCGCGCGCGCGCTCGCGACGCTGCCGCTGATCCTCGAACTGGGCGGCCACCTGCTCAAGCCCGACGGCCGCCTGCTGGCGATGAAGGGCGTGCATCCGGCCGACGAGATCGCCGCGCTGCCGACCGGCTGGACGGTCGAGGCGTCGCATCCGATGCGCGTTCCAGGCCTGGACGCCGAGCGCCACATGGTGGTGATCGCCCGCCAGTGAGGCGGTGTCGTTCGCCCAAGCCGTGACGCCGCGCGCAACTGCGTAAACGGGGCGGAACCGCCCGTCCGCGCAAAACCGGCGCAAGTGCTTGATCCGGCGCAGCCGCCGCCGGACGGTCCGTACCGATGGCCCATACAGCTACCGGCGACGGGGCACGCGTCTTCCCATCCGGGCATAATCCCCGGTCCGGCCCCACGCCGGCCCTACTTCCGCGCTTCCATCACTAAACCCTAGACCAGGACGAGCCGCATGGCCCGCATCATCGCCGTCGCCAACCAGAAAGGCGGAGTCGGCAAGACCACCACCGCCGTCAACCTGGCCGCCGCGCTCGCGCGGACGCCCAAGCGCGTGCTGCTGGTCGACCTGGACCCGCAGGGCAACGCGACGATGGGCAGCGGCCTGGACAAGCGCGAGATCGACACCACGATCTGCGACGTCCTCTTGGGCGAAGCCGACGTCGCCTCGATCGTCAAGCGCACCGCCGAAGACTTCGACCTGCTGCCGGCGAACATCGAGCTGACCGCGGCCGAGATCACCCTGATGGGCGAATCCGACCGCGAGCAGCGCCTGAAGCGCGCGCTGGCGCCGCTGCGCGAGAACTACGATTTCATCCTGATCGACTGCCCGCCGGCGCTGTCGCTGCTCACGCTCAACGCGCTCACGGCGGCCGATTCCATCGTCGTGCCGATGCAGTGCGAGTACTACGCGCTGGAAGGCATCAGCGCGCTGATCGACACCATCGAGGCGCTGAAGGCCAACCTCAATCCGAAGCTGGAAGTCGAGGGCGTGCTGCGCACCATGTTCGACGTGCGCAACAACCTCGCCAACGCGGTGTCGGCGGAACTGATCAACCATTTCGGCGACCGCGTGTTCCGCACGATCGTGCCGCGCAACGTGCGCCTGGCCGAGGCGCCCAGCCATGGCCAGAGCATCGTCGGCTACGACCGCGCCAGCCGCGGCGGCATCGCCTACATGGGGCTGGCGGGCGAAGTGCTGCGCCGCCAGCGCGAGCGCGACCAGGCCCGTGCCCGTGCTCCGCAACCGAAGGAGACCACGGCATGACAGTAGCCAAGAAGCGCGGCCTGGGCCGCGGCCTCGAAGCCCTGCTGGGACCCAAGGCGGCCGCCGAGGCGCCGGTGCTGGAGGCCGTCGAAGGCGACGTGCTGCGCCACCTTCCGGTCGACGCCCTGACGCCCGGCAAGTACCAGCCGCGAAAGCACTGGGACCAGGAAAAGCTCGAGGAACTGGCCGAGTCGATCAAGGCCCAGGGCGTGATCCAGCCCATCGTCGTGCGCGACCTGGGCGGCAAGCGTTACGAGATCATCGCCGGCGAACGCCGCTGGCGCGCCTCGCAGCTCGCGGGGCTGGACCAGATCCCGGTCGTCATCCGCGAAGTCGACGACCGCACGGTCGTGGCGATGGCGCTGATCGAGAACATCCAGCGCGAAGACCTCAATCCGCTGGAAGAAGCCAACGCGCTGCAGCGGCTCATCGACGAATTCGACCTGACCCACGCGCAGGCCGCCGAGGCCGTCGGCCGTTCGCGCGCCGCCGTGTCGAACCTGCTGCGCCTGCTGGAACTGCCGCCGGAAATCCGCGTGCTGCTGGAAACGCACGCGCTGGAAATGGGCCATGCCCGCGCACTGCTCGCACTGACGCCGCAGGCGGCGATCGCGCTGGCGCGCCAGGCCGCCGAGCACGGCTGGTCGGTGCGCGAGGTCGAACACCGCGTGCAGCAGCTCGCCGCCGGGCAGATCCCGACCAGCGGCAGCGCGAAGCCGAAGGCCGCCAAGGCCAAGCCGCAGGCCGACATCGTGGCGCTGGAGCGCGAGCTGTCCGAGTCGCTCAACACCAAGGTCAACGTGCTGCACGGCCGCGGCGGCAAGGGTCGTCTGGTGATCCACTACACCGACCTCGATTCGCTCGACGGCGTGCTGGAAAAGCTGCGCGGTTCCGTCACTGAGTAACCACCGGAGCGGCCGGCATGAACCCGTACCGCTACCGCGTCGCCCTTCGCGCGATCCATCCGCGCGACGACCTGCGGCCCCTGTTCGACCAGCTCGGCATCTCGCCGGAACGCACGTGGCGCGCCGGCGAACGGCGGACCTCGCCGGCGGGCATCCCGCTGGACGGCGTGTATCGCGAAAGCTACGCCTACACGAATCTGACACATGGATCGCGAAACTGGTCGGATGAGGATCTGCAGGACTATCTCCGCGGCATCCAGCAGCGGCTGGCGATGCATCGCGACACGCTGCAGACGTTCTACATCCGCGGCGGACGCTGCGGCCTGTCGATCGGCCTGAGCGGCGAGAGCGGATTCGGATTCGAACTGGATCCCTCGCTCGGCGCCGGACTGGCGGACCTCAAACTCACACTGGGCTTCGACTTCCACGCCGAACCCGACTGATCTCCCACTGCAACGCGAGCTCCGATGGCTGACACCTCCCCCGGCACCATCCTCGTCACTGGCGCAGCCGGCTTCATCGGCGCCTACACCTGCCGCGCGCTCAAGGCCCGCGGCGCCCGCGTCGTCGGGCTGGACAACTTCAACGACTACTACGATCCGCAGCTCAAGCGCGACCGCGTCGCCGCGCTGTGCCCGGACACGGACATCCGCGCGCTCGACCTGACCGATCGCGATGGGCTCGCCACGTTGTTCGACGAGGTCGCGCCGACGCACGTGATCCATCTCGCCGCGCAGGCCGGCGTGCGCTATTCGCTGACCAACCCGCACGCGTACGTCGACAGCAATCTCGTCGGCTTCGTAAACATGCTCGAGCTGTGCCGCCATCGCGGCGTGCAGCACCTGGCGTACGCGAGTTCGTCGTCGGTGTACGGCGATTCGGCGACGCCGCCGTTCTCCGAAGACCAGCGCATCGACCAGCCGCGTTCGCTCTACGCGGCGACCAAGGCCGCCAACGAGCTGATGGCGCACACCTACGCGCACCTCTACGGCCTGCGTTCGACGGGCCTGCGCTTCTTCACCGTGTACGGCCCGTGGGGCCGACCGGACATGGCACCGCTGCTGTTCTCGCGCGCGGTGCTCGCCGGCCGGCCGATCGACGTGTTCAACCACGGGAAGATGCGCCGCGACTTCACCTTCGTCGACGACATCGTCGCCGGCGTGCTGGGTGCGCTGGAAAACCCGCCGGAAGGCGAAGTGCCGCACCGCGTCTTCAACCTCGGCAATCACACGCCGGTGGAACTCGAGCGCTTCATCGCGGTCATCGAACAGGCCGCCGGACAGCCGGCCCAGAAGGTCTACAAGCCGATGCAACCCGGCGACATGATCGAAACCATGGCCGACACGCAGCGCGCGCACGATGCGTTCGGCTTCGAGCCGGCGACGTCGATCGAGGCCGGCCTGCCCCAGGTCGTGGCGTGGTGCCGCGACTACTTCGGCGAGAACGCCTGACGCCATGAGCACGTCCCCGCACCTTTCGGTCGTCGTACCGGTGTTCAACGAGCGCGACAACGTCGCGCCGCTGGTGCACGAGATCACCGCCGCGCTGCGAGGCCGCGAACCGCGCGACGGCGGCGATTTCGAGATCGTCTATGTCGACGACAACTCGCGCGACGACACGCTTGCGGTCCTGCAGGCGCTGAAGGCCGAGGTGCCGGAACTGCGCGTGGTCCATCACGTCACCCAGAGCGGCCAGAGCACCGCGATCCGCAACGGCGTGAAGGCCGCGCGCGGCGAGTGGATCGCCACGCTCGACGGCGACGGCCAGAACGATCCGGCCGACATCCCGAAGCTGATCGCCATGCGCGGCAGCTCGCCCGCCGACGTGAAGATGTTCGCCGGCTGGCGCGTTAACCGGCAGGACAGCGGTTCCAAGCGCTGGGCGTCGAAATGGGCCAACGCGATCCGCGCACGCATGCTGCGCGACGACACGCCCGACACCGGTTGCGGCATCAAGCTGTTCGAGCGCGCGGCGTTCCTGGAACTGCCGCACTTCAACCACATGCATCGTTACCTGCCCGCGCTGATGCAGCGCGCGGGCTACCGCACGGTGAGCGTGCCGGTGAACCACCGCGCGCGTTCGACCGGCGTGTCCAAGTACAACAACCTCAACCGCGCGCTGGTGGGCATCGCCGACCTGCGTGGCGTCGCGTGGTTGATCCGCCGCGGCAAGGTCACGCGCACCGAAGAACTGTAGAGCGGGGTTTCCATGGAATACGACTTCATGAACGCCCCCATCGCGTGGCTCGAATGGACCGGGCTGCACATGTCGCCGTGGAAGATCATCGGCCTGACCGGCGCGCTGATGTTCGGCGGCCGCTGGCTGGTGCAGTTCGTCGCCTCGCGCAAGCACGGAAAGCCGGTGATCCCGCGGTTGTTCTGGTACATGAGCCTGGTCGGCAGCGCGATGACGCTGGCGTACTTCGTGTTCTCGCAGAAGCAGGACTCCGTCGGCGTGATCCAGAACCTGTTCCCGGCCTTCACCGCCGCATACAGCCTGTACCTGGACATCAAGCACCGCGGCTGGAAACGGGACCGGGCGACGCACTGATTCTTCGGGATTCGGGAAAGCAGCCGGCGAAGGCCGGGATCCAGGTTCGTAGCGCACGGCACTCCAACGCCGCCAAGCCACCTCGCCTCCCGAGCGTTGACGCTCGCCCCAACCCTTCTCCCGGCGGGAGAGGGGCCAAAGCACCGCGACCCACGTCACGCCCCGCCTGCAAACCGCCAGAATCCATGCCCTTGGGCCCACGCGCGAGGCCTCGCCGGGATGCGATGATCGGCCGGTTTTGATCGCACCGGGGATCCCGTGAAACGACTGCTCCTGACCGCCGCGCTGTCGGCGCACCTCGCCCTCGTCTCGTCCGCTGCGTTGGCGGGCCCCGTCGACGACCGCTTCCAGTCCATCTATACGAAGGAATGGCAGTGGCGTCAGGAGCAGACCGGTAGCGCCGACGAGGACAACGACGGCTCCAGCGACCGCCACACCTTGCCCTCCGTCGACGCCGCCAGCCAGAAGGCGCGGCTGAAGGTGTGGGACGACGTACTGAAGCAGCTCGGCACGATCGACGTCGCCCAGCTCGACGCGCAGAACCAGGTGAACTACGCCGTCTACCGAGCGCAGGTGGAGAACCTCGCCGCCGAGGTGCGCCTGCGTTCGTACGAGATGCCGTTCAACTCCGACTCCTCGTTCTGGTCGAACCTGGGCTTCATGACGCGTCGTCCGATGCGCACCGTCGCCGATTACGAGGCCTACATCGCCCGCCTGCGCGACGTGCCGCGCTACTTCGACCAGAACATCGTCAACATGCGGGCCGGCCTTGCGCGCGGCTTCAGCGTGCCGCGCGCCGTGCTCGATGGCCGCGACGTCTCCATCGCCTCCGTCGCCGAGGTGAAGGATCCGACGCAGTCGAATTTCTACGAGCCCTTCAAGAAGATGCCGGCGGGCATCTCCCCCGCCGAGCAGGCACGCCTGCGCGACGCGGGTGCAGCCGCCATCCGCGAGCAGGTCGTTCCTGCCTACGCGAAGCTGCTCACGTTCTTCCGCAACGACTACGTGCCGCACGCGCGCAAGACGCTGGGCGCCGAGCAGATGCCGGACGGCAAGGCGTTCTACCGCCAGCAGATCCGCGAATACACCACGCTGGACCTTGGTCCGGAAGAGATCCACCAGATCGGCCTGAAGGAAGTCGCGCGCATCCAGGCCGAGATGGACGCGATCATCGAGCAGGTCGGCTTCAAGGGCAGCTTCGCCGACTTCCTGAAGTTCCTTCGCACCGACAAGCAGTTCTACGCGAACACGCCGCAGGAGCTGCTCGATCGCGCCGCGTGGATCTCCAAGCGCGTGGACGGCGAGATCGGCAAGTTCATCGGCACACTGCCGCGCGGGCGCTTCACCATCGTGCCGGTGCCGCCGGACATCGCGCCGTTCTGGACCAGCGGTCGCGGCGGCGCGGGCACGTACTGGGTCAACACCTACGACCTGCCTTCGCGCCCGCTCTACAACCTGCCCGCGCTGACGCTGCACGAGTCCGCACCGGGCCACGCGTTGCAGGGTTCGCTCGCGAAGGAACAGGGCGAGCTGCCGGCGTTCCGCCGCGAGACCTACATCTCGGCCTACGGCGAAGGCTGGGGGCTGTACAGCGAGAAGCTCGGCGTCGAGATGGGCATCTACCAGACGCCGTACGAGGATTTCGGCCGCCTGACCTACGAGATGTGGCGCGCCTGCCGTCTGGTCATCGACACCGGCGTGCACCACAAGGGCTGGACCCGCGACCAGGCCATCGCCTACCTGCGCGACCGCACCGCACTGAGCGAGCATGAAGTGACGACCGAGGTCGACCGCTACATCTCCTGGCCGGCGCAGGCGCTGAGCTACAAGCTGGGCGAGATCACCATCGTCCGCCTGCGCGAGGAGGCCGAAAAGGCGCTGGGCCCGAAGTTCGACGTGAAGGCGTTCCACGATGCGCTGCTGAGCGAAGGTTCGGTGCCGCTGCCGGTGCTGGAGCAGCAGGTGCGGGCGTTCATTGCGAAGTCGGCGACCGTCCAGCCCGATGCGGGCACGTCAACCGGCGCCACGGGCCTGCGTTGACGCGGGACGGGTCACCTACGACAGTGGCCGTCATCAAGGAGGGATCCATGCGTATCGCAACTGCCACGATGTTCGCCTTCACCCTGATCGCCGCCGCGAGCGCGCAGGCCGCCGAATCGTACGCCTTCGGGAACCGGGTGCTGACCGTCGGCGACACCGCCGGCAAGCTGGTCGAGCTGGCCGGTTCTCCGGTCCACAAGGAGCCGGTGGAGAACAAGTTCGGCGCCCACGAGGCGGAGCGCTGGGAGTTCCGCCGCGACGACAAGACGCTGCTGGTGACGATCCGGGACGGCAAGGTCTACCAGATCGACGAGGTCTACTGAGGCCCCGGAGGGCCCAAGGTCGGCCCTTCCCGGCTTGGGCCGCTGTGGATAAGTGCTTGCCCGGGACGCCGATCCCCGGCATAATGCGCGGCTCGCTGCGTCCGGTCTGTCCATCAGGACTCGACCGGGCGGGGTCCGGAAGCACGATTCCGTCCCGCCGCCGGCAGCCAGGATTTCACTACCCGTATCGTGCGCCGCCTCCGGATGTCCGGGCGCGGAGGGGCCGCCGCCGCCCTGGCCAAGGGCGACACCCCAATACCTTTCGAGGTGCGTATGGCCCGTATCTGCCAAGTAACCGGCAAGCGAACGACGACCGGCAACAACGTCTCGCATGCAATGAACAAGACCCGTCGCCGCTTCCTTCCCAACCTTCACGAGCGCCGCTTCTGGGTGGCTTCGGAGAACCGTTGGATCAAGCTGCGTGTTTCCAGTGCCGCCCTGCGCACCATCGACAAGAACGGCATCGATGCCGTCCTCGCCGACCTGCGCGCCCGCGGCGAGAAGATCTGAGGAGAACTGACCCATGGCTTCCAAGCGCGACAAGATCCGCCTGATCTCCTCGGCCGGCACCGGCCACTTCTACACCACCGACAAGAACAAGAAGAACACGCCGAACAAAATGGAGGTCAAGAAGTACGACCCCGTCGTTCGCAAGCACGTGATCTACAAGGAAGGCAAGATCAAGTGACGTGACGGCCCGATCGCGCTGCGCGCGATCGGCTTTGCCGGAACGTCATCCCCGCGAAAGCGGGGATCCAGCGCCTTCCGCTTGTTCGAAGCAACAAACAGAAACCCCGCCGAAAGGCGGGGTTTTTGTTTGCCTGCTTCTATACCAGGCGAGTGGCAAGCGCTGCGGTCGCTTGCGCGCGGCTCGGCAACCCTCGGAACAGCATCAAAAAACTACGGCCCCTTTCGGGGCCGTAGTTGCAACGCGCAATCGGACTCAGAAACTCTGCTGGTACTTCAGGTACCAGAAGCGCCCGATGTCGAAACCACCGTTGTACACGAAGCTGCTGTCCGGCTTGCTGTACATGATCGGGCCTTCATGGTCGAACACGTTGTTCGCGCCGACGGCCACCGTGGCATTCCACGGCGTGCGATAGGCCACCTGCATGTCGTGGAAGGTGTTCGATCCGACGTTGCGTACTTCCAGCGCGCGCGTGTACGGCGAGACGAAATCCGGCTCGTCGCAGGACTCGTCATAGGCGCAGGCCTCCTTCACGCCGGAGTAGTAGCGCATGTTCCAGTTCGCGCTCCAATCGCCGTACGTCCATGCCAGGCCGAGATTCGACCGAAGACGGAAGTTCGCACCGTCGTCGTCCGCCCAGCCATTGAGCTGTTCGACCGGCGTCACCGCCTCGTTGTCACGCTTGTACTCGAGGTAGTCGACGTACGTCGACTTCCAGTCGATCTTGAACTGACCGATCGAAGTTTCCGGCAGACGATAGCTGACGGCGAAGTCGTAACCCGCCGTTTCCTGATAACCACCGTTGATCAGCGTGCGCGTCGCATCGATGACCTGGTAGCGCTTCAGGACGTTCTTGCTCGTGCCACCCGCGCGTTCGAATCGATCACAGGATGCGTCGATACCCAGCACGTAGCACTGGTTGAGGATCGAGGTGACGGTTTCCGCGGCGATGACATCATCGATGCGGATCTTCCACCAGTCCAGGCTCATGTTCAGCCCTTCGACGAAGCTGGGGCTCCACACCACGCCGAACGTGTAGCTCTGGGACGTTTCAGGCATGAGGTTCGGATTGGAGCCGGAGAGATACGTGTAGTTCGTCTGGGTACCCGGGCCCGTCGCCGGGACGCCGCCCGATGCTTCCTGGCGGAACGTCGACGGGATGCCATCGGCGGCACAGCGCGCAGCCACGTCCGCGTTCGACTTCGCCGAACCGAAGCTGCTGTCGCACGGATCGGTCAGGTTGTCGAACGTGTCGGACGTGCCGCCGTACAGATCCGACACGGTTGGTGCGCGGAATCCGGTCGCGTAGGTGCCACGGACCAGCAGGTCGTCGGTGGGCTTCCACTTCAGGCCGAACTTGCCGTTCACCGTGTCGCCGAAGGTGCTGTAGTCCGAATACCGACCCGCGACGTCGAACGTCAGCTCCTTCGCACCCGGAAGATCGGACAGCACCGGCACCAGGAACTCGAGATAGACCTCATCCAGCGAGTACGAGCCGCTCGTGGACGCGCCGGCCAGATCGGTCGTCAGGCCCGACTGATCCATCGCATCCGGTGAGTAGAGTGCGCGTTCGCGACGATGCTCGAAGCCGGTCGCCAGACTCAGGTCGCCGGCCGGCAGCGTTGCAAGCACGCCCGACAGGTTCGCCGAGTACACCGTGGTGTCCGTATCCGACGTGCCATGGCTCGTCGGGAACAGATAGTCGCGCAACGCGGCGTCGGAGGTGAGCGAACCGGGCGCGCTCATGCCGTAAGCGGCGAGCGGATTCCACGGAATGCAGCCATCGATCACCGCGCCCGGGGTGCCGCAATGGACCACGCCATCGGAACCGAGGAAGGACGGGCCCACGGCATCGGCGACGCGAGGAAGGAACAGGTTGCCCGTGCCCGTCTTCACGCCCTTGTTCTGGTTGTAGAGATAGCCGACGTCCCAGTCCCACGGCTTGTCCGCGATATCGAAGGAGCCTTCGAATCCGCCCGTGAACCGGAACGTGGTGAGCTCCGAAAGCGTCTGGCGCGGCACTTCCCACGTGCGACGCAGGAAATCGGCGTCCTCGCCGATCGGGTTGAAGTAGCTGTCAGCTGCGAGGGGCGTGCCGTACGCCGCGGACTGGAACGGGTAGCCTGCGATCTGTTGCAGCGTCTCCCGGTGCGTATAGAGCGCATCGGCCTTGAAGTGCACCGAGTCGGTCAGGTCGAAGCGGCCATTCGCGAACAGCGACGTGCGCTCCAGGCCCGTCTGGACGAACATCTGCTGGTTCGTGTTGGCGTAGTCATTTAGCGGATCGGTGACGTGGAAGTCCGCGAAGTTCCTCGGATCGCCATCCGGGTTCACCGTCCAGCTGACGGCATCGCCGTCGATCAGCCGACCCTTCTGCGTCGTCGCGCTCCAGCCATTGGCGCGGTATCGCCCCTGGTAGACGTCCGGCACCGGATGGCTCGGGCCCATGCCGGATGCACTGAACGGCCGGTCCTTGGCGAGCACCGGATCTTCCTTGCTGTACTCGACGCCCAGCGCCACCGCGCTGCGATCGCCTGCACTGCCGAGCAGGAAGTTGTAGACCTGCTTGGTGCCATCGCCCTGGCCGTACTGACCCAGGTATGCGCTCGCCTCGGCGCCCTCGAAGTTCTTGCGGGTGATGATGTTGATCACGCCCGCGATCGCATCGGAACCGTAGATGGCCGATGCGCCGTCCGTAAGCACCTCGACGCGCTCGACGATCGAGGTCGGGATCGAGGCCAGGTCGGAGTAGCCGCCCGACGTGATGCCCATGCGCTTGCCGTCGATGAGCACCAGCGTGCGCTCCGGCCCAAGGTTGCGCAGATCCACGTACTGGCCGCCGGTTTCCTCACCCGACGATAGCGCGTCGGCGCGGCTGATCGCGGGAGAGCCGGCAGCGCTGATGTTCTGGACGATATCCGCGACGCTCGTGAAACCCTGGCGCTGGATATCCGCGCGGGACAGGCTGATCACAGGCTGCTGCGTTTCGATGTCGGAACTGCGGATACGCGAGCCCGTCACCTCGATCTTGTCCAGCGTGGTCGCGTCCTTGCCGGAATCCTGCGCGAAGGCGAATGCCGGCGCGAGCGCAACGGCGATGCCCGCCGGCAGCAGGCCGACGCGCACGGCCGTGCGCATGTTGCGATGCTTCATTTCTCTCTCCAGATATCTGTTATGAGCGCGTTAAGAGCGCTGCAAAACCTTATGGCCCGGGTGCGCCGAGCCTGTTTCCCGGTCGATGCGGAGAGATTCGCGGCCTGCGGCAATGTGGTTTGCGCGAGTGGGAGCGCACATTTGCGCGCTTTGTCCTTCATCGCGCGGCGCACCGCTTCGGTAGTCGGACGCGGTCATGCCGAAATGCGCGCGGAAGCTTCGCGCGAAGCTGCAGTTGTTGTCGAAACCGCTCGCGATGGCGACCTCGCCAATGGTCATCGGCGTGGTCGAGAGCAGGTTCGCGGCGTGTTTCAACCGGAGGTTCGCGCACGCGGCCTGCGGGCTTTCGCCATAAAGGCGGTGGAATACCTTCGAGAAGTACCACATCGAGAACTGCGTGCGATCGGCGAGTTCGGCGATGCGGATGATCCGATCGCAATTGCCCTCCATGAACAGCCGTGCGCGCTGCATGCGTTCGAACACCTGCCGCTTGCGCGCGAGCGATGCCCCCGGGCACAGCGGGATGCGGCTGCGATCATCGGCCTGCATGTCTTCCAGCTTCAGCAGCAGCGAACGGACGCGCGCCTGGTGCCCCGTCCCCATCGCACCCTCATGCTGGCAGGCGATGCGATACCACTGCCGTGCGATGTCGCGCGCCTTGTCCGGTGCGATCCGGCCCAGCCCGACGTGCAGGTCGAAGGTGCCGAAGCGCGTCATGGCCTTCAGCGCTTCGTCGGAAATCCCCATGCCGATGCAGAGGCCCTGCGCATCGGCCTGCACCAGCGGCGCTGAATCGCGGGCGAAGGCGATCCAGTCGCCGGCGCGGAGGTAGAACCGCCCCTCCTTGGCCTCGATCCATGCGCCACCGCGCATCTGGATCCAGATGGAAAGCTCCTGCCCGTGGAATTCGACGCTGCCCAGCCGGGAGGTACCGATGCATCGTGCCCACTGTCCTTGCGCCGACCCGATGCGCAATAGTTGTCCCCGGTCGGCCCACTTTGCCTTATCCATGATTGTTCATTCCAATGTCTGGTGAAGGCAGGCTATGAGGACGGTCGCGTGCGCCTCTATAGGATTGATTCGCCGTTGACTGTTGGTGCCGGAGGTTCCTCAGGCACGTGTCGGGATCCGCAAGGAGCGTTTCGATGAATGCCGAAACCCATCTTGGCTACCTGCTGTTCCTGTTCGACTGGCTGATACGTCTTGCGGCGCTGGCGTGGATCCCGGTGCGTTGTCCGCCTGCCGCCGCACGCAGCTGGTTGCTGCTGGTCGGGTTCGTCCCCTTGTTCGGACTGCCGCTCTATCTGCTGCTTGGGCACCCTTGGCTCGCGAAACAGCGCCGGCAGCGGCAGGCGCTGGCGTCGCAGCTCATTCGCGATCGCCAGGCGAACCTCGCCATGCTGCGCTGGACGCCAACCGCGCACGGCATGTCCGCCGATATCACGCGGCTGGCCGAGCGCTTGGGCGATTTCATGCCGGTGCACGGCAACGCAGTCGAACTGCTGGACGACTACGACGATTCCATCGCCGCGCTTGTCGCCGACATCGATGCGGCGCGCGAGGAAGTGCACCTGCTGTACTACCTGATGTTCGACGACGCGGTCGGTCGCGCCGTCTGCGACGCGCTGCAACGTGCGAGCGCGCGTGGCGTGCGATGCCGGTTGCTGCTCGATGCGGTCGGCGCAAAACCAGGACTGCGCGCGTTCTCCAGACCACTCCGCGACGCGGGCGTGGAAGTGCACGCGATGCTTGCCGGCGGTTTGAAGTGGCGCAGCCTCTCGCGCATGGACCTTCGCAACCACCGCAAGCTCGCGCTGATCGACCGGCGCATCGGCTACGTCGGCTCGCAGAATCTCGCCGATGCCGCGTTCGTTCCGGGCTATCCGAATCGCGAGCTCGTTGCGCGCGTGCGCGGCCCGGTGGTGCGGCAGATCGCCGCGCTGTTCGCCAGCGACTGGCTCATCGAGACCGGCGAGCGCCTGGTCATCGGCGAGTTCCCGACGAACGCCGAAGGCAGCACACCCGCGCAGATGCTGCCAAGCGGGCCGGCATATCCGTTCGAGAATGCGCGCAACCTCGTCGTCGCGCTGGTGCAGCGCGCGCGGCGTCGCGTGGTGCTGGTCACGCCCTACTTCGTTCCCGACGACATGACGCTCGGCGCGCTGCGCGTGGCCGCGCTGTCGGGCGTCGACGTGCAGCTCGTGCTGTCGATGAGCAACAACCAGCGGCTCACGCGCTGGGCGCAGCGCTCCTATTACGACGAGCTGCTGAAGGCCGGCGTTCGCATCGCGCTGTACCGGCCACACTTCCTGCACGCCAAGCACCTGAGCGTGGACGACGAGGTCGCGCTGATCGGCTCGATCAATCTCGACATCCGCTCCTTCGCGCTCAACGCCGAAGCCGGACTGGTGTGTTTCGATCCAGCCGTGGTAGCGCCGCTGCACGAGGTCGAGTCCGATTACCTCCGCGATTCGCAGCAGCTCGAACTGCACCAATGGCGCCGCCGCCCGCGCTGGCACCGAAGCGTGGAGGGCATGGCGCGGCTGGCCGATTCGCTGATGTAGCCCTGCCCGTTCAGCCGGTCGCACCGGGGCCGGCCGAGCCGCGCGGCCGGTCGCGATTTACACTCGACCCATGTTCCGAAGGCGAGGCGTCACGTGATCCCAGGCTGGATCCTGCTGCTGGTGTCGGCGGCCTACGTCGGCGTGCTGTTCGCAGTGGCCTATTTCGGCGACCAGCGCGAAACCACGCCCCGCGCGCGCTGGCTGCGGCCGGCGGTGTATTCGCTGGCGCTGGCCGTGTACTGCTCGTCGTGGACGTTCTACGGCGCGGTCGGCACGGCGGCACGCACGGGACTGGGCTTCCTGCCGATCTACCTCGGCCCGCTGCTGATGCTCGTCTTCGGCTGGCGCATCCTCGAACGGCTGGTGTTGATTTCCGGCGAGCACCGCATCGTCTCCATCGCCGACTTCCTCTCCTCGCGCTACGGGCGCGCACCGGGCCTGGCGGCGCTGGTGGCGGCGGTCGCCCTGACCGCGGCCGTCCCATACGTCGCACTGCAGTTCAAGGCGGTGGCGATGAGCGTGGAGGTGCTGGCCGACGTGCGCGGCGACGCCGGGATGCTGTCGGACCCGGCGTTCTACGTGGCGATGATGCTGGCCGCGTTCGCGATCCTGTTCGGCACGCGACAGATCGACGCCACCGAACACCATCGCGGCATGGTGCTCGCCATCGCGCTGGAATCGCTGGTGAAGCTGCTCGCCTTCGTCGCGATCGGCCTGTTTGCGCTGGCGCACCTGCCCGGCACCGGCAACCTGGTCGAGCGCATGGTGCAGGCGGCGCCGGTGGTCACCGCGCAGGGCGTGCCGACGGGCTTCGTCGCGCAGACGCTGCTGGCGTTCACGGCGATCGTCTGCCTCCCGCGCCAGTTTCACGTCGCCGTCGTCGAATGCCAGGACCCGGCCGACCTGCGATCGGCACGCTGGTTCTTCGGCGGGTATCTCGTGCTGATCTCGCTGCTGGTGGTCCCGATCACGCTGGCGGGGCAGTCGCTGCTCGCCGGCACCGGCGCGTCGCCGGACACCTACGTGCTCGCGCTGCCGCTGGCGCTGCAGCACGAAACGCTCGCATTGATCGTGTACATCGGCGGGTTCTCCGCCGCGACGGGCATGGTGATCGTCGCCAGCGTCGCGTTGTCGACCATGGTCAGCAACGACCTGATCATGCCGCTGCTGCTGCGCAGCGGCGCGCTGCACGAAAGCCAAGGCATCGACAAGCAGGTGCTATGGGTGCGCCGCATCACCATCTTCGTGCTGGCGATGATGGCCTACGGCTACCACCGCGGCTCGGCGTACTACGGCGCCGGCGAGGACACGCTCGCGCAGCACGGCCTGCTCGCGTTCGCGGCGGTCGCGCAGTTCGCGCCGGCGTTGATCGGCGGCCTCTACTGGCGTGGCGCGAGCCGCGCCGGCGCCTTCGCGGGGCTGTTCGCCGGCACGGTGCTGTGGCTGTACACCTTGCTGCTGCCGGCGCTCGCGCGCGGCGGCTGGCTTGCGACCGGGTGGATCGAGCGCGGGCCGCTCGGCGTGGACTGGTTGCGACCGGAACAGCTGTTCGGCCTGCACGGCTGGGACCCGCTCACGCACGGCACCTTCTGGGCGCTGCTGTTCAACGTCGGCGTGTTCCTGTTCGTCTCGGTGCGGCAGCGGCCGCGTTTGCAGGAACAACTGCTCGCCGCGCCGTTCCTCGATCCCTACGTGCAGCGTCCCGCGCTCGGTCCCGGCGGCTGGGCCGGCAGCGTTCGCGGCGGCGAACTGCTGGCGCTGGCCGAACGCATCGTCGGCGAACGCCATGCCCGTCGCGCCTTCGAGGAATACGCACAACAGCAGGGCCGTACGTGGCAGCCAGAGCAGCCCGCCGACCGCGCACTCGCGCAGTTCACCGAACGCCTGCTTGCGTCGGCGATCGGCGCCGCGTCGGCGCGCCTCACGCTCACCACCGCGCTGCGCGGCTCGGGCATGGAACTGGGCGAAGTGGTGGCGCTGCTCGACGAGGCGAACCAGGAGCTGCGCTTCAACCGCCAGATTCTCTCCACCACGCTGGAGAACATCAGCCAGGGCGTCAGCGTCGTCGATGCGGAGATGCGCCTGGTCGCGTGGAATCGCCGCTACCAGGAACTGTTCGAGTACCCCGACGGCATGCTCTACGTCGGCCGGCCGGTGAGCGACCTGATCCGCTGGAACGCCGAGCGCGGTGAGATGGGTTCCGGCCCGCTGAGCGAAGCGGAGGTCGAGGAGCAGGTGAGCCGCCGACTCGCGCACCTTCGCGCCGGCGCGCCGCACGTGTTCGAACGCGTGCGCGCGAACGGACAGGTGATCGAAATGCGCGGCCGGCCGCTGCCGGGCGGCTACGTCACGACCTATTCGGACGTGACCGATTACAAGCGCGCGGAACAGGGCCTGCGCGAAGTGAACGAAACGCTGGAGCAGCGCGTCGAACTGCGCACGCGTGAAGCCGAGGCCGCGCAACAGTCGAAGACGCGCTTCCTCGCGGCGATCAGCCACGACGTGCTGCAACCGCTCAATGCCGCGCGCCTGTTCGCGAGCGCGTTGCGCGAGACCAGCGACACGACCGAGCAGGCGCGTCTGGCCGAACGCGTCGACGCGTCGCTGCGCGCGGCGGAAGACCTGCTCGACGGGCTGCTCGACATCTCGCGCCTCGACGCGGGCGCGCTGCGCATCGCGATCATCGACTTCGACGTCAACGAACTGCTGCGCGAACTCGTCGCGCAGTACGCGCCGGTCGCCGCCGCGCGCGGGTTGCAGCTGCGCGTGCGCGCGCCCGACACGCCGCGCCCCGTGCGCAGCGACCGCCGCCTGCTGCGTCGTGCGTTGCAGAACTTCCTCGCCAACGCGCTTCGCTACACGCGCGAAGGCGGCGTGCTGATCGCGGCGCGCGTGCGTGACGGCGCGGTCGAACTGCAGGTGTGGGACACCGGGCCCGGCATCTCGAAGCACCACCTCGAGCAGATCTTCGACGAGTTCCGCCGCTTCGATACGTCCGCGAGCGCGGGCGAACGTGGCCTCGGCCTCGGCCTGTCGATCTGCCAGCGCATCGCGCGCACGCTGGAACATCCGCTACGCGTGCGTTCGCGCGTGAACGTCGGCAGCGTGTTCTCGATCACCGTGCCCTTCGGACGCGCGATGTACGCCGCGCCGTTGCCGGCGCCACACCTGATGATGGGCGGCGATTCGCTCGCCGGCCTGCGCGTGCTGTGCGTGGACAACGACCGCGAGATCCTGGACGGCATGCGCAGCCTGCTGCAGCGCTGGGGCGTGGTGCCGCTCACCGCGGCCAATGCCGATGAGGCGCTCGCGTTGCTGGATGAAATGCCCGACGTCGCGCTGGTCGATTACCACCTGCACGATCGACTCGACGGCCTCGGCGTGATCGACGAGTTGCGTGCGCACTACGCGCGCCCATTGCCGGCCGCCCTGTTGACGGGCGATGGCAGCGACGCACTGAAGCTGGCCGCGCGCGAACACGATTGCCGCGTGCTCACCAAGCCGGTGAAGCCGGCGTCGCTGCGTGCTTTCCTCGCGGCGCAGCGGCAGGCCGCGCACGCGTGAACGTCAGGGCGCAGGCGCTGCGGCGCTGACGCGCCACACGGTGTTGCCGACGTCGTCGGCGACCAGCAGCGCGCCATCGCGCGCGATGGTGACGCCGACAGGACGGCCGCGTGCGTTGCGGTCGGCGTCGAGGAAGCCGCCGAGCACGTCCACCATCGAACCCGTCGGACGGCCGCCACGGAACGGCACGAACACGACCTTGTAACCCGACAGCGGCTCGCGGTTCCATGACCCGTGCAGGCCGACGAACGCGCCGTCGGCGTAACCGTCGCCGAGCCTCTGCCCGCTCGCGAACGTCAGCCCGAGCGGCGCGACGTGCGAACCCAGCGCGAAATCCGGCACGCGCGTGGTGGCGACGAGCTCGGGCTTCTGCGGCTTCACGCGCGTGTCGACGTGCTGGCCCCAGTAACTGTACGGCCAGCCGTAGAACGCGCCGGCGTCCACGCGCGTGAGGTAATCCGGAACCAGGTCGTTGCCGAGTTCGTCGCGCTCGTTGACGACCGCCCACAGCGAACCGCTGCCCGGTTCCCACGCGATGCCGACCGGGTTGCGCAATCCGCTCGCGAACACGCGTTGCGCGCCGGTTGCCGGATCGATCTCGAGGATGTTGGCGCGATTGACCTCGGCCTCCATGCCGTTGTCGGCGATGTTGCTGTTGGAGCCCACGCCGACGAACAGGCGCTTTCCATCGGGCGACGCGACCAGGCTCTTGGTCCAGTGATGGTTGAGCTGGTCCCCCGCGCCGGGCAGATCGACGACTTTCTGCGGTGCCGCGCCCGCCTTCAGCTCGCCCGCGACATAGGGGAATTTCACGATCGAATCGGCATTCGCGACGAACAGCGTGTCGCCGACCAGCGCCATGCCCAAGGGCGAGGTGAGGTTCTGCGCGAACACGCTGCGCACTTCGGCGACGCCATCGCCGTCGGCATCGCGCAGCAGCGTGATGCGGTTGGCGCTGGGCACGCCGGAGCCGGCCTTCTTCATCACCGCGCCCATGATCTTGCCCTTGATGCCCTTGATGCCGCGCTTGCCCGGCGGTGCGTTGCTCTCGGCGACGAGCACGTCGCCGTTGGGCAGCACGTACAGCCAGCGCGGATGATCCAGGCCAGTAGCGAATGCCTTCACCGCGAGTCCGGCCGCGGGCGTGGGCGTATCGACGCCATTCCAGCCGACCGCGGGCGCGATCTTCAGCACGGGAATGGCGGACGTCTCGGGCGGCACGATCTCCGGCTTCGCGCCGGTGTCCTGTCCTTCGCGCAGTTTCGCCTGGCCGCCGCAGGCGCACAGCGCGACGGCGACTGCGATGACGATCGATCTGGACGCGACATTCACAAGGCCGGCTCCGCTGCGGAATGCACGCAGCAGTACGCCGGGCGGCGTGGAACAGGCGTGATCGGTGAACCCACCGTTCAGTCCGGTGCGTTCGGCGGTCCGTCTGCGGCCGTCAGTCAGCCTCTTCGGGCGGCGGCACGATCGCGCCGGGATCCAGCGCGAGACGGCCGGCGATGAGCACCGCCTGCGTGCGGTTGCTCGCGCCGAGCTTGCGGAGGATCGCGGTGACGTGCGCCTTCACGGTCGCTTCGGAGACGCCGAGCTCGTAGCCGATCTGCTTGTTGAGCAGGCCAGCGCCAAGCATCTGCAACACGCGGAACTGCTGAGGCGTGAGATCGCGCAGGCGCTGCGCGGCATCATGCTCGTCAGCGTGCGCGGCCGGTGCGGACAACGCGCTCGAAGGCGCCCAGCGATCACCATCGAGCACGCGCGTGATCGCCTCGCCCAGCGTCGCGGCATCGGCGGATTTGGGAATGAAGCCGACCGCGCCGTGATCGAGCGCGCGCCGCATCACCGTGGGTTCCTCGCGCGCGGAGACGACGACGATGGGCAGCTGCGGATGCAACGCGCGCAGGTGCACCAGCGCGCTGAAGCCTTGCGCGCCCGGCATGTTGAGGTCGAGCAGCAGCAGGTCGGCGTCGGGCTCGGCTTCCACGAGCGTGTACAGCGCCTCGACGCTGTCGGCCTCGCGCAGCTGCGCGTCCGGCAGCACGCGCGCGACCGCTCCGCGCAGGGCTTCGCGGAAGAGCGGGTGGTCGTCGGCGATGAGGAGCGTGGGCATGAGGACTGGGGCTCGTCATTCCCGCGAGGCGGGAATCCAAGTATCAGATGCGATTCCGCCCTTCGGCGGGAGTGACCGCGGGTTGAGCTGGATCCCCGCCTTCGCGGGGATGACGCATGGTGCAGTGGAGCAGGTGAAGGTTCGCGGATCGCCTTCTACGGCACACGCCGCTCGCGCACGAGCGACTCGACCACCGCCGGGTCGGCGAGCGTGCTCGTGTCGCCGAGCTGGTCCGGCGCGTTCTCGGCGATCTTGCGCAGGATGCGGCGCATGATCTTGCCCGAACGCGTCTTCGGCAGGCCCGGCGCCCATTGCAGGTGGTCGGGCGTGGCGATCGGCCCGATCTCCTTGCGCACGTGCGCGACGAGTTCCTTGTGCAATTCGTCGGTCGGCGCCTCTCCGGCGATCAGCGTCACGTAGGCGTAGATGCCCTGACCCTTGATGTCGTGCGGGAAGCCGACGACCGCGGCCTCGGCGACCTTCGGATGCGAGACCAGCGCGCTCTCGACTTCCGCCGTGCCGATGCGATGGCCCGAGACGTTGATGACGTCGTCCACGCGGCCGGTGATCCAGTAATAGCCGTCGGCGTCGCGGCGGCAGCCGTCGCCGGTGAAGTACGTGCCCGGATACGTGCGGAAGTACGTGTCGATGAAACGCGCGTGGTCGCCGTACACGGTGCGCATCTGGCCGGGCCAGGAGTCGAGCAGCACCAGGTTGCCTTCGGCCTCGCCTTCGAGCCGGCCGCCGTTCGCATCGACCAGCGCCGGCTGGATGCCGAAGAAGGGCTTGGTCGCCGACCCGGGCTTGAGGTCGATCGCACCCGCGAGCGGCGTGATGAGGATGCCGCCGGTTTCGGTCTGCCACCACGTGTCGACGATGGGCGAACGCGAGTCGCCGACGACTTCGTAGTACCAGCGCCACGCCTCGGGATTGATCGGTTCGCCGACGGTGCCCAGCAGTCGAAGCGACGCGCGCGAAGTCTTCTTCACCGGTTCGTCGCCATCGCGCATCAACGCGCGGATCGCGGTCGGCGCGGTGTAGAACAGCGTGACCTGGTGCTTGTCGATCACTTCCCAGAAGCGCGACACGGTCGGGTAGTTCGGCACGCCTTCGAACACCAGCGCGGTCGCGCCGTTGGCGAGCGGGCCGTAGACGATGTAGCTGTGCCCGGTGACCCATCCGACGTCGGCGGTGCACCAGTAGACGTCGTCCTCGCGCAGGTCGAACACGACTTCGTGCGTGTAGCTCGCGTAGACGAGGTAACCGCCGGTCGTGTGCAGCACGCCCTTCGGTTTGCCGGTCGAACCGGAGGTGTAGAGGATGAAGAGCGGATCCTCCGCGTTCATGCGCTCGGGCGCGCATTGCGTCGGTTGCTCGTCGACGACGGCGTCGTACCAGCGGTCGCGCGGCATCTGCATGTCCACCGCCGAACCGGTGTGACGCACGACGAGCACGGTCTCGACGGTGTTGGTGCCGCCGAGCTTCAGCGCGGCATCGACGTTCGCCTTCAGCAGCACCTTCTTGCCGCCGCGCAGGCCTTCGTCGGCGGTGATGATGAGCTTGCTCTGGCAGTCGGCCACGCGATCGGCGATGGACTGCGGCGCGAAGCCACCGAAGACCACCGAATGGATCGCGCCGACGCGCGCACAGGCAAGCATCGCGACGACGGCTTCCGGGATCATCGGCAGGTAGATCGTGACGCGATCGCCCTTGCGCACGCCGAGGGAGCGCAGCGCGTTGGCGAGCTTGCACACGCGCGCATGCAGTTCGCGATAGGTGATGCGTTCGGCCGGCTGCGACGGATCGTCGTGCTCGAAGATCAGCGCGGTCTTGTCGCCGCGCTCGTCCAGGTGGCGGTCGAGGCAGTTCACGCTCGCGTTGAGCTCGCCGTCCTCGTACCAGCGGATGCGGAAATCGGCGAGGTCGTAGCTGACGTCCTTGATCTTCGTCGGCTTGGTGAACCAGTCGAGCCGGTCGGCGACCTTGCCCCAGAAACCCGCCGGATCGTTCACCGATTCGGCGTACTGGCGCTCGTAGTCCTCGCGCGTCACGCGCGCGTTCGCGGCGAAGTCCGGATCGATCGGATAGACGGCGGCGGGGTGGTTCATGGCGGGCTCCGGAACGGCTTGGCGGAAGGCATTCGGCCGTCGAGGACGGCCGGAACCGCCAGTGTGCCGCATAAGGTGTCGGGCCTCATCCGAGCCGGTTTAGACGATGGTCGTAGTCGCGTCCGCTTACGACCAATGGGGAATGGTTGTGCAGCGCGATGGCGCCGCAGGCTCGGGACATGTCGGGCATCCGGTCCGGCGTTTTCCGTGGGAGGGAATCATGTCCGCAAGCATTGCCTCGACGTCGAAGGCCGCGACCGTGCGTCGCCGCCCGCTCGCCGCCGCATTGCTCATCGCGCTCGCGCTGCCGGGGGTAGCCTTCGCGCAGACCGCGAAGGAGAAGGAGCTGGAAGCGCGCGTCGCCCAGCTCGAAGCGATGGTCCAGCAATTGGTGGCTCAACAGCAGCAGCAACAGACCCAGATCAGCGAAGTGAAGACGGCCCAGGCGACCGCGCCTGCCGCACCCGCTGCGGCCACGGCGCCCGCCACGGCCACAGCCGGCGCGCCGAAGGTCTCGCCGATCCAGGGCACGACGATCACGCCGACCGCCAATCCGAACTCGAAGTTCTACTACGGCGGCTTCATCAAGCTCGATGCATCGGTCACTTCGACCAACGACGGCGACATTCCCGACGGCACCGTCGGCCGCCTGTTCTACGTACCCAAGGCGATCCCGGTCGGCCAGGGCCATCTTCGCGAAGGCGGCACCGACACCGACATGGGCGCCAACTTCTCGCGCTTCTGGTTCGGCGTGGACAGCGACACCGACAACGGCGACAAGCTGAAGGCGTACCTGGAGTTCGACCTGTTCGGCGGCGGCAGCACGGCCTTCACCGGCAACGAGATCGCCACCAACACCTACGCGCTGACGCTGCGACAGGCGTACGTGCAGTGGAACAACTGGCTGGCCGGCCAGGCCTGGACGAACTTCCAGGACACCGCGGCGCTGCCGGACACTGTCGACTTCCTCGGCCCGACCGAAGGCACGGTGTTCGTGCGCCAGGCGCAGTTGCGCTACACCAACGGCCCGTGGTCGTTCTCGATGGAGAACCCGGAAACGGTCTACACGCCGTTCAACGGCAACATGGCGCAGATCGCCGGCGACGACGGCCCGATGCCCGACCTCACCGCGCGCTACACGATGAAGGGCGACTGGGGCCACTTCGGCATCGCCGGCCTGGTGCGGCAGCTGAAATACCAGACCGCGGGCGTCGCGGCGACGCCGACCGCGCCGGCGCGTCCGGCGGTGGAAGACGACACCACCGGTTACGGCATCAGCGTGTCGGGCAAGTTCAACCTCGGCAAGAACGACGATATCCGCTACATGGTCACCGGCGGCAGCGGCATCGGCCGCTACATCGGCCTGGCGTTGAACAACGACGCCGTGCTCGATTCGACGGGCGACCTGGACAACATCGACGTCATCGCCGGCTTCGTCGGCTGGCGCCACGTGTTCAGTCCGAAGCTGCGCACGAACCTGTTCTACTCGCGCGCCGATTACGACCAGAACACGGACTTCACCGGCCTTGGCATCACCAAGGGCGCGCAGTCGGCGCACTTGAACCTGATCTATACGCCGCTTCCGAAGCTCGACCTCGGCGCGGAGCTGATCTGGGGCCAGCGTGAACTCGAAAACGGCGACCGCGGCGAGCTCAACCGCCTGCAGACGCATGTGAAGTACAACTTCTAAGGGGCCAGATCGTGTCCACCATCACCGCAAATACGAAAGAGGGCACCCTCAGCCAGGGGCACAAGAAGGTCATCTTCGCCTCCAGCCTGGGCACCGTGTTCGAGTGGTACGACTTCTATCTGTACGGATCGCTCGCGGCGATCATCGCCAAGCAGTTCTTCAGCGGGTTGAACGAAACCAGCGCCTTCATCTTCGCGCTGCTCGCCTTCGCCGCCGGCTTCGCGGTGCGTCCGTTCGGCGCGATCGTGTTCGGGCGCCTGGGCGACATGATCGGTCGCAAGTACACGTTCCTGGTCACCATCGTGATCATGGGCCTGTCGACGTTCCTGGTCGGCATCCTGCCCAACTACGCGTCGATCGGTTTCGCCGCACCGGCGATCCTGATCATCCTGCGATTGCTGCAGGGCCTGGCGCTGGGTGGCGAGTACGGCGGCGCGGCGACGTACGTGGCCGAACACGCACCGCACGGAAAGCGCGGTCTGTACACCAGCTTCATCCAGACCACCGCGACGATCGGCCTGTTCCTGTCGCTGCTGGTGATCCTGGGCGTGCGCACGTACCTGGGCACCGAAGCGTTCGAGGCGTGGGGCTGGCGCATTCCGTTCCTGCTGTCGATCGTGCTGCTCGGCGTGTCGGTGTGGATCCGCATGCAGCTCAACGAGTCGCCGCTGTTCCAGCAGATGAAGGCCGAGGGCAAGCAGTCCAAGGCGCCGATCACCGAAAGCTTCTTCACGAAGAACGGCAAGATCGTGCTGCTCGCGCTGCTGGGCGCCACCGCCGGCCAGGCCGTCGTCTGGTATGCGGGCCAGTTCTACGCGATGTACTTCCTGACGCAATCGCTGAAGGTCGATGCGACGACGACCTGGCTGCTCATCGCCGCGGCACTGGCGATCGGCACGCCGTTCTTCATCGTGTTCGGCTGGCTCAGCGACAGGATCGGCCGCAAGAAGATCATCATGGCCGGCTGCCTCATCGCGGCGCTCACCTACTTCCCGCTGTTCAAGGCGCTCACGCACTACGCCAACCCGGCCATCGCCGAAGCCAGCGCCAACGCGCCGGCCGTTGTGCACGCCGATCCGCGCACGTGTTCGTTCCAGTTCGACCCGGTGGGCAAGAAGGTCTTCACCAACTCGTGCGACATCGCCACCGCCGCGCTGGCCAAGGCGGGCATTCCGTACACGATCCAGGCGGCGCCCGCGGGCAGCCTGGCGCGCGTGACGGTGGGCGACGTCGAAGTGCAGAGCTTCGAAGGCGCGGGGCTGTCGAAGGACGACAGCAAGGCCAAGGGCGAGGCGTTCACGGGTGAGCTGAAGAAGGCGCTGACGGCTGGTGGCTATCCCGAGAAGGCCGACCCGGAACGCATCAACAAGCCGATGGTGTTGTTGATCCTCGTGATCCTGGTGCTCTACGTGACGATGGTCTACGGCCCGATCGCCGCATGGCTGGTCGAGCTGTTCCCCACGCGCATCCGCTACACCTCGATGTCGCTGCCGTACCACATCGGCAACGGCTGGTTCGGCGGTTTCCTGCCGACGATCGCCTTCGCGCTGGTCGCGGCCACGGGCAATATGTACTACGGCCTGTGGTATCCGATCATCATCGCGCTGATGACCTTCGTGATCGGCTCGCTGTTCCTGCGCGAGACGAAGGACGTGGACATCACGCAGTACGACTGATGCAGGCGTGACTTGGTGATGCGACAACGCCGGCCTTGTGCCGGCGTTGTTGTTTGTGGTGATTGCAGCTTGATTGCGCTTCGCTTGTTGCTGTCATTCCCGCGAAGGCGGGAATCCATCTCGCAGAAGCATCAACTTCCGGAAGGCGTGATACATCGGATAGTTGGATTCCCGCCTTCGCAGGAATGACGGCAGGAAAAACGCGCTGCACTCGTTGAGCCCCGCAGCGTCATTCGCCAACCAGCTCCCGCCGCCGCTTCCCGCTCAACGAACCCAGCGCGCGCCCGTACGACCACGTCACCAGTTCGCGCAGGTAATCCTCCGGCATGCGGCGTACGTCGACGACCGTCACCCAGTACCAGCGCCCCATCCAGCGCGCCGGCTTGATGCCGGGCTGGTCGGTGAGTTCGACAAAGCGTTCAGGCGTGACGCGGATGCTGAAACGCCAGCGCTCCGGCTCGCTCGTCTTGAAGTACGCGAAGGTCTTTCCGCCGACCGAATAGACGAGGATGTTCGACGGTTCGCCATGCAGCACGTCCTTCGCCGCGGGGAAGGAAGCGCAGTAGCGTTTGAGGCGCGCGGTATCCATCCGCGCATTGTCGCGCGCTCTGCTGACAGCGCGTTGTCAGCAGAGGACGCACTCACGAAAAACCCCGCCGGAGCGGGGTTCGTCGCTTCACACTTGCACGATCGTGCCGGCGATCAAGCCACCTTCACGATCCGCAGTGGGTTGCTCCATTCCTTCAGCAGCTCCGCCTCGCGCTCCTTGGCCTTGTGCAGGTGCGCTTCCTTGACGTGGCCGTAGCCGCGGATGTGTTCCGGGATGCTCGCGATTTCCGCCGCGAGGTCCACGTTCGAACGATCCAGCTTGCCGAGCAGGCCTTCCACCGTGCGGAAGTAGTCCTCGATCAGCTGGCGCTCCATCTTGCGCTCCTCGGTCTTGCCGAAGATGTCGAACGTGCCGCCGCGCAGGAAGCGCAGCTTCGCGAGCCACTTGAACGCGGTGAACACCCACGGGCCGAATTCCTGCTTGATCAGGCGGCCCTGCGCGTCCTTCTTCGCCAGCAGCGGCGGGGCGAGGTGGAACTTCAGCTTGTAGTCGCCATCGAACTGCTGCTCCAGGCGGCGCTGGAACTCGCCGCTGGTGTACAGGCGCGCGACTTCGTACTCGTCCTTGTAGGCCATCAGCTTGAACGCATAACGCGCGACGGCTTCGGTCAGGTCGGTCGTGCCGGCGACGTTGCGCTCGGCGGCGTGCACTCGCGCGACGAGGTCGTTGTAGCGCTTGGCGTAGGCCGCGTCCTGGTAGTCGGTGAGGAACTTCACGCGACGCTCGACGATTTCGTCCAGCGAACGCGACAGGCGCTCGTCGTCCAGCGGCATGAAGGCCACGTTGTCGCCGCCATGGGCCGGCACGTGGCGCAGTTCGTCCTCGCGACGCGTCGTGCGCGGTGCGGAGGTGGCACCCCACTCGTTGCCTTCCCACGCACCCGGGGACAGCATCGGCAGCGCGCCCGGCGTCGCTTCGGCGAGCGTCGGCGCGTTGCGGATCAGGCCCGCCGCTTCCATCACGGCGTTGGGATCGATCACCGCCAGGCGGCCCCACGCGAACGCGGTCTTGTTCATTTCGATGGCGGCGCCGTTGAGCTCGATGGCGCGCATCAGCGACTCCATCGACAGCGGCACCAGGCCGTGCTGCCACGCGTAGCCGAGGATGAACAGGTTCGTCGCGATCGCGTCGCCCATCAGCGCGGTGGCCAGCTGCGTCGCATCGACGACGTGCGGGTCGTTGCCGCCGAGCGCGACCTTCACCGCCGAGATGATGTCGGCCGCGGGGAACTGCATGTCCGGACGAGTGGTGAACGTGCCGGGCATCGCTTCATAACTGTTGAGCACGACGTTCGAGCGGCCCGCGCGCACCTTCGACAGCGCCCAGTAATCGTTGACGACCACCATGTCGCAGCCGAGCACGAGGTCGGCTTCGCCCGCGGCGATGCGCACGGCGTGGATGTCGTCCGGCGTGCGCGCGATGCGGATGTGCGTGGTCACCGCGCCGCCCTTCTGCGCCAGGCCCGTCTGGTCGAGCACCGTCGCACCCTTGCCTTCCAGGTGGCCGGCCATGCCGAGCAGCGCGCCGATCGTCACCACGCCCGTGCCGCCGACGCCGGTGATGAGGATGTTCCAGGGCTGCGAGAGGTCGCTGGCGATCTTCGGCATCGGAAGATCAGCAAGGCGATCCTTCGCGCTCGAACCCTTCTTCTTGCGCAGGCCGCCGCCTTCCACCGTCACGAAGCTCGGGCAGAAGCCGTTGACGCAGCTGTAGTCCTTGTTGCAGTTGCTCTGGTCGATCTCGCGCTTGCGGCCGAACTCGGTTTCCTTCGGCAGCACCGAGACGCAGAACGACTTCTTGCCGCAATCGCCGCAGCCTTCGCACACGAGCGAATTGACCATCACGCGCTTCTGCGGATCGACCATCTTGCCGCGCTTGCGGCGACGACGCTTCTCGGTCGCGCAGGTCTGGTCGTAGATGAGGACCGACGTGCCTTTGGTCTCGCGCAGGCGCTTCTGGATGGCGTCGAGTTCCTTGCGGTCATGGAATTCCATGTCGCCGGGGAAGATCTCGCGCTTGCTCCACTTCGCGATGTCGTCGGACACCAGGATGATCGTCTGCACGCCTTCGCTGCGCACCTGGTGCGCGATCTGCGGCACCGACAGCGTGCCGTCGACGGGCTGGCCGCCGGTCATCGCGACGGCGTCGTTGTAGAGGATCTTGTAGGTGATGTTCACGCCGGTGGCGACCGACTGGCGGATCGCCAGCGAACCGGAGTGGAAGTACGTGCCGTCGCCCAGGTTCTGGAACACGTGCGGCGTATCGGTGAACGGCGCCTGCCCCGACCACGTCACGCCTTCGCCGCCCATGTGCGTGAAGGTGTCGGTGCTGCGGTCCATCCACGTGACCATGTAGTGGCAGCCGATGCCGCCCAGCGCGCGCGAACCTTCCGGCACGACGGTCGAGGTGTTGTGCGGGCAGCCCGAGCAGTAGTGCGGCACGCGCGGGAACACGGCGCGCGGCAGGGCGAGTTCGGATTCCTTCTCGGCCATCCACGCCATGACGTTGCGGATGTGCTCGGAATCGTGGAAGCGCTGGATGCGGCGGCCGATGACGCCGGCGATGGTCGCCGGCGTGAGTTCGCCGGTCGAAGGCAGGATCCATTCGCCGTTCTCGTCGTACTTGCCGACGATGGACGGGCGCTGGCCGCTCCAGTTGTACATGTACTCCTTCATCTGGCGCTCGATGAAGGCGCGCTTTTCCTCGACGACGACGATGTCCTCCAGGCCCTGCGCGAAACGCGTGATGCCCACCGGCTCCAGCGGCCAGGTCATGCCGACCTTGTAGACGCGGATGCCGAGGTCGGCGCAGGCCTGCTCGTCCAGGCCGAGGTATTCCAGCGCCTGCAGCACGTCGAGGTAGGACTTGCCGGTGGTGACGATGCCCAGGCGCGCACGCGGCGAGTCGATGACGACGCGGTCGATGCCGTTGGCGCGCGCGAACGCCTGCGCGGCCTTCACCGCGTACTTGTGCAGGCGCATTTCCTGGTTCATCGGCGGATCCGGCCAGCGGATGTTGAGCCCGCCTTCCGGCATCTCGAAGTCTTCCGGCAGCACGATGCGCGTGGCCATCGGATCGACGTCGACGGAGGCCGACGATTCCACCGTTTCGGCGATCGTCTTGAAGCCCACCCAGCGGCCGGTGTAACGCGACATCGCCCAGCCGACCAGGCCCATGTCGAGGATGTCCTGCACGCCGGCCGGGTTGAGGATCGGCATCATCGCGCTGACGAATTCGTCTTCCGAACCGTGCGGCAGCGTCGAGGAACGGCAGGCATGGTCGTCGGCCGCGAGCGCGAGCACGCCGCCGTACTGCGAGGTGCCGGCGGCATTGGCGTGCTTGAACACGTCGCCGGTGCGATCCACGCCCGGGCCCTTGCCGTACCACATGCCGTACACGCCCTGCACTTTCGCGCCGGGGAACAGGTTGGTCTGCTGCGTGCCCCAGACCATCGTCGCGCCGAGGTCCTCGTTGAGGCCCGGGGTGAACTTCACGCCGGCGTTCTCGAGGAACTTGCGCGCGCGCCACAGCTCCAGGTCGAAACCGCCCAAGGGCGAGCCGCGATAGCCGGAGATGAAACCGCCGGTGTTCAGGCCCGCGGCTTCGTCGCGCAGGCGCTGCATCAGCGGCAGGCGCACCAGCGCCTGCACGCCGGACAGGTAGATGCGTCCCTTCTCGCGGCTGTACTTGTGCTCCAGCGAGTAGTCGGTGTCGAGCACCGAGTTGGTGAGCGCGGTGTTCGCCGAGGACGGCGAGCTGAGTTCGGCGGTGCTGGTCATGCGTGGCTCCGGCGCGATGGGGGTCGCGGGGGTGGCTGCGGACGCCCGGCATCACGCCTCACGGCACGTGGCCGCGAGGTCGGAATCCCGAGCAAAGACTCGGAATTGTAGCAGTTGGGCACGCTTCGACCGCCCGGCGGGTGCCGGGAAGGGTCCGGAGGTGACGCGGGGCGCCCCGTTCAGGCTTAACGCCGCTCCCGCTTTCGCCTATTCGCCGGCGATCCAGGTGCCCTGCACGTCCAGGGCGTCGTCCAGCACCACGAGGTCGGCGCGATAACCCGGTGCGATGCGCCCGAGCTCGCCGCCCAGGCCGATGAACTGCGCCGGGTACTGCGAGGCCATGCGGCAGGCTTCGTCGAGCGGCAGGCCGAGGCGCTGCACGGTGTTGCGCACGGCCGAGGCCATGTCGAGCGCCGAACCTGCCAGCGTGCCGTCCGCCGTGGTGCATTGCCCGTCGCGGCAGATCATCTCCACGCCGTAGAGCGAGAACGCCTCGCGCTCGCCGCCGACCGGCGGCATGGCGTCGGTGACCAGCATCATCTTCCCGCGAGGGCGTGCGTTGATCGCCACGCGCAGCGATGCGTCGTGCACGTGGTAGCCGTCGACGATGAGTCCGCACCACGCGTCGGGGTTTTCCAGCGCCGCACCGACCGCGCCGGGCTCGCGCGAATTCATCGGCGTCATCGCGTTGAACAGGTGCGTGATGCCGGTGATGCCGTTGGCGAAACCGTCGCGCAGTTGTTCGTACGTCGCGGCGGTATGGCCGGCGGCGATGATGACGCCGCGTTCGGCCAGCGCGCGCAGCGTGGCCGCTTCGAAACGCTCTGGTGCGAGCGTCACGAGCGTCACGCCGTCCTTGCCCAGCGAGGCGACGAGGTCAAGCTCGGCCGCGTCGGGCGTGTGGAACTTCGACGGATCGTGCACGCCCTTGCGCGCGGCATTGAGATACGGACCTTCCAGATGCACGCCGAGCACGCCCGGCACGCGCTGCGCGATCGCCTCGCGCGTGGCGTCGATCGCGCGACGCATCACGTCGACGTCGTCGCTGATCAGCGTCGGCAGCATGCCGGTCGTGCCGTACTTGCGGTGCGCGCTGGCGATGCGGCGCAGTCCGTCGGCGGTGGGTTCGTCGTTGAACAGCACGTCGCCGCCACCGTTCACCTGCGTGTCGATGAAACCGGGCACGAGATAACGTCCGGCGAGGTCGACCACCTGCGCGCCCTTCGGCGGCTCGCCCGGCACGACGGCGACGATGTGGCCGTCCTCGACGAGCACGCTGACGTTCGTCTCGAACCCGTTGTCGGTGAGGATGCGGCCGTTGGTGAAGGCGATGGTGGTCATGGTGATCGTCAAACCGTCTCGGTGACCTTGTTCAGATGCGGTGGCACGTCCGGGTTGTGGCCGCGCGCGACGGCCAGCGCGTTCACCGCCTTGTAGAAACACTGCACGGTGAGCAGCGGCGTGCACGCCGGATGCGGCGAGGCCGGCATCGGCAGCACGTCCGGACCCTGCGCGCCGGGCAGCGCGATCCACACCGGCGCGCCGCGCTGGTGGAATTCCTCGGCGACCGACATCGTGCTGCTGCACGTGTCGTCGTCCTGCGCGAAGGCGAGTACCGGGAAGCCCGGGCCCACGATCGCCATCGGTCCGTGCTTCACCTCGGCCGACGAGAACGCTTCGGCGTGCAGGCCGCAGGTTTCCTTGAACTTCAACGCCGCTTCCTGCGCCGCGCCGAGGCCGAGGCCGCGACCGACGACGAAGAGGTTGCGCGCGTCCTTCAAACCATCCACGACCGGCGACCAGTCCATCTTCCACGCCTCGCGCAGCGCGGCGGGCAGCGCGTCGACGGCGGCGAGCAGCTTCGCGTCGCCGCTCCAGCGCGCGGCCAGCTGCAGCAGCGCGGCCAGCGAGCACAGGTAGCTCTTCGTCGCCGCGACGCTCTTTTCGGGGCCGGCGCGCAGCGGGATCACGGTGTCGGCGATCTGCGCCAGCGGCGAATCCTCGACGTTCACCAGCGCGACTACCAGCGCACCGGCCGCGCGCGCGATTTCCGCGTTGCGCACCAGATCCGGGCTCTTGCCCGACTGCGAGATCGCCACGAACAGCGCGCCCTTCAGGTGCGGACGCACCGCGTACACCGAGCCCACCGACGGCGACGCGGACGCGGTCACCAGGCCGAGCGTGGTTTCGAACAGGTACTTGCCGTAGGTCGCGGCGTGATCGGAACTGCCGCGCGCGCAGGTGACGATGAACGCGGGCGGCTGCGCCTTCAGGCGCTGCACCAGCGCGTCGATGATCGGCGCGTTCGCTTCGAACTGCCGCGCGACGGCGTCGGCGGTTTCGGCCGCTTCGGCGTGCATCCGCGTGTCGGTGGCGACGAGTGCGCTCTGGTTCGGATCGCTCAAGGGATTACTCGCTCTGGAGTTCGGCGACGAAGTCGTACGCATCGCCGCGGTAGAAGGATCGGGTGTATTCGACGACGCGGCCGTCGTCGAGGAAGGTGCGGCGTTCGATGAACAGGCCGGGGCTGCCTTCGGGCAGGTTCATCAGCCGTGCCTGTTCGGCATCGAATGCGATCGCGCGCAATCGCTGCAGCGCGCGGGTCGGGCGCAGGCCCATTTTCTGGAAGGTTTCGTACAGCGAATTCTCGACCAGCGACGGATCGGCCAGCACGGCCTGCGGCACCACGGTGCGCTCCAGCGCGAGCGCCATGTCGTCGGCGATGCGCAGCCGGTAATAGCGCACGACCTGCGCGCCAGGCGACAGGTTCAGCGCCATCGCCTCGTCCGGCGTGACCTCGCCGACGCCGCGTTCGATGAAGCGCGATTTCGGATCCAGCCCGCGCGCGCGCAGGTCGTCGGTGAAGCTGGTGAGCTTGGAGAACGACTTGACGATGCGTTCGGAAACGAACGTGCCCGAGCCCTGGCGCTGCATCAGCAGGCCGTCGGCGACGAGGCCGGAAATGGCCTTGCGGACCGTCACGCGCGACAGGTCCAGCAGCTTGGTCAGCTCGCGCTCGCTGGGCAGCGCCTGGCCCGGCGTGAGTTCGCCGTTCTCGATGGCGTGCTGGAGCGTCCGGCGCAGGTGCTGATAGGCCGGGGCGCGTCGCGCGTCGGCCTGGCGGCGGAACTCGTTGACCAGATAGTCCTGCATCGGGCGAGAATACCAGTCAGATACCAGTTCGGGCAAACCGGGCCGGGTGGCGATGGCCCGGCATGGCCGCCCCGTCTACGACGAAAGTCGCATCACCCGTCCGAATCGGGGGTCAAGCGCCCGATTTCGCGCTCGCGTAACCCCAAGTCGCTGAAATTGTTGGACAGGAGCGGGAAAACGGCGCCCGCCCGGGCCTGCGTCCGGCCTTGTCGGGCGGGTTTGCACCAGTGGTATCTGACTGGTATCTTCACTGGTATGCCTGTGGTCTTCAAAACCTCATTCCGCTGGAGCGCTCCGTGACCGCCCCCATCGCGCCGATGGCGCCTTTCGACCTGATCATCTTCGGCGGCACGGGCGACCTGGCCCTGCGCAAACTGCTGCCGGCCCTGTTCCATCGCTACGTCGACGGCCAGATCGTCGCCGGCACGCGCATCTTCGGCCTCGCGCGCGACAGCCAGACCGACGAGGCCTACCGCGAGCGCGTCCGCGAGGCGCTGCAGAAGCACCTCGCCTTCGACATGCGTGCGCCGTCGATGCTGGAGCCTTTCCTCCAGTTGTTGTCGTACCGCCGCATCGACCTGCAGGCGGAAGATGGCTGGGGCGAACTCGCCGCCGAGCTGGCTGACGAATCGCGCGTCCGCGTGTTCTACCTCGCCGTCGGTCCGGACCTGTTCGGCAGCGTCGGCGCGAAGCTGCAGGCGCACGGGCTGACCGGCGCCAACACGCGCGTGGTCGTCGAAAAGCCCATCGGCCACGATCGCGCCAGCGCCGCGGCAATCAACGATGCGCTCGGCCAGGTGTTCGCCGAATCGCAGATCTATCGAATCGACCATTACCTGGGCAAGGAAACGGTCCAGAACCTCACGGCGCTGCGCTTCGGCAACGCGCTGTTCGAGCCGCTGTGGCGCGCCGAGCACATCGACCACGTGCAGATCACCGTGGCCGAGACCGTCGGCCTGGAACGCCGCGCGAGCTACTACGACAAGTCGGGCGCGCTGCGCGACATGGTGCAGAACCACATGTTGCAGCTGCTGTGCCTGGTCGCGATGGAACCGCCGTCCTCGCTCGCCGCCGACGCGATCCGCGACGAGAAGCTCAAGGTGCTGCATTCGCTCAAGCCCATCGCCGACGGCGCGACCTCGCACCTCACCGTGCGCGGCCAGTACCGCGCCGGTGCGGTCGAAGGCCGCCCGGTGCCGGGTTATCTCGAAGAGCTCGGCACCAACACCTCGCGCACCGAAACCTTCGTCGCGCTGAAGGCCGAAGTCAGCAACTGGCGCTGGGCCGGCGTGCCGTTCTACCTGCGCACGGGCAAGCGGCTGGCCGATCGCATGTCGGAAATCGTGCTGACCTTCCGCAAGGTGCCGCATTCGATCTTCGGCGATGAGCCGGTCGCGCAGAACCAGCTGGTGATCCGCCTGCAGCCCGACGAGGGCGTGAAGCTGTGGATCGTCAACAAGATCCCCGGCCCCGGCGGGCTGCGGCTGCGCCGCGTGCCGATGGACCTGAGCTTCGCCGAGACCTTCGGCGGGCGTCAGCCCGAAGCGTACGAGCGCCTGCTGATGGACGTCGTGCGCGGCAATCCGATGCTGTTCATGCGTCGCGACGAAGTGGAAGCGGCGTGGTCGTGGATCGATCCGATCCTGGCGGCGTGGCAGTCGAGCAACGAATCACCCAAGGCATACACCGCGGGCAGCTGGGGTCCCAGCGCGGCCGTGGCCCTGATCGAACGCGACGGAAGGACGTGGCATGAGGATGCGGTCTAACACCATGCCCTTCAAATCCGCACTTACGGAGCGATTGACCGTGCTGACACCCGATCCGTTGCCCGTGCGCGAGCATCTGTTCGACGACAAGGCGCAGCTCGCCACCGCGCTCGCGAAAGCGGTCGCCGCCGATCTGCGCGGCGCGATCGCGCGCCGTGGTGCGGCGCGGCTGGCCGTGTCCGGCGGCACCACGCCGCGCGCGTTCCTGACCGAACTGTCGAAGCAGACGCTCGACTGGGCGCACGTCACGGTGGTGCCGGTGGACGATCGCTGGGTCGCACCGGACCATCCGCGTTCGAACGAGCGGCTGCTGCGCGAAACGCTCTTCCAGGGCGCTGCGGCGCAGGCAACGCTGCTGCCGCTGCGTCGTCCGACCGCGACGCCGGAAGCCGCGCTGCTGCCGGTGCTCACGCAGGTGGCGAACGAAGCGCTGCCGCTGGACGTCGTCGTGCTCGGCATGGGCGATGACGGCCACGTCGCGTCGCTGTTCCCCGACCTCGTGCGTCGCGACATCGGCCTGCAACCGCGCGGTCGCGCGCCGGTGCTCGCCATCCGCACGGCGTCGCAGCCCGAGCCGCGCATGACGCTCACGCTCAGCGCGATCTTCACCGCACCGTCGCTGTACCTGCATATCGAAGGCGCGAAGAAGCGCGAAGTCCTCGACAACGCCGCGCGCGACCCGCGTTCGACGTTGCCGATCCGTTCGGTGCTGTCCGGCGCGCCGGCCGCACCGATGCTGTACTGGAGTCCGTAGACACGATCATGTCGAACCTGCATCCCGTCCTCGCCGAGGTCACGCAGCGCATCCGCTCGCGCAGCGCCGACCGACGCGCCGCGTACCTGGCGCGCATCGACGCCGCCTGCGGTCGCGGCCCGCACCGCGCGACGCTGTCGTGCGGCAACCTCGCCCACGGTTTCGCCGCGTGCGGTACCGACAAGGCCGCGCTGCGCGGCGGCGTGTCGCCGAACATCGCGATCGTCAACGCGTACAACGACATGCTGTCCGCGCACCAGCCGCTGGAGCGCTTTCCGTTCCTGATCAAGAACGCCGCGCGCAACGTCGGCGCGACCGCGCAGGTTGCGGGCGGCGTGCCCGCGATGTGCGACGGCGTGACGCAGGGCCGCGCGGGCATGGAGCTGTCGCTGTTCTCGCGCGAGGTGATCGCGCTGTCCACCGCCGTTTCGCTGTCGCACGACATGTTCGACGCCGCGCTCTACCTGGGCGTGTGCGACAAGATCGTGCCGGGCCTGCTGATCGGCGCACTGAGCTTCGGGCATCTGCCGGCGATCTTCGTGCCGGCCGGGCCGATGACGTCGGGGCTGCCGAACGACGAGAAATCCCGCGTCCGCCAGCGCTATGCGGTGGGCGAAGCCACGCGCGAGGAACTGCTGGAAGCCGAGGCGCAGAGCTACCACGGCCCGGGCACGTGCACGTTCTACGGCACGGCCAATTCCAACCAGATGCTGATGGAGCTGATGGGCCTGCACCTGCCGGGTTCGAGCTTCGTCAATCCCGACAACCCGCTGCGCGATGCGCTCACCGCCGAGGCCGCGCGACGCGCCGCGGAGATCACCGCACTCGGTGACGATTACCGCCCCGTCGGCCGCATCATCGACGAGCGCGCGATCGTCAACGGCGTCGTCGGCCTGCATGCAACGGGCGGTTCGACGAACCACCTGCTGCATCTCATCGCGATCGCCGCGGCCGCCGGGATCGAACTGCGGCTTGAGGACTTCGACGCGCTGTCGTCGATCGTCCCGCTGCTGGCGCGCGTGTATCCCAACGGCAGCGCCGACGTGAACCATTTCCACGCGGCCGGCGGCCTGGGTTTCATGATCGGCGAACTGCTCGACGCAGGCCTGCTGCATGGCGACGTCGAAACCATCGCCGGCCCGGGCCTTGCGCGTTATCGCGTCGAAGCGCGCCTGGCGCCGGAACAGCGCATCGAATACGTGCCGGCTACCGGACGCAGTGGCGATCCCACGGTCCTGCGTCCGGTGGCCGAGCCGTTCCGCCCCGACGGCGGCCTGCGCGTGCTGCACGGCCCGCTCGGCACGGCGGCAATCAAGGTCTCCGCGGTGCCGGAAGATCGCTGGGTCATCGAAGCGCCGGCGCGCGTGTTCTCCGACCAGACGCAGGTGAAGGGCGCGTTCGATCGCGGCGAACTCGATCGCGATGTCGTCGTGGTGGTGCGATTCCAGGGCCCGCACGCGAACGGCATGCCGGAGCTGCACCAGCTCACGCCGACGCTCACCGTGCTGCAGAAGCGCGGCCATCGCGTCGCACTGGTGACCGACGGCCGCATGTCGGGCGCATCGGGTCAGGTGCCGGCGGCGATCCACGTCAGCCCCGAAGCGGCGGTGGGCGGCCCGCTGGCGAAGGTGCGCGATGGCGACATCGTCCGTGTGGATGCCGTGGCGGGAACGCTGCGGGTGCACGTGCCGGCAGAGGAATGGGATACGCGCGAGAACGCGACGACGGACCTCACGCCCAGCCACTTCGGCATGGGGCGCGAGCTGTTCGCGGTGTTCCGCAACGCGGCGGCGCCGGCGCACATGGGCGGCGGGATCTTCAACCCGGTCGCCTGACGCCCTGGCTACAGAAACAGTTTCATTCGGAGAACAAGATGGGCCTGCTCGAATCCGTACTGCACGTTGCGCCGGTGATGCCGGTGGTGGTGATCGAAGATGCCAAGCACGCGGTGTCGCTTGCGCGCGCACTCGTGGCCGGCGGCATTCCCGCCATCGAGATCACGCTGCGCACCCGCGCCGCACTCGACGCGGTGCGCGCGATCGCCAATGAAGTCGACGGCGCGATCGTCGGCGTCGGCACCGTGCGCAAGCCGCAGGATCTGAGGGACGCCGAGGCCGCCGGCGCGCGCTTCGCGGTCTCGCCTGGTTCGACGCCGGACCTGATCGCCGCCGCGAAGGATTCCGCGCTGCCGTGGCTGCCGGGTGCGGGCACGGCAAGCGAGGCGATGACGCTGTCCGAACACGGTTTCATCTTCCAGAAATTCTTCCCGGCCGAAGCCGCCGGTGGCGCGCCCGCGCTGCGCTCGCTGCACGGCCCGCTTCCGGAGATCCGCTTCTGCGCCACCGGCGGCATCGGCGCGCACAACGCGCGCGATTACCTGGCCACCCCGAACGTCGCCTGCGTCGGCGGCTCGTGGCTGACGCCGTCGCGCCTGGTCGCGGCGGGGGAATGGGGCGCGATCGAAGCGCTGGCGCGCGCGGCGACGCTGCTTCGGGCGTAAGCGCTCTGCTGCGCTTCCTTCTCCCTTCGGGAGAAGGTGCCCGAAGGGCGGATGAGGGGCAACGGAGCGGCAAGGCAGAACCGTAGTGCGGTACTGCACTGCGGGTTTTCCACTATCGCTCCGTCACCCCTCACCCCAACCCCTCTCCCGTCGGGAGAGGGGCTTTTCATGCTTCACGCACAACATCGTCCCTACTTCTTCTTCAACTCGATCACGAGCGTCCGCACCGGCGTCTTGCTCTCGTTCGTCGTGTCGTGTTTCACCGGCGCGCTCCAGGCGACGTCGCCCGCCTTGCGCGTGAGTTCCTTCGTCGCGCCGTCGGCACCCACCTGCTTGGCGGTACCGCCAGTGAGGAAGACGACCAGCTGATCGGTGGTGTGCTCATGCATGCCGGTGCTCGCACCCGGCGGCATGTTCAACTCGATGACGCGGACGTCGGCGTTGTCCAGCACGACCTTGGCGTGCTTGCCGGCGGACTGCACCAGGTCCTGCGCGGGGGCGAAGGCCGGCAACAGCAGCGCGCACAGCGCGATGCACGGCGGGGTAAGGCGTTTCATGATGGAACCTCCCTGCTCATGGCGAGCGGGGCGTCCGGCTTCAGGGCATGTCGCGGGGCATGTCGGGGAGCATGTGTCGCAAGCTCGGCCGTCGGGCGCTCGCCATAAGGCCCGACGAAAGGATCCCCGCGCGGGTCGGGTGGCCGCACGGGCTTCGATGCAAACGCGCGTGGCCTGCGTAACCGGCCACGTCGATCACTCGATTCCGGATTCCTCGATCAGCTCGTCCTCGAACGCCACGAACCGCTGCAGGTCCAGCCGGTCCAGGCGCAGGCGCTGCGTCGCGGTGGAGAACGCCATCGTCGCCAGCACGCGCTGCGGGTCGCGCGCCCAGGCCGGCACGTACAACGGTGGCGCGATCAGGCCGTTCTCGCGGTACGGCGCCAGTTCGATCACATCCGCCGTCGTGAGCCGGCCGGCAAACAGCATCGGCAGCAGTTCGCCGCGACCTTCCTGCAACGCCTTGCGCACGAACACGTGCACCAGCATCACGCCTTCCAGGTACGCGCCGTCCTTGGTGAAGGCCACGCGCCCGCGCACGTCGCCCCCGCGGAACACGCGTGCGGCGCTGCAGAAGCTTTCCTTCTCGCTCTGCCCGGCGTCGAGGAAGCCCTTGAACACCTCGATGAAATCCGCACCATCCAGCGCCTGCTTTACCATCACCACGCGCAGCGCGATGCGACGCAGGCGCGCGATGTCGAGCGCGCCGGTAATGATCTCGGAGAACGTCGCCAGGCCTTCCTGCACGCGCGTGGTGCGCGGCGCGCCGATGCCGAGCGAATGCACGTACGGCTGGTGGATGCCGTTGAGCAGCGTCGCGGTATGGATGAAGGCTTCGTGCTCGACGAGCTGGTGCAGGTCGCGTTCGGAGAACATCGCGCTGGAACGCAGCTTGATGCGGCGGCTGCCGGCGGTCGCCTTCGACGGCAGTTCCGGATCGAGCACCACCTCGACCTTGTCGTGGTGGAAGAACGGATCGATGTGCCCGCGCAGCAGGCGCGCGAAGTCCTCGGCCGGGATGTCGGCCGGCACGTCGGGCAGCAGGCGGTCGGCGATGAGTTCGTCGGTGATCGCCAGCACCTCGCGTGCGCTGTCGACGTTGGTGATGTCCTGGCTGCGATAGCGGAAATCCGGCCGCCCGTAGAGCAGCGCCGAGCAGCGCGTGAATTCCGGCGAGCCGATCGCGCCGAGCATCTGCGCGGCGACGTTGTAGCTCCACGCGGTTTTGTAGAGCCAGCGGCCGACGGGATGGCGGCGGTCGATCTCGCGCATCAGCGCGCGCAGGCCCTCGATCGTGGAGGACAGGTCGACGGGCACCGTCGGCGGCTGCGGCAGTTCGGGCTGGCCGCGGCGCCATTGTTCGAGGAACTTCGTCTCCAGCGAGGCCGGCCAGCCGATCGCCTTGAGCACGCAGACCTGGCGCCCCAGCGCGACCAGCGCACGGTCCTGTTCCAGCAACCGGGCGATCCCCGGCTCGTCCAGCACGGAAGGCTTCAGACTCGCATTCATGGTCGACCCCGATCGATGCGCCCAGCTGCGTAGCAGAGCACCGGGATCGTTTCGCGGCCGTGAGATTCGGGCATCTTTCGGCTAGGGCTTTGGGGCACCCCACCCCCCTCCCGATGGGAGAGGGGCTCAAGCATTGCGGGGACGTTTTACGCCTTCGGCCGCGGCGGGGCCGTCGAACCGCGCACGACCAGCTCCGGGCTGAAGCCTTCGTTCGGCGACGCCTTGGGAGCGTGTTCGCGGATTTCCTGCAGCAGCCGGTGCGCGGCGTGCCGCGCGATGTCCTGCGTTGCCTGCTTCGCCGTCGTCAGCGCCGGCCAGCTCTGCTTGGAGAACGGGCTGTCCTCGAAGCCGGCGATGGACAGGTCGTAGGGCACGTTCATGCCGCTGGACTTGGCGGCTGCCAGCACGCCGGCGGCGATCTCGTCGTTGCTGCCGAAGATCGCGGTCGGGCGATCGGGCAGCGCGAGCAGGCGGCGCGCGCCGCGGAAGCCGTCATCGAAGGAGTAGTCGCCTTCGACCACCAGCTCCGCATCGAGCGGGATGCCGTACTCGCGCAGCGCGTCCTCGTAGCCCTTGTAGCGCTCCCACGACGAACCGTGCGACTTGCCGCCCCACAGGAAGCCGATGCGGCTGTGGCCGAGCTGGATCAAGTGCTCGGTGATGTCGTACGCCGCGTCGCGGTCGTCGACGTAGACGCAGGCGCTGCCGTCCTGCGGATCGGCGGCCGCCGACACGATGCGCACCAGGTTCACGCCGTGCGCGATGAGTTCGGTCACCAGCTCGTTGCGCTCTGACATCGGCGGCGCGAGCACCAGGCCGGCCAGGCGCGAATGCTGCACCAGTTCGATGAGCTCGTTCGCCAGGTTCGGCGACGACGAATCGCAGGGATGGATCTGCAGGCCGTAGCCGGTTTCGCGGCACACCGACAGCACGCCGTTCTGCACGGCGATGACGTAGTAGGGATTGGGGTTGTCGTACACAAGGCCCAGCGCGTACGGCTGCGCGCTGCGCAGGCTGCGCGCCGACGGATCGGGCTGGTAGCCGAGTTCGGCGATGGCCTGCCGCACGCGTTCGCGCGTGCGCGCCTGCACGCTGGGTTCGTCGTTGATGACGCGAGAGACCGTCTTGAGCGACACCTCGGCGCGCTCTGCAACGTCTTTGATCGTGGGTCTGCGCACCGTAGCCTCGCGTGGTCCCGTCTTCATGGCGGTCCAATGAGAACGACTAGCCTAACCAGCGCCACCGGTGATGTGAATCACGTGCGGTGGCGTCTGGTACGTGGCGTCATTCGTTGATCGAACGATCAGCCGTGCTGCGAGGCCGTCGCGCCGTTCACCACGTCGTGCCGCTGACCGGCTTTGTGGCCGCGCAGTGCGAAGTACAGGATGTACAGGTAGCACGGCACCATCAGCACGACGAACACCAGCTGGAAGTCGTAGGCCTGCTTGAGGTGCACGAACAGCTGCGGGATCACCGCGCCGCCGGCGATGCCCATGATCAGCAGCGCCGAACCGTATTCGGTGAAACGGCCCAGGCCCTGGATCGCCAGCGGGAAGATCGCCGGCCACATCATCGCGTGCGCGAAGCCGAGCGCGGCGACGAAGCCGACCGACACGTAACCCTTCGTCAGGAACGCGCCGATCGCCAGCAGCGCGCCCAGCACCGCCGAGAAGGTGAGATATCGTTCCTGCGAGACGAAGCGCGGGATCGCGATCAAACCCACCACGTAGCCCAGCAACATGCCGAACAGGGTGAACGAGGTGAAGAACTTGGTCGCGTCCACGGGCAGGCCGAAGCCCTGTCCGTAGGTGCCGATGGCATCGCCCGCCATCACTTCCACGCCGACGTACACGAAGATGCACAGCGCGCCCAGCCACACGTGCGGGAACTGGAACAGGCTCGTCTTGCGCGTGGCGCCGGTGTCGCCATCGGCGTTGACGTCTTCGGCCTTGATCTCCGGCAGCGGCGAAAACACGATGCCCACCGCCAGCAGCGCGAGCAGGCCCGCCATCACCATGTACGGATCGTGGATGCGCGCGGCGAACTCGTTGAGCAGCTGCTCCTTCGTCGCGGCATCGGCGTTGGCCACCTGCGCGGACAGGTCGCCCATGCCGTGCATCACCAGCGTGCCGATCACCAGCGGCGCGAGGATGCCGGCGACCTTGTTGCAGATGCCCATCACCGCGATGCGCTGCGCCGCGCCTTCGATCGGCCCGAGGATGCTGATGTACGGGTTCGACGCCGTCTGCAGGATCGCCAGGCCCGCGCCGATCACGAAGATGCCGGTGATCGCGCCGCCGTAGACGCGCGCCGTCGTGTACTGGCCGAACACCGCTGCGCCGATCGCCATCAGGAACAGGCCGAGCGCCATGCCCTTCTTCATGCCGGTGAATTTCAAGATCACCGACGAGGGCAACGCGAGCACGAAGTACGAGATGTAGAACGCGAACGGAATCAGGAACGCCGCCGACTCGCTCACGTTGAACGCGAGCTTGGCGAAGGTGATCAGCGGGCCGTTGAGCCAGGTGACGAAGCCGAAGATGAAGAACAGCGCGCCGATGATCGCGATGGACCCGTAGTGGCTGCGCGACGCGGTGGGCGTGGACGTGGACATGCGGATTCCCCTCCCAAGGAATGCGTTCGAGGATGGCGCCGGTTGACCTGGACGACATCCGGTGGCGCAACGTTGTCACAAGTTCTGTCCGCAAGCCAGAGAACCCCTACAAAGTCCTGTTGGTGCGGCGCGGAAGGCGTTTCGACCTGCTGCGACGCAGCAAAAATGGCCGTTCGTCGGATCTGACACCGGTGTTTCTGACAATTTCGTAACTTCCGGTTGACAACGTTGTCAGGGCCGCGCCAATCTCGGCCGCGCCGGCTGGGAGCCGGTGCGAGCGGAGGAACCATGCGGTGGGATACGAAGGAAGCACGAGCCCGGTCATGCCACGCGAACGCGCAGCGCCTGCGCGCCGTTCGCGGATGAGCGCCGTGCCGCCGCTGACGCAGGTCGAACCCCGCTTCCTCGCCGCCGATGTCGGCGGTACGCACACCCGCGTCGGCCTGGTCCGTCCGGGCGGAGCGGACGAGTCCGACGTCGTCGTCCTGGCACACCACAAGTACGTGTGCGCCGATTACCCAAGCCTGGGCGCGATCCTCGCCGAGTTCATTTCCAGCCACAGCGCGTGTGCGGGCATCGACCGCGTCACGATCGCTTCCGCCGGCGTCGTGCTGGACGACGTGGTCATCAACGCCAACCTGCCCTGGCGCATCTCGCTGTCGGAGCTGCGCAGCCAGCTGCGCCTGAGCGAGTTGCACTACATCAACGATTTCCAGGCCGCCGCGCATGCCGCGCAATGCATGGACCCGGCCGATTCGCTGCTGCTCACGCCCGGCGTGAGCGCGGCGGCGACCGGTCCCGTGCTGGTCGTCGGCCCCGGCACCGGCCTGGGCGCGGCGGTGCGCATCCCGCATCGCGGCGGCACCGTCGTGCTGCCGACCGAAGCCGGCCACATCGCTTTCGCGCCGGGCAACGCGCGCGAGACGGCGATCCTCGAATGGACCCGCCAGCGCGGTTTCTCGCATGTGCCGACCGAGCGTTTCGTTTCGGGTCCCGGCCTTGTGAACCTGTACGAGGCGATCTGCGCGATCGACGGCATCGAGCCGGAGCTGCGCGCGCCCGCCGCCATCACCGAAGCCGCCCGCCGCCTGGACGCACCCGCGCGCGAAGCCGTGCTGACCTTCTGCGCACTGCTGGGCAGCACGATCGGCGACCTCATCACCGTCAGCAGCGCCAAGTCGGTGTTCATCGCCGGCGGCATCCTGCCGCAGCTGAAGGATTTCCTGCCGCACAGCCAGTTCCATGCGCGATTGCTGGACAAGGGCGTGATGCACGCCGCGCTGGAACGCGTGCCGGTGCGATTGATCGAGAACGACCGGCTGGGCGTCATCGGCGCCGCCAGCTGGTACCTGGAACATCTGTCTCAAAGCAGCCAGTCGTAACGCGATTCGTCCATGTGCGGCGGCGCGCGAGCGCCACCGCGAAGCACGCAGGAATACGGCCACGCGTCCGTGCGCGTCGGTCAGGAAACGGGCTCCGCAGACGTCGGCAAGCAAGAACCGGCACTGCGGGGTCGTACATCAACCCGTGGGAGGGAGAGCAATGAAGCTTCGCAAAACAGCACTATCGGCCAGCATCGTCTTCGCGCTGAGCATCGGCGGCAACGTGGCCGCGCAGACCGCGCCGGCTTCCAGCCAGGAAGCGACCGACCTGGACACGGTGGTCGTCACCGGCATCCGCGGCGCCCAGGAAAAGTCGCTGGACACCAAGCGCGACGCGCAGTCGCACATCGAAGTGGTCACGGCCGAAGACGTCGGCAAGCTGCCGGCGCACAACGTCGCCGACACCCTGCAGCGCCTGCCGGGCGTGAGCATCAGCTCCTCCAGTGCGAACGAAGGCGGCTTCGACGAGAACGACCGCGTCAGCCTGCGCGGCACCAGCCCGAGCCTGACCCAGACGCTGGTCAACGGCCACACAATCGGCAGCGCCGACTGGTTCATCCTCAGCCAGACCGAAACCGTGGGCCGCAGCGTCAGCTATTCGCTGCTGCCGTCCGAAATCGTCAGCCAGGCGGTGGTGAACAAGACCTCGCAGGCCAAGTTCGTCGAAGGCGGCGCCGCCGGCTCGGTGAACGTGATCACCCGCAAGCCGCTGGACTTCGCGAACCAGATCTCGGCCGAAGGCTCGATCGGTGACGTCTACTCCGACCTGCCGAGCAGCACCAAGCCGCAGGTCAGCGGCCTGTTCAACTACAAGAACGACGCCAACACCTTCGGCTTCATGGCGCAGGCGTTCTACCAGGAACGCGAGCTGCGTCGCGACGGCCAGGAAATCGTCGGCGGCTTCTCGACGATCGCGCCGGACGCGCCGGTCGTGGCGACCAACCCGGACCTCGCCGGCGTGATGTACCCGAACCTTCCGGGTTCGGCCTACTTCACCCAGACGCGCGAGCGCATGGGTGGCCTGATCGAACTGCAGGCCAAGCCGAGCGACGATCTGACGCTGGGCCTGAGCGCGTTCTACTCCGACATGGACGCGAAGAACTACAACCGCAACTACATGTTGTGGACCGGCAACTTCGTGCCGAACCAGGCACCGCTGCCGGGTTACGTGATCGAGAACGGCACGCTGGTGAAGGCCGACTACGCCGCCGATCCGTCGGCGCCGGGCTACGGCATCTACGACATGATCTCGCGTCCGGAATCGGCCGCTAAGACCGGCTACACCACCTTCGACGCCGCATGGGACATCAACGAGTCCTTCTCGCTGAAGACCCAGATCGGCTACACGAAGGGCCAGGGCGAGACGCCGACGCAGAACATTGCCGAGGTCGTCACCGGCCGCAGCGGCGGCGGCTGGCAGGTTCGCGGCACCGACAACACCGTCAACTGGTACCTCAACAATCCGTCCGGCCCGACCACCGACGGCTTCGGCACGTGGGGCATCCAGTACTACGACGTGATCGACAAGGAAACCTGGATCACCTCCGACGCGACCTGGTTCAGCAACAACGGCGTGCTGTCGTCGGTGGACTTCGGCGTGCGCTACGCCGACCACACCCGCGAAGTGAACAGCCCGTACGGTTCCGACCCGGGCGACATCGCCGGCGCGCTGGAGGGCACTTCGCCGGGCTTCTATCCGGGCGACTTCGGCAGCGGCCTCGGCGGCTCGTTCCCGGGCCCGGGCGTGTGGTACTTCACGCAGAGCGCGCTCGAGCAGGCGGTCAAGAACAACTCCACCGTCCGCAAGGACGGCGCCCGCCACAACTACGGCAGCGAGTTCAACATCAACGAGGAGAACACCGCGCTCTACGTGCAGGCGAACTTCTCGGGCGACAAGTGGAGCGGCAACGCCGGCCTGCGTTACGTCGACATCCAGCAGGACATCCAGTTCTGGCGCGGACTGGGTAGCGACGCGACGATCACGCCGGACGTGTCGAGCCTGTTCGGCAACTTCGTCAACGTACGCCAGAACAACAAGCACGACCGCGTCCTGCCGAGCGTCAACTTCCGCTACAACTTCGCCGACGACCTGATCCTGCGCCTGGCCGCGTCGCAGACGATGACACTGCCGGATTACTCCGCGCTGGCCGGCGCCGTGTCGCTGTCGAACCTGACGCACACGGGTACGGCGGGCAACCCGGACCTCGAGCCGATCATCTCGACCAACTTCGACGCGTCGCTGGAGTGGTACTTCACCGAACGTGGCCTGCTGGCCGCGAGCCTGTTCTCGATGGACCTGGACAACTACGTCCGCTACGCCACCGAGACCCGCAACTACGTGAACGACCAGAACGGCCAGGTCGAACCGTATGAGGTCACGCTGCCGATCAACAGCGACGGCAAGGTGCGCGGCATCGAGCTGACGTACGAGCAGCCGATCGGCGACTACTTCGGCATCTCGGCCAACTACACCTACGCCGATGGCGAGGCCGACGTCCCGGCGGGCGACGATGCCACCGACGCACTGGTGGGCACGTCGAAGGACACCTGGAACCTGTCGGCGTTCTTCGAGAACGACCGCTTCAACGCGCGCGTGGCCTACACGTACCGCTCCTCGTTCTACCACGGCATGCTGCGTGCGAACGAGTACTTCCAGGACGACTTCGGCACGCTGTCGGCGTCGTTCGGCTGGAAGGCGACGGACTGGATGTCGATCACGCTCGACGCGCTCAACCTCAACGACCCCACGCTCAGCTACTACGTGGCCGACGGCCACCCGCAGGCGTTCTACAACAACGGTCGCCAGTACTATCTGAACTTCCGCTTCAAGTACTGATACGCCGCTGGTCCAGGGTGTAAGCAAGACAGCGGGCCCGGTCATGCCGGGCCCGCTTGTTTCCGGCGCCCGCGTGGCGCACGCGACAGGAGAGTGAGGGAACGATGAAACGGCATTTCGTAACGAGCATCGCCGCCGTGGCGCTGGCGATGGGGCTGTCGGCCTGCCAGCGCGAGGACGCGCCGAAGGCTGACGCAGCAGGTACCACTGCCGCTAAGCCGGCGGAAACGACGACCGCGACCACGCTCATTTCCGCCAGCGCGGCCGCCACGCCGGTGATACCGCGCCCCGCGAAGGTGGAGTTGCGCGATGGCCGCTTCGCGTTCGGCCCGCAGTCGCGCGTAGCTTTGATCGGCAACGACGCCGAAGCCACGCGCATCGCTCAGGATTTCGCCTCGCGCGTGCAGAAGGCGCGCGGCTTCGCGCCGCAGGTCGGTGGCGCTGCCGACGGTGCAGCGGTTGTGTTCGCGATCGACGCGAACATCGCGCCCGCCGGCGACGAGGCCTACGTCGTCGACATCACGCCGCAGGGCGCGAAGATCAGCGCGCGCAAGCCGGCCGGCCTGTTCTACGGCGCGGTGACGCTGTGGCAATTGCTGGCCGACGGCGCGCAGGGCGAGGCGTCGATCGCGACGCAGCGCATCGAGGACGCGCCGCGTTTCGGCTGGCGCGGGCTGATGCTCGACGTCGCACGCCACTTCCGCACGCCCGACGAAGTGAAGGCGCTGCTGGACCAGATGGCGCTCCACAAGCTCAACACCTTCCACTGGCATCTCACCGACGACCAGGGCTGGCGTGTCGAGATCAAGCAGTACCCGAAGCTGACCGAAGTCGGCGGCTGCCGCATTCCCGCCGGCGCGGCCGGTCGCGATGCGAAGGGCAAGCCGAAGCCGTATTGCGGCTTCTACACGCAGGACGAAATCCGCGACATCGTGAAGTACGCCGCAGAGCGTTACATCACGGTCGTGCCCGAGTTCGATCTGCCCGGCCATGCGCAGGCCGCGATCGCCTCCTATCCCGAATTCGGCGTTCCCGGCACCAAGCCTCCCGTGTCGCCCGACTGGGGCGTCAACACGTGGCTGTTCAACGTGGACGACAAGACGTTCACGTTCCTGGAAAACGTGCTCGACGAAATGATGCCGCTGTTCCCGGGGCAGTACTTCCACCTGGGCGGCGACGAGGCCGCGAAGGATCAGTGGGAGCAGTCGGCGGCGGTGCAGGCGAAGAAGAAGGAACTCGGCCTCAAGGACGAGATGCAGCTGCAGAGCTGGTTCATGGGCCGGCTGGGCAAGTACATCGAGGCGCACGGCAAGCGGCTGATCGGCTGGGACGAGATCCTCGAAGGCGGCCCGCCGGCCGACGCGACGGTGATGTCGTGGCGCGGTACGGACGGCGCGATCGAGGCCGCGCGCGCCGGACACGACGTCGTGATGGCGCCCTCGCCCGACCTCTACCTCGACCACGTGCAGAGCGATGGCCCGGATGAAACGCCGGGGCGGTTGAAGGTGATCTCGCTGAAGGACGTGTACGACTTCAAGGCCGTGCCGGTGCAGTTGAATGCCGATCAGGCAAAGCATGTGCTCGGCGTGCAGGCCAACCTGTGGACCGAACACCAGCGCACCTTCGAGCGCATGCAGCGTTCGCTGTTCCCGCGCGGCGCGGCGCTGGCCGAAGTCACGTGGTCGCCGGAATCGCGCCTGGACTGGAACGACTTCCTGCAGCGCATGGCATTCCAGATGGAACGCTATCGCCTGACCGGCTTCGATGCCGCCGACAGCGCGTTCGCCGTGCGCTTCACGCCGCAGGCGCTGGAAGGCGGCAAGACGTCGCTGGCGCTGAACAACCAGAGCGGCTTCGGCACGATCCGCTACACGCTGGATGGCACGGAACCGACGGCAACGTCGCAGGCGTACGTGCATCCGCTCGAACTGCCGCTGCCGACGACGGTGAAGGCCAACGCGTTCGCCGACGATCACGCGCTGGCCGCGACGCGCGCGTTCGAACTGAACCTGCACAGCCTGCGTGCGCGCAGCAGCAACGCGCTGCGTTCGTGCAAGACCGACCTGATGCTGCGCATGGAGGACGACGCACCGTCCGACGGCAAGGATGGCGATCGCCGGCTGCTGCTCGCCGACGTGTTCGATCCGTGCTGGATCTACGACGCCGCGCAGCTGGACGGTATCGCCACGGTGGAGGTCCGCGTCGGCCAGCTGCCGCACAACTACGCCCTGTGGAAGGACGCCAGCAAGGTCGTGACGCGCCCGGCGAAGATCCCCGGCGGCGCGCTCGAAGTCCGGCTCGGCAGCTGCGAAGGCGAGCCCATCGCCGTGCTGCCGCTGGCCCCGGCGCGCAAGTCCGACGGCCTGACCACGCTGACCGCACCGCTGCCGGCGCAGGCCGGTCGTCACGACCTGTGCTTCACCTTCGCCTCGGGCGAGTACAACCCGATGTGGGTCGTGGACGAGGTCGCGCTGCTGCCCGCGGCGCACTGAGCGGTGCCGTGAAGCCCCTCTCCCGCCGACGGGAGAGGGGTGGACCAGGGCGACGGCCGTCCCATCTTGCCGAAATGGCGCTCCGGCTTGCCCTCGCCCTGCCGATAACCCGGTCTGGGACGCCAGAACGCCGCGATCCCGGCCCAGTACGGGTTAGGATTGCTGCGTTGCACAGGGGGATTCACACATGCTTGGTCGCACTCTTTTCGCGACGGCCCTTCTGGCCGTCTCCAGCGCCGTGTCGGCGCAAAGCCTGCCGCGTCCGGCGGAGTTCTACTTCGACGCCGACGCCAACACCGTCCGACCGGTTGTCGCCGTGCGCGAAACCGGGGACGCCGCCACCGAGAAACTGGTCAAGGCCATCGAGCGCAATCCGCGCGCGAAGGGCGAAGTCGCCCAGCTCGCGCACCTCGCGATGGCCGCCGGCCGCACGGACCTCGGCAAGCAGCTCTATGCGCGCGCGCTCGGTGCAATTGATCGCAGCGACGCATTGTGGCGCTCGGTCGTATGGAACTACGGCTGGGATCTGTATCGCACCGGGGATTTCGAAGGCGCATTCGCGCAGTGGCGCTCGCTGGTCGAAGCACGTGCGGTGACCGCCTCGTGGATGCCGCCGACCCTGGCGCTGTCGCTGTGGTCGCTGGGTCGCAAGGAAGAGGCGGTGGTGTGGTACTCGGCCGCCGTGCGTACCGAGCCGCAGCAGTGGAACTCCGCATCGAAGTTCGCCAGCCTGCTGCCCGACTGGACCGACGCCGAGCGCTCGGCGCTGGCCGAAGTGCAGGCCGCCTGGGCAGCGAACCCGCCCGCCTGGCCGTAAGCGATCCGCCCTCTCGCAGCGGGAGGGCCCCTTCGCTGCACGACCACGCATCCGCGCATTCGCGCGGATGCCGTGATGGTCCCGGTCCAGGCCGTCGCCGGACACCGGCTACCAGCACGCGTATCGCACCGGGCCACCGGTGCCGAACCGGCAAATCCCGCACGGGCGGTCGCGATAGGATGCGACTTCGTCCCGGGGATGTCCGTACCTCATGCGCCTGCTGTTCGCCTCCGTCCTGCTGAGCCTGCCTTTCACCGCCATGTGCGCCGACCGCATCACCGGCCTGCCCTTCGCCACCCGCAGCGAGGTCTACGCCCCGCACGCGATCGCCGCAACCTCGCATCCGCTGACGACGCAGATCGCGCTGGACGTGATGAAACAGGGCGGCAGCGCGGTGGACGCGGCCATTGCCGCCAACGCGGCGCTGGGCCTGATGGAGCCGACGGGCAACGGCATCGGCGGCGACCTGTTCGCCATCGTCTGGGATCCGAAGACGAAGAAGCTCTACGGCTACAACGGCTCGGGCCGTTCGCCGAAGTCGCTGACGCTGGCCGAATTCCAGCGCCGCGGCCTGAAGGACGTTCCCTCGCACGGCCCGCTGCCGGTGACGGTGCCGGGCACGGTCGATGCGTGGTTCGCGCTGCACGAGCGCTTCGGCCGCAAACCGATGAAGGACGACCTGGCGCCGGCCATCCGCTACGCGCGCGAAGGCCATCCGGTGCATGAGGTGATCGCTTACTACTGGGGCCGCAGCGTGCCGACGCTGTCGAAGTGGCCGGGGTTCGCCGAGCAGTTCACCGTCGCCGGCGACGTGCCTGGGCAAAGGCGTGGTCCGCGCACCGGCGAGATGTGGAAGAACCCCAACCTCGCCAACACGCTTTCGATGATCGCCAACGGCGGCCGCGACGCGTTCTACAAGGGCGACATCGCACGCACGATCGACGCGTACTTCAAGGCGAACGGCGGCTTCCTGAGCTACGACGACCTCGCCTCGCACCACGGCGACTGGGTCGAGCCGGTCAGCACCAACTATCGCGGCGTCGACGTGTGGGAACTGCCGCCCAACGGCCAGGGCATCGCCGCGCTGCAGATCCTCAACCTGCTCGAACCCTACGACCTGAAGTCCTACGGCTTCGGCAGCCCCGAGCACGTGCACCTGTTCACCGAGGCCAAGAAGCTCGCCTTCGCCGACCGCGCCGCGTCGTACGCCGACCCGGATTTCTACAGGACGCCGACGGCCAAGCTCATCTCCAAGCCCTACGCGCGCGAGCGCGGCAAGCTGATCTCGATGGACAAGGCCGCCAAGGCCGTCGAGCCGGGCGTGATCACGCAGCTCAACGAAGGCGACACGATCTACATGACCGTGGCCGATGCGGACGGGATGATGGTCTCGCTCATCCAGTCGAACTACCGCGGCATGGGCAGCGGCATGGCGCCTCCGGGCCTGGGCTTCATCTTCCAGGACCGCGGCGAGCAGTTCGTGCTGAAGGAAGGCCACCCGAACTCGTTCGCGCCGGGCAAGCGTCCGTTCCACACCATCATTCCGGCCTTCGCGACGAAGGACGGCAAGCCGTGGCTGAGCTTCGGCGTGATGGGCGGCGCGATGCAGCCGCAGGGCCACGCGCAGATCATCATGAACCTGGTCGATTTCGGCATGAACCTGCAGGAAGCCGGCGACGCGCCGCGCATCCAGCACGACGGCAGCACCGAGCCGACCGGTCAGGTCACCGCCATGAACGACGGCGGCGAGCTCGATCTGGAATCGGGCTTCCCGTACGAAACCGTCCGCGCACTGATGCGCAAGGGCCACAGCGTGCGTTTCGCCGACGGCCCGTACGGCGGCTACCAGGCGATCATGGTCAATCCGAACGGCGGCTACGTGGGCGCCAGCGAGTCGCGCAAGGACGGCCAGGCCGCAGGTTACTGAGATGAGCGGCGCCGACGTCGTCCCCTTGCTGCGCCGCGCATGGGCGGCGTTGCAGCAGGGACAACCGGCGCCCGCCAGGGCCGATTGCGAAGCCGCGCTGCAACAGGCGCCGCAATCGTTCGACGCGTGGCGCCTGTACGCGATGACGCTGCAGGCGCTGGGTGATCCGGCGGCATCGCGCCACGCCTTGCAGCAAGCGCTGGCGCTACGTCCGGACGACGGCGCGACCGCGCTGGACCTCGGCACCATGCAGTTGAACGCGGGCGAGTTCGACGCCGCGCTCGCGTCGCTGGCGCTGGCGATGCAGCGCCTGCCGCAGGAGCCCCGCGCCGCGTTTCGCTACGGCACCGCTGCCTTCAACGCGGGCGACTATGTGCAGGCGGCGTCGGGTTTCGATACCGCCGCGCGCCTGAAACCCGACTGGGCAGAGGCCTGGAACAACCTCGCCGCCGCGCACGGCAAGCAACAGGACTACGTCGCCGCGATCGCGGCCGCACGCAACGCGTTGCAGCTCAATCCCGATGCGCACGCGCACCAGGCGTTGGCAGCCTTGCTGTCGAACCTGTTCGATCGCGCCTCGCTGCAGGAAGGCCTGCAACACGCGCTGCGCGCGTTGCAGCTGGATCCGTCGCTCGCCCAGGCGCATCGCGATGCGGCGATCCTGTCGCGCAAGCTCGACGACCACGCCGGTGCTGAAGCGCATGCGCGGCGTGCGCTGGAACTCGCGCCGCGCGACATCGACATCATCGATACGCTCGGCGAGCAATTGCAGCTCAATCGAAAGCCACACGAAGCGGTCGACGTTTACGCGCGAGCGCTAGCCGCTGGCGTGGAATCGCCGACGCTGCATCGACAGCACGGCATCGCGCTGTTGCACGACGACCGGGTCGCCGCCGCACGCGACGAGCTGCGTGATGCATTGCGACGCGCGCCGGGCGACCAGCGGACCATCGCGCACCTCGGCGTCGCGGTCGCGCAACATGATGCCGACCGCGCGACGCAGTGGCTTGGCCTGCATCGACACGTGCACGCAATCGATCTGCCGACGCCGGACGGCTTCGCCGATGCGCATGCGTTCAATGCCGCACTCGCCGACGACATCCGCCGCCACAGCCAGCAACGCTGGGAACCGGCCGGGCTGGCGGCGCGCAATGCGTACCTCAGTGGCGACCTGCTGGCCGATCGCACGCTGGCCATCGTCGGCTTCGAGCAGCGTCTGCGCGAGGCGATCGACGCCTTCCTCGCACAAGCGCGCGATGCGCATGTTGCCGAAGCGTCGCTCGACGACGACGCGCTCTCGGGCGATGTCTTCCTCCGCAACGTGCCCGAGCGCTATCGCGTGCACGTGTGGGCGACGCAGGCCGCGGAGCGCGGTTTCATCGACACACACATCCACGAGGACTCGTGGTTGTCCGGCGCGTATTACGTCGAACTTCCACCCGCGATCCGCGACGACGACGACACGCATGCCGGCTGGATCGAATTCGGACGTCCCTTCGCGAGCCTGCCGCAGCCACCGGACGCCGCATTGCGTCGCGTGTGCCCGAAGGTCGGCACCCTGTTGCTGTTCCCGTCGTACCTGTTCCATCGCACGCTGCCGTACGCGGGCGCGGGCGAGCGCATCAGCATTTCCTTCGACCTCGCGGCGATCTGATCAACCCTCGCCCTGTTCGATCGGCTCGCCCTTCGTTTCGCGCCAGGCGGCGTCGGTGAAAGGCTGCGTCCAGTAGCGATCGAACCAGCGCACCAGCCACGGATCGTCGCCGACGAAGCGCGCGCGATCGGCGGACAGGTCGACGCGTTTCTTCGCTTCGTCCAGCGTGACGCCCTGCTTCACCAGCGGCGCGACCGCCTCGCGCATGTGGCCGATGAGGTCGATCACGCGCGACACGTAGGCGTCGCCCCGCATCGCCGCGCCGTGACCGGGAAGCCACACAGCCGGACGCAGCGCCTGCATCGCGCGCAACGTGCGTTGCCAGTCCGCCGGATACGCATTGAAGCCGAACGGGATCGGCGCGACGAGCAGGTCGCCCGTCGCCATCACGCGCTGGCGCGGCAGCCACGCTACGAGGTCGCCGTCGGTGTTGCCACGACCGAAGTGGCGAAGTTCGACCGGACGCGTCGCATCGTCGAGCTTCAACGCATCGACGAACGTGCGCGTGGGCAGCGCGAGCACGATGTCGCGCGTGTCCTTGCGGTATTGCGCGAAGAGTCGCTGCGCTGCCTCGAAGCCTTCGCGTTCGCGCGCGGAGAGATCGCTCTTTGCGAGCGAATCGTGCACGAATCCATCCGCACCATCGAGGCGCTGGTCGAACGCGGTCTGCAGCGTCGCGTCCGGCGCGCCTTTCGGATACGCCTTCATCGAACGCCCGCGTAGATGCGCGTCGGTGATGTCGGTCGCGATGATCTCCGCCGCCGGCCACGCCTGCACGATCGCCGACAGGCCGAGCACGTGGTCGCCATGCCAGTGCGTGATCGCGACGGCCTTCACCGGCTTGCCGCTGGCCGAACGCACGAGTTCGACGATGCGACGTCCCGCGCCGGGCGAACCGCCGCCGTCGATGAGGACGAGGCCGTCGGACTGCTCGATCACGACCACGTTGCCGATGGGTTGCACCTGGAACGGCTGCGGCTGCGCGATCAGCCATACGCCGTCGACGACTCGCGTGATGGTCTGGAAGTAGCCGTCCTGCAGCGTCGGCAGCGGCGCGGGTTCGCTGCCTCGCGCGACAGCGGACAGGCCGATGCAGACCGCCAGCACGGCGACGAGGACACGATGGACGACGCGCGCCATGGCGAAGCTCCGCGGGAGTTCGCCGCATGTTCCTGCCAGTGCGTGCCGCGCGCGTGGCCCGGAGGTCACGCTTGCGGCGATCGCGTCAGTCCGCCGGGACCGTGCGCCCCTGCGCCCATTCGCGCAGGCCCTGCACGCGTTCGGCCATCAGCACCGAGAGCGGGCGCGTCTGCTTCAGCTCGGCGCGCAGCATGAAATCGTTGAGCGGCGCCTTCGCTGCATGCGCGGCGTACAGCGCGGCGACGATGGCCTGCTCGATTTCGGCGCCGGAGAAGCCGTCGCTCGCGGCCGAAAGACCGGCAAGGTCGAACGTCGCCGGATCGAGCTGGCGACGGCGCAGGTGCAACGCGAACAGCGCCTCGCGCGTGCCAGCACCGGGCAGGTCGACGAAGAAGATCTCGTCGAACCTGCCCTTGCGCAACAGCTCCGGCGGCAGCGCGTCGATCTGGTTCGCGGTGGCGACCAGGAACACGCGCGACTTGCGTTCGGCCATCCACGTCAGCAGGTAGCCGAGCACGCGACGCGACACGCCGCCATCGCTGTCGCCGCCGTCGCTCGCCAGGCCCTTCTCGATCTCGTCGATCCACAGCACGCACGGCTCGAGCTGTTCTGCCGACGACAACGCGTCACGCAGGTTCTTCTCGGTCTCGCCATGGAACTTGTCGTACAGCGTGCCGAAATCCAGTCGCACCAGCGGCACGCCGAAGCCGGCCGCGACCGCCTTGGCGAGCATGGACTTTCCGCAACCCTGCACGCCGAGCAGCAGCACGCCCTTCGGCGGATCGAGCCCCACCGGCGCCTCGCCGCTGACGAACACGTCGCGCCGCTGCTGCACCCAGCGTTTGAAGCGCGACGCGCCGGCGACGTCGTCCATGCGTGCGGTGTCGTACTCGTAATGAAGATGCCCGCTGCGGTTGAGCAGTTCGAACTTGAGCTTGGCCAGCTCCGGCAGATCGCCCGGGCCAAGCGCACCGTCGTTGAAGATCAGCTGGCGGGCGATGCGACGCGCGTCGATCGGATCGAGCCCGCGCAGGTTGCGCACGATCTGCTGCACCGCCTCGCCGTCGGCTTCGACGCGACGACCGCCGTGCTCCTTCGCGTAGTTCGCCGCTTCCTCGCGTACCAGCTTGAGCAGCGCATTCGCGTCCGGCAGGCGCGGCGTGTAACGCACTGCGAGCGATTCGAGTTCGGCCGGCAGTTCGACCTTGTGGCCGACCAGCACCAGCACGTGCGGTTCGCAGTCGCGGCGCTGCAGGATGTCGCGCAGCTGCCGCTGCGTGCCGGCGTAGCCGAGGTAGGGATGGAAATCGAGCAGCAGGTAGATGCCGCGCTGCTCGGCGTTGCGGATCGCCTGCAGCGTGTTGGACGCATCGGGTGCGATTTCGGCCGGATCCTCGCGGTCCAGGTCGATGCGGCGCAGGCCTTCGGTGATCGACCATCGATGCAGCGCGCGCCACACGTGCATCAGCGCCTGGCGGAAGAGTTCGACGACGCGGCCTTCGTCGCGCGTTTCGATGACGATGAGCGGGGTGTTGGCGCGGATGAGCGCGGTGAGGTCCTGCAGGTCGGTCATCGTGCTCGGCGGCGTCCGTGTCGGAGCGGCGATCATACCCAATGGTCGAGCTTGAGCCGCCGCCGTGCAGTGGCCACCATGGCGGTTCGAACACGGGATCACGCATGGCTTTCGACGCCTTCGCCCTCGTGCTGGCGATGCTGGCGCTGGGCTATCTTTTCCAGCGGCTGCGCGTGCTGCCCGGCGACGCGGCGCGCACGCTCAACCTCGTCGTGCTGTACGTCTGCCTGCCGGCGGCGGTGCTGCGTTACGTGCCGCGACTGCATCTTGAAGCCGCGCTGCTGGGCGTGATCGCCGTTCCGTGGCTGCTGCTCGGCGCGACGGTCGTGCTGGTCGGCGCGCTGTCGCGCTGGCTGAAGTTCCGGCGCGACGAGACCGCCGTGTTGATGCTGACCGTCGCGCTCGGCAACACCAGCTTCCTCGGCTATCCGCTGACGCGCGCGCTCGTCGGCGATGACGCGCTGCCGTACGCGGTGGTCTACGACCAGTTCGGTACGTTCCTGATCCTGTCGACGTTCGGCCTGTGGGCGCTGGCGCGCTACGGGGGCGAACACGCGCCGTCCGCGCGTGAGATGGCGCTGCGCGCGGCGAAGTTTCCGCCGCTGTGGGCGCTGGTGGCGGGGTTCACGCTGATGCCGGCCGATCCGCCGGCCTGGATCGACGGAGGACTGCAGCGACTGTCCGACGCCCTGCTGCCGCTGGCGATGCTGACCATCGGCCTGTCGGTGCGTTTCGCCCTGCCGCGCGACGAACTCAAGCCGCTGGCCGCCGGGCTGGTGCTGAAGCTCGCCGTGATGCCCGCGCTGGCCCTGCTGCTGGTGCCGGTATTGAACCTGCACGGGCCAATGGCGCGCGTCACCGTGCTCGAAGCCGCGATGCCCTCGATGGTCACGGCTGGCGCACTCGCCATCGCCCACGGGCTGGCGCCGCGGCTGGCGGCGGCGATGGTCGGCTACGGGTTGCTGCTGTCGCTGGCGACCCTGCCGCTCTGGGCCGCCTGGGGCGGCGGAAGCTGACCCCGCGAGCCGGGTTTCGCCGACGGGCGGACGCGGCAACCGGCCATCGCGACGCAAGCGCCGGGCGCATGGTTCCGTCGCCCGGCCCCGTGTACGCTGCGGCTTCCATCCACAGGGAGTCCGCATGAAGACCGTGCTGGTGGCCAGTTCCAAGGGCGGCGTGGGCAAGACCACGATCGCCACGCACCTCGCCGCACAGTCGGCGCTCGACGGCCTGCGCACCGCGCTGGTCGATGCCGATCCGCAGGAATCCTCCACCCGCTGGGCGCAGCGCCGGGCCGGGCTGGACAGCGCCGTCCTTCCGCTCGACGGCACCCGTCGAAAGGCATGGCGCAAGCAATTGCCCGACGACGCGCAGCGGCTGGTGATCGACGCCGCCGCGGGCGCGATGGCCGACGACCTCGACGCCTTCCTCGAGGAAGCCGACGCCGTCGTCGTGCCGGTCCAGCCGTCGGCGCTGGACATCGAGGCGACGGTGCCGTTCCTCGATTCGCTCGCCAGGCACCCGCGCGTGCGCAAGGGCCAGCTGCGCGTCGGGCTGGTCGGCAACAAGCTCAAGCCGTGGACGAACGCGTCACAGCAGGCGCTGGAGCTGCTCGCCGCCTGGCCGTATCCCGTGGTGGCGCAACTGCGCGACAGCCAGGCCTACGTGGTGCTGACCGGGCTGGGGAAGAGCCTGTTCGACTACCACTCCGCGCAGGTGCGCGACCACCAGGACGATTGGCAGCCTTTGCTCAAATGGCTGAGGAAAGCCTGAGCCATCACGTCGTTACGTGATAATGGCGCCCATGATCCTGCCCGCCCTCGCCAAACCGGAGTCGCCCGCGCATGCGTGAACTGATCCTGCTACGCCACGCCCACGCGGAGCCCGCCGCCACCGGACAGGCCGACCTGGACCGCCCGCTCTCGGCCGAAGGCCTCGCCGAGGCCGAAGCCGCCGGTCGCTGGCTGGCAGAAAACAAGCTGGTCCCCGACTGCATCCTCTGCTCGCCCTCGCGCCGCACGCGCGAGACGCTGGAAGCGGTGCTCGCCGCCATCGGCTACGTCGACCAGCGCATCGAGCCGTCGATCTACGAAGCCACGCCCGGCACGCTGATCTCGCTGGCCGACACCCACCGCGAAGCCGAACGGCTGATGCTGGTCGGCCACAACCCGGGGCTGGAGCGGCTGGCGGCGCTGCTGCACAGCGGGCAGTCGGGCGATTACCGCGGGATGCCGCCGGGCGGCATCGCGGTGCTGTCAGTGCCCGCCGACGCCGGGCTGGAGCCCGGCGTGGCGCAGCTCAGCGCCTTCTGGTGGCCGTGAGGGAACGCCGACCGCGCCTCGCCCGCTTCCTGCTGCCGTGCCTGCTGGCCATCTGGCCGGCATGGGCGCAGGAAACGGTCGCGCTTCCCGAGCCCGTACCCACCACGTCTTCCCGCACCTTCGATCCGCACCACACCCGCTTCGGCTTCGAGCTGCGCACCCGCTGGGGCCAGCGCGTGTCGGGGCAGTTCCCGCAGTACGAAGGTGAAGTCTCCACCCTGGCCGACGGCCGCCATCGCGTGCGCATCGTGTTGCGCACCGGCGGCGTGGTCGTCTCCGGCTCCGATCGCTACACCGCGCTCGCGCGCGGGCCGAATTTCTTCGATGCACAGCACTATCCCTACATCGAATTCGTTTCCGAGCCGCATCCGGACACGCTCGTCCGCACCGGCGGACGCATGCGCGGCCGCTTGTCGATGCACGGCGTGACGCGCATGGAAACCTTCATGCTGTCCCAGGCCGACTGCGAACGGCCCGGCCGCGATTGCGACGTGCTCGCCACCGGCAGCATCAGCCGCGAGGACTACGGCTTGGACGGCTGGCAGTTCGCGCTGGCCGATCGCGTGCGCTTCATGCTGCGCGTCCGCCTGGTCGAGACCGCACAGTGAAGCCGGTCGTGCGACTCTGCGTGGCCGTGCTGTCGCTCGCGCTCGGCGCGTGCGCATCGCTGTCCAACGCCCAACGCGACGCGGCCACCGAACGCGTGGTGCAGGCACGTTCGGCGCAGTTCGACTGCACGCAGCCGGACGCCTGCGCCCAGCGATCGCCGCTGCGTGCGCTCGCCGGACGCGCGTTCGCGCAGTCCACGCCCGACGCGCCGGCACATTACGCACTGATCCTCGACCGAGGCCCCGACGCGTTGCTCGCGCGCGTGAACCTGATCCGCAGCGCGACCACCGCCATCGACCTGCAGACCTACATCTTCGACGAGGACGACGCCGGCCGGCTTGTGCTCGACGAACTGCTCGCCGCCGCGCGCCGCGGCGTGCGCGTGCGCGTGCTGATCGACCAGCTGTCCGCGCTCAAGCATGTCGACACGCTCGCCGCGCTGGCCGGCGCGCACGTCAATTTCGAGCTCAAGCTGTATAGCCCCGTGCTCGGTCGCGCGCAGATCACCTATCCGCAATACGCGCTCGCCGCCGCGTGCTGCTGGCGCACGCTCAATCAGCGCATGCACACCAAGCTGCTGCTGGTGGATGGCGCGGTCGGCATCACCGGTGGGCGCAATTACCAGGACGACTATTACGACTGGGACGACGAGTACAACTTCCGCGACCGCGACCTGCTCGTCGCCGGGCCGGTCGCGCACGTGATGCGCGATGACTTCGCGCTGTTCTGGAACGATCGCCGCAGCGTGCCGGTGGAGCGGCTGAACGATGTCGGCGGCCGTCTGCTCGCCGATGGCGTGCCCGCGCTGCCCCCGTCGCATTTCGAGCGTCCCGAGCGTGCGGAGGCCATGCGACGCGACGCCGCCGACAGTGCACTGATCGAAGAGCGCCTCGTCTCGCGCGCGATGCGCGTGGGCGAGGTGCGCTACATCTCCGACACGCCGGAAAAGCACCGCGCCATCAACGCCGAACAACAGGCCGTGGCGTCCGGTTCGCTGCGCGGGCTGATCGAATCGGCCCAGCAGGAAGTGGTGCTGCAGACGCCGTACCTCGTGCTGTCCGACGCCGCGCAGGACATGTTCCGCCAGCTGCACGCGCGCCCGTACGACGAGCGCCCGAAGATCATCATCTCCACCAACAGCCTGGCCGCGACCGACGCGTTCATCGCCTACGCGCTTTCGTACAAGTACAAGCGCCGCTACCTGCGCGAGCTGGGCTTCAACATCTTCGAGTACAAGCCCTTCCCGCTGGATGCGCCGATCGACATCGCCGCGACCGGCGCGACGCTGCCCGACCTGCTGCCGGACGAGGCGAACACCGATGCCGACGCTGGCACGGGCTCGATCTCCCCCAGCCGCGCGCTCACCGGCGAGAGCGGCGGCAATGCGGCATCGACGGAGCGCGACGATGCGCAGGCCGCGCCGGTCGATCTGGGCCAGGCGCACCGCGAACTGCGCGACCGCTACGACCGCCGCAGCACCGTCGAGCGTGCGCAATACCAGCGCGCGCTGTCGCGCGAGTACAGCGCACTGCGCTACAGCACCCGCCGCGCCAACCAGCCCGTGCCGCTCAAGCGCGCCGGCGTACGCATCGGACTGCATGCGAAGTCGATGGTGATCGACGGGCGCATCGGCGTCGTCGGGACGCACAACTTCGATCCGCGCGGCGATCACTACAACACCGAAAGCGCGGTGGTGATCGAGGATCGCGAGTTCGCCCAGGCATTGCGCGCCAGCATCTGGCGCGACATCGCGCCGGCCAACTCGTGGGTGATCGCGCGGCGCGACAAGCCGCCCGTGTTTTCGGGCCTCAACTATTCCATCGGGAAGATGTTCGAGGCGATGCCGATCCTGGACCTGTGGCCGATGCGCTACGCGACCAGCTACGAGTTCGTCGCCAGCGAGCAGTGCCCGCAGCCGCTGCTGCCCAGCGATCCGGATTTCCGCGCCTGCTATCAGCCAGTGGGTGATTTCCCGGAAGTGGCGGCGGGCATGAAGTCGATCACCACGCGGATCTTCACCGCATTCGGGGCGGGGCTCGCGCCGATTCTCTGAGGCGGTCTGGCCGCCTCGCGCCTCCACCGCGGCCTCCCGGCGCCGGGCGGATCAGGTCGGTTTTCGCGCAGTGGCCGCCTCGACCCCCACCCGGCGGCCTCCAGACAGCTTCCTGAATGTGACGGTCTTCACCCTCCCTCTCGTCCCGGTTCGAGAGCCGGAGACGCATTCGCGCGTGCCGCCATGCCACCCCTGCCATCAGTCATGGCAACGGAAGCGCCGAAATGTCCATCTATATCAGCGAGTTCCCGCTACGGCGGTGCCCAGCCAGGTAGGTCTTCGGTGGGGTGACTTCTGGCCCATGGCGGAATGGATATGGTGTTGTACTTTACCAACACACCGACGCACTAACCCACCCCACGAAGGACCCCGCCATGAACGCCCTCAACACTTTCGCCCCGTCCGCCAAGTCTGCCCCGGTTTCCCCGCTGGCCCTGATGAACGCCCCGTCGCGCAACCACCGCGAACGCGATTTCGGCGTCGGCTACGGCTCCAGCAGTGGCTACGCCAGCAACCGCCGCTACACGACCGAGTGGGCGCCGCCGCGCTTCCGCTTTGCCTGATCCAGGCACCCCGCAGCACCACGCAGTACCGAACGCCAGGACACCGCCATGAACGCCTTCTTTGCCATCCCGACCCGCCCCAACGCCCCGAGCGCGAATGTCGTCCCGCTGCCGGTGCGCCACATCCATCGCGAACGTGACTTCGGTGTGGGCTACGGCAACAGCAGCGGCTACGCCACCACCCGCCGCTACGCCCAGGACTGGATGCAGCCGCGCTTCCGCTGCGCATGAGCGATCGCGGTGTCCCAAAGCTCCACCCCTGAGCCGCCCCGCTCCCCCCGTGACCGTACCCATGCAGGACCCGCCCAGCGCGCAGACCAGACCTACATCCTCGTTCCCCCTGGCCCGCAGCCGGTGCGTCGGACTCTCTCCGTGACGACGCACTGACTCCGGGCCCCTTTTTGTCTGGACTTCCCCGGCAAGCCGTTTTGCCCGCCGCTCGGCTAAGGTGTCGCGATGGACACGCAACGCTCCCCCTTCCGCACCCCGCCCGACCTGGGCACCCTCAACGCGCTCTCGCGCAACACCGCGATGGAGCCGCTGGGCATCGTGTTCACCGAGGTCGGACACGATTTCATCCGCGCCACCATGCCCGTCGACGAACGCACCCGGCAGCCGTACGGTCTGCTGCACGGTGGTGCGTCGGTGCTGCTGGCCGAGACGCTCGGCAGCAGCGCCGGCATGCTCTGCGTCGGCGAGGACGAAGCCTGCGTCGGCATCGAGATCAACGCCAACCACCTGCGCGGCGTGCGCGAGGGCACCGTCACCGGAACCGCGCGTCCGCTGCACGTGGGTGGCCGCACGCAGGTGTGGGAGATCCGCATCGAGGATGAACGCCATCGCCTGGTGTGCGTCTCGCGCATCACGCTCGCGGTGATCGCGCGCCCCTGAGTCCGCGCGCGCAGTCGCGTGTGCCGGCGGGCCCGGCGCCCGCGCATTGCGGAACCTGTCTGGAACCAGCGCCGCATTCCGCCCATGACGCTGGTGGCGACACCGCGGCTTCGGTATCGTGCGTTCAATGAATGCGCCGTCCCCCCACGCCGGCGCGACGGCGCCGACCACGGCGCCCGCCGCGCGCGCGCTCCGTTATCTCGTCCGCGTGCCGCTGCTGCTGTGGCACGTGTTCGTCGACCTGCCGCTGACGCTGCTCACCGCCGTGCCGTTCCTGGAGAACGTGCGCATCGGCGACGAGTCGCTGGAACATCGGGCCATCCGCGCATGGTCCGCGGGGCTGATGTGGATCTTCGGCTTCCGCCTGCGCCGCATCGGCCAGCCGCTGCCGGGCGCGGCGATGTTCGTCGCCAACCATGTGAGCTGGATCGACATCGAGACGCTGCACAGCCAGCGCATGATGGGCTTCGTCGCCAAGCGCGAGATCGCCAGCTGGCCGGTCGTCGGCTGGCTCGCCTCCCGCGGCGAAACCATCTTCCACGCGCGCGGCAGCACCGAATCGCTCGGCGGCGTGCTGCACGAGATGCTCGGTCGCCTGCGCGAGGGCCGCTCGATCGGCGTGTTCCCCGAAGGCGGCACGCGCGGCGGCCGCGAGATCGGCCCGTTCCACGCCCGCATCTTCCTGGCCGCGGTGGAAGCCGGCGTGCCGGTGCAGCCGGTCGCGCTGCGCTACGGCGAACACGGCGACGCGCAGCACGTGGTGGCGTTCCAGCCCGGCGAGAGTTTCCTCGCGAATTTCCTGCGCTTGCTGGGCGAGCCGCCGCGGCTGGCGGAAGTGCATTTCCTCGAACCGATCCTGCCCGCGCAGACCGAAGGCCGCCGCCGTATCGCCGAAACCGCGCGCACGCGGATCATCGAGGCCATGAAGAGCTGAACTTCACGTTTGCAGGAGTAAGGCTTCCGTGCGAGCAACCGAACACCGCGCCATGGTCCCCGGCATGCTGAATGCGTCCGACTACCGCCCGCCTCGCTGGCTGCGCAATGCGCACGTGCAATCGGTGCTCGGCTCCAGTCCGCTGCGTCGCCGCCATGGCGAACGCAGCCTCGCGCAGCTGAATGCGGTCAGCACGGTCCACACCATCGAGGCAGGCGAGGACGCGCGCCTGCAGGGCGTGCACACCGCGCTGCCCGGCACGCCCTCGCGCGGTCTGGTGATGCTGCTGCACGGCTGGGAAGGCAGCGTCGATTCCAGCTACATGCGCCTGACCGCGGCCGAACTGCTGCGCGAAGGCTTCGAGGTGTTCCGCCTCAACTTCCGCGACCACGGCAACACGCACCACCTCAACGAAGGCCTGTTCCACTCCAACCGCATCGACGAGGTCGTGCGCGCGGCGGCGGAAGTCGCGCGGCTGTATCCCGATCGCCCGCTCGCCGTCGCCGGTTATTCGCTCGGCGGCAACTTCGCGCTGCGCCTGGCGTTGCGAGCGCCCACCGCGGGCGTGCCGCTGGTGCACGTCGCGGCGGTGTGCCCGGTGCTCGACCCGGCGCGCACGATGGATTCGATGGAACAGGGCCTGCCGGTGTACCTGTGGTATTTCGAGCGCAAGTGGCGCGGCTCGCTCGCGCGCAAGCGCGCGCTGTTCCCGCAGACGCACGCGTTCGACGACCACGTGCTGGGCCTTCGCATGCGCCCGCTCACGCAGTGGATGGTCGAACGCCACACCGAATTCGGCACGCTCGAGCGCTATTTCGACGGGTACTCCATCGCCGGCGATCGCCTGGCCGGGCTGCAGGTGCCGGCGAGCATCCTGATGGCGGCGGACGACCCGGTCATTCCCGTCGACGGCTTCCACAAGCTGCAGCTGCCGCCCGACACGGAGCTGGAAATCTCGCCGTGGGGCGGCCATTGCGGCTTCCTGCAGAGCGCGAAGCTGGACGGCTTCGCCGAGCGATGGATCGCCGGGCGCATCAGCGAGCGGCTGCCACGCCCGCAGTGAACGGCGCGATTTGTCGCATGCGTCACTGCGTGTCGTTCGTGACAAGAAAATGCCCGGTCGCCGACAGCCCGCGTTCAAGCCGGCGTTGCTAGCGTCGCGCTGTCGGCCGACGATCGTTTGCCGCTTCCACAGGGGTTGTGACATGAAACGCGATGTCTTCCGCGCCGCCGTCGTCCTCTTCGCGATGTTCGCCAGCGCCGCCGCAATGGCGCAGGACGAAGCCGAGTCGCCGGCGCTGGACCTGAGCGTGCCGGCCGAACGAATCCATTTCGCCAGCACCGATCCGGGCGTGAACTACGGCAACGATCCGCCGGGCGCGTGGCGGCCGATCACGCCGGCCGAGGCGGAAGCGTCCACGAAGAACGACTGGCAGGTGCACGGCGCGGTCGAAGCGGGCATCGGTTATTCGAAGAACACCGGCACCAGCAACTGGCAGGCGGTGAACCTCAACCTGGACAAGACCTACACCACCGACGACGGCGACACGAACCACGTCAACATCGACATCAACGTCGGTCGCAGCGATGGCCCGGTGTTCGGCCCCGGCGCCGTCTATGGCCCCGGTTACTACGGTCCGTCGCCGATGCCGGCGCCGATGCGCGCGCGGGGTCCGTTCGTCCGCTGAGGCGGCAGTCCGGCGGGCTTTCGCCGGAAATCCCGAGCGCCCGGAAGGGCCGGGGCATGCGGCTACAATCGACGTTTTCGCCCGAGCGTCCGAGTAGTCATGCACGAACCCATCATCGATGCCCTGCGCCGCGGCGCCGCCCCCGAAGCGCTGGCCGCCGCGCGCGAGGCCGTCGCCGCGCAGCCGCAGGACGCCACCTCGCACCGGCTGCTCGCCGCCGCGCTGCGCCTGGGCGGCGACCGCGAGGCCGCCCTCTCCGCGATCGACCAGGCCATCGCGCTGGCGCCGGAAGATTCCGATCTGCACCTCGAGCGCGCCGGCCTGCTGCTTCACGAGCGCCAGCTCGACGAGGCCCAGGCCGCGCTGGCGCGCGCGACCGGACTGGATCCGAACCAGTTTCCCGCCTACATCATCCAGGGCCACCTCGCGCTGTCGCGCGGCGACCTGGACGAGGCTGCCCGCCTGTCGCGCACCGCATCGCGCATCGCACCCGACCACCCGCACGTGGCGGCGCTGGAAGGCGGCGTGGCCATGCGTCGTGGCGAGGTCGACCGCGCGCTGTCGCTGATCAGCGCCGCCGCCGAACGCGCGCCGAACGATCCGCAGCTGCGTCACGCGCTGGGCTTCGCCTACCTCGCCAAGGGCCATTTCGCCTTCGCCGAACAGGCCTTCCGCACGCAGCTGGAGCAGGATCCGTCCTCGCGTCCGCTGCGCCTGCTGGTCGCCGACCTGCTGCGCCGCCAGGGTCGTCCGGGCGAGGCGGCCGACGAACTGGCGCCGCTGCTGGACGGCGAGAACGCGACGGCGCCGATGCATCGCCTCGTCGGCGAGCTGGAGCTGGAAGCCGGCCGCAACGAGCGCGCCCTGCCCCGGCTGCGCCAGGCCTTCGCCGCGCAGCCGCTGGATCGCCGCAACCTGTTGCCGCTGCTGGAAGCCTGGCGTCGCCAGGGCCTGCTCGACGAAGCCCGCACGACGCTCGACGCCGCGTTGGAAGACCACGTCGAGAACGCGGACCTGTGGCGCGCACGCCTGCTGTTCGAGGAATTCGCCAGCGACGGCGCGCGCGGCGTCATCGAACGCTGGCGCACGGCGATGCCGGATTTCGTTCCCGCACTGGAAGCGCAGGGCACGCTGCACGACCAGGCCGGCGAGTCGGACGCGGCCATGGACATCGCCCGTCGCATCACCGAACTGCAGCCGGGCCACTCGCAGGCCGAACTGCGGCTGATCGACGGCCTGCTCAAGCGCGACCCCGACGCCGCCGTCGATCGCGTGGCGAACCTCATCGCGCAGGCGCCGGACCCGAACGTGAAGCGGACGCTGCGCCAGCTGCTCGGCCGCTGCCTCGACGTCGCGGGCCAGCCCGATGCGGCTGCCGCGACCTGGGCCGAACTGCACGCCGAAGTCGTCGACCAGCGCCTGCCGCTGCCCGAGATCAGCCAGGCCACGCCGCGGCTGCCGGAACTGGCACCGTTGCCCGATCCGGCGGCTGCGGTCCTGTTGCTGTGGGGCGCGCCGGGTTCGCTCGTGGAACGGCTTGCGATCACCCTGGACGAGGCCGGCGCGCCGCTGCGCCCCGACCGCTTCGGCGCGCAGCCGCCGACCGATCCGATGCAGCGCTACACGACCGTGCCGGGCCTGCTCGACGGCTCGCTCGACCCGGCTTACATGGTCGAACTGTGGCGCGCCGCGCTCCCTTCGCGCGGCATCCCCGACGGCAATGTCTTCGATTGGCTGCTGTGGTGGGACAACGCGCTGCTGCTCGGCCTGCGCCCGCACCTGCCGGAGGCGATCGTGATGATCGCCGTGCGCGATCCGCGCGACATGCTGCTGGATTGGCTGGCCTTCGGATCGCCGGTGCCGTATGCCCTGACCTCGCCCGAAGCCGGCGCGCGCTGGCTTGCGCAGACGCTGTCGCAGGTGGCCGACCTGCATGAGCAGGACCTGTTCCCGCATCGCCTGATCAAGCTCGACGACATCGCCGACGACGTCACCGGCCTGGCGCAGGCCATCGCCGACGCGCTGCAGATCCGCGTGGCGGTAGCGCCGCCGGAATCGCTGGGACCGGTACGGTTCAAGCCCGGACACTGGCGCCATTTCCGCGAAGCCCTGGGCGATGAATTCGACCTGCTCACGCCGATCGCGCAGCGCCTGGGTTATCCAGCCGAGTAACGCAGAGGAACGCCCATGCAGATCCGCAGCAACAGCTTCCAGCATCGCGAGCGCCTCCCGGCCGAGTTCGCCGCCGGGCAGGCAACGGCCGACGGCTTCGGCTTCGCGCCGAACCGCAATCCGCACCTGGCGTGGGACGACGTGCCCGCCGGCACGAAGTCGTTCGCGCTGCTGTGCATCGACCCGGATGTGCCGACCGTGGCCGAGATGGTCGGCAAGGAAGGGGTGCAGATTCCTGCCGATCAGCCGCGCGCCGACTTCGCGCATTGGGTCGTCGTCGACATCCCCGCCAGCGTGCGCGAAATCGCGGCCGGGAGCTGCAGCGATGGTGTCGTCGCCCACGGCAAGCAGGAGCCGGCCGGTCCGGCCGGCTCGCGCCAGGGACTGAACGACTACACCGGGTGGTTCGCGGGCGATGCGTCGATGTCCGGCGACTGGCACGGCTACGACGGCCCGTTCCCGCCGCCGAACGACCTGCGCCTGCACCGTTATTTCTTCCGCCTGTACGCGCTCGACGTCGAACACCTGCAACTGCCCGAGCGCTTCACCGCGAAGGACGTCCTGCGCGCGGTGCACGGGCACGTGCTCGATGAGGTCGCGATCTACGGGACGTATTCGCTCAACCCGTCGGTCACGGGCTGAACGCCGGAGACGATGCTGTTGCAGCCCGGGTGAGCGCAGCGGACCCGGGCTGAGCGCCCGGCCTCAGGGCCTCGTGTCGCTCTCGACCACCATGTCCAGCACGTACGCCGTCGATGGCGCATCGGCCGGCGGATTCTGGATCGCATAGCGCTTCACGCGCACGACGTTGCGCGTGCCGGCGACATGCTCGAAACCTTCGATGTCCTGGTACAGCGGCTGCCATTCGCCCGGCGTGCCGGTGCGCAGGCCCTTTTCGTCGAAGTGCACTTCGCGCACCTGCAGGCACTGCTTGTCGGGAATGAGCGGGTGATTGCACGGCTTCGGCTGCGCCGCGACTTCCAGGAACACCGTCTCGCCCGGCCCGCCGAAACGCGTCTGCGCCGTCGGCTCGCCGCGGAAGGTGAGCACCTCGCCGCCCGCGCCGGTGAGCGACAGCATCGGCGTTGCGCCGCTCTGGATCGACGCCGTCTGCGCACCGCGCAGGCGCTCGCCGACCGCGCGATCCAGCGCCATCAGCTTGTCGTCGACGCAGGCCATCATCGTGGAGGCCATGTCGCCGATGGTGAGCTTCGCGCCATCGAGCGTGTAGCTGCCCATCATGCGGTTGCAGGTGTTCGATACGGCGATGCGGCCGTCGGCGAAATCCACCGTCACCGGCTTGTCGGCGCGTACGAAGAGCGCATCGACGCGCTGGCCTTTCGCGTCGACCGCGTTGTCGAGCCGCCAGTGATGGCCGCCGAGGACGGCGGTGTCGATCGCCGCGGCCGGCGCCGCGGGTGCGGCGGGCGTGGAGGCCGTGGGCGTGGCGGCGGGCGAGGCCGGCGGTTCCTGCGGCGCGCGCGCGCAGGCCGCCAGCGCGACGGTCAGGGTCAACAGGGTGAGTCGTTTCATGGGGCCGCTCCTGAAAAGGCGACCCATGGAAACGGACCGGCGCTTACAACGGGGTGAAATCGTCTCGCGACGAAAACATGCCCCGTTCAGGGAAAACCGTCAGCTGCCCGTCGGAACGAGGAACAGCAGCGCCGCGCCGAGGATGAAGCGATAGATCGCGAACGCGGTGAAACGATGGCTCTGGATGTAGCGCAGCAGCCACTTGACCGAGATGAAGGCGGTGATCGCCGAAGCCACGAACGCCACGGCCAGCGCCGCCCAATCCTCGTTCGCCGCCTCGCCGCTGTGGATCACGTCGATCAGTTCGTAGCCGGTGGCCGCAAACATCGTCGGGATGCCGACGAGGAACGCGAATTCCGTCGCCGCCGCACGCGAGGTGGTGCCGGCCAGCAGCGCCACGAAGATCGTCGCACCCGAACGCGACGTGCCCGGGAACACGCCCGCCACCACCTGCGCGATGCCGACCAGGATCGCCACCGTCCAGGTGATCTTCGCGCGCTCGCCGAGGACCGCCGCACGCTTGGCCGCGAAATGCTCCGCCGCGATCATCCACACGCCGCCGATGACCAGCGCCCACGCGATCGGCGTGACTTCATCCGGCAGTTCGAAGCCGAGCTTCTTCACGATCACGCCCAGCACCGCCGTGATGCCGAAGGCCGCGGCGAGCTTGAAGGCGTAATCGCGCGCTTCGGCCGCATCCATCGGCATGCCGGCCGGGCTGTGCTCGGCCATCGCGCGCTTGCCCAGGAAGCCCATCGCCAGGTCCCACAGGCGCTGGCGGTAGATCAGCACCACCGCGAGGATCGCGCCGGCCTGGATGGAAATGTTGAACAGATCGCTGCGGTGGCCGAGCCAGCGTTCGGCGATGAGCAGGTGGCCGGTGCTGGAGATCGGGAGGAACTCGGTAATGCCTTCGATGATGCCGAGGAGCAGGGCGGCGAGCAGTTCGGTCATGTCTTGGAAAGCCGGATTCGTGAGTCGGGATTCGTGATGCGCAACCGCCACGGGCGTCATGGCATGTCGGCTCGAAGCGGGGCAGCATACCGGACGGGGGTGGACGCACCACGTTGACGCAATCGTCACGCGGACCGCACCGTTCTGGTGCAATTCACGAATTGCCCCTCCGCCAGCTTCAATCCAATCAAAGCGTTACGCGCGTGAAAAAGTTGGCACGGCCTGTGCTTTGAGTATTCCGTCACCGCCCTGCGGCCGGCTTTTTCCAATCCCGAATCCTGAATCACGAATCCCGGAGCACCACCCATGTCGATCGACCACATCGAAAAGCTCATCAAGGACCACAAGGTCGAGTTCATCGACCTGCGCTTCGTCGACATGCGCGGCGTGCAGCACCACGTCACCTTCCCCAAGTCGATCATCGAGCCGAGCCTGTTCGAGGACGGCAAGATGTTCGACGGCTCGTCGATCTCCGGCTGGAAGGGCATCAACGAGTCCGACATGGTGCTGCTGCCCGACGCGAGCACGGCGTTCCTGGACCCGTTCACCGCCGACCCGACGCTGGTGCTGACCTGCGACATCCTCGATCCGGCGACCATGCAGGCCTACACGCGCGACCCGCGCGGCGTAGCCAAGCGCGCCGAAGCCTTCCTCAAGGCCAGCGGCATCGCCGACCAGGCCTTCTTCGGTCCGGAGCCGGAATTCTTCATCTTCGACTCGGTCCGCTTCGCCAACGACATGGGCCACACCTTCTTCCACGTGGATTCGGAAGAAGCCCACTGGAACTCGGGCCGTGAATACGACGGCGGCAACACCGGCTACCGTCCGATGGTGAAGGGCGGCTACTTCCCCGTCGCGCCGCTGGATTCGCTGCACGACCTGCGCGCCGAGATGTGCAAGACGCTGGAACTGGTCGGCCAGGAAGTGGAAGTGCACCACCACGAAGTCGCCAACGCCGGCCAGTGCGAGATCGGCACCAAGTTCAACTCGCTGGTGAAGAAGGCCGACGAGCTGATGACGATGAAGTACGTCATCAAGAACGTCGCGCACCGCAACGGCAAGACCGTCACCTTCATGCCCAAGCCGATCGTCGGCGACAACGGCAGCGGCATGCACGTGCACCAGTCGCTGGCCAAGGGCGGCGTGAACCTGTTCTCCGGCGACGGCTACGGCGGCCTGTCGCAGACCGCGCTGTGGTACATCGGCGGCATCTTCAAGCACGCCCGCGCGATCAACGCGTTCGCCAACTCGACCACCAACAGCTACAAGCGCCTGGTGCCGGGCTTCGAAGCCCCGGTGATGCTCGCCTACTCGGCGCGCAACCGTTCGGCCTCGTGCCGCATTCCGTACGTCGCCAACCCGAAGGCGCGCCGCATCGAGATCCGCTTCCCGGATCCGATGAACTCCGGCTACCTGACCTTCGCAGCGCTGATGATGGCCGGCCTCGACGGCATCAAGAACCAGATCGATCCGGGCGCGCCGTCTGATAAGGACCTGTACGACCTGCCGCCGGAAGAAGAGAAGAACATCCCGACCGTCTGCCACAGCCTGGACCAGGCGCTGGAAGCGCTCGACAAGGATCGCGACTTCCTCAAGGCCGGCGGCGTGTTCACCGACGACTTCATCGACAGCTACATCGCGCTGAAGATGCAGGAAGTCACGCGCTTCCGCGCGGCGACCCATCCGCTCGAATACCAGATGTACTACACGATCTGATGTTCCAACGGCCCGGGGCTCACGCTCCGGGCCGTGTTCGTTCCGCAGTTCGCAGCACGCAGTTCGAAGTCCCTCTCCCACGGAGGTTCGCGATGGAGATCCGCACCGGCGGTCTCGACCATCCCGCTGTCGCCTCGCTGCTGCAGGAACACCTGCAGTCGATGGCGCAGCTGTCTCCGCCGGAAAGCATCCACGCGCTCGACCTCGATGCGCTGCGCAAGCCGCAGATCACGTTCTGGTCGGCGTGGCAGGACGATGAACTGATGGGCTGCGGCGCGCTGAAACAGCTCGATGCCGCGCATGGCGAGATCAAGTCGATGCGCACCGCATCGCGGCACCGCCGCAAGGGGGTCGCGGCCGCGATGCTGGAGCACATCCTCGACGAAGCGCAGCGTCGCGCGTACACGCAGCTGAGCCTGGAAACGGGCTCGATGCAGGGCTTCGAACCGGCGCGCGCGCTGTATGCGCGCTACGGATTCGAATCCTGCGGTCCGTTCGCGGACTACACGAGTGATCCGAACAGCGTCTTCATGACGCGGGCCGTTCAACGGCCGTAACTCCGCTCCACCACGCACCACAACCGACGAGGTGAAAAAACGACGGGCACGTGCCCGCCGCAAGGCGAGTGCGTTCCAACGACAACCCGGGCACCGACGAATCGCCCGACGTTGCAGAGCACGAATCGCAATGACCGGGGAGGGGCCACCGCTTATGAGGAGCCTGCGTCATGTCGTCTCGCATCCATGCAAGCAAGAACGCTTCAACGTTCGCCACCGTCGTGCTGGCCGGCGCGCTTACGCTCGCCCTGCCCGCTGACGCGATCGCCGGCGTGTCCGGTTCGGTCGCGCTGACCAGCGACTACATCTTCCGCGGCATTTCGCAGAACAACCAGGAACCCGCATTGCAGGCCGGCGTCGAATACGCCGACGACAGCGGCTTCTATGTCGGCAGCTGGGGCAGCAACGTGAGCTGGCTGTCGGACACGCCCGTGCCCGACAACGACATCTCCAACAGCGTCGAACTCGACTTCTACGGCGGCTATCGCGGCAAGTTCAACGACACCGTCGGTTTCGACGTCGGCGCGCTGTACTACTGGTATCCCGGCGACTATCCCTCCGGCTTCAACAGCCCGGACACGGCCGAACTCTATTTCGGCATCAGCGCCGGCGTGTTCGCGGCCAAATACTCCTACGCCCTCACCGATCTGTTCGGCTATGCCGATTCGGATGGTTCCGGCTATCTCGATGCCGCCGTGAACTGGGAATTCGTGCCGACGTGGACGCTCAACGCGCACGCCGGCAAGCAGTGGATCGAGAACAACGAGGACTTCGAGTACGTCGACTGGAAGCTCGGCGTCACCAAGTCCTTCGATGGCGGCTTCGCCATCGCGCTCGCCTACACCGACACCGACGCGGAAGAAGCGCTCTACACCAACGTCCACGGCAACTTCCTGGGCGAGGACACGGTGGTGCTCACGCTGACCAAGACGTTCTGATTCGACGCAACTGAAGCCTATCCACCACGGAGCTGCGAGATGAAACTGATCACCGCGATCATCCGGCCGTTCAAGCTCGACGAGGTGCGCGAAGCGCTCACCGAAGTCGGCGTGTCCGGCATCACCGTCACCGAAGTCAAGGGCTTCGGGCGGCAGAAGGGCCACACCGAGCTGTACCGCGGCGCCGAATACGTCGTCGATTTCCTGCCCAAGCTCAAGGTGGAATGCGCCGTCGCGGAAAGCTCGCTGGAGGCCGCACTGGAAGCGCTCGCCAACGCCGCGCGCACCGGCAAGGTCGGCGACGGAAAGATCTTCGTGCAATCGCTCGAGCGCACGGTGCGCATCCGCACCGGCGAGCTCGACGACGATGCGTTGTGAGGTGACGCCATGACGACCGTCCTCGATCCCGCCACGCGAACCGCATCCGCTTCGCAGCCGTCGTTCCCGCGAAGGCGGGAATCCATCGACCCGATCGCCGCAACCTCGACGAAAGAAGGAAACCCGACCGTGATGCATTCACAGATGGATCCCCGCCTTCGCGGGGATGACGGCAAAGAGCGCGGCGCAAGCAGTGCTGTAGCGACGTCGGCACGTCGCGATGCCGTCGAAACGTTCCGCAAACCGCGACTCGTCGGCCTGACCGCATTGCTCGCGATGTGCACGCCCGCCCTCGCCTTCGCACAGGACGCCGCCGCGGCCGCGCCCGTCGCGAACAAGGGCGACATCGCATGGCTGCTGGTCTGCGCCGCGCTGGTGATTTTCATGACGCTGCCCGGCCTCGCGCTGTTCTACGGCGGCCTGGTGCGAAGCAAGAACGTGCTGTCGGTGCTGATCCAGACGCTGATCGTGTTCTCGCTCGTCGCGATCCTGTGGGCGCTGTACGGCTATTCGCTCGCGTTCACGCCGGGCAACGCGTTCATCGGCGGCTTCGATCGCGTTTTCGCGAAGGGACTTGACGCCACCGCGATGGGCGCGACGTTCACCAAGGGCGTCTACATTCCCGAACTGGTGTTCTTCGTGTTCCAGGGCGCGTTCGCATGCATCACCTGCGCGCTGATCATCGGTGCGTTCGCCGAACGCGTGAAGTTCGCCGGCGTGCTGGTGTTCACCGTGCTGTGGTTCACCTTCGCCTACACGCCGATGGCGCACATGGTGTGGTTCTTCCCCGGCCCGGATGCGTTCACCAGCAACGATGCGGTGCCGGGTGTGCTCACGCAGTCGGGCTTTCTGTTCGCACGCGGCGCGCTGGATTTCGCCGGCGGCACGGTAGTGCACATCAACGCCGCGATCGCCGGCCTGGTCGGCTCGTACGTGATCGGCAAGCGCGTGGGCTACGGTCGTGAAGCGATCAAGCCGCACAACCTGACGCAGACGATGGTCGGCGCGTCGATCCTGTGGGTCGGCTGGTTCGGCTTCAACGCCGGCTCCGCGCTGGAAGCCAATGCCGTGGCCGCGCAGGCCTTCGTCAACACCTTCCTCGCCACGGCGGCGGCGGTGCTGGGATGGACGGCGGTCGAATGGCTCAGCAAGGGCAAGCCGTCGATGCTCGGTGCGGCGTCGGGCGCGGTCGCCGGACTGGTGGCGATCACGCCGGCGGCCGGCTTCGTGGGCCTGTGCGGCGCGATCATCATCGGCGCGCTCGCCGGCGCGGTCTGCCTGTGGGGCGTCAACGGTCTCAAGCGCCTGCTCGGCGCGGACGACGCGCTCGACGTGTTCGGCGTGCACGGCGTCGGCGGCATCCTCGGCGCGCTGCTTACCGGCGTGTTCGCCTCGCCGTCGCTCGGCGGCGCGGGCATCTGGGATTACGTCACCGAGACCGCGCTACCGGAATACAGCATCGCCTCTCAGGTGTGGATCCAGCTGCAGGGCGTGCTGGTGACGGTGGTGGTATCGGGCGTGGTCGCGCTGATCTCCTTCCTCATCGTGAAGTACACGGTGGGCCTGCGCGTGAGCGAGGAGTCCGAACGCGAGGGCCTGGACATCACCTCGCACGGCGAATCGGCGTACGAGAACTGACGGAGTAGTCGGGCAAAGGCGTGTACAACCCCTCCCGTGCACGCCGCGGCAGCGCGCGACGGTTCACCCCGTCGCGCGCTTTTTTATTGCGCCCGCTTGCTGTTGCGATAGCGGCGCGCCAGTTCGCTCGCCAGCGCAATGCCGACGGTGAGCGCCGCCATCGACAGGAACTGACCGCGCGTTTCGGCTGACGACACCAGCAGCGCGAAGATCAACGCGAGGATGGCCAACGCCGACACCGTCAGCCACGGGAAGCCGCGCATGCGGAACGGCAGCGGCGTCCCCGCGCGGTCGGCGCGCCGGCGCAGGATCAGCTGCGACACCAGCGAGATCGTCCACACCAGCAGGCAGGTCGAACCGACGATGTTGAGCAGGACCGGCAGCACGCGGTTCGGATACCACAGCTCGAACACCGTCGCGACGAAACCGAACACCACGCACGACAGCACCGCGATCACCGGCACCTGGCGGCGGTTGACGCGCGCCAGCCAGCGCGGCGCCTCTTCGCGCTGCGCGAGCGAGAAGATCATGCGCGAGGCGCCGTAGAGGTTCGCGTTGAGCGCCGAGAGCAGCGCGATCACGGCGATGAGCGTGATCGTCGTGGACGCATACGGAATGCGCGCGACTTCCAGCACCGCCGCGAACGGCGAGCGTAGCGATTCGCTGGTCCACGGCACGACCGCGATGATCACGCTGATCGAACCGATGTAGAACACCAGGATGCGCCACGCGACGGTACGGATCGCACGCGCGAGGCTGCGCGACGGGTCCGAGGTTTCCGCCGCGGCGACGGCGACGATCTCCGTGCCGCCGAACGCGAACACCACCACCAGCAACGCCGCCCCGATGCCCGCCCAGCCCTTCGGCGCGAACCCGCCGTGGCCGGTGACGTTCGACAAGCCGGGCGAGGCCACGCCCGGCAGCAGGCCGAGCAGCAACGCCGCGCCGATGACGATGAAGAGCAGGATCGCGACGACCTTCAGGATGGCGAACCAGAACTCGAACTCGCCGAAGTTGCGCACGCCCATCAGGTTGATGGCGGTGAACACGAGCATGAAGGTCAGCGACGACAGCGGCACCGGGATCTGCGGCCAGACCGTTGCGAGCAGCCCGGCGGCGCCGACGGACTCGGCGGCGATGACGATCACCAGCTGCGCCCACCACAACCAGCCGACGGTGGCGCCGGCGGTCGCGCCCATCGCGTCGGCGGCGTACACCGAGAACGCGCCGCTCGCGGGTTTCGCGGCCGCCATTTCGCCGAGCGCGTTCATCACGATGATCACCAGCGCGCCGGCGACCAGGTACGAGATCAGCACCGCCGGTCCCGCCGCCTGCACGCCGACACCCGAACCGAGGAACAGGCCGGCGCCGATCGCGCTGCCCAGGCCCATCATGATCAGCTGGCGCGGCTTGAGGGCATGGCCCAGTTGCGGCGCGGCGGCCGGGGAAACGTCGGTGGTGGACATCGGGGCGTGGGCAGCTTCGAGGGCCGCCACCATACCGCGTCGCGTCGCCGCCTCCCCGTGCCGGAGCGGTCCTGTATGCCGCGCCGGCCCGCCTCACGCGCGCCTATCGTCCGGAGCGGTAGCGTCCGCCGCATGGATACACGAACCCAGACCCTGCCGCCGGGCTGGCGGATCGAAGCCACCGGTCCATTCCCGGGAAGCCGCGCCTGCGTGCTTCGCCTGACCCACGTCGACGGGCTCGAAGCGCTCTGGCAGGTCGAGGACGGCGCGGCGCAATGCGAGGCGGTGAAACAGCTGGCCGCGGCGATGGCGCTGACCGGCGAGAGCTACCGCGAACAGGACGAGAACCCGCCCCCGCTGCTGTCGACATGACCGCCGTGGAGCGGTTTGACCCCGGCGCCGGTTTGGGCAGCCGACCGAAAAGTTCGGAGGGGAAGATCCGAGGGGAAGAGGATCGGCCTCGGCGCCGGGGCCTGTTCAGTTTGCCGCGACCCGCCCTGAGCCGCAGTCAGGGAAACCGGAAGCGCAAGTCGGAGGAAACCCGACATGGGCGGCGGGCGGAGCCCACTCGTCGCCAGCGGCCGATATCGCCAGCCACGGCTCCCTTCTAGAGTGATGCCATGACCTCGATCACCGACCTGTTCGGCCTTTCCCTCCCCGTCGTGCAGGCGCCGATGGCCGGCGTGCAGGGCGCATCGCTCGCGCTGGCGGTGGCGCAGGCCGGAGGACTCGGCTCGCTGCCGGCCGCCACGCTTACGCCCGACGCCTTGCGGCGCGACCTCGCCGCGATCCGCGAACGCAGCGCCGGCCCGATCAACGTCAACTTCTTCTGCCACGCGCCGCCCGAACCCGACGCCGAACGCGAAGCCGCATGGCGCGCGTTGCTCGCGCCGTACTACGCGGAGTTCGGCCTCGATCCGGCCGCGGTGGTCGCCGGCCCGGCGCGGACGCCGTTCAACCACGAACTCGCCGACGTGCTCGCCGAACTGCCGCCGGCGATCGTCAGCTTCCACTTCGGCCTGCCGGCGCCCGACCTGCTCGAACGCGTGCGCGCGACCGGCGCGAAGGTGTTGTCGTCGGCGACGACGCTGGACGAAGCGCGCTGGCTCGATGCGCAGGGCGTGGACGCGATCATCGCGCAGGGACTCGAGGCCGGCGGGCATCGCGGGCATTTCCTGTCCGACGACCTCGACGCGCAGGCGGGCACGTTCGCGTTGCTGCCGCAGATCGTGCGCGCGGTGCGCGTGCCGGTCATCGCCGCGGGCGGCATCGCGGACGCGGCCGGCGTCGCGGCGGCACGCGCGCTCGGCGCGGCGGGCGTGCAGGTCGGCACGGCGTACCTGCTGTGCCCGGAGGCGACCACCAGCGCGGTGCACCGCCAGGCACTCACCGCTGACGCGGGCGGCGACACGGCACTGACCAACCTCTTCACCGGTCGCCCCGCGCGCGGCATCCACAACCGGTTGATGCGCGAGCTGGGCGCGATGCGCGATGACGTCCCCGCCTTCCCGCTTGCGGCCGGCGCGCTGGCTCCGTTGCGCGGCAAGGCCGAGGCGATGGGACGCGGCGACTTCTCGCCCTTGTGGGCCGGACAGAACACCACCGGCTGCCGTGCGGTGCCGGCGGCGGAGATCACGCGCGATCTCGCACGCGGCTGGTGACGCGCGACGTTCGCGACGGTGCGCGCACACATTCCGTCCACACCCGCCACGCGCCACCCTCACGCCCCATCGCACGAGCCGTCGGCAGAATGCAGGCCACTCCGACGACACGTCGCTGCATGACCTCGATCAACGTCCTGACCGTCAACATGCACATGGGCTTCAGCCTGCTCAATCGCAGGTTCGTGCTGCCCGAATTGCGTGAAGCGATCCGCGGCGTGTCGGCCGACATGGTGTTCCTGCAGGAAGTGCTCGGCGAACACGCACAGCACGCGCGGCGCCACGCGGACTGGCCGGCCGGTCCGCAGTACGAGTTCCTCGCCGATTCGCTCTGGACACAGTTCGCCTACGGCCGCAACGCCGTGTATCCGCATGGCCATCACGGCAATGCCCTGCTGTCGAAGTTTCCGATCGCCTCGCACGAGAACCGCGATGTGTCCGTGCGCGGCCACGAGCAGCGCGGCCTGCTGCACGCCGTCGTGCGCGTGCCGGACACGCGCGGCGACGGGCACGAGGTCGACGTGCACACGATCTGCGTGCACCTCGGCCTGCGCGAATCGCACCGCCAGAAACAGATCGGCTTGCTGTGCGACGTGATTTCCACGCAGATCCCGCACGAGGCGCCGCTCATCGTCGCCGGCGATTTCAACGACTGGCGCGCGCGTGGCCATCGCCTGCTACGCCGCTGCGGGCTGGTCGAAGCCTTCGAGCACGCGCACGGCCGCGTCGCGCGCACGTTCCCGTCGCGCTGGCCGACGCTGCCGGTGGACCGCATCTACCTGCGGCATGCACGCGTGAACGAAGCACGCGTGCTGTCCTCGCGCCCGTGGTCGCACCTGTCCGACCACGTCCCGCTGCTGGCGAGGATCTCACTGTGAGGCTCACGCGCGCCATCGACACCTGCTGGCGGCATGGCCACCGCGTGCGGCTGCTGGAGAACGGCGAGGACTACTTCGCGCGCGTGTTCGAGGCCATCGACGCCGCGCAGCGCGAGGTGCTGCTGGAAACCTTCATCTGGTTCGAGGACAAGGTCGGCCTCGCGCTGAAGGAGCGCCTCGTCGCGGCCGCGCAGCGCGGCGTGCGCGTGCATTTCCTCGTGGACGCCTTCGGATCGCCCGACCTGTCCGACGACTTCCTCCAGGAACTGACCACCGCCGGCGTGCAGCTGCGCATGTACGACCGCCAGCCGACGCTGATGGGCATCCGCCTGAACGTATTCCGTCGCATGCACCGCAAGCTGGTGGCGATCGACGAGACGCTCGCCTTCGTCGGCGGCATCAACTATTCGGCGGACCATCTCGCCGATTTCGGCCCAACCGCGAAGCAGGACTACGCGGTGGAAGTGCAAGGGCCGGTAGTGGCCGACATCGTGTCGTTCCTGCGACGGGCGATGGTGACGCGCGGCACCGGCGAGCGCTGGGAGCCCGGCAACGAAGCGGCCTCGCGCAAGGCCGAAGGCCCGGCCGACGTGTGCTTCCTGCCGCGCGACAACGGCCGGCGTTCGCGCGCCATCGAGCATGCGTACCGGCAGGCGTTCCGCGACGCGAAGCGCGAGATCGTGATCGCCAACGCGTACTTCTTCCCCGGCTACGGTTTCCTGCGCGACCTGCGCGCGGCGGCGCGGCGCGGGGTGAAGGTGCAGCTGATCTTCCAGGGCGAACCGGACACGCCGATGGCGCTCATCGCCGCCCGCTGGCTGTACCGGTACCTGGTCGATGCCGGCGTGCACATCTTCGAGTACTGCGAGCGGCCCTTCCACGGCAAGGTCGCGGTGATCGACGGGGAATGGAGCACCGTGGGTTCGAGCAACCTCGACCCGCTGAGCCTGTCGCTCAACCTCGAAGCGAACGTCTTCATCCGCGACGCGGACTTCGCGCGCGACCTGCGCGGCCGGCTGGGGAAGCTCATCGACGACCACTGCAAGGCGATCGAACCCGACAGCGTGCCGCGCGGACGCTTCTGGCAACCGCTGACGCGGCCGGTGCTGTTCCACGTGCTGCGCAACTTCCCGCAATGGGCCGGCTGGCTGCCCGCGCACAAGCCGGCCACCACGCTGGTGCGGCCGCCGGACGACGCGGACGCCCCGTCGTGACCGTTTCGCGCCAGCGCTGGCGGAAGATCCGGCGCGTCGCCTTCTACGTCTTCCTCGCGCTGGTTGCGGTGCTGCTGGTTCGGTACGCGCGGTCGGTCGACTGGGCGCAGGTGGGTGCGACGCTCGCCGGCTACGGGCCGGGCACGCTGGCGATCGCGATCGGCCTGACAGTCGCCAGCTACCTGCTCTATTCGGCGTACGACCTCGCCGGGCGACGCTACGCGCGGCACGATCTGCCGACGCCGAAGGTGATGGGCATCGCGATGCTCGCGTACGCGTTCAGCCTGAACGTCGGCGCGCTGTTCGGCGGCGCGGGCTTCCGCTACCGCATCTATTCGCAGGCCGGACTGGGCCTCGGGACGATCAGCCGCATCGTCGCCTTCGCCATCGGCACGAACTGGATGGGCTACCTGCTGCTGGCCGGCGCGCTGTTCGCCTCCGGCCGCGTGCGTCCGCCGCCGGGCTGGCCGGTCACCGGCGAGCGCCTGCCGTGGCTGGGCGCGGCGATGCTCGTCGCGGTGGTCGTGTACCTGGTGGCCTCGCACGTCACGCACGGGCGCGTCTATCACGTGCGCGGCCACCACTTCCGCCTGCCGTCGCTGCCGCTGGCGCTGCTGCAGCTCGCGCTGGCTGCGACCAACTGGGCGCTGATGGCCGCGCTGGTGTTCATGCTGATGCCGGACGGCGTCGCGTATGCCGACGTGCTCGGGGCGCTGCTCGTGGCGGCGGTCGCGTCGGCCATCGCGCATATCCCGGCCGGCATCGGCGTCCAGGAAGCCGTGTTCATCGCGCTGCTCGGCCATCAGGTTCCGCAACCGCAGATGCTCGCCGCGCTGCTGGCGTATCGCGCCTGCTATTACCTGGGACCGCTGATGGTGGCCGTCGCCGGCTACGCGCTGTTCGAAACCCGGCGCCGCAACGCCCGCACCCCACGGTCGAGTCCGGTTCGCCCTGACTGAACGCGCCAAGCGGCGTGAACATTCCGTCATCGCCGCTGGGATAAGCTCGCCTGATTTTCCGTAAGCCGCAGTGCATGGGGGATGTAGGGTGACCACGGAAACCAAGACGCGCCGGTCGAACGCGGCGCGCAAGGCGACGCCATCGCCAGCGAAAGCCGTCGCGACGGCGCCGAAGAAACGCGCGCAGGCCGAGCCGGTGCGCCAGGCGCCGCGCGACCCGATGGAAGTGATCATCGAAGCGATGGACGCCGTTCGCGGCGGCGATTTCTCCGTGCGCCTGCCGCTGAACTGGCACGGCCAGGAAGGCCAGCTCGCGCAGATCCTCAACGAGATCGTCAGCCATAACCGCCGCCTCGCCGCCGAACTGTCGCGCGTGGGCGAAGCCGTCGGCCGCGAAGGCCAGACCCGCCAGCGCGTGGTGCCCGCCAACCGCGAAGGCCAGTGGCTGGGCATGGAGGATTCGGTCAACGCGCTGATCGACGACCTCGTGCGTCCCGTCGAGGCGATGAGCGAGGCGATGGCCGGCGTGGCGAAGGGCGACCTGACCCGCACGGTGCCGCTGGAAGCCGATGGCCGCCCGCTCAAGGGCGAGTTCCTGCGTTCGGCGAACATCGTCAACCGCATGATCGAGCAGATGGGCGAGTTCAGCTCGGAAGTGACGCGCGTGGCGCTGGAGGTCGGCACCGCCGGCCGCCTGGGCGGCCAGGCGAAGGTCAAGGGCGTCTCGGGCGTGTGGAAGGACCTGACCGACTCGGTCAACCAGATGGCGTCCAACCTCACCGCGCAGGTGCGAAACATCGCCGACGTGACCATCGCCGTGGCCAACGGCGACCTCTCGCGAAAGATCACCGTGGACGTGCGCGGCGAGATCCTCCAGCTGAAGGAAGCCATCAACACGATGGTGGACCAGCTGCGCGGTTTCGCCTCGGAGGTGACGCGCGTGGCGCGCGAGGTCGGTACCGAAGGCCGCCTGGGCGGCCAGGCCGTCGTGCCCGGCGTCGCCGGCACGTGGAAGGACCTGACCGACTCGGTCAACGCGATGGCGTCGAACCTGACGTCGCAGGTGCGAAACATCGCCGAAGTGACCACGGCGGTGGCGAAGGGCGACCTCTCGCGCAAGATCACCGTGGACGTGCGCGGCGAGATCCTCGAACTGAAGAACACCATCAACACGATGGTGGACCAGCTCAACGGCTTCTCCTCCGAAGTGACGCGCGTGGCGCGCGAAGTGGGTACCGAAGGCAAGCTCGGCGGCCAGGCGCAGGTGCCCGACGTCGCCGGCACGTGGAAGGACCTCACCGACCACGTGAACTCGATGGCGTCCAACCTGACGCTGCAGGTGCGCAACATCGCCGAGGTGACCACCGCGGTGGCCAAGGGCGACCTCTCGCGCAAGATCACCGTGGACGTGCGCGGCGAAATCCTGGAGCTGAAGGACACCATCAACACGATGGTGGACCAGCTCAACGGCTTCTCCTCCGAAGTGACGCGCGTGGCGCGCGAAGTGGGTACCGAAGGGCGCCTGGGCGGCCAGGCCGTCGTGCCGGGCGTCGCCGGTACGTGGAAGGACCTCACCGACTCGGTCAACGCGATGGCGTCCAACCTCACCTCGCAGGTGCGAAACATCGCCGAGGTGACCACCGCGGTGGCGAAGGGCGACCTCTCGCGCAAGATCACCGTGGACGTGAAGGGCGAAATCCTGCAGCTGAAGGAAACCATCAACACGATGGTGGACCAGCTCAACGGTTTCGCCGCGGAAGTGACGCGCGTGGCGCGCGAGGTCGGTACCGAAGGCAAGCTCGGCGGCCAGGCGCAGGTGCCCGGCGTCGCGGGTACGTGGAAGGACCTCACCGACAACGTCAACTCGATGGCGTCCAACCTCACCGCGCAGGTGCGAAACATCGCCGAAGTCACCACCGCGGTGGCCAAGGGCGACCTGTCGCGCAAGATCGCCGTGGACGTGAAGGGCGAAATCCTCCAGCTGAAGGAAACCATCAACACGATGGTGGACCAGCTCAACGGCTTCGCCGCGGAAGTGACGCGCGTGGCGCGCGAAGTGGGTACCGAAGGCAAGCTCGGCGGCCAGGCGCAGGTGCCCGGCGTGACCGGCGCCTGGAAGGACCTCACCGACAACGTCAACTCGATGGCGTCCAACCTCACCACGCAGGTGCGAAACATCGCCGAAGTGGCGACGTCGGTGGCGAAGGGCGACCTCTCGCGCAAGATCGCGGTGGGCGCGGAAGGCGAAATCCTCCAGCTGAAGGAAACCATCAACACGATGGTGGACCAGCTCAACGGCTTCGCCGCGGAAGTGACGCGCGTGGCGCGCGAAGTCGGCACCGAGGGCAAGCTCGGCGGCCAGGCGCGCGTGCCCGGCGTGGCCGGTACGTGGAAGGACCTCACCGACAACGTCAACTCGATGGCGTCCAACCTCACCACCCAGGTGCGCGGCATCGCGGCGGTGGTGACGGCGGTGGCCAACGGCGACCTGCACCGCAAGCTCACCGTGGAAGCCAAGGGCGAAGTCGCCGAGCTGGCCGACACCATCAACAACATGACCAACACGCTCGCGATCTTCGCCGACCAGGTGACGACCGTGGCGCGCGAAGTGGGCGTGGAAGGACGCCTGGGCGGCCAGGCGAAGGTGCCGGGTACGGCCGGCATCTGGAAGGACCTCACCGCCAACGTGAACCAGCTCGCGGCGAACCTGACCAACCAGGTGCGCGCGATCGCCGAAGTGGCCACCGCGGTGACGCAGGGCGACCTCACGCGTTCGATCCAGGTGGACGTGCGCGGCGAAGTGTCCGACCTGAAGGACAACATCAACGCGATGATCGCCAACCTGCGCGCGACGACCGAGTCGAACCGCGAGCAGGACTGGCTGAAGACCAACCTCGCCAAGTTCTCCTCGATGATGCAGGGCCAGCGCGACCTGCTCACGCTCGGCCAGATGCTGCTGTCGGAACTGGCGCCGCTGGTGGATGCGCAGCAGGCCGTGATGTACATCGTCGAGGAAGGCGACGACGGCGAGCCGCCGCGCCTGCGCCAGCTGGCCGGCTACGCCGACAGCGCGCCCTCGGCGAGCCGCACGCTCGACTTCGGCGAAGGCCTGGTGGGCCAGTGCGCCGCCGAAGCGCGCCTGATCCTGCTGGAGAACATCGGCCGCACCGGCAAGGCCAACGCCGGCGTGCGCATCCAGTCGGGCCTGATCGAAGCCGCGCCGAGCAGCGTGATCGTGCTGCCGGTGCTGTTCGAGGACCAGGTCAAGGCGGTGATCGAACTGGCGACGCTGCACGAGTTCACGCCGTCGCAGCGCGCGTTCCTGGAACAGCTGTCGGGCAGCATCGGCATCGTGCTCAACACGATCGAGGCGACGATGCGCACCGAGCGGCTGCTGTCGCAGTCGCAGCAGCTGGCCGGCGAGCTGCAGACGCAGCAGGACGAACTGCAGCAGACCAACGAGGAAATCGCGCTCAAGGCCTCGCTGCTTGCAGCGCAGAAGGCCGAGGTGGAGCAGAAGAACCTGCAGATCGAACACGCACGACGCGCGCTCGAGGAAAAGGCGGCCGAGCTGGCGCAGACCTCGCGCTACAAGTCCGAGTTCCTGGCCAACATGTCGCACGAGCTGCGCACCCCGCTCAACAGCATCCTGATCCTCAGCCAGCAGCTGGCGGAGAATCCGGAAGACAACCTGAGCGAGCGCCAGGTCGAATTCGGCCGCACGATCCACGCCGCCGGCACCGACCTGCTGCACCTGATCAGCGACATCCTGGACCTGTCGAAGATCGAGTCCGGCACGGTCACCATCGACATCGAGACGATCAGCTTCGCGCACCTGCGCGAGAACCTGGAACGCGGTTTCCGCCACGAGGCCGAACGCCGCAAGCTCGATTTCGCCGTGGATTTCTCGCGCGATCTCGGCCCGACGCTGCGCTCGGATCCCAAGCGCCTGCAGCAGATCCTCAAGAACCTGCTGTCGAACGCGTTCAAGTTCACCGACCAGGGCAGCGTGCGGCTCGCCGCGCGTCCGGCCACGCGTGGCTGGAGCGACGACCATCCGGTGCTCGCGCGTGCGCCGGTCGTGGTCGCCATCGAAGTCACCGACACCGGCATCGGCATCTCGCCCGACAAGCAGCGCATCGTGTTCGAGGCGTTCCAGCAGGCGGACGCGGGCACCTCGCGCAAGTACGGCGGCACCGGCCTGGGCCTTGCGATCAGCCGCGAAATCGCCGGCCTGCTCGGCGGCGAGCTGAAGCTGCACAGCGTGGAAGGCGAAGGCAGCACGTTCACGCTGTACCTGCCGCTGAACTACCAGGGCAGCAACCAGGACCGCAACCTGCCCGAGCCGGGCACCAGCGCGAACCGCGTGCGCGTGGAAGTGCCGATGCCCGCCGAGCACGTCAGCGGCGCCGATGCCGGCATCGCGGAGAAGATCGAGGACGACCGCCACGCGCTCGTCTCCGACGTGCCGACGCTGCTCATCGTCGAGGACGACGCGCACTACGCGTCGGTGCTGCGCGACCTCGCGCGTTCGCGTGGCTTCCAGGTGCTGCACGCCAATCGCGGCGACGAAGCGCTGCGCCTGGTGCGCGAGTACAAGCCGACGGCGATCACGCTCGACATCTTCCTGCCCGACATGCTCGGCTGGACGGTGCTCGCGCGCCTGAAGCAGGACGCGTCCACGCGCCACATCCCGGTGCAGATCGTCACCGTGGAGGAAAGCCGCCACCACAGCATCGAGCGCGGCGCCTTCTCGTACCTGGCCAAACCGTCCACGTCGGAAACGATCGGCGAGGCGCTGGAGCGCATCAAGGAATACGCGACCCCGCGCGTGAAGCGCCTGCTGGTGGTGGAAGACGACGCGAACGAGCAGATGAGCATCGTCGAACTGCTGCGGCACGACGACATCGCCATCGACACCGTCGGCTCCGGCGCCGAGGCGCTCACCGCGCTGCGCGAAGGCAAGTTCGACTGCGCCGTGCTCGACCTGCGCCTGCCGGACATGACCGGCTTCGACCTGATCGAGCGCATCCACGCCGACGAGTCGCTGAAGAACGTGCCGATCGTGGTGTTCACCGGCAAGGAACTCAGTGCCGAGGAAAGCGAACGTTTGCGGCGCGTCGCGCGCAGCGTGGTGCTCAAGGGCGTGGAATCGCCCGAGCGCCTGCTCGATGAGACCGCGCTGTTCCTGCATCGCGTCATCGGCAACCTGCCGCCGGCCAAGCAGCGCATGGTGCGCAGCCTGCACGAGTCCGACGACGGCCTGCGCGGCAAGAACGTGCTGGTGGTGGACGACGACGTACGCAACATCTTCGCGCTGTCGAGCGTGCTCGAACGCCACGGCATGCATGTGCACACCGCCGGCAACGGGCGCGACGCCGTCACCAAGGTCAGCGATATGCCCGAGCTCGACCTGGTGCTGATGGACATCATGATGCCCGGCATGGACGGCTACGACACGATGCGCGAGATCCGCGCACTGGGCGACCGCCGCACGCTTCCGATCGTCGCGCTCACCGCGAAGGCGATGAAGGGCGATCGCGAGAAGTGCCTGGAGGCTGGAGCCTCCGACTACCTGGCCAAGCCGGTCGTCACCGACCAGCTGCTCGGAGTCCTGCGCCAATGGCTGCAACGCTGAACGAAACCGGCGCGGTGACCACGACCGCGCCGGTCAAGATCCTGCTGGTCGACGACCAGCCCGGGCGTCTTTTGACGTATCGCACCATCCTGGAGCCGCTGGGCGAGGAACTGGTCGATGCGCGCTCGGGCATGGAAGCGCTCAAGCTGCTGATGGAGGACGAGTACGCCGTCATCCTGCTCGACGTGAACATGCCGGTGATGGACGGCTTCGAGACCGCGACGCTGATCCACCAGCATCCGCGCTTCGAGAACACGCCGATCATCTTCGTCACCGCGGTGAACCTCTCCGACCTGGACCGCCTGCGCGGCTACAAGCTCGGTGCGGTCGATTACGTGATGGTGCCGGTGATCCCGGAGATCATGCGCACGAAGGTGTCGGTGCTCGCCGAGCTGTATCGCAAGCGTCGCGAACTGCAGGTGCTCAACGAGAGCCTGGCGACGGCGCATCGCGAGCTGCAGGCGGAGAAGGCGCAGGAACTCGAACGCCTCAACGCCTCCCTGCGCGCGGCGAACGCCGAACTCGAACTGCGCAACCGCGAGCTGCTGGCCGAGAACAAGGAGCGCACGCGCGCCGAACGTCGCCTGCGCGAAGCCGACCAGCGCAAGGACGAATTCCTCGCCACGCTCGCGCACGAGCTGCGCAATCCGCTCGCGCCGCTGCAGAACGCGCTCGCCGTGCGACGCCTGCGCGCGCCTGACGACCACGATCCGCTGCTGTCGATGATGGAGCGCCAGCTGTCGTTGCTGGTGCGCATGATCGAGGACCTGCTCGACATCGCGCGCATCACGCGCGGCAAGCTCACGCTGCGCCGCGCCTCCACGATCCTGCAGGACGTCATCGCCGCCGCGGTCGATACCGCGCGACCGCTGATCGAGGAAGGCGGCCACACGCTGGAGTTGCAGCTGCCCGAATCGCCCGTGCCGCTGGACGCCGATCACGCGCGCCTGGCGCAGGTGTTCGCGAACCTGCTCAACAACGCGGCGAAGTATTCCGACGCGAAGGGCCGCATCGAACTGGGCGCGGCGCTGGAAGGCGAGGAAGTGCAGGTGTGGATCCGCGACTCCGGCATCGGCCTCACCGCCGAGCAGATGGAGACGGTGTTCGAGATGTTCCATCAGGTCGACACCACCGTGGAGCGTTCGCGCGGCGGCCTCGGCATCGGCCTCACGCTGGTGCAGCGACTGACCGAAATGCACGGTGGCCGCGTCGAGGTGCATAGCGAAGGCCCGAATCGCGGTTCGACCTTCCGCGTGCGCCTGCCGCGATCGGCGACGACCGAAGCATCTCCGCCGACGCCCGCGCCGACTCGCGATTCCGCCAGCGCGCAGCGCCGCGTCCTGATCGTCGACGACAACCACGACGCCGCCGACACGCTGGCGATGATGGTGCGTCTGCTCGGTCACGAGACGCGCGCCGTGTACGACCCGCAGACGGTCGAGGGCGAGGTGTCGGCGTTCGGCCCGGAAATCGTGTTCCTCGACGTCGGCATGCCCGGCCGCAGCGGCTACGACGTCGCACGCGCCCTGCGCGACATGCACGGCAGCGCGCTGGTGATCGTCGCCGTCACCGGCTGGGGCCAGCCCGAAGACCGCCAGCGCACGCTGCAGGCGGGCTTCGACCACCACCTGGTGAAGCCGCCGGACATCCAGGCCATCACCGACATCTGCAGCAAGGGATTGCGCCCGCTCGCGGAGGGCACGCCGCAATGACCGTCGATTCCCGTTCCGGCCATCACACCGGCTCCAGCCCCGCCTGGATGAGCAAGTGGGCGCACGACCTGCGAGGCCCGCTCGCGCCGATCCAGTCGGCGCTGTTCCTGCTGCGCCACAGCGGCAGCGATGCGAACGAACGCGACGAGCTGTTCGAACTCATCGAGCGCCAGATCCGCCGCCTCACCGGCATGATCGACGAGATCGGCGACTGGGTCCGGGCCGACCAGGGCCGGCTGCTCACGCGCAGCGGGCCGATCGACCTGGGGCTGATCGTCGAAGCCAGCCGCGGTCTTGGCAGTGAAGCGGTCGAGGTGCGTTACGAAGGCGATGCGGAGACCGCGTGCCTGGAAGGCGATGCATCGCGCCTGGCGAACCTGCTGTCGACCTTCTTCTGGCTGGTTTCCACGCCGCGCGACAACGGCCACGGCAACGGCGCGCGCGCGGTGGTGGACATCGCCGTGCAGGACGGGCGCGTGCGCCTCACCGGTCCGCTGAGTCCGGCGATCCGCGCAGGCAGCGACGTCGAGACCCTGTTCACCCAACCGCAGGTCGGCGCCGCAGGCGACGGCCTTGGTTTGCGGATGCTGATCGCCAGCGCCATCGCGAAAGGCCATGGCGGCGAACTCGGCACGCGCTCCAGCGGCGATGACGCAGTGGAGGTGGTGTTGCAGTTGCCGGTCAGCGCGGGCTGATCCCGCGCATCGGCTTTTGTCGCCCGGGGAAGCGACGCGCACCCGGGGCTTCTGTGGCGACGCTTCAGAGGCTGGTCCGCGCTGTCGTTCCCGCGAAGGCGGGAACCCATGCGTCATGCGTATGACGTCCTACGAAGGGCGTGACGCATCGGAACGTTGGATCCCCGCCTTCGCGGGGATGACAGCAGATTCCTGAAATCGGCCAGCACCGGCGGCGGAGCGACACGCGTTACCGCGGCGCCAACCGCTCCGAATTCCCATACGCCGCCGGCTTCAACGCGCCGTCGCGGATCCAGTCCACGAGCATCGCGTAATAGCCGTCCGCGTAGCGCAGCGCCGTGCGCTCGCCATCGGCGCCGGTCTCGAATTCGATGATGCCGTGGTCGGTGCCGGGGAATTCGACGACTTCCACGTTCGGATTCGTCTTCGCCACCGACAGCAGGCGACGACGCGTTTCCTCCGGCGGCGCTTCCTTGTCGGCGCCGGCGATGATCCACAGCAACGGCACCTTCACTGCGCGCAGCGGCGGCATCGGGTCGTGGCGCCACGTCGTGCCTTCGTCATGGAACGGCCCAACCAGCCGCAACATCGTCGGCGAATGCTTGACGATGTCGCCGGTGAACTCGCCCTGCATGGCATTCCACCACGGCTCCTTGCCGTACTTCGCCTTCAGCGCTTCGAGGCGGTCGTAGCCATCCTTGAAGCCCGACGCCATCACCTCGCCCGTCGCGTCGGTCACTTCGCGCGCCTTCACCAACGCGTCGCCCTTGAAGCCGGCGCGGATCAGGTCCAGCTGCACCTGGTCGCGATCTTCGGCGAGCGGGCTGTCGGCCAGGCCGAAACTCACCGCGACGAAATCCGGATCGCTGCGCTGCGCGGCAAGCGGTTCGATCCAGCCGGCCTGGCTGCCGCCGCTGTAACCGACGCGGCCGGCGCGCTTGCCCGCCAGGCGACGCGCTTCCTTCAGCGCGGCCGCAGCGTCGTCGGCGAGCAGGTGGAAATCCTGACTGTAACGGCCGGTGCTGTCGCCCGTGCCGCGCTTGTCGTACACGAACACGCCGATGCCGTTGGCGGGGAAGATGCGCTGGAATGCATTGAACGTGCGCGCCGAATAGCCTTCCGAGCCGTGCACCATCACCGCGATCGGCACCGGGCCGTCGCCCGGCGGCATCACGAGGCGGCCGGCCAGCGTTTCGCCGTTGCCTTCGAAGCGCGTCTCCACCGCTTCGAACTGCAGCTTCGTGCCGCGATGGCCTTCGAATGTCATCGCCGGCTTCTCGCAGGTGCCCAGCGATACCGGCGTGGTGTCGGCGTGGTCGCTCCAGCCAACGGTGCCGCTCCACGTGCCGGCCTCGTCCTGCACCAGCTTGCCCGTGCGTCCGTCCATCGCGCGCCAGCGCAGGCCGGGTTCGGACATCGGCGCGATATCGACGAGACGACCGTCATCGAGGCGATACAGCCCGACATGGCACGCCATGCGCGGATCGATGGGCTTGTCGCGCTCCGGCCGCGTCCACCAGAACACCGCCGCGGCTCCCACCGCGATCAGCACCAGCACCGTCACCAACACCTTGCGCATGAGCGTCCTCCTTCGGCCGGGCCGACTTTACGGCATCGGGCGATGCCACATGCCTTCGGATGCGCGTGGGGGCGTTGGGGTTTGGATGGCTCGGCCGGACGTCGCAACGGGCCGCGAGCGTGGGGTGCTAATGTCCGCGTTCGACACATGGCGGACATGGGCGTAGGAATAGATTGATGGCCTTGCAAGGACTATCGCCGGTGAATACCTGGAGGCAGTCAGGACGCGTTTCTCTGTGGCGATACACCGAGAATGAGCGCAACTATCCTGGCTGGAACCTCAACGCCGATGCGGCCGGTTGCAGATCGCTGCTGGAGTTGCTCGACGCATTGACGGTCACTGGGGCTGGCGGCCGTACGATCACCGTGAGTCCACCCACGTCCGAGCAGCTTCGAGTGCCCAACAATCGAGGCGGCGCTGCCGCTTGGCTCTCTCCGGAGAAATGGAACGTCTCGCTCGCACCCGATCCCGCTGCCTGGAATTTTCCTCCAGACACGCAACCTGCCGTGCTGACGCTCGGTACGAACTGGCTTGCTGCACTGAGGGCCGGCGTGGCAGGCACGCAGTCTGGCAGCGGAGATCACTCGATCGGTAATCGCAACGGTGGGCTTGCACTCTGGTTCTGGTGGTAAGCCTTCACGTTTCGGATGTCCGCTCGTAGCCGGTAGCGGACATCCACTCGACAACAATCCCACCCCGACCTTCTTGCAATACAGGAGCCGCGCCATGTCCATGATGGGTCTGTTGTTCATCGCCGCCTCGGCCACCGGCGCCGCGCCGCAAGCCGCCATCGATCCCGCCGCGCGCGCGGCGCTCGAAGCGACCTGTTTCGATTACGTCGACGGCCAGCTCGAAGGCGATCCCGAGCGCGTCGCGCGCTCGCTGCATCCGGACCTCGCGAAGCGGCGCGTGCTCGGCGATACGCCCGATGAACGTCTGGGCCTGCGCCGCATGAGCAAGGAAGAACTGGTGGAACTGACGAAGCAGGGCGCGCTGAAGACGCCGAAGGATCAATGGAACCGCTCGTGCACCGTGCTCGACGTCGCCGGCAATGCCGCGGCGGTGCGCGCGGAAACGCCGTGGTTCGTCGACTTCTTCCACATGGGCAAGTTCGGCGACCGCTGGGTGATCGTCAACGCGCTGTGGTATTCGAAACCGCGCTGACGCCGCTTCGCGCGGACCTTACCCGCGCGCCGTTCCCAGCCTGAACGACGCCGGCTTGCCTGCCTTGCAGTTCGGCGCGATCCACACGTCGAACGTGCCGGGCTCCGCGCGTCGCACGCCGTCCGCACCGGAGAACGCCAGCGCCTCGAGATCGAGCGTGAAGCGCACTGTCGTGCGTTCGCCCGGTTCGAGCCGCACCTTCGCGAAACCGCGCAGCTCGCGCACCGGACGCACGCGGCTGGCGACGCGATCGTGGATGTACAGCTGCGCGACTTCCTCCGCCGCGCGCGTGCCGGTGTTCGTCAACGTCGCGCGCACCTCGAGCGTGTCGCCCCATGCAAGTTCGCTCGTCGACAGCTCGACATCGCCGTATTCGAAACGGCTGTAGGTCAGGCCGTGACCGAACGGATACAACGGCTCGTTCGGGATCTCGCGCCAGCGCGCCTTGAACTCCGACATGTCCGGCGTTTCGGGCCGGCCGGTGCGCGTGTGGTTGTAGAAGTACGGCTGCTGGCCCGACGCGAGCGGAAAGCTCACCGGCAAACGCGCCGACGGACCGTAATGCCCGAACACCACGTCGGCGACCGCATGGCCCGACTGCGTGCCGAGGAACCACGTGACGAGCACCGCGTCGGCGTCGCGCACCGCGCCTTCCAGCGCCAGCGCGCGGCCGTTGCGCAGGAGCACGACGACGGGCTTGCCGACGGCGGTGACCGCGTCGGCCAACGCCTGCTGTGCGGGCGGAATCGTGATCTGCACGCGCGATTGCGCTTCGCCGCTGTAGTTCTGCGGTTCGCCCAGCGCGAGCACGACGACGTCGGCGCGCGCGGCGGCTTCGACGGCCGCTTCGATGCCGCCGTCGAGCGGGCCTTCCGGCGCGCAGCCGGCGACGACGTCTAGCAACGCCGCGTCGTCCATCGCGGCACGGAAGCCGTCTTCCCAGCTGACGTAACGCGACTTGTCACCAAACAGCGTCCAGCAGCCTTCGATGTTGTCGCGATCGCTCGCGAACGGGCCGATCAGCGCGATGCGCTGGCCGGCGCTGCGCAGCGGCAGCACGTCGCCATCGTTCTTCGCCAGCACGATGGAACGGCGCGCGGCCTCGCGGGCGAGTGCGTCGTGCGCATCGATCCACGAACGATCCGCTTCACGCGCCGGATCGAGCGAACGATACGGATCGTCGAGCAGGCCGATGGTTTCCTTCAGCGTCAGCATGCGGCGCACCGCTTCGTCGACGCGCTCGATCGGCACCTCGCCGCTTTCGACCAGCGCGGGAAGGTGGTTCGCGAAGAAGCCGCTCTGCATGCTCAGGTCGAGCCCGGCGAGGATCGAGCGGCGCGTGGCATCGCGTTCGTCCTCGGCGTAGCCGTGCGCGATCAGTTCCATGTCGGAGGTGTAGTCCGACACGACAACGCCACGGAATTTCCATTCGCCGCGCAGCAGGTCCGTCAGCAACCACGCATTGGCGGACGCCGGCACGCCGTTGATGTCGTTGAACGAGGACATGATCGCCAACGCGCCGGCGTCGATGGCCGCCTTGAACGGCGGCAGGTGCACGTCGCGCAGCGTCTGCGGCGAGATGTCGACCGTCGCGTATTCCATGCCGGCGGCGACCGCGCCGTACGCGGCGAAGTGCTTGGGCGTGGCGAGCAGCGCGTCGGGCGAACGCAGGTCGTCGCCCTGGAAGCCGCGCACGCGCGCGGCGGCGAACGCGCAGGAGAGGAAGGTGTCTTCGCCCGCGCTCTCCGCGCCGCGGCCCCAGCGCTGGTCGCGCGCGATGTCGACCGACGGCGCGTAGGTCCAGTGCACGCCGCTGGCCGTGGCTTCGATCGCGGTGGCACGCGCGGTGCGCTGCGCGAGGTCGGGCTCGAAGCTGGCCGCTTCGCCGAGCGGAATCGGGAAGACGGTCTTCATGCCGTGGATCACGTCCGCGGCGAGGATCACCGGGATGCCCAGGCGGCTTTCCTCGACAGCGACTTTCTGCAGACGTCGGCCCGCTTCGACGCCGTAGCCGTTGAACAGCGACCCGACGGCGCCGGCCCGGATCTCGTCCAGCACCTGGTCGGCGTTGCGGACGTTGGTCTCAGGGTTCACGTCGGGATTGAAGGGCCGGACCATGTCGGCGAACACGCCCAGCTGGCCGACCTTTTCCTCCAGGGTCATGGCGGCCAACAGGGCTTCGACGCGGGCAGATGACATGCAGCAGGGTCCGTGAAAACGTTTACAGGAGTCTAGGGCAGCCGGTGGCTGAAGTCATTTTGTCGCAAGGCAGGACAGCCGCGGCAAGCACGGCGACGGCGACCGCGCGGCTGCCCTTGCACTAGGATGGTGCAATGCCCACCCCGCCCGACACCCTCCGCCCCGAGCTCGACACGCTGACCACACCCGTCGCGTGGAGCGACGAGGAAGGGGCAATCGTCGGCTGCAACGCGGCGTTCTCGCGCTGGCTCGGGGTTGGCGCGCGCCGGCTGATCGGCTGGCCGCTCGCCGGGCTCGAGGGCGGAGAGGGACGGCTCGCCGATGCGATGGGCCGCCTCGACGCCGCCGACGCGCCGCTGCGCGTGCGCCGCAGCCGCCTGCGCTACGCCGATGGCGAGGAATGCTTCGCCGACGTCTGGCTGAGCCGGCGCGACGACGGCGGCTGGCTGCTGGAGGCGCATCCGGTCGACGAATTCCCCGGCGACGATCCGGCGCTGCTGCTGCCGTCCGCGTTGTCGGCGTCGCTCAAGGGACTCGCGCACGAATTGCGTAATCCGCTCGCCGGCCTGAAGGGCGCCGCGCAGTTGCTGTCGCGCCGCCTCGATGCCGAGACGCAGGGCGATTCGCGCGAACTGGTGGCGATGATCGGCTCCGAGGTCGAACGCCTCACCGCGCTGGTCGATCGCCTACTCACGCCGGCGCCGCCGCGGCCCCACGCGCCGCTCAACATCCATGCCGTGCTCGAACGCGTGCTGCGCCTGGCCGAAAGCGACGCCGGCTGGGCCGTGCGGCTGGTGCGCGACTACGATCCGAGCCTGCCCGAGTTCGCCGGCGATTCCGACCGCCTGATGCAGGCGGTGTGGAACCTGGTGCGCAACGCGATCGAGGCCGGCGCGGCGAACGTCACGCTGCGCACGCGCGCTGAACACGCCGTGCGCATCGCCGATGCGGTGCATCCGATCGCGCTTCGGCTGGAGATCGTCGACGACGGCCGCGGCGTGCCGGACGAACTCACCGAACGCCTGTTCCTGCCGCTCGTGTCGGGACGCGCAGAAGGCAGCGGCCTCGGGCTCGCGCTCGCGCAGCAGGTCGCGCGCGAACACCGCGGCTCGCTCGCCTACCGCTCGCGCCCGGGCCACACCGTGTTCACCCTGCTGCTGCCGATGCACGTCGAGGACGCACCCTGATGAAGCCACATGACACGAGCGATGCCCGCGTCTGGGTGGTCGACGACGACCGCAGCGTGCGGTTCGTGCTCGCCACCGCGCTGCGCGAGGCCGGCTATCGCGTCGACGGTTTCGAGAACGCGCGCGACGCGCTCGATGCGCTCGCCGAACGTGGCGCGCCCGACCTGCTGTTCACCGACGTGCGCATGCCGGGCGACGACGGCCTGGTCCTGCTCGACAAGCTGAAGGCGCAGGCGCCGAAGTTGCCGGTCATCGTGATGAGCGCCTACACCGACGTCGCCAGCACCGCCGGCGCCTTCCGCGGCGGCGCGCACGAGTTCCTGTCGAAGCCGTTCGATCTGGACGAAGCCGTCGAGCTGGCCGCGCGCACGCTCGCCACGCGCGAAGCCGCCGAGCCGCCGCAGCGCGATACGGCCGCGACGCAGGACGACGCACTGATCGGCGAGGCGCCGGCGATGCGCACGCTGTTCCGCGCGATCGGCCGCCTCGCGCAGGCGCCTTTGTCGGTGCTGATCACCGGCGAAACCGGCACCGGCAAGGAGCTGGTCGCGCGCGCGCTGCATCGCGAATCGCCGCGTGCGCAGGCGCCGTTCGTCGCGCTCAACACCGCGGCGATTCCGGCCGAGCTGCTGGAAAGCGAGCTGTTCGGCCACGAGGCGGGCGCGTTCACCGGTGCGCAGCGGCGCCACGTCGGCCGCTTCGAACAGGCGCACGGCGGCACGCTGTTCCTCGACGAGATCGGCGACATGCCGCTGCCGCTGCAGACGCGTTTGCTGCGCGTGCTGGCCGAAGGCGAGTTCTTCCGCGTCGGCGGGCGCGAGCTGATCCGCGTGGACGTGCGCGTGATCGCCGCGACGCACCAGGATCTGGAAGCGCTGGTCGAGGCGGGCCGTTTCCGCGCCGACCTGCTGCACCGGCTCGACGTCGTGCGCCTGCGGCTGCCCGCGCTGCGCGAACGCCGCGAGGACGTGCCGCGTCTTGCCGAACGGTTCCTGCGGGCGGCCGCGACGCGTTTCGACGCGCCGGCCAAGCGCCTGGCACCCGCCGCGGTCGAACGGCTGGTCGCCTACGACTGGCCCGGCAACGTGCGCCAGCTGGAGAACCTCTGCTGGCGACTGGCCGCGCTCGCACCGGGCGACACCATCACGCGCGAGGACCTCGATGAAGCGCTTGCGGCCACGCCGGGCAAGGACGACGCGCAGGCCGCGGGCGATGATGACTGGGATCGCCGACTTGCCGCGTGGGCGCGGGCGCAGCTTGAACTGGGGCGCGACGACATCCACGCGCAGGCGCGCGAACGGTTCGAACGTGCGTTGTTCGATGCGGCGCTGGAACACACCGGCGGGCGTCGCACCGAAGCGGCGGCGCGGCTCGGGCTCGGGCGCAATACGCTCACGCGCAAGCTCGGGCCCGGACGGCGTCGTCCGTCGTGAAGGCCGCCGCGCCGTTCACCGGCGGCCTACCGTCGCGACGGTAGCCTGCCGCACCGTCGCCCGCTTCGCCCCATCGGGGCGCTCCTTCCGCACGCGGGAGGGGCAAGAACCAGACACCGTTGTCCGTTTCGCAAGGAGAAGCCGATGAAGACCGCCCTCACCCCCGTCCTGCTCGCCGCGTCCGTGCTCGCGCTGTCGGCCTGCAGCTCGTCCGCGCCGACCAAGTCGACCGCGCCCGCCGCAAGCGCGCCGACGCCGGCCGCGCCCGCCGCGCAATCGACCGCGAAGTCCGCCACGGTGAACCTCGCTTCGGCGTCGGGCAGCCTGGTGAGCGGCAAGCTGACCGTCGTGCCGATGGGCAACGGCGTGCACCTGACGGGCGAAGTCGGCGGCCTGTCGCCGGGCAGCACGCACGCGATCCACATCCACGAGAAGGGCGACTGCAGCGCGGCGGACGCGAGCAGCGCCGGCGGCCACTTCAACCCGGCCGCGCAGCCGCACGGCAAGGTCGGCAGCGGGGCGCACCACGGCGGCGACATGGACAACCTCGTCGCCAACGCCGAGGGCGTCGCGCAGGTGAATGCCCATGCCGAAGGCGTGACGCTCGGCGGCGGCGCCGCGAACGACGTCGCCGGGAAGGCGGTGATCGTGCATGCCGCGGCCGACGACTACCGCACGCAGCCGACCGGCAATGCGGGCGGTCGCGTCGCGTGCGGCGTCATTACCGTGACGCGCTGACAGCCGTCGTTTTCTTGCCTTCATCACCCCGACGCCATGTCCCAACTCCGCATCCGCGCCGCGCACGTCCACGACCGCGACCTGCTCGCGCAATGGGCCGTCGCCATGGCGCTGGAAACCGAGCACAAGCAGCTCGACGAAAAGACCGTGCGCGCAGGCGTCGAAGCGGGCATCGCCGATCCGGCGAAGGCGCGCTACTTCGTCGCGATGCACGAATCGGCCGTCGCCGGTCGCGAAACCATCGCCGCGCCGGCCGGCACGCTGATGCTCACGCGCGAATGGAGCGACTGGCGCAACGGCGACTGGTGGTGGATCCAGAGCGTCTACGTGCCGCCGCAGTTCCGCCGCATGGGCGTGTTCACCGCGCTGTACCGCCACGTCGAACAACTCGCGCGCGACACGCCCGGCGTGGTCGGCCTGCGCCTGTACGTCGAACGCGAGAACACGAACGCGCAGAAAACCTACGAAGCGCTGGGCATGCGCGATGCGGGGTATTCGATTCTCGAGGCGGAGTTCCCGCGTCAATAAGCCCCTCTCAGTGCGTCGAGCCCCTCTCCCACCGGCGACCGAAGGGAGTGCAGAGCTGAGAGGGGTTGGGGTGAGGGTCGGGGCATGCGATGCAACGATGCAATTGCAGATCACGGGCGCCGCACTCGTTGCGTGAGCGCCCACTCGGCACTTAACCCCTCCCCAACCCTCCCCTGCATTCGCAGGGGAGGAAGCAGAAGCGCCGCTATCCTTTACACCCTGAACACGCGTCCGGGCGCACGGTGCGCCCGACCACGACAAGGAGAACCCCATGACCCGCATCATCCTGTGCCTGACCGTCCTGGCTGCCGCATCGCTGGCCGGCTGTGCATCCACGACGCCGGTCGCCGGCGGGCCGACCGCGCCGACCGGCAAGTGCAATGCCGAAGGCGCGCGCTGGGCGATCGGCTCGGCCGTCAACGACGACGTCGTCAACCGCATCCTGCAGGGCACCGGCAGCCGCGACGCGCGCGTGCTGCGTCCGGGCCAGATGGCGACGATGGATTTCCGCGAGGATCGAGTGAACGTCGACGTCAACGACCGCGGCGCGATCACCGGCATCCGCTGCGGCTGACGCGTCACCCGGCTGATCGCACGTGCGCCGTTCGCATTCGATCTGGCTCGTCGCGCTCATCGCGCTGGTCGCCCTGTGGGCGTGGACCAGGCGCGCCGGCGACGGCGAACTGCGCCCGGTCGACGCGCCGCCGATCACCGCGCAGCGTGCGGCGCAGGTCGGCTATCCGGCGTTCCTGCCGGTGGAAGCACATGCGGTGCTCGAGCGCATTGCCAGCGGCGCGGCGCATCCGTACCGGCAGGACGGCAGCGTGTTCCAGAATCGCGAAGGCCGCCTGCCGCAGCAGCCGCGCGGCTATTACCGCGAATACACCGTGCCCACGCCCGGTGCCGACACGCGCGGCGCGCGACGGATCATCGCCGGCGGCGATCCGCCGGCCGAATACTGGTACACGGCCGATCACTACCAGAGCTTCCGCCGCTTCGAATGGGCATCGAAGGAGACGCGATGAGCGCCGTCGACCTGCGCACGATCCTCGCCGACCCCGAACACGGTGGCGCGTACTTCATCGACGACCGCGACGGCGAGGCGATGGCGCAGACGGCGGCCGGGCTCGATTTCGCGGTGATGCGCGTCGACCTGTCCGACTGCGTCGACAAGGCCGACCTGATGGCGCGCCTGGCGAAGGCCGGCGGTTTTCCCGCAGGGTTCGGCGCGAACTGGGATGCGCTGTCGGACGTGTTGCGCGACATGTCGTGGCGCACCGCGCCCGGTTATGTCTGGCTGATCGAACACGCCGGCGCATGGCGCGAGACGTATCCGGAAGACTTCGACACGTTCCTGGAAATCCTCAACGAAGCGGCCTTCGAGTGGGCGCATGAGGACGTCGCGTTCTGGGCGTTGCTGCCCTTCCCCGGCGACCAGCTCACCGCGCTGGAAGACTGACCGGCGCGCCGATCGCGCGCATCAGATGCGGTCGTCGATGCCCGTGATGCCCGAATGCTTGGCGCAACTCGCGCAGCACCAGAACTTGCCATCGTGTTCGACGCCATGCCCGATGATGCGGCAGCCGCAGTGTTCGCACGTGGGCGCGAGCTTGTGGATGGCGCATTCGAACGAATCGAACGTCCCACTGCCGTGCGGCATGGTGACGGTGAACGCCTTGTCGTAATCGTTGCCGCAGGTATCGCACTTGGGCATGGCGGGAATCCTGGTCGTCGCGTGGATCCCGAGTGTGGCGTTGCGGCGCACGCGAGGCAGTGAAGTTCGCGGCAATGGGCTGTTAAGGCGTCTCGCGTCCCGACATCGGACTCGAGCCCCTCTCCCTCCGGGAGAGGGGTTGGGGTGAGGGTCGGCGGAGTGATGGGCGACCACATCGCATGAAGCCGCGTTCGTTGGGGCACGGTGCGACTGAAGCAAACCGCAGCCCATCAAGGCACCTGCTGTTCACCTGTGAGCCTTCGTTACCCCTCACCCCAACCCCTCTCCCGTGGGGAGAGGGGCTTCAAAGCTTCAAGCTTCAAAGCTCAAAAGCTTCAAACCCTCAACACATCAACCCGGCTCCACCACACTCGCTGCCGGTGCGGCAGCCGGCACGCGCGCGTACCGCCACGCGATGCCCACCGCCACCGCCAGCAGGATGCCGGCGATCAGGAACGGCGCGCCCGGCAGATGCACCGGCGCACGGTCGTCGATGAAGTAACCGAAGCTGCCGGCGAACACGACCGGGCCGATGATGCCGGCCAGGCTCACCAGGCTCATCAGCGCGCCCTGGATGCGACCCTGCACTTCCGGTCCGACCTGTCGCGTGATCAATGCCTGCGTCGACGGCGCGGCCAGTCCCCAGATCGCCGAGATCGGCAGGCCGACGAGGAACATCCAGCCCATGTGCGCGAAGCCGTAGATGCCGAAGCCGATCGCGCCGCATGCGAGGCCAAGCATCAGCGCGCGTCGTTCGCCCAGCGCGTGCACCGCCTTGCCGACCAGCCCCGCCTGCACGATCACGTTGAGCACGCCGACGATCGCGAGCACGTAGCTCACCTCGCGCGGGCCCCACTGGTACTGGTAGTCGGCGAACAGCACGAACACGCTCGGGTACACGTAGTGCGCGAGGTTCGCGATGAACACCACTGCGGCCAATCCGAACACCTGCGGGTAGCGCTTGAGCAGTCCGAGCGAGCCGATCGGGTTCGCATGCGACCAGTCGAAACGCGGGCTGCGGCGCTCCGGCGGCAGCGATTCGGGCAGCACGAACAGGCCGTAGCAGAAGTTGAGCAGCGCCAGTCCCGCGGCGAACCAGAACGGCAGGCGCAGGTCGACTTCGCCCAGCGCACCGCCGATCAGTGGGCCGACGATGAAGCCCACGCCGAACGCGGCGCCGAGCAGGCCGTAGCTCTTCGCGCGCTTTTCCGGCGGCGTTACGTCGGCGACGTAGGCGTTGGCCGTGGTGAAGCTGGCCGACGTGATGCCGGAAATGATGCGTCCGACCAGCAGCCACGCCAGCGACGGCGCCAGCGCCATGAACACGAAATCGAGCCCGAGGCCCAGGCACGAGAGCAGGATCACCGGCCTGCGGCCGAACCGGTCCGACAACGCGCCCTGGACCGGCGAGGTCACGAACTGGATGCCCGCGAACAGGAAGCCGAACGCCGCCACCCAGTACGCCGCATGCGCGGTGTCGCCGCCGGCGAACTGCTCGATCAGGTGCGGCAGCACCGGGATGATCAGGCCGAACGACAGCACGTCGATCAGGATCGTGATGAAGATGAAGACGAGCGCGGCGCGGCGGCGCGCGCCCGTCGCGGGAGCGGTGTCGGTCACGTTGGCCGGGGATGGGTCGAAAGAAGCCGGAAGTTTAGCGCTTCGCTTCTTTGCGCCCCAAAAGCAGCCGCGGGGAGTGGTGCCCGCTCACGCGGGTGAGTACCGGGTCGCGCTCCTTGCTGTCATTCCCGCGAAGGCGGGATCCATGCCTCGGGACATCAAGACCTTCGTCAGACATGGCACGTCGGACAGATGGATTCCCGCCTGCGCGGGAATGACAGCTTTTGGAAGCCATGACCGCTTCGGAAGCCGTGACATCCCGGGCACGTGGATTCCCGCCTTCGCGGGAATGTCAGCAAAGGCGAGCTCGGCAGTCGACACAAAGCACTACCGCGCGGCGCCCGCGCGCACCCGCCGCGCCAATGGTTTCAATCGTTACCAAACGCCGGCGCATGTCGCGCAGTTTCCCTCGCGCGATCAACGACTTGAAACGCCGAATGCGTCGTGCCGCGTGCGCGCCGCCGGACATTTGCCGCATCGCACAAAGTGTGATTTATTCGGTTGAACCAGGGTGGTGAGGCAGGCCGGACCGCGCGAGCGGACCGCCTTCGTCGTCGCCGCAATTCCCCGGTTTCGAGTGTGCGTTTGCCAGGTTCGTTGTCGTGTTTCGCACAGCAACCCAGCGGTGAATCCGCGATGGAGCGACGATGCAGCAGCAGTACCGTCCCGGCCCTGTCGGTCTCTACGACCCGCGCGATGAGCGCGATGCGTGCGGCTTCGGCCTGATCGCGCAGCTCGACGACGCGCCCAGCCGCGCCATCGTCGATCGCGCGATCGAGGCACTGGTGCGCATGACGCATCGCGGCGGCATCGCGGCCGACGGACTCAGCGGCGACGGCTGCGGCCTGCTGATCCGCCAACCGGACGCCTTCCTGCGCGCGCTCGCGCGCGAGTCGGGCATCGCGCTCGGCGCGCATTACGCCTCCGGCCTCGTGTTCCTTCCGCACGATGAAACCGAAGCGGCGCGCGCGAAGGACGAGTTCGCCGCGCAGCTGCAGCGCGAACGCGTCGACGTCGCCGGCTGGCGCGTCGTGCCGGTCGATCTGGCCGCGTGCGGCGAACTGGCCAAGCGCACGATGCCGCGCATCGAGCAGATCTTCGTGAAACCCGCCGGCGCCTTCGATGCGGCGAGCTTCCAGCGCTCGCTGTTCCTCGCGCGCCGTCGCGCCGAACAGCGCCTGCGCGAGCTTCCCGACTTCTACGTCGTCAGCCTGTCCACCGCGAGCATCGGCTACAAGGGCATGGTGCTGCCGAACCGGCTTTCGCAGCTGTATCCGGACCTGCAGCGCAGTGACCTGGCCGCCAGCGTCGTCGTGTTCCACCAACGCTTTTCGACCAACACCACGCCGCGCTGGCCGCTCGCGCAGCCGTTCCGCCTGCTCGCGCACAACGGCGAGATCAACACCATTTCCGGCAACCGCGCGTGGGCGCAGGCGCGTGCACACGTGTGGCGCACGCCGAACCTCGAGCTGACCGAGTTCGATCCGGTCATCACGATGGACGGCTCGGATTCGCAATCGCTCGACAACATGCTCGAGCTGCTGCAGGCCGGCGGCATGGACCTGCTGAAGGCGATGCGCATCCTGATCCCGCCGGCGACGCAATCGCTGGAATACAAGGACGCCGACCTCGCCGCGTTCTACGAGTACTACGCGCTCAACACCGAGCCGTGGGACGGCCCGGCCGGTATCGTCACCGTCGATGGCCGCTACGCCGCGTGCACGCTCGATCGCAACGGCCTGCGCCCGGCGCGCTGGATGCGCACGCGCGATCGCCATTTCCTCATCGCGTCCGAAGCCGGCGTGTGGGAGCGCCCGGCGGAGGAGATCGAGGCCAAGGGCAAGCTCGGCCCGGGCGAGATGATCGCGGTGGATCTTTACCTGGGCGAAGTGCTCGACAGCGAGGCGATCGACCGCATCAACCGCGCGCGCGCCCCGTACAAGCGCTGGCTCAAGCAGGGCGTCACTTACCTGCAGACCGAGCTGATCGATCCCGCGCTCGCGGCCGAACCCTTCGACAGCGAGACGCTGACGCGCTTCCAGAAGCTGTTCCAGCTCACGCGCGAGGAGCGCGAGCAGGTGCTGCGTCCGCTGGCTGAAACCGAGCAGGAAGCGGTCGGCTCGATGGGCGACGACGTGCCGATGGCCGTGCTGAGCCAGCAGGTGCGCCCGCTGTACGACCAGTTCCGCCAGGCGTTCGCGCAGGTGACCAACCCGCCGATCGACCCGCTGCGCGAGGACTGCGTGATGTCGCTGGCGACGCAGCTCGGTCGCGAGGGCAACGTGTTCGTCGACGGCCCCGGCAACGTCGACCACATCCATCTCAATTCGCCCGTGCTCTCGCAGCGCAAGCTGCGGCAGATGCTTGCGATGGAGCAGTACGAGAACGCGCACGCGCTGATCCACCTGCATTACGCACCGGAGGAAGGCCTGAAGGCCGCGCTCGAACGCATCTGCGCCGAGGCCGAAACCGCAACGCGCGACGGCAAGGTGCTGCTGGTGCTGAGCGACCGCTATCCGGTCGAGGGCCGGCTCATGGCGCACGCGCTGCTCGCCACCGGCGCGGTGCACCAGCACCTGGTGCGCGCGGGGCTTCGTTGCGAATCCAACCTCATCGTAGAAACCGGCACCGCGCGCGATCCGCATCATTTCGCCTGCCTGATCGGCGTCGGTGCGACCGCGGTGTATCCGTACCTCGCGTACCAGACGCTGCACGACCTCGGCGTGCGCGGCATCCTCAAGACCAAGCACGGGCAGGTCGCCGAAATCGGCCGCAGCTACCGGCGCGGCATCAAGAAGGGCCTGCTGAAGATCATCTCGAAGATGGGCATCAGCACCATCGGCAGCTATCGCGGCGCCCGGCTGTTCGAGATCGTCGGCCTGGATCGCGAAGTCGTGGACCTGTGCTTCGCCGGCACGCCCTCGCGCATTGGCGGCGCCGGCTTCGCCGAACTGCACGAGGACGCGGCCACGCTCGCCGAACACGCATGGAACGCGAACGCGCTGCCGAACATCGGCGGCCTGCTCAAGTACACGCCCGGCGGCGAATACCACCTGTTCAATCCCGACGTGGTGATGAACCTGCAGCGCGCCGTATCCACCGGCGACTGGAACGACTGGCAGCGTTACGCCGCCGCGGTCAATGAACGCCCCACCGCCGCGCTGCGCGACCTGCTCGACGTCGATACGTCTGACGCCATCGCTATTCCGCTGGAAGACGTCGAACCCGTTTCCGCCATCGTGCGCCGCTTCGATTCGGCCGCGATGAGCCTGGGCGCGTTGTCGCCCGAAGCGCACGAGGCGCTGGCGATCGCGATGAACCGCCTGGGCGGGCGCAGCAATTCCGGCGAAGGCGGCGAGGATCCGGCGCGTTACGGCACCGACAAGGTGTCGAAGATCAAGCAGATCGCGTCGGGCCGTTTCGGCGTGACGCCGGAATACCTGGTCAACGCCGAAGTGCTGCAGATCAAGGTCGCGCAGGGCGCCAAGCCCGGCGAAGGCGGCCAGCTGCCGGGCCACAAGGTCAACGAGCTGATCGCGCGCCTGCGTTACGCGATGCCGGGCATCGGCCTGATCTCGCCGCCGCCGCATCACGACATCTATTCCATCGAGGATCTCGCGCAGCTGATCTTCGACCTCAAGCAGGTCAATCCGCAGGCGCTGGTGTCGGTGAAGCTCGTGTCGCATGCGGGCGTGGGCACGATTGCCACCGGCGTCGCGAAGGCCGGCGCGGACCTGATCACCATCTCCGGCCACGACGGCGGTACGGGCGCGAGTCCGATCTCGTCCATCCGCTACGCCGGCACGCCGTGGGAACTCGGTTTGTCCGAAGCACGCCAGGCGCTGGTGTCGAACGACCTGCGCGATCGCGTGATCCTGCAGACCGACGGCGGCCTGAAGAGCGGCCTGGACGTGGTGAAGGCCGCGTTGCTGGGCGCGGAAAGTTTCGGCTTCGGCACCGCGCCGATGATCGCGCTGGGCTGCAAGTACCTGCGCATCTGCCATCTCAACAACTGCGCGACGGGCGTGGCGACGCAGGACGACGCGCTGCGTCGCGAGCATTTCACCGGCCTGCCCGACCGCGTGGAGAACTTCTTCCGCCTGCTCGCCGAGGAAGTGCGCTTCTGGCTCACGCAGCTGGGCGTGCGCACGCTCGGCGAACTGGTCGGCCGCACGGATCTTCTGAAGCAGCTCGAAGGCGACGGCGAGCGGCAGCACAAGCTCGACCTCGCGCCGCTGCTTGCCGGCAGCGGCCTCGCGCACGGCGGCCATTGCGGCGTGCCGCAGCCATCGGCCGATGCGACGGGCCTGGCGGCGCAGCTCGACATCGACCTGGCCGAGCCCATCGCGAGCAAGCGCGGCGGCGCGTACGCGTACACGATCCGCAACACCGATCGCAGCATCGGCGCGCGCCTCTCGGGCCGCATCGCGCGGCTGCATGGCGATCGCGGCATGGTCGATGCGCCGATTTCGCTTCGCTTCGACGGCACCGCCGGCCAGAGCTTCGGCGCGTTCAACGCCGGTGGCCTGCAGTTCGAACTGCATGGCGAAGCGAACGATTACGTCGGCAAGGGCATGGCGGGCGGACGCATCGTGATCCGTCCGCCGATGGGCGCACGCTACACCGCACACGAGACGCCGATCATCGGCAACACCTGCCTGTACGGCGCCACAGGCGGCGAACTCTACGCGGCCGGCCGCGCGGGCGAGCGCTTCGGCGTGCGCAATTCCGGCGCGACGGCGGTGGTGGAAGGCGCGGGCGATCACTGCTGCGAATACATGACCGGCGGCGTGGTCGCGGTGCTCGGCCGCACGGGTCTGAACTTCGGCGCGGGCTTCACCGGCGGCATGGCGTACGTGCTCGATACCGAGCGCGATTTCGTCGATCGCTACAACCACGAACTCATCGACATCCTGCGCATCGCGTCCGACGGTTTCGAGAACCACCGCTCGCACCTGCGCGAACTGCTGGAGGCGCACGTGCAGCTCACCGGCAGCGTGTGGGCGCGGAAGATCCTCGACGAGATGCGCGACTTCCTCGGCAAGTTCTGGCTGGTCAAGCCGAAGGCGGCGAGCCTGGAATCGCTGGCCGAAAACCTGCGGAGAGCGGCGTGAGCAAGATGGACAGCAAGAAGCCCGTGTTCGCCTTCCGCGAGACGCCCCGGCAGATGCCGTCGCGCATTCCGCTGGAGTTGCGCCGCAGCGGCGACTGGAGCGAACTCTACGGCCGCTTCGGCGAGGCCGAGGCGAAGCATCAGGCCAGCCGCTGCCTGGATTGCGGCAACCCGTACTGCAGCTGGAAATGCCCGCTGCACAACTACATTCCAAACTGGCTGGAACTCGCGCGCGAAGGCCGCATCTTCGAAGCCGCCGCGCTCGCGCACGAAACCAATCCGCTGCCGGAAATCTGCGGCCGCGTGTGCCCGCAGGATCGCCTGTGCGAAGGCAGCTGCACGCTCAACGACGGCTTCGGCGCGGTCACCATCGGCGCGGTCGAGAAGTACATCAGCGATCGCGCGCTCGCCGACGGCTGGCGACCGGACCTGTCGAAGGTCGCCGCCACCGGCAAGCGCGTGGCGGTGATCGGCGCCGGCCCGGCCGGCCTGTCGTGCGCGGACCGCCTCGCGCGTGCGGGCATCGAAGCGGTCGTGTTCGACCGCTATGAACAGATCGGCGGCCTGCTCCACTTCGGCATTCCGAGCTTCAAGCTGGAGAAGTCGGTGCTGCAGACGCGTCGCGACGTGCTCGAAGGCATGGGCGTGCAGTTCCGCCTCGGCGTGGAGATCGGCCGCGACGTGGGGCTCGACGACCTCCTCGCGGAGTTCGACGCCGTGTTCCTCGGGCTGGGCAGCTATCGCTACACCGACGGCGGCCTGCCGGGACAGGACCTGAAGGGCGTGCTGCCGGCGCTGCCGTTCCTGGTGCACAACGGACGGCTGGTGCATGGCGACGACGAAGCGCAGGGCAAGCCGATCGCCGGCTGGGAAGATCGCGTCGCCCTGCCGGACCTGCACGGCAAGCGCGTGGTGGTGCTCGGCGGCGGCGACACCGGCATGGACTGCGTGCGCAGCGCGGTGCGACTGGGCGCGGCGCGCGTGACCTGCGCGTACCGTCGCGACGAGGCGAACATGCCCGGTTCCGCACGCGAAGTCGCCAACGCGCGCGAGGAAGGCGTGCAGTTCCTCTTCAACCGCCAGCCGCTTGCGCTGCTGGGCGACGACGGCGAGGTCACCGGCGTGCGCGTCGCCGAAACGCGCCTGGGCGAACCCGACGCGCTGGGCCGACGCAACGCGGAACTCGTGCCGGGAAGCGAATCGGTGCTCGCGGCCGACGTGGTGATCATCGCGTTCGGCTTCCAGCCCGATCCGCCGCAGTGGCTATCGGCGCACGGCATCGAACTGGAAAGCAACGGCCGCATCCGCGTGACGCAGCCGCCGTCGGGTTGCGGATCGCGTCGCGCGGCGACGGCGGCGCTGCCGTTCCAGACGACGAACACGCGCGTTTTCGCCGGCGGCGACGGCGTGCGCGGTGCGGACCTGGTGGTGACGGCGGCGTACGAAGGCCGCGAGGCGGCGGCGGGGATCGTGCGGATGCTGCTCGGATAGACCGGCGCGGTCGACGAGCCGCGCTCAGGCCGGCTCGTCGGGGATCAGCGCGCTTTCCAGCCGCGCGATGCAGTCCTTCAGCCACAGCTTGCGCTTCTTCAGGCGCTTGACCGTCAGCTCGTCCGCGTCGGGCAGCCGCGAAAGGCGTTCGATCGCCGCGTCGAGGTCGCGGTGTTCGAGCCGGAGTTCGGCCAGCTGGTGCGCGAGCACGGCGGGATCGTCGCTTTCGGTCATCCCCGAAGCTTAACGCGCCCGCGCGACCAGCGTCACCGCGGCCGCGCCGGTAGAATGGACGGTCCATGAGTACCGTCCTGCCCTTGCTGGAACCCCAGCCGCTCGCCCACCGCGCGCAACGTCGCGCGCACGAGAACAACAAGCTCGCCAAGCGCCTGCGCCACCAGGTGGGCCGCGCGATCGCCGACTTCGGCATGATCGAGGACGGCGACAAGGTGATGGTGTGCCTGTCCGGCGGCAAGGACAGCTACACGATGCTCGACATCCTCCTGCAGCTGCAGCAGAAGGCGCCGGTGAAGTTCGAGCTGGTGGCGGTGAACCTCGACCAGAAGCAGCCGGACTTCCCCGAGCACGTGCTGCCGGAATACCTCAAGTCGATCGGCGTGCCGTACCACATCATCGAGCAGGACACCTATTCGGTCGTCACGCGCGTGGTGCCGGAAGGCAAGACGATGTGCTCGCTGTGTTCGCGGCTGCGCCGCGGCGCGCTGTACACCTACGCCGAAGAGAACGGCTTCACGAAGATCGCGCTCGGCCACCATCGCGATGATCTGGTCGCGACGTTCTTCCTGAACCTGTTCTTCCACGCCAAGCTCGCCGGCATGCCGCCCAAGCTGCTCAGCGACGACGGCAAGCACGTGGTGATCCGCCCGCTCGCGTACGTGCGCGAGGACGACATCGCCGCCTATGCCGATGCGAAGGGTTTTCCCATCATCCCGTGCAACCTGTGCGGCTCGCAGGAAAACCTGCAGCGCAAGCAGGTCAAGAAGATGATGGACGCGTGGGAGCGCGACACGCCCGGCCGCATCGAGACCATCGCGCGCGCGCTCGGCGACATCCGTCCATCGCAGCTCGGCGATCCGAAGCTGTTCGATTTCCTCGCGCTCGGTCGCAGTGGCGATGCGCCGATGCCGGACGCGCATGCGTGGCTGGCGGGCGAGCCGCACGCGCAGGACGCTCCATAACCCATCCGATTGATGTCGTCATCCCCGCGAAAGCGGGGATCCAGCGACTTCACGCCGTACGCGATCAAGGCACTGGATTCCCGCTTTCGCGGGAATGACGGAGCTGAAACTTCACGGGACCCTAAATGTTCTTCCGCAACCTGACGCTGTTCCGCTTCCCCACCACCACCAAGTTCGACGACCTCGACAGCGGCCTGACCGAATGCCAGCTTCGCGCGGTCGGCCCGCTGGAACTGTCCAGCCGCGGCTTCATCTCGCCGTTCGGGCGCGACTCCGACGAGATGTCGCACAAGCGCAGCGACGCGACGTGGCTCGCCGTCGGCGGCGAGGACAAGATCCTGCCGGGCTCGGTCGTCAACGACATGCTCAACAAGAAGCTGTCGGAGATCGAGGCGAAGGAAGGCCGCAAGCCCGGCGGCAAGACGCGCAAGCGCATCAAGGACGAACTCATCACCGACCTGCTGCCGCGCGCGTTCGTGAAGCCCAGCCGCACCGACGCCCTCATCGACACTGGCCTCGGCGTGGTCGCCGTGGACACCTCCAGCCGCAAGTCCGGCGAGAACGTCGTGAGCGAGATCCGCCGCGCGCTCGGCAGTTTCCCGGCGCTCCCGCTGAACGCCGAAGTGGCGCCGCGCTCGGTGCTGACCGGCTGGGTCGCCGGCGAGCCGCTGCCCGAAGGGCTCTCGCTGGGCGATGAGTGCGAACTGCGCGATCCGATCGACCAGGGCGCGGTGGTGAAGGTGCAGCGCATGGAGCTGCAGAGCGACGAGATCACCAAGCACCTGGAATCGGGCAAGCAGGTCACGCGCCTGGCGCTGACGCTGGACGATCACGTTTCGTTCGTCCTCGGCGAAGACCTCGTCGTGCGCAAGTTCAAGCTGCTCGACGGCGCGGTGGACGAGCTGGAATCGACCGAACGCGACGACCTTCGCGCCGAACTCGACGCCCGCTTCGTGTTGATGGCCGGCGAGTTCCGCCGCCTGTTCACGGTGCTGGAAGGCGCGCTGAAGCTGTCGAAGGCCGAAGCCTGAATCACGCCGCGCCCTTCGCCGTCGCGTGAAGGGTTGCGGATTTCGCGGGTCGCGCAATGTGTGCGCCGTGACGGCGCACATCGTCACGCAGCATCGCTAAGATGCTGCCATGCCGTCTCCGCCGCGCCCCCTCGCCCGCCTGTTCGCGCCCACGCCGCGCACGGTCGAGCGCGAAACGCTCGACATCGAACTGTCCGACGGCCGCACCGTCCCGCTGCAACGCGTGCGTGATCCGCGCGCGCGGCGGATGAAGCTGTCGGTCGACGAACGCGGCGCGCGCCTCACGATCCCGATGCGCGCGAGCCTGGCTACGGCCGACCGCTTCGTCACGCAGCATCGCGACTGGCTTGCCGCGCAGCTCGAACGCTTCGCCGTCGACGGCGTGCCCTCGCTGGAGCCGGGCGTCGACGTGCAGTTGCCGTTGCGCGGCGCACTGCATGACGTGCGCTGGCAGGCCGGCCGATTCACGCGGCTGGATCATGCGAACGATGGCACTGGCGACCTGGTGTTCACGCATCCCGCGCGCGCCGGCGACACGGCCGTGCGGCGCGCGGTTCGCGATTTCCTCGAAGCGCAGGGGCGCGCCGACGTCGGCCGCTGGATGCCGCGCTACCTGCCGGCGCTGCCGCGCGCGCCGCGCCGGGTGACGTTCAAGATCATGTCGTCGCAGTGGGGTTCGCTCGCGCCCGATGGCTCGATGGCGCTGGACCTCTCGCTCGTGCTCGCGCGACCGGGCGCGTTCGAATACGTGCTCGTGCACGAACTCTGCCATCTCATCCACGCCGACCACTCGCGCAGCTTCTGGCGCGAAGTGGAAGCGCGCTGCCCGCAGTGGCGCGAGGAGCGCGATTACTTCCACGCCGAAGGACGGCGCCTGAAGGCGACGCTGCGCGCGTTGTGCGGGAAGGTCTAGCGGCGCGTCATCCGCGCACGAAGAAATCGCCGATCACCTCGGCGATGCGCCCGGGCTGTTCCATGTGCAGGTGATGGCCGCCGTCGATGACGATGAGCTCGCCTGCAGGCAGCAACGCCGCGCGTTCGCGACGCAACGCATCGGGCAGATAGGGTTGCGCGGGATCGGCGAAGATCACGCGCGTCGGGCATTCGATGCCGGCGACGAGATCGCGGATCTGCGGTTCGGTCATGCGCTGCATCGTCGGCAGCGTCAGGCGCGGATCGCTCGACCAGGTAAACCCGCCTTCGACCGGCACGACGCCGCGCTCGACGAGCAACCGCGCCGCGCGTTCTTCCAGACGACTGCCGACGTTCGCGCCGGCAGCCATGCGTGCGCGGATCGCGATGGCGATGTCGGGAAACACGCGCAGCGATTTGCCGCGCAGCGCGCGATAGGCCGCGATGGCTTCGCGCAGGCGCGACACGGTCCGCTCGGGCACTTCGGCGAGCGCGCCGAGCGCCTCGATCGCGACCAGGCGCTCCACGCGCTGCGGGCACGCGGCAGCGACGAGGCTGGAAATCCCCGCGCCCATCGAATGGCCGAGCAGCGAGAACCGCTCCCAGCCCAGCGCGTCGGCGACGTCGAGCACCGCATTCACCGCGGCGGCGAACGAGTAATCCGCGCCCGGCGCGAGATGCGCGCTGGCGCCGTGTCCCGGCAGATCGGGCGCGACGAGTTCGATGCCGTGGAGGTGTTCGGCCAGCGGCACGAAGCTGGCGGCGTTGTCGAGCCAGCCGTGCAGCGCGATGACGCGCGCACCGCCGGGCTCGCTACGCAGCCCGGCGATGCGGCCGGTCGGGGTATCGAGCGTGAAGTTGTGCAGGCCGCGTGCGGGCATCGGGTGCAGGTGCCTCAGATCCAGTTGTGCAGTTCCTGGCGGGCGATGCCGGCCAGGGCGCGTGCGTGCGGAAGCGAATCGTTGAGGCACGGGATGTAGCGCAACGTGCCGCCGTGCTCGGCGAAATCCTCGGCGAGCATCATCGCCACTTCTTCCAGCGTCTCGATGCAGTCCACCGCGAACCCCGGCGCAACCACGTCGACGTTGCGCACGCCGCGCGCGGCGAGCGCGTGCAGCGTCTGCTGCGTGCTCGGCTCCAGCCATTTGTCGCGACCGAAGCGCGACTGGTAGCTCAGGCTCCACTGGTCATCGGCGAGCTCCAGCCGCTTCGCGATGGCGCGTGCACCCGCTTCGCAATGACGCTGGTACGGATCGCCTTCGTCGATCAGCCGCTGCGGCAAGCCGTGGAAGGAGAACAGCAGGTGTTCGCCGGCGGCGTGCTGCGCGCGATGCGCGCGGATCGAATCGGCCACCGCATCGAGCCAGCCGTCGTCGAGGTGGTAGTTCTCCACCAGCCGCGTGGGCAGCGCGTGTTCGCGCGCGAGCACGTCGTCGACCGACGCGGTGGTCGTCGTCGAATACTGCGGATACAGCGGCAGCACCAGCGCGCGGCGCACGCCGGCTTCGCGCAGCTGGCGAAGGCGAGCCGCCAGCGACGGCGAGCCGTAGCGCATCGCGTCGATCACCCGCAGCTGCGGCAACTCGTTCTGCACCGCCCACGCGAGCCGGCGCGTGTACACCGCCAGCGGGGAACCGCCGTCCTCGCCGCCCATCCAGATGCTCGCGTACTTCTTCGCGACGGGCTTCGATCGCAGCGGCAGCACGACCAGATGCAGCAGCGGCAGCCAGAACCAGCGCGGCAGGCCGACGACGCGGCGATCGCCCAGGAATTCGGCGAGGTAACGACGCACGCCGGCGGGCGTCGGCGCGTCCGGCGTGCCGAGGTTCACCAGGACAAGGGCGGTGTCCGGCGGGGCCGAAGAAGGTGAAGTCGGGGCGCCGTCGAGCGCGGCGTCGGTGCTGGCGGAGGCGGGCATGCGCATAGGATGACAGCTGCGCCGGCCGGCGCGAATCACATCGCTAATGCGCGCCGGCGATCCGGCAGCGACACGATCCGCACGCCGGATTGCTCAGGATAGGCGAGGCCGTCGCACTTTCGGCGCTTGACGTGCGCGCCGATTCGGTAAGGATTCATTGCCGAATCACTAGCCTGAACCGACTGCCGCGCCGGCGGTCGAACGCTCGAATTTCCCCCAGCTGCGCATCGTCGAGTTTTCACTGGAGTCCGCCATGTCCCGTCTGCCGCGCCCTGCCCTGCTGCGTATCGCCGTCCTTTCCCTCGCCCTTGGCATCGCCACCTCGGCGGTCGCCGGCCAGCAGGAGGACGATCGCGCGCGCCAGGCCGTGCGCGTGCTCACCGACATCCAGCAGATCCCCGAATCCGGCATTCCCGACAAGCTGCTCGACGAAGCGCGCGGGATCGTGGTCGTGCCCGACGCGCTCAAGGTGGGCCTGGTCGTCGGTGGCCGTCGCGGCCACGGCCTGCTGTCGGTGAAGAACCCCGACGGCACGTGGTCGAACCCCAGCTTCGTGAAGCTCACCGGCGGCAGCATCGGCTTCCAGGCCGGCGTGCAGTCGGCCGACATCGTCCTGGTGTTCCGCAGCGACCGCGGCCTGGACAACATCGTCAACGGCAAGGTCACCCTGGGCGCCGATGCCGGCGTCGCGGCGGGCCCGGTCGGCCGCAACGCGGGCACCGCGACGGACGGCCAGCTCAAGGCCGAGATCTGGTCGTGGTCGCGCGCGCGCGGCCTGTTCGCCGGCATCGCCCTCGACGGCGCGGTGCTGTCCATCGACGACGAGGCCAACGAATCGGTCTACGGCCGCGACACCACGCCGCGGATGATCTTCGAAGGCCGCGCGAACGGACAGCCGTCGACCGCGGTGGTGGATTTCCGCGACCGCCTGGAGGAAGCCAGCAACATCGCGCGCACCGCCCGTTCGAACGCGAGCGCCGATGCGAACGCCCGCGCCTCCGCGCCGCGGCCGGCGGCGGGCTCGGCGGCGGTGCATTCGAGCGGCGCGGTTTCGGCCGCCCCGGCGACGGGCTCGGCCACGACCGCGCCCCTGCACGCCCCGCAGCAGGCGCAGCAGCCTTCGGCCTTCGAGACGGTGGAAAGCCCGGTTCAGGCCGAACCGCTGCCCTGACCGCCGTGCAGTCGTCACGTTCTTAACCCTCCGCACGCGCGGAGACGACAGCGGCCGTCATGGTGCTGCGGTATCCTGACCCTCCACTTTTTCCCGCGGACATTCCTCATGGGCGGTTTGAGTCTTTGGCACTGGCTGATCGTGCTGGTGATCGTGGTGCTGGTGTTCGGCACCAAGCGCCTGGGCAACGTCGGCAAGGACCTCGGCGAAGCGGTGAAGGGCTTCAAGAAGGGCATGCGCGACGGCGATGAGGATGCGGACAAGCCCTCGGCGCAGCTGCGCGACGAGCGTCGCGACGAGACCAAGTCCGGCGAAAGCACCAAGCACGACGACCGCACCCCGCGCTGACGCGGCGCGGCGTCCTGGCGGTCGGCGGCCATGTTCGACATCGGGTTCTCCGAGATCTTCGTCATCGCGATCGTGGCCCTGCTGGTGTTGGGGCCCGAACGCCTGCCGAAGGCGGCGCGTTTCGCCGGCCTGTGGGTCCGGCGCGCCCGCGCGCAGTGGCATTCGGTGAAGTCCGAGCTCGAGAACGAGCTGGCCGCCGAGGAACTCAAGCGCAGCCTGCGCGAGACGCAGGAATCGCTCCGCGAAGCCCAGCAGGGCTTCAATGAAGGCCTCGACGAGGCGCGCAACCGCATCAAGCGCGAGCAGGAATCCCTGCAGCGTGAGCTCGACGCGCTCGACCGCGACGTGCGCGGTGCAGCGGCGCAGTCGGAAACGTTGACCGATGCGACGCCGGACCCCGCGGGCGAACTCTCGACCCGCGAAACGCCGGAGTCCACGGGAATCGAGGAACGCTCGCTCGCCTCGGCGACCGATCCGGACGTATTGCCCCCGGACGAGTCCATCGAACCGGGCGTAAGCGGCGACGATGTCTACGCCCACGGCCTTCCGGTGGAAACCGATTCGGAAGCCGAACCCGTGCCGCTCGCGCGCCCCGTCCCGTCCACTTCCGATGACGGGGCGCCGCGTCGATGAGCCGCGACCACGACACCTACTCCGGTGACGAGGCCGGCGTCGACGGCGCCGAGCCGCGCCTGATCGACCACCTGATCGAGCTGCGCGCGCGCCTGCTGCGGGCGGTCGCCGGGTTGATGCTCATCTTCGTCGTGCTTTTGCCCTTCGCGGCCGACATCTACGCGATCCTCGCACAGCCGCTGCTGAGCTCGCTGCCCGAGAGCGGCCGGCTGGTGGCGGTCGATCCGGCCGGCGGCTTCTTCGTGCCGGTGAAGCTCGCGTTCTTCGCCGCCTTGCTGGTGACGATGCCGTGGCTGCTCTACCAGGCGTGGGCCTTCGTGGCGCCGGGCCTCTACCACCGCGAAAAGCGCCTGGCGATGCCGCTGCTGGTTTCGGCGGTGGCGCTGTTCTACACCGGCTGCGCGTTCGCCTTCTTCCTGGTACTGCCGTCGGTGTTCGGCTTCCTGGCGCGGTTCACGCCGGAAGTGGTCGCGATGACGCCCGACATCGGCAAGTACCTCGACTTCGTGCTGGTGATCTTCCTCGCGTTCGGCGCGAGCTTCGAACTGCCGGTCGCGCTGGTGATCCTGGTGCTGCTGGGCTGGGTGACGCCGCAGCAGCTGAGGGAATCGCGCGGGTACGCCATCGTCGGCGTGTTCGTCGTCGCCGCGGTGATCACGCCGCCGGACGTCGTCTCGCAGCTGATGCTCGCGATCCCGATGTGCATCCTCTACGAGCTGGGCATCGTGGCATCGCGCTGGCTCAAGCCGCGCGAGGACGCGGATACCTCCGGGCAGACGCCCACCGCGTGAGTGCGCCGGCGCGCCTGTTGCCGCGCTACGCGGCGTGGTCGCTCGATGCGGCGCTGATCGCCGCATTGCTCGCGCCGTTCCTGTGGGACCGCGTGGCGCGCGACCTCCACGCGCTCGAACAATCCTTCGTCGCGGTGCTCGACACCTTCTACGGCGCGGTCGCGAGGCAGCTCGACGCCGGCGGCGTGCCGGACGTGTTCGCGCTGGCATCGGATACGTCGATCCGACCCGCCATCGCCGCGCTGGAAATGGCGCTGCTGCGCGCGCTGTGTGTGCCGACCATCGCCTTCGCGCTCGCGATGCTCGTGTGGCAGGTGGCCGGCGAGCAGTCGCGCTGGCAGGGCAGCCCGGGCAAACGTGCGCTGCGGCTGCGCGTGGTGGACCGCGACGGTGCGGCGCCGGGCCTGCTCCGCTCGATCGGGCGTGAGTTAGCGGGGCTGCTGTCGTGGCTGACGCTCAACATCGGCCACGTCATGGCCGCGGTTCCGCCGACGTACCTGGCGCTGCACGACCGCGTCAGCGGCACGCGCGTTGTCCGCGAGGACGCGCCGCTTCCGGCGTGGGTGCGTGGATGGATCCTGCTGCAGGCCAGCGTCGCGGCGGCGCTGACGATCGCGATGACCGGCCACCTGGCGTCGCTGGCGCAGGCGGCGGTGGAGCGGGCGCTGGGTTGATGCGCGGTTAATCGCGAACCCGGGTGCGTTTCGCGCCCCCGGGCTGCGGAAGCGCGTCGCTTACAGCTCGATCTGGTGATTGATCGACGACGACGGCGGCGGGCCGTTGCCCTGCGTGTCCGCCGGAGCGCAGACGTCGCGCCACAAGTAGTACATGACGCCAAACATCACCACGTACATCGCCACCATGAACGCGAGATTGGCGACGAGCAGCAATGCCGAACCCAGTACCGGATGAATCAGCGAGCCGCCCACTTCCAGCACCTTGAACACCAGCCCCAGGATGAGGCCGAGGGGCAGGAACGCGAGCGCGACCACGATCGCGACGAACAGAAGCGGCAGCAGGTTCTTGAGCGTGCCCATGACTCCATCCGCGATCGCCGTGCGCACGCGTTGCCCGCCGAGCGCGACCTGCCCGAAGCCGATCGCCCACACGCTGCCGAACAGGAGGAAGGCGATCGAGCCCAGCCCGATCAGGCGTCCAAGCCCCTCGGGGGCTGCAGGAACCTGCGACGGATCCAGTTGCCCGTTGCTCTGCTGGGACAGGGTCATGATCTGGGTGACCCACTCGGCGATGCCTTCGCCGAAGAACTCCAGCAGCACCGCGAACAGGACCAGCGAGCTGACGAGCATGATCGCGCCGAAGCTGATGAGGCGACGCGCGTCTCCACCGTGGCGGAAGGGGGCGAAGATGTCGCTTGCCGTCGCCGGCTGCCCGCTCTCCGATGCGTCGATTAGGCGCAGGTATCCGCCCACGAGCGGGGGCAGGAGGCCGATGGCCAGCAGCGTCGTCAGGACGCCGATGATCGATGCACCCATCGGGCCGGGACGCAACGCAGCCATCAGCATCAGCTGCACGACACTCGGCACGAGCCAGAGGAACATCAGGATCGCCGCCGCGCCGAACACCGCGCGCGCGTTGTGGCGACCGAGGTTGATGCCGCGCTTGAGCCAGGTCAGCCCGGACAGCGGGCCGGTTGCGTGAGTCGTCATGGGGAGGGGTTTCGATGGGGACGCGTGGGGGAATGCGCGCGATCGCGTCGCGCGCATGAACGAGATGCCGGAAACCTCAGTGCCCGTGCAGGCCGCGTGCGTGGCGCACGAAGCGCCGCAACACGCGCCGCGCGTGCGGCGTGGCGCTGACCGCGCGCGCCAGCGACTTTGCGCAGCGGCCTTCGCCGTGCAGCGCATCGCGTCGCGCGTGGACGTAGCCGCGCATGTGCGTGGCGCTGAATTCGGGATGGAACTGCACGCCCCAGGCGCGTTCACCCCAGCGGAACGCGTGGCAGTCGTCCTGACTCGACTTCGCCAGCACCGTCGCGCCGTGTGGCGCGCGCAGCACGGTCTGCAGGTGCGTGGCCTGTGCCGCGAACTGCGCGGGCAGGCCCTTGAACAGCGGGTCTTCGTCGGCGTGCGGATGCAGCTGCAAATCGATGGTGCCCATCTCGCGGCCGGTCGGATTGACGCCGACCTCGCCACCGAGCGCGTGCGCCAGCAGCTGGTGGCCGTAGCAGATGCCGAACAGCGGCATGCCTTCTTGCGCGGCGTCGCGCAGCCAGTGCGCGCTGCGTTCGCTCCACTCGCGTCGCTCGGTGACCATCGCGGCGCTGCCGGTGATGATCGTGCCGGCGAAACCTTCGCGTGCGGGAAGTGCTTCTCCGGCTTCGACGTTCACAACCACCGCCTCATCGGCATCGAGCCCGGCGGCCACGCGGATCCAGTGCGGAAAACCTCGATGGCGACGCATCGAAGCGACCGGTTGTCCGGTCTCGAGGATGAGGAAGGGCCGGGTATGTCGGGTGTTCACGGCGATACGGACACTGGCGTTTCGGAAGATGGTGCGGGCCGCGCCACCGACCCCGCGGAAGTGCGAAAAAACCAGCGGCATCAAGGCCCGCGGCTATACTAACCCGCTTTGCGGAACCCCTACCGAGACCATGGCCGCACCTACCTTCCAGGGACCGACTTTCCAGGAACTGATCCAGCGCCTGAACGCCTACTGGGCCGACCAGGGCTGCACGCTGATCCAGCCGCTCGACCTGGAGGTCGGTGCCGGCACCTTCCATCCGGCCACGTTCCTGCGGGCGCTCGGTCCGGAGCCGTGGAATGCCGCCTACGTCCAACCCTGCCGCCGCCCCACAGACGGCCGTTACGGCGAGAACCCCAACCGCCTGCAGCGCTACTACCAGTACCAGGTGGCGATGAAGCCCAGCCCGGACAACATCGTCGAGCTGTACTTCGATTCGCTCAAGGCGCTCGGCGTGGATCCGCTGGTGCACGACCTGCGCCTGGTGGAGGACAACTGGGAATCGCCGACGCTCGGCGCCTGGGGCCTGGGCTGGGAAGTCTGGCTCAACGGCATGGAAGTCACGCAGTTCACCTACTTCCAGCAGGCCGGCGGCCTGGAGTGCCGCCCGGTGCTGGGCGAGATCACCTACGGTCTCGAACGCCTGTGCATGTACCTGCAGAACGTCGACAACGTGTACGACCTGATCTGGACGTACGGCCCGGATGGCACGCCGGTGACTTACGGCGACGTCTATCACCAGAACGAAGTCGAACAGAGCGCGTACAACTTCGAGCACGCCGACGTCGCCGAACTCTTCCACCGTTTCGACGCGTGCGAGGCCGAAGCGCTGAAGCTGATCGAACTCGGCCTGCCGCTGCCGGCGTACGACCAGGTCTGCAAGGCCAGCCACAGCTTCAACCTGCTCGACGCGCGCCGCGCGATCAGCGTGACCGAACGCCAGCGCTACATCCTGCGCGTGCGCCGCATCGCCCAGGGCGTCGCCGAGGCGTATTACGCGCAGCGCGAGAAGCTGGGTTTCCCGGTGTTGAAGAAGGCCGCGAAGGCGGCTTGACGTAAGCCCCTCTCCCGCCGGGAGTGGGGTTGGGGTGAGGGTCGGCGAAGTGTTGTCGGTGGTGGCGACGCTTCAATGAAACGCCGAGCGCTGTTTTGCGATCCTCTTTCCACCGCCGACACTTCGCCGCCCCTCATCCGCCCTTCGGGCACCTTCTCCCGGGGAGAAGGGAAGAGAAATAAACAAGGCAACCGCATGAGCACCACGCCCCCCCTCCTGATCGAACTCGGCACCGAAGAGCTTCCCGTCAAGGCGCTGCCCGCGCTGGCGCAGGCGTTTTTCGACGGCATCCTCGATGGCCTGGCCAAGCGCGGCGTCGCCTTCGACCGCGAAGGCGCCAAGCCGCTGTACACGCCGCGCCGCCTCGCCGTGCGCCTGCCGGCCGTCGCGCTGGAACAGCCGGAGCAGAAGTCCGAAGTGCTCGGGCCGTACCTCAACATCGCGCTCGACGCCGACGGCCACCCGACCAAGGCGCTGCAGGGTTTCGCCGCGAAGGCCGGCATCGACTGGACGACGCTGGAAAAGACCACCGACAACAAGGGCGAGCGCTTCGTGCACCGTTCGGTGAAGCCGGGCGCGAGCACCGCCGCGCTGCTGCCGGACATCCTGCGCGACGCCATCGCCGCGATGCCGATTCCCAAGCCGATGCGCTGGGGCGACCACGACTACGGCTTTGCGCGCCCGGTGCACTGGCTGGTGATGCTGCTCGGCAAGGACGTGGTGGACGCCGAACTGTTCGGTACGCGCGCCGACCGCATGAGCCGCGGCCATCGCTTCATGCACGACAAGCCGGTGTGGTTCTCCACGCCGGACGATTATGTGGAATCCCTGCGCGGCGCGAAGGTGCTGGTCGATCCGGACGAGCGCCGCGAGCGCATCGTGCTGGAAGTGACCGACACCGCGCGCGCCGCCGGCGGTGTCGCGCGCATCGACGACGGCATCCTCGAAGAGGTCAACGGCCTGACCGAATGGCCGAAGGCCGTCGCGTGCAGCTTCGAGCGCGAGTTCCTCGCCGTGCCGCAGGAAGCGCTGATCGCCACGATGGAGGCGAACCAGAAGTTCTTCCCGGTGCTCGACGCCGAAGGCAAGTTGAGCGAGCACTTCATCGGCATCGCCAACATCGAGTCGAAGGACGAAGCCGAGGTCCGCAAGGGCTATGAGCGCGTGATCCGCCCGCGCTTCGCCGACGCGAAGTTCTTCTTCGTCGAGGACATGAAGCAGGGGCTGGCGTCGATGAACGACGGCCTCGCGACGGTGAAGTACCAGGACAAGCTCGGCTCCATCGCCGACAAGGTCGCGCGCGTGGCCGCGCTGGCCGAAGCCGTGGCCGCGCAGGTCGGCGTGGATCCGGCGACCGCGCGCCGCGCGGCGGAACTGTCGAAGGCCGATCTGCAGTCGCGACTGGTCGGCGAGTTCCCGGAACTGCAGGGCATCGCCGGCCGCTACTACGCCGCGGTGGAGAACGAACCGCTCGACATCGCGCATGCGATCGACGAGGCCTACATGCCGCGTTTCGCCGGCGACGCGATCGCGCCGTCGAAGCTCGGCCAGGTGCTCGCCATCGCCGAACGCCTGGACACGCTCGCCGGCGGTTTCGCCGCGGGCCTGAAGCCCACCGGCAACAAGGATCCGTTCGCGCTGCGTCGCAATGCGCTCGGCCTGGCGCGCACGCAGATCGAGAGTGAGCTGGACCTTCCCTTTGCTCACACTGTTTCGACGGCGCTTGCGCTGCAGCCGGTTGGCCCTAAGAGTGGCCAAGCTCATGACCTTGGCATGTATGAACTCTGCGAGTTCGTGCTGGACCGCCTAGAGGGCTATTACGCCGACCGTGGCATTCCCGCTCAGCAGTTCTTGTCTGTCCGACAAAGTTCTCATTCACGTCAGGACGAGTCGCTAGCCAACTTCGATCGCCGTCTTATTGCTATCACGGAGTTTGCCAAGCTGCCGGAAGCCGAGGCATTGGCGGCCGCTAACAAGCGTATCCGGAATATTCTGCGGAAGGTCGAGGGCGACGTTCCTTTGAGTATTGACGGCAACCTCTTCACCGAGAATGCGGAGCGCGAACTCGCCGACGCCGTGAATAGCGCCATTGCCGACACCGACCCGCTTTTGAAGTCACGCGACTACGTTGCCGTACTGGGACGCCTCGCACGCCTCCGTCCCCAGGTCGATGCGTTCTTCGACAGCGTGATGGTGAATGTTGAGGATGCGGCCGTGCGTAACAACCGCTTGGCCTTGCTTGCGCGCCTGTCCGACCGCCTGGGCAGCGTCGCGGCGATCGAACACCTGTCGATCTGACGTCGCGCGCCGGGCCCGCGCGGCCCGGCATCGCGGCGCGCGTTCGTGCGCGCCTACACCGACCGTTAACCAGCCTCGCCGTACGCCCCGGTTATCCTCCCCGCATGCCGACCTTCCCCCGCGTCCTGGCCATCGCCGCGCTGCTGCTTGCCACCGCCGGCGCGGCGCATGCAGCCAAGGTGAAGGCCGTGGACATCCGCGGCCTGGACGAAACCAAGACGGCGAACGTGCGCGGCGCGCTGTCGGTGGTCGACGCGATCGGCGAGGAGCTGCCCGGCCGACGTCTGGCGTACCTGGTACGCGAAGCCGAGGACGAAACGCGCGAGGCGCTCGAACCGTTCGGTTTCTACTCGCCGAAGATCGAGATCACGCGCGAAGGCAACAGCGATACCGGCGTGACCGTCACCGTCAACGTGACGCTCGACGAACCCGTGCGCGTGCGTCGCGCCGACATCGCGATCATCGGCGACGGCAGCGACGATCGTTACCTGTCGCAGGATCTGGCCGCGTTCCGCCCGCAGACCGGCGACGTCTTCGATCACCAGCTGTACGAGGCGAGCAAGACGCGCATCACGCGCCGCCTCGCCGAACGCGGTTACTTCGATGCGGATTTCAGCTCGCGTCGCGTCGAGATCACGCGCGCCGAGCGCGCCGCCGACATCGACCTGGTGTGGAGCAGCGGCGGGCGCTACGACATGGGCCCGATCGAGATCGAGCAGACGCCCAACGCGATCATCCGCGACAGCCTGCTCGACAAGCTCATCTACTGGGAACAGGGCAGCTACTACCACCAGGGCAAGCTCGACCGCTTCCGCGAATCGCTCGCGCGGCTGGATTATTTCTCCAGCATCGAGATCGAACCGCGCCCGGACGACGCCGTCGACAACCAGGTGCCGGTGACCGTCACGCTGACGCCGGCCAAGCGCACGATCTACACCGCCGGTCTGAGCTACGGCACCGACAGCGGCCCCGGCGTGCGCCTGGGCATGGAGCGCCGCTACGTCAACGATCGCGGCCACAAGGCGTTGGGCCAGATCGACTGGGCGTCCAAGCGCAAGACCGCGACCGCGCAATACCGCATTCCCGCGTTCGCGTGGCTGGATGGCTGGTACACCTTCAGCGCGCAGTATTACGACGAACAGACCGACTACATGGACACGCGCAAGGTCGAACTCGTCGCCAGCCGCAGCGGTCAGGTCAGCCGTCGCCTGACGCTGATCGCCGCGCTGCACGCGTTGCGCGAACGCTGGGCGTATGCGGCCTTCGAAGGCGGCGCGGACGGTCCGGATCCCGGCACCGACGAAGCCAACAACGCGAACGAGGACGACGAACTCGTCACCACTGCCTACAACTACGCGACGTTCCTGTATCCGTCGCTGCGCGCCGAGTACATCGATACCGACGACCGCATCTTCCCGCGACACGGCATCGGCGTGACGCTGGAAGTGCGAGGCGGCCTGGAGAACGTCGGCTCCGATGCGAACTTCGCGCAGGCCTGGGGCCAGGCCCGCTGGTACCAGGGCATCGGCGCGGGCAATCGCCTGATCCTGCGCGCCGAAGCCGGCGGCACGTTCACCAACGCGCTGGTCAACATGCCGCCCTCGCTGCGCTTCTTCGCCGGCGGCGACAACAGCATCCGCGGCTACGGCTTCCGCGAAGTCGGCCCGAACACCATCGGCATGGACGGCAAGAAGTACGCGATCGGCGGCAAGTACGTCATCACGGGTTCTGCCGAATTCGAGCACTACTTCAACGATGGCCCGTGGGGCGCGGCGGTCTTCGTCGATGCGGGCGATGCGTTCAACAAGTTCGGCGGCGAAGTGTCCGACCCGAACGATCGCGACCAGAATTTCGACCTGCACACCGGCGTCGGCATCGGTGCACGCTGGCGTTCGCCCGTGGGCCCGGTGCGCGTGGACATCGCGCGCGGCCTGAACGATCCGGACTCGGATTACGAGATCTACCTGAACATCGGTGCGACCTGGTGAGGCGCCCATGAGCCAGCCCACTCCCGTCAGCGAAACCCCGAAGGATCCGCGCGAGACGCGCATCGCCGAACTTCGCGCGCGCCGCTTCGCCCGCATGCGCTGGCTGGCGATACGCGCGGGCATCCTGTCGGTCGCGATCGCGCTGGTCGCCGGCGTCTTCCTGTACTGGCTGCTCACCAGCATCGGCGGCCGCGACCTGCTGCTGGCGCAGATCGTCTCGCGCCTGCCGGAAAACGCGACGCTCTCCTGGCGCAGCGTCGAAGGCCCGCTGTCGGGCCCGCTGACGATGAACGGCGTGCGCTTCACCTACGACCGCATGGTGTTCACCGCCGATCGCGTGCACCTGGACCCGGCGCTGCGCCCGCTGTTCCGCAAGCGGCTGCGGCTGGATGCGTTGCAGATCGCGAACGCGAAGCTCGAGATCCCCAAGTCCGACGAACCGTTCGAACTGCCGCGCTGGCCCGAGGTGTTGCCGGAGATCGCGCCGCCGCTGGAACTGCAGGCCGACGACGTGCGCGTCGACGGATTCCTGCTCACGCAGGCGGGCGAGAAGCTGATCGACGTGCGCACACTGCGCGGCGGTCTGGATGCGCGCCAGGGCGAGCTGCACGTCGAACACCTGTTCGTCGACAGCGATCGCGGCCGCTTCAACGTGCACGGCGACTACGTGCCGCATGACGACTACCGCACCGACCTCACCGCGAGCGCCGTGCTGCCCGCCGCCGACGGCCGCACGCCGGCGCGCGTCGGGCTGGTCGCGCGCGGCGATCTGTCGCGCATGAACGTCGCGATCGCCGGCCACGTGCCGCAACCGCTGCGCGCGAGCCTGACGCTGCACGGTCGCGACGAACCGAAGTGGCGCCTCGACGCGGATGCCGAAGGCCTCGACATCGGCCTGCTCACCGGCGCGGAAGCGAGCGAGGACGATCGCCCGCTGGTCTTCAGCTTCAGCGCCGACGGCATGGGCGGCGCGGCCGACCTGCGCGGCGAGTTCCGCCAGGGCGACCTCGTCGCCACGGTGCTGCCCTCGAAGGTGCGCCTGGAGAACCAGGTGCTCGACGTGCAGCCGCTCGCGCTGCGCATCTTCGATGGCAACGCCACGCTGCGCGGCACGGCCGACTTCACCGACGCGGAGAACGCGAAGTTCCGTTTCGCCGCGAACGTGCGCGGCCTCACCTTCGGCGGCGAAACGACGACCACGCCGGCATCGGCTCCCGCCTCGACGAATCCACCCGCCAGCGTCAGCGCGCGCAAGCTGCAGAAGGTCACCGCGCCCGCGCCGGCCGCGCAGACCGAAGCGGTCGCCATCGGCGTCGATGCGGACCTCGGCTTCGCGGGCACGATGAAGGCATGGGCGGCGATCGGCAACGCGACGCTGCGTCGCGATGGGACCGAAGCAACGGTCACCTTCGACGGCCGCGGCAACGACGAGCGCATGACGCTCAAGACGCTGCAGGCGCGCATGCCGACCGGCACGCTCGACGGCCACGGCGAAGTCGCATGGGCGCCGTCGCTGGGCTGGAACATCGACGCGACGCTCGCGGGTTTCGACCCGGGTTATTTCGCGCCGGACTTCAAGGGCTCGATCAACGGCAAGCTCGTCACGCAGGGCAGCACGCGCGCTGACGGCGGGCTCGATATCAGCGCGACCGCGAGCAACCTCGGCGGCCGCCTGCGCAACCGCCCGCTCGGTGGCAACGCGAACTTCGCGATGCGCGGCGCGGGGACGGCCGGCGGCGAAACGACGTACCAGGGCGATGTCGCGCTCACGCTCGGCGGCAGTCGCATCGATGCGAAGGGCACCGTCGGCAACGCCCTCGACATCGACGCGAAGCTGACGCCGCTGGTGCTGTCGGATCTGTTGCCCGGCGGCGCAGGCACGCTGCGCGGCACGGCGCAGATCCGCGGGCCGCGCACGGCGCCGGACATCACGGTCGACCTCACCGGCAGCGGATTGAAGTACGGCGACTACCAGGCGCAGACGCTCACCGCGAGGGGTCGCCTGCCGTGGCAGCGCGGCAGCGGCGACATTGCCGTGCGCGCGACGGGGCTCGACGTTGGTCTGCCGCTCTCGTCGGTCTCGTTGAACGCGCGCGGCGCCGTGGAAGCATTGCAGGTGCAGGGCGACGCGAAGGGCGACATCGGCGCGCTGACGCTGGCCGGCAACGTCGCCAAGCGCGGCAACGCATGGCAGGGCGCGCTGTCGGCCTTCCAGTTCGTGCCCGTGCGCGGCGCGTCGTGGCGCTTGAACGAAGCGGCGCGCTTCAGCTGGGACGGTCGCAACGGGTCGCTGAGCAACAGCTGTTTCGTTTCCAGCGGCGGTGGCTCGCTGTGCGCGAACGCCGACTGGCCGCGTCGCGGACTTGCGGTGAAAGGCGACGGATTGCCGCTCAGCCTCGCCGTGCCGTACCTGCCCGAGCGCGAGGACGGCCGTCCGTGGCTGCTGCGCGGCGAGATCGCACTCGACGGCACACTGCGCCCGGTCGGCAACGCGTGGAGCGGCCAGCTCAACGTGCGTTCGAGCGGCGGCGGCATGAAGAACAGCGAGCGCTCGCGCCGCGAAGTGCTCAGCTACGAGAACCTCGTGCTCAAGGCGACGTTCGATCCGCGTCGCATCAGCGCCGAACTCGGCACCGCCTTCAACAGCGGCGGCCGCATCGACGCGCGCATCGCGACGGGCTGGGACGATTACGCGCCGCTTTCGGGCCAGATATCGGCCAACACGTCCGAGCTCGTCTGGCTGGAGCTGTTCTCGCCCGACATCATGGATCCGAAGGGCACGCTCGATGCGCGGATTACGCTCGGCGGCACGCGCGCGCGCCCGCAGCTCGGCGGACAGGCTCGGCTGACGAAGTTCAGTACCGAAATCCCGTCATTGGCCATCGTGCTGGAAGACGGCGACGTGCGCCTGGATGCCCTGCCCGACGGCACGGCGCGCATCGCCGGTCAGATCCGTTCCGGCGAAGGCACCCTGCGCGTGGACGGCACGCTCAACTGGCAGAACACGAGCGCGCCGCTGCTGCTAACGGCGACGGGGCAGAACGTGCTCGTCTCCGACACGCGCGACCTGCACGCCGTCGCGAGTCCCGACGTGCAGGTGCGCTACGCCGCCGGCCAGCCGATCACCGTGACCGGCACCGTCACCATCCCGTCGGCGAGCATCGACCTGGAACGCCTGGACCAGGGCGTGTCCGCATCGCCGGACGTCGTGGTGCTCGATCCGGTGAATCCGGAAGCCAGCGCCGCCTCGCCGCTGGACCTCGACCTGACGCTGGTGCTCGGCGACGACGTGCAGCTCAACGGCTTCGGCCTCGAAGGCGGCCTGGGCGGGCGCATGCGCGTGCGCTCGCACCCGGGACGCGAGATGACCGCCAGCGGCCAGCTGCAGGTGCGCGGCCGCTACAAGGCGTACGGGCAGAAGCTGGACATCACGCGCGGCGAGCTGTCGTGGTCGGGCGGCCCGGTGTCCGATCCGATCCTCAACGTCCGCGCCGAACGCGTGATCGGCGACATCACTGCCGGCGTCGACATCCGCGGCCGCGCGAGTGCGCCGACCGCGACGGCGTGGACAGATCCCGCGACGTCGCAGTCCGAAGCGCTGGCCTACCTCACGCTCGGCCGCCCGCTCGCCAGCGCCAGCAGCGACGAAAGCCGCCAGGTGAACGCCGCCAGCGCCGCGCTGTCGGCCGGCGGCAGCCTCATCGCGTCGCAGCTGGGTGCGAAGCTCGGCCTCGACGACGCGGGCGTCAGCGACAGCCGCACCCTCGGCGGCAGCGTGCTCGGTTTCGGCAAGCACATCTCGCCGCGTTTGTACGTCGGGTACGGCGTTTCGCTGCTCGGCACCGGCCAGGTGCTGATGCTGAAGTACCTGCTGCGCAAGGGCTTCGACGTGCAGGTGGAATCGAGCACGATCGAAAGCCGCGCCTCGCTCAACTGGCGCAAGGAAAAGTAAGCGCGGCGGCGCGCCGTGCTCTCGACTTGGGAGCGCGGATGCGGGATCGTCACCGTTCGACGAAACGTCCCGAAGGGAAACACCGATGCAGGTGCTGGAAACGCAACGCCTCGTACTGCGCGAGATCGAAGCGGCGGACGCGCCGTTCATCCTGGAACTGCACACCGATCCGTCGTTCCTCGCCAACATCGGCGATCGCGGCGTGCACGACCTGCCGTCCGCCGTGAACTACATCGAGACCAACCCGCGTGCGAGCTACGCCCGCAACGGCTACGGCCTGTGGCTGGTGGTGTCGAAGGAAACCGGCGAGCCGCTCGGCATGGCCGGCATCGTCCGCCGCGACACGCTGCCCGACGCGGACATCGGTTACGCGTTCCTGCCGCGCCATTGGTCGAAGGGCTATGCCGTGGAAGCGTGCACCGCCGTGCGCGACCACGCGATGCGCACGCTGGCGCTGCCGCGTTTGCTGGCGATCGTCTCGCCGGGGAATGCAGCGTCGGTGAAGGTGCTTGAACGCATCGGCCTCACCTTTCGCGATACGGTCCGGATGGGTTCGCAGGATCTGCAGTTGTTTGCGGTGGAGGCGGCTGGGTAGGTTTCGTCGCTTTCGGATCTACCGAAACCGCGTGGAGCAAGGTGGGTTCCAGCTTTCGCTGGAATGACGAGGCTGGGGGTCACAGGGTGACTGCCTGGATCCCGGCCTTCGCCGGGATGACGGCACCGGTTTGATGCCGCGACAGACTCGCGTCCTGTCTTCTCTTGAACGACAACGGTTCGGCAATGACGGTTGGTCAGTCATCCGCATCGACAATCCGCACATCCGAGAACCACAGCGTCGTCCACCGCTCGCGTTTCTCTTCCGGCGCCAGCTTCTGTGGCGAGGCCGACTGCTCACCGGCGAACGACGCCGCGGCATCCAGCGCGCGCACGTTCACCGCCGCATGCACGCAACCTTCGTGCTCGTGACGCACGAACACCAGCACCGCGCAGTGCGCGCACGCGATGAACTCCGCCTGCGCCGAGCCCTGCCGATAGACCGTCGGCTCGCCGCGCAGTCGCACGCGCAGCGCGCCGTGCGCGTCCGACAACCACGCCGCGCCGTGCTTGCGGCAGAAACTGCAATCGCAGGCGCGCGGCGCGTAGTCCGACGCCGGTTTCGACAGCGTCATGTCGAACGCGATGCGCCCGCAATGACAACCGCCGTGCAGCGGCGCGTTCACGGCGCCGCCGCGTAACGCGCGCCGTGCAGCGACGGCTTGCCGTCGACGACATCGGTCCAGACGACTAACGCCGTGCCTTCGGCCAGCGCGATCTTCGGCATGCCGGTGCCGCGGCCTTTGCCCTGCAACTTCGCGACATCGCCGCGCTGCAGTTCGCGCGACAGGTCCGGCGCGAAGCGGGCGAACCGCAGCGTCTGGCCGTTCGCATCCTCGTCCATCCACAGCGCCCACGCGGCGTGTTGATCGAGCGCCGTGTCGACGCGTCCCTGCACCGCCATCCCGCGTTCGAGCACGACGGGCGCGGCAAACGACGCGCCCGCATCGACGCTGCGCGCGAGTTTCACCGTTGGCGTGTCGCCGGCCGCGGTGTACCAGGCGATGGTGGCGTTCGCGTCGTGCGTCGCGACGGCGGGACCATTGACCGGGCATGCCGGCATCGTCCAGTCGTCGGCGTGCACGCGCGCGGTCGCCTGCCACTGCGCACCATCGCTTCGCACCGCGTGGATGTCGCGCACTTCCGTCGGCGTGCGGCCGCGATACACCAGCAGCGGACCGCGCGCGGTGAGCGCGGCATCGGTCTGGCAGCAATCGCAGGTCATCGCGTCGAGTTCCCGTTCGTCGGCGCGCGCGAGCGATGCGTCGAACACCGCCGTGCGCAGCGTCATCGCGCCGGGTTCGTGCTTCGCGCCGGCGGATGCATGGCCGCCGTGCGCCGAATGATCGCCGCCGCCGGTGTTGCGTCCATCCAGCCACGCCACGCCGATGCGGTTCTCGCCGACCGGCCACAGCGATACGAAGCCGTGTTCGGTCGGCGTGCCGTCGGTGTTCACGGGCGCAGGCCTGGACCACGTCGCGCCGCCGTCGCCCGATCGCGCCAGCACGACGTCGTAGGCGTACTTTGCGTTGGCCGACTTGCGCAGCCAGTGCGCCCAGAGCGCGCCGTCCGGCGTGGCCGCGATGTGCGGCGTGTCGGCCCAGTTGACGAACCAGTCACCACCGCGCGCGATTTCGCGCGGCTCGCTCCATGCGCCGTTCGAGAACCGCGCGAACTTCAGCGTGTGTGCGACTTCGCCACGCGCCGCATCGCCGTGTTCGATCCACGACAGCAGCAGGCTGCCATCGGGTCCACGGACCAGGTCGGGCTGGGCGGCGGGGGCTTCGATGCGAGGCAGCGGCCAGGCTTCCTGTCGTACAGGCTTCACCGCGACCGATGCGGTTGTTGCGGCCTGGGCGGCGCTTGTCGATGGCGCCGATGATTCAGATGCACCGCGATCGCATGCGGTGACGGAAAGCGCCAATGACAGCGCCACGAGTGAAATCAGTGGAGAGGGGCTCATGCGCGAAGGGTACGCCGATGCGCGCCGATCTACCCCGTCATCCCAGCGAAAGCCGGGATGACGGAGGTGGGTCGGGCGCACAGCGTAGGCCGTGGTCAGCGCTGCCGCGCCGGAAGCAGCGCCTACGCCACCCGGCTCCGGCGCGAGCGCGTGAGATGCACCAGCAGCAGCGAGATCGCCGCCGGCGTCATGCCGGGGATGCGCTGCGCCTGGCCGACGGTCTGCGGGCGGACGCGTTCGAGCTTCTGCTGCACTTCGGCCGACAACCCGCGCACTGCGGCGTAATCGAAACCGTCGGGGATGGCCGTGGCCTCATGCCGCTGCTGGCGCGCAATCTCCTCGCGCTGGCGATCGAGGTAGCCGGCGTACTTCACGCCGATCTCGACCTGTTCGGCGACTGCGCCGTCGTCGACTGACGGGCCCAGCGACGGCACGGCCATCAGCTTCGCGTAGTCGAGTTCCGGTCGCTTCAGCAGGTCGAGCGCGCTTGTTTCGCGGCTGATCTCGATGCCCAGCACGTCCATCGCCTCGCGACCGAGCGCATTGTTCGGCGCGGTCCAGATGGCGGAAAGGCGCGCGTTCTCGCGTGCGATCGCCTCGCGCTTGGCGTCGAAGCGCGACCAGCGCGCGTCGTCGACCAGCCCGAGTTCGCGTCCCACCGGCGTCAGGCGCAGGTCGGCGTTGTCCTCGCGCAGCTGCAGGCGGTACTCGGCGCGCGAGGTGAACATGCGGTACGGCTCGCTGGTGCCGTGCGTGGTCAGGTCGTCGACCAGCACGCCGAGGTAGGCCTCGTCGCGACGCGGACTCCAGCCGTCCAGCCCGCGCACGAAACGCGCCGCATTGACGCCGGCGAGCAGGCCCTGCGCGGCGGCCTCTTCGTAGCCGGTGGTGCCGTTGATCTGGCCGGCGAAGAACAGGCCACCGACGGACTTGGTTTCCAGCGTGGTCTTCAGACCGCGCGGATCGAAGAAGTCGTATTCGATCGCGTAGCCCGGGCGCGTGATGTGCGCGTTCTCGAAACCGCGGATCGAGCGCACCAGATCCAGCTGCACGTCGAACGGCAGCGAGGTCGAAATCCCGTTGGGGTAGATCTCGATGACCTGGAGGCCTTCGGGCTCGACGAAGATCTGGTGACTCGCCTTCTCGGCGAAGCGCACGACCTTGTCCTCGATCGACGGGCAGTAGCGCGGGCCGATGCCTTCAATCTGCCCGGTGTACAGCGGCGAACGGTCGAGCGCGCCGCGGATGATCTCGTGCGTGCGCTCGCTGGTGTGCGTGATCCAGCACGACACCTGGCGCGGGTGGTCGGCCGTGGTGCCCATGAAGGACATCACCGGTCGCGGATCGTCGCCGGGCTGTTCCTCCATCACCGAGTAGTCGAGCGTGCGGCCGTCGATACGCGGCGGCGTGCCGGTCTTCAGGCGGTCGACCACGAACGGGCCTTCGCGCAGCTTGTGCGCCAGCGCGACGGCAGGGGGATCGCCGGCGCGGCCGGCGGCGTAGGTCGTCTGGCCGACGTGCACCTTGCCGGCGAGGAACGTTCCGGCGGTCAGCACCACGGCGGGCGCGTCGAAACGCAGGCCGGTCTGGGTGACGACGCCGGTGACCTTGCCCTGCTCGAAGGCGATGTCGTCCACCGCTGCCTGGAACATCGTCAGGTTCGGCTGGGCTTCCACGGCGCGGCGGATGAAGGCGCGGTACAGCGCGCGGTCGGCCTGGCAGCGCGTCGCGCGCACGGCGGGGCCCTTGCTCGCGTTGAGTCGGCGCCACTGGATGCCCGCGGCATCGGCGGCCTTCGCCATCACGCCGCCGAGGGCGTCGATTTCCTTGACCAGATGCCCCTTGCCGATGCCGCCGATGGCCGGGTTGCAGCTCATCGCGCCCACGGTTTCCACCGAATGCGTGAGCAGCAGCGTGCGTGCGCCGGCACGCGCCGAGGCGAGCGCGGCTTCGGTGCCGGCATGGCCGCCGCCGACCACGATCACGTCGTATTGGTAGAAGTTCTGGCTCATCGGGCTTGGGTCGATCGGGATCCGGACGAGCGCCCGGGGTGCGAATTCTAGGTCAGCCCGGCCTCGTCCGCCGTCGAGAATGAACGGCAGGTGAAACTTGGCACGGTTCCTGCGACATAGTCTCTGCACCCAGCGGGGCAGGCGCTAGGCGCCGGCCGGAATTGGAACAGGGGCTGGTCAAGCGCTCGCAGGGGAAGCACGGGGGCCGAATGTCGGGGGACGTTCGGCCCCCTTTTTATTTGCTCGCCGGGAGACCCCGGACACACAAAAGGCGCCGCGAGGGCGCCTTTTGCGTTTCTGGCGGGCCGTGACGCCCGCCGGGATGGGCGCCGACGCTCGATGGGGACGGAACAGGGGGGATCCGTGGTTCCTCATCGAGCGCCGACATGGAGCATTCGGCCTGGGGCCGACTTTCACTCATTACGTCCAAGAGTGACGTAATCGGTCAATGACCGCAGATTGCCGTCAGTCGGCCCCGAGCGCAAGCGAAAAAATGTGACTGCGCGCGAGACCTTGGCAACGCGGTCACGGCTCGTGCTGCTGGACCCCGCGGTTGGCGTTCGTGGGCCGCTGGCGAGGAGGCGGCGAGTAGCGCCGGGGCTCGGCATCGGCACGGGGCTGCGTCGGACGCGGGCCGACGTTGCCCGGGCGACCCGGGCGCGGACCGCTGTTGCCCGGACCCTGGCCATCCGGCCGCGGACCGCCCACGCCCGGGCGCGGACCGTTGCCCGACCAGCCCTGGCCCGGCGGCCGATTGCCGTTCCAGTGCTGGCCCGGAGGACGGTTGCCATTCCAGTGCTGGCCCGGGTGGCGGTCGTAGCGATACGGGTAGCGGTACACCGGATAGCGCGGGTACGCGTACGGATAACCGTAGTACCCGTAACGGTACGGATAGCCGTAATAGCCGTAGCCGCCGTAACCGTAGGGATAGCCGTAATAGCCGCCGTAACCGCCGTAGTAGCGGTATTCGACCGAAGGCTGGCCGTGGTAGTAGTCGCCACCGCCGGCCGCGCCGCGGTAGGTGTAGCCGGTGACGCAGCCGGCCAGCATCGTGGCGGCCAGCGCAGGCAGGATGAGTTTGCGGATCATGTTCGGAACCCCCCGGGGTGTGCCGCCAGCTTCCGGCCGGGGCTTTGAACTCGGCCTTAATTTTTCCGGCGCCGGGATGAAGGCGACGACGGCGTTCAGCGTAGTGGCGCGCGATCGCGCAAGGCGTGCATTGCCGGGCGTTTCGCGCGATGACAGCATGTCACGCCCTTCGCGACGGACGCGCCAATGAACCTGCATCGCGCCTCCGGCCAGTGGCGGCTGGGGCTGACGCTCACCCTGATCACCGCCGCATGCTGGGCCACGCTGCCGATCGCGTTGAAGCTGGTGCTGCAGGTGCTCGATCCGATCACGCTGACCTGGTTCCGCTTCCTAGTCGCGGCGCTGGTCACCGGCGCGTGGCTCGGGATGCGTGGCCGACTGGGCGGCTATCGCGCGCTGCATGGCCGAGGCTGGACGATGTTGTTCGTCGCCGCGCTGATGCTGGTGGGCAACTACGTCTTCTACCTGCTGGGCGTGCAGCACACCACGCCGGCGAACGCGCAGCTGCTGATCCAGCTCGCGCCGCTGCTGATGGCGCTGGGCGGGATCTGGGTGTTCGGCGAGCGGTTCCGCGCCGCGCAATGGCTGGGCCTGGCGCTGCTGGTTGCGGGCATGGCGCTGTTCTTCGCCGACCAGCTCGCCGCGAGCGCGAAGGCGCCCGGTTACGTGCTCGGTTCGGCGCTGGTGATCGTCGGCGCCGTCGTGTGGGCGATCTACGCGCTGCTGCAGAAGCAGCTGCTGGTGCGGCTGGGGTCGATGCAGATCCTGTGGTTCATCTACGTCTTCGCGAGCCTGGCGCTGCTGCCGTTCGCGCATCCGGCGCAGCTGCTGCGGCTCGACGGGCTGCACTGGGCGCTGCTCGCCTACTGCGCCTTCAACACGATCGGTGCGTACGGCGCCTTCGCCGAAGCGCTCGCGCACTGGGAAGCCTCGCGCGTGTCGGCGATCCTCGCGACCACGCCGCTGCTGTGCATCGCCGCGGCGACGGCCGTACACGCACTGTGGCCGCAGTGGCTGGCGCCCGAACGCATCACGCCGCTGGGCTGGCTCGGCGCGGGGCTGGTCGTCGCCGGCTCGGCCGCGGTGAGCCTGCTCAACGCACGCGCGCCTTCGCCTGCGAAAACCCCATAAGTCCTACCATCGCCCCATGAACGACATCGCCCACGTGACGCCCACCTTCGAAGACGTCCTCGCCGCCGCCGCGCGCATCGCGCCGCACGCGCACGCGACGCCCGTGCTGCGTTCGCGCACGCTCGACGCGCTGGCCGGCTGCGAGCTGCACCTCAAGGCCGAACACCTCCAGCGCGCGGGCGCCTTCAAGTTCCGCGGCGCGTGCAATGCGATCTGGTCGCTCGACGAGGCCACCGCCACGCGCGGCGTGGTCACGCATTCGTCGGGCAACCACGGCGCGGCGCTGGCGCTGGCGGCACGCACGCGCGGCGTCGCCTGCCACGTCGCCGTGCCGGAAGGCGCGGTCGCGGCGAAGCTCGCCGCCATCGAGGCCTACGGCGCGACGCTGCACCGGTGCGCGGCGACCATCGCCGCCCGCGAAGCCCGCACCACCGAACTGCAGGCGCAGCTCGGCGCCGAACTCGTGCACCCGTACACCGATCCGCGCGTGATCGCCGGCCAGGGCACGGCCGCACTGGAACTGCTGTGCACGCCGGAGCGCTTCGACGCGATCGTCGTGCCGGTGGGCGGCGGCGGCCTCGCTTCGGGCACCGCGCTGAGCGTCGCAGCGCGTTCGCCCGGCACGCGGCTCTACCTGGCCGAACCGGCCGGCGCGGCAGAAACCTTCGCGTCGCTGGCGAAGGGCCAGCGCGTCACCCACTTCACCCCCGAGACCGTCTGCGACGGCCTGCGCGGCACGCTGGGCGAGATCAATTTCCGCATGCTCCGCGACCACGGCGCGCAGGTGCTGACGGTCGAAGACGCCGACACCGTCGCGGCGATGCGCCTGTTCTGGCAGCGGACCAAGCAGATCGTAGAGCCGTCGTCCGCCGTGACCCTGGCCGCCATCCTGAAGCACGCCCCGCTGTTCGCCGGCCAGCGCGTCGGCGTCGTGCTGTCGGGCGGCAACGTCGATCCGGATGCCCTGCCGGCGCTGTTCGGACGCGCCTGATGCGGGCACTGGGCGCCGCCCCGGCGCCTTGCTTTTTGTGATGGATTGACCAGAATCACTTTGCCGTTTCTGGCGTAAGCCGGCGACGACCGTGTCGCCGAGCGCGGTGCCGGATGGGGATCCGGCACCCATGACCCGCGGGCGCACGAACGCAGACATCGGGCCATGGGGGTGGCGGATGGTGGACGTGGAATTCCGCGTGGTCTCCGACCGCCGGGAGGGCCTGCTGTTGACGCTCGGCCAGGCGGTAATCGCCCATGGCTTCACGCTGCTGCGCCAGCGCATGGCCGGCGGTGAGGACGGTGTCGTGCTGACGATGCTGGTGCGCGGCCCGCAGCAGAACCTCGCCACGCTCGAGGAATGCGTGGCCACGCATCCGCTGGTCACGTCCTTCGAAGCCACGCGACCCGACGCGGCTCCCGTCGAAAGGCCGCCATCGATCACCCACCACCGCTGTGCGGCGACGCCGCCCTGCGCGGCCGATTCGCGTCGCATCGAGGCGCTCGTGCCGCAGCTCACGCACGACTACCCGAACATCTTCGTCGCGCTGCTCGAACTGGAACGCGAACTTCCCGAGGCGCATCGCGAACTCGCGCTGAGCGAACTCGGCCACCGCATCGGCGCGTGGGTGCAGGCGCGCGATTTCGCGGGCGTGGAGACGACCTCCACCTGCGATGCCATCCGCCGCATCGCGTTGCCGGCGATGCGCCAGATCGTGCAGGCACAACTGCAGGGCGAGGCGCTGCACGTGAGCGACAGCCCCTTCTGCCGGCGCGGCGAACACGGCCCGTGCTGCCATTTCCTGCGCGGCATGCTCGGCGGGCTGCTCGCCGGCAGCGCGCAGCCGATGCTTGTGGTCGAGACGCGTTGCCGCAATGACGGCGCCGACATCTGCGCGTTCGCGTTCCGCACTGCGTGACTCGAGGCGCGGCGTGCAGGCGGCGTGAAGACGTCGCCGCACGCGCGCTTTATGGCGAACGTCACGGTCGGGCCCGCGTGGGCGCCGGCTATCATGGCGCTCCCGCCGCGCTCGCCGGCGCCTGTGGTCCCGCAAGGACTCGCGATGAAGATCGACGGCACCCGCACCAACGACCGCGCCACGGAACTGATCCTGGCCTACTACGCCGCGTTCAATCGCGCCGACTGGGACGGCATGGTCGCGCTGCTGGGCGAAAACGTGGTGCACGATCTCAACCAGGGCCCGCGCGAAACCGGCCGCGAGGCGTTCTCGGCGTTCCTGCAGCGCATGCACCGCAGCTATCGCGAGCAGCTCCACGACATCGTGGTGATGGTCTCGCCCGATGGCGCGCGCGCCGCGGCCGAGTACATCGTGCACGGCGAATACCTCGCCGACGACAGCGGCCTGCCGCCGGCGCGCGGACAGAAGTACGTGCTGCCGGGCGGCGCGTTCTTCGAACTGCGCGACGGCCGCATCCACCGCATCAGCAATTACTACAACCTCGAAGACTGGATCGCGCAGGTGCGCTGACGCGCCGTCGGTGGCACCGCTTTCCGACGCGCCGCCGACAAAACCGCCGCTAGCCTGAATCCGGTTTACCTTCGGGCGGGCCCATGCACCGGATCCTGCGATCGCCTGCGCTGTGGACCGCCGCACTGGCGACGGTGCTGGCGCTGATGTTCCTGGGCTCGCGCGGCATCTGGGATCCCGACGAGGGCCGCTACACCAACGTCGCGCTCAACATGCTCGACAGCGGCGACTGGCTCAATCCGCGCCGCAACGACGAGATCGGCCACTGGACCAAGCCGCCGCTCACGTACTGGGCCATCGCGTCCAGCATCATGGTCTTCGGCACCAACACCTGGGCGGCGCGGCTGCCGGCAGCGTTGTCGTACCTGCTGTGCACGTGGCTCGCGTGGCGCATCGCGGCGCGGCTCGCGCCGGGTTCGCAGCAGTCGGCCGCCATCGTCTACGCGACGATGCTGCTGCCGTTCGGCGCATCGCAGATGATCACCACCGACTACCTGCTCAGCGCCTGCATCGCGCTGGCGATGTGGGCGTTCGTCGAAGCGCGCTTCTCGGCCACACCGCATCCGAGGCGCTGGATCGCGCTGATGTGGATCGCGCTCGCGCTGGCATTCGTGACGAAGGGCCCGGCGGGGCTGCTACCACTGCCGGTCGTGCTGCTGTTCGATTTCCTCATGCCCGGGCGACGCGATCACCGCGTCCTGCAATGGTCCGGATTGGTGCTGTTCGCGGTGCTCGCGCTGCCGTGGTACGTCGCGGTATTCCATGGCAATCCGGGGCTGTTCGAGTATTTCGTCGGCGACGAACTCGTCAATCGCGTGACGACGAACGAGTTCGGGCGCCACGGCGAGTGGTACGGCTGGATCGAGATCTACGTCCCTACGCTCATCGTCGGCACGCTGCCGTGGACGCCAACGCTGTGGCGCTGGACGCGCCGACTGCCGGCGATGGTGCGTCCGTGGTGGCGCGATCCGCAGCGACGCCAGCGCGACGCGCACTGGTTGCTGCTCGCGCTGTGGCTGCTGCTGCCGCTGGCGGTGTGCGTGTTCGCGCGTTCGCGCATGCCGCTGTACCTGCTGCCGCTGTTTGTGCCGATCGCGGTCATCATCGCGTTGCAACGGACAAGCGAAGGACGCGCCCTGCCCTCATGGCCGAAGCTGATCGCGTGGGCCGCCGTGCTGCTGGCAGCGAAGGTCGCCGCCTCGTACTGGCCCACGCACAAGAATGCCGAGGCTTGGGCGCATGCGATCGTCGAACGCGCGCCCGGTCCGATCCACGAGATCGTTTTCGTCGAGGACATGGCGCGTTACGGGCTGCACCTGGAACTCGGTCGCGGCACGGAGATCGAGAAGATCTCGCTCGACACGCTGCACGAGCCGCGATTCAACCCGCAGTACGACGAGCCCCTCGCCGTCGAACTGGGCGAACACGAGCACGGCGTGGTGTGGGTGACCAAGCAGAGCGACTGGCCCGTCGTGCGCGAACGCATCGAAGGCTACGGTTATCGCGCGATCCTGCTGGGCACGCCGTTCGAGCGGCGCGTGATGTTCCGCGTCGAACCGCAGCGCTGAAACATCGCCTCAGCGCTGCGCGCCGGCGCCGAGCGACAGGTAGTCGATGCCCTGGCTCAACAGCAGGCGCATCACCGATGCGCGTTCGCCGACCGGGCGCGAGGCCATCGCATCGATCAGCAAGCCGACCGAACGACAACGTGCGTCATGGTCGCCGCCGTTGAGCCCGGCAAGGAATCCGTCGTTGAGCAGCGCCGCGCGTACGCCGGCGGCCTTCAGCGCCTGCGTCGCGACATTCGCGTCGTACGGCTGGCGCGGGCTCTGCGCGGCGGTGAGGAAGAAATTCGTCGCCGCATCGGCGAAGCGTCTGCGGCTCTGCTCGCTCAGCTGCGAGGCGATCTGGTTGTAACCGTCGAGACTGCGCTGCGCATCGGGATCGAACAGCGCACACAGCGTGCGCGCATCCTGCGGCGTCTGCGCACTGGCGTGCACGGCCTGGAAGAGCCCGTCGACGCTCGAATCGGGCGCGCGCATCAGCAGTTCGCGGCTGTCGGCCATCAACGCGCCGGGATCGAAGCCCCAGCTGCTGAAGTCCTGCGCCAACGCGGGAACGGTCGCGACCGCCAGCAGCAAGCCTGCGGCAAGGGTGAGCGGGGGTCTGGCCATGTCGTCGCGATGCCGTCGGAGGATGGGCCGATCGTAGGACGTGGCGGCTGAACGACGTTGCCGTCGCGGACTATGCCCCGCGATCGCCCGACGCCTCGTCCACGGCGCGCGCATCGCCGGCGCTCGAGCGGGCGGCGACGATGCTGAACACCACGATGCCGATCACGACGAGCACCGCACCCGCCAACGCGCGGCCCTGCGGCCAGGCCTCGCCGAGCCACAGCACGCCGATCAGCGTGGCGAACAGGATTTCCGCCGCCTGCATCGCTTCGGCGGCGGCGAGCGCGGTCGGGTTGCTTCGCACCATGCCGGTCGCCTGGAAGAACAGCACCGTCGCGATCACGCCCGCGCCGAGCGCGACGCCCGCGGCGAACGACACCTGCCCCAGCGGCGGCGGGCCGACCTTCGCCAGCGTGATCGCCGCGACCGCCCACCACATCGGCTGGCTCGCCAGCGTCATGCCGAACACGCGCTGCGTGGCGTTGAGCTCGACGCCGCTGCGCTCCAGGTGGAGCAGCAGGCCGCGATTGCCGAGCGGATAGGCAAAGGCCGAGATCGCAACCAGCACCAGCGCGATCCAGCCGTCGCGATCGAGCGAACCGCCGCCGTGACCGAACTGCAGCAGCAGCACGCCGGCGACGACGAGCAGTCCCGTCGCGAGTGCGGGCATCGGCACGCGCGCGCGTTTGTCGCGATAGAGGAACGGCGCGCACAGCATTCCCGCGATGACGGTGAGCTGGAACGTGCCGGCGATCAGCCAGGACGGCCCGCTCGACGCGGCGTAGCTCAGGCACAGGTAGAACAGCACGAAGCCGATGCCGCTCCACAGCAGCCACGGCCCGGGATGCGCGCGGATCGCCCGCCACACCGGCGCAACCCCACCTTGCCACGGCATCACGGGCAGCAGCAGCGGCAAGGTGATGAGGTAGCGCAGGCACGCCGTCCATGCCCAGTAGCCTCCCTCGGTCGCGGCGGCGCGGTTGAGCACGTACGTGCAGGTGAAGAAGAACGCAGACGCGAGCGCGATGGCGACCGCCGCCAGCGCCGTGCTGCGCGCCTTCACGAACGCTTCCGCACCGGGATGCCGTGCGCCGGCACGCGCACTTCGTCGACGCCGCCGACGCGGATCGGCGTGCCCGGCTGCGGGCCCCACGCGTGCGCGTAGATCACTTCCCACGTCGCCGGCAGCCGGCCATCGCGGCGCCACGGTTCGTAGGCCTGCGCGGCGCGCGCGAAACGCGAGCGGCCGGTGAGGCTGCGGCGACGGTCGTGCATGGCGTTCGTCGCGCCCAGCGTGCGTAGTTCGCGCATCAGGCCGGCGAGATCGTCGTGGCCGAGCACGAACTCGTCGCGATCGAGCACGGGATTCTTGAAGCCCGCCGCGATCAGCGCATCGCCGAACTGCGCGATCGACGCGAACGGGCTCACGTGCGGCGCGTTGTCGGCCTGCGCGAACGCATCGCGCAGTTCGTGCAGCGTGTCCGGGCCGAAGGTCGACACCAGCAGCAGGCCGTCGGGCTTGAGCACGCGACGGAAACCGGCGAAGACCGCCGGCAGGTCCTCGACCCATTGCAGGCACAGGTTGGAGAACAGGATGTCGACGCTCGCGTCGCGCAGCGGCAACGCGCGCGCGTCGGCGCACAGCCAGTCGGGACGGCGCGCGACGCCGGGCAGGAACGATGGCAGCCAGCCGCCCGCGTGGCCGCGCGCTTCGCGCAGCATGGGCTGGGCGAGGTCGATGCCGACGACGTGCGCCTTCTGCCAGCGCTTCTGCATCGCGGCGGCCGCGTGGCCGGGCCCGCAGCCCACGTCGACGACCAGCTGCGGCGGCGCACGGTTCAGCGCCGGATCGTCGAGGTAGTCGAGCTGTTCCATCAGGCGCGAGGCCACTTCGCGCTGCAGCGCGGACGCGTCGTCGTAGTGGTGCGCGGCGCGCGAGAAGGCGCGGCGGACCTGGCGGTGGTCGAAGGTGTCGGTCATTTTTCTGATTTGACCCGTGTGGTACGCGGCGGGTCGTCTGCTTTTCCTCCCTCCCCTTCAAGGGGAGGGCCGGGGTGGGGATGGTGTCGCTTTCCAGGCGACACGTCACGGGCGGGGACCATCCCCACCCAACCCTCCCCTTGAAGGGGAGGGCTCCTGCTGTCACGCCGGCGCGGTCACCGCGCGCATGAACGCATCGATCTGCGCGGCGACCTCATCGGCGGCGCCCAGGAACGGCGCGTGTCCCGCATTTCCGATGACGATGCTGCGTGCGCCCGGCGTCATCGTCGCGGCGGCGGGCATCGCGCCGGCGGGAATCAGGCGGTCGCGGCGGCCGGAGATCCACAGACTCGGCACGCGCAACTGCGGCAATTCGTCGCGAAGGTCGAGGCGATCGAGCAACACCAGGCCTTCCTGCAGCGCGCGCGGAGCCGGTTCGCCGCGCTCGAAGGCCTGCGCCTTCAGGCTGCGGAGTTCCTCCTGCGCGTAGCTCGAACCCAGCGCCTCCAGCGCGAGGAAGCCTTCCAGCGTGCCGCGGAAATCGCGGCCCAGCGCCTCGCCGAAATCGCGGAACAGGCTCTGCTTGACGCCATGCGGCCAGCCTTCGTCGATCACGAAGCGCGGCGAGGAGGCGATCATCACCAGCCCGCGCACGTCTTCCGGGAAATCCAGCGCGGCGCGCAACGCGAACTGCCCGCCCAGCGACCAGCCGAGCCATACGGCGTCCGGGACGCGCGCGATGAGCTGCGGCGCGAGCGCTTCGGGCGACAGCGGCGTGGCATCGTCGCGCGCGCGGCCGTGGCCGGGCAGGTCGATCAGGTGGAGCGTGTAGCGATCCTGGAGGCGTTCAACCAGCGGCGCGAACAACCCGCCGTGCATGGCCCAGCCGTGGATCAGTGCCAGCGCGGGACCCTGCCCGCGCGTTTCGATGTACATGGAGCAAGCCGTTGGGGGATGGCCGATGGGGATGGAGTGGAGCGTGTTGCCTGCAGTGCTATTCGGCGCCGTCCCGGGCGAGGTCGGCCAGCACCGCCAGTGCGTCGTCGCGGCGATCGGCCGGGACCAGCAGGTGGTCGTGATGGAAGCCGGCGAGCACGTTGCAGGCGATGCCGCGCCGCGCCAGCGCGGAGGCGAAGGCGGCGGTCAGTCCAACCGCGTCCAGCGCCGAATGCACGCCCAGCGTCAGCCAGGCGGCCCGGAAATCGTAAGGCAGGCCGCGCGCGTCGGCGACCTCGCAGGGCAGGACGTAGGTGACGCCCTCGTCCTCGGTGACCATGGCGAGCGCGAGCGAGGCCAGGGTCGGATCGGGTGCGGGGCGCGCGACGAAGGCGAACTGGCCCGCCCGCGCCGTGACGTTCAGCGTGGCGAGCAGGCGCGCAAGGTCGCGCTCGCCGCTCATCGCGCCAGCACGGCCTCGCGCCGGGCGGTCTCGACCAGGCCCAGGCGGATGCGTTCGCGCGATTTCGCCATCGCTTCGACGAGACCGTCGACGTCGGCCACGCCGTGCAGCGCCGAGAGCGTCACGCGCAGGCGCGCGCGACCTTCAGGCACCGTCGGCGGACGGATCGCGGCGACCCAGTAGCCCGCCTGTTCCAGCCCGGCGGCCATCGCCAGCGCCGTGTCGTCGTCGCCGCAGATCACCGGCTGGATCGCCGTCTGCGAATCCATCAGCTCCAGGCCGGCGCGCTGCGCGCGCTCGCGGAAGCGGCCGATCAGCTCGTCGAGCTTGGTGCGGCGCCAATGTTCGGCGCGCGCCAGCTTCACCGCCGCGAGCGATGCAGCGGCCTGCGCCGGCGGCAGCGCGGTGGTGTAGATGTAGGAACGCGCGGTTTCGGAAAGATGTTGGATGAGGTCGGCATCGCCGGCGACGACCGCGCCGTAGCCGCCCAGCGCCTTGCCCAGCGTCGCCAGCTGCAGCGGGACGTCGTTCGCGCCGAGCTTGCTTGCCGCGACGCTGCCGCGCCCGTCCGGGCCGACCACGCCGATGCCGTGGGCGTCGTCGACGTACAGCAGCGCCTTCTGCACGCGCGCCACGAGCGCGAGTTCGCGCAGCGGGGCGATGTCGCCGTCCATGCTGAACACGCCGTCGGTGGCGAGCATCGCCGCACCCTCCGGCATGCTGCGCAGCTGGCGGATCGCGCCTTCGGCGTCGGCGTGCGGATAGCGGCGCAGGCGGCAACCGGCCAGGCGCGCGGCGTCGATCAGGCTGGCGTGGTTGAGGCGGTCCTGCACGCAGACGTCCTCGTCGCCGAGCAGCGCCTGCACGACGGCGAGGTTCGCCAGGTACCCGCTGCCGAACAGCAGCGCGCGCGGCGTGCCAAGCCAGTCGGCGACTTCGCGCTCCAGCGCGTCGTGAAGCTGGTGATGGCCGCAGACCAGGTGCGAGCCGACGCCGCCGGCGCCCTCGCGCGAGGCCGCATCCTGCAGCGCGCCGACCACGGCGAAATGCTGCGACAGGCCGAGGTAATCGTTGCCGCAGAAATTCAGCAGGGAGCGGCCGTCGACGAGGCAGCGCGCGCCGTCGCGCAGGGTGACGGTGCGACGCACGCGCACCCTCGAGCTCGCTTCGCGCTGCGCGCGGGCGGCCTCGATGCGGTCACGCCAGCCCGGGCGGCTCATGGCTGCACCGGCAGGCCATCACGCGGCGCAGTGGTGCGCCGCTTCGACGATGTCGGCATGGACGGTCTCCCCTTGTTCGACCACGGGCATCGGACGCAAGCCCAGTCGGTCGAACAATGCCATATCGCGCTCGGTGTCGGGATTACCGGTCGTCAGCAATTTCTCGCCGTAGAAGATGGAATTCGCGCCGGCGAGGAAGCACAGCGCCTGCAGCTCGTCGCTCATCGATTCGCGCCCGGCCGACAGGCGCACCATCGAGCGCGGCATCAGGATCCGCGCAACTGCGACGGTGCGCACAAATTCGAAGGGGTCCAGCAGCTCGGTGCCGGCCAGCGGCGTGCCTTCCACCTGCACCAGGCGGTTGATCGGCACCGAATCCGGGTGCGCCGGCAGGTTCGCCAGCGTCTGCAGCAGGCCGGCGCGCTGGTCGCGGCGCTCGCCCATGCCGACGATGCCGCCGCAGCAGGTCTTCATGCCGGCGTCGCGCACGTGCGAGAGCGTGTCCAGGCGGTCCTGCATCTCGCGCGTGTGGATGATGGCGTTGTAGTACTCGGGCGCGGTGTCCAGGTTGTGGTTGTAGTAGTCGAGCCCGGCGTCCTTGAGCGCACGCGCCTGGTCGGCCGAGAGCATGCCGAGCGTGGCGCAGGTCTCCAGGCCTAGCGATTTCACCTCGGAAATCATCGCGGCGACCTTCGGAATATCCCGATCCTTGGGCGAGCGCCACGCCGCGCCCATGCAGAAGCGGCTGGCGCCGGCGGCCTTGGCCTGGCGGGCCTTCTCCAACACCGCCTCGGTGCTCATCAGCTTGGTCGCCTCCACGCCCGTGTGGTAGCGCGCAGCCTGCGGGCAGTAGCCGCAGTCCTCCGGGCAGCCGCCGGTCTTGATCGACAGCAGCGTGCTGACCTGCACCTCGGCCGGATCGAAGTTGGCGCGGTGCACGGAGGCCGCACGGTGCAGCAGCTCCGGGAATGGCAGGTCGAACAGCGCGCGGACTTCGGCGCGGGACCAGTCGTGGCGGAGGTCGCCGGCGGGGGAGGACTCGACGACAGGAATCTGGCTGACAGCAGGCATGGCGGAATTCCGATGTTTTCGGCGAGACAGGCCCGGCAGTCTGGAAACCATGCCCGACCCTGTCAACCAAACTGCTGCGCACGGAGTTTACGGCTGGACGTCGCGGGTGTTCGATCGTCTGCTGCCGTCGCGGTGTCTGGTCTGCAGCGAACGCGGATCGATCGGTCGCGATCTGTGTCCTACGTGCTGCGAAGGCCTGCCGTGGCTGACGACGTCCTGCGCCCGATGCGCCCTGCCGCTCGGGATCGACGCCGAGCTCTGCGGCGACTGCCTGTGCCGGCCGCCCCCGCAAACCGTCACGCGGGCGGCCTTCGTGTATCGCACGCCGCTGGATCGCCTCCTGCCGCGCGCCAAGTTCCATGGCGACCTCGCGGGGTTGCGGCTGCTTTCGACGCTGATGCGCGACAGCCTCCGAGACGCGGAACGGCCGGAGGCGCTGGCGCCCATCCCGCTGCACCTAGACCGCCTGCGACGGCGCGGCTACGACCAGGCGCTGGAACTGGCGCGACCGCTCGCGCGACGGCTCGGCGTGCCGCTCCGCGACGACCTGCTTCGGCGCGTGCGGGCGACGGCAGCGCAGTCACGCCTCGCCGCGGGCGCGCGTCGCCGCAACCTGCGCGGGGCGTTCGAGGTCCGGGCGAGCGCATCGCTGCCGGCGCACGTCGCGTTGGTCGATGACGTGATGACGACCGGCGCGACGGCGCGGTCGGCGGCGCTCGCGCTGCGCCGTGCCGGCGTGCAGCGCGTCGACGTGTGGGTGTGTGCGCGTGTGCCGTGATCGCTGCGGATCGCCGGATCGCGCTGGCATCGAGATGCCGGTGCTGGCGCTACTTCGCCGCCGGCACCGGGATCGAAGCCTTCGCCTTCGCGCCGGATCCAATGATCGCCTCGGCCCGGATCTCCATCGGCGCGTCCTTCGAGAACAGCGCCGTCGTGCCCACGGCCGTCCATGCGGGGTAGTGATCCTTGAAGAACTCGCGGTGCACTTTCAGCACGGGCTCGACGCGCTTGCGGAAATCGTCGTGATCGCGCGAGACATGGAAGCTCTGCAGCTCGACGACGTCCTCCATCGTCGCGCCCGCCTTTTCCAGATGCGCCTTCAACTGCTGGAACGCCCAGCGGATCTTCGCCTCGTCGGTCTCGCCTTCCGACGCTGGAATGCCCGACACGATCACGCGATCGCCGACGCGGAGCACGGGCGTGTAGTGCAGCCCGTGGTACGAGCCCTCCCAGCCCGGCGGCGCGAAGTGCTCGCGCGCGGGCGCTGTCTGCGCAGCAGCATTCGTCGCGACAAGGCAGAGGAACAACGGCAGGCACGTACGACGCATGGCGAACTCCAGGCGGGTTGGACGCCGCGATTGCAGCACCCGGGAACGGCCGCCGGCAGTGCCGTTCGGCGGAACGTTCGAGCGCGCCCAATGTCGACGCCCCCGTTACGCCGCTCGTCGCGACACACGGCAGGGTCCATCCCGTCACCCGATCTTCACCCGGCGGCGACCCTTGCGCGGTCACGCTCCGCCGGAACCCGGACCACGGTGACCTCAGGGTCGAGGAGCGCGTCATGAACGCAGGTCTGTTGAGGATGGTGGGTCGCAGTTGGTGGGTGCTGGTGCTGTACGGCGTGATCGGCGTGCTGTTCGGCATCGCCGCGCTCCTCTGGCCGGCGAAGACGGCCGTCGCGATCGCATGGGCCTTCGGCGTGATGGCCATCGCGGAAGGCGTGCTCAGCCTGCTCGCGCTGTTCGACCGCAACGTGTCGGTATCGAAGGGATGGCTGGTGCTGTATGCGCTCGCCTCGCTCGTCTTCGGCGTGCTGGCGGTGTCCAACCCCGTCGCCACCGCCGGCGTGCTGCTGCTGTTCCTCGCCGCGTGGCTGCTCGTCGCCGGCATCTACCGCATCGTGCTGGCGATCCGCATCCGCAAGGCGATCACCGGCGAATGGATGATCGCGCTCAGCGGCGTGCTCGCCATCGTGCTGGCGGTGCTGTTCGTGATGCGGCCGGCCGCGGGGCTGGTAACGGTGGCGCTGTGGATCGGCGTGGCCGCGCTGATCTACGGGGTGCTGCAGATCGTGGCCGGGCTGCGGATGCGCAAGCTCGCCGAGGCGCTCTGACGACCGGACGACTTACGCCGCCGGCCCGCGCAACGCGAAGTCGGCGGCGATGCCGGCGAAGATCGCCAATCCGACCCAATGGTTGTGCAGGAACGCGCGGAAGCACGCCGCGCGGTCGCGCGTCCGGGCGATGACGAATTCGTACACCACCAGCGCGGCGGCGATGGCGAGGCCGATCCAGTAGTACGCGCCCATCGACGCGCGCTGGCCGACGAAGACCAGCGCCACGAAGAACAGCGCGTACAGAACGCCCTGTGCGATCAGGTCCATCTCGCCGAACAGGATCGCCGTGGACTTGCTGCCCATGCGCAGGTCGTCCTCGCGATCGACCATCGCGTACCAGGTGTCGTACGCGGTGGACCACACGATGTTGGCCGCGTAGAGCAGCCACGCCACGGGCGGCACTTCGCCCTGCACGGCGGCGAACGCCATCGGGATGCCCCAGCCGAACGAGAGGCCGAGGTACACCTGCGGCAGGTGCGTATACCGCTTGAGGTACGGATAGCTCGCGGCAAGCGCCACGCCGACGAAGCTCATCAGCACCGTCAGCCGGTTCAACGTGAGCACGAGCCCGAACGCCACCAGCATCAGCACCGCGAACAACGCCAGCGCTTCGCGGCCGCGCACCGCGCCGGTCGCGAGCGGGCGGTTCTTCGTCCGCTCGACGTGCGGGTCGAGCCAGCGGTCGGCGTAGTCGTTGATCACGCACCCGGCCGAGCGCGTCAGCCACACGCCGGCGCTGAACACGAACAGCGTCCACAGCGGCGGCACGCCGCGCGCGGCGATCCACAGGCCCCACCACGTCGGCCACAGCAACAGCAGCCAGCCGATGGGACGGTCGCCGCGCACGAGCTGCCAGTACAGCGCCAGTCGCGTTTTCCACGGGGAATCCGCGGGGGTTTGGAAGCGTTCGTAGCTCATGACGGGGGAATTTCGCGGAATGGGGAAGCGCGTTCGGCGACGTCGCCGCGGGAGCCGGGCCTCCGCCACCGCACGCCGGCGCGCTTTGCCGCTAGAATGCCAGCCCCGCTTGCTGCGACGTGATCTCGCGATCAGGCCGTATCGCGGGACATCCAGGCGCCCGTAGCTCAGCCGGATAGAGTAGTGGCTTCCGAAGCCATTGGTCGGGGGTTCGAATCCCTCCGGGCGCGCCATCTTACGCACCGTGCCGTCGTGGCCCGGTCGCGACGCGGCAGTCGACTTGGCGACATCGCGGCCAGCAGCACTCGATTTAGAACGGCAGCCTCGCGGTTGCCGTTTTTGTTTTGGGCGGTCGAGCGCAGGCGGTTATGCGCGCCACACGCGGCACAGGCCGATGTGATCGCGCGCCCGGACCGCCCAAACCTGAACCTAGTGGAGCAGCCTAGCGGGCCGTATACTGGCGCGCGGCCGCTTGGGGCGGTCGATCGTCGATGGCTTCGCGTGACCCGCAAGGGCGCGCCATAGGTGGGTTTGTGCGCAATTACGACCTCGAATTCCTGAAGAAATTCTCGATGGTGATCGGCTTCCTGATGCTGGTCACGCTGGGCCTGATCGTCGCGGCCATGTTCGTGCACAGCCAGATTCCGGCGGAGATCAACCCGGACGTCGCCAAGCGCACCGAGCAGCGCATCCAGCCGGTCGGCGCGGTGTATGCCGGCAGCACGGGCGCCGCCGCGCAGCAGGCCGCCTCGGCCGCCGCCGCCGCGAAGGCCGCCTCGCAGGTCGCCTACGGCGGCACCACCGACGGTTCGGTGATCTTCAACAACCTCTGCACCGGCTGCCACACCTCCGGTGCCGGCGGCGCGCCGACGCTGGACCAGGCCCACTGGGCCGCCCGCCTGCCGAAGGGCAAGGACACGCTGCACAAGCACGCCATCGAAGGCTTCACCGGCACCGCCGGCGTGATGCCGCCGAAGGGCGGCAACCCGGCCCTGACCGACGAACAGGTCATCGCCGCGGTCGACTGGATGCTGGCGAACCTGAAGTAATCGGGACCTTCGCCGCGCCGCACGACGCCGCCTCCGGGCGGCGTTGTCGTTTCCGGGTACTGGATCCGCCAATCCGCCTCGGCGCGCCAACCCGCCGACATCCGCCCGGCACGCGCGCTCGCGATAATGCGCGCCTCTTCCGCGGCGAGCGCGCCATGACCCGTTCCATTTCCCTGCTTCGACCGGCCCTGCTCCTGTCGCCCTGCCTGCTGATCGGCTGCGCGTCCGTCCCGGGCGCGGGCGATGCCACCGCCATCGGCGCGGTGCAGGGCCACGCCGAACGCAGCGCGCTCGTCGGCCAGACCGTCACCGTGCGCGGCACCGTCAGCGCGATCGCCGAGGGCGGATGGTTCCTGCAGGACGGGGGCGACGGCGACGACGCCACGTCCGACGCGATCTTCGTCCAGCAGGCCGCACCGACCGTACAAGCGGGCGACGCGGTACGAGCGCGCGGCACCGTGGCCGAACTCGACGCGGGCCGCGGCACGCGCACGTCGCTGGTGGATGCGCAGGTCGAACGTACCGGCCGCGGTGACGTCGCCGCGCTGGCGCTCCCCGCTGCGCCGGCCGACTGGGAACGCCTGGAAGGCATGCGCATTCGCCTCGACGGACCGGTCTACCTCGCCGACAGCGGCGATCTGGCCAGGCACGGCCGCGTGCAGGTCAGCCTCGGCGAACGCCCGTGGCAGCCGACTGAACGCCACGTTCCCGGCAGCGATGGCTATCGCGCGGAAGTCGAAGGCAATGCGCGCCGCACGGTCTGGCTCGATACCGCGAATGCCGCATGGCCGGCCGGCCTGGCGCAGGCGCGCGCCGGCAGCCGCATCGACGGCGCGACGGGCGTGATCGACGAAACGAAAGCCGGCATCGCGCTCCATCTCGATGCCGCGCCCACGCTCGACGCAGCCCCGCGTCCGCAGGCGCCCCGCGTTCCCGGCACGCTGCGCGTAGCCGCGCTCAACCTCGAAAACCTGTTCAACGGGGACGGCCATGGCGGCGGATTCCCCACCCTGCGCGGCGCGCGCACGCCGCAGGAACTCACCGCGCAGCTCGCCAAGCACGTGGCGATCATCGAGGGCCTGAACGCCGACGTCGTCGCGCTGATGGAGCTGGAGAACGACGGCTACGGCAAGGAATCGAGCATCGCCACGCTGGTGGATGCGCTCAACGCCGATGGCGGCCGCTGGCGCTTCGTCGACGCGAAGCAGGGCCCGGGCGACAACCCGATCCGCGTCGGCCTGATCTATCGCGCCGACCGCATTCGCACGCTCGGCAAACCTGCGACGCTGCAGGGCGGCCCGTTCGGCGAGCACAGTCGGGTGCCGATGGCGCAGGCGTTCGCGCCGCTCAAGGGCGATGCGAACAGGCAGGCGTTCGTCGTCGTCGCGAACCACTTCAAGTCGAAGGGCTGCAAGGACGCCGACGGCCTGGACCGCGACCAGCGCGACGGCGCCTCCTGCTACAACGCGATGCGTACCGAATCGGCGCGGCGCCTGCACGCCTGGCTCGCCACGGATCCCACCGGCCACGGCGCGCGCACGCTCATCGTCGGCGACCTCAACGCCTACGCGCAGGAAGAGCCCGTGCGCACGCTGCGCGAGGCGGGCTGGCAGGACGCCTTCGTCGTCGCGGGGAACGAGGCGCCGTACAGCTACGTCTACGACGGCCAGCTCGGCCGGCTCGACCACGCGCTGCTGAGCCCGGAGTTCGCCAAGCGCCTTCGCGGCGCCGCCGAATGGCACGTCAACGCGGACGAACCCGAATCGGCCGGTTATCGCGCCGGCGGCGCGGGCCCGTGGCGCAGCTCCGACCACGACCCGCTGGTGCTGGGTTTCGATCCGTAAGCGGCGCGCCGACGGAGCCTGAATACACCAGCCCGTATCATTGAACGCATGAACCCGCCTGCCTTCCCGACCGACGCCACCGCCACGCTGACGCTGCAGGGCCCGGCCGGCGCACTGGAGATGATCGTCGAGGCCGCCGAAGCGCCGGAGCGCGACGCGGTCGCCATCGTCTGCCATCCGCTGCCGACCGACGGCGGGACGATGCACAACAAAGTCGTGACGATGGCCGCGCGCGCGCTGCGCGAGTCGGGCATCGCGACGGTGCGCTTCAACTTTCGCGGCACGGGCGCGTCGGAAGGCAGTTTCGACCAGGGTCGCGGCGAAGCCGACGACCTTCGCGCCGTCGCGGCGTGGGTGCGCGAGCAGCGTCCCGGCGCACGACTGTGGCTTGCGGGTTTCAGCTTCGGTTCGTACGTCACGCTCAAGTGCGCGAACGAACTGCATCCGGGCATGGTGATCTCGATCGCGCCACCGGCCGCGGGCCGCAACTGGGACTTCAGCACGCTCACGCCGCCGCAGTGCCCGTGGCTGGTGATCCAGGGCGAGGAAGACGAGATCGTCGATCCGCAGGCCGTGTACGCGTGGATCGACAGCCTCAAGCTCGATCCGCCGCCGGAGCTGGTGAAAATGCCCGAGACCAGCCACTTCTTCCATCGACGCCTGATGGACCTGCGCGGCGCGATCAAGAACGGCATCAGGCCGCACCTTCCGCCCGAGACGGAAGGCGTGGCGTCCGCATGAACGCAGCGATCCAGGCCGCCGGCGCGGCGGCTTCCGTGTCTTCGCCGTCGTCGCTCTATGCGGCCGGCGTTTCGCGCGGCGACTGGAACGAGGATCCCGCGCAACGCCCGGCACTGCGCGAACTCGACCGCATCCACGCCGCGCTGCTGGATCCGCCGAAGCGCGGCCTGTTCGGAGGGCTGTTCGGCAGGAAGACCGAAGTGCCGCTCGGCCTGTACCTGTGGGGCGGCGTCGGGCGCGGCAAGACGTTCCTGATCGACCTGTTCTACGACAGTCTCCCCTTGAGGGACGTGGCGGCCGAAGGCGGCGCCGACGTCCCTCTCCCGCAAGGCGGGAGAGGGGGGGACCGTTCGCAGGGCGAACGGTGGGGTGAGGGAGCGGGTAGCAAACGCCGCACGCACTTCCACCGCTTCATGCGCGAAGTGCATGCGCAGTTGCGCATGCACGCTGGCACGAGCGATCCGCTGGCGACGATCGCGCGCGAATGGGGCCGCGACCTGCGCGTGCTGGTGCTCGACGAGTTCTTCGTCAATGACATCGGCGACGCGATGCTGCTCGGCCGCCTGATGGAGCGGCTGTTCGCCGAAGGCGTGGCGCTGGTCACCACGTCCAATACCGAACCGAAGAACCTCTACAAGGACGGACTGCAGCGCGCGAGTTTCCTGCCGGCGATCGCGCAGATCGAGAAGCACTGCAAGGTGCTCTACCTCGACAGCGCGCAGGATTACCGACTGCGAGCGCTGACGCGTTCACCGGTGTACCGCGCACCGCTGGATGAAGCATCGGACACGTGGCTCGCCGAACGCTGGCGCGAACTCACCGCGACCTGTCCGCACGAAGCCGGACCGCTGGTGATCGAAGGCCGCGAGATACCGGTGCGTGCGCTCGCCGAAGGCCACGCGTGGTTCGACTTCGCCGCGCTATGCGAGGGCCCGCGTGCGGCGAGCGACTACATCGAGATCGCGACCGAATACCACACCGTGCTGGTCGGCGGCATTCCGCTGTTCGACGGCCGCAACGACGATCCGGCGCGCCGCTTCGTGCACCTCATCGACGAGCTGTACGACCGCCACGTCAACCTCGTATGCACCGCCGCGGCCGCGCCGCCGGCGCTGTATTCGGGCAAGAAGCTCGCGCACGCGTTCGAACGCACGACGTCGCGCCTGATCGAAATGCAGTCGGCGGAATTCCTTTCGCTGGAGCACCGCGGCTGATCACGCCGCCGAGCGTCGCCCGCTGCGCCCGCGCAACGCGGCGAGCACGGCGTAGACGATCACCAGCGCCGTCAGCGACACCGCGATCGCCAGCCATTCCTGCGCGCTGAGCGTGGCGAGGATCGCCGCCATCGTCGCGATCGCGATGACCGGGATCAGCGCGCCGCCGGGCAGCACCAGCGGTTCGCCGGCGCCGCGCAGGCCGATGCGCTGCGTGCGCCACGACGCCGCGGCGACGGCGGCGAACACCAGGCAGATCGCCCCGCCGGAAATCAGTGCCATCGTTTCGAAACTGCCGGCGACCGCAAGCACCGCGGCAAGGCCGGCATGCGCGGTGAGCCCGAGCACCGGCACGCGATGGCGCGCATCGACCACGCCGAACCCGCGCGGCAGGAAGCCGTCGCGGCCGAGCGCGAACAGCAGGCGCGAGGACGAGAACAGGTTGCCCATCAGGAAGCCGAGCATCGACACGCAGGCGGTCGCCAGCAGCACCGTGCGCGCAGGCGGCCAGATCGTGCCCGCCGCATCGGCGACGGGCGCCGCGCTGCCGACGAGCGACGCACCGAGCGTTCCCTGGCATACGACCTGGATGCCGATGTAGAGCAGCACGACGACGACGATCGCACCCAGCGTCGCGCGCGGCACGTGGCGCGCGGGATCGCGCACTTCGCCCGACGGCACCAGCGCGGTTTCCATGCCCGCGTACGCGAACACGACCAGCACGAGCGAGGAGCCGAGCGCGCTCCACGTCGGCATCGCACCAACGCCGAAGCTCACCTGCGTCCAGTCGACGAACGCGAGGCCGATCAACGCGAGAACGAACAGCGGCGTGAGCTTGAGCGTGGCGAGCGCGACGATCATGCGCGCGCCGAGCTTCACGCCGAACGCGTTGAGCGCGAACAGCAGCGCGTACGCGCCGACGATGAGCGTCGCGCGCGCCGCGGGTTCGGCGAACATCGGGAGCGCATGCGCGACCTGTCCCGCGAGCGCCGCGGCGACGCCGGCGCTCGATGTCACGTTGCAGATCCACATCAGTGCGCCGGTGAGAAACCCCGCGAACGGGCCGAAGCCCGCACCCACGTACGTATACGGCCCGCCCGTCGCCGACGCGCGGCTGCCGACGGCGGCGAAGCACAGCGCGATGGGAACGATCGCGAACGCACCGGCGATGAATGCCAGCGGCGCCGCCGGCCCCATGCGCGCGAGCAGCAGCGTAGGCAGCATGAAGATGCCCGCGCCGACGATGATGTTGACGATCGACGCCCCGAGCTGGAACGGCCCCAGCGCGCGCACCAGTGCGGCATCGCCCTGCAACGGTGTCCGGGAAGGCGTGGCCGCGTCGGTCATGGGCAGTCCGGGTCGGAAGGTGGGGCGAGCGTGGCATAGCGGCAACCTCCCGTCATCCCGCCCACGGCGTTGCACCTACAGCACCGTCATACCGGCGAAAGCCGGGACCCAGGCCTGCAACGTATGGCGCTCCATCGCCGGTTACCGACCGCACCGTCATTCCAGCGAAAGCTGGAATCCATGTTGATCCGGATGGTCGCGCTGATCGAAGACCGAATGAATCCGGTTTTCGCTCGAACGACGAGATGGACCGGAACGGGTGTCGGCCTGGATCCCGGCCTTCGCCGGGATGACGGTATTGGGGTGATGAGACGACGGACCATGCCGCGCAACACGCCGGCCCTTACACTCGCCGCTCCCAACCGTTCGTATCGCAACGATGAACCTCGCCTTGTTCGACTTCGACGGCACCATCACCACGCGCGAGTTGATGCCCGAGTTCGTGCGCATGGCGACGACGAAGCGGCGGTTGATGGTCGGGCGCGTCGTGCTCGCGCCGGTCTTCGTCGGTTACAAGGCGGGCGTGGTGAGTGGCAATGCGATCCGCGACCGCATCGCCGACTTCGCCTTCCGCGGCCTGCCGCAAAGCGACCTGCAAGCCGCGGGCGAGCATTTCGCGCGCGATGTCATTCCGCCGACCGTGCGTCCGGAAGCGATGGAGCGCCTGCAATGGCATCGCGATCAGGGCGACACGATCGTCGTCGTGTCCGGCTCGTTCGATCTGTATCTGTCGCACTGGTGCGCGCAGCACGGACTGGAGCTGCTGTGCTCCTCGCTGGAAGTTCGCAACGGCGTGATGACCGGGCGCTTCGAGGGCGCGCAGTGCGTGGGCGCGGAGAAGTCGCGGCGCGTGCGCGAGCACTACGACCTGTCGCGCTTTCCAGTCGTCTACGCGTACGGCGACACGCACGAAGACCGCGACCTGCTCGCGCTCGCGCATCGCCGCTGGTATCGCGGCCGCGAGGTGGAGTAAGCGTCAGGCCGAAGCCGCGCCCCGCCCCCAGACAAGGCAGCGGTTGTTCGCGGGCATCGCGACGTCTTCGTTCAGCCGCAGCCCGATGCGTTGCGCCAGCGCGTCCACGGCTTCGAAATCGCGGATCGCCGATTGCGGGTCGCGCGCTTTCAGCCAGCCGTCGAAATCGCGGTTGCTGTCGCTCGTGTAGTCGCCGTTGTAGTTGAACGGCCCATAGACGACGAGCGTCGCGTCATCGGCCACCACGTCGTCGAGCCCGGCGAAGAACGCCTCGACCTGCGACCAGCCCATGATGTGCAGCGTGTTCGCGCTGAAGATCGCGTCGAAGCGGCCGTCGGATGCGCTCGATCGCGGCCACGGGCCGGTGGACACATCGAGTTCCACCGCCGGCGGCGTATTCGGAAGCGATGCGTGTTCAAGCCACGACGCGATGCCGGGAAGATGCTCCGCGCGATCGCTGCACTGCCAGCGCAGCCAAGGCATCGCCGCGGCGAAATGCACCGCGTGCTGGCCGGTGCCGCTGCCGATTTCCAGCACGGCGTGCCGGTCGGCGAAATGGCGTTGCAGGACCGCGAGGATCGGCTCGCGGTTGCGTTCGCAGGATGGCGCGTTCGGAAGCGCGTTCACGAGCCGACGGCGCGCGTCAGCGTCCAGGGCCGACGTCGATGAACTGCAGGAACTCCGCGCGCGTGCGCGCGTCCTCGCGGAAGCTGCCGAGCATCTTCGAGGTGATCATGCTCACGCCGCGCTTGTGCACGCCGCGCGTGGTCATGCATTCGTGCGCGCCTTCGATCACCACGCCGACACCGCGCGGCTGCAGCACGTCCTGGATGACCTGCGCGATCTGCGCCGTCATCTTCTCCTGCACCTGCAGGCGGCGTGCATAAGCGTCGACCACGCGCGCGAGCTTGCTGATGCCCACCACCTTGCCGTCGGGCAGGTAGCCCACGTGCGCCTTGCCGATGATCGGCGCCATGTGGTGTTCGCAATGGCTTTCGAACTCGATGTCGCGCAGCACGATCATCTCGTCGTAGCCCTCGACTTCCTTGAAGGTGCGCATCAGGTAGTCGGCCGGATCCTCGGCGTAACCGCTGAACCAGTCCTGGTACGCCTTGGCCACGCGCTTGGGCGTATCGAGCAGGCCTTCGCGCGCCGGATCGTCGCCGGCCCAGCGCAACAGCGTGCGCACGGCGGCCTCGGCCTGGTCGCGGGTGGGCTTGTCGTCTTGCGCCATGGCACGGACTCGGTGTGTCGGGGGACGGGAATGCTACTCCACCCGGCGCGAGCGGAGAAAAAAGGCGCCGCCGGACGGGATGAGACCCGGCGACGCGAAGGGGTAACGCCATGGATCGGAAAACCGATCGACCGACGACGCCACGTGAGGGAGGGGAACTCGTGGCGCCGCCGGCCGTCGGCCAGGGGAGCGGTACAACAATCAGCGCGAAGCGACGTCCTCGCGCACCGGCACGCGCGTCGGCCAGCCGCCGGCGAGCGCCTTGTACAGCGCGACGGCGGAACTGGCGCTGCGCGTGCGCGCATCGGCGAAGGCTTCCTCGGCGGTCAGGCGCGTGCGTTCGGCATCGAGCACTTCGAACAGGTCGGCCGCGCCCGCGTCGTACCGCACGCGAGCCAGTCGCGCCGCGGTGGCACTGTCGGCGGCAGCCTGTTCGAGATGCTGGTCTTCCACACGGGTGCGCGCATAGCGGACCAGCGCGTTCTCGGTGTCTTCAAGCGCGAGCAGCACCGATTGCTGGTAACGCGCGAGTTCGCCCGCCGCGTCCGCATCGGCGGCGGCGATGCGCGCACGCACGCGGCCGATGTCGAGGAACGACCAGTCGATGCCGAGGAATGCCAGCCGCGTTTCGCTGTCGCGTTCGAACAGCGAGCTGGTGTCGATGGCCTGGCTTCCGATCAGCCCGCCGAGCGTGAAGCGCGGGAACAGGTCGGCCGTCGCGACGCCAATGCGCGCCGTCGCCGCATGCAGACGGTGTTCGGCGGCGATGACGTCGGGACGATGGCGCAGCAGTTCGCCGGGCGAACCCGGATCCAGTCGCGCCGGCAGCGCCGGCAGCGGCTTGACGGGAGTGAGTTCGGCGATCAGCGCGTCGGGCGTCTGGCCGGTCAGCACGGCGAGGCGATGCATCGTCACCGCGACCTGCGCTTCCAGCGCGGGCACGCGCGACAGCGTGGCTTCCAGCTGTGCACGCGCACGCGAGGTATCGAACTCGGTGCCGCGACCGGCATCGAAGCGCGCGTTTACCAGGCGCAGCGTTTCGCGCTGGTTCTCGGCGTTCTCCTGCGCGACGCGCAGGCGCTCCTGCAAGCCGCGCAGTTCGACGTAGCTGCGCGCGACCTCGCCGACGATGGCGACCTGCATCGCGTCGAGGTCGGACGCCGCCGCCCAAGCTTCGGCGCGCGAGGATTCCACGCCGCGACGCACGCGACCGTAGAGATCGAGTTCCCAGCTGACGTCCGCCTGCACGCTGTAGCTTTCGCCGTCGCGATCGGCACGCGACACGCCCGGCGCCTGGTCGGCGCTGGCGCGCGAATCGCTGCCGGTGGCGCTGGCGGTCACCGTCGGGAAACGGTCGAGCTTCGCATTGCGGAGCAGCGCGTTGGCGCGGTCGTAGCTGGCCAGCGCGATGCGCAGATCGTGGTTCGCGGCGAGCGCATCCTCCACCAGCCGCGTCAGCAGCGGATCGTTGAAGCTGCGCCAGAACTCGGCATCGGCCTGCGGCGACGGTGTCGGCGCCGCGTTCTGTTCGACGCCGGTGGCGATGTCGGCCGCGCGCGCATCGCTGGCGGCTTCGTCGCGCGCGAACTTCGACGGCGTCTCGATGTTGGGTCGAACGTAGTTCGGCCCGACGGCGCACGCGGCGAGCAACGCCGCCGCGACGCCGAGCGTGAGGGAGCGGATCACCATGGCAGCGTTTCTCCGAGGTAGACGTAGCCGCCGGTCGGGCCGTCGGCGCCGATGAGCGCCATCTGGACGCTGGTCTTCGCGCCGGTCGGCACGTCGATCTCGCCTTCGCCGGCGTTCATGTCGGTCTTCACGTAACCGGGGTGCACGGCGTTGACCTTGATCGGCGTGTCGCGCAGTTCGTACGCCAGGTGTACGGAGTACGAGTTGATGGCGCTCTTGGACGCGTTGTAGGCGGGGATCGACTTGAAGTCGTAGATCGGCGAACCCGGCTGCGTGTGCAGCGTCAGCGAACCGAGGAGGCTCGACACGTTGACGATGCGCGCGGCCGGCGCCTTGTGCAGCAGCGGCAGGAACGCCTGCGTGGTTTCCACCACGGCGAAGACGTTGGTCTCGAACGTTTCGCGCCACGCGGCCACGGACTGCTGCGAGGGCTTCGGCAGCGTCTTGTCCTCGACGATGATGCCGGCGTTGTTCACCAGGATGTCGAGTCGGCCGAACTTGCGGTCGACCTCCTGCACGGCGGCAGCGATGCTCGCGGTGTCGGTGACGTCAAGCACGATCGCCTCGACCGGCAGGCCTTCGCCCTGCAGCTTCAGCGCGGCGTCGACGGCGCGGCCGCGGTCGCGCCCGGCCAGCAGCGTGTGCACGCCGGCCTGCGCGAGCTGGCGGACGGTCTCGAAGCCGATGCCGCGCGTGGCGCCGGTGACGAGGGCGACCTTGGAACCGTTGGAAGAAGTGGACATGGGAACTCCTGTGGGGGTCGCGCGGGATGCGCGGAGTTTTCGGATTCGTGCGCCGGCACGGTGCGTGCCGTGCCGGCGCGGGTCTGGATCAGGCGTGCGTCTGCACCGGAGCGTGCGTGGCGACCGTCGACGTGCCGTGGCTCACCAGCGGCTTGTTCGCCAGCTTGCGCAGCGCGACGTAGAACACCGGCGTCAGGAACAGGCCGAACAGCGTCACGCCGATCATTCCGGAGAACACGGTGATGCCCGTGGCCTGGCGGACTTCGGCGCCGGCGCCGTGCGAGAGCACCAGCGGCACCGTGCCGGCGATGAACGCGATGGACGTCATCACGATCGGACGCAGACGCAGGCGGCAGGCTTCCAGCGCGGCTTCGACGATGCCCTTGCCCTGCATTTCCAGCTCGCGGGCGAACTCGACGATCAGGATCGCGTTCTTGCACGCCAGGCCCATCAGCACCACCAGGCCCACCTGCACGAAGACGTTGTTGTCGCCGGTCAGGTACACGCCCAGCAGCGCCGAGAGCATGCACATCGGCACGATCAGGATCACCGCCAGCGGCAGCGTCCAGCTTTCGTACAGCGCGGCCAGCACGAGGAAGGCGAGCAGCACGGCGAGCGGGAAGACGATCAGCGCGGCCTTGCCCTGCGTGGCCTGCTGGTAGCTCAGGTCCGTCCACTCGATGTCCATGCCGTTGGGCAGCACCTTCTGCGCGAGCTCCTCCAGCTTCGCCATCGCCTGCGCGGACGAGAGCTGGTTCACGTCGGCCTCGCCGAGGATGTCCGCCGCCGGATAGCCGTTGTAGCGGATCACCGGATCGGGGCCGAAGGTTTCGGTGACCTTCACCATCGAGCCGATCGGCACCATCTCGCCGCGATCGTTGCGCGTGCGCAGGTTGGCGATGTCCTCGACGCTGTCGCGGAACGGGCCGTCGGCCTGCGCCACGACCTGCCAGGTGCGGCCGAACATGTTGAAGTCGTTGACGTACGCCGAACCCAGGTAGGTCTGCAGCGTGTCGAACAGCTCCGTCAGCGGCACGCCCTGCGCCTTGGCCTTCACGCGGTCGACCTCGGCGTCGAGCTGCGGCACGTTGGCCTGGTAGCTCGAGTTCGGGAAGCCCAGACCCGGCGTCTGCGAACCGGCGCCCTGGAAGGCCTGCACCGCGCTCTGCAGCGCGCCGTAGCCCAGGTTGCCGCGGTCCTCGATGTAGAGCGAGTAACCCGAACCGTTGCCCAGGCCCTGGATCGGCGGCGGCTGCAGCGAGAAGGCGAAACCTTCCTGGATCGCGGAGATCTTCTGGCTCAGCTCGGCGTTGATCTCCTCGGCGCTGCGCGTGCGCTGGCCGAAGGGCTTGAGGTTGATGAAGGTCACGCCGTAGTTCGGCGTATTGCTGAACTGCAGCGGGTTCAGGCCCGGGAACGCGACGTCGTTCTGCACGCCGTCGATGCTCATCGCGATCTCGCCGATCTTCTTCAGCGCCGCGTCCGTGCGCTCGATCGAGGAACCTTCCGGCATCTTGATGCCGGCGATGAGGTAGCTCTTGTCCTGCACCGGCACGAAGCCGCGCGGCACCAGCTGGAACATCAGGCCGGTGGCGAGCAGCAGGCCGGCGTACACGACGAACACCGCGCCGCGACGGCCGAGCACCTTCGCCACGCCGTTCTGGTAACGCTCGGCGGCGGTGCCGAAGAAGCGGTTGAACGGACGGAAGATCCAGCCGAAGCCGCGTTCGATGCCACGGCTCAGCAGGTCCTTCGGCGCGCCGTGCGGCTTGAGCAGGCGCGCGGCCAGCGCCGGCGACAGCGTCAGCGAGTTGATCGCCGAGATCACCGTCGAGATGGCGATGGTCACCGCGAACTGCTTGTAGAACTGGCCCGTCACGCCCGACAGGAACGCCATCGGCACGAACACCGCGCACAGCACCAGTGCGATCGCGATGATCGGCCCGGACACTTCGCGCATCGCCATGTGCGCCGCTTCCAGCGGCGTGTGGCCGTCCTCGATGTGGCGTTCGACGTTCTCCACCACGACGATGGCGTCGTCGACCACGATGCCGATGGCGAGCACCAGCCCGAACAATGTCAGCGTGTTGATCGAGAACCCGAGCAGGTAGAGCGCGGCGAACGTGCCCACCACCGACACCGGCACCGCGATCAGCGGGATGATCGACGCGCGCCAGGTCTGCAGGAACAGGATCACCACCAGCACCACGAGCAGCGTGGCTTCCAGCAGCGTGGTGACGACCGACTTGATCGAGTCGCGCACGAAGATCGTGGTGTCGTAGATCGACTTGTATTCCACGCCCGGCGGGAAGCGCTTGGCCGCCTCGTCCATGCGGCGGATCACTTCGTCGCGGATCTGCAGCGCGTTGGCGCCCGGCGCCTGGAAGATGCCGATCGCCGCGGCGTTCTGGCCGTCAAGGCGTGCACGCATGGTGTAGTCGCCGGCGGCGAGCTCGATGCGCGCGACGTCGGACAGGCGAACCACTTCGCCGCCGTCACCGCCCTTGAGCACGATGTTGCCGAACTCTTCCGGCGTCTCGAGGCGACCGCGCGCGTTGATCGGCGTCAGGAACTGCGAGCCGTTGGGCATCGGTTCGGCGCCCAGCTGGCCGGCGGAGACCTGGATGTTCTGCTCGCGCACGGCGCGCAGGACGTCGCTGGCGGTCATGCCGCGCGAGGCGACCTTGTCCGGATCCAGCCACAGGCGCATCGCGTAGTCGCCGCCGCCGAAGGGCTGCGCTTCGCCCACGCCGGGAATGCTCGCGAGCTGGTCCTTGATGTGCAGGCGGAGATAGTTGCGCAGGTACAGCGTGTCGTACTTGCCATTCGGCGAGGTCAGGTGCACGACCATCAGGAAGACCGGCGACTGCTTCTGCGTGGTCACGCCCTGGCGCCGCACGTCCTCGGGCAGTCGCGCCAGCGCCTGGCTGACGCGGTTCTGCACGCGCACGGTGGCCTCGTCGGCGTTCACTTCGGGACGGAAGGTCACGGTGATCTGCAGCACGCCGTCGGAACTGGCGACCGACTTGACGTACATCAGGCCTTCGACGCCGCGGATGGATTCCTCCAGCGGCGTGGCGACGGTTTCGGCGATGACCTTCGGGTTGGCGCCCGGGTACACGGTGCGCACCACCACCGAAGGCGGCACGACCTCGGGGTATTCGCCGATCGGCAGCAGCGGGATCGAGATCAGGCCGGCGGCGAAGATCACGATCGACAGCACGGCGGCGAAGATCGGCCTGTCGATGAAGAACTTTGAAAAGTCCATGGAAAGGTTCCTTGTGCGGCATGGAGCCGCAACGGTCCTGGGCGATGCGGTTTTCGCGCATCGCCTGTTTCGTTGTTTTTGTCCCCCTCCCCTGCGTGCAGGGGAGGGTTGGGGAGGGGTCGCGAAGCCGCATCGCGGCGAGCTCGGCGCTGGCGCGCCTCGACCCCCTCCCAACCTCCCCCTGCAAGCAGGGGGAGGGGTCGGTCATGCCTTACTTCATCGCCACCTGCGGCTGCGGCGCCGGGGCGCCCATCGCGATGACCTTCGGCTGCACCGGCATTCCCGGGAAGAACACCTTCTGCACGCCGTGCACGATCACCTTGTCCGACGGCGCCAGGCCCGAGGTCACCACGCGCAGCCCGTCGATCACCGGGCCGAGCTTCACGTCCTTGCGCGTGGCGGCGTTCTTCTCGCCCAGCACGTAGACGTACTTGCGGTCCTGGTCGGTGAGCACGGCCTTGTCGTCGATGAGCATCGCCTTGAACTGGCCGCTGCCCTGCAACTGCACGCGTGCGTACAGGCCCGGGGTGAAGATGCGGTCCGGGTTCTTCAGCACGGCGCGCGCGCGGATGGTGCCGGTGCTCGGATCGACCTGGTTGTCGACGAAATCCACCGTGCCTTCGTGCGGATAACCCTGCTCGCTCGCCAGGCCAACGCGCACCGGGTTCTTCGTCTCGGCGCGCTCGCCCTTGCGAGCCAGTTCCTGGTAACGCAGGAAGCTCTGCTCGTCGGATTCGAAGTACACGAACACCGGATCCTGCGAGACGACGGTGGTCAGCAGCGTGGTGTCGGCGTTGGCGAGGTTGCCCTCGGTGACCATCGCGCGACCGGCGCGGCCGTTGATCGGCGAGCGCACGGAGGTGAACTGCAGGTCCAGGCGGGCGTTCTCGACCGCGGCTTCGGCGGCGCGCACGGCGGCATCGCCCTGCGTGCTGGCGGCGCGGCGCGTCTCGAACTCCTCGCGCGAGATCGCCTTGGCTTCCACCAGCGTCTGCGCGCGCTTGTCCTGCATCTGCGCGAGGCGGGCTTCGGCGCGGGCACGTTCCAGGTCGGCTTCGGCCTGCGCCAGGCGCGCCTTGTACGGGCGCGGGTCGACGACGAAGAGCAGGTCGCCCTTCTTCACTTCCTGGCCTTCCTCGTAGGCGACCTGCTGCACGTAGCCGGACACGCGCGGGCGCAGTTCGACGGTTTCGATGGCGGTGACGCGGCCGGTGAATTCATCCCAGCGGCTGACGTCCTTGTTGAGCACCTGCGCGACGCTGACTTCCGGCGGCGGCGGCATGCCCGCGCCCGGTTCGGCCTGGCTGCTGCACGCCGTCGCGATCGCGGCGACGAGCAGGCTGGTGACCAGAGCGACGGTGGGTATCCCGGTTCCGGACCGGGCGAGTGCTTTGCGTGGGGTCATGGCGAGTCTTCCTGGTTGTTGTTGTTATGCGTTGCGTTGTGATTCGGGGCGATCAGGTTCCGGAGCAGCGTGCGCGCGTCCTGTAGACACCGTGATGGCAGTAGTCCGACAGCGGGCGCGTCGTGCATGGCCTGCGACTTCGCGGCGCCGCACGCGGGCGACGACGCGATCGCGTCGCCGTTTCCGGGTTCCTGTTGATTCGTCGAAGCAGGGGACGGCGAATCGACATCCGTCGTGACACCGAAGTCGTCATCGGCGGTGTCGTCGGCCGAAGAGGGCCAGAAGCCCACTTTGGAATACGGGACGACGGCTTCGGCCGGCTGCAGGCCGTCGCCGGCTTCGGTCAGCGCGTTGATTAGCGCCAGCGCGCGCTGGCCGACGGACAGCGCGCTCGGCCACTGCTCGCACGCGTTCGCGCGGTTGAGCTCCGTGCACACGGGGCTGTCGATCGCGAGCAGCTGCACGCGGACGCCGATCGTGCGCGCTTCCTCGTGCAGCACGCGCGCGAGCATGCGCAGCGCCGCGGTCGCGATCGATCGGTGGCCATAACCGGCCCACGGGCGGTCGGCACCGGGACCGCCGATCAATACATACGTACCGGTACGTCCGCCCTGCGCGAGCAACGGCAGCAGGTGGCGGGCGGCGGCCAGGTGCGGAAGCAGGTCCTCGTCGAGCGTCTGGCGCAGGAACGCGGCGGGATGATCGAGCAGGCGACCGCGCGCGGCGCTGCCACAGACCGCGGCGACCACGCCGTCGATCGGCCGGCCGAGCTTGCTCAGGGTGCGCGCGAGGCGTTCGCCGTCGCCGTCGTTGCTGACCGAACCGGGGACGATGGTCAGGTCGGCATCGGGGAACGAGCCGCGCAGGCACTGGAGGCCGGACTTGTCGCGGGCGACCGCGATCACCGGCCGGCCGCTGGCCAGCGCGGCCTTCACCACGCCCCGGCCGACGCCGCCGGTCGCGCCCAGCACGACGACGGCGGCGCGGGCGATGCGGCGGTTCTGGCCGGCGTTCTGGGCCGATGCCTTGGGAGCAGTGGCGTTCACCGACGGCCCCACTGTCCCGGATTCGGGATGTTTACTCCCGCCAGCGGGATGGTCTCGGGCCGGGTGGCCGCACGCAGGACCGCACCGACCACCGGGAGGAGCAGCATCGCGCCCGGCAGGGCCAGCACGAAGGCCAGCACCCAGGCGAGCATCCAGAACTCGTCCGGACCCGCTGCCAGACCTTGCTGGAGCACGACCAGCGCGACGCCGACCAGCGCCGTCATGGCGACCAGCATCACCGGCAGGAAGGCGTAACGGGCTTGGCGGGGGGTCAACATGGCGGCGGGACCGGGGGAAGTTGCCGCAAAGGTTAGGCCTGCAATCGGCACTTGATTAGTCCGATTTGGAGGGAATAATTGTCCCGTCATCGGTCCAAATGCGGTCGGGCGCCCTGCCCGGCCTGTCCGCCCTTCCCCGCCGCGTCCAAGGAACCCCCCCACATGGCCCGCGATCTCAACGACACCCTGATCTTCGTCAAGGTGGTCGAGCACGGAAGTTTCATCTCCGCCGCCCGCGCACTGCAGCTGCCCAAGACCACGGTCAGCCGCAAGGTGCAGGAACTCGAAACCCGCCTCGGCGCGCAGCTGCTGCATCGCACGACGCGCAAGCTCGGCCTCACCGAGGCCGGCAACATCTACTTCGAACATTGCCAGCGCATCTCGCGCGAACTGGACGAAGCCGAAAGCGCCGTCGGCCAGTTGCAGGGCGGCCCGCGCGGCTGGCTGCGCTTCACCGCGCCGTACTCGGTGGGCATCACGTGGATCGCGCCGCTGTTGGGCGAGTTCCACGCGCGCCATCCCGAAGTGCGCGTGGAAATGGTGCTGACCAACGAACCGCTGGACATCATCGACCAGGAAATCGACGTCGCACTGCGCGTGGGCAGCCTGCCCGATTCCAACCTCATCGCGCGCAAGCTCGCCACCTTCCGCACGCAGGTCTACGCGAGCCCCGGCTACATCGCGCGCCACGGCGAACCGCTGCATCCGGACGACCTGGTGCATCACCGCACCGTCGCGATGCCGAAGCATCGCCGCAACGGGCAGTACTCGTGGTCGCTCAACGATGGCACGCGCACGGTCGACTTCCGCGTCGATCCGGTGCTCGTCGCAAACGATCCCGGCCCGCTGTGCGGCGCGCTGCTGTGCGGCGAAGGGCTGATGCTCGCCGCCGACGTCACCGTGAAGGCGTACGCCGAACAGGGTTACGTGCAGCGCGTGCTCGCCGGCTGGACGGGCCTGGATTACGAGTTCAACGCGGTGTTCCCGCGTGGCCGCGTGCAGTCGCCGAAGGTGCGCGCATTCGTCGACTTCCTCGTCGAACGCCTGAACTTCGACGCCGACTACATGCAGGTGCTCTGCCCGAACGTGCGCGCGCGCTACAAGGCCGCCGAGCAGGCCGCCGCCGATGCGATCAGCGCCGAGCTGGCGAAGGTCGCCAAGCAGCCGGAAGCCAAGGCCAAGCGCAAGGCGAAGGTGGAAGAACCCGTGGCAGCGGCCGCGCACGAAGGCGAGGAACCGGCGATCTGACTTCGCCTGTTTATCGGGAACGATGGGAAGGAACGAAGCGGCGTGCGCAAGCGCGCCGCTTCACTTTTTTGCGACACATGCGATGCGATCCGTTCAGTGATTTCACCGCGATTTCATAGCCGCAGCGCTCTGCTTCACAGGCCAGGGAGTTGGCGCGCAATCGCACGCGGGGAACCCGCGCAAGCCAACGAACGGGTCGCCATGAATCGCATCCTTGCTGCAGTGGCTGCTACTGCCGCACTCGCCCTGGCGATCGGCGGTGGCGCCGCCTGGAACAAATACCTGCGCACGCCCTCGGTGGAACTCCAGCCGATGCCCGCGCACCTCATCGCGCTGGATTCGGCCGCGGGCCAGAAGCTGCTCGCGCGTGCCGAAGCGACGGCGGATTTCGATGCGCTGATGACGCACTTCGTCCCGCAGACGCGTCGCGCGTTCTGCGGCGTCGCCAGCGCGTTGACCACGCTCAACGCCGCGCGCACCACGCCGACACCGCTGGATCAGTCGCGCCTGTTCGAACACGCGGCGGTGCGCATGCATCCGTTGAAGGTGAGCGTGATCGGGATGTCGCTCGGCGATTTCGCCGCACTCCTGCGCGCACACGGCGCACGGGTGACCGCTGTCTACGCGTCGGCGTCCAGCATCGACGAGTTCCGCGACGCCGTGCGCGCGAACCTCGCCAACGAGGGCGACTTCCTGCTGGTGAACTACCAGCGCAGCGAAGTCGGCCAGGCGCCGATGGGGCACATTTCGCCGATCGCCGCGTACGACGAGCAAAGCGACCGCGTGCTGGTGCTCGACGTCGCCGCGCACAAGTATCCGCCGACGTGGATCGAAACCGAAACCATGTGGAACGCGATGCGCGCGCCGCTCAACCCGCAGACGAAAACCACGCGCGGCTATCTGGTCATGCACGGCGACGGCGTCGGCCCCGATGCGCTGAGCGCCGGCGCGACGCTGGCCAGCGCGGATTGATCGCCCGCGCCTGTAGCCCTCAATCCCGCAAGCGACTCGCCAGCCCCGACACGCGCTGCGCATGACGCGCCAGCGCGGCATGCAGCACCGCTTCGCTCGCGCAGACATGCAATTCGCGACGCGCGCGCGTGACGCCCGTATAGAGCAGCTCGCGCGACAGCGTGCGGGCGTCCTGCTTCGGCAGCAGCAACCAGACGGTATCGAACTCCGATCCCTGCGCCTTGTGCACGGTCATCGCGAACGCACCGGTATGCGCTGGCAGCGAGGCCGGATGAAAGCCGCGCACGCCATCGGAGCCGGCGAACCACGCCACCGGAACGCCCGCAGCATCGCGCTGCACCACGCCGATGTCGCCGTTGAACAGGCCGTGTCGATAGCTGTTCTCGGTGATCAGCAACAATCGACCATGGAAGTATGGATCGCGCTGCACGCCGGCAAGCGCATCCTCGATGCGCTGGTTCAGCGCCGCCGCGCCCTGCGCGCCTTCGCGCAGCGCGGTGAGCAGGCGCACCGTCTGCGCCTGTCGCAAGGCGTCGGCCGGATCCTGCAGCGACATCGACGCGCGCCACGACGCGAGCAGTGGTTCGCGTGATGCACCGGACAGCGGATCCGACACGTCCTCATGGAAATGCACACCCGCGAGGCCATCGCGCAGCAGTGTCGTCGCGCGATCGGCGTCGCCCGTGCGCAGCGCATCGGCCAGCGGCGCGAGCTCCAGCGATTGCGCCTGCCGATAACCACGCTGCAGTTGCACGCGATGGCCGGCGAGCACGCTGACATCATCGCGCTCGGGCAATGCGCCGAGCAGCGGCTTCAGCGCGCGCGCGAGATCGGGGGGCAACGCGTCGCCTTCGCCCGCCGCGTCGGTGATCGCGGCGAGCACGTCGCCGGCTTCCACCGACGGCAGCTGGTCACGATCGCCGAGCAGGATCAGCCGCGCGCCATCGGGCACGGCTTCGACCAGCTTGCACATCAACGGAAGATCGACCATCGATGCTTCGTCGACCACGATCGCGTCGTAAGGCAGCGGATGATCGGCATCGTGGCGGAATCGCGGGCTGTCGGGAATCGTGCCGAGCAGGCGATGCAGCGTGCTCGCCGACGACGGCAGCGCGTCGCACCATGCCGCGTCAATGCCCGCCACGTCGCGCAACGAGGCGATCGCCGCGCGCAGGCTTTCGGCCATGCGCTCGGCGGCGCGACCGGTCGGCGCGGCGAGCGCGATGCGCGGTGCCGGCCGGCCATCGAGCGCCGCCTGCGCGACGAGAAGCAGCAACACGCGCGTGATCGTCGTCGTTTTGCCGGTGCCGGGACCGCCGGTCACCAGCAGCAACGAGCGCAGAAGTGCGAGCGCGGCGGCACGCGCCTGGCGGTCCGACGCGCCGGCATTGGGGAACAACGCGGCGAACAACGGCGCCAACGCGGACAGATCGCCAGCATCCGGCGACGATGCCGCGATGCGTCGCAGGTGCAATGCAAGGCGACGTTCGTACTCGCGATAGCGGCGCAGGTACAGCAGGTCGCCTTCGAGCACCAGCGGCGCCTGCGGGCTCGCATCCTCGCGCGAAGGCGATGCGACCCAGCGAGAGGCCTCCAGCGCGTCGCGCCATTGCGCCGCGTCGGGCCATTCGACCTCCGCGTCGCAGACCAGCTGCGGTCGCGACAGATCCAGCCCCGCGTGTCCGTGTGCGATCGCCGACGACGCGAGCGCCGCAGCAACGAGCACGCGATCGTCGGCGTCGTCAACCTCGCGGCCAAGACGTCGCAGGCTCTGCGCCAGCGCATGATCGACCGGTCGCAGCGCGCCTTGGCGCAGCAGTGCATCGAGCAGGCTCATGCCATCGCCTCCTCACGGTGCGTCGCGTGCCGGAACAACGCGTCGAGCCCGTCGATCAGCGCACGCGAGGGCCGCCATGCATGCACGCCCGGCGAATCCTCGCGCGCCGCGTCGAGGCCGCGGCAGAACAGATACCGGATGCCGCCGAAGTGCGCGTCGTAGTCGTACGCCTCACCGAGGCGGAAACGCAGCCAGCGGTGCAGCGCCAGCGAATACAGCAACGCCTGCAGCGTGTACTCGCTGTCGTCCATCGCCGCCGACAACGACGCGCGGTCGTACGCCGGCAGCCGGTTCGATTTGTAGTCGAGCACGAAGTAGCGATCGCCGTGCGCGTACACGAGGTCGATCTTGCCGGTCATCAGGCCTTCCAGCCGCTGGCGGTTACCGAACGCGTGGCGTTCGCGCAGCACGTCGTGCTCATGCAGCAATGCGAGCAGGCGCGCGACCGGCGTGGATTCGAGCGCGAAATGGAATTCCATTTCCGACAACCGCGCGTCGGGCGGCACATCGCACAGGCGCGTGCCTTCAGGCAATGCCACCGTCAACGTGTGGCCCACGAGCGGCGCGAGCACGCCGACACCATCGTCGATGTCTTCATCCGCATAGCCTTCGCCATGCAGCGCGTCGACCAGATGGCGGCGTTCGGCGCCCGGCATTCCGTCGTCGAGCCAGTGCGCCCACGCGCCGAAATCGACGCGCTCCAGCACCGAATGCAGCACGTTGCCGAACCGGCTGCCGCCGAAGCGCGGATCGCCGTCGAAGACGACGATGGCCGGCTCGTCCTGCGCGCCGCCCTCTTCCGCCACCGCGCGCGGCGCGGCCTCGATCGTGCCCGGCGACTCGTTCGCGAGCTGCGTGAAGCTGTACACCCACCAGTCGCGCGATACGGTGCGGCGCGCCTCCCGCGCGGCCGGAACGGGATCGCGGCGTTCGGGCGAAAGCGCATCGGGCAGGCGCAGCGGCAGAGCCGGGCGATGCACGGCGACGGCATCGCCGAGCGTCACGGCGAGCGCGTCGACGTCACGCAGCATCGGCTCCAGCGGACTCAGCTCGGCATTTGCGAACGGGCCCGTCGCCAGCCACAACGCGTGCTTCGCGCGGGTGAGGCCGACGTACAGCAAGCGCGCGTCCTCGCCACGCTCCTCGCTTTCCTGTCGCGTGCGTGCGTCGTTCCATGCGGACGCGTCTTCCGGCGTCGCGTCGCTGCGAAGTTGCAGCACGCGACCGCTGCCGTCGTGGAATTCGCACAGGTTGCCGTTGCGCGCATCACGGCCGATGGCAGCAAACGGCAGGAACACGAACGGATATTCCAGGCCCTTGCTCTTGTGCAGCGTCAGGATCTGCACGCAGCGCGCGTCAGATTCGAGCCGCAACTGCTGCGTTTCGTCACTGTCGTCGGCCTCGGCGATGCGCGTGCGCAGCCAGTCGACGAGGCCGTGTTCGCCAATGGCCTGGATGTCGGCTTCCTGCAGCACTTCGGCCAGCTGCAGCGTGTTCGTGAGGCGGCGTTCGCCATCGGATTGCGCGAGCAGCCGCGGCGCGTGTTCGGCCGCGACGTCGCCGAGCATCGCGAGCGGCCCGTGACGCTGCCAGCGATCGCGCCATGCCAGCGCGCGCAGCTGCCAGTGGCGATGCAGCTGCGCGTCGTCGTCGAAGCGCGCAAGCGTGTCGGCATCAAGGCCCACCAGCATCGTCGCGAGCGCGCCACGCAGGCGCGCGTCGTCGTCGGGACGCAACAGCGCCTCCAGCAGCGCGAGGACATCGCGCGCTTCCTCGGTCGAGAACAGGCTGCGACGCCCCGCCGCAACGGCCGCGATACCGGCGCGCGAGAGCGCTTCGCGCATCAGGGTCGCTTCGAAGTGGTTGCGCACGAGCACGGCGATGTCGCCCGACTGCGGGGCGCGTTCTGCGCCACGCTCGCGCAGCACGGCGCGACCCTCGCGTGCATCCGACAGCAGCGCGTGGATCGCGGTCACGCATGCCAGCGCGCAGACCTGCCGCGCTTCGCCGACGTACCACTTCGGCGTGCGGCGGCCATCATCGGGCGGCGGCAGGATGCAGATATCCAGCGCGGGCGCCGCTACGCCGCCGCGACGGAAGTCGTCGTCGGCCACGGCGCCACCGGGCTCCACATTACGGAAACGAATGCGTTCGTCCACGAACGCGCCCTCGCCCGCGCGTTCGTAGAGCGCGGCGATGGCGTGCAGCACCGACGGGCGCGAGCGGAAGTTCCGGTCGAGCGCGGGCGCGCGTTGCGCGCGCTCGGCCGCGGCCAGATAGGTGTGCACGTCGCCGCCGCGGAAACGGTAGATCGCCTGCTTCGGATCGCCGATGAGGAACAGCGCCGGCGCGTCGCCGCTGCCGAAGATGCGCTCGAAGATCGCCCACTGGCGCGGGTCGGTGTCCTGGAATTCGTCCACCAACGCGAAGGCGTACTGCGCACGCAGGCGTTCGACGAGGCGCTCGCCGTGCGGACCATCGAGCGCATCGGCGAGATTGGCGATCAGGTCGTCGAACGTCTGCTCGCGGCGCAGGCGCTTGATCGCCGCAAGCCGCTGCGCCGCCGCTTCGCGCACGCGATGCACGAGCGCGATGCGGCGCGAGGCGAGCCAGCGCTCGCGCGAGCTCGCCGCATCGATGTAATGCGCGACGGCGTCGAACAGCGGCGACGATGGCGCCCGCAGCGGCGCGCCCTTCTTCGGCTTGTTGGTCTTGTCGGCCAGCATGCGCGGCGTGAGCCGATCCAGCTTCTCGTGCACCGGCGCGGACGCGTCACCGTGCCCGCACCATTGCGAGAGCGCGTTGCGCAAATCGACGATCAGCGCCGGCTTGTAGCTGGTGCCGTTGAGGACCTTGTTCTCGATCGCGGCATGCAGCGATGCGCATGCGTCGTCGCCGTGTGTCGCGAACGCGTCACGCAACTCGCCGGCGGCGGTGATCAGTTCCGGCAGCGGATCGGGCGATGAAGGTGACGGCGCAGGCTGCAGGCGCGGCACGTAAAGCAGCTTGTAGAGATCGCCGGCGAGGCCATCGGGTGTGCGCCATTGCTGCTGCAGCAGTTCGGCATCGGTCGCGTCGCTGCCGAGCGAACGCCACAGGTCGGTGGCGACGGCGTCGATCAGCTCGCGCTCGCTGCCGGTGAGTTCCGGCGCGAGCAGCGGCTGGCCCGCTTCCACGGCGTGCTCGGCAAGCGCTCGCGCGCAGAAGCCGTGGATGGTGAAGACCGCCGCGAGGTCCATTTCGCGCGCCGCCTGGCGCAGTCGTCGCGCGAGCGCGAGCGGGTCCTCGCGACGCGCCTGGCGTTCGATCAGCGCGCGCGTGACCGCCGCTTCGCTGTCGTCGTCGAGCGTGGTCGGCATCAGCGCGACTTCGTTCGCGAGGCGCGCGGCCAGTTCCAGGCGCAGACGAAGGCGTTCACGCAGTTCCTGCGTCGCCGCTTCGGTGTAGGTGACGGCAAGGATCTGGCCGACGCGCAGGCCGCGCTCGATCACCAGTCGCGTGACCAGCGTCGCCAGCGTGAAGGTCTTGCCGGTGCCGGCGCTCGCTTCGATCAGGCGCACGCCGTCGAGCGGCAGGTCGAGGAAGGCGTCGTGCACGGCGCTCATGCGGCCGCTCCGGCACGCGCATCGACATTGCGGCCGTGGACAAGCGCGTCGAACAGGCGCGTCGCGAGTTCGCGGAAACGCACGCCATCGGGGTCGTCGAACTCGCCCGCGAACGGATCGCGACCGCGCAAGGCGAGCTGCACCGCGGCGTTGTTCGCATCGCCCCAGGTGCGTTCGCTGCCGGCCCATTGTTCGCGCGCGAGTTTCCACGCGGCCAGTTCGGCAACGTCGTCCGCGCGCGGCGCCGCATACCAGCGCCACGCCGAACGCGCCTGGATCGGCAGCGGTTCGCGCAGGCCTTCGCGATACAGCGCAAGCAGTTCGCGCAACGCGGCGCGCGCCTGCACGATGGAGAGCGCCGGACGTTCGCGCACACCCGGGCCGTCGTCGAACTGGGCGAGCTGCGCCAGCGGACGCGTGTCGCCGAGCGCCGACAGCACGAGCCAGTCGAGTCCGTGCGCGATCTGCGCCGGTCCGTGCAGCGTGTCCAGGCGCGTGCGCAGCGCGCCGTGCGGGTACAGGCGATCGAGATGGCCGTAGAGGCGCGTGCCGTCGATCTCGAGTTCGAACGCACGCGTTTCCGGCTCGCCTTCGCGCCATTCGCGCAGCGCGGTGGCGAACGGCTGCACCTGGGCCTTCAGCGCGCCGAGCTGGCGCTCGCCGAGCGGCCCGGACGGCAGCAGCGCTCGTGCGCGCAGTCGCGCCGCCAGATCCTCCGTCTCGTCCGCGACGCAGGCGTCGAACACGACGTTCTGCAGCTTCCAGCGATCGAGCCCGCGCGTGGGCGCGGTCAGTGGATCGAGATCGTCGAACGCATCGATTTCGTCCGGCAGGCGCAGACCCATGCGCTGGCGCAGGAACTGCCCCGCGGGATCGGCGAGGAAGCGCCGCAGCGCGGTGAGCGGCAGCTCCGCCGGAGCGTCGATGGCAGGCAGCGCGTCGATGAACCACGGCGCGGCTTCGACACGTGGACCGCGCACGGCATCGGCGGCCGGATGCCACGGCGCGAGGTAGCTGTAGTGGCGCGGCTCGTCGCGTTCGCCGAACGCGCGCGGCGAGAACGGCTGCAGCGGATGGTGCAGCACGAGCGCATCGCGCGCGTGTTCGTCGACGTGGTAATGCGCGGCGGCGTCCAGCAGTTCCGACACCAGCACCGAAGGTTCGCGCGCGCTGCCATCGCGCGGGTCTGCACCAAGCCAGCTGACGTAGAAGACCTCGCCTGCCGACGCGAACAGCTGCAGGAAGAGGAAACGGTCGTCCTCGCGCAGCGAACGGTCGCCGAAGCGACGCGCGGGCGTGGTCAGTTCCTGAGCCATCTTGTTGAGGCCGCCGGCGGGATCGCGGCGCGGGTAATCGCCGTCGTTCATGCCGAGCAGGCAGATCGCACGGAACGGGATCAGGCGCATCGGCACCATGCGCGCGAAGCTGACGCCGCCGGTGAGCAGCGGCGCGCGCGTATCCGATTCCGACAATGCAGTGCGGAAGTATGCGCGGGCGACGTCGGGCGGCACGGCCTCGTCGAAGCCGGCATCGCGCGCGCTGCCCGCGAACGCGTCGACATGGCGGCGCAGGCGTTCGATCGCGCGCTGGTCGGCGACCGCGCGCGGTTGTTCGGGCAGCAACGCGTCGAGCAGCGCGAACAGCGCGTCGCGCCACTGCGACGGCGTCATCGACCGGCCGAGCACGCGCTCGTTGCGCGCGAGGACGCGCAGCACGCGGATAAGCGCATCGAGCGCGTCGAGCGCGCTGCCTTCCAGTTCGGTCCACGGCGCGACGCCGGCAAGGTCCGCGTCGTCGTCCGTCGCGTGCCCGAGCAGCAGGCGGTCGAGCGCGAATCGCCACGTGTACGCATCGTCGGCGGGCGCGTCGTGGCGCGCGCGATGGTCGGGATCCAGACCCCAGCGCGCGCCGGCCTCGTGCAGCCAGCGGCGCAGGCGTTCGAGCCCGGGCGCGTCCAGGTGCGCCGCTTCCATCAGCGCCGGCGTGGCGATGAGGTCCAGCACTTCGCTCACGCCGAAACGCGCGTCCGGCAACGCAAGCAGACGGAGGAAGACGTCGGCCAGGGGCTCGCCGGCGAGCGGACTCAGGTCGGCCAGCGCGTAGGGAATGTAGTCGCGCGTGCCGGCGAGCCCGCCGAAGACGGCTTCGATGTGCGGACGGTAGGGATCGATGTCCGGCGCGAGCACGGCGATCTCGCGTGCCTGCAGCGGCGGATCGAAGCGCGGGTCATCGAGCAGCGCGCGCAGGCGGTCGTGCAGCACCTGCACTTCGCGCAGGCGCGTGTGGCAGGCGTGCACCTGCAGGCTCGGATCATCGCGATCGACCTGCTTGCGCCACGGACGCGGTGCACGCCGGTGCAGCAGGTCGCGCTGCAGGCGGCCCAGCAACGTGTCGCGATCGGGCGCGTCGTCCGGCAGCGATTCGGGATCGGCGTAACGCTCCTCCTCCACCGACGGGTGGACGACCTCGTAGCCGCCCAGCACCGCCATGAAGTCGCGGCCGGCGGCGCCCCAGTTCGACAGCAGCGGGTTTTCGTCCTCGTGCTCGGCGGGGTCGCGTTGCAGGCGCTCGGCGTAGGTCGGCAGGTCGCCCCAGTAGCGGCGCGACGGCGTGGGGACGTGGAAATGCAGCGTCCCCACCCTCGCCTGCGTGGCGATCACGCGCAGCACGTCGGGCGAGATGTTGAGCGTGGCGAAGGCGAACAGCCGCGCGGGCATGCCGGCGGGCAGCGGGGCGTCGGGCGCGGCGAAGCGCGAGAGGTAATCGTCGATGCGACGCGCGCGATGGCGGCGGCCGCCGGCGACGCGGCGCCACAACTCGGCCTGCGCGTCGTGCGGATCGCTGCCGGCTTCCCACGCGAGCAGCCAGTCGCGGCGCCACGCCTGGTACTTCTCGAAGATCGACGCGAGTTCGCCGGCCAGCGCCCACGGCTTGAGCGCGTCGTCGCCCGACAGATACGCGCGCAGCGGTGCGAAGGCCCGTCCGGCGAGCGCGGCCGGGTCCACCAGCTGTGCATAGATCCGCCACTGCAGCGCGGCGGCGTCGAGGTCCTCGCTGGCGCCGGGCACGTTGGCGTCGAGCGTCTCGCGGACGAACTCGCCGGGCGTGAGGAAGCGCAGGTTCGCGGCGATGCCATGGCGCTGCGCGAGCGTGGACTGCAGCCAGCGGCGCATCGCGACCTGCGGGATCAGCAGGACGTCGGGCGTCAGCAGCGGCCGGCCCGGCACGGGTTCGCGCAGCTGCGTGGCGAGCAGTTCGCCCAGCACGTCCAGCGCGTTGGAATGGTAGAGGCGGAAGTCGGAGCGGCCGGGCATCGCCGGTATCTTGCCGGAGCGGCGTCGCGTGCGACGAGACGCGCGCGCTCGCGCTCATTAAGGCCGCCCCAAAAAAGCGTCGCGATCATCGCCCCGTCGTGCGAACGCACCGTGCCGGATGGCACGGCGGGCAAAGCGCGGCGAACCTGCGACAATGCCGGCTTCCCGGTTCCGTTCAGCCCCCACCGGCCATCCTGCCCGCTTTCACCGGCAGCCGGCCGAACACGCACGCGCATGACGAACGAAACGCCCATCGTCCGTTTGAACCACCTCCGCCTCGACCGCGGCGGTCGCGCCGTGCTGCGCGACATCCACCTGGATGTTCCGCGCGGCAGCATCGTCGCGGTACTCGGTCCGTCGGGCAGCGGCAAGTCGACGCTGCTGGCCGCGCTCACCGGCGAACTGGCCCCGGCCGCCGGTTCGGTGGAGGTCTTTGGCCAGGCCGTGCCGCAGGGCCGTCGTGCGCTGCTTGAACTTCGCAAGGGCATCGGCGTGCTGCTGCAGGGCAACGGCCTGCTGACCGACCTCACCGCGGCCGAGAACGTCGCCCTGCCCCTTCGCGCGCACACCAACCTGCCCGATGCGGTGATCCGCCAGCTGGTGCTGATGAAGCTGCACGCGGTGGGCCTGCGCGCGGTGGCCGATTCCTATCCGCGCGAGCTGTCGGGCGGCATGGCGCGACGCGTCGCGCTGGCGCGCGCGCTGGCGCTGGATCCGCCGCTGATGATCTACGACGAGCCGCTGACCGGCCTGGACCCGATCGCCTCGGGCGTGGTGATGGAACTGGTCAAGCGCCTCAACGACACGCTCGGGCTGACCAGCATCGTCGTGACTCACCACGTGCACGAAACCCTGCCCGTCGCCGACCACGCCATCGTCATCGCCAACGGCGGGATCGTCTTCTCCGGTACGCCGGCACAGCTGGAAGCCAGCGAGGATCCGTTCGTGCGCCAGTTCCTCAACGGCGAGCCGGATGGACCGATCGCGTTCGACGCCGCGCCGCGCAATTCGGAGGCCGCCTGATGCCGTTCGTTGCCGCCACCCGCTCGCTCGGTCGGGCCGGGTTGTTCTCGCTGTCCGTCCTGCGGGCGTCGAAGCCGACGGCCGACTTCTGGCGCGAGCTGGTTCGTGAGATCTACAAGATCGGCGCACGTTCGCTGCCGATCATCGCTGTTGGTGGCGCGTTTGTCGGACTTTCCGTGACGTTACTGGGCTACCGGGCGCTCGAAACCTACGGCGCCACGGCGCAGGTCAGCGCCATGCTCGGCCTTGGCCTGTACCGCGAGCTGGGCCCGGTGCTGACCGCCCTGCTCTTCATCGGCCGCGCCGGCAGCTCGATCGCCGCCGAACTCGGCCTGATGCGCGCGACCGACCAGATCACAGCGCTCGGCCTGATGGCCATCGACCCGGTCGGCAAGGCCGTCGCGCCGCGCTTCTGGGCGGCGGTGCTGTGCGTGCCGCTGCTGACGGGCTTCTTCTGCAGCCTGGCGATCAGCGCGAGCTACTTCGAGTCGGTGCATGTGATCGGCCTGGACGCGGGCACCTTCTGGCAGGTGCTGAAGGACAGCGTCGATTTCGTCGACGACTTCCTGATGGCGTTCGTGAAGTCGGCGGTGTTCGGCGGTACGGCGGCGCTGGTGGCGGCCTACGTGGGCTTCCACGCCGAGCCGACCATCGAAGGCACCTCGGTCGCGACCACCCGCGCGGTCGTGAATGCCTCGCTGCTGGTGCTGATGTTCAACTTCGTGATGTCGGCCTTCCTGTTCCGCTGAGGAACGGCAGGCCACCCGCACTCCCCTCCTACCGGTTCTGCCTATGCGTGCCCCCCGAATCGAATTCGCCGTCGGCGCCTTCCTCCTGCTGGCCCTCGCCTCGCTGCTGGTCTTGGCGCTCGCCTCGACCAACGGCCGCTGGGGCTTGGGCGGCGACACCTACGACCTGACCGCCCGTTTCTCGACCATCGGCGCCCTGCGGCCCAATGCGCCGATCAAGATCGGCGGCGTGTCGATTGGACATGTCGACAAGATCGACGTCGATCCCGTCAAGTTCGACACCGTTGTCACCTTGGCGATCGACAAGCGCTACGACAAGCTGCCGGCCGATACCGCCGCGAGCATCCTTACAAGCGGCCTGCTCGGCGAGAGCTACGTGAACCTCGCGCCGGGCGGCGACCCGGAAAACCTCAAGCCCGGGGATGAGATCTACCTGACCCAGTCGGCGGTCGATCTGATCCAGCTGGTGGGCAAGTACATGTTCAGCGGCGGTGGCGCAAAGCCCGCCGACAATGCCGGACAACCCAGCGGCCAAGACGCCGCACTTCCCGATTACCTGCAAGGCGAATCCGCCCCCACGGACGAGACCCAGAAGCCATGACGCGCATCTCCCACCGATCGCTTTCCCTGTTCATCGCCGCCGCCCTGGCCGTGGCCGCCCCGGCCGTCGTGCTGGCGCAGGCCGCGCCGGCGCCGGCCGCCGCGACCGCCGACGCGGCGGGCACGCCCAGCCAGCTGGTGCTGACCAACTCCACCCGCATCCTCGCCACGCTCGAGTCGCGTCGCGCCGAGTTCCAGAAGAACCGCGGCGCGCTGCGCGACTTCATCGGTAGCGAGTTCAACAACATGTTCGACCGCGACTACTCCGCGCGCCTGGTGCTGGGCGTGCACGGTCGCGGCGCTTCCGACGCCGACGTGAAGGTCTTCGCCGACGCGCTGGCCGACAGCCTGATGCAGCGCTACGGCTCGTCGCTGCTGGACCTCAACACCAAGCTGAAGGTCCGCGTGAAGTCCGAAACGCCGCTGCGTGGCGGCGCCATCGTCAAGGTGTCGAGCGAGTACCTGCGCCAGGGCAACGAGCCGGTGCCGGTCGACTACCTGATGCGCAAGGTCGGTACGCAGTGGAAGGTGTTCGACGTGATGGTGGAAGGCGTCAGCTTCGTGCAGACCTTCCGCAACCAGTTCGACGCGCCACTGAAGCAGAAGTCGATCCCGCAGGTCGCCGCCGACATCAAGGCCGGCAAGCTGCAGGCGCAGGCCGCCACGAACTGACATGGCCGCCGCGACGGTCCGCCAGGACGGTGACACCCTCGCCTTCGGCGGCGTGCTCGAGCGCGCCGCCGTCGCCTCGTTGTGGTCGCAGCTGCGCGCGGCGAAGGCGCGCAGGCTGGATCTGAGCGCCGTGGAATCGGTCGACAGCGCGGGCCTCGCGCTGCTGGCCGAGCTCAGCGCGCGCCTTGGGATCACCGAAGTGGTCGGTTCACCGCCCGGTCTGGCCGACCTGCGCCGGGCGTACCGCCTCGACGCGGCGCTGGCTTTCGCCGGCTGAGCCGCGACACAGAGTTCCGGCCGTGCCTGCGGGCAGGGCCGGCCGTGCATTCCCGAGCCCTTACACTGCGACCATGCGCCCCCACGCACCCCTCATCGCATTCGTCCTTGCCGCCGCGCCGCTGATCGGCCAGGCGCAGATCCTCACGCGTCCGCTTTCCGGTGCACAGGCGGCCGAATTCGACCGCTGCATGAAGGCCGCCGGCGACGACAAGGCCGCCGCACGCAAGTGCGTGCAAGCCACCATCGACGGCGAGACCGGTCGCCCGCCGGAGGAAACGCAGCCGCCGTCCACCCCGACGACCCCGCCGCCGACCGAGACGCAGCCGACGCCGGCGACACCGCCGACCGAGCCCGTCCCGCCGCCGCTGCCGCCGAACGAGCCGGCCACCACGCCGCCCACGGAGCCGGTGACGCCGGACGTCCCGCCGCCGACGGAGATCCCGCCGACGCCGACCGAACCGGCGACCGAGCCGCACGGCGAACCGACGCAGGCCGAGCGCGACTTCGAAGCCATCTACGGCCAGGAATACGCCGACCCGACGCTGCCTGCACCGGCGGCGACGCCCGCCGTCTACGACCCATGGGAGCGTTACAACCGCGGCATGCACCGCTTCAACAACGCGGTCGATCGCGGCGTCGCGCGGCCGCTCGCGCGCGGTTACGTGAAGGTCGTGCCGCGCCCGTTCCGTCTGGGCGTGAGCAACTTCTTCAACAACCTCGGCCAGCCGGTGTCGGCCATCAACGCGCTGCTGCAGGGCAAGCCGAAACAGGCCGGGCAGTCGCTGGGCCGCTTCCTGCTCAACTCCACGCTGGGCATCGGCGGCATCTTCGATCCGGCGTCCGACGCCAAACTGCCGAACAAGAGCGAGGACTTCGGCCAGACGCTCGGCGTGTGGGGCTGGAAGCGTTCGCGCTTCGTCGAGCTCCCGCTGTTCGGCCCGCGCACGCTGCGCGACAGCTTCGGCATGGTCGGCGATGCGCCGCTGAGCCCGCTGCGCCAGGTGGAAGCCGATCGCGTGCGTATTCCGCTGCAGGGCCTGCAGCTGGTGGACGTGCGTGCGCAGTTGCTGGCGACCGACAGTTTCCGCGAAGGCGCCGAGGACGACTACGCCCTGGTGCGCGACGCCTGGATGCAGCGCCGCGATTACCAGATCTTCGGCGACCGCATGAACTCCGACGACGCCGACAGCCTGCCGGACTATCTGCAGGACGACACCAACCCGCAGGTGCCGGTGGATGCGATGCCGGTGATGCCGACCGATGGCGGTTGATCCCCGCGTCGTTCACTGGCTGCAGTAACGAAAAACCCCGATGGAGACATCGGGGTTTTTCTTTATCCGCAGAGCAGGGCGGGGCATCGGTTCGTGCCCCCGCATCGCGCGGGCGGTCGCCTTCAGTCGTCCGAGCCGGAGCGCTCCAGTACCAGCGGCAGGATCGGCTCGTCCGGTTCGAGCTCCGCCGCCAGCGCCTTCTTTCCCTTCACGCCCAGTTCCACCAGGCGCTTGGCGCGCGGAATGACGGCGTGTCGCGACTCGGACAGCTTGCTGCGCGCATCGGTGAAGGCGGTATGCGCGTCGGTCAGCTTGCGGCCGACCAGATCGAACTCGGCGAGGAAGTTCTGCAGCGCATCGAGCAGCAGGCCGCCGGTCTTGCTGATCTCGATGGCCTCGCGCTGCACCTTGTCGCGCGTCCACAGCCGCTCGATGACGCGCAGCACCGCCATCAGCGTATTGGGCGAGGCGAACACGATGCCGCGCGCGAACGCGTCGGTCTGCAGCGATGCATCGGTGCCCAGTGCGGCCGACAGCGCGCCTTCGATCGGCACGAACGCGACGGTTACCTCCAGCGCGGAATCGCCGACGGCCTTCGGATAGTTCTTCTCCGCCAGGTCCTTCATGTGCTGGCGCAGCGCGACCGAGTGACGACGCAGCGCATCCTCGTGCGCTTCCGGCGTCTCGGCGTTCATCGCCTGCTGCCAGTCGATCAGGTTGACCTTGCTGTCGACGACGATGCGACGGTCGCCCGGCAGGCGCACGACCACGTCCGGACGCAGGCGGCGACCTTCATCGTCCTCGCTGGAGGTCTGGCGGTCGTAATGCGTGCCTTCTTCCAGGCCCGAGCCGCGCAGCACGCTTTCCAGCATCAGCTCGCCCCAGTCGCCGCGCACCTTCGCGCTGCCCTTCAGCGCGCGCGTCAGTGCCGACGCCTGCTCGGCCATGTCCTGGTTGAGCGTCTTGAGCTCGTTGACGGCGCCGGCCAGCGCGGCGCGTTCCTTCGCCTCCTCGCCGTAGACCGTGTCCACGCGATGGCGGAAGACGTTGAGTTGCTCGGCGAACGGCTTGAGCAGCGTCTCGATGTCCGACTTCGACTGCTGCGTCGCGTTGCGCACGTTGTTTTCGAACTGCGCCCCGCGCTCTTCGAACGTCTTGCCGGCCAGTTCGGCGAAGGTGGCCGAGAGCTTCGATTGCGCGGTTTCGAGGAAACCCTTGATCTCGGCCTTCGCCTGCTCGGCGTGGGCGAGGTTCGCGTCGAGCTGCGCGCTGCGCTCGCGCAGCTGCACGAGTTCTGCGCGAAGTCGCGTGAGTTCCTCGCGCTCGGCCTCGAGCCGCTGGCGCACGTCGCCGAGTTCGGTTTCGCGGGCGCGAAGGCTGGCGGCGAGTTCCAGCGCCGAGGTGCCCATGCGTTCGGCACGTTCCTGCGCTTCGTCGCGCTCCTGCGCGAGTCGCGCGATCGTTTCCGCGCCGGCGGCGAGGTCGGCATCGCGCTCGGACAACCGCACGTGCAAGGCGGACAGTTCGATGGCCTTGGCGCGTTCGGCCTCGCGAAGCGTGGCCAGCTCGGCAACGCCGGCGCCTTCACCGTGTCCGCGTGCCAGCCGTGTGAGCAGCCAGGCCACGTAGACCAGCATGAGCACGATGGCGGCGCCTGCCGCGATGATCAGCGTGTCCATGATGTGCGCCTCTTGCGGGTTGGTACGACTTGCAGTGTATCGGCCGCGGTCTCATGCCGTGAGACGCGAGGCGGCCGTCGACGTTCGGAACTGCGCGCGACGTGGCGTTGGAAAACCCCGGCGCGCCACGTCGGCGTGCGAGGGGAGGGCGCTCAGTCCACCACGCGGCAGAACACCGCCTTGAGGTAGCGCGATTCCTGCACCTGCGCGAGCCACGGATGATCGGCGCCGGCGCCGGCCACCTTGAGCACCTGCACGGTGCGGCCGGAGTAGTACGCGGCGCGGCGCAGCATGTCGAGGAACTGGTCCTCGCTGACCAGGCCCGTGCACGAGAACGTCGCGAACAGGCCGCCGGGCTTCACCACGCCGAGGGCGAGCTTGTTCATGTCCAGGTACTTCTTGAGCGCCGGGATCACCTGCTCGCGATCGCGCGTCATCTTGGCCGGGTCGAGGATCACCACGTCGTACTGGTCGCCGCGGATGCCGGCGTCGCGCAGCCACGGGAAGATGTCGGCTTGCACGAAGCGCGGGCGCACGTTGTTGAGCTTCGCGTTGCCCTTGGCGATCTCGATCACGTCGGCGTCGATGTCCACGCCCAGCACTTCGGTGGCGCCGCGCACGGCCGAATACACGGCGAAACCGCCGGTGTTGCAGCACAGGTCGAGCACCGTTTTGCCTTCGACCTGCTGCGACAGCCACTGGCGGTTCTCGCGCTGGTCGGCGAAGAAGCCGGTCTTGTGCGCGCCGGCCGGGTCGGCGCGGAACTTGATGCCGTATTCGGTGATGACGGCCGGCGGCACGGGTTCGGTGCCGCGGAAATCGAAGGATTCCTGCTTCTGCACGTGTTCGTCGGCGAAGCTGTAGAAGCGGCAGCCGGGGAACTGCGCCTTCAGCGCGTCGTAGATCCATTCGCGATGGCGGAACATGCCGGCGCTGAAGAACTCCACCACCAGCAGGTCGCCATAGCGGTCCACGACCAGGCCGGACAGGCCATCGCCTTCGCTGTGCACCACGCGCCAGGCATCGCTGACTTCGTCGAGCTTGAGCACGTCTCGACGCAGCGAGACGGCGGCGGCGATCTTGCGCGCGAACCAGCCTGCGTCGACGTCGATGTCGGGATTCGTTTCGAGGATGCGCACGGCGATGCGCGAGTGGCCGTTGTAGAAGCCGCGGCCGATCCAGTCGCCCTCGACGCCCAGCACGTCGACGATGGCGCCGGGCTTGGGCCGCTGGGCGGGCTTGTCGACGAGGCGCTGGAAGATCCAGGGGTGGGTGGATTTCCAGGCGTTCTTGAGGCGTACGGAGGGCAGGGGAGCGTTCATCGCGGCATTTTACGGGGTCGGGGCAGGGCGGCCGCGTTTTTTCGAGGACCGCGGCGGCAAGGCCCTGCAGGCGCGATCGCGGGATTCACCGGCCCGCCGCGCCGGCCTTGTAATCGCGAGCGGACGCTTCAATGTCGTTCGCATGCACCTGCCCACGCCCGAAGCGGTCCCCGACACCCCCGAGCAGCGCCGCGCCGACAAGCGCCGCTGGCTGCGGGCGTTCAACACCAGCCTGGCCGTCGTGCTGGTGCTGCTGGCGGTCTTCAGCGCGCAGGGGCATTTCGATGTCGCCGCCTGGACGGTGCAGCCGTGGTCGATCGAGGGCCTGCGCGGCATCCTCGCGGCGCCGCTGCTGCACGGCTCGTTCGAACACGTCGCCGCCAATGCCATCGCGCTGCTGATGCTCGGCACGCTCGCCGGCGGGCTGTATCCCAAGGCGATGATTCGCGCGCTGCCGCTGCTGTGGATCGGCTCGGGCCTGGGCGCGTGGCTGCTGGGCGATCCCGGCACGCGGCACCTGGGCGCGAGCGGCATCACGCATGGGCTGATGTTCCTGGTGTTCGTGCTCGGCCTGCTCCGTCGCGATCGCGCGTCCATCGCTGCGGCGATGCTCGCCTTCATGTTCTACGGCGGCATGTTGCTCACGATCCTGCCGCGCGAGCCGGGCGTGTCCTGGCAGGCGCACCTGGGCGGCGCGATCGCCGGCGTTATCGCCGCGTACCTGCTGCGCCGCACCGACCCTCTGCCGCCGCGCAAGCGCTACAGCTGGGAAGACGAGGAAGACGCGACCATCGCGCCGCTGTCGGACGAACTCGAACCGCCGCCGCCGCGCGAAGTGCCGGTGCTGTGGAATCGGCCGGCACGCGACAACGGCGTCGTATTGCGATTCCCGCCCCGGCGCGAGCCGTAACCCCATTCGATCCTCACGCCGAACGGCATTTGGCCGTGTTCGGCGCGGGTGCTAGGTTCCGGGATTCCTGATTCACGGAACCGCCCATGCGCCGCATCGCGCTGCTCAGTCTTGCCCTGGCCCTTGCGGCCTGCCAGAAGGCGCCTGCGCCGACCGCACCGGCGTCCACGCCGGTGAAGGAAACCTACGACGCCAGCGCCGGCAGCGACGCGCGGCGTATCGAGGCCGACGTGCGCTTCCTCGCCGACGACCTGCTCGAAGGCCGCGAGGCCGGCACGCGCGGGTACGAGCTCGCCTCGCTCTACGTTGCGCAGCGCTTCCGTGCGATCGGCCTGGCGCCGGCGGGCGACGACGGCAGCTATTTCCAGACCGTGCCGATGCTGCGCGGCGTGCGCCAGGCCGACGGCAATGCGCTGGTGGTCGTGCGCGACGGACAGGAACGCGCGCTGCGCTTCCGCGACGACTTCCTGCCCGGCATCAACTTCAACGAAGCCCAGGCCAGCGTCGAGGCGCCGGCGGTGTTCGTGGGGCAGGGCGTCTACGCGCCGGAGCTGCAGCACGACGACTTCGCCGGCGTCGACGTGAAGGGGAAGATCGCGGTGCTGTTCAACGGCGCGCCGGCGAAGTTCGACAACGACCGCCGCGCCTTCCATTCCTCACGCGCGACCAAGGCCGAGGAACTCGTCCGCCGTGGCGCGGTGGGCATGATCGAAGTGCAGAGCGACGACGAACAGGCACGTTCGCCGTGGCAGCGTCGCGCCGACAACTGGCAGACGCCGGGCATGCGCCTGCGCGGCGCGGACGGCAAGGGCATCGACACGTGGCCGCAGTTGCGCGTGTACGCGATGGCGAGCTCGGCCAGCGCCGACGCGCTGCTGTCCGCCGGTGGACGCACCGCCGGTCAGCTTTCCCAGGAATTGCGCGATGGGAAGCTGCGCGCGTTCGACCTGCCGGGCACGATTCGCCTCGCCGCGCATACCGCGATCGCGGCGGTGGAGTCGCGCAACGTCGTCGCGCGCCTGGAAGGCAGCGACGCGGCGCTGAAGAACGAACACGTCGTCTTCAGCGCGCATCTGGACCACGTCGGCATCGGCGCGCCGGTGAAGGGCGATGCGATCTACAACGGCGCGCTCGACAACGCGCTGGGCATCGGCGTGATGCTGGAGGCCGCGAACCGGCTCGCGCACGATGGCGCGGCGCCGAAGCGCTCGGTGCTGTTCGTCGCAGTGACGGCGGAGGAAAAGGGCCTGCTCGGCGCGGAGTGGTTCGCGCGACATCCGAGCGTCGACGGCACGCTGGTCGCCAACGTCAACATGGACATGCCGATGCTGTTGTCGCCGACGAAGGACGTCGTGCCCATCGGCGTGGAGCATTCGACGCTGCATCCGCTGGTGCAGCAGGCGGCGAAGGAGATCGGCGTGTCGCTGTCGCCCGATCCGTCGCCGGAGGAGGTGGTGTTCGTGCGCAGCGACCAGTACGCGTTCATCCGCGCCGGCGTGCCCGCGGTGTACCTGGACGGCGGCTACACCGGCGTGGACGGCGATGCGAAGTCGGTGCAGGACGCGTTCCTCAAGGAGCGTTATCACCAGCCCGGCGACGACCTGTCGCAGCCGATCCAGTGGGCCGATGCGGCGCGGCTGGCGAAGCTCAACGCGCGCATCGGCCGGCTGATTGCCGACTCGCCGCAGCGTCCGCAATGGAACGCCGGCGATTTCTTCGGCGAGAAGTTCGGCAAGCCCGCGAAGGCGACGCCATGAAAACGCTGGGCCTGATCGGCGGCATGAGCTGGGAATCGACCGTCCCGTACTACCGCACGATCAACCAGACGGTGAAGGAGCAGCTCGGCGGCCTGCATTCGGCGCGCCTGCTGCTGTACAGCGTCGACTTCGCTGAAATCGAAAAGCTCCAGCATGCGGGCGACTGGGAGGCAGCCGGTGCGGTACTGGCGGACGCGGCACGCTCGCTGAAGGGCGGCGGCGCGCAGTTGCTGGTCATCTGCACGAACACGATGCACAAGGTCGCCGACGCGGTGGAAGCCGCGAGCGGGCTGCCGTTGTTGCACATCGCGGATGCGACGGGCGATGCGATCCGCGCACGCGGCATTACGCGCATCGGGCTGCTCGGGACGCGTTTCACGATGGAGCAGGATTTCTATCGCCGGCGGCTCAGCGAAGGGCACGGGCTGGACGTGCTGGTACCGGAACCGGACGAACGCGATCTCGTGCATCGCGTGATCTACGACGAGCTGTGCCAGGGCGTGATCCGCGACGAATCGCGCGCGCAATACCGGCGCGTGATGGATGGGCTCGTCGCGCGCGGCGCGCAGGGGATCATCCTGGGCTGCACCGAGATCGGACTGCTGGTCGGCGAGGACGACGCGAGCGTGCCGCTGTTCGATACGACGGCGCTTCATGCGCGTGCGGCGGCGCTGGCGGCGTTGGGGTAGTTGCTGCGCCCTAGGTTTTAGCCCCTCTCCCCTCGGGAGAGGGGTTGGGGTGAGGGGCAACGAAGCGGCTACGTCGAACCAACTTTGCGCCACCGCGCTGGATTTCTGCGCTTGCTTTGGAAGAGATCGCGCACAGCGAGCGCGAGCGCTGCCGCACGTCCCGCCCCTCACCCCAACCCCTCTCCCGTGGGGAGAGGGGCTCAAGCAGGGGCTTTACGCGAGGTTCCGGCGCTGTGCGAAGCCGCCGCATGAACGCCGCTTCGCACGCAGGCGCCCGCAGTGACCTCCCGCCCATGCACCACCACACCCCGCCGCTACACTCGCGGCTTTCCGACGCGACGACAGGATTCCCATGACGCAGTGGTATTTCGTTTCCGCCGGCAGCTCGCAGCGCGTTGGTCCGCTCGATCCGGCCTCCGCACGCGCCCACGCGCGCCAGCATCCGGATGACCTGTGCTGGCGCGAAGGGCTGTCGGGCTGGCAGGCCGTGCGGTCGGTGCCCGAGTTCGCCGAAGCCACCGGCGTGCAGCCGGCACACCTGCCGCCGCCGACGCCGTCGGTCGCCTCGCGCAACAGCGACGACATCGATTTCCGCATCGTCGGCAACGACATGCAGTTCGTCGAGGTCGAGCTCGATCCGGGCGAATGCGCGATCGCCGAGGCCGGCGCGATGATGTACAAGGACGCCGCCGTGCAGATGGACACCGTCTTCGGCGACGGCCGCCACACGGGGCAGGGCGGCGGCCTGATGGACAAGCTGTTCTCGGCCGGCAAGCGCGTGCTCAGCGGTGAAAGCCTGTTCACCACGATGTTCACGCACACCGGCAGCGGCAAGGCGCGCGTCGCGTTCGCCGCGCCCTATCCGGGCACGGTGCTCGCGATGAAGCTCGACGAGCACGGCGGCCGGCTGATCTGCCAGAAGGACAGCTTCCTGGCCGGCGCGCGCGGCGTGTCGGTCGGGGTCGCGTTCCAGAAGCGCATCCTCACCGGCCTGTTCGGCGGCGAGGGTTTCATCATGCAGAAGCTGGAAGGCGACGGCTGGGTGTTCGTGCACGCCGGCGGCACGGTGGTCGAGCGCGAACTGCGCGCCGGCGAGCGCCTGGACGTCGACACCGGCTGCGTGATGGCCTACCACCACACCGTGCAGATGGACGTGCGGGCGGTCGGCGGCATCAAGAGCATGATGTTCGGCGGCGAAGGCGTGTTCCTCGCCACGCTGACCGGCCCGGGCAAGGTGTGGCTGCAGTCGCTGCCGTTCTCGCGCATGGCCGGCCGCATGCTCGCCGCGGCGCCGCAGGGCGGCGGCCAGGCGCGCGGCGAAGGCTCGGTACTTGGCGGGCTCGGCCGCATCCTCGACGGCGACAACGCGTTCTGATCACGCGATGACCACGTCGTCCGGCAGCGGCTATTCGGGCACGCCCCTGGCGAAGAAGCTGGGCGTGCGCGAGGGCTCCAGCATATGGACGCTGGCCGCGCCGGAGGACTACCGCGCGTTGCTCGAACCGCTGCCGCCGGGCGTCCGGTTCCTGGCGAAGCTGTCGAAGGGCGTCGACATCGCGCACGTGTTCTGTACGCAGCGCGCGGTGCTGGCCGACGTGCTCGGCACGTGCCGTCGCACGCTCGCGCCCGATGCGGCCGTCTGGGTCTCGTGGCCGAAGAAGGCGGCGAAAGTAGCCACCGACATCACCGAGGACACGATCCGCGACGTCGCGCTGCCGCTCGGCTTCGTCGACGTGAAGGTCTGCGCGGTGGATGCGGTCTGGTCGGGGCTGAAGCTCGTCGTGCGCAAGGAACTGCGCTGACCGATGAATCCGCCGCGGTGCGCACGCTGTCGCGCCGCCCGCCCGCTGTATCCTCCGCCGCTGATCGCCTCCAATCCTTCTTTCCCGTGTCCATGACCCCGCTCCGTTCGCTGCGCCCGCTCCTGCTCGCTTCCCTCGCCGTCCTGCTCGGCGCCTGCGGCGGCGAGGCCGTGAAGCCGACTCCGCCGCCGGCCGTCGTCGCGCCTGCCTCACCGGCGCCGAAGATCCGCATCGGCCTCGCGCTGGGTGGCGGCGCGGCGAAGGGCTTCGCGCACATCGGCGTGATCAAGATGCTCGAGGCCAACGGCTTCCAGCCGGTGGTCGTCGCCGGCACCAGCGCGGGCAGCGTTGTCGGTGCGCTCTACGCCAGCGGCATGGATGCGTTCGCGATGCAGAAAACGGCGTTTTCGCTGGATGAAGCGCAGATCCGCGACGTCAGCCTGTTCTCCGGCGGCGTGGTGAAGGGCCAGAAACTGCAGGACTACGTGAACCAGCTGGTCGGCGGAAAGAGCATCGAGCGCATGCGCATGCCGTTCGCGGCGGTGGCGACGAACCTGGAAACCGGCGACCGCACCGTGTTCGTGCGCGGCAACACAGGCCAGGCCGTGCGCGCGTCGAGCAGCATTCCGGGCGTGTTCGAGCCGGTGGCGATCGGCAAGTTCCACTACGTCGACGGCGGCGTCGTGAGCCCCGTGCCGGTCGATGCGGCGCGCCAGCTCGGCGCCGATCTCGTCATCGCGGTCGACATCTCCAGCAAGGCCAGCGGCAAGAACCCGGGCAGCATGCTGGGGAACGTCAACCAGTCGATCACGATCATGGGCCAGAAGCTCGGCGCGCAGGAACTGGCGCGCGCCGACGTCGTGATCCGCCCGAGCGTCAACGAAATCGGCCCGGCGGATTTCGAGCAGCGCAACAACGCGATCATGGAAGGCGAACGCGCCGCGCTCGCGGCGATGCCGCAGATCCGCGCAAAGGTCGCGCAATGGCAGAAGGCGCGCCAGGACGAGGCGATCGCCGCACGCCGGCAGGCCGACGCGAAGGGCGAGCAGGCGAAGCTGCGCGCGTTCTGCGAGGAAGAAGACCGCAAGTGGATGTCGAAGCTGCGCCGCGACCCGCAGTGCAAGGCGCTGGCGGAGCAGGGTGTGCTGTCGCGGTGAGTCCTTGGGTCCTTGGTCTCTAGCCCCTCTCCCGAGGGGGGAGGGGCTAAAAGCGCAGCGCTTCCGAGTCTCGGATCAAGCCGCTTCGCTAGCCGCCACCAGCGGCGCAACACGTCGCGGGCGGCTCGGGAACGCGTGCCGCACGATGCGCCAGACCACCTGGCCGAACTGCTTCGGCAGCGAGCCGGTGTTGTAGTGCTGGCCGTAGCGCTTGCAGATTTCGCGCACTTCCACCGCCATCGCCGCATAGCGGTTGGCCGGCACGTCCGGGTAGAAGTGGTGTTCGATCTGGTGGCTCAGGTTGCCCGAGAGCACGTCGATCAGCCAGCCGCCGCTGATGTTCGACGAACCGCGCAGCTGGCGCAGGTACCAGTGGCCGCGCGACTCGTTGCGCACGCAGTCCTTCGGGAACGTCTCCGCTTCGGCGGTGAAATGCCCGCAGAAGATGATCGTGTAGGTCCACAGGTTGCGGATGATGTTCGCCACGACGTTGCCCAGCAGCACCGGCAGGAAGAACGGGCCGGCCAGCGCGGGGAACACGACGTAGTCCTTCACGATCTGCCGCGCCATCTTGCGGCCCACCGGCTTGAACATGCGCCACATCTGGCGGTGCGAGACCTTGCCGTGGATCCAGCGGCCGAGCTTGAGGTTCTGGATCGCCACGCCCCACTCGAACAGCAGCGCGAACACCACCGCGATCACCGGCTGCATCAGGTAATACGCGCGCCAGCGCTGTTCCGGGAAGATGCGCAGCAGGCCGTAGCCGATGTCGTCGTCCAAGCCGCGCACGTTGGTGTAGGTGTGATGGCGGAAGTTGTGCGTGTGGCGCCAGTTGTCGGCGGTGCCGACGATGTCCCACTCGTACGTCTTGCCGTCCAGGTGCGGGTCGCGCATCCAGTCGTACTGGCCGTGGATGACGTTGTGGCCCAGCTCCATGTTCTCCAGGATCTTCGACAGGCCCAGGATCAGCGCGCCGAGCACGCACGCAGGCCACAGCAGCGCCGGCGCGAACAGCAGCGAGAACGCGCCCAGGTACAGCAGCCCGCGACCGGCGACTTCGGTCCAGCGGACCCACGCGACGATCGAGCGAATGTAGTTGGCGTCGCGCTGGCCGAGCGTGGCCACGGTGCGCTTGCGCAGGTCGTCGAGTTCCGCGCCGAAGCGGTCGAGTTCTGCCGGGGAAAGTGCGCGATTGCGGAACGTCATGTCGGTGCGGCTCAACTTACAGGTCCAGTTCGATGTCGCCCGCGGCGGCGCTGATGCACAGGCGCAGCGCGGACGCGGGTTCGGTGCGGATCTCGCCGGTGGCGAGGTCGCGCGTGGCGCCGGCGGACTTGCCGCAGGCGCAGGTGTTGCAGATGCCCATGCGGCAGCCGGACGCCGGCTTGATGCCCTGCGCTTCCAGCGCCGTGAGCAGCGACTGCCCGCGCGGCACGGTCAGCGTGCGGCCGCTGCGTTGCAGGGTGACGACGGCTTCGCCGCTGTCCTCGAAAGAGCGCGCCGGCGGCGTGAAGGCTTCGGCGTGGAAACTGCGGGCGCTGCCTTCCAGCAGCGCGCGCGCGGTGTCGACGAAACCCGACGGACCGCAGGCGTAGACGCGTCGCTGCGCGGCGTCCGGCACGAGCGCGGACAGCTGCGCGGCGTCGAGGCGACCGGCCGGTTCGGCGCCAGCCTCCCCTTCGCGCGTGAGCAGGCAGTGCACCGCGAATTCCGGATGCGCGTCGGCCAACGCAAGCAGTTCGTCGGCGAAACAGAGTTCCTCGCGGGTGCGCGCCCAGTACAGCAGCGTCACCGGCGCGGGCATGCCGCGCGCCGCGTGTTCGCGCACCAGCGCCATCAGCGGCGTGATGCCGCTGCCGGCGGCCAGCAGCAGCCAGCCGGCGTCGTGGGCGTCCGGCCAGGTCATCTCGCCGAAGGCCGGACCGATATGGAGGACGTCGCCCACGCAGGCGTTGTCGAACAGGTGCGCGCTGAGCTTGCCGCCTTCCACGCGCTTGACCGTGATCGCCAGCAGGCCGTCGGCGCGAGGCGCGGCGCTCAGGCTGTAGCTGCGCGTGACCGACGTGCCGTCGATCTCCGCGCTGACGTTGACGTGCTGGCCGGCGCGGAAGCCGCGCCAGTGACGGTTCGGGCGCAGCACCAGCGTCACGGCGTCGCGCGATTCGGCGCGGCGCTCGACGATGCGGGCCAGCGGGCGGTCCCACGTCCAGGTGCGGTCCAGGCGCTGGGCCCAGAAGTCGAAGACGCTCGGGGCGACGCAGGCGTGGATCAGCCGGCGCAGACCGCGCGGGCGCTTGGAGGAACGGAGAACGGCACTCATGGGTTGAACTATACAGACACGCGCACAGATGTGTATACGACCGTATATTAAATCCCCGATATGATGCCGGACCGATCGCCGCCGTGCCCGCCGCCTTGAGCCCCACCTCCCACATTCCCGCCGATTCCGAGCACATCGCGGGTCGAAAGTCGGCGATCTCGCGCGAAGACCTGCTCGCCGCGGCGCTCAAGCTGATCGGACCGCACCGGAGCGTCTCGACGCTCAGCCTGCGTGAAGTCGCCCGCGAGGCCGGGATCGCGCCGAACAGCTTCTATCGCCAGTTCCGTGACATGGACGAACTGGCCGTCGCGCTGATCGATCTTGCCGGCGTTTCATTGCAGAAGATCATCGAGGCCGCCCGGGTGCGCGCCGCGATCGACCGCAGCGCCGTGCGCGGCGCGGTCGAGGCGTTCATGGAACAGCTCCGCGCCGACGACCAGCTGCTGCATGTCCTCCTGCGCGAAGGCACCGCGGGCTCGGATGCCTTCAAGCATGCGGTTGACCGCCAGCTGAGCTTCTTCGAGGAAGAGCTGCGCATCAGCCTCATCCAGATCAACGCCGCCCAGGGCGTGACCCTGCGCGAGCCGGCCCTGGTCGCCAAGGCCATCACCCGCCTGGTGTTCGCGATGGGCGCCACGGCCGTCGACCTGCCGCGCGAGAAGGACCCGGAACTGGTCCGTCAGCTCACGTTGATGGTGCGCATGATCATCGCTGGTTCGCGGACGTTGGCCGAAGAAGCGCGCAGCTTGCGCGGGCAGGGCTGATCAACGCGCCGGCAGCGGCATCCCGCCGGACGCCTTCACCGTCCGGAGGACGAAGCTCGAGTTCACGTCGGCGACGCCCGCTTGAGTGAGCAGGCGGTCGAGCAGGAATCGCGAGAAGTGCTCCAGATCCTGCACGACGATCTGGAGCAGGTAGTCCATGTCACCCGTCAGCGCATGGCAGGCAACGACCTCGTCCCACTGGTTCACGAAGGTCGCAAAAGCGGTGATCGCGTCGGCATCGTGCCGTGAAAGCTGCACGCGGACGAAAGCTTGGAGCCCGAGACCCAATCGTTCGGGATCGACCTCGGCGCGGTAGCCCGCGATCACGCCTTCCCGTTCCAGCCGCTGCACGCGGCGAAGGCAGGCCGAAGCCGAGAGGTGGACGCGTTCGGCCAGCTCGGCATTGGTCAGGCGGCCTTCCCGCTGGAGTTCGGCCAGGATGAGCAGGTCGGTGCGATCGAGTTCCACGGCGGCCATGGATTGCGCCTTTTTCTGATCTGACGCAACGATATTGCGCCACACGCCGTCACAGGCGCAACAACGCAAGCCCATTGCGCCGTCCGGCCGCTACAGTCGAAGTTCGACTCAGGAGCACGGCATGAACCTCGGCACCCCGAACCGCGTGGAACACCAGATGACCGACAAGGGCTACGTGCCGGTCTACACGACGGCGGTGGTCGAGCAGCCCTGGGCCAATTACACCGCCACCGACCACGAGGTCTGGAGCACGCTGTTCAAACGCCAGCGCGAAATCCTCGTGGGGCGCGCCAGCGATGAATTCCTGCGCACGCAGGAAGCGATGGGGATGACGCCCGATCGCATCCCGAAGTACGACGATCTCAACCGGATGCTGCGCAAGGCGACGGGCTGGGAGCTGGTCGGTGTCGAGGGCCTGCTGCCCGAATTGACCTTCTTCGACCACCTCGCCAACCGCCGTTTCCCGGTGACGTGGTGGATCCGCAAGCCCGAGCAGCTGGACTACCTGGCCGAGCCGGATCTGTTCCACGACCTCTTCGGCCACGTGCCGCTGCTGATGAACCCCGTTTTCGCCGATTACATGCAGGCCTACGGCCGCGGCGGGGTGAAAGCGCACGGCATCGGCCCCGACGCGCTGGTGAACCTGACGCGCCTGTACTGGTACACGGTGGAATTCGGCCTGATCAAACAGGACGACGGCCTGCGCATCTACGGCAGCGGCATCGTGTCGTCGAAGGGCGAGTCGATCCACTGCCTCGACAGCGCCGCGCCGAACCGCATCGGCTTCGACCTGGAACGCATCATGCGCACGCAGTACCGCATCGATACCTTCCAGAAGACCTACTTCGTCATCGACAGCTACGAGCAGTTGATGGAAGCCACGCGACCGGACTTCACGCCGATCTATGCATCGCTGGCGAAGCAGGACTCGATTCCCGCCGGCAACGTGCTGGACACCGATACCGTGTTCAACCGCGGCACGGGCGAGGGTTGGGCGACGGGCGGGGACGTCTGACGTCTGACGTCCGAACTACAGGGATGTGCGAACGATAGGTCCGTCATCCCCGCGAAAGCGGGGACCCAGCGACTCTCACGCTCTCCCGATTACAACCGGGCATCGGTGATCGCACGCTGCGAGCCTGGGTCCCGGCCTCCGCCATTCGTTGGTGGTGACAGCGAACGTCACGGCCGAGCCAGCGCCTCCATCCCGCGCCGGATCCCGAGGCTCGCCTGTCGCTCCTGCGAGCTGAGCAACTGCTTCGCAAGCGCCCGCGCGGCGACACGCAGTTCCGGCACCGCGGTGATCTCCCACAGCTGCGCGCGCAGCAGCGGGCCCAGCGCATAAAGCCCGCGCACCGGTGCGCCGCTGCCGTCGAGTGCTTCGTATTTCGTCGATGCCTCGATGCCGAGCCCCAGCGGATCGGCGGTGATGAGGCCCGAGTCGCGCAGCTGTGCAATCAACGGATGGCTCGTGCGATCGACGTCCGTATCGAAGCCGGTCGCGCGCACCACGACATCGAACTCCTCGCGACTCGCATGCGAGAAGCCGCGCTCGCGGATGAGCACTTCCACCGCCTCGCCGGTCCGCCGCGCGCGCAGCAGCCGGCCGGCGCGAATGCGAAGGCGACCGCGCACGCGCAGTTCCTCGATCTCGCGCGAGAGCGTCGGCGCGAGCCGATGACGCAGCACTTCCCAATGCGAGCGCAGGTGGCGCAGGAACTGCGCGCGCTGCGGCGACGGCAGGCCGCGCCAGAAACCCTGCAGGTACGGACGCAGCGCATCGATCAGGCTGCGCCAGTCCGGAACGATCGGCGTGAGCGCGCGCAGCGCACGCACCAGTTCGCGAAGATCGTGCGTGTTGATCGCGTGCAGCACCGTAGGCGGGAGCGCGATCGGCGCCGCCGGTTCGTCGGTATGCGATTGCGGCAGCAGCCCGTGGCGCGACAGCGCGGTGATCGGGCCGCGATGCCCACGGCGATGCAGCGTTGCGACGACATCCGCCATCGTCAGCCCCGTGCCGATGATCAGCACGCGTTGGTTCGGCGCGATATGGTCGATGGCGCCGATGCCGTCCAGCCCGTTCTGCCACGGCCACGCGATGTAGCTTGGATGCACCGCCAGGCGCGGCCCGATGCCCGCCAGCGGCTGCGGCGGCAGCGCGCCGACGGTGAGAACCACGCGGTCGCTGACGAAATCGGATCCGTCGGCCAGATGCACGCGGAACGCCGGGCCTTCGCGGTCGATCGCGATGGCTTCCTGTGCGATGCGGTTGAAGCCGCCCAGCGACAGCTGCGAGGCGGCGTTCAAGCGCGAATGCAGGTATTCGCCGTACACCAGGCGCGGCAGGAACGTCGTGCGCGCGCGCTCGGTGAGGTTCAGCCAGTCGGCGAATTCGCCCGGATGGTCCGCGGTCGCGCCGAGGTCGCGGGCGCGCACGTTGAGCAGGTGCTCCGGCCGCGCTTCGCCATACGCCACGCCGCGCCCGAAGCTTTCGGGCACACCGACCAGCTGGATGTCCACGTCCGACGACGCCGCGCGTGCCAGTTCGGTGGCCAGTGCGCAGCCGCTGAAGCCGGCGCCGATGATGCTGATCCGCATGTCGCTTCCCTCCGGGTCGTCGTGCGCCTATTGGTAGGCGATCGCGGGACGGCGGAAGTAAACGGTGGGTTACGCGCGGTGCGATTTCACGCAACGGTTCGTCAGCCCGACATAACCGAACGGAATCTGGCCTTCACGCGTTCTGCGTGCGCGGCGTGGCCGCCACGGACTTCGACGCCGGGCGCGGCTTCCAGCGGCGGTCCAGGATCACCTTGGCGACGAGCGCCACCGCCAGCGGACCGAACCACGAGAGGTAATGCAGCGCCGTACCGTTCACCGACGGCAGCAGGCGCGGCAGGCCGATGCCGAGGAAGGCGATGTGCGTGGCGATGCCGTTGCCGATCATCGCGGTGTAGTGCTGCGTCATCCACCAGCGCGGCGTCTTCGCGAACGTGTCGCGACGAACGCGGCGGCGCAGCATGTCGAAGCCCGTGAACAGCCCGACGGCCGAGAATCCCATCAGCAACGGCGCGCCGGCCTGGATTCCCAACGCGAGCACGCCCGCACCCGATAGGAACGACAACGCGCCGAACGCGACGTACACCGGGCCGACGAAGCGCTGCGGCGCCGCCTTGTCGCGGATCGCGCGCCATGACACCCACACGCCGGTGCTCGTGATCACCACCAGGTACGCGAGGAACGCCGCCGTGACGACATGGCCGTCGATCCAGCGCGTGATCGCCATCGGCGCGCCGGTGATGACGATGCCGACCATCGCCAGCAGGTACACGCGGCCGGTGTTGCGGTGCGCCGGCGTGCCCTTGCGCAGCAGGCCGGCGGTCCAGAAGGTCACGAGGGCGACGGCGCCCACGAGGACGTGCACGGCGACGAGCATCTGGTAGGCGGTCATGGCAGCGTTGGTCGGGAAGAGGGTGTGGACACACGATGCGCGCCGGCGCGCGCCGGCCGCAGTGCCCGCGGTCATCGCCTCGACCTGCCGGAAGTCACTTTCGTCGCCCGATCCATTGCGCGCGCCGCCGGGGCGGTCGCAGCATGTGGTCATGAACGAACGCGTGCGCTCTCTGCTCCAGCCCCTGAACCTCGCCGGCCTCTTCACGCTGGTCGCCGTCGGCATGGCGTTCCGCTGGATGCCGCCCGATCGCCTGCCGTGGGCGATCGCGCTGCTTTCGCTGTACGCCGTCCTGATGCTGGCGGTGGACTTCCTGCCGCGCGTGGGCTGGTTTCGACCGGTCCAGCTGACGCTGATGCCGCTCATCGCGCTGACACTGGTGTGGATGGATCCGAAGCCGTCGGTCGCACCGGTGCTGCTGGTCGTGTGGACGGCGGTGATGGCGGCGGCCACGTCGCTGCGCATCACGGCGATGGCGGTGATCGCGGCCGACATCGCGTTCTGGTTCGTGCTGCGGGGCGACGGCCACAGTGCGCCGCTCACCGTGGTGATGATCCACATCGGCTTCCAGCTCTTCGCCGCGCTGTGCGCGTGGTATGCGGTGAGCGCCGAGCGCGCCCGCGACCGGCTCGCGCTCGTCAACGCCGACCTGCTCGCCACGCGCGCGCTGCTGGCCGACAGCGCGCGCGACAACGAGCGGCTTCGCGTCGCGCGCGAGCTGCACGACGTCGCCGGCCACAAGCTCACGGCGATGACCTTGAACCTGCGCGCGCTGGCGGCAGATCCGGCCTTCGCCGGCCGGCCGGAAGTCGCCATCGCGCAGCAACTCTCGACCGAACTGCTCAGCGACATCCGCGGCATCGTGCAGGCGATGCGCGACGACCGTGGCCTCGACCTGAGCACCGCGTTGCGCGCGCTCGCGGCGCCGATGCCGCGGCCCTCGCTGCGGCTGCACGTGGCGCAATCGGTGCACGTCACCGATCCGGCCACCGCCGAAGCCGTGCTGCGACTGGTGCAGGAAGCGCTGACCAACAGCGCGCGCCATGCCGATGCCGACATCGTGCAGGTGTCGTTGGACTGCGAAGGCGACCGCCTGCGCATCCGCGTGGAAGACGACGGCCAGGTGCGTGGCGCGATCCGCGAAGGCAATGGCCTGTCGGGCATGCGCGAACGCGTGGTTGCCGCCGGTGGACAACTCGCGTTCGGGCGCTCCGAACGCGGCTCGCTGCGCATCGACGCGAGCCTGCCCGCATGACGGCGCTGCGCATCGCCTTGGCCGACGACCAGGCCATTGTCCGCGCGGGACTGCGCGCGTTGCTCGAACGACACGGCATCGCGATCGCCTTCGAGGCGAACGACGGCACCGAGCTGCTCGAACGGCTCGCCGAATCGCCCGTGGACGTCGTGCTCAGCGACATCCGCATGGCGGGCATGGACGGCATCGAAGCGCTGCGCCGCCTGCGCGAACGCGGCGACACGACCCCGGTGCTGCTGCTCACCACGTTCGACGAGAGCGAACTGCTGTTGCAGGCCACCGAAGCCGGCGCGCAGGGATTCCTGCTGAAGGACGCCGCGCCCGAGGACCTGCGCGAGGCGATCGCGCGCGTCGCGGCCGGCGAAACGCTGCTGCAGCCGGTCAGTACCGATCCGGTGCGCGCGCGCTACCAGTACCACCAGCAGGAAGCGCCGCGCGAGCACTTCACCGAGCGCGAGGTCGCGATCCTGCGGTTGCTCGCCGGCGGGTATTCGAACAAGGAAATCGCCCGCGCGATGTTCCTCGCCGAAGGCACGGTGAAGAACTACGTCTCGGTGATCCTGGAGAAGCTCGGCACGCGCGACCGAACGCGCGCGGTGCTGAAGGCGATCACGCTGCGGGTGATCTGACGTCAGCGCGTCAGCATCCTTACCGTCCAAAGCCCCAGGCCCGTCATCGCGAGCGACCCGAGCAGGTGCATCGCGATGGTTCCGAACGCCCAGCCGTAGGCCTGCTTCTGCAGCAGGTCGACGGTCTCGGCGGAGAAGGTCGAGAACGTCGTCAGTCCGCCGAGGAAGCCGGTGATGACGAACAGCCGCCATTCGGGCGACAGCTGCGGCATCTGCGCGAAACCCGCCACGGCCAGGCCGATGAGGTACCCGCCGACCAGGTTCGACGCGAGCGTGCCCAGGGGCACCGCGTGGTGCGCCGGATTCAGCCACAGGCTCAGGCCCCAACGCGCCCACGCGCCGAGGGCGGCGCCGGCGGCGATGGCGATCAGGGCAAGCGGCATGCGGCGTCTCCGGCGGGGTGTCGCCATGCAGGGTAAGCGCTCGGCCAGCCCGGGCAAACAAGCCGCTACATCGCGGAAAGCCGGACTGGACAGGCAGGTCTAGACTTCGGATTCCCCCGACCCGCACTGCCTCCATGAACGACCGCATCCGCCACGCCGGCCTGCGCGACAAGCGCATGTCCGCCGAGAACGCCGCCGCCCTCATCCAGCCCGGCATGACCGTCGCGATGAGCGGCTTCACCGGCGCCGGCTACCCGAAGTCGGTGCCTCAGGCGCTGGCGACGCGGATCGAACAGGCACACGCGCGCGGTGAGGACTTCCGCGTGAAGGTGATGACCGGCGCGTCCACCGCGCCCGAACTCGACGGCGTGCTCGCCCGCGCGCAGGGCATCGAATTGCGCCTTCCGTACCAGTCCGACCCGCACCTGCGCGAGCGCATCAACGCCGGCGACCTGCACTACATCGACATGCACCTGAGCCACGTCGCGCAGCACACGTGGTTCGGCTTCTTCGGCGCGGTGGACGTGGCGGTGATCGAAGTGACCGCGATCACCGAGGACGGCCACCTGGTGCCGTCCTCGTCGGTGGGCAACAACAAGACGTGGCTGGAGCAGGCCGACCGCGTGATCCTCGAAGTGAACCGCTGGCAGCCGGCGGCGCTGGAAGGCATGCACGATGTCTACTACGGCACCGCGCTGCCGCCGAACCGCAAGCCCATCCCGCTGCTGCATCCGGACGACCGCATCGGCGAGCCGTGGCTGCGCTGCGATCCGTCGAAGGTCATCGCGGTGGTCGAGACCGATGCGCCCGACCGGAATTCACCGTTCACGCCGCCGGACGCGACCTCGCGCGAGATCGCCGCGCACCTGCTCGACTTCCTCGCGCACGAAGTCCGCCGCGGACGCCTGCAACCGCAGCTGCTGCCGCTCCAGTCGGGCGTGGGCAACATCACCAATGCGGTGCTGATGGGCCTGGGCGAAGCGGGCTATCGCGACCTCACCGCGTTCACCGAGGTGATCCAGGACGGCATGCTCGACCTGCTCAAGCGCGGCGTCGTGCGCGTGGCGTCGGCGACGTCGTTCTCACTGAGCCCGGCGGCGATCGACGAGTTCCTCGACCATGTCGACTATTACCGCGAGCGCATCGTGCTGCGCACGCAGGAGATCTCCAACCATCCCGAGCTCGTGCGCCGCCTGGGCTGCATCGCGATGAACGGCATGATCGAGGTCGACCTGTACGGCAACGTCAACTCCACGCACGTCGCCGGCACGAAGATCATGAACGGCATCGGCGGCAGCGGCGACTTCGCGCGAAACGCGTACCTGTCGGTGTTCATGTCGCCGAGCACCGCCAAGAACGGCGCGATCTCGTCGATCGTCCCGATGGCCAGCCACGTCGACCACACCGAGCACGACGTGATGGTGATCGTCACCGAGCGCGGCATCGCCGACCTGCGCGGCCTGTCGCCGAAGCAGCGCGCGCAGCGGATGATCGACGGCTGCGCGCATCCGGATTACCAGCCGATGCTGCAGGACTACTTCGACCGCGCCTGCTGCGAAAGCTTCGGCAAGCACACGCCGCACCTGCTGAGCGAGGCGCTGTCGTGGCACGAGCGGTTCGTGGAGACGGGGTCGATGCGGAAGTAGGGCTGCCTCGTGCGCACTGCCGTCATCCCGGCGGAAGCCGGGAGCCGGGCCGTAGCGCCGGAAGTCCGGCTCCCGGATGGCGCCTTACCCCTGCACCGCCTTCATGTACGCCGCCAACCCGCGCTCGCGCGTTTCGACGAACGTTTCGCCCGTCGGCGCGTAATCGACGATGCGGTCGGGACGGAAGTTGCGGAAGTCGCCGCGCAGGCGGCACCACGCGCCCAGCGTCCAGCTGCCGCCCCAGAACGCCAGGCACAGCGGTTCGATTTCCCGCGCCGTCGTGCGCGAATCGTTGTCGCGATAGTTCATGCGCAGCACGAGCGCGCTGGTTACCGCCGCGTGCAGGTCGTCGATGAGGCCGCTGTTTTCCAGCCGGTCGACTTCCGGCGCGAAGATGCGCGTGCGATCGCTGCGTTCGCGCAATTCCGGCGGCAGCACCGCTTCGATCTTCAGCAGCGCCGCGGCGGCTTCGCGTCCGAGCCGATTGCCGCCAAAGGCACGCACGAACCGCGTGCCGACGACCAGTGCTTCGAGCTCGTCGGGCGTGAACATCAGCGGCGGGATGTCCGATCCCTTGCGCAGCAGGTAACCGACGCCCGCTTCGCCTTCGATCGGAACGCCGGAGCGCTGCAGGTCGGCGACGTCGCGGTACACCGTTCGCAACGAGACGCCGAGCTCCTGCGCCAGTCGTTGCGCGGTGATGGCAGAGCGGCGTCCACGCAGGGCATGGATCAGCAGGAAGAGGCGGTCGGCGCGGCGCATGCGCCATGATCGCGCGCCGCCCTGCCGCACTCAATGTGCCGTGCGACCTGGACGCCGGCGTATGGCGCGACCGCGATCACGCACGCAGCTCCGAACGCGCCGTCGGCGACAGGCGCATGCGTTGCGGCGGCTGTTTCAGGCCATGCAGCAACGATTGCGCGACGGCCTCGCGCCACGCGGTGTCGGCCAGCATGGCCGCTTCATAGCGATGGTGCGCATCGACGTCGTCGAAGCGCGCGAACCACACCAGCACGTGTTCGCCTTCGCGCACGGGCAGTCGCGGATAGGTGTTAGCGCTCGCTTCGGTGACGTACACGCCGATGAGCTCCGCGCCGGCGGACGTGAGCCGCGGCATGAGGTCACGCTCGAAACGCTCAAGGAAACCCTCGTCCGCCGCAGCATCCAGCGAACAGATGCCCGCTTCGATCAGGCCTTGTGTCCTCGTTGGAGCGTGCCACGACGGACGCAGCGCCGATGGCGTGGCGAAGCCGGATCCCGCGCGTGCAGGACGCAACAACAGCACGTCGTCGCTGTCGACGATGGTGGCGTTTGCCGCCTCGCGATGACGTTTCCACGTCGGGCCGCCATAAAAGCCGTCGAGCGCTTCGGCGCGTACCGGCATGCTCGGGAAACCGCGCATCCAGACGAACCGGTCGGGCGCATCGAGGTCGCGGAACTGCCCGATCACATGCATGCCCACCGCCTCTTGCGGCTCGATGAACTCGCGTTCGAACAGGTCGATGAGTTCGTCGCGGCGCGCGGGCTGCATCGCGTACTGGCGTAGTTCGATCACGCGGTCTTCGTGCGGTATGCGGCCCGCATCGTCCGTGCGACGGAACCACATGTGCCAGTTGGTTTCCCAACTCGCGCCATCGTCGACGGAGAACGCCTGCTGCCAGTGCGCGGTGTTCGCGCTGATCTGGCTCCAGCGGAAACGCACGCGCACCGGCTGGCCTTCGTGTTCGTCCGTGCCGAAGAAGGTGCCCACGCGACCGTTATCTGGTTCGTCGGCGAAGGCGCCGAACACCGGCGGATCGAGCACGCCGTCGTGGTTGCCGGCCCAGTAGATCGACCACTGTTTCGACTCGGTGCCGAACAGGCGCAGCGTCATGCCGATGAAGCGCTCGCTCGTGCCGGGGCGCGTCCAGTCGCTGACGAAATCATCGACGTTGCCCACGCCCCCGAGCATCGGCTGGCAACGCTGCGTGGCGTGGAAGACCTCCCAGTCGGTCGAGCCGGCCAGGCGCTGCGTCAGGCGTTCGTTGCGGATGCTCCACTGCCCGTGGAGGAAGTCGAAATCGTGTCGGCCATCGTGGCCGGTCGTGGGGTCCATCGTGGGCGCCTTCGTTCGTGAAAGTGCGCGCGCGCCGGCGCGCATCGGCGCAAGCCACGCGGTCTGGGCGATCGCGGCCAGTTGCAGGAACAGGCGACGCTGCCGGTGCCATGCCGGCTGCAGGGCGGTGTCCAGGTCCATCGCGGTGATCCAGTCCAGCGTGCCGATCGCACAATGGCAGGATCGTCCGGCGCTGCTGACAGGGTCCTGTCAGCAGCCGTGCTCAGGCGGCCGGGAAGAACACCGTGATGGCCAGCCCGCGACCGTCGAGCCCGTCCTCGACGTGGATCCGCGCGTGATGCGTGCGTGCGATGCGCGCGACCAGCGACAGGCCGATGCCGCTGCCGCTGTTGCGCGAGCCGTTGCCGCCGTTGCCGGAACCGTTGGCACGATAGAAGCGGTGGAAGATGCGTTCGCGTTCCTCCGGCGCGACGCCCGGCCCGTCGTCGGCCACGCACAGCGCGATGCCGCCGACGCCATCGCGCACGTCGCGGCGGCAGATCACTTCGATGCGTCCGCCTTCGCCGGCGTAGCGCACCGCGTTGTCGACGAGGTTGCGGATGAGGATGCCGAGCAGGTCGACGTCGCCGAGGATGCGGCCGTCCTCGGTGCGCAGCGCGATGCGCTGCCTGCGTTCGCGCGCGAGCGTTTCGAAGTCGCGCACCACCAGCACCAGCAGCGGCGCGATGTCGAGCGGCACCAGCGTCGGCGAGACCGTCTGCGCGTCCAGGCGCGCGAGGTCCAGCAGCTGTTCCGACAACCGCGCCGCACGCGCGACGCCCGCACTGAGGCGGCGCAGCGCGGTATCGCGTTCGTCTTCGGTCGCGGCGCGGCGTGCGAGGTCGGCGTGCGCGCTGAGCACCGCGAGCGGCGTGCGCAGTTCGTGCGCGGCGTCGGCGATGAAGCGGCGTTCGTTCTGCACCGCCTGGTCCACGCGCGTGAGCTGGTCGTTGAACGCATCGACCAGCGGGCTGAATTCGGTGGGAAGTCCCGGCGCCTGCAGCGGCGTGAGGTCCAGCGGCGGGCGCGCGCGCAAGCTGTCGCGCAGCGCGGCGACCGGCCGCAGCGATCGACCGATCACGACCCACACCGTCAGCACGAACAGCACGAAGATCAGCCCGGCGGCGAGCAGGCTCAGGCCGACCCAGCGCGCGATTTCGTTGGCGATCATTTCCTTCGAACGCCCGACCTGCACGATCAGGCCGCGTCGCGGATCGGACAGGCTGTAGACGTGCCAGACCTGGCCGGCGATGGTGCGTCGCGCGAAGCCATCGCGGAAATCGGGCTTGAGCGGCTCGTCCGGCGCAGCCACCGAATACACGACGTTGCGGCCGCTCGCCCACACCTGCCAGCTCATCTTGTGGTCGCGATGGCCGGCCTTCACCGCGGGACGTTCGCGCGGCGGAAGGCTTTGAAGCCCGTCCGGCATGGACTCGAGGATCTGCGCGGCGACTTCGCGCTGAGACTCGTCCCAGAAGCCGTAGTGCGCGCGCGACAGCTGCCACGCCTGGCATCCGAGCCACACCAGCCACGCGACCAGCACGCACTTCACGGACACCCACGTCAGGCGCCATCGCAGCGAGCGCGCCTTCATGCGGACGCTCCGGCTGCGCCGTTGTTGATGCGGTATCCCTGCCCGTGCACGGTGACGATCAGCTGCTCGCCGAGCTTGCGTCGCAACTGGTGCACGTACACGGCGATGGTGTTGCTTTCGATCGTGCCGGAGCTGCCGTACACCGCTTCCTCCAGCTGCTCGCGCGTGACCACGCGGCCCTGGCGTTCCATCAACAGCAGCAGCGTGCGGAATTCGTGTGCGCTCAGCGGCACCGCGGCGCCGTCGCGCGTGACCTCGCGACGCGCAGGGTCGAGCACCACGCCGTTGAAGCTCAGCACCGGCGACACGCGGCCCTGCGTGCGCCGCATCACCGCGCGAAGCCGCGCGAACAGTTCGTCGGGCTGGAACGGTTTGACGATGTAGTCGTCGGCCCCGGCATCGAGGCCTGCGATGCGATCGCTGAGCTTGTCGCGCGCGGTGAGGATGATGACCGGCGTCGCGTCGTAACGCCCGCGCAGGTACGACAGCACGCTCAGGCCGGAGCTGCCGGGAAGGCCGAGGTCGAGCAGCACCGCGTCGAAATCGTGTTCGACCAGTGCGGTGCGCGCGAGCGCGGCATCGCCGACGGTGTCGACGCGGAAGCCGTTCGCGCGCAACGCGGCGCACAGCGCCTCGGCGAGCATCGTGTCGTCTTCCACCAGCAGCAGGTTCATTCCCGGGATCCGTGTTTCGCAGCGCGTTGCCGGCGGGCAGTGTCGCGGCGGGGGTTTAAAAACTTCTTAAAGGCACGCGCGCAGCCTGTGCCTCCCATGCGCCGTGCCCGGCATCGTAGCGCGGCGCGGTCGGCCCTCCCCCGGTGATCCCATGACAGCGACGTCCCTGCTTTTCCGTGTGCCCGCGCCCACCGTATCCCCCGTGACGGTGCGGCCGGTCCGTCCGGACGACGCGTCCACGCTGCTGCGCCTGTCGCGCGAACACGATGCGCGCGGTGGCGCGTGGACCGATCTGCTCGAGTTCCACGAAGCGCTGTTCGAGGCGCCCGTGCGTGCGTGGGCGTGGCTCGCGTGCGTCGGCGACGAGCCGGTCGGCCACGCGTTGGCGACCGTGGGTTTTTCGTTACGCGCACGCGGCTACTGCCTGCAGCTGGACACGCTGCATGCGCGCGACGAGTGGGCCGCCGCGGCCGAAGCGGCGCTGTTCGACGAAGTCCGCGCGATGGCGCGACGCCTGGGCTGCGTGCAGCTGCACTGGCATGACGCCTGTGAAGACGCATCCGCTCGGCTGAACGCTCCGGACGCAGCGCGCGACGGCGTACGCCGTGTCGTGCCGCTGGCGTGAACTCCCCTCGTCCCCTCGTGTCTGAACCCGTCCGCGCCCTGCCGCGCCCCCTGCTGCTGAGCCTGCTGCTGATGACCACCGGATCGCTTGCCGCCTGTTCCACCACCGCCTCGCCCTACGCGAACTCGCCGCAGTTCCGCGACGGCGGCTTCCGCAATCCCGTCGCGCCCAAGCAGGCGGGCTTCGCGCAGATGCCGCGCATGCTGTGGCGGTTCCTGTTCGACAAGCCCGACGACGCGCGGCCCGACGTGGCGGTGCCCGTCACGCCGCTCACCCGCGCGCAGCTGCTCGCCGCAAAGGACGGCTCGCTGCTCCGGCTGGGCCATTCGACGATGCTGCTCAAGCTCGACGGCGGCTTCTGGCTGACCGATCCGGTGTTCTCCGAGCGCGCCTCGCCGGTGCAATGGGCCGGGCCGAAGCGCTTCCACGCGCCGCCGATCCCGATGGACCAGTTGCCGCCGATCGAGGGCGTGATCCTCTCGCACGACCACTACGACCATCTCGACCGCGCCGCGGTCCTAGCGATGGCCGCGAAAACCAAGCACTTCGTCGCGCCGCTGGGCGTGGGCGACCTGCTGGTCGAGTGGGGCGTCGATGCGTCCAAGGTGCGGCAGCTGGACTGGTGGGACGAAACGCGCATCGGCGGCGTGCGCCTGGTCGCGACGCCCGCGCAGCATTTCTCCGGCCGCGGGATGTTCTCGAAGAACCCGACGCTGTGGGCGTCGTGGGTGATCGAGGCCGATGGCCTGCGCGTTTTCTTCAGCGGCGACAGCGGCTATTTCGACGGCTTCAAGGCCATCGGCGAGCGCCTGGGTCCGTTCGACGTGACGATGGTCGAATGCGGCGCCTACGACGCGATGTGGAGCGGCGTGCACATGCAGCCCGAGCAGACCGTGCAGGCGCACCTGGACCTGCGCGGTCGCTGGCTCATGCCGGTGCACAACGGCACGTTCGACCTCGCGCTGCACGGCTGGCAGGAACCGTTTACACGCGTGTCGCGCATCGCGCGTGAACGTGGTGTAGCGCTAACAACGCCTGGCTTCGGCGAAGCGCTGGACCTGCGCGAACCCTCGCCGGAACGCGCGTGGTGGCTGCCCTCGCCGTAGTCATCGGCGACAATGGCGGCCCGTTTTCGAACACGGCGCCGCCCATGACGAACCACTCGCAGTCGATTTCCCTCACCCGCTACCTCATCGAGGAGCAGCGCGCCGGCCGCATCAACGCCGACCTGCGCCTGCTGATCGAAGTGGTGGCGCGCGCATGCAAGACGATCTCCATCGCCGTGGGCAAGGGCGCGCTCGGCGGCGTGCTGGGCGATGCGGGCACGGCCGGCGAGGCGTCGATCAACGTGCAGGGCGAGGCGCAGAAGAAGCTCGACGTACTGTCCAACGAGATCCTGCTGGAAGCCAACGCCTGGGGCGGCCACCTCGCCGGCCTCGCATCGGAGGAGATGGACACCTCGCAGCCGATCCCCGACGTCTACCCGCGCGGCAACTACCTGCTGCTGTTCGATCCCCTCGACGGCAGTTCTAACATCGACGTGAACATCTCCGTCGGCACGATCTTCTCGGTGCTGCGCGCGCCGGACGGCGTCACGCACGCGAAGGACGAAGACTTCCTGCAGCCCGGCACCGCGCAGGTCGCCGCCGGTTACTGCACGTACGGGCCGAGCACGATGCTGGTGCTGACCGTCGGCAACGGCACGCATTCGTTCACGCTCGATCGCGAGATCGGCAGCTTCGTGATGACCACGCGCGGCATGCGCATTCCGGAGGAAACGAAGGAATTCGCGGTGAACATGAGCAACCAGCGCTTCTGGGAAGCGCCGATGCAGCGCTACGTGGGCGACCTGCTCGCCGGAAAGGAAGGCCCGCGCGGCAAGGACTTCAACATGCGCTGGGTGGCGTCGATGGTCGCCGACGTGCATCGCATCCTCACGCGTGGCGGCATCTTCAGCTATCCGCTGGACAGCAAGTGCGCGGCGAAGGGCGGCAAGCTTCGCCTGATGTACGAAGCCAACCCGATGGCACTGCTAGTCGAACAGGCCGGCGGCGCGGCGAGCACCGGCCGCCAGCGCATGCTCGAAGTGCAGCCCAACGGCCTGCACCAGCGCGTGCCGGTGTTCCTCGGTTCGAAGCTCGAAGTGGAAGCCGCGGTGCGTTACCACGCCGAACACGATGGGGCCGCGTAAGCGCGCCCGATACGTTGGATAGAGATGCGGCAGTGGCGCACGCGAAGGCGGCGCCACTCACGAAGGTGAACTGAGTTGGCCCGTTTCATGTCGTGTGCCGATTGACGCATTCAGCACCGGAACGCGTCGTTTCTGACCGCTCATCGTCGAACGGCCCGTTGAATACACTGCGTAACTTCCCGCAGTGGCAGCATCGACTGCCTCGGACTAGGTCAGGAATGCCAAGCCGATGGACGGAATGCAGGACTCCGAAGCGGCACAGACCGGTGGCCGCGAACTGATCTACGTGACACGCGGTGGTGCCGGTCGCGTGCTCGCGCTGGGTGGCCTCCAGCAACTGGGCTGGAACCTGCGCCGCGCGCCCGATGCGCGCAGCGTTCTGCGCATCCTCAACGGCGATTCGCGCAAACCGCACGCGGCGCTGCTCGACCTGCGCGAAGGCTTCACGCAACAGGACCTGGCCGAGTTCGGCACCGCGCTGTCGGCCGGCAATGTCGGCTGGGTCGCCGGCGTGGATGCGCGCCAGCTCGACGAACCGCCGGTGCGCGATCTGATTCGCGACTACTGCTACGACTACCTGACGCTGCCGTGCCCGGAGTCGGTGCTCAACACGGTGATCGGCCACGCACACGGCATGGCGAGCCTCGCCTGCGAACGCGGCGATGCGACGAGCGAATCGGGCTTCGACGGGATGATCGGCGACAGCCCCGCGATGCGTACGTTGTGCCGCACGCTGCGCAAGGCCGCGCTGACCGAAGCGCCGGTGTTCATCGCCGGCGAAACCGGCACGGGCAAGGAACTCGCCGCGATGGCGGTGCATCGGCATTCGCGCCGGCATGCGCATCCGTTCGTGGCCATCAACTGCGGTGCGATCCCGCACAGCCTGATCCAGTCGGAATTGTTCGGTTACGAGCGCGGCGCATTCACCGGCGCGCAGCAGCGCAAGCTCGGTCGCATCGAGATGGCCAACAGCGGCACGCTGTTCCTGGATGAGATCGGCGACCTCCCGCTGGAAAGCCAAGCCTCGTTGCTGCGCTTCCTGCAGCAGGGCAGCATCGAACGACTCGGCGGCCACGAGCAGATCCCGGTGGATGTGCGCATCATCTCGGCGACGCACCACGACCTCGACCGCGCCGTCGCCGAAGGGCGATTCCGCGCCGACCTCTACCACCGCCTGTGCGTGCTGCGCCTGCAGCAGCCACCCTTGCGCGAACGCGGCAGCGACATCGACAAGCTCGCCGAGTACTCGCTGCAACGCTATTCGCAGGAAGGCCATCGCACGCTCAAGGGCTTTTCGCCCTGTGCGCGGCAGGCGCTGCACACGCACTCATGGCCCGGCAACGTGCGCGAGCTCATCAATCGCGTCCGGCAGGCCGTGGTGATGGCCGAAGGCCGGCTGATCACCGCTGCAGACCTGCACATCGAAAGCTCGCTGACCACGCCGCCGCCGACGCTGGACGAAGTGCGCGATGCGGCGACGCGTGCGGCGATCGAGCGTTCGCTGCACCGCAATCGCGGGCGCCTGGTCGATGTCGCCCGCGAACTGGGCGTCTCGCGCGTGACGCTCTATCGCCTCATGCAGCGCCACGGGCTGCGCGCGCACGAACCCGAGGCGCCGAACACGATCCACATCGCATAAGCGACAGCGCGCGTTTGCATCGCCCTCGCGCCGTGCGAGGATGCGGCATCCGGGCTTCTTTCCTCGCGCGACATGCACAACCAGGCAGGTGGTGGTACCGACTTCGCCGACTTCATCGAGGTGTTCGACGACGTGCTCGATCGCGAACAATGCGCGCGACTGGTCGAACGTTTTTCCGCCAGCGGTGACAGCGTGCCCGGCCGCGTCGGCGGCGGCGTGTTGCCGGAACTGAAGGACAGCCGCGATCTCACCATCACCGGCCGCGATTTGTGGCGCGATGCGGAACAGATGCTCAACGCCGCCGTCTTCAAGGGGCTGATCGCGTACCTGCGGCGGTATCCGTACACGCTGATCGCACCGCTGATGCTGGAAGTGCCGGGCGAGAACGGCGCTCGCCACCGGCTCACCGCCGAGCGGCTGGCCGCTATGGACGACGCCTCGCTGACGCCTGTGGTGCAGGCGGTGCTGCGGCCCGGCGCGATCAACCTGCAGCGCTATACGGCCGATCGCGGCGGGTATCCCTACTGGCATTGCGAGCTGTATCCGCGCGATGCGCACGGCGAGACGCTGCATCGCCACCTGCTGTGGACGATCTACCTCAACGACGGCTTCGACGCCGGCGAGACGGAATTCCTCTACCAGCGCCGCAGGATCGCGCCGCGCGCCGGCAGCCTGCTGATCGCGCCGGCAGCGTTCACGCATACGCACCGCGGCAACCGGCCGCTGGGCGGCGACAAGTTCATCGCGACCAGCTGGATCCTGTTCCAGCGCGCGGAGCGGTTGTTCGGCGCGTCGTAGCGCCGTTGTTGCGGCATCACGTGCGCGGGTGGTTCAGCACCAGCCAGTACAGGCCGACCTGCTTGACCGCCCACACGAACTGCTCGAAATCCACGGGCTTCTGGATGTAGCTGTTGACGCCCAGCGCGTAGCTGGCTTCCACGTCGAACGGCTCGGCGCTGGTGGTCAGCACGACGACGGGCAGCGTGCGCGTGGCTTCGTTCGCGCGCACGGCCTGCAGCACCTCGCGCCCGTCGACCTTGGGCAGGTTGAGGTCCAGCAGCATGATCGACGGCAGGTCCGCCGGATCGCGATCGGCGTACTGGCCGCGCGCGAAGAGATAGTCGAGCGCCTCGGCGCCGTCGTTCACCACGACCAGGCGGTTGGCGACCTTCGCCTCGTCGAAGGCGATGCGCGTCAGCTCGACGTCGTCGGGATTGTCCTCGACCAGCAGGATTTCCTTGTGCATCAGGCGTTCTCCTCCGCCAGCGCTTGCGCCGGCAATTCGAGGGTGAACGTGGCGCCGGATTCGGGTGTCGAATCGGCGCGGACGCTGCCGTGGTGCCGTTCGGCGATGCGCCGGACGATGGCAAGGCCCAGACCGTGACCACCCCCCTGGTCCGGTCCGTGCAGCCGCTGGAATGGCTCGAACAGCTTGTGCGCATAGCGCATGTCGAATCCGATGCCCTCGTCACGGATCACGACCTGGAGGTTGCGGCCTTCACGCCGGCCGCTGACCTGGATGCGGATCGGCTCGCGCCCGCGCGAGAACTTCCACGCATTGCCCATCAACTGGCTCAGCATCAGCTTGAGCAGGCGCTCGTCGCCCCACGCGTGCAGGCTGGGCTGCACGCGGATGTCGGCGCGGCGCTGCGGCTCGGCGTCCTGCAGCTCGGCGCCGACCCAGTCGGCGAGCAGGCTCAGGTCCACGTCCGCCGGCTTGAGTTCTGTACGCGTGACGTAGGCCAGGTCGTTCAGCGCGCTGAGCAGCCCGCTCATGCGCGACGCCGCGGCGCGGATTCGGCCGAGGTAGTCGCGGTCGGTGTCGTCCAGCCGCTCCGATGCGCGATCGGCCAGCAACGCGGAGAAGCTTTCGATCGAACGCAGCGGCGCACGCAGGTCGTGCGCGACCGCGTCGGCGAACAACTGCAGCTGGTGGTTGGCGGCGAAGCGCGCGGCGTGTTCGGCTTCGGCGCGCGCCTTGAGCGCGAGTTCGGCCGCGTGCTGCGCGCTGATGTCGCGCACCTGCACCAGCAGGTAAGACGGGTGACCTTCGCCGTCGCGCACCACCGACACGTTGACGTGCGCCCAGATGGTGTCGCCGTTGCGATGCACGTAGCGCTTCTGCGCGTCGAGCGCGGGGATGTTGCCGTCGACCAGGCCGCGCAGGAACGACTGGCTCATCGCCACGTCGTCCGGATGCGTGAGCGAGGCGGCCGATGTGCCGATGATGTCGCGTGCGTCGTAGCCGAAGATGCGCTCGAAGGCGGGGTTCACTTCAAGCCAGCGGCCGTGCAGGTCGACCACCGCCATGCCGACGCCGGAAGCGTCCATCGCGAGACGGAAACGGTCGATACCCGCGTCCTGACCAGGGATTTCGCTCATCGATGGCGTGGCTCAAGCTTGTCCTGTCGCGGCGCTAGTGTAGCGGGGCCGATCGTGACGGTGTGGTGCAGGCTGCCTGCACGGCGTTCGCGCCACCTCGCGCACAATGGGTCATGGAGATGCAACAGGTCCTGTTCCTCGTCATCCTCGCCGGTTCGCTGTACCTCTTCATAAGCGAACGCCTGCGCGTCGACGTGACGGCGATGCTCACGTTGCTGGCGATGGTGCTGGCGGGTGTGCTCGATGCGCGCGAGGCATTGTCGGGCTTCGCGAGCGAGCCGGCGATCATCGTGGCGGCAGTGTTCATCATCTCCGGCGGACTGGCCGCGACGGGCATCACCGAACGCATCGGCCAGGCCGTGGAACGTGCGGCCGGTCGCACCGAAAGCCGGGCGATCGCGGTGGTGATGCTCGCGGTGGCGGCGCTGTCGTCGTTCACGCATCACGTGATGGTCACCGCGATGATGCTGCCGATCGTGACGCGGTTCGCACGCGCGCGCGGGATGTCGGCATCGCGATTGCTGATGCCGATGTCGTTCGCCGCCTCGCTCGGCACGACGCTGACGCTGGTGAGCGCGCCCGCGTTCCTGCTCGCCGACAACCTCATCGAACGCACGGGCAGCGAAGGCCTGGGGATCTTCTCGATCACTCCGATCGGCCTGGCGCTGGTGGCATTGGGCGTGATGTACATGCTGATCGCGCGTTGGCTGCTGCCCAAGCGCTTCGGCGCGCTCGGCGATGCCGGCTATTTCCGGCTGGACCGCTACCGCACGGAACTCGTCGTCGGCGAAGGCCCGCGCTGGAACACGCGACCGCTGTCGGACCTGCAGAAGGCGCTGGGCGACCGCTTCCGCCTGCTGAGCTGGACGCGCGACGGCCGCGTACGCGACGACCTGACGCCGGCCAGTCCGCTCATCAACGGCGACATCCTGCGCGTGGAGGCCTCGGCCGACGCGCTGGCCTCGCTGCATGCGGACACGGGGCTCAGCCTGCAGGCGATACGCCGCTATGGCGAACTCGCCACCGGCGAGGGCGACGCGCAGCTGGTGCAGGCGGTGATCGCGCCGGGCTCGGAATTCATCGGGCGCACGTTGCGCGAGCTGGATTTCGCGCGGCGCTTCCACACCGTCATCGTCGGCCTCTGGCGCCGCGGCGAGGACGAATCGCCGCGCCTGGCCGAAACCCGCCTGCGCGAGGGCGACCTTCTGGTGCTGTGGGGCCGGCCGTCGCGCTTCGCCGAACTCGCCACGCACCACGGCTTCCTGATGCTGGTGCCGTTCGCGGGCGAGGCGCGGCGGCGCGTACGCGCGCCGGTGGCGCTGGCGATCCTGGCGGCCACGGTGCTCGCCGCCGCGACCGAGTGGCTGCCGGCGCCGCTGGCCTTCCTCCTCGGCGCGGTCGCGATGGTCGCCTCGCGCTGCGTCGAGGTCGATCAGGCGTATCGCGAGGTCGACGTGCGCATCTTCGTGATGATCGCCGGCGTGATCCCGCTCGGCATCGCGATGGAGCAGACCGGCACGGCGCAGTGGCTCGCCTCGGGGCTGCTGCACGTGGTGTCGGGCTGGCCGCCGCTGGGCGTGCTGCTGGTGATGTTCGGCGTGGCGGCGTTGCTGACGCAGATCCTGTCGGACGCCGCGACGACGGTGCTGCTCGGGCCAATCGCGGTGGAGCTGGCGCAGTCGCTCGGCCTTCCGCCGACGCCGTTCGTGGTGTGCACGGCGCTGGGCGCGGTGGCGTCGTTCCTCACGCCGATCGGGCACCACGGCAACCTGCTGATCCTCGGCCCGGGGCAGTACCGGTTCAACGATTTCCTGCGCATCGGCCTGCCGCTGACGGCGATGATCGCCTTCGTCAGCGCGTGGATGGCGCGCTGGCTGTGGCTCGGCGGGCCGCTGTTGCCGGGCTGATCGCAGCCGGTTCGATCAGAACAGCTCGCCCTGCGGCGACGGTTTGCGCGGCGGCACGAACTGGCTGGTGTCGAGGGCCGGCATCGAGCCGAAGCCCAGCCGCGCGTGCGCCTTGCGGAAGCGTTGCGCGATCAGCTGCGCGAATGGCCCTTCGCCGCGCATGCGCGTGCCGAAGGCGCTGTCGTAGTCCTTGCCGCCGCGCATCTGCTGGATGAGGCTCATCACGTGCTCGGCGCGGTCGGGGTAATGCAGCTGCAGCCATTCGCGCCACACCTGCTTGAGTTCGTGCGGCAGGCGGAGCAGCACGTAGCCGGCCGACGTCGCGCCGTGATCGCGGCAGGCTTCGAGGATGTGCTCGATCTCGCGGTCGTTGATCATCGGAATGACCGGCGCGACCATCACGCCCACGGGTATGCCGGCATCGACGAGCGTGCGGATGGCCTTCAGGCGCGCATGCGGCGCCGACGCGCGGGGTTCCATGCGCGCGGACAGGCGGTTGTCGAGCGAAGTCACCGAGAACGCGACGCTCGCCAGGCCGCGTTTCGCGAGCGGCGCGATGAGGTCGATGTCGCGCACGACGCCGGCGTTCTTGGTGATGATGCTGAACGGATGCGAGCACGCGCCGAGCACTTCGATCACCGAACGCGTCACGCGGTAGCGGCGTTCGATCGGCTGGTACGAGTCGGTGTTGATGCCCAGCGCGAGCGGTACGCACTGATAGGACGGCCGCGCGAGTTCGTTCTGCAGCAGTTCGGCCGCGTTGGTCTTGGCGAACAGGCGCGTTTCGAAATCCAGCCCCGGCGAGAGATCGAGGTAGGCGTGCGACGGCCGGGCGAAGCAGTAGACGCAGCCGTGTTCGCACCCGCGATACGGATTGACCGACGCGCTGTGGCCGACGTCGGGCGAGTCGTTGCGGCTGACGATGCTGCGGGCGCGCTCCTCGGTGACGCGGGTCTGCGGGCCGGGCGCGTCGGCGAGGTCCTCGTAGACCGAACCCCAGCCGTCATCCTCGCCCTGCGCGACGGTCACCGCATAGCGGCCGTCGACGTACGAGGCCGCACCTCGACCCTTGATCGGTGCCTGGGCTTTGCGGGCGTCATCCATCGGCCTTAGCCTACGCGCGGCCCGTCGCAGCCCGTGAGACGGACGGCCGCGACGCGGCAACGACGCGACGCACGGCAGGCTGAATACCGGAGGAGACCCGCCCTGCATGCTCGACATCCTGCGTAGCGCCTGGAGCGCGTTCGCCTCGATCCCGAACCTGGGGCTGTACCTCGTCCTCGGCTGGCTGACCTACGTGGTCTGGCTCGGGCTGTGGATCGTGCTCCAGAAGCGCGAGCCGGTGGCGACGCTGAGCTGGCTGATCAGCCTGGCGGCACTGCCGTACATCGGCTTCCTCATCTACTTCTTCTTCGGCCCGCAACGGATCCGCCGCCAGCGCCTGCGCCGCGTGCGCGCCCGCGCGACCTTGCCGCCGCCGCCCGAAGGCCTGGTGCCCACGCCGGACGCGATCGAACTGGCGCGGCTGGCGCAATCCACGACCGGGCTGCCGCCGATCACCGCCACGCGCGTGGACCTGCTGATCGACGGCTCGGCCAAGTACGTCGCGTTGCTGGAGGCGATCGCGAGCGCGCGCGACCACATCCACCTGGAGTACTACATCTACCTACCCGATCGCACCGGCACTGCGCTGCGCGATGCGCTGGTCGAGCGCGCCCGCGCCGGCGTGCAGGTGCGGCTGCTGCTCGACGCGGTGGGATCGGGACGCACCAAGCGCAAGTTCCTCCAGCCGCTGGTGGAGGCCGGCGCGGAAGTCGCGTGGTTCCATCCGATGAAGCTGCAGTGGTTCTGGAAGCGGCCGTGGCTGAACCTGCGCACGCACCGGAAGATCGTCGTGATCGATGGCGAGATCGGCTTCACCGGCGGCATCAACATCACCGACGAGGAAGACGAGCGCCTGCGCGAGGACGCGTACCGCGACCTGCACCTGCGACTGGAAGGCGACATCGTCCGCGAGCTGCAGCTGGTCTTCATCGAGGACTGGGCGTACGCGACGGGGGAACCGCCGCTGCGCGTGCATCATCCGGCGCCGCGTCGGGGGACGATTTCGGCGCAGGTGCTGGTGTCGGGGCCGGACTCCTCGTGGGAGGCGATCCACCGCGTGCACGTCGCGGCGATCCATTCCGCGCAGCGTCGCGTGTGGCTGGTGACGCCGTATTTCGTGCCCGGGGAGGCGGCGCGCATGGCGCTGACCTCGGCGGCGCTGGGCGGGCTCGACGTGCGACTGCTGGTGCCCAAGGTCTGCGACAGCCGGCTGGTGACGCTCGCCGCCCGGTCGTACTTCGACGAGCTGCTCGAAGCCGGCGTCAAGGTGCACGAGTACGGCCCGCGCATGCTGCACAGCAAGGCGCTGCTGTGCGACGACGACCTGGCCATCGTCGGCAGTGCGAATTTCGACCACCGCAGCTTCCGGCTCAACTTCGAGGTCTCGGTGCTGTTCCGCGACAAGGCGCTGGCTGCCGAGCTGGAGTCGCTCATCCAGGGCGAGTGCAATCTCGCGCCACGTGTCCGGGAGGATCGAGCGCAGCCGCTGTGGAGCACGCGGCTGCCGGAAGGGCTCGCGCGGCTGGTCTCGCCGTTGCTGTGACGGCCGCCGCGCTTCGCTGACGGGCGGTCACGCGAGCCCGGCAATCGGGCGATTCCCACGGAGATCGCGCGCTACACTGCCGGCGCGTCGCACCCTCTCACGGAGCTTCCCATGCACTGGCTGTACCTCCTGCTCGCACTGGTCGCCTTGGCGGTCGCGTTCAAGACGACGTCGGTGGCGGTCCTGATGGTGTGCCTGCTTGCGGCACTGGGCTTCGGGCTGGCGTGGGTGCTCAAGCTGCTGGCCGCGCGAGTCGACAGCCAGACGCGTGACTCGACGCTGATCCTGGATCCGGCCGAGCTGCGCCGTCTGCGCGAGCAGGCCGAAGCGCGCCGCGCCGCCGCGGGCAATCCGCCGGCGCCGCCGGCCGCCTGAGCGGCGAACCTCCGCAAGCCGCTGGCTCACGCCCGCTGCGCTAGTATCGGCGCGCCGGGCCGCGGACTCGCCCGCCGGTCTGGCCGGATGCGGTGGGCGCTGCCGTCCCATCGCCAACATGCGCCGGCTCGCGCCGTCGATCGCCATCGTGGAGATCGCCATGAAAGCTTTCGGCCTTCCACTCCTGTCCCTCTGCCTCCTCGCCGGTACCTGCGTTGCCGGTCAGGATTTGCCCGAACCCACGCCCGTTTCGAACGCCACCGGCTGCGGCCGCATAAGCATCTTCGACGTCGCGCCGCGTAGCCAGGACCTGTATCGCGCGCGGCTGATGAACCTCGACGGCCAGCTTCCCGGCCCCGCAGGTGCGAAGAGCTTTCGCGTAACGCCCGGCCGGCATGTCTTGCAGGTCGCCGAACTGATCGATCCGGAACAGTTCAACGACGTGCAGCGGCGACAGCGCGACATGCGCGCCAATCCCTATAAGGATCTGGTGGTCGACGTGCAGCCGAACACGACCTATCTTCTCGGCGCGCGGCTCGTCGAGGCGCGTCGCAACTACATCACCGACGGCTCCTACTGGGAGCCGGTCATCTATCAGCAGAACTCCGAGAAGTGCCAGTGATCCAAGCGTGGAGCTTCGCGACGTCGACGCAGGACGTCGCGCGATGACCGTACTGAGCGTCAACGTCAACAAGATCGCCGTGCTGCGCAATTCGCGCGGCGGCTCCGAACCCGATGTGGTGCGCGCCGCGCGCGCGTGCCTGGACGCCGGGGCCCACGGCATCACCGTGCATCCGCGTCCGGATGCGCGGCACATCCGTGCCGACGACGTGTATGCGCTGGCCGAACTCACGCGCGAACGTGGCGTGGAGTTCAACCTCGAAGGCAATCCCTTCGCACCGCCGCGCGCCGGCTATCCCGGGTTCTTCGCGCTCTGCGACGCGGTGCGTCCGGCGCAGGCGACGCTGGTTCCCGACGGCGACGCGCAGCTCACGTCCGATCACGGTTTCGATTTCGTGCGCGATGCGGAGTCGCTGCGTCCGCACGTCGATGCGCTGAAAGGCATCGGCTGCCGCGTCAGCCTGTTCGCCGATGCGCACACGCCCGGCGGGCGCGCTGGCATCGCGCATGCCTCGCACGTCGGGGCCGATCGCGTCGAGCTTTACACCGGACCGTGGGCGGAGGCTTTCGCGAGCGGGCAGGGCCACGCGATGGCGGTGCATTTCGCCGAAGCCGCCAGGCGCGCGCAGGACGCCGGCCTCGGCGTCAACGCGGGACACGATCTGAGTCAGGAAAGCCTCGGCGCCTTCCTGCGCGCCGTGCCGGGCGTCCTTGAGGTATCCATCGGCCATGCGCTCATCGGTGAAGCGCTGTACGACGGCCTGGATGCGACCGTGCGCGGGTATCTCGCCCTGCTGGGTGAGGAGCGGAGCTGAGGCACTTCCAGAAGTGGGCGCCCGCCGAGCGGCGGGCGCCGGTTCGACGCTTTATTCCCAGGCGATATCGCGGACGCCGTTGCGCTGGGCTTCGGCCAGCGTCCAGGCAAAGTCCTGATAGTCCGCATCCGCGTTCGCGGTGATCTGGACGACGGTACGGGGATCGGCCTGCATCAGATCGCGCAGCGCCTGCGGCAAGGCCGCGCGCTCGAGCGCGACGCCATCAAGCTGGAAGTGGCCGTTCGCATCGACTTTCAACGCCACACGTCGTGGCGGTTCTTTCCGCTGTGTGGTCTCAATGTTCTGCGGCAATCGCAGGTCGATCTTGCTGGCCACCATCGGCGTGGCGACCATGAAGATCACGAGCAGCACCAGCATGACGTCGACCAGCGGCGTGATGTTCATCTGCGCGACCTCGGTGTGGCCGCTGCGGGACGACGAAGGGGAATCGCGGAAAACGGAAGCAGCCATCGCGCAACCTCCATGGGCCCCATGCCCGGTTCCACGCTAAACCCGGCGGGGCGGCGGCTGCAAGTCGCACGAAGGTTGTAGGGAGCGGCAGGGCGACGCGCCTGGGCCTTTCGAACGCACAAAAGAAAACGCCGCCCGGAGGCGGCGTCTTCCCGACAGGTAAGCGTCAATCAGTTCTGGACGAAGCCAATCTTTTCCATATTGGCGTTCTTCGCATGCGCCAGCACCTTCGCCAGGATGCCGTAATCGGCGTCCGGGCTGGTATCGATCTCGAGCATGGGCTGATTGCTCGGGTCGCGCTGGACCTCCGCCTTCATCATGTCCTGGATCGCGGTGATGGGCTGCGGAGCGTCGTTCCAGAACACCTGACCGGACGCGTCGATACGCAGCCTGATCGGCGGCGGCGGTTCGCGCGTTTGCGGCGGCGGGTTCAGCGACTTCTGCGGCAGGTTAACGTCGATCGGATACGTCAGCGGAGGCGCCGTCACCATGAAGATGATCAGCAACACCAACATCACGTCCACGAGGGGCGTGACGTTCATGTCCGACATCGGACCGCCACCGGATTTCGATGCAAATGCCATTACTGGATCTCCGGATCAGCGAGGTTCTTTGAGCGCCATGAAGCCGACCTTGCGCATGCCCTGGGCCTGCGCAATCTGCACCACTTCGGACACGATGCGGTACTTGGTCGTCTTGTCGCCGCGGACGTTGATTTCCGGCTGCGGCGTCTTCTGAGCTTCGATCGACAGACGGCTCTCGAGCAGGTCCTTGGTCACCGGCTCGTCGTTCCAGTAAAGGTTGCCGTTGTCTTCCACCGTGATGCTGATCGGCGGAACCGGCGGAGCCTCACTGTCACGCTTGTCCAGATTCGCTTCCGGAAGATCGACCTGGACCTTATGCGACATCAGGGGCGCGGTGATCATGAAGATGATGAGCAGAACCAGCATCACGTCCACGAGGGGCGTGACGTTGATCTCGGCCATCGGGCCGCCGCTATCGCCAGTACTGAAGGCCATTACGAAACTCCAACCTGCTGCAAGAGGGTGTCGTTGTTACAACGCGTTCTTAGCGCTTCGCGCCCACTTCGCCGACGCGCGAGCCGGTGGCGAAGAAGTCGTGCAGATCGTGCGCGAACGTATCGAACTTGTTGTTGGTGACGCGGTTGAGGCGGGTGAAGAAGTTGTACGCCAGCACCGCCGGGATCGCGACGAACAGACCGATGGCGGTCATGATCAGCGCTTCGCCCACCGGACCTGCGACGGCGTCGATCGACGCCTGGCCGGTCGCGCTGATGCGGATCAGGGCGTGGTAGATGCCCCACACGGTACCGAGCAGACCGACGAACGGAGCGGTCGAACCGACGGTGGCGAGCACGGTCAGGCCGGCTTCCAGCTTCGACGACTCACGGGTCACGCCCTGGCGCAGCGCACGGTCAACGAACTCCGAGCGGTTCAGGGACTCGACCAGGCGCGAACCTTCGTGGCGCTGGTGGTGGGCAGCCGCCTGGGCGGCGTCGAGGGCGATCTTCGAGAACGGCTCGAAACGGCCCTGCTCTTCCATGAAACGGATGGCGTCCTGCGCGTTCGGGGTTTCCCAGAACGTGGAGACGACGCGATCCGAACTGGCGCGCAGGCGCAGGTTCTTCACGAAGTTCACGACGATCCAGTAGATCGACAGGATCGACATGATCGCCAGAGTGATGAAGACGACCCAGCCGACGAAGTCGAAGTTCTGCAACAGATGCGCGAAGCTCATCTGCTGAAGTGCCTGGGCGTTGGAGCCTCCAGCAGTCGCAGCGGTGGTGGTTTCCTGCAGCATGACGCTTACCTTTGAAATGTCGTGGAAAAGGAGTGTGTTGCGGGTTTGGTGCTAACGAATCCCGTGACCCCGATCAGGTCGGCGGGACGAAATCGACCGGGACGCGGACGCGGCTCTGGACACCGACGCCGTTCTGCATTTCCGGGTTGAACTTCCACTTCCGGGCAGCATCCATTGCAGCGCGGTCGAGGTTGCGGTTGCGGCTCGACTTCTCGACAGCGACGTCAAGCACGTTGCCCTGGCCGTCGATGGTGATGACCAGCACGACCGTGCCACCAACACCCTGACGGGCTTCCGTCGGCGGGTACTTGGGCGGGTTGAGCCGCTTCGAGGACGGATCGACGCTCGAACCGATCGTCGTGGCCGGTGCGGGCGGCGACGGCGGGCTCGGCGGCGGCGCCTGCACGTCCACCGGGCTCGGGTCGTCGACCACGATCGGCGGCTCTTCCGGCGGCGGCGGCAACGGCGTCGGCTGCGGCGGAGTGAGCTTCGGCGGCGGCTTCAGCTCCTTCGGCGGTTCCGGCGGCGGCGGCGGCGGCGGCGGCGGCGGCGGCGGCGGCTTGATGAGGTTGACGAACGTGACCTCCTCTTCCTTCTGCTGCTGGGCCGGAGGGGCCATCGGAGCAAGCAGGAGGAGCAGGGCCGCGACGTGGAAGGCGATCGCGATGGTGATACCGGCAATACGTGCCCAGTTCAAACCTTCGCGGTCGTCGTCGGTTCTAGCGTGAATTTCTAGGTCTTGCGTCATGCGCCGTAGCTCGGGAGGTAATTCCGGACGCCAGGGCGCCTCGGGCCGTCAGATACGATTCCCGCGGCCCATGTCGAGTCGCGGGAACCTCCTAGCATATACCAATTCGCGTCCGTGTAATCACACAAATCGGTAGATTCGCTTTGCCGAATTACTTCCCCGGCAGGGCGAGAATCTTCTTGGCGTCGTCGGGCTTCTTGACGCCCTTGGCGACGGCCTGCTTGGCGGCTTCCTTGGCCTCGGGGATGCGGTCTTCCTGCCACAGGACACGGGCGAGATTCAGGTAAGCCTCGCCATCGGGGGCTAGCGGAGCGGCCTTCTTGTAGGCGTCAATCGCCGGGCCGGCCTGGTCGGAGAAATAGTACGCCTGCGCCTGTGCGAGGTACGTCTGGTAGTCCGGCTTCAGGACACCCTTCTGGATACCGTCGTTGATGACCGCGATGGCTTCCTTCTCCTTGCCGTCCATGTTCAGGTACGTGGCGTAGAGCTGGCGGTATTCCTTGTCTTCGGTCAGCTGGCCGGAAGCGCGCAGCTTCTCGAGCACGGCGGCCGACTTGTCGTACATCTCGCCCTGCTGGTACACGGCGGCCAGGTTGAGCTGGGCGCGCTTGTCGTTCGGGTTCTTCGCGGCGACGGCCTCGGCCATCTTGGCCGCTTCACCGGCGTTGCCCGACTCGGCGTAGGTCGCCATCAGCAGCTGCTGCCATTCCGGCTTCGGCGTCGGGCTGGAATCGATGGCCTGCTTGAGGACCGTAGCGGCTTCCGGGTAGCGCTCCAGGCGGTACAGGGCGTTGCCCTTGACCACCAGCTGCTCCGGCTTGGTGCTCTTGGTTTCGTTGAAGAAGGTATCGAGCGTCTTCAGCGATTCGGCGTACTGCTCGTCCTGCAGCTGCAGCTGGGCGAGCATGTACATCGCGCCGTAGTGGCCGTTGTTGTCCAAGCCATTGAGTTCAATCGCCTTGCGCAGGTAGTTCTTGGCGGCGGCGGTGTCGTCGGCGTCGTAGGCGATCTGCGCGGCCATCTGCGCGGCGAACGCGCGGTCGTAGGCGTTGAAGGTCTCGGTCGCGATGATTTCGTCGGCGGCGGCGCGGGCCTCGGTGCCCTTGTCGTCGTCGTACAGGCCCATCATCTTCTGCAGCTTCTGGCCGCCCTTCGAAGAGGCCTTGGCCTCGACCTGGCGGGTCGCCTGCGGGTATTCCTCAGCCGGCTTGGCAGCCTTCTGCTTGCCTTCGGCCTGGCGTGCACGACGCTCCTCGGCGCGATCCTGCGCGGACTGGGCATTCACCTGGCTGACCGCACCGAACACCAGCACCGCGCCAATGGCCGCGGCCAGGATGCTGCGGTTACGGAGGGAAAACTTGTTCATCGAACACCTCAGATCTGCTGCCGCACGCGGGCGCGCGCGGGACGATGGCACCGGGGCCAGGGGGGCGTCACGCTAACAGAAACGCACGACGCTGCGATACGGGGTTGTGTGCCGGATTTGCAGTCTTACGAACCGCACTTCGGCGTATGGCCGGACGCGCGCGCCTGCTCGAAAGTGGGCATGAGGCTTCCCGCGCGCGCGCCGAGTTCGTTGATGCGCGACTGCGGATCCGGGTGGGTCGAAAGCCACTGCGGAGGACGGCTGCCGCCCGCGGCAATCATGTTCTGCCACAGATTCACGGCCTGGCGGGGGTCGAAGCCCGCCTTCGCGGCCAGCTGCTGGCCGACCACGTCCGCCTCGGTTTCCTGCGTTCGCGAGTTCGGAAGCAGGTAGAAGGTCTGCGCCGCGGCGCCGCCGATCTGGCCGGCTGCATTGCCGGCACCTGAACCGTAGGCACTACCGAGGATCGCACTGCCGATGCCGAGCAGGGTCGAGGTGCCCTGCTGCTTGGTGATGCGCTCGTCGTGGTGGCGCGAGACGACGTGGCCGATCTCGTGCGCGATGACCGCCGCGAGCTGGTCCTGGTTCTTGGCCACGGTGAAGATGCCGGTGTTGACGCCGATCTTGCCGCCTGGAAGGGCAAAGGCGTTCGGGGAATCGTCCTGGAAGACGGCCACTTCCCACTGTGTCTGCCAGCCGGCTGGCAGCTGCCGGGTGATGGCGTCGACGACGCAGCGTACGTAGGTGTTCTGGCGCGCGTCGGTGCTCAATTTTTCCTTCGCCTTGGCCTCTGCGAAGGCCTGGGCGCCCAACTGGTTGAGCTGTTCCTGCGAGACCGCGCCGACGTACTGCGTGCGTCCGGTGGGCGAGGTCGTGGTGGCGCAGGCGACCACGAGGGTGGCGATGGCGAGGCCGAGCAAAGCGCGTTTCATCGATTCACCCTGAAGAGGAGGCTTGAGGCTGAAGGGGGTTGTATCGCCCGCCGGATTAACACTTCGTCAATGCCTGAACACGCACGCGCGCCGCTTCCGGGGCACGAAGCCCCGGGATGGCTCGCGACGCATCACACGTCGAGGTTGGCGACCTTGAGCGCGTTGTCTTCGATGAACTCGCGGCGCGGTTCGACGACGTCGCCCATCAGCGTGCTGAAGATCTGGTCGGCGGCAACCGCGTCCTCGATCCGCACCTGCAGCAGGCGGCGGGTCTCCGGGTTCACCGTCGTGTCCCAGAGCTGCTCGGGGTTCATTTCGCCCAGGCCCTTGAAGCGCTGGATCTGGCGGCCCTTCTTGGCTTCTTCCAGCAACCAGGTCTGCGCCTGCGCGAAGCTGTCGATGGGCTGCGCGCGATTGCCGCGCACGATCTGCGCGCCTTCGCGGATCAGGCCATGCAGCTGCGCGGCGGCTTCACGCACGGTGCGCAGTTCGCCGGCTTCGAAGATCGACAGCGGCAGCACCTGGGTGAGTTCCTCGCCCATGTGCAGGCGCTTGACCAGCAGCGCGGGCTGACCGGCACCTTCGTGCAGTTCCAGCGTGTAGCGCGGCTTGCCGAGGCCGCCACGATTGAGGCGCGCCTCCAACGCATCGAACTCGCGACGCAGCGCGGTGTGGTCAGCCAGCGCGGCGGCATCGAGCGGGATCGAATCGATCAGCGCTTCGATGACACTCGGATCGTACCGATGCGCGTTGCGGCCGATGGCCTCGCGTGCGCTCGCGTAGGCAAGCAGCAGCTTCTCCAGCGCGGCGCCTTCGATCGCCGGCTCGCCCGTGGCCGGCACGAGCGAGGCGCCTTCCACGGCGTTGTTCGCCAGGTACGCGTCGAGCGCCGCGTCGTCCTTGAGGTACAGCTCGTTCTTGCCCTGCTTGATCTTGTACAGCGGCGGCAGGCCGATGTAGACGTGGCCGCGCTCGATCAGCTCCGGCATCTGCCGGTAGAAGAAGGTCAGCAGCAGCGTGCGGATGTGGCTTCCGTCGACGTCCGCGTCGGTCATCAGGATGATGCGGTGGTAGCGCAGCTTGTCCGGGTTGTACTCGTCCTTGCCGATGCCGGTGCCCAGCGCGGTGATAAGCGTGCCGACTTCGGCGCTGCCGAGCATGCGATCGAAACGCGCGCGCTCGACGTTGAGGATCTTGCCCTTGAGCGGAAGGATCGCCTGCGTCTTGCGGTTGCGGCCCTGCTTGGCCGAGCCACCTGCCGAGTCACCCTCGACGATGAACAGTTCGGAGAGCGCCGGATCCTTCTCCTGGCAGTCGGCGAGCTTGCCTGGCAGGCCCGCGATGTCGAGCGCGCCCTTGCGGCGCGTGAGATCGCGCGCCTTGCGGGCGGCTTCGCGCGCGCGCGCGGCATCGACGACCTTCTCGCAGATCGCGCGGGCTTCCTGGGGGTGTTCCTGCAGGAACTCTTCCAGGCGCGCACCGAAGGTCGCTTCGACCACCGGCTTCACGTCGGAGCTGACCAGCTTTTCCTTGGTCTGCGAAGAGAAGCTGGGGTCGGGCACCTTCACCGACAGCACGGCGATCATGCCTTCGCGCATGTCGTCGCCCGACAGGCTGATCTTGGCCTGCTTGGCGATGCCGTTCTGCTCGATGTAGTTGGACATCGTGCGCGTCAGGGCAGCGCGGAAGCCGGCCAGGTGCGTACCGCCGTCCTTCTGCGGGATGTTGTTGGTGAAGCAGAACATCGTTTCCTGGTAGGCGTCGGTCCACTGCAGGGCGACGTCCACCGTGATGCCGTTCTGTTCGCCCGACACCGAAATGACGTTGGGGTGCAGCGGATTCTTCAGCTGCGCCAGGTGCTCGACGAACGAGCGGATGCCACCGGCGTACTGGAAGACATCGCGCTTGCCTTCGCCGCGCTCGTCGACCAGCGTGATCTTCACGCCCGAATTGAGGAACGACAGCTCGCGCAGACGACGCGCGAGGATGTCGTAGTGGAACTCGATGTCGGTGAAGATCGACGCGGACGGCTTGAAGCGCAGGCGCGTGCCGCGCTTGTCGGAAGCTTCCAGCTGCTTGAGCGGAGCCACGGGCTCGCCCAGCGCATATTCCTGGTGATGGTGGAAGCCGTCGCGCCACACGTCGAGCCACAGGTGCTCCGACAGCGCATTGACCACCGAGACGCCCACGCCGTGCAGGCCGCCGGAAACCTTGTAGCTGTTGTCGTCGAACTTGCCGCCGGCGTGCAGCACGGTGAGGATCACCTCGGCCGCTGAGACGCCTTCTTCCTTGTGGATGTCCACCGGCATGCCGCGGCCGTTATCCAGCACGGAGACCGAGCCGTCCACGTGGATCGTCACCACGATGTCGTCGGCATGCCCCGCCAGGGCTTCGTCGACCGAGTTGTCGACGACTTCGAACACCATGTGGTGCAGGCCGGTGCCGTCGTGCACGTCGCCGATGTACATGCCCGGACGCTTGCGCACGGCTTCCAGACCACGCAGCACGGTGATCTTGCTGGAGTCGTAGGTCTGGGGAACGGCGGGGGTCGAAGCGACGGACGGATCTTGCGAGGGATCGTGCTCGATGTGGGTCATGCGGCGACAGGCTCCGTCGACGCGGTCCGCGGCGGGGCCGGGCGCGTCAAGACACATTAGCTATACAAACCGGGAGTATAACAGCCGGCGTTCGGGCGCTGGACAACCCGCCGTCGGACGGCGGGAAGCGGACTCAGCGGGTCGTGATGGCGCCATGTTCCACGTGAAACCGGTGCACGCGAGAATCGGTAGGGAGCCCGGGTGGGGCCTCGGTGCCGGTGATGAACACCTGGGCACCGCTGGACCGCAGGCGCGCCAGCACCCTTCCTTGATGGTGGCGATCGAGCTCGGATGCAAGGTCGTCGAGCGCGACCACGGGCCATTCGCCTTGTATCTGGTCGTGGTGTTCAGCCTGAGCGAGCAGGGCCGCCAGCGCGGTGAGCTTCGATTGGCCGCGGGAGAGCGCCTCGCGCCCCGGCAGGTTCGCGAACACGACCCGCCAGTCCGCCCGATGCGGCCCCACGCCGGTATAGCCGGCGGCGAGGTCGCGCTCGCGGGACAGCAGGAACGCATCTGCGAGCGACATCTCGTCGCGACGCCAGCCCGGTGCGTACTCGAGACGGCTCAGGCCCAGCGCCGGGGCGAGGTCGGACAACAACGGCTCGAAACGTAGCTGGAGGAGGTCGAGGTAGCGCTCGCGGAAACGGCTGAGCGGTTCTCCGGCCTCGGCGAGTTCGTGATCCCAAGCATCGAGCTGGGCGTCCCGGGCCCGGGCTTTGAGCAGCGCGTTCCGCTGCTTGAGGGCACGGCTGTATCGGCGCCACACCGGAAGGAAGTCTGGTTCCACGTGGAACAGCCCCCAGTCGAGGTAGCGGCGACGGGACTCGCCGCCGCCGGTGATCAGCGCGTGGCTACCGGGCTCGAATGTCGCGACCGCCAGCGCTGCGCAGAGATCCCCGAGCTGGGCGACTTTCGCGCCGTCGAGGCGACCGGTCCAATCCTGGCCGGTGTGACGAAGCCCGGCTTTCCGATGGCGCTCGTCATCTCCCGAACGGCCCGCCTTTTCCCGCCACTCGACGAATACCTCCAGGCCGGTATCGCCTGCCCGGATCAGGCCGTCGCGTACGCGGCCGCGGAAGCTGCGGCCGTAAGCCATCAGATGGAGCGCTTCGAGCACGGTCGTCTTGCCCGCGCCGTTGTCGCCGGTGATGAGGTTCAGGCAGGGGGCAGGGTCGAGGCGGAGATCCTGGAAGCGGCGCAGATGGCGCAGCTCAAGTCGGGTGACGTGCATCGGGACAAGTTTACCGGAGGGCGAAAACAAAGCGCCCGGCACGAGGCCGGGCGTCGATGTTTCACGTGGAACGCGTGAATCAGAGTCGCAGCGGCATCACGACGTGGCGGCAACGGTCGTTCGCCGCCTCGCGCACCAGCGCCGAGGAGTTCGCGTCGCGCAGCATGATGACCACGTGCTCGTCCTTCAGCGAGGTCAGCGCATCCAGCAGGTAGTTCACGTTGAACCCCACCGCCAGATCATCGACGCGCGTGTCGGCCTCGACCTCTTCCTGCGCTTCTTCCTGCTCCGGGTTGTGCGCGCTGATCTTCAGCTGGCCCGGCGAAACTTCCAGGCGAACGCCGCGGTACTTCTCGTTGGACAGGATCGCGGCGCGCTGCAGCGAGGCACGCAGGACTTCGCGATCGATCCGCACCTCACGGTCGGCACCGATCGGGATGACCGCCTCATAGTCCGGAAAGCGACCGTCGATCAGCTTGCTCGTAAAGGTGACATCGTCGCGCTTCACGCGAAGGTGGCCACGGCCCATTTCCAGCTCGAGCTCGCGCTCGCCGCCTTCCAGCAGGCGCTGCAGTTCCTGCACGCCCTTGCGCGGCACGATCAGCTGGCGCTTGGTCATCGCGCCGTTGTCGAGCGGCGATTCGCACAGCGCCAGGCGATGGCCGTCGGTGGCCACGCAGCGCAGGCTGGCTTCGCGCAGGTCGAACAGCAGGCCGTTGAGGTAGTAACGGACATCCTGCTGGGCCATCGCGAACGCCGTGCGTTCGATCAGTTCCTTGAGCGCCGCCTCGGGCACGCGGACGCGCTCGTTGGCTTCGACCTCGTCGATCGAAGGGAAGTCGTTCGCCGGCAGGCTCGACAGGGTGAAGCGGGAGCGCCCGGCCTGCACCGTGATCTTTTCGGCCGACTGCGAGACGGTGACCTTGCTGCCGTCGGGCAGGGCGCGAACGATCTCGAACAGCTTGCGCGCGGGGATCGTCGTTTCGCCGTCCTGTGCGTCATCCACCAGAACGCGCGAGACCATCTCCACTTCCAGGTCGGTACCGGTCAGCGAGAGCTGTCCGTCCTTCACCTGTACCAGCAGATTGGCCAGAACCGGCAGGGTCTGGCGGCGCTCGACGACGTTGACGACCTGAGCGAGCGGCTTGAGAAAGACTTCGCGTTGAAGGGAAAAACGCATGCGGACCCCGTCCCCGTGCCATTACTAAGTATGTGGAATAAATCAAAAGCATGGTGGTGATGGTGTCGCCGGAAATCCGGGAAAACCATCTCAAGCTCTTGATAACCAAGGTTTTTCTTACTTGTGAAACTTCGGTAGAACTGGCCGGGCAACCGGCGGACAAACTGTGGACAACTCTAGCGCACGGCGCGAGGGCCGAAACTGTCCACAACTTGTGCCCGCACCATACACGGCTTGCCCCGTGCGGACGGGGATAAGTATGTATCGGCGACCGTCGCTTTGCTGCGGGCCGCCGATGCATCACTCGCTGAGCTTGCGGATCAGCTTGTCCCAGTCTTCGCGCAGCTTGCCGTCGGTTTCCATCAGCGTGCGGATCTGGCGGCACGCGTGCAGCACCGTGGTGTGGTCGCGGCCGGCAAACGCGTCGCCGATCTCCGGCAGGCTGTGCTCTGTCAGCTCCTTGGCCAGCGCCATCGCCATCTGGCGCGGACGCGCCAACGAGCGCGTGCGGCGCTTGGACAGCAGGTCCTTCATCTGCAGGCCGTAGTAATCGGCCACGGTCTTCTGGATGTTCGGAATGCCGATCGCCTGCTGCTGCGCGCGCAACAGGTCGCGCAGGGTTTCCTGCGCGAATTCGACCGTGATCGCGCGGCCGGTGAAGTTGGCGCGCGCGGCGAGCGTGTTGAGCGCGCCTTCCAGGTCGCGCACGTTGCTGCGCATCTTCTTGGCGAGCAGGAACGCGACTTCCTCGGGAATGTGCGCGCCGCGTTCGCGCGCCTTGCTCAACACGATCTGCGCGCGTGTCTCGAAGTCCGGCGGTTCGATCGCCACGCTCAGGCCCCAGGCCAGGCGCGACTTCAGGCGCGGCTCCAGGCCTTCGACCTCGCGCGGATAGCGGTCGCAGGTCAGGATGATCTGCTGCTTGCCGTCGAACAGCGCGTTGAAGGTGTGGAAGAACTCCTCCTGCGTGCGGTCCTTGCCGGCGAAGAACTGGATGTCGTCGATCAGCAGCGCGTCGACCTGCTGGAACTGGCGCTTGAACGCGTCCATGGTCTTGTCCTGCAGCGACTTCATCATCGCGCTGAAGAACTGCTCGCTGCGCAGGTAGAGCACGCGCATGTTCGGATTCGCCGCGCGCATCGCGTTGCCGGCGGCGAACATCAGGTGCGTCTTGCCCAGGCCCGTGCCGCCGTACAGCAGCAGCGGGTTGTGCGCGCGATCGCCGGGCTTGAGCGAGGCCTGCCACGCGGCGGCGCGACCGAGCTGGTTGCTGCGGCCTTCGACGAAGTTCTCGAAGGTGTAGTGGTTGTCCAGGTGACCGTTGAACGGCTCGCTCGGCGCGGCGCGCACGGGCGCGACCAGCGTGGCGGCGACCGCTTCCGGGACCGGCGCGGCGGCGCGCGGGAGGGAGCCGATCTCCAGGCTCACCTCGTCGCTGCCGGCGAAATGCGCCAGAAGCTCGCGGATGCGGGGCAGGTAGCGCTCGCGAACGTGTTCGACCACGAACGCGTTGGGCGCGTAGAGCACCGTGGTGTCGTCTCGCCGCGTCGCCTGCAGGGGCTTGAGCCAGGTGTGGATATCCTCGGCCGGAAGTTCGGCTTCGAGGCGTTCGAGGCAGCGGGGCCAGGCATCCAT